>CAVQCG010000008.1:0-30424 GCA_963710975.1 uncultured Thermoleophilia bacterium | reverse complement strand
CCGGCGCGGCACTCGAAGGCTGAGCCGATGCTTCCGCGGCGGGGGCTCCGTCATCGAGCCAGGGCCCCCGCCGCTGATGCGGCCTAACTCGCCCGAGGCGACAAGAAGAGAACGTCTACGCCTCGACGAGGAGCACCAACGATTCGGGCAGCACGGCGTCGTATTTCATCGCTTCGGCGGCCTCTCCGTCTGCATGGCGGCCATCACGGCGTCCATGTCGGGAACGTCCATCAGCACCGCCACCTGGGTGGGGTTCTGCGGGTCGACGAAGGTGCGGATGTTGGTGACGCCGAGGGGTCCGAAGAACTCCTCGCGTTTCGGCGACGCCAGCCAATGCTGGGTGTCCTCAACGTTGTGGTGACCGATCACGGTGGGCATTTGCGCTCCTCTGTTCATGGGCCCGGCCGTAGCGCCGAACCCGGCGCGCAGATCGTATCCCCATCCCCGGGTCTCGAGAGCGACCCTGTACGGTCGCGCCGATCGTGCGTAGAGTCGGATGAGGGCGGCATGCCGGCGGCGTTCCGGGAGATCATCGGCAGGGAGGACAAGCTCGCAGGGCTCGAGCGCCGCTCGCCGATCCCGCGCCTTCAGCGGCCGCGCTCGTACCGTCGGCGAGGCCGGGATCGGAAGACGACAGTCTGGCTGGCCGGGTCGAGCTGGCTCTCGAGGGCCGCGCTCAACGCGGCAGCTATACCGTCGCTCAGCAGGCGCAGGGGGGCTGGGACTTGACGGCGCTGACCTGCGTCGATCCTGATGGCGGTTCCAGCACCAACCTCTCGACCCGGGCGGCGTTCATCGATCTGGACCCCGGAGAGACCATCAGCTGCACGTTCACCAATACGAAGGAAGGCACCGGTGCCGCCGGTGGTGACCCTGCCTGCGAACCTCGTGGTGAATGCGACGAGCCCCGCGGGTGCCGCGGTGACTTACTCGGCCTCCGCGAGCGACCTCCTCGATCCCTCGCCACGCGTGACCTGCCTGCCCGCGTCGGGCAGCGTCATCCCGATCGCGACGACCACCGTCACGTGCACGGCCGCCGACGCCGTGGGAACTCGGCGAGCGCCGGCTTCAGCGTCCAGGTACGCGGTGCTGCCGGGCAGATCACGCTTCTGCGGGAGAGGACACTTGCCTACCTCGACCGCCCCCGGCTCGGGGCCGTGCTCACGGCGCCCCTGGACGCGGTTACCGTGGCGCTCGCCGGGGAACAGGCGTGTCGCTTGCCGGGCCCTCGATCTCTACGCCGCCGAGGTTCGGGCGGCGCCAAGCCGCATTCACGCCGTCGGAGAGGCGACGCTCCGGGCGGACGCGACCCGGATCAGACCCGTGCTGGGCTGCTGATAGCGAGCCGTCGTGGGGTCGGAGGGTATCCGGCCCCCACGCGACGGCTGTCAGGCTCGGTTACACCGGAGTTCGGTCAGCGGACGGCGCAGGAGTCGAACCTAGCGGTGATCTTCTGCGGATCGCGCCCAGCACCGCCGCCGCCGGCCGCCGATGAGCCCCCGCGTCGCACCATTTCGCTTACCTGCCTACCGTGTGACGACTGAGCCCCTCTTTCGCCCGGTATCGACGTAGGCATGCGCGTCGGAGATCCGCTCGAGCGGATAGGTCATGTCGATCACGGGCCTGATTTCCCCTGCTGCCGCCAGGTCGAACCCATACGCCGCCGATGGCTTCGGCATCGTTCGCAGCGGCGCCCACAACCTGCCGCTGGAACCTCGCGCCGATCAATTGCGGAAGATTGCCGATAACCATCAGAAAGCGCCCGGCGCTCTTGAGCGAGGTGCTGAGAACGGAGCGTCGCCGACGTTGTCCATGATGACGTCGTAGGTCACGCCGTTCCGGGAGAAATCCTCCTTGGTAGTCGATGACGTGATCGGCGCCGAGGGACCTGACGAGGTCGAGATTGGCCGTACTGCACACGCCTCACCTCGGCTCCGAAGTGCTTTGCGAGCTGCACCGCCGGATCCCACAGCGCCTGAGGCGCCGTTGATAAGCAAGGCCTCGCCACGTTTGAGACTGCCACGCCGAAAGAAATAGAGGGCCGTCGAGCCGCCAAAGCAGAGCGAAACGGCGTCCTCGAAGCTGAGGCTGTTGGGTATCAGCGCCCGCCGCGTCGTCGGGCAGCCACTTGTACTCAGCGTGGCAGCCGAACGCGAATCCCCCCCGATCACCCATCGTCGGGCCTGAACTCGGTCACGTCGCACCCACAGCCTCGATCTCACCATGGAGCTCGAAGCCGAGAACGGGCTGTCTCGGCCCGAAGAGGCCGAGACGGAGTCTCGATGGGAAGACCGAGACCGCGCGGCACCCTGAGCGCCCGGACCCGGGCTCGCCGAATTGACCGTGGTCGCACGAATCCTACGAGGATTTCGTTGTCCTTGGGGACAGGCTTCGCCACCTCCTTCAGCTGGAGGACCTCGGGCGGCCGTATCGTTCGACAACGACTGCCTTCATGGCTTGTCCCCCTCTCTGGTCCAATGGAGGGTTACCGTGCTGCTCAGCGACTGCCCGTATCTCCGCTACTGGTCGTATGCTCGACGACCTCCAGGCCTCAGTTCGGCCGCGTCCGGCTCGCGACCGGCTTCCCGTAGTGCTCGGCGTTGGCGGAGCAGGTCCCAGCAAGACGGCGTCGAGCGAGACCTTGATCTCTCCCAAACGTTGCCGGTCAGCCTCGCTTGCGTTGCCGCCCGACTCGCAATCCCACAGCCGGTGCTCCTCGGCGACCAGCTGCTCAATGCTCCCGTGGATCTGGCTATCGTCCATCGCTCCTCCTCCGGGGTTTGTCTCTTGCGCTGGAACGACGGGGCTCGATCCGGGCGAGGCCGCGCCATTTGATGAACTGATGCCGCGCACGGTAACGAGCGCGATACACACGCCGCCACATGGGAGCTCCTTGCCGCTCGACGACGCCATCGCGCAGAAGACGACTGCAGCTTCACGTCGACCGCTCCCCCCTGGCTGGCAGGAGCGCGGCCTCTCTACACGACCCCCTCTACATCAGACGCATCCGCAGGCGCGAGCGCGGCGGCCGTCTCCTCTGGGTGGAATCTGGCGGGCAGGGACAGGTAGCTGTTCGTGATCCCTATCGTTGGATACGCCTTGCTTTCGGACTCGAGGATTTCATAGTCAGGCATCAGGCGCAGGATCTCTTCGACCACGATCGCCGATTCACAGCGTGCGAACCGGGCCCCGATGCAGTGATGAGGGCCCAGGCCAAAGCTCAGGTGGCGATTCGGGTCACGGTCGATGAGTACCTCGTTCGGTTGATCGAAGACCTCCTCATCGCGGTTGGCCGAGCCGTACGCCAATAGCACCCGATCGCCCGGCTCGAAATGCTGTCCACCCAACGTGCACGGTGTCTTGACTGTCCGGGCCAGCGCCGTGACTGGCGTGTAGTAACGGTTGAACTCCTCCAGCGCGGGGGGTATGAGGGATGGGTCTGCAATGAGCCTCTCTCGCAGGCTCCGATCTCGGTGGAGGTGCATGAGAGTGTTGGAAAGAAGGCCCGCGACCGTATCGGAAGCGCCTGACACGATCAGGAACAGATCCATCACGGTTACATCGTCGGGCACTGGCACACCCCCGATCTCGGCCTGTATTGCCCGGCTGATCAGATCGTCCCTGGGCTGGGTGCGACGAGCTTCGACCAGACTGCGCAGCTCTTCTTTCAGATCGTCGAGTTTCTTCGCGACCGCATCAAACTCCGGAGCTGCTCGATTGACGATAACGGCCTCACGAAACGGATCCGAGAATCGCCTCCAGTGGTCGACCGGCAGTCCGACCAACGCGCACATGTTCATGCCCGTGATCGGGTCGATGACATCCAGAACAAGATCGCCCTCTCCGCGCTGGATCGCCTGCTCTAGCACTTCAGTGGTTGTCGCACGGATGGCCGGCCCACGCTTCGCGATGGCCTTCGGCCCGAACCACTCGCTATAGATCCGCCGGCGCTGCAGGTGTTCAGGTGGATCCAGCTCGAAAAAGCCGAACGCGACCGGGCTCGGCGGGATCGTGACGCCTAACCCACCAACGCCGGTCTTGAACGGATCATCGGCAGTGGAGAAGCGTTCCACGTCACGATCGGCGTCGAGTACATCTGCATAGCGCGAGAGGATGTGGAAGCCGCCGTAGCGATCCGAGTGTGCTACCGGGCAGGTCTCACGCAGTTCCTGCCAATGGCGCGCGGGATCGCGAGCAAATTCCGCGGAATGATGATCGAAAGAACCCGGCTTCATTCCTTCCATCCAGGTGCTAGACGTCAGGTCAGGTTCGGTCGGCCCGGTGGCGGTTGATGTAGTTCTCGTCGAGTTCCCAGCCGAACCCGGGCGTGTCGGGGAGTCGGAGTGTCCCTTCTTCGAGCGGTGGTCGGTTCAGGATGAGGTTCCACCAGAGCGGATCGCGATCGGGGTGGAACACCTCGGCGTAGGTCGAGTGGGGCTGGCTGGCGAGAAGGTGGAGCGCCACGTGGGGTTCCTCGTGATGGCCGACCTCGACTTCGTACACGTGCGCGACGGCTGCCATCCGGCGCCACTCGGTGCAGCCGCCGGACCAGGAGGCGTCGAAGTTGCAGACGTCGACCGCGCCGAGCTCGAACAGGTTCTGGCAGCCGGCGGCTGAATGCTCGCTCTGGCCGGCGCAGGTGGGGATTCCTGCCCGCGCACGTACCTCGCGCAGCGAGCGTCGATCGGATCGCCACTGGCACGGCTCCTCGAACCAGCGGATGTCGAGCTCGCGGATCCTGTCGGCGACCTCGAGCGCGGCGCCAAGCGGGTAGCCCTGGTTTGCGTCGACGGTGATGACGAAGTCCGGGCCGGCCGTCTCCCGTACCACCCGGACGCGCTCCGCATCCTCCTGCGGGGTCAGCTGGCCGATCTTGAACTTGCATCCGCGGAACCCCATCTCGACCCATTCGGACACCTCGTCGCAGATGCCTTCCAGGTCACGCCCGTAGTAGCCGCCGATGATGTTCACCGGCATGCGATCGCGGAACCCTCCCCACAGGCGCCAGAGCGGCAGTCCGCTCGCCTTGCCAACGAGATCCCAGAGCGCGTGGTCGACCAGAGCGAGCGCGACGAGCGCCACCCTGCGATCCCGCAGCTGATCGAACGTCACCGGGAACGCGCGCGCCCAGCAGCGCTCCACGCACAGCGCATCCTCCCCGATCACACGCGGCGCAATCTCGTCCCTGACGATCGCGACGATCCGTGCAAGCGTCTCGTCCTCGTCGCCCGCATAGGCCACACCGACGAGACCCTCATCCGTCCGAATGCGAATGACCACCGTCGCACGATTCGCCATCCTGTAATAACTACCCCGGTACTCCTGCGCGAGCGGCGCCAGGATCGGGATCAACTCGATCTCCCGGATCGTCAGGCGCTCAACCGCGCTCACCACACCAGCCCTAGCCACCGGCAAAGACGTCCTCGTAGACCGAGTCCGGCGAGGGGAAGGGCGCCTGCTCGGCCAGGCGACGAACCTCGACAGCCTCCTCGGCGGCCTCGGCGTCGATACCAGCAAGAGTGTCGCCATCCGCGACGCTCCAGGCCAGTAGAGCGGCTCGAAACCGCGGAATCGGATCGGCTCGCTGCCACGCGCGGCGGCCCTCGACCGGATCGGCGCCGGCCGACAGCGCCGAATGCCGCTCCCAACGCACCGTCTTACACTCCACGAACGACGGCCCCCCGCCGGCCCGCGCGCGATCGACACCTGCGGCTACAGCTCCGCGCACGGCAATCACGTCGTTGCCGTCGACCACACTCGCGGGCATCCCGAACCCACGGGCGCGGTCTGCGATGTCGGGTGTCGCCTGGCTGACAGACGTTGGCACCGAGATCGCCCAGCCGTTGTTCTCGCACACGAGGACGAGTGGCACCTGCCACAGCTGAGCCATGTTCAGTGTCTCGAAGAACTCGCCCTCACACGACGCGCCGTCGCCGAAGAAGCACGCGACGACCTGCCCGGTCTCGCGGTGCTTGCAGGAGAGCGCGACACCGCCGGCAATTGGGATGTGCCCGGCGACGATTGCGTTCGTCATGATCAGGCCGCGTTCCGGGTCGGAGAGGTGCATCGAGCCGCCCTTTCCCCGGCATAGACCCGGCGCCCTCGCCATGAGCTCGGTCATGACGGCGGTCGGGTCGACGCCGAGCGCGATCGCCTCACCATGGCCGCGGTAGGTCGCGAGAACCAGGTCCTCGGGCCCGAGCGCAGAGACAGCCCCGACCTTCGACGCCTCCTGACCGATGCACGGATGGGTCGAGCCCGGGACGAGACGGGCGTTGTATGCGTCGATCACCTGCTCCTCGAACGCTCTGATCCGGGCCATCGTCCGGTACAGCTCGACGAGCTCGCCGTCATCGAGATCGGACGGGCGCTCACCGGGAACCGCATCCTCGACCGCCATGGGAAGCGCGCTCCCTGGCACTGGCATGGTTGTCTCATACGGAATCGGCGGGCCTTCTGACCGACGCCGGGGCGCTGCTCGAACCGGACCTGCGTGTGCAGCCACCGGAACCTCGATCGCTGCCTGCCGGTCGTCGATCTCGGCGAGGAGCGCGTCGACCTGCAACGTCGTTCCGACAGGGGCCACGATCCGGATCCGACCCGACCCGGGTGCCTCCACTTGAACGGTCGCTTTGTCCGTCTCGATCTCGACTACTGGCATCCCTGCAATCACGTCGTCGCCGTCCTCGACCAGCCAGGCGAGCACCTTCGCCTCCTCCATGGAGATCGAGAGCAGGGGAAGAGTCAGCGCGGTCACGCGCCTGACCCTCCCGTTAGCACTTTCTCGACGGCGTCGGCGACGGCGTCGGCGGTCGGATAGACGTGCTCCAGCTCGCGGCCGCACGGTATCGGCACGTCGAGTCCTGCGACGCGTTCGACCGGTGCATCCAGGAGATCGAATCCGAGCTCCATGCACCGCGCGGAGAGCTCTGCGCCAAACCCACACGTCTTGTGCGCGTCGTGACAGACGACGAGCTTGCCCGTTCGAGCGAGCGAGCCCAGAATCGTGTCCATGTCCAGAGGTGCGATCGTCCGGGGGTCGATCACCTCGATCGAGATGCCGCGCGAGGCGAGCGCATCCGCGGCGACCAGGGCCTCGTCGACCATGTTCGACAGAGCGACGACGGTGACGTCCGAGCCGGGCCGCGCCACGCGAGCGCTTCCGAACGGTATCGGCGGGGCCTCGAGGTCCACAGGAGCGCGCCGACCGTAGAGCCGGACGTTCTCGATGAACAACACTGGATTGTGGTCTCGCAACGCGCTCCGCATGAGCCCGTATGCGTCCGGCGCATTCGACGGCATGGCGATCTTGATTCCGGGGATGTGCATGAACCACGCTTCGAGACTCTGCGAGTGCTGAGGACCGGTGCCCAGCCGCGAGACGATCGGTGTTCGAATGACGAGCGGCACCGAGAGCCTTCCGCCGGTGAAGTAGTGCAACTTGGCCGCCTGGTTCACGATCTGATCCATCGCGACGCCAACGAAATCGAAGAACTCGATCTCGACGATCGCACGCACTCCCGAGATCGCGAGGCCAATTGCAAACCCTACGGTCGCGGACTCACACAACGGCCCATCCCTGATCACGTCGGCGCCGAAACGCTCGTACAGCCCTCGGGTCACACCGAACGTTCCGCCGTACGGGCCGATGTCCTGACCGAGGTGGATCACAGGTTCATCGCCGTCGAGCGCTTCGGCGAGCGCGCGATTGATCGCCTCGCCCATCGTCAGCTCGAGCTGCCCTACCGTCGTGACTGCCGAATTCATCGCACCAGCCGTTTCAGGAATCATTACCGGGCACGTTTCCGAAGGTGCTACCGTACAGCACGAGAAAGCTCGGAGCAAGCCCGCTGGCTTGTCGTGATTCCAGACGTTTCCAAGCGGTTTCGACCATCTTCCCGACACGATCCGAGTGCAGTTGAAGCCCCCCAGCATCGGCCTCGTCTCCGTCTACTTCACGCTCTTCGACGAGGTCATGCCGCCGGGATTCCGAAGCGAGCGCGAGCACGCGGCGGCTGCGTTCGTCACGGCCCTTCGCTCCGACTTCGACGTGGTCTACCCGGGCCTCGTGGCAAGCGAGGAGGACGGGCGCCGCGTGAACGCCGAGCTGCGCAAGGAGCGACTTGACGCGATCGTCTTCGCGCCGTCCATGGCGGCTCCACCGACCTATGCGCTCGCGGCGCTCGAGGGTCTCGACGTGCCGGTCGTCGTGTGGAACTCACCTGCCGGTGGTCGGTTCGGCGACGACATCACGCAGGCGGATGCGACCGCGAACTCGACTCAGGTCGGCTCTGTGATGGTGGCGAACGTCCTCGTCCGCACGGGTCGCCCGTTCGCAGCGGTAACGGCCTCACTCGACGATCGCGCTGCGCTCGGTCGGGTTCTGCGGACGGTGCGCGGCGCAGCAGCGGCAGCGTCGTTGCGTGGCGCGGTCGCGCTTCGCGTCGGCGACCCGATACCCGGTTACGCGGACGTCGAGTCGACGGACGAGCAGCTCGCCTGTCTCGGGGTTTCCGAGGCGAGCGTCTCGGTCGAGGAGCTGAACGAGGCCTTCCGGCGTGCGTCCCCGGCTCGCGCCGACGATTGGCAGGAAACCGCTGACCTGCGAAGCGCAAGGCTCGCCGGTGCGCTTGCTGACCTCGCCGAGCAGCATCAGGCCGCGCTCGGAACGGTCAACTGCCATAGCAGCTGGCTGCGATCGAACCCGGAGATCGGCATCTGCGCGTGCCTCGGCGTCTCGCTTCTGACCGGGCGGGGCATTCCGTTCTCGTGCACCGGCGACCAACCGGCCGCACTCGCACTCCTCGTCGCGCGCCGGCTTTCGGGGCGCGCCCTCTACTGCGAGTTCTACGCCCCCGAGCTCGAGACGGGACTGATGCTCCTTGCGGCTGGTGGCGAGGGAGATCCAGCGTGGGCGGACGTGGGCGGCGTCCGCATCGAGGCGAACGATCACTACCCGGGGCTGCACGGTGCTGGCGCCTCTGTCTCCTTCGACCTGGAACCTGGGCCCGCGACGGCCATCTCGCTCTCACCGATGTCGTCGAGCAGCTGGAGGCTCGTCTGGGCAACCGGCGAGATCGTCGAGACCAGGTACCGGCGGATGGGAGGGCCGAACGCGATGTTCCGGTTCGACACTGGCCCGAGCAATCAGGTCGCCACGAGCTGGATCGAGTCGGGAGCCACCCACCACAACGCACTCGCCCTCGGGCGCCTCGATGTCGAGATCCCGGTCTTCGCCCGGGCGCTCGGGGTCGAGGCGGTCAGGGTCTGACGCGTTCTGTCCGGCCGCTCTTGGCGCTTCGATAGCCGGCGTCGAGGATCTCTACGGTTCGGGCGCCGAGCTCTCCGGGGGAGCAGTTGACGACGTTGCGTCCGAGGGCGAGGTCGACGAGCGTCTGCGGCGGACCGTCGCAGTCGTAGAGTCCGGCGTCCGTCTCGAAGCTGAGTCGGACGTCGTCGGCCGGGCCGCGGTAGAGCCAGACGAGTTCGCGCTCGAGGTCGACGTGGAGCTGGCCGTCCGAGCCGATCGCTCGCACTTCGAGCTGATCCTTGAGCCCGCCGGCCCCGAGGTGGCAGGAGCCGCCCGACATCGTGCCGATGGCGCCGCCCTCGTAGCGGATCGAGAACGCGTCGTGGAGTTCGACCGGCGCATCGAGCGGCGCCGACATGAGCGCAAACACCTCCTCGCCGCGAAGCCCGGTCAGCCACAGCGCGAGCCCGAGCGCGTGCGTGAGCTGCGCCTGGCCGTAGCCGCCGCCGGACGTCGCCGGCTCGGTCCATGTCGCCTGGTCGGGCAGCACGTCGGGCGAGGAGTCCGGATAGGCACCGCGGTTCGACAACAGCTCACGACACTGCGAGGCCATGCCGATCGCCACGACCTCCGCCGGCCCGATCCCGCGCTCGGTCATGAGCCGCTTCGCCTCCCGCACGATCGGGAGGTAATTCCACCCGTAGCTCACGAGCAAGTGCCGCCCCGCCCGCTCGGCCGTCGCGACGAGATCCCACGCGTCAGCTGCGTCGATCGTGAACGGCTTCTCGACGAGGACGTGCGCGCCGGCTAGGAGCGCCGCCTTCGCATGCACGTGGTGGAGGCTGGGCGGGCTCGCGACCAGGCAGATGTCGATACCCGCCTCGAGCACATCTCGATAGTCCTCGCTCGCGACCGCGAAGCCCCAGTCGTCGCGGATACGGTCGAGCATCCCGCGGCCCTTGCGACACACCGCAACGAACTCGACCTCGTCCGCTCGCCGCGCGAAGTTCGGCAGATGGGAGGCGACCGTCCAGGAACCCGCGCCGATGATCCCCAGCCGCAGCTTGCTCACGGCGCGCTCAGTCCCAGGGGTAGCGGACGTCGGCCGCCACAGCCTCGCCCGCCAGGACTGCTCTCACCAGGTCACGGAGGCGAATCGTCTCGGTGATCGTGTCGACACGATCCATGTCGTTGTACGGATCACAGCAGTACTCCAGGCAGAAGAAACCGTCGTACTCACCTTCGACGAGGGCGCCCACGACCCGCTCGAAGTCGATCGAACCGAGCCGTGAGGGGAGCTGGAGGGCTCCCGGACCGCCCTGCCGTCCGTGAACATGCCCTGTGACCGGGTGCAGTCGCTCGATGTCTGCTTGGTCGATGCCGTGGTACACCAGGTGTGAGTAGTCAAGAGCGACGGTGAGTCCCGGCGCCAGCTGGCAGACCCGCAACACCTCGTCGACCGTCTCGGTGATCGACTCGACGTGCGGCTCGAAGGAGAGTCGGAGACCAGCTGAGGCTGCCCGGTCGGCACGCCACGCCATTTCCTCGCCGGCGCGCGAGAGCGCGCTCTCGCGCGACTCGCCGTCCCATTCCATCCCCGGGATGATGGTGACGCCGTGCGCTCCGACGCCGGCGCCGAACTCGAGGAGACGCTCGAAGACGTTGCGGCTGTTGGCCCGCTCGGCAGCGTCGGGGTGGTTCGGGCTCAGGTCTCGATACCCTCCAAACAGGCCGAGCACGTCGGCGACCTCGAGCCCTTGCCCCGACACTCGTTCTCGGATCTTCATAGCTGTCTGGGCCGGCGCGGTTCGCACCTCGTCGGCCTGGACGTGCCGACAGCCGGGGAAGAACAGGAGGTCGCAGTAGTCCAGATCGAGCTCTGCGATCAGGGCGAGCGCCCTCTCATGCGGCAGTGCATGGAATGTGAAGTCGGTGCAGGAGAGCTCGAAGGACACGGGGCTCCTTCCCCTGGGCATCGCGGCTCACGGCGCGTCAGCTGGTTTCCGGAGACGATACCGGGGTCGATTCCAATCGAACGTACCATCCTCGCGGCGGAGCCGTCAACAGGCGCGCATGCGTCAGCGGGCCAGCCAGCCGCCGTCGACGGGAAGCACGATGCCGTGCACGTAATCCGCCGCCGGTGAACAGAGGAAGATGGCGGCTCCGGTGAGATCATCGGGCTCGCCCCATCGCTTCGCGGGAAGCCTCGTGAGGATCTCTGCGGTGCGATCGGGATCGTCGTGCCAGATGTGTCTGTTGGCTGCCGTCTTGATGTACCCGGGAGCGATCGCGTTCACGTTGATTCCCAGCGGCGCCCACTCGTTCGCCAACGCCTTGGTGAGCTGCGCCACACCTCCTTTGCTGGCGGCGTACGCGGCAACGTTGAGGCCTCCGGAGAAGCTCAGCATCGAGGCGATCGTGACGATCTTGCCTCGGCCTTGCGGAATCATGGTGCGAGCCGCCAGCTGGCAGAGCTCGAACACCGACGTCAGATTCGTCTCGAGGGTCTCGTCCCACGCGACGAGGTCGTGCTCGAGCGCAGGACGGGGCCGTGCGATCCCATGGGCAACCACGAGAATCTCGAGTCCGCCCAGAAGCTCGAGCGCCGTCTGGAACCCGGCGGCCAGGCTCGTCCTGTCGTTGCAATCTGCACGGATCGCGTGCACACGCCGCTCGTCTGATGCGATGGCCTGCGCTGCCTCGTCGGTCGAGGCCGAGCGACCCAAGACTGCCACATCAGCTCCGGCCTGGTGCAGCGCGGCGGCGATGGCGCGCCCGAGCCCGCCTCCGCCTCCGGTCACGAGCGCGCGGGTCCCGCGGAGATTGAACCGATCCGGTGCGTTCATTCTTAGCGCTCGACTGTCTCGAGGACGGGCAGGGGAATCGTTCCTAGGGAGATACGCATGCTCACAATCCGGATTGGAATCGATACCTACTCGTTCCATCGCTACCTGGGCGAGCTCCGTCCGGGCGAGGTGGCGCCCGAGCGCCGGCTCGACGATGGAGGCCCGGCAGCGATCGCGGTGGCGCGGACGATCGGCTGTGACGTCGTCTCGCTCCAGACGTGCTTCCTCGGACCGGTCGAGCGCGTCGACGCGAGCGCTCTCATCGACGCCGCGGAGGAGACGGAACTCGTTCTCGCATGGGGTGCACCCAACGGCCTTGCGTTCGGCACCGACCCGCTGGCGTCGTCCGATCTTCTGGCGTGGATCGATCTCGCCTCGGGGCTTGGCTGCACGCTCATGCGTATCGTCGTGGGTGGCCCGGGATTGCGTGGGGCCGAGCCGGTCGGAGCGCAGATCGGAAGGACGATTGCTCCGCTGCGCCACTGCACCGCCCATGCTGCAGCCCGTGGCGTCGTGCTCGCCGTCGAAAACCACGGAGATCTGACGAGCAGCGAGCTCGAGCAGCTGATCGAACGTACGGCTACGCCGGGTCTCGGGATCTGCTTCGACACTGGCAATGCGGCGCGGCTTCGAGAGCATGTCGTGGAGGCCGCGCACCGCCTGGCGCCGCACGTCCGGATGGTTCATCTGAAGGACGTGACGCCCGAGCTCGAGAGACCCGACCCGATCGCGGGCCCCTGGTCGGTTCCGTACGGACACGGAGTCGTGCCGCTCGAGGACGTCCTCGACGTCCTGAGCGTACCGGTGGCTGCGGGTGCCCCGGTGTGTATCGAGATCGGGCAGGTCCGGCCGGGCGACGACGAACGAGAGCTTGTGCGGGACGGCGTGCGATGGCTCCGCGAGCGGAAGCGATGATGAGCGGGGTTGCCGGTTCTGGCGGCTCATTCGCCGGATAGGCGGAAGACACGGTCGGCGGTGCCGGACAGAAGTGCCGCTTGATCGTGCGCCGGGAAGTCGGAGATTATCTCGCGATAGGCGTCGACGACGTCCTCGTACGATGAGTACAGGCGGTCGACGGGCCAGTTCGTGCCGAAGAAGGCGCGACCCGGTCCCCATGCTTCGATGCACTCGAGCACCCATGGCCGCAACGACTCGACTGTCCATCTGTGGTCGCACATTCCGAGCCCCGAGATCTTCACGACCGTGTTCTCGACTGCTGCGATCGCCCGCATGCCCCGGCGCCAGTCGTCGAAGTACTCCGAGTCGCGCTTGCGCGGGTATCCGGCGTGGTCGACGCAGTATGTGATGGCCGGGAACCTCCGCGCGAGCTCGGCCGCGTTCGCCATCACGTCGACGAGCGGATCGTCGCAACACACGAGGCCGTGGCGCTCGAGCAGACCGTAGCCGCGTTGCCAGGCTTCGTCGCTGAGATAGTCGTCGTAGCGCAGATCGCGAATTCCCCGTACGTTCGCGAACTCCGCGTGCTGGTCAAGCACCTCTGCGGCTTTCGGGCTCGCGAGGTCAGCGTAGGCCACGATCCCCTGCGGAACGCCGAGCCGGTCGGCGAAGGCCTGAAGCCAGCGCGTCTCGTCCACGGGATCCGGGGTGCCGACTGCCGCTTGCACGTGGACGACCTTCGTGACGCTTGCGAATCGCGTCTCGCCGATGAAGTCATCCGCCCAGTAGCGCTGCGACTTGATCGCGTCGTAGTTCCCGAGGTCCGGGTCGTCGGCCTCGGGAAGCAGCCAGTCGTAGCGCAAGCTCGGGTCGTGAAGGTCGAAGAAGTGCACGTGGGTGTCCGTGAAGGCAAGGTCGGTCATGCGTCACTCCCTTCCGCGTCGATGTCCGTCAAGCGCGGGCCTCCGGGCGGCTCCTGTAACACCTCGATCGAGATACCGTCGGGGTCGCGGATGTACAGCGCCCAGCCACCCTTGTAGGCTCCCCAGGGGATCTCGACCGGCTCGGGATGCCGCAACTCTGCGTGCCCGCGAAGGCGCTCGATGTCTGCGTGGATGTCGTCCGTGACGAGGCAGAGATGAGCGTTGCCTGCGTTGTACGTCTCCATATCGACCCGTGCTGGGGGCGGATGCAGGTACTCGATGAGCTCGAGAATCGTCCCTCCCGGCAGCCTCCAGAACGCGGCATCGAGCTTGAGCCCCGGGTACCCGACGATCCTGCCGACGTATTCGTGGTCCCAGATCTTGCGCAGGACGGGTTCCTCCCCGAGGAGGAAGTTGTAGAAGGGAATCGAGCGTTCCAGGCTCGAGACTGCGAAGCCGACGTGGTCGAGTGCGGTGTAGCGCATGCGTGACATCTAGCTCGCGCCGGGTATGAAGCCGCCGAGGTGCTCGCCCCCGTCGATGTCGAGCGCGTTTCCGGTGAGGAAGCCGCCCTCGTCGGAGATGAAGTAGGCCATCGCGGAGACGACGTCCTCCTCGTGGACGTAGCGCCCGAGGGGCAAGGACGCAGCGATCGAGGCGAGCACTTCTGCCTCACTCTTCCCTGACACGCGAACCTTCCACGCAGTCAGTGAGCGTCCCATGCCAGTCGTCGGGCACGACGTGGGGCACACGCAGTTGACCGTGACGCCGAGCGGGGCCAGCTCGATGGCTATCGACTCGAGCAGCCCGATCAGACCGAACTTGCTCGCCGTGTACGCCTGGATCCACGGGTACCCCCGCTTCCCGGCGTCGGACGAGACGGCAACGATCCGACCCCTGCCACTTGCTCCGAGAGCCGGTGCCGCCGCCTGGCTGACAAGGAACGTCCCCTTGAGGTTGACGTCGAGGGTCAGGTCCCAGTCGGCCTCGGTCACCTCCTCGAGCGGCTTCACGTGGATCACGCCAGCAGAGCTGACGAGGGTGTCGAGCCCGCCGAGCTCGTCCTCCACCCATTGCACGCCGATTCGTACTGCATCCGCGTCCGTCACATCGAGCTCGAGCGGCACGAGCCGTGGGTCATCGCGAGCCGCCTCCTCGAGTTGGCCGGCGGAGATGTCGGCGATCACCACCCGTGCACCGCTGTCCGCGAGCCTACGGGCGATTCCGAGCCCAAAGCCTGAAGCTCCGCCGGTTACGAGCGCTTTTCGATCAGGGGCGATCATCACAAGGTCCCTCCTAGCGCCCCGCCGGAGGCGGGACGACCGTCAACTCCTCGACGAACGCGATCTGCGCCTCACCGAGGAAGAGCTTACGATCGGCTGCGAGCCTGCTTGCGAACGGCTCCGTGGCGAAGGCGCGCTCCGCCGCGTCGCGGCTATCGAACCAGAGCTCGCCGATACCGTCCCACGCGGCTTCTTCGGGCGTCCAGGAACTGACGACGCCGAGTCTCAGTCCCCGCAGGCCAGGCAGGTCGCGAACGATCTCGACGTGGGGCCCCGACCAGTGCGCGATGAACTCGTCTCGGCTCAACCCCGGAAGGCGCCGAACCAGGCTGACGCGCTTGATCATCGTCGTCTCCGATGGTCGGTGTTGGCTGTCCGCAAGCTCATGCGCACCTCCAGCGTTGAGTCAGGACAAGCAAGGAGAAACGCGGCACGTGGTCTCCCTAGGCCAGTAGGTACTTCTGCACGACGTCCTCCCGCACGGTGACGCCGAGACCAGGGGCGTCGCGGATCGCCAGGTAGCCGTCGTCCTGCACCCACGGGTCACTCACCAGCTCGTGCTGCAGAGGCGACTCGTGTGGCTTCAGATCGAGGCAGAGGCCGCTCCGCGAGATCGCAAGCAGGTGAACGCTTGCTGCCGTGTTCAGGGCGCTGCTCCAGGTGTGCGCGCTCCACGTCAGGTTCGCGGCCTCGATCAGCGTGATCACCCCACGGCAGCCTGTGATCCCGTGGCAGCGCCCCGGGTCCATCTGCACAACGTCCACGGCGTTGGCGTCGATCAGTCGGGCGTAGGAGTCCACGTCCCACTCGTCCTCACCGGTGCCGATTGCCGTCGATACGGCCCTGCGCAACCGGGCGTGGCCCTCGAGGTTACGCGGCAGAAGCGGTTGCTCGATCCACTTGAGCCGATAGGGCTCGAGGTCGCGAAACCGCTGAATCGCCGTCGGCACGTCCCAGATGTCCCAGACGCCGGGAGTGTCGACGACGAGTTCGAGGTCGTTGCCGATCGTCTCGCGGATGCGGCGCACGAGCTCCAGGTCGCGATCGCGATCCTGGCCGAACACTGCCTCGGGGCGCATCCCCCAGCCGCCCTTGACGATCCGGTAGCCCTGCTCGCGCATCCAGGCGAACTCGCCGAGGGTCCAGTCGAGGTCTTCCAAGTCGAAGACGATCGAGCCCATTGCGGCGACGCGACTCTGGATGGGGCTTCCAATGAGGCGGCACACAGGAAGTCCGAGGGCTTTGCCCTTCACGTCCCAGAGCGCCATGTCGACTGCACTGATCGCAAAGGCGGCGATCCCCTCGGGGCCGTACCACCAGACGTGCGCGAGAAGCTTGTGCCAGAGCCGCTCCACGTCGAGCGGATCCTCCCCGACGAGCAACGGCGCAAAGCCCTGCTCGAGAATCGCCTTCGTGGCGATCGACGCCTCGCGGAACTGGGAGATGCACTCGCCCCACCCGACGAGACCGTCGTCGGTCTCGATCCGAGCGAGCGTCACGTACCTCACCATCCCCTTGTAGTGGGGCTCGGGGTAGGCGAGCGGGAAGGCGTCGATCCTGGCGATCTTCAAGGGGCACCTCCGCCATTGGGTCGGGGGATCAGCGAGACGGATGGCGCCGGCGGCAGCTCGGCGACGGTCAGCCACCCAGCGGGTGCTGCCCTGACGCGGGCGAGCGAGTTCACGACCACCGCAGCGACGGTCGGCTGCGCCTGCAGCGCCGGATCGATCGCGAGCGACACCGGTACCGACCCCTCGATCGAGATCGTGTCGCGGAGGTCGGCGCCGATCGAGGACGGGTCGAGGTGGCCCGTGAGCGTCGCATGGAACCAGTCGTGTCCGTTCACGTGGCCGACGTAGCGTTGGACGAAGCCGGCTGTGCGACCGGCCGGCACGTCGAGATTGTCGGCGCGGTAGGGCCTGTCGGCGACAAGCGGGTCCACCTCGCCGTGGACATGCTCGATTCGACACCCGAGCGCTCTCGCGACGACGTGCATCGACTGCGGGAAGCCGATGTGTCCGCGTATCTCGCCGGCCGCGCGGCCGGCGGCAAATTCCTCGACCGTGTAGCCGATTCCGAGGCGCCCGAGCACGGTTGCGCTGAAGTGCGAGACGTCAACCACCCGGCCGACGCGGATCCGCTCGACGTCCCAGGCCGCGCCGCTCAACGTCAAGGCAAGCGCGTCGAAGACGAATCCCGGGTTCACACCGGCGCCGACCCCCGTCACCCCGGATGCACGAGTGGCAGCGTCGAGCCGTTCGGCGATTGCCGCATCGACCGCCCACGGAAACGCGGTTTCCTCACCGGTACAGATCACGTTGCAGCCGGCCTGGATCACCGCCTCGAGGTCAGGGGCGAGGTCGTGAAGAAACGACGTGGTTGCGACGACGACGACGTCGGCGCCCGCGCGCAGGGCCGCGTCCCGGTCGGTCGTGACGGTCACCTCGAGCGGCGCCGTCCCGGCCAGGGTGCCGAGGTCGACGTCGGCCAGATCCGGATTCCTGCTCCACGCGCTCACAAGGCGGACGCCGTCACGGCGCGACACCAGGCGCGCCACATCTCGCCCGACGCGACCGACTCCCAGGAGCGTGACCGTGAGCTCGCTCATCCCGGCGCCGGAGCCACCCGTGGAGGAGCGTAGTCCCTCTCGACGGGCCGCTCGAGCCTGCGGCGAATCGGGCGCCCGAGGGAGCCGCTCGCCTTCCAGCCTCGAGTGCCGTCGTAGGCGTTCGCCTCCGGAAACAGCGATTCCGCCAGGCGCACACCATGCTCGACGAGGAGTTGGTCGCACGATGGCGCGACGGTCGCCGGCATCCCGTAGCTTCGGTTGGAGTAGGCGGGCTCGTAGCCGCCTTCCGGGTATGCCTCCTCCGTCGGGAAGTAGCCGATGGCGCCGTTCGTGTACCCGGCGTACAGCGTTACCCGCGCAGGCGAGCGCTCCTTGACCGCGATCCCGATCTCCGTGAACGACTCCCCCGGAGCGGTGACGATCAGCCCGTCACCGACCCTGACCGCGTTGATCGGCCCTTCCAGGAACTCTGGCGGTGAAGCGACCTCCAGGTCTGCTTCCATCACACGCGCCCACTTCGCGTGATAGGCGAGCCCGAACCGCTCGGCGTCCCCCGCGTTACGCTCACGCGCATCAGTCAGATCACGCTCGTACTGTGCCCGAGCCATGGTGATCTGTTCCAGATCGGGCGCGGACTGGAGCGGGAAGCGCACGCGCTCCTCCACGTAGGCCAGAGGCTGGGCCGTCTCCTCTACGCCCTGGAAACGAAACAGGATCATCGGAATAAGCGAACCGTCCGCCTCCAGGACGAGCTGCCGGGGCACCGACGGCTCGTCCGCGAGGGCGTGTACCGCCTCGAGTGCCAGTCGCTCGCCCATGCGTGTCGCCTCGGTCTCACCCTCACAGAACGAGATCATCGGCAGGACGTTCCCCGCCGCGCCCTGGAAGAACACGCACTCCCCACCCGTCAGCCGTCGCATGGCGGCACGCAGCGCGGACGGATAGTCACCGGAGTAGCAGGACAGGTTCATGCCGCCGGCCACCGGGTGACAGCCGTACCCGACCAGGGTCGCGATCGGCGACTCGTCCGGACGCCGCGCCTGGAGCGCGACGACCTGGCGATCGAGCATTCCATCCCGTCGCCATCCGTGGACGATCCGGCCCTCCGCGTCGCGCTCCCTTCGATTCACGGAGAGATCGACCTCACCGACGGCCCACGCAACCCGGGCCGGCTCGAGGCGGCCGGCAGCGAGGCTCGCCGTCTCCACGATTCGCGAGGCGAGGAACTCCGCGTAGCGGTCGATGCGGTCGTCGCCGTCGGTCTCGAGCAGCCCGCTTCGACGCAGCATCGAGCGAGTCGCGGGGGGCGCAGAATGCGTGTGGTTCCACGACAGAAGCACGCCCGACACCTCGGTCGCGGCGGCCTCGGCGACCGCGGAGCGGATCTCGTCGACCTCCGGCGACGGGATACCAATCGTGTCGACTCCGCAGAGTACGACCCGACCGCCATCGCCCTCGAGGACAATCGCGCTCACCTCGAGCGGAAGCCCGTAGCCCAACGCACCTCCCTGACGCCGCACGAAGCCCATCATCGGCAAGCCGAGCGGAGGCCTGACGTCGAGTGCCGCGGCGCCAGCGTGCAGCGGGGATCCGGTCATGCCTTCACGCGGTCACGCACGACCTCAGCTCCCTTCAGGCTGGGCGGGAACGCATGCGGGTAGTCGCGCCGGGCGGCTTCGGCCGAGACGATGCCATCCTCGACGTCCTCGAGCACGGCTCGCGGATCTCGCTCCGATGGTGGTCCGTAGCCCCCGCCCCCTCCCACGGAGAACTCGATCACGCCACCTTCCTCGACCGAGAATGCGGTTGTCTTGGTGAGCGCCCGCTCTGAGTCGTCCGGGAGGATCACCCGCAACGCGTTCGGTCGGCCCGGCTCGCCGCCCTGCAAACCCCACGGACTCGTCCTCGTGCGCTCGATGGGGCTCGAGAAGGCACCGTTCTCCAGCATCCGGTAGCGGATGTCGACTCCGGGACCGCCGCGAAACCGCCCAGCACCGCCCGAATCCTGAGCGAGCTCGAACTTCTCGACAAGCAGCGGGTAGCGCAGCTCGAGCGTTTCGGCGGGCGTGTTGCGCATGCCCGAAAAGGAGATGTGCATGAGCGGAGCGCCCCCATCCCCATCGTGAGTTGCGCCCTGACCTGTGACGTGATCCGTCCCACCGGCCCAGAACTCGCCACCCGCGCGCCGTCCCCACCAGACGACGCCGCAGTAGTCCCCACCGCTCCCCGCGCTCACTGCCTCCGGCATCACGTCCGCTATCGCACGATGGATGGCATCGATCGCCTGCGTAGCCGGCCAGCCGTAGAGGTAGATCGGCGCGGGTGGTTGCGCATGGAACATCGAACCCGGCCTCGTGCGGACGTCAATCGGTCTGAAATGCCCTTCGTTGGCCGACTCGCCTCCTCCGGCGATCGCCACGATCGCGAGCCGCGCTGCCGAGACCGAAGTGGGAAGCGGGCAGTTGATCGGGCCGGCCTGCTGCTTCGGCGAGTCGGTGAAGTCGACTCGAACGTCACTCCCGCTGATGTCTGCGGCGACGGTGAACGGCACGAGTTCGTCGCTCAGACCATCGTTGTCCATCGCCCCAGCGCCGACGTAGCGACCGTCGGGAATGCGCTCGAGGAAGTGGCGGACCGTCGCCTCGCCGTGGTCGAATATCCGCTCGACCGCAGCTCGGAATGACTCGAGCCCGTACCGTTCAATCAGTCGGCGTAGGGCCGCGAGCCCCACGTTCGCAGCAACGATCTGGGCGTTCAGATCCCCGGCGAGTGCGGCCGGAAGGCGGGAGTTGGCGAGGACCGTGCGGTACATGTCTTCTTCACGCTTACCTCCTCGGAATATCCGCACCCCTGGGAAGATCGCGCCCTCCTGGAAGTTGTCAGTCGTGTTGGTGCAGAAGGGCTCGATCGCCCCCATGTCCATGTGGTGGGCCTTCACCGCGGCATATCCGATCAGCGCGCCATCAAGGAAGGCCGGCACGACAATTGCGGCATCCTGTGGATGCGAGCCGATGTCGTAGGCGTACGTCGAGAAGAGGACGTCGCCCGGCTCGAGGGTTTCTTCGCCTCCGACGGCTCGGACGCAGGCGTCGACGCAGAAGCCCATCGTCCCGAGGAAGAGCGGGGTCGCCTGCGCCTGTGCGAGGAGCCGCACGTCGCGGTCGTAGAGAGCGCAGCAGAAGTCGATCATGTCGTAGACGATCGGGGAGAAGGCAGTCCTTCTGAGGGCGATCTTCATCTGCTCGGCCGCCGATAGGAGTCCCTGCCGAATTACTTCTGTGAGCACCGGGTCCGCCGAGGCCGCCAGCCCACCGTCCGTGCGCACCGCCGAACCGGCCGACGACTGGTCATGGACGGGATCGAGGTTCGAGAGCTGGAGGGCGCCAGACGGATGCATGCTGAGCCCGAACCCTGCGTCAACATAGCTTGTCGTCGTCTCCTCGAGGACGATCGCAGGTCCGTCGAGCCGGAATCCAGGTGTGAGCGAGCCTCGGTCGATGAGGGCGAAGTCTGTGTATCTGCCGCTGGGTGAACGACCAGGCGCGAGCCGTCCGTGCTTCAGCGATCACGTCGGCGGCCAACTCGCTCATCGCGGGTTTCGGTGTCCGGCGCGAGAGCGGTGTGCGGAGCGTGGCCCGAACCGACACGATTTCGACGGGGTCGTCGAGCGAGTGGCCGAAGACGCGCTCGTACTCCGTGTCGAAGGCTTCGGCGATCGAGGTCACGTCGCCTGAGATTGCGCCGCGTGACTCGTCGAACGAGACCGGGATCGTCAACGTGTAGTCCTGGCCGACATACCGCATGTCCAATGCCGCTTCGTGCTGCTGAGCCGGGCCCAGCGACGACGAGCGCGCGACGAGCCGATCGAAGAGACCGAGCAACGTCTCGGCTGGCCGACCCGATGCCCTCCTCGGTCAGACTTGCCACCGATGTCGAGGCGGACGAGCGCACCAGATCCTGACCGAGTAGCCCCCAGGCCGAGAAGTTCCCGGCGTACGGAGGCACGACAACACGCCCTATTTCGAGTTCCCGTGCGAGCATCGTTGCGAAGAGCGGGCCGGCGCCGCCGTAGGCGAGTAGGGTGGCGTCCCGTGGATCCTGCCCGCGCTCGCCTGTGACCTCACGGATCGCGTCGGCCATCTGAGCGGACGCGATCGTGATCACGCCGATCGCGACCTCGTCGACATCCACCGAGAGACGCGCCGCAAGTGGCTCGAGTACGGCGCGCGCTGCTCGAACGTCGAGGACGACCCCGTCCGCGAGCTCACCCTCCGCCAGCATGCCGAGCACCGCGGCCGCGTCGGTTACCGTCGCGTGCGTTCCGCCGTGCCCGTAGCACGCCGGTCCGGGATCCGCTCCAGCGCTCTCGGGACCGACTCGGAGCAGCCCGCCTTCGTCGATATACGCAATCGACCCTCCGCCGGAGCCGATCGAGCGGACGTCCACCCAGGGCGTCTGCACGACCAGATCTCCAACCCGCCCTTCGTACTTGATCGGAGGTCGGCCGTCGATGACGAGGCATGTATCGAAGCTCGTGCCGCCGACATCGGCGGTGATAGCCAGCGGGATCCCCATGTCCCGACAAAGCTCGCCAGCACCCACGGCGCCAGCGGTTGGACCGGAATCGATGATCTCGAACGGGCGTGCAGCCGCCTCTTCGAAGGTCATGGCTCCACCACCCGAGTTCGTCACGAACAGGCGCTCGCTCAGGCCGAGGTCGTTCAGACGTCGCGAAAGGTCTGCGAGGTAGGCGTCCACCTGCGGGCGGACGTATGCGTCCACGACCGTCGTCGACGTGCGCTCGTACTCCCGATACTCACCGGAGACCTCGTGCGAGAGCGAGATCTCGCCGGCGAAGCCGAGCTCTCGCAGAAGGCGTCCAGCGGCGACCTCATGCGCCGGGTTCGCGTAGGCGTTCAGGAAGGCGACGGCGATACACGTGACGCCTTCGGACTCGAAGACAGCGAGTGCTTGCGCGATGTCGCCTTCATCCAATGGGATCTCAATCTGACCACCGGCGCGAACCCGTTCGGTAACCGGCAGACGCAACCGCCGGGAAACGAGCGGCGGGCCAGGCTTCCAGCACAGGTCGTACATCCTGTCGCGTTCCCCCCGACGGAGCTCCAGAACGTCGCGAAAGCCCCGGGTCGTCAGTAGCCCGACCTCTCGCTCCCTTCCTCTCTAGCAGCGCGTTCAACGCGACCGTCGTCCCATGGAGGAAAAGTGCCTCCTCAGCCGCGACGCCATCCGGCGAGGCGGCGGCAACGACTCGTGAAACTCCGTCTGCCAGGGCCGAGGGAACCGTCAGGCCCTTCACCGCTCGGACGGTGCCGGAGGACTCGTCGTAGAGGATCAGATCCGTGAACGTGCCGCCGACGTCGACGCCGATACGTACGCCCATCAGGCGATCCTCTCCGGCGCCGGGACGCGCTTCGCCTTCACGCCTCGGGATCCTCGAAGCCGACGATGAGCGAGATCAAGCGGTCCTGCGTGACGCCTTCAGCGGGGATCTCGGCGACCTTGAGGCCATGGCGCAGCACGATCACGCGATCCGCGAGCTCGAGCACGTGCGGGAGAATGTGGCTGATTATCACGACGGATGTGCCGCGCTCCCGCACCCGCCGGACGAGATCGAGCACGGCCCGCGACTGGGCGACGCCGAGGGCCGCCGTCGGCTCGTCCATGATCACGAGCTTGGACGCCCAGACGATCGCGCGGGCAATTGCAACGCTCTGACGCTGCCCACCCGAGAGCGACTCGACGGGCGTTCCAGAAATGTTCGGGATCTGGATGTGCAGCTGGTCCAGATGCTCGCGCGCCTCGCCTCTCATGCGTCGGCGGGCCATGACCCCGAGCAGCCCGAGCGGGCCGTCCACCTTCTGCTCCCGTCCGAGGTAGAGGTTCGTCGTCACGTCGAGGTTGGGAAGCAGCGCCAGATCCTGGTAGATCGTCTCGATCCCGAGGGCACGCGCTTCGAGGGGGTCATGGATGCGCACCACGCTTCCCTCGACGAGAATCTCGCCCGCGTCCGGGACGATCGCTCCGGAGAGCATCTTGATCAGCGTCGTCTTGCCTGCGCCGTTGTCGCCGACGATCGCCACGATCTCACCGCGGCCGATGGTCAGGTCGATGCCCTCCACCGCACGGATCGTGCCGTAGTGCTTGCTGAGACCGCGCGCTTCGAGCAGCGCGCCCGAGCCGTTGTGGGGCTGGCCATCGCTCATCGTCATGCAGTCGCCAGCTCGACGCGACGGCGCACCTCGTCCAGAACGATTGCGATCAGGAGGATGAGGCCGACGACGACCGGCTGCCAGAAGCTCGAAATGTTGAGCAGCGTGAGCCCATTCTGGATGACGCCGAGCAAGAGAACACCTACGAGCGTCCCGATCACGCTGCCACGGCCGCCGGTGAGCGCGGTACCCCCGATGATCACCGCTGCGATGATGACCAGGAGGTCGTTGGAGTTCGACACCGCGTAGACGCCGACCTGGCCTGCGTTGGCCGTCTGGACGATGCCGGCGATCCCCGACACGAAGCCGGCCAGGACGTAGACCAGAAGCTTGACGTGCACGACGCGCACGCCGCTCAGGCGAGCGGCGCTCTGCCCTCCGCCCACCGCGAACACGTGTGTGCCGAACCGCGTGAATCTGAGCATGAAGAACGTCGCCGCGAAGACTGCAAGCATCCAGACGGTGTCGATCGGTATCTCGAACCAGATCTTCGCCTGTCCGAGTTGATTGAATCCCTCCGCCTCGATATCCCTCGGCGTGCCGTCCGTGATCAGGAACGCGACGCCCGTGAAGAGGAACGTTGTCCCCAGCGTGACGATGAACGCGTTCAGGTTGAGGAACGCGATCAGCGATCCGTTGACCATCCCGATCCCAGCTGCGGCTAGGAGCGCGATGATGACGACAAGCCATACCGGCAGGCCGGCTTGAAAGCCCTCGGATGCGACGATCCCTGTCATCGTGATGACTGCGATCGGAGTGAGGTCAAGCCCGCCGCTGATGACCACGACTGTTGCGAAGGCGGCGGCGATCCCCACCACCGAGACCGCCTCGGTGATGTTCAGGATGTTCTTCCACCGCCAGAAGTACTCCGACGCGAAGCCGAGATAGACACAGAGCCCTACGAGGATGATCGGGAGCCCTGCCTCCGGTCTGAGGGCGAGGTTTCGAACGCGTCGACGCCATGGCGAATGCGCAGCCGGCTGGCCGGGGCTTTCGTCCCGGCCAGCCGGCATCTCATCCGGGTAGCCCTTGGTGCTGCTGATGGCGGGTTACTCCCCGGGGTAGTACTCGTCGATGTTGTCGATCGTGATCAGCGGGGTGGGGTGATTCACCTCGAGCGGTACCGGGACGCCTGCCAGGATGTCCTCGAGCATCGCGATCGCCCATTCTCCGTACCGCTCCGGGAAGAACGCGGTGGAGCCCGTCTGGGTACCGGCTCGGATCGCCTTGCGACCCTGGGGATCGGCGCCGTTCACGATGATGATCGAGTCGTCCTCGCGCCCAGCTTTCTCGATCGCGTTGATCATGCCGTCCGCCGAGGGATCGTCAATCGTGTCGAACATGACGTGCTCGAAGTCCGGGTGCGAGGTGAACCAGTCCGTGGTCACGGTCTCGTGCTTTCCGACCTTGCAGGTGAGGTTGAACACGTTGTCGTCGGCGACCGCGAATCCGGCCTCCTTCACCGCCGGAGGGGCGGTCTCGAACATCGCGTTGACGCTGGGCCCGAAGTCCGGGTTCGTGCACTGGACGAGCGCTGTCGTCGCGGGATCCCAGCCCTTCTCGAGCGCGATCTGACCGAGAGACTTACCGATCTCAGTACCGGCGTTCGCCCAGTTGACGCCGAAGTTGGGGACGTCTGTCCCGAATGCGTACAACTGGACGACCGGGATGCATCCCTCCTGAGCCAGAATCTTGTACTGCTCCTCGAACCCGGTCTGTGTCGCAGTAATGACGCCCTTGTCGCCCTTGACTGCCGATGCCCTCGCCTGCGTAAGCGGCTCAGTCTCCGAGGGGTACTTCAGGTTGTAGACGTTGAGGGTGAAGCCGGCCTGCTTGGCGAGTTCGGTGATGTTCTTCGTGTTTGCAATCCCGAACGTGTCGATGTCGCCGTAATTCATGTAGCCGATCTGGTAAGGCGGCACGATCTTGCGGAGGACTGCCTTGTACTCGGCGGGGTGGTCGGTCGTCTCCTCGTAGGCACACGTCTCGTTGTTCCACAGAACCCACGGCTCCTTGATCGAAGCTACCTCCGGGCTTACGATAACCTCGTCCGTCAGCTCAAGGCCCGCACCGTAGGGCCCCGCCTGCGCCGGGGTCGTCTCGGCCGGTGCCGCGGTGTCCGCCGGAGGCGCCTCGGTTGCGGGGGCCTCGGTCGTTGCCGTCGTCTGCGCCTCGTCCGCCGTGGACTCGCCCCCGCCGCATCCAGCTGCGGCGGCAGCCAACGCTGTGACCGCGACCGCAGTAGCCAGGAAAGCTGCGATCGCGCGTCCTCGAGACCGGAAGGACATGCTCATTGGAACTCCTCTCTGCAAAGGTTCCTGGAATTGTTTCCCGTTCCAAGGAGCGCGAGTATATTCAGGCGCTCTCAGATCCGTCAAGGATCACCCCACGAACGCCGCCGCGACCCGAGTATTTCTCAGCTCAGAGGCGGCGCGCAGCTTCCGCGGGGATCGAACGTGGTTGCGATACGCGTCTGCTCAGGCGCGCCTCCTTTCAGGCGACGAAGGAGGATTGCGGCCGCTTCCCTCCCGATGACGACCGGCTCCCGGGAGACGACGGCTATCGGCGGCTCGACGAACTCGAGCATGCGGATGTCGTCGAATGTGACGAGCGACAGCTCTCCGGGAATCCGGATTCCCCGTTGTCTCACCACTCGGAGGACGCCTGGGAGGATCTGGTTCGATCCGGCGATCAGCGCGGTTGGCGGATCTGCCCTGTCGAGCAACCGCATCGCGGCAGCCGCTCCATGTTCCTCGGCGAACGGCCCCGCGTCGACGACGGCCTCGATCCCCCCCTCGGCACAGACGGCCTCGAGCGCCGAGCTCAACTCGCGCCCCGGCCTCAGATTCAGCGGGCCCGCGGCAAGGCCGATCCGACGATGCCCGAGACCGATCAGATGGTGAGCTGCTGCACGGATACCGCTCGCGTGGTCGCTCAGCACCGCGCTCGTCTCGAGCGGCTCGGGCAACTCGCGGTCGATGAGCACCACGGGCGCCGGCATACGCCGCAATTCCTCCATCATCGGCTCGTAATACTCGTCGGCAAGGGAAAGCAGGAGGCCGTCGACCCGGCGCTGACGGAAGAGACGGATGTGCGCTGCATCGAGCGTCGGCAATCCCTCCGAGTTCGTCAGGAGCATCGAGTACCCGTGGCTGCGGAGCTCGGTCTCGGCACCGAGCGCGATCTCGGAGAAGAGTGGGCTCGAGATATCGCGGATGACGAAGCCGACCGACAGCGTCGACCCTCGGCGAAGGCTCTGCGCCAGAAGATTCGGCTCGTAGCCGAGTTCGTCGACGACGGCCAGCACGCGCTTGCGCATGCGGGGGCTGACGTCTGGATGGTCGGTCAGGACACGGGAGACCGACGACATTGCGACCCCGGCACGCTCCGCTACCTCGCGGAGGTTGCGCCGCGGCTGGGTCATGCCCGGGTCGTCGTCAGTCACGCTCATGATCGGAACGATCCAGGAATCTAGAAACGATTCCAGGGTGGCTCACGATAGCGGCCGAGGAACGGCCGGTCAAAGAGGGCACCCCCGTGAGCTTGACGCGCACGTTGTCGCGCCTCTAGGCTGGCGTCGATTCCGGTGACGATTTCAGGCTCGTTTCGCGCGGGGGCAGCGCGGCTCTCCATCGATCCACCGCTGGGTCTCCCCATGGTCGGAGTCGTACGCCGTACGGAGACGGCTCGGAGCCGACTCGGCGAGCTGGAAGTGAGCGCTATCGCGCTCGAGCTCGCGGGCATGCAGGTCATCCTCTGCGGTGTCGACACGTTGGCGATTCAGGCGCCCGAGGTCGATGACCTACGCGCGCGGATCTCGGCCGCAACGTCCACGCCGAAGTCGGGGATCGTGCTCAACTGGAATCACACGCACCATGCACCCCCTGGCGGCAGGACGGTTTACGGATCGTTCGGAGAAGCGGACGGCGCGCCAGACCCGGCCGTGATCGACTACATCGACCTTCTGCACCAGAGGATCGTCGACGTTTGCAAGCTCGCGTGCGAACGGCTGGAGCCCGCGTGGGTTCGGTGGGGACTCGGATTCGCAGACGTTGCGGTCAACCGCCGGGAACGCGACGACGACGGCACCGTTCGAGACATCGGATGGAACGACCGCGGCATGGTCGACACATCGGTCCCAGTCCTCCAAACGGTGCGGCCGGACGGGAGCGCGATCGCAACGGTGGTCTCGTTCGGATGCCATACCGTAACGACCGGGATCGAGTTCATCGGTTACTCGCCGGACTACCCTGGGCCGCTCCGTCAGGTCGTCCGTGACGTCACCGGCGGAGAGTGCGTCTTCCTTCAGGGCGCGGGCGGGAACGTAATGCCGCGCTTCGCGTTCGACGACGAGTGCCTCGAGCCCGGGCGCATGGGTCGCCGCCTGGCCCTCGAGGCGTTGCATGCGCTCGCCGACCGGCCTGCGTGGCCCGCACAACTCGTCGAGACGAGCTTCGGATCGGGTACGGTCGTTCGCCTCTTCAGGTGGCAGCGGGTGGAAGCCGATCCCCCGCAGCTCGCAGCACTCGAGCGCACCGTCGAGTTCCCGCTCCTCCCACTGCCTTCCGTCGGCGATGTCGCGAGTGCCCGGGCCAACGCGGAGCGGGAGATCGACGAGGCCATCGCACGAGGGGCAAGCGAGTCAGAGCTCCGGGTTCTCCGCTATCACGGCCTCAACTGGGCACGCCGAGCTGAGACCGAGCTTGTCTCCGGAGCGCCTCGGACGGGTGTCACGGCGTCGATCGGCGCCCTTCGGATCGGCGACGGGCTGATCGTCACAGGCCCCGGCGAGATCTTCACCGAGATTGGCCTTGCCGTGAAAGAGCGCTCGCCGGCCGATGTCACGCTCTATGCCGGCTACACGAACGGCTGCGTCTCCTACTTTCCGACCGAAAGCGAGTATCCCCGGGGCGGGTATGAACCGCTGTACGGGAACAAGACGTATGGCCTGCCGGTTCAGGTGTCGCCGAAATGCGATCGCATCCTGGTTCAGAGCGGCGTCGAGCTCGCCTGTGCGCTCTTCCCCGAGCGGGACCCGCCGCCCCCGGGCGACTGGAAGGCGAGTGGAGTTGCTCCGTCCAGGCTCCCAGCTGGCGTGCTCCGACGACCTCCGAGGGGTTGACCTGTGGACGCGTTAACGAGGACGTCGGCAGCTGTACCACGGTCTGAGCTGGACTCGTGCCTGAACCGTGCCATGCGCCCTTTGTCCACGCAACTTGTTGGGAGCTACACGGAGCCGGGTCTGGCTGATCCGGCACCAGCGGGGCCAGCGACTGCGCCGTTCGGAGACGATAGCTTCTGGCGGCCCGCAACTCGAGGGTGCCGCACGAGTAGGCTCACAGGACGATGCCACCTTGCTTGCTATCGCAGATCAGGTAGCCAGCTGGCCTAGGTATTGACTCACGGACGGCGAAGAGCGGCGCCAGCGCTATGACACGTATTTCTTCCGGTTCGGAGGCTTGGATTTAGCGCGTCTTGAGCGGTGGGCTGTAGATCGGCGTGACATGAGTTTCATAGATCTGGCGCCCGAAGTTGCTGAGCGCATGAGCCACGCGGTCGTGCCTTGCGTTGTTGGTGCGATCAGCTGGCCCGGGCCGATGGCCGTCGAAGATCTTCGCTTTCTCAAACGACACACACGCCGCCCGGTGAAGATGACGGTCATCGGTCCTCTCACGACTGCATGCCGTCTCGCGAACGAGTACTACATCGATGAGGAGGCTCTCGGGCTCGATCTTGCGGCTGCGATCAATGAGGAACTGCTGGCGCTCGATGAGGAAGGGCTAGACGTAATCCAGCTTGACGAGCCTGATTTTCATTTCCGCCCCGATCAGTCAAGGCGGTGGGGGACTCGGGCCTTGAATCGTGCGCTCGATGGCGTCAGGGCTACCAAGCTGGTGCACATCTGCTACGGCTATGCGACGATCGGGGCGAAGCGTGTCGATCGCAAGCTACGGAGAGGCGATCGAGGCGATTTCCTCATCGATAGTCGGACGGAGATTAGCCTTGAGTATGAACAGCCGGGCCACGGGCCGGAGCTACTGCAAAGCTGCGGCGATAAGGCGGTCATCCTTGGCGTGTTGAACTTGGGTACGAACGAGATAGAGTCTCCTGAAAGGATTGTATCGCGCGTGCGTGAGGCACTCGAAATCGTCCCCGCCGAGCGACTTCACCTGGCGCCTGACTGCGGCATGTGGTTCTTGCCGAGAGAAGTCGCGTTTCAGAAGTATCCGAAGCAATGGTCATGGCCGCAGAAAGTCATCCGGCAAGAGCTTTCAACTCTGACCAAAAGTCATAGATCGGGTTGCGTGGAATCACTGGAGCGTAGTAAGACCTTCCACCGGTCCACGGCTCAGACGTTGGTCAGGGGTGCAGTGCGGGAACGTTGTCGGTGAGGTAACGGTTGGCTTGCCTTCGAACTGACCTGTG
>CAVQCG010000007.1:0-89876 GCA_963710975.1 uncultured Thermoleophilia bacterium | reverse complement strand
CGCCGTCCCCGGCGGGCTCGAGCTCGAGCTCCCGTTGGCCGGAAGGCTGGCCGCTCGAGTTCGGATGGAGTTCCACGGAGCGCCCGTCTGGCGACTCGGCCAAGGTGATCGACGGTCGTATCTGTTCGAGTCGGTCCCGGCCGGGCCGGTGCTCCTCATCCATCAGCCGCCGGTGCCGGGCCGACGGCACTCGAGCGACCTCCGGGACGTAATCAGCGGCGTCGCGCTCCAATGCCGGATGGTCCACGAGGTGCTCGAGTTCACCGAGCCGGGCGGCTGGCCGCTCACGTCGCCGATTGTCGAAGTCGAGTTCGACGATACGACCGGCCGGTGTTCGTCGCCGACGGCCCGCCGCGCCCATAAGCTCGAGCAGGGAGAGGAGGGCAGCTCGGCGGCCGTGACCGTCGTTCGCCGTGAGGGCGTCTGGCGGCACTCCGGCGGCGAGATGAGGAACTCAGCGAATAGCCGCGGCGGCGGGAGTCCTTCCAAAGAGGCGCTCTCCCGCCGCGTGCATCCGTTCGTGGCGACCGCGCTAAGTCGCCTTGGCTTCGTCCCACCGGGCGATCAGCGCAAACAAAATCAGGACCGTAAGGGCAAGCTCGAAGAGCGCCCACAGCGGATACGCAGAACTGCCCACGAAGCCAAGCTGAGCAAAGACGCTTAGCGTGGCCACGACGATCGCGAACCACCGCGCCCAAGCGGCTCTCGCGAGCAGCGCCAACCCAGTCAACACGAGAACGACGCCCAGGATGAGCACGATCCAACCCCAGGTCTTGACGTTGAAAACGATGATCTGATCCGGCGTCAGGACGTAGTACTGCTTGCGGATGACGGCGATCAAGCCTTCGAAAAAGCTGATGCCTCCGATGACGATCATCAGCAAGCCCGCGAAGCTGACCCACCCTGACCAACGGCCGCTACCGGCCATTTCCGACCCCTTCCCTCGGTGTTTTGACGAGCGCCTAGCTGTTCGCTCCTGGCATGCGAATTCCTACGGGCCGTGGTCATCCTGAGCGTGTTCCTAGTTGGACAGCAGCGGGCCGCGCTACCATGCGGGCGACCAGGCACCGGCTCGCTGGCGTTCTCCCGGAAGCTCCGAGCCGCTCATAGCACCGGGGGATGGTCAACCCTCCTCGCATCATTCGGGGGTCGCGGAGCGAGCCCGCCAGCACGCAGCGGACGGCGGCAGGTCGCGGCACCTCGAGCCGGAGCGGATCGGCTGCACCATCCGACCCTGCCCACGAGGAGGCCAACACCATGAACACACGAGACGCGAACGGCCGCGCCGCACAGCTATTCGAGGAACGAGCCGACTCGTCCAGAGAGCCGAGCGCATCGTCGAACGCGGCGAGCGCGAACGCCGCGATTTGCACCCGGACAAGGCCAAGGAATTGACAAGCTCACCGAACGGGCGAAGGAGTTCGACGCCGAGGCCCGCAGCGTGGTGCTGGCGCGGCACGGGCTCGAGATGCCGCCCGACGGCCGCTCCATGAAGAACCTCGCCGACCCGGCACCACCCGCAGGCCCGGCCCGACACTCGACCGGGAATCCCGCCATGGTCGATTGGTCGAACGAGCACGGCCGCAACCGCGGCTACGAAGCCGAGGGAATCCGGGAGTTCTCGCTCGGCCGGATGGTCCGCGGCATCGTCTCAGGACGATGGGACGACGCCGAGCTCGAACGCCGCGCACTCGCCGAAGGGACGCTCGGCGCCGGTGGCGCTTTGACTCCGGAGATTCTGAGCGCGAGCGTTTATCGACCGGGTAAGGGCGCGACCCGGGTTTTGGAGGCCGGAGCTCAGACCATCCCGCTCGACAGCGACTCGGTTTCGATCCCGCGGCTCGCCACCGGAGTCACCGGCGGATGGAGAAACGAGAACGCGCCCGTCGCCGAGAGCGACGCGGTGTTCGAGCGGGTGACGTTTACGCCGCGGACGCTCGCCGTCATGACCCGCATCTCCTATGAGCTGGCGATGGACACCACTCCGGCGGGCGCTCAGATCATCGAGACGGAACTGATTCGCTCGCTCGCCACCGAGCTCGACCGGGTGGCATTCGCGGATCGGGTCAACCCGCCGAACCTCGAGGCGTCTTGAATCCGTCGGGGATATCGACTTCAGACGAACGGTGCGGCCGGTACGGCTCCAAATTGGGACCAGCTCTTGAAAGCCGTCGGCACCGTCCAAGGGTTCGGGTTCGAGCCGACCGCCCGATAGCCTCGCCTGGGTCTGCGACTAGCCTCGCGTCTCTGAAAGGAGGCGACGACGAACGCCTACCTCGTGCCGCCCGCGACCGTCGCCGTATCCGATCCTCGACGAAAGCGCCGAATCCCGACGAACCTTGTCGTTACGACGGGCAGTGATTGCTCGGAAATCTACGTAGCGGCCTGGGAAAATCTCATGCTCGGAATCCGCCCGTCAATCGGTATCGGTGTGGAGCGTGCGAACGTCGGGCCGGAGGGCATACTCGCTCGCGAGGAGCGAGCACCGCCTACATGTCGGGGTCTCTGTCCGGAGTCGCCGTTTTGGCGTTTATCAGGAGCGACTCCGCCGCGTGCTCGCCCACCCGGAGGCGTTCGTGGGTATCGCAGCGGCATCAGGGATCGACCCACGCAAGAAAACCCGCACCGACCCGTCCTATCTCGGCGGGACGGGGACGGGCCGATGGCAGCGGGCCCGCCGATGCACGGAGGCGGGAGGAGTTGCTGATCCGTCTGGCGCCCGACGAGACGGAGGCGATGCGCATGGAGGTGTATGGCTCTCACCCGGAGGCGAGCAGGCGTACGTAGAGAAAGGCGAAGCCGAGACGCTCATCGGCGCAGGCCGGCGCCGAGGAAGTAGGACCGGGTAGGAGCGTTGCGTGGGCTAGGCGGACCAGAGCATTACCAAGCCGCTTGCAGTTGCGCGTACAAGGCCGGGAGGACGATTCCGACGAGAAAGAGCCCGACGAGCAGGAGCGCGACTTTTCGCATTGGGGCGACTCTACCGCGGGCGGCTTCGGCGGCCGCTCTATCGCTCGACTCGACCGGCGTACACTCAGCGTTGCCGTGCTCATGCGGTGGCGCGAGCAGGGAGCGGCCGCGGAGCGTCCTTCTCCGCGGCTGCTCCCTACAGATCCCAGACTCGGACGTGTCCGACTCCGACATCCTAATTCTATGATGCAATTCCCATCGCAATCATTCGAGGAATACAAAACGTAGACTCCGGCTTCGACCCGAGGGGGTCTGTCTCCGACGACACCTTTGTCTACCCCCGTTTTGGGGTTTGCACTTTCAAGCAACACACTTGGACGTACAATAGGAGGCCGCAATGCCACCCCTCAAAACGCTCCCGGCAGCGGGTAAATGAGCGGACATTTATGGCGCCCGTCACCACTCTTTTCTCCTCGATTCCGACGACTATCTGCGCCGTGAGAGAGCCGCCGGAGGACGAGGAGGGTTAGGCGTTCGCCCGGTGGATCGAGCTCGCCACGTTGCAGGATGCGTACCGAGCGTGCATTTGAACCCGCGGGAGAGAAGGCGGTCGCGTTGGACTTCCAACGAGTCGTGCACGATGATCCGCGGGCGTTCTGGGAGCGGTTCGACGGCTTTCGGGTCGATTGGGAGTGGGCGAAGTCGTCCGGGCTCGAGCTGGAGCTTGAGTGCGGGAGCCGGAGACGCTCGAGGCCGCCTAGATAGGACTAGCGGTAAGAGGTAGATCGAGGGAGCCGCTCAACGGGGAGCCGTGAGCGCCGCCGCCAGTGCTGGCCCCGGGTTGCGGACACCTAAGCGAGCACGGGCCGCGTTCTTATGCGGAGGCGGGAGGGCCGATGCCCCCGCGGGGCGGGCTCGCCTGAACCCGAGGTGGGCCTGCTCGCACGTGGCGGCGAGCGCGTGAACCCTCCGAACGACGCTGCTTAACTCGCGGGAAGACCATCGATCGCCTCCTGTAGAGACGCCTCCAGAGTGGATAATGCCTTTGAGTTCGTTGATTCCTTCCTCCAGGTTGGACTGTGTGCCTGGAGGACAGTCTGCTGGGCAAGTAGCCGCGTTGACGAGCGCATTCACGCCACTCGGACAGCCGTCTCGTCGCCAGCCGTCAGGGCATCCCCCAAGGCCTCGATCGCAATTCCTTGCCTGAGCAAAGGCCCGCTCGAATCGACGGCCGTCGTTTACCGGCCGAACCAGCGTCCGCGGCAGCGATTTCTCAGCCGCGCCGCTCGTATCCGCAACGGTGGTATCCGCCGCGGTCGCGACCGACGCTGTCCCCCGTGGCTTCGCCGCCGCCACCAGCAGGCCTGTCAACGTGGAGGGCTCCAACGGCGAGGAACACCACGATGCCGAGAACCGCTATGAGAGGGGTGGCTGTTCTTTCGCACACCTCACGTAGTGTGATGTCCGACGACAGTGCGCTTTGCCGCTATCCGACACCGCTCTCTCTCGCTCTAGAGCCCTCGAGGGCGTCTATACACCGGGTGCTCTACAGTTCACGGCTGCTCTCTGGAGCAACGCCCGCCGCGGCCCTCCTCTGGAGGTTTCGTTGCGTTCTAGGTGTCCGTCCGATGCGTCCGTCAGAGCTGCTCGGCGCGTTGGTCTGGATAGCGTCATGCACCGCGTGAAGCGGAACAAAGACCGGCGAGCGAGCCGGAGCCTTTCCTCAGCGATATCAACTGGCTGGCGCTGTACGAGGGATAGTTGGGCTCGACTGAGCAGCGTCAGCCCGTCTGGACGCGATCCGTAACCGGCTCGATTTCGCTCGCATCGCCGGCGCTGAGTTCCGGTTCGCCCGGTCGGACGTGTCTGAGTGCGTGCTCCTCGGCGTCGCCGTCGTGCGGGCGGGTCGCGGGCACGGTCGCGTTCTCCCGGTCGATGTTAATCCTAGCGACCTCGAGGTAGCGGTGTAGCTCCCGGCCGGAGGCGGCCGGTATCAGCAACGGCCGCCAACTCGGTGCCCGTCGCATCATGACCGGGCTCGCCTTCACGGCACTCAAAGAGGGCGCGTCGCCGGACGCGATCCTCGCGGAGCTCCGCGAATCGGTCAGGTGTTTCGGTGGCCTTCCCGACGCCGAGCTCGAGCAGCTCGCCCGCATCGGCCATCCGGAGCTCGAAAGGCTCGCTGAGGAACGTGGGATCCAAACCAAGCCACGCCCGAAGCCCGCGACCGTTACGCCTATCAAGCCCGGCACGCCCCTCACGCCGGTGCCGCCCAAGCCCAAGCCCGAGGTGCCCGCTGGCGTCGTCATCGAGGACTTGCCGATCGAGGAATTCGCGGCCGTTCCACGAGGGGGAGCCGATCCGCTAGCTCGGCTTCGGCGGACGACATCGAGTGATCCCCGAGAACGGCGACGTTATGTGCTACGGCGACGGCGGCGCAGGCAAGACCACGCTAATTGATCGACCTCGCCTGCCACGCCGCGGCAGGCGATACCGTGGCTCGGCATCCCCATCCCCCGAGACCGTTGAACGTCGAGGGGCTGATCGAGAACGAAGGGCCGCGGCCGCCCGTACCGCGCTAAATCTTTGGCTCGCAGCTCGCCGGATGGGCAAGGCTCCCCGATCGAGGGGCGCGTCACGAGTCGTCAGACGCCCCATGGGCGAAACTCAGCCTTGCCGAGCCCCGCCGACCTGGACGAGGGCGCTCCCCCGCGTCCTGGGTCCAAGCGGCGGAGACCTCGAGTCGTCATCATCGGCCCGCTCTTCCGCTCCGGGATGAGCGAGCTACCGGCCCTTCTCATCCAGAGGTTAACGCCTTCATGGGGCTTTCGTCCGGAAGGTCCCCCACGAGCTCACGCCGAGCAGACGGTCGCGTTCGTGTCCGTCCATCACGAGAACCAGAGCCGGTCAAGGTGTCCGGCGCCTGGGAGGGCTCCGGCGACACGCTCCTTGCACGTGCACCGGGCAAGGTCAACGGCCGCACGCGGCTTGTTCTTCCAGAAGGCCCGTTGGTCGAGCGCCCACCACGCGAAGGCTCTCAAGTTTGATTTGGACGGACGGCGAAGGCTTCGCTGTCGATGAAGACACCCGGAGCTCGACGACGAGGAAGATCGGCGGGCGGATCGTCGTCTACGCTCAGCGAGCACCCGGGCACCGCGTGGAAGAAGGTCGAGGAAGGAGCGTGAGACAACGTGAACGCCGAGCGCCGCCGCGCCGTCCGCGACCGCCTTTTCAGACGGCCGGGTGATCGTGAACGTCGTCAGAGGGACGGCCGGGAAATCGTCACGACGGAGTGCGAGAAGGGCAAAACGTCCCGGCTCTATCTGGCCGATGACCCGACGATCGCTGATCTTGGTCCAGACCCGGACGAAGTTGGGACGAAGTGAGAAAAACCTCGTCTGGCTCGGGGGTGAAAGGGCGTCAAAACGTAACTTCGTCCCTTCGTCCCGCCTATAAGGGACGAAGGACGGGACGAAGGTTCCTTAGCTTCACCCCCATCCCGCCTCGAGCCGGACGTAGCGGCCACCACTCGACCTCGGGGAAGGCGCGTCTAGCCGGCCGTGACCCTAGCCGTCTCGATCGAGCTTGTCCGCGATCGCGTGACGGAGCCCCTGCAACGTCTCCGTCAGGTCCTCGAAGTTCTTGTCGAGCACCTCGAGGATCGCGCCCGTCTCCTCATCGGTCAACGGCAAATTCGGCTCGTCTTTCGCGTCCTCGAGTGCCCGGTGCACGAAGACCAGCGCGGCCGAGAAGCGGTCGCCTGTCGGATCATTACTCCACGTCCGAAGTTCGTCCGCGAGCCATTCGGCATCCGCGATCGTAATGTCGACGGGCGCCTCGGATTCGAACGTAAACCGGACGACGTTCACGCGGGCGAGCATACAGCCGTCCGTGAGCTCGGAGAGGCCAGCTCGCCGTAACAGATGGGCGGCCCGCTCCTCACCACTCGCGAAGTAGCCGAACGCTGGCGGCTCTCGTCGCGGACGATCCTCCGCTACGCGCATGCCGGGCGGCTCCCGTCCGTGCGGCTCCCGGGAGGCGTCGTCCGGTTCAAGCTCGAGGACGTCGAGCAGATCGAGGCCGGTGCTATTTTGTGGATAGCTCACAAAATGCCCCGGCGGCGCTAGAGACGCCCCGGGGCCCGGCAACAGGAGGTTAAGTCCTGATGCGCGATCACTCTACGCAAGCAGCCTATGAGGCGTGGCTCGCCCGGTACTTCGAGCAGGACCCGCCGACAACCCGCCTGCTCGACAGTGAGGTTAGGGAGCTGCTCCTCGACGGCTACCCCGAGGGCTTCGGCCGCTTCCTGATCGCAAGAGCGCACAACTCCGAGCAGGGCCGCAAGCTCAGCAAGGAAACGGTCGCGATCCGCGAGACGATCCTCGAGCTTCAAGAGAGCTACGAGGTTATGACCGTCCGCCAGGTGTTCTACGCGCTCACCGTGCGCGGGATCGTGCCGAAAACCGAGGCCACCGGCTACGTGCCAGTGCAACGGCAAGTGCTCGAGCTCCGCAGACAGGGCTTCCTTCCCTGGGGATTCATCGCTGACGGCACCCGTTGGGCCCGAGCGCCCCGAGACGTGGGACTCGACCGAGGACGCGCTCCGCGAGACCGCCCGGCTTTACCGTCGCAACCTCTGGCGCTCACAAGGCGTCCGGCTCGAGTTCTGGCTCGAGAAAGACGCGCTCGCTGGCGTGCTTTCAGGAGTCACCTATTCCTATGGTGTGCGGCTCATGGTGTCACGCGGGCAGGCGTCCGACACGTACTGCTACACGGCCGCCCGGGAAGCAAAAAAGGCGTGGAATGATGCCAAGGTCGAGACGGCGGTGTACGCGCTCTATGACTCCGACAAGTCGGGCCGGAGCGCGGCCGAGAAGGTCGAGGAGAAGCTCCGCGCCTACTCCGACGACGCACCCATCACCTTCGAGCTGCTCGCCGTCACCGACGAACAGATCGAGGAGTGGGAGCTCCCGACCCGCCCGGCGAAGGAAGCGGGCGAGCCCGATGCCGTCGAGCTCGACGCGATCCCTCCCGAACGGCTCACCGGGCTCGTCGAGACCGCCATCCGTTCCCACATCGACCATGACGCCTGGGAGAAAGAGGAGGCCGTCGAGGCGAGCGAGCGCGAACTGCTCGAGCAGATGGCTGGCAAGTTCATCGACGAGCGAGGGGAGCAGTAATGCCCGCTGAGCAGAGAGGCCGATACTTCCGCACCGCACGAGGATGGGGCGTCCGCTGGACCAAGAACGGCCTCCGACCGCAACACACCGGATTCACGTCCAAAACCGAGGCGCGGAAATGGTGGGAGGCGAACGTCCGGCCGCGGCTCCTCGGCCTCGAGCGACTCGAGGAACGGGCCGACCCGACCCTCGAGGCGTTCGTCGAGACATACCTCGAGGCGAAGGCGGCGACGTGCGAGCCGAGGACCGTCACCACGCACCGCGTCCGGCTGCGCTACGTGACCCGTACCGCGTTCGGACGGCTCACCCTACGGGAGCTCGAGCCGAGGGCCGACGAGCTCGCAGCGTTCCGCGGAACGCTCCCCGAAGGGATGCGCTACGGCGTGTTCGGATCGTTGCGGCAGACGCTCGAGGCCGCCGTCCGATGGGGGTACATGAACGAGAACCCGGCGAAGCTCGCCGGTCGCAACCCGCAGCCGAAGGCAAAAGAAGTGCTGCCGTTCACGCTCCCGGAGCTCGACGCCATCGCCGCCGAGCTCGGCCCCGTCTACGGGCCGCTCGTCGTGTTCGCCGCCGAAACCGGGCTCCGGCCGTCCGAGTGGCTCGCGCTCGAGCGGCGCGACTGGCTCCGCGACCGGCACGCCGTGCTCGTCGAGCGAACCTACGCCGACTGCCCTGCGGCCCTACGGGAAAACCGCCCGGTCGCGCCGCCGGGTGCCGCTCTCGCCGCGGGCGGAGCTGGCGCTCGAGGAGCTCCCGGCGAGGATCGACACCCGCCTCCTGTTCCCCGCGCCGAACGGCGGCCACCTCGTCCTTGCACAACTGGCGTCAGCGGGAGTGGTACCCGGCGCTCGAGGCGGCCGGGCTCGCCAAGCGCGGCCCCTACGCGCTCCGGCATACGTTCGTGACGAACGCGCTCGCCGCCGGTGTCCCGACGTTCGACGTCGCCCGCTACGCCGGCACGAGCGTCGCCATGATCGACCGCACGTATGGGCATCTCGCGCGACGGCTCCGACGACGCTTTCCGGCAGCGGCTCGACGGCGTTCACGGGCGACGAGAAATCGTTATGCCGCAGAGATGCCGTCAGATGAGCCCGGCCGCTAACCCCTACCGCGCCGGAAACCCGCGTCATAGACTCAAGCGGACGACGGGTCTCGAACCCGCGACCTTTGGCTTGGGAAGCCAATGCTCTACCAGCTGAGCTACGTCCGCGCAGCGCTCAGTGTACCCCGCCTATCCGGCCTCATAGACGTCGATGAAACGCCGGTATTTCGACGCGATCGAGGCTGTTCCGGCGGACCGGTCGAAGCCGTTTCCGGCCGCAAGCGCCTTGACGGCCTCGCCGAAGATCGAGCGCCCGATCGCGAACCCGACATAGCCGGTCAGGCCTGACCCGGCGCGTAGCCACTCGTCGACCTTGGCGTCCGAGGCGCCCCGGCCGAGGACAACGCAGCTCACGTGATCACGCCCGTCGCGGCGGGCGAGGTGCGCGATCTCACGGCACTTCTCGCGATCCTCGATTCCCTCGATCTTCCAGATGTCCGCTTCGATCCCGGCCGCCTGGAGCTCCTCGATGGCCGCGATCATCAGGTTCGGGCGAAGCTCGGTGTCGTACCGGTCGGTGTCACCGCCGACCGACTCGAGCTGCGCTGGCTCCGCGGGCACCAGCAGCTCGAAGAGGAACTTCCGGCCGTTCTCGTGAAGCCAGTCGGAGAGCCGCTTCAGGCGCGCCGCCTGCCGCTCGTTCATCTCCTGGTCGCCCTCGGGGTTGTAGCGGACGAGCACCTTCGAGAAGGACGGGTCGAACTCGAGGATCTTCTCCCCGAACTGTTCGCCGTACTCGAAGTCGAACTCGTTCTGGCCGCTCTTCTCCACCGGCATCGCGAGCAGGTAGCCCTCGTCGTGCGCGGCGCGGGCGACCTGGGGCCCGTACTGGCCGTCGACCAGGATTCCTGCTGCGTCGCGCGGCGCTCCCTCGCTCACGGCCCTCTGGAAACCTTCGAAGATCAGCGACTTCGCATCGGAGATCTTCGCGGCCTCGTCCGCGGTCGGCGCGCGTCCCGAGACGCCGAACATCTTCTCGAACGAGCCTCGGTGATCGAATGCGAGGATGAACAGCTTCTTGTCGTAGCCGAGCGTCACGCCTACCTCCCGTCGTGCCTACCGGCGGTAACGCCCGCCGGAGATCCTGTTCAGCTTCTCGAATGCGTGCTGCGCCTCGATGCGCCGCACTGTCCCCGATCGTGAGCGCATGACGATCGAATCCGTCACGGCGCCGGCACGTGTCGAGCGGACGCCACGTAGGAGCGCGCCGTCGGTGACCCCGGTGGCGGCGACGAAGACATCCTCGCCCGCGACGAGATCGTCGGTCTTGAGGACACGCCCGAGGTCGTACCCGGTGTCGACGAGCTGCTGCCGCTCCTCGTCGTTCCTCGGCCACAGCTTGCCCTGCATCGCGCCGCCCAGGCACTTGACGGCCGTGGCGGAGATCACGCCCTCGGGCGAGCCGCCGATCCCCATCATCAGGTCGACCGGCGACTCGGGGCGAGCCGCGGCCAGCGCGGGGGCAACGTCGCCGTCCGTGATGAGATTGACCTTCGCTCCGACCTCTCGCAGCGCGGTGATCAGCTCCTGATTGCGCTCGCGAGCGAGGACGACGACCGACACCTCTCCGGGCTCGACACCTTTCGCCTTCGCCGCGTTGCGGACGTTCTCGGCGGGCGGCGCGTCGATGTCGATGACGTCTGCAAGCTCGGCGCCGCAGGCGATCTTGTCCATGTAGACGGCGGCGCCCGGGAAGAACATCGTGCCTCGCTCGGCGACGGCGATCACCGCGATTGCGTTCGGCTGGCCGACCGACGTGAGCGTGGTGCCTTCGAGGGGGTCGACGGCAACGTCGACCTCGGGAGGGACTCCGTTCCCGACGAGCTCACCGTTGTAGAGCATCGGCGCCTCGTCCTTCTCCCCCTCGCCAATGACGACCACTCCGGCCATCGTCACGGTGTCGAGCATGAATCGCATGGCGTCGACCGCGGCCTGGTCGGCGGCGATCTTGTCCCCCGACCGACCCAAGGCGCCGCCCCGAGCGCGGCCGCCTCCGTCACTCGAACGAGCTCGAGGGCGAGGTTCCGATCGGGTGCCTGCGAATGCGTCATCTGGCGCATCGTAATTCAGGTTTCGTCACATGCGCTCGGGCGCGTCGACCCCGACCAGGTCGAGGCACCGCGCGATCACCGCCTGCGTGGCCCGGCAGAGCCCGAGGCGAAACGGCTCCTCGTCGCTGCCGAGAACGCGGCAGTCGTGGTAGAAGCGGTGGAAATCGTCGGCGAGCCGGACCGCATAGATCGGGATCGCGTGTGGCGCACGCCGTTCCGTTGCCTCTGCGACGAGGCTCGGGAATTCCACGAGCCGCTTCACGAGCTCCCGCTCTCCGCGCTCGGGCACATGCCCGAGGTCGGCCGGGCGCGGCTCAGGGTCAGTGTGTCGGAGGATCCCGGCGATCCGGGCATGCGCGTACTGGACGTAGTAGACAGGGTTCTTCTCGCTCCGCTCGGCAGCGAGGTCGACGTCGATCTCGATCGTCTGGTCATGACCGCGATTGACGAGGTACCAACGGGCCGCGTCGACGCCGACCTCGTCGATCAGCTCGTCGAGGAGGACGACGTCGCCCCGGCGCTTCGACATCTTCTTCGCCTCGCCGCGTTCGGTCAGGTGGACGAGTTGGTAGATGAGAGCCTCGATCCGCCCCTCATCGGCGCCCAGCATCGCAGCCAGCGCCTTCAGCCGCGCGACGTAGCCGTGGTGGTCCGCCCCGAGGACGTAGATCGCACGATCGAAGCGGGCGAGCTTGTGTCTGATATAGGCGGCGTCTGCCGCAAAGTACGTCGGCTCGCCGGTCGACCGGATGAGGACCCTGTCCTTCTCGTCACCGTAGGCGCTCGTTCGCGCCCAGACCGCGCCGTCGGCATCATAGGTGTCGAGTTCCGCGATCGCGTCCGGGATCTCGGCCTCGATCAGGCTCTGCTTCTGCCACGTGTCGATCCTGATCCGGAAGCGCTCGAGCGTCTTCCTGATCTCCTCCAGCATGCTGGGGACGGGGTCTCCCTCGAGGCGCGCGAGCTCATCGAGGTAGGCCCCGTGGTAGCCGTCCTCCGGGGGCTCTACACCACGGCGGCGAGCCTCGACTGAGACGCGAAACTGCTCCATCTGACTACCTGCGTCATTGAAGTAGTACTCCTCCTCGACCGTATGCGAGGCAAACGCGAGGAGCCGCGCGACGCTGTCGCCGTAAGCGCCGTTTCGTGCAGACCCTACCGTGAGAGGCCCCGTCGGGTTCGCGGAGACGAGCTCGACCTGGATTCGCTCCGGAGCAGTTGCCGAGCCGGCGCCGAAGGCCTGTCCGGCCGCGAGGATCTCCCCGAGCGCCTCGTCATACCACGACCGGCTTACGGTGAGGTTGAGGAATCCCGGTCCCGCGATCTCGACCTCCTCGACAAGATCTCCGAACTCGGAACGGCCGGCGATCTCCTCCGCGATCTGCCGCGGCGAAACCCCGAGTGCAGGCGCAAGGCGCAGCGCGACTGTCGTTGCATAATCGCCGTGGCCCGAGTCGTTGGGGCGCTCGAGGACGACCTCGACGTCGTCTCCGACCCCGAGCGACCTCGCCGCCTCCTGCACGGGCGCGCTCAGTCTGCGCAGGGATGCGGCGCTAGACAATTGCCTCGCTCGGCCGGAACATGTTCTCGAACGAGACGATCTCGTCCGGCGTACCGACGCCGATCAGGACGTCGCCTGGCTCGAGGCGGAGATCCGGGTCGGGCCTCGTGTTGAAGCCCTGGCCCGGCCGCCTGTGGGCCACGACGAGCGCACCCGTGCGCGCCCGGATCGCCAGCTCGCGGATCGTTCTCCCGGCAGCCTCCGATCCGATCGGGACGGTGATCTCCTCGAACCGAAAGTCGGGGCTGGTTCCCGCCCGCACGACCTCGAGGAAGGCAGAGACCTGCGGCTTGAGGACCATCGTCGCAAGCTCCTTGCCCGCGATCGAGAAGGGTGACACGACCCGGTCGGCGCCTCCCCGCAGGAGCTTGGTGCGCGCGTCGTCGGCGTCGGCGCGCGACACGATCAGGAGGTCTCGCTTGAGCTCGCGGGCCGACAGCACGATGTAGAGGTTCTCAGCATCCGAGCCGACACAGGCCACGAGCCCACGCGCGCGCTCGATCCCCGCGGCCCGGAGCACGCTGTCTTCAGTGGCCGATCCCTCGACGACCACGATCTCCTGATCCCCCGCCCGCGTGACCGCAACCGGGTCCGCGTCGACGACGACGAAGTCGACACCAGCCGCACGGCACTCGTCGGCGACGCGCCGGCCCACCCGGCCGTAGCCACAGATGACGTAGTGATCGTCGAGATGTTTCACGGTGCGCCGAACCCTCCGCTTCCGCCAGGCTCCGCTGGCAACGCCGCTGACGGCGAGCTCGACGACGAGCCCGACGACGTAGAGGAAGAGTGCCACACCTGCCGCGACCACGAAGATACTGAAGATCTTGGCGCCGCCGGTCTCGGGCACGCTGTCGAGGCCGACCGTCGAGACGAGGACAGCTGTCCGGTAGAAGGCGTCGACCACGCTCTCCGCCGAGATCAGCACGAAGCCGACGATCCCGACCGCCTGGATGGCGAGGAGCGCGAGCAACGCAAAGACGAGGTGACGGATCGTGACGGCGGTTCGCACGGGCGACTATCGTAGTCCCGTGGAAGGCGACGACCCACAGGAGCGGCAGCTCAACATCCATGTCGACCCGGAGCATCTGGCGGGGGTCTATTCGAACTTCGCCACGGTCTCGTTCAGCGACTACGAGTTTACGATCACCTTCGCGCGCATCGACCACGAGGTCGAGGACGGCGAGGTCCCGGCGTCGTGGTCGGGCGCGTCAACGTCGCCCCGAAGTTCATGAGCGAGCTGATGGAGGCGATGGCCGACAGCTGGTCGAAGTGGTCGACCCGAGAGGGGATCCGCAATCTCCCGGAGCCCTGAGGGGCCTGACCGGGGGCTGTACCGGTAGCATCGCGCGGCCCGATGCGCATCGCCGTCATCTCCGACGTCCACTCGAACCTCCATGCGCTGGAGGCAGTCGTCGCTGCGATCGACGGGGAGCGGCCCGACGCAATCTGGTGCCTCGGCGACGTCGTCGGGTACGGCCCGCACCCGAATCGCTGCTGCAACATCGTGATCGACAGGACGAACCTCTGCCTCGTCGGAAACCACGACCTCGGGGTCATCGACGCGCTCGACATCTCGGAGTTCTCACCGGACGCCGAGGAGGCCACCCTGTGGACACGCGACGTCCTGCGGCCTGCCAACGAGGAGTTCCTCGCCTCTCTCGAGCCGGCTGCGCTGACCGAAGCTGCGGCCCTGTACCACGGCAGTCCACGCGATCCGGTCTGGGAATACGTCCTCAGCGAAGAGGCGGCGCTGGCCGCCCTCGGAGACTCGCCTCGCGATCTCGTGCTCGTCGGCCACAGTCACGTGGCGCTCGCCATCTCGCTCGCGGACGACCGGCTCGACGGCGGGCTCGCCCCGGATGGGACCGAGATCAGCCTCGAGGGCGATGCACGGTGGCTTCTCAACCCTGGCTCGGTCGGCCAACCGCGTGACAGCGACCCCCGTGCGGCCTGGCTTCTCCTCGACCTCGGTGCCGGACGCGTGACGTTCCACCGCGAGGACTACGACGTCCAGGCGACGCAGAACGAGATTCTCGACGCCGGTCTCCCCGAGAGCCTCGCGATCAGGCTTGCGGAGGGTGTCTAGCCGCGCTCGGCCGCGCCCTCGTCGGAGCGCAACGTGATGCCCTCACGGGCGAGCGCGAGCTGAACCTCTTCACGCGCCTTGTAGATCCGCCATTTGACGGTCGCGAGCGTGATCTCGAGCGAGTCGGCGATCTCTGCGTAGGAGAGCCCGACGACGTCGCGCAGGAGGAGTGCCATCTTCAGATCGGGATTGAGGCTGCCGATGGCACGCCAGACGGCGTCGATCATCTCGATGCGCTCGGGCGGCGCGTCGACGACCTCGAGCGGAGCAACGTCGTCGAGCGCATCCGGGTGCGGACGTCGTTCCTTGGCCCGGAGCTCGTCGAGCACCCGGTTCTTCGCCACCTGGAACAGCCAGGTCGTGAACCGGCATCGGAGCGAGAACCCGGAGAGCCCGTTGTAGATCCGCAGGAAGACGTCCTGGGTGAGATCCTCGGCAAGCGTCCGGTCGCCCACCATCCTCAGGATGTAGTTGAAGACGGGGAGCTCGTAGGCGTTGACGAGAATCCCGAAGGCTCGCGGATCACCCCGCTGGGCCTTGCGGAGAATCGACAGCTCCGGCTGAGGGAGTGGCACGTTGGGTGGGCTTCACACGCGACGGGCCTGGCGCGAGGAAGTCGAGCGAGTATAGCCAACCCGGTCACGGATATTCGACCAGTCCTTCACCGGACATCGACACGGGTGGCTCGATGCCCATCAGCCCGAGGCACGTCGGGGCGATGTCCGCGAGACCGCCGCCCGGCCGGAGCCGCGTTCCCACGGGTAATCCTTCGGCCACGAGGAGCAGCGGCACCGGGTTCGTCGTGTGCGCCGTGTGCGGGCTGATGCCGTCCGGCTCGAGCAGCTGCTCCGCGTTGCCGTGGTCGGCGAAGACGAGGCACGCTCCGTCCTCCCCGAGCACGGCCTCGACGACACGGCCGAGGCACGTGTCGACGGCCTCGACGGCTCTGATCACCGCGGGGATGACACCCGTGTGCCCGACCATGTCGGGGTTCGCGAAGTTGACGATCGCGAAGCGATACCCGCCGGTCCTGATCTCCTCCTCGAAGTGTCTCGCCACCTCGGCCGCGGACATCTCGGGCTTCAGATCGTAGGTCGCGACATCCTTCGGGGACGGCACGAGGACCCGCACTTCCCCACCCCACTCCTTCTCCCGCCCGCCGTTCAGGAAATACGTGACGTGGGCGTACTTCTCGGTCTCGGCGATGTGCAACTGGCGAAGGCCGTGTGTCGCCACGACCTCGGCGAGCGTCTGCTCGACGTTCTGCTCGGCGAACGCGACGGGACAGGCCAGGTCGTCCCGGTACCGCGTCATCGTCGTCAGGTCGAACCCGCCTTCGAGGAGGCGCTGGCTGAGCTGGCGCGCCCGATCGGGGCGGAAGTTGAAGAAGATCGCCGCGTCGTCGGTCGTGAGGTGCGGGGCGTCGAGAACGACCGGCTCGATGAACTCGTCGGTGACGCCGGCCGCGTAGCTCGCCTCGACGGCTGCAACCGGATCTGCCGCCCGGCCGGCTCCTGGGGAGCCCGTGATCACGGCGAGCGCCCGGTCCGTGCGGTCCCAGCGCTTGTCTCGGTCCATCGCCCAGTACCTGCCCGCGACCGACCCTATCGTCGCCCCGTCCTCGACGAGCTCGCGAAAGTCGGACGCCGCGGCGGTCGGCGACACGTCTCGCCCGTCCGTGAACCCGTCGACGATCGTCCGGTCTTCCATCCCTTCTCGGCGGGCAAGGTCGAGGAGGGCACGGATGTGATCGATATGAGAGTGGACGCCCCCGTAGGAGACGAGACCCATCAGGTGAACGCACCCACCTCGCTCGCGGGCCCGCGCGAACGCTCCGACGAGCGCGGGGTTCTCGAAGAAGTCGCCGCGCCGGATCGCCCTCGTCACACGCATCAGATCCTGGTCGATGATCCGCCCCGCGCCGATCGTGAGATGACCGACCTCGGAGTTCCCCATCTGTCCGTCGGGCAGCCCGACGGCTTGGCCGGAGGCGTCGAGCTGCGAATGCGGATACCGCTCGCGGAGCGCGTCGAACACGGGCGTCATCGCGAGCTCGACCGCGTTCCCGGGGCCAGGGGCGGCAAGCCCCCAGCCGTCGAGCACGACGAGCGCTACGAGGGGATATTCGCTGCTGTCAGGCAAATCTCGGCGAAGGAGTCGATGTCGAGCGAGGCGCCACCGACGAGCGCGCCGGCGACGTCCGGCTCCCGCAGTAGCGCGGCGGCGTTGTCCGGCTTCACGGAGCCGCCATAGAGGATCGGAACGTCGAGAAGGCCCCGGATGAACGCGTGGACATCCTGTGCCTGCTCGGGTGATGCTGTCTTGCCGGTGCCGATCGCCCAGACCGGCTCGTAGGCGACAGTCAGTCGCTCGTGCGCGCCGACGACGTCGGCAATCTCGCCGATCTGCCGGCGCAGCACGTCCTTGGTTCTCCCGCTCTCACGCTCGTCCTCTCGCTCGCCGACACAGGCGATCACCGCGAGACCCGCGTCGAGCGCGTGGGACGCTCGCCGGGCGGTGGTCTCGTCGGTTTCGCCGAAATAGTGTCGCCGCTCGGAGTGGCCGACGATCGCGCCGGTCACGCCGAGCTCGGCGAGCATCTCGGGTGCAACCTCGCCGGTGAACGGGCCATTCTCGAGCCAGTGGGCGTTCTGGGCGAAGACGGCGATACCGGTTCCCCTGAGTGACGCGAGGGCGGTCCCGAGCGAGACCGAGGGCGGGCAGACGACGACGTCGACCCCGGTCAGCCCCCGGAGGCGCGTTCCGAGGGCCGCGCAGAAAGCGGACGCCTCGGACGGCCCCTTGAACATCTTCCAGTTTCCGGCGATGAGCATTTCAGGCTTCAGGGATCGCGGCGACGCCGGGAAGCGTACGGCCTTCGAGGAACTCGAGCGAGGCTCCCCCGCCCGTCGAGATCCAGGTGATCCTGTCGGCCAGGCCGAGCTCCTCCACGGCTCGGACGGAGTCGCCACCGCCGACGACCGTGAACCCGGAGCAGGATGCGACCGCCTGGGCGACGGCTCGCGTGCCCTCGGCGAAGCGCGGCCATTCGAACACACCCATCGGCCCGTTCCAGAACACCGTTCCGGCGCCCGCGACGCAGGCGGCATACCGGGCACGCGTCTCGGGGCCGATATCGAGGCCGAGCCAGCCATCGGGCATCCCGGTTGGCGGGACGACCGTCGACTCCGCCTCAGAGTCGAAGGCGGCGGCAGCGACGACATCGCCGGGAAGCTCGACGCGCGCGGGCACTCCGTCGAGGTCGTTGCGCCCGCGGAGCTCCTCGGCCATCTTGCCGCCGATCAGGAGCGTGTCTGCGAGCTCGGCCAGCCTGTGCAGGACACCGATCTTGTCGTCGACCTTGGCACCGCCGACGATGGAAACGAACGGCCGCGCGGGATCGTCGAGCAGCCGGCTCAGCTCCTGAAGCTCTCGCTCGAGCAAGAGGCCTGCGTATGCGGGCAGCAGATGAGCGACGCCCTCCGTCGACGCGTGCGCCCTGTGGGCCGAGCCGAAGGCATCGTTGACGTAGACGTCCCTGCCTGCTGCCAGCTCGCTCGCGAACTCGGGGTCGTTCGCAGTCTCTCCCGGGCTGAAGCGGGTGTTCTCGAGCACGTGCAGGCGGGGATCCGGGAGCAGGCCCCGGAGCCGCGACTCGACTGGAGCCATCGCGAACGCGGGATCCACGCCCTTCGGCCGACCGAGATGCGAGCACACGGCGACGTCTGCCGCCCCCCGATCGAGAAGCAGGCGTAGGGTCGGGAGCGCAGCTCGAATGCGGGTGTCGTCCGCCACGGTCCCATCCTGAAGAGGGACGTTGAAGTCGACGCGGACGAGGACGCGTTTTCCGCTGACATCGGCATCCCGGACGGAGCGCGGGAGCTTCATGGGAATCGCACGAGAGGTGGCGCTCCGCGCTAGAGGAGCCTCTGCACCAGATCGACCAGGCGCGACGAGTAACCCCACTCGTTGTCGTACCACGAGAAGACCTTCACCTCACGTCCGTGGGCCATCGTCAGGCCCGAATCGAAGATCGACGAGTACGAGCTTCCGACGATGTCCGACGAGACGATCGGCTCGTCCGTGTAGCGAAGGATCCCCTTCAGGCGGCCCGTGTCGGCAACCTCCGCGAAGCGCTCGTTGACTGCGTCGGCGCTCACGTCCTGAGACAGGTGAGCCACGAAGTCGACGATCGACCCGTCTGCGACGGGTGCGCGTACCGCGACACCGTCGAGCTTTCCCTTCAGCTCGGGAATGACGAGCCCGATCGCTCGGGCGGCCCCCGTGGACGTCGGTATCAGGTTGATGGCCGCCGCCCGGGCCCGGCGGAGATCGGAGTGCGGCAGGTCGAGGATCTGCTGGTCGTTCGTGTACGCATGGATGGTCGTCATGAAGCCCGATTCGATGCCGAAGCTGTCGTGCAGGACCTTCGCCACTGGACCGATGCAGTTCGTGGTGCACGAGGCGTTGGAGATGATCCGGTCGCGTTCCTTGTCGTACGCGTCGTCGTTGACCCCGAGGACGATCGTCACGTCCGGATCGGTTGCCGGCGCCGAGATGACGACCTTCTCTGCCCCTGCCTCGAGATGGAGCGCCGCTTGCTCGCGCTTCGTGAAGAAGCCTGTGGATTCGAGGACGACCTCCGCGCCGAGATCCTTCCACGGCAGCTTCGCCGGGTCACGTTCGTTGAGAAGCCGGAATTCGTCGTCGCCGGCCCGGATGACCCCCTCGGCAACCGAGACCTCGCGATCGAAGGGGCCGAGCACGGAGTCGTACCTGAGGAGATGAGCCATCGTGGCGGCATCTCCGAGGTCGTTGACGGCCACCAGATCGATATCGGCTCCCTGGCTCAGCGCCGACCGGAAGAAGTTCCGTCCGATCCGCCCGAACCCGTTGATGCCCACCCGTACGGTCATTCACAGTCTCCCGGTCGCTGTCCGTGCAGGCCCGATTCTATCCGGGCGGGTACGGGCGTCCCACGAGAATTGCGAGCGTCCCCGGGGCCACCCCATACCACCACCCGCTTTCAGCCTAACGCTGAAATCGTCGCGTGTCTGTAGCGAATCGTGCTCGAATCGCGCCCGGGCTGTGCCGACCTGGGACGAGGACTCAGCCGCCTCCGGCCAGCCGTTCGAGCCTCTTCAGGCGTCGATGGACCGATGCCTTCGTGGCCGGCGGCCGGCACTTCGCGGCCAGCTCTCGGGTCGAGAGCGACGGGTTGCGAACCCTGAGATCGGCAATCTGCCTCAGATCGTGGGGAAGCTCCTCGAGCGCGCCTGACCGCTCGAGACGCCGGATCGCGCGCACCTCCGCGTTGGCCGCCTTCGCCGCACGGACGAGATTTGCGTGATCCGCATTCGCCAACCGATTGGCGCGCGAACGCGTGACGCCGACAACGGAGTTCTCCTCGAGCGCGAGCGCCGCATCGTGGGCTCCCATGAAACCCAGGAGCTCTGCGATAGCCTCACGGCTCTTTGCGTAGGCGACAGTGTGTCGCTCGCGCTCGGCCACCGTCAGGGCGAAACCTTCCTCTCGCGCGAGGCCGGCGATCAACTCGGCACCCTGAGACGTCGCTGCCCGAAACTCGAGGTGGGCGTTCCGCGGACCGCTTGCCGAGCCAGCAGCGAGAAACGCGCCGCGCAGGTATGCAGCTCGACAGCACGACCTCGCGACGACGCGGCGTGGCGGCTCGGCGCACGGTGCGAGATGCGTGTCGAGGACGCCTGCCTCGTTGAGCCATTGCAGGGTTCGAGGATCCTGGCCGAGATGCAGTTCGTAGCGGGGCTCGTGTGCGAACGCCCGCCGTCGATAGGTTCGGATCTCGGCGACGACGCCGAAGCCGCGAAGCAGGGAGAACGCGCGCCGGGCCACAGCTGCGTTCCCGACGTCCAGATGAAGAGCCACACCACCGCCACCCGTCAGGTGGAGCGTCCCGGCGATCCGCGCGAGCGCCGAGAGCTCGGCGAGCCGGCAGCATGCGCGCTGAGGATCGATGCCCGCAAGCTCGCTGCGAACGCTCTCAGACAGAGACATCGGCCTCCGACCACCCTTCGAGCGCGAGGAGCCGGCGTTTGTACTCGACTCCGAGCTCACCGTACGCACCGAGACCGGCGGCGGAGACCACGCGGTGGCAGGGGACGATGATCGGCATTCGGTTCTGGGCGCAGAACGTTCCCGCGGCGCGCTGCGCTCCCGGCCGCCCGGCGAGCGCCGCCAACTCCCCGTACGTGACCACCTGCCCTCGGCCCACCGCCCGTAGCGCGTTCGTCAGGTCGCGATGGAACGGTGTGTACTCGTCGAGATCGATCTCGACGTCGTCGAATCCGGCCGGCTCGCCGGCGAAGTAGGCGCCGAGGCGCTCCGCAAGCGGATGCGTGGCGCGACCGTCGGGGATCGCGCCTGCACGCGGAAGCTCGTGCCACACGACTCGAGCGCCGTCGAGCCACACCTCACCGACTCCCCACGCGGGCGCGGCGTAGCGGAAGGCCTTGACTGCCACCCTGGCCGCGAGAGTACCATCGCGCCATGACCGCCCCGGGGATCTTCCGCCCGCCCGTGCCCGTCAACGAGGCAATTCGCTCGTACGCACCGGGTAGCGCCGAGCGCGAGAGCCTGCAGGCGCGCCTCGAGTCGATGCAGAGAGAGCACCTCGAGATCCCGTGCCTCATCGGTGGGCGGGAGGTCAGGACAGGGCGGCTGCGCCCCGCTGTGATGCCTCACCGCAAGGAGCACGTCCTCGCGGACGTCCACCAGGGAGGCGCAGCCGAGGTCGAGCTCGCCGTCGCAGCCGCGCGCGAGGGGTGGCAGGAATGGAGCAGGACGCCCTGGGAAGACCGGGTCGCCGTCCTGCTGCGCGCTGCCGAGCTCCTCTCCGGCCCGTGGCGGGACACCTTGAACGCCGCGACCATGCTCGGCCAGTCGAAAACGGCCCATCAGGCTGAGATCGACGCAGCGTGCGAATCGATCGATTTCTTCCGGTTCAACGCCAGCTACCTCGTGCGTATCTACGAGGAACAGCCGGCGTCGTCCCCCGGTGTGTGGAATCGGCTCGAGTACCGGCCGCTCGAGGGTTTCGTCTTTGCGATCAGCCCATTCAACTTCACAGCGATCGGCGCCAACCTGACGACGTCCCCGGTGCTCATGGGCTGCACGGTCGTCTGGAAGCCGGCATCGACAGCGATGCTCTCCGCCTACTACACGATGAAGCTGCTCGAGGAGGCGGGGCTCCCACCCGGCGTGATCAATCTCGTGTACGGCTCGGGAGCTGAGATCGGAGCGCCCGCGCTCGCGTCTCCGGACCTCGCCGGCGTTCACTTCACCGGCTCGACGTCGGTGTTCCAGGGCATCTGGCGGGAGATCGGCGGGGGTATCGAGCGCTACCGCAACTACCCGCGGATCGTGGGCGAGACCGGCGGCAAGGACTTCGTCCTCGCGCACCCCTCGGCGGACGTCGACGAGGTCGCGACTGCCATCCTGCGCGGAGCGTTCGAGTATCAGGGGCAGAAGTGCTCGGCAGCCTCGCGTGTCTATGCCCCGTCGAATCTCTGGCCGGCGCTGCGCCAGCGACTCGCGGAGGAAACGGCCACGATCAAGACCGGCGACGTCTCGGACTTCACCAACTTCATGGGTGCCGTCATCGACGAGAGCTCACTCAACACCCAGCGGGATGCAATCGAGGAGGCGCGAACGGATCCCGACTCGGAGATCGTGGTCGGGGGATCCGTCGACGACTCGGTCGGCTTCTTCGTGCAACCGACGATCATCGAGACCCGCGATCCGGGATTCCGTCTCCTTCGCGACGAGCTGTTCGGCCCGGTTCTCACGTGTTACGTGTACCCGGAGAACGGCTTCGAGGATACGCTCGACCTCGTCGACCGGACCGCTCCCTACGCCCTCACGGGGGCGGTCTTCTCCGACGATCGGTACGCGCTCAGGCGCGCATCGGAGAGGCTCCGGTACGCGGCCGGGAACGTCTACCTGAACGACAAGCCCACTGGCGCGGTCGTCGGACAACAGCCGTTCGGCGGCTCCAGGGCATCCGGAACGAACGACAAGGCGGGATCGATGTGGAACCTCATCCGCTGGGTCTCACCCCGCACGATCAAGGAGACGTTCGTCCCACCGACCGACTATCGCTACCCGTTTCTCGCGGACGAGTAGGACCCCGGTCTCTCATGCCCGACCCGTCTTGTGCAGCGCGGCGTAGATCTGGCGCCCCGTCTTCGGAGGCACCCCCGGAACGCCCTCGAGCTCCTCGCGAGTCGCCGCCACGAGCCGCTCGGATGAGCCGAAATGACGAATCAGCGAACGCTTCCGGCTCGGGCCGACACCCGGGAGCGCATCGAGGATGGACTCCTTCGCGCGCGCGTCGCGACGGGCGCGGTGGAACCCGAGCGCGAAGCGGTGCGCCTCGTCCCGTATGCGCTGGAGAAGCTGAAGACCTGCCGATGCCGGGTCGAGCACGATCGCCTCGGCGCGGCCCGGAACGAAGACCTCTTCGACACGCTTCGCAAGCGAGATGACGGCGACACGCGGCAGGTCGTAGGCCTGCATCGCCTCGAGAGCAGCCGAAAGCTGCCCCTTTCCACCGTCGATGACGACGAGGTTCGGCGTGGCCGCAAATCCCTCGTCGTACTCCCCCGCGGTCGCCGGCACGAGCCGGGCGAAGCGTCGGGCTACCACTTCACCCATCATCGCGAAGTCGTCCTGGCCTCCCGCGTGGCGTACGCCGAACTTCCGGTAGTGAGCCTTCTTCGCCACGGCGTCCTGGAAGACGACCATCGACCCGACGGGCGACTCGTCCTGGATGTTCGAGATGTCGAAGCACTCGATCCTGATCGGCAGGCTCTCCAGGTTGAGCGCCTCCCGGAGCTCTTCGAGCGCCTCGATGCGGCGCAGCCTCTTGCGCTCGGTTGCCAGTTCCTCGCTGTCGAGCGCCAGCTCGGCGTTGCGCTGCGCCAGCTCCTGGACTCGTCGCTTCTCTCCCCGCTGGGCAGTCCGTACCTCGACGCGCGAGCCGCGGCGCCGCGAGAGAAACTCGGAGAGGCCGTCTGTGTCGCCGACACCGGGCGGGACGATGAGGAGGGGCGGGACGCTCGGGGCACTGCCGTAGAACTCGAGGCAGAACGCCTCGACGAGGGTCTGCGCGTCCTGGCCGGCGACGTTCTCGAGCGTGAAGCCGTGCCGATCGACGAGGCGCCCGTCGCGGAGCGGAAACACCTGAACAGCGGCGACATCGCCGCGCGACGAGATGCCGATGACGTCGACGCGTGCCGAGATCCCGCCGGTCCGCCGCCTGACGCTCTGCGAGATGACGGATCGCGAACAGTCGGTTCCGGTAACGGGCCGCCTCCTCGAACGCCTGGCGCTCGGCCGCGTCCTGCATCTTCGCCTCGAGCGCATGCTGGATCGGCTCGGTCTCACCGGAGAGAAACTCGACGACGCTGTCGATCACCTCACGGTACGCCTCCTTGGACACGTACCCGACGCAGGGCGCGAGGCAGCGCTCGATGTGGTAGTCGAGACATGGAACGCCGGAGTGGCGTCCCGGCTGAGGCCCCTCGCAGGGCCGGTAGCCGAAGACCCGGTTGAGCACGTCGAGTGTCTCCCGGACCTTCTTCGCGGACGAGTACGGTCCGAAGTAGACGACGCCGCGCCGGTGCCGCTCACGCGTGAACATGACGCGCGGAAAATCATCCCCGACGGTGACCGCGATGTACGGATACGACTTGTCGTCCCGGAGCCTGACGTTGAACGGCGGTCGATGCCGCTTGATCAGGTTCTGCTCGAGGTGGAGCGCCTCCCCTTCCGACTGCGTGACGATGATCTCGATCCGCTCGACCCGCGTGACCATTCGCTCGAGGCCTGCCCGTGCGTCGCCGCCGCGGAAGTACGACCGGACGCGGGCACGCAGCGACTTGGCTTTTCCCACGTACAGCACCTCATCGCGCTCGTCCCGGAACAGGTAGACGCCGGACTGCGCCGGCAGGCCGTTCAGCTGCGCCTCGACGCGCTCAGAGCGGGATTCAGCGGCCGTCGTCATTCGCTTCCAGCCTAGACGCTGGCCGCGCCAGACCTGCCCCGGTGGTCTTCCGGGCGCGCCCGCCTGCCCGCCGACGGCCGCGCCCGGAGCCACTACGGACGGTACGCCGAACGACGTGTCGGGTGGCGACACGGACGTGCTTCCTTTGCGAACGAATGGCTACGATTCGCCGGCAGTGGCAGACGAGTCCCTTCCCGGCCAGTACGTCGCGTACACGCTGTACCGGATCGATCCTGCCTGGCGCCGATTGTCCGTGGAGGAGCGTGAGGCGGGCAAGGATGCGTTCGCCGAGGTGATGGAGGCCTGGGCCGACCGGATGCAGGTCGTTCTCACGTACAGCCTCGTCGGTGTCCGGCCCGAGGCCGACTTCATGGTCTGGAAGCTCACCGAGCGCTATGAGGATCTCCGAGACATCGCAGCCGACCTGAACGGGACGCCGCTCGCGGGGTGGATGACGACGCCGTACTCGTATCTCGCCGCCACTCGCTCCTCGAAGTACTTCGAGCGCGACCCTCGGCGTCCACCGCGCCGAGTCGTTCCTCGTGGAGCTCCATACCTCGTGGTGTATCCGTTCGTGAAGCTTCGCCCCTGGTATGCGCTGTCGATGGAGGATCGCCGCCGGGCGATGCACGAGCACGCCGAGATCGGCAGCCGTTTCACGACGATCACGAACCACACGACCTACTCGTTCGGGATCGACGACCAGGAGTTCATGACGGCGTTCGAATGCGAGAGCCCTGAGGACTTCCTCGAGTTGATGATGACGCTACGGGAGACCGAGGCCTCGAAGTACACGGAGCGCGACACGCCGATCTTCGTCGGTGTTCACGAGCCGATCCGTTCGATCCTCGATTCACTCGACGGCCGCAAGGAGCGCGAAGCGCTCCGCGCAGTGACGAGCAAAGCTCCTCACGAAGGCTCGTCGAGGCCGTAAGGCCTCGATACCGAGCGCGCGCGAGGTCATACAGCGCGACGCAGCCCTTACGACCGCTCCACCGCCGCCATTCGCTCGAACTGCTCGGCCGTCTCCTCACGCGCCGGCGGTTCGAGGAGCGTCTCCACGATGATTCCCTCGACCGCGTCGCCGCCCGCATCCCGGATGAGGGCGACCGCCGCGTCGACGTCGTACTCCGTCCGGCGCAACTCGACCGCCGGGCCGAGCAAGGCCCAGTACGCCCCGCGGCGGCCCTCGTATGGAAGCCCCACGCTCCCCGCGTTCACGACCAGCGTCGTGCTGACCATCCGCTCGTACTGGCCGTGCGTGTGCCCGCAGACGACAACGTCTTCCTCGACCCCGGCAAGGATCTCCCGCACACTCGCCTCAGGCGTGAGTGCCGTCACGATCTCGGTGTCCCGCCTCGGGGTTGCGTGGCAGAAGAGAACCGCGCCCAGACCATCCACAGTGAGCGTGAGGCGGAGAGGCCACTGGGCGACGAAGTCGCGCTGCGCTCGGCTGATCTTCCCGGCCGCTGAGCGCTGTAGCGCCACCCACTCGGGCGAGGCGTCGCCGATCTCGGCCAGACCGTCGTACGCGGCCACCAGCTCACGGTCGGAGTTGCCACGGACGAAATGCACGCGGTCGCCCAATGCCGTAAGACGGTCGATGACCTCCCGCGGCATCGGGCCGCTCGCAACGTCTCCCCCCACCACCACCGCGTCGGACGCGGCGACATCAGGCTCCCCCAGAACAGCCTCGAGCGCCGGCAGGTTGCCGTGTACGTCGTAGAGCGCTGCAACCCTCAAGTCATGCTCCTGCCGGTGGAGCGAGGGTACGTAGATCCACCTGCTGGTCGGCGAGCACCGCCGGATCGACGACAGCGCTGGACCGGATGAGTCCGAACGAGCGCCGCAGGTCACGACCGCTGTTCACGGCTGCCGCTGCGCGCACGACCCCAGCCTCGCAGTAGAACGCGACGAACTTCCGCTCGGCGAGGCTGCCGCGTACGACCAGGTCGTCCCATCCCGTGTGATGCCCGGCGTACTGGACGTTCGCGTCGTACTGATCCGACCAGAACCAGTGGAGCTCTGCATACGCAGACCCCTTCCCGATCATGCTGCGAGCTGCGGCCGCACCCTGCTCGATCGCGTTGAGCCAATGCTCGACACGAATGCGACCGAAGAGGGGATGGTCGTGGTTCGCGACGTCGCCGGCCGCGTAGATCCCTTCGACGTTCGTCCGGCAGAGCTCGTCCACCAGAATGCCGTTGTCGAGCGCGACGCCGGTTCCGGCAACGACGTCGACGGCGGGTTCGATCCCGACACCGAGCACCACGAGATCGCAGTCCAGGCGGGCGCCCGACGACGTGACGACCCGCTCGACCCGCTCGCTGCCTTCGAACGCTGCGACACTGTCACCGAGGCGTAGATCGACACCCTGATCGCGGTGGAGTTGTGCGATCACGCCGCCGACCTCCGCTCCCAGGACGCGCTCGAGCGGCGCCGCGAAGGGCTCGACTGCAACGACGTCGAGCCCGAGCCCCCGGAGTGATGCGGCCGTCTCAGAGCCGATGAACCCCATTCCGACTACGCAGGCACGCCGTCCCGGTACCGCGTCGGCTCTGATCGCCTCCGCGTCCGAGAGCGAACGCAGGTCATGGACTCCGGGCAGCCCGATACCGGGGATCGGAGGCCGCCGCGGCTTCCCACCGGTGGCGACCAGCACGGAGTCGTACGAGACCCGCTCGCCGTCTGCGAGCACGACCTCCCGGGCTGACTGCTCGATCGCCGTCGCAGGCACTCCCAGGCGCAGCTCGACCCCGAGATCGGCCCACACCTCGGGCTTGCGGACGAGAAACGACTCGAGCTCCCGCTCGCCCCGCAGGTACTCCTTCGACAGCGGGGGCCGCTCGTACGGGAGCTCCGGCTCCGCTCCGATGAGCACCAGACGCCCCTCGAACCCCTCGTCGCGCAGAGTGACGGCGGCAGTCCCGCCCGTGAGGCTCGCACCGACGATCGCGATGGTCGTCGGAGAAGCCACTACGCGTAGGTGTGCTCGTCCCGCCAGATCCGCCACATCGCGAAGCCACACGCGACCAGGACGGCGAAGAAGACGACGGCCTCGAGGCCGGTTGCCGGGTAGGAGAGGAAGAAGGCGAGCACGAGGTTGACGAGCGCGAGCACGGCCGCACCGTAGAACACCACCCGCGACCGGCCGGACCACATCGCGATCTGCTCTCTCCTCGACCGCCAGAGACTGAACAGGAACCAGGCGATCGCGATGATGAAGGCGATCCGGACGACGAGGAAGAGCGATCCGAGGATGTCCTCGAGCCCGAGCGCGGTGACCACGCCCGCGATCAGGACGATGATGGCAAAGCCGCGAAGCGTCGGATTGACAGTCATGCGACCCTCATGAGCCTGTCATGTAGCCGCGAACGGCGAGAACCGTCGCGAGAAGCGATGCACCCGAGAACCAGGCCAGTCGTCTTCGCGGATCGGGCGGTGCATAGATCCAGGGCGAGAGCACGGCCCCGAGCGCCACGGCGCCGTACAGATAGTGAAGCTTGTCGGGAGCGCGCCGGCCTTCGGAGAGCAGAAGCAGCCCGACTGCAGCCTGCGCGATGAGCAGCGTCTGGCCGAGCGCGACGAGGTGGGCGTAGTACCGCCGGGGATCCGTACGGCGCCAGAGAAAGTAGCCGCCGACACCCGCCGCGATCCCGTTCACCGCGATCACGAGGACGCCGAGGATCGCGTGGAGATCGGTCATTCGCGCGGAGCCTAGCAACACCATGTCTTGGATAGGATCGGTGCAGGAAACGTCCAGTACAGAGGGAGTAGCAATGGTCGAGGAGGGTAAGGCCGCCCCCGATTTCGAGCTCGTCGACGACGAGGGAGCAACCGTCAGGCTGTCGGACTTTCGCGGCAGGCCGGTCGTCCTGTACTTCTATCCAAAGGACGACACACCGGGCTGCACGAAGGAGGCGTGCGGCTTTCGCGACGCCTACGCCGAGTACGAGCAGCGCGGCGCCGTGATTCTCGGAGTGAGCCCCGACGGCGAGGAATCCCACGCAGCCTTCAAGAGCAAGTTCTCCCTCCCCTTCCCCCTCCTGGCCGACCCCGATCGAACCGCGGCACGCGCGTACGACGTCTGGCGGGAGAAGAACATGTACGGCAAGAAGAGCATGGGGATCGTCCGCTCGACCTTCGTCATCGACGCCGACGGAAATGTCGTCAAGGCGATGTACGGCGTGAAGCCCGTTGGCCACGCCGAGAAAGTGCTCGCCGCGCTGCCGTAGCCCTGGAGATCGTGCTCAGGAGGTGGGGACGGGGCGCCGGCGGCTCGCCAGCTTCTGCCCGCCGTGCATGATCGCGGCGAACAGCAGGATCGCGATCCCCGCGAAGATCAGGAGCGTCTGGGCGCTGATCGCAAAATCGACTGCCGTCTGGGTCCCGACGCCCGAGGCAATCAGCAGTGCCGCGCCCCCGCCGACGGTCGTTGCCGCCCCGGCGGCCGGTGCTATCGGGAGCGCCCCTGCGGCCGCTCCGGCACAGAGGAAGCCGATCGCGAGCGGGTACGAAAGCTCGATGTGCATCGCTGCAAGGAGGAGGTAGAGGGCGGTCGCACGCAGCGTCCACGACGCGAAGATCAGCAACGCCGCCTTCCAGGCATCGCTGTTCGACGTCACGCGCAGGCCGATCCAGCGGGCTATCCGGAACCGGATGAGCCGGCCACTCGCCATGAGCCTCGGCAACACCATCACGACGAGGCCGGCGGCGAGCCCGGCAGCCGCAACGACGGCCAAACCTGCACGAACCGCCGGCGAAACGTTCGAGGTGGCGGCCGCCGCCGCACTGATCGGCATGAGGGCCGCGGCATCGAGCAACCCGAGCATGAAGAGTGAAAGGGCGAGCGTTGGGACGCACGTCGGGCAACTCGGGTAGCGGCGCACGACCGCGATCCTGACGACGTCGTCGAACCGGCCGGGAAGGGCCGCGCCGGTCACGGAGGCAGCTCCGTTCGCGGCGGCAAGGGACATTGCCCCCGGGCGCTCGGACGGGCGAAAGACCCGTTGCCAGCCGTAGGCCTTGAGCGGGTAGCTGAGAACGATCAGGACACCGGCCGCGGCCGCAAGTAACGGGTTGACGTTCTCGAGGGGCCAGCCCGTCGACGCGAAGTGCCGCGCCGCCAGGACGGAGATGCCGAGAGCGACGAGCGTGATCGAGACGTTGAGAATGCGGCGCCCGCGGGTCGTACGCGAGGTCCGGTACGCCGTGATGGCGGGATCGAGAAGCCACTTCGGAATGTGGCGCACGAAGACCGCCTGCTCAACGGCGGGGTCTTCTGAATTTTCGGTTTCAGGTACTCGGGGGTCCTCTGCTGATGCGGATGAGAGGAATCGAACCTCCACGGGGTCGCCCCCACACGGACCTGAACCGTGCGCGTCTACCAATTCCGCCACATCCGCGTGGCTGTGTCGATCATAGCTGTGCGATCACTCGGTGTGAACAGGTGATGTGTTGCGACACGATTAAGTTCGTCGGCGTCGTTACCATCGCCAGATCGTTCGCCGCGGCCTCTGGCTCCTCCTGCTCGTCCTCGTCGGTGCTGCCGCGGGGAGCGCTGCGGTGCGCTCACCCGTCGCCCAACCGTCCGGATCGGTCGAGGTCATCGTCGAGCTCTCCGCACCCCCCGCCGGCCGCTCGCTGTCGCAGCGGGATCGAGCCAGAGCGCTGCGCAGCATCCGTCTTGGTCAGGGGAGGTTCGAGGCCAGCCTCGCCAGAGCCCTGCCGAGCGCCCGGGTGCGCTGGCGGTACATGCACGTGCTCGACGGGCTCGCACTCGTCGTGCCCGCCGACCGGGTCGGCGAGCTTTCGGCGATCGACGGCGTCGTCGGCGTCTATCCGAGCGTCCGCTACCGCGCCCTTCCAACCCGGTCAGGTGGAGCACGCTCCGTGCTGCCTGACCTCGTTCGGGCGTTCGGTGACGGCGGACGCGGGATCAAGATCGGGATCATCGACGACGGCATCGATCCCGACCACGTCTACTTCGACCCGTCGGGATTCACGGCACCGAACGGGTTCCCGAAGGGTGACGCGACGTTCACGACCGCGAAGATCATCGTCGCGCGGGCGTTTCCGCCGCCCGGAGCAGACTGGAAGTACGCCGACCGGCCGTTCGATCCCGTGAGCTCGTTCCACGGCACCCATGTGGCCGGGATCGCCGCTGGGGATGCCTCCACCCGGGTACCCGGAAGCCTGGCAGCTGTCATCTCGGGAGTAGCCCCGCTCGCCTATCTCGGGAACTACAAGGCGCTGACCGTGCCCACGGCGAGCGGGCTCGGCTTGAACGGCAACTCCCCTGAGCTGGTCGCGGCGATCGAGGCCGCCGTCGTGGACGGTATGGACGTCATCAACCTCTCGATCGGCGAGCCCGAGATCGATCCGGAGCGAGACGCGGTCGCGAAGGCGCTCGACAACGCGGCCGCCGCAGGCGTCGTTCCGGTCGTGGCGGCCGGGAACGACTTCGAGGAGCTCGGCCGGGGATCTGTGGCATCTCCTGGAAGCTCGGCGCGCGCGATCACCGTCGGTGCGGTGTCGACCGAAGGCGCCGAACCGGTGATCGCGTCGTTCTCCGCGAGCGGCCCGACCCCGCTCGGGCTTCTCCCGAAGCCCGACGTCAGCGCGCCGGGCGTCGCCGTCCTGTCGTCCGTTCCCGGAGACGAGTTCGTCGAGCTCTCTGGGACGAGCATGGCGACGCCGTACGTGGCAGGCGTCGCAGCGCTGCTTCGAGCCGCCCATCCCGACTGGACGGTCGAAGAGCTGAAGTCAGCGCTCGTCCTGACGGGGGGGCCCGTCTGGAAGGATCCGAACCAGCGCACCGAAGCATCGAGCGCACGTCAGGGCGGCGGGCTGGTCGACCCGGAAGAAGCTGCAGCGCCCGAGATCTTCACCCGTCCGCAGAGCATCGCCTTTGGGCTCGTTGCCCTCGACGGGGGCACGGCCTCCGTAACGCGCAGCGTGGAGCTCCTGGACGCAGGGACAGGCGGCGGGACATGGGGGGTCACGATCATCGATCGGGGTCCGCCGCGTGGGGTCACGCTGGCCGGTCCGGCGAAGGTGGCTGTGCCGGGGATGCTCGCCGTGACCCTGCAGGTGGAAGGACGCGCCGTCGAAGCGGAGCACACCGGATTCGTGGTCCTCCGGCAAGACGGCGTCGAGCGACGACTGCCCTTCTGGTTCCGCGTCACCCGACCCCGTCTCCCGCTCGCCGACGCGCGTCCGATCATCCGCACCGGCACCTATCGCGATTCAACGCTCGGGCGCCCGTCGACCGTCGAGCGCTACCGCTATCCGGATGCTCCCCCGAGCACGGCCACGTTTCTCAGGGGTCCCGAGCGGGTGTTCCTTGTCACGCTCTCGCACCCCGCCGCGAATATCGGCGTCGCGGTGATTGCCGCGGGTCGCGGGGTGAAGGTCGAGCCGCGAATCGTGATGGGAGCCGACGAGAACCGGCTCGCGGGAGCTACCGCGCTCCCCAGAGTTACGAACCCCTATCTGAGCCGCTTCGGCCAGCGCGTCGCAAGCTCGGCGGCGATCCTCCCGACCGCCGGGTCGTATTCGATCGTGGTGGACACCGTCAGCCCAAAATCGGCTGGGCCGTTCACGATCCGGGTCTGGATCGACGACGTGACGCCACCCTCTGTCGAGATCGTCTCCCGTGTCATCCGCAACGGCCGCGCGATCGCGCGAGTGTCCGACAAAGGATCCGGCGTGGACCCCGAAGGAATCGCGTTCCGCGTCGACGGGGGCGCCGAACGATCCGGCCGACTCGTAGGAGGCAAAGTCGTCCTGCCGCTCCGGGGCGTTCGACCCGGAAATCACCGACTCACCCTCGTTGTGTCCGACCGCCAGGAAGCGAAGAACACCGAGAACGTCCCGCAGATCCTCCCGAACACGCGCGTTGTCGAGACGACCGTGCGTATCGCAAGGAGCGCGGTAGCGCGACGCGCAGCGGCCGAACAGGCCGCGAAGGCCCGTGCAAGGAGCGCGGTAGCGCGACGCGCAGCGGCCGAACAGGCCGCGAAGGCTCATCAGCGCGCCGAAGGCAGGTGATACCGAAGCGCTCGAGCGGACAGCGGGCGTGGCGCCTTCAGCGCGTCCGCTGCGCGAGGCACTACCCGCCGCCGGGTTGTATCGCGGGCTCAGCCCGCGACGAACCTTCGCGGCCTGGCGGCCTGGCGGCCTCCGGCCGCGTCCGCTGCGCGGAGCGCTCCGCGCTCCTTGCTATACGCCGGCTCCGCCGGCTGGACTTCGCGGCCTCGCGCCTCCGGCCGCGTCCGCTGCGCGGAGCGCTCCGCGCTCCTTGCTATACGCCGGCTCCGCCGGCTGGACTTCGCGGCCTCGCGCCTCCGGCCGCGTCCGCTGCGCGGAGCGCTCCGCGCTCCTTGCTATCTCCGCGGGCGGTCGTCGCGTTCTTCGATGACCGGCAGGCGATCGAGGTCGCGCTTCACGCTCTCGGCGAAGTCGTCCCGGTCGCCCTGGATGACCCGAAGCTGGGCCTTCCGGTCGTCACGGTCCTTCCGGGCGCGCGTCTCCGTCCCGGCCCGCATCTTCGCGGTCAGGCGTGGCCACTCTGCGCCGACCACCACGAGCACGGCGCAGGCGATCAGGACGATCGCAAGCACGCTCACGCGCGCATTCTAGCGCTGCCGAGGAATCTCGACAGGTGCGAATTTCCAGAGTGCGTCGCCTCGTCCTGCACGGGCCCCGATTCAGGGCGAAGATACGCACGATTACCAATCAGGAGACGCTCGAGGCGATGACGAACGGCCCACGTACGATCGATCGGGAAGCCAGCGCTCGCCGCATCGCGCAGGACGTCGACACGCTGGCCGGGCCGGACTTCACGCTCGCGACTGATGCGATCCGGCGATATGCGTATACGAGCGTCTACCGGAACACTCTCGAATACGTGACCGGCGTACTCGATGAGCTCGGGTTCACGTGTGAGCACGATCCCGTGGGTACGCTGGTCGCCCGAAACCGGCCCAACGGCGAGCCTGTGTTCGGCATCGGTTCCCATTGCGACTCGAACCGCAACGGCGGCAGGTACGACGGCACGATGGGTGTCGTCTGCGCGCTCGAGGTCTGCCGGCTGAACCATGAGCTTCATCTCGGGCTGCCGCTCCAGCTGATCTCCTTCCTCGAGGAGGAAGGGTCCGGCTTCGGCCAGATGCTCCTCGGGAGCCGCATCATCGCCGGACGTGTCACCGAGATCGAGTTGCGCGAGACGTTTCGAGCGGTCGACGACGGACGCTCGTTCTGGGAGCACGCGGAGGAAGCCGGCTACGAGCCCGGGCGCTGGCGCGAGGCCGCGCATGTCCTCGACGACCTCGTCGGATGGATCGAGATGCACATCGAGCAGGCCCGCGTCCTCCAGGACACCGGAAACCGCATCGGGATCGTTCGGGCGATCGCCGGCTACGTGCACGCCGACGTGGTCGTCCACGGGCGCGGCGATCACGCCGGAGCGACGCCGATGGACCTCCGCCTCGATCCGACGATCGTGCTCGCGGAGTCGATCCTCGAGCTCGAGCGCCTCGCCATCTCAGCCGGTCACGGAACGGTCGGGACGATCGGGGAGATCGAAGTGACCCCGGGCCTGATCAACGCGATCGCGGAACGTCTCAGGTTTTCACTCGACATTCGCGGACCGGACGAGGATGCTTTCCAGGGCGTCGCGCGCAGCATCGCCGCCTTCGCCGAGGAACATGCGCTTCGTCGTGGAATGGTCGCCGAGTTCCGGCCGCGCCAGGCTCTTCCCGCAACGATTCTCGACCCGCGAATCGTTGCCGCCCTCGAAGACGCAGCCGGCGCGACCGGGGAGCCCTTCATGACGATGGTCTCCGGCGCAGCTCATGACACGATGTGCGTCGCCACGAGGGTCCCGAGCGCAATGGTCTTCGTTCCCTGCAAGGACGGAATCAGCCACCACCCCGACGAGGAAGCTCGCGCCGAGGACGCCGCCCTCGCCGCGGAGATCATCCTGAGCGCGATCTGCAAGGAGCACGGTAGTGCGACGCGCAGCGGCCGAACAGGCCGCGAAGGCCCACCGAGCCCGTAGGGGCTCGGTACCGGAGCGCGCGTAACGCTGCATGGAGGGGACGGCCCGGCCGGCCGCGAAGGCTCGTCAGCCGGCCGCGCAACGGGCTCGGTGATCTCGCGCTGCGTCCGTACCGGTACGCCGCCGTGCCGGGCTGCGGCGGATGGGCCTTCGCGGCCGGCTATGCCGTCCGCTGCGCGCGGCCCTACGGGCCGCTTGCGGCGGCGACGACACGGTCGCGACCGGCCGCTTTCGCCTGGTACAGCGCTTCGTCCGTCGCTGCCACGAGGACGGCGCCGTCCGCCATCCGTTCGCTCCAGGATGCGACTCCCACGCTTACCCGGATGGAGACCTCGAATGCGCGTCCGACCTCCGGCAGGATCATCACCGGCGCCCCGGCTATCCGGATGCGGAGCTTCTCGGCGAGCGTCCGAGCGCCGGCCAGATCGGTCTCGGGAAGCAGGGCGAGGAATTCCTCGCCGCCGAATCGCACGAGGACGTCCGACTCGCGCTTCCCCGCCTTCAGGCGAGCCGCGACCTCGCGAAGAACGCCGTCGCCCGCGAGGTGTCCGTACGTGTCGTTCACGGCCTTGAAGTGGTCGATGTCGAACATGAGGCACGCGAGTGGCCGGCCGTAGCGTCTGGCCGCTGCGACCAGCTCCGCAAGTCGTGCACCGAGGTGGTTCCGGTTCAACAGTCCTGTCAACGGGTCCGTCGACGCTTCCGTGGCGAGAACGTCGCGGACGGTCTTCGTGCGAAGCGCGGCCCGCACACGAGCTGTGAGCTCAGCCGGCTCGAACGGCTTGACGATGTAGTCGACGGCACCGGCGTCCAGTCCGTCGACCCGGGCGGACGTGTGGGCGTGTGCAGTCAGGAAGATGACCGGAGGCGCATTCGGGCCATCCGCCTGGATGGCACGACACACCGTGTACCCATCGGCGCCGGGCATCGAGACATCGAGGATCAGAAGGTCGGGCAGCGCCTCGCGTGCCAGCTCGAGCGCCTCCCGCCCGTCCCGTGCGCGCACGACGTCGTAGCCGGCACGCTCGAGCAGCCGTGAGACGAGAAACAGGATGTCGGGATCGTCGTCCGCGACAAGGATGCGGATCGGTTCTTCCTCACCGGCATCTGCATGCTCGTGCCCGGCCTCGATGGACGCCATGCACTCTCCATCGGCCGGAACCGCCCGTGCTTTGAGCCCCAGTCAGGCGGTCAGCGGCGCGACTGGTCGTTCTGCTCGTCGAGCAGCTCGCGAAAGCACGGCGCTTGCTCGAATGCGGCGAGTCCGGCGGGACCGCTCGGCGAGCCGAGCGCACGCCTGGCGCGGAGCTTTCCGGCGGCAAGCCCGGCGGCGCCCCCGACGAGCCCGCCGATCACGAGCGAGCGAAGCGTCGTGCGCCTACCGTCCTTTGCCACGCCGCCAAGTCTACGCCGCGCGGCCTACCCGTCCGCGTGCTCGATCGCGACGATGTCCTCCGCGTCGAACGGCACAGGGCCGGCGTCGCCCCAGCCGACGATGTCGCCGCTCGGAAGAATCGCGACGGGCGCGATCACGCTTCCGTCACGAAGCAGCAACCGAGCCTGGTAGACGCCCCAGGCATCCTGCGGCCACGCTGCGACCTCCGCAAGCGCCCATTCGGGAATCCGCTGAGGCTCGCTCATCCTCCGATCGCGCCGAGGAAGTCGTCGATCTCCATCAGCTCGTAGCTCTGAAGCTTCGCGCTCCCACGCGCTCCGAGGATGACCGACATCCGCGAAATGGTGATTGCATCCGGAGCCTCGACGACGTTCACGAAGTCGAAGGGGCCGAGACACGCCCACTGCTGGAGCACCGTGACGCCCAGCTCCTCGGCGTCCTTGTTCACCGCGCGCAGGCGCTCCGGATGAGAACGAAGGGTCTGGAGCCCCTGGTCTGTGAGCGTCGTCAGCATGACGTACTTCGGCATCGGTAGATTCCTCCCCTCGTGCAGGCTGGACAGTGAGAATAGAACGGACCAGGGGACCACGCAGACTCTGGGGCCTGCTCCCACGTCGCGGAGACGAGCTCGAGGTCACCCTCGCGCTCCGAGCGCCGGCAGACCTGTTCACTCCTCCGACCTCCGACCCGTTCTCGGAGGAATTCGAGAGCTACGGGGAAAAGCCGGCGCTCGACGCGATCGTGGCCGAGATGGAAGCCGGAAAGATCCCATCGCGTGTCCGTACCCTGGTCGAGCTTCCCGCCGACGAGATCGATCCGTCTCTCGAGCAGCGAATTCGGGACGCCGTCGCACGCTATTGCCGAGTGAAACTCGCTGCGCTCGACGTCGAGCTGCGCAAGACGACCCAGTTGGGTTTCCGCACGCTGGTGATCGGGTTCCTTGCGGTGATCGTCCTGAACGCCGCGTCACGGGAGCTCGACAACTCGAACAACGACATCGTCCTGGCTATCTCACAGGGACTCAGCATCATTTCCTGGGTGACGCTGTGGTTCCCCGTGAACCTGCTGCTCTACGACCGGTGGTACTACCGCCGCGACCAGACGGTGTATCGCACGCTGCTTGCGATGGAGATCACAGTGAGGCCTTCCCGCTGACGAGCTCCGCCGCCCTCGCGTACTGCTCGAAATAGAGCACGGAGAGCCCAAGGAAGAAGAACGGGGCGAGCACGACCTGCGTGAGCGCCTGCGCCGCCAGGCGGCTGTTGTCCGCGTACCCGGAGAGCAGCAGCCCGAGAACGATGCTGAAGACGATCTGCACTGCCACGAGGGCCGCGACGACGCCGAATGCGTGCAGGTACGCGACCCGCGAGAGCCTCAGCGTCTCGCGCAGGCCGTTCATCGCATTCGCGAGAAACCCCTCCTCCGCGGGCTTCTCGAGAACGGCCACCGGCACGGCGAAGACGGTGAGCGCGAGCCACGCCGCGCCCACGATCAACAGGATGATGAAGAGGCTCGCGAGGTAGAACGGAACCGCAACAACGAACGCGAGCACCAAGAGGTCGGGGATGAGCGGGGGGATCCGCCGAAGTGCATCGCCGAATCCGTCGCCCTCGACGAGCCCCGCGGTCACCGCGAGGCCCACCGCGAAAACGACCGAAACGACCGCCACGAAGACGACGATCGGGAGGACGTCGATCAGGAGGAACGTTCCTGCGACGGCTGCGCCGATCGCGAGGGCGGGAAGCGGCCGCAGGGTGAACAGACGGATCGCGGCGGCGATCACCTCGCCGAGGCGTAGGGGCTTCCGTATCTCGACCGCGTCCGTTTCCACGCGGTCAGGAAGCAACGGGCTCGGCGGCACCCGCCCTGTCGAACACGACCTCGCCCTCACGTGCGTCCACGAGGATCGTGTCGCCTTCCGTGAATTCGCCTTCGAGAAGCCTCACTGCCAGCGGATTCTCCACGAGGCGTTGCAACGCGCGCTTCAGCGGCCTCGCGCCGTAGGTCGGATCCCAACCCGCATCGGCCACGAGCTCGGTCGCCGCCGGCGTGAGCTCGAGCCCGATGCCGCGCTCGGCCAGGCGACCCCGCAACCGTTCGAGCTGGAGCTCGACGATCTCGCCGAGCTGGTCGCGGGAGAGCGGCGCGAACTCGACGATCTCGTCGATCCGGTTCAAGAACTCCGGGCGGAAGTGGTCGCGCATCGCCTCCGCCGAGCGCACGTTCGACGTCATGATCAGGACGGTGTTGCGAAAGTCGACGGTGCGGCCCTGGCCATCCGTGAGCCGTCCGTCGTCCAGGAGCTGCAGGAGGACGTTGAAGACGTCCGAATGGGCCTTCTCGATCTCGTCGAGCAGCACGACGGAGTAGGGACGGCGGCGGATCGCCTCGGTGAGCTGACCCCCTTCCTCGAAGCCCACGTACCCCGGGGGCGCACCGATGAGCCTGGACACCGTGTGCTTCTCCATGTACTCGGACATGTCGAGTCGCACCATCGCCCGTTCGTCGTCGAACATGAACTCGGCGAGCGCCCGGGCCAGCTCGGTCTTGCCGACTCCGGTCGGGCCGAGGAAGACGAACGACCCGATCGGCCGGTTCGGATCCTGGAGCCCGGAGCGCGCGCGACGCAGGGCGTTCGACACGGCGACGACGGCGGCGTCCTGCCCGATCACGCGACGGTGGAGTCGCTCCTCCATGTGAATCAGCTTCTCGACCTCGCCCTCGAGCAGCCGCGACACCGGAACACCGGTCCAGCGACTGACCACCTCGGCGATGTCGTCCTCGTCGACCTCCTCCTTCACCATCGGCTCGCGGTCCCACTCGACGCTCTCGCGGAGCTCGTTCTCGAGCCTCGGCAGGTCTCCGTACCGGATCTCGGCGACACGCTGGAGGTCACCCGAGCGCTCGGCCCGGTCGGCCTCGATCTTCAGCTCGTCGATCGACCGCGTCGTCTCCTTGATCCGGTCGAGAGCCTCCTTCTCGTCGGCCCAGCGAGCGGCCAGCTCGTTACGGCGCTCTCTCGCCTCGGCAAGCTCCCGCTCGACCGGCTCACGAACCGCAGACGTCTCCTTCGCCATCGCCGCCTGCTCGATCTCGAGCTGCCGCACCCGGCGGTCAGCCTCGTCGAGCTCGATCGGCGAGGAGTCGATCTCCATGCGCAGCCGGGACCCCGCCTCGTCGACGAGGTCGATCGCCTTGTCCGGCAGGAAGCGGTCCGAGATGTACCGGTCGGAGAGCACCGCCGCGGCCGTCAATGCCGCATCGCGGATGCGCACGCCGTGGTGTGCCTCGTACCTCTCCTTGAGGCCGCGCAGAATGGCGATCGTGTCCGCGACGGACGGCTCGCCGACCAGGACGGGCTGAAATCTCCGCTCGAGCGCCGCATCCTTCTCGATGTGCTTGCGGTACTCGTCGAGGGTGGTCGCGCCGACAGCGCGCAACTCGCCCCGGGCCAGCATCGGCTTCAGCATGTTGGCCGCGTCGACGGCTCCCTCGGCGGCACCGGCTCCGACGATCGTGTGCAGCTCGTCGATGAAGAGGATGATCTCTCCCTCGGCGCCTTGGATCTCCTGCAGCACTGCCTTCAGCCGCTCCTCGAACTCTCCGCGGTACTTCGATCCGGCGAGCAGGGAGCCGATGTCGAGCGCCCAGACCCGCTTGCCCTTCAATCCCTCCGGAACGTCGCCTCCGACGATTCGCGAAGCCAGCCCCTCGACGATGGCGGTCTTCCCGACACCCGGCTCGCCGATCAGAACGGGGTTGTTCTTCGTCCGACGTGAGAGCACCTGGATCACGCGCCGGATCTCCTCGTCCCGGCCGATCACAGGATCCAGCTTGCCGGCCTCGGCGAGCGCGGTCAGATCCTTCCCGAACTTCTCGAGCGCCTGGTAGGAGCCCTCGGGATCCTGCGACGTCACGCGCTGGGAGCCGCGCACCTCCTTCAGCGCAGCCAGCAGCGGGTCACGCGGAACCACATCGAGTGCGAGCAGCAGGTGCTCGGTGGAGACGTAGTCGTCCTCGAGCTTGCGCATCTCGTCCTCGGCACCGTCGAGCACGCGAGCGAACGCGGTGGATACGCGCGGCTGTTGCTCGGCGCCCGAGATCGCGGGCTTGCTCGCGAGGCTTGCCTCCGCCTCCGCGCGCAGAGCCTGCGGAGATGCGCCGGCGCGCTCGCAGAGGGTCCGGGGAAGCTCCTGGTCGAGCAGAGCGAGAACGAGATGCTCCGGATAGACCTCGGGGTTCCCACGGCGCCTCGCGTCTTCGCCGGCTGCCGCGACGGCCTCCTGGGATTTGATGGTCAGCTTCCTAAAGTCCATGTGTCCTCGGGATCGGTAGTCGTTGATTGGGGTCGGGATCGGCGTAGAGGACCAAGTCGCGGCGGTACTGCCGATGCACGCGCTGCACCTCGTCCCGCATCTCGCGCTCGAGAGCGGCGAGTCGCCTGCCGAGGAGCCGCACCTCGTCCTGGAGCGCCAGAACGCGCTCGACGCCGGCGAGGTTCAAGCCCAGATCGGTCGTGAGACGCTGGATCTCTCGCAGCCGTTCGAGGTCGGTCTCCGAGTAGAGGCGGGTGTTCCCGGGAGTCCTTCGCGGTCTGACGAGACCTTTCGCCTCGTAGATGCGAAGGGTCTGCGGATGCATCCCCACGAGCTCCGCGGCGACCGAGATCATGTAGCGGGGCCTATCCACGTCAGCTCTCCACGAATGCGTCGCGAGGGCTCTCACGCGAGACCTTCTGCAGGTTCTCGATCGCTTCCCGCTCCTGCTTGGTCAGCTTCGTCGGCACGGTCACGCGCACCCGCGCGAGCAGATCGCCTCGCCCGGAGCCCTTCAGCTTCGGGGCACCCTTGCCCCGGACGCGCAGCATCTTCCCGTCCTGTGAGCCTGCGGGAACCTTCAGCGAGATCGGGCCATCGGGCGTCGGAACCTCGACCGTCGCCCCGAGCGCAGCCTCCGCGTAGGTCACCGGCACCTCGATGACGAGGTTGGCCCCACGCCGCTCGAAGACCGGCGAAGGAACGACACGTGTCGTGACGAGGAGGTCGCCGGGCGGCCCGCCGTGAATTCCCGGCTCGCCCTTACCGGCAAGACGAATGCGGGTGCCGTCCTGGACGCCCGGCTTGACCTTCACCTGGTAGCGCTTGGTGGTGCGCTTGCGTCCCGAGCCGCCGCACACCTTGCACGGCTTCTCGATGATCGTCCCGTTGCCACCGCAGCGCGGGCACGGCTGGGAGAGCGCGAAGAGGCCCTGGCTCTGGGAGACGACGCCGCGGCCGCGACATTCGGGACAGATGACCGGGCTCGTCCCCGCCTCGGCACCCGAGCCGCGGCATGCGGTACAGACACCGTTCAGCTCGACGGGCACCTTGACGGTGACGCCCGCCAGAGAGTCTTCGAACGACAGGTTCACCGTTGCCTCGAGGTCGCGGCCGCGCTGGCCGCGCTGCTGGCGCTGACGGCCGCCGCCGGAGAACAGGTCGCCGAACAGATCGCCGAGATCGATGTTCTGGAAAGCACCGGGATCGAAACCGCCGCCGTCGGCGCCGGTGAAGACCCGCTTCGGCCCGGAGTCGTACTCCTTGCGCTTGTCCGGGTCGCCGATGACGTCATAGGCACCCTGGATCTCCTTGAACCGCTCCTCGGCAGCCGTGTCACCCGGGTTCTTGTCCGGGTGATACGTGCGAGCGAGCTTGCGGTAGGCCTTCTTGATCTCGTCCTGGGATGCAGTCTTCGAGACGCCGAGCGTGTCGTAGGCGTTCTTCATGCCTCCTCGTTCGCACCCTCTTCGGGAACCGGCCCGGCCGAGAGGACGACGCGTGCGGGTCGCAGAACTCGGTCTCCGAGCCGGTAGCCCTTCTGCAGCACCTCGACGATCGTCCCCTCGCCGAGCTCGGACGGCTGGGTCAGGAGCGCCTCGTGAATGTGGGGGTCGAACTTGCCTTCCGTCTCGATTTCGACCAGGCCCTCCCGATCGAGCGCGTGCCGAAGCTCGCGCTCGACGAGCTGGACTCCCTCCTCGAGCTTCGCCTCTTCGTGCTGGGACGCTGCCTCGAGGGCTCGCTCGAGGTCGTCGAGAACGGGCAGGAGCTCCTTGACGAGCCGTTCGTGGGCCCGCGCGACCAACGCCTCCTGGTCGCGCGCCGCCCGCTTGCGGAAGTTGTCGAAGTCCGCGGCCACGCGCCGCAGGTCACCGAGGTACTCGTCCCGTTTCGCCTCGGCGTCGCCGGCCCGAGCCTCGAGCTCCTCGAGCTGGCCCTCGAGCGCAGCGACGCGCGCGCCGAGATCCGGCTGTGCCTGCGCGTGCCCCGTCATTCCTTCCGAGCCTCCTCGTCGAGCACCTCGTACTCGGCATCCTCGACGACCTCGTCCTCCGCCTCGCCCTCAGCCTCTGCGCCGTTCCCGCTTGGCGCGGTCGACGACTGCTCGGCCTGAACGCGCTCGTACACGGCCTGAGCGAGCTTGTGAGCGGCCTCGGTCAGAGATTCCGCCTTCGACCGGATCTCCCCCGCATCGTCGCCTTCGAGAGCCGAGCGGAGGTCGGCAGTCCGGGACTCGATCGTCGCGACGGTGTCGTCGTCGAGCGAGTCGCGGTGCTCCTTCAGCGTCTTCTCCGTCGAGTAGATCAGGGTCTCGGCCTGGTTCTTCGCGTCGGCGAGCTCGCGCATCTTATGCGCCTCGTCGGCGTGAGCCTCGGCCTCGTGGACCATCCGCTCGACCTCGTCGTCCTTCAGGCCCGAGCCGCCCTCGATGCGGATCTGCTGCTCGTTCCCGGTACCGAGATCCTTGGCGGACACGTTGATGATCCCGTTCGCGTCGATGTCGAAGGCCACTTCGATCTGCGGCATGCCACGCGGCGCCGGCGGGATGCCTACGAGCTGGAACTTGCCGAGGGTCTTGTTGAAGGTCGCCATCTCGGACTCACCCTGGAGCACGTGGATCTCGACCGACGGCTGGTTGTCCTCGGCGGTGGTGAACGTCTCGGACTTCTTCGTGGGGATGGTCGTGTTGCGATCGATCAGCTTCGTGAACACGCCGCCCTTGGTCTCGATGCCGAGCGACAGCGGCGTGACGTCGAGGAGAAGGATGTCCTTGACCTCGCCCTTCAGCACGCCCGCCTGGATGCCAGCGCCGATCGCGACGACCTCGTCCGGGTTGACACCCTTGTGCGGATCCTTGCCGATGATCTCCTTGACCTTGTCCTGCACCGCGGGCATACGGGTCATGCCGCCGACGAGGACGACGTGGTCGATGTCCGAGGCAGTGAGCCCGGCATCTGCGAGCGCCTGCTTCGTCGGGTCGACCGTTCGCTTCACGAGGTCGTGCGTCAGCTCGTTCAGCTTGGAGCGCGACAGCTGCAGGTCGAGGTGCTTCGGCCCGTCCTGCGTCGCGGTGATGAACGGCAGGTTGATCTGCGTGGACGAGGTCGACGAGAGCTCGATCTTCGCCTTCTCGGCAGCCTCGTACAGCCGTTGCAAGGCCATCGAGTCCTTCGAGAGGTCGATGCCCTGGTCGCGCATGAACTCCGCGACCATCCAGTCGACGATCGCCTTGTCGAAGTTGTCGCCGCCGAGGTGGTTGTCGCCGTTCGTCGACTTCACCTCGAAGACGCCGTCGCCAAGCTCGAGAACGGACACGTCGAAGGTGCCGCCGCCGAGGTCGAAGACGAGGATCGTCTGGTCTTCCTCCTTGTCGAGCCCGTAGGCGAGCGATGCAGCCGTCGGCTCGTTGATGATGCGGAGGACGTTGAGGCCGGCGATCTTGCCGGCGTCCTTCGTCGCCTCGCGCTGCGCGTTGTTGAAGTACGCGGGGACGGTGATGACGGCGTCGGAGACGGACTCGCCGAGATACGCCTCGGCGTCCGCCTTCAGCTTCTGCAGGATCATCGCGGAGATCTCGGGCGGCGCGTACTCCTTGTCGCCCGCCTTCACCCGCGCGTCACCGTTCGGTCCGGCCACGACCTCGTAGGGGACGATGGTCATCTCCTCGGACACCTCCGAGGACTTCCGGCCCATGAACCGCTTGATCGAGAACACCGTGTTGGTGGGGTTGGTCACGGCCTGCCGCTTGGCAGGCGCACCGACGAGCCGCTGGCCGTCCTTCGTGAACGCGACGACGGACGGCGTGGTGCGGCCACCTTCCGCGTTCGGGATGACGGTCGGCTCGCCACCCTCGAGCACCGCCATACACGAGTTGGTGGTGCCGAGGTCGATTCCGATGGTCTTACCCATACTGTGCTGCCTCCTGTTGAAGAAAATCTAAGTCAAGTTATATCAGATATCTAATGGCCTTCCGTCTTGCGTTTCCCGCGCTCGGACACGTGCAATGCGCGCATGCACGAGTTGCCAGAGATCGTGATGGGCACTGTCCGGGTCGAGCCCCCGCTGTGGGAGGCCTACGTGGAGGCCGGCGGGCTGGCCTTCGACACGGCACACCACTACGGGGTCGAGAGCGAGGAGGCGGTCGGATCGTTCGTCGCGCGCCACGGGATCCGCGATCGAATCACGATCGTGGCCAAGGGAGCGCATTCGCCGACCTGCTTCCCCGAGGTCGTAGCTCCCCAGCTCGACGAGAGCCTCGCGAACCTCGGGTTGGAACGGGTCGATCTCTATCTCCTCCACCGGGACAACACCGATGTGCCGGTCGGCGAGTTCGCGGATGCGCTCGAGCGCGAGGTGACCGCCGGCAGGGTCTGCGCCGTCGGCGCCAGCAACTGGACGTCCGAGCGCTTCGAGGCGTTCAACGAACACGCAAGGCTGAACGGGATGACGCCCTTCACGGTGCAGTCGAACCAGCTGTCGCTCGCGGAGATGCTGAAACCGGTCTGGGACGGCTGCCTGCGGGCCGACGTGCGCTGGCACGAGCGGACGCAGACGCCTCTTCTCGCGTGGTCGGCCCAGGCGCGCGGCTTCTTCGCCGGCCGGTGCCGTGACGACGAGATGGAGGCCTCCTGGATCTCCGACGCGAACCTCGAGCGTCGCCGCCGCGCGACGGCGCTGGCTGCCCGCCGAGCCGTTGCTCCCGTCGCGGTCGCGCTCGCCTACGTTCTCGCGCAGCCGTTCCCTGCATCCGCGGTCATCGGGCCGCGTTCGAGCCAGGAGCTGCACGACTGCCTCGCTGCGACGGACGTCGAGTTGACCGCGGACGAGATCCGCTGGCTCGACCTCTCGACGGACGGGGATGACGCGTGAAGTACCCTGACCGCATGGTTCGAGACACGTTCGGCAGGCCGCTTCGTGATCTGAGGATCTCGGTCACCGACCGCTGTAACTTCCGCTGTACCTACTGCATGCCCAAGGACGTGTTCGGCCATGACTATGAATTCCTGCGGCGTGACCAGCTCCTGACCTTCGAGGAGATCACCCGCCTCGCCCGGGTGTTCGTCCAGCTCGGCGTCGAGAAGATCCGCCTCACCGGCGGGGAGCCGCTCCTTCGTCGCGACGTCGAGAAGCTCGTCGCGATGCTCGCCGGGATTCCCGGCCTCGATCTCACCCTGACGACGAACGGCTCGCTCCTGCCCCGCAAGGCAGCTGCCCTCGCGGACGCGGGCCTCGGACGGGTCACCGTGAGCCTCGACTCGCTCGACGACGAGGTCTTCCGCGGGATGAACGACGTCGACTTTCCGGTCTCGCACGTCCTGGACGGGATCACGGCCGCAACTGCTGCCGGCCTCTGGCCGGTGAAGGTCAACATGGTCGTCAAGAAGGGCGTCAACGAGAGCTCGATCCTCCCGATGGCACGACATTTCCACGGAACCGGGCACATCCTCCGCTTCATCGAGTTCATGGACGTCGGTGCGACGAACGGCTGGCGGCTCGACGACGTGGTCTCGGCAGCCGAAATCGTCGAGCGGATCGACGCCGAGCTCCCCCTGGAGCCGACCGAGCCGAACTACCCGGGAGAGGTCGCCCGGCGATGGCGCTATGCCGACGGCGGCGGGGAGATCGGCGTGATCGCCTCCGTGACCCAGCCGTTCTGCGGTGACTGCACGCGTGCCCGCATCTCGGCCGAGGGGAAGCTGTACACATGCCTCTTCGGCGTGCGCGGACACGATCTGCGCTCGCTCGTGCGCGGTGGCGCTTCGGACGACGACCTGGCGGACGCCGTCGGCGCCGTCTGGCTCGGTCGGAGCGATCGCTACTCCGAGACGCGCTCGAACGCGACCTCCGAGCTTCCTCGCGTGGAGATGTCCTACATCGGGGGCTGATCTGCGGCGGTTCGGAGTCCTCGATCGGGGGATGAGCGACACCACATCGAAACCCGGCCGACGCACCCGTTGACCCGTTCTCTACAATTCTCCTCCGTGGCTTCGCGACTAGGGCACGCGTTTCCGCGCGGCTGGAAGGATTTCCTCCTCCAGCTTGCGGTCTGGTTCGGGTTCATCCTCGCCTACCAGCTGGCGCGTGGGATCGCAGATCGTGGTCCCGAGGAGGCGTTCCGCAACGGCCGGGCGATCCTCGACTTCGAGCGGCATTTCCACGCGCTGGTCGAGCTGGACATCCAGAACGTCGTCTTCCACGCAGGAGACTGGCTCGTCCAGGCGACGAACTGGACGTACTGGAACTCGCAGTTCACCGTCGTCGGACTGGCGCTCCTCTGGGTGTACTTCAAGCGCAACGACGCGTTCCCGCGGCTCCGTAACGTCCTCGTCGTCGCGAACGTGCTGGCGCTGGTCGGGTTCGTCGTCCTTCCGACCGCTCCACCGCGGTTCTTCGCAGAGTGGGGCTTCGTCGACACGCTCGCGCAGTCGTCTGCGCTCAACCACGGAAGCGGCTTCGTCCAGCTCGCCTCGAATCAGTTCGCGGCGATGCCGAGCATCCACTCGGCGGATGCCTTGATTCTCGGCTTCACGATGGCCGCGCTCGTCTCGTCGCGCTGGGCGAAGCTGCTCTGGACGCTCTGGCCGACCTGGGTCTGGTTCACGGTCATGGCAACCGGAAATCACTTCTGGCTCGATATCGCCGGCGGTATCGTCGTCGCCGTCATATCCACGTCTCTCGTGCTCTTCCTCGAGGCGACCCGCGGGCGTCGGGACGACGTCGAGCGCGCCCTGGCTCGGTAACCACCGCTGCTAGCCTGGCGCGCAGTGCGCGAGCAGCGAACCCTGGGCGAGGTCAAGGACGCGTACATCGCAGAGGCTCGTGAGGCTGCAACCCGTTCGATGGCGCAGGTCGCGAACACCGGACTCACGCCCGACATGCTCTCCCTCTCCGGCGTAGCGCTGTGCATCGCCGGCTCGATCGCCATCTACTTCGTCGACCAGGCCTGGTGGCTCTACCTGGTCGGGGCGGCGCTCTACGTCGTGGGTGCCATCATGGACATCCTCGACGGCGCCCTGGCGCGTGCGGGAGGCAAGGGCACGCCGTTCGGAGCCTTCCTCGACTCGACCCTCGACCGTGTCGGCGAGGCGTTCATGCTCGGCGCGGCCGCGCTCGTGTTCGCCCGCGACGGGAAGATGTGGGCAATCGCCATCGCGTTCGCCGCCGTTGTCGGATCGCTCCTCGTCAGCTATACCCGTGCCAAGGCCGAGATACTCGGCCTGAGAGGAGACGTGGGCTTCGGCAGCCGGGTCGAGCGAGTCGCCATTCTCGGCATCGGCCTCGCACTCGGGTCGCTCGGGGCGCTGCCGTGGGCTGTCCTCGTCCTGATGGTCCTGGCGTGGATCACGGTCGCGCAGCGCATCCTGTTCGTCCGCAAGCAGCTCAGCGAGCGGGCCTCAGCTCTCTAGCAACCCGCGTCGAGCCACAGTGCTATACTGCTAGCACTTATGCCTCGTCCGGCCGTCAAGAGCGTGCTCGTGCGGATGCCCGCCGAGTTGAAGCGCCGCCTCTCGAATGAGGTCGAGCGGCGTGACAGCGCGCTCAACGACGTCGCGGTCTCGACGCTTGCCGACCGATTCGGCGTCGCGTTCGAGCCGACCGGCCGGCGCGGCTCGACGCCCGGGGACAGCCCGGTCGTCGTGCTCCGCATGCCGCCGGAGCTGAAGCGACGGATCCAGGTCGAGGCCTTCGAGCGCGGATCGAACACGAATCGCGTGATCGTGCAGGCGCTCGCCGACGACCTCGGCGTCCGTCTCGAGCCGGCGTTCATCGATCGAGTCCCGTTCGGCGGGGGAAAGCGAGCTCACGGAATGTCTGAGACAAACGGAAGCACCAACGGCGCGGGTCGCTCGGAGGACAAGGTCCGGGTGGCCATCATCGGCGTCGGCAACTGCGCCAACTCATTGCTCCAGGGCGTGACGTACTACCGAGATGCGAACCCGAAGGACTTCGTTCCGGGCCTCATGCACGTCGACCTCGGCGGCTACCACGTTCGCGACATCGAGTTCACCGCGGCCTTCGACGTCGTCAAGGGGAAGGTCGGGGCGGACATGGCAGAGGCCATCTGGGCGCACCCGAACGACACGATCAAGTTCGCCGACGTGAAGGAGACCGGGATCAAGGTGCAGCGTGGGATGACGCACGACGGTCTCGGCAAGTACCTCTCGCAGATCGTCGAGAAGGCCCCCGGACCGACGGCCGACATCGTCGAGATCCTCAAGGAGACAGGCACCGACGTCGTCGTCAACTACCTTCCCGTCGGCTCGGAGCAGGCGGCGAAGTGGTACACGGAGCAGATCCTGGCCGCAGGCGTCGCGATGGTGAACTGCATGCCGGTCTTCATCGCGCGCGAGCCGTACTGGCAGGGCCGCTTCGAGAAAGCCGGAGTTCCGATCATCGGCGACGACATCAAGTCACAGGTCGGCGCGACGATCACCCACCGCGTCCTGACGAGCCTGTTCCGCGAGCGTGGCGTCCACCTCGACAAGACGATGCAGCTGAACGTCGGCGGCAACTCCGACTTCCTGAACATGCTCGAGCGGGATCGCCTCGAGTCGAAGAAGATCTCGAAGACGAACGCGGTCACGTCGATGCTCGACTACGACCTCGGCGCAGGCAACGTCCATGTCGGCCCGTCCGACTACGTGCCCTGGCTGACCGACCGCAAGTGGGCCTACATCCGGCTCGAGGGGTCGTCCTTCGGCGACGTCCCGCTGAACCTGGAGCTCAAGCTCGAGGTCTGGGACTCCCCGAACTCGGCCGGGATCGTGATCGATGCCGTACGGCTCGCGAAGCTCGCGCTGAACAACGGTGTCGCCGGCGCCCTCGAGGGCCCGAGCTCGTACCTGATGAAGTCGCCTCCGAAGCAGATCGTCGACGACGAGGCATGCGAAGCGACCGAGCAGTTCATCAAGAAGTACGCCAGATCGCGGAAGACGGCCGCGCAGCGTGCGACGGCATAGCCCTCGTCCGCGACGGCACGCTGGAGCCGGCGCAGGCCGGATTCGGCACCACGACACGGCGAAGGACGGGGCGGCGACGGGCTGATGCTCAGGACACGCCTCGGCCGGCTGTTCTGGATCGGGGCGGCGGCGCTTCTCTGCGGTGCCGCCCTGGTCGCGCTCGTCGGGCTCGTCCGAGGCGCGTTCAGCGAAACCGACAGCAGCATCCTGCTCACGCTGGGCGCCGTCTTCCTCGCGGGCTCGACGGCTATTGCAGCCTACGCTCTCGTCGAGCGCCAGACGCTCGCCCGGCTCGGCCTGGCCGTGATCGGTACGGCGCCGGTCTGGGGGGCTGTCCTGGTCATGGCGATCTGGGCCGACACGGCCGAGCGCTGGGCGGCGACCGCTCTCGTCGCGCTCGTCGCAGAGCTCGTCCTGGTCACGAACCTCCTTCTCCTTCGCGATCGGCGGTTCGCCCCGCTCGCGATGGCAACGGCGGCTGCGCTGACCGTCACCGTCAGCCTCCTGATCGTCGTGATCTGGGCGCAACCCGGTGGGTCGGTCATCGCCAAGACGCTCGGGGCGTTCGCGATCCTGACCGGGCTCGGATATCTCCTCATGCCGATCCTGCAGCGGTTCGCGGCCGCTCCCACGGTGGGAGCCCTGGCCGCCGAGACGCTGATCGCCACCCTCGACGGCATCGAGCTGATCGCTGCAGATCGGGACGCGCGAGCGGGTGCGGACGCGGTTGTGAGCGACGACCGGGGCAGGATCCACGTGACTGCCGGAGTCGCGGACACCACCCTGGCAGCCGGCCGCATCCTCGTGCTGCGCCGCACGGTCTGACCGACCGTCCGACGACGCGCGACCATCGGGATGCGCGTCATCAGGAGGTCGTAAAGGATCGAGCCTGCGTGCGCGGGAGACTCACCGGCGTCACATAGAATCGCTGTGATGGGGCTGCGCATCTGCCTGGTCACCCCCTTCTCGTGGTCCCAGCCCCATGACGTGAACGATCACGTCGCGGCGGCCGCGCAGGCGCTGGAAGCGCGCGGCCACTCGGTGTGCGTCCTCGCGCCGTCGAACAGCGCTTCGCAACTGGCGGACGGCCGGCGCGCTCTGCGCCACCTCGAGCAGCGCGGGACGCTCCTGCAGGGGCTCGTCGCTCTCGGGCCTGCCGTGCCGGTCTCGCGGACGAGCCGGATCGGTGTGCCTGTCGGGGTTCGTGCGAACCTCCAGCTCGCGCTGTCGAAGGGACGCTTCGACGTGATCCACGGTCACGAGCCGGGCGTTCCGAGCCTCTCGTATCTCGCGCTCCGGGACGCTGTCGGCCTCTCGGTCGCGACGTTCCATTCAGTCGAGCGCCTCTCCTATCCGCCGTCGAAGGCGCAGCGAGCCAGGCTTCTCGCCCGCGTCGACGCCCTGAGCGCGGTCGGAGACGAGACGCTCGCGGCAGCATCAGAGCGCTTCCCCGGCGAGTACCGGCTGCTTCCGGTCGGTGTGGACACGCAGCTCTTCCACCCTGGGGAGGACGGCAGCCGGTTCGTCCTCGAGTGGGATCCGGACGAGCGCGCGCTCGCACGGGCTGCGCTCCGCGCTCTCTACGCCCTCGACCACATCGAGATCACCGTTCTCCGGACGCGACCGCTGATGGGAAGGCCGTACGTCCCACGGCGCCTCCGGGGAAGGGTCGAGGTCGAGACCGCGCACGACGGTGTCCGTCGCGCCGCGCTCCTCAGAGGGGCCCTGGGCTTCGTCCCGGCGGCCGGGGGCTCCGCGCGGCTCAGAACGGAAGCCCTCGCCAGCGGGCTCCCGATCGATCGATCCGCCGGCGCGCGAGGAGCAACCGGAACTCGTCGGAGCGGCCATGGGACGACTCAGCGGCGATGCCGACTTCCGGATTGCGGAGGGCAAGGCAGCACGCGCGGCTGCGGAACGTCAGAGCGTCGATGCCCTGGGCGCCGAACTCGACGGCCTGTACCTGTCGCTGCTCGACAGAAAGCGCGTCCCTACCGCAACCACCGAGCTTCTCGCCGACCGGCCGTGGATCCTCGTCGACCTCCACATGCACACGGATCACTCGCACGACTGCTCGATCCCGGTCGAGGAGCTTCTCGACCACGCCGAGGCGATCGGCCTCGGAGCGATCGCGATCACCGACCACAACGTCTTTGTCGGCGCACGCCGGGGAGCTGAGCTGGCGAAGGGACGGCGCCTGACCGTCATCCCTGGTGAGGAGGTGAAGACCGCCGCGCAGGGCGAGGTGATCGGGCTCTTCCTGAGAGAGGAGATCCCGCGCGGCATGTCCATGGAAGAGACGATCGCAGCGATTCGCGAGCAGGGCGGGCTCGTGTACCTCCCCCATCCCTTCGACCGTCTCCACTCGATCCCCGACGCCGCCACCCTGCATCGCCACCTCGCCGATATCGACGTGTTCGAGGCGTACAACGCGCGCCTGCTCTTCGAGGGCTACAACGACGAGGCGCTCCGGTTTGCGCGGAAGTACAACCTGCTCATGGGTGCCGGGTCTGACGCGCACGTACTGCAGGGCGTCGGGACCGGCGCGCTTCGGATGCGGGAATTCCGAACTCCTGAGGAGTTCCTGCTCAGCTTGCGGTCCGCCGAGATCGTCCGGCGGCCGAAATCGCTCCTCTACCTCCAGAGCCTGAAGTGGGTCGCCCAGGCTCGCGAGAGGCGGACCCGGACAGCGACGCGGTAGGAACGGACGACGCGTCGAAGAACTCCGGTCTGATGCCCGTGGCCTCCAGCGACATCTCCGACCGATATCTCAAGAAGGCGATCGCGGAGACGAACGAGCTCGGCGCAGAGATCGCGCGGGCGGCCGGGGCAGATCGCGCCCTCGTCGTCGGATCGGGCCACCCGCTGGCAGACGTCATGCTCCTGAAGTACGGGCCGCAAGGCTCCGAGCTGCACGAGGGCGTCGCGTTCTTCGGCCGGGCCGGCCAGGCAGTCCTGAAGTCGATCCAGCGCCTCGGCGTCGATCCCACCGCGATCTACGGGACCAATTGCATCAAGTACGTCGACGAGCCGGAGGAAGAGGCTCGGTCATTCGTCGTCCGCGAGCTCCACATCGTCCAACCGAAGATCGTCGTCGTGATGGGAGAGGATACCCGCGTCTTTCTGAACGAATGCCGCTTCCCGCTCTCGTCCGATGTCGCAGACAGCCCGGGGGAGCGTCAACGCTTCACGCCGACGATCGAGGCCCTCGTGACGCCAGACATCGACGCGTCGCTCGACGACCAGGCGTCGAAGCGCGCGTTCTGGGAGGCGTTCAAGGCGCTCGGCCCGTGGTGGTCAGAGCTTCCGCCCTACTAGCGATCCTCGTCGACCTCGTCGCGTACTACGCGTTCGCGGGACGACTACCCGAACTGTCGCTGTGGGGAGACGTGGCGTTCATCGCGCTCGTCCTGATACCGGCGACCCTCGGGCTCGTCTGGCTCTGCCTGCCGGCTCGCCGCAGCCGCTACCTGCTGCCGGCGGTCATCGCGCTGATCGGACTGGCCGTGCTGCTCGACTGGCAAGGGTTCGACATCGCCGCGAACTTCGTCAAGCTCGCGGCGGTCACCGGCGCGGGCTGGTTCTTCCTGCGCTTCTTCGAAGAGATCAGCTGGGTGCTGCTCGTCGCGCTCGTGATCATCCCGATCGACATCTTCTCGGTGGCCCGCGGCCCCACGAAGACGTTGATCGAGGACAAGCCCGAGCTCTTCAACCACCTGAGCATCGGCTTCCCTGTGCCGGGCCAGGATGCATCCGCACAGCTCGGCCTTCCGGATGTGCTCTTCTTCGCGCTGTTCCTCGGTGCAGCCGACCGGTTCGGCCTTCGGGTCGGCTGGACGTGGGCTCTGTGTACGGCGTCGTTCGGCGCGACGCTCGCCATCAACGTCGCCTTCGACGTCAGCGGCCTGCCCGCGCTCCCGCTGCTCTCGCTCGCCTTCGTCGGCGCGAACGCCGACATCCTGTGGAGGTCGATCAGGCGACAGCCGGCGTGAAGAGCGCGACCGTCTCGACGTGCGGCGTGTGCGGGAACATGTCGACCGGCCGGGCGCGCTCCAGCCGGTACCCGTGCTCCCTCGTGAGCTCTCCGGCGTTTGCTGCCAGCGTGGTCGGGTTGCACGACACGTAGACGATCCTGTCCGCATCCAGCGCGGCGATCCTCCGCAGCGCCTTCCCGGAAAGGCCGGCGCGGGGTGGGTCGACCACGACGACGTCGGGTCGCCCGGCGCGGCCCTGGAGCTCCTCGAGATCGCTGGCGACCTCGCCCGCGAAGAACGCCGCGTTCATGACGCCGTTCAGCCCCGCGTTCTCGACCGCGCAGGCGATGGATTCCTCGGACACCTCGATGCCCCAGACGGTGAGCGCGTCGCGCGCGAGGACGAGACCGATCGTCCCGATCCCGCAGTAGAGGTCGTAGACGGTCTCCTCGCCCGTGAGCCCGGCGTAGCGCGCTGCCAGTTCGTACAGGCGCTCGCACATGGCGGTGTTCGTCTGGAGGAACGCGTTTGGGCGCACCCGGAACCGCAGACCGAGAATCTCCTCCTCGATCGCGTCCTCACCCCAGAGCACCCGCGTTGGCAGGTTCGTCACCTCGGACGGGCGGTCGTTCACGGCCCAGTGAATCGCGCGGACCTCGGGGAATTGCCGCAGCGATGCCACGAGCTCGTCCGCACCGCGAAGCTCGCCGGGTGCAGTGACGAGGACGATCAGGGCCTGCCCGGTGTTCCGCCCCTCGCGAACCACCAGATGCCGGAGATACCCCTGCTCCGTGACCTGGCTGTAGGCGGGGATCCCCTCGGCCCGCGCCCAGTCGCGCACCGCGCTTCTGACCGCGTTGCCAAGATCGGTGGTCAGCCAGCACCGCTCGAGCTCGAGCACCTCGTCCCAGCGACCCGCGCGGTGGAATCCGAGACCGGCGCCCTCTGGCGTCTCCGTGAACGAGTACTCGAGCTTGTTGCGGTAGTGGAAGATCGACTCGGCCGGGAGCGCCGGCTCGAGCTCGAACCCGGAGAGCCCCCCGAGTCGCTCGAGCGCGTCGCGCACCTGCAGCTCCTTCGCCGCCAGCTGTGCCTCGTAGGCGAGATCCTGGAACCGGCAGCCGCCACAGGCGCCGAAGTGGACGCAGGGGGCATCGACGCGCCCGGGTCCGGACTCGACGACGTCTACGGCAATCGCCTCGGCGTGGCTCCGCTTGACCTTCGTGACGCGAGCCCGAACCGTGTCCCCGGGAAGACCTCGCCGCACGAACACGACGAAGCCGTCGAGCCGAGCGACGCCGTTCCCGCCGTAGGCGAGCGATTCGACCTGGAGCTCGAGCTCCTCGCCCTTCTTGACGGGTGCGGCCACCGGGTGAGTGTAGGTGCGGGACGCAGCCGGCCCGAGGATCAACAGGAGGACGGTCTGCTGCCGAAGGCGGTTCGCAGGAGCTGGCCGGCGCGCGGGATCGTAAGCTCGAAGGCTCCGGCGCGCCGCGCGACGAGTTGCGTCATTCCGCCCGGGCCACGCTCGAGGCAGACGCCCTGCCCGCTCACGTCCCAGTACGGCGTGTACCTGACCCGGAGGAGGTACGTACCTGGAGCACCTACCCAGCCGGCGACACGCTCGTGCTCGAACGCAGTCAGGCCGGCGCGGGCCGGCCCGGTCAGGATCGGCGTCGGATCCGGCAGCTCGTAGATCGTCCAGTCCGTTCCTTCCTCGACTTTCGTCAGGCCTGAGCGGCCCGAGCGCAGAAGCGACGCCTGGCCTCCGGTGGCCAGCCGGTCGAGCGGCACGTGAGGCAGGAGGACGTACCGCGCGCCGACGCTCCTCAGCCAGCGACGGTACTCGGCGGGCGTGAGCCCGTCGCGGTAGAGAACAGGGTTCCGCGCGAGGTCGAGCTGACGGTACCACCCGCGCGTCAGGGCGAATCCTGCGCCGGGGATGTAGTAGGCCTCCCAGTTGTCGAAGGTCGGGACGACGTCGACGCGGTAACCCGGGTCGGGATGGGATCGAAGGAACGAGAGAGCCGGCTCCCAGAACGCAGCGTTCGCCGCACGGGTGTCGGTGAGGCCCTCGGCGACGGTGGCGTACGGGCTGAACGTGTACTGGGCCGCGAGGAGAACGACGACGACGGCGAGCCAGCGCGGACGCCAGGCGGCCAGCCACAAGGCGAGCAGCGCCAGCGGGAACACCACGACACGGAAGCGCGTCAGATTCGAGCCGATCGGCGACGGAACGAAGAACGACACGAGGCAGACTGCCGCGACGAGCAGGAACACCAGCGCGAGCACGCCTCCTCGCGGGTTGCGGCGGGCGACGAACCACCCGAGCCCGCCGGCGATGAGGATCCACGCGAGCTCCTTGAGCCTGAAGTCGTACCGCCCTTCCGACGGGAAGAGCAGGTTCACGGCCAGCTGGATTCCGGCGAAGATCGTGAGCCAGGCACCGACGAGGAGGATCGTTCGTCGTGGTGGCCTGCGGTCGATCGCGATCGCGAGAAGCGCCAGGCAGAGGAAGACGAAGGCCAGCGGGCTGAACCCGAGCGTCAGGCCGGCGCAGAGGATGCCGATTCCTCGCCGCCCGTTCTGGAATCCCCACAACGAGCCGAGAAGAGCGGCGAATCCGAGTGCGTACGCGTAGGTCCCGGTGAAGACCGGCGCGCAGACGCAGACTGCGAACACGCGCGAAGGCCACCGTGCCGCATCTCCCCACTCGCCGACGGAAATGGCTGCGAACAGCGCTGCCGACGCGACGACCGCGACGACGACGAGCGGCAGGTTCCCGACGACCGCGGCCGGAAGGTAGTAGAGCAAGCTGTACGAAGCGAACGGGTACTGGCCTCCGTACCAGAGGTTGTCCCAGATGAAAACCCCGTCCCGGGCGAGGAGCGTCCGGTAGAGATGAGCGGACGCATCGCCGGCAGGCGGCCCGAGGAGAACGAGGCCGAGCGCGACGACCGCCGCGATGGCGGAGGCGGCGACGACCTCGCGGCGGGCGAGGGTGGTCGTCCGAAGTGCGAGGGTGGTGTCGACCGCGATTTCGACTACGGTACCCGCGGAACCGGATATGCGGGCACGAGTCGGGTCTCTGACGATGGCAGCCGTGCTCGTCGCGACGGCGATGGCAACGCTTGCCGGTGAGGCGCAAGCGGGGTCGCCGACCTACCGCGTCGTCGTCGTCCCCGGCCTCGAGCTGTCAGACCTCGAGCCGCTCGAGGATCGCGCAGCGATCGGCCTCGTCGTCCCGGGCGCCGGACCGCGCGTCTCGGAGGCGTCCGCTCTGGCTGGGCTCGAGCGCGGTGCGGTCCGGAACTCGCTCCGCGGCGGCCTTCCTCCCGGTCCGGCGCTGATCTCGGTCACGCAGGCGGATGCGCCTCCCACCTCCGGGAACCTCATCGTCCTCGGGCTTCCAACGGGCGGTGACCAGGCGAACGACCGCCGCTATCCGATCGCAGTGATCGGAGACGGATTCGAGGGTCTCCTCGACTCGGGGTCGACGCGAATCCCGGGGCTCGTCTCCGTCGCTGACGTCGCACCGACCGCGTTGGGACTGGACGGCGGGCTGTCGTCGACACCGTCGAGCGACCCGGTCGCGTACCTGGAGGACCTCGATCAGCGCATCGTGGACAACGGCAACGTGCGCCCGATCGCGTCGCTCCTGATCGGGATCCTCGTGCTCGCCCTCGCATTCGTGTTCCCCCGGGCAGCGCTCCTCGGCTTCGCGACAGCGCTCGGAGCGAACCTCGTTCTCGGCGCTGCCGGCATCTCGTCGTTCTGGGCCGTCCTGCTCGTCCTCGGCCTGGCGGTAGCCGTTGGAGCTCCACTGCTCGCGCTCGCCGCTCGATCGCGCCTCGCGGTCGCGCTGATCCTGACGGCGGTCATCGTCGGCTATCTCGTCGCGTTCCTCGTCGATCCCACCGCAGTTGCCCTCTCCCCCCTCGGGCCGAGCCAGAACTCGCGCTTCTACGGCCTCTCGAATCTCCTGTCGGCAATGCTTCTCGTTCCGACGCTCGCCGCAGTCGCGCTCCTGAAGGATCGGCTCGGCTGGCTCCCGGCTCTCCTCCTCGCCGGCACGACGCTCGTCGTGGTCGCGGGAAGCCGGTTCGGGGCGGACGGCGGGGGGTCGATCGTCCTCGTCGTGGCCTTTGCGTTCCTCGCGGTCGAGCTCGCAGACGCCCGCAGACGTGCTGTGGTCGCCGTCGTGGCTCTGGCAGTTGCCGCGGTCGTCGCAGTGGTCGCGATCGACTCGCTGACGGGCGCATCGAGCCACCTGACCGATGCGGTCGGCGGCGGCCCGAGCGGCTTCGCGGCCGATCTCAAGGATCGAGTCGTTCTCTCCTGGGAGCGGGCCACCGAGCACTGGTACCTCGCGCTGCTCGTGGTCATGGCGGTGATCGTGCTCTTGCTCCTCTCGATACGGCTCGCGAGGAGTGACCTGACCCGCGCGGCCAAGGCACTGCCGCTCTCGATCGCCGTCGCCGTCGCCGTCTCGCTCGTCGTCAACGACTCTCCGCTCGACGTCGTCGCCGTGGGCCTCGTCGGGTACCTGACGGCACAGGCCTACGTGCTCGCCGAGCCGGCGTTCGAGCGGACGGGCTCCTTCGAGCCGCGCTACCGCAGCTCGGCGACGTAGACGCGCCGGGTCTTCGGCCCGTCGAAGTCGCAGAAGAAGATGCCCTGATACGTCCCCAGGGCGAGCTTGCCGTCGATGAGCGGGATCACCACGGACGTTGCGGTGAGGGCGGCGCGGGCGTGAGCCCAGGGGTTGACGTTCCCCTCCTCGAAATGCGTCCACGGCCAGCCGTCCTCGACAACGCGCTCGAGCGCCATCTCGAGGTCACGCGCGACATCGGGGTCAGAACCTCCATGCTCCTGGATGACGAGGCCAGATGTCGTGTGAGGGATGTACACGACGACCGCCGTCGCCTCCACCCCGCCCACGCATTCGCGCACCTGGGCGGTCACATCGACGACATGGGTCCGCCGTTCGGTCTCCACGGTGAACTCGCGCACGGCGGGATCCTACCGCCGGGTCTTCGACGGTATCCTGGGCAACCGTGACCGAGCTCACGTCGGCATCGCGGGAGCTCGACGACTACCGGCACGAGGCCGATCGATTCATCGCCGCGCTGACCGACGAGTACTACCTGCATCTGAGCGGTCAGAAGGCCGGACTCGAGCTCGCCCCGATCTACGACCGCTTTCAGTCCCTGACGACGCTCGAGGCGTGCTCCGATCTGCGCGCCGGCGGGTCGAGCGAACTCTGGCGCTTCGCCTGTGAGGGGTTTCTCGGGAACGTGAACCGGTCACGGGACGAGCGAGTGGCCGAGCTCGAGACCACGCTCTCGACCGAGGTCGACGGCGAGGCGCTGGGGTATCGGATGCTGCGCCCGGCTGTCGCCAACGAGCCTGATCGCCGTCGACGCGAGCGCCTCGACCGGGCGCGGATCGACCTCGTCGGGAAGCTCAACCCCGTCTCTGAGCGAAGCGCTCGAGCACACGCACGAGGCGTCCACGGAGCTGGTTCCCGGAACACATCGTGCGCTCTACGAGGCGTTCGGCTTCCCGCTGGTGGATCTTGCCGCGAGTTGCGAGCGGTTTCTCGTCGAGACGGAGGATCTGCACGTCTCGTCGTTCGACCGGCTCCTCCGAGCGCGCCTCGGCATCCCTCTCGAGGACGCGCAGCGCTGGGACGTCCCTCGCCTCCTCCGCGCGGACTCCTGGGATCACGGTTTCTCCCGCGATCTGATGGTTCCGGCCCTCGAATCGACGCTGGGAGATCTCGGAATCGACCTCAGGGCGCAGCCGGAGATCCACCTGGATCTCGAGCAGCGCCCGACGAAGACACCCAGGGCCTACTGCTTCCCGATCGAGGTTCCGGGCCGCATCGTCCTGATGATTCAGCCCCAGGGCGGCCTCGACGACTGGAATGCGCTGTTTCACGAGGCCGGCCATGCCGAGCACTTCGCGCACACCTCCGCGCACCTTCCGTTCGAGGCACGCCGGCTCGGGGACAACGCGGTCAGCGAGTGCTGGGCGTTCCTGCTCGAGCATCTGGTCGTCGACCCCGCCTGGTTGACCCGCAGGCTCGACTTCGGCAGGCCGGACGAGCTGGCCTCGGAGGCTGCGGCAGTCACCCTCTACTTCGTCCGCCGCTACGCCGCCAAGCTGCTCTACGAGCTCGAGCTCCACGGCGGCGCCGATCCTGGTTCGATGCCTGACCGCTACGCCGAGATCCTCACCGACGCGACGAAGATCGAGTCCAGCCCGGCCGACTTCCTCGTGGATGTCGACTCGGGCTTCTACGCGTCGTCCTACCTCCGTGCGTGGGCGCTCGAGGCGCAGGTCTCTGGCTTCCTGCGCACCGAGTTCGGTCGAGCCTGGTTCACCGACCGCCGCGCAGGCTCCCTCGTCCGGGAGCTCTGGAGCGAAGGGCAGGGGCTCGACGCCGACATGATCGCGCACGAGCTCACGGGCTCGGCTCTCGACTTCGACGCGCTCGCAGAGACGCTGCACGCACGCATCGGCCTGTAGCGGCGAGAAGTAGGATCAGCGCGTGCGTGCCGATCATCTCAGGGGCCGCGATCTGCTGCGAATCGACGACTGGTCGGGAGAGGACCTGACCACGATCCTCGATCTCGCAGACGAGCTGAAGACCCTGCAGCACGCGCGAAGCGAGCACCATCTCCTTCCCGGCCGGACGCTCGGGATGATCCTCGAGAAGCCGTCGACGCGCACACGGGTCTCCTTCGAGGCCGGCATGAGCCAGCTCGGTGGGACTGCGCTGCATCTCGGCCTCGGCGAGATGCACCTCGGAAAGACGGAGACGATCCGTGACACGGCGATCGTCCTCTCGCGCTACCTCGATGCGATCATGATCCGAACGTTCCACCAGTCGGACGTCGACGAGTTCGCCGAGCACGCGGACATCCCCGTCATCAACGGCCTGACGGATGAGTTCCATCCGTGCCAGGCGCTCGCCGACGTGATGACGATCCGCGAGCGGTTCGGCTCCGTCGCCGGCGTCCGTGTCGCCTACATAGGCGATGGCAACAACGTCTGTCACTCGCTGATCGTGGCCTGCGCAGCGCTGGGTGCCCGCATCGCCGTCGCAACCCCGGCCGGGTACGAGCCGTCGACGGAGGTCGTCGGCTGGGCTGACACGGCCGCAGCGTCGGCCGGCGGCTCGCTCGAGGTCACCACCGATCCCTCCGCTGCGGCTGACGGGGCGGACGTCGTGTACACGGACGTCTGGACGAGCATGGGCCAGGAGGCAGAGCAGGGCGCGCGCCTTCGTGCGTTCGCGGGCTACACCGTCGATGAAGCGCTTGTCGCGAGAGCATCCGAACGGGCCATCGTCATGCATTGCCTGCCGGCCCACTGGGGCGAAGAGATCACCGAGGAGGTACTCCACGGCCCGCGGTCGGCGGTCTGGGATCAGGCGGAGAACCGCCTGCACGCACAGAAGGCGCTGCTCGCCCTGATCGTCCGTTGAACGGCTGACGGTCATGGGAGGGATCCGATTCGACGAGCAGGTGGCCGCGGCGCTCGAGGCCCTCCCGGACGAGCTCCGAGCAGCGATGTCGAACGTGGAGCTCGTGGTCGAGGACGAGAACCCCGACGATCCCGACGTCTACGGCCTCTACACCGGCATCCCGCTCACCGAGCGCGACTCGGGCTACGCGGGCGTCCTCCCGGACAAGATCGAGATCTACCGGATTCCGCTCGAGGAAGAGTTCGGCCACGACCCTGATCTGCTCGTCGAGGAGATCCGGATCACGGTCATCCACGAGCTCGCACACCACTTCGGAATCGACGACGACCGGCTCGAAGACCTCGGGTGGGGCGTAAGGCCAGCCGCGAAGCGGGCCGCGCAGCGTCCGCGCCGGAGGCCGGCGCGAAGCGCAAGCGGGCGAAGCCCGCGTATCCGCAAGCCCGCCGAAGGCGGGCGCGCAGCGGCCGCGCCGAAGGCGCCAGGACGCGAAGCCCAGCCGGCGCCGCCGGCGTATCGCAAGCCCGCCGCAGGCGAGCGCGCAGCCGACGCGAGCTCACGGCGCGCCAGCGACGCGAAGTCCCTACGGGCTGACGCGAGTCATGCTCTGGGCGAACTGTACGAGCTTGGTGCGAGGCGTCCCGCGACTGATGAGCCCGATCTGGATGCCCTGCTCGCGCCAGTAGAGCGCGAACCTGAATGTCGCCCGCCTGCAGCCGGTGCCCTGACAGTACTCGTAGAGCGTCGCCTTCTTGCCATGGATCCGGAGCTGTGCGATGACGGGGGCGTCGCCGAGGTCACCGCAGTAGAAGGGCTTGCCCTCGTAGATCGTGAGCTTCCGAGCCTCTCCGGCCCCGTAGGACGCGTCGAGCTGCTCTGTCGTCTGCCCGCAGTCGATGTGCTGCGGTCGCACCCGTTTCAGTGTCATTCCGAAGGTCTTCGTCGGTGCAAGGACGGGCATGTCGAGTTCCCGGGCGGCATTCGTCCAGCGGGAGTCGGTGCCGGCACCGGCTGAGGCAGTCCACGTCAGGAGTAACGACGCCGAGAATCAGCAGCAGGCCTTCGCACGGCAGAAGTCTAGACGGACTTCCTTTGCACGGCCGCGCTCCGCCGGCTGAACTTCGCGGCCTTCTCGGCGCGCGTGCGCGCCGCCTACCGGCGGCTTGCTGATACGCCGGCTCCGCCGGCTGAACTTCGCGGCCTTCTCGGCCGCTGCGCGCCGCCTACCGGCGGCTTGCGAGTAGTCTTCCGACTCTCGAATCGGAGGAGGAGTCCAGATGCTGACCTTCGGCGTGACCGTCTTGCCCGATCCACCGCACCGGCGCTTCGTCGAGCTCTTCCAGCTCGCCGAGGAGAACGGTTTCGACTGGGGCTGGACCTACGACTCGCACATCCTCTGGCAGGAATCGATCCCGCTGCTGACGCTTGCCGCAGCACACACGAGCACGCTGAAGTTCGGGCACTGCGTCACCAACCCGGGCACCCGTGAGCCAACGGTGCTGGCGAGTGCCTACGCGACGCTTCAGGACATCTCGGAGGGACGGATGTTCATGGGCATCGGTCGCGGCGACTCGGCCCGGCGCGTGATCGGCCTGGAGCCGGTCAAGATGGCCGAGTTCGAGCGAGCGCTCGTGATGATGAAAGACCTGATGAACGGCCGCCCGGTCGAGTGGAACGGCAAGAATCTCGAGCTCACATGGGCGCAGGGCCGCCCTGAGATCCCCGTGTACGTCGCCGGCTACGGCCCGAAGGCGCTCGGAGTCGCAGGTCGTGTCGGTGACGGCGTCGTCATCCAGCTCGCCGATCCGGACATCGTGGAATGGATCATGGGCATCGCCCGGAGATCGGCCGAGGAGGCCGGCCGCGACCCGGCAGCGCTCAAGCCGATCGTCTGCGCGCCCGCGTTCATCACCGATGACATGGCGAAAGCGCGTGAGCAGACGCGGTGGTTCCCGGCCATGGTCTCGAACCACGTGATGGACCTGCTCCAGCGCTACCCGGAGAACGAGCTGCCACCGGCGCTCTTCGAGTACGTCAAGCGGCGCGACTTCTACGACTACAAGGATCACAGCCGCGTCGGGGCGAAGCACGGCGAGTTCGTCGACGACGAGACCTGCGACCGCTTCTCGATCCTCGGAACGCCCGAGGAGCACATCGCAAAGCTCCGCCGACTCGAGGAGATCGGCGTCGCCCACTGGAACATCTACCTGATGACCGAGGGCCAGGAGTCCATCCTGGAGACCTACGGCAAGGAGATCATGCCGGCGCTACGAAGCGGCGTCGCCGCCTAGCACCGTCACGTCGTAGCACGTGGCGGTGGCGTCGGGCGGTAGATGGGACCGCGCTCGTAGACGCGCTCCAGCAATCCCTCGCTGAGGTAGGCGGGGAAGCCGTCGATGCTGACCTGTTGCGGCACCTGTCCCGGATAGCCGAGGAGGCGTTTCACGTCCGGGTGCATGTAGTAGCCGGCGACCACTGCGGTGACGAGATCGTCATGAGCCGCCGGATCCACGGCGCGCAGGGCCTCGAGCCAGACGATCGGATCCCGCAGTCGCCGGCGGCCTCGAGCGCGCGGCGGACTCCCTCGGCGAGGTCGGGACGCGATGCGAGCACGCTGTCGAGCTGCCCCGCGGCGATCCCGACGCTGCTGGGCGCCGGCATTCCATCCGCTTCCGGGATGAGACCGTCCGCGAGCCGCTCGAGGCGGCGGCGCAGGCTCGCGTCGATCACGACATTCCCGGGCGTCACGCGGGCACTCGCTGATCGGCACGCCGTTCGACGAGGCCATCCGCGAAGCGCAATGCGAGCGACGAGATCGTGTTCGTCGGGTTCACGCCACCTGAGGTCACGAAGACGCTTCCGTCGACGATGTACAGGTTGTCGACGTCGTGCGTCTTCCCCCAGCGATCGACGACGGAGGATCTCGGATCGCTCCCCATCCGCGCCGTTCCGAGAAGGTGCCATCCGGCGCTCCGCATCATCTTCAGGACGTCGATGCTCGTAGCTCCAGCTTCGAGCAACGACTCGCTGGCCCGCTCGACGTGGAAGTCGAGAAGCCGGTGCGAGTTCTCGGAGGTCCTGTAGACGACCTTCGCGCCCGCAAGGCCGTCCGAGTCGGCGACATCCGGGTCGAGCTCGACGCGGTTGCCTTCGTCGGGCAGATCCTCCCCGAAGATGCCCCAGCTGAGACAGTGGCCGAAGCGCTCCCTCACGCGCCGGTGATGGTCAGGCCCCCAGACCTCGCCCCCGGCCCGGGCGGGCATGGCGGCATTCATCGGCCCACCGGTCGACGGCGCCATGCTCCACTTGGCGCCCCGCACGAACCCCCGGCTCGGGTCGGTCTCGTAGAACTCGAGACAGTGAATCCTCGATCCGACGTTCCCCTTCCACGTCTGGAGGAACTGGTCGAACACTCCGGTCACGACTGCGAAGGGATGCATCATCAGGCGGCGCCCGACGAGGCCGCTCGAGTTTGCGAGCCCGTCCGGGAACTCGTCGTCGGCCGACAGCAGCAGCAGGCGAGCCGTGCCGATGGCGTTCGCAGCGAGCACGATCACGTCTGCCTCGATGCGATTGGCGCGCCCGGCCCGGTCGAGGTACTCGGCCCCCGTGGCCAGCCGGTTGGGCCCCATGACCACCCGGGTCACGCGTGCTCCGGTGATGACGCGGGCTCCATGCTCGATGGCCTCCGGCCAGTGCGTGATGTCGGTCGAAGCCTTCGCGCCCTCCGGACAGCCCTGCATGCAGGAGCCCCACTGGGCACAGGGATGCCGCCCGCGGTAGGGAGCCGACAGGATGGCATTGGGCGCGGGCCACCAATGCCACCCGAGCCGATCATGGGCCCGGACGACGTCGATGACCCCGTCGCCGAGCGGCAGCGCCGGAAGCGGGAGGTCGTCCCCTTCCGGGTACGCGGGATCGCCGGCCAATCCGGACACTCCCACGTCACGCGCGACCCGATCGTAGAACGGCTCGAGCTCCTCGTAGCTCAGCGGCCAGTCGTCCGCGACTCCGTCCAGCGTCCTGACGCGGAAGTCCGAGGGCAGCATGCGCGGCCAGTCACCGGCGTAGAGGATCGTCGAGCCGCCCACGCCGTTCCACATCAGCGGAACGATCTCGGACTCGTCCGCGTTGACGGGATAGTCCGCCGGATTCCGGCGCACGTTCGGATCGGCCGACCACCCGCGTAGCGTCTGCAGCTCCCAGTCGGGCTTTGGCCCTGGATATGTGTCGGAATCGGGCCACTCACCCTGCTCGAGGCATACGACCCGGAACCCCGCTTCCACGAGACGGCGCCCGACGACGCCGCCGGACGCACCGGCTCCGACGATCAGGACATCCGTGCGATCCGAGCTCACGACGCGCTCGTCGCCGCCGCCACGAGCGCGTCGAACAGGTGCTGGCCCGCGGGATCGTCGAGCAGCTCCACATGCCATTGAACTCCCAGCGCCCACCACTCCCCGTCGTACTCGATCCCCTCGGTCACGTCTGCAGCGGTACCCGAGGGCCGCAGGCCGCGCCCGAGCGCAGCGGGGGCCCAGACGTGGAAGGAGTTCACCTCGAGCTCGGATGCCCCGACGATCTCTGACAGACGCGTCTCCCCGACGACGCTGACGGAATGGAAGGGCCGCGTCAGGTCGCCGGCCTGTCGGTGGCCCTCCACCTCGCGCAGAGTCCCGCCGAGTGCGACGTTCAGGATCTGGGCCCCCCGGCACACCCCGAGAACCGGCGTCGCGTGTTCCTTCGCAGTCAGCACGAGTCGCGTCTCGAACTCGTCGCGGACATGATCCACGGCGCTGGCTTCCGCAGCCATGCCGAACCGGCCTGGGGCTACGTCTCCCCCACCGATCAGGACAATCGCGTCGGCGGCGGCGACCAGATCGTCCACATCCGGGCTGCCCGGCCAGGCGACGAGCGGCTGCCCGCCCGCGGCCACGATCTTCTCGCAGTACTGGTCGTAGACGATCGAGGCATGGAGGCGGCCGAGCACGGTGTCCAGATCCCGCGCATGGGGCGCCACGACGATCCGCGGGCGCGTCATGGCTCACTCACGACAGGAACAGGAACTGATCGCGTTCCCAGTCCGTCACGTTGTCGTGCCACTCGTTCGCGCCGTACCCCGGAACGGCCGCTCTCGCCTTCGCGACCTCGTGGCGTTTCAGAGCGAGAAACGCCTTCACGAACTCCGGCTGGAACGCTTCCTGCAGCACCTCGTCCGCCTCGAAGCAGTCGAGGGAATCCTCGAGCGTGAGCGGAAGCAGCTCCAGGTCGTCGAGCTGGTACGCACTCGTGTCCATCGGCGCCGGGGGCTCGATCTGGCGTTCGATCCCGTCGAGAACAGCCGCGAGCATCCCGGCGAGGGCGAGATACGGGTTCGACGCTCCCGACCCGAGACGATTCTCGATGTGGGTGTCATCGCCTCGCGACGCCTTCACCCGCACCGCGACGGATCGATTCTCGAATCCCCAGGTGACGCTCGCGGGGGCGTACGTGCCTTTCCGGTAGCGCTTCGGGCAGTTGACGGTTGGGCCGAGAAGAGCGTTGAGCCCGGCTGCGTGCTCGAGTAGCCCGCCGATGGCCCAGTAGAACTCCTGCGACAGCTCGAGCGTCGTCGGAATCCCAGAAGAGATTCCGGGCGCCGTCGAAGAGGCTCATGTGAAGATGGCTGCTGCAGCCGCTGAGTCCGGTGAACGGCTTGGTCATGAAGCTGGCGAGCAAGCCGTGCCGGAGGGCGATCTCCTTGGCGTAGGTCTTGTACGTGAAGTTGCCGTCGGCTGCCGCTACACCCTCAACCGGATCGAAGGTGATCTCGTACTGCGTTGGCCCCCACTCCTGGTTGAGCGTCCTGGGCGCGAGCCCGAAACCCCTGAGGTCACGCACGAGCTCTTGCAGCACCGGAAGGCGCTGGTTCGTCAGCGTCGTCGTGATGTCGGTGCCACCGAACGGGGGAAGCCGGGTCTCCTCGTCGAGGAGGTAGAACTCGTACTCCGCCTGCATCAGGCTCTCGAGCCCGCGCGCCGCCGCCTGCTCGACCTGACGCTGGAGGACCCGGCGGGGACTCGCCTCGACGGGACGCCCGTCCGAGTACTCCATGTCGCAGATCACCCGTGCCTGGCCCGCGACGTGCGGCAAGACGGCGAAGGTCGACAGGTCCGGCCGCATCGACAGGTCTGCGAACGTCAGGTCTTCGCCGAATCCCGTGCCGGTCGCAACCCAGCATTCGTGATCCCAGCAGAAGATGTCGCTGACGAGCGCGAGCCCGCTCTCGACGCACTGCCAGAAATGATCGGCGGTCACGGTCTTGCCACGCGACACGCCGTTCAGGTCTGGCGTCTCGAACCGGACGAGCTCGACCTGGTGCTCGCCGAGCAGGCGCTCCACGACCTCGCGGCTCACAGCCAGCGGAGCACCGTGTCCGTATCCGCGACCCAACCGAACTTCATGGCGAAGTTCTCCAGGGTGGCGGCGTGCAGAGCCGGGGAGAACGACGAGACTGCGTCGGCGACGACGGTCGTTCGGTAGCCGTGATGAAAGGCCTCCCTGGCCGTCTCCTCGACGCAGATCTGGGTGACCGTCCCGGTGACGACGAGCGACTGGACGCCGATCGCCTTGAGGCGATCGTCGAGTTCGGTGCCATGGAAGGAGCCGTAGCCGAACTTGTCGACGATCAGCTCACCGGCCGCCGGCGTCAACTCGTCGATCACCGCGGCGCAGTCGAGCGGCCCGTTGGCATCTGCGTAGGTGCGCATGTGACCGGGCCAGCAGGCCTTGGTGTTCGGATGGCACTGCGGCGACCAGAGCCAGAGGAGGTTGTCGCTCTCGTGCGAGAGGAACCTCGTGTACGCGACGGGTCGTCCATGCGCTCGAAACCACTCGACCAGACGGCGCTGAGCGGCGATCGTCGCCCGCGCATCCGGGACTTCGAGCGGCGCGCCCGCACGGACGAAGTCGTTCTGCATGTCGACGACGAGAAGTGCAGGGGATGCGACACGCTCTCGGGGATCGAGTTGGGCCGCGATGATCGATGCGCACGGCTCGCTCATGGGATCCCAGCGCAGGATGCTACAGACCGAGCGCGGCCGCATGCGCTGAACGGCTCGGCCTCCGCGAGTAGTCTTCCCTGCCGCCCCGAAGCGGCCCAGGAGAGGGGAAGCGCACATGGACTCGACGAACGAGACCGGCCCGATCGCCGACGTCGACGAACTCGAAGAACGACTCTCGCGTCCGTGCGACGATCTCGTTGCCGACCTTGCTCGAGTCGACGGCGACATCCTCGTTCTCGGCGCCGGCGGCAAGATGGGTCCGACCCTGGCGCGCATGGCCAAGCGCGCCGCCCCGGAGAAGACGGTCTATGCGGTGGCCCGCTTCAGCGATCCCTCCGTCGAGCGAAGGCTCCGGGCACACGGCGTCGAGGTGGTGAAGGCCGACCTCCTCGAGCGCAACGAGGTCGAGGCGCTGCCGCGGGTTCGCAACGTCGTCCTGATGGCCGGTCAGAAGTTCGGTACGTCCGATGCGCCATCGCGCACGTGGGCGATGAACACGCTCCTGCCGGCGGTCGTCGCGGAAACCATGGCGGACAGCCGTCTGGTCGGCTTCTCGACGGGCTGCGTCTACCCGTTCGTGCCGATCGAATCGGGCGGCTCGACCGAGGATTCGCCGCTGACCCCGCCCGGCGAGTATGCAAACAGCTGCGTCGGCCGGGAGCGAATGATCCGCTGGCAATCCGAGCGCAACGGCACGCCTGGTCGCCTGTTCCGCCTCAACTATGCCATCGACCTGCGCTACGGCGTTCTCCACGACGTCGCCCGCAAGGTGCGCGACGACGAGCCGATCGACGTCACGACTGGCCATGTCAACGTCATCTGGCAGGGCGATGCGAACGCGATGGCGTTGCGCTGCCTCGCTCATTGCACCACTCCGACCGAGCCGCTGAACGTCACCGGCCCGGAGACGATCTCGGTTCGCCGGCTTGCCGAGGCGTTCGGCGAGCGCCTCGGGAAGCGGCCGGCCATCGTCGGGGAGGAAGCGCCGACCGCATGGCTCAGCAACGCTGGCCGAGCGTTCGCGCTCTTCGGCTACCCGAAGGTAGCGCTCTCGACGATGATCGACTGGGTGGCGGACTGGGTCTCCCGAGACATGCCGAGCCTCGGCAAGCCCACGGACTTCGAGGACAGGGATGGCACGTACTGAGGGTGAGGCGCTCGCCGGCGCGGCGATCGTCGAGATGGGCGCGGCCGACGTTTCCGCAGGACTCGCACTGTCCGAGGAAGCGGGCTGGAACCAGACGGCCGAGGACTGGTCGATGATGATCCGCCTCGGCCGGCCGTTCGCGGTTTCCGGGGACGGCGGGCGCCTCGTCGCGACCGCCCTGGCGCTCCCGTACCCTCCTGATTTCGGCTGGATCAGCATGGTCCTGGTGCACGGCCCCTACCGGCGGCGCGGCCTCGGATCGCGACTCCTCGAGCGCGCGATCGCGGCGTTGGCAGGAGCGAGGCCTCGTCCCCTTCCTCGACGCGACTCCGGTCGGGCGCCCCGTGTACGAGCGGATGGGGTTCCGCCCGATCGAGCCGCTCACCCGCTGGCGTGGAGGCGGCAACGGCCGGACACTTCCCGCGCTCGAGCCGGGTTTGCCCGACGTCGCGGAGCTCGACAGGGAGGCCTTCGGCGCTGACCGGTCGCTGATCCTCGCCGATCTCCTCGGGCGACCGGGCGCGATGTCCCTTCGTGATCCCGGCACCGGAGGCTTCCTGCTGGCGCGACCCGGCCGGACCGCAACGCACCTCGGACCGATCGTCGCACGAGAGACCAACACTGCCCTCGACCTGCTCCGCACCGCGATCGCGGCGATTCCCGGCCCGCTCGTGATCGACGTACCCGACCGTGAATCCGAGGTCACGCAGCTCCTCTCCCGCCGTGGATTCCAGCCGGAGCGCCCGTTCACCCGCATGGCGCTCGGCCGCGACAGCGGGCTTCGGCAATCCGGCGTTGATCCGCGCAATCGCCGGCCCGGAACTCGGCTAACCCGACACGTCGATGCACTGGCAGGAGATCCCCGACGAGGCGCTGGCGGTGTTTCGCGCGGGCGCCGTCATTCCCGCCCACCCGCTCGCCCTGGACGAGGGCCGCCGTCTCGATCCGCGCCGCCAGCGGGCCCTGACCCGCTACTACATCGATGCCGGCGCAGGCGGACTCGCGGTCGGAGTCCACACCACACAATTCGCCATCCGCGAGGCCGGCCTGTATCGACCCGTTCTCGAGCTGGCCGCGGAAACCGCCGTCGGGCTGGACCCCCCGCCCGCTCTTCCTGATCGCCGGTGCGTCCGGGCACACCGACCAGGCTGTCGCCGAGGCACGAACCGCGCGTTCCCTCGGCTATCACGCCGTCCTCGTCAGCCTGGCGGCACTGAAGGGTGAGACGGAGGACGCGATGATCGACCACTGCCAGGCGGTGGCCGCCGAGATGCCGGTCGTCGGCTTCTACCTCCAGCCGGCGGTCGGCGGGGTCGCCCTGACTCGCAGCTTCTGGCGACGGCTTGCAGGGATCGAGAATGTCATCGGCATCAAGGTCGCCCCGTTCGACCGCTACGCGACGCTCGACGTCCTGCACGGCGTCGCCGAGGCCGGCGCGGTGGAGCGCATCTCCCTCTACACGGGCAACGACGACCACATCGTCCTCGATCTCACAGTTCCCTTCCGCACCCAGGCGGGCGAGGTGCGCTTCGTCGGCGGCCTGCTCGGCCACTGGTCCGTCTGGACACGCACCGCCGTCGACATCCTCGACCGCTGCCGTGCAGTCCGTGACGCTCCCAGCGTGCCGGCAGACCTCCTAGCCCTCGACAGCGCCGTGACCGACTGCAACGCCGCGTTCTTCGACGCTGCGAACGGCTTTCGGGGAGTCATCGCCGGCTGCCACGAGGTCCTCCGGCGCCAGGGTCTCCTCGAGGGCCGGTGGTGCCTCGATCCCGATGAGGATCTGAGCCCCGGCCAGGCGGAGGCGATCGACCGCGTCTATCGCCTCTATCCGGAGCTCGCCGACGACGATTTCGTGGCCGCGAACCTCGAGCGCTGGTTGGATTGACGCTCTCCAGCGCGGGATGCCCGGCTGAGCTCGCGCCGGCCGAGCCTCGCATCGCCCGGCGGACGCCTGCTCCGCCGGCAGACTCGCCCGGAGGATACGCCGGCTCGCCGGCTGAACTTCGCACCCTGCCGGCCTCCGGCCGCCCGCTGCGCGCCGGGCCTTACGGCAGACTCGCCCGGAGGATACGCCGGCTCCGCCGGCTGAACTTCGCGGCCGGCTCCGCCGTCCGCTGCGCGCCGGGCCTTACGGCAGACTCGCCCGGAGGATACGCCGGCTCCGCCGGCTGAACTTCGCGGCCGGCTCCGCCGTCCGCTGCGCGCCGGGCCTTACGGCCCGGCTTGCTCGTCCGCGATGGCCAGCACCTCGTCCAGGATCCCGAGACCCTCGTCGAGCTCCTCGCGGGTGATCGTGAGCGGGGGTGCGATCATGATCACGTTCCAGTGGACGAAGAGGTAGAGGCCGCGCTCCATCGCCGCCTTCGTCAGACGCACGATCGGTGCCGCGGCGTCACCCGACGCGTTGAACGGGACGAGCATCTCTCGTGTCTCGCGATTCTTCACGAGCTCGAGCCCCCAGAACAGGCCGAGGCCACGGACGTCACCGATCGACGGATGCTTCGCAGCGAGCTTCGGAAGCTCCTCGGCGAGGACGTCGCCCATCGCAGCGGCGTTCTCGACGATGCCCTCCTCGCGGAACGCCTCGATCGACGCGACACCCGCCGCGCACGCAAGCGGATGGCCGGAGTAGGTGAGGCCTCCCGAGAACACCTTGTCCGACACCCACTCGGAGAGCCGCTCGTTGATGACCATGGCTCCGAGCGGCACGTAGCCGGAGTTGATGCCCTTCGCAACGGTCATGATGTCCGGGACGACATCCCAGTGGTCGCAGGCGAACCAGCGACCGGTGCGGCCGAAGCCGGCCATCACCTCGTCGAAGATCAGGACGATCCCGTGCCGGTCGCACACCTCCCGGATCGACTGCAGGTAGCCGTCCGGCGGGACGAGGATCCCGTTCGTGCCGGTGACGGTCTCCATGATCACCGCCGCGACGGTGTTCGCGCCCTCGTACTGGAGGATCTCCTCGAGATGCGGCCCCCCGGAACACACAGGGCATGGATCGGGGTGACCTGCCGAACAGCGGTACTCGTACGGGTCGAACATGCGCAGGACGCCCGGAATGCCGGGCTCCGCGGGCCAGCGTCGCGGGTCGCCAGTCAGCGTGATGGCCCCGGCCGTCGCGCCGTGGTAGGAGCGGTACCGCGCGATGACCTTGTGACGACCCGTGTACCAGCGGGCGAGCTTGATCGCGTTCTCGTTCGCCTCTGCGCCACCGTTCGTGAAGAAGCTTCGGCACAGATCGCCCGGCGTCACCTCCGCGATGAGGCGCGCAAGCTCAGACCGCTTGTCGTTCCCCATTGGCGGCCCGATCGTGCAGAGCCGATCGGCCTGATCCTTGATCGCCTGCACGAGCTTCGGGTGCTGGTGCCCGATCGACGCGTTGACGAGCTGCGACGCGAAATCGAGGTAGCGCTTCCCGTCGTAGTCCCAGAAGTACCGGCCCTCCGCCCCGGCGACCGGCATCGGGCTGATCTTCGACTGAACCGACCACGAGTGGAGAACGTAGTTTCGATCGTCCTCGCGCACTCGCTCGGCCGCCCTCGGGTCGACCTCTACGACGGCCATCGCGTCACCCTCCCTTTTCCGTTGCCAATCGATCCGAGTGTACTCCAGTGCGACATGAGGACACTCCGGGCGGGCATGATCCCCGGGATGCAGCGAGTCCGCCTCGTCTGGCTCGTCGCGATCTCGCTCATGTCGGTGGGGTCGCTCGCAGCGCACTCGCTCGCGTACCGGTTGGTCGAGCCCTCCGGTTCCGCCCGCGCCGAGCTCCTGTCGAGCACGGGGCACGGCTATCTGGCGGCGCTCCCGGCCGTCCTCGCAGCGTGCTGCGCGGTTGGGGTTGCCGCCCTCGCAGTCCTTGCCGTCCGCGCCGCGCGCGGACGCGACCCGGTAGATGCTCGCTGGCCGCTCGCGCTCCTTCCCCTGCTCGGCTTCGCAGTCCAGGAGCATCTCGAACGACTCTTCGCGGGCGCGCCGGTCGCAGGAGCGGCGCTCGACCCGAGCTTCCTCGTCGGCGTCGCGCTCCAGATCCCGTTCGCCGTCGCGGCGATCGCCGTGGCGCGCCTCCTCTGCCGTGCCGCGGACTCGATCGGGCGTGCGCTCTCCTCGCCGTGCGCACAACGCGGTCGCGCGAGGCAAAATGCCCTTCCGCGTGGCACCGGCGTGATTCTCCCTCGCCTTCCGGCGCTTGCGCTCGGCTCGAGTGGCCGCGGGCCCCCTCTTCGATCGAATCCCTGAGAGAGCCCACCCGGGCCTATTCCGCGAACGATGGAGGTTGGGATTCATGAGGAACGCACTGCTTGCGCTGGCCGCGATGGCCGCAGCGGCGCTTGCCCTTGCCGCGTGTGGCGGCTCAGATAGCGGCTCGTCCACGACCGTCCCACCAACCGCCACCACCGGCGCAGTCGTCGAGGCGAGTCTGGCCGTCGTCGGTGGCGAGCCCGACGGCGGTGTCCAGACAATCGAGTTGAACAAGGGCCAGGACGTCAAGATCACCGTCACGTCCGACCAGCCGTACGAGATCCACCTCCACGGCTACGACATCGCGAAGGACGCCGGTCCCGACGCACCCGCCGTCTTTGCCTTCAATGCGAACATCGACGGCGTCTTCGAGATCGAGGTCGAGGACACCGCCACACAGATCGCAAAGCTCGTCGTCAATCCGTGAAGCGCGCGCTCGCTCTCGGAGTCGCCGTGCTGGCGGCGGGAGCGCTGTTCCCGCCGAGCGCGCTTGCGCACGGGCTGGTGAGCCGCGGCGACCTACCCATCCCCGCCTGGCTCTTCGGCTGGGCGGCCGCCGTCGTTCTCATCGTCTCGTTCGTCGCGCTCGCCGCCCTGTGGAAACGGCCCGAGCTCGAGGACAGCCCGCGACGGCCGCTCGGCAAGACCTTCTCGACCGTCGTGGCGGGCCCGATCACCGAGGCAGCGTGCGGCCTCATCGGCGTCGCACTCCTCGGCATCGCGATCTGGGCGGGGTTCGCAGGGGTCCAGAGTCCGGCCGACAACATCACCCCGACCTTCGTCTACGTGATCTTCTGGGTCGCGCTCGTCCCGGTCAGCGCCCTCTTCGGCAACGTCTTCTCCGCGTTCAACCCGTGGCGGGCGGTCGGGCGAGCCGTCTCCTGGGCTTCGAGCGGTGCGATCGGCGACCAGGCCGGAGGCGCCCTTCCGTATCCCAGCTGGCTCGGCCGCTGGCCGGCCGCCGCGGGTCTCGTCGCCTTCGCCTGGCTCGAGCTCGCCTCGGGCAGCGGCGCCTCTGCGAAGACGCTCGCGGCGGCGGCCCTCATCTACACGGCCGTGACGTTCCTCGGCATGGGCCTTTTCGGGGTCGATGTCTGGATCGAGCGCGGAGAGGCGTTCTCGACGTACTTCGGGCTGTTCGCCCGGATGTCCGTCTTCGAGCGCAATGGCGACCAGATCGAACTGCGCAGGCCGCTTGCCGGGCTGACGACGCTCGAGCCTCTCGCCGGGACGGTTGCCGTGCTCGCCGTGATGATCGGCACGGTCACGTTCGACGGCGGCCAGGAGACGCTCCTGTGGAACGATGCCGGGCCGGCCATCGCCGACTTCTTCCGGTCAGCGGGAGCAGGCCCGGCTCTCGCCGACGAGCTCTCGAACGGTGTCGGGCTGTTCGCTGCGATCGCCCTTGTCGCCGGCTTCTACAGCCTCGGCATCGCGGGCGCGCGAACCGCCGGCGGACACTTCGGTCAGACCGAACTGGCGCGCCTCTTCGTCCACTCGCTCGTCCCGATCGCGTTCGCGTACGTGATCGCGCACTACCTGACGTTCCTGCTCTTCCAGGGCCAGGCCATGGGATTCCTGATCTCCGACCCGCTCGGCGAGGGACGAAACCTGTTCGGGACAGCCGGCTGGAACATCGACTACGGGATCATCGGCGGCCGGATCGTCTGGTACTGCCAGGTGGCGGTCGTCGTCGCGGGCCACGTGGGAGCCCTGTGTCTCGCCCACGACCGCGCCCTCGTCATCTACGACGACCAGCGTCTCGCAGTGCGATCGCAGTACTGGATGCTCGCGATCATGATCGGGTTCACGAGCCTGGCGCTCTGGCTCCTGTCTCAGGCGAACTTCTGACCCATGCCTGACTCGTCATCGCACACGCCGGACACTGGATCGGGGCGCTCGCGGCGGCGATCCCCGTGCTCCTCGTGGTTGCCTGGATTCTCTACACAGGTGCACGCGACCGGCGGCGAAGGTCGCGACGTCAGTGACAATGGAGGCGTGACCGGCCACCTCGTCCGCGCGGCCACCGTTCCGGTCGAAGACCTCGCTGGAGCCTGGGAAGCGGCGCCCGCGGTCATCGCCGCGGCGCTGGTCGCGCTCGCGCTGTTCTTCCAGGGCTTTCGCCGCCTTCGCCGCAGGGGCCGCACCGATCTCGCGAGCTGGGGACGGGCAGCGCTCTTCGTGCTCGGCGTCGCGGTGATGACGCTCGCTCTGATCTCTCCGCTCGACGCCATCGGAGAGGGCTACCTGCTCTCGGCCCACATGCTCCAGCATGTGCTCATCGCAGACGTCGGGCCCGCGCTGATCCTGCTCGCGCTCTCGGGCCCGCTGCTCTTCTTCTTCCTTCCCCGTCCCGCGCTCGCCTCGGTCGCGCGTACGCGGTGGGTCCGCTCGGCTCTCGACTTCGTGACGAAGCCGGTCGTCACGTTCGGGCTCTGGTGCCTCGTCTACGCCGTGTGGCACGTCCCGTCGCTCTATGACTACACGCTCACGCACCAGCTGACGCACGACCTCGAGCACGCCACCTTCGTCCTCGTCGGTTTCCTCGTCTGGTACCAGCTGATCGATCCGGCGGGCCACGGCATGCGCGTCTCCGGCCGGCTCGCGTTCATCGTCGCGCTGTTCGCAGCGGGCCAGATCCTGGCGATGGTGCTGATCTTCTCGCTCGAGCCCCTCTATCCGGTCTACGCCGCACAGCCCGAGCGTCTCCTCGGGCTATCGCCTCTGACGGATCAACGCCTTGCAGGAATCGTGATGATGCTCGACCAGGTCGTGATGCTCGGCACGCTGGCAGCCGTGCTGCTCCTCTCGGCCGATCGGGAGCGACGCCCGGCGCCGACAGCCCCGACGAGAAACCGTCGCTGACTGCGGGCCGGCACCTGTGATGCCGGATCCGTCCTCGTTCAGCTTCGAGCCGCTCTTCCTGGCTCTCGCCCTCGTCGCTGCCGTCGCCTACTGGCGCTCCGCGAGATCCGGCCCTCTCGGCTGGTGGCGTCCACTCCTCTTCGGGGTTGGGCTCCTCCTCGTCGTCGCGGCGCTCAACACGCCTCTCGAGACGCTCGCCGCCCACTACCTGCTCCTGATTCATCTCCTCCAGAACGTGATGATCGCCGACTGGGCGCCGCCGCTTCTCCTCCTCGGCCTGACACCGGCGATGCGCTCGGCGGTCGCCAGTCGGGGCGGACGCCCGTTCGCCGTGCTGACGAATCCGAAGGTCGCCCTGCCCGTCTGGATCGTCGGCTGGTATGCGGTCCACCTGGGAGCGTTCTACGACACGGCGCTGCGCAACCCCTGGCTGCTGAACGTGGAGCATCTGATCCTGATCGCGATCGGCCTGATCTTCTGGTGGCCGGTCGTCTCGGACGTCCCGAACCCGGTCTCGACACCGATGCGCATCGGCTACCTCGGCATCGGGTTCGTGCTCTCCGTGTTCCTCGGCCTGGCGTTCACGTTCTCGGGCTCGTCGTTCTACGACTACTACGCGGGTGCGCCCCGACTCTGGGGCCTCGGGGTGGTCGAGGATCAGAACCTCGGTGGGGTGCTGATGACGGGTGAGCAGGCGCTCGTCTTCCTCGCGGCGATCACGTGGCAGCTGCTGCGGCTGCTGCGCGAGGAGGATGCGCGCGAGCAGCGGCAACGCGAGAGCGACGCGGAGCTCCTGCGCGAGCTCGACGAGCGCCGCCGGAGGGCCTGATCGCGACCGGTACAAGTTTCCTGCGGCCTCTTCCATCTGTCCCAACAGGACGCGTAGACTGCGCCCATTCGCATGCGACGACTCGCTCTAGCCCTTCTGATCTCGGCGGTCCTGGCGAGCGCTGCGTGTGGTGGAGGCGGGGGCGGTGACTCGGCCTCGTCCGACACCGGTGAGAGCGCGATCGGGTCCGTCACCGAGACCCAACCCGCAGTGACCACGACGGAGGGCGGGAAGGCTTTTCAGATCATCGTGCCGAAGCCCGGGCAGCCGATCGGCCCGCAGAGCCCGGCCAAGAACGTCAAGCAGGTGCAGAAGGCCATGAACATGCTCGGGTACGACGTCGGCACGCCCGACGGCGTCTACGGCGAGAAGACCCTGAAAGCGGTCAGGAAGTTCCAGAAGAAGCACGACCTCGGGGCCGACGGCCTCGTCGGAGTGAAGACCGCGAAGGCGATCAACAAGGAGCTGAAGCAGCAGGCGGCGAGCTGAGCGGCTCGAGCGGGTTCTAGCCCTGCGTCACCTTCGCGCGGTACTGCTTGGCGACCTGCCCTGCCTCGCCGGGCGGCACGGTGATGGTGTTCGGGTCACCGTCGGAGACGAAACGCGACTCGGGGTTCGCGTCGAACTGGTCGAGCCAGTACGTCGACCCGTACTCGAGCTTCTCAGCCGGTGGCGAGGTGCGGATTCGCGGGATCGCGGCGCCGTCGAAGTCGCTCGAGAACGGGGAAGGCGCGGGGTTCGCCCCGACGAGCATGACACCCTTGAACGCATAGTCCTCGCCGTCCCACGACCCGGACACGGCGAGTGATGCGGGATCGGGCATCACCCCGAACGGCAACGCCATCGTGCTGACCTGGTAGTCGGGTAACGCTCCGTGGATCAGCCTGTTCTCGAGGACGAACTCCTTCTGCACGTCGTCGCTCGAGATCGTGCTGAGATTCGCATGGTCGATCGTGTGATTGCCGAGCTCGAAGCCGTGCGCGACGAGCCAGGAGAGCGTGGCTGCCTCGTTCGGCGCCGGCGTCGAACGGGTCGTCGTTCAGGTAGAACGTGGCGGCGGGCTTGAAGCCAGGATGCGTACGGGCGAACTCGAGCATGATCCCGACGGCGGTGTCGGGATCGACTCCATCGCTCCCCTGGAGCTTCATCTGGCTCACCGTGCCGTCGTCGAACGTCATCACGACCGGCGTCGTCCCCTTCGGAACGTCGATCGTTCCGTTGACGAGGTCCGCAGCAGTGATCGGCCGGTAGTGCTCCTTCCAGAGCCGCTCGAGCTCGGCGCGGAACTGATCCGGGGTCAGGTCGTACTCGCTGCCTCCGTCCGGCACGATCTGGTGGTACATCATGACCGGCACCTGGCCGAGCTCGTTCGGGGCGAGACCCGAGTCGACCGGGCCCTCCGTCGATGTCGGGACGGCGCTTGCAGAGACGCTCGCGGGCTCCGGCCGGTTGAACGCCTTGGTCTTGACCTCGGCGTTCCCCGTCGTCGGGAACTTCGCGGTCGCCGGGATCCCCGCGCTCGTGTACGTGACCTCCGGATCCCACAGGATGAACTCCGGAAGACCCGCATCCGCCGCGCCCTTGATCTGTGCATTCACCTCATCCGGCCCATACGGGACCGAGAGCGAGAAGTCCTGCAGCCAGGGCACGATGCGTGCTCCGCTGCCTCGAACCGCCCGCTTGAAGTCCTTGAGGGAGGCGTTGACGATGTCGTAGGGCTGGCTCTCGGGCGTGGCCACGCCATACTCCTCGGGCCCCCAATGGGACGGATAGACGAGCGGGGCGATGTAGTCCACGTTGCGAGCCATGAGCGGGATGTTCTGGGCGACCTCGTCTGGACGGGTAACGGCGATGCCGAACACCGAGGCGCCGAGGTAGGCACCCGAGGGCGCGAGAGCCTTCTGCGTCTCTGCCAGAAAGTCGGCGATCGTCTGGTCGGCCTCACCCTTCAGGCCCGGGAAGGTCATCTCCTCGATCGGCCCATCGGGTCGGCGCACGTAGTCGTAGAGCACATCGTCGACACCGATCTTGGCTGCTGCCGCGGCGATTGCCACGTTGTAGGCGCGGACATCGGGATTGGCGAAGTTCGTGAAGCTGTAGCCACCGTAGCTGCCCGTGTAGGCGTCCCCGCCCGGCGTCTGCACGACCATCTCCTGCTTTCCGTGGTTCCAGGCCCATTCGCCGAGAATCGGGTCGCGGAAGGCGACCAGCCGCCCGATCACCCGGACACCCTTGTCGTGCAACTGCTGGACGGCACCCTTCAGGTCGTAGATGTCCTGGACGGCCCCGATCTTCTTCGCGAGTGGAACGCTTGCGGGCCAGCCGACGATTCCCGACTCGTCCTTCAGGTCGAGCTGAACCGTGTTGATCTTCTTCTCGTCGATCAGCGCCAGGACGCCGGCGCGAAGCTCGTCGTTCGCCCAGGCGTCGGCGGAGACGTGAACCGCGCGAACGGGATTCGTCGGCCGGCGCGGCACGAGTCTGAACGACACCGTCGTGACGGTGGTGTTGCCCGCGGCGTCCTCGGCCTCGAGCTCCACCGGCTGGGTGGGTGCGGACGGGAACGAGAGCGAGAAGGCGCCGTCCTCGAGCTTGACCGGTTTCCCGTCGGCGGTGAGCGTCGTGTCGCCCCCCACCGTTCCCTTCAGGACATATGGCGTCCGGGCCTCGACCTGGATGACGTTCCCCGGAATGGCAATCTTCGGTGGCGTCGAGTCGACGGTGAACGACCATGATTCCGTCGCACCGCTCCACGGAGCGAACCCTCCGACGCGAGCCTCGACGGTGTGTCCCCCGTCCGCGAGCTTGCCGGGCTTGTACGTACTGCGCCCGTTCGCGAAGTTCGCGTCTGCGCTGACGTCGTCTCCGTCGAGGGTCCAATGAACGGCGCCCTGCCGGCTTGCGTCGACGGAGAAGGTCAGGGCTTTCAGCTGGGACGCGCCCAGGACAGCCCCGTTTTCGGGTCCCTTGGGGTCGAGGCCCGGTGCGACGGCCCGGAAGATCAGGAAGACGAGGAACAGGACGACCAGAGGGATCAGCGCGGCGAGAACGGTGAGCGGATGCGTTCGGCGCCAGCGGCGGCGGGCCACCGCAACCTGTGGAGCGAGCCCTCCTCCGCCGTCCCCTCGTCGCCTGCTGGACTGTGTCTGCGTCTGCGGCTTCGGATCCGCGCGGCGCGGCGCGGCGGCGCCCTGCTGCAGTGCTTCGACGTCGTCCGAAAGCAGCAGGATCGCGCGGGCGGCCGCCTTCATCTCGCTCGACGATCCGTTCCCTAGGACCGAGCGCGCCCAGGAGCGCGCCTTGGCGAGCTGCACGGGGCTCGGCGTCGGTGGGGGCGCGCCCCCCTGCCCGTCCCCCCAACTCCAGTCATCGTCTCCGTTGGGAGGAGCGCTCAGCCGATCGACCTGGTCGGCGAGCTTGACGACGGCCTTTGCGGCCGACCTGAGGGTGTCGTCCGAGCCGTTCCCGCTCACCCGAAGCGCCCAGCGCCGTAGCTCCGCGACCTCTTCAGGGCTCAGCCTTCGGGAGCGTCCACGAGTCCCGGTGCCCCCCGAGGCGCCCTGACCTCTTTCGGCCATTCGCTACACGATACCGGCCGGTCTCCCGGGGCACCACGTGAAACAGCTCCGATTCGGCTGTGCGAGCGGTTTCACGGGCTTCGAGACACCCGGCGCCGAGCCGGCGTTGGCGGGGCTGGTCGTCCGATGATCCGCATTCCTCGAGGCCGATGTTCTGCGTGGTCCGCGCGGACTCCTGCCGGGCTGATCGTCGAGGGCCTCGGCGGACGCGCGGGCTGCTTCTTTACGAGTCCCTCATACGGCGTTTCTACAATCGAGCCCGTGAGCGCTGCACGAACGAGGGCGCTGGTCGCGGTGTTCGCGGCCGTCGTCGGCATGACATTGGCCATGGCATCGCCGGCGGGCGCCGCTCAGGCCAAGATCTCGCCGTACAAGGGGTTCGGCACCTGGATCGACATCTTCGACAAGCCGGCGTTCCAGAAGCCGAAGGAGGTTGTCGCGGCGATCGTCGCCCGGGGCGTGAAGACGATCTATCTCGAGACGTCGAACTACAGCCAGGACGTTGCCATCGTGAGGCCCGCTGCGACCGGCAAGCTGCTCGAGGCAGCCCACGCCGCCGGGCTCGACGTCGTCGCCTGGTATCTCCCATCGTTCACCCGCGTCAAGCGCGACCTCTCCCGCTCGCTCGCAGCGATCGCCTTCCGAAGCGCCAACGGCCAGGCGTTCGACTCGTTCGCCCTGGACATCGAGTCCGCCCTCGTATCCTCGGCCGCCCTGCGAAACACACGCCTGCTCACCGTCTCCCGCGGAATCCGAGCAGGCGGTCGGAGGTACATACCCGCTCGGGGCGATCATCCCCTCGCCGCGTGGCATGCAGCTCTCGCCGACCTACTGGCCGGCCTTCCCCTATGCCGGACTCGCGGGGATCTACGACGTGATCCTGCCGATGTCCTACTACACCTACCGTGTGGAGGGCGGGCCCCCGGTGCGGAAGTACACGATGAAGAGCATCGCGATCATCCGGGCCGAGACCGGGAAGCCTCGACATTCCGATCCACATGATCGGTGGCGTTGCCTCCTCGACCAGCCCTGCCGAGGCGCGAGGCTTCATGAACGCGATCGCCGCGTGTCGGCCCTACGGCTACAGCCTCTACGACTTCTACACGACGAGCGAAGTTGCCTGGACGGCGCTTCGCGAGGTGCCGGCGACGAGTGGAGCCTGCAGCTAGGAAATCCGCGAGACCGCGTCGAGCTTCCAGGCGCCGTCCCTCCGCACGAGCCTGATCTTGTCGCGCTGGCTCTTCTTGTCGAGCGTGTAGGCGACGACGACGGTGGCGCGCTCGCCCGACACCTTGGGTGTTTCGACCTTGGTATCGGCGACCGGATCGGACGCCTCGATGCTCGTCCGACAGGCCTTGACGCCCTTCGCGCCCGTCTTACCCCAGCCGTACTCGAGCAGCTTCGCGGTCATCTCCTCGCAGACGGCAGGGTCGGCGCGTGCGTACCAGGCCTCGACGAGACCCGTTATCTCGGCACTGGCCGAGTCGCCTCCCGTCGTTACGCTTGCAGCCGGAACGGTCGTCGTCGATCCCTGATCCGGAGCGGATCCGCCTCCGCATGCCGTCGCCACGAGGGGCACGAGTACCCCGAGTGCCAGCCCTCCGATCACGCGCAAAGGAAAGCCCGCGCGAACGGCTCCAATCCGAAGATTCAAACCACCCCCGCGGGCACGGCGAGTATTTCGCGTTCGGGCGACGCTGTCAAGAGCTGCATCCGTATCCGTAGTCGGCATGCGTCGATTCTGGCTGATACGGGCGGACCGGCGCGCCACCGAGTCGTCTAGCCTGAGCGGCATGCGTGCCCGGTTCGTTCTCGCCGTCGGCTTGACGGCTGCACTCACGGCGGCGCTTCCCGTGGCGGCGGCCGCCCGTCCGGCTGGAGGCTCCGCCGGTTACCGCGCCGCGACCGACACGCCATCGTCAGCCCTTCGCCTGCGTGAGGTGCGCACCGTGACCGGCTCGATCTCGCCCAAGTCGGTCGTCTCGTCCCAGACCGGTCGGTTCTTCGCGCAGAACATGATGTATCGACACACGATCACCGTGTACGACCGGCGGGGCCGGCTTGTGAAGACGATCCGGGACGCGGTCAACCTCGCGAAGCTCGGGTATCCGCGATACAAGGGCGTCGTCCGCGGGGCGCCGGTCGAAGCCGCGTTCTCGCCTGACGGCAGGACGGCATACGTGTCGAACTACTCGATGTACGGTCCGGGCTTCTCCCGCCAGGGTGACGACGTCTGCTCGCCCGGGTCGGGGATCGACGACAGCTTCGTCTACCGCATCGGTGTCAAGAAGCTGAGGATCAACCGGGCGATCAAGGTCGGAGCAGTGCCGAAGTTCCTCGCTGTCACGCCGGACGACCGGCTCCTGCTCGTCAGCAACTGGTGCTCGTACGACCTGAGCGTGGTGGGCATCGCCAAGGCGAAAGAGATCAGGCGGATCCCGGTCGGGGCATACCCGCGCGGGATCGCCGTCGATCCGAAGGGCGACAGCGCATACATCGCCGTCATGGGATCGAGCGACATCGCGGTGCTCGATCTCCACACGTTGAAGCTCGGCTGGTTCCGCGGCGTCGGCGTGAGTCCGCGGCACCTGGTGATCGGGCCCGAAGGAAACTTCCTCTACGCGACGCTCAATGCGGAGGGGCGGGTGGCGAAGATCAACGTCTCGACAGGGACTGTCGTGCGGAAGGTGTCGACTGGAAGCGCGCCCCGCAGCATGACGATCGCGAGGGACGGGCAGTCGCTGTACGTCGTCAACTACGAATCCGACACCGTGTCGAAGGTTCGCACGAGCGACCTGAAGGTCGTTCAGACCGTACGGACGAACCCCGATCCGATAGGTATCACGTACGACAACGCGACGCGGCAGGTCTGGGTTGCGTGCTACTCAGGGTCGCTGATGGTGTTCCGCGACGTGCCGGCGCGAGGCTAGCTCGGCGGACCTTCGAGCTGAAGAAGCTGCACCAGGGACACGACGAGGAGCACTGCCCCAACCGAGACGAGCCCGTAGCGAACGCTCCTCAGCGGGAAATGCGTGCTGATGCCGACCAGGAAGAGGACGCTCGCAAGGAAGACCGTGACCCGGATGTAGTTGTCCGAGGTCTCGCCCGCTGACGACCCCGCCTCGAACGACTCGTCCGCCTGCGCGTCCAGCGCCTCGGCCTCGGCAAGTCCGGGCTGGTGGTACTGCGGCATGTACGTCGGGCCCTTCGGCGCGTCGGGGTTCGTCTCGGGGTTCGTCGCGCGCCAGGCGTCGAACGCGACGGCGAACTCGGGTCGGAAGCGTCGCTCTGCAATCTCCATCGCGGTTTCGTTCCCCACCGTGTAGGCGGCGACCCACGCGTTGAACGTCGACGCGTCGAAGTTGCGCAGCTCGAGCGCGTCGAGCTGGGCACGATCGGCCTCCGTCCGCTCGGAGGAAGCCCGTGCGAGATCCACGCGCGACTCGGTGTTCCACTTGGCCGCGGAGTAGCCCGACCAGGCGGCGACAAGCGTGACCACGGAGAGGAGCACGGCTTCGAGGATCGAGATGACCCTGTCTCGCCGCTCGTGGTCGTGCGGCCCCCGGTGGTGCTTCGCGTGCTGCGAGATCTCCTTGCCGACCTCCGAGGCCGACAGCCCTTCCGGCATCGCCCGTCTCTCCTCTCGCGTCTCGTGTGGCGCACTACGGTATCGCGCCGGGCGCCGAGGGGGGTAACGTCACGGCGTGCCTCGATCCTCGCGCGCGCTCGTCATCCTCTGCGCCCTCGCCGCGTGGTGTGCCGTCCAGGCGACCGCCACGGCGGCGGCGTCGACGGGCGCAGATCCTGCAGATGTCGAGCTGGCCGAGAAGTACGCGCCCGTCATGCGCCTGAAGGCGGACGATGACCGGTGCACGAACGGATCGCCTTTCCGCCCGATCGACGTGAACCTGCTCTTCGGGAACGACGAGGTGGTGCTGCGAGGCCCCTGGGACGACGTGAACGTCGTCAAGATCGCTCCCCAGGCGACTGACCTCACCTCCTCCCGCGTCGACTACCACCTCGACTTTCCCGGTAACGCGCTCGATCCGAGCTGCAGCTACGAGGAGTGGTCGCAGCGGCTCGAAGGGAAAGCACCACCGACGACCTACGCGCGAGTCGTGACCGAGCCCGGCCACCCGGGCAAGCTCGCGCTCCAGTACTGGTTCTTCTACCTCTTCAACGATTTCAACAACACCCACGAGGGCGACTGGGAGATGATCCAGCTCCTCTTCGACGCCGACGACGCCGAGCAAGCGCTGACGCGGTCACCCGTGGAGGTCGGCTACAGCGCCCACGAGGGTGCCGAGCGGGCACGCTGGGGGGAGGACGACAAGCTCGAGATCGTCGACGGGACGCATCCGGTGGTCTATCCGGGTGCCGGTTCGCAGGCCAACAAGTTCCGCTCGGCGCTCTACCTCGGACGCACCGCCTCGGAGGGTGTCGGCTGCGACGACACGACGGGCCCGCACGAGGAGGTTCGACCGGCGGTCGTCACCGTGCCGGAAGACCGCGCCACGTACCTGGCGGACTTCCCCTGGCTCGCCTTCGGAGGCCGCTGGGGGGAGCGGCAGCCCGCCTTCTTCAACGGCCCCACGGGCATGAACCTGAAGACGCAGTGGACGAAGCCGATCACCTGGACGGAGACGTGGCGTGACGAGAGCTTCACGATCCCGTCCGCCAATCTCATCGGACCCGAGGCGACCGACTTCTTCTGCACCGCGATCGCGCGTGGATCCGCGGTGCTCACGAAGGCGCTGCGCAACTGGGTGCCTGTCGTGCTCGTACTCGTCGGGCTCGTCCTCCTCTTTGCGTTCGCCATCTCACGCACCACCTGGAGGGAGTCGTCGCCGCTACGACTCGCACGCCGCCGCGCCTGGGGGCAGATCGTCGCCTGTGGATGGCGGATGTACCGCGACCACCTGGGCCTGTTCGTCCGGATCGGGCTCGTCTTCATCCCCGTCTCGGTGTTCGTCGCGCTCGCCCAGTGGCTCGTCTTCGAGCTCGGGCTCAGGAATCTCCTCGCGGTGACCGGGCGACGGGAGGGGCTTGCCGTCACGCTCGCCGTCGAGATCGGTCTCGCGTTCACGATCCTGACTCTGGCAGTCGTTCAGGCCGCGGTCGCGAGCGCGATGTCAGACATCGACGCAGGACGCCCGGCCAGCGCACTCGGCAGCTACCGACAGCTTCGCGGGAAGGTGAGGTACCTTCTCTTCGCGGCGGTCATTGCCGTCGGCATCGCCGAGTTGCTCCAGCTGACGCTGGTCGGAATCCCGATCGTCGTGTGGCTCGTGGGCCGCTGGTCGCTCTTCGCGCAGGCCGTGCAGCTCGAGGACCGAGGCGCCGTCCGCGCGCTGGTGCGCAGCAGCAGGCTGGTGCGCGGGCACTGGTTCCGTGTCGCGTCGATCATCCTGGTCGTCGGTGGAATCGTCCTGGCGGTTGGACCGCTCATTGGCATCGCTCTGCTCTTCGTGTCGTCCGCGTCCTTCAACGTGATCAACATCGTGTCCGGGCTCGTGTACGCGGTGGCCACACCGTTCGTGGCGATCGTGACGACGTACCTCTACCACGACCTTCGCGTTCGCGAGCAGCTCACGTCGACGGCGCGGCAGGAGCCCACGGTGCTCCCTGCCGAGGTACCGACGTGATACCCGGGCCGATCTGGCCTCTTGCCGAATACGCCGGATGCACCTACGGTGAGTCTCATGCCGACTCCACCTGAATGGCAGGACGAACTGCTCAGCCAGCTCGATGACCTCCTCACCCGGATGAAGCGGGCAAGCGCCGAGATCGACGAGCGTCTGGATGCGGTCGAGGAGCAGATCACCGCTCTCGACCACGCCACCGCCTGACCTGCAACGGATCACGCGCCGGACCGGCTGCCTCTGGGTCTGCGCTACGGGCGACTCAGTAGCACGACCCCGACGACCGCAAGGGCCGCCCCGAGGCCACGGGTGGCGGTGAAGCGTTCCGAGAGGAAGATGACGGAGACCACCACGGTCACCAGCGGATAGATCGACGACACCGGCACGACGCGACTCGCATCGCCCCGGGAGAGGGCGACGAAGAGCAGGACGACGGCGGTGCCGCCGAAGATCGAGGTGAGTGCTGCCCATCCGGCGCCGTCCCCCGTCTGGAATCGTGTTCCTGACAGGGCGAGCCCGACCGCATAGACGACGTAGGAGATCGGAAGCCAGAGCATGAGCTCCTGCCAGGACATGTCCCGAAGTGCGAGCTTCGACGTCACGCCGAGCAGACCCACCGTCAGGACGTATCCAAGAGTCGGGAGGAGCCAGCCGCCCATCGCGCTGCCGCTTCGACGGCGCAGAGCCCTTCCCCTGCCCGTCGCCACGCGAAACCCCGTCTCCGGTTAGGCCCCTGAACGTCGTCGAGCTCGCCACGCGTTGCGAGTGGTCCTGCCATGTCGATGGTTGGGTTAGGAGGTCACCTGCTTGTAGACCTCGAACGTCGTTTCCTGGGGCGCAGCTGTGAAGCCACCTTCGATGCCCTGCGCCATCAGCGGCATCAGCACCGTCGTATTGAACCGCTCCCAGCTCTCCTGCGAGTCGTGGATCGCCACGATCGTCCAACCACCGGCCGACGGGCCGGCAGCATGAAAGACCTGACCCTCCGGGAGCCTGCCGTCGCTGGGATGCGCTGCGGCGATCGACGCCTCGTACTGCTCCTTCGTGCCACCTGCGAACTGATGCACAACTCCGTACGCCATCTCCTTCTCCTCTCAGTCGGACAGTTGGTTCGTCCTGTTGCTGTGACCTGAGGCCGCGGACGAGCCTACCTTCGACGTGGGAAACGTGACGGGCATCGAACCCGCACGAGGTTCCGGCCGCCCGAGCGGACCGGATAGGAAGAAGCCCGCAGCCCGTTACTCTCAGGAGGGAGGAGGCCCAGAGCCGCCCTCCGCATCGCCCTGCGTCGGTTCGGTTGGTGCTCGAGTCGATCGGCTCCGCGTGTCGACGGTTGCGTTGAGCACTGCCGAGGCGACTATCACGCGTCCGGCGATGTAAAGGGAGAACAGGAGGGCGGTAGCGATGCCGAGAGCTCCGTACGTGTCGGCGCGCCCCTCAACCAGGCGCGAGGTCACGTAGACGTTGAAGGCGTTCACGAACAGCATCCCGACCGCAAACAGGCCAGCTCCCGGAAGGAGAGCCTTCCAGCCGACCTCACGGCGAGGAAGCTCGCGCGTGAGGGCCAGCCATGCGCCGCCCAGCAGCGCCGCGTACCCGACAAGGGCGATCGCGCCGCCAACTTCGTCGTCGCGGCGTGCCTGACCAACGAGCACGCCGCAGACGAGAAAGGTCACCAGCAGTCCGGCAAAGATCGCGAACCCCCGGCGCGTCAGTCGGACCTCGCGCCCCGAACCGTGCCACGCGATCGCGTGGACGATTGCGACCGCCCGGTAGAGCATCCCCGTCGCGTAGAGGAGAACAGGGAAGGTGACGATGAAGATCGCCCAGCGCGCGCTGCTCGATGCCGTCGCCGACACCTCGCGAGCGATCAGTCCCGTCAGGCCGGCGTAGGACGCCGCGTCGCTTGGGCTCATCCCCGCCACGTCGGCGTAGACGCCGATCCCGGCGACGAGAAAGAGCACCAGCGGCAACAAGAACACGAACAGCCGGTAGGCAAGCGCCCCGCCGAGCATTCCGCCGCCGATCGTCGAGTCCCGCTCCACCAGATCGAACGCACAGTCGACCGACGCATGACGAGCCCGTGCCGCTTCGATCTGGGAGCGCAGGATCCTCGCCCTCGCCGCCCAGCCGGCGATCCTGCCCGTGATGGTCGGCGCGGCGTGGAGCTCGACCGGTGTGGGCTCCACCGGATCCGGAGGATCGGCCACCGCCGGATCCTAGACTCCCCGACGGCACCTGGGGTAGCGGGCCAATCGACGAACCCGAGACAACGCTGATACCCCCCGTTCAGGTCACGGCGACGGGCTCTCGCTCCGGGCTGAATCGACGACGCTTCGGATCGCATCAACCACGAGCGCAGGCTGTTCGACGCCGATCGCGTGACCGCTGTTGGTGTTCGTGATGTGCTTCGCGTTCAACAGGGCCGCGAGCCGATCCTGCGCCTCCAGCCACCCGGGCCAGGTCGACCCGTCGCCGACCTGTAGATCCCACGGCTTCTCGGCGGTCAGTACAACCGCGGGCATCGCTGGCACCGGAGGAGCCGCGCGGAGCGCCTCAACGCTAGGTTCGTAGGCGGGCGTCTCGAGACCCTCAGGTGATGCCGAACTCTTGATCTTCTCCATCCAGCCTGTCCACTGCGCCGGCGTAAACGTCTCCTTCACGAACTCCGAGGCGCCGTCGACGAACACCAGCCCGGACACCTCGGCGGGATACGTACTCGCAAACTGCTTCACGATCAGACCGGCCCACGACGCCCCCACCAGCACGTACGGGCCCGACTCCCCAGCAGCCGTCAGCAGGGCATGCAAATCGGAGACGCCCTCTTGCGCCGTCGTCGGCTGCCGGACCAGCGTCGAAGGCGACACCTCGCCGCCGAAACGAGTAGTCCCCGGCCGGTCGTACGCACATACGCGGGTAAACCTGGCGACCCGGGGCAGTACAGCACGATCACTCGGTATCGGGGCCGCCGACGTGTCCCCACCGTCGAACACGTGCGTCCACTCATCGCCGGCGCCCTGAGTCCCCGCCACCAACACGACCACCGGGACGCCAGCGCCACGGCACTCCAGAAACAAGCTATGGCCCCCGCCGATATCGACCAGCCCCGCCACCGAAACCCCCGCCTGAGTAGCCGTGGCCGAAGACGCCGAGGGCGCGGCATCACTCGAAGCACCGACCGAGGATCCCGAGGATCCAGAACACGCCGCCACAGAAAGAACGACGCAGACGACAACGCCTACCGCTCCGACCTGCCGACGCCAGAACCTACCCACCAGCGAAACCAGAGCACGCTTTGGGCCCACGTCACACCCCGGAGAGCGTATCTGGCAAGGCACTACCGGGACATCGAGGACGACGACTCGTGTCACCTGCCTGACGTTTC
>CAVQCG010000006.1:0-107532 GCA_963710975.1 uncultured Thermoleophilia bacterium | reverse complement strand
TCATCTTCGCGAGTTGCCCGCTCCGGATGAGGTCGCGGGACAGGTAGTCGATCCACACGCTCTGGCCCTCGTCGGCCAGGCGCTGCAGGGGTGTCTTCGCCATGGTGGTCCTCCTTTAGACCTTGTGCAGGCGCTCGAGGAGCGCCTCGGCACGTGCGACGACGTTCTCGGGGGTGAAGCCGAACTTCTCGAGCACGGTCGGCCCGGGCGCCGACTCGCCGAATCGGTTGACGCCGATGATGTCGCCGCCGTCCCCGACCCAGCGGTGCCAGCCGAGTGGCACGCCGGCCTCGATTGCAAGCCGCGCCCCCGCCTCCGGTGGGAGCACGGCGCGGCGGTACTCCTCCGATTGGAGCTCGAACAGCTCCCAGCACGGCATCGAGACGACGCGGACGCTGAGTCCGTCCTCGAGGAGGAGCTTCGCGGCGTCGAGCGCGAGTGAGACCTCGGACCCGGTCGCGAGCAGGACGATATCGGGCGCATCCCCGCCGTTCCCGCCCTCCCAGAGGACATACGCGCCACGCTCGACACCGGAGGCGTCTGCAACCTCGGCCGGATCGAGAACGGGAACGTCCTGTCGTGTGAGCAGGAGCGCGACGGGCCCTTCTTCACGCGCGAGAGCCACCTTCCAGGCCGCAGAGGTCTCGTTCGCGTCGGCTGGACGGATCACCCAGAGGTTCGGGATCGCGCGAAGCGCAGCGTAGTGCTCGACTGGTTGATGGGTCGGGCCGTCCTCGCCCAGCGCAATCGAGTCGTGCGTCCACACCCAGACGACCGGCAGGTTCATCAGTGCCGACAGCCGGACGGCGCCCCGCATGTAGTCGCTGAAGATCAGGAAGGTCGACCCGAACGGCTTCACGATGCCGCCGTGTACGGCCAGGCCGTTGACGATCGCACCCATCGCGTGCTCACGGATGCCGAACGGGATATTCCGTCCGGCGTAGGTCTGCGCGAAGACTCCGCCGCCGTCGAAGGCCGTCTTCGTCGACTCGACGAGATCGGCTGCACCGCCCACCATGGTCGGCGTGAACGGCTTGAACGCCTCCATGACCTTCGCCCCGGCTGCGCGCGTGGCGAGCTTCGGCTTGTCGGACGGATCGAACCGCGGCAGGGCATCGGCCCAACCGGGAAGAGGCTCGCCCGCGTACGCGCGGGCCCAGTCTGCTGCCAGATCCGGGAAGGCCGCGCTCCAGGCGTCGAAACGGCCACGCCATTCTGCTTCGAGGGTCGCGCCGCGGTCAGCCAGCGACATGTGCTCGTACACCCCGTCCGGAACGACGAAGGTCGCGTCCGGGTCCCACCCGAGCACCTCTTTCGTCGCACGTACCTCGGCCTCTCCGAGCGGCGCACCGTGCGCCTTCGCGGTGTCCTGCGCATGTGGCGCCGGGTAGGCGATGTGGGTGCGCGCGATGATGAGGGACGGTCGGGCGATCTCGGCCTTCGCCGCGTCGAGCGCGGTGCGGATCGCCTCGACGTCGTTGACGTCGGCGACATGCTCCACGTGCCAGCCGTACGACTCGAAGCGCGCGGCCTTGTCCTCCAAGTCGAAGGAGAGCGCCGTCGTTCCGTCGATCGTGATCCGATTGTCGTCGTAGACGAAGATGAGCTTCCCGAGCCCGAACGCCCCGGCGAGGGACGCGGCCTCGGCGGAGACGCCCTCCATCAGGTCGCCGTCGGAGCAGATCCCGTATACATGGTGGTCGACGACGGTGTGACCGGGCCGGTTGTAGCGCTGCCCGAGGAACCGCTCGGCCATCGCCATCCCGACCGCGCTCGCAATGCCTTGCCCGAGCGGACCGGTGGTGGTCTCGATCCCCGGCGTCAGGAAGTGCTCGGGGTGACCCGGCGTCCTCGAGTCCCACTGGCGAAACCGCTCCAGCTCGGACATCGGTAGGTCGTGCCCGGTCAGGTGAAGGGTCGTGTACTGGAGGATGCAGGCGTGGCCCGCGGAGAGGACGAACCGGTCGCGATCCGGCCAGTCCGTGGCGACCGGGTTCACACGCAGGTACTCGCGGTAGATGGTGTACGCGACGGGCGCCAGCGCCATGGCCGTACCGGGATGCCCGGCATTCGCCTTCTGCACCGCATCCATCGACAGAACCCGGATCGTGTCGATCGACAGGTCTTGCAGGCTGGTGCTCATGCGAGAACCATACCCGTGGTGCGCGGTATCGATTCCGGGCGCCGGTTACTCCACCGCGTCGCCCTCCGCCCGGACGCGCTTTGCCGCCCAGCGCGACGACGGCTCACGCCGTCATCGGTCGAGCGTTTCCGTCAGGCCGGCACGAGCGTGACATCGAAAGGGGCGTGGAGCATCCCGTCTGCGCCCGTCTCGAGCTTGATGACGAGCGCGTCCTTGACCGAACCGATCGCGTCGTCGTCGAGCCAGGGGTCTCCTGCGACGTAGACCATCGTCGTGAGCGGGTGGTAGTCGGAAGCCTCGATCCGGACGTGGATGTGCGCGGGGCGCCAGGCGTGCCGGCCGAACGCCTCGAGGAAGCTCCCGACAGGCCCGTCCGTCGGGATCTCGTATGGCACGGGCCGCACGGTGTGCACTTCGAACGAGCCGTCTGGCGCAACACGGACGCGACCTCGGAGGTTCATGTCGGGCTGCTCCGGATCCTGGTTCTCGTACAGACGGTTTGCGGCGGTCTGCCAGACGTCGATCACGGCATCCGCAACCGGCTCACCGGTGACTCCTCGGACGGTGCCGGTCAGAATCAACGGATCCCCCGGCTCGTCCGCACGGCAGATCCGAGCCGGCGTGTCCAGGAGTGGAGCGTCCGGGAGCCAGAACGGGCCGAGAACGTTCGACGGCGTGCCGCCGCTCTCGACGCGATGCGTCACCTCGTCGACGAACACGGACAGACCGTTGACGTCCGAGAGGAGGATGAACTCGTCGCTCTTTCCGACCTCCGTGAAGAACTCGAGCGCCGCGTGCCACTCGTCGTTCGTCACCTCGAGCTCCTGGATCAGCTCGCGGAGAGCCTCGACCGTCCTGCCGACGAGGAGTGCGAGCCTGTCCTCGTCCATCACTCGGTGTGCTCGAAGGTCGCGATGAGCGCTTCGGCGACGATTCTCATCGGGCGGCCGGAAACCTGGCTGGCGCGGCGCAGCCGTGCGAACGCCTCCTGCTCGGTCAGGCTCTCCCGCTGCATGAGCAGGCCCTTCGCACGCTCGACCAGCTTGCGTGTGGCGAGCGCTTCGGCAAGGGAGTCTGCCTCCTCACGGAGCGCTGCGAGCTCGTCGTGGCGGGCGCGAGCAGCCTGGATCGCCGGCAGCAGATCGGCCTCGCGGAAGGGTTTGACGAGGTACCCGAAGACGCCCGCCTCGACGGCGCGCGCGACGAGATCTTCCTGGCTGTAGGCAGTCAGCATCACGATGGGAATCGGGCGCTCGTCGAGAATACGACGCGCGGCTTCGATGCCGTCGAGCTTTGGCATCTTGACGTCGAGAATGGCGAGATCGGGCGCCGCGGTGCGTGCGAGCTCGACGGCCTCCTCGCCGTCCCTGCGCCTCGGCGCAGACCTCGAAGCCGGCGCGCTCGATGATGTCACGCAGGTCGAGCCTGATGATCGTCTCGTCCTCGGCGAGCAAGATCTTCATGCTGGGAACGCAACTTCGGCGCGCAGTCCGGTCTTGCCGCCGAGATCGAGCGTCCCCTTGAGCTCGTCGCGCACGAGCGCATCGACGATCGAGAGGCCGGTGCCGTGCTTCGCTCCGGCAACGCCAACCCCGTCGTCGGCGACCGCGAGCAGCACCTCGCCGTTCCGCCGTGTGAGCTCGATCGACACATGATCGCCGCCGTGTTCGAGGGCATTTTGGAAGAGCTCGCTGAAGACGAGCGCAAGGGCCGTGGCACGATCGCCCGCGAGCGAGACCGGCTCGACTGACGCCTCGACCTCCTTCCCCACGCCGACGCCCTGCACGATCATCCGCCGCAGACGGTCGATCAGCTCGCCGAGATCGACATCGTCCTCACGCCTCTCCGTCAGGACCTCGTGGACGGCGGCGATTGCGAGAATCCGGTTGACCGAGTCCTCGAGCGCGCGGCGCGGGTCGACGTCCGGTGAGTGGGCCTGCAGCCGCAGCATCGACGCGACGGTCTGGAGGTTGTTCTTGACGCGATGATGGATCTCCTGAGCAAGAACGCCCCGCATCACGGCTCGGCTGTGCTCGAGCGCGACGGCCGCATGGTGGGCGATCGAGACGAGAAGGGTCCGTTCCTCGTCGGTGAAGGGCGTGTCACGATCGCAGACGAGCTCGCCGAGCCGGCGACCCTTCCAGCGAAGGGGAAGACGCTCGGCGTGGGCGCCGGCGCGCCCTTCCGGCCAGACGATCCGTCCGTCCTCGAGGACGATTGCGGCGCCGGTCGCACCAACCGCATCCATCGTGGTCTCTACGATCGCTGCCAGCGACTCCTCGAGGTAGAGAGACTCCGACACGGCTTCCGAGATCCGGCTGAGCGCCTCGAGCTCGGCAACCCGTCGTTGGGCATGGTCGTAGAGCTTGGCGTTCTCGATTGCCTGCGCCACCTGGCCGGCGATCGCCATGAGAAGGTCGATCTCGGCGTCGTCGTAGACGCGAGGGGCAACCGTGCGGATGTTCAGCGCGCCCTCCAGCCGCTCCTTCGCCAGGATCGGCACCGCGAGGATCGATTCGTACTGCTCTTCGTGGAGGTTCGGGAAGCGCTTGAAGCGAGGGTCGAGGTGCGCCGCGCTCGGGATCATGATCGGCGCGCGCTCGGCCGCCGCAGTTCCCGTGATCCCCTCGCCACGGCGTAGCTTCGGTCGTCGTGTCGTTACCTCGACGTGGGCGCCGACGGAGGCCTTCAGGACCAGCTCGTCGGCACGCAGGTCGTAGAGGTATACGAAGCACGCGTCGGCTTCGAGCACCGCCGCGACCCTCGTGGCGATCAACTCGAACAGCTCGTCCAGATTGAGCGTCGAGTTGACGGCCTCGATCGTCTCGGTGACGAGTTGCAGATGCCGCTCGGAGCGGTTCATCCGTCCAGATGATATGCGTCGCCAGAGGGTCTCGGCCCGTGACCTCCACCGGCTTCGCTAGGCTCTTCGCGGTGCCTCCCCGCGATCCGAACGTCCTTCAATCGACGACCGGATACCTGGTCGCGGATGCGCGCGGCCGCGTCGTCGGTCGCGTCGAGCGGGCGGGCTCGGCAGAAGGAGATCCCCGGCTGACCGTTCGCGGCGGCTTTCCGCTTCGACGGAGAAGGATCGTGCCAGCGTCGGCGATCGACGAGATCGACACGACGACACGGGTCATCGCGCTGAGCGTCGAGCGCGACGCCCTCAGAGCGGCGTAAGCCGGCGGAGCCGGCGCACAGTGGACGCCGGAGGCGGCCACGAAGGCCCGCGGGCCGAGAGGCCCGCGGAAGCGACCGCGGAGGGCGTATCGCCGCCGTCGGCGGCGATGACCCTTCGCGGCCTGTTCGGCCGCTGCGCGCCAGCTCCCGCCGGCTTGCTACAGGATGGATAGGTACCGGTTCAGCTCCCATGGCGTGACCTGCACGCGGTACTCGTCCCACTCCTTGCGCTTGATCTCGACATAGCGCTCGAAGATGTGCGGGCCGAGGATACGACGGCATAGCTCGCTGCCGGCGAGCTCCTCGATCGCCTCGCCGAGATTCTGCGGCAGGCTGATGATCCCCCTGTCCCGTCGCTCGTCGGGCGTGAGCTCGAACAGGTTCTCCTCCATCGGCGATGGAAGCTCGTAGGCCTTCTCGATGCCGTCGAGTCCGGCGTGCAGGAGCGCGGCAAACGTCAGGTATGGATTGCAAGCCGGGTCCGGACAGCGGATCTCGGCTCTCGTCGCCTGCTCCTTGCCGGGAAAGTACAACGGGATCCGGATCAACGCCGACCTGTTGCGCCGCGACCACGCGACGTAGACGGGTGCCTCGTAGCCCGGGACGAGCCGCTTGTAGGAGTTGACCCACTGCGCGAAGATCGCGCAGATCTCGCGCGCGTGGTGGAGCAGCCCGGCGATGAAGTGCTTCCCCGTCGGCGAGAGATGCCACTCGTCGTCGGCGTCGTAGAACGCGTTTCTGCCGTTCGCGAAGAGCGACTGGTGCGTGTGCATGCCCGAGCCGTTCTCGCCGAACAGCGGCTTCGGCATGAATGTCGCGTAGATCCCGTACTTCGACGCGATCTCCTTGACGATCAGGCGGTAGGTAGTCGTGTGGTCGGCCATCTCGAGCGCGCTCGAATACCGCATGTCGATCTCGTGCTGCGACGGCGCGACCTCGTGGTGCGCGTACTCGACCGGGATTCCCATCGACTCGAGCGCCTTGATGGTCTCCTTGCGCCATTCGGAGGCCGCGTCGAGGGTCGTCAAGTCGAAGTAGCCGCCGTGGTCGAGGATCTCGGTCGCGTCGTCGTCCTTGAAATAGAAGTACTCGAGCTCCGGGCCGACGTTGAAGGTGTCGAAGCCCATGCTGCGCATCCGCTCCAGAGCGCGCCGCAACACGTACCGCGGGTCCCCCTCGTACGGCTTGCCGTCAGGCGTGACGACATCGCAGATCATGCGGGCGACCTTGTACTCACCGGTGTGCCACGGCATCACCTGATACGTCGTCGGATCGGGAATCGCGACCATGTCGGACTCCTCGATCGAGTTGAAGCCCGTGATCGACGAGCCGTCGAAGCCCATGCCGTCGTCGAGTGCTCCTTCGAGCTCGTCGACGGTCACCGCGAAGCTCTTGAGCTGCCCGACGATGTCCGTGAACCAGAGGAGGACGAAGTCGACCTTCTCCGCCGAGACCCGCTCGAGCACCTGCGTGCGATCTGCTGGATCGCTTGTTGCCCTTCCCATCTCCACCTCCTGAGCACAAAAAAAGACCCCAGGCGTCGAACAAGCGCGCCTGAGGCCCCGTCGCCTCGATTACACGGCGAGTATACCGTGCCCGGCCGCGGGGAGGGGCCGGTTACCCCAGCCCCTCCCCGCGGCCGTCACACAGGAGAATCGCGTCAGGAGATCGCGAACGTCACAGTCAGCGTCGCCTGGATCTCCTGCAGGCCAGGCTCGATTGGAACCTCGGCGCTACCCGTGTCGGCCGCGCCCGCAGCCGGCAGCGGGGTGAAGCCACTGCCCTCGACGATGTTGACGACCCGGCCGACCGACACGCCCGCCGCGCCGGCAATCGTCTGTGCCTTCGCCTTCGCGTCGCTATACGCCTTCCTGAGAGCCTGCGCGTAGAGGGCATCTTGCTTGGCGATGGTCAGGGTCGGTCCGTAGACGTTGTTTGCACCTGCTGCGACCGCAGCGTCCACGACCTGGCCCACCTTGGCGAGATCCCGGATGGTGACGTTGACGGAGTTGGACGCCGTATAGCCGATGATCTTCTGGCCCTTGTCGTCGTAACGCGGAGACACCGAGACCTGTTGCGTCTGGATGTCGGCTGCCGGGATGCCGGCCTTCTTGACGGCGTCGATCACCTTCTGCACAGCCGCAGAGTTCGCCGTGAGCGCAGCCGCTGACGTCTCTGCTTGCGTCTCGACTCCGAAGGAGAACTGGGCCTGATCCGGCGATGCCTTGACCACGCCGGCACCCGTCACCGTGATCCCGTTGGTGCCAGAGCCCTGACCGGCAGCCTGTCCCTGGGCCCTCTCGGGCTGGAAGACTCCCGCATACAGGGCAACCCCGCCGATCACGGCAACGAGCCCCGTCACGGCGGCAACTCGCTTCCATCCGGTCTTCATCGCTCTCCTCCCTCGTCGAGTCCTGTGGCCGCTTTGACGGCAGCTCGCCGCCGGAAGTTCCCGCTACCGGAACGCGGTGGCGAACGCGGGGGCGACCGGCCCCGGGCTCCCACCAAGGTACGGCCGCCAGCGATCCGGGATGTGCGAAGCCGCCAGCGTCACGAAGAGCGCCGGAGCGGGCGGCCGAGGCTTGACGTGGGGATGCATCTGCACCTCCTCAGGGAGGCGGTCCGCCTTCCTGAGGTTGCAGGGCGCGCACGAAGCGACGACGTTCTCCCAGACGGAGTCTCCCCCGCGACTCTTCGGGACGACGTGGTCGAGCGTGAGGCGCCCGGTCGACCCGCAGTACTGGCAGCGCCAGCCGTCACGAGCGAACAGCGCGCGGCGGGAGATGCGCCGCTGGACGGCCCGAGGGACGCGTACGTATGTCAGCAGGCGGATGACATGCGGCCAGGGATACCGACGAGACGCCGACCGAAATGGCCGGTCGACCTGCTCGATCACCTCGGCCTTTCCCTTGAACACGAGGACGTGCGCCCGGCGGACAGTGCAGACGTTCAGCGGCTCGAAGCTGGAGTTCAGGACGAGAACCTGCTGCATTGTCCCCGAAGTCTACGGACCGGGAACGTCCTTCTAGCCCGAAGACATCGCACGTTCGACTGCCTCCCGCTCTTCGGGCGAGAGCGCGACGGGCGCGTGGCCCTGGTCGAGCTCCTTGACGTAGATCCGTGCGTAGTCACGTCCCTGGATCGCGGTGATGACGATTCCCGACCGCGCTGCATCGAGGAATGCGAGCGAGGCGGACTGCTGGCCCCCGACGTCCTCGTACGCGTCGTACCGGACGATCGCCGTGCGCGAAAGAGCGCTGTCGAGTCTCTTGTCGACCCGAACGAGCCCGGCAGAGACCTCGTCGACGACCCGATGCAGGTCGTCGATGCGCGTCTGGAGGGAGACAGCGAAGTTGACGAGGTCTTCCCGGCCGGAGCCGAGGAGCACGGTCTGCGCACGCCGCACTCTCCTGAGCGTGCGCCAGAACACGAGACCCATGAGGAGCGCCGCGACGGCCACCACGAGGGCGCCGATCGCGATCCATCCCGCGACCGTACTCGACATCTGTCCGCTAGCCGATCGAGAAGATGACCGGGTACTCGACGGTGTTGTTCTCCGTCTTCTGCTCGCCTGGAACCGGCTCGACGGTCGCCTTCAGCGTCACGACCTCGGCAAAGTCGTTGATTCCGTTGAACCCGGTGAGCGTCGCCGTCTCGGTCTCGCCGGGGTCGATGAGATCGATGGTCGCCGTCTTGGTGATCGGGTCGGGTAGCAGGATCGTCACGGTGACCTTGACCTGCGTCTCCTGGAAATCGCCGGAGTTGCGGACGATGACCTGGAAGGTGAGGCCGTCGGTCACGATGATCGTGTTCTCCTGATCCGGAGACAGGGTCTCGTCGCCCGGCTGCCACTTCGTCGAGACGAGCTGGTTGCCGTGCAAACCGGTCGACGTGTCCTCACCGCCGGACGTGTCGCCGCTGCCGCCCGTGGTGATCCGCTTGACGACCTCGCTGAGCGAGCTCTCGGTCGCGAGGTCAGCGTCTCCGAGGAACGGTGCGTCGGGAACAGTCACGCCGGTGATTCCTTGCTGCTTCATGACTTCTTGGGAGCGCGCCTTGAAGAGATCGTCGTACACGACGTCCGCCGCGACGAGCCGCTTCGCCTGCTCGGCGAGAAGCGCGCCCGCCTCGGCCGGATCGCTGGCGGGCTGGACCTGGGCGAATGCCGTCTGCAGCCCGGCCAGGCCGCTCGCTCGGAGCTGCATCGAGTCGACGAGGCTCTGCTGCTCGTCGGCCAGCGGGCCGGGCGGCTCGAGTCCCTGCGCGCGCTGTACCACCTGCTGCTGCTGCTTGGTCAACCCACTCAGCTTCGTGTCGATCTCGTCGAGCGTCACGCCGGGCGTCGTGAGGAGCGTGGTGAGGCTCTTGCCGACATTCGAGGACTCCTCGGTGACCCCCGACACGTCCTTCATGTACGAGGAGTACGCATCCGTCGCCGAGCTCCCGCGACAGCTGTTGACCCAGAGAACGAGGACGACTGCAATCGCGATCGCGGCGACGATCAGAATGGCGAGACGCAGGAGCGGTGCGCCGCTCTTGCGTCCGCCGCCGGACGCCTTCGGTTGGCGCGGCTCTCGAGGGGGCTTCGGAGGACGAGCTCCACCGCCTCGCTTGGGCTGCTTCGAATCGGGCGCCGGCTTCTCGACGGTCGGAAGATCCTCGAAGAAGTCGAACTCGATGTCGTCGGCGTCGGTCTTATCCCGATCGGCCACAGGTGGGTGCGGTGGTGGGAGTCATCTGGGAACGTCGAAGCATCCCCCAGAATTCGCGGAGCATAGCAGCATCCCCTGCCGGAACCCGCCCGGTCGTACCGGCAGGACTTCGGTGCGCCGCGGCCAAGGTTCGCTCGAGCGATGTCTCGAGCAGCGGCTGCCACCAACCCTCGCGGGGATCTGATCCTCGGCCGCTACCGTGCCGTCCGTCCACTCGGGAGCGGGGGCTCCGGCTCGGTCTGGCTCGCCCGGGACGTGATCGACGATCGGGAGGTCGCGCTCAAGGTCGTTCCGCGCGAAGGCAAGGCGGGCGAGCGGGCGGAGCGCGAGGCCCAGGCCGTCGCGAGGCTCCGTGACCGCAGATGCGTCCGCGCCTATCGGGTCGAACGCGACGAGCGCCATGTCTACGTCGCGTACGAGTACGTAGCCGGCCAGACGCTGCGCAAGGCGATCAGGGACGGCGAGCTCGACGACGCCGGCGCTGTCGAGGCCTCTGCACAGGTGCTCGACGCCTTGTCACACGCGCACCACAAGGGCATCGTCCACCGCGACGTCAAGCCCGCGAACATCCTCGTGGAGGAAGGCGCCGAGGTGTCCGTTCGCCTGCTCGACTTCGGTCTCGCGCAGTTCGAGGAGGTCGACGCCCTGACCGCGACGGGTGACGTCCCCGGCACCCTCGCCTACATCTCGCCCGAACGGCTCGCAGGGAAGCAGGCCTCGGGCGCCGCCGATGTCTGGGCCGTGGGCGTCATCCTCTGGGAATCGCTAGCCGGCTTTCAGCCCTTCTTCACGGCGTCGCCCGTCGAGACGGCGCGGCTGATCGGCTCGGGCGCTCCATCGCTTGCCACCGAGAGGCCTGACCTTCCCAAGCGTCTGATCTCGGCCGTCGACCGCGCGCTTTCCGTCGACCCGCGCCGACGACCCGACCCCAACGCCCTGGCGGCCGAGCTTCGTCGCAGCCTGACCGAGACAAGACGGCGAAGGGCGAAGCGACCCGTCTCGTCCAGGCACGTTCTCGCCGAGCGTGCAATCCACGCGTGCCTCTCCGCCGTCGTGACGGTTGCCGTCTGCCTGGTGCTGCCGTTCTTCCCGACACCACTGATCGCGGCGCTTGCGTCGCTCGCCGCGCTCCTCGCGCTGCTCGCGCCCCGCGCCGGTCTCGCCGTGACGCTGCTGGTGCCGATCCTGCCGCTCGGAGACATCTCGCTCGGCCTGGCCCTCGCCTACGCTCCCGTTGCGCTCGTCTGGATAGCCGTCTTCTGGCGCGATGCCAGGCACGGCTTGCTGTTCGCCGCCGGGCCTGCGCTCGCGCTCGTCAGCGGCCTGGCGCTCATGCCGCTCATCGCCGAGCGCGCGAGCGGGATGGTACGCCGCGCGCTGCAGGCGGGCACGGGAGTCATCCTCGCCGCGCTGGTCGCGGGACTGCGAGGAATGCCACTCCCGTTCACGGGCGAGCAGCCTCCACTCGGACTGGGAATCGACGGAAGCGAAAGCCCGCGCGCCGTCGCCGGAGCCCTCTGGCATGCACTGGCCCAGTACCCGGCGATCGGCATCGAGGCCGGAGTCTTCGCCGCTGCAGCCGCACTGCTTCCCCTCGCCCGCCGGCACGGTCTTGCCGGAATCGGCATCTACGGCCTGTCCGTCATCACCGCATCGCTCGCCGGTCCGCCGCTCCTCGGCGCCGGTACGGTCGAACCCCTGCCCCTCGTCCTCGGCTCGCTCGTCGTCTGCGCCGTCGCCGCAGCGCCGGCGATTCGCAGCACCTTGGTCGAGAGGAGACGGGCCGCGGCCTACAATGAAGCGCGCTGAGCGTGCTTCGCGGCATCGAGCACCGAATCGAGTCCCTCTTCGAGGGAATCTTCGGCCGTGCCTTCCGATCGCACGTCCAGCCTGTCGAGATCGCACGGAAGCTCGTCAAGGAGATGGACGACCACCGCTCCGTCTCCATCTCGCGGATCTACGTCCCGAACGAGTACGCGCTCTACCTCGCGCCGCGTGACCGTGAGCAATTTCGCGGGTACGAGGCCTCGCTCCTCGTGGAGCTCGCCGACTATCTCGCGGAACACGCCCGGCGCGAGGGCTACACGCTGCTGTCACCGCCACGGGTGCTGCTCGAAGAGGACGAGGATCTCACGGTCGGCGAGTTTGGTATCGCAACGAGGCTCGTCCAGGCTCCGCAGCTCGCAGGACAACCGCCGGTGGCACCTGTCCCGGCCAACATACCGCCCCCTGCGGTTCCCGCCCCCAACCCGCCGGTTGTAGCCCCGCAGCCCGACGGCGTCCCCGATCCTGTCGCGGAAGCCGGACCCACCCACGTCGAGGAGCCGATCCCCCCGCTGATCGCCCCTCCTGTCGATCCTGGCGGCACCCGCGTGTTCGAGCCGCCGCAGCCCGACCCCGCAGTCGCCGAGCCGACCGGCATCGTCCCGGTACCGGTGCCAGCTCCAGCTCCGCCTCGTGCGCTGCTGATGAGCGGGGCACTCCGGTTCGAGATCGCGGGCGGCGTCGCGGTACTCGGACGGACGAAGGACTGCGAGATCGCACTTCCCGACGACGCGAGCATCTCGCGCCGGCATGCGGAGATCCGACCCGACACGGGATCCTTCTGGATCGCCGATCTCGGATCCACCAACGGGACCGAGGTCAACGGCAAGCGAATCTCGCGTCTGGAGCTCCACAGCGGCGATCGGATCACCGTCGGACAGACGACACTCGTCTTCGAGCAGCTCACATGACGAGGCATTGCGCTAGGCACCCCTCCCTGCGATGATCGAGCAGCTCCTGCTCCTCTTCCAGGCGCTGTTCATCGCGTTCCTCTTTCTCTTCATCTGGATGGTCATTCGAAGCGGACGCCGTGACCTCCGACTCGCACAGGAGAGCTTCGTCCTTGCTCCCGCCCAGGCACAGAAGCTCGGCTACGAGACGGCGCCGAAGGCGCGCCTCGTGATCGAGACGAGCCCGTCCATCGAGCCTGGCCGGGTCTTCGACGTAGGTGCCGGAGCAATCACCATAGGCCGCTCGGGAGAGAACGCGATCCCGCTGCCGGACGACGATTTCGCCTCGGCGAAGCACGCGCGCATCGAGCCGCAGCGTGACGGGATCTGGATCGCCGACCTAGGCTCGACGAACGGCACTTATGTGAACGGAGAGCAGGTCGAGAGCCGCGAGCAGCTGCACGAGGGAGACGTCGTCAAGATCGGCGACACCGAGCTGAGGGTGGCCCGATGAGACTGCGGGACTCCGCTGCGGCGTCCGACCCGGGCAAGGTGCGCCGGCGCAACGAGGACTCCTATCTGTGCGAGCCGCCGTTGTTCGCCGTCGCGGACGGAATGGGCGGTGCGCAAGCCGGCGAGATCGCGTCGCGCCTCGCCGCGGCCGCGCTTCGCGACTATCGAGGCGGGGACGAGCTCGATGCCGAGGGACGACTCCGGTCGATCATCCAGGAGGCGAACCGGCGGATCTACGCACGTGCGGCGAACGACCCGCAGGCATCGGGGATGGGGACCACGGTCACGGCCGCATTGCTGGGAGAGACCGGGGTAGCAATCGGCCACGTCGGCGACTCCCGTGCCTACCGCGTGCGCGACGGAGCGCTCGAGCAGCTGACCGAGGATCACTCGCTCGTCGCGGATCTCGTTCGCTCGGGCAGGCTGACGCCCGAGCAGGCGGAGGTGCACCCCCAGCGATCCGTGATCACCCGCGCGCTCGGCACGGATGCGGCCGTCCAGGTGGACAGCTTCACCGTCGATGCCCGCGCGAACGACGTCTTTCTGATCTGCTCGGACGGGCTCTCGACCATGATCGACGAGGCGACGCTGCTGAAGACGATCAAGAAGCAGTCGAGCCTCGAAGCTGCCGCGCGGTCGCTGATCCAGGCCGCGAACAAGCGCGGGGGTGAGGACAACATCACCGTCGTCCTCTTCTCGATCGAGGAGGGGTCGGCTGAGCCCGCCTCTGCAGGGGCGCCGGCCACGACAGCCGGTACGGTCGTAACCGGTGGTGCGGCCGTGACGCGACCGGTCACACAGCCGCCGAAACCTTCGCCAGCCGCCCGCTCGCCCGCATCGTCACGGCGAGTTGGTCGTGCCGCACTCGTCGTGGTAATCGCCCTCCTCCTCTTCGCCGCAGTCGCGGCAGCTGCGCTCTGGGGCCTCTCGCGCGCTCACTTCGTCGGCTCCGGGACGGACGGGCGTGTCACCATCTACCAGGGAGTGCCCTGGAACCTGATCGGAAGCGTCCACCTGTACCGCGAGGTGTACGTCTCGAACCTACGAGACGTACAGCTCACGCCCGACGAACGCGCGGCGCTCTTCAACCACGATCTCGTCAGCGAGGCGACGGCGTTGACGAGGATCGCCCGGTACGAGCGGGAGGCGTTCCCTGAGCCTGCGTAACCGCGAGCTCGTCAACCTCCTCGCCGTCGGCGTCATCACCGGGATTGGGTTTGCGAGCGTTTACATGGCGCGGCAGGCGACCGTCTCGGGCGCCTCGCTCTCGTACGCGGTGCTGTTCATCGGCCTGTACCTGATCGCTCACCTGATCACCCGGTTCGCGCTCCCGGCCGCGGACCCGTATCTCCTTCCGCTCGCCGCGCTGCTGACGGGAATCGGCCTCACGGAGATCTACCGGATCGATCCGGACCTGGCGCTACGGCAGGGAATCTGGATCGTCGTCGGGCTCGCCTTGTATGCCGTGCTCGCGCTCGTCGTCCGCGACTACCGCCGGCTGGACGGCGTCAAGTACATACTCGGGGTGACCGCGATCGTCCTGCTGCTGCTGCCCGCTCTGCCGGTCGTCGGCCAGACGATCTACGGCGCCACGCTCTGGGTGAAGGTCGGCCCGATCACTTTCCAGCCCGGAGAGATCGCCAAGGTCTTCTTCGTGATCTTCCTCGCCGGCTATCTGCGCGACAACCGCGAGATGCTCTCGGGCGGCCTCACCCGCTTCGGGATGCCGTCCTTGAAGCATCTCGGCCCACTCCTCGTCATCTGGGGTGCCGCGATGCTCGTCCTCTTCGTGACCAACGACCTGGGCGGGGGGCTGCTGTATTTCAGCGTCTTTCTGGCTATGCTCTACGTCGCCACGGGCCGCTGGGCCTACGTCGGCGTCGGCCTCATCCTCTTTGCCGTCGGCGCCTACGGCCTCTATCACGTCGTTCCTCACGTCCAGGATCGAGTCAGCATCTGGCTGAACCCCTGGGCCGACCCGTACGACAACGGCTACCAGCTCGTCCAGTCGATCTATGCCATCTCGGGCGGCGGGCTCTTCGGGACGGGGCTCGGTCACGGCGTCCTGATCGCCTCGAGCGGCCACCCCTACATCCCCTTCCTGCAGACCGACTTCATCTTCTCGGCGATCTCGCAGGAGCTCGGGCTCGCCGGAGCCGTGGCGGTGATCCTCCTCTACGTCCTGGTGATCTACCGGGGCTTCAAGATCGCGATGCTCGCCGACGACGGGTTCTCCAAGCTCTTGGCTGCAGGCCTCACCGCCACGCTCGGGATCCAGACGTTCATCATCCTCGGAGGCGTCACCGGACTGATCCCCCTTACCGGAATCACGCTCCCGTTCGTCTCATATGGAGGATCGAGCATCGTCGCGAACTTTCTTCTGCTCGGACTCCTGCTCGCAGTGTCGAACCGCGTCAACGCCAGAACGCTCAACCAGTGAACAAACAGGTCAGCCGGCTCTTCTCGTTTCTCGCGATCGGCCTTGCGGCCGTGGTCGGTATGGCGACCTACTGGCTGTGGCGCTCGCCCGAGCTCGAGGCCAGACAGGGCAACCCGAGCCTCGTCGTGCAGCAGCTCGTGATCCAGCGCGGGCTCATCCTCGCCGCCGACGGAACCGTGCTGGCACGCAACCGCAAGGAGCAGTTCCAGGGACGCACCGTCTACGTGCGGCGCTACCCACCCGGAGGCGTCCTCGCACAGACCGTCGGGTACTCGACCGTGTCGCGCGCCCGCGCAGGTCTCGAGCGCTCGCTGAACGACTTCCTGACCGGATCGAACGACAACCTCTCGACGATCATCCAGCGGATCACGGACAAGGTGAAGGGGTTGACGCAGAGGGGCAACTCGCTCGTCCTTACCGTGGACATGAAGGCCCAGCGCGAAGCCGAGTCGCTCCTCTCGGACGTCTGCGGCGCGGCCGTCGCGATCGAGCCGGCCACCGGCCGGGTGCTCGTCATGGCCTCCTCTCCGACCTACGACCAGAACCTCGTCGAGAACGACTTCCGGAAGATCCTGACGCAGACCGGCCCCTGCAAGCCGGCCGCCCCGCTCCTGAACCGCGCGAGCGCGGGGCTCTTCATCCCCGGCTCGACATTCAAGGTCGTCACTGCCGCTGCCGCCATCGACTCGGGCCGGTTCACGCCGAACAGCGAGTTCGACGACAAGGGGTACTGCATCGTCTACGGGAAGAAGGTCTCGAACTTCGCCGACCAGGACGGGCCGGAGGTCTTCGGGCGCGTGACGCTCGCGCAGGCGCTCGAGCACTCGATCAACGCCGTCTTCTGTGACATCGGCAAGGAGCTCGGGCCGAATGTCGTGCTCGACTACGCGAAGCGCTTCGGCTTCTACGAGAAGCCTCCGCTCGAGACGCCCTCGGACGAACGACTGGCCAGCGGCCTCTACAAAGGAGGCAAGCTCTACTACCCGAGCGATCCGAACGACGTCGATCCCGGCCGCCTTGCCTTCGGCCAGGAGCGGCTGCTCGCCACGCCACTCCAGATGGCGATGGTCGCCGCCGGCGTCGCGAACGGCGGCAGCGTCATGCGGCCGTTCGTCGTCGATCGGATCCTGAAGCCGGACGGCTCGATCCTCTCGAAGACGGCGCCCGATCGATTCAGCCAGGCCATCAGCCCGGCAACCGCGGCCGACCTCACCGCCATGATGCAACTCGTCGTGGAGTCGGGTACGGGAACCGCCGCCCAGATCCCGGGAATCCCGGTCGCGGGGAAGACCGGGACGGCCGAGACCGGCCGGGAGGGGGAGAACGACGCCTGGTTCATCGGGTTCGCACCGGCCGACGACCCGCAGGTTGTCGTCGCGGTTGCCCTCTCCGGTCAGGCGGCAACCGGCGGCGCCGTCGCTGCCCCGATCGCGAGAGCGATCATGGAGACCCTGCTCGAGGCGCCTTGATGCACATCGAAGCTCTGGAAGTCACGTAGCCTTTACGCAGCCATGGCGCGCGTTTCCGACACGCTCATCGACACGATCTTCGACGGTCGCTACCGCATCGTGCGGCGCCTCGGGGCCGGTGGGATGGCGAACGTCTACCTGGCCGAGGACGGCCAGCTCGGCAGACGTGTTGCGATCAAGATCCTGAACGACCGCTTTGCCGAAGACGAGAGCTTCGTCGAGCGCTTCCAGCGTGAGGCGAAGTCCGCCGCAAGCCTCTCGCATCCCAACATCGTCTCGATCTACGACCGCGGCGAGGCCGAGGGCACCTACTACATCGCCATGGAGGTCGTCGAAGGGAAGAGCCTCAAGGAGGTCATCAGGACCAGCGGCCGCCTGCGACCAGCCCAGGCGATCGCGTATACGCGCCAGATCCTCTCTGCGCTGCGTTTCGCGCACCGCAACGGCATCGTCCACCGAGACATCAAGCCGCACAACATCCTCGTGGGCCCGGAGGAACGGTTGAAGGTGACCGACTTCGGCATCGCCCGCGCCGGCGCCTCACAGATGACGGAGACCGGGTCGATCATGGGCACCGCGCAGTACCTCTCGCCCGAGCAGGCGCGGGGAGCGCAGGTGACAGGTGCGTCCGATCTCTACTCGGTCGGGATCGTGCTGTACGAGATGCTCACGGGCGAGGTGCCGTTCACGGGCGATACCCCGGTCGAGATCGCCATGAAGCACCTGAACGAGCCGCCGAAGCCACCATCCGCGCGGGCACCAGGCATCCCGGCCGATCTCGACCGCGTCGTCGTCCGGGCGCTGGCGAAGAGCCCCGACGACCGGTACGCGAGCGCCGAGGAGCTCGACTCCGATCTGGCTCGGATCGAGGCGGGCCTACCTGTCGCGCAGGAGACGACCGATGCGGCAACGCAGGTGCTCGCCGGCGCGGGCGTCGCACCGACTCAGGTGCTTCGCACGCCTGAGCCACCAGTCTCCCGGAAGACGCCTCCACCCCCGCCGCCCTACGATCCCTACGCCGACCGGAAGCGGAAACGCTCGATCTGGCCCTGGCTTCTCGTGCTCCTTCTGGTCGCCGGCGCGGCGGTCGCCGGCTGGTACGTCTACCAGCGGGTCCAGGATCAGCTGGACGCATCGAAACCGGTGCCGGTGCCCCTCGTTGTCGGAATCAAGCAGCAACTGGCGATCCAGAAGATCGAGGACGCGGGTCTGCAGGCATCCGTCAGCAGACGCTCGGACGACGAGATACCGGCGGGGATCGTAATCGAGCAGAACCCGGACGCCGGCACGAGGATCTCGAAGGACGAAACGGTCAGGATCGTCGTCTCGACGGGGATCGCGAAGGTCAAGGTGCCAAAGGTGTCGGGCTTGCCGGTCGAGCAGGCGATCCAGACGCTCAACGATCAGGGCCTGAAGGCTGAGACGAAGGAGGTCTTCTCCGACAAGGCCGACCCGGGCATCGTCCTTTCCCAGGACCCGAAGCCCGGAGAGCAGGTCGAGAAGGGGTCGACCGTGACGTTGAAGGTGTCCAAGGGCATCGAGACGGTCCCGGTGCCCGACGTCCTGCAGCAGTCACAGGAGAGCGCCGTCGCGGAGCTCAAGCAGGCGGGTCTCACGGCGAACGTCGTCGTCGTGGAGAGCGACCAACCGGCCGGGCTCGTCATCTCGCAGAGCCCGGATCCGGGCGTCCAGGTGAACAAGGGCACGTCGGTCGAGATCGACGTCTCGAAGGGACCGCCGCCGCCTCCGGTAACCACGACCGTGCCCGGAGTGATCGGGCAGGACGAGGGGAGTGCAACGACGGCGCTCCAGGATCTCGGCCTGACCGTCTCGGTTACAGACGTCCCCACGCTGAACCCGGACGAGGACGGTCTCGTCGTCGATCAGGATCCCGGCGAGGGCAGCGAGGTCGACCCCGGATCAGACGTGACGATCTTCGTCGCCCGCTTCCCAGGGTGACGCGTCTCCGCGTGGCCGTCTTGATGGGCGGCCGCTCGAGCGAGCATGAGATCTCCATGGCGTCGGGCAACTCGATCGTGGCGGGCCTGGCGGAGGCAGGCTACGACGCCGTGCCGATCGAGATCGGCCGGGACGGAGCCTGGGCGTTACCGCGGGCCGAGCAGGCGGCCGTCCGGCAGTCCGATACCGAAGTGGCGCCTTCGCATGCCGCACCCGTACCGATCCGGCTCGCGGGCGATCCGGAACCGTTCGGCGCCATCGACGTGGTCTTCCCCGCCCTGCACGGGCCCTTCGGCGAGGACGGAACCGTCCAGGGGCTCCTCGAGCTCGCGGGTATCCCCTACGTCGGCGCCGGGGTGGCAGCGTCCGCGGTCGCGATGGACAAGGATCTGTTCAAAGCAGTCATGCGGGCGAACGGCGTACCCGTGACGAGAAGCGTGACGCTCAGGGGCGCAAAGCGTCCGGCCGAGAGTCCGTTCGGCTATCCCGTTGTCGTCAAGCCTGCGCGCCTCGGGTCGAGCGTCGGCATCACGATCGTCCGGTCGCCCGACGAGCTTGAGGCGGCGCTCGACCTCGCCTTCCGCCACGACGAGAAGGTGCTCGTCGAAGAGTTCGTCGCGGGAGTGGAAGTGGAATGCAGCGTCCTCGGAAACGACGAGCCGATCGCGTCGGTCGTCGGCGAGATCGTCCCGCTTCTCTCCGATTGGTACGACTTCGCGTCGAAGTACGACGAGGGCGGCATGGAGCTTGTCGCGCCCGCACGGATCCCCGCCGCACAGGCCTCGCTGGTGCAGGAACTCGCCGTCAGCGCGTTCGTGGCGAGCGACTGCGAAGGCATGGCGCGTGTCGATCTCTTCGCCTGCTCGAACGGCGACGTCCTCGTGAACGAGCTGAACACGATCCCCGGGTTCACGCAGACGTCGGTCTACGCGAAGCTCTTCGAGGCGTCGGGGATCGGCTACGCAGACCTCTTGCGCCGACTCGTCGAGCTCGCCGTCGAGCGGCACGAGCGCCGGTCGGCGCTCGAGTACTAGCCGAGCACGGCCTCGAGCGAATCGCCGAAGACGTCGAGCGCCTCTTCGAGCTCCGCATCGCCGATCACCACGGGGACGAGGACACGGATGCAGTTGCCGTAGAGCCCCGCCTTGAGCAACAGGAGGCCGCGGGCGGCTGCAGCCTCGGTGACTGCGGTCACGATCTCGGGAGCCGGCTCCTTCGTCTCGCGATCGCGCACGAACTCGAGCGCGAGCATTGCGCCAAGTCCGCGAACGTCCCCGATCTCGACGTGACGCTCGTGCCACTCATCCATCCGTGCTCTGATCTCCGCCCCGACAGCGGCAGCACGCTCGACGAGCCCATCCTCTTCGATCGTGTCGAGGACGGCGACGGCCGCTGCACAGGCGACGGGGTTGCCGGGGAATGTGCCGCCGATCGCGCTGTCGGGAACCCGATTCATGATCTCAGCCCGCCCGATGACACCCGAGAGCGGCAGCCCTCCGGCAATCGACTTGGCAACCGTCATCAGGTCTGGCTCCACGCCGAAATGCTCCATCGCGAACAGCTTGCCCGTCCGGCAGAAACCGGTCTGAACCTCGTCCGCGATCATCACGATCCCGTGCTCGTCGCAGATCCGGCGAATCCCCTGGACGAACTCGACGGGCGGCACGACGAAGCCACTCTCACCCTGAACGGGCTCGAAGATGATCGCTGCGACCTGCTCGGCCGCGACCTGGGTCGTGAATGCGCGCTCGAGGTAGGAGAGCGCGCGCTCGGCGTCCGGCCCCCGGTAGGAATCGGCAAACGGGACGCGGTACACCTCGGCGGCAAGTGGACCAAGCCCGGCCTTGTAGGGGTGCGTCTTCGACGTGAGGCTCATCGCCATCAGCGTTCGGCCGTGAAAGCCGCCCTCGAAGCAGACGATTCCCGGTCGCCCCGTCGTGACCCGCGCGATCTTGACCGCGTTCTCGACCGCCTCGGCCCCGGAGTTGAACAGCGCCAGACGGGCGTCCGAGATTGGTGCGAGTGGAACGAGGCGTTCGGCGAGCTCGACGTAGATCTCGTACGGGAGCACGGTGAAATCCGTGTGCGTGAAGAGGGCCATCTGAGCCGTCGCAGCGGCGACGACCCGAGGAGCAGCGTGGCCGACGTTCATCACGCCGACACCCCCCGTGAAGTCGACGAAGACGTTCCCGTCGACGTCCGTCAGCGTCGCACCCTTCGCCTCGGCCACCACGATGGGGAGGTAGATGGAGATCGGATCGGCGACGACACGCCGCTTGCGCTCCAGGATCTCCTGCGAGCGCGGCCCCGGAATGTCGGTCTGCACCGAGATGACGCGCTGCCTGACCATCGGTTCGATCAGCTTATAGATTGCCCCTGTGGTTCTCTCCGACCGCACGATCCGCCGCCTGCTCGCCGAGGGCCGCATCGGGATCGACCCTTTCGACGAGCAGCTGATCCAGCCGTCGAGCGTCGACGTCCGCATCGACCGGTTCTTCCGCGTCTTCCGGAACTCGCGGTACCCCTACATCGACGTCAAGCAGCGCATGGAGGATCTGACCGAGCTGGTCGAGATCTCGGATGCCGAGCCTTTCATCCTCCACCCCGGGGAGTTCGTCCTCGCATCGACCCTCGAGCGGATCACGCTCCCGGATGACCTCGTCGCTCGTCTCGAGGGGAAGAGCTCGCTCGGCCGGCTCGGCCTCCTGATCCACTCGACCGCAGGCTTCATCGATCCGGGTTGGGACGGACACGTGACGCTCGAGCTGTCGAACGTCGCGAACCTCCCGATCACGATCTACGTGGGCATGGCCATCGGGCAGCTGTCGTTCGTCCAGCTGACGGAGCCCTCGGAGACGCCCTACGGGAGCGCAAAGGTCGGATCGAAATACCAGGGGCAGACGGGGCCGACCCCGAGCCGCTACTGGCAGAACTTCATCGAGTGATCCTCGTCACTGGGGCGACCGGGTTTGTCGGGCAGCGGGTCGTTCGGCGGCTTCGTGAGGACGGGCGTCCTGTCAGATGTCTCGTGCGAAGCCGTCCGCACGCGTCGGACCTCGAGCGGCTCGGCTGCGAACTCGTCGAAGGCGACATCACCGAGCTCTCGAGCGTCGCGCTCGCAGTGGAAGGCTGTGCTGCCGTCGTTCACCTCGTCGCGATCATCGCCGGCCGTCCCGAGGATTTCGAGCGTGTCATGGTGCGAGGAACTGCCGATCTCGTTGCGGCCGCGACAGACGCCGGGGTCGGGCGCTTCATCCTGATGGGCTCGCTCGGAACGAATGACCCCGCGGCTGGAACGATTCCCTACTACCGAGCGAAGCGGGCGATGGAGACCTCGGTCGTCGAATCGGGGATCGCACACGTCATCTTGCGCCCGAGCTTCGTCTTCGGCTCGACGGGTGGAGCGCTGGCGCGGTTCGTGCGGATCGTCCGCAGGACGCCGATCGTCCCGGTGCTTGGGCCGGGAACCCAGCGGATCCAGCCGATCTGGGTCGATGACGTCGCAACGTGTGTCGCCGCTGCGGCGGAAGGTCGTGGCGAAGGCGCATTCGATCTCGGCGGCCCTGAACAGCTCACCTGGAACGAGCTCTGGCTGGGAATCGCAGCCGCCCTCGGGAAACGTCGGCGCCTTGCGCACATCCCCTTCGACCTCGCCGGCCCGCTCGCCGCGCTCTTCGAACGGCTACCGAACCCGCCACTCACGCGCGACCAGCTGGCAATGCTGGCAATGGGAGACAACGTGTGCGACACGGCAGCCGCGGTCGCTGCCTTCGACCTCGAGCTCGTACCGCTCGACGAGCAGATTCGCAGGGCGATTGCGGCTTGAGAGTGCCGCCCTCCCGGCTCGGAGAACTTCGCGGCCTTTTCGGCCGCTGCGCGCCGCGGAAGAACGCTACCGCTGGCCCTCCGGGCCCGGAGGACTTCGCGGCCTTTTCGGCCGCTGGGCGCCACGGACGATACGCCGGCTCCGCCGGCTGGACTTCGCGGCCTGGCGCCTCCGGCGCGGCCGCTGCGCACCGCGGCTACGCCGCGGTTTGCAAAGCGACGGGGCCGGTTTCCCGGCCCCGTCGTCGGAAAAACTCGCCTGGATTTCGCAGGAGCGCTTCAGCCCCCTACGCTGGCTAGGCGATTCCCCTCAGGTCCCTGGGGACACGCCCCTACGAGCGAGCACCTCCACTACCCGTACTGTCGCATTCGCTCAAGTCCGGATCACCTCCTTTCCGTGGTAGGCCAATCATAAACACCCGGAGAGGACGACCGTGATCTCGATCCCCCGGTCGAGGGGGACGGTCACGCTGGACAGCGTCGGGTCCGTCTGACGCGCCCTGCTGTAGGCCTCGAGTGTGTCCGCGTGGGACAGCACGTTGTCGGCGACGATCACCCCACCTGGCTCGACGAGGTGCCGCACGCGCTCGAACAGTCGCTCGTAGTCGTCTTTCTCGGCATCGAGGAAGATCACGTCGAACACGTCGTCGAGACGCTCGAGCGTGTCGAACGCATCGCCCTCGACCAGCTCGACCCACTCGTCGAGTCCTGCGCCGGAGACGTTCTCGCGCCACGCGTCGCACTTCGCCGGATCGAGCTCCAGCGAAACGACGTGCCCCCCGAGGATCCTGGCTCCGGCGCCGAGCCAGATCGAGGAGTAGCCGCGGGAGCCCCCGATCTCGAGCACCTCGCACGACACTTGAGGGGCCACGAGGGAGAGGAGGAAGCGGCCGGTCGTAGGCGCCACCTGACGGGCACGAAGCTCGCGAGGGACACCCTCCGCCCTCTCGCGCGTGTCCTGCTCCTCGAGGCGGGCGAGAACGGCGAGAACCCGATCGTCGAGCACGTGCTGGGCTACGGGATCTCGAGCCGCACGAGGCCGTCCTCCACCCAGGCGCGGTAGGTCTGGACGGGGAGGTACGCGGGCAAGGTTCGCGGCCGTCCCGTGCACACGTCGAACTCCGCGCCGTGGCGGGGACAGACGACGATGCCGCGCTCAGCGTCGAACTCGCCCTCGGCGAGTGGCCCGTCGTCATGGGAGCACCTGTCCTCGATGGCACAGATGGTGCCGCCGACGTTGAACACGCCGATCCCGAACGCGCCATCGGGCACGATCTTCACCTGCCCCGGAGGAAGCTCCTCGGCCGGGCAGACGTCGATCTGCCGCATCCCCTTACTGCTCCGTCACTAGCTGATCTCGAGCTCGTCGAGGCCAGCCCACTCTTCTGGAAGAGGGGTTCCCTGCGAGCGGTGGAGCGCAACCTTGAGCACCCCGAGACCGAGCAGCGCGCACTTGAGCCGGATTGGTGTCAGCGGAATACCGATCTCGTCGAGCAGCTCCTGGGTCGGCATCGCAGCGACCTCGTCCGCGGTCCTGCCCTCGATCATCTCCATCAGCATCGACGTCGCCGCCTGACTGATCGCGCAGCCTCGGCCCTCGAACCGCGACATCCTTGATCGTGCCGCCGCCGTTGAAATTCACCATGACGGTGACCTCGTCGCCACACAGCGGGTTCTGCCCCTCTGCGCGGGCGTCGCACGGGTCTAGCGTCCCGTAGCGGCGCGGGTTCTTGTAGTGGTCGAGGATGACCTCGCGGTAGAAGTCGTCGCTCATGCGAATGTCTTCCGGACGCGTGCGAGCCCGTCGATTAGTCGATCGATCTCCGCTGGAAGCGTGTAGAGGTAGAAGCTCGCTCGGGTCGTTGCCGTCACGCCGAAGTGATCCATGATCGGCTGGGTGCAATGGTGTCCGGCGCGCACGGCGACGCCCTGTCCGTCGAGGATCTGAGCGACGTCGTGGGGGTGGACACCCTCGACCTCGAAGGAGACGATCCCGCCACGCCGCTCGGCGGATGGTCCGAAGACCCTGACGTACGAGAGCTCGCCCAGCCGGGCAAGCGCGTACTCGGTCAGTGCCTGCTCGTGCCTTTCGATCGCGTCGAGCCCGACCGCGTTCAGGTAGTCGATGGCCTGACCGAGACCGTAGGCCTCGGCGATCGGCGGCGTTCCGGCCTCGAACTTGGCGGGCAGGTCGGCCCACGTGGTCTTCTCCGCCGTCACCTTCCGGATCATCGACCCGCCGAGCTCGAACGGCGACATCCGTCGGAGGAGATCCTCGCGGCCCCAGAGGACGCCGATGCCGGTCGGCGCGAGCATCTTGTGGCCGGTGAAGGCGAGGACGTCGCAGCCGAGCTCCTGGACGTCGAGCGGGCGATTCGGAACGGCCTGACACGCATCGACGACCATGACTGCGTCGTGTTCGTGCGCCCACGTCGCGAGATCTGCGACGGGATTGATGGTTCCGAGCGTGTTCGAGATGAGAGCGCTCGCGACGAGCTTCACGCGTCCGCGACGCTCGATGCCTGCAAGCGATTCGAGCACGAGCTCGCCGTTGTCGTCGATCGGGATGACCGCGAACTCGGCTCCGGTGCGCTGCGCCATGTACTGCCACGGCACGAAATTCGAGTGATGCTCGAGCTCGGTCACCACCGCGACGTCACCCGGTCCGAGGTTGTCGAGGCCCCACGCGTACGCGACCAGGTTCAGTCCTTCGGTGCCGTTCCGTACGAAGATGCATTCGCGCGTCGAGCGCGCGTTGATCAGCGCCCTGACCTTCTCGCGCGCGCCCTCGTAGCCCTCGGTTGCACGTGCCCCGAGCTCGTACACCGCACGGTGGACGTTGGCGTAGGAATGCTCGTAGAACTCGCGCATCGCACCGAGAACCTGCGCCGGCTTCTGGGAGGAGTTGGCCGAGTCCAGGTAGGCGAGCGGCTGCCCGTGCGGCGCGTCGTCGAGAAAGGCGAAGTCCGCGCGGAGCCGTTGCACGTCGAGCGCAGGAGCGGGAGCTACCTCGGTCATGCAGTCATGGTACCGGCGTGTCCCCATCGGATCCGCGGCGCAAGAACGATGGGACGAACCGCTCGTCCATCATGGCAAGCCCCGCGATCGCGATCGCCGATCCGACGAGCGAGCACATGACGATTCCGGCGTTCGGTACGGCAAGGGCGAAGAAGTCTCGCGCGAAGGCGAGAACGAGGCAGTAGAGCGCGAAGAGCACGGCGCAGAGGCCGCCCACGGCGGTTGCCCGTGCCTGCCCCGCCGCCTCGAGGACGAGGATGTAGTAGAGGCCGACGATCGTGAGCACCGTGACCGAAACTGTCCGGGACTCCACAAGACCCAGATCCAGCACGTCGCTCGCGAACAGGTAGCTCGAGGCGACCCCAAGCCCGGCGGCGGTTCCTGCCGGAATCGCGAAGCTCGCGACCTCTCGCAGGAATCGTGGCGAGCGCCATGGTCCCGAGCTCGGCGCCAGCGCCAGGAAGAGCGCAGGGATGCCGATCGTGAGCGTCGCGACGAGCGTCAGATGCCGCGGCAGAACCGGGTAGTCCTGCTCTGCGATGCCGATCGTGAGGATCAGGAACGCCGCGAACGCGGACTTCGTCACGAACAGCTTCGACACGCGTTGCAGGTTTCGAAGAACTTTCCGACCCTCGGCCACCATGTGGGGAACTGCCGCGAAGTCGCCTCGCACGAGCACGATATCGGCCACGCTCTTCGCCATCTGCGACCCGCTCCCCTGGGCAATCGCAAGCCGCGCCTTCTTCAGGGCCGGGACGTCGTTGACCCCATCACCGACCATCGCAACGTAGTACCCGGCTTCGGTCAGCGCCTCGATGACGCGCTGCTTGCCCTCGGGGGAGATCCGCCCGATCACGGTTGCCTCGAGCGCGGCCCGCCGCAGCGCATCCGGATCCTCGGGCAGATTGCGACCATCGAGCGGCGGCCCGGCCGAGGGGATTCCAGCGTCCGCCGCAACCGCGGCAACCGTCGTCGGCGAGTCGCCGGAGATCACCTTCAGCTGCACCCCCTGACCCAGGAAATACTCGACGGTCGCGCGGGCGTCCGGGCGAAGTCGCTCACTGATCGAGATCGCACCCAAGGGTCGCAGGTCACCGGGAGGTTTCTGGTCGGGATTCGAAGCCAGGTCGACCTCGGTCAGGGGCGAAGAGCTCGCAGCGAGCACGACGACGCGGCGCCCGTGGGCCTGCTCCGAGCTGACGATCGTGTCGAGACCGTCGAGCGGGAAGAGCTCCGGCGCGCCGAGGACGTAGCAGTGTGAGCCGAGCCGTACGGCACTCCAGCGTCGGCGCGAGGAGAACGGGACCTCCGCGGAGACCGGCTCGGCCGGGACGTCGTAGGTCCGGGCGATCGCCGCGAGCGTTCCGTTCTGCGATCCTGCGCTCGCCGCAAAGCGACCGAGCGCATGGACGAGCTCACCCTCGTCGACGCCCGGCACCGGCGTGACGCTCGTGACCTCGAGCGCCGCCTCGGTCAGGGTTCCGGTCTTGTCGAGGCAGATGATCTCGGCGGAGGCCAGCGACTCGATTGCGTTCAGCTGCTGCGCGAGAGCTCCGCGCCGGGCCATCCGCAGCGCTGCGACGGCATAGGTGATGCTCGTCAGCAGGATCAGCCCTTCCGGTACGAGTGTGACGACCGCGGCGACGGCTGTCGGAACGGCGTCCGAGATCGGCGTCTTCTGCGCCCAGAGCGCGTAGCCGAGAATCGCCCCGAGCGGGACCATGATCGCGACGAGAGCGAAGAGAAGCGTGTTGAGATCCCGCTCGAGCGGTGAGCGCGGGTGGCGGAACGAGCGAGCGACGTCGGCGAGCTTCTCTGCATAGCTGTCGGGCCCGACCGCGGTGACCCGGTAGTAGCCCGATCCCTCGACGGCGAAGGATCCCGACCTGACTTCTTCACCGGTGTGGCGGGCGACGGCGTGTGACTCGCCGGTGAGGATCGACTCGTCGAGAGTGAGGCCAGCGCTTTGCTGCAGGGCTCCGTCCGCGACGAGCTGATCGCCTGCCTGAACCCTGATGAGATCGCCGGCGACGACCTCGGCGACCCCCACCTGCCGCGGCCGGCCGTCACGGATCACAGTCGCGGTCGGGGCGACGAGAGCGGCGAGCCGATCGAGGGCCCGTTTCGCCCGCGCCTCCTGGAGAATCCCTATCCCCGAGTTGGCAACGAGGATCGCGATGAACAGCGCGTCCTCCCAGTGGCCGAAGACAAAGGTCGCCACCCCGGCCACGACGAGGATCAAGTTGAAGACCGTGAAGACGTTCGCCCGGACGATGCTGGCGTAGGAGCGACTCGTCTGGGGAGGCTCCTGAGGGCCGCGTTCTTCGAGCAGCCGTGCCGCTTCCGCCTCGGAGAGACCGGAAGCCGTGCGCGGAAGCGTCGGAGGGAGGCTCGTCTCGGTCACGGAACGCAGGACTCGACGCTACCAGCCCGTGTGCCGATACATGACTCCGATGGGGCTACGATCGGAGCAGCCGATGCCCAGGACGGACATGATCGACACGACGACGGACACCGCGAAGCGTGCGGCAGACGACCTGAAGGTGCGGTACGTCCACCGGTTCCTCGGCACGCCGGTGCGCTCGGTCGCCGCACAGACGCTCATCGAGACCTTCCTCGTCATATGCGTCCTCACGGTCCTGGTCATCCGGTTCTTCCTGATCCTGACGGGTTACCCGCAGCTCGGTGGCAACGGACTCCACATTGCGCATCTCCTCTGGGGTGGAGCACTCCTCGGAGTTGCGCTGATCGTCTGCGTGGCGCTGATCACACGGGCGTCGAGATGGGTCGCAGCCGTCATCGGCGGTATCGGCTTTGGTCTCTTCATCGACGAGATCGGGAAGTTCGTGACGAGCGACAACGACTACTTCTTCCACCCGACGTTCGCGCTGATCTATGTCGCGCTCGTGCTCATCTGGCTTGGAATGCGGATTCTCGTCACGCGGAAGAAGCTGACAAGGGGCGAGTCGCTCGCCAACGCGCTCGATCTGCTGAAGGAGGCATCTACCCGCGATCTCAACGAGGACGAGATCCACGAGGCTTTGGGTCTGCTCGACAAGAGCGATCCTGCGAACCCGCTCGTACGGAGAGTCCGCGCCCTGCTCCACGAGGTCGAGGCGATTCCGACGCCTCCACCCCTGTGGACGACGCGTTCCATCCATCATCGTCCGCGACTGGTACTGGCGTCAGACTCAGCGGCAGTGGTTCCGGCTTCTCCTTTCGGCGATCTTCGTCCTGCTGACGCTCGGAGCGCTCGGGAAGGTCGCAGACCTTGGTCTCGCAATCGCCGACGCTTTCAACAAGAGCGGGAACGTCACGCTCCAAGAGGTGGACGATTCCGTCAACGGTGCGCACCTCGGCTTCTCCGGCTGGGCGACGCTCGCGTCGAGCACCGTCGTCGCAGTCATCTACTCGATCGGCGTGTACAAGCTGTTCCGGCGCTCGCGCCTGACTGCATACCGCTGGTTCGAATGGGGACTGCTGGTCTCGATCTTCGTCGTGCAGGTCTTCGACTTCGCCGATCGCGAGCTCGCCGCGTTCGGCACGTGCCTCTTCAACCTGATCCTGCTCGTCACCATCCGAGCGATGATCAACGAGGAGGAGCGGCGGAAGATCGCTGTCAGCGCTGCTCCCGCCGGCCCGCCAGCCGCCGGCGAGCCAGCGGCCGGAGCAGCAACCTAGGAGGAGCTCAGGCTTCCGGAATCCGCGAGTCGAGCGCCTGGGCGACAGCCTCGCGGACCGGCTCGAGCTCGATGCGGTCGAGCACGTCCTGGAAGAAGCCGCGCACGATCAGCCGCTCGGCCTCGGAACGCGACAGGCCACGTGCCATGCAGTAGAAGAGCTCGTCACGATTCACGGGGCTCGAAGTCGCGCCATGGGTGCAACGCACGTCGTTCGCGAGAATCTCGAGTCCTGGAATCGAGTCAGCGTGCGCGTCATGGGACAGGATGAGATTGCGATTCTCCTGGTAGGCGTTCGTACGCTGGGCCTCGGGCTCGACCCGGATCATCCCCCGCCAGACCGCCGTCGCGGAATCGCGCAGCGCGCCCTTGAAGGCAAAGTCGGACGTCGTATTCGGCGCCGCATGCTCCTGGAAGGTGTCGTAGTCGAGATGCTGGTCACCGTCCGCGAAGTACGCGCCGGTGACACGGGAGGTGGCACCGGGCCCTGTCAGGTCGTTCTCGATCCACACCTTGCCCTTCTTCGAGCCGAACCCACCGGCGACCCAGTCGAGCTCCGCATCGCGCTCGACCCGTGCGCGGTGCGCTGCGAAATGCCAGGTCTCGCGCGAGAAGTTCTGGATCGAGACATACTCGAACTTGGCGGCCTGACCGACGAAGGCTTCGGTGACGACGTTCGAATAGCCGCTTAGAGATGGATCGGAGGAGGCGTACTCCTCGATCAGGGTGAACCGCGACTCCCGCTCGGCGACGACGAGCAGGCGCCAGAACAGCGAGCCGCCCTCGACGGTGTTTGCGATCCGGACGTAGAGCGGCTTGTCGAGGACGACGCCCTGCGGCACGTGCACGAGCAGCCCGTGTTGCCACATCGCCGCGTTATGGGCCGCGAACTTGTCGTCGAGCCTGACGAGCGTCCCGAGGAGCTCGTGGTGCTCGTCGAGCTTCTCGACGCGAATCCCCGGCTCGATGCCTTCGATGGAGATGCCCTGCTCGTTGACGTGCACGATTCCCGCGAGGTCGAGACCCGAGAGCATCGAGCTGCGTTGATCGGTCGATCCGGCGACCACCTCACCGGCGAAGCTCGCCGGATCGAATCCGTCGAGATTGGTGAAACGCCAGTGCTCGTCCGTGGTCGTCGGCAGGGGCAGCGCGTCGTAGCGCTCGATCAGCTCAGTCCTCACGGGGTGCGTACCTCCGGTGCAACATCAGCGCGTTCCCGTCGGGATCGTGGAAGAACGCCATGTGGCAGACGCCCGTGTCGAAGATGTCGCCGTCGAACTCGACGCCCTTCTCCTCGAGAGCCGCGCGCCCCGACGCCACATCGGCGACACGCAGCGCAATGTAGGCCGTGTGCGGTGCCGTGAACTCACGACCGACATTCTTCGGGTCCATGAGGTAGAGACTGACGTTCTCGCCGAGCTGGAACTCCGGCCAGGCACCGAGACCGGGAACGCGAGGCAAGCCGAGCGTCTCCTCGTAGAACAGCGTCGATCGCTCGAGATCCGTCACCGGCACGGAGACGAAGTCCGTGCGCTCGATGGCGATCAACCCACAGATCCTTCCATCTGCAGCTGGATCAGCCGGTTCATCTCGACCGCGTACTCGAGCGGGAGCTCCTTCGTGATCGGCTCGACGAAGCCCGAGACGATCATGGCACTGGCCTCGTCCTCGGAGAGCCCGCGGCTCATCAGGTAGAAGAGCTGCTCCTCGCCGATCTTCGAGACGGTCGCCTCGTGCTCGGTGAAGACGTTCTCCGACTCGTCGACGCGGATGTACGGGTACGTGTCCGAGCGGGAGTCCTCGTCGAGGATCAGCGCGTCGCACACGACCTTCGACTTCGCGCCTCGTGCTCCCTTTGCAACCTCGAGCAGCCCGCGGTACCCCGCCCGGCCGCCGTTTCGCGAGATCGACTTGGATGTGATCACGGACGAGGTGTTCGGCGCCACGTGGACGCACTTTCCGCCCGCGTCCTGATGCTGGCCTGCGTTCGCGAACGCGATCGAGAGCACCTCGCCGTGGGCGCCTTCACCCATGAGCCAGATCGCCGGGTACTTCATCGTCAACTTCGAGCCGAGGTTGCCGTCGACCCATTCCATGGTCGCGTCCTTGTAGGCGACCGCTCGCTTGGTCACGAGGTTGTAGACGTTCGTCGACCAGTTCTGGATGGTCGTGTAGCGGCAGCGCGCCGCCGTCCTTGACGATGATCTCGACGACCGCCGAATGAAGCGAGTCGGTCGAGTAGATCGGGGCGGTACAGCCCTCGACGTAGTGCACGTAGGCGCCCTCGTCGACGATGATCAGCGTCCGCTCGAACTGGCCCATGTTCTCGGCGTTGATGCGGAAGTACGCCTGCAGCGGCATCTCGATCTTGACGCCGGGCGGCACGTAGATGAAGGAGCCGCCCGACCAGACGGCGGAGTTCAGCGCCGCGAACTTGTTGTCGTTCTGCGGGATGATCGTCCCGAAATACTGCTTCACGAGCTCCTCGTGCTCGCGAAGGCCCGAGTCCATGTCGAGGAAGAGCACGCCCTGCTTCTCGAGCTCCTCCTGGAGCTTGTGGTAGACGACCTCCGACTCGTACTGGGCGCCGACGCCGGCGAGGTACTTCTTCTCGGCCTCGGGAATCCCGAGCCGATCCCACGTGTTCTTGATGTCCGGCGGGAGATCCTCCCAGGAGTTCGCCTGGTTCTCGGTCGGCTTGAGGTAGTAGAAGATGTTCTCGAAGTCGATGTCGGACAGGTTGCCGCCCCATGTGGGCATCGGACGAGCCCGGAAGTACTCGAGGGACTTGAGCCGGAAGTTCAGCATCCACTCGGGCTCGTTCTTGTGCGCGGAAATCTCGCGAACGACCTCGGGCGTCAGGCCCCGCTTGGACTTGAAGACGGAGATCTCCGGATCATGGAACCCGTACTTGTAGTCGTTACCGATTCCGGCAACGACCTCGGTCTCGGATGTCGTCATCAGGAAGCACCTCCCACAGCTTCGGGTAAGAACGCGTCGTAGCCATCTGCCTCGAGCTTGTGGGCGAGCTCTGGCCCGCCGCTCTCGACGATGCGCCCGTCCACGAAGACGTGAACGAAGTCGGGCTTGATGTAGTCGAGTATGCGCTGGTAGTGCGTGATCACGAGTGCTCCGGTCTCGGGCCCGGTGAGCTTGCGGACACCCTCAGCGACGATCTTGAGCGCATCGATGTCGAGCCCCGAGTCGGTCTCGTCGAGGATCGCGAGGCGCGGCTTCAGCATCGCCATCTGCAGAATCTCGACGCGCTTCTTCTCGCCGCCCGAGAAGCCCTCGTTCAGGTACCGGCTCGTCATCTCGCGAGGAACCTTCAGCTCCTCCATCGCAGCCGTCAGGTCCTTGCGGAACTCGGCGACGGTGATCGGGTCGTCTTCGCCGTCGTTCCGTGCCTTGCGCACGGCGTTCACGGCGGAACGCAGGAACTGTGCGACGCTGACGCCGGGAACCGCATGCGGGTACTGGAACGCGAGAAAGAGACCCTTCTGGGCCCGCTCGTCAGCTTCCATCTCGACGAGGTTCTCCCCGTCGAGGAGAATCTCGCCCTCGGTGATCTGGTAGGCCGGATGACCCATGAGCGCGTAGGCCAACGTGCTCTTGCCGGAGCCGTTCGGCCCCATGACCGCGTGCACCTCGCTCGGGTCGATCGTCAAGTCGACGCCGCGGACGATTTCCGTCCCATCCTCCAAGGCAACGTGGAGGTTCCTGATCTCGAAGAGCGCCAAGTCGTGTCTCCGTCTCTGTCTGCCGTATGTACTGTGCCCTTGTTTTTTACCATTTTGACAGGGTAAAATGCAACCCGTGAACGAGAGCGAGTCGCGCATCCACCGGGCCCTCTCGGATCCCAGCCGTGTCCGCGTCCTCGATGCCTTGCGGTCGTCGCGCGGGCCTCGCGACGCGACAGAGCTCGCCTCGGCTGTCGGTCTGCACCCGAATACCGTGCGAACGCATCTCCGCGTCCTCGCCGATGCCGGCCTGGTGTCGGTCACCCCCGAGGAGCGTCATCGGCGTGGACGGCCAAGGCTCGTCTACGCGCCGACACCAACCTCGACCGAGGTCGTCGAGTCCGCCGGCTACCGACTTCTCGCGGAGATCCTCGCCAGCCATCTCGCCGGGTCAGGCCAGGATTCGGGTGAGGAGGCCGAGCGCGCCGGCCGGGCGTGGGGGCGATATCTCGTCGACCGAAAGCCGCCGTTCGCATCGTCCTCGGCCGATGAGGACATCCAGGCAGTCGTCGATCTTCTCGCCGAGTTCGGATTCGATCCGTCGATCGAGCCCGGCGACGACGGCCGTACCGTCCTCATGCAGCACTGCCCGTTCGGCGAGGTCGCCGACTCGTACCGGAAGATCGTCTGCTCGGTGCACCTCGGGCTGATGCAAGGCGCGCTCGACGAGCTTGGTGCACACGTCGAGGCAGACTCGCTCGAGCCCTTCGTGCGACCGGGCGTGTGCGCTGCACGACTGCAAGACGTCGCCTAGCCCAGCGCCCACTTAACGCCGTCTTAACCTCGGCGTCGATACACCCGTCGGACGGTACGCAAAACGCTGCTATCCTCGGCCCATGCCGAACGTAAGCATCTGGGAAATTCTCCTGCTTCTGCTCGTGCTTCTGCTCGTGTTCGGGCCGAAGCGCCTCCCGCAGATGGGCCGCTCGCTCGGTCACGGGATGCGCGAGTTCAAGGACTCGATCACCGGCAAATCGAAGCCCGAGGAGGACGAGGAGGAAGAGCCTGAGCAGCAGCCCGCCGTCGTCGCCGCCGCTGCGGTCGACGCCGCCCCGGCCGCCACGGCGACCCCGGTCGCTACAGCCGCCCCGGTCGCTGCCGCAGCACCGGTTGCGGTGCCAGCAACCGAGACGCAGCCGGCTCCCACGCCCACCCAAAACACCACTAGCTAGCCGGGAGAGGCCTTGCGCCTTCCGCGTCGCCTCCGGTTCGGCGACCAGGTAACGCTGACCGACCACCTCGACGAGCTACGCGGACGTCTCATCGTCTCGCTCGTCGGAGTCGCGCTCGCGTTCGGGTTCGCCTACGGCTTCCGTGGCCAGATCCTCAATGCGCTGAACAAGCCTCTCGAGGGTCAGATCCCGATCACGCTGAGCCCGACCGAGCCGTTCATGACCTCGTTCATGGTCAGCCTCTACGCGGCGCTGTGCGTGGCCCTCCCGATCATCGCGTATCAGATGTGGGCGTTTCTGGCGCCCGCGTTCGAGGAGAAGGATCAGCATCTGATCTCCCGGCTGATCATCTTCGCGACGTTCCTCTTCGTCGGTGGAATTCTCTTCTCGTACTTCATCGTCATGCCCGCTGCAACGCCGTTCCTGCTGAACTTCGACTCCGGCTACTACAACATCCAGATCAGGGCGCGCGACTACTACTCGTTCTTCGCGATCACGTCGATTGCGATCGGGATCCTCTTCGAGTTGCCGGTCATCATCCTCGGTCTGTGCCGCGTCGGAATCCTGTCTTCGGCGAAGCTTCGCCGGAACAGGCGCATCGGTATCGTGGTCTGCTTCGCAATCGCGGTCGCCCTCCCGGGCATCGACCCGATCACCACCACCCTGCAGGCGGTTCCGCTCCTCATCCTCTTCGAAGGGTCGATCTGGCTCGCGGCGTTCTTCGAGAAACGCTGGGCGGCCCAGGCGGCCGCCGAAGCCGATGCTGACGCCGACACCGACGCCGGCGGGCTCACCGGTACGAGCTCCTAGACGCCTCGTTTTCGATGGAGGTCTACTCGGCGGACTGGGTGCTGCCCGTCGACGGGGCCCCGATCGAGAACGGTGCCGTCGCGGTGCACGCTGGGCGCATCGTCGCCGTCGGGCCGGCTGCCAGCATCAACGGTGCGGCGACGCATTTTGCGGACTCGGTGATCCTGCCCGGCCTCGTCAATGCCCACTCGCACATCGAGTACGCGTCCTATGGGGGCTTCGGTGACGGGCTTTCCTTCGGGCCCTGGCTCGATGTCCACATCGAGCGAAAGCGTCGACTCGACTGGGACGACTTTGTCTCCATTGCGAGGCTCGGAGCGGCGATGTGTCTCGAATCCGGCATCACGACCGTGGCCGATGCGAGTTTCAGCGGCGCGGCCGCCCCGGCCTGCGACGAGCTGGGTCTCCGTGCCATCGTTTGCCTCGAGATCTTCGGGAGCGATGTCGCGGCCGGCCTCGCCATGTTCGACCGACACCGCGAGCGCGTCGAGTCGTCGTTCTCGGATCGGGTCACGCTCGGCATCTCTCCACACGCCGCCTACTCCGTGGGAGCAGAGTTGTTCGGCGAGGCCCTCCGGCTGGGCCTCCCAGTCCAGACCCACATTGCCGAGTCCGACGACGAACTCGAGTTCATGTGTCACGGCGTGGGTGCGATCGCCCCGGCTGCCGAGTTCTGCGGGGTGGAATCTCCCGGCGCGAGCACCGTCGCGCACCTCGCCGCCAACGGCTTGTTGCAACGCTCGGTGACCGCCGCGCACTGCGTCCGGATCGGAGCCGACGACATTGCCTTGCTGGCTCGCCACGACGTTGCGGTCGCTCATTGTCCGCGGTCGAACGCGCAGCTCGGCTGCGGCATCGCCCCACTCGCAGAGCTCCGTGCCGCCGGGGTCAGGATTGGCCTCGGCACCGATAGCCCGGCCTCGGCACCGTCGTTCGACATGTTCGAGGAGATGCGCGCTGCGCTCTCTTTCGCGCGCGCGTCGCGTGCGGATGCGAGCGCCCTTTCTGCAAGTCAGGTGCTCGAGCTGGCGACCCTCGGGTCGGCACGTGCGATCGGTCTCGACGGCCAGATCGGATCGCTCACCCCGGGGAAGCACGCGGATCTCATCGTGCTCTCGCTGGCCGACTCCGCCTATCTCCCGGCCGACGATCCGGCCGCTGCCGTCGTTTACTCCGGCACGCCGTGGGGCGTGTCCCGTACCATCGTGGGTGGCGTGACGCGGTACCTGAAAGGAGGTTCGGAATGGCACGAGCTTCGGCGAAGCGCGGCAGGCGCCCGCGCTCGAATGCTCGCCCGGCCCAGCAGGTAGCCGGCGAATCCGCGAACCAGGCGGTCGCAGCCGAACCGGTCGTCGTCGACCCGCCGCGCGAGAAACCGTCTGCCAGGCCCGAGAAGAAGCCCGAGAAGAAGGCGGACTCGAAGGGGCAGAAACAGCGCTCCCAGAGGCCCGAGGACACCATGTTCTTCATGCGCCTGCGCACCCATGCGAAGTGGGTGTTCGCGTTCCTCGCAGCTGCCTTCGCGATCGGCTTCCTCGCGTTCGGCGTCGGCACGGGCGTGAGCGGCGCAAGCCTCGGCGACGTTCTCCACAACATCTTCGGCGGAGGCTCGGACACGCCCTCGATCGAGGAGGCACAGAAGAAGGTCGACGAGAACCCGAACGACGCCCAGGCCCTGCGCGATCTCGCCACGGCACAGCAAGCCGGTGGACAGACGAAGCCGGCGGCTGCGACGCTCGAGAGCTACCTGAAGCTGAAGCCGGGCGACACGACGGCTGCGAGCCAGCTCGCCGGACTCTACGATGCGCAGGCCCGCGAGGCCTCGAGTCGCGCAAATCTGTTGCAAAATCAGTCCAGCTCGGGAACGTTCGCCCAGACGGCCTTCAGCTTCCCGGGCGGGACCGGATTCCTCGGCGCACTCGGCGCCGGACCGATCGACGAGGCGATCCAGCGCCAGCTGGCGCTCGACGCGCAGACAGCGCGCGAATCGGCACAAGCGCTCTTCGCGAAGGAAGCCGCAGCTTTCAAGCGAGTGACGACGGTGAAACCCAACGAAGCGACGGGCTACATTCAGCTGGGCCAGGCCGCAGCAGCCGCGGGGCAGGTCGACGCTGCGCTTGCGGCGTACCAGAGATTCGTCGAGCTCGCGCCAGACGATCCGAACGTGAAGTTCGCGAAGGATCAGATCGCGTCCCTCAAGCAGCAGCAAGCGGCACAGGGTTAGACTCGCTCGATGCGCTGGTTCCTGCCGTTTGCGGTGCTACTGGTCGCCGCGGCAGTGTCCGGCTGCGGAGGCACCGCCGGGCCGGGAATCAGTTCCGGCCAGGACCTTGCAAAGGGCCGCGAGGTGTTCATCAAGGGCTGGAACGGCCAGCAATCGTGCGCCACGTGTCACACGCTCGCCGCGGCGGGAGCGAACGGCAAGGTCGGGCCGAACCTCGACGATGCCTTCCGTGGGTCGAGAGAGCAGGGCTTCGATCAGGCGACCTTCGAGCAGGTCGTACGACAGCAGATCGCGTATCCGGGCATCGGCCTCGGCATGCCTGCCGATCTCGTCGAGGGAGACGACGCAAACGACGTCGCCTACTTCGTCGGCAAGTGCGCGGCCAACGCAACCGACCCCGCCTGCAAGCCACCTGAGGATGCGGGCAAGATCGTGGCGACCGACGGCGCGGGAATCTTCGCCGAGGCCGGCTGCGGTGGCTGCCATACGCTGGCGGCGGCCGGGACGAACGGGAGCGTCGGCCCGAACCTCGACGATGCGAGGCCGCCGGTCGACCTCGTCATCGATCGCGTCACGAACGGCAAGGGTGCGATGCCGTCGTTCAAGGATCGGCTCGACGAGGCGCAGATCAAGGCGATCGCGGACTACGTCTCGCAGAACGCGGGCAAGTAGAAGACTGCGGCTACCGGGGGACCGCGGTCCGCTCGAGATCCACGACCACGTGCGTGATGGGGATGTCGAAGCGCTCGCGCGCCTTCGTCACGACGTCACGCTCGAGCCAGTTGGACCGCCCCTTCGGGTGCGTCGAGATGATGATCTCGTCGGCACCGAACGTCCGCAAGGCGTCCTCGATCGCCTGGAGCGGATCTGCATCACCGACTTCGCCGCGCGCGCGGACGCCGACGGTCGCAAGGGCCGCCAGCGAGCCGTCAAGCCGCTCGCGGGCCACGGCACGACCCCCGTCGGTATCGGAGGCCCAGTACTTGACCTGCGAGCTCAGCGCCGGCGCGACGACGAGCACCTCGGCGTCGTACCCGCGCGCTCGGTAGCGGATCTCGTCGAGGAGCGCTGCGCCCGAACAGGTCTCGTTCGCAACGACGAGGATGTGGTGTCTCTCGGCGCCGCTCCCACTCCGTTCCCAGATCGCCGGCTCGCGCGTCTTCGGCTCACTCCGGAGGTAGAAGCCGACGAGGACGCCCAGCGCCAGCCCGAGAAACACACCGAGCGCCACCCAGGGACCGCCGAGCCACGCGGCGATTCCGACAGCGAGTCCGATCGCCGCGATGACGAGCGTGAAGCTGAACGCCTCCGCCTCCGTCCTGACCGGGTTCCGCGTCGCGACTCCTTCCGCCGCCTCGACGCGAGCGTATCAGCAGACCGAGCTCAGAGGACGTAGACGGTCACGTACACGACGATCCACATGACGTCGACGAAATGCCAGTAGATCCCGGGTATCTCGACGCCGAGATGCTTCTCGGGCGAATAGTGGCCGCGGACGGAGCGCCAGAACGCCATCGCGAGCAGGCAGAGGCCGACGAACACGTGCAACCCGTGGAGGCCGGTGAGACCGTAGAACGTCGAGCCGAAGGCGAGATCGCGCGGACTGAAGCCGATACGCAAGTACTCGGTGATCTGGATGAGGAGGAAGGTCAGGCCGAGGGCCATCGTGAGGCCGAGACCCGCAATCAGTCCCGTACGGTGGTTCGTCTTGATCGAGTGAAGAGCCCAGTGGACCGTGAAGCTCGAGGTGACGAGAATGATCGTGTTGACGCCAGCGAGGAAGACGGGGAGGTGGTAGGGCTCGGGCGGCCAGGTCTCCGGATTCGCGGAGACGCGGGCGAAGAAGTACGCGGCGAAGAAGGATCCGAAGAGCATCGCCTCCGACGCCAGGAAGAGGTAGATGCCGAGCAGCGCCGGATTGGCTCTCGAGCTCGAATGGGCAACCGGCGGGTGGTGGTCGCCGTGCCCGTGAAGATCCGCTTCGGCAACCGCGCTCAAACTGGGACCTCCGCCGGCCTGCCGCCGGCAACGACGTGCTTCACGGGGAGCTTCGTCGCGCTCCGCAGACGCCCGACCAGATCACGACGGAGCCATCCCGAGCTGGTCTTCGGAAGGGTCGAGATCACGATCTCGTCGATCGGCTCGTCGTGCAGCGCATTGAGAGCCGCGGTGTACGGGTCCGGGTCGCCGAGATGCCCGGACACGTCGAGACCCATCTCGCCGAGCTTGTCGAGAGCCGTTTTCAGCCGCCGCTCCGCACCGGGCTCGTCCGACGGCGCAACGAGCGTGAAGTGCGCAGGTGACTGCCCCGCCCGATCGGCGATCGCGGTCATGAGACTCTCGTCGACGATCGTCTGGTTCGCGAGAACGAGAACGTGAGCCCTCTCCCGCTCCGATCCGAGATCGACGACGACGTGCTCGACGGGAACGTCCGACACCTTGCGGGCACGCTCGATCAGGTCCTTCCGTAGCCACCCGGAGCGGGCGAGCGGGTGGGTCGAGACGATGACCTCATCAGGCTGGTACTGATGCAGTGCGTCGCGAAGCGCCTGCAACGGGTCGGGGTCGACGACCGCACCACGCGCGGCGATGCCCGACTCGTGAAGGAGATCGAGCGTTCGTCGCAAACGGCGCTCGGCGCTCGACGCGCGGCTTCCCTCGTAGACGACGTACCCCGCACGCGGCTCGTTCTGAGGGCAGATCACGGTGACCCTGATCGGCCCTTCCGCGGCGCGCTCACGGAGCAGGTCGAGCAGCGTACGGCCGGCGACCGTCTCGTTCGCGAGCACGAGGATGTGCCGGGGCTCGGTCAATGTGCTCCGACCTTCTCCGGCTCCTTGACCTCGACACCCGTCCCCTGGAAGACCGCGTGGCGAGCGCCGGGCACGCCGTACTCGTACGGGCCCGCCGACCACCTGGGGAATCTCGTCGAAGTTGAACTTCGGCGGCGGCGACGGGAGCTGCCACTCGATGGTCATCGAGCGCCACGGGTTCGACGGCGCAGGCTCGCCACGGTTCCAGCTGACGACGACGTTGTAGATGAAGATCATCGTCGAGGCACCGAGCGCAAAGGCTCCGATCGAGCTCACCATGTTCCAGTCGGCGAACTGCGGCGCGTAGTCGGCAACGCGCCTGGGCATGCCTTGAAGACCCACGTAGTGCATCGGGAAGAACGTCACGTTGAACGCGACGAAGGTCGTCCAGAAGTGGATCTTCCCGAGACGCTCGTTGTACATCCGCCCTGTCATCTTCGGGAACCAGAAGTACGCACCCGCGAAGATCGTGAACACGGAGCCACCGAACAGGACGTAGTGGATGTGGGCGACGATGAAGTACGTGTCGCTCGCATGGATGTCGATCGGGACCGAGCCCAGATAGATGCCTGAGAGACCGCCGATGACGAACATCGAGATGAAGCCGATCGCAAAGAGCATCGGCGTCTTGAAATGGATGCGCCCCTCCCACATCGTCGCAAGCCAGCTGAACACCTTGATCCCCGTCGGCACGGCGATCAGGAGAGTCGTGATCATCATCGGGATCCGAAGCCACGGGGCCATGCCGGCGACGAACATGTGGTGAGCCCAGACGGAGAAGCCGAGGATCAGGATCGCGACGAGGGACAGCGCCATCAGGCGGTAGCCGAAGACCGGTTTCCTCGAGAAGACCGCGATGATCTCCGAGATGATCCCGAAGCCGGGCAAGATCATGATGTAGACCGCGGGGTGTGAGTAGAACCAGAAGATGTGCTGGTATCCGATGACCCACCCCCCTTCGTCCGCCACGAAGAAGTTCGTGTGCAACACCCGGTCGAGCAGGAGCATGAACTGCGACCCTGCGATGAACGGCGTTGCGAGCACGACGAGCAGCGACGTGGTGAAGTTGGCCCAGACGAGCAGTGGCATCCGCCAGAAGGTCATTCCGGGCGCACGCATCGTGATGATCGTGACGAGGAAGTTGAGCGCCGTCGCAATCGACGAGGCTCCCGCCCACTGGACGCCCATCTGGAACATGATGTTGCCGACCGGATTGACCTCGGCGAGCGGCGCATAGTTCGTCCAGCCCGCCGCGAACTGGCCGCCCGGAAGCAGGAAGCCGGAGAGCATGATCAGCCCCGCGATCGGCAGCATCCAGAACGAGAGCGCGTTCAGACGGGGAAACGCCATGTCCGGCGCGCCGATCATCAACGGGATGACGTAGTTGCCGAAGCCGGCGAATATTGGGACGATGAAGAGGAAGATCATCAACCCCGCGTGCGCGGAAACCAGGCCGTTGTACGTTTGCGGGTTGACGATCTCCGAACCCGGCTCCGCGAGCTCCGCTCGCACGAAGAGCGCGAGCACCCCGGCGATAAGATAGAAGGTGAACGTGGTGACGACGTACTGGACGCCGATCACCTTGTGGTCTGTGTTGACCCGAAAGTAGTCGCGCCAGGAGTCCGCTCCGTGCGCGGAGTGATCCTCGGGACGCGTGCGCTTTCCCGAGAGCCAGTAGAACCAGTAGTCGAACACCCCCATCCCGATCAGGAAGCCGATCGGCGTGATGATCGTCCACGCGGTCAGAAGCGGAGCAAGATCCCAGATCGGCGTCCAGTCAGCGGCCCCAGCGGATGCCGATGACGATCGCCGTCGCGAGCCCGAAGGCGAGCGGCGTCGTCCAGAGCGCGCGGAGCCACCCTCCCCTCGTGAAGCGCCGAAGCCCGTGCGGTGAGGCAGGTGGAGCGACCTCGTGATGGTCGAGCTGATCGTGCTCGAGGACGTCTACCGCCATCCCTACCCCTTCTTCGCCGTTGCCACGAGGTAGTCGACGAGCGCGTTCAACTGCTCGTCGGAAAGCGTGTCGCCGAAGTCGCCGGGCATGACGTCCGGCTGGTATCCGGACGTGATCTCCTTGTTCGGGTCGACGATCGACTCGCGGATCTGATCGGCGGTCAACTCGGGGAGCACCATATCGAGGTTCGGGCCGACTGCGCCCGTCCCACCGGCATCGGCGAGGGTGTGGCAACTGCCGCAGCCAGCGTTCACGAAGACCTGCTTGCCGGCCTCGGCCCCGCCGGCCTCGGCCGCCGCTTTCTGTTCCTGAATCCACTTGTCGTAGTCCGCAGCAGACAAGACGACGGCGGAGGTCCGCATCACCGAGTGCCCGAGCCCGCAGAGCTCCGTGCAGATCATCGGAAATCTCCCCAGGAGCGTCGGTGTCACCACGATGGTCGTCACGATCCCCGGAACCACGTCCTGCTTGACCCTCCACTGGGGAACCCAGAAGGAGTGAATCACGTCTTTCGACTGCATCTTCAGCTCGTACGTCTGCCCTTCCTTGACCCGGAGGATGCCGGTCGTGACGCCGATCTCCGGGTAGGTGAAGCTCCACTCGAACTGCTCCGCGGTGACCTCGATCACCGGGGTATTGGCAGGCACGTCCTCGTTCTTCACCAGGACGATCGCGCTGTAGACGCCGATGACCGTCACGAGAGCGGCAGGGATCGCCGTCCACACCGCCTCGAGCACGGTGTTCCCGTGGATCGGCGCCCCGTCCTCGTGGTCGTCAGGCTTCGCGCGAAACTTGATGACCGTGTAGATCGAGACGGCCGCGACGACGGTGAAGATGGCGAGGCAGATGATCGACGTGAGCCAGTAGACATCGTCGATCCGTTTGCCCTGCGTCGAGCCGATCTCGGGGAGCCACGGAATGACGTACCCGACGACGGCAGAGATCGCGCCGACGACGACGCCAAGCAGAACGAGCTGGATGATCAGGCTCTTACGCACGACTCGGGGTGGCCGCACCCCACGGCCGCACCTAGCGTAATGGCCCGGACGGTCGCGGGGCAACGAGGAACCGTCTGACGTAACAGGCTTCGTGACAGATGAATCGGGCAGACTCAGCCCGCATGACCCTTCCTCTTGCCGCGACGAATATCGCCGCCACGTTGCTGGATCTGTTCATCGTCCTGCTCGCGGCCAGATCGGTGACGAGATCTTCAAGCGCATCCGGCAGCCGTCCGTGGTCGGCGAGATCCTGGCCGGGGGGGATCGCGGGCGGCGCGGTCGACGTCGGCGGGATCCTCGTCACCGTCGCCCTCGCCGTGGCGTTCGTCGCGTTCTTCGCGCTCGGCGGAACACGGCTGATGCGGGCCAAGCCTCAGATCCTCGAGAAGCCGCGGTTCTCGGCGTCGCCGCTCCTCCCGGCGGTCATTCTCTGCCTCGGGCTCGCGGCGCTCGCCGCCGAGATCGGGCTCGCCGCCGTCATCGGCGCCTTCCTCGCCGGGATGATGGTGGCCGAGACGAAGGAGCGGACACCGATCGAGCAAGAGATGGGACCGCTCGTATGCCTTCTTCCCGCCGTTCTTCTTCGTCTTCATCGGCCTGCAGATCGATCTCGGGACGCTCGTCGAAGGCGGGACCCTAGCCCTGCTTGCCGGCATCACCGTGCTGGCGATCGCGACGAAGTTCGTCGGGGCCTGGCTGGGAGCACGGAGCCTCGGTTCTCGCGAGGCGACCTTCGTCGGGATCGGGATGGTTCCCCGGGGAGAGGTCGGCATCATCATCGCCGGAATCGGGGAGGCGGCCGGCGTCCTCGACGAACACCTCTTCGCGGTGATCGTCGGTGTCTCGATCCTCACGACGCTGATAGCGCCGCCGTTCCTACGACGATTCAATCCCACCCCGCGACCTTCCGCAGTCGAGACATCCTGACGGCGATCTAGCTTGCCGGCGCCGGTTTCGTGGATGGGTCGAGCTCCCGCACCGTCGGGACGAGGAGAATCGCCAGGAGCCAGATCGCCGTCGCAACGAGGAAGCCGATCCTGCCATCGCCGGGAAGCGAGAAGGACAGGCCGACGAGCGGGGTGCCGGCGACGATCAGCAGGTTGGCTGCCATGTTGACCATCGCGATCGCCGCAGCGGGCGCGTCAGGCCTCACGCGAGCGGCAGCGCTGAATGACGCGGCAAAGGGAATGCCGGCCGCGAGGCCGAGAATGAGGGCTCCGAACGCCGAGAGGGGCGGCGGCCCTGCGATGGCGAGGATGAGCGTTCCGGCCGCGGCGAGGGCGAAGCTCGCCGCGAGGATCGGCCGGATGCGGTCTGCGTACCGTCGAAGCGCCCAGCCGCCGAGCGGACGACTCACCACTCCCGCGAGGAGGATCAGGGATCCGACGAGGCCCGCTGTCGCGTTCGAGTAGTCGCCTCCACGCTCGAGAAGGCTGACAACCCAGTTCGCGAGAATGACCGAAAGGCCGAACGACGCCATGTAGAGAACGCAAAGCCGGTAGAGGCGGCGGTCTCGGAGGAGCGAAGGCCCGACGGCCCGCCCTCGCGCATCGGCACGTGCCGTGACAGGACGCGTGCGGTACCGATCGGATGGGCCGGCGGCGAGAACGGCGAAGCCCGCAGCGGCGACGATCAGAGCACTGACATACGGGGCACGCCATTCGAACGAGCCGACGAGCTGGGGAACCACGGCGAGAGCGACTCCGCCAGCGGCAAGGGCGACGCCGCCGTAGAGACCCTGCGCGAACGGGGAGCCCCCGTGCGTCCGCACGTAGTCGATACCAGCCACGAACCCGAGCGCCGTCCCCAGCCCTGCGATCGCCCTCGTGCCGATCGCAAGGGCCGGATCGGGGGCCATCAGCGCGAGCAGGTTCGCGAGCGCGAGGACCGCCAGTGATGCGAAGCCGATCCTCCGCGCTCCGAACCGATCGACCGCACGTCCCGCGGGAATCTGCAGCGCTGCGTGCACCACGAAGAGCGCCGTCGTGAACAGGCCGACAGTTGCGAGCACGACACCGTAGTCGTCGGCCATCGTGTCGGCGATCGCGCCGACGTTCGAGACGTTCCACCCCACGGCGAATCCGAGCGCACAGCCCCCCGCGGTGGCGCGGTGAGTCACGGGCACACGACGAACTTGGTGTCGGCACCCCCTGCCTGGCGCAACCAGGCGTCCGGCGCTCCGTCGAGCGAGACGCGTTCGACTTCGATCTGGATCCGCCCGGCCGTCGCATGCTCGACGAGCTCCCGGAAGCCAGTGGTGAGGACGTCAACCGGAACGGCAAGTGTCGTGTAGCCGAGAAGGTCGAGCGACTTCCCGCGTATTGCACCGGATGGAATAGTCGCCTCGGCGCCGGCGGACTGACCGATCTGGACGACTCGGGCGAACGGGGCCGCCGCCTGGACTGCGGCGACGAGAGGCGCTCCCCAGAGCGGGTCGATGACGAGATTCGGCCCGTCGCCGCCACATGCATCGCGGAAGGCGGTGACCAGGTCGTCATGAGCATCGAGCTCGACCGTCGCGTCGGCGCCCAGCTCGGCGGCCCGGGCAAGCTTCGCCGGCCGCCGACCTGCTGCCACGACGCGGCCCGCACCGAGGAGCTTCGCTGCCTGTACCGCGACGGACCCGAGGACGCCGGTCGCACCCAGGACGAGCACGGTCTCCCCGTCACGCACGGGAGCCCGCCACGTCAGTGGGAGCCAGGCGGAGATCCCGGCAATGCCACACGCGCCCGCAATCGCAGGGTCGGCGCCGTCGGGTACCGGGATGAGCAGCCCGTCGCGCGCGGCGACACGCTCTCCCATGCACCCGTTCCGGGAGACTCCAAGGCCCTGCATCCCTGTCCAGACGACGGTGCCCGGCTGATGCGTGGCGGACTCGAGAATCCTCCCGATCCCCTCGGCGCCTGCGATGTACGGCACGGGGGGCGAGCCCGCGAAGAACGCCCCTGACGCGACACCCAGATCGACCGGGTTGATCGGCGCGGCGAGAACCTCGAGGAGAGACTCCCCGTCGCCTCGTACCGCATCGGGGACGTCGGTGGCCTCCGGGATCTGGCCCAGCTCGCTGACGACGACGGCTTTCATCGGTCTACCTCCGGGTATTCGAGTTGTGGTCGCTGCTCGTGCCAGTCCGTCCGCAGTTGAAAGGCATGGCCTACCTGTAGCACGGTTGCCTCGTCGAACCAGTGGCCGACGATCGAAAGCCCGACCGGCAGCCCTGCGACGAATCCGCACGGGACGTTCGCAACCGGAGCGCCGACGCAGCTCCACGGCGAGTTGTGCTGGATGACCGTCAGGCGATACGGAATGGTCTCGCCGTTCAACTCGACCGTGTCTTCGCCGATCCTCGGCGGGAGCACGGGCATCGTCGGCGCGACCAGGACATCCGTATGCTCGAACGCCGACCTGAACCCTTCGATGGCGAGCCGGCGCGCTCGCTGCCCGAGGGTCGCCGTCGTCGGAGGCAGGAAGAGGCCTGTGAGAAGACGGGCGCGGACGTCCGGACCGTAGGCGGGCAGCCTCGTCCTGAGCCATTCGAGATGGGCAGTCGTCGCCTCGGGAAACAGGATCGCCTGCTGGATCGTGCCGAGCTCGGCCAGGAACGGGATGTCGACGTCGACCAGCCGTGCGCCGGCGCGCTCGAGCTCGTCGACCGCGGCCGTCGCAGCAGCTGCGATTCGCGCGTCGATGGCACCGGCGAAGAGCGCCGGAGACGACACCTACTCGGAGGCCCGAGATATCGCGAGCCAGAGAGGGCATGTACGGACGGACGGGCACTGCCGCAGTCGAAGGATCCAAGGCGTCGTGACCGGCGATGACCTCGAGGAGCAGAGCGCAGTCCTCCACCGAGCGTGCGACCGGCCCGACGGTGTCGAACGTCCAGCTGACCGGGACCACCCCACGATTCGAGACACGCCCGGAAGTCGGTCTGAGCCCCGTGACCCCGCAGAAGCACGCCGGGATGCGTATCGAGCCGGCCGTGTCGGTCCCCAGCGTCCCGGCAGCGAGATCCGCAGCCGCCGCCGCGCCGGAGCCGCCGCTCGAGCCCCCGCAGATATGGTCGGTCGCCCACGGGTTCCGCGCCGGACCGGGGTACGGGCTCGTGGTCATCGCACCGTAGGCGAACTCGTGCGTGTTCAGCTTTCCCAGGGGAATGGCGCCGGCTGCGCGCAGCCGCTCGACCGCGAAGGCGTCACGCGCAGCGGGAGGGGCGTCGGCGAGAACGCGCGAGCCCGCGGAGGTGGTGGCGCCCGCGACGTCGATCACGTCCTTGATGCCGAGAGGAACTCCCCAGAGCGGCCCGCGAGCACCCTTGCCGGACTCGAGCCGCGTCGCCGCGTCGAGCGCGGTCTCCGCTTGCACCGAGATGTAGGAGTTGATCAGTCCGTCGAGAGCGTCGATCCGACCGAGATAGTGCTCCACCGCCTCGCGCGGCGAGAGCTCGCCACTGCGCAGGCTCGCGGCGAGCCGCGCGACGCTCACTGCCGGTCGGCCGGGAAGTACATCCCGGCAGGGACCGTGTCTCGTGGCACGAGCCGCTCGAGCTCGGCGAACGCCGGGAGAAGCACGGCGAGAAAGGCCTGGACTCGCTCGAGATCCTCGTCGGTCGGCGAGACGCCCTGACGCGCAGCGGCGGCCCTGAGCTCGTCGACCGAAGGCATCGGATCGGGCATTGGGCCGACTGTACACTTCGGCGCAATGCCGATCTACGAGTATCGATGCGACGCCTGTGCAGCCCAGTTCGAGGAGTACCTGACCGCCTCGACCGCACCGGCGCCGCCATGCCCCTCGTGTGGATCGAGCGAGGTCACGCGGCGGTTGTCTCAGTTCGCGACCGAGTGGAAGCCGAGCCTCGTGAACTGGCACCGAATGCCAGGCAAGTGGTAGCGGGCCCGCCGGCCGCCTGACAGCTCGCATGTCGAGAGTCGTCCGCCTCGCGTCCGGCGCCGACGCGCGCGTCACCGGCGAGCCGGCCGAGCGCGCGGTCATCTGTGTCAACGGGGGACGCGGGCATGACGTCGAAGGTGACTGGAGTGCGACGCTCGAGTACCTGGTCGCAAGGCTCTCGCCGGAGTTCCCGGAGCTCGCGTTTCTCCAGGTTCGCTACCGGATCAAGTCCTGGAAGCGCCTCGACCTGTGCATCGAGGACGGAACCGCGGCGGTCGAAGCGGCTGTCTCCGACGGTGCTCGGGAGATCGCGCTCCTCGGATTCTCCATGGGTGGCGCGGTCGCCATCGGGATCGCCGACCATCCGTCCGTCTCGACGGTGATCGGACTGGCGCCGTGGATACCCGACCGCATGGACGTGTCGTCACTCGACGGGAAGCGCCTCGCGGTCGTGCACGGAAAGCTCGACGCGTGGATTCCCGGAATCCCTGGCGTCAGCCCGCGGCACACGCTCCGAGGCGTCGACCGGATTCGCGAGCGCGGCGTCGCGGCCAGTCACACGCTGATCTCGGGCGCGGTGCACGGGGTCGCGCTCCACGGCCCAGGAGAGTCTCTCGTACCGCTGCCACGCGCCCACCGCTGGACGCGGCTCGTCGCGGACGAGCTCGAGCGATTTCAGGCGGCTTGATTCTCCGGATCCGCGACGATGCGCCGCCGCTCCCGCTGCTCGGGCGTCGGGCGCTTGACATCCCAGACGAGATGGAGCTTCTCCATCCCCCGGCACGTCAGCCACGCGAGATCGAGCTGACCCTTGTCGATTCCGTGACGGGCCGAGCTTGGGAACGCGTGATGGTTGTTGTGCCAGGACTCGCCGAACGACAGCGGAGCCAGCCAGCGAACGTTCCTGCTCTCGTCCCGCGAGCGGTAGTCCTGACGGCCGAACACGTGGCAGATCGAGTTGATGCTGAATGTGACGTGCTGCCAGATGAAGATCCTGATCAACCCACCCCAGACCATGACCTCGAGCCCCAGCTGCGTCCCTCCGACCGCGTAGCCGATCGCGAACGGGATCCCCAGGGTGAGAACGACCCAGAGGAGATAGAGGCGGTCGATCCAGCGGATCATCGTGTCGCCGTAGAGATCCTTCGCGTACGCCGGGCCGCGCTCCATCCCCTTCGTCACGAACAACCATCCCACGTGCGCGTGCACCAGACCGAAGAAGGCGCTCAGGACACCGGACTCGCGGCCAGCGTGAGGAGAGTGAGGATCCCCGTCCTTGTCCGACAGGGCGTGGTGTTTCCGATGGTCGGTGACCCACTGCGTCAGAGGGCCCTGCATCGCCATCGATCCGGAGATCGCAAGCAGCGCCTTCACCGGAGCGGACGTCTCGAAGCTCTTGTGGGAGAAAAACCGATGCCAGCCGAGCGTGATGCCGAGCCCGGTGAAGACGTAGAAGCCGAGCAGCACCCACAGGTCGAGCGGGCGGAAGGCAACGCCCCAGAGAAGGCCCATCGCGACGAGAACGCCGATCGGCGGGACGACGACCGCGACGACACCCGCGAGCTGGCTCCAGAACGTCGTCCGCGGTCGAACCGTGGCGACGCGCGGGACGGGTTCGACGGCGTGATCCAAGGGACAACCAGTGTAGATGGGGCGATCTCGAGTCAACCGTTCTTCGGCTCGGCTACGAATCTGGATCGATGAAGATCGCAGTCGTCGGAACGGGAATCGCCGGGCTCGGCGCGGCCTACGTCCTGTCCCGTGCTCACAGCGTCGAGCTCTTCGAGCGCAACGGCTACGCGGGAGGGCACACGAACACCGTCTCCGTCGAGCGCAACGGGAGCGAGCTCGCGCTCGATACCGGCTTCATCGTGCACAACGAGCGGAATTACCCGAACCTCGCCCGGCTCTTTCGCGAACTCGGCGTGGCGACCCAGGAGTCGGACATGTCCTTCTCGGTGAGGTGCCGAGGCTGCGGGCTCGAGTACTCGAGCCGGAGTCTTCTCGCTCAGCCGCGAAGAGCTTTCGACCCGCGCTTCCGGCGCCTCGTCGCGGACATCCTGCGCTTCCTGCAAACCGCCCGTTCCGCGATCGAGGGGCAGGCCTACGAAGGCGCAACGCTCGGGGAGTACCTCGCCGCCGAGAGGTACTCGCGCACCTTCGTCGAGCACTACGCCGTCCCGCTCACAGCTGCGATCTGGTCGACGGCGCCCGAGCAGGCGCTCGGCACCCCTGCGACGTTCGCGATCCAGTTCTTCGACAACCACGCCATGCTTGGCTTCCGCCGCCATCCCTGGAAGACCGTGACCGGAGGAAGCCGGGCCTACGTGCACGCGATCCTCGCTCGCATGAATGGCCCGGTTCATCTCGCTTGCCCGGTGACATCGGTCGCCCGCGACCCGAACGGCGTCGAGATCCACACCGCGGACGGGCGGTCACGCCGTTTCGATCGGGTGGTGATCGCGGCTCACGCTGGCGAATCGCTGGCTCTTCTCACCGATCCGTCTGAGGACGAACGGCGAATCCTGGGCGCGTTTCAGACCACGACGAACGACACCGTCCTCCATACCGACGACCGCTTCCTGCCGAGAACACCCGCCGCTCGGGCATCCTGGAACTATCTGCTGGACGACTGCCGCCCGACCTCGACGAGACCGACGATGACCTACTACCTCAACCGGCTGCAGAGACTGGAGGAACCCGAGGAGTACTGCGTGACGCTGAACCGCTCGAGCGACATCCGGGACGAGAGCGTGATCGAGAGGCTCACCTACGAACACCCGCTCTACACGCTCGAGAGCGCGAATGCGCAGCGCGAGCTACCGCAGCTCTCGGGCGTGCGGAACACGGCCTTCTGCGGCGCCTACCACGGCTTCGGCTTCCACGAGGACGGGCTCGTATCGGGCGTGCGTGCTGCACACGCTCTCGGAGCGACCTGGTGAGATCGGGGCTGTACACCGGCACGCTGGTTCACACGCGGCGCCAGCCGAGCGAGAACGTCTTTCGCTACGGCGTGTGCTTCTTCGTCATCGACCTGGACGAGATCAGCGAGCTCGACAGGCGGCTGGCCCTGTTCTCGGCGACAAAGCCGAGCGCGCTCCGGCTCTCGAGTAGCGATCACCTCGGGGATCCGAGCAAGCCGATCAGGCACAACGTTCTCGCCTTCCTCGCCGAGCACGGGATCGACCTGGAAGGGGGACGGATCCTGCTGCTGACGAACCTCCGCGTCTTCGGCTACGTGTTCAACCCGGTCAGCTTCTACTACTGCTACGCGGAGGACGACACGCTGACATGCATGATTGCAGAGGTCTCGAACACCTTTGGTGAAATGTTCCCGTATCTTCTGACGAGCGACCAACGCCTCCCCGGCGGCGGCGAGCTGGCGTATGCACACGAGAAGAAGATGCACGTATCGCCGTTCTTCGCCATGGATCAGGACTATCGCTTCTTCTTCTCCGAGCCGGAGGAGCGCGTCTTTGCCCGGGTGGACGTCTGGGAGGGTGGAACGAAGCGGCTCGGCTCGGTGCTGGCCGGCGAGCGCAGCGAGCTGTCGAACGCGTCCGTCGCGAAGGCCCTGCTCCGCTACCCGCTGATGACCGTGCAGGTGATCAGCCTCATCCACTGGCAGGCGCTCAAGCTGTACCTGAAGGGCGTGCCGTTTCATCACAAGCCCCCGTTCGTCCCCGGCCGCGGATCGGTCCGCGCATGACGACGACGGTCGCCCCGGACAGGCCGGCACGGCGTCCGGCAGCGGTGCGTCGAACCGGGCTCGACGACCTCGCTCGCCGGACCGTCTTCTGGGCGCTCACCAAGCTCAGAGGCGGCGAGCTCACTCTTCGCCTTCCGGAGGGAGTCGTTCGCCGCTTCGGCGACGCGGCCGGGCCTTCGGTCTCCGCCACGATCGCCTCCGAGGACTTCTTCCGCAGAATTGCGACTCGCGGCCAGATCGGGCTCGGCGAGTCATACGTCGCCGGCGACTGGACGACCGACGATCTGCCCGGGCTCTTCGAGCTCCTCGTCCGGAACGCCGAATGGGCATCGCAAAGGATGCCCTTCGCCGCGCTCGTGAAGATGAAAGCGCTTCGACCGCATTTGCCGGCGCGAAACACCGTGCGGCGCGCCCGGAAGCACATCGCGTATCACTACGACCTGGGCAACGACCTCTTCGGGCTGTTCCTCGACCCATCGCTCGCGTATTCCTGCGCCTACTTCGAGCACGAAGGGCAATCGCTCGAGGACGCTCAGCAAGCGAAGATGCGCAGGCTTTGCGAGAAGCTTGCGATCGGACCCGCTGATCACGTGCTCGAGATCGGCTGCGGCTGGGGGGGCTTTGCGATCCATGCCGCCGAGCAACGCGGCGCGCGCGTCACGGGAGTGACCATCTCGCGCGCGCAGCACGATCTCGCGTGCCGGCGCGTCCGCGACGCGGGGCTCGACGACCGCGTCGAGATCCAGCTCCGCGACTACCGCCAGGTCGAGGGGACGTTCACGAAGATCGTCTCGATCGAGATGTTCGAGGCGATCGGCGAGAAGCAGTACGGGACGTTCTTCGCCACCTGTGATCGATTGCTCGCGCACGGCGGACTGGTCGGTCTGCAGACCATCGCCGTGCCCGATCAGCGGTACGCGCGCTCGAAGCGGAACCGTGACTGGATCCAGGAGTACGTGTTCCCCGGCTCGCTCATCCCGTCGCTGACGTCGATAACTCGGGCATCCACCCGATCGTCTCGTCTCGTCGTCCACGGCCTCGAAGACATCGGGGTCTGCTACGCGGACACCCTCCGCGAATGGCGCTCCCGGTTCTTCGCACGCATCGAGGACGTGTACGCGCTCGGGTACGACCAGCGGTTCGTCCGGATCTGGGACTACTACCTCGCAACCTGCGAAGCACTCTTCCGCACCCGGTCGCTCCGCGACCTCCAGATCGTCCTGACACGGCCTCTGAACGACAGCCTGCCACGGTATCCAACGACCCGCCTGACCTTCTAGCTAAAGCACGTGCCAATCCTCTACAAGACGCTCGGGGATCACGCGATCCGCCCGCTTCTCAGGCGCATCTATCGAACCGAGGTCTCGGGCAGCGAAAGGATCCCGACAGACGGCCCGTGCATCCTCGCAGCGAACCACGAGTCCATGATCGATCCCTTCATTCTCGGGATCGCGACCCCACGCGTAATCAGATACATGGCGAAGGTCGAGTTGTGGAACAACCCGATCCTGCGCGAGATCATGAAGGGCTTCGGGACGATCCCCGTCTCACGCGGCGTCGGTGACCGCGAGGCCATGGCCAGAGCTCGCGGACTGCTCGAAGAGGGCGAGTCACTCGGCATCTTCCCGCAGGGGACCTGTATCCCCTACCGCGACAGGCCGTTTCGCCGCGGGGCCGCGCGCCTCGCCCTCGAGACCGGAGCGCCGATCGTTCCCGTCTGTCTCGTCGGGACGGAACGGATCCTCCGCCCGCGTCGGTTCAAGCTCGGCCTGCCGAAGGTGCGCATCCTCGTCGGCCATCCGATCCACGCCGAGGTGCGGAAGCCGACGATCGTCGCTTCGAACGAGCTCATCGCTCGCGTCGAACACGCCGTGGCCGAGCTGCGCCGACCCTATGGCGAGCCGGCCCACGTCTGGATCGACTGATCTCATCCGCCGCCGATCTGGCACCGTAGACAGAGCGGTGCCTACGTTCATGAAGCGCTCGCGCATGCCTGTCTCCGCAGAGAAGCTCTTCGCCTGGCACGAGCGCCCGGGAGCGTTCGAGCGGCTGACACCTCCGTGGGAGGACGTACGCGTCGTCGAGCGCACGGGAGGGATCAGAGCCGGCGATCGCGTGACCATCGAGATGAAGGTCGGTCCGGTCCGGCAACGTTGGGTCGCTGTCCACCGCGACTACGTCGAGCACCGCCAGTTCGTCGACGACCAGGTGTCCGGCCCGTTCGCGGCCTGGACACACACCCACCGCTTCGTGCCGGACGGGCCCTCGGCGAGCTTCCTCGAGGACGAAGTCGAGTACCGGTTGCCGGCGGGCTCGGCGGGTGACTTCCTCGCCGGTGGATTCACCGCGCACTCACTCGACCGGATGTTCGACTTCCGCCACCGGCAAACCGCCAACGACCTGTCGAGACACCAAGCCGCAGGGGAGAGAACCATGCGAATCGCCATCACCGGAGCGTCGGGCCTGATCGGCTCCGCGCTCGTCGCGTTCCTGACCACCGGGGGCCATCGTGTCGACCGGTTCGTCCGGAGGGCAGCCTCACCCGGGTCCACCGAGATCCGCTGGGATCCCGAGACGGGGACACTCGACCCGGCCGCCCTGGAGGGAGTCGATGCGGTCGTCCACCTCGCCGGAGAGAGCATCGCCGGCCGGTGGAGCGACTCGAAGAAGCAGGCGATCATGGACAGCCGGCGCAAGGGAACCCGACTTCTCGCCGAGACGCTCGCCCGCCTCGAGCAGAGACCATCGGTACTCGTCGCGGCCTCGGCGATCGGGTACTACGGCAACCGTGGCGACGAGATCCTGACGGAGGAGAGCGGCCCCGGAAGCGACTTCCTGGCCGAGGTCTGCAAGGAGTGGGAAGCCACGACGGAAGCGGCGACCGAGGCCGGCATCCGGGTCGTGAATCTCCGAACCGGCGTGATCCTCGAGTCGGTCCTGCCACGAATGTTGACGCCGTTCAAGCTGGGCGGGGGCGGCAAGATCGGAAGTGGCCGCCAGTACTGGAGCTGGATCGCCCTCGACGACGTCGTCGGTGCGTACCATCATGCGCTTACGAACGAGACGCTGTCGGGCCCGGTAAACGCGGTCGGGCCGGCCCCTGTGACGAATGCCGAGTTCACGAAGACGCTTGGACGGGTTCTGGGGCGACCGACGTTCTTCCCACTCCCGGCGAGCGTCGTGAAAACGATGTTCGGCGAGCTCGGTGAGGCTCTCCTGCTCGCAAGCCAGCGCGTAAAGCCCGCGAGGCTCGAGGCAGACGGGTTCGTGTTCCAGGAGACGCGGCTCGAGACCGCACTCAGGCACGAGCTCGGGAAACCGGTCGCGTCATCTTGAACAGCCGGCCGAGCCGCATCAGGTAGGACGATGCTCGACGACGCCGAAGTGAACGTCCAGGCCCGGCTCTATCCTGACTTCAGTCCGGGTCTACCCGACTGCCACCAGTGACTCCCGATGACCCCGGTTCCCCGCCGCCGTCCCCGAGCCCGGGAGACCAGCCGCTGCCCTCGCCTTCCGAGGGAGATCCATTCAGCGCCTCTCCCACCGACCCTGACGCAACGGCGACCTACCGGGCACGACCCAAGAGGCCACCCGCCGGGAGGCGGCCGCCCGAGCCCAGCTACAAGGGCTGGGTCATCGCCGGCATCGTCGCGCTCCTCGCCCTCGCGGGCTTCCTGATCTGGTATCTCGCCTTCCGCTCGAGCGACACCGAGACGGCGTCCGACACGGTCGCTCTGAGCTCCTCGAGCGTCGACTTCGGCGACGAGGACCTCGGCAAGAAGAGCGCCGCGCAGACCGTGACGCTGACGAACAGCGGCTCGACAGCCGTCGGGATCGCGAAGATCTCCATCCAGGGCACGGACAAGAAGGACTTCGGGATCCCGAAGAACGGGACGACCTGCACGACGGAGGCGCCGCTCAACGGCGACGAGTCCTGCACGGTCTCGGTGCGGTTCAAGCCGAAGGCTCGGGGCGATCGCACAGCAAGCCTGGTGATCAGCTTCGATGCGGGGGCGGCGCCCGCGTCGGTGGCTCTTTCGGGCACGGGCACTGGAAATCCCGCCGTCGTCGTCGAGACGACGCGGCTCGATTTCGGAAGCGTCAAGCTCGGCAAGACCGAGGCCCGCAAGGTGAGCATCACGAACGCGGGCAACGCGCCGCTCGCCTTCGAGGGCTTCAGCGTCCAGGGAGCCGCCGCCGACTCGTTCACGATCACGAACAAGTCGACCTGTTCGACCGATACGAAGCTGAAGGCGGGCGCGGCGTGCACGATCGCGGTGTCGTTCAAGCCCGCTGAGGTCGGACAGGCGAACGCGATGCTCGTGGTCAAGCACGATGCTCAGGGAAGCCCGGCGCAGATCGAGCTCCGCGGAACGGGGGTCGGGCAACCGAAGGTGCAGCTCCCGACCAAACCGGTCGATTTCGGCCCGGTCGACGTCGATACGCAGAGCGACCCGCAGACGGTCACGCTGCGAAACACGGGGACAGGTCAGCTCTCGCTCGAGGCCATCGGAATCAGCGGCCCGAACCAGGGTGACTTCACGATCGGCTCGGACGGAACGTGCTCGACGGAGAAGAAGGTCGCGCCGGGCGCGACATGCACGATCGAGATCGTGTTCCAGCCGAGCACCGCCGGCGATAGCTCAGCGCTCCTGACGGTCGCGACGAACGCGAAGCAGTCGATCCATCAGGTGCCGCTCGAGGGCACCGGCACCGGCGGTCAGACCGTCACCACCGAGTAGCGCCCCGTTCTTCACGTGCGGTGAAAGACCCGCGGCGCGTGAGGCGCCGGGCGACCCGCGAGAACGTCGACTGGAGGTCCTGTTCCAGCGCAGGCTCTGACCCCGGAACGACCGTCTCTGCATCCGCGGGGCTCTCGCCGTTCTCGGCGCCCGGCGCGACACCGATGCGTGCGTGCCAGAGCTCGACCTGCAGCCGGTCGACCTCTCGGGCAAGGAGATGGATGGCCTTACCGGCCGCCCTGACCTCGGGGCGGGGATCATCGCCGAGCGATTCTCCCCACCGCCGCAGACTTTCGAACTCCTCTTCGTTCACGCTGGCGTGAGGCTACTCCTCGAAACGGCTTCGCGCCAGAGGCAATGCGCACGAACTCACGATCCACACCGATGTGGACAAGCTGTGGATAGCGAGTGGGCGACGAAATCGTGAATGGACGGGAGTACACTCGATCTGTGTTCCGCGCCGTCGGCGTCGCGATCGTTCTCACAGTCCTGGTCGTCGTAGCAGCTGGGTGTGGGACAACCACGACGGTCACCGAGACAGAGACGGTTTCCAACCCGGCGGTCGCCTCTCCGAGTGAGGTCGTCCAGTACGGCCACATCTCGTCGCTGACGCCCAAAGGTGACCACTACGAGATGCGGTTCGACCCTGCCTGGTTCCTGTCAGGAGAGACGGCGAACACCGCTGCTGCCGAGGATGGCGCGGTCGAGCCCGGCCAGCCTGTGCCGAACGACAACTACGTTGTCGAGGAAGGGCACCGGCTCCTCACATACCTCGTCCCGAACGACGCCGATGTCACCGTCCTGACCAAGAGTGGCGACCCGGCCGATTTCGGCGCAACATCGATAACGGTCGCAGAGTTGGCGAAGATCGTTGACGGTACGAGCAACATCGACTTGTTCGAGCCCTTGGACTCGGGTGTGTGGATAACGGTCAAGGTAGACACCGTGATGAGGATCGCCCAGCAGTACCGACCCTGAGATCCCGAACTCGAAGCCAACGATCTGGCACCACGACCTGCGCGACGCGGACAACGATCCCAGTGACAACCCAGTCCTAGGTAGGGCCTGGTCGTCCGGCTCTCCTGGGGAGTTGGGGAACGTCTCGGCGAGATCATCGTGTGAGTAGCGCCGCCGCACCGAATGCCACGACAACGACGATCGCCACCAGCGCCCACGCGAAGACCGCCATCCCCGCAACCAGGATCAGGGGAGTCGCTGCGTTCTCGCCGACCTCAGCCTCGTGCTCCAGCCGTCTGATCTCACGGAGAGGGTGGGATGCCAAACGGCCGATCTCGTGCCGGAGCTCGACCGAGAGATGCGGGGTATCGGTGTCGTATCCGGTCATACCCGAAAGTCTCTGCGCGGTGACCCGTGCCCACCATCGGCCGTTCGGACGATCGGTGAGGTGAAGCCTCGCGTCAGGCGTGCCGATGTGCTCGGCCTGGCCAGCAGTCACGGGGCACACGCTCTGTGACTCGTCGCCGTCATCCGAGGCATCGTCCGATCGGCGGATCGTTATTGCCTGGGTTGCGGCCCATGCTTCGTTGCAGGTCAGACCGCAGGTTCGAAGATTGCGGACAGCTCGTAATCGAAGGGAGTGCTCACGATGGTTTCGACGAACTTCTCCTCCATACCCTTCCCCGGTCTCGCCACCGAGGATCTACTTGCTCGCTGCGCCGGATTCCGTGTTCGCTCGGAAGACGGCTATCTGGGGCTCGTCGAGAACGTCCAGCTCGATCCGTGCAACGGCCGCCCGGTTTCGCTGAGCGTGAAGGTCGGCCGGATCGTCGTCTTCCTCGTTCCCGTCGAGGCGGTCAAGGAGATCTCCTCGGAGAAAGAGCTCGTGATCCTCCGTCCTGGTACAACGCGGTTCGGCCTCGACACACGAGCCGCGAGCCCTGTTGCAGCCTGATCAGCCGCGTGACTCTGCCCCCGTGCCGGCATAGCGCCGGCGGAAAATGAGGTAGCCGACAAGGCCGGCCGGCATTGGCAACCAGAAGGAAGCGAGCCGGTACACAAGCGTGGCCACGACGGCGTCGGCGGCCCCCACACCGGCGAGCACCAGCATCCCGGTAAGCCCAGCCTCCACGAACCCGAGGCCACCCGGCGTGAACGGGATCAAGCTGAGCAGTACACCCGCAACGTACGCGAGCAGCACGAGCGATGGCGGCGCACGGCTACCCGCCGCGGCCAGCGCGGCGAGGAGTGCGAGGTAGTCGAGGCCGGTGTTGCCCACAGCGGCGACGAGCGCATGCCATCGATGATCGCCCAGTGTTTGCCGTAGCGCGTCGCGCTCGCGCAGGGTCCGCTCGGCGTAGTCGGCTACGGGTGGCCGGTGCCGGCGGACGCGGTTGCGGAGACCCTGAACCACCTCCGCGACGAGCCCAAGCGGTCTGGTCGTTGCGAGGCAGACGGCCGCAATTACGACGAGAAGGGCGAACGCGGTCACCCCGGCGACGAGGGCTTCCGCGAGGCTCCGGTTGATCGGCGCGCCGGTGAGAACGGCGGGGACGGCGAGAACCGGAAGTGCCAGTACGATTCCGGCCGCAAGCGCAGAAGTTGCGGCCAGGCCGCTCGCTACCACCGCCCCGGGCACGCCGGCCCTCGTCAGCATCTGGAATTGCAGCGCGCTCGCCGTGGCCGGGCCACCCGGAACGATGTGCCCGAAGGCGTTTCCAGCGAGCTGTGAGGATCCCACAACGAACCAGCTGCTGGTACGCAGTGTGATCCGCTGCAAGTCCCAGAGCGAGACGAAGCTCGCGCTCTCGAGGAGGAAGACCGCGGCGAGCCAGGCCGGACTGAGGTCGATCACAGTACGCCAGGACGCGAAAACAGCGATCAGCTTCGGCGCGAGCAGGTACAGCGAAACCCCTGTGACAATCAGGGTGAGCGCCCGTACGACGGGCTTCCTCCACGCCCGCGCGCCGCTGACCTTTGCCTGCACCAGGTTCACAGCCTGCCAGACAGCTCTGTTGAGCTGGGCTGGCGGGCTGCGGCGAATCCGGGTAATGGCTGGCTACGACGTCATTCTCACCAGGTCTCGTCGAAACGGCTCAGCCAGGAGAACGGGGAGTCGAGCACATGACGGGCGCGCCGGGTGGTTCGCGCTCGAACTGCTCGCCGTCGCCGGCACCTACCGGGCACGGCGATCAAAGGATGTTGACGGCTCGTGCCGCGAGCAAGAGAACGGTGAGGGCAGCGAGTCCGGATTCCGCTGCCATCAACGATTTGGCCGACCGCGTGAGGGGCATCGCATCGGTCGGGCTGAACGCGATCGAGTTCGTGAGCGACAAGTACAGAAAATCCCACAGGCGAGGGGCCCACGCGTCGCGCGCCAGCTGGGGGTTCTCGTCCTGGGGGAACTGAAAATCGGGCTTGCGGGGAGACGTCGAGAGCGCACGCGCGACGGGCCCACCGCAGTCGAGCTCCCAGAAGACGAGGCCAAAGGCGATCGCATTGGCCAGCCACACCGTAGCGCCCGTGAGCAGGAGCTCCCGACCGGTCATGGCACTTCCCGAGTGAGAGACCAACGTCGCGATCAGGATCGCGACACCGATGACCGTGAAGACCACGACGAGCGTGAGGAGCGCGATCACGAACTCCCGTCTACGGTCGTGGCGGACGATCCGTCCCACGCCCACCAACAGCGCGCTGCCGAGAAGGACGTACGGGACAGCGAGCACGAGCCAGATCCACCAGAGCTGATGCCCGAGCAGCTCCCAGCGCGCATGCCTGCTCACGAGCGCGAGCACGATGAGGAGTCCGGCCGCTACGAACGAAAAGGGCGCCGCGTCGTTGCGCGCGTCGCGCATCGCCGCACGCAAGCTATCGGCATCTGCTTCGGTCGGATCAGCGGTCACGCTCCCGGAAAATGATGACGACGAGGCCGGAAGGCGGACCACCACGGACAGCCGGAGGTGGCGTCGATCTCGTCCCGCCGATCCGCCGATCGGTCGATCCCCGCAAGGCAACCCGGAGCCTACTCTCGATGTAGTTCGACACCAGCAACTCGACGATCGAAGGAGGTACAGCATGGCTGTCGGAGTCCTTCTGACGATGCCCGGCGTCAAGAGAGAGCAGTACGAGCAGATCAACAAGAAGCTGTTCGGCCATTACCCGTTCGACTCCAGGGACGCGCCGGACGGATTGCTCGTACACAGTGCCGGCCCCGCCCCGGACGGCTGGTACGTGTACGACATCTGGGAGACAAAGGACAAATTCACGCGGTTCGGTGAGAAGCGCCTCGGGCCAGCGGTACGCGACACGTTCGGAGCCGGGTTCGTCGAACCCCGGCCCGACTTCTACGAGATCGCCAATCTCGTGCCAGGTCACGATGCAGGCATCAAGGGCGCGCTGACCGGCAGCTGACCAAGTGGTACGACCCACGTGTCAGCGAGAAGGAGCACGTCATGGTTCGGGATTGCCGCCAGCGCGCTGATGACAAGGGACGTCGAGGTGGCGCTGCAGCCCGGGGTGGTGGTTGACGTGTGAGACCACCGGACACCAGTTGAGGACGACGTCAGAGCCGCAGCGAACTCTCCTGCGGTGGGCCTTGCAAGCTCACCCGGGAGAGTTCGTCGCGTTGTCATCGAGCCATCTCGCCGATGGTCACTCACAGTGTCTGTGTCGAGTGTCGCGATCGGCCTAGGCGTGGAAGCCTCGGTCGGCAGTGAGCCGACCCATCGCTCGGACGTCAGGTCGGACTGGCCGATCGGTGGATGCAGGTACGACGACGAGACCACCTGGTTGGCCGATCCCGTCGCGCCCCCATCAAGAGCAATCTACGGCTGCCACGGCACACGATTGTGAGGAGATGTCATGAACAGCACTCTTCGGCTCGGCCGCATAGCGGGAGTCCCGGTCGGGCTCAACTGGACATGGCTCTTCATCTTCGGTCTGTTCGTCTGGTCGCTCGCCGCCTCGGTCTTCCCCTCAACGAACCCGGGCCTCGCGACGGCGACCTACGTGGCGATGGCGGTTGCCGCAGCGCTGCTCTTCTTCGGCTCGCTCCTTCTTCATGAGCTCGGCCATGCGCTTCAGGCGCGGCGCGAAGGTGTCGAGATCGAGGGGATCACTCTCTGGCTCCTCGGCGGCGTCGCTCGCTTTCGCGGACTGTTCCCGAGCGCGGGCGCCGAGTTCCGGATCGCTATCGCCGGACCACTCGTCACCGCTGCTCTCGCCGCCAGCTTCGTCGCCGCTGGCGCGCTCACCCATTTCGCTCCGGCGATCGACGGCGTCTTTGCCTGGCTCGGCTACATCAACCTCGTGCTACTCGTCTTCAACCTGCTTCCCGCGTTGCCCCTCGACGGCGGCCGGATCTTCCGGTCGGCGCTGTGGCAAGTCAGGGGCGACCTCTCCTGGGCGACGCGGATCGCCGCCACGACAGGGATCGGCATCGGCTGGCTGATGATTGCGGCGGGCGTGGTGATCGTCTTCTTCGTGGGTACCTTCGGCGGCATGTGGCTTGCTCTCATCGGCTGGTTCGTTCTGATCGGCGCCCGCAGCGAGGCGCGTCTGGTCTCGCTGCGCAGCGCCCTCGAAGGCCTCGTGGTCGCCGACCTGATGAACCTCCATCCGATCACGGCGCAGGCCGACGAGACGCTCCGCGACTTCATGGCGGAGGTGCCCGGAGACGATCGCTCGGCCGCGTATCCGGTGCTCGACGGCCTCCGGCCAGTCGGAATCCTGCAGTCGCCACTGCGACTTCCCGGCATGACGAGCGGCGAGTGGACGACCTTGCGTGTCCGCGATCGCATGCTGCGCCTCGATCAGGTGACGGTACTCGAGCTGGACGAGCCAGCCCCGGACGCAGTGCTCGCCCTGGCGAGCGCCGGCCGGGACAGCGCTCTCGTGCTCGACGGCGGAAACGTCGCTGGGATCGTTTCTGCCCGGGAGGTCACGGAAGCGCTCCGAGCCGGAAAGCGACGGCCGCCCGGGCGACGGCCGCGCCAACCCGGCTCGGGATCAGCAGTCGCCCAGCCATGACCGCGAGCAGAATATGGCTCGCCGTAGTACGGGAAGGCGAGAACGTCCTGCACGCCGACGTCCCAGTCCGGATCGTTCACGGGGAACTCGTCCGGAGATAGGTCGACTCCTGCAGAGGCGCAAGCCGGCGCACTTCCTCGATCGTCAGGCTGAGCGCGATCCCGGATCGGTTCGCCAGAGCCTGTGCGAGCTCGACCGGCACGATCCGGGCCAGCGCATGTCGATGGTGCGGCTCGACGACCAGATGCGTCACACACTTCATGGTCGGGTCGATGACGATGTCTGCGAGTTCGCACCTCACCCATCGATGCAGCGAACAGGGTTTCCCAGCTCGAGCAGCACCACGAACTCCTTCCCCAGGCGGCATCCATTCAGGTCGTCAGGTCGAGCTCGGCAGTCGAATGTCCACACGCGTTCCGCCACCCGGGGCCGACGCGATGTCCATTCGGCCGCCTGCTGCCTCGATGCGATGACGCTGGGCCGCGAGCCCGACATGGCCATCCCGAAGGCTTTCCGCCAGCCGCTCGAGCGAGAACCCTCGGCCGTTGTCCTCGACGGTCAGCGCGAGCTCGCCGGCCTCGCCGACGAGGTCGAGCTTCATCTCGGTGGCCTGAGCATGCTGGACGACGTTGGCCATGACTCTCGCGCCGCCGAGAAGAGGAGCTGCTCCTGCGGGTGGCGCTCCGGGTATCGCAGGTCGAGCCTCAACTCCAGGTGTGCTCGGCTCGCCGCCCGCTGCGCGAACGAGCGAAGCGCGGCCTCGAGCCCGGCTTCCTCGAGCACGTACGGGTGGAGGTCGAATACGGCATCGCGCAGCTGCCCGATCGTCTCCACGAGCGCCTCGTCGGCGCGAGCGAGAGCGGGATGGGAGACCGATTCGCCGACTTCCTCGAGTATGTGACGCACGGAGAGGAGGTTCTGGAGAGCATGATCGTGGAGCGCGTCCGCGAGCGCCTTGCGTTCACGTTGCTCCGCTTCGAGCGCGTCGCTGAGCAGGTGCGACCTCGCCTCGGCCAGCTGCTCGACCCAGTCCCGTCCTCCTGGCGAGCAGCATCGAAAGGAGGGCGCAGGCGACGCCGACCCAGGCGAGGAAACCCGCCTGGGTGACGACGAAGCGGACTGCCTCTGGTTGGTGCACCGCGGGATGAGCGACCGCCTGGATGACGTAGGCGGCCGTCGTTACGACGACCGCGACACTCGTGAACAGTGGACGGAAGCGGAACGCGACGGCCACCGGGACGAGGAAGAATGCAGGCCGAGCGTTCGAGAAGGCGCCGCCCGAAAGAAGCGCGAGCACGCTGATCGACGCAATATCTACGCTGGTCGTTACGAGCGCGAAACGTTGACCGGCTGGGCGGAGGTACACCCACGCGAGTACGCAGGCGCTCCATCCCGAGAAGAGCCCGAGTGCAATGAAGAAGCCCGTCTGCTCCGGGTCTGGATGGTAGAGGCTCTGGCCGAGCGCGATGAGAACGATCGCAGGCAAGCGGAGCCACGCGACGACCCGTTCCCATTCAGCGGTGGCATCCCCCGAATAGGCGGGGACGATGAAGCTAGCCACCTCCTACTCGATCAAAGCCGCCGTCACATCGCGCTCGCGACCGGCGGCTGCACGGTCTGAGACGCCGAGCTTCTCGTACAGGTGCTGAACATGGGTCTTCACGGTCGTCAAGGCCCCGGTATAGATCCTTTGCGATCTGAGGCAGGCTCAAGAAGGCCGCGCTCCAGTGGAGGATCTCTTGCTCACGAGAGAGGTCGGTTGCAGGAGTGTCATCGTGCTTGCGCAACCGGATCTCGGAGACGAGGCCGGCCGCGATGTCCGGCGGGACCACGTTGCTCACCCGCGCGCGCACGCGAGCACCGCGTCGACGATGTGCTCGCGTCGAGCCTCCTTGGAGACGAACCCCGCCGCGCCCGTCTCGAGCGCCTTGTAGACGACGCCGCTGTCAGTGAACGCCGAAACGAGCAGGACGCGCGTCGGCAGCTGCTCGCGGACGACCGCGTGCGTGACGGCAACGCCGTCCAGCTCCGGCAGCTTGTAGTCGAGCAACGCGACATCAGGAAGGTGTTCCTGAATGGCGGCCAGGGCGGATCGTCCGTCAGGCGCCTCGGCGACGATCTCGATCTGCCCGCTCGCGAGCAGTGCCCGCACCAAGCCCTCACGGTAGAGGGGATGGTCGTCGGCCACGACCACCGTGACGCGTGCCCGTTCCTTTCTAGCCATCGCTTCGACGCCTATCGTACGCTCGGCCACTATCGTGGAGGGCAGCGACGCCGAGGCACCGTCGTGGAGCCCAAACCCGGTCACGGGTGTCATGCGTCTCATCCTTTCCCGATACATGTCGAGTGCTGCCAGCACACATCATCCTTCGGCGCGGCTCGAGGCGGTGATCGCCCACGCGGTCGATCCCAGCGTCCGAGTCGGTGCTCCGCTGAAGGAGCTCGCGCTCGTCTTACCGATCATCCGTTCGGCCCATGGGCGCAGCGCGAGTGATCCGGCCAGCCCGCGATCGGCTCGCTGTTTTCATCCTGAGCGCGCACGAAGGCGCCTATCGGTTGCTGATGGAGCCATGCAGCCTGAGGCATAGCCGCCCCCTTGCGGAGACGAGCCCGTACGCGCACGGTACGCGCACCGAACTGCTGTAGGCCCTCCCGTGCCCTCCGATCAGTAGCGGTCTGGTTCGTTGCGCTGGTCTTTCTCCGGCCCCGCACTATCTGCATGCCACCCGTCTTGAGTGCGTGCCACCCGCATTGAGCCGGGGGAACCAGCGTGAGCTGAGGCGGCTGCTGATGCCCCCGCCGGGGACGCTAGCCTTGCGGCGAGAATCGTCCACGACCGAAGGAGGAGAGGCGAAGGCATGAACGCCAAGAGCGGAGACCGGATCGTCATGCTCGGCAAGGTCAAGCGGACGGAGGAAAAGGGCCGCGGCGAGCGCGCTAACGCGCCGCTTCGGTGAACAGGAATGTCTGCGACTGCCATGGCATACGGCCTACCCGAGACGAAATCCATCGTGGCGAGCCTCGTTCGCCGGACGGTCTTCACGCCCATCCGGCAGGGGAGCGCGGTCGCGGAGACCGTTGCACGACTCGGCGAGGCCATCGCACTCGGGCTCCTGCGCGCCGGGGACCGGCTTCCAGCCGAGACCCAGCTCGCAGCGGCGCTTGGCATCTCGGCGGCGACGCTGCGCAGCGCGCTTGCGATCCTGCGCGAGGCCGGCCTGGTCGAGACGCGCAGGGGGAGAGGCGGGGGGGGCTTCGTTAGCCGGGACACTGCCGCGGTCGCCAGTCGTCGGGAAGGTGTCGCTGCCCGCCGAGGACGAGCTGCGCGACCTGATCCATTACCGCTCCATTGTCGAGGGCGGGGCCGCCGGGCTCGCCGCCGAGCGGGCGACGACCGAGCAAATCGGCCATCTCGCCGCCCTGGTTGAGCAGATGGACGATAAGTCCGGCTTCGCCGCGTGGAGCGAGGCGGACACGCTCTTCCACCTGATCCTCGCGGACGCCTCCCACTCCCACCGGCTCGTGCCCGCCGCGACGGAGCTCCGCTCCAGCGCGTACCACATCTCCACGCTCTTCGGCCCGGTGCCGGTGACCATGATGCGGCTCTCGAACCAGGGGCCAAGGAGATCTTGCGCGCGGTCAAGGCCCGCCGCCCGGAGCCGCGCGTGCCGCGACTGTGCGGCACATCGAGTTGACGCTCGCCTTTTGGCTCGGCCTGCAGTCCAGGCTCAGCTCGGCGGGCGGTGACGCGGGTCTCGAAGGCCGCTCGGCCGCCGGCGCCGAGGAGCGTTAAGCTCCTCTTTCAGTGGTTTTCGGGTCGGATCACCAATGAACTTGCGCACGTACGCCGTGGGCAGCTACGACGAGATGTGCGCGCAGCACCGCTGGCAGGTTCCTGAGCTGTACAACATCGCCCGGGACGTCTGTGACAAGCATCCGCGTGACGGACTGGCGATGATCTGGGAGGACTGGCGGGGCAACGAGCGGCGGGTGGGCCGGGGCGATCTCCAGGACCTCTCGAGTCGGTTCGCGAACGTCCTCGCTGTGCTGGGCGTCGAGCGCGGCGATCGGGTCGCGACGCTCCTGCCCTCGACTCCGGAGACGGCACCCGTCATGCTCGGTTTCCCCCCCCCCCCCCCCCCCCCCCCCCCCCCCCCCCCCCCCCCCCCCCCCCCCCCCCCCCCCCCCCCCCCCCCCCCCCCCCCCCCCCCCCCCCCCCCCCCCCCCCCCCCCCCCCCCCCCCCCCCCCCCCCCCCCCCCCCCCCCCCCCCCCCCCCCCCCCCCCCCCCCCCCCCCCCCCCCCCCCCCCCCCCCCCCCCCCCCCCCCCCCCCCCCCCCCCCCCCCCCCCCCCCCCCCCCCCCCCCCCCCCCCCCCCCCCCCCCCCCCCCCCCCCCCCCCCCCCCCCCCCCCCCCCCCCCCCCCCCCCCCCCCCCCCCCCCCCCCCCCCCCCCCCCCCCCCCCCCCCCCCCCCCCCCCCCCCCCCCCCCCCCCCCCCCCCCCCCCCCCCCCCCCCCCCCCCCCCCCCCCCCCCCCCCCCCCCCCCCCCCCCCCCCCCCCCCCCCCCCCCCCCCCCCCCCCCCCCCCCCCCCCCCCCCCCCCCCCCCCCCCCCCCCCCCCCCCCCCCCCCCCCCCCCCCCCCCCCCCCCCCCCCCCCCCCCCCCCCCCCCCCCCCCCCCCCCCCCCCCCCCCCCCCCCCCCCCCCCCCCCCCCCCCCCCCCCCCCCCCCCCCCCCCCCCCCCCCCCCCCCCCCCCCCCCCCCCCCCCCCCCCCCCCCCCCCCCCCCCCCCCCCCCCCCCCCCCCCCCCCCCCCCCCCCCCCCCCCCCCCCCCCCCCCCCCCCCCCCCCCCCCCCCCCCCCCCCCCCCCCCCCCCCCCCCCCCCCCCCCCCCCCCCCCCCCCCCCCCCCCCCCCCCCCCCCCCCCCCCCCCCCCCCCCCCCCCCCCCCCCCCCCCCCCCCCCCCCCCCCCCCCCCCCCCCCCCCCCCCCCCCCCACGAGCGGCGGGGGAATATCGTCAAGGCTTTCGTCGTGCTGGCCGACGGCTACGAGCCGAGCGACGAGCTCGCGAATGAGATCGCAGCGCACGTGCGCGACCACCACTCGGCCTATGCCTACCCCCGGGGAGATCGAGTTCGCCTCCGACCTTCCCAAGACGCTGACCGGCAAGATCCGACGGATCCAGCTCCGCCAGGCGGAGCTCGCGAAGACGCAGGCGAGAGCCTCGCCCTGACCGAAATCACGCAGCGTTTCCGTCCGCTTGACACGTCGAGTCGGCGACTGTAGACCTACGAAATCATAGTTTTCGCGCGCCTACGCAGACTCTGCCACGACGAACGATCGAGGAGGACACGATGGCAACCGTCAAGACCATCCCTGTGACGAACATCTCGGCCCAGGACTACGAGCCCTTCCTGATCGAGGGCAAGCAGTTCGGCGAGGTGCACTGGCTCCGCACCGAGAGCGGTGGCGAGGGAGTCCTCTACACCGGCCTCTGGCGCTGCGAGCCGCGGGACATCCCCTACGTCTTCCCTGGCGACGAGACCTTCGAGGTGCTCGAGGGCGAGGTGAGCATCCAGGTCGAGGGCGGCGAGGCGGTGGATCTGAAGGTCGGCGACGTCGCCTCCTTCCCCAAGGGCCAGGTCTCGACCTGGACGGTCAAGTCATCCTTCAAGAAGTTCTTCGTCATCAGCGGCTGAGCCAAGCGGGTTACCGAGCGCACGCCCCTGTCCCCGAGCCGCAGAGAGGGAGTCTCATTGGCCCGTGACCCGAAATACGACGTCCTCTTCGAGCCAGTGGAGATCGGCCCTAAGACGATGAAGAACCGCTTCTACAAGACGCCCCATTGCACTGGCTTCGGCAGCGACTTGCCAGGCGCGCAGGCGCACTTCCGAGCCGTGGCGGGCGAGGGCGGCTGGGCGGCATGTCAACACCGAATACTGTTCGGTCCACCCGTCGAGTGACGACCACCGGCACGTCGGAGCGCCGCTCTGGGACGACAACGACGTCCGAAACCTGGGCCTGATGTGCGAGAAGCTCCACGAGCACGACTCCCTGGCGGGCGTCGAACTCGGGTACGGGTCGGCGCACGGGTCAACTACGAGAGCCGGCTGCCCGCCCGCGGCGTCTCTCAGATTCCGAGCGACTACGCCTGGATGCAGTCCTGCTACGCGATGGACAAGCACGAAATCCGGGAGCTCCAGGGCCTCTACGTCGCTGCGGCAAGCGGGCGCGCACGGCTGGATTCGACATCGTCAACGTCTACATCGGGCACGGTCACCCGATCACCTACCAGTTCCTCGATGCCGTTCTTCAACAAGCGCACCGACGAGTACGGCGGCTCCTTCGAGAATCGAGCCCGCTTCTGGCTCGAGACGCTCGAGCTAGTCCGGAGGCCGTCGGCGACGACTGCACAATCGCGGTTCGCGCTTCGCGTCGACTCGCTCGCGACGGCCCCCAGCTCGAGCATCGACGAGGCGATCGCCGTTCATCGAACTCGCCGACCACCTCGTCGATCTCTGGGATGTCCAGGTCGGCGGCGTCGATCGCCGAATGGGGCGAGGACACCGGCTCGCGTCGCGCTTCGGCCCGCGAGAACTCCCAGCGCCCCTGGATCGAGAAGGTCCGGCCGGCGACGAACGAAGCCGATCGTCGGCGTCGGGCGCTTCACGAGCCCTGACACGATGGTCGAGGTCGTCAGCTCCGGCCCGCTCGGACATCATCGGCGCGGCACGGCCCGTCGATCGCCGATCCGTTCCTCCCGCAGAAGATCGAGGAGGGCCGACTCGACGATATCCGCGAGTGCATCGGCTGCAACATCTGCGCTCGCGCGCTACAACCAGCACTCGCTTCTCATCTGCACCCAGAACGCGACCGCCGGCGAGGAGTACCGGCGAGGCTGGCACCCCGAGCAGTTCGCTCCGGCAGAGAACGCCGATACGACGTCCTCGTCGTCGGCGCAGGCCCGGCCGGCATGGAGTGCGCGGTCGTGCTCGGCAAGCGCGGGCATGCGCCGCGTCCACCTCGTCGATGCCGGCGCCGAAATCGGCGGCTGCGTGCGCTGGATCTCGCAGCTCCCGGGGCTCGGCGAATGGGCCCGGATCATCAACTACCGCAAGATCCAGCTCGACAAGCTGAAGAACGTCGAGGTCATCACGGCACGGCGCTCGACGCCGAGGACGTCGTCGACTACGGCGCCGAGATCGTCGTCGTCGCGACCGGCTCGCACTGGGCGACGAACGGCCTGAACGCCTTCACCCACGAGCCCGATCCCCGGCGCGGACGCGGCGCTGCCCCACGTCCTCACGCCGGAGCAGATCATGGTCGAGCGGCAAGACGCTTCCCGGGGAGCGGGTCGTCGTCTACGACTGCGACGGCTACTTCATGGCGGTCGGGACTGGCCGAGAAGCTCGCCCGCGAGGGGAAGAAGGTCACCTTCGTCACGCCGCACAGCGCCTTCTCCCGTACTCCTTCGACACACTCGAGGGGCGCGGATCAACCGGATGCTCCACGAGCTCGACATCGAGCTCGTCGCCGAGCACCTCGTCACGGGGGTCGAGCCGGGCAGCATCACGGGTCCATGCCTTCGCCCCGGGAAGACGGTCGAGTGGGCCGCGGACGGCATCGTGCTCGTTACGCAGCGCCTCTCGGACGACGCCCTCTACCGCGAGCTCAAGTCCGACAGGGCGTCGCTCGCGCAGGAGGGGATCACCGGCCTCTACCGGATCGGGGACGCGTTGTGCCGCGGCTCATTGCCGACGCCGTCTTCGAGGGTCACCGGCTGGCACGCGAGATCGACACCGACGATCCCGCAATGCCGCTGCCCTTCATCCGCGAGACCGCGTGCTCGGGAAGACGGACGAGGAGTACGACGCGATGGTGCAGCGCAACGGCTCGGGCTTCGCCCCGACCTTGCAGCTCACAAGCCTCTCGATCGGAGTCAGCTCGCGCTAGATGCGCGAGAGAGAAGGTAGGAACAATGGCGCGCGATCCTAAGTACGACATCCTGTTCGAGCTGCTCCCGGTCGGCCCGAAGACCCTGCCCAACCGCTTCTTCCAGGTGGCGCACTGTGTCGGGCTGGCTCCGACAAGCCCGGCTTCCAGGCGCATTTCCGCGCCATGAAGGCCGAGGGCGGCTGGGGGACGGTCACGACCGAGTACTGCTCGATCGCGCCCGAGTCGACGACACACACCGCGTCAGCGCCCGGCTCTGGGACGACGGCTACGTCCGCAACCTCAGCCTGATGTGCGACATGCTGCACGACCAGGGCGCGCTCGCGGCGGTCGAGATCTGGCATGGCGGGGCCAACGCCTGTGGCATGGAGAGCCGGGTGCCCGCCCGGGGCGCGTCCCAGATCACGAGCCCGTTCGCGTTCATGCGCGCCTGCAAGGAGATGGACAACCAAGACATCCGCGAGGTCCAGCAGCTCTACGTCAACGCCTGCAAGCGGGCCCGCGACGCCGGCTTCGACATCCTCACGATCTACTACGCCCACACGGAGGCACCCCTCCACCAGTTCCTGCTCCCCTACTTCAACAGGCGCACCGACGAGTACGGGGGCTCGTTCGAGAACCGTGTTCGCTTCGGCCGCGAGGTGCTCGAGCTCGTGCGTGACGCGGTCGGGGACGACTGCGCGATCGGTGTCCGCTTCGGCGTTGACACGCTCGACCTGCCTGTAGGACTCGGCGACCGCGGCATCCGCCAGGACGGGGAGGGCCTGCAGTTCATCGAGTACATGGATCACCTCGTTGACATGTGGGACATCAACGTCGGCAACGCCGTCGAGTGGGGCGAGGACGCGGCGCCATCGCGGACGCACGCCGAGAACCACGAGCGGCCGAACGTCTACAAGGTCAAACAGCACACGTCAAAGCCGGTGCTGAACGTCGGCCGCTTCACGAACCCCGACACAATGGTCGAAGTGATCCGCAGCGGCCAGGCGGACATCATCGGGGCCGCACGGCCCTCGATCGCCGATCCGTTCCTCCCGAGAAAGATCGAGGAGGGCCGGCTCGACGACATCCGCGAGTGCATCGGCTGCAACGTCTGCATCTCGCGTTGGGAGATCGGTGGCCCGCCGCTCGTCTGCACCCAAAACGCCACCTCCGCCGAGGAGTTCCGGCGAGGCTGGCACCCCGAGAAGTTCGCTCCGGCGGAGAATGCCGACAACGACGTCCTCGTCGTCGGCGCGGGCCCGGCCGGGATGGAGTGCGCGATCGTGCTCGCCAAGCGCGGTATGCGCCGCGTCCACCTCGTCGACGCCGCCGAGCAAATCGGCGGCCACATGCGCTGGGTGCCGAACCTCCCCGGCCTCGGCGAGTGGGGCCGCGTGGTCAACTACCGCAAGATCCAGCTCGACAAGCTGAAGAACGTCGAGGTGATCACGGGCACGAACCTCGATGGCCAGGGCGCGCTCGACTACGGCGCCGAAATAGTCGTCGTCGCAACGGGCTCCCGCTGGGCTACTGACGGCCTGCAGGGAATCACGAACGAGCCCATCCCCGGCGCGGACGCGTCGCTCCCGCACGTGGCCACGCCTGACCAGATCATGGCCGAGGGCAAGTCGGTCGGGAAGCAGGTCGTCGTTTACGACTGCGAGACGTACTTCACCGGCGTCGGCATTGCGGAGAAGCTCGTGCGGGAGGGCCACGATGTCACCTACGTGACCCCATTCGACGCCATCGCGCCGTACACCGTCTACACGCTCGAGTTCCCGCGGCTCAACCGGACGCTTCGCCGGCTCGGCGTGAAGATCGTCACCGGGCACGTGATGACGAACGTGGCGCTCGGAAATACGACCATCGCCGAGGCATGGCTCGAGGAGGAGAGCGAGATCGAGTGCGACACGGTCGTCCTCGTCACGCAGCGTGTCTCGGACGACGCACTCTACCGCGAGCTCTCCGCCGGGCCCGAGGCGCTGGCGGGCACGGGCATCACCGGTCTCTACCAGATCGGCGACTGCGTCCTCCCGTCGCTCACCGCTGAGGCCGTCTTCAGCGGGCACCGGCTGGCGAGGGAGATCGACTCGCCGAACCCGGCCGTCGCGCTGCCGTACATCAGGGAGCGGCGCCTCCTCAACGCGACCGAGGAGGACTTCCAGCTCCGGAGCCCGGCCATTGAGCTGGCGCTCTGAGGCCGCGGAACCCCGTCCGCGACCTCCCGAGGGCCGAGCGACCCCGCCCCGCCAAGAAGGAGGCCGCCTACTTCGAGGACGAGGAGCTCCCCCGTCTGTTCGACAAGGTCGAGAACAGACTGTTCACGGTGCTCTTCGAGGTCACCTTGAAGAGCGGGATGCGCGAAGGCGAGTTGCTCGGGCTTGCCTTGGGTGACCTCGACCTCACCGCCGGTGATCCGCGTCCGCCGCTCTATCACCGACGGCCACGTCTCGCTCCCCAAGAACCACGAACGCCGCGACGTTGACCTCACCACCGACCTGGTCGAGCTTCTCGGGGCCTGGTGGGGCGAGTACGGACGCCCCGGCGACGACACCCTCGTCTTCCCCGGCGACACGGGCGGTTACCTCACACCCTCAACGATCCTGCGCCGTGAGCTCTACCCCGGACATGAAACGAGCCGAGATCCCCCTGCGAAGGGCCAACAGGGGAAAAGGTGTTCGAGTGCAAGTGGGAAGCCCTCAGCGTCGCGCTGGCCGTGGGCGTCGCCGCGGTCGTGGTGGCGCTGTACTTCGTCTTCAGCGCGCTGGACTGGGAGCACTACTGGCTGAGCGCCACCTTCGGTTTGGTGTTCGTGGTGGTTAGCTGTATGTCCCAGGGAGGTTGTCGACGCGCTGCAGCGGTGTGAGGTTACCAGAGCGCGGTGGCGACGGAAGCGATTGTAGAAGTCGAGTGCCGGGGAGAGCGCGGCAAGACGCTCTGACTCGTTCTGGTAGGAGTACGCGTATGCCCAGCGCTCGAGCAGGGTGCGGATGAAGCGCTCGGCCTTGCCGTTGGTCTGTGGGCGGTAGGCGCGCGTCTTGCGCACGGCGATCTCGTGAGTGGCCCAAGCTTCGTACCAGCGTCGCTTAAAGCAGCGCCATTGTCCGTCGAGCACGCGTTCCACCGAGATCGCGTGCGCAGCCGTAGAAGCGAACGAGTTCGCCCAGGAAGGAGATCGCGCTGTCGGGGTCTCGTCCGGGTAGACGGCGGCGAAGCCGAGCCGTCGAGTGGTCGTCGATTGCGACGAACAGGTGCTGCCAGCCGGCCTTGCCCTTGGCCTGGTCTCGGCGATCGCCGGTGACGCGGTGGCCCGGTCGCAGAATCCGCCCGAGCTTCTTGATGTTGACGTGGACGAGCTCGCCGGGCTCGAGCGCTCGTAGCGGACCACCTCCTCGGCCGCGGCTTTCTCACGACGAGTCGGGAGCGGCCGTGCCGGCGCAGTACTGCGTGCACCGTTGAGGCTGCGATACCAAGCGTCCAGCCGATCATGTGGGTCGTTCGCGCAACTCGTAGCGGGCGCGCAGGATGGCGTGTTCGACGAGGGCAGGTGTCCTTCGCGGCGAGCGATGGGGTCGGCTCGAGCGGTCGCGCAGCCGCTCGCCACGTCGCCCACGCTTAACCCACTTCGAAGTGGTCTGCCGCGAGCAGCCGACCATGAGCGCTGCAGCCGTGACCGTCACCCCGGCAGCGACCAGATCGCACAGACGTTGACGCTGGCGGACGGTCAAGACCGCATTTGCATGAAGATCCATACGAGCCCTCCTTGGATCGCGACTCTTTGACAAGCCGCACCCTAGGAGGGCTCAGTGACGCTTCAGACCGTCAACAACGTGTCTGGGAACTACAGTTAGCGAGCAAGGTGGTCACTATGCGCACCGGGCGCGAGACATGGCGGTCATGGAGGTGGTGGGCGCGCTGCTCGACGGCCCTCGCCTTCAGTCTCGGCACGGGGGCCTGGGGTTATATCGTCCTGGCTGCCTTCGTGGTCACCCTCGCGGCGGGCTCTCCCTGCGGTTCGGGCTGCCCGTGTTCGTCGTCGCAGTGTTCCTCAACATCTGGTTCATCGTCGCGCTCAGCCTTGCGGCCGGTTATAAGACCGCCGGGGTCACCACGAGCGGTTGGAAGCAGGCGGCGGCATGGCTTTTTGGCACCGCCCTGTTGCTGGGCATCATCTTTGTCGTACGGCTGGTCCGCGAGCGCAAGCGGCGGCCCCAGCAGGCCGCCAAGACCCCCGAGAGCACGAAGCCCGTCGAGTTGACCCGCCCGGTCGTCCTCTTCGCCGTGGTCCGTGCCCTCACCGTGGCGGTCGCGGTGGCCATCCCCTTCGGCCTGAATGTGCCCGAGGCGTTCCTCATGCCGGTCGCCACGATCGTCGCTCTCAAGCCAAGCCTCGAGCAGTCCACCCTCATGGCTGAGCAGCGCGTGATCGGCACGCTGATCGGCGCTATCCTGGCGGCCGGCTTTCTGCTGACCGTCGAGAGCAAGCACGTCCTCGTGGCGGTCATCGTCGTCTTCGTCGTCGCGATGGCGTCGGTGATCAAGGTTAACTACGCCCTCTTCTGCGCCGGGCTGGGCGGGGCCGTGCTCATCGCCCTCGACCTGCCAAACCCGACTAACCTCAGCGATGAGGGCCGGCGGGTGCTCTACACCTTCGCCGGCGTGGCCTTGGCCGTCGTCGTCACGTTCCTCCTCGATCGGCTGAAGAAGCGCAGCGCAAAGGCCGCACCCAAGGCCGCCTGAGTCGACGGCGGGCATGAGCGACGAGCAGTTCGCCAGGATCGGTGTCGGCTTCGGTCGTGAGGAGACGCTGATGTTCGCGTCGCGATGATCGTCGGCGCCGACCTGCTACGTGACGACACCGGTCTGATCGCCGGCCTCGTGATTGGCATGGTTCTCGTCAACAGGCCGCCCCGCGCAGGAGACCGGCCAACGCTCCAAGCTGGCCAGGAGCTGATCGGCCTGATAGACCGCACCTGACCAGAAGCCCGACGCCCGTATCGTGCCGCGTCGGTCCTCACGGGCTCACGCGTCAGCCCTGGACAGGGCGACCGGGGCGTTACAGCCGAGTTGGCCTTTGGCCGGACAAAGCCCCTCGACGGAAGAGTCTCTCCTGATTGCCCTGCCGGTACAGCAGACCTTGATGCCGTGCCGACGCGATCCGTACTACCACGGTACGCGCAGGCCCTCTTCCGGAGTCCGTCCTGGCAACAGAAAGTCCTGCTTGCAGGCACTTCTCATGGGCCGTGCAGGATTCGAACCTGCGACCTTGGGATTAAGAGTCCCCTGCTCTACCAACTGAGCTAACGGCCCCGGCGGGCCAGTATAGCCACGGCCTCGTGAGCGACTTCCACTCGCCACTCGCACCGCCCTGCCCTAGTGTGAGGTGAGTGCGCGTGCTCTCCGTCGTCGGCAACAGGCCGCAGTTCATCAAGTCCGGTCCGCTCTCGCTCGCCCTCAAGGGGCGCGTCGAGGAGGTCGTCCTGCACACCGGTCAGCACTACGACCGAGAGCTCTCCGGCATCTTCTTCGACGAGCTCGGCCTCGACCCGCCGGTGTACCGCCTCGAGGCGGGCTCGGGATCCCACGCCGAGCAGACCGCGAGGATGCTTCCCGGAATCGAGCGGGCCATCCTCGACGAGAAGCCGGACTGTGTGCTCGTCTACGGGGACACGAACTCGACGCTCGCAGCGGCGCTCGCCGCCGCGAAGCTCCAGACTCCCGTGGCTCATGTCGAAGCCGGCCTCCGGTCGTTCGACCGCTCGATGCCCGAGGAACTGAATCGCATCCTCGTCGATCAGCTCTCGACCCTCCTGCTGTGTCCCAGCGAGGTCGCAGTCCGGAACCTGGCGGCCGAGGGGATCGATGCGGGAGTTCACGTCGTCGGCGACGTCATGCTGGACGCGAATCTCGCGTTGGCGCCACTCGCACGGACGCGCTCGACGGCACTCGCCTCGGCGAAGGTCGAGCCGGGCCACTACCTGCTGCTGACGCTCCATCGGGAAGCGAACGTCCGGCCGGAGCCGCTCGCGCGAATCGCGAAGGCGATGAACGACATCGACGAGCCGATCGTCTTCCCGGGACACCCGCGAACCGTCGAGGCGCTCGCGGCCAACAGAATCGAGCTCGGTCCCCACATCCGTCTGCTCCCGCCTGCCGGCTACGTCGACTTCTCCGCGCTTGCGTCCCAGGCGCGCCTCGTCCTCACGGACTCCGGCGGTGTACAGAAAGAGGCCTACTGGTACCGGATTCCGTGCATCACCCTCCGCACGACGTCGGAGTGGGTCGAGACGATCGAGACGGGGTGGAACCGCCTCGTCGGCGACGATCCGGACCTGATCCTGGCCGCCGTCGCCGATGCAACAGCACCGGCAGAGCATCCCGAGCTGTACGGAGACGGCAAGGCATCGATTCGGATCGCTGACCTCCTCTGTACGATGGGCGCGCAGTGAAGAGAGACCTGGCCATCGTCGGTGCCGGCTACGTGGGACTCCCCCTCGCTCAGGTGTTCGCGGAGGCGGGCGTCGTGACTGTCCTCGTCGACATCAACGAACGCGTGATCAACGCGATCAACCGCGGCGAGAGCCACATCGAGGATGTCCCGAGCGAGTCGCTCGCTCCGCTCGTCGAGGCCGGGACGCTCGGGGCGACGACCGACTACGACGCCGTCCGGGAGACGGACGTCATCCTGATAGCGCTCCCGACGCCGCTCACGCCTCAGCGCGAGCCCGACCTGTCCATCGTGCTCGGTGCGGGACGCAAGCTCGCGGAGCGGCTCCGGCCGGGCCATCTCGTCGTGCTCGAATCGACGACCTACCCCGGAACGACCCGTGAGGAGCTGTGCCCCATCCTCGAGACGAGCGGCCTGAAGGTCGGGGAGGATTTCCACCTCGCGTTCTCCCCCGAGCGAGTCGACCCGGGACGGATCGACTGGACGACGAAGAACACGCCCAAGGTCGTGGGCGGCGTGACGCCCGCCTGCACCGATCGCGCAGCCGCCTTCTACGGGCAGGCGCTCGAGACCATCGTCCGCGTCTCCTCACCCGACGCAGCCGAGCTCGTGAAGCTACTCGAGAACATCTTCCGCTCGGTGAACATCGCTCTCGTCAACGAGCTTGCCCAGCTGTGCGACCGGATCAACGTCGACGTGTGGGAGGTCGTGGAGGCCGCGGCCACGAAGCCCTTCGGGTTCATGAGCTTCAAGCCGGGTCCCGGGCTAGGAGGCCACTGCCTGCCCGTCGACCCGTTCTACCTCTCGTGGAAAGCCCGCGAGTTCGACTTCTACACGGAGTTCATCGAGCTGGCCGGGAAGGTCAACGAGAACATGCCGTCCTTCTGTTACCAGAAGATCGTGCGCGGCCTGAACGAGAACGAGCGTGCCCTCAAGGGAAGCCGAGTCCACCTACTCGGCGTCTCCTACAAGGAGAACGTCGGAGACCTGCGCGAGTCCCCCTCGCTCAAGATGGTCGAGCTGCTGCAGGCCGGCGGCGCGATCGTCTCCTACACGGACGAGCACATCCCGGAGCTCCCCGAGCACGGGCTCGCGTCGACGGAGCTCGAGCCGATGATCGAGTCAGCCGACTGCATCGTGATCGTGACGGCTCACAAGGGAATCGACTATGCGAGCCTCTCCGATCGGGCTCGGCTCGTCATGGACTTCAGGAACGCGACCGGGTCGAGCGGGCACCGGAACGGGAACGTGTGGAAGCTGTGACCCGAGTCGCACAGATCGGAATCGGAGGTTGGGGCGCGAACCTCGCACGCAACTACGCCGAGCTCGCGGACCTCGCCTGGATCTGCGACCAGGACGCCGCGCGGATCGACGGCTTGCAGGCGCGGTACCCGGCGACCCGGTTCACCGACCGCTTCGACGATCTGCTCGACGACGGCTCGGTCGAGGCGGTCATCGTGGCGACCCCCGTCCCGACACACTTCGAGCTTGCGAGCCGGGCGCTCTCAGCCGGAAAGCACGTCTTCGTCGAGAAGCCGATGTCCCTGACGGCAGGGGAAGCAGAGGAGCTCGTCGAGATCGCCGAGGCGAACGGCCGTGTCCTCTTGCCGGGCCACCTGCTGCTGTATCACCCGGGAGTCAGGAAGCTGAAGGAGATCGTCGACTCGGGCGAGCTCGGCGACGTCCTCTACGTCTACGGAAACCGGCAGAACCTCGGCAAGATCCGGCCCGAGGAGAACGCGCTCGGAAGCCTCGGCGTCCACGACCTGTCCGTCATCCTGCTCCTGCTGGGCGAGGAGCCGTGCGAGGTCTGGGCGAGAGGCGAGTCGTTCCTGAAGAAGGGCGTCGAAGACGTCGTCTTCTGCTACCTGCGCTTTCCCTCCGGAAAGGTCGCCCACATGCACCTCTCGTGGCTCGATCCGCACAAGATGCGACGGATGACGGTCGTCGGGACGCAGAAGATGGCCGTGTTCGACGACATGGAGCTCGACAGGAAGATCACGGTGTACGACAGCGCTGCGGAGCAGTCGCTGCGAGGCTACGGCGAGTGGGTGACGCGCAGCGGCGACATCTACAGCCCACGCATCTCGAACGACGAGCCACTGCGACTCGAGTGCCGGCACTTCCTCTCGCTCGTCCAGGGAGACGGCGACCCGCTCGCGGAGGCTCGCGACGGCGTCGCCGTCGTTCGCGCACTCGAAGCGCTCCAGCAGTCGGTCGAGCGCCAGCCCGCATGACCGTTGCCGCGACGGCGGTCGTCTACGAGGGCACGGAGCTCGCCGAAGACGTCTCGGTCGGGGATCACGCGGTCGTCGGCAAGCAGCCGACCCTCGGCCGGCGCTCGACCGCGAAGCGGGATCCGCTGCCGCCGCTCGTCATCGGATCCGGGTCGGCGATCCTCGCGGGGGCGGTCGTCTTCGCAGGCTCACGCCTGGGCGACGGTGTCATCGTGGGTGACCAGGCATGCGTCCGTGAACGCTGCACGATCGGGGACGACGTCGTAATCGGGCGAGGCGCGTTCGTCGAGAACGACGTGGTCATCGGCGACCGCTGCCGGATCCAGGCGAACGCCTACGTGACCGCGTACTCGGAGCTCGAGGACGACGTGTTCATCGCGCCCTGCGTCGTGACGACGAACGACAACTTCATGGGGAGGACCGAGAAGCGGCTCTCCCTGATGAAAGGGCCGACGATCAGGCGCGGCGCCCGGATCGGCGGGGGGGCCGTGCTCCTGCCGGGAATCGAGATCGGCGAAGAGGCCTTCGTCGGAGCCGGCGCAGTCGTGATCCGAGACGTTCCTCCGCGCGCCGTCATGGTCGGAAACCCGGCCCGGCGAATCCGCGACGTGCCGGACGAGGAGCTACTCGCCTAGAGCCGTTCCTAGCGACGCTTCGCGATCGTCAGCGTGTAGGGGCCGCCTCTTCCCTTTTCGGCTTTCACGTTGACGAAGTACCAGCCGGTCTGCGACGATCTGCCTGCTGAGCGACGGATTCGTGGTGTCCTGCTTGTAGGCGACGACGGCTCCGCTGCGAAGCGCAACCTGCGTGAGCGGCGTGATCCGCTTCGTTCCCGGCCGCCAGAGAGCGAGCGAGGGCCTCTGCCCCTTCGGCCCCTTGACGCGGATCGTCGCGCGACTTCCCTTCCGGAAGTACACGCGATACACGTCCTCCGGATCGTCGAACCAGTCGATCGTCGCCGAGACGCGAGGATCGTTCCCATAGAGGGTGCGGGCGGTTCCGACGTCGTCGTTCACCTCGCCCTGGTCGAGCGGCGGTGGAACGACCAGCCCCGCGAGCGCATCCCGGATACTCAGGAGCCCGAAGCCCGACTCGGCGTCACGACCTTCGTTCTCGATGTCGGCGGTCGTACTCTCCAGAATCGTCATGACCTGACTCGGATGCAACGCCGGATTCGACGCGAGCAGGAGCGCTGCAGCCGCCGCTACGAGAGGGGTGGCAAAGGACGTGCCGCTTCCAGTGACGAGGTCATTCGACGAGCAGTACGAGTACCCGGCCGGCTCACAGCCCGGCGAGGAAAGAGCCGTCGGAATCGTCGAGACGATGCCCACACCCGGTGCCGCGATGTCGACGTACCGGGGATCGGTGTTCGAGAAGGACGACGCGATCCCGCGCTGATTCGTCGCCCCCACGCCGATGACATGCGGCAGCGCTGCCGGATAGCTCGCCGCCTGGCCGGGGCACGGATCGCAGTTGCCGGCAGCCGCGACGACCACCACACCCTGGGAGTACGCGTACTGAATCGCCGCCTGCTCGAGCGCGGAGTAGTTGAACGAAGGATGTGAAGGATCGCGTGCTCCGCCGAGGCTGAGGTTGATCACACGCGCGCCCTGGTCGACCGCCCACTGGATCCCGCGTGCCTCGACAGCCGGGTCGATCGTACCGTCGCCGGAGACCACCTTCGCGACGAGCAGGCTCGCGGGGAACGCAACGCCGGCGATCCCCTGTCCGTTGTCGAGCGCAGCGGCGATCTCCCCCGCGACGAAGGTTCCGTGCCCAAACGAGTCCACCGTCGCCTTCGAGCTGACGAAGCTCTTCGTGTCCGCGATCCGCCCGGCGAACTCGGGATGCTCTGCGTCGATCCCACTGTCGATCACCGCCACGCGAACCGGGCCGAGAACCGGAGGCTCCTCCCAGTAGCTGAACGCCTGGATCGGGTCGAGATACCACTGGTACGGGACGAGCGGATCGGTGGGCGCGAACTGGAGCCTCCGGATCGGCCGGACTCGCTCCACGAACTCGACACCTGGGATCTCCTCGAGCTCGGCGAGGGCCGCGGGTTCGTCCTCGGCGCGCACGATCATCGCGCCGATGTGCCCGAGCTCCAGATTCGGCCGGCTGCCGGTCAGCCGCTCGACCGCAGCCGCGACGGCGTCGAGGGATGCGCTGTCGTTCACGCCGATCGCGATCCGGCCGGTCGCTGCCGACGCCCCGGGAACGAGCGCAAGCGCGAGAGCGGCGAGCACTGCAGCCGCGCCTCCCCCGACCAGGCCTCTCACCGCTTCGTGATCCTGAACCAGGTCGAGCGCAGTCCGAGCTCTGTCCGCATGGTGGCACCGGGGATCTCCACCGTCCGCTCGCTCCCTTTGGCCACGACCTTGCTGACGCGCCCTGATCCGTTGAGCCTCACGGTGAGGCTCTTGAGCCCGTCCGGGATCTTCCCACCGAGCCTGGACTCGAGCTCTGAGGTCGAGAAGCTGACCGGCCCCCACTGATGGTAGGAACAGACGCCGTCGTACGGATCGTCCACCGACACGAGGTACGGGGTCGGCTCCGAGCCCGACCAGACGTCGGCGATCGCAGCGGTCTTTCCCCCCGAGCTCGCGGAGAAGAACGTGACCGCCACCTTTCCGTCATAGGTCACGATCTGATTCTGCGTCGCGGCGACCGCAGCGTTCGTCGGTTGCGTCTCAGCCTCGATCCCTCCGTACGCCTGACTGCGTGTATCCGAATAGACGTCGAACGGCTCTTCTGAGTTCCTGGTCGCCAATGCGTACGACCTCGCGGCGACTGCCTGCACCTTCAGTGCCTCCGGATGCCAGTCGGGCGACATCTCCCGCGCGACGACTCCACGGACGTACTTCTCGATGCCCAGATCGTTGACGACACGAAGCCCACCATCGGTTCCCGACACGACCAGGCTGCCCCGATAAGCCTGGTCGAGCTCGAGCGGGCTCTTGCCCGGCCTGAACCTGACGGGGCCGCCGAGTTGCACATCCTTTCCCTCGAGCTGCAGCCGGAACCCACGCGTGAGCCGGTACCTTCCCGCCGGGAGCGCACGCGACCCCGTCTTGTCCTCGACGGTGAACGGTGCGTCCGACCCGATCTCGACGGAGTCGCGTCCGTCCGCCAGCAGAACGCGGATATGAGCCCCCTTCGCCGTTCCGATCTCGGTGCCCGTGTAGTAGTGCGCAAGGATGGCGCGGTAGCCCATTCCGTGCTTGGCGAACCCGTACGCACCGCACTGGCTCATTCCGACGCCGTGTCCGTAGCCAAAGCCGCTGATCTCGAATACCGGTCCGCTCCCCTGCTTCCCGAGGAGAACGCCCGGAATCGCAAGAGCGAGAGCAGCGATTGTGAGAATCAGCAAGCGGCGCATCGAGAACGGGCCGGACGAGCTACCGACTCAGGGTAGCCGAAGGTCGTAAGCGTTTCGTGAGCATCGGCGGGATCGGATTGATCCCTGAGCCGAGCTCCGCGGCGTGTCAGCCGCCCAGGCGGCCCGCATACTGCTGTCGGTAGTACTCGAGGTACTCGCCGGATTTCAGCGGCTCCCACCAGTCGCGCCGCGTGCGGTACCAGTCGACTGTCTCGGCCAGGCCGGCAGCGAAATCGCGTTCGGGTCTCCAGCCGAGACCGTGGAGCTTCGCGGTGTCGACCGAGTAGCGGCGGTCGTGGCCCGGTCTGTCGTCGACGTGGCGGAGAAGCCCCGGGTCGGCGCCGGTGAGGGAGAGGATCCGCCCTGCGACATCGGCGTTCTCGAGCTCGCAGCCGCCGCCGACGTTGTACACCTCACCCGTTCGCCCGTGCCGCAGGACGAACTCGATCGCCGCACAGTGATCCCGCACGTGAAGCCAATCCCGCGTCTGGCGGCCGTCGCCGTACAGCGGCATCGTCTTTCCTTCGAGCGCGTTCGTGACGAACAGCGGGATCATCTTCTCCGGGTACTGGAACGGCCCGTACGTGTTCGACCCCCGTGTGATCATGGCGTCGACCCCGAACGTGCGAACGTGCGCGAGCACCTGGAGATCCCCGCCGGCCTTCGACGCGGAGTACGGACTCGACGGGCGGACGCTGTCGTCCTCCGCCGAGGAAACGCCTTCGGGCACGTCGCCGTAGACCTCGTCTGTCGAGACGTGCACCAGACGGGCCCCTGTCGCCTTCGCCCACTCGAGCAGGACATATGTCCCGTAGACGTCGGTCTGGATGAAGTCTGCGCCGCTGAGGATCGACCTGTCGACGTGCGTCTCGGCCGCGAAGTTGACCGCCGCCTCACAGCTCTCCCCGGCTCGTTCGACGGCGGCGGCGTCAGCGATGTCGCCACGAATGACCTCGACGTCGACCCCGTCGAGGTTCCGCGGATTCCCGGCGTACGTCATCTTGTCGAGCACGATGACGTCGTCGCCGGCAGCAACGAGGCGCTTCACGAAGTGGCTTCCGATGAAGCCGCAGCCGCCGGTGACGAGAACGCGCATCCGTCGATGGTAATCGGCGAACCGGGCCCACGACTGGAGCGAATATCGTACGGCCATGGCGAGAGAGCTCCCCGAGTACCGCTTCCTCGACCACTGGTTCGTTCCCGCGCCGATCGGCGAGGTCTACGACGTGCTCGGTCACGTGAAGGGCTACCCCGACTGGTGGGGTGACTCGTTCCTCTCCGTCGAAGGAGACGACGGAGAGCCGTACCCGGGCCGTCGCGTCAGCCTGCTGACGAGGGGATATCTCCCGTACCGCCTGCGCTGGTCGCTGACGTGCACCGTCGCCGAACGCCCGACCCGGATCGGTTCGGCGCTCGAAGGAGATTTCGTCGGCACCGGCACCTGGATCCTGGAAGAGGCTCCCGGCGGCACGAACGTCGCCCTGGACTGGCGTCCGCGCGTCGCCAAGCCGTTCGTCCGGAGCTTCACACCGATGCTGCGCCCTCTCTTCGGCTCGAATCACCGCTGGGCGATGGAGCGCGGCCAGGAGCACATCCTCGAGCTCTTCGCCTCACGACAACCGGTCGAGGCAGGCTCGTAAGCCGTCGCGCCAGGGCGGCAGCCTCGGCGTCTCGGGCTTCTCGCTGCGCAGCACGGAGTACGCAGGCCTCGGGGCAGGCCGGCCGAGCTCAGCAGTCGTGATCGGAACGACGCGGCAGTCGAGCCCGGCCTCCTCGAAGATCGCCGACGCGAACTCGGCCCACGAGCACTCACCCTCGGCCGCGACGTGGTACAGACCGGGATCGAGCTCCACGATCGCCCGGGTCGCCTCCGCCAGGTGCCCCACGTAGGTCGGGCTTCCGACCTGGTCGGCGACCACCGAGACCTCGTCGCGCTCGGCACCGAGCTTCAGCATCGTGCGGACGAAGTTGTGTCCCGTCCAGCCGAAGAGCCAGGACGACCGGACGATCCAGCCGCGGTCACCGATCTCGCGCTCACCGGCCAGCTTCGTCCGTCCGTAGGCGGACTGCGGATCCGGGATGTCGGACTCGAGGTACGGCGTCCGCTTGGTCCCGTCGAAGACGTAGTCGGTCGAGTAGTAGACGACGGGCGCGCCGATCTCCACAACCCTCTTCGTGCCACTGACGTTGACGGCGCCCGCGAGGCCCTCGTTCTCCTCCGCGTCGTCGACCTTCGTCCAGGCGGCAGCGTGGAGGACGAGGTCGATGTCGCCGAGCCCGCCCGGGTCATTCCGAATGTCCCACTGCTGACGCGTCAACGCGCGCGCCCACGGAAACGTCTCGGCAAGCGCCACTCCGAGCTGGCCCCCCGACCCCGTGATCAGGACGTGAGGGAATCGCGCTCTGAGAGAATCGGCGTGCTCGTGCTCCACAGGTGCCTGACGCGAGAGTCGTTCCAGGGCAGCGTGTTCTCGTCGGGGCTCGCGGGGTCGTACTCCTGCGTCACGTGATAGCTGAAGAGGCAATCGGTGAGCGCCTCGAAACCGTGCCCGTGAAAGCCCGGAACGTAGACCGCAACCGGATTCTCGTCTCCGATGTCGACTGACATCGCGTCACCGCTGGTCCTGTCGAGGACGACGACGCGCGCCATCCCGGACAGACACGCGAAGAGGTCGTCCTGGCCACGCTCGTGATAGTGCAGCCCGCGGATGACACCCTTGCGAGAGAACGACACGTTCGTCTGAACGGTGGCCCTGGGCAGCAGGCTGTCGCGGCGAAGTTCGAAGAACCAGCCGCGCTCGTCCTCGAACCTGCGAAGCGGGAGGATGATGACACCAGTGACTGCCGGGTCGGTCATCGAACCTTGTTCACTCCGGTCTCCTCGATCAGCGTGCCGATCCGCCCGAGCGACTCATGGGTGCCCGCGTCACGCCACCAACCCTGGACGCGAGCGCACCCGAGATCGCCTCGCAACGCGTAGACACGGTTCACGTCGGTGATCTCGAGCTCGCCGCGTTCCGAGGGCGCGAGTCCCCGGATGATCTCGAAGACATCCGGTCCGAAGCAGTAGAGGCCGACGACCGCGTCGCTCGAGGGCGGCTTCGTGTATCGCTTGTCGACCACACCCGCCTTCTCGACCAGGTCGACGATGCGGCCATCCTCGTAGGCGACGACGCCGAACCGCTCGGGATCCGGAACCTCCTTGACGAAGATCTGCGCTCCGTCGGAGCCGGCCGCGAACCCCTGAATGGCGTCGTTCTCCGCGTATTCGAAGATGTTGTCGCCAAGGCAGACGACCAGCCTGTCGCCTCCGGTGAAGCTCTCGGCCATACCGACAACCTGCGCGATGCCACCGGCCTCGGTCTGGACCTTGTACGTCACGTCCAGATCGAACAGGACGCCGCTCCCGTCCCGATGGTCGACCCTCCCGTCACCGAGGAGGTCGATGAAATCACCGGCGTGCTGCTTCCCCGTGACGACGAGAACCTCGCGAATACCGGCGAGCTGCAGGAGCTGGAGCGGGTAGTAGACCATCGGCCAGCGCCCGACCGGCAGCAGGTGCTTGTTCGTGACGCGTGTCAGCTCCTGGAGCCTCGTCGCCTCGCCGCCGGCGCAGATGAGCCCCTTCACCCCGGTCATGAGGGGCTGTTCCCACCGAGCACGGATTCGAACGCCCTCGCCGCGTCCGAGCCGAAGACGGCGAACGTGACATGTTCGAGCGACCGTGGCTCGTACCCGCGCGCGACGCCGACCATGATCCGGGCACACTCCGCGAGCGGAAAGCCACCGACGCCCGTGCCGAACGCGGGAAGCGCGAGCGATCGCGCGCCGAGGTCGTCGGCGACCTCCAGGCACCGCGCCGTGGTTCGCTCGACCAGGGCGGCGCTGGTATGAAGATCCTGCCCCATCACGGCTCCGTGGATGATCCATCTGGAAGGCAGACGCCCGGCGCCTGTGACGACGGCATCACCGACCTCGATCGGCCCGAGAGCGACTGCTTCGCGTTCGATCTCCTCACCTCCGGCCCGCTTGATCGCACCCGCGACGCCGGCGCCCATCCAGAGATGGTTGTTCGCGGCATTCGCGATCGCGTCGACCTCGAGCTGCGTGATGTCGCCATCGACGACGGACAGGGCCAGGACCGGGGGCACTTAGACGACGCCGCGCCTGACGGCCTTCCTCGCCTTCACCTCGCCGACGTTTCTGACCGCGCTGTACCAGATGAACAGCGCAACGCCGACGCCGAGGGCACCCAGCTTCACGTACCGTCCCATCCCGCGGAGCGTAGCGGGTTCGCACGGCTACCATGGCCGTCATGGGACGCCCTACGTCAGTTTCCGCGCCTCGCGCGTTTCTCGGCGAGGAGCAAGCGTGACGACGCGCCGTGATCTCGAGCGGTTGCAGAGCGAGATGGAGGAGCTCTTCTCCGGCATCGGCCGCATGCGTGCAGGCGCCAGACGGCGGGGCTTCCGGCCCGCCGTCGATGTCTCGCGCACCGTCGACCCGCCCCTCGTCACGGTCGTGTGCGACGTGGCGGGAGTCGATCCCGCCGACATCCAGCTGGCCCTCTCGGATGGAGTCCTCACCATCACCGGGATCCGCCGGCGGCCGGCGGCAGATCGCGTGCAGTACCAGCAGGTCGAGCTCGACTACGGCCCGTTCGAGCGCCGCATTCCGGTCGGTGACGACATCGCAGCCGACGGCAGCGAGGCGACGTACGAGCGCGGGCTGCTGACCGTCGTGCTCCCCGTGGCTCCGGCGCGCGTCGACCACGCCCAGGACTCTCTACATCGCGGTCGTCAGACAGCCATGAGCGAGCCTGCCGAGGAGCCGGAAGCACTCGAGATCCCGCCGCCTGTCGAGGCGGACGTCCCGCCGCTCCTGCCCGTGCTCCCACTCCGCGATGCCGTGGTCTATCCGGACGCGATGAGCCCCCTGGCGATCGGCCAGGAGCGATCGATCGCATTGATCGACGAGGCGATTGCCGGGAACCGCATGATCGCCCTGCTTGCCTCGAAGAACCCGGAGAGCGAGCTGCCGGGGCCAGACGACATGTACACGATCGGCACGGCGGCGGTCATCCATCGGATGCTGCGGATTCCCGACGGCACGATCCGGATACTCGTGCAGGGCATCCGGCGTATCCGGCTCGAACGGTTCACGCAGGAGGAGCCGTACCTCATCGGTGAGTTCGTCGAGGTCCCGGACGTGGTTCCCGACACCCCGGAGGTCAAGGCGCTCTCGAAGAACGTCCAGGGGCTCTTCTCGAAGATCATCGACCTCGCCCCGTACCTTCCGGCCGAGCTCGAGCTCGCCGTCGCCAACGTCGACGCCCCGGGAGAGCTGACGTACCTGATCGCGTCGACCATGCGCATCGGGGTCGACGAGAAGCAGGAGCTGCTCGAGGAGGCGAACGTCGAGACACGACTTCGAGACCTCTCCGTGATCCTGAGCCGTGAGCTCGAATCCTTCGAGCTCGGCGCGAAGATCCAGTCCCAGGTCCAGTCGGAGATGGAGAAGTCGCAACGGGAGTACTTCCTCCGCCAGCAGCTGAAGGCGATCCAGGACGAGCTCGGCGAGGGAGATCCCGATCAGGCCGAGCTGACCGAGCTCCGCAGGCAGCTCGACGAGGCTGGGCTTCCCGAGGAAGCCGACCGCCAGGCGCGCCGTGAGCTCGACCGGCTCACACGTCTTCCCTCGGCGGCGGCGGAGTACGGCGTGATACGCACGTATCTCGACTGGATCCTCTCTCTGCCCTGGAACGTGACCACCGAGGACGACCTCGATCTGCGCCGTGCGAGACGGATTCTCGACGAGGATCACTACGACCTCGAGAAGGTCAAGGAGCGGATCGTCGAGTACCTCGCGGTCTCGAAGCTGAAGCGCGATCTCTCAGGCCCGATTCTCTGCTTCGTCGGCCCACCCGGCGTCGGCAAGACCTCCCTGGGCCAGTCGATCGCGCGGACGCTCGACCGGAAGTTCGTGCGCATCTCGGTCGGCGGGGTCCGGGACGAGTCCGAGATCCGGGGCCACAGGCGAACGTACATCGGCTCGATGCCCGGGACGATCATCCGGGCGATCCGCGACACCGGCGCGAAGAATCCGGTGTTCATGATCGACGAGATCGACAAGATGGGAGCCGACTGGCGCGGCGATCCCGCGAGCGCGATGCTCGAGGTGCTCGACCCTGAGCAGCACTCGACCTTCAGGGATCACTACCTCGACCTGCCGTTCGACCTCTCGAAGGTGCTCTTCATCTGCACTGCGAACCAGCTCGAGCCGATCCCGGCACCGCTGCGCGATCGCATGGAGATCATCCAGCTTTCCGGCTACACAGAGGACGAGAAGGTGGCAATCGCCCGCCGCTATCTGATCCCGAAGCAGCTCGAGGCCAACGGGCTCGAGCGCGGGCAGGCAGTCATCACCGAGCGCGCGCTCCGACTCCTCGTGCGCGAGTACACGCGTGAAGCCGGCGTCCGCGGCCTCGAGCGCCAGATCGGCGCCGTCTGCCGGAAGACCGCCGCCCAGATCGCCGAGGGGAAGCTGAAACGCGCGCGGATCGACGAGAAGCGCATTCGCTCCTGGCTCGGCCCGCGCCGCTTCTCGAGCGAGGTTCGAAAGCGCACGTCCGACCCCGGCGTTGCCACCGGCCTGGCCGTGACGGCCACCGGAGGCGACGTTCTGTTCGTCGAGGCAACGGCGATGGCCGGAAAGGGAACGCTCTTCATCACCGGGCAGCTCGGCGAGGTCATGCGGGAATCAGCCCAGGCGGCGCTGTCCTGGGTTCGTTCCCACGCGATCGCACTCGGGATCCACGACACCTGGTTCGAGGACCACGACATCCATATCCACGTCCCGGCCGGGGCGGTGCCCAAGGATGGACCATCCGCGGGAATCACGATCGCGACCGCGCTCGTGTCCCTGGTCACAGGCCGGCCGGTGGCCGACGACGTCGCGATGACCGGGGAGATCACCCTCACCGGCCAGGTTCTACCGATCGGCGGTGTCAAGGAGAAGGTGCTCGCGGCGGAACGCGCGGGGATCACGACCGTGGTGCTTCCGAGCGAGAACGAGCCTGACCTCGAGGAGCTTCCTGCGGACGTGCGAGCGCGCATGCGGTTCCGGCTCGCCGAGTCCATCACCGACGTCATCGAGACCGCGCTGGACGGCTCTGTCGGAGCATCGATCACCCGAGGCCGTGGCGAGCCGAAAGCCGCCAGTGGACGTGCATCGGCTTCGGGCGACCCGCGCTAGACTTCCTTCTGACGAGGACAAGACGAAAGGACCTCCGATGCCGAGCATCCAGACTGTCACCCCATCGCTAGATACGGTCAAACGGGTTTATGCGGTCAAGACCGCGATCGACGCGGCCCGCCCGATCGTGAGGGAGATCGCCAGGGACGAGAAGCTCCGTAACCAGCTCATCAGCACGATCGGGACCGCACGCGGAGTCTACGACGAGCGCGGCGGGACGTCCGCCAAAGCAGTCGCCGCCCGCATCGCAGTCGATCCCGACTTCGTCCAGGAGATCCAGAAGACCAGCAAGGAGCTCCAGAAGGCGACGGCGCGCGCCAAGAAGGCGCAGAACTCGCACCGCACTCGTAACATCGTCCTGATCGTGAGCGGCGTCGTCGTCGGCGTGCTCTTCAACCCCTTCACGGGTCCGGACACTCGCCGGTGGATCAAGGAAAAGGCCTTCGGGCCCGAGGAGACCTTCGAGTACGAGGCCTAGCCCCGGCGACCGGCCGTCGCGAAGGCCTCGAGCGCGGTGATCGAGGCGCGAACCTGATCGGGTACCAGCGGAATCGCCTTGATGAGAGGCGGAAACGCAATCCAGACGAGTGACCCGCCGAGATGGCGGATCACTGCTCGGCCGTCCGGGTCGACGCGGATGCGCTCGAAATGGACACCCTTCAGCTTGTCGATGAGGTCGGTGTCCGCTGCGAGACGTTCTGCGAGACGCCGGCCGGGCTCATCGCCCCGTCGAGCCCGGAACGCGATTCCCTCGAGCTTGACGACCCCCCGGCCGCGGGCCGACACGCCGCGGGTGGCCGGAAGCACCGGCTTCCCCGTCGAGATCTCGAGCGCATAGGTGCCGCCGAACACCCGCCCGTCCTTCGCCATGTTCAGGCGAAGCGACTCGCCTCCGGCCTGGGTGACCGTCGCCGCAAGCGGATCGGCCCGGCGCACGCTGTCGTAGCCGGCCCTTCCGAAGAGCTCGACCGTCTGGTCGAGCGCGCGAATCGCCCGCGTTCGCGCCGGGCCCTCGAACCGTGGCGCCTTGCCGGCAGTCACGTCGTCGAGTGGCTACAACGCGTCGAGGTACTCGCGCAGCTCCCAGTCGGTGACCGCGAGCGTGAAGCGGCGGAACTCGTTGCGCTTGATCGCGGTGAACGCCTGGATGAACTGCTCGCCGAGGCAGCCGCGCATGTAGGTATCCGCGTCGAGCGCGTCGAGCGCGTCGCCGAGCGAGAACGGCATCAACGGACGCTCGACCGGCGGCTCGTACACGGCCTCCGTGGGCGGCCCGGGATCGATGGCGCGATCGACGCCGTCGACACCCGCGAAGATGTGCGCCGCCGAGGCAAGGTACGGGCTCGCCGTGGCGTCGGCAAAGCGCGATTCGAGCCGGGCAGCCTTGCCCCGCTCACCCGGCAGGCGGACGCCGACGGATCGGTTGTCGATGCCCCAGTCGACGAAGTAGGGGCCAAGCTCCTGCGCGATGAATCGCTTGTACGCGTTCACCGTCGGAGCCGCGATGGCGGTCATCCCCCTCGTGTGCTCGAGGATCCCACCGAGAAATCCGCGAGCCACATCCGAGATGCCGTACTCGCCCTCGGGATCGTCGAAGACGTTCCTGCCGCCGTCCCACGCCGAGAAGTGCAGGTGATAGCCGGACGTGCCGCCGCCTTCGACCGGTCTCCCCATGAAGGTTGCGACGAGACCGTGAGCGGCCGCCGTCTCCTTGATCGTGAGCTTCAGGAGATGGGCATCGTCCGCGGCGGTCATCGCATCGTCGAAGCGCGTGTTGATCTCCCAGTGGGACGGGTCGTACTCCTGGTTGACGCAGACGAACGGCAGGCCGAGATTACGGACGTTGTCCTCCATCTCGCGGATCACACCCTCGGGATCGACCCTCTCGTCGAGGCGGTAGACCGTTCCGGGCTGGGGCTGGTAGAGGGCGACGCCACCCTCCGCCGTTCGGCGCAGGAGATAGAACTCGAGCTCGTGCCCGACCGACATCTCGAGGCCACGTTGGCGGGCTGCCTCGATCGCTCGACGCAGGATTCCCCGGGGATCGGTCTCGACCGGAACGCCGTCGAAGTAGCAGTCGCCGAGACAGATCGCCGTGTCGCGCTCCCAGGGGAGCACGCGGAGCGTCGAGAGGTCGGGACGCATCTGCATGTCTCTGAAATTGACCTCGTCGCGCAGCCCCGTCCCATCCGGCATCACCCCCGTGTGATCGATGGAGAAGACCGACAGGCAGAAGTTGATGCCATCCTCCGAGAGCTCCTCGATCAGGTCGAGCGGAACGACCTTGGCGCGGGTCGTGCCGAGCAGGTCCGAGTAGTGAGCCCTGACCCTGACGATGCCCGCCTTGCGAAGCTCTGCGACCTCAGCTGCCATCGGGGCCCTTCGTGTCGTCGTGGAACGGAAGATCCGGATCGAGCGGATGGCGCGGAACTCCGGCTCGACCGGCAGTGGCAGCTCCTGCTCGATGTAGTCGGCCTCGCGGTAGACGTCGGCGAGCGGCACGGGCTTGAAGATCGTCGCCGCGCTCTTGTATGCGTAGAGGTTGTAGACCAGCGAGAAGGCGGCCGAGATGCCGAGGAAGATGAGGTAGCGGTAGTAGATCGAGCTCGCCTCGATTCCCGGCGGCGCGATCTTGTAGGCGGCCAGCCCGAGGAGGCCGATTCCGAGGATCTGCGGAATCGGGGACCACGGAGACCGGAAGGGCCTCGTGGCGCCGGGCTCGCGGCGGCGGAGCACGAGGAGCGAGATGTGGATCAGCACGTACGCGGTCACCCAGCCGAGCACGCCCGCGAGAATCAGCTTGATGAAGTTGGCCCCCTCGGCTGCCCCGAAGGCGTTCATGAGGATCGGAATCGCCGCGAGGACGATGATCCCGAACCAGGGCGCGCGGCTCCGAGGCAGAAGCCAGCCGAACGGCGACGGGAGCTGGCGGGTCAACGCCATGCCGTAGAGGATGCGCGGAACCCCGGCGATCACCGCGTTCAGCGTCCCGACCGCCGCGGCCAGCACGATGAGCCCCATCCACCACTTCCCGGCCTCGCCGAAGATCGCGATCCCCACGTCGACCGAGAGCGTCGGAGCGAGGGTCGAGAGAACGTCGCCGGGCAGGTAGCGCGCCGCCGCCAGCCCGAAGAGGACGACCGGAATCGAGATGAGGCCGAGCCCGACGAAGATCCCTACCGGAATATCGCGCGAAGGCCGCTTCAGCTCCTCCGCGAGCGGACACGTGTACTCGACACCCACGAACGTGAAGATGGAGAGCCCGAGAAGCGCCGAGAGAAGACTCCAGGTGAGGTCGATCTGTCGGGAGCGCAGACCCGATCGGGTCGCCTGACCCGGCGCCCACGAGCCCGACGATCCCGACGACGAGCAGCGACGCCGCGACGACGAACGTGAGGGTGACCTCGAGCGCCGCGAACGGCCTGATCCCGAGCAGGTTCAAGAGCGCCAGGAAGCCTACGATGATGAAGACCCACCACTTGTAGGTCAGCCCCGCGCCGAGGACATCGCTCGTGACGAGGCCGGCGACGTAGGCCTCGGCCGTACCCGGGAAGAGCTGCACGGCGATGTACCCGACAAGGACGGTGACCGTTGCCCAGAACGGGCCGAGTCCAGCACGCACGTACTCGTTCATCGAGCCGGCCTTCGGGATCATCGTCGCCAGCTCCGAGAAGCTCATGCTTGCGAAGATCATCGTGACGAAACCGATTGCGAGCGCGATCAGCCATACCCAGCTCGCGAAGAAGCCGCCGGCAACGGTCGCCAGCACAGACGAGGCCACGATGAGGCTGAAGGTCGTCCCGATTGCGGTCGGAAGCCCGACTACTCGTCGTTCCAGCCCCTCTCCACCCTCGTGCGTCACCGTTGCCATCGAGTCCCTCCTCGTCGCCTGCGGCGCAGTATGAGCCTCTACGGCCCCGAAACTCAAGGTGGCAGCAACCGCGTAGCATCCGCGCATGAACGCGCTCGAGGGCCACATCGCCGTCGTGACGGGAGGGGCTCAGGGGATCGGCGAGGCCATCGCGAACCGGCTGGGCGAAGCGGGCGCAGTGGTCGAGGTCTTCGACCTTTCAGGATCGCCGGCCGTCGACGTTGCGGACGAAGGCAGCGTCCAGCGAGCCGTTGCTCACGTCCTCGCCAAGCATGGCCGTATCGACGTCCTCGTCAACAACGCCGGGGTCTACCCGCACACGCCGTTCGAGGAGCTGACCTTCGCCGAATGGCGCCACGTACTCGCCACGAATCTCGACAGCGTGTTCCTCTGCACCCATGCGGTGTACCCGGCGATGACCGCGAGGCGGTACGGACGGATCGTCAACATCTCGTCCGCGGCGTTCTTCGTCGGCCCGAGTGGCATGACCCACTACCTGGCGTCCAAAGGCGGGATCATCGGCTTCACGCGCTCGCTCGCCGCAGAGGCGGGAGCGCACGGGATCACCGTCAATGCCGTCACACCGGGTTTCATCGCGACCCCGGGCGTGTTCGCCGACCCTGCCGAGGTCGAGCTGTTCGACGTGATCGTCGCCGACCAGGCCGTTCCGCGGCGCGGGCTGCCAGAGGACATCGCCGAGTGCGTCGCCTACCTGACAAGTCCGGCTGCAAGCTTCATCACCGGTCAGACCGTCAACGTCGACGGCGGCCACCGGTTCGTCTGACCGGTCTGCGCGTAGCAGCCCCCGACGCACTGTGCTGTACTTTCGGCCTACCGAGCAACGGACGGAGGCGGGATGAGCAGCAACGGTTCCCAAGACGCCGCGGAGCAGCACGACGCAGGACAGCCGGCAGGCGAGCGGCAGCCGGTCGCTCCGTATCTCGCCGTGGGCATGTCGACCGTCGTGTACGGAGTCGCAGAACGCAAGCACATCCAGTGGAACCTCGACACGATCGAGGACGGGATCCACGCGGCCATGTCGGTCATCGGGATCAACATGCCGGTGCGAATGATCGCGCTTGCCGAAGGCGCCCTCACGGGCTTCACGGACGAGGCCTTCGACATCCCGCACGTCGTTGCCGCCCACGACCTGTTCATCGACATCCCGGGCGAGGAGACCGACCGCCTCGGGGCGCTCGCGAAGCACTACGACACATACCTCGTCGTCCAGTGCAAGGCCCGCTGGCCCGAGGTCATGCCGAACCGCTACTTCAATACGCTCTTCGTGATCGCGCCGAGCGGTCAGGTCGTGCACAAGGCGGCGAAGAACCACCTCTGGTGCCGGGAGCGCTCGTGTACACCACATGACGTCTACGACCGGTGGGTCGAGCTCTTCGGCGACGGCATCGACGCCTTCTATCCCGTCCTGCGAACCGAAGACATCGGAAACATCGGAACGATCTGCTGCTCCGACGGTGAGTACCCGGAGGCGACCCGGGCTCTCGCCTTCAACGGTGCCGAGGTCGTCTATCGGCCGAGCGAGGCCGTTCCGATGACGACGTGGGGCTCCGAGCCGGGCGGCACCTGGCTCCTCCAGAACCGGGCCCACGCGCAGTTCAACTCCGTCTACATGCTCTGCCCGAACGTCGGGCCGGTGTACCTCCATCCGAAGATGAAGCACCCCTTCGACATCGGCGGTGGAAGCTCACACGTGTGCGACTACCTCGGGAACGTCATCTCGTACAGCGCCTCGGGCATGAACACGTTCGTCACCGGAATCGTCGACATCGAGGCGTTGCGGCAGTTCCGCGTCATGAACCTGAACTCGAACTGGATGAAGGATCTCCGCACCGAGGTATTCCGCCGCATGTACGACGAGCCGATCCACCCGGCGAACCTCTGGCTCGAAGATCACCCGAAGAGCCATGCACAGGTCGACGAGGTCTACCGAGCGAATATCCAGCGCCTCGTCGATCGAGGGACGTTCACGCTGCCGGCACGCTCGTTCCCTGGCGCCCGGTACATCCCGATGGACGAGCATCCACCGATGGCGGGCTGGCTCGGTGCGCGCACGCTCTGGGTCGGAGCCGAGCGGCGAATGGACGACGACGACTAGAGCAGCTCGTACCCTCGAGAGGAAAGAGAGCCGGAATGTCTGACAGCTACGACGTCGTCCTCGTCGGCGGTGGTCACAACGGGCTCACCTGCGCCTGCTACCTCGCGAAGGCGGGAAAGAAGGTGCTCGTGCTGGAGGCGCGTGACGTGATCGGCGGCGGCTGCGCGACGCAGGAAGTCGCGGCGCCGGGATTCCGGCACAACTTCCACTCCAACTTCCACGGGATCATCCACATGGGTCCCGTCTTCACGGACCTCGAGCTCGAGCGCTACGGAGCCTCCTACGTCTGGCCGGAGAATCAGTTCGGCCACGTCTTCCCCGACGGGAAAGCGCTCGTCTGGTCACGGGATCTCGACGAGACGGTGCGGAGGGTTCGGCGGTTCTCGCGTCGAGATGCCGCGACCGTGCGCGACCTCGCTCACCTCTACCTGCGTGTCCTCGACGAGGGCTTCATCCCGGCGATGTTCTCTTCCCCCGAGTCGCCGTCGGCCGACCTTGCAGCTATCGAGGAGATCGGCGGCCGCGAGCTCGTTCGGCACTTCCTGACGACGCCGAACCACCTTGCCGAGAGCCTCTTCGAGTCGCCAGAGGTCCAGACGTGGATCGGCTTCTGGGTCGCCCAGCTCGCCGGTACCGGTGACGTCTTCGGCCTCGGAGCGAACTACCCGGTGATGCTCGCCGGCTCGACGGAGCCGTACGGATGGGCGATCTGCAAGGGCGGATCGAACCAGCTTGCCCAGGCCATGGCGCGCTACCTCGAGGACCACGGTGGCACGATCCTGCTCGACTCGACGGTGCGCCAGATCGTGGTCGACGACAGGAAAGCTCGAGCGGTGATCCTCGACGACTCGACCAGGATTCCGGTCGACGGCCAGCTCGTCTCGAATCTCGATCCACGCCACACATTTCTCGAGCTCGTCGGCGAGCAGGATCTCCCGGCGGAGTTCACACCGCTGGTCGAGCGCTGGCGCTACGACGTCATGTCGATGTTCTGCGTGTACCTCGCACTCGACGCGCCGGTCGAATGGAAGGCTGCCGTCGACGACCCCGCCGTCGCGCGCTGCTTCGCCGTCTCGATGTGCGAGTCGCTCGGCGTCCTCGACGACAACGCGTCCGACTGCCGGCTGGGCGTTCCGCCGAGGCAGCCGGGGCTCTTCTCCGTGCACCCCTCCCTCTTCGAAGAGAGCCTCTGCCCGCCCGGCAAGGAGGCCTGCTTCGTCGAGCAGATCGCGCCGTGGGATCTCCGCGAGGGCGGCCACGAGGCGTGGGAGGAGACGAAGGAGGGGTATGCGGAGTTCGTTCTCGACCGCTGGCGCCCCTACCTCGTGAGCGGCCTCGAGCCCGAGGCGATCGTCGGCCGTTTCATCTCGAGCCCGATCGACATCGAGAAGAACATGCCGAGCATGAAGCACGGCGACTGGAACCACGGCGAGATGGCGCAGGATCAGCTGGGGGTCTTCCGGCCGTTCCACGAGTACCCGCCCTACCGGACCGCGTTCGAGAACGTCTACCTGTGCGGAGCGTCGACGCATCCCGGTGGCTCGATCGGCGGGGCGTGCGGCTACAACGCCGCCGGAGCGATCGCTGACGATCTCGGCATCGACGCGTGGTGGAAGGCCGGCAAGGTCACTGCATGACGGTTGAGCCGCTCGTCGCGCAGATCGAGCTCGACGAGGCCGAGGAAGCAAGCCGCAGGGCGCGCTATCCCCTCGGGGCAGCGATCGAGTTCGCCGACCTCGAGGAACACGGCCGGATCACGGCGCTCGATTTGCTGCGTGCATCCGAACCGATCGCCTGGGTGCCCGCACTGGGTGGATGGCTGGTCACGTCGTACCCGCTCGCGCGCGAGGTTCTCGGGCCGCGTGGAGACTTCACCGTCTGGGCCGAGCCGAACCTCGTACGCGCCTCGCTCGGCGTCATGATGCTGACGAGCAGCGGCGCGTCTCACGAGCGCCAGCGACTCCCCTTCGACGAGCCCTTTCGGATGCGTCCGGTTCGCGACCGCTTCGAGGACCCCGTCGCCGAACGGGTCGGCAGCCTGCTCGATGATCTCGTGCCGCGCGGAGAGTGCGAGCTTGCCGGTGACTTCGCGGCCCCCTTCGCGATCCGGGTGGCCGGCGACATCCTGGGTCTTTCGCTGGACGACGTGACGCTGATCCGGGGCTTCTACGATGCGTTCGCCGGGGCAATGGTCTACGACGGCGATCCCGAGCCGCAGCGTCGCGCTGACGAGGCACGCGCTGCGTTCGACGCACTCCTACTCGACGAGCTTGGCCGCGTCCGCGCGCAACCGGACGCCTCGGTGACCTCGGTGGTCGCCAACGACCCCGCGGTGACGCTCACCGACGACGAGATCGTGGCGCAGCTGCGCGTGATCCTGTTCGGCGCGATCGAGACGATCGAATCGATGGTGGTGAACGCCGTGTACCTGCTCCTCGAGAACCCGGAGCAGCTGGCACTTGTCCGTGCTGACCCGAGCCTGCTCGGGAACGCGAGCGAGGAGGCGATGCGCCTGATCCCGCCCGTCGCCTTCATCGAGCGGTGGACCTCCGCGGAAACCGTGCTGGGTGGGGTCGCCCTCGGTCGCGGTGAGTTCGTCGGAGTCTCGACGCTCGCAGCCAATCGCGACCCGGAGGTATTCGACCGTCCGCTCGCCTTCGACGTCCGCCGCGAGAACGCCCGTCACCATCTCGCCTTCAGCTTCGGCGTCCACCACTGCCTCGGCTTCAACATGGCACGAATGCAGGGCGAGATCGCGCTCGGCGCACTGTTCGACCGACTCGACGGCGTCGAGCTTGTCAGCGCACCGGAGCCGACGGGCTTCGCCTTCCGGAAGCCCGCCGAGCTTCATGTGCGCTGGAGAACTACCTAGAACCGCTGATGCTTCCCGGGTGCCCAGCCCCCGGGAGCAAGGCACTCGGAAGCGAGCGCCGCCGGGATCTCCTCGAGCTCCGTCGCCATGGTGTCATTCCAGCGATTCAGGAAGCCGAAGATCCCGACGACGGTGAGTATCTCGACGATCTGCCCCTCGTCCCAGAACCGCCGAAGCTCCTCGAAATGGGCCGGGGTGACGGCGTTGGGGACGAGCGACGCGTCTCGCGCGAAGCGCAGCGCCGCCCGCTCGGCGTCGTCGTAGAGGTCGCTCGTCTCGAACTCCCACACCGCGGCGATCTTCTGCTCGGACACCCCGCGCATCCGCGCGTCGACCGCTTCGTGCGCCTGGCAGTAGCGGCATCCCGCAGCCGTGCTCGAGATGACGGCGACGAGCGGCTTGAGCGGAGGCGGCAGGGTACCTGTCCGCCAGACGACAGTGATCAGATCGCTGAGCGCCCGGACGTACTCGGGCCGCCGAGCCATCGTGTAGAGACTGTTCGGTACGAAGGAGAGGGTGTCGTCGTAGCGCTGCCACAGGTCGTCGAGCTCGGGAACGTCGCCCCGACCGAGCGGCGTCATGTTGGCAGTCATCGGCCCCAGACCCGATCGGCGACACGTGCGACGAGATCCAGCTTGCGCCATTGCGTGTCCTCGTCGATCTCGTTTCCCTCGATCACGGACGCGAACCCACACTGGGTGGAAAGCGCGAGCTGATCGAGCGGCAGGTAGGTCGCCGCCTCCTCGAGCCGGCGGACGATCTCGTCCTCACTCTCGAGCTCTGGTCGCTTCGAGCTGACGAGGCCCATCACGACGACGCGGCCGGGCGGTGTGTGCCTGATCGACCCGAACCCCCCGTCTCGCCCGACGTCGTCCCATTCGACGAGGAACGCGTCGTAGGGAAGATCGCCGAACACCCGCTCGGCAACCGGGTCGAGTGCGCCGGCACAGAGCCAGCGGGAGCGGTAGTTGCCGCGGCAGACGTGCAGGCCGGTCGTCACCTCGTCGGGGATTCCCGCGAGGATCGCCTTGTCTGCGTCGACAGCCCGATCGAGGAGGTCGTCGATCCGGTGGCCCGCGGCCTCGAATCTGGCAATCCAGTCCGGGTCGACGAGGTACGGGTAGAGCGGAAAGTCGAGTTGGACGTATCTGCATCCGGCCGTGACTGCATCGGCGATCAACTCGCGCTCGATCTCGATCGCATGGCCGACGAACTCCTCCGATGACGCGTACGCATCCGCCGAGACGCCGAACGGATGAACGAAGAGCGATGCGGCGGGAAACGCGATCTTGAACGGGTAGTCGGTGATGCCGGCGAGGAACGCGGCCTCCTGCGACGCCGGGCTTGCGACTTTGCGGAGCCTACGCTCGACGGACGGCACGGTCAGCGCCACCGTCTCGCCGCGATCATTCCGGAACTCGATCTCGCTCCGGTCGTCGGCAACGCCGTCGAGCGCGTCGTAGAACGAGTTGAGAAACATCCACCGGCGGAACTCGCCATCCGAGACCACGTCGAGGCCGATCTCGATCTGGCGTTGCACGACCCGTTCGATCGCGACGTCCGCGACCGACCCGAGGTGAATCGCATCTCCGCGCTCGACGACGGCGGAGCGCAGCTCCGGCGGGCGCAGCAGGCTACCGACGACCTCGGCGCGCGCAGGAATGCGAGGAGTCACGAAGGGGATGGTAGGGTCTCGCGCATGAAGATCGCGAACGTTTCCGGTAGAGCACACCTCGTCGCCGACGGCAGGCTCGTCGACGTCGAGAAGGCGAGCGGCGGGCGCCTTCCCGCCGACGTGAATGCCCTGGTCGGCCAGCTCGACTCACTCGGCGACCTCGCCGTACCAGACGACGCACCCGCGGCCGAGGGCGCCACCCTCGGGGCCCCGATTCCGCATCCATCGAAGATCGTCGCAGTCGGCCTCAACTACCGCGGCCACGCCGAGGAATCGGGGCTGGACATACCCGAACAGCCCGTTGTCTTCGCGAAGCTCCCGAGCGCGCTCTGTGGACCTACTGACGACATCGTGATCCCCGGTGGACGCGTCCGTGTCGACTGGGAGGCAGAACTCGTCCTCGTCGTCGGAAAACAGGGTCGCCACGTCTCGGAGGCCGACGCCTGGTCACACATCGCGGGCGTCACCGGCGGACAGGACATCTCAGACCGCGAGGAGCAATTCAGGGCACTGCGCCAGTTCACAATGGCCAAGTCGTTCGACACGTACGCCCCGATCGGCCCGGTGCTGACAACACTCGACGAGCTCGCGAATCCCGATGACCTCGCCGTTTCGACGAAGGTCGATGGGGAGACAGTCCAGTCGAGCCGGACAGCCGATCTCATCTTCCCGGTACCGCAGCTGATCGCGTGGATCTCGCGGATCTGCACGCTGGAGCCGGGCGACCTCATCTTCACCGGTACGCCGTCCGGCGTCGGCGACGGGCGCAAACCGCCGCGCTACCTCGGGCCAGGGATGGTCGTCGAGACGGAGGTCGAGGGCGTCGGCGTCATGCGCAATACCTGCGTGGCCGGACCCGACTACAGCGCGTAGCAGGACGAGCGAGCGGTCGCCGTGAGCGAGACGGCCGTCAGCGTCTCGGGGCTGCGGAAGTCGTACGGCAGCAACGAAGTGGTCAAGGGGATCGACTTCGAGGTGTCCGTCGGCGAATGCTTCGGTTTCCTCGGGACGAACGGCGCGGGAAAGACGACGACGATCGAGATTCTCGAGGGTTATCGCGCGCGCAACGCTGGTGACGTGTCGGTCCTGGGAACCGACCCCGCGAAGCCGAGCCGGAGGTGGCGCGAGCGAATCGGGATCGTGCTTCAGGAGGTCGAGCTCGACCCGAACCTCACCGTCGACGAGACAGTCTCGCAGTTCGCCGGCTTCTACACTTCGCCACGTCCCGTCAGTGACACGATCGAGCTCGTCGGATTAGCCGAAAAGCGCCGTACGAGAATCGCCGGGCTTTCCGGCGGCCAGAAGCGACGCGTCGATGTCGCTCTCGGGCTCATCGGCGACCCCGAGTTGATCTTCCTCGACGAACCGACGACTGGGTTCGATCCGGCAGCGCGACGCGAAGCGTGGTCGATGATCGAGGGCCTCAAGGAGCTCGGAAAGACGATCCTCCTGACCACCCACTACATGGACGAGGCCGAGCACCTCGCCGACAGGCTGATGATCATCCGCGCCGGCGAGGTCGTGGCGAAGGGCACGGCGAACGAGCTCGTGCAGGAGCTCCAACAGTCGACGGTCATCAGCTTCCGACTGCCGGACGGGGTCGCCCCCGAGGACGTCAGCGCGGCCGCAGAAGTCGAGATCGACATATCCGGTGCTATCGCGAGGATCACGTCGGACATCCCCCAGCGCGAGCTCTATCGGCTGACCCGCTGGGCCGAGGAGAGCGGCGTCGAGCTCCGCGATCTCACAGTCACGCGGCCCACGCTCGAGGAGGTCTTCCTCGCCGTCACCCAGGACGAGGCGACGTGAGCGACCTCGCCGTCATCCTTCGCCAGTCGAGGTACAGCCTGCTGTCGGTCAGCAGGGACAAACAGGCGGTGATCTTCACGATCGTCTTCCCGATCATCCTCTACGTCCTTTTCGCCTCGATCTTCGGCGGCTCCGACACGACTGATGTGCCCGGTGGAGCAACGCTCGAGCTCGACGCCTACTACGCGGCCGGCATGATCGCCTACGCCCTCACAGCCGCCTCGTACACGACCCTGGCAATCACGCTGACGACATACCGGGAGTCTGGCCTGCTCAAGCGATACCGCGGCACCCCGGTGCCTGCGTGGACGTTCATCGCGTCCCTCGTCCTCCGATCGCTCGCCCTCGTGGCGTTGATGGTGATCGCACTCGGTCTGGTCGCCCACTTCGCCTATGGGGTCGAGTTTCGGGCCGGAAGCATTGCGGGGCTGATCGTCTACCTCGTCCTGGGGACGTTCACCTTCTGCTGCCTGGGCGTGGCCCTCACGACCTTTGCAAGGTCGACGGAGGCCGCTTCCGCGATCGCGCCGTTCAGTGTCGTCATCCTCTCGTTCATCTCAGGCGTCTTCATCCCCATCGACCAGATACCGAACTGGCTTGCCGACATCGGGAGAATCTTCCCTCTGGCCCACCTCGCCACGGGTCTGCAGACCGCGCTGTCTCCCTCCTCGAGCGGAACCGGGCTCTCGGCGGAGAACGTCGGCGTTCTCGTGGGCTGGGGAATCGTCGGGCTCCTTGTCGCCGCGCGGACATTCCGGTGGGAGCCGAGACTTGCTCGCGGTTAGCCCGTAACGCGTCGGCTGTCCGAACGACTGGAGCAGCATGACGCTGTTCGACGTCACGGGCTACAGCTTCGGTTTCTGTTCGACTAGCGCGGACCCCTCCTGCTCGGGCTCCTCGCCTTCCTGATCACCTTCTCGGGGACGCGGCTCTACACGCGGCTGGAGCGGACGCACGGCTGGGGGAGCGGCAGCGTCGGCGGAGTGCATCTCCATCACATGGTCATCGGGATCATCATGATTCTCGTCACCGGAATGATCGCTGTCGCCTTGTGGCCCGACAGCCTCGTGTGACGGAGCGTGCTCGCAGTCTTCTTCGGCGGCGGGGCGGCGCTCACGCTCGACGAGTTCGCCCTCTGGCTCTACCTGCGCGACGTCTACTGGTGCGAGGAAGGGCGCAGCTCGATCGACGCGATCCTGATGGGCGTCGTTCTTGCAACCCTGCTGCTCGTCGGGAGCTCGCCCTTCGGGCTGGCGGGGGGCAGCATGCCCTCGGCCATCGTCTTCGGCGTCGCTGCGTTCAACATCGTGGTCGCAGTGCTGAGCCTTCTGAAGGGAAAGCTCGTGCTCGGTATCGCGGGCGTCTTCGTCCCGTTCGTCGGGATCATCGGCACCGTTCGCCTCGCGAAGCCACGCTCACTCTGGGCCAAGCACGTCTACGCGACTCGCAGCCCTGCGAAGTCAGAAGGGCCTGACGGCGCCGAGCGGCAGGAGCTTTAGACGCCTCGGAGCAAGTGGGCAAGCGCGGTGGAGATGTGACTCCGCGTCAAGGCCTCGGCCACGTCGGCATCACCTGTGTCCACTGCCTGAACGATCCGCTCGTGCTCGACGACGTCGAGCACGATGCGCTCCGGGTCGAGTGACGTCTGGCGCTCGAAGATCGGCTCACCGATCGCCGAAACCCAGAGTGCCTCGGCAACTCGCCTCAGATGCTCGTTGCCCGAGGCAGCGACGAGGGCAAGATGGAAGTCGCGACTCGCGGCGTATGCCTCGGCGTCGGACTGGCTCTCCCGCTCGGCGGCGATGGCGTCTCGCATGCGTGCGACCTCGGATGAAGAGCGCCGGGCAGCGGCAAGGCGCGCCGCGCCCGGCTCGATGACGAGCCGGGCCTCGTAGCTTGCGCGCACGCTCTCCGGCGTGACCTGGGCGACGTGCGCGCCCCGATTCGGATGGAACTCGACAAGGCCCTCGGCTGCGAGCCGCCGCAGCGCCTCGCGAAGCGGTGTTCGTGAGACGCCGAGCTCGGCAGCCAGCGCTTCCTGACGGAGCCGCGTCCCTCCGTCGATCTCCCCGGCGAGAACCCGCTCCCTGATGACGGCGTACACCCGATCCACGACCGTCTCTATCTGCAGCGACCCGCCGCTCATTGGCGATGAGGATACATTATCCAGAAAGGCGTAGGGGTCTGACCCCTATTCGAACGCTCGGGCTTGAACATCTCTGCTTGACAGGAACTTCTTGGTGTGTAATGTATCCAAAATGCCTCGGTGGGAGACGACCGCGATCGCGGAGCACGCGCTCCGCCCGGGTGAGATGCAGGCCGTCGCGGTGAGTGGGCTCGACATCGTGGTCGCGCGGACTGGCAATGGTGCCCTCGCGGCGTTCGACCAGTGGTGCAGCCACGAGGAATGCCCCCTTGCGGATGGCGACCTCGAGGGTGACCGTGTTCTCTGTTACTGCCATAGTTCGGAGTTCGACATCTGGACGGGGGCGGCTCTCCGCGGACCAGCGACCGAGCCGATCGCGGTCTACGAGGCCAAAGCCCTCGACGGTGAAGTGCACGTGGCGATCCCCGACACGGCCTGACGGAGAGGGAGGAGCGACATGGTCACGACGACAGAGCCGTCTCTCGCAGACATCGACCTGACCGACCTGGACCGCTGGGCTGCAGGGACGCCGCACGATTGGTTCGCCCTCCTGCGCCGGGAGGCGCCCGTGTTCTGGCAGGACGAACCCGACGGCCGCGGGTTCTGGTCGTTCACCCGGCACGAGGACGTCGTGTCGATCTCGAAGGACTACGCCACGTTCTCGAATGCCCGCGGGGGCAGCTCGCTGATGGACCTCACCCCCGAGCAGATCGAGGCACGCATGTCGATGCTCGACGCCGACCCGCCGTACCACACCCGCCTGCGGTCGATCGTCAACAAGGCCTTCACGCCACGGGCGATCCTCGCGTACGAAGACCGCATCCGAGAGCTGGTGAAGGAGATCCTCGACCGCGCCTTCGAGCAGGAGGAGTTCGACTTCGTGGCCGGTGTCTCGATGGAGACGCCGATGTGGGTCCTGTGCGACATCATGGGCACGCCCGTCGCCGATCGTCAGAAAATCATCGAGCTCGGTGATGCGATGCTCGGGAACACCGATCCAGACACGGCCGGCGAGTACGTCCACGGGCAGGCCGACCTCTCCGAGTACGCGCACCTCCCCTTCTCGAGCCCCGCAGCGCTCGAGATGTTCGAGTACGCGAGCCGGTTGGCCGCGGATCGACGGGCAAATCCCCGCGATGACATCACGACGCGGCTCGTCGAGACGGATGCCGGTGGCGACCAGCTTTCGGAGCACGAGTTCAACCTCTTCTTCCTGCTGCTGATCACCGCCGGCAACGAGACGACACGTCACACGATCAGCCACGGCACGCACGCTCTTCTCTCGAACCCGGACCAGGTGAGGCGCCTGACCGCAGATCCGTCGCTGATCCCGCTCGCCGTGGACGAGATCATCCGCTGGGCGACTCCGGTGCTCCACTTCCGGCGAACGGCGACCCGCGACGTCGAGCTGAACGGTGAGGTGATCCGGGAGAACGACAAGGTCGTCCTCTGGTACATCTCCGCGAACCGGGACGAGGCTCAGTTCGCCGACCCGATGCAGTTCGATGTCGGCCGGGAGCCAAACCGCCACGTCGCTTTCGGCCTCGGTGGACCGCACTTCTGCCTCGGCGCGCACCTCGCCCGGCTCGAGCTCCGGATCTGGCTCGAGGAGATGCTCCCGCGGCTCCCCCACCTCGAGCTCGCCGGCCCTCCCGAACGTCTTCGGTCGAACTTCTTTCACGGGATCAAGCGCATGCCCGTCCGGTACGCGGCTCCGTGAGTACCCAGGTCATGGCCGACGTCGACGTCAAGCACGCCTTCCGCGAAGCTGTCGGCTCCTTCCCGACGGGTGTCTGCGTCGTCACTGCTCAGCACGACGGACGCACCGCCGGAATGACGCTCAACAGCTTCACGTCGGTGTCGCTCGAGCCGCTTCTCGTCCTCGTCTCGCTCGCGCACGACACGCGGACGCTCCAGACGATCCGCGGATCCGGGCGCTTCGCGATCTCGATCTTGCACCGAGGACAGCGCCAGATGGCACTCGACTTCGCCCACCGTGGGGGCGACTTCCCGCATCACCACGTACGGCGTACGGCGTACGGGTTCCATCCAGTCCGTGAGGCACTCGCGGAGCTCTACTGCGATGTTCACGAGACGGTGACCGCCGGCGACCACGACCTCGTGATCGGGCACGTCGTCGAGTTCATCTCCGGGAAGGGCGAGCCGCTCGTCTTCCACGGGGGACAGTTCGGTGGCGTCGATCCCGACAAGCCGGCTCCGAGGTCCTTCATCGACTTCCTCGACGAGGGGATCGGCTGGTGAGCGCTCGCGTCCGTATCGACACGCCCGCCGGGCCGGCCTGGGGTCGTCGCGACGGCGAGGCGATTCTGCTCGACTCCGGCGAGCACATTGCCGAGGAGACTGCCGTCTACCTGGCCCCGGCCGAGCCGACGAAGATCATCGCCGTCCACCTCACCTACCGGAGTCGGCTCGAGGAGTACCGGGTCGAGCGCGTCCCCGACGAGCCCTCGTACTTCATGAAGCCGCCGACGACGCTGAACGGCCATCGCGGGCTGATCCCGAAGCCACGGGGCTCCCGCTTCCTCAACTACGAGGGCGAGGTCGCGGCTGTGATCGGCAGGCGGATGAAGGGCGTTCCGATGGACGAGGTGCTCGACTACGTCGAGGGCTTCGCCTGCGCCAACGACGTCGGGCTCCACGACTTCCGCCACGCCGACCGAGGCTCGATGCTGCGCGTAAAGGGCCAGGACGGCTTTCTGCCGCTCGGCCCCGAGCTCGTTCCAGCGTCGGAGTGGGATTCCTCGTCGTACGTCCTGCGTACGTACCTGAACGGCGAGGTCGTGCAGGAAGGCGGCTCCGAGGACATCATCTGGCCGGTCGAGTACCAGCTGGCCGATCTGTGCCGCCTGATCACGCTCGAGCCCGGGGACGTCGTCCTGACGGGAACACCGGCGAACTCGCGGCCGATGGAGGTCGGGGACGTCGTCGAGGTCGCGGTCACGGGCCTCGGACGCCTCACGAACACGGTTGTCGACTGGGACGTCGACCTCTCAGGGGCCGGCGACCAGATGCAGATATCGGCCAACACGCTCCACGTGGCGCTCGCAATCCCCGAGGACGAGGCGGAGCGCCGTGCCCTACAAGGGA
>CAVQCG010000005.1:0-1053026 GCA_963710975.1 uncultured Thermoleophilia bacterium | reverse complement strand
GCTGCCCTGATGGTGCAGCGCGTCGCCGGAGTGCCGACCGAGCCCGTGCTCGTCCCGGCAGGTGAGGCGGGTGTGATCGAGGCTGCCGCGAGTGCCGGGCTCGTTGTCATCGGTGTTCCGCCCGGCTGGCGCCACGAGGGAATCGGGGCGACAAGACTGGCGATCGTGCGGGATGCTGTCGCCCCGACGCTGCTCGTCCGGCGAGGGCTCCGTCCCGGCGGTCTGACACCAAAGAAGAGCCTGACGCGCTTCACCTGGTCGATGGCTACGGCCGAACGCTAGGCGCGACGCTCGGTCGACCCCGGGCTCAGATGACCACCACGTCGCTCGTCGTCAGCGCCCAGACACCGGTCGCGTCTGCAGCAAGGCCGTTCAGGTACGCCCCGGCGATTGACGAGTAAGTCGGGGGACCCGTGCCAGGAGGCTGTGCCTCGCTCACCCGCGTCGTCGCGACGGTCTCCCCGGAGCTGGGGTCGATCCGTGCCACGGACCCGTCTAGGAAGTCCCCGATCCAGAGCGAGCCGTCCGCGACCGCGAGCGGCCCGGTGTCCCGAGTCCCCCAGGGCTCCTCGAGGACGCCGCCGGTCGCCGCGTCAACGCGGAAGACCGCACGAGGCCTGGCCTGCGTCGTGACCCAGACGCCCCCTGCGCCAACAGCGAGGCCCTCTGCAAGGTCGAAGGTCGCTACGGGGTCGGCCTCCCCAGGGGTCTCATGGTCCACGCGGTAGAGCGCGGACGTCGCGGCGCCGGTTAATCCCGGGAGCGTGGCGAGCAGCCAGATGTCTCGTGCGTCGGCGACGAGCCAGTTCCCCACAGCACTCGGCGAGGGCTGTCCCGGCACAGCGATCTGGGCCAGCGGTTCGATGAACTCGCCCGCGAGCCGGGGCGTCGGCGGGTAGCGTAGGAGCACGGTTCGCGTCCGCAGACTGTTGTAGGCCAGCACCCAGATCGACTCCCCGGCCACGACGAGGCCCCGGGGGTCGGCGTACGGAAGCGGGAAGCGCCGTGAGACTGCGCCGGTCACGGGGTCGAGCGAGAGCAGGTAGCCGACACCCTCGAAGCTGGTAGTGACCCAGACAGCTTCCAGACCGGCTGCAATTGCAAGCGGGCCGCCGGGAACACCCTGCGAAACGACGGCGAACGTCTTAGGGGTCGACTCGGAGCACGGCGCTTCCCTCGCTGCTCAATACCCAGACGGCGCCCTCTCCGGCCGCCAGAGCGTGGGTGACCGGGAGGTCGGAGACGACGTGGGTGACCTGGTTCGTCTCGGCGTCGATCCGGGCGAGCGCGTTCGGCGGCGCAAGCGGGGGGCTGGCGTTCTTGCCGCCGCCTCGTGTGAGGAGTACGGCGGGGATAGCTCCTGCGAGGGCGAGCGCGGCGAGCCGGCGCCGACGAGGAACTCGCGCCGTCGTAGCAGAGGCACCTGCGCCGAGCCTCCGGGCGGCGGGAACTCTCCCGAGACGCCGAGTGCGCCGCGGCACGCCTGGATCAGCTCACGACAGGTGGGGTAGCGATCCGTGGGATCCTTGGCCATCCCGGTTGCGAACACCGGATCGAGCACCTCCGAGACCGGTGGCGGCGCGTCGTGAACGTGTGCCCAGAGCGTGCCCATCAATGATTCGGATCGGAAGGGTGCCTGCCCGGCAAGGCACTCGTAGAGAACGCAGGTGAGCGCGTACTCGTCGGCAGGCGGCCCGACGGGCTCGCGCTCGATCTGCTCGGGCGCGACGTCATCCGGGGTGCCGACGAACTGGCCGGTCTTCATTTAGAGCCCGGAGTCGGAGGACGACCTGCTTGGTCAGCCCGAAGTCGGAAGAGGTAGACGTGGTCCAGCCCTACCTTGGCGTCGGGGAGGAGGCGTTGCCGGGCTTGACGTCCAGGTCGACGAGCCCGCGCGGCATGTGCCGCGTCGAGCGCGCTCGCCCACCTGGCACGAGGTCTCCAGCGTTCGGAGTCGGGTCGAGCGTTCGCTCCTGGGCGAGGAGCTCCTTCAGGTCGGTGCCCTCGACGTAGCGCATCGCGATGAACAGGCAGCCCTTCGGTCTCGCCTGCTTCGTAGATCGGGATCGACGTTCGAGTGGTCGATCGACGCCGCGGACCTTCGACTCTTCTGAGGAACCGCTCTCGAAACCGCTCGTCCTCAGCGAGCTCGGGGGTGAGGAGCTTCAGCGCGACTTCCGGCCGAGCCGGCCTGTCCTCGGCCAGGTAGACGACGCTCATCCCGCCCCGGCCGAGCAGCCGCTCGATCCGGCGTACCGGCGAGCTCCGTTCCGACCCTGGGATCCGTATGAACACTCATGCCGCACATGCGCAGTCGCCCAGCGCCCACCCTCGCCGACGGCGATGTGATCGGGGCTCGGCCCGACGTCGATCGTTGTGACGACGGAGTTCGTGGCCGGATCGATCCGTGAGACAGTTCCGTCAGCGCGGTTCGCCACCCAGACCGAGCCGTTGCCGTAGGCGATGGAAAGCGGTGTGTCGCCAACGTCGATCCTGGCTGTCACCCGGTTGGTAGCGGGATCGACCCGCGAGACGGTGTCACCGACGGGGTTAGCGGCCCAGACGGCACCCGCGCCCACGGCGATTCCGGCGCTGCCGCCTTCGAGCCGGATGGTGCCGGCCGGCGTCATGGATTCCGGGTCGAACCGCATGGAGCTCCGCCAGGCCCCCGTAGTGGTTCGGAACCCAGACCGCGCCCTCGCCAACAGCGATCCCCGTGGTCTTCGAGTTCGGTACCTCGATAACCGCGACCGACGGGGACGTGCCGCCGAAGCCGAGCCGTATGACGCCCCGGTGGATGTCCCCGAAGGGCGAGATGAGTCCTCCGCCTCCGCATCGGCAGCGCAACGTGGCCCATAGCACCCCGTCGTTGCTGCCCGCGATGAAGGAGGGACCACCCGTCTGCTGGGTCGTGAGCGTCTCCACGAACTCGAGGCTCGTCGGATCGAGCACGTAGAGAAGGGCGTCCTGATCGACGATCCAGAGGTGCCGATCGGCGACGACAACGTCGAACGGGTGATCTCCTACCCGGGGGACGGTCTTCTTTACCTCGCCGGTCTTGGGGTCGATCCGCGAGACCGTGCCCTCGAGCTTGGTCGTCACCCAGACTGCGTCCTCAGCCACCGCCACGCCACCGGGGTCGCGGCCGACTCCCACGGTCGCAACAAGGGCGTTGGTTGCGGGATCGATGTGCTGGACGGAGTCGACATCGGGCGCGAGCGTCGGCAGCGGTTGAGGGAGTCGGGGAGCGGTTTGGCGGCCTCTCAGCCTCAGCCACGTTGGAGGAGGATGCCGGCGCTGATTGCTGCTGCTCCCCGAGGGCGAGCGCGAGCGCGAGCAGCAGCGGGACGAGTATTCGTGTCCGTGAGCGTCAAGCAGGTGTCACTGCGCTGACTCCGAGCGCGTCCCGGGTAGCGTCCACGAGTTCGTGGCAGGTGGGGTAGCGGTCAGCGGGTTTCTTGGCCATGCCGCGGGCGATCAACTGCGTCGATCTCCGCGGGCAGGTCGGGTCGCTTTCTGGCTTGACGGTGGGGGGCGGGTCGTCGATGTGCGCCCAGAGGGTGCCGGTCAGGGACTCGCCCCGATAGGGCGGCCTGCCCGCTCAGGCATTCGTAGAGGAGGCAGGCGAGGGAGTACTGGTCGGCGCGCCCGTCGACGGGTTGGTGTTCGATCTGCTCGGGCGCGACGTAGTCGAGCGAGCCGACGAACTGGCCGGTCTCGGACCCCGCTTTCCGAGGCGGACTGTTTGGTCAGGCCGAAGTCGGCGAGGTAGCCGTGGTCCCGTCCGCGCTGTCGGGCGATGAGCACGTTGCCGGGTTTCACGTCGCGGTGGACGAGCCCGTGCTCGTGGGCGGCGTCCAGCGCGCCGGCGATCTGGGCGGCGAGCGCCATCGCTCGGGCCGGATCGAGCTTGCCCTCGTCGGCGAGGAGCTCCTCAGGTCGGTGCCCTCGACGTAGCGCATCGCGATGGAGAGCAGCCCGTCGGCTTCGCCGGCCTCGTAGATCGGGATCACGTTCGAGTGGTCGAGTCGCGGCGGCAGCTGCGACTCGCGCAGGAACCGTTCGCGGAACCGCTCGTCCTCGGCCAGCTCGGGGGCGAGCAGCTTCAGGGCGACCTTCCGCCCGAGCCGTGTGTCCTCGGCCAGGTAGACGACGCTCATCCCGCCGCGGCCGAGCAGCCGCTCGAGGCGGTAGCCCGCGAGCTCGCCGCCGACGCGCGGATATGCCGTCACGTCATGCACCTGCATGACCTCCGTCCGGCTTTGTGCTGGATGGTACTCCCCTTTGGATCTCATCACGATCCCCGGAAGCGCTGGAGAATCGGTGGGAACCCGCTGGGAGGGTTACTCGTGCAGGAACGTTCGGCGCTCGGCCGGTGTCAGCGTGCGACCGACTCGCTCGGCCTTAGCCTCGGCAAGGGCGATGAGGTCGTCGGTCGATCCGCAGATCTCGCACGTGTACAGCCGTATCGTCCCATCCACTCCTGCGGTGACGATCTGGCGGCCGTCGGGGGTGAACTCCGCGCTCGTGAGGATGCCGTCGTGGCCGTGAAGGAAGAACACGAGCTCGCCGCTTGCGGCATCGAAGAGCCCTGCCGTTCCGGGGCCGGCGGTGACGATCCAGCGGCCGTCGGGACTGAACGAGGCGTCGCTCACGATCGCGAAGTGGGCACGAAGCAGCTCGACGAGCTTCCCGGATTCGACATCCCAGACCCGGGCATCGTGGTCGACACTGGTCGTGAGAAGCCTCGAGCCGTCCGGGTTGAACGAGACGCTCGTCACGGCGTCGTGGTGGCCTCGCAACGTGTCCAGGAGCGCACCGCTGCCCGCGTCCCAGATGCGCGCGGCGCCGTCCTTCGATGCAGTGGCGACCCGGCTTCCGTCCGGGCTGTAGGCGACGTCCTCGACCGGGCCACCGTCGGCGCGGAGCTCCCGGACGACCTTGCCGCTGGCCACCTCCCAGAGCTGCGCAATTCGCCCGGGGCCGCCAATGGCGACCAGGCTGCCGTCCGGGCTGAACGCGGCGCCGGTTGCCGGGGCCGTCTGCGTCAGCTCGTGGGCGACCGTCCCGGTATCGAGATTCCACAGCTGTGTTCCTCCGGCTCCGGCTGCAGCAAGCAGCGATCCGTCAGGGCTGAACGCGACGGCGTCGATCGGGCCGGAGTGCACCAGCCGACTGACGACCGCGCCGTTGTCGATCCGCCGGATCACGGCGACGCCAGGGTCGCCGGCCGCGGCCAGGGTGCGACCGTCCGGAGCTACCGCCAGGGTTCGCAGCGGGGGCTCCTGCACGGCCAGCGTCTCGAGTTGCTGCTCGGTACTGGAGCCCCAGATCCTCGCGGTGCCATCGGCGCTCTCGGTCAGGATGAATCGGCCGTCGGGGCTGAACCCGGCACTCGTGACGGCGTCTCGGTGACCGAGTAGCGACGCCTCGAGCGAGCCGGACGCTGCGTCCCAGATCCCGGCTGACTTGTCGGCACTTGCGGTGAGGATCTTCTCGCCGTCCGGGCTGAACTCCGCGTCCGTGAGGAAACCCGTATGCCCGGAGAGGGTCGCGACCAGCTCTCCCTGCTGCACGTCCCAGACGCGTGCGATCGCGTCGGTGCTCGCGGTAACGGCCTGCGTTCCGTCCGGGGAGAAGGCAGCCGAGACGACGGGTCCCTCGTGGCCGCCGAGTGTCTGGAGCAGCTCTCCGTCAGACGACCACACGTAGGCCTCACGACTCCGATCGGAGGTGAGGATCTGGCCGTTCTGACTGAACGAGGCCGACGTCACGGCATCGTCATGCTGGAGCTCCGCGAGTTGTTTCCCGGTCTCGGCTGACCAGACGCGCACCAGCCCGTCCTGCCCGGCTGTCAGGAACATCGACCCGTCCGGACTGACGGCGACCGTCTCGATCGGAGCACCGTGGTCGACGGAGATCGGTGGTCCGGGTCCGCCCGTTAGCTCGGCGGTTCCGTCCTCGGCGGCCGTGACCAGCATTTCGCCCGACCCCCAGGCCGCATGGACGACGGAGTCACCGACCTTGCCAGCACTCGATCCGTCCTCCGAGTGCCAGAGTTGCGCCACGCCGTCCTCCCCGACTGTTACGAGCAGGGAGCTATCGTCGTTGAACGACGACGTGGTAATCGGACTCCCGACGTCGAGCGTCGTCATGACCTCGCCGTTCGCCGGGTCGACGAGGCGGGCTCTCCCATCCTTGCCTCCGACGACGACGCGACCGTTGCCGAAGTCGGCAGTAGCGACCGGGCCGGCGGACAGCACGGTGTCGACTCGCGACGCGAGAAGCGCCTGCCGCAACGCGTTCTCCGCTTCCGGCGTCGGGCGCTCCTTCGCCGCGGCGAGCGCGAGGAGGAGGCTCAGCTCCGGATCGGTTGGCAGCCTGGAGACCGCGCTTGCCGCTAACTCCCGGGAGCGTGCCGTCGTCGCCTGTGTCGTTGCCTCGTGGCGCTGGGTCAGTGCGTAGACGGTCACCGCCACCATGACGGCCGCGAGCGCAAGAGCCGAACCGGCGAGGATCCACAGGCGGCGATGCCGACGGCCGGCCGCCTCCCGCTCCGCTGCAAGGCGTCGCTCCGTCTCGTGCCGAGCCCTCCAGTCGAGCGCGGGTCGAGCGAGGACTCGTGGAAGAGCTCGTAGCGCGTTCCACCCGGATCGTCGGGCGCGGGAACGGCGCGGAGGATGCGCTCATCAGCGAGCCTGGCCAGAACTGGCGCGATGCCGTCACGATCCGTGCCGGCGTACTGTGCGAGGTCGGCGGCGCTGTGGGCGATCTTCGTTCCCGACGGCGTCACCAGGTGATTCAGGATCAGCGCCGCGGCGTCGCGTTGCTCGTCGGCGAGTGCGCCCAGGCTCTCATCGAGATGCGTACGGGCGATCTCGTCCCAGCCTCCGAGCCGCTCGAATGTGGAGAGTCGGAGGGTGCGTGATCCCGCGCGTCGTTCCTCATCCCACAGGCGCTCCATGACTAGCTGGAGGTACGAGGCCTCGCTGCCGCTGACGTCGCCGAGGACTGCATCGACGAGCTCGGGTTCGATCGAAACCGCCTCGTCCGAGCCGGCGAGGCGCGAATACTCGTCGAGCGGGCCCGTGATCGCGGCCCGCGCGCCGTGATCGTCGAGCGGCCCGAGCCGCACGCAGTTTCCGAAGAGCGTCGGAAGGCCCGGTTTGAAGCGGTCGAGCGCAGCCAGCGCGTCCTCCCTGATCGCGAGGAGGACGTTGACCGGGATGTCACCTCGGCCGACGAGCTCGGGGAACTGCTCGGCGAAGCCTCCGTCGGCCTCCCCCGCCTCGTGGTAGACGAAGTACTCCTCCGTCTGGTCGAGCACGAGATAGACCTCCCTGCCGGTTCGCAAGGCGATCGTCCCGAGTGCATCTGCGAGCCTTCCCGGCGGAGGTTGACGCCGACGACCCGTGCGACCTCGTCAATGATTCCCTCCACCGGATCGCCGCTCCACGAGCTGAAGACGGCAACCGGAAGGCCCTCCTCGCGCCGTAGCTCCCTGGCCACCCCTGCGCGCACGATCGAGCTCTTGCCGATGCCGCTCGGCCCGTAGAGCACCGTCAGCCGGAAGGCGACGAGGTTGGCCGCGAGGATCTGCGAGTCGCGCTCGCGCCCGAAGAACAGCGCCGCATCGAGGTCGGTGTCCTCGTAGCTCGCGAGGCCCTTGTACGGCGAGTCGGGAAGCGTTGCGACCGGCGCTTCAACCGGGTGGTCGGCGCTCAAGGCGACGCTCCAGCTGCCCGCCTACATCGGATACCGCAAGATGGCGGCGAGGCTGCCACCTCCAGGGATGTCTGCGCGCCGCTCGCCGAGCACGCGCGCGCCGGTGAGCAGTGCGCGGCCGGCGATCTGGTCGACGACGCCATGGTTTGCCGCGGACGCCTCTTTGCTGAACACGACAGTTCCGTCCTCGCCCACGATTCCAGGGACGATCTCGTCGATGTCCACCAGCAGAACAGCAACGGCTCCGAATGTCGCGGCCCGTGCGGCGTTGACGATGTCGGTCGTGGTTCGCCCCTCCGTGGCACGGACCTCGAACAGCCGGTGGATCTCCTCGAGGTCGGCTCGGTGCAGACGGTCGAGGATCGCCCGTGAGGCCTGCGCGAGATCGGCGTCGCTGACCTTTTCAGGGTTCCCGGGGATCACCTCGTCCACGAGATGGGGGTACGTGTTCACCGACCGGAAGATCGAATCGATTGGCGGCGCTGCCGCCAGGATCAGGGGCGTCTCCCTGCCTACGAGAAGCTCGCGTAGCGCCTGGTCGACCGCTCGGGCGTACTGGGTCATGCGGACCTTCTGGCCCTCCGATCCCTGAAGGCGCCCACTCGGCGACCGATCGAGGATCGACGTCTTGCCCGCGACGCTCGCAGCGCTCTTCGGCATGTCCGCGACGCTGGTCTCTCGGGCCGGCAAGTCACCTGAGACCTCGATGAGTCGCACCGAGCCCTGGGCCAGCGCCAGGACGAACGCTGTTTGCGGGACGGTGACGGCACGCAGAAGCGGCTTGATGAAGAAGCGGTCTCCAGCTTCGACCATCGGCTCGAGCGCGTTCGGCAAGCGGAAGGTCTTCACCGTGTCTGGCGTGACGAACACGGCCAAACTGTTGGCCTGGAATGCCCAGAAGGTGTCGTCGTCGACCAGGTCGTCGATCGCCTCCTCGACCTCGAGGACGACCCGCTTGTCGATGTCCTGCTCGCGCAACTGCTCGAGCCCGGTGCGCCCGAGGTTCTTCAGCTCGATGCGATCGGCCTGAGCATCCTGGGTGATCGGCGATGTCGGGAGATACAGCGACAGGCACGCCGGGGTGCGGACGGTGATCAACCGCTCGATGTCAGAGCGCGACGGGATGTCGACGTGAAGCATTGGGTGAGTGTCTCCTTGGTCTGGACGCCAGCGAGGGTTCTTGTCCGTGCACCGTATCGTCGCGCTCACGGCGCTGCTCCGTTGGTGAGTCGGACCCGGAGCTCCTCGACGTAGGTCTCGAGGGGCGCGTCGACGCTCTCGACATCGCGGTGTCGCCAGAGCTCGCGCTCGACGGGCCGGGGGCGGGAGTCGACGGCCCAAGACCGGTACGTGAGCCGCTGCTCGCCCCATGTCCGGTAGAGGACGCCGCGCGGATACCAGTCGCGCAGGCTGTAACCGAGGAAGAGGAAGTGGCTTCGCCGGAGTACCGCCGCGAGCGTGACCGGAACGAGCGACGACACGTCGACATGGGCCACGTAGTCGATGTAGTCGTCCTCGGTCACGACGAAGCTCTCGCGATTCCTCGCGGGGTCTACGTCGACCTGTCCGTGAAGCTTCAGGATCACCGTGCGCTCGTCGAGCGACAGGCCGCCGTAACTGTTCGGCACGTCGATCAGCGTGGCCTTCCCGTCCGGGGAGGTATGGACGAAGCGGCCCTTGTCGGTCCCGGTGGCCACGTACGAGACCACGTCGAACTCCTCGCTCGCTTCGGTGAGAGCACGCTCCATCGCGCGGTCGTAGTTCGTCGTCACGATGAGCTGATGATTGACCCCGCGACGTCGCAGGAGGGCGGGGATCTCGGCCAGCAAACGGTGAACCGGGCCCGGTACGAAGTCGGCATGCAAGAGCTCGTGGAGCTCGTCATAGAGGGGCCCGGACCCTTTCGTGAGGGAGATGTACTGCGAGACGTGCGCGAGGTCGGAAGGCTCGTCGGCCGGATAGCCGAAGCTCTCGGCGAGCCGCGTGGCGAGATCCTGACCGTCCGGCAGCACATCAGGACTTGCCGGTTTCCATGCCGGTCCATCCCGGCCTTCCGCAGCTGTTGGCACCCGTGCCGAGGAGCGGCACAACGCGCCCCTGGAGGATGAGGTCAGCGGCCTCTCGGACCGAGGCCGTCAGGGGTGTCGTGGTGGTTGTTCTTCCGGGAGCTGGACTCCAGGAGCCCCAGCGCGTCGGATGCCGCAGCCACCATCGCCTCGCAGGACGGGTACCGGTCGCCGGGCTGTCTTGCGAGCGCACGCGACAGGACGTCGTCGAGCCCCGAGGGCAGATCCGCGCGCACGCGACTGAGGACTGGAGGAGGTTCGTGGAGCTTCGCCCAGAGCACCGCGTACTCCGTCTCCCGTCTGAACGGGCTCGAGCCGGCAAGACACTCGAACAGGACCGTGGCGAGGGCGTAGACATCCGAGCTCCCTTCCGCCGGAGCACCCTCGATCTGCTCGGGCGCGACGTATGCGACGCTCCCGACGAGCTCCCCGGTTCTCGTGAGCGCGCGTGTCGAGACGCCGTCCTGACTGATCCCGAAGTCGGTCAGGTAGGCGTGCTCACCGTGATCCGAGCGTGACACCAGGATGTTGCCGGGCTTGACATCCCGGTGGACGAGGCCTCGGGCATGGGCTGCGTCGAGCGCCTCGCCGACCTGCCGCAGCAGAGCCAGCGTTCGGCTCGGATCGAGCGGTCCTTCGCGCTCGAGCAGACGCTTCAGGTCGATTCCGGGGACGTAGCGCATCGCGATGTACAGGAAACCGTCGGCTTCGCCCGCGTCGTGTACGGGAACGATGCTCGGATGCTCGATCAGCGCCGCGAGGCGCGACTCGCGCAGGAAGCGCTCGCGGAAGCGCTCGTCCCCGGCAAGCTCGGGAGGGAGGACCTTGAGCGCCACCTTTCTCCCGAGGCCGGGGTCGTCGGCCCGGTACACGATCCCCATTCCACCCCGGCCCAGCAGCGCCTCGAGCCGGTAGCCGGCGATCTCGCTGCCGATACGGGCATCGGTGGTCACAGTCGCCCTTCGGAAACAATAGAGCCGCTTGTCGCTTGAGGCACCAATCCGATGAATGACGACATCCAGGCCGGGGGGACGGTCGGTGCGTACAGGCTCGTTGCGGCGGTGGGCGAGGGCGCGGTCGGAACGGTGTACCGGGCCATCCGCGAGCCGGACGGCGCCGTGGTCGCCGTCAAGGTGATGAAGCCCGAGTTGCAGGGCGAGGAGGTGTATCGCGTGCGCTTCCGCCACGAAGCACGCGCGGCGACGTCGATCCAGCATCCACATCTTGTCCCCGTCGTCGACGCGGGCGAGGAGGGTGGACGGCCGTACATCGTGTCGAGCTATGTCGCCGGTGACACCCTCGCGGAGTGTCTCCGGCGGGATCGGTTCCTCGACGTTCCGGAGGTTCTGCGTCTCGTGTCGGAGGTCGGCGCGGGCCTCGATGCGCTGCACGCCGCCGGGCTGATCCACCGGGACGTGAAGCCGGCGAACATCATGGTCGACGAGAACGGCGCCGCGGCGCTGACGGACTTCGGTCTCGCGAAAGGCCCTGCGTACACCGTGCTGACTCGCACGGGCCGCGTCGTCGGCACCCCCCACTACCTCGCGCCGGAGCTGATCGAAGGCTCGGCAGCGACCCCGGCGAGCGACGTCTACGCGCTCGGATGCGTCGCGTACGAGTGCGTCGCCGGATCCGCGCCGTTTGCCCATCTGCACGGGTTCGAGGTTCCGTTCGGCCACCTGGAGGAGATGCCCCGGAATCCGGAGGAGGGTCGGAGCGATCTGCCGCCCGGCTTCGGCGCGGCGGTGCTGGAGGCCCTGGCCAAAGACCCCCAGTGCCGCCCGCCCACGGGGACGGCGTACGCGCATCTGCTTCGCTTCGCCTGCGCGGGGTCAGTTCGAGACGACGAACCGTGATGCGTACCGGACATGGTTTCCGGCCGAGTCGGTTGCGAGCACCTGAACCGTGTACTCGCCGTTCTTCAGATCGAAGCTGTGCCAGTCGTGCGCCAGGTAGAAGCGGTATTTCCCCGGCCGGTTGGGTCGGTTCTGGCGGGTTCCAACGGCGTACAGCGAGTAGTACGAGACCGTCGGGAGGGCTGTTCGCACGTCGAACGCGTCCGCCCAGGGAGAGACGACCCGACCGTTGGCTCCGACGATCCGCCACTGCACGAGCACGGGTGTGACGGGCAGGCCCGTCCACTTCGGAGTCGTCACCGGCATCGCCGGCATGTCGTACGCGCCTACGACGACGTCGGGCGTCCCGTGCACGTTCCGGTTTCGCTGTTCGACGCCCTCGTGCTCGAATCGGACCTCCCGGATCGCAGGACACGTCTCGTCCGCGTAGGGGCCCATCGCGCCCGGTCGAAGGGGGTTGAGGTACACGCCGTTCCGGCGCTCGGCGAAGTGGACGTGCGCCCATGGCTTCTCGATGCGCCCGATCTGCGTTCGGTACGCGGTCACGTAGTCGCCCGAGCGAACGTCCGCGACGACGTGCCAGTACTCGAACGCGGTTCCGTCCGAAGCAAGGATCGTCACCGTGTCGTGGTGCGAGGCCGGGATCTGAACTCGTCCCGAGATGGTCGCGAACACCGGCGTTCCGTCGGGCGCCGAGACATCGACCCCGAAATGGAAGCTCCGGAGAAGCCCCTCTTCGGTGGGAGCGATGCGCGGATCTCCGAAGTAGCCACGCACTGGGTGCTGGCGGTGGAACGGCTTGAGGGGCCATCCGTAAGCCGGCGCCTGCCGGGAGGGCTTCCCGGCTGCGCACGTTGCAGGAGCTGGCTGGCTGGACGGACTGATCTCGTCGGCGAGATCAACGACCGTGCCGTCGAGGCGGCGACCGGCTGGAAATCAGGATCGACGTTCGCGCCAGCCGACACGACGCGAGCCGTTGCCCGAGCCTCGTTCCCCACTCCGGTCAGGACGATTCCGCCGATCATCCCGAGCAGCCCGATCGTCACTGCGACCCTGGTGATCCTTCGCGGCGTCGAAGTCCTCATCGCTCCTCCCTCCGTGCGGGGCCGCCGGACGCGGCCTCGATGCACGGAAAATGCGGTGGAGCCCTTGCTCCGCCCTGGCACGGCGCTTGCACGGGTATGAGTCACCGCAACGAGAGGGCCGGGCTGCGCCGCCCGGCCCTCGTCGCACGGCTTTCGCGGTCAGCGGGTCAGTGGAGGCGTGCACCGGCGGGTGCCGAGCTCGTCGGGGCAGCTGCAAGGCGCGCCCAGAGGTTCTCGAGGAGCCGCGAAGCATCGGCCTGGAGCGCCGAGCCACCGAGCGTGAACGCGCCGGAGGCGAAGACCTTTGCCCCTGCGCGAGTCTCGTAGTAGGACATCTGAGCCGTCTTCCCGGGCCCGAGGAGGTTCGGGATCTCGGCCGAGGACCTGAGTTCCCTTGGGCGAGGCCGGGGTCCTCGCGTCGATCTCGATTCCGAAGGATCCGAAGGATGATCCCGCGTCATGTCCAGTCCCGGCGAAGATCCAGCTGCCGGCGTCGGACGAGCGGACGACGTAGGGGCCTCTGTGCTCGCCGTTGTCGTTGCCGATGTACTGGACGCCGATCAGCGCCGACTCTGGCCGGCCGAGGTCACGCCACTGGGCCGTTCGCGTCATGAGGTCGCCGCGGCGGTCGACGTGCCAGAAGAAGTTGTTGGCCGAGAGGAACATCAGGTTGCCACCGAGGTCGCGATAGCGCTCGATCACGTCGAACTCGTGCGTCGTCACGTACTCGTGGTGACCCGGGAACACGATCAGGTCGTATGCAGCCGAGAGATCACGCCCGCTCCCGACGGTCATCAGGTCGCGGTCGGAGAGGAAGTCGACCTCCTTGCCGGTCATCGAGAGCCAGCGGATAAACGGCCTGTCGTAGTGGCCGAAGTGCGGAGGAACTCCGCGGTCGAGGAACGGCCTCGTCATGTCCACCGACTGGACGGCGTGATCCTCGTACCACGTATCACCTTCCCCATTACCGTCTGCGTCCCGCCGGTTGTAGGCCTGCCACGTATTCGTCGGGAGCACCACCGCGACGCTGTGCTCGCCCAGCCGCCGCGGCCTCACGATGAGGGGTGCGTACCCGACGTCACCGGACGGCGCGCGAAGCTCGGCGTAGTACACGCCGCTGGGCCAGTCACCGACCGGAACCAGGAATCGTTCTTCTGCGTCCGAGCGACGGACAGCCAGCCGCCTGGGTGAGCTGACGGCAACGCCGTTGAGCTCATTGCGGTGAAGGGCCCTGATAGGGAGCGACCCTGTGCGGAAGATCTGAATCGAGAACCACGGAACCCGGGTCGAGACGACGAGGGTCGCCTGTGCTCCCGGCCGGTAGCTCTCCCGCGTGAAGTACGCCTTGACGGCCGCATCGGATCCCCGCTGAGCAGACAGGGCCGACTCGTCCTTGCCGTCGAGCGCGGGTCCGCCGCTCGTCCCGTGAAAGACAGAGATGGCGAGAACCACGGCGGCCGCAACAGCGACACCAAGCCCACCGGTTGCGATCGATTTCGAGCGCTGCATCGCTCCTCCCCCCGCCCTGGGCCGCCGGGTGCGGCCTCGATGGGAGGACGGTGCGATCAGCCGCTTGCTGCTCCCTGGCACCGCGCTTGCACGGCACCGGGAGCGGCGGCGAGTTACCCGCTGGGTGGCTCAGGCTCGGGCGGCTCCGGTGCGGGCTGCTCCGGCCCGAGTCGCGCCCAGAGGTTTTCGAGGAGCTTTGACACGACGCCCTGTAGGGCCGAGCCGCCGAGGGTAAAGGCTCCGGCAGCGAAGACCTTCGCCCCTGACGACGTCTCGTAGTAGGACATCTGTGCGGTCAGGCGGCCGAGAAGGTGCGGGATCTCGGCCAGCACCTGCGTGTGTGGCGGCGAGTACTTGGTCGTCGCGTCGATCTCGATGCCGAACGACCCGAAGCGGTCGCCTGGCTCGAGGCCCGTGCCGTCGAAGATCCATTGCCCTGCGTCCGCGTTCCGCACCGTGTACGCACCCCGGTGCTCCCCGCGGTCGTTGCCGATGTACTGGACGCCTATGAGGGCAGACTCCGGCCTGCCGAGGTCGCGCCACTGCGCGATCCGCTTCAAGGAATCGCCGTGACGCGTCACTCGCCAGAAGAAATTGTTGGCCGAGAGGAACATGAGGTGCCCGCCCAGGTTCCGATAGCGCTCGACGACGTTGTACTCGTGCGTCGTCACGTACTCGTGGTGGCCCGGGAACACGATCAGGTCGTAGGCGGTCGCCAGCTCGCTGCCGCTTCCGACGGTCATGAGGTCGCGGTCGGAGAGGAAGTCGACCTCCTTGCCGGTCATCGAGAGCCAGCGGATGAACGGCCTGTCGTAGTAGCTGAAGTACGGCGGGACTCCGCGATCGAGGTACGGGCGGGTCATGTCAACCGTGTGGATGCGCCAGTCCGCGTACCACGTGTCGCCGGTACCGTCTCGGTCGGCGTCCCGGCGGTTGTAGGCCTGCCAGGTGTTCGTCGGCATGACGACAGCCACTCGGCGCTCGCCGAGTCGGCGTGGACGAACGATCAGCGGTGCGTAGCCGACATCACCGTTGGGAGCTCGAAGCTCCGCGTAGTACACGCCGCTCACCCAGGAATCGCCGACGGCCACGACGAATCGCTGTGCGCGTCCGCGTGAGCGAACGTTGAGCCGGCGCGGCTCGGCGACCGGTGTGCCGTTCAACTCGTCTCGCCTCAGGCCCTGGATCGGCAGTCCGCCTGTCTGGAAGATCTGAATCGAGAACCACGGGGCTTTCGTGGAAGCCACGAGGATCGCGTCGGTTCCGGGCCGGTAGCTCTCCCGCAGGAAGTAGGCCTCGACGCGAGCCCGCGCTCCGTGTGGAGCCCCGAGCGCTGTCGGCACGGCACCGCCCATGAGGGCGATTCCGACGATCGCCATCGCGACTCCGCGGTGAACGTTCCGCTGCCGTGCCATGCGCCTGTCGACCGAAGCATTCACGAAGCCCGGTCGCGCCGGGTAAACACCTGGTCTGAAGCAGCAGCCGAGCTCTGCTACAAGTCGCACATGGAGTTCAGGATCCTCGGTACGCTCGAGGTGTCTGACGGAGGCGCACCGGTTGCGGTGACGGGTCCCCGCTTGCGCGCGCTCCTGGCGATTCTGCTGACGCGGGCGAATCAGGTCGTGTCTCGCGACCGGCTGATCGACGAGTTGTTCGGGGACGAGCCGCGGGAAGCCGCGCGGAACCTGGTGCAGGTGTACGTGTCCCGGCTTCGCAAGGCGCTTGGGGAGCGTGGCTCGATCGTGACGCGCTCGCCCGGGTACGTGCTGGAGCTGGAACCGGACGAGCTCGATCTGCACGTCTTCGAGCGATTGGCGTGGGAGGCTCGTGAGGCGCTGGGCTCGGGGGCTGCGGAGGTTGCATCGGAGCGGCTTCGCGAGGCGCTCGGCCTCTGGCGAGGGCCGGCGCTGGAGGAGTTTGCCTACGAGCCGTTTGCGCAGAACGAGATCGCGCGCCTCGAGGAATTGCGTGTGGCGGCACTCGAGGATCGTGTCGAGGCTGATCTCGCGCTCGGCCGCCTGGGTGGACTGGTGGGCGAGTTGGAGCTGCTCGTGGCGGAGCATCCATTGCGCGAGCGGTTGCGCGGCCAGTTGATGCTCGCGCTGTACCGGTCGGGCCGCCAGGCAGAGGCGTTGGCGGTGTACCAGGACACGCGACGGGCGCTCGTCGACGGGTTGGGTATCGAGCCGGGCGTGGCGTTGCAGGAGCTGGAGCGGCTGATCCTGCGTCACGACCCGGCGCTCGAGGCGGCGCCGCGGGTCGGCTCGGCTGATGCGGCGATGACGACCGTGCGACGGTCGATCGTGCTCATTCCGCTCGGCGGCGCGAGTCTCGACGCTCTGGTCGCTCTCGCTGCGCCGCTGACCCGCTCGCTCCCTCAGCGCGAGCTGATCCTGGCCAGGCTCGCGACGGACGCGTCAGCGTTGGGCACCACCGCATCGGAGCTCCATGCGTGTCGCGACGACCTGGCCGCGCGCGGAGTTGCTGCCCGGGCCGCCGCCTTCACCTCGTCCGCCGTCGGCGACGACATCGCACGACTCCTGACCGAGCAGGACGCCGATCTGCTGGTTGTCAGCGGAGGTGAGGTCGCTGACACCGCGAGCGCACCGTGCGATGTCGCGATTCTGGCCGCGGGGACGCCTCCGGAGACGGTGCCCGTCGTGTCGGTGCCGTTCGGCGGAGGCGAGCACGACTGGGCCGCTCTCGAGCTGGGCGCGTGGCTGGCGTCGGTTCACGGCGCCGGGCTCCGGCTGCTCGGCCCGGTGGGTGATCCGGAGGGTGGCAAGCGGGATGCGAGCCGGCTCCTGGCACGAGCCTCTCTGATCGTGCAGCAGTTCGCCGATCTCCCCGCGGAGCCGGTGCTCACGCCGCCGGGCGAGGACGGCGTGCTGCGTGCGACGGATCCGGACGGTCTCCTCGTGATCGGGCTGTCGAGCCGCTGGCGTGACGAGGGAATCGGGGCGGTGCGTGCCGGGATTGCCAGTCGCTCACAGGCGCCGGTGCTGTTCGTGCGCCGTGGCGTTCGCCCCGGCGGCCTGGCTCCGGCGGAGGAGCTGACCCGCTTCACCTGGTCGCTCGCCGAGGCCTGATCGACCACCCTGCCGGACTATGATCCCGGGGCCGTGGCCGACCAGACCGTCGATGCGCTTCGCCGTGTCCCGCTCCTGGCAGGCCTCGAGCCGGACGACCTTGCCAGCCTCGCCGAGCATTTTCGGGCGCACACGTTTCCCGCCGGCTCGGTCATCACGCACGAGGGTGAACGTGGTGCGCGGGTGCTCGCGTTCTTCGTCATCACCGAAGGCACCGCTGCGGTCTCCGTCAACGGCGAGCGGAAGGCAACGCTCGGGCCGGGAGATCACTTCGGGGAGATCGGTCTCTTCCACGACATCCCGCGGATCGCGACGGTGACCGCCGAGACGGAGCTCCTCTGCCTGGCGATGGGGGCATGGGAGTTCCGGCCGTTCGTCGAGGAGCATCCGAGCGTTGCCTGGAAGCTCCTCGAGACGATGTCGCAGCGGATGGCCGAGTCGCTTCCGTCCGGCTGAAACCGCCTGAAACGCGGTTCGCTCGCCTGTACGGAGTCTGTAAGAGAGCAGGGTTCGGGGGTTGCGCCCCGTAGAGGTCCCTGCTTCCGTGGGTAGCTGCATGCGCAGATGGTGGGGGGTCGCGGCCGTGCTCGCAGTCCTGGTCTATGCGCCGGGAGCAGTCGCTGCTGCGCAGACGACGGAGCTGATGCCCGGTGTCTCGTACACCCGAGACGTCCGCACTCTCGGCGGCGAGCGGACGGTCTTCCATGTCGTGGTCGGGCCGAAACCAGGAGCCCTGTACGACCTGCAGCCCGTGCTCTCGAACGGCACGATCACGGGTCGCGAGACGGTTACCTCGATGCAGCGGCGCCTCTCGGGCCGGGCAACCGTGGTCGGCGTCAACGGCGACTACTACAACATCGACAGTGGCTATCCGTCCGGGATCTTCATGCGGGGCGGCGTCCTGCTCGGGCGTCCCACCTCAAGCCGCTCGACCCTCGGAATCGGGCTCGACGGCCTCCTTCGGATCGCCCGTGTCGGGTTCTTCGGCACCTGGGCAGTCGCCGATGCGGAGCGTGCTCCGCTCGATCAGCTGAACCGTCCGGTCGAGAAGGGCGAGGTCGGGCTGTTCACCCCGGCCTGGGGTGAGCGGACACCCTCGTCTCCGAAGGCCGTCGACGTCGTCCTCTCCGGGTTTCCCACGGCGAAGGCCAACATCGACCTGACCGGACAGATCGCCTCTGTCGAGACCGGGGGCGGAACTCCGATTCCGGACGGCGGCGCTGTCGTCCAGGCGATCGGCCCCGGGTCGCAGCATCTACGCGTTCAGGCGCTCCCAGGGCTTCCGTTCACCCTGAAGCTCATCCTGAAGCCCTGGTGGGAGCAGGTGCGTGACGCGATCGGCGGCGGCCCGGCGATCGTCCGCCACGGAAAGGTGTCGCTGCCGACGACCGAGGCGTTCACCTCCGACCAGCTGCTCGGTCGCGACCCGCGGACGGCGGTGGGTCAGCGCGGCGACGGGAGGATCGTGCTCGTCGCGGTCGACGGCAGGCAGCAGACGAGCGCCGGGATCACCCTCACCGACCTTGCCCAAGAGCTGATACGGCTCGGGGTGGTCACCGGCATGTCGTTCGACTCCGGCGGCTCGACGCAGCTCGCCTTCGACGGCTCCGTCCTCAACGCGCCCTCCGACGGCGAAAGCCGAGCGGTGTCCGACGCCCTGATGATTCTCTACTACGGCGCGTATGCGAAGAAGCCCGAGAACAAGGTCGTCTCGCCGAACGGCGACGGCGTGGCAGAGGGGCAGCGCCTCGTCTACAAGATCGTCCGCCCCTCGACGGTCAACGCCCGCCTGCTCGGGCCGAACGGCAACGCCGTGTGGTCGTACAAGGGGCCGCGCGATCCGGGTGAGTATCCGCTCGAGCCCGACCCGAAGCTCCTGAAGCAGGGCTCCTGGCGCTTCGTCGTCTCCGCTGTCGACTCCGACGGGAACGACTCGAAGGCCGCACGCACGTTCACGGTCAACGAGGCTCTTGGCTTCCTCGAGCTCTCAGACCAGACGATTCGCGTGACGAAGAAGCACCACGAGAACGTCGGCATCTCGTTCAAGATCTCGGACACGAGCCGCGTTCGGGTGACAGTCGAGAGCTCGGGAAGTATCGTCCGGACGCTCTACGAGCGACGCGACCAGGAGCCCGGCCGTGTTTCGACATCGTGGAACGGCCGAACGTCGAGCAATCACATCGCGCGAGCAGGGCGGTACGTGATTCGCGTTCGGGCGACGAACGACATCGGGCCGGTCGAGCTGACCGGCAGCGTGCTCCTCAAGCGCCGTTAGATCCCAGCCGACTACAGTCGTGCAATGAGCGCGATCACCGATGCGCTGACGAGTGCAGTCGGAAACTCCGGCGTCTATGCCGTTTTCGGGCTCATGATGCTCGATGCGGTCTTTCCGGCCGGGAGTGAGATCGTGATGCTCTACGCGGGTGCCCTCGCGGCCGGCGCGTTCCCGGGGAGCGAGGTTCAGCTTTTCGGCTGGGATGTCGGAACCGGGGTCACGGCGTACGTCGTCATGGCGCTCGCCGGAACCCTCGGCTACCTCGTCGGTGCGCTCATCGGCTGGCTGATCGGCTTCTACGGCGGCCGTCCGTTACTCGAGCGACACGGTCGCTGGTTCCACGTCACACCGGCGAAGCTCGATCGAGCCGAACGCTGGTTCCAGCGGTACGAAGTCTGGACGGTCTTCGTCGGACGGCTCGTCCCCGTCGTGCGCTCGTTCGTCTCGATCCCGGCCGGCTGGGCCGAGGTCCCTCTTCCCCTCTATACGCTCCTGACGCTGGCCGGGTCGGCGATCTGGTGCTTTGCGTTTGCAGGGATCGGGTACGGCGTGGGAACGGGGTGGGAGCACTTCCACGAGCGCTTCCGCTGGCTCGACTACGTGGTTCTCGCGATCGTCGTCCTCGTGATCGTCTTCGTCGTCGTGCGCGCCTGGCGTCGCCGCGGGCGTGGCCCGGCGGCCGAAGAGGGCATCTGAATCCAGGCGCCCACCATCTACACTGACCGTTCGTGATCCCGCTCGTCGACGTTCGAGCACAGTACGCTCCGCTTCTGGGTGAGCTGAAGGAACGGCTCGCCGAAGTCGTCGACTCCGGGCGCTTCATTCTCGGCCCGAACGTGAAGGCGTTCGAGGAGGAGACGGCCGCCTACCTCGGCGTCTCGGAGGCCATCGGTGTCGCGAACGGCACCGACGCGCTCGTGCTCGTCCTCGACGCGCTCGACATCGGTCCCGGCGACGAGGTCATCTGCCCCGCGTTCACCTTCTACGCGACGGCCGAGGCGGTTGCCCGGCGGGGTGCGACTCCGGTGTTCTGCGACATCGAGCCCCAGTCGTTGAACCTCGACCCCGCCGATGTCGAGCGGCGGGTGACTCCGCGGACGAAGGCGATCATCGCCGTCCATCTCTTCGGTCGACCGGCGTCGATCTCAGGGCTTCCTCCGGACATCCCGGTGATCGAGGATGCTGCTCAGGCCTTCGGTGCTCCCGGAATCGGCACGATGGGCAAGGTCTCGACGTTCAGCTTCTTCCCGACGAAGAACCTGCCGGGGCTCGGCGACGGAGGGCTGGTTGCGACCAGCGACGAGGCACTCGCCGAGCACATCCGGATCCTGCGCTTCCACGGGTCACGGGACAAACAGACGTTCGAGTTCGTCGGCTACAACTCGCGGCTCGACGAGCTTCAGGCGACTGCGCTGCGGCTCTTCCTGACCCACATCGACGGGTGGAACTCCGCACGGCGCGAGGGCGCCGCGCGTTACGCCGAGCTCGGTCTGGGGGACGTGTGTGAGCTCCCGTTCGACGAGCCGGGTCACGTCTACCACATGTACGTCATTCGGACGTCCGAGCGCGAGCGGATCGCTGTCGCACTGAAGGAGGCGGACATCGGCTGCGCGTCGTACTACGTGACGCCCTTGCATCTCCAACCCGTGTTCGCAGGTCTCGGGTACCGGGAGGGATCCCTGCCCGAGACGGAGAAGGCAGCCCGCGAGAACCTCGCGTTGCCGCTCTGGGCCGGAATCGGCGCTGCCGAGCAGGAGCAGATCGTCGAGCGGGTGCTTTCCGCCGCGATCGTGGAGGCACGTTCGTGAAGCTGATCAACCGGTATCGGGTGTGGCAGGTCGTCGTCGACGCGGGCCTGATCGCCGCCGCCTGGTACCTCGCGTTCTGGCTGCGCTTCGACAACGGCATCCCCGTCTACTACGAACGGCTTCTCGTCAAGTCGTTCGCGATCGTCATCCCGATCGAGCTGATCGTGTTCGTCCTCTTCGGGATGTACAGCCACTGGTGGCGCTACGTCTCGATCAGGGACATGTGGGCCGTCGTTCGTGGCGTCACCGTCGCGACGATCGTCGCGCAGCTCGCCGTCTTCCTGATCAACCCGGTACCGCCGGTTCACGTGCCGAGGTCGATCATCGTCCTCAACTGGCTCATCCTCCTCGGGCTCGTGGCGGGTGCGCGTCTGCTCACGCGCACGCTCATCGAGCGGCCTGGCCCACGACGGCTGGTCGCCCGCGGGAAAGAGGCCCTCATCATCGGAGGCGGAGACGCGGGCCAGCTGATCGTCAAGGAGATGCAGAAGAGCCAGGGCCTCGGCTACTCGCCGATCGGTCTCGTCGACGACGATCCGCGCAAGAGGAATCTCAGGATCCACGGCATTCGTGTTCTCGGGACGACCGAGGAGCTCCCGGTGCTCATCGCGGACTCGAAGCCCGACGAGGTGATCATCGCCATCCCGTCCGCCGCGGGCGAGACGCGCCAGCGCATCGTCAACGCGTGCCGGGACGCCGGCGTCCCGGTGAAGACGCTTCCGTCCGTCTACGAGCTCATCGCCGGCGATATGCATCTCGCCCGGCAACTCCGTCAGGTCGAGGTCGAGGACGTACTCGGCCGGGAGCCCGTGTCGCTCGATCTCGATGTGATCGCGTCCTACGTGCGTGGGCAGACGGTCGTGGTCACCGGCGCCGGCGGCTCGATCGGATCCGAGCTCTGCCGGCAGATCGCCGCGGTCGGGCCGGAGCGCATTCTCCTCGTCGAGCACGCCGAGAACTCCCTCGTCGAGATCGAGCGCGAGCTCATGTACGAGCGCGGCTTTCGAGCCGTGATACCGGTTCTCGCCGACGTCAAGAACCGGTCGAAGATCCGGCGGGTCTTCGAGCGATACCACCCGACCGTGGTCTTCCATGCGGCCGCGTACAAGCACGTTCCGCTGATGGAGGCGAACCCGCTCGAGTCCGTTCGCAACAACTTGATCTCGACGCAGGTGGTCGCAGACGTCTCGGTCGAGTACGGCGTCAAGACGTTCGTTCTCGTGTCGACCGACAAGGCGGTCAACCCGAAGAACGTGCTCGGACAGACGAAGCTCTTGTGCGAGTGGATCGTCAATACCTCGGCCCAGCGGCCCGGCACGACGACGCGATTCCTCGCCGTACGGTTCGGCAACGTGCTCGGGTCGTCGGGAAGCGTCATCCCGCTGTTCCGTCGCCAGATCTCCCGGGGCGGCCCGGTGACGGTGACGCATCCGGACATGACCCGGTACTTCATGACCATCCCGGAGGCGGTTCAGCTCATCGTCCAAGCGGGTGCGATCGGCGAGTCCGGCGACGTGTTCGTCCTCGACATGGGTGAGCCCGTGAAGATCGTCGATCTCGCCCACAACATGATCAGGCTCTCGGGGAAGGAGCCGGGCCGTGACATCGCCGTCGACTTCATCGGAGTCAGGCCGGGCGAGAAGCTTCACGAGGAGCTCTGGGCGGACGGAGAAGAGGCCGCCCCGACCGCTCACCCGAAGATCTTCCGCTGCTCGTCGAGGAGCGTCGACACGGTCTGGTTCGACGACGAGCTCGCAGAGCTCATCCAGCTCATGGAGGCCGACGACACGCTCGAGGTCGTTGCGCGTCTGGGGTCGATCGCCCGCGAGCCGAAGCGGGTGCCCGTACCCGACGTGGCGCTGTAAGCCGCGCCAGTTGCCCGGTGCCGCCGACATCCTCGACGGGCTGAATCCCGAGCAGCGACGCGCCGCCGAGGCGGTCAACGGACCCGTTTGCATTCTCGCCGGAGCGGGCTCGGGCAAGACGACCACGATCACGCATCGCATCGCGTACCAGGTTGCGACCGGCTCCTTCGCGAGCCGGGAGATCCTCGCCGTCACGTTCACCGACAAGGCGGCCGGCGAGATGCGCGAGCGGCTGAGGAGGCTCGGGGCGCCCGGAGTCAGGGCGCGCACGTTCCATGCGACCGCGCTCGCACAGCTGCACCACTTCGTCCCGGACACTGGTTCGATCCTGCCGTCGAAGGCGATCCTGCTCGCCCCGCTCGTACGCTCGCTGCACCAGGCGTACCGTTTCCGCCCGCTATCGGAGTTCGCGACCGAGATCGAGTGGGCCAAGAACCGCCGGGTCGCGCCGGCCGACTACCTCCGCAGTCTCGACGGCCACGAGCCCCCGTTTCCACCTGATGTGATGCTTCGCGTCTACCGCGGCTACGAGGAGCGCAAAGAGCGAGCGGGCCGGATCGACTTCGAGGATGTCCTGGAACGGCTCGTGCGCTTCTACGAGGACTCTCCCGATGCCATCGAGCAGTTCCGCGCGCAGTGTCGAGCGATCACCGTCGACGAGTACCAGGACGTCAACCTGCTCCAGCAGACGCTCCTCGATCTCTGGCTGGGAGCCCGCGACGATCTCTGCGTGGTGGGCGACGACTATCAGGCGATCTACTCGTTCACGGGGGCGACGCCGCGCTACCTGCTCGAGATGCCGAACCGCTTTCCCGGGTCGACTGTCGTCCGTCTCGAGGAGAACTACCGCTCGACACCGCAGATCCTCGGCCTCGCGAATCGTCTCGTTCCCGGCCTCGGTGGAGCAGAGAAGACGCTGCGCGCGGGCCGTCCGGCCGGTCCGGAGCCGGTCGTCGGGGCGTTCGCCACTCCGTCCGCCGAGGTGGACGACCTCGTCACGAAGGTCTCCGCTCTGCGGGCATCGGGCGTTCGGGACGAGGACATCGCGGTGCTGTACCGGGTGAACGCCCGCTCGGACGATCTCGAGGGCCAGCTTGCCGTAGCCGCCATCCCGTATCAGGTGCGCGGCGGCTCTTTCCTCCAGCGGCCCGCAGCGCGCGCGCTCTTGCGGCTCCTGCGCCGCCGGACCGAGGAGCAGGCGGCATTCGCCGTCCAGGCCGCCGCTGTCGAGGCTGGCTTGGTCGACGAGGCTCCCGCGGGTCTCGGCGAGGACGGACTCACGTTCCAGGATGACCTCCGGCGGCTCGTCGACCTCGCCGGTCAACTCGACGAGGGCTCGACCGTCGCCGACTTCGTCAGCGATCTCGACGCGCGGTTCGGCTCGGACGGGGACGGACGCGGCGTGCAGCTCCTCACGTATCACCGAGCGAAGGGGCTCGAGTTCGACGCCGTCTTCCTGCCGTTCCTCCAGGAGGGCGAGCTCCCGTTCAAGCTCGCGAAGACGGCGGAGGCCGTCGGCGAGGAGCGTCGGCTCTTCTACGTCGGCCTGACTCGGGCGAAGCGCTCACTTCACCTGTCGTGGACGGCGAAGAAGCCGAGCCGGTTCCTCGCAGAGCTTGGGGTCACGGCGAAGGCGTCACCTGCGAAGCGATCGGCTGCACCGGACGATCCGGTGTTCGAGGCGCTCCGCGAATGGCGGCTCGAACGTGCGAAGGCAGACGCCGTGCCGGCCTACGTCGTGTTCGGCAACGCGACGCTGACCGCCATCGCGGAGGCGCTGCCCGGAACTCTGGGCGAGCTGGCCGAGATCAGCGGAGTCGGCCCCGCGAAGCTCGAGCGCTACGGGCCCGAAGTCCTCGGCGTCGTCAGCCGTTCTTCAGAGGACGCGGACAGGCGAAGATAGTCGAGCACGATCTCGTCCACGCTGACATCGGGTCGGAAACCGAGTTCCAGCGCACGCTCCGCGGCGACTCCCTGGGCCCAGCCGCCGACGATCTTCTCGACTGCCGGATCGGGCTCGAAGCGAACTCGTGCAGCGACCTCGGCTCCGCCAACGCGGCGAAGGGCCTCGACGATTTCGGCAACTTCAACCGACAGCCCCGGCAGCTGGACCGTGCGCTGTCTCCGCCAGGCGTCTTCTGGAAGTGCCATCGCCGTGATCAGAGCCTCGACGACGCGAGCGGGCGAGACGATGACGATCCTGGTCTCGGGCCGAACCGGGCAGACGACGTCTCGGCCCTCGAGTGGCTCGCGTACGATCGCGCTCGCAAACGCGGACGCCGCGGCGTTTGAAGCCCCCGGCCGCACGATCACCGTCGGCGGGCGGAGGCAGCGCCCGTCGACGTATCCCTTGCGCGAATAGTCCGCGATCAGTAGCTCACCGATCGCCTTCTGCGTGCCGTAAGACGACTGCGGCGTGAGCCGGAAGGTGTCGCCGACCGGGTTGGGCAACGCCCCTCCATAGACGGCCAGACTGCTGGTGAAGACAATCCGCGGGCGGCGCCCGGTCGCGCGAAGCACCTCCAGGAGCTGCAGCGTTGCTGCGAGGTTGACCTTCATGCCGAGATCGAAATCAGCCTCGGCTCCGGCGCTCACGACGGCGGCCAGGTGCCAGACGTAGTCCGCGTCTCCGGCCACCTGCTCGAGGACTGCTCGCTCGGTGACGTCACCCTGCACGGTCTCAACGCGTCGGTCGTCGAACGCCTCGGCTGGTGTCGCCATGTCGAGCAGGACGAGTTCTTCGAGCCTCTCGCCTCCGGGATCGGTCTCGCTTGAGAGGAGCGCTCTCGCGAGCCCGAGACCGAGCAGGCCGGCGCCGCCGGTTATCAGCGCCTTCATGCTGCTGGGAGCGTGGTCATCTGTACCTCCGGTTGCCGAGTGCGGACAGTAGGAGCTCGAGCATGAGGATGGGATCACGTCGAACGCGCATCCCTTCGCCGTCCCGTTTGACGAGCTCGAGGGTGTGAGCGTCGCCGAGCGGACGAAGACGTCCGGAGCGGATCAGCGCCTCGTCGACGCCACCGAGCCGGCCACCGAAGGTCGTATAGACGGGAACCCCGAGCGCAGCGGCCTCGCGGTTCATCGTCCCACCGGCTGACACGACGAGATCGGCGAGTGCGATGAGACTCTGGGCGTCGACCGCTCGCTCGGGGACGATCAGGGACGGGAGGGACATCCGGTGGATGAACGACCGCTGCTCGCTGGTTCGCGGGACTACGATTGCGTGGACGTCGCTGTCGCGGCCGAGCCGGTCGAGAACCCGGAGGAAGAGCGGGTTTCCGTGGCGATGGTAGAGCGCGACGTCCGGTGGCGTCCGTACGACGACCAGAACCCTCGATCGGTCGACGCCGAGCTCGTCGAGCGCGTTCTCGTCCGGCTCGAAGTCCGCGAGGTAGTACTCCTCCTTGAGACCGGGATAGCGGAGGAGCTTGGGCGGGCGGGCGCCGTAGGTCTCGAGTCGCTTCGGTGGGATGGTGTCCGGCACCACCACCTTCGTCGCTGCACGGCAGCCGAGCTGGTGCTGGATCGTCGCGAACTCGTAGTCGAACGTCGTCGAGCTCGGAATGCCGAGCGATCGGGCAGCCAGCGTCAGCTCGTGCGAGCCGTGGGCCAGCGCGATGTCGAAGCGCCGGCCGCTGGCCCATCGCCTGAGCGCAGGGAGGCGCGATGTCATGGCACCCAGCTTTCCTGCCCAGGAACGTCCCCCGTGGCGTCCGAGCACCGTAGCGTGGAGCCCGTTTCGCTGGAGCAGCTCGACGGTCTGTGCGTAGTCCCTGGCCGTGACGTCGATGGTGGCGCCACGCTCGCGAAGGAGCGCGATGAGCGGACGGAACACGAGGACGTGCGCCGGCGCCGTCATGTCGATCCAGACGCGCACGAGAGGCCAGTCTAGTCGGGCACCCTTCGGGTTTCCCGACCGGTCGCTGCGGCAAGGTACCGACGCGAACGAGCTGTGGCCTTCGCCATACTGTGGCGGATGTCCCAGAAGGCTGCACGGAAGGCGCGTACCGTCGCGAAGGCACCGCCGCCCGTCAAGGGAAGTCGTGGAGCCAGTTCGAACCGCTTCTGGCTCTACGTGTCCGCAGCGGCCGTGGTCATCGTCGCGGCGGTCGCGCTGATCGTCGTGAGCCTCGTGGGAGGCGATTCCAAGTCGGCGACTCCGGCCACGATCGACGGTACGGAGACACAGCAGCTTCTCAATGGGATTCCGCAGGATGGAACGGTGCTCGGCTCGCCGGACGCCCCTGTGACGCTCGTCGAATACGCAGATCCGCAATGTCCGTACTGTGCGCAGTTCGCCACGACCGTCATGCCGAGCCTGATCGATCAGTACGTCAAGTCCGGGAAGCTCCGCGTCGAGTATCGGGGCTTCCCGATCATCGGGCCCGATTCGACAACCGGTCTCGAGGCGATCTACTCGGCGGCGAATCAGGGCAAGGCCTGGAACGTGACCAATCTCCTCTACCTGAACCAGGGGTCGGAGAACGACGGCTGGCTGAACGAGCAGTTGATCCGTAACATCGGCGCCGCGATTCCGGGCGTCGACGTCGATGCCCTCGTCGCCGACATGAAGTCGCAGAAGGTCTCCGACGCGATCAAGAAGGCGGCGGTGGACGGACAGGCGGCCGGTGCGAACGGCACACCGTTCTTCCAGATCGGGAAGACCGGAGGCAAGCTCGAGACCCTCGGTCTTCAGAAGCTCGACGTCGAGACGTTCACCACGGCGATCGACAAGCAGCTCGAGAGTTGAGCGAGCGAGGCATTCGCCTCGCCGTGGCTGCGTTCGCGCTCGTCGGTGCCGGCATCGCCGCCTATCTGACGTACGTGCACTACACGGGCGGTGCGGTTGCCTGCTCGACCGGCGGCTGTGAGCTCGTACAGAACTCGTCCTACGCGAAGCTCGTCGGAGTCCCTGTCTCGCTGATCGGACTCATCGGCTATCTGCTGATATTCGCGTCGGCGTTCGTACGCGGTGAAGTCGGCGCGGTCGTCGGAGGCGCGCTGACGCTCATCGGCTTCGCCTTTGCGATGTATCTGCTCTACGTGCAGCTTGCGATCATCGATGCGATTTGCCAGTGGTGCGTCGGAAGCGATGCCGTGATGACGATTCTGCTCGCGCTCGCAGTGCTCCGCCTGGTCGCGATGCGGCGAGAGGGACAGGGCCTTAGCGCAGAATCGCCTGGGTGATCGGGACGCTGAACTTGACGCACCAGGCGATCACGTACCTGTAGCGCCTCAGGTTCACGGACTTCGGAACGGTGAAGCTCTGGGCGCCGAACTTGTTCAGCTTGCCGAGATCCTTCCGCGTGGACGCGGAGGGGCTCGTCGCCAGCCAGAGCCGGAGGCTGACGCCGTTGAAGGCGGCGAAGTTGCGCGACAACTTCAGGACACGGCCACCATTGGCCGTCGAGACCACCGTGACTGTGCCTCGGCCCTTCTCGTTGCCGACGTTGTGGAACGTCCCTCTGGCGATCACGCCGCCCATCGCGAGAGTCGGGAGGGCGAGGACTGCGGTCACGGCAAGGAACGCAGTGCAGAGAAGCAGTCTTATCTTCATGTCGAAAGCGTGCCCGACGAACGTGCACCGTTCCTTACAAGTCCGTGAAACCTCTCCACTTCCCAACCAATGCATAATGATTGCTTATGGATACCCGTCAGCTCAACGCGTTCTGTGCCGTGGTCGAGCGGAGGAGCTTCTCGCAGGCCGCCGAGCGGCTTGGCGTGACGCAACCCGCGGTGAGCTTGCAGATCCGCTCGCTCGAGGAGCGGGTTGGTCGAAAGCTCCTCGACCGTTCGGGGCGTCGCGTCGAGCCGACCGAGGCAGGGATGCGCCTGTACCGAGGTGCGCGAAGGCTGCTCCAGGCCGAGCAGCAGCTGCTCGACGAGCTCGCCGAGGGCGATGTCGACCTCGGGGGGCGGCTCACGCTCGGGTCGTCGACCGGTCCCGGAGGCCGTCTCGTTCCGCGCCTGCTCTGCGAGTTCGCGGCCATCCATCCAGCCGTCGAGGTCGCACTCTCGATCTCCGCGACGCAAACCGTGATCGACCGCGTTGCGGATCGAGAGCTCGAGCTCGGCATCGTCGGCGCCTCGCGACGGTCCCGCTCCCTGGTCTTCGAGCCGCTTGTCCGGGACGAGATCGTGCTCGCCGTGCCTGCAGGACATCGCTTCGCCGGCCGGCCGGTCAGCGTCGACGACGTCGCCGGCGAGACGCTCATCGACATGCAGGAGGGGGCAGGCGTCCGTCAGGTCGTCGAAGAGGAGCTTCGGCGTGCCGGGGCACGTCTCCGTCCTGCCGTGCGACTCGAGCTGGGCCTCCAGGAATCGGTCAAGTCGGCGGTCGTGGCCGGCTACGGCATCGGCTTCATCTCTCGCACCGCGCTCGAGGACGAGCTCGCTGCGGGAACCCTGGGAGAGGCCACGGTCGAGGGAATCGCCCCCGCCCGGCAGATCTACCTCGTACGGGCGGCCGGGCGCGCAGCGACACGGGCCGGCGAGGCATTCGTCGAATTCGCGAAGATACACACTGCGTGACGTTCGCTAGATGTAGGACCCGAGCAGGTTGGTTCTGCTGACCGGGGGTTGGTGGCCGAGGGCTGAGTGTCGGCGTCGGTGGTTGTAGTGCCAGAGCCAGCCGTCAAGGGCTGCGGTGCGTTCGCGGCTTGATTGGTAGATGGCGCCGTAGGCCCAGCTTGCGGGCAGGGTGCGGATGAAGCGTTCGGCTTTCCCGTGTGTCTGCGGCCGGTAGGGACGGGTGCGCGGGTGTCGGATCCCGAGCGTTCGGCAGCAGAGCGCGTGCACGGCTGAGCGGTACCCGAGCCGGCCGATGCCCAACCGGGTCAGGATCCCGGACACGGTCGAAAGCGGCATCGCCAGCGTCTCCGCGATCTCGGCAGCGGTCATGCGCAGCCGGCGCAGCTTGACGATCACCTCCACCCGCTCCGCCGGCGTCCGGTTGGCGACCCGGCCCGGCGCAGAGGAACGATCGAGCAGGCGCCGATCGCCTCCGCGATAGCGACCCACCCACTTGCGAGCGCAGCGCACGCTGACACCGGCCGCCTCGGCCGCCGCCCTCAGCGTCCAACCATCAACAACAACCCGCTCGGCCAGCTCGCGCCGACCGCTCCAACTGAGAGCCGCGTTACCGCGCAAATCCATCCGGGTTGCCTCCTTAGGGCATGAGTTGCCTTGGTCAGCACTCAGCCTCCAAGGCGGCCCGGATGAACCAACGTGCTCAGGAACTACAGCTAGAGCGGCTCTTTTCGTCCGCCAGGCGCTCTGGCGACACGTGTCCAGAGTGGCCGCACGAGTGGATCCGTGAGCCGGGAGAGAAGCGCCGTGAGCCAGGCGATCGGGCGCTGAAGCAGGAGCAGGACGATGGCTGCAGCGGCGAGCCCGACGACCGCGCCGCCGAGGATGTCGCTCGGATAGTGGACGCCCGCAAAGACGCGTGACAGGGCTATCCCGGTCGCTGCGACGAGGAAGACGATCCCGGCGCGTCCGCTGAAGAACAGGATTGCGAACGCGATTGCGAAGGCGGCCGTCGCATGGTCACTCGGGAAGGACGGGTCGGGATTCGCTGCGGTGACGAGGATCACCCCGTCGGGGTTGGCGCTGTATGGCCGCGGTCGCTCCCAGAGGTGACTGATGACCTGGCTGACCAGGAGACCCAGGCCTGCGGCCGCGAACGCAGACGTCGTCGCGAGCCTCCAGCGCAGCGGTCCACCCGGCCGATCGCCGAGCCATAGCCCGAGCGCGGCAACGGCGAACACGATCGCGCTGACGGCCACGAAGACCTCGACGGTGTCCTCATAGCCATCCCGAGACATGAGGCCGTTCAGGTCGTGGAAGATCGACCAGTCCATCGTCTGAGTGTAGTCATCCTGTGAACATCGTCCATCAGGCACAATGCGACTCGCATGGCTGACGACTGGCGCCTGACTGTCGATTTCGACGACGAGCATGATGGTGTGCACCTCATGGAGCGTCTCGGAGCCCGCGAGTTCGAGCATGAGGAGAAGAAGCGGCTCGGAGATCGCGTGATCGTCAGCCGCGATTCGGCCAAGGTCTTCTTTTACGCGGATGCGGAGGCGGGCGCCCGGGAGGTCGAAGCCCTCGTCCTGAAGGATCTCGAGGCAGAGTCGCGCCACGCGACCGTCACGCTCGAATGCTGGCATCCGGTCGAAGAGGTCTGGAAGGACGCGAGCGAGCCGGTGCCGACCTCCGACGAGGGGCTCGAGGCGGAGCGCGAGGCGAAACTCGATCGGGAGACCGAGGAGTCGCTCGAGACGGGCCACGCGGAGTGGGAGGTTCGGGTCGAGTTCGAGACACGCGCGGACACCGACCAGGTCGCGGAGCAGCTCGAAGCGGAGGGAATCTCCGTCGTTCGCCGCTCGCACTACCTCCTGCTCGGCGCCGTGAACGAGGAGGACGCGAAGGCCCTCGCCGATCGCCTTCGGGCGGCGCTCCCGGCTGGCGCGACTGTCCACGTGGAGCCGGGCGGAGAGATGGTCTGGGAAGTCACTCCGAGCAACCCGTTCGCCATTCTGGGCGGCCTTGGCGGCTGAGAATCGGCGTGTCCGGCAGCCTCACGGGCTGCCGATCCGCTAGAATGACCCTGTGAGACGGACGCTCTTCATGAGCAGCGCTCGCGCCTTTCTCTAGGCGCTGAGCCGCTTTTCGGCCGGGGTTCGCCTCCGGCCACGCCGCCCGTTCACCCCGCAGCCTGCGCCGCCGCGCGCGCTGCAACGTCGAGAGATAGGAACGCCGATGCAGGTCGAGACAACCGGAACGCTTGCGCCCGTCCTTCGCAGGTCGCCGCTCCTGCGCCCGTTGGCGAACAGGGATTTCGCGCTGCTCTTCGGCGGCATGACTGTGTCTCTCGTCGGCGACGGGATCTACACCGTCGCGATCGCCTGGCAGGTCTACCAGCTCTCGAATGCCCCGACTGCGCTCTCGATCGTCGGCATCGCGTGGTCGGTCCCCGTCGTCCTCTTCGTGCTGCTCGGCGGGATCCTCTCCGACCGGTTCGATCGCCGCCGGATCATGCTCGCAGCCGATGTCGTCCGTGGCGTCGCGGTGGCCGTGATGGGTGCGCTCTCGGTCGCCGGGGTGCTCGAGCTGTGGCACGTGGTCGTGATCGTCGCCGTCTACGCAGTGGGCGAGGCGTTCTTCGGCCCGGCCTTCGGGGCGATCGTCCCTGACATCGTGCCGGCGAGCCAGCTCATGCAGGCGAACTCGCTGAACCAGGTGATCGAGCCGATCGGGCTTCGCCTGGCAGGCCCGGCCATCGGCGGCTTCGTGATCGCAGCGGTCGGGGTGGGGAACGCGTTCCTCCTCGATGCCGCGACGTTCGCGTTCGGGGTCGGGACGCTCCTGCTCATGACGAAGACACCCCTCCCTGCGGGTGCGGCCACGATGGAACGGTCGGCGCGGCGCGAGCTCAAGGAGGGATATCGATTCGTGCGCTCCCAGCCGTGGCTCTGGGGAACGCTCCTCTCCGCCGCGGTCGGGCTGCTCGCGTTCGTCGGGCCGGTCGAGGTGCTCGTTCCGTACATCGTCAAGAACGAATTGGGCGGGGGGGCGGCGGCACTCGGCTTCGTGTTCGCTGCAGGTGGCTGCGGCGCGATCCTGGCTGCGATCGTGATGGGTCACCGCAGCCTGCCGAAGAAGCACATCACCTTCCTCTACGTCACGTGGACGATCGGAACGCTGCTCATCGCAGGCTTCGGAATCGCGAACGCACTCTGGCAGCTGATGATCGTCAGCTTCGCCATGCAGGCGCTCTTCACGGCCGGCCTGATCGTCTGGTCGACGCTGATGCACAAGCTCGTCCCGACCGAGTTGCTCGGCCGCGTCTCGAGCTTCGACTGGCTCGTTTCCGTCAGCCTGATCCCCATCTCGTTCGCCTTGACGGGACCGCTTGCGAGCGCCATAGGAGCGGGTATGACGCTGGTTGCCGCAGGGATAGCCGCGTCCCTCGGGACGCTCGCGTTCCTGTTCGTTCCTGGCATGCGGAACACCGAGCGTCGCGAGGGTTCACGAATAAGCAGCGCTAATCCCGAGCATTAGGGATAGCTGCTACTCTTCGCGGTTGTGGGCGAGCGGCTCTCGGTCGACGTGCTCGTGGTCGGTAGCGGGGCCTCTGGCCTCGCCGCTGCCGTCACCGCCGGGAAGGCCGGCGCTCGCGTCGGGCTCGCGACGAAAGGTTCTCTCCAGTCGTGCAACTCGGCGAAGGCGCAGGGAGGCATCCAGGCCGCCTTCGGAGCGGACGACTCGCCGGAGCTCCATGCGGAGGACGTCTGGAGAAGCTCGCACGAGACGGCGAATCCCTCGCTCGTCGAGGTGCTGACCTCGGAGGCGCCCGCTGCGATCCACTGGCTGGAAGAGCTCGGAGTCGAGTTCACCCGTGAGAACGGTGGGTACAGGCTGGCGCGCTGCGGCGGCGCGAGTCGCAAGCGCCTCCTCCAGGTTGGCGACAGGACAGGACACGCGATCACGACGGCGCTTCGTGACGCATTCGAGGCCTCCGACGGGACGGCGCTCCCAAACCTGCCCCTGGCCGCGCTGCGCCGGTCCGAGAGCGGCTGGATCGCGACGTGCCGGACGAAGGAGGGGGATGAGGTCGAGATCGACGCCGGGTCGGTCGTCCTCGCTGCCGGCGGACGCTGCTACCGAGAGGCGCAAGAGCGCGGTGAGCTTTCGACCAATCACCCCGGCGCGACCGGCGAGGTCACACGGATCGCGCTCGAGGTCGGCGCCGAAGCGCGGGATCTCGATGCGCTCCAGTACCACCCGAACGGAGGCGCCTGGCCCGCGACGATGCAGGGCTACTCGATTCCCGAGACGACGCGCGCGTACGGTGCCGTGCTTCTCAACGCCGAGCGCGAGGAGTTCACCGACTCGCTCGGCCCCCGCGATGCCGTCGCCGCGGCGATCGTGACCGAGGTCGAGGAGGGACGCGGTGTCGAGACCCCGGACGGACGCCCCGCAGTGTGGCTCGACACGACGAGGATTCCCGAGGACGACGCAGACATTTCGCTCCCCTACATGCTGCGCCGATACCGTGCTTCCGGGATCGACCCGCTCAGCGAGCCGATTCTCACCTACCCGGTACTCCACTACCAGAACGGCGGCCTCGTCATCGACGAGAACGCCGAGACGACGCTCGAGGGGCTGTTCGCGTGCGGCGAGATCGCCGGCGGCACTCACGGGCGAAACAGGATGATGGGCAACTCCCTGCTCGAGTGCTGCGTCTTCGGACGCCGTGCCGGCAAGGCAGCCGCCCAGAAAGCGAGGTCGTGAATGGCCGTAGCGACTGACCTGCAGAAGGTTGTCGAGGACGCCGCTGCCTACCTCTACGTGTGGGCGTTGAAGGACATTCCCCAGGACCTCCGCGATGCACTGTCGGCGGCACGCGACCGCGAGACGTCGATCCCCGGCCGGCGGGTGCTGGACACGATCGTCAAGAACGTCGGAGTGGCGGACACCGAGAAGAACCTCGTCTGCCAGGACACCGGGATCGCGGTCTACTACTGCCGGGTGGGCGAGGGATTCCCCCTCCATCCGGCGCGCATCTACCAGGGGCTCTACGACGGAACCGAGCGCGCGACGATCGAGCATCCGCTGCGCTCGAACACGGTTCACACGCTGACCCGGAAGAACACGGGCCAGAACGTCGGCTACCGCGTTCCGATCGTCCACTGGGATTTCGTTCCGGGCTGGGACGGGCTCGACGTCAAATGCGTTCCGAAGGGCTCGGGCTCCGAGAACATGAGCTTCCTCAAGATGTGCGTTCCCGCAGACGGCGTCGTCGGGGTGAAGAAATTCGTGCTCGAGTCGATCGTCGGCGCGGGAGGCAAGCCGTGCCCGCCGGGGATCGTCGGAGTCGGGATCGGCGGCTCGGCCGACTACGCGATGCATCTGGCCAAGGAGGCGATCGCCAGGCCGATCGGCACGCGAAACCCGGATCCCGACGTCGCGAAGCTCGAGGACGAGCTCTTCGGGCTCCTGAACGAGACGGGGATCGGGCCGATGGGGCTCGGTGGCGACGTGACTGTGCTGCAGTGCCACATCGAGCACGCGGACACGCACATGACGCTCAACCCGGTTGCCGTCAACTACCAGTGCTGGGCGGCACGGCGCGCATCTGCTCACATCACCCACGACGGCTCGGTCGACTACGACCGGGAGGCGTGATGGCCGACGTGAGGCTTACGTTCCCGACCACGGAGGAGGCGATCCGCGAGCTTCGTGCCGGCGACTCCGTCACCGTCGACGGGCACATCATCGGGATCCGCGATCGCACGCAGATCCGCATCTTCGACCACGGTCAGCGGCCGGATATGGATCTCGCGGGCGCGCTGCTCCTGCACACGGCCCCGAACGTCCGCAAGGTCGGCGACCACTACGAGAAGCTGTGCATCGGGACGACGACGAGCGCCCGGATGGTGCGCTTCACGGAGCCGCTCGGGCGCGACTACGGCGTCCGTGCGATCTGCGGGAAGGGCGGTCTTCCCGACGACGCCATCGAGCCGATGCAGCGCCTGGGAATGGTGTACTTCGCGATCGTCGGCGGCGCGGCAGCCCTCGAGACCACCCAGATCGAGGAGATCGAGGAGGTCGAGTGGGAGGACCTCATGCCCGAATGCCTGTGGAAGTTCCGGGTCAAGGACTTCGGCCCCCTGACCGTCGGGATCGACTCTCACGGCACGTCTCTCTACCACGACGTCCAGGAAGCGGCAAAGAAGCGACTGGAGGAGCTCTATGCCCGTCTCTAACGGCATCACGAACGGATTTCTCGACGTGCCGGCCCGGTCGCCGAAGCCGCGCGCCCAGGGGCTGACCCACGTCATCGACAAGGGTCTCAACCTCCGCGACATCGAGGGGCTCTTCGATACCGCGGGCCAGTACGTCGACATCGTCAAGCTCGGCTGGGGCACCTCGTACGTCACGAACAACCTCGAGAAGAAGATCGCCCTCTACCGGTCGTTCGAAACGCCGGTCGTGTGCGGCGGCACGCTCTTCGAGGCGGTGGTGGCGCGCGACAAGCTCGACGAGTACCGAACCTGGCTCGTCCAGAACCGCTTCTCGCATGTCGAGGTCTCGGACGGGACGATCGACCTGGCGCGCGATCGGAAGCTCGAGCTGATCGCGGAGCTTCGCGAAGGACTTCGTCGTCCTGTCCGAGGTCGGATCCAAAGACTCTGAGACGGTCTTCGCGCCGTACCAGTGGGTCGACTGGATGCGGGAAGAGCTCGCCGCCGGCGCCTGGAAGGTGATCACCGAGGGCCGCGAGGGAGGGAACGCCGGGATCTACCGGCGCGACGGTGAGATGCGAACAGGCTTGATCGACGAGATCGTCCACTCGATCGAGCTCGGCGAGATCATCTTCGAGGCACCCACGAAGTCCTCGCAGGCGTGGTTCGTCAAGAACTTCGGGCCTGAGGTCAACCTCGGCAACATCCCGCCCGACGAGGTGATCCCGCTCGAGACGCTTCGCCTCGGGCTCCGTGCAGACACCCTCAAGGAGGTACTTCTTCGTGAGCCCGCAGCTGTCGCTGACTGACGAGGAGATCGAGCAGCTCCCGGCGGAGGAGGTCATCCGCTGGGCACACGGTGAGTTCGGCGAGCGGCTCTGCCTGACGTGCTCGTGGCAGAAGCAGTCCTCGGTGCTCGTCCACATGACGGCAGAGCTCGGGCTCGAGATCGACTTCGTCGAGCTCGACACGCACCTGTTCTTCCGGGAGAGCTACGAGACTCGGGAGCGCCTGGTCGAGCGGTACGGCCTGACGCTGATCCGTCCGGAGATCATCACGATCGCCGAGCAGCACGCCCAGGAGGGGCCGAACCTCTGGGAGCAGGATGCCGACCGTTGCTGTCACATCCGCAAGGTCGAGCCGCTGATCCAGGCGCTCGATCCGTACGATGCATGGATCTCGGGGATTCGGCGCGAGCAGTCGCCGTCGCGGGCGGAGACCCGGAAGGTCGAACGCTCCGAGCGATACGGAGTCTGGAAGGTCCACCCACTCGCCGACTGGAGCGAGAAAGAGATCTGGCGCTACATCGTCCGAAACGACATCCCCTACAACCCGCTGCACGACGCGGGCTACCGGTCGATCGGGTGCATTCCGTGCACCCGGCCGACGAGGCCCGACGAGGAAGAGCGGGCCGGCCGCTGGGCCGGCTCGGACAAGTTGGAATGCGGCATTCATCTGGAAAGGAACGCATGACGGACAACATCCACCCGAAGGAGGGGGCTCACGGGGGAACCATGGGTTCCCCCGTGTCGAACATCCACCCGACGGAGGCACCTGAGTCCGAGAAGATCGCCGGCGGCGGCTTCACCCTGTGGTTCACCGGTCTCTCCGGCGCCGGCAAGACGACGATCGCCCACGCGGTCGGCCCCGAGCTCGAGGACCGCGGGAAGGTCGTCGAGTATCTCGACGGCGACGTGGTTCGGACACATCTCTCGAAGGGGCTCGGCTTCTCGAAGGAGGACCGCGACACCAACATCGAGCGGATCGGCTGGGTCGCGTCGCGCATCACCAGGCACGGTGGCGCCGTCATCGTCGCCGCGATCTCGCCCTATCACGAGACCCGGCTCAAGGCACGGGAGATGGTCGAGGAGTTCGGCCCGTTCGTCGAGGTCTTCATCGAGGCATCGGTCGACGAGTGCGCCCGCAGGGACGTGAAGGGGCTCTACGCGAAGGCATTCGCCGGGGAGATCAAGGGCTTCACCGGAGTCGACGACCCCTATGAGATCCCGGAGGACGCCGAGATCGTCATCCACACAGAGGAGCACGAGCCCGAGGAGAGCGCCGCCATCATCCTGGCGCACCTCGAGCGGCTCGGTCTCATCGAGAGTCGTGTGAACGCGTGAGCGAGGGGCTGATCAAGCCGCACGGCGGCGCGCTCGTCGAGCGTACCGGGACGGCACCCGACGACCTCGACGCGCTGGAGGTCGTCACGCTGACCTCGCGCGAGGTCTCCGACCTCGACATGCTCGCCTCGGGCGCCCTCTCGCCGCTCCCCGGCTTCATGGGAGCCGAGGACTACCGCATGGTGGTCGACGACATGCGGTTGGCGAACGGCTTGCCGTGGGCGCTTCCGGTGTGCCTCGCGGTCTCTGCCGCCCCGAGCGGAGACCGTGTTGCGCTGGCCGACGAAAGCGGTCGCAAGCTCGCCGTTCTCGACGTCGAGGGAGTCTTCGACTACGACAGAGAACACGAGGCGGAGCAGTGCTTCCGCACGACCGACGGTGATCATCCCGGTGTCGCGCGCCTCTACGAGCAGGCTGACCGCTACCTTGCGGGACCGGTGACCGTGTTCGAGCGTGTCCCGTCGAGCTTTCCCGAGCTGCACAAGGATCCGAAGGACACGCGTGCGCTCTTCGCCGAGCGCGGCTGGCGACGGGTGGTCGGCTTCCAGACGCGCAACCCGATTCACCGGGCCCACGAGTACCTGACGAAATGCGCGCTCGAGACGGTCGACGGACTGCTGATCCATCCCCTCGTCGGAGAGACGAAGTCGGATGACGTGCCGGCGGCCGTTCGCGTCAAGGCCTACGACGTCCTCGTCGACGGCTACTACCCGAAGGATCGCGTCGTCGTGTCGGCATTTCCGGCCGCGATGCGCTACGCCGGGCCGCGAGAGGCGATCTGGCACGCGATCTGCCGGAAGAACTACGGGTGCTCGCACTTCATCGTCGGGCGAGACCATGCAGGCGTCGGCTCGTACTACGGAACCTACGACGCGCAGCTCATCTTCGACGAGTTCGAGCCGCACGAGCTCGATATCGAGCCCATGTTCTTCGAGCACTCCTTCTGGTGCAAACCGTGCGGCCAGATGGCCTCGGCGAAGACGTGCCCGCACTCGGGCGACGACCACGTCTTCCTCTCTGGCACGAAGGTGCGGGAGATGCTGTCGAACGGAGAGCTCCCACCCGAGGAGTTCACGAGGCCGCCCGTCGCCGAGGTGCTGATCGAGGCATACCGCTCCGCGTAGATGCCTGCAGAGCTCTCCCGCGAGCTCCACCGCATCGTCGGCAAGCCCCGGGCCAAGCGGGCTGGAAGGCCGGTTCAGGCCTTCGGCGACGCGTACGACCGATGACCTGGCAGCTGACGCTCGCGGGCCTCCTGATCGGCGCCCTCGTCGGCGTCACGGGAATGGGTGGCGGCTCGCTGCTGACGCCGATCCTCGTCATCGTCTTCGACTTCAAGGCGGTCGTCGCGGTCGGGACGGACATCCTTCACGGCGCGATCTTCAAGACCGTCGGTGCAGGGCAGCACCGCGTCTACGGGAACGTCCACGCCCGGCTCGTCTTCTGGATGGCGCTCGGCTCCGTACCGGCCTCTCTCCTCGGCGTCTACGTCGTTCAGCTCATGAAGGACAAGTACGGCGACAGCGTCAACGAGATCGCCACGACGATTCTCGGGATATCCCTGATTCTCGTCGGTGCAGGTCTGCTCATCAAGACGCATCTCAAGAAGCAGCCGGGTGACGATCGCCCGTACCGGCTGTCGAGACGCGACCGCGTGCTCGCGGTCCTGATTGGACTCGTGGGCGGCTTCGTGCTCGGCCTGACGTCCGTCGGCAGCGGGACGTTCTTCGGGCTGATGCTGATCCTGCTCTTCCCGCTTACGGCCGCGAAGATCGTCGGCACGGACATCTTCCACGCCGCGATCCTGCTCTGGGCAGCTGGTGTCGCCCACCTGGTTGCGGGTGACGTGAACCTCGCCGCCATGGGGTGGCTCCTGCTCGGGTCGATTCCCGGGATCATGCTGACGAGCCGCCTGACGCTCAGGCTCCCCGAGCGCCACGTCAGGTTCGCTCTCGCGGGGGTGCTCTTCCTGTCCGGGCTCAAGCTCGTCGGCGCGTTCTGACGCCGCTTGGCAACTACAATCGCCGGGCTTTGTCCCGGTTCGTGGTGTCGGTCATCGTGTTGGTGCTGATCGCAGGCGCGGCCGTCGCGTTCACGGCGACGGAGAGGTTGAAGCTCGAGAAGTCACCCATCACCGCGCCCAGGTTCGATCGGCGTTTCTCGCCGGTCTGTGACTGCAGGACGGACACGGCGAACCTCAGACTTCGCTTCCGCCAGAACGCCCGTGTCGACGCGTCGATCGTCGACGCTCGTGGGAACGATGTGAGAACGCTCGCGACGAACGAGCGGATTGCGAAGGGCAACCACACCTTCGTCTGGGATGGGCGCGATGACGCCGGCCAGATCGTCCCCGATGGGCCGTACCGGCTTCGACTTCACCTTGACGGGTCGGGTCGGACGATCGTCGTGCCAACGACGATCCGGGTCGACACCAAGCCGCCGAAGGTGACGCTTCTCGCTGTCAAACCAGAGGCCTTCTCGCCAGGGGAAGGGACGCCCAAGCCGTACGCGAAGCTGACCTACCGCTCGAACGAGAAGGGGCAACCGGAGATCCTCGTCGGCACCGAGGCGGCGCTCCGAGGCCGAGTGCGTGGGAAGGGCCGCGCATCGATCAACTGGAAGGGCACGATCGACGGAGCGGTCGTGGAGCCGGGAACGTACGACGTCGGGATACGAGTGCGGGACCTCGCCGGGAACCTCTCGGATCCGACACGACTCGTCCCGGTCACGGTGAAGCCGTGAGTCATTCCGGCGCGGCCCAGGCTGGTGCAATCGTGGGAGCCGTCGGCGTCGGGCTCATCCTGCTCGGCCGCGGGCGTCTGATCGTCGTGGCGGGGTTCGCGGTGGTAGCGGCGGCCGAGATCCTGCTCGGCTACTCCTTGGTCCCTGGAAGCGACCTCGGGCGCATCACTGACTCACCGCTGCGCATCGGCGCGGTTCTCGTGCTGGTGCTGGGACTCGCCGCCCTCACGGCCGCGTTCATCCGCTATCCGGCGATCGTTCCCGTCGCCGTCGTGCTTGCGGCGCCGTTTCGCGTACCGGTGACCCTCGGCGACCAGAAGGCGTTCCTGCTGCTGCCGCTCTACGCGGTGCTCGCTGCGGCGGCGCTCGCCCTGATCGTTCGCGCTGGACGATCCGTCGACCTGCGTGGAATCCCACGTCTTCTCGGCGTTCCGGCCGTCGTGCTGATCGGGCTGTGGTCGATCTCGCTGCTCTGGTCGGACGATCTCCGCGCCGGGAGCATCGAGCTCGCCTTCTTCCTCTTCCCGTTTGCCCTGCTCGCTGCCGTCGTCGCCCGGGCGCCCCTTGCGGAATGGCTTCCGAAGGCGCTCCTCGTGACGCTCGTCGGCCTCGCCTGCGGCTTCGCCCTGGTCGGTCTCTCCCAGCTCTGGACGGAGGATCTCTACTTCGCCCGCGACCTCGAGGTCTCGAACGCATACACGACCTACCAACGAACGACGTCGCTCTTCGCCGACTCGAGCATCTACGGACGCCAGCTCGTCGTCGCGATGGTCGTTCTGGTCGCTGCGCTCTGGCTCGCCAGGATCGCCGTATGGGCAGGCGTCGCCCTTCTTGCCTTTCTCGGCGTCGCCCTGTACTTCTCGTACTCGCAGTCGAGCATGGTGGCGCTCGTCGTCGGCGTGCTCGGCGTCAGCCTCATCGCTGCTGATCGGCTCAACCGGCGGGTCCTTCTCATCGGTACGGCTGTCATCGTCATAGCTGCGGTCGCCATCGTCTTCACCTCGGTTCGCGGCGACTCGGCGCAGCGATTCACGAGCGGAAGATCGACCCTTGTTCAAGGAACCTGGCGCGTGTTCGTCGATCACCCGATCGTCGGCGTCGGCGTCGGCGCGCAGCCGAAAGCGAGTCGGGAGCGGGCTGGAAGTCTCCGGAACAAGGACAAGAACGCGTCGCACACGGCTCCGTTGACGATCGCGGCCGAGCTCGGCGTCCTCGGCATCCTCGCGTACATCGCTTTTCTCGCCGCTGCGGCCAGGCTTCTGCTCATTGCCTTTCGTGAGAACCGGGCTCTCGGGTTGGGGCTCGCGGGGGCGCTTCTCACCCTGTTCGTGCATTCCCTCTTCTACAGCGCGTTCTTCGAGGATCCGCTCACCTGGGCGATCCTCGCCGTGGCCGCGGCAGTCGTGGCCACCGATCGGGTTCAGGCGAAGGCGTCCGAGCTCGCGCGACCGACCATCTCACCGACCGGAGCGGGAGAGCCGGCACCGGAGCACTAGCCCCGGCGCTGCTGGCACACTCCCACCGGGCCGCCGCGTAGACGCCCCTTTCGATGCGAAAGAAGCTCCTCCTCGCCGTTCTCGCCGTCGCCCTGCTCGTGGTTGGCGCCGGTGCCGCGTACATCCTGGTTGGACGCAACCCCCCCGAGGGAAAGCTCGACACGGTGGTCGCCGGGGTCTCGCTCGTCACTCCGACGGGCGAGGCCAGCAACACGGTCGTGACGACCGCACCTGCCGAGACCACGCTGCCCCTCGAGACCGAGCCGGAGACCACCTCGGTCCCCAGCGAGGGCCCGTGCTGGCTCGAGTTCGGCGGCGACCCACAGCGATCGCTCTCCCGTCCAGACCTCGACCTCGGGATCCCGGCGAAGAAGCCGGTCTGGGTGCGCGGGATGGGGAGCTACATGGAGTATCCCCCGAGCTTCTGTGACGGCACGCTCTACGTGAACACGTTTGGCGGTCGCACCGCTGCGCTCGACGCCGAGACCGGTCGGATCCTGTGGTCGCGCCAGGACTCGGGCAGGAAGCCGTCGACGCCCGCCATCGCCGGTGACCGGCTCATCGTCAGCTCGGTCGACGGCTCGGTGACCGCGCTGAATCGGGAGAACGGCCGCGTGCTCTGGCGTCTTCAGACGAACGCCAAGGTCGAGTCGTCTGCGGTGGCCGTCGACGATACGGCGTACTTCGGTGCGACGGACGGGCGGCTCTTCGCGGTCGACGTCGTGTCGGGAAGAGTTCGCTGGGCGTATGACACCGGTGGACGCATCAACGCCAGCCCGTCGATCTGGGGCGACCGGATCTGCATCTCGACCTATGCCGGGTCGGTCTTCTGTCTGCGACGCCAGGACGGGACGAAGCTCTGGAGCACGTACGTCAAGCGGAACACGTTCGAGTACGAGAGCTTCTACGCAAGCCCGTCGACCGACGGCCAGCGGCTCTACACGGTGTCTCGCGGGGGCAAGGTCGTCGCGCTGAACGCCCGCACGGGTGCCGTTCTGTGGACGCAGAGCGTCGGCTCGACCGGCTACTCGACGCCCGCGATCTCGGACGGGAAGGTGTTCGTCGGCGGATTCGACGGCAAGCTTCGTGCATACGCGGCGACGAGTGGGCGAGTCGTGTGGGAGACCTATGTCGGTGGTCGGATCCTCGGGCCCGCAGTCGTCATCGGCGATCTCGTGTTCTTCTCGACCCTCGAGACCGAGACCTACGCCGCACGAGTCTCCGACGGCAAGGTCGTGTGGACGATCGGGCTCGGGAAGTACTCGCCGGGGATAGCGACCGACACGCGCTACTACTTCTCGCTGAACGGATTGCTGATGGCGTTCGACGGCAGCGGCTAGCCGGACTGAATCCTGACGTTGGCGAGTTCCGACATATTCAACTATATAGTTTAAAACTACGTAGTTGAATATCTCACTGAGGAGTGCACGATGCCGACCGACCAGCTCAGCCGTACCTTCGCGGCACTCGCCGACCCGACCCGCCGGGCGATGCTCGCTCGGCTGTCCCAGGGCAAGGCGACGGTCGGCCAGCTCGCCGAGCCGTTCGACATGAGCTTCGCGGCGATCTCGAAGCACCTGCGGGTACTCGAGAACGCCGGACTCGTCAGCCGGGGACGCGACGCTCAGTACCGCCCGGCGCAGCTCGACGCGCGGCCGCTGGCCGCGGCATCCGAATGGATCGCCGACTACGCCCGGTTCTGGGCAGACAGCTTCGACTCGCTCGGCAGTTACCTCGAGAAGCTTCGGCACGACGACCGCACCGACAACCCCTCACGCAAGGAGAACCACCATGACTGACGGGCTGACCATCACCCGCACCTTCGCCGCGTCCCGTGAGCTCGTCTACGCGGCATGGACCCGGCCGGAGCACTTCTCCGTCTGGTTCGGCACCGAGGCCGTCGGCGTGCCACTCGACACGCTGTCGATGGACGTTCGCGTCGGCGGCCTGTGGAACGCCGTGATGCACCTGCCCGACGGCAACACGATCCACTGGCACGGAGAGTACACCGAGGTCGACCCGCCCGAGCGCCTCGCCTTCACGATGAGCGACGACCCGACGCACGACTCCCGCGAGCCCGTGACCGTGGTGCTCGCGGAGGTCGACGGAGGCACGGAGATGACGCTGACCCAGCCCCGCGGCGGCCTCACCGATGAGCAGCTGGCACAGACGGTGATCGGCTACGACGGCTTCTTCGACGCGATGGAGAAGCTGCTCGGCGCGCAGGTCTAGCCGTGCGCGGGTATCAACTAGCCCGCATCGAGGTAGGGGTGCCTGCGCCTCCACAGGGGCGAGCGCTGCATGGCTGCTCCGCTGGTTCTCCACGCACGCCCCTTCGCCGCATACGACGCGAGCGCGAGGCGAGCACGCAGATCGGGGCCGCCCGCCTGCGCCCGGTCGGCGAGCTCGTAGCCGAGCGTTCCCAGCAGATCTCCCCCGATGGCTTCGAACGCATCGACGTCGTGCGTGGCCATCTCCGTACGCCAGTCCCGTAGCCCGGGCGTCGGAGCCTTCCTGAGGCTCTGCTGATGGGCTTTCGCCTTCGCGGAGACATCGACAGCCCCGGCGTACTCGAGCATCGAGGGCTCGTAGCCCAGGCCGGTGAACGCGCAGATCCTCCCGAGCTCATCCGGGGGGCGAGCAACGAGCTCTTCGTACCGGGTTTCGAGATAGCGATCGGAGCCGACCCGCTGCCCTAACGCTCGCGCGGCGAGCACCTCCGTACGCCACTGGCACGCGAAGCCGGCCGCGTCGCGGGGGTAGTCCCAGGACTCGGTCATGATTCCCGGCGGTACAGCGAGGTGTGAGAGTGCGGCGTCGCGGCCGTCACGGATGAGGTGAACGTAGACCGCGGTTGGAAAGAGCCGTTCGAGCAGCCCGAGGTACTGCATGTACATCGGCGTCTTGTCCCCCCAACGCCGCTTCCCTTGACGCTCCGCATACACCTCGTACACGGCTGTGAGCGCATCGCCGAGCGTAGCCCCCGGCCGGATCCTGTCTCGTACCGCATTGACGGGGACACCCCACTCGGCAATTGTCGGTAGCCGCCGCAGGTCGTCCACGAAGGCGTCCACGTCGGGTCGACCACGGTGCCGGCTCGCAAGCTGCGGGATGAAGTACGACTCGTCGGGGACTGCAATGGTCGAGTTCCGGTCGAGCATCATCCGCAGCAGCGTCGTGCCGGACCTACGGACGCCGAGGACGAAGAGGGGCCTGTCCATACGGGGCCACCTTATCGCCGTTCCGCCGAGCCGCGACCGTAGACTGTCCGCGTGATCGAGGCCTGGAAACGGGTGTTGGTGCTCGCTCCCCACACCGACGACGGAGAGTTCGGTTGCGGCGGGACGATGGCCCGGCTCGTCGAGCGCGGAGTGGAGGTTCGCTATGTCGCGTTCTCCATCGCGACGAAGTCTCTCCCGTCGGGATTTCCGCCAGACACGCTCGCCAGGGAGGTTCGCGAGGCGACGACCGAGATCGGAATCCCACCCGGCTCACTCACCGTCCACGACTTCGAGGTCCGGACGTTTCCGACGCATCGCCAGGAGATCCTCGAGATACTCATCGGGCTCTGGGAGGAGTGGCGTCCCGACGCCGTGCTCCAACCGAGCATCGGCGATATCCACCAGGATCACCAGGCGGTCGCGGCAGAAGGCCTGCGCGCATTCAAGCGAACCACGGTGCTCGGATACGAGATTCCGTGGAATACGTTCAACTTCAACTATCAGGCGTACGTTGCACTGGAAGCGCCGCATATCGAGCGCAAGGTCGCTGCACTTGCGCGCTACGAGTCGCAGCAGCATCGGAACTATGCAAACGCCGATTACATCTGGAACCTCGCGCGTACCCGCGGCATCAACATCGGAATCGAGTTTGCCGAGTCGTTCGAGGTCTACCGCGTCGTCGAGTAGCCGCCATTCCCGCTCTCGAGTCGAGCGAAGTATTACACTGTCTGACGAAACGGACATTCCCCATTACTGGAGGAAAAAGATGGCTCGAAAGACCGTGCTCGTGTCAGACATGAGCGGAGAGGAAATCCAGGAAGGAAAAGGCGCCACGGTGCGCATCACCTTCCACGATGCGCGGAAGGGCGTGCGTGAGCTCGATGTGACCGACGCGGAGGCCGAGCGGCTTGGCGGCCGGGCGGTCGCACGGCGTGGCCGGAGGCCGAAGAGCGCCAGCTAAGCAGAACGCGACTCATTCTCATATCTGCTAGGGTCGGCGGCGATGCCTCGCCGCCTTCTGGCCGTCCTTTCGGTTCTCTCTGCGCTCGGGCTCGCCGCCTGCGGCGGCACGGGCCAGAGTGGAGACGATGGAACCGCTGAAGCGAGCGGCGACTGCCCGTCGGCCGCGATTCCTGTCGTCGTGACCGTCGACCAGTGGGGAGACATCGTGGAGCAGCTCGCGGGCGACTGCGCCGATGTGACGACCGTCATCTCCGGCACCGCCGCCGACCCGCACGACTACGAGCCGAGCTCGGCGGACATCGCGTCGTTCACCGACGCGAAGCTCGTCGTCGAGAACGGCCTCGGCTACGACCCCTGGGCCGACAAGGCTGTCGCCGCGCTGTCCACCAAGCCTCCCGTCGTCAACGCGGGCGACGTCTCGGGGAAGACCGAGGGCGACAACCCGCACGTCTGGTACGGACCGGACTACGTGTTCGCGGTCGCCGATGCGGTCACCGCCGAGCTGAAGACGCTTCTGCCGGGCGCGGCCGGATATCTCGACGAGCAGAAGTCGGCGTGGCTCGAGTCGATGAAGCCCTACACCGCTGAGATCGAAGCGATCAAAGCGGCGCACGCGGGGGCCACCTACGGCGCGACCGAGCCGGTCTTCGACTACATGGCGGCGGCTCTCGGACTCGTGAACGAGACTCCTCAGGGCTATCAGAACGCCGCGGCGAACGAGTCCGATCCGGCGCCGGGTGACGTCAACGACTTCAACGAGGCTCTCACCGGCGGCTCGATGGACGTCCTCGTCTACAACACCCAGACCGAGGGCTCGATTCCCGAGCAGATTCGGGCGACGGCCGAAGGGGCAGCGGTGCCGGTGGTCGAGGTGACCGAGACGGTTCCCGAGTCGGCAGCGAGCTTCGCACAGTGGCAGATCGACCAGCTCGAAAGTCTCTCGCAAGCGCTCACCGGCTGATGGGAGATCCGGCGGCGGGGACGGCGAACGCGATCGTCCTGCGGGGCGTGGCGGCTGCGCGCGGCGGTGCGACGATCTGGTCGTCGGGGTCGTTCGAGATTCCGCGCGGCGCCACGGTGGGCGTCATCGGGTCGAACGGGTCCGGGAAGACGACGCTCCTCGAGGTGCTACTCGGCCTGCTGCCGCCCGCAGCTGGGCAGGTCGAGGTGCTGGGATCTCCACCGAGCCGTGGTGACGCGCGTATCGGCTACGTGCCTCAGAACTACGCCGCGACCGTCGGTGAGGCGATCCGCTGCAGGGACCTCGTCGCACTGGGTCTCTCTGGAACGCACTGGGGACTGCGCCGGCTCGACCGAGAATCACGCGCGAAGGTGGCTGCGGCACTCGAGGCCGTCGGTGCGTCCGGGTACGCCGATCGGCGCATGTCACGGCTCTCGGGGGGCCAGCAGCAGCGGGTCGCGATCGCGCAGGCGCTCGTCGACGATCCCGACCTCCTGCTTCTCGACGAGCCGCTCGCGAACCTGGACGTCCGCAACCAGCACGAGATCGTCCAGCTGTTGCGTCGGCTCCAGGCGGAGCGTGGCGTCACCATCCTGATCGTCGCCCACGACCTGAACCCGCTGGTCTCCGTGCTCACGGGCGCGATCTACCTGCTCGACGGGCATCCGCATTACGACGAGATCGGGAGCGTCGTAGACTCAGAGCTCCTGACACACCTGTACGGGACCCCGATCAAGGTCGTCCGTACGGCCCAGGGCGATCTCTTCACGAGGAGTGGTTAAGTGCTCCCTTCCGGAAGTACGCTCACGCCCTGTCGGCTGCAAAGCGGCGCCCGACGGCGTCCTCAGTCGCGCCCGTATCCCCTGGATACGAACGCTCCCTGCGTCCTTGCCCGGCTTGCTTTTCGCCGCCAGGAACATGACCGTACTCCCGGCAGGAAGCACGAATGACCCTCGCCGACGTCGGCTACCAGTCGGACTGGATCGACGTCCTGCAGGCGGGCTTCATCCGCAACGCCTTCATCGGCGGAACGCTGGTCGCGGTCGCGGCCGGGCTGATCGGGTACTTCGTGGTCATCCGCAGGATGGCGTTCGCCGCTCACGCGCTCGCGCACATCGGCTTCCCCGGCGCCACGGGCGCGATCCTGATCGGCGCTCCTGTCACGCTCGGTCTGGCGGTGTTCTGCATTGCCGGCGGCCTTGCAATCGGGATTCTCGGGAAGCAGATCGCGGCTCGGGAGATCGCGACCGGCACGATTCTGGCGTTCGCGACCGGTCTCGGAGTTCTCTTCAGCTCGCTTGCCTCAGAGAGTGCGAACACGGTGACGAATGTCCTGTTCGGCAACCTCCTGGCGATCTCCCAGGATCAGATCCTCGTGTTCCTCGGGTTCACGGTCGCACTTGCGCTCGGCCTGGCGGTGATCGCACGGCCGCTTGCGTTCGCGTCCATCGATCCTCGGGTTGCGGAGGCCAAGGGCGTTCCGGTCAAGGCGCTCGGCGTCGCGTTCACGGTGCTTCTCGCTCTCGTCATCACGATGGCCGTCCAGGTTGTCGGGACGCTGTTGCTCTTCGCGCTCGTCGTGACACCGTGCGCGGCCGCTCTCGCGCTTACAGCCCGTCCGATCGCCACCGCCGCGATCGGAACCGCCTTCGGGCTCGTCTCGGTGTGGCTCGGGCTCGTGCTCGCCGTGATGTTCAACCTACCGCCGAGCTTCGTCATCGTCACGATCGCGTTCGTTCTCTGGCTCGCAGTCCTCTGGCGCACGCGGGAATCGCATCGCCCGGCCGCTATCGTCTCGTAGATGAGCAGCGCGGTACAGATGGATTGGGGCGAGTACGCGCTCGACCGCCTTCGCCGTGAAGGCCATCGCTCGGGCGGCGCCCGAAGGGCCGTCGTCGACCTGCTGGCCGAGCAAGATTGCTGTCTGAGTGCCCAGGAGATCTTCGATCGCCTGCGCGCCGATGGAAAGAAAGTCGGTATCGCGAGCGTCTATCGGGCGCTTGACGTGCTCACGAGTGCGAAGCTCGTACAGCGGCTCGAGATGGGCGAAGGCTCAGCCCGCTACGAGCCCGCCCATCAGGACGGAGAGCACCACCACCACGTGGTCTGTGAGCGCTGCGGGAAGGTCGCGCCGTTCGAGGACGAGAGTCTCGAAACCGCCCTCGACAGGCTCGGTGTCGAGCTGGGGTACGAGCTGGACGGACACGACGTCGTCCTCCGAGGCGTCTGCCCCGGCTGCTCGCGACCCTGAGGCGCGTCAGGTGGGCGGTGGCGCGGCGGTCTGCGCCTCGACCCACTCCCGGCGACGAGCGATTCCGGGGTCCGTGCGAAGCGCTCGCCCGCCGACGGCGAGGCCCGCCAGGACCGGGACGGTCGCCGCGACCGGGTCGGTGACGAGCAGCAACAGGCCCCACGCGAGGGCGGCAACGGTCGTGGCGGCGGCGACCTGGAGTCGCACGCGCCCGACGAACAGCGTTCCGAGGAGCGCAGGCGCGAGGAAGTCGAGCCAGCCCATGAGCGCGGTGCCGAACGTTCCGTCCTGAAGGGCGGGAAGCGGTTTTGGCGGCACGCCGGGAACGACGCTTGCGGTCGGCGGTACCGCGTGGTGGACGGCCACGGTCGCCGGCTCCACCTGGTCGATCCCCCAGACGAAGATCACGTCAACGAGGACAACGACGATGAGGCCTGCTGCGAGAGCCCATGGTGGCGCGAGGGACGCGATGAGCGCTGAGAGCGTGAGACACGCCCCTCCGATCAGGGCCAGGCTTGCGGCATCCCCGCCGAGCGTGTCGGCGTACTGCCAGGCGACGATGTAGAGGGCGGGCGTCAGCGCCAGAGGAATCCAGGGGTACGGCCATCGTCGAGCCCAACCGGCGCAGGCCGCGAGTGCCGGCGTGGCGACCGTCGCCAGCGTTGTGAGCGCGTCCGCCCCACCCGCGAAGCCTCGTACGATCCCAACGCCGGCGGCCATGGCGAAGAGCGGGATCAGCAGGCCGGCGGCGCGCGACCGGGTCAGGCGCCAGGGCTTCCAGGGAGCGAGGACGAGCGCGCCCTGGACAAGGCACAGCATCGCGTAGGACGGCGCGAGTCCGAGATCCACGGGCTCACGGTAGCGCGGCCGGAGCGGCTCGGAGACCGGGGTCAAGACTTCTTAACGAGCCGTAATCAGCGCTGAAGAATCAGCCGTCCCACTCGACCTGGTCGAAAAAGCGCAGCGCGGCCCTGTCGGGGCGTATCCGGCGTGCATATGCGCCGAGCTCCTCCGCGTCGATCTCGCCCAGCGCGCGCTTGAGCCCGAGATACGGGATGTTCAGGTCCTCCTGGTAGACGACGGTCGAGATGCGCGGGTTGACCTCGATGACGACGTCGCCGACGAGCTGGATATTGAAGAAATGGTCGAGCGACAGTGCGCCGACGATCCGGCTCGCCACCTGCATCAGTCCCTCGTCGTCGAGCGTCCTGAAGTACATGGCAAGGCCCGCGCGCATGCCCTCACGGGTCTTGGGGTGTCCGAGCAAGAGCCGGCCACCCTGCGCGATGCCGTCGATCGTTCGCTCGCCGCCCTCCGCGAGCTCCATCACGAGAAGTTCCTCGCCTCCGACCTCCGGCAGGATCTCGACGACCTCCTCGAGCCGCATCGAAAGGCTGCCGGGACGCTCGTGGAGGAGTTGATGGAGACGATCGGCCGTAGGGTCGAGGACGCGAAACCCCCGTGACCCCGAGCCGACCACCGGCTTGAAGCACACGGGGTTCAGCGGGTAGCCGAGCTCACCCGCGGCCCGCGCCAGCTCCCGTCCGCCGCGCACCCGCTGCCAGAGAGGCGCGCGAACGCCGATCTCGTCGAGGAGCGCGTAGCACTCCGCCTTGTCGTTCGAGCGCTCGATCGCCTCGGGCGCGGACACGAGTACCGCGATCCCCGAAGACGCGAAGTCCGCTCGTGCTCGCGCGAGGCCGAGGAGGTCGTGAGACGACTGCGGCAGGACGGCGTCGATGCGTTCCCGCCGGCAGAGCTGGAGGACGGCTTCGGCGAATATCGGGCTCGAGCCGGGCGGGACTTGCTGGAACGAGTCGCAGAGCAATCGCCCGATCGCACGCTCACTCATGTCGCAGCCGACGAGGGTGACGTCGCGCTCGCCGTTCTCGCGGAGCGCCCGAAGAAGCGCCGCAGTCCCGGGAGCTCCGCAGGCGGTGACGAGAACGCGAAGCGGCCGCATCCCCGCCGAGAGTACTCGAACGGGGCAGGCGCGACTAGGCGTTTTCCCGGCGCGGGAACGGCCGCTGATTGATTGGGTGGGCGGCACCCTGGCGAGCGAGGTCTGTGGTGAACCGGTGGGCTCTGACCCTGGCGCTCGTCAGCGCCGTGATGCTCGCAACGGCCACGGGCGCGTCATCGGCGACGCTGGCAAGGGATTCGTACAGCACGACCATCGATCGCGCGAGCGCCTGGCACGGAGCGTCCGACCGCATGCCTGCGACCGGTTCGAGCCTCTACCTCGAGCTAGCCGGAGACGCCGGAACCGGCCCCGACATCGGCCCGATCGTCGTCTCGAATGACGACGACGCGAAGCGCCGAAGCAGGGCAGCTACCTCTACATCCTCCAGATCACGCCTGTGATCTCGCACGTCAGCTTGGACGGCACGCTGAAGCTGCGGGCAGGGAAGACATTCAAGGTGCCCGCGGTTCAGCTCGAGCTCAACACCGGTGAGACGGTCGATCCGGACACGGTGACGTGCACCTTGAAAATCGGGGGAAGACGAGTCGCGCAGCTTGCCGTCCCGTGCTCCTGGAGGATCCCCAAGAAGGCACGCGGGAAGAGCGCCATCCTCGAGCTCGACCTCGGCTACGAGGGGGCCGAGACCACGGTTCGCTACACGATGAAGGTTCGCGGGTAAGGGACTACGTAGGACCGCGCCGGCGCCGCAGCCTTGCTCGCAGCGCGACCAGGTCGCGGCGCGGGAACAGTCCCGTGAGAACCAGGGCGAGCGGGAACGCGAGGGTGATCGCAAGCCTGACGGGGATCGACACCCCGATCGAGATCCACGCGTCGATCGCGAGCGAGGCGAGGCAGAGCGCGACCGTGAGGGCGGTCGTCCCGGCGATGCGCGGCCAGTCCCACGGCACCGGGTAGATGCGGTGCGCGACGACGAGCACCATCAGCGCCAGCGCAGTGACCGACGCGACGGTCGCCCAGGCGGCGCCGACGAACGAGTACGGCGGGATAAGGAGGAAGTACAGGCCAACCGCGATTGCTGCGCTCACAACCGCGAGCGGAGGTAGAAGCCGCATGCGCTTCGTGACGTTCAGCCCGACCGCGAACACCGTGTAGGCGCCGGTCGCCACGGCCGCGAGTGACAGCGGAGCAACCGCGCGCGTGGCATCCCAGTAGCGCTCGGGCATGAGGACATGGAAGACGGGGAGGATCCATGCCGAGATGACGACGGCGAGGAACCCGGTCGCGAGGAAGTAGTACGTTCCACCGCGCGCGACCATCTGCGGGTGTCGTCCGCTGCGGAGCCACGGATAGTGCCACGGCGTCCAGCCCATCCGGAACGCGAGGACTGCCACGACGACCACCTGGCTGTAGCGGAACGCTACGCCGTAGAGGCCGCTGTCGGCGAGGCCGTGATAGTGCTTGACGAAGAAGCGGTCGAGCAGGTTGAGGGCGTAGAACGCCGCGCCGCCGATGATTCCGGGCCACGCGAACGAGAGCATCTCCCTGGCGACGTGCCAGTTGACGCGGAACGTCAGATCGCGCACGTACTCTCGCAACGTGATCACGAAGGCAACGCCGACGGCGGCGAGCGAGGCGATCAGGATGCCCTTCACGCCGAAGTGCCATACGGCGACGAGCAGAACGCTGAAGACGATCTGGGTGACTCCGCGGGTCAGCGAGTAGAACGCGAAGCGCCGCCGCCTCCGCCGGAGGCGCGTCAGGTTCATCGGCAGGTCGACGATGTTCGTCAGATAGTCGTCGACGAGCGCGATCACGAAGTAACTCGCGAAGACCGTCGCACCGAAGATCTTCTCCGAGAGCGTCGGCGACAGGATGATCAGCGGCACGATGATGATCGCCGGGTAGATCGCCTCGATCAGGAAGTAGAGCGAGATGATCTGCCGCCGCCACACCGGCTCGTCGCGATCGAAGTAGAAGCGCGCGAAGACGCCGTCCATTCCCGCGCTGATCACGACGTCGACGAGCGCGACGGTCGCGAGGACGAGCTCGAGGCGCCCGAACTCCGCAGGCGCAAGAAAGTGCGCGTACAGAGGGACGAGCAGGAACGCGAGCGACTTGAGCAGCGCACGAATACCGCCGTAGAATGCGGCGTCGCTCGCGAGCGCTGCGATGCCGTGGCGTTGCTTCGCGTAGTCCGCCCCGCCTTCGGATGTGACAGCCTGGCCGTCCTCGTCGACCGCGGCCGGGCCCGGCGCGCGCGTACGGTCGTTCACCGCAGAGAGGCTACTCGTAGCCCAGGTCGCGAAGCCGCCCCATGAGCTCCTCTTCCTCCTCCTCGGAGTAGACCGACTGCTCGCTCGGGGTGGCGAGTGACGGCGTCGAGGGAGACAGCTGGCCGCCCGTGCCTGCGAGGACAGCCTCGATCGGAGCGCCGTCGAGATCGTCGCTCGCTATCCCAAGCAGGCTGAGGAGCGTCGCCGGCATCTGCGTGATCTCGTTCCCCTCGGCGATCCCGCCCGGGCGGATACCGGGACCGGCTGCCGCGAGGATCCCGGTGACGCCGTGGTGCCCGGAGTAGCCGTAGAAGAGCTCCGGATCCAGGTGGTCATGGCGCTCGAACGCGGCGGGGAAGGCGCGCCGCGAGGAGTCGACGTGGATCCTCTCGTCGCGGGGGAGGATGACCAGTTCCGGCGCCTTGTCCATGTACGGGCCGTGGTACAGCTCCTCCTTGCGGCGAACCTCGAACGCCTGCTCGCCGCTCTCGGGGTGGCGAATCGCGGCCAGGTCGTCGGCGAGGCGATCGGCGTACCGCGGGTCGACTCGTGCGCCGCTCGCCTCGCCGAGGAAGATCTGGCCGCCCGTCGCGAAGCAGTACGCGCGCGTCGAGCCGAAGTCGATGTCGGCGAATGCACGATCCTGGCGCGGCCGCGGGAGCAGCGGGACGAGATCGAGCGCACGCCCGTAGCTGCGGGTGGTTCGCGCGAGACGCTGATCGACCTTGGACAGCGAAGTCAGCGATCCGCCCTTGAGCGGCTGGAGCGAGCGGCGCCGATAGCGGAGGTGTCCCGCCTCCTCGAGCCAGCGGTTCGCGTGGAACGTCCAGTAGATCGGCTTCATGCCGTGGTCCGAGAGCACGATCGCGGTCGGCTCCTCTCCCCACAGGCGGCGAGCCTCACCGATCAGCTCGCCGCAGGCTCTGTCGACGGCCTCGTACACCTGGACGAGCTCGTCGCCCGAATGGGCGGGGTCATGGGCAGGATGATCCGGATCGAGCCGGTTGTAGCCGAGGTGGCCCGCGTGATCCGAGCTCATGAAGTCGACGCAGAGGAGCTGGAGGTCCGGTTCGAGCTCGAGGGCCAGGCGGCAGATTCCAGCTGTCTGGTCGACATGTTCGACGAGCCGGGTCGCATACCCCTCGAAGTCCTCCCACCAGCGCTCGCTCATCGGATGATGCGCGGTCACGTAGTCGGGGTAGGCCGCGCGGATGCGTTCCGCTGCCGAAACGGGAGTGATCTGCGGCGTCTCGGGGCCGCCGTAGCCGGTGACGACGATGCCCTCGATCGTCTCGGCGGGGTACGTGAACGGGACCGAGATGAACGCGGAGCGTACGCCGGCTCCCGCCAGCCGGCGCCAGAGGGGGATCCCGGCTCGGCTCGCCGCGCTCTCGACCCGCTGAGGGCTCCTGTTCGGGTTCGTCGAGAAGTTGAAGATGCCGTGCCCGGCCGGGTTGAGCCCGGTCAGGAACGACGACCACGCTGTCGGGGTGACTGCCGGAATCGTCGAGCGCAACGGCCCGAACGCGCCACGTTTCGCGATTCCGGCGAGAGTCGGCAGGCGCCCCTCGGCGAGCAGCTCCCGAACGAGGTCGTAGTCTGCGCCGTCGAGGCCGAGGCAGAGGATCCTCACGGCGTCATCCCGGCAAGCAGCTCGCGATAGAGCGCCTCGAGCTCTTCGCCGGGATCGCCGAGGCGCTCGCGCACCACGCGCTCGTTGCGTTCACCGTACCGGCGTCGCAGCTCGGGATCCGCGAGCAGCTCCGCGAGCGCGGCTGCGACAGCGTCCTCGTCACGACACTCGACGAGCGCCCCACCCTCGCCTGGGCCGATCCATTCGTCGATCGACCACGTTCGTCCGGCGACAACCGGGACACTCGACGCCATCACCTCGAGCAGCGATGCCGGCGTCGAGTCGGATCCAGCGATCGTGATCGCGACATCTGCAGCGGCGGCAACGCCGGGGAGATCCTCCCACTCGACTCGCCCGAACGCCACGAGCGGCCGGATCCCGAGCTCGTCGACGAGAGCCTCGAGCTCTTGACGGGTCGGCCCACCTCGCGCGGCAAGCAGAAGGCGGGCCCGAGGCTCGTCCGCGGCCGCTCGCGCGAAGGCACGCAGGACGACGTCGAGGTTCGTGTACGGCCGGTAGTTGCGGAGCGAGAGGACGACGAGCGCGTCGTCGGGCCAGCCGAGTCGCGCGCGCAGGCCGCGGTCTGCCTTGTCGGGGGCGAAGCGGTCGTTCTCCGAGTACCAGATGATCTGGGTGATTCGGGCCGGGTCGGCACCGAGGTCGATGGACGCAAGGCGGTTTGCCTCGGAGTTGACGACGAGGTAGTCCGAGGCCGCTATCGCCTCGATCGCGCGCTTTCGGCCCTTTCGCTTCTCGTTCGCGTCGACGAAGACATCGCGGCTCCATGGGCTCATCACGAGCGGGTGCCGGCCCGATCGCGCAGCCCAATAGCCGTAGGGCAGGAGGTAGTGCGCGTGCACGAGATCGACGTCGAGGCCCTCGGCAAGAGCCGCAACGGCGGGCCCGATGCGCGCGCGCCGCACGAGCGGCACCGACGTGAGCGTCTCGAGCGAGCGAACGTCATGAACGACGACACCCTCGGCCGTCGTCCCGCCAGGCGGGAGCCGGTCGCTGACGAGTGTGACGTCGTGGCCGCGTTCGACGAGGCGCCGCGCCCACCGATGGACGTTGATCGAACGGCCGTCGGCGACGCCGAGCAGCCGGAGGGGTTTCTCGGGCACGGGCGGTGATTGTAGTTCTACGGAGCCGCCAAGCTCCTTCCCAGCGTGGTCTCAGGATCCGTCGCCACCATTCACTGGACAACGAAGAAAGGGGATCTGTGTCAAGCACGATCAAGAAGACGCTCATGGCGCTCGTCGCGGTCGCGGCGTTCGCCCTCGGGGGCGCCGCGATTGCGGGAGCCGTGCAGAACTCGGACGGGTCGACCTCGCAGAGCGGCGGGTCGACGACGGTCGAGCCAGCGGGCGACGGCGGAGACCACCAGCGCGGTGACGAAACGCCGCTCACCGGCGAGACGGCGAGCAAGGTGACAGAGGTTGCTCTCGCGAAGGTCGGGGGCGGAACAGTCGAGCGGGTTGAGACCGACACGGACGGCAACGCCGCGTACGAGGCCCACATCGTGAAGAGCGACGGGTCCGAGGTCACCGTCTACGTCGATACCCAGTTCAGCGTCGTCGGCGTCGATGAGCACACCGGACATCGCGGCTCCGGGCCGGGGAACGAGACACCGCTGACGGGCGACACCGAGACGAGTGCGACGAAAGCTGCGCTCGCCGCAACCGGTGGCGGGACCGTCGAGCGGGCCGAGACCGACTCGAGCGGCGGCGGTGCGTACGAGGTGCACATCGTGAAGCAGGACGGCACCGAGGTCGCGGTCCATCTCGACAAGGAGTTCAACGTGCTCAGCGTCGACCAGCACGGCCAGAGGCCGGACGGCGACCAGCAGGGCACGGATCAGCAGAGCAGCTTCACCGCATAGCGACATGCAGGGGGAGCTCGGCCCAGCGCCGGGCTCCCCTTCATCCGGCCTCATCCGCGACTGGATACGATCGCTTCCGCCCGATGGTCGATCCAGCCTCGCACCGCCTCGTCTTCATCGGCGGTCTGCACCGCAGCGGCACGACTCTCCTGGGGCGGTGTCTCGCCGAGCATCCCTTCGTCAGCGGCTTCTCGGACACCGGAGTTCCAGCCGACGAGGGCCAGCATCTCCAGAGCGTCTATCCGCCGGCGCGTACGTACGGCGGCCCAGGGAAGTTCGGCTTCGCGGCCGAGGCGCACCTCACCGAAAGCTCTCAGCTCGTGTCGCCTGAGAACGCAGCCAGGCTGCTCGAGGAGTGGGCGCCGCACTGGGATCTCGATCGGCCGGTCCTCGTCGAGAAGTCGCCGCCGAACCTCATTCGCACGCGGTTCCTGCAGGCGTTGTATCCGGAGTCGTCGTTCATCGTGGTGACGCGGCACCCGATCGCCGTCTCGCTCGCGACGCAGAAATGGTCGAAGACCTCGCTCTCGTCGCTGCTCGAGCACTGGGTCGTGAGTCATCGAACGTTCGCCGGGGACAGGCCGCACCTTTCGCGGATCCAGGTCATCCGCTATGAGGACCTCGTGGCGAATCCCCAGGCGTGTCTCGACTCGGTCTCCACGTTCCTCGGTCTCGAGACGCACCCGTTGACGCTCGAGATCCGCGCGGACGGGAACGACGCATACTTCGATCGGTGGCACGAGCTCGGGCGCGGCCCGGTGGGCCGTACCCGCCTAGGGCGCCTCCGGCGGCGGTTCGAGTCCGAGGTCAAGCCGTTTGGCTACAGCCTGCACGACCTGCCTCGATCGAGGTAGCGGCTGCTAGCATCGGAGTCCGACGGTGCAGCGAAAACCATGACGCATACCGAGTTTGCCGCCCGTCCGGCGACGGTTGTGGCGGGGGACGCCATCCCCGAGATATCCGTCGTCGTACCTGTCCTGAACGAGGAGCCGACACTCGAAGACGTCTACCGGCAGACGATCGACGTCCTCGACGGGATGGGGCGGCCGTACGAGCTGATCGTCGTCGACGACGGCTCAACCGACCGCACCTGGTCGATCCTCGAGCGACTCCATGCAGCCGACCCTCACGTTCGGGCCGTTCGCTTCAAGCGCAACTTCGGCCAGCACCCTGCGATGCATGCGGGCATGGTGAGATCCCGCGGCGAGATCGTCGTGACAATGGACGCCGACCTTCAGAATGCGCCGACCGACCTCCCTAAGCTCGTCGCGGCCGTCGAGGCCGGCTCGGACGTCGCCAGCGGGCGACGCGCCGGGCGCGAGGACTCGTGGGGGAGGACGGTGCCGTCCCGGCTCATCAACGGGATGCTCCGACGGTTCACGAATGCCGACATCTCGGACTTCGGCTGCGCGTTCAACGCATACCGGCGCGAGGCATTGACGCCCGTGATCGGCTCGATCGGGAAGCAGAAGTTTACGAAGGCCCTCGTGCTCTCGACCGGAGCGAGCGTGACGGAAGTAGAGCTTCAGCATCGCGCGCGCCAGGACAGCTCACGCTACTCGCCCCTGCGCCTCACGCGTCTCGCACTCCACGTGCTCGCCGGCTTCTGGCCGCAGCCGATCCAGCAGGCGGGGGTCGTCCTGGGGACGGTCTGCACGCTCGCTTCGATGGCGGTCGTCGTCTGGGGCCTGGTTGCGTGGATCCTGAACGGCGACTTTCCGGGACTCCTGTTCCTGGCTGGGCTCGTGCTCGGCGTGCTCGGCCTGCAGGGGTACATCCTCGCGCTCGTCGGCGAATACCTCGGACGCATCCAGCGCGACGTCGAGGGGCGCCCTCTCTACACGATCGAAAAGGAGCTCAGTTGACGCCGAAGCGCGTTCTCGTCACCGGCGGCTGCGGGTTCATCCCGTCGAACTTCATTCGTCACATCCTCGCGCGGACCCCGTACGAGGTCGTCTCGCTCGACGCGCTGACGTATGCGGGAAACACGGACAACCTGGCCGACGTGATGGGCCACGAGCGCCTTTCGTTCGTGCACGGCGACATTCGCGATCCGGAGCTCGTGCGGGAAGTCGTCGCCGAGGTCGACGTGATCGTGAACGCTGCGGCCGAGTCGCACGTCGAGAAGTCGATCGCCGAGGGCGCCTCCGAGTTCGTCACGACGAACGTCGAGGGAACGCAGATCATGCTCGACGCGATACGCGCGGCGCCGGTCGAGCGGTTCATCCTCATCTCGTCCAGCGAGGTGTACGGCACGGCCGAGACCGATCCGATGGACGAGGAGCACCCGCTCAATCCGCGGAGTCCCTATGCGGCGACAAAGGCCGGGGGTGACCGGCTCGCATACTCGTACTTCACGACGTATGACCTCCCGGTCGTGATCGTCCGCCCGTTCAACAACTACGGCCCGTATCAGCATCCCGAGAAGGTCATCCCTCGCTTCATCACGCAAGCCCTCCTGGACGAGCCGCTGACCATTCACGGGCAGGGCCGGGCGAGCCGCGACTGGCTGTTCGTCGATGACGACGCCGAGGCGATCGAGGCCGTGATCGAGGCCGACATAGACACGATCGCGGGCGAGGTCGTCAACGTGGCGACAGGGGTCGACATCTCGGTGTCGGATATCGCCGACATGGTCCTGGCAGGCCTCGACAAGCCCTCGTCGCTGAAGACGAACGTCGACGAGCGGCTCGGTCAGGTCGATCGCCATATCGGATCGACCGACAAGGCTGAACGTCTCCTCGGCTGGCGCGCACAGACGACCTTCGAGGCCGGACTCGAGCGGACGATCGCGTGGTACGCGAGCAACGGGCCGTGGTGGCAGTCGATCTATCGCGGCTCGCCCGGCGACACGATCCGCACTCTCGAAGGCCGCTGAGCGGCGTCATGCGTCGTCCTCGGGCGCGCCCATATCTCAGGCCGATATGGGCGTCCCCTGCGTCCTAGCCTGGCTTGCTCGTCGACCCTCGAGAGCACGGTGGTGTCACCGGGAGAACCGCAGACGTCATCCCCCGTCTCCTCGTCCTAGGCGCGGGGCCGGCGCAGCTCGGGCTTCTGCGGGCCGCGCGAGAGCGCGGCCTCTTCGTGATCGCTTGCGACCGCGATCCGTCGGCTCCGGGGTTCGAGTACGCGGACCGGCGCGCGATCGTATCGACCGAGGACGAGGAAGGACTCGACCGGCTCGCACGGGCCGAGGACATCGACGGGGTCGTTTCGCCCGGCAGCGACTGGCCCGTTGCGATTGCGGCGCGGATCGCCGCCCACCTCGGGGTGTCGCACCCGATCGACCCGGACACGGCGGCTCGCTGCGTCTCGAAACTGCGCCAGCGGGACCGCTTCGCCGAGCGCGGTGTGCCGCAGCCCCGCTTTGTCGTCTGCTCGTCGCTCGAGGACGCGGAGCCGGCGGCTCGTGAGATCGGGTTTCCTTGCGTCGTCAAGGCGCCCGACAGGCAGGGCCAGCGAGGCCTGTCGCTGCTCGGTGAGCCGGCCGGCCTCGCCGAGGCGGTCGAAATGGCACTCCAGGTGTCACGCAACCGCCTCTGTCTGATCGAGGAGCTGGTTCCCGGCCGGGAGGTCACCGTCAACGCATTCTCGATCCGAGGGCGCTTCTTCCCATTGACCGTCACGGATCGACTCACGGCAGATCCACCCGCGTTCGGTGTCGCTCTCGCGCACGTCTGGCCGAGCGCCGGCGCCGACGATGCTGTCGATGCCGCCAGGCGTGCGGCCCATGCGCTTGGCGTCGAGGATGGGCCGACATACACCCAGATCGTCCATGGCCCGGACGGCCCCCGGGTCGTCGAACTCGCTGCCCGGGTCGGTGGCGGTCACGACGCGGAGCTCTGTGAGGCGGCGACCGGGGTCGACCTGAACGCTCTCACGCTCGCCGCGGCCCTCGGCGAGGAGCCCGATCCGCCACAGCCGCAAGGGCGAGGCGGCGCCTGCGTGCGATTCCTCGTCGCTCGTCCCGGCGAGCTCGTCGCCGTCTCCGGGATCGAGGCCGCGCTCGCAGTCCCGGGTGTCCTCGACGCGCGCGTCTACCGCAGGCCCGGATGGGTCTTCGGTCCGCTGCGTCGAGGCGCCGACCGTGCGGGCTTCGTTCTCGCGACGGGCAGCTCGCGCGAGGAGGCTCTCGCCGCCGCCGACCAAGCGGCCGGGCTCGTACAGTTCGAGACGAGAGATGTCGAGCACGCGACCGGCTAGGACAAGCTTCCTGTCGTTCCAGCCTCCGGCTGTTGGCGAGGAGGAGATCGAAGCGGTCGCGGATGCGCTCCGTTCGGGGTGGCTGACGACAGGCCCGCGGGCTGCCGAGCTCGAGCGTCGCTTCGCAGACTACGTCGGTGTGAAGCATGCGCTTGCGGTGTCGTCGGGAACGGCGGCGATGCATCTTTCGCTTGCCGCCGCCGGAATCGGTCCGGGCGACGAGGTCATCACGACGCCGATCACGTGGCCCGCCACGGCGAACGTCATCGTTCATACAGGCGCGACCCCGGTCTTCTGCGACGTCCGCGACAGCGACCTGAACATCGACCCGGAGGCCATCGAGGCCGCGGCGACGGGACGGACGCGCGCTGTCATGCCGGTCGACCTCGCCGGACAGCCGAGTGACCTCGGGCCCATCATGTCCCTCGCCCGTGAGCACGGTTGGCTGGTGGTCGAGGATGCGGCGCACGCCGTGGAGAGCGAATACCGGGGCCAGAAGGTCGGGGCGGTCGCCGACGCGACATGCTTCTCGCTCTACGCGACGAAGAACGTCGCCGCTGGCGAAGGCGGCGTGATCACGACCGACCTGGACGACCTCGCGGACGAGGTGCGCGAGCTGCGGCTGACGCGGCGGGGCCATGGGTCGCTCTACGACATTCGCACGGCCGGCTTCAAGGCGAACCTCGCCGACCTCAACGCCGCGGTCGCCCTGTGCCAGCTCGACAAGCTGGACCAGCATCGCCAGATCAGGCTCCGCCACGTGGCCGCCTACGACGAGGCGATCGCCGACCTCGAAGGCATCGAGCCGCTCGCGCGGGATCCGCGCGACACGCACGCCCTGCACCTCTATGTCGTTCGTATCGACGCCGAGCGGGCTGGTGCGAGTCGTGACGCCTACCAGGAGGCGCTCGCCGCCGAGAACATCGGCACGAGCATTCACTTCCTTCCGGTGCATCGCCTGACGTACTACCGCGAGCACGTTCCCACCGAACCTCTTCCGGTGGCGGAGAAAGCCGGCTCGGAGGTACTGTCGCTCCCGCTCTCGCCCGCGCACGACAGCACCGACATCGATGATGCGATCGAGGCGCTCCGGCGCGTGCACCGGAGGTTTGCCGGCCTGTGAGCAGGCTTCCTCGTCCCGCCTCGATCTCGCTCAAGATTCTCCTGAGCGTCGGCGTGATCGCCTACCTGGTCTGGCAGATCAACATCGGCCAGACGGTCAAGTTGATCGGCAGCGCGAATGGCCTCTACCTGCTTGCGGCGCTCGCGATCTTCCTCGCCACGACCGTCGGCATGGCGTGGCGCTGGCAGATCCTCCTCGCTGCAAGGGGGATCGTGGAGCCGCTGGGATGGCTCACGAAGCTCTACTTCATCGGCAACGCCGCCGGGCAGGTGCTTCCGACAGGGGTCGGTGGTGATGCCGCCCGGATCATCGAGCACTCGCGCCGCAAGCCCGAGCTCAAGGGCGAGGTCGCCGGAGCCGTCATCCTCGAGCGCGTCATCGGCGCTGCCGGAACGCTCGTCATGGTGGCGATCGGGCTCGTGGTCGCGATCGGTCGGTACGACGGAATCCAGTATCTCGTCGCCATCGAGGTCGTGTTCCTGGCACTCGTCGCGGCCGGGTTCGTGCTGCTCTTCTCGAAGCGCGCCGCGGTGCTGCTGCGAGCCGTTGCGCCGTTCGCTTCCAAGATCCGGCTAGAGCGGGCAGGGAGGGCCGTCTACCGGGCGATGCACGCGTATCGTGGGCATCCGGGGGCGCTCGTCGCCGTCCTCATCGTCACGGTGGTCATGCAGTTCTTCCGCGTCGTGGCGATCTGGCTCTGCGGGCTTGCTGTCGGCGTCGACGTCTCGCCGCTCGTGTACGTGATCCTCGGCCCGTTGCTGTTCCTCGTGATGATGGTGCCGTTCACGATCAACGGCCTCGGTCTCCGAGAGGCGTTCTTCGTCGCGTTCCTCGGTCGCTTCGGCGTGGATGCCGATGCCGCGTTCGCGACCGGGTTTCTCTTCTTCGCCGTCTCGATCGCGAGCTGCCTGCCGGGCGGCGTGATCCTGCTCTGGCGGAGCGCGCGCCCGGCGGTCGTCCGCGCCGAGCGCGGTACGTGATACGGTCAGCCCAGACGGTCGATCCGGAGGCTTGCGAGGATTCGCCGGAGGTCGGACCGCGTGGCACGGCTGGCCTGCGGACCGACGCTGATCCAGAGGTAGAACGCCCGACCTGCTTCCCGGAACGGCACCTCGATGCTCCCGCGGCCGACGCACGCGTTCTCGTCCGGACGGGGCAAGCGGAAGTGCCTCGGGCGCGGCGGGAAGCGGCTCAGCTTCCTGTCTGCTCCGAGCGCCTCCTGGAGGAAGGCGATCGCCCCGCGCGGTCCGCGTTGCCTCGCGATGCCCTGAAGGCACGGGCCGCTGTCGAGCCGTGTCCGGTGGGCCGGGAACGTGCTGACGGCGAAGCGGTAGACGGGGTTATCGACGTTCGAGAGGGGCTGTGTCGTGACATGCCACGCAGCGGGGTAGGAGAAGGCGATCCGGTGCCGGTCGAACCGGTGGACGCCGTCTCCCGCAGCGGCGGTCGAGGCGGCGGCGAGCGCAACGCAGAGGACGAGGAGAACGCGCATCGTCAGGAGATACGGCCTGAAGCGGCCGGGAGGTCCAGCGTCTCGGTCGTCGTCGTCAACCTCAACGGACTGCCGTGGGTCGAGCGCTGCCTCGAGAGCGTGCGGGGCTACGAGACGATCCTCGTCGATCACGGGTCCACGGACGGGTCGCTCGAGCTCGTCCGGGCACGGTTCCCGGACACGCGGATCGTCGAGCAGCGAAACGTCGGGATGGGGGGCGGCAACAACGCCGGCATGCGCATCGCCTCCGGCAGCCACTTCCTCCTCCTGAACTCAGACGCCTGGGTTCTCGACGATGGAGTCGAGCGCCTGGCTGCGTTCTCCGAGGCGAACCCCGGAGCGGCGGTCATCGGACCGCGTCTGCGGAACCAGGACGGGAGCCTGCAGCGTTCGGTACGCGCCTTTCCGACGCTCTGGCGCCTCTCGACCGAGTACTTCTTCCTGCGAAAGCTGGCGCCGCACACCGACTTCCTCAACCCGCTCTACGTCGGCGGATTCGACCACGAGAGCGTTCGCGAAGCCGATTGGCTCTCCGGCGCGTGCCTGCTCGTTCGCCGCGAGGCCACCGAGGAGGTCGGTCTCTTCGACGAGCGCTTCTTCCTGTTCAGCGAGGAGACGGACTGGTGCTACCGGTTCCGCGCCGCGGGCTGGGCTGTGCTCTTCACTCCTGAAGCCGAGGTCGTCCATGTCGGCGGCGCGACCCATGGCGGCTCGCAGTACCGGGAGAATCTGCGAAGCCAGATCCGCTTCTTCGTGAAGCATCATGGGCCAGACGAGGCCGAGCGGGCACGGCGCCTTCTGATTGCCGCGCTCGCGCTGCGGGGCACGGTGTTTCCCGGCCGTCGCGGGAGGACGTACCGCGGGGCTGCCGCGTGGCTCCGAGCTCGGTCGGTGGCGAGGCTCCTACAATCGACCGAATGAACCCGGTGGGGGAGCGGGTCCGTGCCTACGCGGCATCGAAGCCGATGCCGGCTGCCGTCGTCGTCGATGTCTCGTGGGTGAACGGGCTCGCCGCGATCAGGTCGCTCGGGCGGGCTGGCGCTCCCGTCGTCGCGATCGATCACCGCAGGAGCGCGCTCGGGTTTCGCTCTCGCTACGGCATCGCCGTGCGCTGCCCCGACCCTGGCCTCGACGAGGAGGGGTTCGTCGCCCTCCTCGTGGAGATCGGCGACGCGCTCGGACGGCCTGCTCCCATCTTCCCCACACACGACGAGCAGGTGAACGCCATTGCCCGCAACCGCGACGCCCTGGGTGGGCGCTTTCTCTACCCCTTCCCTCCTTGGGAGCTCCTCGAGCGCATCCAGTCGAAGCGGTTCCAGCTGGAGCGGGCCGAGACAGCTGGAGTGGCCATTCCCCAGACGTACCACCCTGCCTCGGCGGGCGAGGCGGTCGCGGCAGCGGAGGAGCTCGGCTACCCGGTGCTCGTGAAACCGTCCGACCCGACGGGTTTCAAGCGGCGGTTTCACCAGCAGGCGTTCCGATGCGAGAGCCGTCTCGAGCTCGATCGCGCGTACGCCGATGCCGAGCCGTATGTGCCGATGGTGCAGGAGCTCGTGCCGGGCGGTGACGAGTGCCTCTACACGCTCGGGAGCTACATCGCCGAGGACGGTGAGCCACTCGGCGTCTTCTGCGGGCGCAAGCTCCGGCAGACGCCGCCCTTCGTGGGCACCTGTCGGGTCGGTGAGGCCGTCTGGGTCGGCGAGGTCGTGGATCAGGGGCTCGGGCTCTTGCACGAGGTCGGATTCCACGGCATCTCGCAGGTCGAGTTCAAACGGGATCCCCGTGACGGCGCGTTCAAGCTCATGGAGATCAACCCGCGTCTCTGGCAGTGGCATGGACTTGCGGCCGCCTGCGGGGTCGATCTGCCGAGGATCGCCTACTGGGATCTCCTCGGAGCCCGGCTTCCGCCTTCCCGGATGAACGGCAATGGAAAGCGATGGGCGATCACCCTGATGCGCGGGAGCTCGCCTGCCTGGCAGCGTCCTCCCTACGTCGACGCAGTGTTCACGTTGGACGATCCGGTACCCGCGTTCGCGCAGGCCGCGCGACTCGCCCGGGCGGCGCTGAGATGATTCCCGCGGACGTCGAGCGCAAGGCTCGGTGGGTGCTCGACACGCTCGGGGCACGAGACCTCGGGCTGGGCGACGACGTCCCGTATGTCGAGGGAGCGTGGGAGCGGGTTGCCCGGGGCGAGCGTCCCGAAGGCGACGAGCTCGCGGACGCCTTCTACCATCTCGCCCGCATCGAGGAGCGGCAACCCGCCGCTCGTGACGCTCACGGCCGGTTTCCCGCCTCGGCATCGTGCCTCGATCCACTGAACCCGCCGCTCGAGCGGTTACGCGCCCGGCTCGGTCTCGAACCGCCGCGTTGGGCGGGCGCACGATTCGCCGTCGCACTCACGCACGACGTCGACACGCCGTGGCGCTGGACGCGGGTGGGCGTTCGCGGGTCGGCCTCGCGGTTCAAACACGCTGCACGGGACCGCCGTGGAATGACGGCGTTGCGGGAAGCGCGGGCCCTGGCTGCAATTCCGCTCCACAAGGTGCGCGGCACGGATCCGAACTGGCGGTTCGATCGCATCATGCGGATCGAGCAGGTGCGGGCGGCGTCCTCGACGTTCTTCGTCATGGCCGGTCACCACCATCCGGCGGACGGCGCCGTGCCGGCGTCATACGAGCGCGTGCGCCCGCACCTTGTCGAGACGCTCCTCGCCGGCGGAGGCGAGGTCGGTCTCCACGGGAGTTACACCGCGGCGGAGGACGTTGAGCGTTTGGGTGACGAGAAGGGGCGCCTCGAAGTGCTCGCCGGGCCCGTGGCCGGTCAGCGCTACCACTACCTGCGCGTCGATCCGCACGCGAATCTCGCCCCGTTGACGGGTCTTGGCTTCCGCTACGACACGAGCCTCGGCTTCGCCGATCTGCCGGGCTTCCGGGCCGGCATCGCCCATCCGTTCCGGCCGTGGAACTTCGAGGCCGACCGGCCGCTCGATCTCGTCGAGGTCCCGCTCGCCGTGATGGACGTCACTCTGGCGGAGGAGCGCTACCTCGGTCTCTCGGCCCCCGTCGCGGAGCGGCGGCTGCTCGAGCTCGTCCAGTGGGCGGCTGCGAACGGCGGTGGCTTCTCCGTTCTCTGGCACACGGACCGTTTCGACCCAGCGACGTCACGCGGATGGGACCGCCTCTATTTCCGTTTCGTGGACGCGGTTCGCACGCACGGTGGCGTCTGCCTGCAGGCGGGCACGCTTGCCGAGGAGGCCGACGCGTGGCTTCCATAACGGAACGCGCTGGACCCGGGCTCCGGCTTCCTGCCCTGCCCGCTCGCTTCCTTGCGCTCGTCGCGATCGCACCGGTCGCGCTCGGGATCTCACGACTCCTTCCCGATGTGGGCGCGGGACTCGGGCTCCGTCTCGCCGCGGCATCTGTGTGCGTTCTGATCGTCCCCGGTGTTCTCGTGCTGCGCGCGCTCGACTGGCCGAGGCGCCTCGGGCTCGTGCTTGCGGGATCGCTCGCCTGGAGCCTCGTCGCGGTGTTCCTGGCGCTGACGCTGACGTTCGCCTCCGGTGGCTCGCTCTCCCTGACCGTCGTCGTGGTCTGCGTGATCGCGGTCGGCGGCGTCGTCGCGGTGCTGCGCGCTGCTCCGGCTCCCCTCGAGCACCGCGACCTCTGGCCCGTGGCATGGGTTGCGGTCGGGGGGCTGGCTCTCTGCGGCGTCGTCTGGTGGGCCTCTACCGTCGTCGGCGGGGACGCGCTGTTCCATCTCGCCCGGGTTCGCAAGCTCGACGAGATGCCTGTTCTCTACTCGGTGAACGTCGTGAACGAGCTTCGGAGCGGTGGCCTCGATCCGGGCTATGCGTTCCCACTCTGGCACGGTGTGCTCGCGCTGATCGGGCGGTTCGCAGGGGTCGACCCCGCGCTTGTCGTCCTGCATCTCTCTGCGATCCTGACTCCGTTTGCCCTCGTTCTCGCATACGCGGTGGGCGCGGCACTGTTCGTCTCCCCGGCAGGAGGTGCGGCGGCGGCAATCGCGGTCGCCTCACTCGTCGGCTTTCAGCACGACGGGATCGGCGCGTTCGCGGCGACGGCGATGCCCGCCCCGGCGGCACGCCTCCTGATCGTCCCGGCGCTCCTCGCGCTCGTGTTCTCGTTCGTCCGTGGCAGCGGCCGGGGCCGGCTGCTCACCATCGCCGCGGCGGCGGGTGTTCTCGTCGTCGTCCATCCAACCTACGCGGTCTTCGTCGCTCTGCCACTCGGGGGATTCCTGCTCGCGAGGATGGCACTCGCACGGGATGGCAGGGCCGACTGGAAGCGAATCGGTGGCTGCATCGCAGCGCTGCTCGTCCCGACCGGCCTCTACTTCGCGTGGCTGTGGCCGGTGGTGGCCGACACAGAGTCGTTCCTCCCGTCGGCCGAGGAGAAGGCGCGCAGGCTGCTGCAGTACGGCGGGCAGCTCGACGTTCACGGCATGTCGTTCAGCCTGTCGCCCGAGGCGATCTCGCGGGGCGGCCCGGCGACGGTGGCCGCGCTTCTCTGCATCCCGGTGGCAATGCTGGCCGCCAGGCGTCGGTGGGCTGCGTACGTTCTCGGCGGAACACTCGCGATCCTCGCGCTGCTCTTGATCCCGCCGGTGTTCACCACTGTCGCCGATCTCTCGTCGCTGTCCCATGCGCGCCAGCTCGCGCTCTTCCTTCCACTCCCGTTCGCCCTGGCAGGCGCAGCTGCACTTGCCGGGAGGCTGCGGATCACCGGCTGCATCCTCGGGCTGGCGCTCGGTATCGGCCTCGTTCTCGCGTATCCGAGCGGTGGGGAGGGGTTGCTCGGGGATCTCGGGCCTGCCTGGGCGACCTGGGTCGCCGCCGGCGGCTCGGCGATCGCCCTCGCGGTCGGACGGTTCATCCGCCTGCCGGTTCCCGATCCCGGCCGGTACGCCGTCACGGCCATGGCGCTCTTTGCGATCCCGGTGGCCGTGGTGGGCTTCCGCGACGTCACGCGCGATGCGCCTGACCCGTATGCCCTGACGCCGGGGCTCGTCGAGGCTCTCAACACGGTGGTCCCGATGCGCTCGACGGTGTTCTCGCAGCTCGAGACGGAGTACCGGATCGGCGCCTATGCGCCGGTCTACGTGGCTGCAGCGCCACCGGCTCACGTCGCGAACACGGAAGCCAACAGTCCGTACGACCGTCGAGCCGACGTCATGGAGTTCTTCAATCGCGACGACCTCTCGTACCTCGAGAAAGCTCGGCTCCTGTCCAAGTACGGCGCCAGCTGGCTCGTTCTCGACAAGACCCGTTCGATCCCCGACTACGTTCGCTTCCTTCCGCCGCCCGTCTACGAAGACGAGCGCTACGAGCTCATCTCGCTCCGCCGCCCGTCCGAATGAGGATCCTGATCGTCTCGATGTACTGGCCCCCCGCAGGGGGCGCGGGTGTCCAGCGCCCGCTGAAGTTCGCGGGCCATCTCGCCGCGCTCGGCTTCGACGTCCACGTCCTCGCGCCGGACGATCCCAAGTGGTTGCACCGAGACGCCCTGCTCTCGACTCCGCCCGGCGTTCGCGTTCACCGCGCACGCAATCTCGGCCCGCGGGCGCGTCGCCCGGCCGAGGAATTGCTTGCGGCGCAAGGGCTGCAGCGGCTTCGCACCCGCGTCGAGCTCGCCGCCCGCCAGCTGCTCGTTCCCGACGCCAGCGTTCTCTGGAATGTCACGGCTATCGCTGCTGCGACCCAGATCATCCGCCGGCATCGGATCGACGTCGTGCTGACCACCTCACCGCCAGGGTCGGTGCACCTTGTGGGCGCGGCTGCGGCGCGGCTGACGGGCGTGCGGTGGGTCGCCGACCTGCGGGATTCGATCGCGCTTCACGCGCATCGTCGCCATGACGTCAGGGGAGAGCGATCTCTGGCCCGGCTCGTCGCGCGGCGAGCAGATGCGATCGTCGGCGCGTCGCGAGCGATCGCCCAGGAGATGAGGCGCCTTCAACCGCGCGGACGCGTGGTCGAGATCGGGAACGGCTGCGACTTCGAGGACTTCGACGGACTCGTCTACCGGCGCGGTGAGCGTTTCCGGGTGACGCATGCCGGGAGCTTCTTCGGCCGCCGCGATCCACGACCATTCCTGGACGCACTCGCTCAGACGGACGCAGACGTCGTAGCACGGTTCGTCGGCGACTTCCGCACCACCGATCGCGAGTACGCGGAGCGGCTACGACTCGGAGACCGACTCGAGCTGATCCCGTACCTCCCTCGTCACGACGTGCTCGCGCTTCAGCGCGACTCCGAAGCGCTCCTCCTGCTGATTCCCGAGGCGGACGGGCGAGGGAAAGGCGTACTGTCCGGCAAGGTGTTCGAGTACCTCGCTGCCGAGCGTCCGGTGATCGCTGCCGTTCCACCGGACGGTGAGGCGGCCGCGCTCGTACGGGAGACCGGAGCGGGAGTCGTGGCAGCGCCCGATGACGTTGCCGGTCTCACGGCGGCCCTCGGGCAGCTCGCGGCGAGATGGCGGGCGGGGGATCTCGGCGACACGAGGCTGGCGTCCGCTGACCGAGAGCGCCTCTCGCGCCGCGCTCGTGCAACCGAGCTGGCCGGGCTCCTGAGGAGCCTCGTATGAGCGTCGCGCTGCCGACCGGCCGGACCGCGCGAGACGGACGGGCAGTGGCAGTCTCATCGACTCGTGTGGTCGATGTGCTTCTGCTCGCCACGGTGTTCGCGATCACGTTCGCGAAGGTCCGCTGGACCGTCGGCGGGACCGACGTCAATATCTCCGATGTCACCGCGGGGCTGTTCCTGGTGGCATTTGCGCTCTCCCGTGTCGATCGGAAGGACGCGAGCCTGCCACGGTCATCGTGGACGCTGCTCGTCTTCTTCGCCCTCTTCGTCTCCGTCTACCTGGCGGGCTTCTTCAACCTCGAGACGGTCGAGGATCGCGATCTCTTCGTGAAGGGAATCATCAAGTTTTCGATTCACTTCCTCTTCCTCGTAGCTGCCGTCGCGCATCTCTCCCGTCGCGGCCCGGCGTTCTACTGGAGAACGCTCGGCTGGTTCACCGCGGGGATCGTCGTGAACTGCGTCTACGGCGTTCTTCAGCTGGTCGCCGCGCAGGGTGGTCGCAACCTCGACGAGACCGTTCTCTCGGCGATCGGCTCATACCAGCGAGGTGGCATCAACGTGTACGGCGCTGTCGGGGGCTCGAACGTCTACCGCATCAACGCCCTGACCCTCGATCCGAACCATCTCGGGATCATGCTGATCGTGCCGCTGCTCGTGCTCCTTCCGATCTACCTGCGGCTCGAGCGCGGTCACCGGCTGCGGGTGCCGCTCGCGCTGACGCTTGCGTTCCTGGCCATCGTCGAGCTCGCGACGCTGTCGCGCAGCGGCCTCCTCGGTCTTCTTGTTGGGCTCGTGGTTCTCGCGGTGCCCTACCGGCGCTTCTTCCTCTCGAAGCGCTTTCTGATCCCGCTGGGCCTGGTCGTCCTCGTCGTTGCGGCCGTGATCGCGCAGCGGAGCGGCTTCTTCGAGTCGGTGCTCCGAGCGCGAACGAGCGTCGGGGGCGGCTCGACCCGCGTCCATCTCGATATCTACGAGCTCCTGCCGCCGGTGATCGGCCAGCACCCACTCTTCGGGCTCGGGCTGAACACCTTCTCGTCGTACTACGAGTTCGTCACCGGGAAGTCGAACTGGGGGCCCCACTCGTTCTACGTCGCGCTGCTGACCGAGACGGGGATCGTCGGGACGGCTCTCTTCCTCGGCTACATCGTCTATCTGTTCAGACGTCTCGGTGCGCTCCGCCGGCTGGGCCGGTCGCTGGCCGCCGCCGGCGACGCGGCAGCGGCGCGCGTCAGGCCGCTCGGCTGGGGGCTGACGGCCGCCCTGGCAGGGACGCTGGCAGCGAACGCCTTCTACCTCACAATGCAGATGTACTACTTCTTCGCCCTCGCGATGCTGATCGTGGCTGCGCCCGCCGTGTTCCGCCGGATCTAGACTCACTCCGCCGTGGGGATGGGGAAGACGCTCTTCTGGACGAGCCTCGGTGCCCTTGCGTGGACACACGTGGGGTATCCGGCGGCGTGCGCCGTCGCAGCGCGGACCCGCTCGCGCCCGGTGCACAAGGACGACATTCTCCCGACGGTGAGCCTGATCGTCGCCGCCCACGACGAGGAGACCGTGATCGCTCGGCGGATCGAGAACCTGCTCGCGCTCGACTATCCGCCGGAGCGTGTCGAGATCGTCGTCGCATCGGATGCCTCGGGCGACGGGACCGATGCGATCGTTCGCGGAATCGAGAGTCGTGAGCGGCGAGTCCGACTGCTGTCCTGTCCGCGTGGCGGGAAGGTCAATGCGCAGAATCTTGCGGTGCAACGAACGACCGGGGAGATCGTGGCCTTCTCGGATGCCAACGCGACCTGGGCGCCCGATGCTCTCCGCAGGCTCGTCCGCGGCTTCGCCGATCCCGAGGTCGCATACGTCTGCGGGCAGCTGCGGCTCCAGGAGGCGGACGGAACGAACCGCGAGGGTGCGTACTGGCGTTACGAGATGTGGCTTCGCGAGCAGGAGTCGATCCTCGGCTCCGTAACCGGGGGAAACGGATCGATCTATGCGCTTCGGCGAGTTGACTACGTGGAGGTCGACCCACGCTTCGGACACGATCTTGCGCTCCCGTACCTGATGGTGCAACGGGGTCGCCGTGCCGTCTACGAGCCCGAGGCGCACGCCTTCGAAAAGCCGTCACGAGATCTCGAGGACGAGTACCACCGCAAGGTGCGGATGTTCGAGCACTGCTGGCTGATCCTGCTCGAGGGCCGCATGCTGCGTGACGTCGACCCGGTGTACTTCGTCCAGCTCGTGTCGCATCGGGCGCTCCGCTACGGGAGCGGCTTCCTCCACCTCGTCCTGCTCGTGACGAGCCTCGGGCTGGCTCGCCGGGGGCCCGTGATGCAGGCCGTCCTCGCCGCACAGCTCGCGGGGTTGGCACTGGCAGCGGCCGGCCGGCTTCGTGCCCCGATCCCCGGAGCCTCCCTCGCCTACTACTACCTGCTCGTGACGCAGGCGACCGTCGTCGCCCTCGTGCGCTACCTGCGGTTCGGCGTCCCGGCGGTCTGGGACAAGGCGGAGGGAACACGGTGAGCCGCCCCCTGGACGTGGTCGGATCAGCCGTTCTTCTTGCCCTGACGAGCCCTCTGGTGGGAGCGGCGGCGCTCGCGGTGAAGCTCGAAGACGGCGGGCCCGTGCTGTACCGGCAGGAACGGGTCGGCCTGCGCGGGCGCGAGTTCATGCTCTTCAAGCTCCGGACGATGGTCGTCGGGGCGGAGCGCATCGGCGCCGGGTATGCAGTTGACGCAGGGGACCCGCGGATCACGCGCGCCGGCCGCGTGCTCCGGCGACTCTCGATCGACGAGCTGCCGCAGCTCTGGAACGTCCTCATCGGCGACATGGCTCTCGTCGGACCGCGACCGACGCTCGCCTACCAGGTCGAGCGGTACACGCCACGCCAGCGGCGTCGCCTGGAGGTCAAGCCGGGGATCACCGGCTGGGCCCAGGTGAACGGCCGCACCGCGCTCCCCTGGGACGATCGCATCGAGCTCGACGTCTGGTACGTCGAGCATCGCTCGCTCTGGCTCGATCTGAAGATCCTTGCGCGCACGCCTCTTGCCCTGTTCGGGGGGACGTACAAGGGTGCCTCGGGTGGCTGGAAGCCCGCGGCGTGAGCGACGTCGTGCTCTTCACCTGTGCGGGTCAGCGGGTGGACATTCTCGCGGCGTTCCGAAACGCAGGCGCGGTCACCGTCGCGGCAGACCTCAATCCCCTCGCCCCAGCGCTCTATCAGGCGGACCGAAAGGTCGCTCCGCCGCACGTCGAGGACCCGTCCTATGTCCCGTTCCTCTCCGAGGTGGTCACAGATCACAGCGTCTCCCTGATCGTCCCGCTGACCGATCTCGATCAGCAGCTTCTCGCGGAACGCCGGGAGGAGCTCCGGGCGGTCGTGCTTCTGCCCGGGCCGGATGTCGTCCAGCGAACGACCGACAAGTACCTGGCCCACCTGTTCTTCGAGGAGAACGGGATCGACTCGCCGCCAACCTGGCTCCCAGACAGCTTGCCGCCGGATCTCGCGTTTCCCGTCCTCGTCAAGCCGCGCCGGGGCTTCGGGTCGCGCAACATCTTCCGGGCTCGTGATCGCCGGGAGCTCGACTTCCTGCTCGAGTACACCCCTGCCGAGTCGATGGTGCAGCGGGTCTGCAGCGGCGAGGAGTTCTCGATCGACGTCTTCTGCGATCTCGAGGGGCGCTGTCTCGGTGCGATCCCACGGACGATGATCGAGTCAAAAGGCGGTGAGTCGATCAAGGGAATGTCGATTCGGGATCGCGCATTGATCGAGCTTGGACGACAGATCTCCGAGACGCTCGGGATCGTCGGCCCGGCGACCGTCCAATGCTTCCGGACCGACAGCGGTAGACACGAGGTCACCGACGTCAACGTCCGTTTCGGCGGAGGGTTTCCGGTGCCGCATGCCTCGGGCGGGGGCTACCCCGAGCTCGCCCTTGCCCTCGCTCGCGGCGAGCGGCCCGAGCCGCGGCTCGGCGAGTTTCGCGACGGCGTCATCATGACGCGCTTCTTCTGGCAGGCGTGCCTGCAACGAACCGAGGGCGGTGGTCTCGAGCTGCTCGCGACCGGGCTTCCCGAGCCGACTGGCGTCGAGCCGGAGCGGCCGTGACCGCTGGTACAGTCGAGCGGCTGTGAGCCCTGACCGGGACATGAAGGAAGCCGCCGGCGCAGGCCCGGACCCCGATGCCGAGCAGGAGGTCGACTTCGGGCGCTACTGGTGGCGCATCGTCGGCCACTGGTGGGTTGTCGCCGCCGGGCTGATCCTCGGGGTGGTCGTCGGATACCTCGTGTCGCTTAGTGGTGGAACGACGTACCAGGCGAAGGCAACGGTGTTCCTCGGTCAACCGCTGACCCCGAGTGGCAACGCTCAGATCCAGAGTCTCCAGACGAATCCGTCGACTGTCTCTCAGATCGTGAAGAGCCAGTCGGTTGTCCTGGCGACCGCCGACAAGGTGGGTGTACCGCCGGGGCAGCTTCGAAGCGGCATCTCGACGAAGGCGGTCGCAGGCTCGCTCTCGAAGGTCGGGCAGACGCAGCTCGTCGAGGTCTCGGTCCGAGGGCCGTGGAAGCGGCAGTCCGCCGAGGCGGCCAACATCCTCGCGCGCACCGTCGTCGAACGTGTCTCGGGCTACGCGGACACGAAGATCGAGCAGTACACCGCGCTGAAGGACTCCCTCGACGAGCAGATCACGGCGAGCGACGACGCGATCCAGAGTTACCGGGATGCGATTGCAGCCGGAACCGGTCTGTCGTCGGCCGAGCGCCTCGTTCTCGTCGGGCTGCTTCAGAGCGAGCAGCAGCAACGCTCGCAGCTCGTCCAGCAGCGAACCGACACGGAGCTGGCGCTCTCGCTCGCGAAGGATGTGGAACGTGGCCAGGTCGTGACCGCCGCGGCCTCGTCGAAGGTGGCGGCGAAGAGCCGGCGTAGCTCGATCGTCGTTGGGGGGGTCATCGGTCTCGTCGTGGGGCTCCTGGCAGCGCTTCTCTGGGAACCGGTCCGACGCCGGTTCGCACGATCACCTGACCGATCGGGCGCGGCCTGACCCAGTCCGGTTAAGGCCTGCCCGACTCCCTGCCGATATGCGGGGCGTACACGAGAACTTGGCTACGATCGACGAAACGGTGGGGACTCGATGAGAACGGCTGTCGTCACGGGGGGCGCAGGCTTCCTCGGCTCGCACCTCTGCGACTATCTACTGACACGGGATCACCGGGTCATCTGCGTCGACAACCTCGACACCGGATCGCTCCTGAACATCACACATATCCGTGACGAACGATTCGTGTTCATGAGCCACGACATGACGGAGCACTTGCAGATCGACGAGCCCGTCGACGTCGTCTTCCACCTGGCGAGCCCGGCGAGCCCCATCGACTACATGCGGCTGCCGCTGCACACGCTCAAGGTCGGCTCATACGGCACCCACAACGCGCTGGGGCTCGCGAAGTTCAAGCGGGCGCGCTTCCTCATCGCGTCGACGAGCGAGGTGTACGGCGACCCGCAGGTGCATCCTCAGCCCGAGACGTACTGGGGAAACGTCAACCCGATCGGCCCTCGCGGCGTCTACGACGAAGCGAAACGGTACGCCGAAGCGATGACGATGGCGTACCTCCGACAACAAGGCGTCGATACCTGCATCGCCCGCATCTTCAACACCTTCGGCCCCAGGATGCGGCCGCACGACGGCCGGGCGATCCCGACATTCGTTCGCCAGGCGCTCGAGAACAAGCCGCTCACGGTGTTTGGCGATGGATCGCAGACCAGGAGCTTCTGCTACGTCGACGACCTGATCCGCGGGCTCTACTTGCTTGCGGCGAGCGATGAGCACCTCCCGGTGAACATCGGAAACCCGGAGGAGCGCACCCTGCTCGAGCTGGCCGAGCTCGTCGTGAGCGTGACGGCCTCGAAGAGCGAGATCGTCTTCGAGGCACTTCCCGTGGACGATCCTCAGGTGCGACAGCCCGATATCACGAGAGCGAAGCAGGTACTTGGCTGGGAGCCCGAGGTCGAGCTCGAGGACGGACTGCGGCGGACGATCGGATCGCTTCGACCGGAACCGGTCGACGCAGCCCGCGGCTAACCCTCGGCGTTTCCCTGCCGGCGGGTTTGCCGCCTGCGCCTGGCTAGTCTTCGACTGTGGATCGACCCCTCCTTGTCCGGGCTGCGCGGCTCGAACCCGTCGAACGCACGCCCGTGTGGTTCATGCGGCAGGCGGGCCGGTCACTGCCCGAGTACCGCAGGATTCGCGAGCGACTCGACCTCTTCGAGATCTGCCGACGGCCTGAGGTGTGCGCCGAGGTGACGTTACAGCCCGTCGCGGCGCATGATGTCGATGCGGCGGTCATCTACTCCGACATCATGCTGCCGATGCTCGGCATGGGGGTAGACGTCGAGCTCGTCGAGGGCGTCGGGCCCGTTGTGGATGCCCCAATCCGGACGGCGCGCGATGTCGAGCGCGTGCGGTCGCTCGAGCCGGCCGAGAGCCTCCCGTTCGCGCTCGAGTCGATCCGGCTCGTCCGAGCCGAGCTCCCACCGGAGAAGGCGGTGGTCGGGTTCGCGGGCGGTCCGTTCACGGTTGCCGGATATCTGATCGAAGGGCGCCCGTCTCGCAGCTTTCTCGAGACCAAGCGGTGCATGTATCGGACACCCGACGTCTGGCACGCGCTGATGGAGCGGTTGGCCGACGGATTCTCGACGTACGTGGCTGCTCAGGCCGAGGCTGGAGCCGACGCGATCCAGCTGTTCGACTCGTGGGTCGGAGCGCTTTCGGTACCCGACTACCGGGAGTTCGTTGCGCCGTACTCCGCCAGGATCCTGGCGGCGGTGGACGTACCGACCATCCATTTCGGAACCGGGTGCACGCACCTGCTACCCGACCTCGCTGCAGCAGGCGGAAACGTCATCGGCCTCGACTGGCGGGTGCCGATCGATCGCGGTTGGGCGGAGGTTGGCGACGCGCGCGGAGTCCAGGGGAATCTCGATCCAACCCTGCTGCTCGGGCCGTTCGACCGGGTCGCCGGCGAGGCCCGTCGTATCCTCGATCTCGTTCGCGGCCGCCGAGGGCATATCTTCAACCTCGGGCACGGGGTTCTCCCCCAGACGGATCCGGGAGATCTCGGCCGGCTGTGCGAGGTTGTTCGCGAATACGGCCACGCCGAGCCGGGTCTGGCGCCGGCGGCCGATGGGTTTTGACTTCGATCGTCATGAAGCCTGGCACGTTCCGAGCGCCACTCGCGAAGACTTCGACGCTACGCTCGATAGCGGGTGGTGGTACGGGGTGGCCCCTGGAGCACCCGCCGAAATGGACACCCCAACCGGCGGTGCCCATCGCCGCGTGAGCTAGTCTCGGAACTGTGCAGAGTCATTCGCCCAGCCGTGAAAGCGGTGAGCACCGGTGCCCCGTCGACCGTGGGCGCGCTCTCAGGTCTCGCCTCCTGCGACTGCCCTGTTCGGGGGCCGGCCCCCGAGGATGAGCGCCCGTAGCTGTCCAGACTGGCCCGCGCTGCTCGACATGGCGCCAGACCTTCACTTCAAGCACTTCAGCGTCACGGAGGCAAGACTTCCTTCGGACGCGCTCGTCAACATCAGCGGGGTGCCGCTCGATGCGATCGCAATCTGTGCGGATCTCGATCACCACGTGTTCAACGCGGATCACACCGATCCCGCCGTCGCGGACGCACTCCGCGCCACGCACTGGTTCGACCTGCGCGAATGGGTCGAGCGAGGCCCTGGAGGCCGGCGAGCCGAGGGCTAGGCTCTCCCGGGGGCGACGAACGAGAGGGGGATCCTGCCCTCCAGGAGAGCGCGGCCGACGATCGCGCCTTCGAGTCCTCGCTCCTCCAGTTTCCGCAGATCCTCGGTCGAGCCGACTCCCCCGGCCGCAAGTACCGGGACTCCCGACAGCTGCTGCACTCTCTCGAGGAGCTCGAAGTCGGGCCCGGCGAGCGTTCCATCTCGATCGATCGCCGTGCAGAGCAGTCGGGGAGCACCAGCCTCGCCACAGCGCGCGACCGCTTCATTGACGGTGAGCTCTGACGATCGCTCCCACCCCGCGACCGCGACGAACCCATTACGGATGTCGACCGCGACGACGAGCGATGCACCAATGACATCGACGAAGTGCTCGAGGGCGGTACGACCCGAAAATGCGGCCGTACCGACGACAACACGCGACGCACCCGCCTCGAGAAGGCGTGTTGCATCAGCCGCGGTACGCACGCCGCCGGAGGCCTGAACCGGGACATTCCCTGCAGCGGCGACGATTCGTCCAATGACGTCTGGACGGATCTTTCCCGTGCGCGCTCCTTCGAGGTCGACCACGTGGAGGAGGGGCGGACTCGCCTGTCCCAGTCGGGTCGCCAGCTCAACTGGATCCCCCGCCCGGACGGAAATCCTGGAGAAATCGCCCTGTTCGAGCCGGACCGCCTCGTCCCCAAGGAGGTCGATGGCAGGGATGACCTGGAAGGGGCGAGCGCCGCTCCTTGCTTGCACGCCCTTGGATGTCATGTTAACATGCTAACACGTCATGGCCGAGGAGCAGTCACACCCGTGGGCGAGCCCAGAGATCCGAGAGCTGTGCGAGGTCATCCTTCGCCTGGAGACGATGGACGAGGCGGAGCGCTTCCTCCGGGATCTCTGCACGCTCGCGGAGTTGGAGGCGATGGCGCACCGCTGGGAGGTGGCGCAACTGGTCGAGACGGGACTTCCGTATCACGAGGTGAGCCGCCGTACGGGAGCCTCGACCACGACGGTCACACGGGTCGCACACTGGCTCCGCCACGGCGAAGGGGGCTACCGTCTCGCGATCGAACGCGAGAAGGCACGGATGGCGAACGCCTGACGATTGCCATCCCCGCGAAGGGCAGACTCCGCGAGCCCGCGGTCACGCTGCTTGCCGATGCGGGTCTCGGGCCGGAGGTTCCGGGAGAGAGGGCACTCGCGTTCCCATGTCGAAACGCCCCCGTCGATGTGCTGCTCGTACGGGCAGCTGACATTCCCGAGTACGTCCAGGACGGTGTCGTCGACTGCGGTGTCACCGGCGCGGATCTGGTACGCGAGCGCGGTGCGTGCGTCAGCGAGCTTCTTCGTCTTGCCTTCGGGCGTTGCACCCTCCAGGCGGCAGTTCCGCAAGAGTCGCCGGCCGAGGCGCTGATCGACCTCGAAGGACTGCGAGTCGCGACTGTGTTCCCCCATCTCGCGAGTCAGGTTCTGGCCGAACGCGGTATTAGCGCCGACCTGGTCGACGTCACAGGATCCGTCGAGGTGGCTCCGAGGCTCGGGCTTGCCGACGCGATCATCGATCTTGTCTCGAGCGGGAACACGCTGCGGACAAACGGGCTGCGCGCTCTCGACGTTCTGTTCTCGTCCGAGGCGGTGCTCATTGGCGCCGCCGAGCCTGACGACGCAGCCATCCAGCTCGCCACCGTTCTGAAGAGCGTCGTCGATGCTCGCGAAGCCAGGTACCTGATGATGAACGCGCCGGAGGAGGCACTCGAGACGATCTGCCGGCTGGTCCCGGGCGGCCGGGCGCCGAGCATTCTGCCGCTGTCCGAGGCCGGGATGGTTGCCGTCCACGCGCTCGTGCCCGCGGCAGACGTCTGGAGCCTGCTGCCCGAGCTCGAAGCTGCCGGTGCCTCGTCGATCCTGCTCGTCCCCGTCGAGCGGATGCTCGGGTGAGCAGCTCGGTGAGGATGAGACCGCTGCCGGCTGGGTTCGCCGCATACCGCTGGGCACCATCCAGTGAGGCGCTCGCCCGATCGAGCGGTCTCGATCCGAGCCAGATCATCAGGTTCGACGGGAACACGTCACCGCTCCCGCTTCCGTCGTCGCGGCCCGGGGCAATCGCCGGCGCCCTTGCAGAGATCAATGCCTATCCCCACGGTGGCTATCCAAGACTCCTGGATGCGATCGCGGAGTACGCCGGAGTGCATCCCGACAACGTCGTCCTAGGGGCTGGTGCGGACGACCTGATTCTTCTCTGTGCTCGCGCGCTTCTGGGCCATGGAGATCGCGCGGCGATCGCCGACGATCCGACCTATCCCCTCTATCGAATCGCTGTTGGGCTCGCCGGCGCGGAGGTCTCCGATCGCGATCCGGACGTGACGTTCGTCTGCCGACCGAACAACCCGAGTGGGGCGCTCGACGAGCTTCCGCTGGCTCGCCCGCTCGTGGTCGACGAAGCGTACTTCGAGTACGCGGGCGTGACCGCAGCCGATCGGATCGACGACGGCGTCATCGTCATCAGGACGTTCTCCAAAGCGTTCGGGCTGGCGGGGGCGCGAGTCGGATACGCCCTGGCGGATGCAGAGACGGCACGCGAGCTGAACCAACGTCAGGCCCCGCTCGCCGTTTCGACGCTCTCGGCTGCGCTCGCGGTCGCCGCGCTCGCGGCGCCGCCCGACACTACGCCGGTCATAACGGAGCGCGAGCGGCTGGCCGAGGCGCTCGAGGCACTCGGCTTCGATCCGTGGCCTTCCCACGCGAACTTTCTCTTCGTACCGCTTCCCGATCCGGAGACGATCGGAGATCAGCTTCGAGCCGACGGACTCATTGTCCGGCTCTTCCCAGAAGGGATCCGTATCTCGGTACGCGATCGCGAGGACGACGATCTCCTCATCGACTCACTGGCGCGCGCGCTCGATCGATCGTCGCCGGTCCCGGCCGGGTCCGCACGACGCGTCCGCTCGTTGCGGGCGACGGCCGAGACGAGAATCGCAATCAGGCTGGGTCTCGACGGGGCGAGCCGGGTTCGCGTCGACACCGGTTCCGGAATCTACGACCACTTCCTGGAGCAGCTCGCGTTCCATGCCGGCTTCGACCTCGTGCTCGAGGGGGCAGGTGACGTCGAGACCGGCGCGCATCACGCGGCCGAGGACGAGGCGCTCGCCCTGGGCGAGGCGCTCGACCGCAGCCTCGGCGATCGCCGCGGGATCGCTCGGTACGGCGATGCCGTCGTTCCAATGGATGACGCGCTTGCCCGAGCCTCGGTGGATCTGGGTGGGCGACCGTGGTGCGAGTGCTCGCTCGAGCGTGACCCGGGCCTCGCCCGCCACATGCTTCAGACCCTTTCCCAGGCGGGGAGACTCGGTCTGCACGTCGAAGCCACAGGTCGCGACGAGCACCACGTCGCGGAGGCGGCCTTCAAAGCGGTCGGCCGCGCGCTCCGCGCAGCTGTGCGACAGGAGGGCGTTGGCCTTCCCTCGACGAAGGGGCTCCTGTGATCCTCGAGCGCCTGCCAGACGCCGGGGCCACCCCTTGCCTCCTCCCGGTTCAAGCGTATCGCGACCAGGGTCGCGTGTCTGGCACGCATCGTGTGAGAAGTGAGTCGCAAGCGTGACGGTCGTGACGATCTGCGACTACGGCGCGGGGAACGTTCGTTCGGTCCGGCGCGCAATCGAGCGAGTGAACGGCGAGGCTCGCGTCAGTACCGACCCGGAACAGGTGCTCCGTGCTGATCTGGCGGTGCTTCCGGGCGTCGGGTCGGCGCGAAGCGCGATGGCGACGCTGCGGGAGAACGGCATCGACGAGGCCCTTCGGGAGCGTGTGCGACTGGACCGGCCGGTGCTCGGAATCTGCCTCGGGTTGCAGCTCGCGCTCGAGGAATCCGAGGAGGACGGCGGAATCGAGGGGCTCGGCATCCTGCCGGGCCGTGCGGTGCGGCTTCGAGAGGGTCGCATCCCGCGGATGGGCTGGGCTCCCGTCGAGCCGGGCGGCGCAGAGTACTACTTCGCACACTCCTACTCTGCGGAGACGGCGGCTGCCACCGCGATGTCCGAAGGCGTTGTTGCCGAGGCAGCTCTCGGGAGCTTCCTCGGCGTGCAGTTCCACCCTGAGAAGAGCGGCCCAGCCGGCGCTCGCTACCTCGAGCGATGCCTCTCCCGCGCCTGATCCCCTGCCTGGACGTCGCCGGCGGGCGGGTTGTGAAAGGGGTGCGCTTCGAAGGCCTCCGCGACGTCGGCGACCCTGTCGACCTCGGGGCTGCGTACTCCGACGCCGGTGCGGATGAGCTCGTACTCCTCGACGTGAAAGCGACAATCGAGGGGCGCGCGTCGTTCGTCGGGCTGATCCGTCACGTTGCAGATCGGCTTTCGATTCCGTTCACGGTCGGCGGCGGCGTTCGCACGGTCGATGACGCTGCGGCGTTGCTCGAGGCCGGCGCCGACAAGGTCTCCGTCAACTCGGCAGCTCTCGAGTGTCCAGCGCTGATCGGGGAGCTCGCCGACCGTCTCGGCTCGCAGGCCGTTGTCATCGCGATCGACGCTGCCGGTGGAGAGGTCTACTCCCATGCCGGAACGCGCGCGACCGGTCGAACGGCTGTCGACTGGGCCCGGAGAGCAGTGTCTCTCGGGGCAGGGGAGGTTCTTCTCACCTCCATCGACGCGGACGGAACGCGCGACGGCTACGACCTCGGACTCACAGCGGCCGTCGCAGAGGCTGTCCCGGTTCCGGTCATCGCATCCGGAGGAGCGGGCTGCGCCGCCCACGTCGCTGATGCTCTGAGGATCGCGCAGGCCGCTCTCCTCGCGTCGATCCTGCATGAGGATCCTACGAACCTGGCCGTGCTCCGAACTGACCTGGGGACGCTGGGCGTTCCTCTTCGCAATGCAGCCTGATCTCCGAGCCGCAATCGTCCAGGATGCGGAGACGAATCGCGTCCTCATGCTCGCGTGGATGGATGACGAGGCGCTTCGCCGAACGAAGGAAACGGGCGAGGCGCATTTCTGGAGCCGCTCGCGCCGTCAACTCTGGCACAAGGGTGAGACGTCCGGGAACACCCTCGCCGTCGAGGAGCTTCGCGACGACTGCGACGGCGACGCGATCCTTCTGCGTGTCCGTCCAGCCGGACCGGCGTGCCACACGGGATCGCTGTCGTGCTTCGCCCCCTGGCTCTGGCGGCGCGTCGCCGCGCGTGCGAGTGAGCGCCCGGAGGGCTCATATGTCGCCGGCCTCCTCGCTCGAGGCCCCGGAGCATGTGCACAGAAGCTCGGCGAGGAGGGTGTCGAGGCCGCGCTCGCGGTCGTCGGCGAGAGCGACGAGCGCGTCATCTCGGAGCTCGCCGACCTCTGGTTTGCCAGCTACGTCGTTCTCGCGGCGCGAGGTCTCGATCCGGCCGCGGTCGAGGACGAGCTCAGCCGGCGCGCCTCCGAGGCCGACGCGGCGGGTTAGCTGCCGAGCGCCGCTCGGACTGACGCAACGTCCATGAGCGTCGAGAAGCCGTCGGCCTGAGCCGCAAGCGTTGCCTCGTGAATCAAGGCGTGCGGGATCGTCTTGCCGCTCGGTCCCTCGAGATCGCGGGTCGCGGTCCCATCTGTCAGGAACACGACGTCGAAGCCGCGTGCCTGTGCCTCTCGGGCCGTCGTGTCGCAGCACATGTGCGTCATGAACCCACCGATGACGACAGTCCGGGTCCCTCGCTCGCGAAGCAGCTCGTCGAGGTTCGTCCCGTCGAACGCACCGGGCAGATGCTTCACGATCAGAGGCTCGTCGCCCGTGGCGGCGACTTCCTCCATCGTCTCGACGTGCGACGTACCGGTCGCGAAGACCTCGGATGTGGCGTCTTCGTGATGCTGGACGTGGATCACGTCGCCACCCGTGCGGCGTAGGTCACCGAGGAGCTCACTGAGGCGCCCCATCACGGGCTCTCCGTCCGGGATCCAGAGGGGGCTCTCGCGCGTGAAGTACTCGCGCTGGACGTCGATCATCAGAACTGCGGGTTTCTCCATAGTCACGACACTACCGCTAGCCTCTCCTCATGGGCAAGGGGTATGCGGAAGGCCCCGCGGCCGAGGAGCGCTTCGCGGAACTCGAGCGCGCCGAGCGTGACGCCGGCGTCGAGGCGGTCGTCGAGCGCTCTGCTGTCTACGGGAGCACTGCCGATGACCCTGAACGCCACTTCATAGGTTGGCTCGGTGAGGTCGACCCCGACGCACTCTTCGCAAGCGGAGCGGCGTGGGGGCTGTCGGTCGTCCGGCGTCAGGCAGACTCGAAGGCGTAACTCGAGATTCATCGGAGTGTCGATTTGACGAGTGCCCGTTCGTCGTACTCGTGCAACCGACGAAAGGAGCGAACGTGCAGTACATCCTGCTCATCAACGACCCGCCCGAAACGCTCGAACAGTACGGGACGGGAGAGCTCATGGCCGAGTACGTTGCCTACTCCCAGGAGCTGGCGGAAGCGGGGGCCATGGTCGGCGGCAATGCGCTCCAAGCGCCCGCAACCGCGACGACCGTGCGTGACCGCGACGGCCGAGTGTTGACGACCGACGGGCCGTTTGCGGAGACGAAGGAGCTCCTCGGAGGCTACTACGTGATCGACGTCGAGAGTCTCGATGAGGCGCTCGAATGGGCGGCCAAGTGCCCGGGCGCGCGCACAGGCTCGATCGAGGTCAGGCCGTTGATGCTGATGCCGGAGCCGGCCCGCTGAACGTCGAGGAGGTCTTTCGCGCGGAATGGGGACGCGCGATCGCGATTCTTGCCCGCGTCCTCGGGGATCTCGATCTCGCCGAGGACGCGGTGCAGGACGCCTTCACCGTCGCTGTCGAGCGGTGGCCGAGAGACGGCGAGCCCGACAACCCCGGTGCCTGGATCATCACCACCGCACGCAACCGGGCGGTCGATCGCATCCGCCGCGAGCGGGTTCTCGCACGAAAGACGGAGTTGCTCGGGCGGCTCGAGGAGCTCCGGCCACCCCCGGACGAGGAGGGTGACGTGACGGCCGTACCCGACGAGCGACTCAGCCTCATCTTCACGTGCTGCCATCCGGCGCTCTCCGAGGAGGCAAGGGTCGCTCTCACTCTCCGGCTGGTCGGAGGCCTCACGACGCCCGAGATCGCCCGCGCGTTCCTCACGCCGGAGCCGACGATGGCCCAGCGGCTGGTCCGGGCAAAGCGAAAGATCCGTGATGCGGGGATTCCCATCCGGGTCCCGCCCGACCACGCACTTCCCGAGCGGCTCTCGGCGGTTCTCGCGATCGTCTACCTCATCTTCAACGAGGGGTACTCGAACCCTGAACGCCGCCAGGAGCTCTGTGGTGAGGCGATCCGGCTCGGGCGTGTGCTCGCGATACTCATGCCCGACGAGGCCGAGGTCTTCGGCCTGCTCGCACTGATGTTGCTGCAGGATTCCCGGCGCGAGGCCCGAGTCGATTCACACGGTGACATCGTTCTTCTCGAGGATCAGGATCGATCGCGTTGGAACCACGACCAGATTCGGGAGGGTCAGGCGTTCCTCGAGCGCGGGATCGCGCTACAGAGCATCGGCCCCTACCAGCTCCAGGCGGCGATCGCCTCGGTGCACGCCCAGGGCCCGAGCGTGGAGGACACCGATTGGCGGTTGATCGTCGTGCTCTTCGATCGCCTTGCCGAGCTGGTTCCCTCCTCCGTGGTCGAGCTGAACCGGGCAGTCGCGATCGCCATGGCCGAAGGGCCAGAAGCCGGGTTGCGGCGCATGGATGCGCTTGCGCGAGAACTCGAGGCGTATCACCTGGCTCATTCGGCCCGAGCCGACCTCCTTCGGAGGCTCGGTCGTGAGCGCGAGTCGGCCGAGGCGTACGCTCGGGCTCTCGAGCTCGCGCCAACGCCCTCGGAGCGCGCGTTCCTCGCTCGGCGCCTGGGTGAGCTCTCCGTCCATTCCTGAACGGGGGATCGTCGCTCGACTCGATTGTGCCGAAGACAAGACCGGTCAGTGGCTGGAAGACTCGGAATCATCCTCGCGGTCGTACTACTCGGCGTTGCGATCGCCGCCCCGGTCGCCGAGGCGTCTCCGAGATCCGAGCTCGTGGGCACCTGGCGCGGAACGCTTCACCAGCTCGGACATGAGGCGGGTACTGTGACGTTCCGGATCTCCAGGCCGGGCTCGTCCTCGCTCCAGGGCCGCGTCCGCTACTCGGGTCTCGGCGGTTGCTCCGGTCGCTGGGCCTTCCTCTACAGTCCGGGGACGACCTTCGTCTTCTCCGAGAGAATCACGTCCGGAGCAAGCGCGACGTGCAAAGGTCTCGGTCGCGTCACGCTCAGGGTCCTCGACCGCGACACGCTTGCCTACCGCTGGACCGACGGTGCGCTGACGTCCCGTGCGATCGCCAGCCGCGTTCGGTAGCCGCCCGCCGCGCCGCGGATCACTCGAACAGCTCGTAGTGGGTGCACGTGTAGTCGCGTTCGATCAGAAACCGGTCGTCCTCCGGATAGAAGACGGCGCGGTCGATCTCGTCTCCTGCGAACCCGCGGACCGCGTCGAGGGAGCTCCAGAACGTGAGCGTCACGAACTCGGTTCGATCATCCTCGACTCGCCTGAGGATGTACGCGGCACGGTTCCCCGTCGTTGCGCGGTACTCTCGCAAGCCCGTCTCTCGAAGGTACTCGACGTACGCGTCAGCGTCCTTCGTCGCTGTCCAGCCACGCCAGGTTCGGGCAATCATGGCGTTTCCTCGAGAATCTCCGCGCGACGATCGGCAGGGGCACCGTAGACGAACACGAGCCCTTCCCGCCCGGTCTCGTTCATCAGCTTGAGCGGGGTGCCCGGCTCGACGACGACCATGCTTCCGGTCGGGAGCTCGTGGCGCTCCGGCGGGTCGCCGAGGAGCATCGCGAATGTCCCTTCGAGCACGACGAACACCTCCTCCTGGGCGAGCTGGATGTGCCGGCGACCGGCTGCACCAGGGGGGTACTTCCAGAGGTTCGCGCGGGAATGGCGCATGCTCGCATGGAGCGGAAGCTCGACGAGTGTGCGTACCTGTTCTTCAGGCCGCCAGCTCGGCTTGGCGAAGTGCCGATCCTCGGGCCGGATCACCGTGTATCCCATCTGCTCCTCCTATGCTCGGTCGAGGAATCGCTCGAAGCGATGCTCGAGACGGTCGGGATCGGGACGGCGGCTCGGGCTCGAGGGGATCACGATCCGTTCGCCGTGGAAGCCCTTGAGGAGGTCGAGCATCGGTCCGTCTTCCTCCTCGCGCAACCGTCGGGAGACGTGCACCGTGTGTCGCGGGTCGACTCCGACGAGGTTCTGGTCGAACGCGCGGTGATGGATCGTGCACAGACTGAGGCCGTTCTGGATCGAGGCGCTCCCGGCGGGGTCGCTGTCCTCGACGATGTGTGCTGCGTCGAGGAGTCGAACTTCCTTCAGCCGGCAGATCGCGCACTGCTCGCGATAGGCGGGCAACACGCTCCAGCGGAAACGAGCCTGGTGCAGCCGACTTCTGACTTCGCGGGTGACATATCGCCGTTCGAGTTCGTCGGCGGGGCGAACGTAGAGTCGCTCGGGGCCGAACTCGTCGACAATCCCTCCCGAAACGAGCACCTGGCGCTCGGCACGGTGATCTTCCATCACGAAGGCGGGGTAGATGGGTTGGTACCAGCCAGGCCTTACGCCGACGAAGTAGACGAGCGGTACCTGAGTTTCCCAGGCCGCCAGGAGGGCGCGGTTGTCCGGCTGGTCGACGGGACCATCCCGATACGCATACAGCAGGCCCCCGGGCGTTGCTTCGTCGTCATAGGGTGACCTCACAGAGGTCATGATCGAGAGTGCAGCCGGGCCTCCCTGGGCGGCGGCCCGGTAGATCCCTTTCTGATAGTTGAGGAACGGAATGAGACGGCCTCGGAACTGGAAGCGTCGGTCGAGCCCGTCCTTGTACGGGAGGTCGTCGCCCAGCTGCGCCCGAAGCGCATCGAGTGCGAGGAAGCATGCGTTCCGGAGCTCAGCGTCCTGGTCGATCCGGCGATTGTATGGCTGCAAGCGCAGCAGTAGAATCGTGCGGTTCTCTGCGGTTCGACAGGAAGGAGCCTTGATGCAGTTCGGTGTGATCTACAAGGAGCGAAACCCGTCCCACGAGAGCGCAACGCGGAGTCTCGAGCTCTTCACGAACTGGGATCCGCCCTTCACATTCGTCCACCACTTCGCGCTCGCCACCGGAGGCGGGCTCGCGGTGATCGAGGCCGACTCGGCCGCGAGCGTCGTGGAGGGAATCGCTCCGTGGCTCCAGTTCTTCGAGTTCGAGGTCACTCCCACGGTCCCCATCCAGGAAGCCGTGCCGATCTTCATGAAGACCAACGCCTGGGTGGACTCCGTCGGCTGACGAACGCCGCCCGAGACGCGAGAGCCGCCCTCTCGAGCGGCTCTCGCGTGTTCGGTCCTGAGTCCGTTCTGCTAGCTGCAGCCGGTGTTCTGACCGCAGTCGCGGCAGGTGTAGCACGAGCCAGTCCTGACCATCCGGCCGCCGCACTTCGAGCATTCGACTGCATCCTCCCAGGCGTTGAAGAGCGCTGTCTGCCCAGGTGAGATCGTTGGCTGCGGCAGCGAGCCGCCGTTCTCGAGCATGTCGTGCGCCTCCGCCAGACGGGCCTTCACCTCGGGACTCATGATGCCGAGCTCCTGCTGGGTCTCCGTATCGAGGAACTTCTTGCCGAGCCACCGGAAGATGTAGTCGACGAGCGACTTCGCGATCCGGATGTCCTCGTCGTTCGTCGCACCCGACGGCTCGAACCGCATGTGGCTGAACTTCGAGACGTAGACCTCGAGCGGGACGCCGTACTGGAGCCCGAGAGAGACCGAGATCATGAACGAGTTCATGAGGCCGGCCAGAGTCGTGCCTTCCTTTGCGATGTCGACGAACACATCGCCTGCGGTGCCGTCTTCGAACAGCCCGACGTGGATGTAGCCCTCGTAGTCACCGACCCGGAACTTCCGCCCGACCTCGGTGCGGTCATCCGGCAGGCGCCGACGGCGCGGCTTCGCCAGCAGAGCAACCGCGCTCCCGTCGCCCTTTCCGGAGAGCGGCTGGGCGACCTTGCAGTTGTCGCGGTAGATCGCGATCGCCTTGACGCCGAGCTTCCAGGCGTCGAGTAGGAGTTGCGAGACCTCGTCGACGTCGGTCTGCTCCGGCAGGTTGACGGTCTTCGAGATCGCACCCGAGATGAAGGGCTGAACCGCGCCCATCATCTTGACGTGCCCCATGTAGTGGATCGCACGCTCGCCGATGGCGCAGTCGAACACCGGATAGTGCTCCGTCTTCACGTACGGCGCACCGACGATCGTGTTCCGCTCGTCGATGAACGCGATGACCTGGTCCGTCTCGGCCGGTGCGTAGCCGAGCTTCTCGAGCGCCATCGGCACGGTCTTGTTGACGATCGTGATCTCACCGCCGCCAACGAGCTTCTTCGACTTGACGAGCGAGAAGTCCGGCTCGACGCCCGTCGTGTCGCAATCCATCATGAAGCTGATCGTGCCCGTCGGTGCGAGCACGGTCGCCTGCGCGTTGCGGAAGCCGTGCACCTCGCCGAGGTCGAGGGAATCGTCCCAGGCCTGGCGTGCGGCGGACAGCAGGTCGGCGGGGACGGAGTGGGCGTTCTCGATGTTGCCGACGGCCGCCCGATGCTTCGCGATGACGCCGAGCATGGCTGCCGCGTTCGGCCGGTAGCCGGCGAACGGGCCCATGCGGGAAGCGACCTCGGCCGACTTCCGGTATCCGCGGCCGGTCATGAGGGCGGTGATGGCGGCCGCGTAGGCACGGCCTTCATCGGAGTCGTAGGGGAGCCCGCGCGCCATCAAGAGCGCGCCGAGGTTCGCGTAGCCGAGGCCAAGCTGACGGTAGGCGCGCGCGTTGTGCTCGATCTCTGGCGTCGGGTAGCTCGAGTAGCCGACGAGAATCTCCTGCGCGAGGAAGACCGTGTCACACGCGTGACCGAAGGCCTCGACGTCCAGCTCGCCGTCCTCCCGGCGGAACTTCATCAGGTTCAGCGATGCCAGGTTGCACGCGGAGTCGTCGAGGTGCATGTACTCGGAGCACGGATTCGATGCGTTGATCCGCCCCGAATTCGGGCAGGTATGCCACGAGTTGATCGTGGTGTCGTACTGGATGCCTGGATCGGCACACTGCCACGCGGCTTCGGCCATCTGACGTAGGAGGCCCCGTGCCTTGACGGTCACGAGGACGCTCCCGTCCGTTCGACCAGTCAGGTTCCAGTCCGTGTCCGCTTCGGCCGACTGCATGAACGCGTCGGTGACGCGGACCGAGTTGTTCGCGTTCTGATACTGAATCGACGCCCAGTGCGGGGAGTCGAGCGACATGTCGTACCCGGCGGCGGAGAGAACCCGCGCCTTCTCCTCCTCCTTCGCCTTGCACCAGATGAACTCCTCGACGTCCGGGTGGTCGACGTCGAGGACGACCATCTTGGCTGCGCGCCGCGTCTTGCCACCTGACTTGATGGTGCCGGCGGACGCATCGGCGCCACGCATGAAGCTGACGGGGCCCGAGGCGTAGCCGCCCTTCGAGAGCTGCTCTTTCGAGGAGCGGAGGCGAGACAGATTGAGGCCGGAGCCCGATCCGCCGCGGAAGATGATGCCCTCACGACGAATCCAGTCGAGGATCGACTCCATCGAGTCGTCGATCGAGAGGATGAAGCAGGCCGAGCACTGCGGCTTCTCCTCGAAGCCGACGTTGAACCAGACCGGTGAGTTGAACGACGCGAGCTGATTGACGAGGATCGCCTTCAACTCGGCGCGGAACGTCTCGGCTTCGTCCTCCCCGGCGAAATACCCACCTTCGATGCCCCAACCGGTCGCCGTATCGACGACGCGACCGATCATCTGCTTGACGCTCCACTCGCGCTCGGGCGAGCCCATGCGGCCGCGGAAGTACTTCTGAGCCACGATGTTCGTCGCAGTCTGCGACCAGAACTTGGGGAACTCGACACCCTTCTGCTCGAAGACCGGCCCATCCTTTCCGGGGATGTAGGCGTCGCGAATCTCCCACTCGATCTCGTCGAACGGATCGCGACCGGGGATGGTGAAGTACCGGCTGACGCCGCAGCCGCGCTCGTGATCGACGACGCTGTTCACCAGCGCCGACTCATCGATCTGGGGTGCCCTCTCTGTCCGTTCCACGGCCGACATCGTCACAACCTCCCCGAAAGACTACCTCTTGCCAACGCGCCGAAAGGCGGACTGCGGAAGGTAGCGCGAGGGTCGGACGGAGGGGATTTGCAGGGATTTTTCCTGCCCTCCAACCCACCTCGTAGTCAGTGCGTCCGCGTCACGAGGAGCCTGGCGTCCCGCGGGCGCTCCGCCGCCGCGCTTCAGCCGCCGATGACGAGAGCGAGCTCGGCGCCCATGAGCTCCGAGTCGCGCATTCCGTCGAGTGGTACCGCGCGCTTCGGCGACAGATCGAGATCGTGGGCGAGCCGTACCGCGGCAGCCCGTGAGCCCTCGCGATACATCACGACCGTGTGCGAGAAGTTCTTCCGCGACGCGTCGCCGATCTGGACGACCGGGTAGTCGAGGCGGCGGACGATCTTCGCAGCCTTGGTGGCCGCGCCGCTGACGCCGTTGCCGTTGAGGACGAGTACCGGTGTATCCGGACGGGACGCAACCGCGATCTGCTCTCCGACCGCGGCTGACTTCGCCTCGGCCGCATCGTTTGCGAACGGCTTCGCAATGAAGGCGAGCGCAACGACGACGAGGACGACGAGCTCGACTGCTGCAATCGCGGCGGTGACGATGGCGGCCTTCTTCCACGGCCGCTCGACCGAGGTGGTGCGCTCAAACCGCTGAGGAGCAGGCGCCGGAAAATCCACGGCGCGGTGTTCGCCGCTAGGCGCGACCCTCCTTCTCGCACATCCACTGCCAGGTTGCGAGGATGCCTTCGTCGAGTGAGACCGCCGCATCGAAGCCAAGCTGGCGCGCGGCGAGACTCGGGTCGAGGAAGCTCCGTTGGAGCTCACCCGGTCGGGCCGGAACGAACTCGGGATCGACGTCCCGGCGTGACACCCGGCGGCACGCGTCGAACAGGTCGACGACGGACGTCTCCTTCCCCGTCCCCACGTTGAACACGCCGCCTGAATGCTCGAGCGCTGCGAGCGTTGCCCGGACGACGTCCCCCACGTACACGTAGTCACGGGTCTGCAGACCGTCCCCGAAGATCGTCGGCCTGCCGCCGGTCGCGAGCAGCCCGAGGAAGATCGCGACGACCCCTGCCTCGCCGTGCGGATCCTGCCGTGGTCCGTACACGTTGCCGAGCCGAAGCGCGGTGTGCGTTGCACCGTAGAGGCGTTCGTAGGTGCGCGAGGTACTCCTCTCCTGCGAGCTTGGAGGTGCCGTACGGGGCGAGTGGTCGGCGCTGCGACGTCTCCTCGGCAGGCCGATCGCATTCGCCGTAAATGGCCCCGCCTGTCGATGCGAACACCACCCGTGCACCCACTCGCCGCGCCGCCTCCAGGATGCGGATCGTCCCGACGACGTTGACCTCGCAGTCGTAGTCCGGGCGCTCGACCGAGACCCGAACGTCGGCCTGCGCCGCAAGGTGCACGCACGCAGCGGGCATGACCCGCTCGAAGAGCGCGTTGACTGCCTCCGGATCCCGGATATCGGCCTCGACGAACTCCACGCCTCCAACGAGGTTTTCGCGCCGGCCGCTCGAAAGATTGTCGAGAACGGAGACCTCGTCGCCTCGTGCGGTGAGCATCTCCACGACGTGAGAGCCGATGAATCCCGCACCTCCGGTGACAACCACGCGCACGAGAGCCAATGCTAGTGCCGGGCGAGAAGGCGATGGCGCCGGCATCCGCCTGCGCGTGCCACAATTCGCAATCGTGCCGCGCCGTCGTCTGATCTCAGGGGCGCTCCTCGCGGCTCTGCTCGCCGCGCTGGCGCTGACCGCCTCGGCCTGCAGTGGCGCGGGTGGCGAGGCTGCTCAGGCCGCTGTCGACCCCGAGCCGGGCGCCTCGTCGACGCAATCGGGTGGGCAGACCGAGGAGACCGGCGCGACCACGGCGCGCGTCGCATACGCGGTCGACGCCCGGGAGGTGCGGTTCAAGCATCCCCTCTCGGCCGAGGCGTACATCGCAATCGACGCGGAGACGGGCGAAGTGCTGGTGGCGCACCACGATCGTCGGAGGCTGCCCATCGCCTCCCTGACGAAGATGATGACGGCGCTCATCGTGATCAAGGACCGAGCGCTCGGGCGCAAGATCCAGGTGCCGAAGAAGGCCACGCTCGTCGAGCCCAACAAGGAGGGCCTCGTCGCGAAGCGTTGGTACCCGCGGAAGCTGCTGCTCTACTCGGCGCTCCTCGAGTCGGCGAACGACTCCGCCTACGCGCTTGCCTACGACGCGGGCGGTGGGTCGCTCGCCGGTTTCTACCGCAAGGCGAACGCGAAGGCGCGAGGCCTCGGGATGACCGACACGACATACCGGAGCCCGAACGGGCTGAATGACACGACGAACCTCTCGAGCGCCCGAGACCAGGCGATCCTGGGACGCGCGGCCCTCCAGAACGACGTCTTCGCACGAATCGTCTCGACGCGCCGGAAGACGGTCAAGTGGCCACCTCCCACGTATCGCAAGGAATGGGTGAACCACAACGACATGCTCTTCACGTACGCCGGGACGTACGGCATCAAGACCGGCTGGACGACCGCCGCGGGCGGCTGTCTGGCGACGGCGGTGCGGCGAAACGGCCACGCGGTCATCGCCGTGATCCTCGATTCGAACAACATCTGGGTCGACATGCCGCGTCTCGTCGAAAAGGCGTTCGCGCGGATCGACGCCTGAGACGTTCAGTACCCGGCTCTGATGGTCTGGGCTGCGTCCGCCACCGCCCTGCGATGGCTCGCGTAGTCTCCGCCGAATGTTCGTGACCTTCGAGGGCATCGACGGATCCGGGAAGTCGACGCAGGCAACGCTCCTTGCAGGAAGGCTTCGCGACGAGGGGCGTGAGGTGGTCTCGACCCGCGAGCCGGGCGGAACCGAACTCGGCGAGCAGGTACGCGAGATCCTCCTCGGCGATGCCGAGATCGCGCCGTGGGCGGAGGCCGCGCTCTTCGCCGCCGCGCGAGCTCAGCTCGTCGAGACGGTCGTCAGGCCGGCGCTCGCGCGTGGGGCCTTCGTCGTGTGCGACCGGTACGTCGACTCCTCGCTCGCATACCAGGGCGTTGCCCGCGGGCTCGGCCTCGATGCCGTCCTCGAACTGAACATGCCGGCGATCGGAGGCCTTCTCCCCGACCGGACGTTTCTTCTGTCGCTGCCTGCAGAGGAAGCGGCGCGCAGGTCGAGCAGGCGTCCGGACCGAATCGAGCGGGAGGGCCTCGCCTTCCTCTCCCGGGTCGATCGGGCCTACCGGGAGCTCGCCTCGCGGTTCCCGGATCGGATCTCCGTTCTCGACGGCTCGCTTCCCCTCGAGATGCTCGCGGATGCGATTCGCGACGAGATCGGTCGAGGCTGAGCGGTGGCGTTCGAGCAGCTACCGGAGCAGGAGGAGGCAAAGCGCCTCCTTCGGGCGGCGCTCGCGGACGGCCCTGCCCACGCATACCTGTTCTCCGGGCCGAGAGGTGTCGGCAAGCGTGCAGTCGCGGTTGCGTTCGCCGCAGAGCTCCTCGGCGACGAGGAGCGGGTCGTTCGCGGGACGCACCCCGACCTCTACGTGCTCGAGCCGCTCGGCGACCAGATCCGGATCGACGCGATCAGGGAGCTCCGCCGAGACCTTCACATGCGGCCGTTCGAGGCAACTCGTCGCATCTACCTCATCGTCGGCGCCGACCTGATGAACGAGGACGCGGCCGATGCGCTCCTGAAGGATCTCGAGGAGCCTCCCGACTATGCAGTGATCGTGCTGCTCGTCGCCGAGCTGGTGCGCCTCCCGGAGACGATCCGGTCGCGCTGCCAGATCGTCCCCTTCAGCCGGCTCTCACCGCGGGCGCTCGAGGCACACGTTGCCGAACGAAGACCCGAGCTCCAGCCCGAGGCGCGGGCCGCGCTGGCCCGGGTTGCCGGCGGCCGGCTCGACCGGGTAGAGCGTCTGCTCGATCCCGATACAGCCGAGCATCGTGACGAGCTGATCGGCGTCGCGAGGGCGGTCTATCGCGACCCGGGCTTCGATCCGTCAGAGGCGTCGCGGAGCGTCGTGGGCGTCGCTCAGCAAGTGGGCGCCCGGGTGGCCGCCGAGGACTCGGAAGGCGCGGAGGGAACGCCGCGTGAGCTCGAGCAGCGTGCTAGGCGCATCGCACGTGGGGCCGAGCGCGACGAGATCGTCGAGGCCCTCGACCTGCTCGCGGGCTGGTACCGCGACCTCCTCGTCGTCGAAGCTGACGCGGAGTCCGCGGTCTTCAACTCCGACCGTGCCGCCGACCTCGCGACCGACGCATCAGGACTCGGCCACGTCGAGCTCGAGCGCGCCGTCGAGGCGGTGCTCGACACGCGTCGCAGCTTCGAGTTGAACGTCAGCGCGGGTCTCGCGCTCGAGGCGCTCTTCTTGCGGCTCAGACGAGATCTCGGTCGATTCCGAACAGCAGCGCCGGAAGCCCGCGTGTAACCATGGAGCCATGGCAGCGGCTGTAGGCGTCGTCTTCAGTCCGGGCGGCAAGGTGTACTCGTTCGACCCGGGCGGGCTCGAGCTCGCCTGGGACGAGAAGGTGATCTGCCAGACCTCCCGGGGGAAGGAGTTCGGACGCGTCGTCCAGCCGAATCACGAGATTCCCGACGCCGAGCTGCAAGGGCGGCTGAAACGGGTCGTCCGGCGTGCTAGTGGCGCTGACGAGGAGCAGGTGAAGGAGAACCGTCGGGACGCCAAGCGCGCGATGCTGCTCTTCCGCGAGCTGATCCGAAGCCACGAGCTCCCGGCGAAGGCGATTTCCGCTGAGGTGGTCTTCGACGGGTCGCGCCTCGTCTTCTCCTACGGTGCCGAGGGGCGGCTCGAGACGAGGCGGATCCAGGAGGAGCTCTCGCAGCGCCTCAAGCGGCGAGTCGAGCTTCGAGCCGTTGGCCCGCGCGAGCAGGCGCGCCTCTGCGGCGGGTACGGGCTCTGCGGCACCCAGCTCTGCTGCACGCGTTTCCCGTCTCACGAGGAGCCGATCGCCCTGCGTATGGCAAAGGATCAGGATCTGCCGATGAGCTCCGGACGGATCACCGGCCTGTGCGGGCGCCTCCGTTGCTGCCTCGCCTTCGAGCACCCGACATACCGGAGCTTCCGCGATCGAGCGCCCCGGGTCGGCGGCCGTGTTCAGACTCCGGAGGGTCGCGGTGTCGTCAAGGCGTACGAGGTGCTGAAGGACGCGTGCGTCGTTGCGCTCGAATCGGACAAGGTCGTCGAGTTGAAGATCGACGACTGCAAGGAGCTCGACGAGCGGAGGGCCCCTCGATGATCGACCTCTACTACATGCCCGGAAGCGCCGCGATGGCCGTCCACGCCGTCCTCGAGGAGGTTGGCGCCGACTACCGGCTCATACGTGTCCGCAAGGAGGGCGGAACGATCGACCCGCCGGAGCTCGAGCGGCTGAATCCGCACCGGCGGGTGCCAGCCATGGTCGACGGCGACCTGGTCATGTACGAGTCGGCCGCCTGCGTCATGCACCTGTGCGACCTCTATCCCGATGCCGGTCTGGCCCCGGCGGTTGGGACGGCGGAGCGGGCGCTCTGGTACCGCTGGCTGACGTACCTGACGAATACCGTGCAGGCGACGTTCATGATCGCCTTCTTCCCGATGCGTGCAACCACGGATCCCGGCTGCGCGGATGCCGTCAAGGCGAAGGCGGAAGCGGATCTCGCGGGAATGTGCGACTTCCTCGAGGGTGAGCTCACCGCCGGCGGCCCGTATCTTCTCGGCGATCGGTTCACGAGCGCCGACCTGTACCTGCTCATGATCACCCGCTGGGGCAGGCGGGTCGAACCGAAGTGGTGGGACCACCCGCAGCTCGGCGCACATTTCCGGCGCGTCTTCGAGCGCCCAGCCGTGCGGCGGATGTGGGAGCAGGAGGGGCTCGACCCCTACCCGTAGGGGCCAGGGCCGATCATCGCTCGGCGTCGACGCGGCTAGAATCAGGGCGCTTCGCCGACGTAGCTCAGCTGGTAGAGCACATCACTCGTAATGATGGGGTCCGCGGTTCGAGTCCGCGCGTCGGCTCTACGAAAATCCTGCAAATGAGCAGCTTCCATCGAATGATCACCTTACGCGTGCCGGGTTCGGGTACGTGGCGGGTACAACGCGATCCCGAGCGGCTCTGATTTCCGCCTCTGCCGAACGGTGGTCATTTGCTAAACTGCTCGAGAACATGCGCGTAGGTTTGGGCGCAAACCGCGGGGCTGTTCCCCATCTGCTCGGCAACCCGAACAATGCTCTTGCCCTCCCAGAGTAAAAGCGAGGCATAGGAGTGGCGCAGGTCATATGGACGCAGCTTGTCGACGCCAGCCTGTTCGGACGCCGGCCCTAGTCGTCTTCGCCGCCAGTTCCATGATAGTCGTCCCAAGGTCTTCCGTCGTGTGCAGGGAAGACGAGCTCGCCCACGCCTGGTCGGCCGCTGGCAAGCCGCCATTCGTGCAGGTCACGGTTAGGCGGGGCGAGGAGTTCACCGTTCTCGTCCGGCGGTTCCTTGTTTCCTTGAGTCGCCCCGAATCGGTGCGGCGCGGTCCTTCTCGTCGGCGACGCCTCAGAGCCGGAAGAACCCAGGCGCCCGGGACTCGTCGTGCTGCGAGAGGATTGGCATGTCGACTCGCTGACACCGGGCGCTGAGCGATGGCTCTGCGAGCTTCCGGACGGCGACTGGGAACGTCAGAACCGGCTGCCTCCTTTCGGTCTCGCCGTCGCCGGTCGCGCTCTTCGAACCGCCGATCGAAGGACATCCACGGCGAGGTCGCGGTCTCGCGCGTCCTCTCGAACGAGGGGCGCTGGATCGTCCTCCACGGCGCTGCCCTGGTGGCGGGGACCGCCGCCGAGTAGCAGTGATCGTGGAGCCCGCGCCCACCCGGCCCGCATCACGCCCCTGTTGATGGCGGCCTACGGCCTCACCAACCGCGAACAGGAGGTCACCCGTCTCGTTCTCTGCGGCAACTGCACGACGCAGATCGCCGAGCGCCTGTGCGTCTCACCGTACACCGTGCAGCAGCACCTGAAGCGCGTGTTCGAAAGGATCCTGTAGCGAGTCGCGGCCTGCGTTGAGCCGTGGACTGGATGGAAGCATTCTGGCGTCGTGTCTAAGAGAAGTGAAAGTATGGTGGATTCCGAAGGTGCGGAGTTGCCCTTTCACCCTCCGCGCAACTCTCCGAGGACGCTCGTGCCTTTACCCTCCTGTGCCACGGCCGGGGGCGCTCTGCGGGCGTCGCCCGGCCACCTTTGGGCTCGGGACGCCCGACTCAGGCTGTGGCCCACACGCGGATCCCTGCCAAGGTTTCGCCCGAGCAGCATAAGGCGCTCGACAAGTCGGCGTGATCGTGATCGGTGTCGTCCGTGTCCTCAAGGACGGTGTAGATCTCCCAGCGATTGCCGCCCGGGTCATCACCGCGCGTCTGGTGCCAGCTTTCGCCGGGCGCGGCCAATTCCGGTCGTCTCGACGAGGACGCCGAGCGCGAGGACACCGAGAAAAGCTGCGATCGCCGATACGAGCGCTGTGCGAAGCGGTTTCGGCGCGATAGGCGAGGCCGGCGGCTGCGCCGGGTCGATGACCGTGAGGCCGGCCTCGGGGCTCGGGTTTCGTCTTGAGACGTCGGCAGCAAGGTTTGCGGCGATCCGGTTCGCGATCCTGGCAGCCAACTCTGGATCGTCGCTCTCGTTCTGATCGAGAGGATCCGGGTGAGTTGATTTGCTCGGGCGAGCGTCTCACTCCACGCGTATTGGTTGTCGATCGCCGCTCCTAGGTCGAGCGACGGTCGCGTCAATTATCGCCTTGCTGTTTACGTAGTACGTGTACGTCGCCGCCAGGCTCCCGGCTGTCTTCTGGGTGTTGCCGTCGGCGCTGTACGGGCCGACCAGCATCCGCACCGTCGCCTCGTAGGTCGGTCGGGACCGTGATGACATGACGTAGCCGATAGCTCCAGCCAGAACTGTGGCTATGACAATGACCCACAACCAGCGACTCATCGCGGCGGCGAAGGGTCGCGCGTGAACGTCCGTGCCCATTTGGCTTCCGGCCAGAATATCGGCGTATCGGGCGGCGAGCGCTGGCTCGGCATGGTGTCCGCCGTCTGGTCGACGTACTTGCCGCTCTGCGACGGGGTCGGCCCAAGCGCGGCGATCGCCAGCGGTCGCCGAGCTCGTCTAGCTCTCGCTCCACCGGCGCGCCGGACCGAAGCTGCCTCCGCCCGGTGAGAGAATCTCGAGCGGGTACGCATGCCAGTGGTAGTCATAGACGTAAGCCCAGTTACGCTCGTAGACGCCGACGTCGAAGCTGTAGGAGCCGGGACCGACGTCGAGGTGCTCCAGGGTAAGGCTCACGGTTCGCCTTCCTGCAACCGGCCGACGCGTACTCCGTCACCGTCGGTGCTGACGTCAAGGACCTTGGTGAGGTCCGCAACCCGGTGGAGCGATACACCGACGATCGGTTCATCGATCGAAAGTGACGTTTCGAGGTCGATTTCAATCCGGATCGGTGTGGTGGTTTGTACGCCACCGGTTCGGATCGCCTGCGGAATGATCCTGACGTCGACGATCTCTACCTCCCGGGTACCGAAGCGGGTTGCGCCGACGTCGCCTTGGGGAGCCGTCCCGGCGGTGCTCAACGCCGAGGCTCGTTCTCCGTCTCGCATTCATGGCGTGCTTGTAAGCGTCGTATACCTCGTCAGGAGCACCCTCGGCCTGCATGCGTCCCCGTGCGAGCCAGATGACCCGTTCGCAGAGCTGGCGTACCTGCTTCTCGTCGTGCGATGCGAAAACAATGGTCGTACCGCGCGCCTGAATTTCCTCCAGCCGTGCGAAGCACTTCTCCTGGAATCGCAGGTCGCCGACCGAGAGCACCTCGTCAATCAGGAAAACCTCGGGCTCTGCACTAATTGCCACGCCGAACGCAAGTCGTAGCTTCATGCCATCGCTGTAGGTTCGCAGCGGGTGATCGATGAACTCTCGAGCTCGGAGAACTCGACGATTTCGTCGAGTCTCGCGACGACCTCCTTCTTGCGGTGGCCGGCGAGAATCCCAGCGGTGATGGCGTTTTCACGCCCGGTCAGGAGGGGGTCAAGCGTGTCTCCGAGTGAGAGCATGGCTCCGATCTCGCGGTTTCGCACGATACGCCCGCGGCTCGGTTTACCGAGACCGCCTATCAGGCGAAGCAGGGTCGACTTACCGGATCCGTTGGCACCAATGACGCCAACCGTCTCCCCGGTGTGCACTTCCAGGTTGACGTCCTGGAGTGCCCAGAACTTGTCGCGCCGCGTGTGCTGAGCGCGGATGGGCAGCCGTTGTTTCAGCGTTGCCGGACGTGGGCCCCGGCGGGCGAACTGTTTCGAGACGCCCTCGATGCTGAGCGCGACGACGCTCACAACTCCTCCGGAACTGAGTGTCGCAACGCACGGAAGACCAGATAGCCAGCAATCGCAGTTCCTACCGAGGCAAGGGCAACCCAAACCATGGTCATCACGGCGGGGCCCGGGACCGGATCTCCTCGAGAAGAATGGCTCGTTGCGCCTCGATGAGATACGCCATCGGATTCGCGTCGAGGATCCATTGGAACTGGGCGGGCACCTGGCGGGCGCGGTAGAAGATCGGCGTGAGCCAGAACCCGATGCTGATGGCCAATGCGACGAACTGACGTGTGTCGCGGAGAAAAACCTGGAGCGGCGCGAAGAGGAGGCCGAGCCCCAAAGTGAATACGAATTGGATTAGCAGGAGCAACGGGAGCAAGGCCGCCTCAGCGCGCAGGCCGGTCGTCAAGGCGAGCGCGATGAAGAGGACTGGCAGGGCGAGCAGATAGTCCACGAGTCCGACGACGACAGCCGCCAGCGGGAGGAGCCCGATCGTGAACCCAGGCCGGAGCACGAGGCTCCGACTTGTCTCGAGGCATGAGGTCGCTTGACTCCACGAACGCGAGAACCAGGTCCACGAGAGCATCCCCACGAGCAGGAATACCGGGTAGTTCTCGACGTTGAGGGGGATGACCTTCGTGAAGAGGAAGTAGGTAGCGGCGAGCTGGAGGAGGGGCGGGGTGAGCGACCAGATCCAGCCGAGGAACGTCCCGCGATGCCGTGTGGCGAGCTCGAGCCGGACGAGATGGAACGTCACGTCCTTGTTGTGGCCGAGCTGGCGGAGGTGCTTCCTCGCATCCGACGGCCTCACGACGCGCCCGAACACGGCGGACGTCGTCACCGGCGAGCCCTGCCCGTTGCCGCTTCGCTCTGCCTCGCGGCCCGAGCGCCGGTGGACGAGCGGTCCACGCGGCGCTCCGGCCAATTCGGTGGCAATGAGCTTCAAGGGCATCTGCTCTCGTCCAAGGAGCCGCCGGGCAATCCGCCGGAGGTGCCATGTCCAGATCTAGGTGAAGTAGCGTCGAACGACTCTGAGGCGATCTCCTCCTTCGGCACGTTGCGGATGCAAGATCACCTCCCCTACCCGTGGGCGTCCCGACTTTGAACGCCGGATCGAAGCCCCAGTGACCCGGGCGCGTCCCGCCGAGACGCCATGTTGCAGCCCACGCCATAACGCTCGGGCGGAAATCATCTCTCGTCCGCGCTGGGTGTGGATGACCAGCTCAAACCCTTTTCCCTCCTCCACAGACATCCTCGAAGACCGATTGTGCCCGTGTCTCTTGCTCTGCCGGGACGACAGAGTCGACGCCGCTCCCGCCCCGACGTTCCTGATTGCGCAATGCCGCCTTCTGCCTTTCAACCACGTTGACGCCGAAAGCGACGTCGAGCGATCGCAGCATTTCCACTCCCGTCGGGTCGTTTCCGTCAAGCATCACGATGGCCTCGAATCGGCCGGCACTGGCTCTGTCTGTTCGTGGAGTCCCGCGAGAACACAACCCAGCAGCTCTCGTCGATTTTGCGAGGGGATCACCACCGAGAGCTTCGGCGACTCCTCGCTGACGACCGCGGGTGCCGGCACGGGGTTCGACATGTCTTGTTCGTCCCGACAGAGATCATCGAGACGAGGTGTCGCGCGCTTGGTGCACGTCTCCAGCGGACACCGGTCGAATATACGCGACTGAGCGGCGGGTCCCGCGCTCTGCTCCCGACTCTTGGCGGATAAGCTCAACCGGCGACCTAAAGGGTGCCATTCAGGGTCACGACCGGACCCCTCCGGAGACAAGCCCGTACGTGCACGGTATGCGCACCCGCCGACGCGACAGTCCAACCTGCCGGCGCGGAGTTGCGAAGGTCGCCGCGCATTCGAGCGCGACCTCTCGACTCTCCTTCGGGATCCCGCTCGCGCTCGTGCCTCTGGTGCTTTCACGCGCGACCCGGAGTCTCATGGGCGCCGCAAGAATTCGGCTCATCACCGCCGGGCGGTCGTGGTCGCGACGATCATCATCGCGTTGAACGTCGTGTTTCTCGCGCGGACCTTCGGGGCGTGATCAGGACCGATCTTTGGGCTACGCTTGGAGAGGGCCGTGGAGGCCTCGCCCCTTATGAACTACTGCGGCACTTCACCGGCTCAGCCCCGGTCCGGATCGGCTCAAGCGACTGGACGGAGATACCTGGATCGAGTGATACCTCGATCGGGTGTCTCCGGTCCCGCCGAGGCGGCGGGAGGGGATCCATGCGCGCGGGCCCCGATCTCACGACCTGGCTCACGATCAGCGCGGACGACTCGTCCATCCGGTCGCCGGAAGCAGAGTGCGGGCGAGTCGGCCCCAGAGATCCCAGTCCGCCATCACCTAGAAGTGCTCGTCGAGGCTGCCGACGTCGCGTACGAGCTCCGTTCGAGCGATCACACTAGAACCGCCGCCCGGGACCGCGTTCCGGACGAGAATCTCCCGTTCGAGCCCACGCCCGGAAGGCGCCGGCGCGACCTTGAGCACTGTTCCTGCAGCGTCGATGACGACAGCGGAGCAGTAGGCGAAGCAGGCATCCCGCTGGCGATCGTGAGTCGAGTTGCCTGATGAGACTCACTCGGCGAAGGGCTCGTCCTGCCGGGACGAGCTCGTTCTGGCCTGGCTCGCTCTCTACCGCCGCGCCGCCTCCGGGTCGGAGGATGCGTCCGTCTGGCGTCCGATCGGCCTTGACGGCGTGCTTCTGCGATCAGCAAGGTAGCGCGGGGCCGAGCAGCCCACCAATGAGACGCTCCAGGGGGAAGACCGGCCAGACCGCGAAGGTTTTCGAGGTCTCCGTCGACGGCCCTTTGCGAGACCTCGAGGTCGACCCCGATCGCTACCGGGAGACGCTCCTCGTGGTCAGGAGGCGTGGCGCAGTGATCGGCGAGATCTGGCTGCCGTTCACCGGCGTCGTCACGGCCGAGCTTCAGCGGGCGGCTATCAGTCATGAGCTCGGAGAGGGACTCTGGCGGCTAGGGCTCGCCGAGATCTTCGAGTGGGCTGCGCGGGGAGAGACAGGCATCCGACAAGCCGGACGCACACCGGCCGTCTCGGTGATCGTGTGTACGCGCGACCGGACAGATCAGCTGCGTCCCTGCCTCGAGAGCCTCCTCGCGCTTCGAACCCGTCCGGATGAGGTCCTGGTCGTTGACAACTGCCCGACGGACGACTCGACGCGGAAGCTTTGCGCCGACCTCCGCGTGCGATACCTGCGCGAGGAGCTGCCTGGCCAGGCTCGTGCGCGAAACCGAGGTATCATCGAAGCGGGTGGCGACCTGATCGCCTTCACGGACGACGACTGCGTTGTCGACCGGGCTGGCTCGACGATCTCGGGTCGGCATTCGCCGACCCGGTGGTGATGGCCGTCACCGGCTGACGTCGCGCCGCTCGAGCTGGAGACGTCTGCTCAATACCTGTTCGAGCGACACGGGGGGTTCGAGAAGCATTTCGAGCAGCGGATCTTCGACGGGACGAAGAGCTCGCCCGCCGTTGCGGCCGGCCCTGCCGGTGCAGGGGCGAACTCGATCTTCCGTCGCACCGGCCTGGAAGAGATCGGGCTGTTCGCTGAGGATCTCGGGCCGGGTACCCCGGCACGTTCGGGCGACGACCGATACGCGTACTTCCTGATCCTCGAGGCTGGCTACCGGATCGTGTTCGATCCGGGCCGGGGTCGTCTGGCACCGCCACCGGCGCGATCTTGCGGGACTCCGCGGGATCCTCCGCGACTACACGCTGTCGTCGACCGCCTTTGCGTCCCGTTGCTTGATCCGGCATCGCGAGCCCAGTGCCGTACGGATCTGGGCGTGGTGGTGGTTCCACCATCTCCGCCGCGACCTCGTACGTCTTCTCCGTCGCGACGATCGGGCGATTCCACTGCAGGTCTTCGCCTCCGAGCTCGCTGGCACATTCGTCGGTCCGCTCGGGCTGCTCAGATCCCGATGGAGCCGCAGGGGCATCCCGCCCGTTCGCAGCCGGCCGGAGTCGCCATCGGTGCCAGCTCCACTCCAGCTCGCCGTGCGCGCGGACGATCCGCTGCTCTCGGTCGCGATCACGTCTCACAACAGACGCGCGAAGCTCCGCGAGGTGCTGGAGGCGCTCGCCCGCCAGACCTATCCGTCCGACCGGTTCGAGGTTGTGCTCGTGCTCGACGGTGGTTCCGACGGCAGCGCCGGGATGGCGCGTTCGCTCGACCTTCCCTACGACTGTCAGGTCTTCGAGCAGCAGCAGGCCGGCGCGGGTGCGGGTCGGAACCGTTGCGGACGCCAAGCACTGCACCCCGTCGTCGTGTGGCTGGACGACGACGTCGTGCCTGACCCGGCGTTCCTGGCCGAGCACGCGCAAGCCCACCGCGACGCTCGTGAGGAGCAAGTCGTGCTCGGCTACTACCCTCCGGTCGTCGAGGAGCAGAGCTTCTGGGCTCTCTCCGTCCGGGCCTGGTGGGAGGACCACTTCCGACGAAAGGCGGAACCGGGCCATCAGTGGACATACGTCGACTTCGTCAGCGGCAACGTCTCCGTTCCCGCGCTCTCTCTTCCTGGATTCGGGAGGCTTCGACGAGTCGTTCGTCGGACGGCGTGAGGACTGGGAGTATGGGATCCGGCTCCTACGCGGCGGCATCCGTCTCGTGTACGAGCCGCTCGCGATTGGACGGCACTTCCCCGACACCTCGCTCGACACCGCCCTGAGGAACTGCCGCAAGGAGGGCGCCGGCGATGTGTTGCTCGCCACGAGGCATCCCGACGTCAAGGGGCATCTCCCATTGGCGTTCTCGCCGTACGCTCGAAGGGATCCGCACCGGCGTGCCCTTAGGGCCGCGCGCCCTGTTCTCGATGTGTTCGAGGCGATGCGCCTTCGCCGCAGATGGCGTCGCCTTGCGGGGAAGCTCTTCCGCGAGGCGTACGCGATCGGTCTTGCAGACGCGATGTCGAGGGCGGACTTCCGTGACTTCGTCGCACCGCTCGAAAGGCAGAGTGCCGTCGTTCTCCCGGTTGCGCTCGACGGGCGGAACCCGGTTCGCGTCCCGCCCGGGGCCGGCCCGATCGAGCTCGACCTCAGGCACGGAGGCCACGAACTGGGTCGTGTCCGCGCCGTGGAGCCACAGGGCCAGTGGGACTGGCGAGCGATCACGGAGCGGGTGGTCTGGTCCCTGGCCGAACGCGATGAGGCACGCGCGGCACTCCCGCCGGAGGACGTGCTCGACCGACTACTGGAGAGGACGGCGCAGCAGCCGTCGGGAAGCCCGGCACGATGAGAGAGCTGATGGAACGGATGGTTCTCACGCGGGTTGAGTCTTGCGACCGCGCCTCAGAAGGAGCCCATCCCAGGCCCGGTTTCCCAGTCGTCCTTCCCCTCAGTCTGCCCTGGTTCCGTCTCCGACCCGGGATGGGGCGCTTCGGCCCGTAAGGGCCGCGCACGATATCACTGACAGGCTTCCGCTCGAGGTCAGCACCGAGTATGCGCGGGTATTGGGCGTCCGCACGATTGGACGTCGAGTTGAGGCGGGCATGGGATCAGAGGCGATCCGCATGAGCAGGCCTGCATCGAGCAGCCTCGCGTTCATCGTGCCCACGCTCTCGCCTTCGGCGGCGCAGGACGAAGACGTTGTCCAGCTCCTCCTTTACGCGGCGGCGCGGCTTGCCCAGGCGTCCGAGGCGAGCGGGAAGGGTGGCATCTGCGCGACGATCCTGTCGGTCGAGGCCGATACGGGCGGCGGGACGATATCGCCCGCCTGTTCCCACCCGAGGTTCTGGAGCGTATCGCCGTTGACGTCATTCCCGATGCGCCCGTCCCGGGTGTGACGACGGGGAGCCACAAGGCAGCGTACGACCTCCTCGAGCTGATGAGGAAAAGGACATTCGCCGAGGTACACAGCCTCGACAGGTACGGCGTCGCCTACTACGCGACGCTGGCAAAGCACCTCGGTCTCCATTCTCTCGACACGACGTTCGCGATCCACGTGGTCGGGGGAACGGTGTTCCACACGGAGGTCGAAGACCGATTGCTCGATAACGTCGGGTCACTTGAGAACGACGTGCTCGAACGCGGATCCCTCGAGCGCGCGGACGTCGTCCTCGTTCACGACCGAAGGGCTTGGCGGTGGTACACGGGCAAGTTTCTACCCCGCAGACGCAGGAGGTCCACGACCTCGGCGGCTCAGTGGCCGCTCCGGCGAGAAGCCACCCGGTCGAGCCTGCCGGCGGCGAGCCCGCGCCCATTGCCTACTACGGCCCGCTCGGCGCCGACGGGGGGCTCCCGTTGTTCTGCGACGCGGTCGAGCGCGCGCTCTCCGAGCTCGACCGCGACGTCGAGGTTGGTTCGTCGGATCCCCGAGACCGATGGGGAGATGGACGCAGTGACCTACATCCATCTGCGTACGGCGCGGTGGGGCGTTCCGATCACCATCAGACGCGACCTCTCGATCGCCGACGAGATTGCGTTCCTCAGCTCGTCCGGCGCCCTCGTCTTCTGCGACTCACGGCGCCGCGACGGGCTGCGCGCACGACTGGTGCCGCAATCAGGCCTGGAAGTGCTTCGTCTTGACGGAGGCCTCCACACACACGTGGGACGCGGGAACGAGACCCTCGACAACCCTGGACGGCTGGCTCGAGCGATCGTGGAGCGCGTCGCGTCGGGCGCCTGCCGCCCGGTCGGGGCGAGGACCCGCTCGCACTGTGGCGCAGCACCGTCCACGTGTTGCCCGCGTCCGGCCATCCCGCACCCAGGAGCCACTCCGGGCTCCGGAGCAGGGGCCGAGAGTGAGCGTTTGCGTCACCCACTTCCAGCGCCCAGCTCTGCTGCGAAGCGCGCTCGAATCGCTGAAGGCGCAGACCTACCGGAACTTCGAAGTCATCTCGTTGACGACGGGAGCCCCGATCCCGACGTTCGTCGAGAGCTCGAGGAGATCCGCCAGGAGGTCGAGCCGCGCGGGTGGCGGGTCATCGTCCAGGAGAACCGGTATCTCGGCGCGGCCCGCAACCACGCGGCCCGTCACGCCACGGGCGACTACCTCCTGTTCATGGACGACGACAATCTCGCGATGCCGCACGAGCTGAGCACGCTCGTGGCTGCCGCGCTCAGGACCGGGGCGGACATCGTGACCACGTTCTTCGACGGGTTTGAGGAAGACGAGGATGTCGAGGCTGGGCGCCCGATCGTCCGGTTCGCGCCCTTCGGCGCGGCGATCCGCGCTGGGTATCTTCACGAACTGCTTCGGCGACGCCAACGCCCTCTACCGCCGGGAGGCCTTCGAGCAGATCGGCGGTTTCACGGAGGACTACGGCATCACCCACGAGGACTGGGAGCTTTTCTGCCGGGCGTCGCTCGAAGGCTTGACGATGGTCTGCGTTCCCGAGCCGCTCTTCTGGTACCGGATCGACGCAGGTGGCATGTTCCGAGGGGAGCGCAAGCGCCTGCACGAGGTCGCCAACCGGCGGCGCCACATCAGGCCATTCATCGAGCGGCTCCCCACCCTCAGGCGAAGCTCGTCCAGCTCGCCCAGGTCTCACGACCGAGCTTCCGCGGTCGTCGTCGCCGCCGACAGCCGAGCGCCGGCGCCGGCGAGGCTCCGGAGCGGCGCGGCGCGGATCTCCTTTGCCCGCGTGGCGGTGATCGTGCGGACGAAGGATCGACCGCTGCTCCTGCGCCGCGCCGTTCGGAGCGTGTCTAAATCAGACGTACGGGGACTGGCTCCTCGTCGTCGTGAACGACGGAGGCGAGCCCGCGGAGGTCGACCTCGTCCTGGACGAGGTCGCCGAGAGGTCGCCGGGCGTGTTCTCGTTCTTCACCATCCCGTCTCGCTGGGCATGCAGACGGCTTCGAACGCGGGAATCGCGAGATGTGGACAGCGACTTCATCGCGATCCACGACGACGACGACAGCTGGGAGGCGACGTTCCTCGCCCGGACGGTGTCGTACCTCGACGAGCACGGATGGGACGCGGTTGGGAGGGCGGCGTTGACACGCGCTCAGGTGGTCGTGGAGGAGCTCGACGACAGCGGAGAGCCGACCGTCCACGATCGGTTCCCCTTCAATCGCGCAGCTCGAATCCATCTCGCTGATGATCTCGCGGTCGAGAATCGCTTCCCGCCGATCTCGCTTTTCTTCCGCCGCGCCGCATTCGAGACCGTGGGCCCGTTCAGCGAAGCGGCAGGCCCGCTCGGCGACTGGGACTTCCACCTGCGGCTACTGGCGCGCTTCGACATCCATGTCGTCCGCGAGCCGCTCGCGAACTACCACCATCGCACGCAAGGGACGGCCGGTGCCTACGGGAACTCGGTCCATGCGCAGGCCGACCTCCACCGGGCGAAGCGCGCCGAGCTTGTGAATCGCGCGGTGCGGGCAGGCCTGAACGGCGCGGCGACTCCGCGATTGGCCAGCTCCTCGCGCTCGGGGAGGTGCAGTACCAGCTCCTCGGGGAGCAGCGCCGCGAGTTCCAGAGGCTCCACGACTACATCTGGAACGTGGAGCAGACCCTCCAGAGGGTCGCGTCCCAGGTCGGCGCGGGAAGCGCGCAGCGTGATCGGAACCTGATCGGGAACGGCGATTTCCGCGTCTGGCCAGGCCCAGGGCCTCTGAAGCGCCCTGCCGACGGCTCGTACGCGTATCGCGAGATTTGCCCTGGTTTCATCGTGTCGTTCGACGGAAGCGGAGTGTCGTATCGATCCGAGCAGCGGATTTGGACAGAGGGCGTACGCCTACCGCTCGGGAAGTCGTATCTCCTGCTCGAGAACGACGGCTCTACAAGGGGTGGAACGTGGTTCACGCTCGAGTGCGTTATCCCGACCATCGAGAGCGTGGCGGGCCGGACGATCTGCGTCTCGGGCACGGGGCGCCTGAAAGCGCTGCACAGCATATCAAGATGGGCGGGCGGTTCCCCCGGCGGTGGCAGGGAGATCCCCTGGCAGGGGCGCGTGGCGCCGCTTGGCCCCGAGTTCGCTCGGTGGCATGTCGTGCTCACGCCACCGGGCGTGGAGCCGGGAAAGGTCGGCAAGGGCGGCTACTCGCGGATCACCGTCAAGCTCCCGCACGACCAGCCGTTCGAGCTCGGGCTCACCGATTTCCAGGTCGAGCTCGGCGGCTCTGCCGACGGCTCTTCGAGTACCAGTTCTCCGATGCGGTCCGGCGGAACCCCCGTCCTGAGACGGCGCCTGCGCACTGCCAGGAGGCTCGCCTCGCGAGGGGCGGGGCCGAAGAATGCCGGCGCTGATCAGTCGGTTCCCCGGTCGGAGTGATCGCTCCCGCGCACCGGATCGTCGAGGACACGTCTCGGGGTCCGCGGCCAATCGATGACGGTCGAACGGACGCTTGCCGATCTGGTGCCCGAGGTCGATGCGATCTCGTTCGACTTTTTCGACACGCTCGTCGGCCGAGAAGGTCTCTCTCGCCCAAGGATCTCTTCGTCCAGGTGGACGACGAGGCCGTAGAATCGCTCGAGCTCGGAGGCCGCGACTTCCCGACGCTGCGGATCAGGGCCGAGGAGCGGCTCGGGTGCGGGCGTGGGGGCGTGGTCTCGAGGAGGTGACGCTCGACGAGATCTACGTCGAGCTGATCCGGATGGCAGCCCTCGAAGCGGGCACGGCGGAAGCGCTGCAGCGGATCGAGCTCGAGTGCGAGCGTCACGCGATCAGGGCTCTCGACAGCGGCAAGCGCCTCTTCCGGAGGGCTCTCGAGAGCGGGAAGCCCGTGATCATCGTTTCGGACACGTATCTTGCCGAGTCCTTCATCGGCGAGATGGCCCGCCGGGAGGGGTACGTAGAAGCCCGGACCTCTTCGTGTCCTCGGTCTTCGGCAAGACGAAGGCGCAAGGCTCTCTCTACGAGGTCGTGCTCGACCGTCTCGGGTGCCCTCCGCGGCAGGCTCCTCCACGTCGGTGACGACCACCACTCCGACGTGACGCCGGCTCTCGGGAAGGGCCTCAGATCGCTGTTCGTGCCGACCGCGAAGTACCGCTGGCGCTGCGTCACGGCTCGGCGACAGGCCGAGCGGGGGCCGTGTCATGGCGTCGCTGCTCGAGGAGCTGAGCGAGCTGCCGGAGCCGACGCGAGAGGTCGGTCGCCCGTCGATCCTGGAGAACGTCGGCCGCTGCAACGCCTCGCTCCTCTTCTTCGGCTTCGCCGTGTGGCTCGTCGAGCAGATTCGCACGGCGGGTTACGAGCGCGTCTTCTTCGCGGCCCGGGACGGCCTCGTCGTCAAGCGGTTCTTCGACCTCGCGCGCGTGCTCGGCCGGCCTCGAGGTCGAGTCCCGCTACCTGCACGTGTCGCGTGGCTCCCTCTACCCGAGCCTCGTCTACACGGCGCCCGAGGCCGCTCGGCGGTTGTTCTCGCGCAGCTGGGGGCGCCTTTCGGTCGAGGAGGCGCTCCGCCGTCTCGCTCTCACGTCCGAGGCCTGTGGCGACGCCCTCGAGAGGCATCGGCTCTCCGGTGAGGAGATGGCGCTGACCCGATCCCACCGTTCCGAGGTTTCTCGAGCTGCTCGAGGAGATCTGGCCGACGGTCGAAGGCCGCAACCGCGAGCGCTTCGCGCTGATCGTCGACTATCTTCGCCAGGAGGAGCTTCTGACAGCGGAGCGAGCCGCCTTCGTCGACATCGGCTGGCACGGATCCTCCAGAACTGTCTGCTCGCACTGTGCGCTCACCTCGGTCTCGAGAAGGAGCTGGGCGGCTACTACCTCGGGACGTTCGAGAAACCGCTCGGCGCGGTGCCCGGCTTCCGCGCATCTGGCTTTCTCGTCAACGAGGACGTCCCCGGACGATCGTCGTCGCTGGTCCGGTCGAGCCCGTCGCTGCTCGAGCTGTTCCACAGTGCCGCTCACGGGTGCGTGCTCGGCTACGAGCGCGACGGAGAGCGCGTGAGGCCGGTGCTCGAGGACAGCCCCTGGGAGCGTCGGCAGTTCCACGAGCTCATCGAGCCGATCCAGGAGACGGCCTTCGAATTTGTCGCACGGCACCTCGCAGGCCATCCTGGGGCTCCGCTCCATGCCCCGGATCCCGAGTTGATCGCCAGGACAGCGCTGCGAGTCGTCTACGACCCGACGCCGGCCGAGGCGGCGGTTCTGGGGCGGCTGAAGATCGTGACCGATTTCGGGGGAGCGGGCCGGAGCCTCACCGGAGCCGCCGAGTGGGGAGCTCGGGACGATCGTCGGGGATCACCTGCCGGATGGGACGACTCCGATGTGGAAGCCGGGCTTCCGGGCGCTGAAGGAGCGCGGGTGACAGCCTCCGGGGGAGTTGACCGGCGAACCTCCCGGTGTCTCGGTCGTCATCGCCGCACGCGACGCGGCGGCGACGCTCGCCGAGACGCTGGACTCGCTGATCGTCCAGACGCACCCCGCCTGGGAAGCGATCGTCGTCGACGACGGGTCGGGCGATCCGACTGCCGAGATTGCGTCTCGCTTCGCCGACCGTCATCCGCGGATCCGGCTCGTTCGACAGCAGCCCCTCGGCGTCAGCGCGGCACGGAATGAGGGCATCCGGCACGCCCGGCGCGAATGGCTCCTCTTCCTCGACGCCGACGACTGGCTCGAGCCGGAACACATCGAGCGCCTAGCGGCGGCGGCCGTCGAGACGCCCGGGCTCGGCTGCGTCCATTGCGGCTGGGTGCGAATCGCCCCCGATGGCTCTCGGGCGGACGAGAAGCAGCTCGCGGAGTCAGGTGACCTCTACCCGGTGCTTGCGCGGTACTGTCCGTTTCCGCCCCACTCGTGCATGATTCGGCGCTCCCTGATCGTCACTGTCGGGGGGTTCGACTGCTCGCTGCGGACATGTGAGGACTGGGACCATCTGGCAGCGGATCGCACGAACCGGCGCTCGCTTCGGTGCGGTGCAGGGGCCGGTTGCGCTCTATCGCATGCGCGCGGACTCGGCCGTCACCGACGGCGCACAGGTCATCCGCGACGGGCTGCGGGTGCTGGCTCAGGGCTACGGAGACGACCCGAGGGTGCAACGGCCCCATCCTGACCATGCCGGCGGCCTGCCTCGCGAGGAGCTGCCGGGTCGGAAGCTGCTCTTCGCGGCCTGGTCGGGCGGGCTGCTGATCGGGCGGGGCGAGAGCGCGGTCGGGCTGATGCCATTCGTCGAGGACGCTCGCGACCCGGGCCTCTCGCCCGACGAAGTCGCCGAGCGGCTGTTCGATTCCACGCCGATCCCGTCCTGTGCCGTGCCGGCGGCCTGGCCCGAGCTCCTCGCCCGGGTCTCGCCGCGGATGGACGAGTTCCTCGAGGCGCTCGAGGCCCAGTCGGGTGCGCCATCGCTTGCCCTCCGGGCACGGCGGGCTCTCGAGCGCCGTATCGCCGAGCGGGTCGTCGGCGAGGACCCGGTCACTGTCGGCTCGATCCGGGTCGTCGGGGTCGACGTCGCCGGGCCGATCCTCGACGTGGACGTGCCCGAGGGAGTCGACCGACTCCACGTCGCTGTCGCCGTCGAAGGGGATCGGCTGGCGGCGATCGAGTTGCCCGCGTGTGGCAAGACGGTACCGGGAGCCGTCGTTGCCGACGCGATCGCGGCCGAGCTCGCGTGGCCCATCCTCGGCCGCTTCTTCGAGCGGTCGGTATACGCTGACCTGCGCGAGCTGTTCGGGGAGCGGTCATCGAGGCTCGAGGCGCTGGGGCTCGCCGGGCTATCGCCCGAGGACCCGGACTTCGACTCCACCCTGCACACCCGGGCCGGTTGGGCGATCTTTCTGCAGGAGCTCTGGGGGCGACCGGTATGGCCGGTGGACAGCTTCTACGACCCCGGATGGTACGAGGCACCCCCGGAGAACCGTGTCCGCGCCGCCCACGGAGTGGTCGCTGTCGAAGTGAGCGACGAGATCCCCGAGGTCGACGTCGACGGGGAGGAACTCCACATCGTCGCGTCCGTCGGGGGAACACCCATCGGCGCGGTGAGCATTCCGGCCCGTGGCGGGCTCGTCTCGGCGCACGCCGTGAGGGTGGCGATCACGGCGGACACGGGTCTCGAGCTCGCGAGAGCAGCGGTTCGCGAGGGTGTATTCGGTCGGCCCTTCGAACGAGATCGTGCCCTCCGCCACTCGCTGCGGGTGACTGCCCGGACGTCGGGGATGTGGGCTGACGCCCTCAGCCCCGGGCTCATCCTCGGGAGGCGGCGGGTGAATGTATTCGGAACGAGCGCGTCGCGGCGGTCAGCCCTGCCGCCGGCAGTCGCTGACGTTCTGGAGGAAGCTGCCGTGCTCGCGGGCGAGAGCGTTCAGCCAGGTGAGGGCTCGGACGGGGCGGTTCTGGGCGTGCCCGAGCTCGTCGATCTCAGCCGAGCACGCGTCGAGGCTGCCCGGCGAGGGGCGAGTGGGTCGCTCCCGAGAGTGGATCGGGCCTCGCAGGCCAATCGCGAACATTTTGAGACGCTGTTCGCCACGAGCTCCGATCCGTGGCGGTATTCGAGCCGCTACGAACAGACCAAGTACGAGCAGACCCTTCAATTGATCCCCGAGCGTGCCGGGCGGGCGCTCGAGCTGGCGTGTGCGGAGGGGCACTTCACGCTCATGCTCGCGCCGAGGGTGAATAACCTCGTGGCAACCGACCTCTCGCGGATCGCGCTCGACAGGGCGATAGACCGCTGCGCCGGGCTCACCAACGTAAGCTTCCAACGGCTCGATCTCTTCAATGACCCCGTGCCGGGGAAGTTCGACCTGATCGTATGCAGCGAGGTTCTGTACTTCGCGCGCGATCGGCAGCAGCTGCGATCTCTGGCCCACAAGCTCGCCGGAGCGCTCGAGCCCGGCGGGTGCCTCGTGACGGCGCACGCGAACCTCGTCGTCGACGATCCGGATGCTCCGGGATACGACTGGTCGCTTCCGTTCGGGGGGAGGACGATCGGGGAGACGCTCTCAGCCGCAGGCCTTAGTCTCGTGAAGGAGCTCCGGATGCCGCTATACCGGATCCAGCTGTTTGCCGCCGCCCCGTTCGGCGGCCGTGACGGGCGAGCGGATATGGAGATCGTCGAGCTGCCGCAACCGACGGATCCGCCCCCGCGCGTCGCCGAGACCGTCCGATGGAGCGGGGGAATGCCGGCCCAGACAGCGGCTGCGACCACCGTTTCGACGAGCAGCCTTCCGGTGCTCATGTACCACCGTGTGTCTCCGGCAGGCCCCTCGATGACAGCACGGTACCGGGTCACCCCGGAGGCGTTCGAGGAGCAGCTGCGGTACCTGCGCGACGCCGGCTACCAAGGCGCAAGCTTGGAGGAATGGCGGCAGGCCGCACATCGCCAGGAGGCTCTCCCCGGACGAGCCATCCTCATCACGTTCGATGGCGGGTACCGCGATTTCGACGTGTTCGCCTGGCCGCTGCTGCGCCGCTACGGCTTTGCGGCCGTCGTGCTCGTCGTCCCCGGAGCCGTGGGCGGCTCGAACACCTGGGACCGGGCGTCCGGCGAGGCGGTGCCTCTGCTCGGCTGGGAGGAGATCCGGCGGCTCCGCGACGACGGGGTCGTGTTCGGCGCGCACTCGATGAGCCATGCTCCGTTGACCGCGCTCTCTCCCGAGGAGGTCGTGCGAGAAGCGGCGTGTTCACGGTCGACCCTCACCCGGGAGCTCACGGTCGCTCCGGACGTATTTGCCTATCCGTACGGCGACACGGACGCTGCCGTGCAAAAGCTCGTGGGCGCGTGCGGCTACACGTACGGGGTGACGACCCGGCACGGGCGGGCCCGTTTCGACGACAACCTGCTCGCGATGCCGCGGATCGAGGTGTCGGGGTTCGACTCGTTCGCGGGCTTCGTGGCGAAGCTCGCCGCTTCCTGACATGGGAATCGGGTCTCAACGTCGGCCGCTCGAGCAGGCGCCTCGGCGTTCGTGTCCCATCCGGCCCCGCTCCTGACCACCGCCCGACCCACGGCATGGGAGCTCGCCGCTGCCACGGTGCTCTTCACCGTGGTCGGCGTCGCCATCTTCGGGACCCATGCTCGTCGACGGCGGCTTCTACTCGGACGACTGGTCAAACGCGGATGCGATCAAGCACCTCTCCGACCCGGGCTTCTGGAACAGCGTGGAGGTCTTCTATGAGTTCAAGGGGCGTCCTGTCCTGGCGTTCTTTCTGAACCTCCCGCACGCCGTGTTCGGGACGTTCATGACGCTCCATCTCGCGCTCGCGCTGAGCCTCGGGGTCCTCCGTCCACGTCCTTCTACTGGGTGCTGCGGACGCTGCGGCTCAACCCGATCGCGGCCGCAGCGATCGGGACTCTCGCGCTCCTCTTCCCGTGGTCTGACACAGGCCGCCTCTGGGCTGCGGCGAGCATCAACAACATTGCGTTGATCCTCTTCTTCGTCGGAGTCGTGGTTGCGTTGAAGGGCCTGAGGACGCCGGGCCGGCGAGGCATCGCCCTCCACGGAGTGGCGGTCGCCTTCTACGTCGCCAGCCTCCTGCTCTACGAGGTGACGGCGGGCCCGATGCTGGTCCTCGTGTTCGTCTACGCGCTCGTGGCCCCGTGGCGTCTGGCGCTGCGACTGTGGCTCATCGACCTCGTCGCTCTTGGTGCGACGCTCGCGTACTCGGCGTCGATCACCGACAAGCCTCTTGGCACGTTCGGTGAACAGCTCCGACACGTGCCCGAGCTCGCCAGCGGGGCCGCAGCGCTCTTCGTCACCTCGGCGCTGCCGATCGATGCGCCCCGTTGGATCGTCCCGGTGTTGACGGCAGCCGTGCTCGCGGGCGTGGGCGGGGCGCTACTGCGCGGGCGACCGGATCCTCCGGTACGGGACGATCTGGTTCGGTGGCTCGGCGTGGCTGCCGCGGGGGTCATTCGATCGGCGCCGGATACGTGATCTATGTCCCGGAGCCGTACTGGGAGCCCGAGCGCGTGTTCGGTCTCGAGAACCGCCTCAACATCCTGGCAACGTTCGGCTACGTCCTTACTCTCTATGCGATCGCGATGCTCGCCGGTCTTCTCCTGTTCCGGCGCGAACCGCGTCGGCGGGTGTGGCCCTCGGCCGTTGCCCTCACGGTCAGCGTGCTGGTGGCGGTCGGGTACACCGTTCAGGTCAGGGACGACGTGGCGGCCTACGACCGTGCATCCGACATCCAGGCCAGGGTGCTCGCGTTCGTCGACCACGCACCCCGGCCTCCGAACGACAGCACGATCTACGTCTTCGACATGCCCGGGGAAACAGCGCAGCGGGTACCCGTCTTCTACGACACTTGGGACCTCAACGGAGCCGTCCGCGTCACGCTCGACAATCCATCTCTCCGTGCCTATCCGGTATTCGAGGGCTCGAAGCTCGTATGTGCCGACGGGTTCATCTATCCCGAGATCCTGGCCGGGCCGTACTCGAGGCTCGACGACTGGGCGAGCACCGGGAAGGCGCAGGGACTCCGCAGCTACGCGCCGCCGGTGTACTCCGGCGACCAGGGTGCCCCTTACGGGAAGATCCTCTTCGTCGACGCGAACACGGGAGCGACCGAGTTCGTCCGGGATCGAGCGTCGTGTGAGTCAGCTGTGGCCGAGTTCGAGCCGGGCCCCTTTCGTGCGCCGCCGGATGCTCCGGCAGCGACCCGGAGCGCCCCCGGGCCGCGCGAGCCGCTGAACGACCTTGCGGCCGTCAACACTACGCTGCCGGACGGGTTCAAGGCCACGATCGTCGTTGACGGCCTCCCGTTCTCGACCGCGATGGCGCTTCTCCCGGACGGCACACTGCTGGTTGGAGTCATGGAGGCCGGGAGCGGCTCGGCCGTGTACGCCTTCCGAGCCGGCGAGTGGGGGCTCGGCAGGGCGGTGACCTTCGCGGATGGGCTCGATCAGGTCACGGGGATCCTCCCGTACGGGGATGAGGTCTACGTCGGGGTGCGTGGATCGATCCTCGCGATGCGGGATGTCGACGGCGATCTTGTCGCCGATGAACGGCGCACGCTTATCGGTGACCTCCCCGCTGCCTACCCGGTGCACGCGAACAACGGCATGGCAATCGGCCCTGACGGCATGCTCTACTTCGGTGTCGGGTCGACGTGTAACGCGTGTGTTGAGACGAATCCGCTCGCCGCGTCGATTCTGCGCTGTCACCCGAACGGGACCGGATGCGCGCCCTTCGCGCGGGGCTGCGGAACGTGTACGACCTCGCGTTCCATCCAGAGGACGGAACGCTCTTTGCAGCAGACAATGGAGCGGAAGGGTCTGGCGGTGCGACGCTCGAGATCGAGGACGAGATCGACGTGGTCAGCGAAGGGGGCGACTACGGCTGGCCGTTCTGCTGGGGCCAAGGCAAGGGCCTCAACTGTGAGGGGACGCTTCCCGCACTCGCCGAGATCCAGCCGCATGCAGCACCGGCCGGGCTCGCGTTCTCTTCCGGAACGGCCTTCCCGGCCGCCTACCGCAACAACCTCTTCGTCGCGCTCTGGGGCGACACTGGTCGCAGCGTGTTGCGCGTCGTCCCGACCCGGCGAGACGACGGAACGTATGGTGCGACGACCAGCGACTTCGTGCGCATGAACCGTCCGGTCGACGTCCTTATGGCTCCGGACGGCAGCCTGCTGGTGCTCGACAGCGACGCCGGGCGGGTCTACCGGATTGCGGTGACCGGCCGGTAGGGGACCCCGATCGAGGGTGTCGCTCCCTCTGTCCCGAGCAGGAGTTGGTGTCGTCATCTTCCTGTGTCCGACCTAGGCGGCAGCGGCGCGCGGAGGCCCTAGCAGGCTCCAGGTCGTTCGTCGAACGGTCAACTAGAAACGCTACGTGGACGCGATCCGAGCCCGGGACTCACAGGGATCGACGGTGCTGCGGCTGGCGTCTCATGGGTCCGCTGACGCGGTGGGGTTCCCAAGGGTGTGCGTTCCATGTCGGTGATACGGCGAGCGCTACTGTACCCGGCCTGAGATCCTCGGCGAAGAGCCCGACGTCCTCGAACACCTTCCGGCGAAAGATCGAGTTCGCACCCGCTCCGGCCGCGCCTGCGGACGTGGCGGGGTCACAGGTCACGCCATCAAAGACCAGCGCTGGAAACCGCGCCAGAAGCCTTCCGTGGAGGTCGAACAAGTACTGCGCCCGCGCTGCATGTCCACCAAGATCGTCTCAGCGGCGGGCAGAAGAATCTCGCCGACCGCTTCGCCTCCAATGGTGACGGTCATCAGCATCTCGCGGTATCGAAGCTCGACGTCCAACTGGCGGAGCGCCGCGTCTAGCGAGACGTGGAAGACCTTCGCCGTTTGGATCTCGGGCGGCTACTCACCGGAGCGGATCGCCGGCGACCGGCCGATGTCCACTACGTTGCTCGGAATCCTGTCCACTTCGATCAGACGGAAGCCGTCGAGCCAGGCGGGGCGGCGAGGGATCGTCGGACGGGCAGGTCCCGGGCCTTGCGCCTTTCGTCCAGGCGCCCGCCGTTAGGACCCGCTCGCCGAAAAGTACCGCGACAGCGCGGAAGGCATCGCCGACGCTTCGGGACCCGACGGCGATCCGGGCGTAAAGGTGCGAGGCCGGAACGCGCCTTCCCGCGCGGCGGTGGGCACGCGCGAAGTAGCGGTAGAGAGCGCGAAGATCGGGTCGCACGCCGTATGCCGCAGCCTGATCCCTGTACTTGGAGACGAGGAGGTCGACTTCCCGGGCGACATCCTGCTGCCCTCCCGAGACCATGCTCTGAGGGTGACGGACGTATGCGATGAGAGCCTCCTGACTGACAGCGGCGGCTGCGGTCAGCGCCAGGCGGATCCAGAGATCCCAATCGGCGAGCAGAGTAAGTTCGGTGTCGAAGCCCCCGACCTCGCGGACGAGCGAGAGCTCCGCGATCACGTTGGAGCATCCGCCGGGAACCGCGTTTCGCATGAGGAGCTCGGACGCCATGGTCTCGGGCTCGGGCGCCGGAGAGTACTGGAGGATGTCGGTTGTCTGGGTCACGACCAGAGCGGCGCTGCACGCCCAGCGAGCTCCCTCCGTCCGGGCAACGCAGTCGATGAGTTCTTGGAGCTTCCACGGTGCCCACAGGTCGTCGTCGTCGAGGAAAGCGAGCCACGTGCCGCGAGCCTCGGCGACCGCCCGGTTGCGCGAAGCTGACACGCCCAGGCACTCTGGGTTTCGAAGAACCCGGAGCCGATTGTCCTTGATACCGGCAAGCCTCAACTCTGTGCCATCAGTCGACGCGTCATCTACGACGATGACTTCGATCGCGACATCCTCTTGGTTCAGCGCGCCGTGGAGAGTTCGCCAAAGCAAAGACCAGCGATTACGAGTCGGGATGATGACGGTGACGAGGGGATCCATTGGCACGCGCTCTGTACTTCTTCCACTGATCGCGGCATGAGAATCATCAGAGTCGCCCCACGATCTCAGTCGATGCCCAGTGGCTGCGCTAAAGCCGTTCAGGCCGCCAGATCGCCCGGCACGGGTGTTGCCGCGGCACCCTCAGCAGAAGATACCTTGCCGGACGGCTAGGCATTCACGTGCCGATGACCGTCGATGGCCCCAGATCGAGCAGGTCGCTCACAGGCCCGCTCAAGCGGATCGTATGGAGGGACCGGAGCACAAGCGGCGCCAGCGGGGAGGGGGTCAGGGGCGCACACCCCCCCATCCTGCTTCACACACTCACCAGGTCGGGGACGAGTAGATCTGCGCCCCAATTACGTGGTCACTACCTTTGTCCTTGGCGTACTCCCCAGAGCCACCCGTGGCTTGCCACCATTTCGTACGCAGTGACGCTGCCGACCGGAATCTCGATCGCGATGAATGTCCCGGTCGTCTCTTCGTATTTGAAGATGTACGGGCCGCTCGTTGCGTTGCTACTGATCCACAATCGCCCACCACCCGTCGTGAGGGTGTCCGGTGCTCCTCCGCAACGGCTGGAAGCCCTGCGAACGACCGCAGACGAGGCTGAGCGACTCTCCGATCTCCTCGGCGACGAGCACGACCGCGCCATCCTCAACGCCTCCCTCGACCAGACACCAGCCCTCACCGACAAGCAGCGCACCTCACCAGGCTGATCAAAGCCCGCAGACAACAACTACAAGACGACGCCTTCCACCTGGGCGCGCGCATGTACGCCGAAAAGCCAAAAGCGTTCGCCCAACGCATCACCCGCTACTGGGCAACAGCAACTGACTCACGTCGACACGCCCGCGAAACGACGAAGGAGAACCATGCACCGGCCCACCGCACAGCACGCGTTGCAGAAGCTCGAGCCGCTAGTCGGCGAATGGAGCTCGAGGCCACCTGGCCCGACGGCGAGCCGTGGCCGGGCCGCGGACGGGTCGACCTTCGAGTGGCACGCCTCGGGGGCGCATCTCGTCGCAGCGCGCGACGGTCGACCTTCCCGAGGCGCCCGACACTGTCTCGATCATCGGGCTGCGACGCGGCCAACGGGACGTACTTCCAGCTGTACTCCGACGAGCGCGGCGTCTGCCGCGTCTACGAGATGAGCATCGGCGACGGCGAGTGGAAGCTCTGGCGGGAGGGCGAGCCGTTCTCGCAGCGCTTCACCGGCGACTTCAGCGACGACGGCAACACGATCACCGGCCGCTGGGAGATCGCCGAGGACGGCACCAACTACACGACCGACTTCGACCTCACCTACACCCGCGTTGAGTAACGGATCCGCGCAGGCGACCGGTTCCCCCTCAGCCCGCCTCGCCTCGTCTACTGGCCGTCTCCTCGCAGCCGCCCGAAACCCAACGGACGTCAGCGGACACCGTTCATATGCGTACCCGCCACGCAGTGCGTGGCGGGCCAAGCCGATGAACTTTCTGGTCGCAGCCAGGTCCTACTCCTCGACGAGGGAGACAAACCTCGACGAAACGGAGAAGCTCATGCACGCAGCACTCGTCAAGTTGACGATCGACCCGGACCAGGCGTCGGCGGCAGCCAACGCACTCACGGATGACATCCTGCCCAAGATCGGTTCCGCTCCCGGCTTTGTCGCGGGCTATTGGCTAGAGCCTGTCGGCGGCCGCGGCTTCGCGTTCGTTGTCTTCGAGACCGAGGAGCAGGCACGGCGATCAGCCCGAGCAACTGGGCAGCCCCCGGCGTCAGCATCAACAATGTCGACTTCCGGCGAGTGGCAGCCAGCGCCTAGAAGTCGTCCCGGATCGCCGCCGGTAGCGAGGAGCCCTGCGCCGAGCAGGCCACTCACGGCGGCCTTCCCCATAGCCCAGTGGATAAGCAGTGGTTCTCTAGATTCCGTGGCTGCTTAGCCGCTACGCCGCGCGCAGCCTAGGGTGGAGTGAAGCGAGGGCGATATGCCGATGGGCGAGGCTCCCGCCTCTTCCAACTGATTCATTCAAGGAGCCCCGCGCGGGCGTCCCCCGGGATGCCGATGCGCAGGGCTCGTATCTTCTTCGACGCCGTGACACTCCTTTAGTTGGAGCGCGCGTCGCGTCCCGCCTCATCTTCTGACACTTGAGACGGCATCACCTTACGGAACCAGTAGAGCGAAACAGGCATCAAGCGAGGCCCGGTCGCCGGCCCGCGCCCGCCACACCAGCTCCTTCGTCTCAACGGACACCGTGCCGACCTTCGCGTACAGCTGAGCACGGAGCGCCTCGCGCTCCCGCTCAGTCATGTCCCCCAGGCGCTTCGTCACGTCCATTGTCTCGACGTCCCGCTCCGGCTTCCCGACGCTGTACTCATGCATGAACGCCAAGGCGGCGATCGAACCACGGCTATCGTCGATCTCAACCTCGTTGCGGACTTTGCAGTTCGAGCACGTGTACCAGGACTTCTTCATCACCTGGGCGCAACGCTTCGCCGTCTCCAAAGTGAACTCGGCGCCCTCCGCGCTGTTCAAGTACTCGCGTAGCGCCTTCCTCGTCGTCTCGGGGACAGTGACTTCCTTCGGCTTCGCCAAGTCGACGTACTCCTCATGGGTTGGTTGGGTTGCGCTCGCGGGTACGTGGCGGGTACAACGCAATTGTCCGGGCGGCCACCAGAGCTCAAACCGGCGCCTCAAGAAAGGGTCTGTTTACAGGGAAACTGTGGTGTTGCTTGCTCGGACGCTGTCGCCCGTACCGGTTCTGGTTATCTCTCGTAATGATGGGGTCCGCGGTTCGAGTCCGCGCGCCGGCTCCTCAGACCGACAAGGAAACCCCCGCAAAACGCGGGTCTCCGCTTCTCTAGGGAGAGTGACGGCCGCGGCCAGAAAAGGACGTTCTCGGACGCAACGGCTACCCCACGGCTACCCCAGCCCAGGCCGACGCACCGTCACGGCGAGCCACCATACTCGCCTTCGCCAACGCGGCCAACGTCCGCCGGGCTCTCGGGAGGCTAATAGGCCTTGCTGCAGCGCGCGACGGCCGCCCCGTACTTCTTCCGGGCAGCGTTCTCGCTCTTTGCAAGTGCGTTGTATTTCTTGACGTGAGCTTCGTTCCGGCTGATCGCGGCGTCCGCAGCGCCGAGGTTCCCGTTGACGGCGCTCTTCGCAGCCGCCTCGAGGTCGTCCACCGCCTTCAGGAACTCCTTGTTCGACTTCTTGAGCGCCTTGCGGACGGTGGGGATCTCTCCGATCGCCTTCTGGCAGTCGGGCGGAATACCGGCGTCATCACACGCGGTCAGCGCCTTGTCGGTCGCCAGCAGCGCCGTCGCATACGCGCCCTGCGCATTCCGGTACTTCGCGTACTGTCGCTGTCCCTTCTGATACAGCGCGTCCACCTTCGATGTGGGTGCGTTCTGCACGACTGCGGCGTTGTAGAGGTTTCCCGCTGCATCCATGAAGGCGAACCCCGCGTCCGAATACGTGTCGTGGGCATCGATCTCGTCGTTGAAGCTACGCAGGACGTCGACGCACTGTTGCGTCATCTCGCCCCCCGCCACTGCCTGCCCGCCGCCTGAGCCCCCTCCGCCGCAGCCAGCAGCGAGCGCGCCCGCCGCTGCGGCGATCGCCAAAGCAGGGAGGAGCCGGACGGGATGCCACATGACCCTATGGTTCCCTCTCAAAGTCACCCGCGCATCCGCGAAGTCCCTGAGAGGAACTGCGCGAAATCGCGGACACACCGCCGATGTCTAGGTGCTCGTCGCCTCGGACCGCCGCCTCAGCTCACGCAGCATCCAGCTCGCGTTGACGAAATCGCGGAGCCCGATCACCAGATCGACGAACGGCCTGGCCGAGCGAATCGAATCTACGGCCTTCTGGCGACACGATCAAGCAAAGAACCGATCCGATCATCATTTGCAACCACAGCGCGAATACTGGGGAGGCCATGCCCCTATGCAGGCGCGGGCTGGTTTAACACCCCCGGCTTCGCTCCTGACCCGAGAGCTGGACTCCGCGGAGCCAACAGTTCGGCCTATGGTGATTCCAGCTGAGCGGGTGGCACGACCGAAGGCAGCACCTCTCTCCGAACTCGCGTCGGTCGCCCACCGTACGCCAGCTCACACCGAAAGCACGCGGAGGAGCAAACGGCATCCCGTCACTGCGGTACCAGTCACTCTTTATGGTGACTACAGGTGACGCGGACCGGCGTATGATCGGCTCAGCCGCCAGGGGAGGGGGCGTGAAGGTCTTCGTCGTCCACGACGCCAAGGGCACGATCAAGTCGTACGCGATCCCTGCGCCCGAGCTGGAGGAACAGGTCGGGATCGAGCCGGCTCGCGGGGAGTCGGTGACCGAGGTCGAGATGAGCGAGCTCGACCAGATCGTAGAAGTGCGCGAGCGACTTCGGCACCTGGACGAGGCGCTCCGAGACCGGCGGGTTCAGGGCGCCGAACTCGTCCCCCACCAGGCTGGCAGGGAGCACTGATGCCGCAGATCGGCTTCCACCATCTCGGCCAAGGAAAGCTCAGTCCCGGTGACACCGTTCACTGGTGGTGGAACAACGCCGGCCGGCAGAAGGTCTGGGCCTTCAGCGCCGACGCCGAGGTGCCCTTGATCTTCGCCTTTTCGGGTGCGAAGGCCAAGCTCCAGATCACGCAGGTCGAATATCGCCAGAACTTCAACGGCCCCGGCTCGGACGACACCGAGCAGGAGATCCATCTCTGGCTCAAGAACACTGGGCCGGTCCACGCGAACTACTACCTCCACATGTCGACGGTGAAGGAGTAGGAGGGGTTCGGCGAAATACGGTCAGGTGCCGTCGGGCTCGCCGCGAGCCGGCTTCCCTCCAGCCGCCATCAGTCAGAGTCCGGCCTATGGTGACTACACAGGCTGACGCGGGTGGCAGCCACGAGGGCAAGCCCTCACAGCTCTCGAGCTGCCCACCGTATCCCAGCTCACACCGAAAACACCCGCGGGAGCGAAACGAAGCCGGGGGTTTAAACTTTACCCGCGCTGACGTAGGGCCGTGGCCTCCTCAAGACCTGGTTGTGGTTACAACGCCTCGAGGACGCTTGGGATGCTCTTGCAGGTCATCCCGCTTTGCCGTGAGATGCACGGAAACGGCCCAGGGTCCACTTTTCGGCGAGACTGTGCGCAGGCCATCATCAGCCAGAAGGGAGCGACCATGCCGCAGATTGACGTAGACGGACTCACGATCAACTACGACGTGCAGGGAGAAGGCGAACCGCTCCTGCTGATCCCCTACCTGTCGGCCGATCACGCTTGCTATGCGTTCCAGCTGCCGGCCTACACCGAGCACTTCAGCTGCATCGCGGTGGACCTTCCTGGCACGGGCGAGAGCGATAAACCCGCCGGGCCGTACTCGACCGAGGTCTATGCCGACCAGGTCGCCGCCTTCCTCGGGGCCATCGGGGTCGAGCAGGCCCACGTTGCGGGCGTCTCGCTCGGCGCAGCGGTGGGCATGCACCTCGCCGCCCGCCATCCGGGCCGCGTCCGCTCGCTCTCGTTGCACAGCGCGTGGGACACCAGCGATCTCTATCTGAAGACCATCGTCGAGCTCTGGCGGACGGTCGCGTCGACGCTGCCGAGCGTCGCGGACACCGTGATCCAGGCCATCTTCCCGCTGTGCTTCACGCCCGAGATGTACGTCAGCCGGCCGGAGTTCGCTGACACGCTGGCGGACTTCGTGCGTAGCCGCCCCGCCCAGCCGCTGGACGCGTTCCTCGCCCAGACCGAGGCGGCCATGGCGCACGACGTGAGCCCGGTTCTGGGCGAGATCGGCGTTCCGAGCCTGATCACCGTCGGAGCGCGCGACCTCGTCTGCTCGCCGCGCTTCGCCGAGCGGATCAACAGCAGGATCGGCGGGAGCGAGCTGGTGGTCTTCGAGCACCTGTCGCACGGCGGGCTGCACGAGGACCCCGAGTCCTTCAACCGCGCGACGCTCGACTTCCTGCGGCGTCAGCGCCCGTGACGCCCACGCCGCGGTCATCTGGACGGAGCCGCTTGGAAGCACGCGCGAGATCGAAGCCGGGGTTTAAAACCCGCCCGCCCCACCGTTGGGCCGCAAGGTCCAGGTGACGGCTCCTTGACGCCGTGGATAAACATGTGGACACTGGTCGGGCTCTGGCGGCCCCAGACCCCTACTGGCTCGCTCGCTGCGAAGGCTGGCGGGTAGAAACCCCTGCCGGGCGGCTCGGCACCGTCTGCCGGCTCCTCTACGGCTCACGCCTTGATGTGCCGGACGCACTGCTGATCCGTGGCGGTGTTCTGCGACGCCGCGAAGTCCTCGTCGACGCCCACACCGTCGAGGAGATCTCCCGGCTGAAGGGACACTCCGGCTGAACGCAACACCCGGCGATGTTGACCTACCGATCGTCCTTAAGGAACGGATCCCGAGAGGCCCGAGCCGCAAGGACAGGTCAGCAGCGTAGGGCCGTCGCCTGCACACCGGGTACCGGTGTTTCGCGATCCGATCGTTGGGTAGGTTGTGGCGGGGCACGGGAAGCCTAGGCGCGCCAGCCCATCCTGGCGGGCCTCGCGCCCCAACCCGATCCTGCGCCTGGGGATGATCGGGCGAGGGTTCCGAGTCGAACGTCTTGAGGGCCATAGATGGCTGTGTTGATGACCGCTCACCTTCCCGGCGCAACGAACGTCAAGCCGTTGTTCCCCACGGACGGCCGATCATGCCGTGATCACCATCGACCACTGAGAGGTCGTAACCGCCTACGCAACGCTCATAGGCTTCACCTTGCCGGCAGGCACCGGCCGCTCCTGCCAGTGCGGGCGAGTGTTCACGTCGGGCCGACTGTACGCGCGAGTCCAGCCGCGAGTATCGTCCCCTGCGACGTACCGGCAAGCGGCTGGAAGTAGAGGAGCCAGATGTTCATCCTGCGGATCGACCACCCAGTCCCCGACTTCGACGCCTGGAAGCAGACGTTCGACGATGATCCCGTCGGCCGGGAGCAAGGCGGCGTGCGCCGCTACCGGATTGTGCGACCGATCGACGATCCGAAATACATCATGGTCGACCTCGAGTTCGACAGCTCAAGTGAGGCGGAGGCCTTTCGCACCGCGCTGGCCGACGTGTGGCGTCGTATCGGGATCGAGAACCCAGGAGCGCGGATCGTCGAGGTAGTAGAGAGCAAGGAGTACTGACCGCCCGGGAGCCCAACCGTTGCGGTGGAAGCGACGATCAACGACTTTCTTCCGTCAGTCGCTCGGGCGCGTGTTTTGCATCCGATCGCCGGGTAGGTTGTAGCGGGCGGGAGCGTTCGCAGCCCAGGCTCGGGTGCCCCCAACCTCATCCTGGCCAGTGCCACCGTCGGATCAGACGGGCGGGTCGATCACGGCGGTGCCTGATCGAGCCTACGGACGGGCCGCCGCGGCGCCCGCCTTACTTCGCTCCTACGTCCCCTTCTTGCGCGCCAGGCCCGCGAGCCTGAGCACGGCTCAGGTAAGAGTCGTCGCTCTCGCCGAGGAGATGAACGAGGGTGAGGTTCACGAGAGCAACGAGGCCGAGAGCCAAGCCGAGGATCACCCGGCCGCTCCCGACCAGGGCGCCCGCAGCGAGTCCGAAGAAGATAAGTTCAGCGATCAGGTAAGGAGCGCCGTGAAGTCGATGGCGACCACGTGGAGACACAAAGACTCCCCAAGCCGTGGCGGCTAGTACGGGTGCTGCGATCGCGACGATGATGTTGATGGCGAGCGATCCACTGACTTGTGATCCCCAGTAGGCGAAGGCTGCGAGCGCGCACAACTCAAGGACAAACCTGAGGGCAAGGTTCACGGATCGCATCACCTCGCCATCTTCCATGATGGGCGTGACCCTCTATGGCCTCCTGGTACGGTGCCCGTCAGATGGACGTCGATAGCACCGCGCCGGTCGTAGCCCACAGCGAGACCGAGATCGCCGCCGACGCTGCAACAGTCTGGGACCTGTTGACTTCGGTCAACGCGTGGCCGAGTTGGAACCCGGACGTCAAGTCAGCATCGATAGGCGGAGGCTTCACTCCGGGTGCTCGGTTCCGCTGGAAGCCGGGGCCTTCCACCATCAACTCGACGGTCCAACAGGCAGACCCGCCTGAGCGCGCCGCTTGGACGGGCAAGACGCTCGGTATCAAAGCGATCCACGTCCACAGGCTGGAAGCCCATGGACGGAGGTACCCTCGTCCACTCGGACGAGTCCTGGGATGGCCTGCTTCCCCGGCCTCCTGCGTGGCTCGATGCAGAAGACCCTGCAGCGAGGGAAACGCACTCCGCGCTTCAACACCTGAAAACGGAAGCCGAGCGGCGCGCGGCTTCGCCCTCCGTCGCCGTAACACGCAACAGCACGCGAGGGGTATCAGGAAGGGGTCGCCGCTTCTACCTCGAGTTCGGGGGAGGGGGCCGGGTCGGGTCATCGCCAGCGTGAGACTGACACCTCTTGCGACACGAACCGCGCATCCCATACAACTGACGCCGAGGATGCGCCTTGAACAGACGTTCTCCGTCGGCCGGCCGCCCGAGGCGGTCTTCGACTACCTCACGAACCCGTCGAACCTCGCCGCCTGGCAGACGTCCAAGACGTCGGTGGAGCAACTGACCGACGGACCGCCACGCCTGGGTACGCGTGTTCGCGAGCGCACAAAGCCTCCGGGCGGCAAGGAGTTCGAGCAGATCGTCGAGTTCACCGAGTTCGACCGGCCGCGGCGCGTCCATGTCCACATCGTCGAGGGCCCCTATCCGGTCGACGGAACCTGGTCTTTCGAGCCTGACGGCAACGGAACACGGGTGAACTTCGTAGCCGAGGGCAAGATGCACGGCGTCATGCGGATCCTGCAGCCCGTCACGAAGCTCCTCTTGGCCCGGCAGATGGCCGGCTACCATCGCAACCTCCGCAGAAACGTTGAGGCACGCTGAGAGGCTCCGCCTGCCGTTGCCGTCAAGATGTCTGACGTGGAGCTTGGTGGGGTAGCAGATACAGCGAGGAGCCTCCGGCTCGCCTGTCTCGAACTCGCCGTCGCTTCGCCCACGCGGCGGTCAGCCTCCTAGCTAGTCCCTGCCTGGCTTCCCAGCAGGAGACGCTCAGATCGTGCTGGCGAAGTGGGAGCGAAAGTCATCTTGACCGCAAGTGACTCACAGAGAGCGAGCCAGGCCGAGTCTCGGGGTCCACGCTTGAGAGCGAGAACCGAAACGACCGGCTTCGTGTCACTCACGCCTTTAAGATCTCCCGGCGGGCGAGGATGCGCTCGATCAGGGGACGCATGCCGAGGTCTCGCGTGGTTTCGAGGGCGACGTCCTGTAGGGCGACGGCTTTGTCCCGATCTCCGGGTGTGTTACGCGCGAGGAGGGCTTCGGCGTAGTCGCTCGCGGTCCAGGCGTGCTCGGGGCGGTAGCCGGCGCGTTCGCAGAACGCGAGCCCGTCTTCGAAGTGGGCCAGGGCTGTGTCGACGTGTCCGAAAGTGACGGCGAGCAGCCCGAGCAGACGGTCGATCGTCAGGGGGATGAAGATGCTGGCGGTGTTCCGCTCCGGCTCGAAGCGCGCGATACAGCCGCTTTGCCGCGCTCATGCTCGTTCCGCTGGATGGCGATCAGCGCCAGTCCGCGTCTTGTGATCATGGCCAGGATGGAACGACTCGCGGTAGCGAGAGGACGCCTTCTGCGACCGCCCGGCCGGCGTCAAGGCCCGCGTCGGTGTCGGCCACGCGACTGACGTGACGGGATTGTCGCGGCGAAGAAGATGTGGTCCGCGATCGGTCCCGGCGGCGGCACGCTCTTAACCACCTCTTGGAGCCGGGCGATGTACCCCGCGCCTGCGTCGAAGTCGCCGATCGCGTACTCCAACACCGCGCGAAGCGCGAGATGGCGGGGATCCCTTGGTTGTGTTACCAGGCCGAGTTCGGCCATTTCGCGCGCGCCGAGACCAGTCCCCTTCGTAGAGGGCGAGCGAGGAGTTCGGATCGTAGCTGGCGGAGGCAAGCCGACCAGCGCTCGCGCAGCCTCTCCGCGTGGACGAGCGCGACAGCGAGGTGGGAGCGCGCGTCCTCGCGCTCGCCCGTTGCCGTCAACGCCCACGCGACCGGCTCTGCGCGCTTGCAGCTCGCTGCTTGAGGTCTCCAACTCTCTGCGCCAAGTCGATCGCTCGCAGACCTTCCGTCAGGCAGTCCTGCCAGCGAAGATGGAAAGCGTCGACGAAGGCGGCATTCGCAAGCGTCCTCCGCTCAAGGGCCGCGTCCCCCTGCGCCGTGCGATCGACAGCGCCCGTTAAAGGCCTCGCTGCGCTTCGTCGTAGTCGGCATCGATCACTCCGGACAGCCAACCGTGTTGCGCGAGCAGCCGTCCCGCCTCGTGGGAGTCCGGAGGGACGAGGGTCAGAGGCGCGCGCGATCAGCTCCGCGTACCTCCGTCTGTCCGAGTCCCAGTGACCAAGGGAATCGGGTGGGCCGCCACCGTGACCGCGCGACTCACATTTCGCAGAGTCGGCGTAGTGGTCGAAGGCCCGGCGGAGGCTTGTTACTGCCGGCTCCACCTCGTATCGCGGAAGGCCGGACACCTGGGCGCGGCCGAGGCCGAAAAGCAGCGCGGCGGTCTCGTCGTCCATCACTTCGTCTTCTCGGGGGCGAATGCGCGCTCGAAGTGGGCGAGCGCCTGCTCGTGGGCATGCGCGGCGAGCGCCGACTCGCCCGGCGCTCAGGGAGTAGCGGACAAGCTTGTCCGGCCCAAGCAAGGGTCTGAGCCTCAGCGAAGTGATGGGCGAGCTCGGTCGCGTGCTGATCGGCATCCTCGCCGTAGAGCTCCTCCAGCGCCTCGGCGATGCGCGCATGAAGACGGACTCTCCTGGTGAGCGAGAGCTCCTCCGCCAGGGTTTCCTGGATCAGCGCGTGCGTGAACTGGTATCGACCCGCAGCACGAGGTAGCTCCTCGATCACCCGGGCTGACAGCCCCTCCTCGAGCACCTCGCAGGAGGCGGTCCTCGGAGAGATCCGCGATGAGCCTCGTCCAGCTGGTCGAGCCCGAACTCCCGGCCGATCACCGAAGCGATCGCAAGCGTCTCGTTGCAACGTGCTCCGAGAGACGCTCGAGGCGCCTGCCGATCACCTCGCGCACGCCCTCCGGGATGCGGATGCTCCAACCCTCGCTGCCCGGAGAGCCGTTCCGGACTCAGTTCGCCCTCCTGAGCCAGCAGCCGGACGACCTCGGTCACGAAGAGTGGATTGCCCTCGGTCTGGACGTGGACCGCACTGACGAGCGCGGCCGGCGGGGAGATACCGCACGGCGCCTCGATGAAGCGCGCCATGTCCTCAGGTTCAGGCCGCGCAGGAGCAGCCGCTCGAAGAGGCGCTCGCGAGTGAGCTCGGCCAGCGTCTGCGAGAGCGGGTGCTGGCGCGAGAGCTCCACGTCGCGGTAGGTGCCGATCAGAAGCAGGCGCGCCCCGGCAAGCTCGCGCGCTAGGAACTCGCAGCAGGAGCAGGGATCCCGTCGTCTGCCCAGTGCAGATCGTCGACGACGAACACCAGCGGCTCCTCCGCGGCCGCGCTCTTGAGAAAGGCAGTCGAGCGAGTCGAACAGGCGAAAGCGAGCCTGCTGCGGGTCCTCGAGCGCGCGGCGTCGGTCCGCAGATCCGGCAGACGCTCGCGGAGGTCGGGGACGACGTGGGCGATCCTCTGCCGCGCCCGCGCCGAGCTCCGAGCGCAGCTGCTCGGGATCGCGCTCGCGGACGTAGGAGCGGATCGCCTGCACCCAGGGCCAGTACGGTGGTGCGCCTTCGCCTCTCGTAGCAGCGGCCCCACAGCACCTGGGCGCCGCGCAGGCGGGCATAGGTCGCGAGCTCGAGCGCCAGTCCGCGTCTTGCCGATGCCGGGCTCGCCGACCAGCGTCACCAGGCGTCCGTGGCCGGAGAGGGTCTCCTTCGAGCGCCGCCTTCAGCTCTCCGAGTTCCTTCCGGCGGCCGACGAAGACGCCGCCAGCGAGGCTGTCGAGCGCATGTCGCTCCGTCGGGCTCCGGGCTCGGTCGGCTCCGACCGCCTCAGTCGTGGTCGATCGCGGCGAGCGCCGCGCAGGACGTCGCCCGCGCGACTCGGGCCGCTTCGGCGGGTCCTTGGCGAGCAGGCGCAGGATCAGCGCCTCGAGCGCGCGCGGGCAGTCCGGCCGCGTGCCAGGACGGAGCGACCGGCGGCGTGTTGATGTGCTGGGAGATGACCGCGACCGCGTCGTCGCCCAGAAACGGCGGCCGCCCGTCAGCCATCTCGTAGAGCAGCGCACCCAGGCGAGTAGAGGTCGGCGCGCGGCGTCACCTCGCCGCCCGAGCGCCTGCTCGGGCGGCATGTAGGCGACGGTGCCAACCATCATGCCCTCCTGCGTCAGCCGCGAGCGCTGTCAGCGGTCAGCGCCAGGCCGAAGTCGCCGATCTTCGGCTGTGCCGTCCTCCGGTCAGCCAGACGTTCCCCGGCTTCACGTCGCGGTGGACAAGGCCCTTGCTCATGCGCGAAAGCGAGACCCTTGCAGATCCCCTTCCCCAGCTCGAGCACCTGCGCGACCGGCAGCCGTTCGCTCGGCGCGCCTCTCGATCAGACCTCTCGAGATCGCCACCGGCCATCAGCTCGCTCACGAGGTAGGGCTGGCCCGCCCTCCTCGCCGAGATCGAACACCGTGACGATGTGCGGGTGCGCCCCTAGCCTCCCCATCGCCTGCGCCTCCCGCAGAACACGGGCACGGCCGTCTGCGTCGAGGCCCTCGGTCTTGATCAAAGCGAGTGCGACCTCGCGCCCGAGCAGGCTGTCCCGAGCGAGGTACGACACGCTTCTTGCCCCCCTCACCGAGCAAGCGCAGCACCTCGTAACGACCGTTCGCGACCGCGGCCGGAGCCGTGTCCGGGAGCACGGTCGCCGACTCCAGTACGGGATCGACGCCGATCGGGGCGCCACACTCCATCGCAGAAGCGAGCCCCCTCCCGGTTCCCTGCCCCACACTTCGAGCAGTTCAGCACAACTCGACTCTACTCCGACTGCCCGGGACAGAAGGCTGATGTTTGTTGCTCGTTGGGGCGCTAGAAAGTCCGTCCGAGCAGCCGACGCCTACTGCGATGGCCTAGGCCGGCCGAGCGTCTCAGTCTGACGACGTGAAAAGCGCACGGGCACGCGGGCGCGAAGGCGGGAGCGCCCCGCGGCCGATCCTTACCCCGCTCCGCGCTACCTTCCTCGTGTTGTAGGAGTTGTGTGCGAACCGTCCAGCGAAACGCACGACGAGTGCGCCGACGGCAACTGCGCCCGCGGTCACGAGTGTGATGATGTTCGCGGTCGTGCAGGTTCGACAGACGTTGCAGCACGCCGGAGCCATGGGGGCGCAGTCGGCGGCCTTCGTGCCCAGCGAGGCCATGCGGCCTTGCCACATCGCCTTCACGACCTGAGTCTAGCGCCGGGCAACTGGCGTAGGGCCAAGAACCCACGGCGGCCTCGACGAGCACCGCCGCTGGCGGATCCAGCGCCGCACTCTTCGGCGTCTCGCACGATCGCGCGCTGACGCGGCCATCGAGCGACCTACCCGCAGCTCTCACGGACGGTCCTGGCGCGGGACATCAGGAGTGGGCGTGCGGCGAGGCGATTTACCGCCAGCCGTGTGCGCCGCTACCCGACCTTCGCCGCCGAGCAGCGGGTCCCTCTTTCGTCGACAGTCTCAGAGCTCGTCGAGCGTGCGCTTGCAGTCGATCGTGGACCCGACTTCCATCGAGCAGCTTGATCGCCGCTGTCCTGTCGGATTCCATCATCTCCGGGTTCGCAGTCTCCGCGACGAGTACCTCCCGGAACCTTTCCGCGTTTCTCGAGGGCTCAATGTCCGTGGGCGAGGCGATGTACTACTCGTGCTCTGTGGGTGTCATCTCGTCCAACCCCTGCGGGTCGGTCTAGCTCACGATGCTCCTTCGGCCGTCGACGCTGATCCTGCGGGCGTGCACCGCGTGTACAAAAGGTGCAGTTCGGCGCGCGCGCGGTGCTGTCCATGTCGTCACGAAGTGCTGCGCCTGCTTCGTCCCGCTGGAGTTCGCCACCCGAAGAGACAAAGGCCTAACGCTGTGCGGGGCAAGAGCGCTGATCTCGGCGGAGCGATACCGGATGCCAGTGTCCTCCGTAGACCATCAGCCTACAGTTCCTCGCGCCTCAAGCCATACAGTGTCGGCGACGCCGGCCGCGTCAACGTGCCGCTTCACATTCTCCCTGGCGTCCGTCGCGCGTGCCTTGCCTTTGCTGCTCATGCAGTGTCTCCTCTCACTCCGATTCCGACAACCTGCCGGCGCCGGCGTCTCGCCACCCTGGGTCAGGAATATACCTCCTGGTGTGCAGGGCCTTCTTCTTGGGCGTGCCCGCAGATGAACGCCCGTACCGGCCCTGGCCATCACTCGTAATGATGGGCTCCGCGGTTCGAATCCGCGCGTCGGCTCCTCGTTCTTGCAGGACTTCCGGTAAGGAGGGTCACCTCGGAGTCTCTGCTGCGTGTCTCGAAGGACTTCGTGGGGGCAGAGCGGCGGCCAGCGGAAAGCGCTGATCCGCGGTCACGCGGACGGGCTCGAAGCCGGGGTGGGTTCAGAGCGGTGCTCTGACTAGAGAGTCCGCTGCTTGGCGACGTGGGCGAGCGCCGAGGGCGTCTGGCAGCCGACGATGGCCGGGGCCTCGTGTACGAGCTCGTCGTTCTCGAGGGCCTCCACCATGAACAGGGCAAAGTCCACGCGACGCGTCATGTTGCTCTCGAGAATGGGGTCTCCTACGTGCCGACTCCACACGGGCAGGCCTTGACTCGGGCCCTCCTCGAGGTCGCTCCCGCGCACGACTGTCCACCGCGTGTCGCTCGCAAACACCCGCCGGCACGCCTCCACCTGGTCATCCAGATCGGCGAAGTGAGCGAGACGCGCGAGTGGCCCGAAGACCTTCACGATCGCCTTGAGCTTCCACGAGTACACGTCCAGGCCGTCGCGCGTGATGTGCCACCCGCACGAGAACACGAGGCGCGCTCCCGGAGGTGCGTAGTCGAGCACCGCCTGGGCCGTCCCAGTCGAGTACCCGTGGACTCCCCACGGAACCAGCACGACGAGCACCCCGTCGCACCCCGCGACCGCGCGCTCGATGACCCCGGCGTCGTTTGTCGCTCCCGGAACGACGGTGATGCGCCCCTTGTACGCGTCGAGCTTCCCGACGCTTTTCTTGCGGCATACGCCAACCACCTCATAGCCCCGATCCAGCGCGTGCTGCACCATGTACTGCCCGAGCTTCCCAGAGGCCCCGACGATGCAAACCCTCATCGTGTGCCCGTCGTCCCGTTCGGGTTCCTCGCTTCGCAACTATCCGCCGAGCTCGCCGCTCTCGAGTTTTTCCCGCAGGCGCTCGAGGTCGTTCTGCAGCCCTTTTCGTAGCGATGTGGCGACCAGGGGCCGGAGAAGCCGCGTGGCCCCGGTCAGCGTGAGTGTGACTTGATAGGTAAAGACGGCTCCGGAGGACGACGCGGACGCGACGACCGCCCGTCCTCCCTCGACCTTGCCCGTAGTCCCAGACCCGGAGAAGCGATATGACATGCCGGGGCCGACTTCCGTGACTGTCGACTCGGTCACGTAGTCACGGCCGCCTTTCCGGAGCACCTCGCGGACGCGTGTGCCAAGGGCAGGAGGGCCAGGCGGGTCCGGGATCATCTCGGTGATATCCGGCCGCCAAACCGAGTCCGATGAGTAGTCGGAGACCGTGGCCCAGACGACGTCCGGCGGACGTCCGATGGTCACTGACTCCTCGATGTGGATCGGGCGCGACATCAGTTCACGACCCCCTAACTAGGCTCGACATGTCTTACGTCAACAACAAATGCTCCTGCGGGCGCGGTGACGCGGCAGGGTAGGTTAACGTCGCTTCGAGCCTGTGACGAGTCGAGCCGGAATCTCGAGGAGCGATTCGACTTCGAAGAGGACGACGACTTCCAGCGTGGCGGCGACCTGAACACCACCCTGATCGGTGTCACCCTACCGACCCACAACCGATGGCAACACCGGCCAGGGGATCGACTTCGACGAGAACAGCACGGGCGACCTGACGGCACCGGTGAGCCGCGGAAGCTCGTCGAGCAACGGCGGGGCCGGCGTGCGCGCCGACCAGCAGCTGCCAGGCATCGGAAGCCTGAACCTGACCACGATGGCGCTCACAGGCAACACCGGCGGTGCCGTCGTCGTCGCCAATGCAGGTGTGACGGTCACGCAGACGCCGTAGGACTGTCGCCGTCGGACGGGCCTCGAGGCCATGGTGTTGACATCCGTCTCGAGCCTGTGGAAAACTCGGCCGTCGCCGCGCTGTAACTCAGCCCCTGAGGAAAGCGCGGGTACGAACGGCGAGGGGCCAGAGCCGAGGTCTATGCGGCGACTTGGCCTGGCCCCAGCCCCTCAACCTCGGCGTTGTCTTCGGCGTAGGTCGTTGGCATCCTCTGAGCAACCGAATCAGGAGGTCGTGATGGCTACCGAGTCGGCAATCGGGGCGTCGCTCGCAGACGCGATCCAAGACTTCGCCGCGCGGGTTCGCGGGCCTGTGCTCCTCCCGGGGCAGTCTGGGTATGACGAGGCCCGCGCGATCTGGAATGGCCTGATCGACCGGCGGCCTGCTCTCATCGTGCAGTGCTCCGGCGCAGCGGACGTCGTAGATGCCGTGAACTTCGCCCGCGATCAGGGTCTACTGCTCTCGGTCAAGGGAGGCGGTCACAACGTGGCCGGGAATGCCGTGAACGACGGCGGCATCGTGATCGACCTGTCGCAGATGCGCGGCATCCATGTCGACCCGGTGACGGGCATCGCGCGCGCCCAGGGTGGCGCGACGTGGGGCGACCTCGACCGCGAGACCCAGCTGTTCGGGTTGGCGGTGCCCGGCGGTGTCGTCTCGACCACGGGGATCGGCGGTCTGACCCTGCACGGCGGGGTCGGTCATCTGCGGCGGAAGCACGGGTTGTCGATCGACAACCTCGTGTCGGTCGACATCGTCACCGCCGATGGAACGCTCAACAGGGCAAGCGCCACCGAGAACGAGGATCTCTTCTGGGCTGTCCGTGGCGCCGGGAGCAACTTCGGCGTGGTGACCTCCTTCGAGTTCACTGCGCATCCGGTCGGTCCGATGGTCATGGTCGGGGCGGTCTTCTACCCGCAGGAAGAGGGGAGAACGATCCTTCCGGCATGGCGCGACTACATGGCATCTGCGCCGGAGGAGCTGAGTTCGCTTGCGCTCTTCTGGAACGTTCCGCCACACGAGCCCTTCCCACCCGAGCACCACGGAAAGCCCGTGCTGATCGTGGCAGCGGCGTACAGCGGATCACCGGAGGACGGGGAGCCCGTTGTCCAGCCGCTCCGCGAGCTTGCCGAGCCTCTCGTCGACCTGAGCGGCCCGTGGCCCTGGCTGGGCCTCCAGAGCGGCTTCGATGCCCTCTTCCCGAAAGGGGAGTTCCGCTACTGGAAGTCGCGCGCCCTCGCCGAGCTGCCCGAGGCGGCGATCGACGAGATCGCGGAGTTTGCGTCGCGCCGGCCGACGCCGATCACCGACATCGTCGTCTGGCACCACGGAGGTGCCATGAGCCGAGTCGGCGAGACCGAAACCGCCTACGCAGGCCGCGAAGCGAGTTTCCTCGTGACCGGAGAGGTCAGCTGGAGGGATGCCTCCCAGAATGACGAGGCGATCGCCTGGGGACGCGAGTTCTGGGCCGCGATGGAGAAGCACTCGACCGGGGGTGTCTACCTGAACTTCCCGGGCCTCGGTGAAGAGAAGGAGGAGCTCGTCAAGGCGGGCTACGGAGTCAACTACGAGCGCCTTGCGACTCTCAAGGCCAAATACGACCCCGAGAATCTCTTCCGCATGAATCTGAACATCACACCCGCGGACTAGGCGAGAACGCCTTGCTCGGATCAGCGACCCGGTCACCTCGTCCGGGTGTCGCTTGACGCCATAAAAATACATTGATATGTATATACGCAGAGATGCACTCTACGGCGAAGCACGCGGATGTGTTCGAGACCCTGGCCGACCCGACCCGCCGGCGGATCGTGGAAGCGCTCTCGTCAGGTGAGCGGTCGGTGAACTCGATCGTCTCGACGGTCGAGATTCATCAGTCGGGTGTCTCGCGGCATCTGCGGATTCTGCGCGAGTCGGGCTTCGTCGAGGTTCGGGCGGAGGGCCAGCAGCGTCTCTACTCGCTTCGGCCCGAGCCGTTCAGCGAGCTCGACGCCTGGGTCACCCGGTACCGGGGCCTGTGGGAAGGGCGCCTCGACCACTTCGCCCGAGCGCTCGATCGACGGCAGAAAGCTCGCACGGGCAACGACCAGGAAGGGAAGTCATGACCGAGGGACGGATTGTGATCGAACGAAGCTACGAGGCGCCGATCGAGGACGTCTGGGATCTCTGGACGACGAAGGACGGGATCGAGTCATGGTGGGGTCCCGACGGCTTCCAGGTGCAGGTGCGCAAGATCGATCTGCAGCCCGGCGGCGAGTTGCTCTACGCGATGACTGCGACCGCGCCTGCTCAGATCGCGTTCATGGAAAACGCCGGCATGCCCCTGACGACCGAAGCACGCGTCACGTACACCGAGGTCGACCCGCCGCGCCGTTTGACCTACATGCACTTGACCGACTTCATCCCCGGAGTCGAGCCGTACGACGTCGCCACGACGGTCGAGCTGCACGATGAAGGCGCCGCGGTGCGAATGGTGCTGACCTTCGACGCGATGCACGACGACGAATGGACGCAGCGCGCACGGATGGGTTGGGAGAGCGAGCTCGGCAAGCTGGCGGCGCTGATCGAGGATCGCTCCGGATGACACCGCCCGTCGTCGATGACAGAGCCGGACGCCCTGCCTTCGTGCTGATTCCCGGTGCGGGTGGCAGCGCCTGGTACTGGCATCTGCTCGTAGCCGAATTGGCCGCTCGCGGGTTCGACGCGGTGGCGGTGGAGCTTCCGGCCGGCGACGAGAGCGCTGGGCTCGAGGAGTACGCCGATGCGGTCGTCCACGCGATCGGCCACCGCGACGCCCCGGTCGTCGTCGCGCAGTCCCTTGCGGGATTCACGGCTCCGCTCGTCTGCCTGCGGACACCGGTGAGGCTGCTCGTGTTCCTGAACGCGATGATTCCCCGTCCCGGTGAGACTGCGGGCGAGTGGTGGGCGAACACGGGCCAGGCCGAGGCTCGCGCGCGGCAGGCGGAGCTCGACGGCCGCGCGATCAGCGAGGACTTCGATGTGTTCGAGGAGTTCCTTCACGACGTACCCGAGGACGTGACGGCGGCCCTGGTTGCACGCGGCGAGCCTCGCCAGTCGAGCCGGCCGTTTCAGGAGCCCCCGCCGTTCGAGCGCTGGCCGAACATCCCGATCAGGGTCATCGCCGGTCACGACGACCGCTTCTTCCCCGTTTCGTTCCAGCGCCAGATCGCCGAGGAACGACTGGGTATCACGCCCGATGTGATCCCCGGCGGGCATCTCCTGGCGCTCGAGTCAGCCGACGCATCTCGCCGACCAGCTCGAGGCGGTACCTGGCAGAGCTGGGTTGAGACTGCGCCGGCATCGAATCCCCGAAAGAGCCGTCCGCCTCTAGACGGTTTGGCGAAAGAGGACTAGGTTCAAAAGGAACGAGCTCCCGCACACCTTGTTCTGCGGCCCAGGTACGCGGGGGCTCGTCTCCTCAAACCCCTCCCCGAAACGATCCGTGTCGCGCATTCCCCGGGGTAGCGCGACGCGGATCGTTCTCGTGCCTGTCGCCGAGCGTCATACTCACGGTATTCATCGAGGTGTGTCGCCTCGAGGCTCTCGTCTCCAGAGAGGAGCAGGTCATGGTCGAACGCCGTGCCTTCACTCGAACTTCGCGGGTAGTGCTCGTAGCCGTTCTCAGCGGGGTCGTCCTGCTTGCGAGCGCCGGGGTTGCCTTCGGGTTGCCTCCCTTCACGACCGGCTGCAAAGTTCTCGCCGCCGGCAACGGTGAGCCAGGCGCAGCTCGTCCGTGTCACGACCGGCTGCGGCCCATCGTACGACCGTCTTGTCTTTCGTTTCGGGTTCGGCAAGCCCGGCTACAGCGTGAGATACGTCGCCCGGATCTTCAAGGATCCGTCGGGCAAGCCGCTGCCTCTTCCGGGTTCCGCGCGCCTTTCGATCACATTCCAGAACGCCCGCGCGCATACCGCGGGAGGGGCGGCGATCGCGATCCCGCCGGTGATCACACCGGGCTGCTCCAACCTGCTGAAGGTCAAGCAGGCAGGTGACTTCGAGGGAGTCGTCTCGTACGGTGTCAGGCGTTGCCCACCGAGCCGGGTTCCGCGTCTTCCGACTGACGGGCCCGACCCGAGTCGTGATCGACGTCGCCCGCTGATGCCCGTCGCGGATCCAGGTGCACCACGTGAGGAGCGCGAGCCCGTTCGCTTCCTCGTCTTCTCGGCGTCTCTTCGCTCCGAGTCGTTCAACACCCGCCTCGCACGCCTCGCCGCCGAAGTAGTCGCGGCTCAGGGCGGCGAGGTCGACCACGCGTCGATGCACGAGTTCGACGTCCCGTCCTTCGACGGGGATCTCGAGAAGTCGGACGGCCTGCCGCCGGGGGCAATGGAGCTACGGCGGCGTCTGCTTGCGAGCGACGCGTTCGTGATCGCCTCGCCCGAGTACAACGCTTCGATGCCCGGGTTGCTGAAGAACCTGATCGACTGGGTGTCGAGGTCGAGCCCGCAGCCGTTCCACGAGCGGCATGGGCTCCTGCTCTCCGCCTCGCCGTCGATGGTCGGCGGCAACAGGGGGCTCTGGGCGCTCCGCATGCCGCTGGAACACCTTGGAGCCAGGGTCTTTCCCGACATGTTCTCCCTTGCCCAGGCCCATACGGCGTTCAGTGAGACCGGCCGAATAGAGAACCCGCAGCTGCAGGAGCGCTTCGACGGGACGATCGCCGCGTTCATGGATCTGGTCGAGGCCGCCAAGCACTACCCGTGCGTGAAGAGCAGGTGGGTCGAGTTCCTCGGCGAACGACCGGAGCCCCTGTTCGACCGCGTCGAATGACATGGAGATTCTCAGGCGCGGTTGACACGGGGTCGTGGCCTGTTGTTCGCTCAGGTAGGGCCTACGTCGCCTCACTGGGAGTCCGCTGAGCGCAAGGGTCGAGGTTCCTGTGAATTCGCAATGGGAAGCTCGATGCGGAAGGTCGAGCCCTCGCCGGGTGCCGACATGAGGCTTGTCCTGCCTCCCTGCGCCTCGACGATCGCCGCCACGATGGCGAGACCGAGGCCCGAGCCGCCGCTGTCGCGCGACCGCGCCGCATCGACGCGGTAGAAGCGTTCGAAGACGCGCGCCGCCTCTTCCTGTCCGAGGCCGGGGCCCTCGTCGATCACGTCGATGCGCGCATTCTCACCGTCTCGAGAGACCTGGACGGTCGCCTTTGCCGTGATGGCGGTGTGTGCCCGCACGTTTGCGAGAAGGTTGTCGAGAACCTGGCGCAGCCGATCCGGATCGCCCGTGACGACGAGCTCGTCCGGTGCGAGCAGTTCGATCTGCCGTTCCGGCTCGACCGCGCGCGCTGCATCGACGGCGTCCTTGGCGAGGGCGCTGAGGTCGACCTGTCGATGCTCGAGCGGTCGACCCTGGTCGAGCCGGGCCAGCAACAGCAGATCGTCCACGAGCACTCCCATCCGGATGGACTCACGCTGGATGCCGGCCATCGCGCGCTCGAGATCGTCCGGGTGCGTACGCGCGCCGCGCTCGAACAGCTCCGCGTATGCACGGACGGCGCTGAGTGGCGTGCGTAGCTCGTGCGATGCGTCGGCTACGAAGCGAAGGAGCCGCTGCTCCGACGCGGTGCGATCGGCGAAGGCCGTCTCGATCTGGCCGAGCATGGCATTCAGCGAATGTCCGAGCCGCCCGACTTCGGTCTTCTCGTCGTCGTTCTCGATACGTCGGCTGAGGTCTCCTGCGCTGATGGCAGCCGCCGTATCCTCGATCCGGCCGAGCGGACGGAGCCCGACCCTGACGAGCCAGAGTCCCAGTCCGGTGACTGCGCCGAGCACCGCTAGCGCTACGAGCGCCTCGATCAGGGCGAGGCGGTGAAGGGTTGCGTCGACGTCGTCGAGTGGTGCCGCGACAATCAGCGTTCCTCCACCCGAGATCCCTTCGATCCGAACCCTGTAGTCGGGTCCCTCGTCCGCCCCAACGGTGAGGTAGACGGCGGAATCGGGTTCGAGAGATGGAGTCTTCGCGGGAAGCTCGGGAACACGCTCTTCCCCCCGTTTCGGATGGGGGCCCCGCTCACGAGGATTGCCCCGGAGTCGTCGCGAATCTGGATGTAGACGCCGGGCGTCAGCGACGCGAGCTGCTCGAGGCTTCCATGCTCTCCGGGCCCGCGGTGTTCGAGCGATTCCTGCAACACGCGCTCGCTCGCGGCGAGCGACGTGTCAACCCGGTCGACGAGGAACGAGCGGAGTGCCGCGTAGGTCGCGATGCCGGCTGCGATCAGCCCCGCCGCCGTAAGTGCTGTGAGGACGATCAGCAGCCGGGCGCGGAGCGACATTACCGCTCCGATTCACGGAGGGCGTACCCGACGAGCCGGATCGTCTGGATGAGCGGCTGGCCGAGGGTGTCGAGCTTCTTCCGCAGGTAGCTCACGTAGGTCTCGACGACGTTCGGGTCGCCGCCGAAGTCGTAGTGCCAGACGTTGTCGAGAATCTGGCGCTTCGTGACGACACGGCGCGGGTTCAGCATGAAGAACCTGAGAAGGTTGAACTCGGTCGGGGTCAGCTCGACGTGTACGCCCGCCCGCCAGACCTCGCGTGTCTCCTCGTTCAGGACGACGTCGGCGAAGCGGAGGACGCCGTCCTCCTCGCCTTGCGTACGTCGCAGGACGGTGCGAACCCGGGCAACGAGCTCCGCGAGGCTGAATGGCTTCGTCACATAGTCGTCGCCAAGAGCGAGCCCCGCAACCTTGTCCTCGGTCGCGTCCTTCGCGGTCAGGAAGATCACCGGCGTTCTCTCCCGGCCGTCGCGGAGGCGTCGGGCGATCGTCAGCCCGCCCACATCTGGGAGCATGAGGTCGAGCACCACAAGGTGCGGGCGGAAGTCGTCGATCGCCTGTTCCGCGGCGCGCCCTGTCGCTGCCTCGAAGGTCTCGAACCCCTCGTAGCGCAGCGCGGTGGCGACGGCGTCGGTGATCGACGGCTCATCGTCGACGATGAGGATACGGGCCTCGCCACCTGGATCCACCGGGATGCTCGGCACAGAGCCTAGCCTGACAGATGAAGGGGAGCCCCTCCGGCGTCGATGCGCTTCATGCCGCCGTCCGTCCGACCACGCTCCCGGACGCCGATCCAGAAGAGAGGTCGAGCTGGAGCTCGATCGTCAGGTCGAGCGTACTCGATCCGTTGTCGACCTTCGCGAGGATTACCCCGGTGCTCTCGACCTGCCCGGAGCCTGTGAACTCGGATGGATCTCTCGTGCTTCCGTAGCTCACGTCGATGCGGCTCGGCACGATGTCCTGCCCGCTTGTCTCTCCCGTGATGAGAATGCGCATCTTCGCCTCGCCGCCTCCGACGTTCCCGTCGATATCGAGGGTCACAGCGCTGCCGGATGCCGTGTCACCGGCGACCGTCCCGTCGAGCGGCAGCGTGAAGGGGACAGTTGGGAGTCGCGCCGCGGAAGCCCGGGCGAGCAGGACGCTCGGCGTTCCGGCCCGGGCGGCCCATCCGCTCTCGAGCGGGCCGACCATCGCCCAGGTGGCGACCATTGCGGTCACGACGAGAGCGCCAGTTCCGAACGCGACGCGGAGGCCGCGCGATCCGGAGCGCGCTCGCACGATGCGCGCGACGGTCGCGGACAGCACGGCGGCGGTGCAGACGACGGCGACGGCAGTGAACCACGAATGCCTCGGATCGGAGCCGGTGCCGAAAGCGTGAACGAGGGCGATCGGCCAGCACGCGTAGGCCGTCCAGTGGATCACACGCCATCGCTTCCAGCCGAGCCGGCGCTGCAGCAGGCTCGTGACGATCACGAGAAGGAGCAGGTCGAAGGCCACGGCACCGAATCCGAGCCAGAGCGGCCGGTAGGCGGAGCCGAAGGGCAGAACAGCGTCGATGAACCGGATGGGTGCGTAGCCGTCGAGCACGTTCGTCAGCACGTGAAGCACCACGAAACCGATCGCGAGGAGAGAGACGTTTCGGTGAAAGCCGGTGGTCAGGATCCGTGGCCATGTTGGCGACCCCCACCGGCTCCAGGTCAGGATGCCTCCGAGCACCGAAGCGGTCAGGAGGACGAGCGACACGGTACCGCTCGCCCTGGCCAGGTACCAGAGCGGGCTCGCTGCGATGACCGTGGTCATGCAGCTCTTTCGATCGGCCAGCCGGCGATGAGACAGAGTGTCCCGTCGAGTCCCACAAGGCGGGCCGGAAGCCTGTATCGCTCGAGCCAGGCAGGCGCCTCCTCACCCAGAACGATCGCCGCCGTGCTCGCAATGTTCGCATCGAGGCACGAGCCGGCCGTCACCGTGGCGGTTCGCCACGGCCCCGATGCCGGGGAGCCGGTCCGCGGATCGAGGATGTGATGAAGGTCGTCAGAGCCGCGCCGCCAGCGTCTTCGGCTCGTGCTCGACGTCGCGAGGCCGCCGCTCGTGATCGTCACACGCGAGGCCGCCGCACCTGGCGCGGCGTGATCGTCGTCGATGAGAATGGGCCACCCCCCGCCGGGCGCTGGCCCTGCCACGCGAATGTCACCGCCGAGACTGACAAGAGCTCCGCAGCCGAGTTGATCTGCGATCCTGGTCGCGGCGCGGTCAGCCGCCAAAGCCTTCGCTGTCGCGCCCAGGTCGAGCTCGACGCCGGCCGGAACGGTGACCGTTCCTCGATCCCGGTCGATACGGATCTGCGACCAGTCAGGGGCCGAGATCCGAACAGGAGGGGTTGTGCGCGGAACGATGGCTGCAAAGTCCCTGTCGTAGCCAGCCAGGCGGAGCGAGGCGCCGAGCGTCGGCGTCACGAGGCCGTGTGTCAGGCGCGCCGCTCGCAATGCTGCGTCGAGCGCATCGACAAAGAGCTCACTCGCCTCGACCTCCTGTCCCGCGGCGGACTCGAGAAGCCGAAGCTCGGACGAGTCACGGAAGCGGCTGCACGCTCGGTCGATCGCGTCGAGTTCATCTGCGAGCAGCTCGCCTGCCCGGATGAGACTCGAGGCTCGTGTCACCGCGACCGTCGCAGTCGTGCCAAGGGCGTCCAACGACAGGAAATCCATGCGGTCCTAGGACCCGCCCGACGCGAAGCCGTTTCCTCCGTCGTCGCCGAGCGAGGGCAAGGGAAGGTCGGACGGCGGCTGGAACCCGTCGCCGGAGCTGTCTTCGGTCTGTTCGCCCTGCCCGGCAGTCTGCGAAGACCGCTCTGAGTTGGCGCTCTGGCCCCGGATGCTTCCAGGGAGCCACGCCGCCAGTGCGAGGGTCAGGGCGGCAGCTCCGAAGCCGACGGCGAGCGTGATCCGGTTGAGGCGCCTGTTGACAGCGGTGCGCCAGCGCCCGTGCTCGACAGTGGTGCGCCCACGCTCGAACCCGGTCCGCCCGCGTTCAGACCTGATGACGGTGACGCCTACGAGCACGGCCGCAGCGCCCAGGGCCAGCGCACCCAAGAGAAGCAACGCGTTCATCGGTCGGCCGCTCGTGTTTCGATCATCCGTTCGATGGTGCCAGGCGAATCTGTGAGGCCGCTGTGTACGGGCTGTGGCTCGACGTAGAGCATCGACTCGTCCATGTCACCCTGGGTCTAGACTCGTCCGATGGCGCACCCCCTCGACCCGTTGTCAGCTGACGAGATCCGTCGTGCGAGCGAGATACTGCGCGGCGATCGAGGCGTTGGCGAGACCTGGCGCTTCGCCACGATCATGCTGCGCGAGCCGTCGAAGGGTGCTCTGGGAGCGTGGCAGCCGGGCGAAACGCTGGTGCGGGAGGCCGAGGCGATCGTCTGGAATCGTGTCGACGGTGTGGCGTACGAGGCGGTCGTCGACCTGGCAGCCGGGAGGGTCAGCTCATGGACTCACCGCCCCGGGGTGCAGCCGTGCTTCACGCATGACGAGTTCTACGAGGCAGACGCGATGCTGCGCGCGCACCCCGACATGGCCGAGGTCCTCGCGCGCCACGGGATCAGCGATCTCGACCTCGTTCTCTTCGACACCTGGGCCTACGGCGGCGCGCTCGTTCCCGACGCCTACCGCGGTCGGCGGGTCGGCTGGACGGATGTCTGGGTCAGGGACGCGCCGGACTCCAACCCCTACGCGCACTTCATCGGAGGCCTCCACTGCATCGTCGACATGAACACGATGGAGCTGCTCGAGATCGAGGACTCGGGGCCTTCCGAGCGACCCGCGACGATGGGCGAGTACGTTCCGGCGCATATACCCGATCTCGAGCTGCGGACCGATCGGCGACGGCTCGAGATCACGCAGCCTGACGGCGTCTCGTTCAGCCTCGACGGGCACGAGCTTCGTTGGCAGCGTTGGTCGATGCGGCTCGGGTTCAACGGACGCGAGGGCCTTGTCTTCCACACGGTCGGCTACGAGGACGGTGGCCGCATTCGCCCGGTCGCGCACCGCATGTCATTCGCGGAGATGGTGGTCCCGTACAGGGATCCGACTCCCGATCACTACCGGCGAACGGCGTTCGACATCGGCGAGTGGGGGCTCGGGTTTGCCGTCACCTCGCTCGAGCTCGGTTGCGACTGCCTCGGTGAGATCGTCTACCTCGACGCGGTTCTCCACGACTCCACGGGCGAGCCGGTGACGATCAGGAACGCGGTCTGCATCCACGAGGAGGACAGCGCGGTTCTCTGGAAGCACGTCGACTCGCGCGCAGGTGTCGAGGTCCGCAGGATGCGTCGGCTCGTCGTCTCGTTCCACGCAACCGTTGCGAACTACGAGTATCTCGTCTACTGGCGCTTCTACGAGGACGGCAACATCGAGTGCGAGGTCCGCGCCACCGGGATCATGGTCACGACGGGCTTCGAGGGCGCTGCGCCGCCCTACGGCACAGTCGTCGACGAGCGGACCTACGCGCCTTTCCACCAGCATTTCATCGTGGCGAGGCTCGACCTCGACGTCGACGGCGAGTCCAACACGGTCGTGGAGACCGAGTCGGCGACACTTCCCACCGGCCCGGACAACCCGCACGGGCTCGCGGTCGTCCAGCGCTCGACGACGCTGATGAGCGAGCGCGACGGGCGACGCGACTACGACTGGGCGACGCAGCGGGGCTGGAAGGTGCAGAACCCGGGCCGGCTCAATGCCCACGGCGCACCGGTCGCGTACAAGCTCGTCCCCACGGCGTGCGTGCCGCCGATGCTCGCCGCCGACTCGCCGGTGCGCCGGCGCTCCGAGGTGATCGGGCACCAGCTCTGGGTCTCGAGATACAGCGAGCACGAACGGTGGCCCAGCGGGGACTACCCGACGCAGAGCATCGACGACACGGGGCTTCCGGCCTGGATGGCAGCCGACCGCTCGCTCGAGAACGAGGACGTCGTCCTCTGGTACGTCTTCGGGATCCACCACATCACGCGCGTCGAGGACTGGCCGGTCATGCCGGTCGACACGGTGTCGTTCTGGCTGAAGCCGTTCGGCTTCTTCGACCGTAACCCGGCGCTCGACGTGGCTCCGAGCCCGGTTGCACACTGCGACCACTAGACTCACGCGCCATGCGGATCGCGGTCATCGGCGGCGCGGGCGGCATGGGTCGCGTTACGGTCGCCGATGCGGCTGCCAGCCCGGGCGTCGAAGAGGTTCGGATCGTCGATCGGGACGAGACTCGCGCACGGGAGCTCGCGGAGCACGTCGGCGTCCCTGTCGTCGTTGCTCCCGCGGGCGACCTCGCAGCGGCGATCTCGGGGGTCGACGCTGTCGTCAACGCTGCGAGCCACAACCTGAACATGGCCGTGATGCGTGCGTGTCTCGAGGCGGGGGCGCACTACACGGATCTCGGCGGCCTCTTTCACGTCGCGCTCGAGCAGTACGAGCTCGACGGCGCGTTCCGGGCAGCAGGTCTTGCCGCTGCCATCTCGATGGGGTCGGCCCCTGGGGTCACGAACATGCTGGCGGCGGCCGGGGCCGAACGCCTCGACACCGTCGAGTCGATCGACATCGCAGACGCCATCATTCCCGGCCGGGTGCCCGATCCGACCGAGCCGTACGTGCCACCCTATGCGGCGACGACGCTGATCGACGAGTTCACGGCGCCTGCCGCGGTGTTCCGCGACGGCGAGATCCGGATGGTCCCGGCCGACACCGGCGCGAAGGACTACGCGTTTCCCGAGGCGACGATGGAGTGTGTCTACACGATCCACTCCGAGCCGGCCACACTGCCCCGGTCGTATGCGAGCCGGGGGATTCGGAACGTCGAGTGGCGACTCGGATTGCCACCGCTCGACGTGACGCGCCTGCGCTCGTTCGCCGCCGGAGGCCTCACATCCACGGAGCCGATCCGCATCGGCAACGGCGAGGTCGTGCCGCGCGACGTCCTTGCTGCCGTTCTCATGCGCCAGGGCGGAGCCGTCCCCGATCCCGGCATGGTCGAGTACCTTCGCGTCGCCGTCTCGGGAACGAGCGCGGGGGAGCCGAAGGCTTTCCTGGCGGAGATGAGGATCGTCGGACGGCCCGAATGGGGCGACGCTGGGCTCGCGTTCGTCACAGGTGCGCCGCCGTCGGTCGCTGCCCAGATGCTGTGCCGCGGGGAACGTCTGGGCGTCGGCGTTGGTGGGCCGGAGGCGATGCTCCCGGTGTCGCCGTTCTTCGCCGAGCTCGCCCGGCGCGGCCTTCAGGCGACGCTCGACGGCGAGCCACTCGGCTAGAGCTTGATGCGAAATGACCGCATGTCTGGAGGGGGCCTGCACGCGGCGGATCGCGGCCGCCTCGATCGGCACCAAGGCCACCAGCCTTGCCACCGATCGAGTCATCCACGCTCCTTGGTGCAGGCGGCCCCCCAGACGCACGCCACATCTCACATCTAGTGGACATCGACGTCGCCTCACTCCGGGGCGAGGCGACAGAGCTCCTCCGCTCCCTCATCCGAATCGACACCTCGAACCCGCCCGGGCGCGAGACGCCTGCGGCGCTCGAGATCGCCAGGTACCTCGAAGCCTCCGGAGTCGAATGCGAGCTGGTGGCGCGGGATCCCGAGCGGGCGAATCTGATTGCGCGAATCAAGGGGGTCGGCGACGGCCCGTCGCTCTGCTTCCTGGGCCACACCGACGTCGTCCCGGCCGAGCCCGCCGAATGGGCGCACCCGCCCTTCTCCGGCCACCTCGACCGCGACGGCTTCGTCTGGGGGCGCGGCGCGGCGGATATGAAGAACGAGACCGCGACGCGAGTCGTCGCCTTTGCAGCGCTCGCGCGGTCAGGCTTCCAGCCGCGAGGTGATCTCGTCCTCATCTCCCAGGCAGACGAGGAGAACGGCGAGGACGAGGTGGGGCTCTGCTGGCTCGTCGGCGAGCGTCCCGACATCGCCTGCGACTTCGCGATCGACGAGGGCGGCGGCACTCGCTACCCGCTGGCCGACGGACGCATCGCCGTGAGCATCTGCGTCGGCGAGAAGGCTACGCTTCCCGCGCGGGTGACCGCTCGCGGCGAGGCAGGCCATGCGTCCGACCCGGCGATCGGGGTCAATGCCGTGCTGTGCCTCGCGACGCTGATCGAGCGTCTCGGCAGCTACCGCCCCGACCGAATCGTGCATCCGACCACGCGACGGATGCTCGAGACGCTCGGCGTGACGCTCGATGACGGGATCGACGCCGCGATCGGTCGAGTGACCGAGCTCAACCCAGTGCTCGGCGAGGAGCTCCCGCCGCTCTTCGGCACCACCATCGCCCCGACGCGTCTCACCGGATCGAAGGCGCTCAACGTCATTCCGTCGCGTGCGAGCGTGGAATGCGACTGCCGCCTGCTCCCCGGCACGACCGCCGACGAGGTCGAGCGAGAGCTTCGCGTGGCGCTCGGCGACGGCGTCCCGTACGACATCGAGCTGATCGGGGAGCCGGTCGGGGGAACCAGCTCGTCACTCGACACTCCGCTCTATCGCGTGTGCCAGGAGTTCCTCGACGAGCACGATCCAGGTGCCACGCTGGTGCCGATCCTCCTCAGTGGCTTCTGCGACATGCACTTCCTGCGAGAGGCCTTCGGCACGGTCGCGTACGGTTTCTGGCCGCAGCGCTACACACCGATCGAGGTCTACCTCGACGGCGTCCACAACCGCGACGAGCGCGTTCACGTCGACGACCTCGAGTACGCGGTGCGCTTTCATCTTCACGCCGCAGACGCGATCTCGGCGCTCGCACGATAGTTCCCAGGCCCCCGAGCGGGGGTACCAGCAGCCGCCTGTGGGGATCATCCTTGGCGGGTGACCGTTGCCACGTCTTGGGTCGACTCGGTCGGAGGCCTCGCGGCCGTCGTCAACATCGCGGCGATCGTCGTCGGCGGCTCGTGGGCGTACTTCAAGTTCGCAAAGGGTCGCACCTTCGCATACCGCATGGAGACCGGGCTGAGCGCCACGCTTCTTGCCGGCGACGACGCGAGAGCGCTCGACGTGACCGTTGAGCTTCGCAACACCGGTGCGTCGAAGATCCCGCTCTCAGACGTCGTCAAGGTGGTCTACGTCTACGGCGTGCGGCGCTCGACCTGGAATTCGGCAGCGAGCCTCGACTGGGGCGACCCGCTGAAAGTCGTGCCGATCTTCCAGCACCACGAATGGGTCGAGGCGCAGGAGGTCATATCCGACGAGGTGCTGGTTCCAGTGCCACCCGAGGACGACGAGGAGTGGCTCGCGTACCGGATCGAGTGCATGGTCGCTTCGGCCGACCGCCCACGACGGCGTGCGCTTCGTTGGACCGCCTACACCATGGTTCCGGCGGGTCTTGGAGCAGAGACCGTGAGGAAGGAGGAGCGATGACGACGATGCAGCAGGAGCCGATGACGCCCGAGGAGATCGAGCGAATCAAGCGTGACCTCGAGGAGCAGAAGCGCAGAGACGAGGAGGCGCGGCGCGAGAAGGAGGACTCGGACGAACGGGCGGGCGAATAGGATCTTGGCGTGGATCATCTCGCACTGGCGGTGAGCGACCAGGAACGGTCTCGCCGCTTCTACGAGACGTACTTTGGGTTCGACGCGGAGCCGCCGCGCCGGTATCCAGACGGCACGCTCATGCTCTACAACATTGGTGGATTCGCCCTCGCCCTTGGTCAGGTCGACGACCCGATCGTGTTGCCACGCTTCTTCCACTTCGGGGTTGGCGCACCCGATGCCGCTACCGTCCGAGCATTTGCAGAGCGCCTGCGCGCTGACGGGATCCCGATCGTCGAGGAGTGGGACGAGCCGGACTACGTGAGCGTCAAGTGTCGTGACCCCGACGGCTATGTCGCCGAGTACTCCTGGGAACCAGAGACCGGCCCCTAACCCTCGTCGGAAGGGATGCCGGGCGGACCGAGGATCTCGATTCCGTACTCCGCTGCAACGGCCACCAGCTTCTCGAGGTCGGGCGGCTCGCTCGGGGGCGGCGGCAGCGTCAGGGACTCGGCCGGCACGGCGAGCGTACGAATGAATGACTCGAAGCCGGCGGGCTCGGCCACGAGGAGAAACCGCGCCTCGGGCGAGGTCACGGTGAACGTGTGTGGGACGTCTCGCGGACCGTAGACGAACGACCCGGCAGGCGCCGTGATCACATCTCCGTCGACCCAGAAGGTCAGCTCGCCCTCCGTGACGTAGAACCATTCGTCCTCCCGGCGGTGCACGTGGAGCGGCGTTCCCATGCCCTGGGCCCCGCGATGGTCGACCACCGCGACCTGACCGCCGGTTCTCTCAGCCGACGCCTTGATCGTGACGAGGAACCCGAGAAACCAGAGCGCCTCGCCCTCGTCGGGCTGCAGGGCGATCGGGCTTCGATCTGTGCCGCCGGGGGTCATCACATGCCCTCCTTGCTCGTGTCACCAGAAACCGATGTCCAGCGTGTCTGAGTGAGAAACCTACATGTCCCCGCGTTGGTGCTCAGGCGTGGGCGTTCGTTCGTGGTTGCACCCCGAGAATCATCAGCACGGAGTGGGCGACCTGGTGTCCCCGACGAGCGCGTTCATCCGCCTCGCGCGCGGACATCGACAGGCGGCCGAGGTCGTCGTCGACCGAGTCGGCGAGCTCCGGACCGTCGAGCCCTGAGCGGCGGGCTTCGGCCACGACCCCGACAGCCTCCGGGGCGTAGAACCTGAACTCGATGCCCTGCTGCTCTTCGGCGCACCGGTACCCCGGCAGCACGAGCCGAGGCTCGACCTGCAGCTTCACGTCGAAGGCGAGCAGCTCCGGGAGGTAACCGCAGGCGCGGTGTAGGTCGAATGCGACCGTGGTCGGCATTCGCCCCCCGATCGCGGTCAGGACTCCGCCGCCGGCTCGCATGTGTCGTCGGGATGCGCACAGGCACCGGTAGTGGAGCGCGAGGAGATAGTCGTCGAAGGGCGGCGGAACCGTCACGCCTGTCGCGTCGTAGAACCTGCCGCTGTTCGTCCCGAGTGTGAGCTCCACCTCGGCCGTGGCCGGGATGTTCGGGAGATTCTCGTAGACGACGTCGAAACGGGACTCAGCAGGCAGGCACGAGAGAAGGTCGCCGGCGTGGAAGCTGAGCTCGATCTCCTCTACGTCGACGAGATGGGAGAGGACGTTCTCGCGGGCGACGAACAGGCTCTCCTGCGTGAGATCGGTGACCGCGAGCATACGGGGGCCGAAGATCTCCACGGCTCCAAGCGCGTCGAGGCCGTTACCCGTGCCGACGATCAGCACATCTCGAACCGCGGCACGGCCGGCCAGCCGTGCGAACGCTCGGAACGCGATCGGGAGCCAGGACTGCTCGGGCGAGGGCTCGAGCGGATAGGTGTCGTCGGTCAGCTCGAGTCGGATCGGGCGTCGCACGCGACACTGCCCGAACGGCGCGAGGTAGGCAGTGGCATCGACGGTGTCCAAGGCTCGTGACGGGCGGGCAAGCCCCGGAAGTCGCGTACCTCCGGCCTCCGGGGCCTCCACCCACCGGGTTCGATCTACGCGGCGACGGGCGCTTCCACGCCGAGCCGCTCCGCGGCCATCCTCGTTCCCTCCACCCGGTTCGCGATCTTCTCGAACGCCACGTCGCGGGCGAAGTCAGGAGAGCCGTGGTTCGGCTTCTCGTCGATCGAGAACGGCGAGAAGCCGCAGTCGTCCGTCGAGCCGAGCCGCTCCTTCGGGATGAAGTCGGCTGCCCGTACAAGCTGGTCGCAGATCTCCTGCGCGCTCTCGGGGCGGGGGCTCTGGGTCACCGTTACTCCGACGTAGCAGATCTGCGGGATCCCGTTTGCATCCTCGCGGCTGTGGTCGCCGATCTGCTTGTACACCGCGTCCCGGTCTCGCTCGCTCGCAAGCTGGATCAGGAAGTACCCCGCGTTCATCTTGAACATGTGCGGGAGCAGATCGCTGTAGGGGACGTCCGCGCTGTGCACCGAGTCACGGTCGCCACCGGGACACGTGTGGACGCCGATCCTCGTGCGCTCCTCAGGTGTGAAGCGGTCGATGACACGGTTGTTGAGCTCGATGAAATGCGGCAACATGCCGGCGCCGGTCCATGGGTTGCGGGGATCGGCTCTGGTTGCGAGCCGGCCTTCCGTGAAGTCGATCGACACCCTCGCAGCTCCGGCCTCGAACGCCCTGCGGATGTCCTTCTCGCACTCGTTGGTGAGGTCCTCCTCGAACGCCTCCCGCGAATAGCCTGGCACCTCCTCGTTCAGCGGGTACAGGAGGGCGAGCATCGACGGCGCGATGACCGCCTGCTTCATCGGCTTGCTCGCGTACTTGATCGACTTCGCCAGCGTGTCGGCCGCGAAGGTCTTGTAGCGGAACGGGCCGCCGGTCAGGCGGGGCAGCTGCCGGTTGTGCCCGTCCGCGAAGATCGCGAAGTACTGGCCGCCTCCGCCGAGGTTGTCGGCGAGCCCGGTGCCGGCGAGCGTGTCGGTGATCGGGTACGTCGCGAAGCTCGACCAGCGCTGCTCTCCGTCGGAGACGATCGGCGACCCCGTGGCCTCCATGCGGGTGATCGAGTCCTCGACGGCCTCGTCCTGCTCGGCTTCGAGCTGATCCTTGGTGATCGTCCCGGCGTCATAGTCTGCGTAGGCGGCCTGGAGCTTGGCCGGCCGCGGCAGAGACCCAACCGGTTCCGTGGGAATTCCTGTGTCGGTCCGGGGATCGTACGCCATCGTGTGTGCCCTCCTTGGCTCGTGTGACCGATCGGTCTCCCTCTCTTGCGCGAGAAGGTACAAGAGCCCCGCTCGGGAGTCAACCCGGCGGTCGTGCGGAGGCCCGAAAGCGAGAGCTCTACGCGACGAGCCCGAGGCCGAGCCAGAGGCCGAGCGTCGATTCGACGTGTGCAGCCATTGCCTTCCGCGCACGATCGGGCTTGCGGGCGGCGACCTCGCGGACGATCTGGCGGTGCTCCCGGTTCGCGAGCTCGAGAACGGGCTCCGGTGTCGGCAGGAGCTGGGAGACCCGATAGACCTCGGCCCGGATCTGAGCGACCTGCTCGACGATGCGCTGCGACCCCGAGGCATCCGCGACGAGGAGGTGAAAGACGGTATCGCGGTCACTCCAGCCGGCGAACTCCCGCAGGTGCTCCATCTCGACGGCGAGCCGCTCGAGCCCGTCGATCTGTGCAGGGGTCGCTCGGCTGGCTGCGAGCGCGGCAGCCCCGCCTTCGACCACCAGGCGGAAGTCACCGAGGTCTCGCAGCTCAGCCTCGGTGGGGAGCGTCCGGTCTGCGACGAAGGATGCGCCGTCCGCGTTCTCCGACACGAACGTACCGCCAACCCGTCCTCGTTGCGTCTCGATCAACCCGGCCCCGCGAAGGATCGCCAGCGCGCTTCGCAGGGTCACCGGCGAGATGCTGAGATCCTCGGCCAGGCGCGTCTCGGGCGGCAGGCGATCGCCGGGGCGCAGGAGGCCCATCCCGATCGCCTGTCCGAGGCGTGCGACTGTCTCGGCAACCGTGCTTCCCTGCCTGACCGGTGTGAAGACGGTGCGCTCGACCAGACTCCGGACGAGTTCGTCGGATGCGTCAGTCGCCGCCGTCATCGACCTCCACGGCGTCGGCGAGGATGACGTCCTCGAGCTCGTAGGAGTCGTGCGCCTCGCTGACGTGTGCGTTGACCCTCTCGACGAGCTCGTCTTCGTCCGCCGCGGTAACGACCGCAGAACAGCCTGCTTCCATGCACTCCCATCGCTTCACGGCACTCACCTACCCGGCCTGGACGCCGGTGACGAAGTCGATCGACGGATCCAGGATCTGGTCGATGAGCGTCTCGTCCGCGGCGACCCCCATCTCGCGGCAGCGGTTCTTGTAGTGGCGCACCTTCTGGCGCTGGTACTTGTCGAGATCGAGCCCGGGAACGTTCCGCTGGTACTCGAGCATGCCCACCGCGTTGCCGCGGTACTCGTCGATGATCTCGTGGACGAGCGCCTCGTAGCCCGGGTTCTCCTCGATGAGGATCCGGCAGGACTCCGTCCCGAAGGTGATGTGACGACCTTCGTCGGCGAGGATGCCCTTGAAGCCGGCCTGCAGGGTCGGGAGGACACCCCAGGCGGCAGTCGTGTCCATCACGATCTCGTACGTCGGCATGGTGAGCACGCCCTCGACCCAGGCGTTGTAGAGGGTGGAGAAGCGAACGAAGCCGGCCTCGATTGCCTCGTGGTCTCGCGACTGCACAGCTGCCATCAGCGCATCGCCGTACTTCGGGATGCCCTCGTAGACAGGTTCGCCGACCTGGAAGCGACCGCTCGGGTCGACGGTGTGGTCTCGGAGCGGCCAGTGGGCAGCCTTCTCCGCTGCTGTCGTGATCCCGGCCACCTCACGGTGCCAGATGTTGAAGAACTCCGAGTGGCGGGCCTCGTCCAGCATGAAGGTCGAGAGGAACATCACCCAGTCGAAGCGTCCCAGCTCGTGGGAGGCGGAGAGCATCGGGAGGAGCTCGTCGGTAACGGCCTCCTCTCCCGCTTCGATCCGGACGGTGATCGTGAGGATGCCGTTGCGCTGATCCTCGGTCATCCGCTTCCAGTCGGCAGCGTCCTGTGAGTAGTCGAGCTCCTTCGGGTCCCAGAACTTCCGGGTCGCTTTCTCGTACTTGCGGTAGATCGCGCCCGACATCATCTCCGGGGTGAGCAGGAACCTCGACTGCGCGGAATTCTCGGTCGTGGCTGCCATCGAACCTCCTTCGTCTCTCGCGTCGCAAAGACTATAACAGATAAAACAATAGTATTTACGAGTCACCCGGGAGGGGGTTGCGGCGCCCCTCTCGCGGCGCATGCTGAGATCGATGGCAGTTCTCGTCGAGTGTCTCAAGTGCGGCCGTGTGCGTGCCATGCCGAGCACGCGTGACCATGCCATGAGCATGGGTCACTGCCCCCGCTGTGGATACGTCGGCTGGGCGCTGTCCAGCGAGCTCACCGAGCGCGAACGGCGTGAGCTTCGTGATCTCCCTGTCGAACGCCGCCGCTACGAGCGCCCGCTGCGGCGGGCCGCGGTTCGCTAGCGCCTCGTTACGATGGCCGGCGGTGGCCGGTCGCATCCTCGTTCTTCAGCACGCGCCGCACTCGAGCCTCGGGGCGTACGGCGATGTCCTCTCGGAACGTGGGGACGAGACCGCTTGGGTTCGGCTTCACGACGGAGAGTCCGTCCCGGAGCGACTGGACGGGTTCGACGCTGTCATCTCGCTCGGAGCGGCGATCAGCGTCTACGACGGCGATGCTCCCTGGCTTGCACCCGAGCTCGAGCTTCTGCGGGCGGCGGTGACCGATGACGTGCCGGTGTGGGGCATCTGCTTCGGAGCGCAGATGCTCGCGGCCGCGGCCGGCGGGCGCGTCTGGCGGGGTGCTCGCCCGGAGGTGGGGATCAGGCCGCTGGCGATGACGTCTGCCTCGGGCGGCGATCCGGTGTTCGGCCCGCTCGGCCAGACCGTTCAGATGTTCCACTGGCACGGCGACAGCTTCGACCTCCCGGCCGACGCCGTGCTTCTCGCCGGATCCGACGAGTATCCAAACCAGGCGTTCCGGGTTGGCGCGCGCGCCTATGGCGTTCAGTTTCACGCGGAGGCAACGCCGGACCTCGTGCGCGGCTGGATCGATTCTCCGGCGACTGCGGCTCAGCTCGAGGCTTCGAACGGCGCCGGCGCGACCGAGCGCCTCTATGACGAAGTAGTCAGTGCGCTGCCCGAGGTCAATGGGGTCGCGCGACGACTCATCCGAGCGTGGCGGGAGGTCGCTGACTCATCAGTCGTCGCGTGAGGCTCGGATCTCCTCGAGCGTACGCCGAAGGATCGGAAGCTGGGCGATGTCCTTCTCGCGACCTGCGGCTTCCTTCGATCGGATCACATCACGCAGGGACGCAACGAGGACGACGAGTCCATCGCCAAGATCCAACAGATCGGCGTCCCGTTTCAGGTCCCCGTAACCGCCGGTTCCGGCCGGTGTGAACATGACGTCGAGCTCCCCGACACGTGTTGTGAGCGTCCACGACGTCGCCGTCTTGAGTATCGCTCGATCAACAGGGAGCGGAATTCCGTCCGTGTCGCTCGAGGTACGCAGCCGTGCATCGACGTCGTGTAGCGCCTCAGCGAGGCGTTCGAGGTTCTCGGCGTCAGGGGCCGGCGTGATGTCGAGATCTCGCGTGAGAATGGGCGCGCCGCGGGCGAGCGCCGCCTGCCCTCCGATCACGATGTAGTCGACTGCCCGTGCCTGCAGGACGCGGAGTAACTCGCCAGGATCGAACTCAGCGATCCGCACGACGCCACAGTGCCTCGAGTGAAGCCGCCGCTCGGTTACCGTCCCGAAAGCGCGCACCCGGCGTCTTCGCGAGAGCAGCGCGGATCAAGGTCAGATCGTGATCTTCGGTGTCGGCGTTCACCACCCTGAACGAGAGTTCGAGGTCGCAGGCGCGTACCAGCCGGCGCAGCGTCTCGAGGCTCGGCTCGACCGCACCGCGCTCGTAGCGGCTGATGAGGGAACGTCCCGTCCCGGAACGGCGCGCAAGCTCCGCCTGTGACAGGCCGGCGCGGAGGCGTGCCTCGCGGAGAAGATCCCCACTTACCATCACAAGACAGTGTATGGCACATATCTGTGCCAGTGCAATCAGGCGCGGGTCGACGGCCAGTCGTCCGGCCCCAGCGAGCGCTTCTCGAGAAACGCGCTCATGCCCTCCTGCGCGTCCGCATCCAGCGCATTCTCGACCATGACGCCCTTCGCGAGGTCGTAGGCGCGCCGCTCGTCGAGCTCGGTCTGCGCGTAGAACGCGGCCTTCCCCATGGCGATCGCGACCGGGCTGAGGCGAGCGATCTTCTCCACGAAGTCGTCGACGGCGGCGTCGAGCTCGGCGACCGGTACGACTCGATTGACGAGGCCCCAGTCGAGCGCCGTTCGAGCGTCGATGAGGTCGCCGGTCAGAAGCAGCTCGAGCGCGTGCTTGCGGCTCACCGTCCGCGCGACCGCAACGCCAGGGGTGGTGCAGAAGAGCCCGGTCTTCACCCCTGAGGTTCCGAAGCGGGCATCCTCGGCCGCGACGGCGAGATCGCAGGTTGCGACGAGCTGGCAGCCGGCAGCCGTCGCGATTCCGTGGACTTTCGCGATCACGGGCTGCGGAAGCCGGTGAATCGCGTCCATCATCTCCGTGCAGGCTTCGAACAGCTCGCGGTAGAAGCCAGACTCTCGGTCGACCATCTCCGCGAGATCGTGGCCGCCCGAGAAGGCGGGCCCGGCACCCTCTATGATCACTGCCCGAATCGCGCTCTCCGAGCCGAGCTCAGTGAGGACGCCGGTCAGCTCGTCCATCAACTCGAGACTGAGCGCATTGCGCTTGTCGGGTCGGTTGAGCGTGACAATCGCGGCAGGTGCGTCCCGCCGGACGAGCAGGTTCGAGAGCTCGGTCACCGTGCCTTTGACGACCATCCAAGTCTCCTTCCGACTGTGGTACGTGCTTCGATGATCGGAGCAGCGTTGACTACGGCCACGCCTGCGATGGCAATGCCCATTCCCACAAGGACGATCGCGTCGGGCGTATTCCCGTACACGATTTCCGTGATGACGGCCACAACCGGAGCGAGGAACTGCCAGGCCATGACGGTCGTCGCCGGCATCCGCTTGAGCGCGCCGAAGAACGCGAGCGTGGCGATGGCAGAGCTGCCGATCGCGATCCAGGCGACGGCGGCCCACAGATCTCTCGAGCTCCAGTCAGTGCTGCCGGTCCCGCTGATGGTGAAGGCGAGCACGAGCGCGGCTGCCCCGCCGATCACGTACTGGGCCGTCGTGAACCCGAGCATGTCGATGTCCGGATGTCTGGTGAACATCGACTTCGTCATCAGCACTCCCACCGCCCAGCCCATCGCTCCCAGCAATGCCAGTGTCATGCCAAGGATGAAGTCACGCGTATCCGTGATGTCGCCGAGCTGCGTCGAGACCATCACGACGATCCCTGTGAACCCGATGACCAGCCCGAGAACGGCGAAGATGCTGGCCCGCTCTCGCAGGAAGATCCGGCTGAGGATGAGGACGAAGAACGGTGAGGCGTTGAGGAGCACCGCTGCGTTGCCGGCCCCCGCACGCGCTGTGCCCTCGGCGATTCCCTCGAGGGTGAGGGTCACCATCAGCAAGCCGGTGATGACTGTCCACCCCCAGAGCTCTCGCTTGGGGAAGCGACTTCTCAGAACGAGGACGGCGAGGAGGAGAGCAGCGGCACCGATCGCGGCCCGCAGCGCGGTGAGCACGATCGGCGTCGTGTAGTCGAGCCCGATGGCGCTCGCCCGGAAGGCCGTGCCCCAGAAGAAGATGGTGATGACGAGATACAGGGCGGCCATGGCTATCCCGTAGGATCGTCCTCGTGGAGAGCTGGCGCAACCGGAAGACACTGATTCTCGGGCGCAGCGACATGGTCGGGCTGCTCACACCCTCCGAGTACAACGACTGCGTCGAGCACGCGTTCCGGATGCACGGCGAGGGGCGCGTCTACATGGAGCCCAAGGGTCACATCGTCCTCGACAGGTACCCGGGTGAGTGGGAAGTGATGCCGTCGTACATCGAGGAGCCCGAGGCGGCAGCCTGCAAGTGGGTCTCTATCCGCGAGGAGAACGCGAAGTACGACCTCCCCGCCGTGTTCTCCATCCTCATCTATACCCATCCCGAGACGGGTTTCCCGCTCGCGATCTGCGACGGCTCGCACCACACGCTGATGCGGACGGGCTCCTCCGCTGCCGTGTCCGCGAAGTGGCTCGCGCGCAAGGACTCGAAGGTGCTCGCGATCGCCGGCACGGGTAGCGTCGGTCAGGGGGTGCTCGCGACCTGCGACCCGGTCTTCGCCTGGGATGAAGTACGGATCTGGAGCCGCTCGCAGGCCTCGCTCGACCGTTTCCTCGGCTCCGAGGCACCGAAGTACCCCCATCTCTCGATCTCGGGCTCCACGAATCTCGAGCAGGTGGTGCGCGGCGCGGACGTGATCGTCACCGGCACGCACGCGCGCGGCTGGATCGTCGACGACGGGTGGGTGAAGCCCGGTGCGCACCTCGCGGCGCTCGGCGCCGACCTCGAGGGCGAGCAGGAGCTCGACCCGCGCATCCTGAAGCGCGCCCGGGTCTTCGTCGACGACATCCGACAGTGCGTTCCCGACGGCGAGATCAACGTGGCGCTTCGCGAGGGGCTGATCACCGAGGCCGATGTCGCCGGCGAGATCGGGAAGGTGATCTGCGGAGAGCTCGAGGGCCGCCAGTCAGACGACCAGATCACCGTCTTCGACTCGACCGGGATCGCTCTCCAGGACTCGGCCACCGTCCCGCTCGAGGTCGAGCGAGCCCTCGCCGCCGGGGTCGGGGTCGAGAAGAAGATGATCTCGACGTAGAGAAATTGACAAAAGACCTGCAAATCAGCATCTTTTTGGATCTGATGTTCTCGACCCTTCTTGTGCAACTGAGCACGTAGCTGAGGCGCGGAGCGGACTCGAGCCGCTGTAGGCGTGCGTTCGGTAGAGAAGAACATAGGCTATTTGCAGGGACTTAGCTAGATCAAGATCTGGGTGGCGTACCTGCCAGATCGACGCAGCGCCAGGACGCCGAACTGGGTCGATGGGTCCTCGCCTGTCGACCGCTCAGGAGAGCGGTGGACTTCGATACACGGGCTCAGCGTGACGAGGGCACGATCGGGTAGCTGAGAGGATGACCCCTCCACGGCGTATCCATCGTGTAAATGACGTACCCGCAGAGCGACGCGATGGCGAGTTTGTTGAGGCCGGGCCCGTAAAAGGCGAGATTCGTCGGTGTGAGTAGCCGATTGCCGGTCCAGTCGTCGACGATGGTCTCAGGTTCTCCACCTCCGGGTGGAACCCGGAGGATCAGGTTGGGCTGGAACATCGAGACGAAGAGGCCGCCCTCGTCGTCGAACGCCAGTCCGTCCGGCACGGTGTGCGGCAGGTCGACGTAGACCGAGGTGTCTCCGTCACGGACGACGAGGACGCGCGGATCGATGAAGGTCTCCGCCACGTAGAGGGCCCCGTCGGGGCCGCGCGCCATCCCGTTCGAATACCCGATGGGCGGGAGCGGGAGGAGTGCGGCGCGTCCACCGCCCGGAGGAACCGCGACCACGCGACCGCTCTTCTCGTCAAGGAACCGGGCGTCATCCTCGGTCGAGTCCGACACGAACATCGTTCCATCTGGGGCGAAGAGATTCCAGTTTGGGCGGCGCAGAGGCCCGCCCTCGACGCTGTCGCAGTAGATTTCAACCGCTCCGCTGGCCGGATCGACCCGGACGACCTCGCCGCGATCGTAGACGCATACGTAGATGTGCCCGGCCCCGTCGCAGCATAGTCCGACCGCCTGGCCACCGACGTCAGCCACCTGCTCGAACACGCCGCTTCCCGGATTGATACGGAAGAGGCGCCCCGCCTCGTCGCCCGCCCAAAGCGTTCCGTCGGGGCCGGTCGCGATTCCCTCGCAGTGGGCAAGAGGCGCAAGCGTTCTGACGGCTCGGTTCCAGGCGATCGCTGGAAAGCTCATCGCCGTGTGTCTCCTCGGCGGGGGCTCATCGATGAACAATGTCGCTCAGATCGAGAAATCCTGTCGAACCGGAACCGCGGCCAGTCAGGTTCGCGTCGAAGAGCGAGCGGCGACCTAGAATGACCTTGTGCCGACACCCCGCCGGAGGGTCATTCTCGTATCTCCGATCCAGGAATCTGGATCGTCCAATGGCACCCAAGCCTAAGCAATCCAAGAGAATACAGTCCGTCGACAGGTCGCTCGACCTACTCGAGGCGCTGGCTCTCCGCGAGGAAGTCGGTCTGGTCGAACTGTCTACCCAGGTTCAGCTGGGCCCCAGCACGGCTCACCGGATCCTGGCGACACTCGTCGCACGAGGCTACGTGACCCAGAATCCTGATACTGGGCGCTATCTCTTGAGCTACAAAGTTCATGAGCTGGCTGGCTATTCCAGTCAACGTGTCACTCATCTGCGAGCGCTGGCTCGCCCCCACCTGGAAGATGTCTGCCACGTGGTCGGCGAGACCACCAAGCTTGTACTCCTCGACGGCGTCAGCATCGTCTACATCGACCACGTGGAGAGCTCTCGTTCGGTTCGGGGGTTCGCGCGCATCGGCCAGTCCTTACCCGCTCACGCAACAGCTTCCGGAAAGGCAATGCTCGCTTTTCACGACTCTGAGTCCGTGGCTGCTGTCATGGAGCAGGATTCGTTCGGACAGCAGCTCACACCGAACACTCTCGCGTCAGAGACTGATTTTCGAGAGGCCCTCGACCGCATTCGCCGCAACGGTTACTCAATTGATAATGAGGAGCATGAAGAGGGCGTCATCTGCGCGGCGGCTACGATCCTCGACTACCAAGGTAAGGCAGCGGCCGCGATAAGCGTCTCCGGCCCCGCAGATCGAATGCGACGAGCAGATCCGAACAAGATTGGTGCGATTCTGCGCGCTCATGCACTGGAGATCTCCAGCCAACTCGGATATCAGCAGCGTTCTTTGGATGGGTCGTCCGGCACTGCGCGGAGGGCACAGAAACCCGAGCGTCTGCGGCGACCGGACGGAGACGCATAGTCTTCACGCCGGAGGCCTGCAGCGCCCACGGGAGCCGCTCTCGGACACTCGCCGAGACTCCCTTTCATTTCGGGCTACCTATCTGAGTAACTCGCCCTCTTCCTCGGCGAGCTCTTGCCGCGCCTCGGCAAGAGCCATCCGTGCATTTGACGTCCTCATCTCAAGGACTTCGAAGTCGTCCGATGCACGACGAGGCGGCTCTACCGCATAAACGTGCAGAAGCGCGGGGCCGGGGCTCAGTGCATTCCGCACCGCGGATCGGGCTGCCTCGTGGAGGTCTCGGAGATAGTGCAGGTCGTCTCGGCCTACGACTCGGGCCTCGTCAGGCGTGAGTTGCGCGCCGTGTCCCGGCACGACCAATCGCGGCGCATTCCGATCCAATTCGCTGAGAAGCCGCTCGTACGTTCGAATGGTCTCGCCCAGGGAACCAGTAACGAGCGGATAGGTCATCCCAGAGAGGTAGTCGCCCGGAAGAAATAGCTCTAGCTCCGGGAAAAGATAGGCGAGCCCATCCGCCGTGTGGCCCGTTGCTTCGATAGCCCTCAGGACGATCGGACCGTGCGCAACGGTACTGCCTGCGTCGATAGTCCGATCAACATGCGGCTCGCCAGGCCACGAAACACCCCACTCCGTCGCAAGACGGCGAAGCTTGGCCTGTATGGCCTCCGTCCAGAGCAGACGTGCCGTGCGAGTGCCTGCGAAAACTGTCGCGTCCGGCAAGTTGAAGACACCGCGCAGATGGTCAAAGTCGATGTGAGTGATCAGGAGATCCACACTCTGAAACTTGGCACCACCCTGTTCGCACACTGCGGTGACATGACGCGAAGTGAACTCGGGTCCACAGACGATCGCCTGCCCGTCGGCCGAGACTAGGATCGAATTCGTCTGCCACAGTTCAGATTGCATGTGCCAGATGCCTGGCTCGATTTCCGTCATCTCCAACGCTTCTCACACCTCCCGTGTCTGAGTAACCCGAGCGTGGATGGTCTGACTAACCGGGAAGGATGACCGAGTGCCGCGAGCCCACTCGTCATCTGGCCATCTCCCGCTACCTGACTCGCCTGCCGGCCGACGATTAGCCACTCACGTCGGACAGAGCGACCTCCGAGTCGCGTGCCTCGCCGCGACTCCGTGCCTCGCGCCTGACGCTCTCGAACCAGGCCCTTGCGCGTCACGCGACGCTTCCCTCCCGAGGCTGTGACCCTGCTTTCGGCACTTTGAGGCCGCTTCCACCCGTGGTGTGGCCGAGGCCGCTGCCCGGCGCTACTGCTCGAGCCACCAGTTCCGGTAGTCCCAACCGCCCAGGTTGAAGAACGCGCTTGGGACGACACCCTTCACATAGTTCGCCGCGGCGTCCACCACGTTCTGGTTTGCCCAGCCGATGTAGCCGCCCTCGTCGTACTGAATCTGCTGCACCTTGAGCCAGAGTTCCTCTGCTGTCCCTTGATCCGGCGCCCCAATGGCCTGGGAGATCATTTTGTCGTACGAAGAGGACCGGAAATGTGTCTCATTCCAGATCGCGTCCGACAGGAGGGCCTGCTGATACCACGCCGCCAATGACGCCGCTGCCCAGTAGGACTGCGCGAAGTTGAGCTTCGTATACAGAAGCGATGTATCGAAGTAGGCCCCGGCATCTTCCTCCTTCACCTGCACGCTCACGCCAGCACCCTTCGCCTGCTCGGCGAAGAGTGTCGCCGCCTCAACGAAGCCTGTCGCGGCTCCGGAAGTGTGGAGTGTGACGGTTAAGTTCTCCTGACCCGCTGCCTTCAAGAGCGACTTCGCCTGCTCGAGGTCTTGTTCGCGCACCGGAAGGCTGTCGGCGAAATAGGGAAGCCCTTTGCCGAAGAGGTCATTACCCGGCGTGCCGAAGCCCGCAAGTGCCCCGTCGATCAGCCCCTGCCGGTCGGCGATCAGCCGGAACGCCTGGCGAACCCGCTTGTCCTTGAACGGGTCGAGATCAACCGCCATCAAGATGACTTGGTAGGCCGGGCTTGGAGCGTTCACCACGTTGATGTCGCCCTGCTCTTGATGCGTCTTCGCCTGCACGAACGGCAACTGGCTCATCGCATCGATCTCACCCGCCAGCAGCGCATTCAGCCGGGCACTGTCATCGTCGATCGAGATGGCCTGCCACTCGTCAACGTACGGCTTTCCCTCCTCCCAGTAGTTTGGATTCCTCTTGCAGACACTCCGTTCTCCAGGCGCGAACGACTCGAACATGAACGGGCCGGTGCCGATCGGATGGGAGAAGTCCGTCTCGCCGTCCTGGATGATGACGTCGTTCTGCTGGACGAACTGATCAGAGAGCCTGGCGTCCGGCGTCTTCAACGGGACACGAAGCGTCAGAGTGTCGAGCTTCTTCAACTCGTCAAGCCTGATGTTGGTCACCGCTACGTGACCAGCATGCTTCGGATCGCCCATGCTGCGCATCGTGAAGATCACGTCGTCTGCCGTGAGCGACTTGCCGTTGTGGAACGTGACGTCGGGCCGGAGCTTGATCTCGTAAACGGTCGAGTCCGAGTTCGGGTTCCACTCCAGGGCGAGCCCGGGCGATTGCGAGAAGTCCGGGTTTACCCGCACCAACGGGTCGAAAAGTTGTATGAACGCGAGCAGTCGATCAACGCCGCGGATCGCGCCGGATCGAAGGTCTCGCCCTTTCCTCCGCCAACGCTCGCGATACGAAGCACGCCGCCCCGCTTTGGCTGACCTGCGGCCACGGTCGTTCCGGCTGTCGGGGTCGTCTCCCCAGAGCCAGAAGCAGCCCCTTGTGTCGACCCGGCGCCAACCTGGCTGCTCGTCCCGCCACAAGCCGCCAGCAACCCACCAAGCCCCGCAGCGACCCCCAGCGCCGCAGTTCCCCTCAAAAGATCCCGACGCGTAAGCGGATGACCCATTCCCTCTGGGCCGCTCTCGGGTTCGGGCTGTGGACTGTCGCTCCCACTCATCTCTTGCCAGCCTGATCTGCATACACCGTCCATGCCTGAAGACCCTGAGGAAGCGCAGCGCTGTCGCCGTTCCTGCCAAGGGCTATCACTCGTCCACGGCTCCTTCCGCATTGCAGAAACTGTTTCCACGAGCAGTCTAGACCGCCGGCGATTGACAGTCAAAAAGCCTGGATGCCGTGCGTAGACGACCAATTCCTCCGCGCGCTCACGGCAGGTATGTAGCGATGAAGCAAGCCGGAGGGACTTCATGACAGCTGCCGAGCCACTCGTGGTTCGCGCTGCCTGGGCTTGGCCGCCGTCGAGCGGACGCGAGCCAGATCAGTCCGTCAGGCCAGTCCATGTCCGCGCTCGTAGCCCTCTTTCGCGGCTCTGACGGCCCCGTTGATCACGTCTATCTCGGTTCGCCTCCCGGCCTCGACATCCTGAAGCATGGAGGGGAGGTTATGGTCGTTCGGCTGTTAGTCCACTGCCGAAGCTGTGAGGGAGGGTCGGGGATGCCGAAGACGTCGAAGGAGACTGCCTCACAGGTCGAGGTGGTGGAGGGAATACTCGAGGACCGATCAGAGGATCTTGACGGCTACAACGTGGTCTTCACGACCTATCTGGCGGAGATGGATCACGCGCCGCTGTTCCGAGGGCTTCCTGATGATCGGTGTCAGTGTCCGCATCGGAAGGGCTTCTGGCTCATCCCGGATCGTACTCATCCATGGTGCGATTACAGCGATGAACATGACAGCTTGAGATGGTGCACATCTCAACCCGGCAAGTCTGAGCGGCCGCACCCTGTGTCCGACCTGATTATCAGTATTCCGCAGGGTCAAAGCCGTTTCGTCGGATTGGTAGCTTCGGTAGCAGGCTAACGGGGTCCGAACAGGCGGCCAAGACCGAGTCCCGCTCGTCCTTCCTCGCTCTCGAGCAAATCGGGGTGCTCTGCAAGGTCACGGCGGACACGCCGCCCACCGCAGCTGCGGCCGGAGGCCGGGCGCTGTGGCGCGGCCTCTTCGGTGAAGTCACACGATCAGCCGACCGTGTAGGGCCGCATCATCTCGTTGTCTTCGTGCTCAACGATGTGGCAGTGCCAGACGTAGCGTCCCGGGAGGTCGAACAAGGCCTTGACCCGGGTGATCTCGCCCGGGTAGGCGATGACCATGTCCTTGTAGCCCGTCTCCCACGCTTCCGGCGGCCGGGCGTCCCCCTCGAACGGCTGGCGGTCGAGCACCTGGAACTGCACCTCGTGGATGTGGATGGGGTGCGCGTCCGGCGTGAAGTTGTGCATCTCCCACACCTCGACGGAGTTCAGCTGCGGGTTCTCCGTAATCGGCTCGTCCCAGTCCAGAGGATTCGGCGTGCCGTCCTCGTTGACCGTGCCGAGCTGCGCTTCTCTGGGCCCCACACCAGCGAGCACGTGAGAGTCGTCCTCGCTCAGCGACACCCTCCGCGTGTTGGTCGTGGCCCCGAGCGGCGTGAAGCGGGGAAGCGTCAGCTGTCCGGGTGGCACGCTCGCGTCGCGCGACACGAGCGGCACGACCCTGAGCTTCATCACCTGGCCCGTCGTGGCGGGATCCGCGGCGGCAAAGTCCGTTCCCGGTAGCCCGCCGGCGAACGGCTCGTCCGGGCCCTCGTTGATCAGATACAGCTCAGTCCCGGGTGTGAGCCCAGTGAAGTCAACGATCACGTCAGCCCGCTCCGCCAGGGCCATCAGCAGCTGGTCGAGCTGCACCGGAGCCGGCAGGTAGCCGCCCTCGGTGCCGATCTGCCAGAAGGGAAGCGCCGGTCGCCCGGGTCTTTCCGCCAGGGGGTCTCCGACGATCTTCAGGATCATGAAGCGGGAGTTGCAGCCGTTCATGAATCTGAAGCGGTAGCGGCGCGGTTCCACCCGGAGGACGGGCCATGTTCTGCCGTTGACAACCATCGTGTTCGCGAAGTACTCCGGGTTGAAGATCGGCGAGATGTCGCTGTCCGGGATGTAGGGCCCCGCGAAGCCGTCGAAGAACTCGCGGCTGGGGGGTAGAAGAGCGAGCCGTCGGTGTTGAACGAGCGGTCCTGGATTACGATCGGGATCTCGTAATAGCGCATCCCCGGAGGGTCGCCGCGCTTCGGAGCCGGCCCCGGCAGGACGCCCTTGGGCAGATCGGTTGGCCCGCCGCGGAGAAGGTAGAAGCCCGCCGGCCCGGCGTAGACGTTGACGCGGGTCATTCCCAGCACGTGGTCGTGGAACCAGAGCGTCGAGGGACCTTGATCGTTCTCGTACTGGAACACGGCGCTGCCCGGATGCCAGCGCTGCCGCCAGATGTCCTCAAACTTCGTCCTGAAAGTGTCGTAGTAGGAACCGACGGTCGCGAACCCCGGCGGGATGTTCCTCGCGACAGGGAGATACCAGGCTTCGGCGTACCCGTCACTCTCCTCCCTGTTATGCCCCCCATGCAGGTGCGTCACCATCGGCACCGGGCCGGCGTAAGCGCCGGGCGTCGACTCGACGAAGGGGCGCATATCGCGACCGTCCTCGCCGCCCGGCGGATTGGCCCAATGCAGCGTCGGATCGACCGGCAGCAAGTGCGGCAGGAAGTCACCGTTCCTGTCGACGAGACCGTTGACCCACTTGACCCGAACCGCCCGGTTCGTCTTCGCCTCGACCGTAAACGCCGGGTAGTTGAAGGTGCCCGGGTGATAGACCGAACCATGGCCCCAAACGGTCGTCTTGGGCATCCCGGCCGGCAGGATCTGCTGCCGGAACTGGCGGACCGCGATCTCGTAGTAGTCCACGTTCCTCGGTAGGCCTCTCGGGAGCCTGTTCTTCGGCGTTCGCGGCATCGCCGGCGGGATGACGAGCGGCAGCCGGTACTTCGGAATGGTCCCCGGCTCAAGGGTGCCGCCGGAGGTGGCTGCGAGCGCCCGTGTATCGAGACGCCACGGAAGGATGATCGCGGCTCCTCCCGCCGCCCCGTACTGGAGGAAGCGCCTTCGTGTCATCCGGGCCATCAACTCCACCTCCCCCGAGAATGGCTTCGAACATCGCAACGGTACAGCGTGAAGCATCGATACGTCGCCCCGCTCATCTCCCCCTCCTTCGCCGCGTGCCGCAGTCCGATCATGGGCGGTGATACGCGCGCTCGCGTGTCGCCCGCACCACTCCTCGCCTCGGTCGTGTCGGATTCTCACCCAAACGCCAGCGAGAGCCAGGGTGCCCGAGACGACCATCCTCGCGGTCTGGCAGCGGCGTCACCCCGGTCAGTCGTTGGACGCGCCAGGACTCGGCCACAACGTCTCATCCAGTTCGCCGAGCACGAAGCAACTGAAGTACTGCTCGACAAGGGGATCGGTTCCGGGAAGCCGATCGCGCGCCGAACCACGCGATCCGCCGTCGCGCACGCCTTTCGTGGGCTCGATTCCCGCCGTCGCCCTGCTGGTGCGTCGGACGCCTGGAGTCGAGGTGCCTCCTAGCTCATGGGGCCGCTGATCGCTTCGGGCTGGGTGGCGCGTGCCCTTCGGAGGAGCCGTAGAGAGGCCGAGATGGACGACCGTGGTGACGCGAGCGAGGTTCACGAAAATGTCTTTGGTGTGTGCGGTTGGAAAGTGCACCATGCACGCCGGCTTGACGGACGCCCGCTGGCCGGAGTGCGGGCGCCCTTCGCGTGTCCGTCTGCCCTAACGGTGTCTCGATGAGTTCGCGGTCTGTCTGTACCGCCTAACGATGCCCAGTCGTTCGCGTGATGCCGCGGTAGACGAGCGAGTGGAAGCGGCTGATGACGCGTCCCTGGACGTCGAGCTCCATCAAGGTGCCGCTCCGACTGCTCCCTCCCTAGAGGCGCCGGCATCTCGAACAGTCAGGCGCAGAACTCAGCGGCGCCGGGCCGGCCCGCAGGCCTGCACCCAGCGCCGCCGTTACCTCAGGGTGCCTAGTAGCCCCCGTAACCGCCGTACCCGCCACCGGAACTAGGTGCCGGAGACGGAGACGAGCTGGCCGCCTTGCCGACCACGGCGGGCCGCCAGACGCCGACGTCCTTGAAGCCGTTGCCCTTGACGTCCCCCTGCTTGGCGTCCTGCACGAACGTGTACAGAGGCGCTCCCTTGTAGGCGACCTGGAGACGCCCATCGGGCCGCTTGACCGTGCTGAGGTTCTTCGCCCCGGTGGGGATCGTTCCGCGGGACACGATCAGCGGGTGCCAGAGGGAGAGACAGGAGCTCGTCTTGCAGATGAACTTCCCACGCCTCTCGACGCTCAGGTCGTAGAGCGTCATACCCCGGCGATTGACCAGGATCGTCTCGTTCAAAGAGCTGTTCCGGGCCATCTTGACGACGGCGCTGCGGACAGCGGCGCCTGCGCTCGAGCTCCCGCTGAGCGCCACCAGCAGCGCGGCCGCAAGAACCGCGGCAGCCAACGCCCCCAGAGTGGCCAGCACGATTCTCGAGCGAGCTTTCCGGCGTTGTGTGATGTCGTGCATGAGTCCTCCTTGCAGAGTTGCGTAGTGGCCGGGGCCCCGACTCGAGAGAAGAGCTCCCGAGCTTTCCTGCCCGTGAGCTCCGTGTTCAGTGGTGTGTACGGGCGATCGAGGCCGAGCGGATGTCCGAGCTGGCGCCTCTTAACGAGGCGACAACAAACGCTCAGGCGTTGCCGGCCAAGGGCTCGGGCCCGGTGAGCGCCGAGCGGCTTCGCGCGGTCGAGCATGACCGCGGACCGGGCGTTGCGGAAAGCGGAGGCGCTTGAAGACGCGGTAGATTCGCGCGGCCGTGCGATAGCGGCGCTCAACTACAGGTGTGGATGGACCGCTCGATCTCGATCATGTCCGCGCGTCTCGATGACGTCACCTTCGAGGAGAAGCTCGCCAGGATGAGAGACGCCAGCGGGCGCACAGTGGCCGAGCATCAGACAGCACTCGCGCTCGCCAGCAAACTCGAGCGGCGTCGACGCGAGCAGCAACTCAATTCCTAACGGAGAGAGAGCGCGAGCTCAAGTATGTGCCTCGCCCCGACGATCCAGATCAGAACTAGCATCGGACGTCGGAGGAACCTTCGATCTGGGACTTCGTTCAGGCCTACGCGTGGGTCCTGCTTCTCGGCATGGGCGTCGCCGTGGTTGTGCTCGGGGTGGTCATCGGACTCGTCAGCAACGCCCTCGACAAGTGGCGTGCGAAGCCGTCGGCGACAGGGAAACAAGCGGAGGCTCCCGGGTGGCACGCGCTGGGCGTGGTGGTGTTCCTGCTTCTCGGAGTCGTCATGTGCGCTCTCGCCGGGCTAGACGCGTTTCAGTTGATCATCGCGGCGAACGCTTGATTTCTGGCGAAGCGGATTCCAACCCCCAGTCCGTGCGACGTGCGCGAACGCGGATGAGGTCAAATTCGGCGGGGGACATGATCTGACTCGTCGACCGTTGATGCAGCGGCGGAGGGGACCCAGGTCCCTGCTTGGCCTCCTACTACACGTGTAGTAGGAACATCGTGCTTGTCCGGCGGCCATCAGCTCGCGATGCACTGAGCAAATTGAGGCACCGCCTCGTGGCGAGACAAGGAACCTGTGACCAGCAGTCACAGGTCAGCCGAAACTCCCCGTCAAGGCGGACAGACAAGGAACCTGTTAGTGGCACTAACCGCGGGGAAGGGCGTTCGAGGACGTGGAGGCTGTGCGGGCCTGGCTGGCGGGTCAGGATGGCTGCACTGGCAAGATCGGGGTTATTGGCTTCTGCATTGGCGGGGGGTTCGCGTTGCTGCTCGCCCCCGGCCACGGGTTCTCGGCGTCGAGCGTGAACTACGGCGTGGGCGCTCCGGAGAAGGCGTATGTCGGGCAGTTCCTGGCAGGCTGCCTGTCCCATCGTCGGCAGCTATGGGGCCAAGGACCGCGGCAATCGCGGGACCGCCGAGAAGCTCGATCGAGCCCTGGAGGCTCTCGGTGTGGACCACGACATCAAGGAGTACCCGGACGCCGGGCACGCGTACCTCAACGACCTCTCACTCCCGTCGTCGGGCACCCCCGCCATCCTCACCGTGATGGGGAGGTTCGCAGGGCCCAGCGGCCTTCACGAGCCGTCAGCAAGAGATGCCCGTCGGCGGATCGTCTCTTTCTTCAACACACACCTGAAGGCGTAAACCCGGACGCACCTGAACGAGCGTCGCTCCGCCTGCGCATACGAACCTGCCAGGAGCGGTTCTCAGACCGCGTACAGGACGAGAATCGCGGCTGTCGCCAGGATGATCGCAGCGATGAACGCGATCTCACTTGTACGACCGCGAAGGCCGCTCACCAGGTACGTGATGAAGATCCACATCGGGGCGAGTTGGCTAAACAAGCCCAGGTTCACATCGATCACGTTCTTCGCGATGACGGCCTCGACGAGAAGGCAGGCGGCCGCAACGAGCGAAACCATGACCAGCGGGTCGCGGATCTGCCGCCACGACACGCCGCCATGCGGGAAATTGAGCCTACGCATGACGCACACCTCCTTCGCCCGGGTTGCCTCCCTGGAAACTTGACACTTTGATCATCCATCCCTGCGTTGCGCTGCACATCCGCGCCGCCACTGAACCCGCTTGCCGGAACTACCGAACTCCCGCTGCCAGTAGATGGCTAGGGCGAGAACGCCAGGCTGTGCGAGCGTGCTCTCGCCTGAGCCAACCGCTTCGACCCCGCCCGATAGGCAGCCACGGAGTCTTGAGATAATTACTTAGGACTCGCGCCCGTCCGACGAGACCCGCGCCTATGTTGGCGCTCTGCTCACGGACAGTGCTTACGAGCCCTCATTCTTAGGGGGCGGCGCAATCGACTCCGCACGGGCTGGGCCGAGGCGGAAGACGGGGTGATCGGGGGCGATGCTACGTAGCTCGGCGTCGGGTGAGTCTGGGCCGACCCCTCCGAAGAACATGCCGACCTCGAACTTCCAGCGTTTCAGGTAGGCACGGCGCCCCAACAATATACGTCTATACAGCACTAACGTGCATGGATACCTGATTCATGTGATGGTAAAGCTTTAGGATTTCCCGTTCTAGGGTCGAGAAGAAGATGATCTCGACGTAGTCGAACCCAATACGGGTCGCCGCGGGTATGACACTGGTCGTTGCGAGCGGCTACTTCGAGTCGTGCCACATGTCAGCGGTGCATTTCCAGCTTCCGTCGCTCTGCAACCGGTAGGTCTCCAGGGTAAATCCGTCATGGGCGACGCCCTCGGCATCGGTGAAGACATAGGTTCCGACGAGGTAGCCCATATCACCGGAGACCTGCGTCTCGATCACTCCCAGGTCGAAACGGACGTCGCCTGAATCTCTCGCCTCTCGCAGGAAGCGTGTGATGTTGGCGCGTCCCTCGACGAGATCGTGCTGGCCGGCTAGAGCTTTCGCGTCCTCCGCGTAGAACAGGTCGCCAAGTTCCGCGATCTTGCCGCCGTTGAAGTGGACAGGCCACTGTGCTCGCAGAGCTTCGATTGCCTGCACCCCATCCGCTGCTGTCGCATCAGCCATTGCGTCTCCTCTCGATCGAGCTTGGAACGAGCGTCACAGGCACGCGCAGCCGGATCCTACGTCGCCCAACGGCTCCTCGCCTTCGACCGCTGCCTAGCTGGTTAGAAGCGCTCTCGCGCCGAGCGCCGCACCGAGCGCTCCCGCATCCGCTCCCAGGCTCGTCTGCAGGATCGGAATGTCCCGCGCGCCGTCCCACCAGATATGGGCGCGAACGGCCGGGACGAGGACATCCCAGTATGCACCCGGGGTGGCGCCGAGCCCGCCGCCGACGACGATTGCCTCCGGGTCGAGGATGTTGATCAGCTGACCGATCGCCGATCCGAGCGCATCCGCTGCCTCCCGCAGCGTCTGGAGCGCGGGGGCGATTCCGGCACCGGCCTGGTCGATCACGTCGCGAGCACCGTCCGCATGGCCGCCCAGCTGGCGGTACCGCGAGACGATCGCCGGCCCGGACGCGATCTCCTCGACGACGAGCGAGAACTCGCGGTTGCAGCTGGGGCAACGGCCGGTGGTGGGCCCGCTCGCAAGCACGAGAGCGCCTCCGTGTGCTCCCGCATACGGGTGACCCTCGATGACGACAGTCGAGCTGACGCCGGTTCCCACGTTCACGTAGGCGAAGCTGTGGAGCCCTCGGCCGGCACCGAGCTCGGCCTCCGCCCGCGCCGCCGCTCGCACGTCCGAGTCGAGGATCGCGGGAGCGATCGCGGAGAACCGCTCGCTCACCGGGAGGTTCTTCCACGGGATCACGCCGTCGCTGACGATGGCGCCGTCCAGGGAGACGACCTCGGGAACGCCGACCCCGATCGCGCCCTACGGCGAACCCGGCGCCCGCAGCAGACGCCGCGAGATCTTCGGCGAGCGCAACGGCTCGGTCGAGGCTGTCCTCGCCGCCCTGTCCGAGGTCGGTCGGAATCGTCCGGCGTTCGACCACGACCTCTCCTCCGGCCCCAAGCGCAACGCCGGCGATCTTCGTGCCGCCGACGTCGAGGCCGAGGGTACATCTCCGTTCGTCCATCTCGACCGGATTATCGACCTCTAGGATGAGCCCGGTGAAGACGATCGGTGAGCTGCTCGACACGGACGTCGTCCTCGGCGACGGCGGGTACCTGATCGAGCTCGAGCGCCGCGGTCACGTCGACAGCGGCTCGGGCCGGGAGACGGTCGGCACCGGCCGGGGGAGCGGTCAGTTCACGCCCGAGGTCGCGATCGAGGATCCGGAGGCACTCCGTCAGCTGCATCGGGAGTTCCTCGAAGCGGGCTCGCAGGTGCTCCAGGCCCTGACCTTCTTCGGGACGCGCGAGAAGCTCACGCGCGCAGGCTACGGAGCCGAGGCCGAGGAGATCAACGCGGCGGCGGTCGGGATCGCCAGGGAGGTTGCGGGCGGCGAGGCGCTCGTCGCCGGCTCGGTCTCGCGCACGCAGCTCATCGAGCGGGGTGGGGCGCTGGGCACGGCAAGGGATCACATCGCCGAGCAGATCCGATTCTTGAAGGACGCGGGTGTCGATTTCCTGATCCTCGAGACGTTCTTCCATCTGACCGAGATGGAAGTCGCCCTCGACTGCGCAGCCGACAGCGGGCTTCCGGCCGTTGCCACGATGAGCTTCCGCCCGCTGATCACCGAGTGCACCGACGGATACTCGCCGGCGGCGTGCGCCCGCGCCATGGCCGACCGTGGTGCAATCGCAGTCGGCGCGAACTGCGAGCAGGATCCGCGCAGGATGCTCACCGTGCTCAGGGAGATGCGAGAGGTCGTCGAAGTGCCGCTGGCCGCTCAGCCCGCCGCGTTCCACACGACGGACGAGTGCCACAGCTTTACCCGCCTACCTGCATTCCCGGACGACCTCGAGACGATTCAGATCTCCCGCAGCGAATTCGAGGCGTTCGGCGAAACGGCCCGGGAGGAAGGAATCGGGTTCGTCGGCGGATGTTGCGGGTGTAATGCCGCGTACGTCCGCGCGCTTGCGTACGGCGTTGCAACCGCAGGTTCGTAGGGCCTCGATCCGCTTCGCGGAGGCGACATGAACGCCCGTTTCGAGGAAACGCGTGGGAGCGGCGGACGTGTAGTCCAGCTGCTAGTTTCAGGGTCCGTGAGCACTGGAACGAGAACCCCGAGCGCCCGGCCGGTGACCGGCGATGCACGAGAGCGGATCCTGGCAGCGGCCTACGACCTCTTCTCCCGCAACGGGATCCGGGCCGTCGGAATCGACGCGATCATCGAACGCTCGGGTGTCGCTCGGATGACGCTTTACCGGAACTTCGCGTCGAAGGACGAGCTCGTGCTTGCGTTCCTCGAACAGCGTGGTGAGCTCTGGACGAAGAGTTGGCTCCAGAACGAAGTCGAGCGGCGCGAGACCGTTCCGGCTGCGCGGCTGCTCGCCGTCTTCGACGTCTTCGACGAGTGGTTCCGGACCGACGATTTCGAGGGGTGCTCGTTCATCAACGTCCTGCTCGAGACGACCGATCAGACGAGCGATGTTCGCCGAGCGAGCGTGACGCACCTGGCGACGATCCGGTCATTCATCGAAGGACTTGCCGCCGACGCCGGAGTCTCCGACCCGGAGGCGTTCGCCCGTCAGTGGCACATCCTGATGAAGGGGTCGATCGTCTCGGCGGGCGAGGGCGATCGCAAAGCGGCAGTCCGGGCCCGTGATCTCGGCTCGCTTCTCCTCGCCCGCGAGCTTCCCGGCTAATCCCTCCGCACTGCGTTCAGCTTTTCGAGCAGCCGGGTGCACGCGTGCACCGTCTCCGTGTGCGGGACGGGAATGCCGAGCTTCCCGGCTATCTCGATGACGGCGCCCGTCATGCAGTCGAGCTCGAGCGGTTTCCCTGCTTCGAGATCCTGCAGCATCGACGTCTTGTGGGGCCCGACGCCCATTCCGGCCTCGAGCCGCCGGTCGATCGAGACGGGGAGTGCGATCCCGAGCGCCTCTCCCAGCGCGGCGCCCTCCTCGAGGATGTCGCGGAGCACGGCGGGCATCTCCGGTACGAGTCGGAGGTCGCCGAGGGTTGCCCCGGTCAGGGCCGTGACCGGGTTGAAGGCGATATTGCCGACGAGCTTCAGCCAGACCTGCGTGCGGATGTCCTCGTCGACAGGGCACTTGAGCCCGCCGGCGACGAAGGCTTGCGAGATGCGAAGGCAGCGCTCGCTGGACGTTCCGTCCGGCTCGCCGATTACGAAGCGCGTCCCCTCCAGGTGGCGGATTACGCCGGGTGACGCGATCTCCGTGGCCGGGTAGGGGACGCAGCCGACGATGGATTCGGGCGGGATGGCGCGTGTGATGACGCCGCGCGGGTCGACCGCCTCGATCACCGATCCCGCCAGCGGCCCGTCGAACGATTGGAAGAACCACCACGGGACGCCGTTCTGGGCAGGTATCACCGCCGCTCCAGGCGCGAGGAGCGGAGCGATGCGGGGCGCGATTTCGGGGAGGCTGTAGGCCTTCAGGCCGAGGATGACCACGTCGGCACCGGCAACGGCCGCGAGGTCGTCGGTGGCCTCCGGGTGCGCCGCGAAGTCGCCGCGCTCAGAGAGTACGGTGACGCCGTCTCGCTGCAGCGCGTGAAGGTGCGCGCCCCGGGCGATCAGCACGACGTCCGCACCGCCGCGTGCGAGCGAGGCGCCGATGTATGCACCGATCGCGCCCGCGCCCACGACCGCGAAGCGCATCAGCGGTCGCCGTAGATCGACGCGGCCACGCGGCGTCGTTGCAGCTTCCCGGTCGCCGTCCGCGGGATCTTCTCGAGGATGTGGATCACCGTCGGCACCTTCACGGCGGTCAACCGCTCGCGGCAGTGCGCGACGAGCATGTCGTGGTCGGTCTCACCTGCGAGCGCGACGGCGGCGGCGACCTGCTCCCCGTACTTCTCGTGCGGGATCCCGAAGCACACAGCGTCGGCGACCGCTGGGTGGGCGAGCAGGACAGCCTCCACCTCGCTCGGGGAGATGTTCTCGCCGCCGCGGATGATGATCTCCTTGATGCGCCCGACGAGGCGGAGGTAGCCGTCCTCGAAGAGACCCTGGTCGCCCGTCCTGAACCATCCGTCACGGAACGACTCGCGGTTCGCCTCGTCGTTCGCGAGATAGCCGGGCGTGACTCCCGGGCCACTGATCGCCACCTCGCCGGCCGCGCCGGGACCGACGTCGTTCCAGTCGCGGTCGAGCAGCCTGATGCGGGCTCCCGTCGGAACACCGACTGTCCCGGGGCGTCGTTCGCCCGGCGGTAGCGGGTTTGCCGCCATCTCATGGCTTGCCTCGGTCATGCCGTAGGCCTCCAGCATGGGGACGCCGTAGATCGCCTCGCAGCGGGCCATGAGCTCGGGGCTGAGCGCCGAGCTGCACGATCGCGTGAAGCGAAGTTCCGTCCCAACCGGCTCCGCGCGCTCGATGAGCATGTGGTGGATCGTCGGCCCGGCAGAGATCCAGGTCACGCCGTGCGCCACGACGTGCTGCCAGAACCGCCGCGGCGCGAGGCGGCGCGGAGCGACCACGGCACCACCGGCGGCGAGCGCGGCGAACGTCGAGGCGACGAGACCGTGGATGTGGAAGAGCGGCATCGCCACGTAGGACACGTCCGAATCGGACAGCGCATAGTGACGGGCCATCGAGCGTGCGGAGGCAACGAGATTGCGCTGGAGGAGCGGCACCTGCTTGGGCCGGCTCGTCGTGCCGCTCGTGTGCAGCAGGATCGCGACGTCTTCCGGCCCGCCGGGCTCGTAGGCGGAGTGCGCGAGCTCGTCCCCCCGGGAAGAGAGCCGGACGCCGGCGCCGGATGCAGCGGCCACCTCGACGATCCCGCTCGAAGCGGCCGCATCCCTCGCCCCTGCGAGCTCCCCCTCGGAAACGAGCAGGAGGCGCGGCTGGACATCGCCGAGATAGAAGGAGAACTCATCGCGTGTATACGCGGGGTTGAGAGGGGCGGCCGTCGCGCCGAGAGCGGTCACGGCCAGAAGCAGCTGGACGATCTCCGGACCGTTCGGCAGAGCGAGGGCGACGCGGTCGCCGTGCTCGACGCCCGCCGAGCTCAGGCGCCGTGCGAGGTCGTCGACGCGCTCGGCCAGCTCGCCGAAGGACAGGATGATCTCGTCGTCCGGGCAGACGAGGGCCGGGGCGCTGTCCCGACCCGCTTCGATCACAGCGCTCAGAGGCTCAACCTGCGGCAACATCGGCCTTCAACCTATCTGACATGAGATGCTGTCCACGTGCCCACGCCCCGGCTGATTCTCGTGCTCAGCGAGAACTGGACGCTGACCTCGCCGCGTGACCTGCGGGCGCTCGTACGGATGGCGGTCGAGGCCGAGGACGCCGGGTGGGACGGCGTCATGGTCAGTGAGCACGTCGTCCTGGGAGCGAGCGCCGGAGCCGACGGGCGGATGGCGAACCCGCGCGAGTACGCCCTTCCGGGAAATCAGGATCCAGCGACGCCCTGGCCGAACTCGATCGTCCTGATGAGCGCGATCGCGGCGGCCACGACCACGCTGCGCCTGATCGGCGCCGCGATCATCGCGCCGCTCCGCCATCCGCTGCTGCTCGCGAAGGAGCTGGCTACTCTCGACCTGCTTTCCGAGGGTCGACTCGTCGTGCAGCCCACGGTGAGCTGGCACCCGCCGGAGTATGAGGCGCTCGACGTTGCGTTCAATCGCCGGGGGGCGCTTCTGGACGAGCACCTCGCCGCCTGGGAGATCCTCTGGCGAGACACACCAGCCTCGTTCCACGGTAGCCACTACCGCTTCGACGACGTCTATTTCGAGCCGAAGGCGTACAGGCCCGACGGGCCCCGGCTGTGGTTCGGGGGAAGCTCGCTCCACGACCGCCTGCTCGAGCGGCTCGTTCGCTACGGGCACGGCTTCCACCCGCTCGGGCAGCCGAAGCCCGGCGAGCTGGATCGGCTTGCGGAGGCGATGCATGCCGCAGGGCGTGACATCGGCGAGCTCGAGATGATCGGCGGGACGCGCGCCACGTTCCCGAGCCCGACGAGCGTCGCGGACCTCGGGCAGGCGCTCGAGGCGATCCCGCCGCAGCTCGCAGACGGATTCACCTCGTTCTGCCTGAAGCCCTCACAGTTCACCGACGACCCCGGCGATGTCGCTCGTCTGTGCCGGGACGTCGTCGCGCGGGTCTCAGCTCTCGCGGGCTGAGCACCTTGAACTGCCGATCAGCCCTCGCGGAGCTGGATCCAGATCGTCTTCAGATCCGTGTACTTCTCGAGCGAGTGCATCGACTTGTCCCGGCCGAAGCCGGACTGCTTGAAGCCGCCGAACGGCGCCGAGATGTCGCCCGTGTCGAACGTGTTGACCCAGACGACCCCGGCCCGGAGTGCGCGTGCCGTGCGATGCGCACGGTTCACGTCATCCGTCCAGACCGCCGCGGCAAGACCGTAGATGGTGTCGTTCGCGATGCTGATCGCCTCGGCTTCGTCCGTGAACGAGATCGTCGAGAGCACAGGGCCGAAGATCTCCTCGCGCGCGATCGTCATGTCGTTTCGGACGGTGTCGAAGATCGTCGGCTCGACGTAGTAGCCGCCCGTGTCGGTGCGAACGCGGCTGCCGCCGAGGTACAGGTCGGCGCCCTCGTCCTTGCCCGACTCGATGTAGCCGAGCACGCGGTCGAGCTGCGTCGAGTCGACCAGCGCACCCATGCGGGTCGAAGGGTCGAGCGGATCGCCGGGCTGGATCCGCGAGGCGACCTTGGTGACCTTCTCGAGGAACTCGTCCTTCACCGACTCGTGGACGAGGAGCCGTGAACCGGCATTGCACACCTCACCCTGGTTGAAGAAGATTCCCCATGCGGCTGCGGTGGCCGCACCGTCGAGGTCGCTGCAGTCGGGCATGACGATATGCGGTGACTTGCCGCCGCACTCGAGCGCGATGCGCTTCATGTTCGACTCGCCGGAGTAGCGAAGGAAGAACTTGCCGACCTCGGTCGAGCCGGTGAAGGCGACCATGTCGACGTCCATGTGGAGCCCGATCGCCTGGCCTGCCGTCTCGCCAAGGCCGGGGACGACCTGGAGGACGCCGTCGGGGATGCCCGCCTCCGCCGCGAGCTGCCCGAGGCGCAAGGCCGTGAGGGGCGACTGCTCCGCCGGCTTCAGGATGACGCTGTTCCCGGTCGCGAGGGCCGGGCCGGCCTTCCACGTCGCCATCAGGAGCGGGAAGTTCCATGGCACGACGGCGCCGATGACGCCGAGCGGCTCCCTGACCACCATGACCACGGCGGATGGGTCGGTCGGCGCGACCTCGTCGTAGATCTTGTCGAGCGCCTCGCCGTAGTAGGCGATCGTCTCGGCGGCGAGCGGCACGTCGATAGCGCGAGCGTCACGGATCGGCTTGCCCATGTCGAGCGTCTCGAGGAGCGCGAGCTCGTCCGCGTGCTCCTCGATCAGCGAGGCGAGGCGTTGCAGCACCTTCTTTCGCTTCTTCGGGGCGAGTCGTGACCAGACGCCGGACTCGAAGGCTGCGCGAGCCCCGCGCACAGCGCGGTCGACGTCGGCGGTGTCGCACGAGGCGACGTTCGCGAGGATTCGCCCGTCGATCGGGCTCACGCACTCGAACGTCTGACCGCTCTCGGCGTCAACGTGATCGCCGTCGATGAACGCCTGCGCCGGGATCTCGAGCTCGTCGATCCGCGATGTCCAACTGTCGGGTGTCGCGACTGCCACGATTTCCTCCTGGCCCCGTTAGATCTTGCGGCGCGGGCGCGAGGGGCCCCACTTGCTGTTGCGGCCCCGGCGGGAGCTGTAGACGACGCGGGGGGCGGCGACCGTCATGCCCTCTCTCGCGAACTGGTCTGCGTGGCCGAGGCGCGAGGCAACCCGGCTGACGTCAGCCTGCTGTTCTGGCAGGACGAGCGTGATCCCGGTGCCGCTGCGTCCGGCCCGACCCGTTCGGCCAACTCGGTGGACGTAGTCCGTGCCCTCTGCCGGCGGATCGAAGTTGATGACGTGGGTGACCTCGTCGAGATCGAGCCCGCGTGCGGCGACATCCGTGGCGACGAGCGTGGAGACCTTGCCCGACTCGAAACGGGCGAGCGCTTTCTCGCGAGCGCCCTGCGTCTTGTCGCCGTGCATCGCAACCGCCTTCACGTCGTGGCGCTCGAGCTTGCGGACGAGACGATCCGCACCGCGCTTCGTTCTGACGAAGACAAGCGCGAGGCCGCGCTCGGCGGAAAGGAGCTCGACGAGCTTCTCGATCTTGTTCTCGGCCGTCACCGGGACGAACAGGTGCTCGACGCTTGCCGACTCCCACTTCTCGGGGTGCTTCGCCTCGTGGACGCGTGCGTCGCGTGTGTACTCGCCGGCCATCTGCCCGACCTCGCCGTGAAGCGTTGCCGAGAAGAACATCGTCTGGCGGTCTCTCGACAGCCGGCGGACGAGTCGATCGACCTGGGGGCGAAAGCCCATGTCGAGCATCCGGTCGGCCTCGTCGAGAACCAGGATCTGCACGCTGTCGAGCTTGACCATCTTCCGCGAGACGAGATCCTCGAGCCGCCCTGGGGTGGCGACGAGGATGTCAGCCTGGGCGGCAGCTTTCGCCTGGGCCGGAATTCCGACGCCGCCGAAGACCGCGGCAACTTTCAGGCCCCGTGTTTTCGCAATCGGCGCGAAGTCACCGGCGACCTGTGACGCAAGCTCCCGAGTCGGAACCAGCACCAGTGCGGACGGGCGGCCTCCGGAGCCGTCGAGCCGCTCGACGATCGGGCCGGCAAAGGCCAGCGTCTTGCCCGAGCCGGTAGGCGACTTCGCGAGGACGTCGCGGCCGGCGATCGCATCGGGGATGACGAGCGCCTGGATGGGGAAGGGTGTGGTGATGGAGTTACGCGCGAGCACGTCCGTCACGGACGCGGACAGGCCAAGCTCGCGAAATGATTCCTGAGACATGTACTCGGTACCTCTCTGTCGGCCGCGGCAAGGCCGCGGAATTGCTTCGAGATTTGCCTATCTCGAAGCCGCCGAAAGGGGAACCGAGTAGAGAAACCTCACGGCCGGCGGGATGCCGACCTGGTCTCAGGGTAGCAGCGGGAGCAGATGATTGATCGGAAATTGACCTACCGTCGTGGAATCGTGACCTCGAACGTCTGGGTCTTCGTCCGGTCGTAGGCGTTGGTGAACTCGACCGTCAACGTCGCCGGTCCGGAAGGCGGCGCCGGGAGCGATGTCCACGGCAATCGTCCGCCGGCCCTTCATCGTCGGCACCGTCCGCGAGCCGATGGTCTTGCCGTTCCGGACGATCCTCAGCGCGACGCTCACGGCCTGGTCGGCCTCTGCGATCACACGGGTGTAGCGGTAGGGCCTGCGGAACGTCTGCACGCGGGTCACGGTGGCCTCGACGGGAGCGGGATTGAAGGTCGCCGTGAGGGTCGTCGCCCCGGTCACCGTGAACGTGCAGGTCGTCGACGTCCCGGCGCAGGGCGCGCTCCAACCACCGAACAGCGATCCCGGCGCGGGACTCGCGGTGAACGTCATCACCGTGCCGAGCACGATCTGCGCGGTACAGGTCGGCTGGCAGTAGTAGTTCCCTGGGCCTCCGGTGACGCGGCCGGTGCCGCTTCCGGCGAGGGCGACGGTAACGGGAACCAGATTCGTCGCGAAGGTGGCCGACACGGTGCGGTCGCCGTTCATCTGCACGATGCAGACCCTGTTCGAGCCGAACGGCGTGCATGCCCCGCCCCAGGCCACGAAGCGCGAGGTGGCATCCGGGGTGGCGGTGAGCTGCACGAGGATTCCGCTCGGGTAGTGGGCTTGACAGAACAAGCCGCAGCTGATGCCGAGCGGATTGCTGACGACGGTTCCGCCGCCCGTACCGTCCTTCGTGACCGAAAGCGTGAACGGGGCGAACGTGAAGGTGACGCCGAGGTTGACGTCAGGCGAGGTCGGGGTCGTGATGAAGCGGCAGCTGGCGCTTCCCCCGTTGGCAAACAGCGGAGCCGGGCACCCGGACAGGCTGGTGATCGCGGACGTTGCTCCGGGTGTGGCTGTGAGGGTGACCTGGAGGCCGGCCGGGAGGACTTCGGCGCAGTCTCCGGAGGTGACGCCGCCCGCGTAGGAGCAGGCGATTCCGGGCCCGGTGACGAGACCGCTCCCGGTACCGGCGGGGCTGGCGGTGATGAGCACGGAGCCGAACCCGGCCGATGCGGACGGCGCAGCGAAGGCCGTCACCGCAACCATCAGTGCAGTGAGTAGGAGCAACCGTCGCATCGTCCCCTCCTTGTTCTCCGTCGGCCTCCGAGTGTATTCCCCGCGGAGCTTGGACTCCACCCGGCCGGCAATTGTTCCCGGCTACGGGCCTGGTTGCGGACCGCCCTTCTCGCTGCTCCAGCTCCCGCAGCCGAAGGTGGAGCGCGCGCACGGTCGCGGCGTTCGTCGGGTAGTTCACCGTGTTGATCAGCTCGCAGGGGTCTCCAGGAAGCACTCCGCTCCGCCACGCCCAGCACGGACCGTTCGAGATGTCGTAGAGCTCCCGCTCCCCGTTCGCGTACTCGACGTAGTGCCAGCGGCCGAGCGGCGAGAGATCCGTCGTGACCAGCGCCGCGTACGGCGTCGACACCGGCGGCACTGCGTTCAACATCTCCTCGAGGACCGCGTCACGGCCGACGGTAGTGGCGGAGCCGAGGAGGAGTGGCGCGAAGCTCAGCCCGTCCGGGCGGCTCTGGCCGTTCGGGTACGGGCCCAGCGTGCACCCGGCAAGGGCGCAGATCGTCGGCGCGAAGTCGATGTTCTGGAGGCGCTCGGAGATCGTGCGCGGCTCCGACCCCAGACCTGCGGGCCAGGCCAGCGCGAACGGGACGTCGGTGACGTAGGGAGCTCCCTTCCCGCTGCCGATCCGATGTTCGCCCTGGAAGTAGCCGTTGTCGCCCGCGTAGACGAGGATCGTGTTCTCGAGGCGTCCGCGGGCCGCGAGCTCGTCGCGAACGGCGCCGACGAGATCGTCGACGGCCAGGAGCTGGCGGCAGGTCGACTTGAGCTCCTTCCCCTTCCCGCCGATCGGCCGGCGCCGCCGGATATAGAGCGGCTTGTCGATCACGTTGAACTCGTCGTAGTTCGGTGGCCTCCAGCGAGGCACGGCACACGGCGCGTTCCGGTAGCGGGGGGCGACTTGCCAGGTCGGGATGTGCGGCGCGTTCGGCGCGACCCAGAGGAAGAGCGGCTGGTCTCTCGGCGCCGAGCGGATCAACGCGACCGCCTTGGTGCTGATCACGTCGGTCGCGTAGTCCTCGGCGGTGTCGCCGTGAGTCTCGGGGATCGGGTTTCCGTCGATCCACAGGTCGTAGTCGTAGTACTTGGCATCGCCGAAAGCGACCCAGCGATCCCATCCTGGCGGGACGGCCGGCGCCAGCCTGCCGTACTCGTTGAGGTACTTCCCGACGAGACCTGTGTAGTAGCCGGCGTCGTGCAACGCGGTCGCCAGGCTCATCACGGGGTTGAAGAGCCGGGCGAGATTCTTCGTCACGCCGTGGTTGTGAGTGTGCTGGCCGGTCAGGTACCCGGCTCTTGCGGGGCAGCAGAGCGAGGTCTCGACATGGAAGTCCGTGAACGTGATGCCGTGCTCCCGGAAGAGCTCGTGGGCGTTCGGCATCGTGTTCATGAGCCGTCCGTCGAGGGCGGGCTCGTCGTCCGTCAGGATCACGACCACGTTCGGGCTCGCCGGTGCGGCTCCGGCCGAAGGGGGTCCCTCCGACGGGACGGCAGCGCGCACGCCGTGCGTGCCCGCGGCGAGGATGGCGAGCAACACGGCGACGACGGCGACGCGTATCGCGAACGCAGCGGAGAAGCGACGGCGCATCGGGCTAGTCTGCACCCCTTGCGCCGCATCGCGCGCCGTCACCGCTTCGGAGGCCATAGGATCACGATCGTCAACGCTCGGTCCTGCGGCGGCCGTCGACCCGAACGGAGGAGTCAGATGAAGAAAAGGCTTGCAGCGCTAGCCGTCGGGGTAGCGGCTGTGCTCGTTCTCGCCGTTCCCGCCCTCGCGGCGCACCCGTCACCTCATCTTCGCGGGGCACGGATCGCGGTGGTCGAGCCGGGCAAGTACCCGAGCTGGAAGGTCAGCGCGGTGGTCTGCTACACGGGCTCAGGCATCCTGCGGGCCGAGCTCAGCGAGCTCACCTACAACATCCCGGCGAAGTTCTCGACCCTCCAGGTCAAGACGCGTGCCACCAAGCGCCTCGCCGACCCGGGATCGAAGGGCTGCGCCTGGTACTCCTTCAAGACCTACAAGTCCGTATTCCCCAACCGGCGCGGCTGGGTTCACGCCGTCGAGCTGCAGGTGTTCGCCTCGACGAGCCCGGGCCGGGTGCTCTCGAAGCAGCTGATCCTCTCGAGCTAGAGACCAGCGAGCGCGGGGGTTGGGCGCTGGCCTGGCCCCCGCGCTAGCCGAGCGGCGGCACGTGCGCGTTCGTAGCGAGGTGCTCTTCCTCGCCGGTTCCGTAGTGACCGTCGCCCGGCCAGGGCGCGAGCAGCAGGAGAATCCGCGACGTTTCGACCGCCCGGACCGAATGGCGCTCGCCCGGCGCGAAGCTGGCGAGCGTTCCGGACGAGCACTCCAGCTCACCGTCTGCGGTTCCGAGCGCGACGGTTCCACTCACCACCTGGAGAATGGCGTTTTCGTGCACCGAGTGGTCGCCCATCGTCTCGCCCGCCTGGAGGTCGATCACGACGGCACGGCAGGCCGGCGGAGTCGAGAAGAGCAGGCGGGGCTCGCGCTTTCCGGTCGCATCGATGGACGGCAGATGCCAGCGATCCATGGCGATGACCTTATCGCTCCACGGCGTCGTCCGCCACAGCGATCGCCTCGATCTCGATCTCCAGCTCCGGAAAGGCGAGCGACGATACCTCGACGATCGTGTCGGCCGGGTACGGAGGGGTGAACCACGTCCCCCGTAGCTCGACGATCTTCGGGAAGTTCGCCATGTCCCTCAGGAAGATCGTCACCTTGACGACGTTCTCGAGACTCGAGCCGCCCGCCTCGAGAACGCGCTTCAGGTTTCGAAACGTCTGCTCTGCCTGGGCGTCGAAGTCGCCTTCGCCAACGAGCTGCGCGTTCTCGTCGATCGATGCCTGGCCCGAGATGAAGAGGAGATCGCCGACCCGGTAGCCCTGGGCGAGGCGGAAGGGCTCGTAGGGGTCGGGGTCGGTCTTGATGCGTTCGATCCGAACCATGCGTCTACCAGGGTAGTGCCGGCTCCCCGGCTGTCCAGCCGCCGTCGACAGGGAGTACGACGCCCGTGATCGCGCTCGCGAGGGGGCTCGCGAGGAAGACGATCGCGCCGGCTATCTCGTCGGCCTGAAGCAGGCGTCCGAGGGGAATGCGGTCGGTGGCCGCCCGGGTGAACGTCTCGTTCTCGAAGAACGCTTCGGTCATCGGCGTCACCGTGAATCCGGGGGCAACCGCGTTCGCCCGAACGCCTTTCGCGGCCCAGTCGATGGCGAGTGAGCGGGTGAGCGCGGCAACCGCACCCTTGCTCGCCGTGTAGGCGGCCTGCTGTGGAAGCGAGACGAGCGCCGCCTGTGACGCGACGTTGACGACGGACCCGCGACCGGCCTCGAGGAGCGGCGCGAACGCCTGGCACGACTGGAACACCCCGATCAGGTTGACCTCGAGGTTGCGGCGGAGATCGTCGATTGGGATCTCGTCGACGGGTCGGTTCTCGGTGAGGACACCTGCGGCGTTGACGAGGACGTTCAGGGCTCCGTGCCGCGCGGCGATCTCGGACGCGACGCTATCGAGAGCGGCTCGATCCGTCACGTCGACCGACGGCTGCCCGTCGCGATCTGCGACGACGACGGTGACGCCGCACCGTTCGAGGAGATCGGCACAGGCCCTGCCGATTCCCGAGGTACCGCCGGTGACGACGGCCGTCCAGCCATCCATGCCGGTGATCACGGCGCCACTGTAACGTCCTGCCGGAGACATGGCCCGCGACTACCTCGAAGCGATCCTGAACGCGAACGTCTACGACGTTGCTGTCGAGACGCCCCTCGAGCTGGCACCGAATCTCTCGCGGCGACTCGGCAACGACCTGCTGTTGAAGCGGGAGGATCTGCAGCCCGTCTTCTCGTTCAAGCTGCGCGGCGCCTACAACAAGATGTCCCGACTCTCGCCCGAGGCGCTACGGCGCGGCGTGATCGCTGCCTCAGCGGGTAACCACGCGCAGGGCGTCGCGCTGGCGGCCGAGCGGCTCGGGACACCTGCCACCATCGTCATGCCCGTGACCACGCCCCAGATCAAGGTGGATGCGGTCGCTGATCTGGGCGCGACGGTCGTCCTCGAAGGGGACTCATACGACGAGGCGTTCGCCCACGCGCAGGAGCTCGGCCGGAAACGCCGGCTCACCTTCGTGCATCCGTATGACGACCCGGACGTCATCGCGGGCCAGGGAACCGTCGCGATGGAGATCCTCCGCGAGTGCCGGCAACCCATCCACGCGATCTTCGTCGCCGTCGGTGGTGGCGGGCTGATCGCGGGTATCGGCGCCTACGTCAAGCGCCTGCGGCCCGAGATCAAGGTCATCGCCGTTGAGCCCGAGGATGCAGACTCGATGGCGCGATCGCTACGCGCGGGCCGGCGGATCACGCTTCCGCACGTGGGCCTCTTCGCCGATGGTGTTGCGGTCAGACAGGTCGGGAAGGAGACGTTCCGGATCGCCCGCGAGGTCGTCGACGATGTCGTTCTCGTCGACACGGACGAGCTCTGTGCCGCGATCAAGGACGTGTTCGAGGACACGCGCTCGATCGTCGAGCCGTCGGGCGCTCTCGGCGTCGCGGGGGCGAAGCGCTATGTCGAGGAGCACGGTCTCGAGGGCGAGACGCTCGTCTCGATTCTCTGCGGAGCGAACATGAACTTCGACCGGCTCCGCTTCATCGCCGAGCGGGCCGAGCTCGGAGAGCAGCGCGAGGCGGTCTTCGCCGCGACGATCCCCGAGCGGCCGGGAAGCTTCAAGGCCTTCTGCCGGCTCGTCGGCAAGCGCAACATCACCGAGTTCATCTACCGGTATTCGGACTCGTCAGAGGCGCACGTCTTCGTCGGCGTCGAGGTCAAGAAGGCCGGCGAGAAGGACAGGCTCCTTGCGAGCCTCGGGCGTCATGGCATCGAGACGCTCGATCTGACGGACAACGAGATGGCGAAGCTCCACGTGCGCCACCTCGTTGGCGGCCGCGCGCCGCAGGCGCGGCACGAGCTGCTCTATCGCTTCGAGTTTCCCGATCGGCCGGGGGCGCTGATGCGCTTCCTCGACACCATGAGCGCCGGCTGGAACATCAGCCTGTTCCACTACCGAAACCACGGCGCCGACTACGGCCGCGTGCTCGCGGGCATCCAGGTGCCGCCGGGCGAGATGAAGGCGTTCCACGCCTACCTGCGAAACCTCGGGTACGCGTACGTCGACGAGACGCAGAACCCCGCGTACACCCTCTTTCTCAGCTAGGCAAGGTCGGCGTCCGGGGCGGGAAGGCGCAGCCAGATGTCCGCTCTGGACGGTACGGGCCGACCGGAGTCAGCCGACCGGGGTCAGACCCCTACGAATCTGCCGGGCTCTCGTTGCTCTCTCGTTCGAGAACCGGCTCAGTTGGTGCACTCTTGCGCGGTTCGGCAGACATCGTGCGTGTGCCCCAGTCACGAAGGGACGGCGTGTGGCGGCCGAACCGCGAACGATTTCGATGACCGTCCATGAACCTGTGGAACGTCGGGCACTGAATCGACACGATGGTGGAGGCTCGACCCCGACCTCGTCATGCGCCCTCGTGAGTCAGGCAAACCATGGGTGGACCCAGCCAGGCAAAGCCCGGTACCGCGAGGAAAAACCCCGGCCGTTAGCGGTCATCTCGCCCGGTACCCTGGCCGGATGGCCGCTCGAAGCCTTGCCTCGCGGCAGCGCCTGACGCTTGCCGCGACGGTCATCGGGTCGTCGCTCGCCTTCATCGACGCGACGGTTGTGATCGTCGCGCTGCCGCGGATCGAGCGAGACCTCGATCTCGGCCTCACCGGTCAGCAGTGGGTCTACCTCTCGTACTCGCTGGCCCTGGCCGCTCTCTACCTGCCGGCGGGGGCCGTTGGAGATCGATTCGGGCGCAGGAGCACGTTCACCTGGGGCGTCGTGGGCTTCGCGCTGGCATCGATCCTCGCCGGTGCCGCGCCGAACGCAGGGCTCCTCATCCTCGCACGCACCCTGCAAGGCGTCGCGGGCGCCTTCCTGACGACCAACAGCCTCGCGCTCCTGCGTGCCACGTACGGACCGAGATCGGGTCATGCTGTCGGGATGTGGACATCGCTGACGGGAGTCGCCACGATCGCCGGGCCTCCTGTCGGAGGCGCACTCGTCGAGTGGACCTCGTGGCGCTGGATCTTCTTTCTCAACCTGCCGCTTGCCGCTCTGACGGTGATCCTGGCGCGTGCCGGCCGCTGCCCCGAGCTCACCAAGGTCAACGTCGGCAGGCTCGATCTCGTCGGCGCTGCAACGGCTGCGCTGGGGTTCGGGATGCTTACCTACGGTGTCGTCGAGGGGGCCGAGAAGGGCTTCGACGCCGTCTGGTGGGCCTTTCCGGTCGCTGTCCTGGCACTCCTGTCGTTCGTCGTCGTCGAGCGCAGGGTTGCCGAGCCCCTGCTGCCCTTCGGGCTCTTTCGGCGCCGGAACTTCGCCGTCGCGAATATCGAGACGTTCCTCGTCTATGCGGCGCTCGGCGGGGTCTTGGTGTACCTCGCCCTCTACCTGCAGTTCCTCGGTTTCACGCCCTTTCAGGCTGGGCTTGCGAACGTTCCGCTCAGCGTCGTGATGATCCTGTTCGCGGCGCGATTCGGAGGACTCGCCGACAGACGCGGTCCCCGGCTGTTCCTGACGGTCGGGCCGCTTCTGCTCGCGGGCGGAATCGTCCTCTTCCTGCTGATGGACTCGAAGAGCAGCTTCTGGACATTCGGGGCCCCCGGGCTTCTGCTCTTCTCGTTCGGTCTGGCGATCTTCGTGGCCCCGATCACCGCCACCGCCCTCTCCTCCGCACCGAGCGAGTTCGCCGGTATCGCGTCCGGAGTCAACCAGACCGTCTCGCGGCTCGGGAACCTGCTCGCGGTTGCGGTGATAGGCCTCGTCGTGAGCCTGACCTTCGACGCGAAGGGCGGAGGTGGAGGAGTGCCTCTTGCCACCGACCAGGTCGATCCCGTGCTCCGCGATGCGTCGATCTCGGGCTTCCGTGTCGGCATGTTCGTCGCGGCCGGCTTCGCCGTCGCCGGCGCCGTGATCGCCTGGCTGTTCGTCTCCGACACGGAGGCGCTGGCAAAGCGCGACGATCCGGCAGCGGAGCAGATCCCCGAGCCGAGCTCCGCCTCTTGACGCATTCCATGAGAGGATCGGCGGGTGCGCATCGCGGCCGATCCTGACGATGGCCTGATCGACGGCGACCTGCGTCTCGCCGTTCTCGACGCACCCCCGGGAGCCGAGGTCGAGCTCGTCGTCTCCGCCACAGACACGCGCGGCAATCGATGGCAATCGACGAACGTCTATCCGGCCGATGCGAGCGGCACGGTGGACACTGCGAGGGCTGCCCCTACCTCGGGGACGTACGAGGGAGCGGACGCGACCGGCCCGGTCTGGTCGATGACGTTCACCCGAGAGGATGTTGCCCCGGTCATGTTCGCCGCGCCCGCGGATCTGATCGAGCTCGAGCTCGAGGCCGTCGCTGCCGGGGAGACTGCGACTGCGACCGCGGTACGACGGTGGACGGCTCCTGGAGTCCGTCGTCGCGAGCTTCGCGGCGACGGATTCGTCGGGGCCATCTACGAGCCGGGCCGGTCGGGCCGGCGCATGGGTGTCGCGATCGTTCCCGGCACGACAGGGCCCGAGGCGATGGAGCCGACGGCCGCGCTGCTCGCCTCTCATGGTTTCACCGCGATGGTGGTCGGCTACATGGGCCTCGAGGGCATGCCCCCGACGCTCTGCGAGGTTCCGCTCGAGGCGCTCGGAGCCGCGTTCAGGTCGCTGGCGGCCGAACCCGATGTGAGCGGGGTCTCGGTTCTCTGCGCGTCGGTCGGGTCGGAAGGGACGCTGTCTGTCCTCGCCGCGGAGCCCGACCTCCAGGTCGGAGGGGTCGTGGCCGTCTCGCCGAGCAGCGTCGTCTGGCAGGCGCTAGCGGAAGGCCGGCCACCCGACAAGTCGTCGTGGACCTACCGCGGCGAGCCGCTCCCGTATGTCCACATGCACGGCGGCGCGATCATGCCGGAGTTGATCAAGAACAGTCTGCTCGGCAGGTTCTCCCGGCACCCGCGGCCGAGCGCGCTGCACCTGCGGAATGCCTATTCGCCCGGCTCGGGAGACGCCAGGGCGCTCGACGCCGCTGCCATCCCTGTGGAGCAGATCGCCGCCCGGATTCTCTTCGTCACCGGTGACGACGACCAGATGTGGCCGGCGCCGATCATGGTCGAGACGATGATCGAGCGGCGCGAACAGGCGGGTATCCACGGTGACCGGCATCTGCGCTTCGAAGACGCCGGCCACATCATCCGCCCGCCCGTCACGCCGACGACGGTGACCTGGACCGATGGGCTGTACTCGGGTGGAACGCCCGAAGGGTGCGCGAAGGCGCAGGCCACCGCATGGCCCGAGATTCTCGCCTTCCTCACCGCTGCAACGTGAAGCGGTAGTGGTTCACGTCGACCAGCGGCTGGTAGCCAATTCGCTGGTAGATGCGGTTCGACGTCGGGTTGTCGAGGTCGGTGTAGAGGCAGCAGAAGGCGCGGCCCGACGCGAGAAGCTGTGCGCTCAGCGCCGCGGTCGCCGCTGACGCGTAACCGTGGCCGCGATTCTCCGGAGGCGTGTAGACGGGCCCGACCGAGGCTCCGGTCGGCGTCATCCGTCCCCACGCGGCGAGCGAGACCGGCTCACCATCGACCCAGAGGAGCGCGCGGCCGCGCGCGATGGCATCCGCCGCGGCGGCTTCGCCGTCTCCGGGTTCGCCGGTGAAGGCGGCAAATGCATTCAGCCAGTCGGTGAGGAGTCTGAGATCCTGGGCCCCGGCAAGTCGCGCGCTGCCCTCGACGCCGGTCGGTGGAATGACCTCGGTCAGCCTGTAGATGCGCTCCTTGCGCCGGAGCTTTGCCGAACAGCCGGCGAGCGGCTGCCAGGCCGCCGCAAACTCGTCGGCCTCGCTGCGCGGCCCCGTCACCCCTGGCACATCCTGCCCGACTGCATCGAGGAAGCCGGCCAGCGCAGTGGGCGCGCCCGCCGGGGCATGGCTCACCGCGAGGTCGTACGGCGGAGTCATCAGTGCCGCGACCGCGATCTCGGTTCCGTTGAGGACTATCCAGAATCCGGGTGGCTCGTCCGACCTGGCCCATCCGCCCGTACCACCGTCGATCAGCCGGGCCGTGATCCCGAGCAGGAGATTATGCTCGGCCTCGCGGCGCTCGAGGTACGGGAAGGCAGCCTCGGCGAACTCGGCCGGATCCGCGAACGCCACGACCTCCATGGGTCAGTAGACGTCGCCTGATTTCTCGATCTGCTCGTCCTCGTACGGTGCCGCGTAGCGCCGGTAGAACTCCTGCTTCACGTTCTCGAGCACGCCCGTCGCGCATGCGATGGATGCGTATCTCCGCTCGGGCAGGACGCCCAGGACAAGCCGAGTCATCGCGTAGTTGAGGTAGCCCTCAAAGGAGCCTCCGCGCTCCTCTGCCTTTGCGCGAAGCGCCCGCACGAGCTCGTCGATCGCGGGATCGAGATCGAGCCGGTCCTCCGGTGCGATGTACGGCACGACCTGGCGAGTCTACTCGCGTAGGATCGTTGTCGATGATCAGACTCCAGCATGTCTCGCTCCCGATCCCCGCCGGAGCGCAGGGCGAGGGGAGGGCGTTCTACGGTGGCCTTGTCGGGCTGAGCGAGAAGCCGCCTCCGGCCGTGCTCGAACCGAGCGGCGTGGTCTGGTTCGACGCGGGTGACGGTGATCGGGAGCTTCATCTCGTCCCTGATCCGAACGGCCTCACGCCCGCTGCCAAGCGCCACTTCTGCTTCGAAGTCGATGACGTTTCGGCGACCCGGGCGCAATTCGACGATGCAGGTGTCGACACCTTCGACCAGGTCGTCATCCCAGGCCGTCCACGGTTCTTCTGCCGAGACCCGTTCGGAAACCTGATCGAGGTGCTCGCCATCGAAGGGCCGTACAACTGATGGCGGTCCGGATCGGAGTGCAGGTGCGTCCGGAGCACCTCGACTACGCGGAGCTCCGCGCGTGCTGGGTGGCGGTCGACGAGTCGGGCGCGGACACGCTCTTCAACTGGGATCACTTCTTTCCCCTGACGGGCGACGCCGACGGCAAGCATTTCGAGTGCTGGACGCTGCTCGCAGCAATGGCCGAGGTCACCGAGCGCGTGCAGTTCGGCGCCCTCGTCACCTGCAACTCGTACCGGAACCCGAACCTGCTGGCAGACATGGCCCGTACCGTCGACCACGCCTCGGACGGACGTCTGATACTCGGTCTCGGCGCGGGTGGTTCGAGAGGGACTACGACGAGTACGGGTACGACTTCGGCACGAAGATGACCCGTACCTACGATCTCGAGGCGAACCTCCCGGTCATCAGGCGCAGGCTCGAGGTGCTGAATCCGCTCCCTGTCCACGGCTCGATTCCGCTCCTGATCGGCGGAGGGGGAGAAGGTCATGCTCCGGATCGTCGGCCGAGCACGCCGACATCTGGAACGGCTTCGGCGACCCCGAGACGTTCCGCCACAAGAACGCCGTGCTCGACGAGTGGTGCGCGAAGGCCGGCAGGGACCCTGCGGCAATCGAGCGCTCGGCAACGCTGCGCAAGGAGGAGCTCGGCGATCCGGATGCCTTCCTCGCGGCCGGGGTCACCCACCTGATCTATTCGGCGGGCGGGGCCGATCTCGACCTCGGCCTGGTAGCTGAGCTCGTCGCCTGGCGCGACGCCCAGAGCTGATCGCGTCAGCCGGGGCGCCGCGCCGCGAAGACATGTGCACGCAGGGGTGTCTTCAGTGGATGGTCACCGAGCTCGGTCGCCAGGTTCGTCGCCACCGTTGCAGTGATCTCCCGGAGGAGGGCGGGATCCCGCTCGAGGATCTCACCGACGATCGGATTTCCCTCGATCAACCCGCGCGCCGCGTCCGTTGCCGAGGGGCTCTCTCCCGTCGAATCGACGGATGACCAGACGACGTCCTCGAAACCAGCGGTCGTGAGCAGAGCGAGAACGCGATCTGGATCGTGGAGTACGAACGGGACGGTGTAGAAGCGCGGTGGATCGGCCGGGAAGAACGACGCCGCGGTCTCGTGGGCGATGCGGGTAGCGGGGTTCTGCTCGATCGAGTCCCACACGTTGAAGAGGTAGGTGCCACCCGGCCGCAGGACACGGAGCGCCTCGCTGACCCCCGCGCTCTTGTCGGGGAAGAACATGAGGCCGAACTGACAGACGACGGCGTCGAAGGAGGCAGAGGGAAGCGGCAGGCTCGTCGCATCTGCGACCTGCCAGTCAACCTGCGCGTCTCCGCCGAGGCGGGCGCGTGCCTGAGCGATCATCCTCTCGTTGAGGTCGGTGGCCAGAACGGAGGCGTGCCTCGGCGTTTGCTCGACCAGTCGCTCGGTGACGATCCCGGTCCCACACGCCGTCTCGAGGATGCGCATCGGATCGGTGATCGGAAGGCGCGAGACGAGGTCGTCCGCGAACCCTTGGAAGAGGAGCGGGCCGAGGTAGCGGTCGTAGAGCTCGGGAATCGACCCGACGAACGCCGTGTCGTCTGCCATGGCCGATGCTACCCCTCCTCCTTTCGGCGGGGCTCGCTCGGGCGCAGGATGCCCACCGGGTCGAGTGCGGCACGAATCGCGTGCATGAGCGGAGCGGCGGAGCCGAGCGCCTCCTCGACCCACGGCATCCTGACGCGGCCGATTCCGTGGTGATGGGAGATCGCCGCCCCTTCTTCGAGGCAGACGGTCATCGCCGTCTTCCAGACCCGGTCGTAGAGGTCGAGCGCGCCCCGATCGTCAGCCGCATCGAGATAGACGACGGCGTAGAGCGAGGCACCCGTCGGGTAGACGTGCGAGCAGTGCATGTGGAGTGTCGTGCAGAGCGGGCGGATCTCGTGCTCGATGCGTTCGGCCAGTCGGGGAAGGCGCGTCCAGTCGCTTGCGACCTCGATCGCGTCGGCGATGCCCCCCGGTCGGTCCGCGTAGTCGAAGAGATGAGTCGCATCGAAGCGCCGATCCCACCAGGCCAGCGCAACCGCGTCCTCGACTCGGGTTCCGGCGAAGTTGCTCAGGCGGTTGGCGACAAGCCGGCGCTCTGCCTCGACGATCTCGGTGAGGCCCTCGTGCACGAGCACGAGCAGCGCCTGTCCTCGCCCGTCGTGCAGGCGCGTTGCCTCCTCGGGGTCGTACAGGCGAACGACGGCCGGAGCGAGGCCGTCCCGTAGACAGCACCGGATCGCGTCGAGCCCCACGGTGAACGAGGGGAACACCCAGGACTCGAAGGAGCGCGTCTCGGGCAGGGGTTGTATCCGGAGCGTTGCGGCACAGATCACGCCGAGCGCTCCCTCCGAGCCGACGAAGAGCTGTGCGAGATCCGGGCCGACGCTCGCCCGGGGCCAGCACGGCGTCTCGACCAGAGTGCTGTCGGGGAGGGCGACTCGTACACCGAGAAGTCGGTCCTCGATCGAGCCGTAGCGCGTCGATGCAGTACCGCTGGCGCGCGTTGCGATCCAGCCACCGACCGAGGAGAGATGGAGGGATTGAGGGTAGTGGCCGAGCGTCAAGCCCCGTTCCCCGAGGCACGCTTCGAGGTCGCTCCCCCGAACGCCGGCCTGGCAGCGAACGGTCAGCGATTGGTCGTCGAGCTCCTCGATGGTGTCGAGGCACGAGAGGTCGAGCGCAATCTCGTCGCCGTCGGGGACGATCCCGCCGCAGACGCCCGAGCGCAGCCCGACCGGAATGATGCGCTGCCCGAGCTGCGCCGCCTCTGCGAGAACCGCGCAGATCTCTTCGGCGGACGTCGGGGTGACGACGCCGGTGACGACGGGCTGCTGCACGCCGAGCCGCACGAGCTTCGCAGCCCGGGGCCATGCATCGACCGAGAGGCGCGTTCGCGTCTCCGCATCGACGTCGATCCGCAACCCGCCGAGCGTTTCAGGCAGCACCGGCCCGGCTTCCGTGGACGAGCCCGAGAAGACGATGCACCGTGACCTCCGGCTCGGCGGACTGGAATACCCGCCGGCCCCAGACGAGCCCGGTCGCACCGCTCGCGAGCATCGCCTCGGCCTCGGTGAGGTCGTCCTCGAGGGAACCGACTCCGCCTCCGCCGGCAAGGAGCACGGGGACTGGGCACCCTTCCATCACGGTGTGGAAGCTTTCCGGGCCGGTCCACACGGTCTTGACGACGTCAGCTCCGAGCTCTGCAGCAAGCCTGGTGTGATAGAGGACGATGTCCGTCCGTGCCAGCCCGTCCGGGCCTCGCTCCTCCCGAACGGCCCGTGACTCGACCATGTGCAGCAGGCCGAGCCGCCGGCAGTGTTCTGACACTCGAGCTATTCGCTCGACTTCCTGAGCCTCCCGCTCGGGCTCCCGCCAGCCGGTGTAGAGGTAGGTCATGACTCCGTCGAGGCCCCAGGCGGCGGCCTCCTCGACGGTCGCGAGCGGGGCAACTGCGCCCTCCTCGTAGCCGAGGAGCTCGCGCGGACGGCTCACGCTCTGCCAGTGGAGGAGCAGGAACGCCGTCGGGCGGTCTCGTCGCGCAAGCACACGCCGCATCCCGGGAAGCATCAGCGGCGAGATGACCACGCCGTCCGCGGCCGCGAATGCGTCACCGAGGGTGTCGATGGCCTCGCGCTCCGTGCCGGCGATCGGGCCGAGGAGGGGCCCGTGCGCCCATGCGACGACGAGCGCACGTCCGGAACCGCGCGAGAAGAGCCGCTGCAGCCGTACCTTCCTCGCAAACGCTGCCGGGGTCACGTCGCTCTCCGGGCAGTCAGGTAGTACGTGTCGATCCACGCGGGATCGTCCGGGCTCCAGCCTGCTCGCAGCGCGAGCTCCGTTGCGAGTGCGACCGAGGCCGGAAAGGTCGTGATCGGGGAGAGGCGCCGATCCGCCTTCTCGCCTCCGGGTGCGCGGAGAACCGGCGCGCCGAGCATCCTGCAGATCTCCTCCGCCTCGTCGATCAGCGGGTCGGCGAGTGTCGGCAGGCTGAGCACGAGGTGCTCGGGCAGAAGCCCGGTCATCGCAGCGGTCGCCCCCTCGCGCGTCTCCACGCCCTCGCAGGGAACTCGCGCCACCTCCTTCACGAGCAGCGCATTCTCGAGCGCCGCGGCCCAGCCTGGGCCCGTCCCGAAGACGATCGCCGCGGTAGGCGTCTCGACCCTGTCGAACTCGCCGGCCGCCCAGCCCGAGGTCGCTTCGATCGCGCTCCCGCAGAGATCGGGTGCCGTCCGGGCGAGTTTGGAAAGGGAGGAATCGCCGGCGACTCGCGCCCAGATCTCGAGGCACGCGAGTACGGCTCCACAGAACGCCTGCGTGTGCGTGACCGCTCGCTGGTTCGGCACCGAGACGAGCGCGCGCGCGTCCGCTGAGCGTCCGAGTGTCGATTCGGGGGTCGCAGTCACGAGCGCGAACGGTCGCGGGAAGTCCGGCGACTCGACTGCCTCGATGACGTCCCGGAACTCGCCGGACGACGAGATGGCGAGGAACACGTCGCCCTCGCGCCAGCGGAACATTCCTCGTGCCAGAAGGCCGCCGGGCACCGCCACGACCTCCGCCGGATAGCTCTCGCCCTCCATCGCCGCGAGCCACAGCGCCTGCGCGACGTAGTAGGAAGCGCCGTTCCCGCTCGCGACGATCCGCCGTACGCCCTTCCCCGAGAGCACTCGAGCAACGTCGTCGAAGCCTTCGGCCGCATCCAGCGTTGCCGCGAGGGTGTCGGGCATCTCGGCGGTGTCGTGCCAGATCCCGCTCGTCATGAGCCCGTCGTGCATTCAATCCTCCAGTCGTCGTATCTCGACATGTCTCGTGATTCGCCGAACGGATGCGGCGTCGACCTTGCCGGGGTGGAGCCGCCCGAGCTTGTCGACCGAGGCTGCGGTGCCGAGGGCAACGGCCTCGATCAGCTCGCGACCCGAGACGAGCGCTGCCGCGATCCCGCCGACGAGGGCATCTCCGCAGCCGACCGCATTCACCACCCGCGGTGCGTGTGCATGGACGTGCCAGCACTCGCCGGAAATCAGCGCCAGGACCGAGCCGTGCTTCCCCGCGGTGACGAGGGCGTTCCGCGCGCCGCGGGCGAGGATGAGCCTCGCGAGTCGAGCGAGGTGATCGGGTGTCGTTCCGATCTCCTCATCGAGAAGCTCCGAGGCTTCTCGAACGTTCGGTGTGACGAGATCGGGCTCGGCAGCGAGTGAGGCCTCGAGCGATCCTCCGGACGCGTCGATCAGCACCGTCGCACCGGCGGCGCGGCCTTGCCGCGTCAACTCGGCATAGAGGTCGGAATCGATGCCTTCGGGAATGCTCCCGGAGCACGCAACGACACGCGCGCTGGGGATCCTGGTGAGCACTTGCTCGTACAGCACGGCGCCCTCGGCCTGCGTCAGGCGGGGGCTCGGCTCGATCACCTCGACGACGTCTGCTTCGTCCGGATCGACGAGCGTGTACGTCGCCCGTGTGTGGCCGGCGATGGGAACGCGTGTACAGCGCAACCCCTCCGCATGGAGCAGCTCCCGCACGCGGAGGCCGGTCGGGCCTCCCAGCGGTGCGACAAGGGCGATTCGGGCGCCGAGCTCACGCGCGACAAGGGCGACATGGAGACCCTTTCCGCCCGGGGTCTCGAGGACCTCGGACGCCCGGACCGTGCCGCCCGAAGCCGCGCCGCGCGCGAGAGCAACCCGGTCGAGCGCCGGGTTCGGACAGACGACGAGAATGGTGGGCGCCATCGGCCGCGCGACAATACCACGCAATACCAGAACTTGACCTGACATGACCAGTCTCTCGATACTTCGCGGAGATGGCCGGTGATCGCCCAACAGTCGCGCTCGATCCAAACGCGGCCGAACCCCTCTACCTGCAGGTGACGCGCGCGATCGCCGGCGACATCGCGGCCGGGCGCCTTCGCCCCGGTGACAGGCTTCCGTCGGAGCGGCGGCTCTGCGACGATCTCGGCATCAGCCGCGTCACCGCCAGGCGCGCCCTCCGGACGCTCGTGGACGACGGTCTCGTCGAGGCATCTGCGGGAAGGGGCTGGTTCGTGGCGAGCGGCCCGCTCAGCGAGCCCCCGAATCGCCTCCTCAGCTTCTCGGCGATGGGCCGCGCGCGAGGGCTCGACCCCACCGCCCGGGTGCTGGGGGCCTCCGTCCGCCATTGCTCGCTCGACGAGGCGGATCTCCTCCAGATCGCGCCGGGTGCAGATCTGTTCGAGATCGAGCGGCTCCGGCTTCTCGACGGCGTTCCCGTCGCGATCGACCGGAGCAGGATCACGCTCGCGCGCTGCCCACGCCTGGTCGACGTCGAGTTCGCGATCGGGTCGCTCTACGACACGCTCGAGGAGTCCGGGGTCGTACCGACGAACGCCGACTTCACGGTCGAGGCGGCGCCGGCCGAGAAGCGAGCAGCGCGACTTCTCGGCGTCGAGCCGGGCTCACCGCTTCTCATTGCCCGCCAGCGCACATACGACCAGAGCGGCCGGCCGTTCGAGCTGGGCCTCATGGTCTACAGGGGCGATCGCTACCGCTTCCGGGCGCGCCTCTCGCGATGACCTCGCGCAATGCGCACCTGGCCCTGGGGATCGATGTCGGAACGACCAACGTCAAGGCCGCCCTGCTGGAGCCTGGCACTCCGCCCCGGGTGCTGGCCCGCGCGTCGGCGCCGCACCCGACGAGCAGGCCAAGTCCCGGGTGGAGCGAGCAGGATCCGGTGTCCTGGTCGGACGGTCTTCTCGATGCGCTCGCCGCACTCGCGGCTGACCTCTCTCGGGTTGTCGCGGTTGCCGTGTCGGGCCAGGGCTCGACCTTCTGCCTCTGTGACTCGGCCGGAAAGCCGCTCGCGCCGGCCGTCGGCTGGCAGGATCTGCGCGCCTCCGCCGACGCGGCCCGAATCGAAGCCCAGCTTGGCGGCGAGCTCGCGCGCGCTCACGGAAACGCGGTCGGCGATGCGCCCGAGCCGAAGCTCGTCTGGCTCCTGCGCGAGCGCCCGGATCTCGTCGACAGCGCTCGGGCCGTGCTCACCGCCGCAGCGACGGTGTCCGTTGTACTCGGCGGACGGCCGGCTCTGAACGAGGGTGACGCCGGCTCGTGGCTCTCGTGGAACCGTCATGAGAGGTGTTGGGACGAGGAGATCTCGTCCGCGCTGGGTCTCGGACGGCTCCTGCCCCAGGTCGCCAACCTGGGTGCGAGGGTCGGTGAGGTCAGCGCCGAGAGCGCCGCCAGGACGGGACTCGGTGCGGGGACACCACTCGTCGCGTCGACCACCGACGTTGCGGCTGCGGCGATTGCCGCCGGCGCATGCGGAATCGGCGATGTCTTCTACTCGAAGGGAACAGGCGGCTTCGTCTGCGTCACGACCGGACCGGTCGACGATCCTTCGCCGCTGCTCGGATTGCCGATCGGCAACGGTGCCGTGCAACTCTGCGCAGCCTCGAACGCCGTCGGCGCAGCGTATGACTGGGCGCGCGCGATCATCGGCGTCGGCCACGACGAGGCCGAACGGCTTGCCGCCACCGCGTCGCCGGGCGCGGGCGGCCTCGTGATACTGCCGTGGCTGCAGGGCTTGCAGCACCCTCTCATCGCTCCGGAGGCGCGTGGTGCTGCGCTCGGCCTCTCCCTCGAGACGGCCCGCGGCGACCTCCTTCGCGGGATCCTCGAGGGAACGGCGCTCGACCTGCGGAGGAATCTCGGCGTGGCCCGCCGCGTCTCGGGGATCGAGCTCGGAAGCGTCGTCGTGAGCGGAGGGCCGACGCGCTCCGAGCTCTGGAACCGCCTCGATGCCGCCGCTGCCGAGCTCCCCCTCGTGGTGGCTCCCGAGAGCGACTCGGCTGTGGGCAGCGCGCTGATCGCGGGTGAAGCGGCGGGCCTCTGGCCGAGCGCGCTCGGGGCAGGCCGTGAGATGCGCGGCGACGGGATCCGTTTCGCTCCAGAGCCCCAGCTCGTCGAGGCCGCCCGCGCTGCTGCCGAGATCGCGGATCAGCTGGCCGAGCGGGTGTTACCGCTCTTCGATTCGCTCGCCACCCTTCGAGACGTTCAGCGATGACCGGGGAGGTCGCCATGCAGCTCGAGAACAAGGTCGCCGTCGTCACCGGCGCTACCAGCGGATTTGGCCACGCGATCGCGCTTCTGTTCGCCGAGGAGGGCGCATCGCTCGTGCTCAACGGGCGTAACGAGGATCGAGGGACGGCGCTTCTCGAGGAGCTCGGAGCGGCCGGGGCAGACGCCGTCTTCGTCGCCGGTGATGTCGCCATCGAGGAGACGGCCGATCGCATCGCTGAAGCCGCCCGCGAGCGTCATGGACGTATCGACGCGCTCGTCCTCAACGCCGGCATCGGGTACCCGGGCGTCGGCCCCTTCTGGGAGGTTCCGGCCGGCGAGTTCGACGAGGTGTTCGCAACGAACGTTCGCGGAGCCTGGCTCTGTGCGAAGGCGGCAAGACCGCTCATGGCGAGCGGTGGTGCGATCGTGGTCATGGCCTCGATGTCGAGCTTCGTGGTCTACCCGGGTGAGACGATCTACAGCTCGAGCAAGGGGGCGGCTCTTCAGCTGGCGCGTGGAATGGCCGGTGACCTGGCCGAGCACGGGATCCGCGTCAATGCCCTGTGTCCCGGGATCTGCGACACGCCGCTCACGCGCTGGTTCATCGACGAGTCGGGCGATGCGGCTGCGGCCGAGGCCGAGTACGCGGCGGCGGCGCCGCTGGGTCGCATGGGGACTGCGGACGAGATCGCTCGAGCGACCCTGTTCCTCGCCTCGGATCAGTCCTCGTTCACGACCGGCGCAAGCCTCGTCTGCGACGGCGGCGTGACGATCCGGTGAGCGTCAGGCTCGAGAATCGCCTCACCCGGGCCGATCTCCTTCCGGATCGGGGCGCTCGTGTCCAGCACCTCGTCGACCTCGTGTCCGGACGGGACCTCCTCTATCAGCGTGACCCGGAGCCCGGCTCGACCTTCCTGGCCACCTCGACCGGTGGGTGGGACGAGATGTTCCCGAACGACGATCCGTGGAACGGCTTCCCGGATCACGGAACGGTCTGGTCGACCGCGTTCGAGGTCACCACGATAGGGCCAAGCCGGTGCACGCTCGTCGCGAGCGTCGAGCTGCCCGCCGTCGACCTCGTACGGCACTGCGCGCTGCTCGATCCCCCGAGACGGGGTCTCCGTGTCGAGACCACCGTGACCGCGCGTGCTCCCACCGGCCACTTCCTCTGGTGCTCGCATCCGATGCTCGCCGTCGAGCCAGGCTGGCGCTCGTCCTTCACCGGATCGACGGCGTTCGCACGAGACTCCGTGCTTCCCGGCCGTGTCCCCGCTGCCGGCGTACCCGCCGCAACAGCCCACCGTCCCGGACAGGAACCTGGGTTGGTCCGAGGTCGTCTATGCGACGGGCTGCACCCGGGCACGGGTTGGCTCGCCAGACGGATCACGGGTCACCGAGATCTCCTGGGATCCGGCGTTCTTCCGGCACCTGTGGGTGACGACGGTCACTGGCGAGGTGGGCATCGATCTCTGCGTGCTGCTCGAGCCCTCGACGACTCGGCCATACCGGATGAGCGAGGCTGTGCCGAGTGGCGAGGCCATGCGGCTTGCCGCCGGAGAGCGTGTGTCGTTCTGGGTCGAGCTCGAGTCGAGAGACGGGGTCAGGCTGTGAGCTCGAGCAGGCGCTCCGCGTAGAGGGCGCCGCGCGGGTCGTCCTCGTGCTTGAAGTAGCAGTACACGTCGGCGCCCGCCCCGAGGATGTCTCGAAGCCGGGCGGCGAGTCCCACGAGGGCAGCCTCGGAATATGGAGGCTCGCGGAGTCGGAGATAGCGATAGGGCGCATCTGCCTCGAGGTCGTTCACCCGAACGGCGCCGTGCGCAGCGAGCATCCGACCGACGTCGCCTGCGTCCCACGTCTCGTGCTCCGCTTCGAAGGCGAGACGGATCGACGAATCGAGCGACCCGAGAAGCAATGCGAGGAACCCATCGTCACGCGGACGCTCCGGCGGCAACTGGACGCGAACCGCGGCGAGCTTGCTGCCGAGCACGCGTAGGCGTTCCGAGAAGGTTCCGAGGAACGAAAGGTCGCCGCCCGCGGCGATCCGGCGGTTCATCTTCGCCGTGAAGCGGAAATCGGGCGGCGTCTCCGCCGCCCAGCGCCGGAAGACTTCCTCGGAGGGTAGCCGGTAGAAGGTCGTGTTCAGCTCGACCGAGGGGAGGCGCGCCGCGTAGAGGCGCAGGAACTCGTCGGGTCGGGCTTCGGCGGGGTAGAAGCCGCCCCGCCAGGCCGGGTACGAGAACCCGGCGACCCCCGCGTAGAGTCGGCCGCTCATGGCTGTCGCATTCGGCAGGAGCTCTCGTGAGCCCTGCCCCTATAAAATCTGTAGCATCGAAGCTTCAATTCAAATAGTGAGGTGATCAATGGCCGTTATCGACGAAATCCGGACAGCGAACGAGCAGTACGCTGCGAGCTTCGGCAAGGGTGATCTGGCGGCACCACCCGCGCGACGTTTCGCGATCGTAACCTGCATGGACGCTCGTCTCGATCCTGCCAAGTATGCGGGCCTGTCCGAGGGTGATGCACACGTCATCCGCAACGCTGGCGGCGTGGTGAGCGACGATGCGCTTCGCTCGCTCGTGATCTCGCACTGGTTGCTCGGAACGCAGGAGGCGTTCGTGATCGGTCACACGGGCTGCGGGATGACGACGTTCACCAACGACGTGCTGCGTGCAAAGCTCGCCGACGAGGCTGGTGCTGACGCAAGCCACATCGATTTCCTGACGTTCCCCGAGGTCGCAGGCAGCGTTCGAGACAGCGTCCGGCGGATCCGCGAAACGGACTTGCTGCCTGACTCGTTCGGGGCGCACGGGTTCGTCTATCACGTCGAGAGCGGCCGTCTCGAAGAGGTCGCGTAGCAGCGCCCGCTTAAGACCCCTAGAGTGCCTCTCGCGAGACATCACACGGCGACGAAAGGAACCAAGCCATGGAGGGTGGATCCGACGAGGTTGGGAACGGGAGCGAGGAGCTCGAGGTGGCGGCGGAGACACTGGGCCTCCAGGGTGTCGAGACCATCGGTGCCGGGGTCGACGCGCTCGCAGCCGCCGAGGAGGCCGCGAAGCTGAGCACCGAGGCCGCGGTCGCCGGCGCGGTGGATCTCACTGCGGGGACGGACGAGCTGGCTCTGGCTGAAGGCCTCGGCGGGCTGAGGGACGCGGCCGAAGCCGAAGGGGTGCGCGATCTTGCGCAGGGGGCCGGCATGCTTGCCCTGTCCGAGGACATTGCGGCTCTCAGCGTCGTGCTCCAGGCTGCGGGTGAGGAGGACATCGAGCGAGGGATGGATCTCGCCGGAATGTCCGGCCAGATGGCCGTGGTCGCCGACGTCGTTGCCGGGATCGACATGCCGGCACTGTCAGGTTTCCTCGCGGGCATGAGCCGCCGGATGCGCGTGCACGCCGTCGCGCAGCTGATGCAGTCGCGCGACACCGAAGCGGTGTCTCTGGCCATGAGCGAGGTGAGTGTCGAGGTCGCGGACGTCGGCGTAGCCGAGGTCGCAGACGGTCTCGCCTCGCTGGCAGTCTCGGACGCGATGGAGGAGGTACGCGAGACGACGATCGACGAGGGCTCGGCGCTCGTCGCCGAAGGGCTCGCGGAGATGGCGGCCGCCCAGGGCATGAGCCAGGCGAGCTCGGAGCTCCTCGACGAGGGGGCGACGCTCACGGCCGAAGGTGCTGCGGAGGTCGGCGCTGCCGACACGCTCGAGGCGCTGGCAGATGCCAGCAAGGAGCAAGGACGAGGCGTAAGCCTCGTCCGCGCAGCGGCCGCGCCGAAGGCGCCAGGCGCGAAGGTTCGCGGGCCCGGAGGGCCCGCATCAGGGCGCGAAGTGTCGCGGGCCCGGTAGGGCCCGCACAGCGCGCGTAGATCGAGGGTCCGTACCAGGCGCCGAGGGGCCGAGAATCCCTCGACCCCTTGGCTACGCCAGGTTCAGAGAATCTCGCTGAGCGCCCGGCGCGTCAGCACCGTGGCGAGGTGCCGGCGGTAGTCGGCGCTGCCGTTCGTGTCGCTCGGCGGGTTGGTGCCCTCGGCGGCCTTCTCCGCCGCGGCTCCCGCGTTGGCACCCGAGGCGAGGGCCTGCTCGACTGCCGCCGCGCGGAGCGGTGTCTGACCCATGTTCGTGAGCGCGACGTTCGCGCCGCCGTTCGAAGCCACCGCGGCGACCGCGACCGTCGCCCAGTCCTGGGCGCGACGGTGGAACTTCACGTAGGTCGACCTCCCATCGAGCTTCGGCACGCGGACCTCGGTCAGCATGTCCTGCGGACCCAGCACCGTCTCGAGAAACCCGGTGAAGAAGTCGCCGGCCGCGTATGTCCTCTCTCCTGCGGGGCCCATTGTGACGATCTCCGCATCGAGCGCGAGCAGGACCGTCGGAAGGTCGGAAGCCGGGTCGCCGTGCGCGACCGATCCGCCGATGGTGCCACGGTGGCGAACCTGCGGATCGCCGACTTTGCCCGCTGTCTCCGCGACAATCGCGCAGTGCTCCTTGAGGAGTGCGTTCGTTGCGACGTCGTGGTGGCGCGTCAGCGCTCCGATCGCGACGTGACTTCCAGCATCGGTCACGTAGGACAGATCGTCGAGTCGCCCGATGTCGACGAGCAGCCCTGGTCGGGCGAAGCGAAGCTTCATCAGGGGGAGCAGCGAGTGCCCCCCGGCGAGAAGCTTTGCGTCGTTGGTCTGGCCGAGGAGCCGGATCGCTTCCTCGACGGAGCCCGCGACTTCGTAGTCGAACGTTGCGGGGATCACTTGGCACCCCCTCGGATCGCATTCCACACTCGCTCCGGCGAGGCCGGCATTTCGATGTCGTGGACGCCGAACGGCTGCAGCCCGTCGACGACGGCATTCATGACTGCGGCAGTCGAGGCGATGGTGCCTGTCTCGCCTACGCCTTTGACCCCCATCGGGTTCGTCGGGCTCGGCGCGGCCACTCGGTCGAGCTCGAACGACGGCAGCTCTGCAGCCGACGGGACGAGGTACCCGGTCATCGAGCCGTTGACGAGGTTGCCCGAGTCGTCGTAGACCGCCTCCTCGTACAGCGCCGCCGCGACGCCCTGGGCGATCCCGCCGTGCACCTGGCCGTCGACGATCGCCGGGTTGATGACGTTGCCGACCTCGTCGACCGCGATGTAGCGAACGAGTCTCGTGTCGCCGGTCTCCGTGTCGATCTCGACCACCGCGACGTGACAGCCTCCGGGCCAGCTGAAATTCGGCGGGTCGTAGACAGCGGTCTCCTCGAGGCCCGGCTCCATGCCGTCGGGGAGATTGTGCGCGGTCCACGCTGCGAACGCGGTCTCGGTGACGGTCATGCTGCGGTCGGTTCCCTTCACCGTGAACCGGCCGCCCGCCTCCTCGAGGTCCTCGTCGGCGACCTCGAGCTGGTGCGCAGCGATCTTCCGCGCCTTGCTGATCACCTTCTCCGTCGCGTTCCAGAGCGCGACACCGCCGACCGCGAGCGACCGGCTTCCGTAGGTGTCCATACCGAGCGGCGACACGGCCGTATCACCGTGTAGCACCTCGACGGCGTCGATCGGCACGCCGAGCTTGTCGGCGACGATCTGCGAGAACGTCGTGACGTGCCCCTGGCCATGAGGCGATGTCCCGATCAGAACCTGGATGGTCCCGGTCGGCATGCAGCGGATCGTCGCTGCGTCCCAGCCGCCCGCCACGTAGCGAACCGCGCCGAGGATCCGGGACGGTGCGAGACCGCACATCTCGGTGTACGTCGAGAAGCCGATGCCAAGCCGCTTCGTGTCCCCACGCGCGTTGCGGTCGGCCTGCTCCTTGCGGACCGCGTCGTAGCCGAGGACATCGAGTGCACGATCGAGTGCCGCGTCGAAGTTACCCGAGTCAATCGTGAGGCCCGAGGCGATCGTATTCGGGAACTCCCTGATGAAGTTCCGCCGACGCAACTCGACGGGATCGATTCCCAGCTTCCGCGCCAGGGCGTCCATCGTGTGCTCGATCGCGTACGTCGCCTCCGGGCGTCCCGCCCCGCGGTACGCGTCGGTCGGGGTCGTGTTCGTGAAGACGCCCGTGCAGGTGAACGAGTACGCCTCGACGTCGTAGCAGCCGCCGTACAGCCAGGCCCCGAGGATCGGGATTCCGGGCGTCACGAGTTGCATGTACGCGCCCATCGCCGCGAAGAGCCGTGCCCGCACCGCCGTGACCTTGCCGTCGGCAGTGGCTGCGAGCTCGATCTCCTGGATCAGGTCGCGGCCGTGAATGGTTGCGAGGTATCCCTCCGAGCGCTCCTCAACCCACTTCACAGGCCGTCCGAGCCGCTTCGCGAGCGCAAGCGCCAGCGCCTCCTCTGCATACACGTCGAGCTTCGACCCGAAGCCGCCGCCGACGTCCGGGGCGACGATGCGCAGCTTCGCCTCGGGGATGCCTGTGACGAGATTGAGCGTGGTGCGAAGGATGTGCGGAATCTGCGTGGCCGAGTACAAGCGTGTATTCGCCGAGCGCAGGTCGCGGCTCACACAGGACCGCCCGCGGCTCGATCGCGTTCGGGATCAGGCGGGGCTGCCGGTAACGCTCCTTCACCGAGACCGCAGCCTCCGCGAAAAGCCTGTTGACCTCACCGTTCTCGAGGACCCACGTGTAGGAGACGTTCGTACCGAACTCGTCGTGGAGGACGGGGGCACCGTCCTTCGCCGCCTCCTCGACGTCGGTGACGACCGGCAGCTCCTCGTACTCGATCTCGACCAGGTCGGCTGCGTCCTTCGCGAGTGCACGCGTCTCTGCGACCACGACCGCGACGCCGTCACCTGCGTAGCGAACCTTGTCCTGGGACAGCGGGTAGTGGTTGGGGATCTTCGTGTCTTCGGTGACAGGCCACGCGCACGGCAACCCGGCGGCCCAATCACCTGCGAGGTCAGCGCCCGAGAAGGCCGCGACGACACCATCAGCGGCACGGGCCGCCGTCAGGTCTACCCGCTTCACGCGCGCGTGCGCTACCGGGCTGCGCACAACCGTCATCCACACCATCCCCGGGACGCTCAGGTTCTCCGTAAAGCGGCCCTGACCCGTGAGGAGCTTCGCATCCTCCTTGCGGGGAACGTCCTCTCCGACGTACTTCGTGGGAGCCTCGGTCGTCGCCATCACGCCACCCCTGCTGCCGCGGCCTGAACCGCCTTGACGATGTTCTGGTAGCCCGTACAGCGGCAGAGATTCCCCTCGAGCGCATGACGGATCTCACCCTCGCTGGGGTCGGAATGCTCCTCTAGAAGGCTGACGGTCGCCATCACCATCCCGGGCGTGCAGAACCCGCACTGGAGGCCGTGCTGCTCGTGGAAAGCCCGCTGAACCGGATGGAGCTCGCCGTTGGCTGCGAGCCCCTCGATCGTCGTGATCTCACGGTCGTTCGCCTGAACTCCGAGCATCGTGCACGACTTGACGGACTCGCCGTTCAGAAGCACGGTGCACGATCCGCACGACGAGGTGTCACAACCGACGCTCGTCCCGGTCAGCCCGAGGTGCTCACGAAGCACGTAGACGAGAAGGTCGCGCGGCTCGACGTCCACCTCCCTCCGTGCTCCGTTGACGGTCAAGGAGATCTGTGTCACGAGCCTCCTCCTTCCTCGGAGTTGGTGGTCAGTTCTTGTCGCGGCCGATGCCGATGGCGCGGAGGAACGATCGCCACATCGCACCGATACCCATCGAAAGGCCCTTGACGGGCTTGGCCTGATGCTCGGCCACCGCGGCCTGCGCCTCTTCCGGCGTCTCGGCCTGCAGCTGCGACTTGATGCAGTCGGCGAACCGGTTGACCATCTGTCCCGAGACGTCCTGGACGATGCCTCGTCCGTACTGGGCGACGGCCCCGGAGAGCGTCATGTCGGTGACGATGTCGATACGGGTGTTGGCGGCGTCGATCTCGGTGAGGCTCGACTGGATCGCCGCCTGAGCCCCACCGCGCCCGCGCTTCTCGCGAGCCTTGGCGTTCAGGGTGACGGAGCCGGCGGCCTCGTCGGCCGCATCGCGTGTCACGTCTGTGTCGAACGACAGCGAGATCGGCCCGAGCTTGACCGCCATGTCGGCCTTCCAATGGTTCTCGTCGACGGTTTCCCTGAGCTCCGCGCCGGGCATGCAGGGCACGATCCGTGGGACGTCCATCAGCAGGTCCCACGCCTTCTGCTTCGAGGCCGGGACCTCGAACGAGTTTTCCAACTTCACGAGACGGCCGCCCTGGCGGACACGCGGGGCGCCTTCTCGTTGAAGACCGAGATGACCTCGGCCGCGATAGCCACTGCTACCTCCTCGGGCGTTCGCGAGCCTATCGGAAGCCCGATCGGCGCGTGTACCCGACTGAGTTGCTCGTCCGTGACGCCCTCCGCGCGCAAACGCTCGTTGCGGCGCTCCGTCGTCCGCCGCGAGCCCATCGCGCCGATGTATCGAGCGGGGCTCTTGACGGCGATCGTGAGGATCGGGACGTCGAACTTGTTGTCGTGCGTCAGGACGCAGATCGCCGTGCGCTCGTCGATAGGCGCCGCCGCGAGAAACTCATCGGGCCACTGGACGACGAGCTCGTCGACGTCGGGGAACCGCTCCGGCGTGACGAACTTCGCGCGTGCGTCGCACACCGTCACGCGGTACCCGAGAAACCGGCCGATCCTGGCCAGTGCCGACGCGTGGTCGATTGCGCCGAAGACGTACATGTTCGGCCTGGGTGCGAAGGACGAGACGAAGACCTGCTCGTCCTCGCCGAGTGAGACGAACCCCGTCTCGCCACGTGCGAGAAGCTCGCGTGCCTTCTCGGCAACCGCGCCGTTCGTCGTGTCGTCACCGAAGACGAGCTGCTTCTGACCGATGTGCTCGCCGCTCACCGCCATCGTGAGCGCGACCGGCCGCTCGGCGCGGATTGCCTGCGCGATCGGGTCGACGAGGGTCGGGTCGAGGGAGTCCACGAAGATGTGAACGGTTCCGCCACACGGCAGCCCGACCTCGAAGGCCTCGTCATCGGCGATCCCGTAGGTCAAGAGCCTCGGAGGGCCACCGGCGAGAACCTCCTGTGCCTCCTGATAGACGGCGGGCTCGACGCAGCCGCCGGTCACCGAGCCCACAACCTCGCCCTTCTCGGACACAGCGAGGACGGCGCCGGGATCGCGGGGAGCCGAGCGCTCGGTCTGAACCACGGTTGCGGTCGCGACCCGAACGCCGTCGTGTGACCAGCGTTCGAGGGTTTCAAGGACGTCTTTCACTCTGCAGCCACCTCGAGGTACTGGGTTGGGTCCTGCTCGAACCGCCGGCGACAACCGGCACAGCAGAAGTAGTACCTCACCCCGCCGACCTCCGCGCTTTCGGTCGCCGTTTCCGGCGAGACCGTCATTCCGCAGACCGGATCGACAGTCTCTTGCTCGACCGCGCGGGCCGGGCTATCCGCCTCGTCCTTGCGGTGCCTGCACGCAACGATCTCGGCGAGGATCGCAACCGCGATTTCTTCCTGCGTCGACGGGCCGAGATCGAGGCCGGCAGGGCAGCGGATCCTGGCAAGGGCTGCCTCGTCGATTCCTTCCTCTCGGAGTGCCGCCAGCATCACCGCGCCGCGCCGTTGGCTCGCTACGAGCCCGATGTAACCCGAGGAGGTTCGGAGAGCCTCGCGTAATGCCTCCTCGTCCCCTGAGCCGAGCGCCGCGATGACGATTGCGTCGGCGCCTGGCTTGACCCCGTCCTCGACGCGCCACCCGATTCGGGTAGCGAGGTCGGCCAACGTCGTCGCGGCCGGGCCGTCGCCGACGACCGAGAGCAGGGGCTCGGGAAGCTGTGGCTCGATGAAGACCTCGACGAGACCCTCCGATGCACACGCCCCCTCTATGGCCACGAGTCGCGGCCGGCCGTCTGCGAGCGAACGAAGCGCTTCGCGGACGACGGTCGGCTCCGAGCACGCACCGCCGATCCAGCCCACGACATCGCCGTCAGGCTTGATCAGCGCGTGGTTCCCTTCCCGTGCCGAGGTTGGTCGCTCGACACGGACGACGGTCGCGAACGCGTACGGGCTTCGGTCAGCGGCGAGCCGGCCGGCCTCGATGAGGACGTCTCGGGGAGCAGTCACTCGGCGAGCCCCACCTCCGAGAGCGCTGCCCACACCTTGTCCGACGTCACCGGCATCTCGAGGTTGCGGACGCCGGCATGCGCGAGAGCGTCGACCACCGCGTTGACGTAGGCGGCCGGTGAGCCGACGGTTGCCGACTCACCGACACCCTTGGCGCCGATGGGATGGTGCGGCGACGGCGTCACCGTCTCACCGAGATCGAACTCGGGCGTCTCCCACGCGGTTGGAATCAGGTAGTCCATGAGGTTCCCACCGATGCAGTTGCCCTCGTCGTCGAAGGTGATGAGCTCCATCGCGGCGATGGCGTAGCCCTCGGTGAGGCCGCCCATGATCTGCCCCTCGACGATCATCGGGTTGATGCGGACCCCGCAGTCGTCGACTGCCACGACCTTGATCGGCTTCCACTGCCCGGTTCCGCGGTCGACCTCGACGACGACGGCGTAGGTCCCGAACGGAAAGGTCATGTTCGGCGGGTTGTAGTAATGAACGCCCTCGAGCCCAGCCTGGATGTTCTCCGGGAAATCCGTGTAGGCGGCGAATGCGAGCTCCTGGATCGTCTTTGCCCGGTCGGGCGCGCCCTTGACGAAGAAGCGCCCGCGCTCCCATTCGAGGTCGTCCTCCGCGCATTCGAGCAGGTGAGCGGCGAGCTTCTTCGCCTTGTCGCGCAGCTCGCGAGAGATGACCGCTGTCGCTGCGCCAGCCACCGGCGTCGACCGGCTTGCATACGTTCCGAGGCCGTACGGCGTGTTGTCCGTATCGCCCTCCATGACGCTGATGTCCTCGGGCGGGATCCCGAGCTCGTCGGCGACGATCTGGGCGAACGTCGTCTCGTGGCCCTGGCCCTGCGACTTGACGCCGAGCTTGAGGATCGCCTTGCCGGTCGGGTGGATCCGCAGCTCGGCCGAGTCGATCATCTTCAGGCCCACGATGTCGTAGTCCTTGGCCGGACCCGCGCCGACCACCTCGGTGAACGATGCGAGCCCGATTCCGATGAGACGCCCCTCATCCCGTGCCTTGCGCTGCTCGTCCCTGAGCTGCTGGTACCCGAGCTTCTCGAGGGCGAGGTTCATCGCCCCTGGATAGTTGCCGGAGTCGTAGACGAAACCGGTCGCCGACTCGTACGGGAACTGCTCGGGCTGGATGAAGTTCTTCAGCCTGAGCTCGGCCGGGTCGACCCCGAGCTCGTGCGCTGCGGTGTCCACAAGGCGCTCGATCAGGTACGAGGCCTCGGTGACCCTGAACGAGCAGCGATAGGCCACACCACCCGGTGCCTTGTTCGTGTACGCGCCGTCGGCGACGACGTGGGCGGTGGGGATGTCGTACGAGCCGGTGACGATGTGGAAGAGCCCGGCCTTGAACTTCGTCGGCTGAGCGTCGGCGAAGAACGCGCCGTTGTCCGACTTGAGGGTCGCCCGGAGCCCCGTGAATTTGCCGTCCTTCACCGCCAGCTCGCCGTGCATGTGGTAGTCGCGGGCGAATCCGGTGGACATCAGGTTCCCCGTCCTGTCCTCGACCCACTTCACGGGCCTGCCGATCAGGAGCGAGGCTGCGGTCGCGACGACGTACCCCGGGTAGATCGGCACCTTGTTGCCGAAGCCGCCGCCGATATCGGGGGAGATGATCCTGATGTTCTGCTCGGGCAGGCCGGCGACGAGCGCGAAGAGCGTCCGGTGGGCATGTGGCGCCTGGGAGGTCATGTAGATCGTGGCCTTGCCCGTGGCGGGATTCACGTCGGCGACGCACGCGCAGCACTCGAGCGGAGCCGGGTGGCAGCGCGGGTAGTGGGTGTCGAGCGAGACGACCTTGTCGGCTTCGGAGAAGGCACGGTCGGTCGCACTCTGATCGCCCGCCTCCCAGTGGTAGATGCGGTTCGAGTCCTGTCCCTCCTTGTCATCCCGGATCAGCGGGGCATCGGGGGCGAGGGCCTGGTCGGGGCTCGTCACGGCAGGCAGCGGCTCGTAGTCGACGTCGATCAGCTCGAGCGCGTCCTTCGCGATGTACGGGCTCTCCGCGACGACTCCGGCGACCTCCTGGCCCTGGAACCGCACCTTGTCTGTCGCGAGGACGGCCTGGGTGTCGCCCGAGAGGGTGGGCATCCAGGCGAGGTTGTGCTGGGCCATCAGATCACCCGTCACGACCGCCACAACGCCTGGCAGGGCGGCCGCACGTGACGTGTCGACCGAGCGGATGCGCGCATGGGCGAACGGGCTGCGTAGCAGCTCGAGGTAGAGCATGCCGGGCAGCTTCACGTCGTCGACGTAATTGCCCTTGCCGCGGATGAAGCGCTCGTCCTCCTTGCGCTTGACGGAGTGGCCGAGCCCCTGGATCTCGGGTGTCGTCGCCATCACTCGCCTCCCCTCATTGCCGCCGCCGCGTGCTGAACCGACTTGACGATGTTCTCGATCACGGGGGAAACCATGTTTCCCCCGTGTGCCCCCTTCTTCCGGGTCGGACTCATGTGGACTCCCTCATTGCCGCGGCTGCGTGCTGAACCGACTTGACGATGTTCTGGTAGCCCGTGCAACGGCAGATGTTCCCGGAGATCGCCCAGCGGATCTCCTCGTCGCTCGGGCTCGGGTTCTCCTTCAGAAGAGCCACGGCGGTCAGCATCATGCCGGGCGTGCAGTAGCCGCACTGGAGTCCGTGTTCTTGGTGGAAGCCTTCCTGGATCGGGTGATGAGCGCCGTCCTGGAGTAGACCCTCGACCGTCGTCACGTCGCTTCCGGACACCTGGACGGCGAACATCGTGCAGGACTTCACCGGAACCCCGTCCACGAGGACGGTGCAGGCTCCGCAGCTCGTCGTGTCGCACCCGATGTGTGTCCCCGTCAGGCCCAGTGTCTCCCGCAGGAAGTGCACGAGGAGGAGCCGGGGCTCGATGTCGGCCGAGCGCTTCTCGCCGTTGACGGTCACCTCGACAGCGTGTGTCCTTGCCGCCTCGGTTGTAGCCATCTCGCTCCTCCTTCCTCAGGCGGCCCGGGCCGCGTCCGCGGCCGTCCGCAGTCCCCGCTCGGCAAAGACCCGAACGACGTTTCGCTTGTATTCGGCAGAGCCTCGAATGTCGGACTGCGGCTGCGCAGCCTCTGCGGCGAGCCGGGCCGCGGCCTTGATCACGTCGTCGGTCGGCTCCGAGCCTCGGAGCGCGTCTTCTGCGGTGCTTGCGCGGATGTTCGAGCCGCCGACACCGGTCAGCGCGATGCCCGCCTGGGACACCGTTCCGTTCGAGAACGAGAGCTGGACGGCGACCGCGGCGGTCGCGTAGTCGCCGACCTTCCGTTCGAGCTTCAGGTATGTCCCGCTCGAGCGGCCCCCCGGGTCGGGTACTCGCACATCGACGATCAACTCGTTTGGGGCGAGGACGGTCGTGAACGGTCCCTGGAAGAACTCGTCGATCGGGATGGTGCGGGTTCCGCCCGAGCTCCTGACCGTCACCTCGGCGCGCGCTGCGAGCATCACCGAGCCCCAGTCGCCCTGCGGGTCGGCATGGGCGAGCGAGCCGCATACAGTCCCGCGGTTGCGGACGATCGGATCGGAGATGAGCGGCGCGGCGTCGCCGAGCATGCGGTAGCGGCCGCGTAGGAGCTCTGATCGCTCGCAGTCCTTGTGCCGGACGAGAGCCCCGATGCGCAACCCGTCGCCCTCGTCGGCGAGCCCGTCGAGCCCGGGAATTCGGTTGATGTCGACGATCGCCTCGGGCGCCGCAAACCGGAGCTTCATCAGGGGAATCAGGCTCTGGCCGCCGGCCATCACCTTGGCCGCATCGCCCTCGGCGTCGAGGACCGAGAAGGCCTCATCGAGGGTCGCTGGCGCGAAGTATTCGAAGCTGGCGGGATACACCAACTCCTCCTCTCCGTCGTGTCGGCAAGGCCGGGAATAGTGCACGCAGTCGACCTGCCGCCGGTGAACATCATCAGCATACTCACGAGCGTCGAGCTGCTGCGGCCCTGCGGGCGGCCGTCGTGTGGCTAGGATCTGCCCGATGGAGTTCCACGACGTCACGGGTGTCGAGTCCGCGCTCCGGGCGCACTCCTACCTGCCGGACCACGGCCTTGCAACGGCGATCTATCTCGCGCTGGCGATGCGTCGCCCGCTCCTGCTCGAGGGAGAGCCAGGTGTCGGCAAGACCGAGGTGTCGAAGACGCTCGCGCGGATCATGGACGCCGAGCTGATCAGGCTCCAGTGCTACGAGGGAATCGACGCGTCCCAGGCGCTCTACGAATGGGACTACTCCCGCCAGCTTCTCTACGCGCGTGCTCTCCAGGGCGGCGAGCTCGACGTGAAGGAGCGTGTGCACGAGCTCTACGGCCCAGAGTTCCTGCTCGAGCGGCCGCTGCTCCGCGCGATCCGCTCGGGGCGCGGCGCCGTGCTGCTGATCGACGAGCTCGATCGGTCGGACGACGAGTTCGAGGCGTTCCTGCTCGAGGTTCTCTCCGATTTCACCGTCACCGTGCCGGAGATGGGGACGATCCACACGGAGGCGCCGCCGGCCGTCATCATCACGTCGAACCGCACGCGAGAGCTTCACGACGCGCTCAAGCGCCGCTGTCTCTACCACTGGATCGACTATCCGGATCTCGAGCGCGAGGTCGAGATCATCAAGCTTCGCGTCCCGGGTGTCTCGGAGAAGCTCGCCAGGGCGGTGGCGACCGCGGTCGCCCGTCTCCGCGGGATCGATCTGATCAAGCCGCCCGGCGCGGCCGAGGCGATCGACTGGGCCCAGGCGCTCACGATTCTGGGAGCCGACTCGGCCTCCGACGGCGCGGCGCAGGAGACGCTCGGCTGGGTCATCAAGAACCACGACGACCTGCGGCGCGTCGAGGAGGCCCTGCCCGAGCTCCTCCAGTGAGCGAGGAGGTTCGCGCCGACATCGGCGTCGAGCGCCTCGTTTCCTTCGGACGAGCTCTCCGCCGTCACGGCCTCACGGTCGGAACAGGCCGGATCAACGACTTCTGCCTCGCGGCCTCGCTCGTTCCGCCCGAGGAGCTCTACTGGGCCGGCCGCGGCACCCTGGTCGCCAAGCGGGACGACATCCCGGTCTACGACGAGGTGTTCCGGACGTTCTTCGGCGAGGATCTGCCCGGCCCGCCCGAGCAGGAGCGCCCGGAGATGACCGTCACGACGTCCGGCTCCGAGTCGACGAAGGGCGAAGGCTCGGAGGACGCCGAGCCGGAGCTCCTGCTTGCGAGCACGATCGAGATCCTGAAGGAGAAGAGCTTCGCGCGCTGCACGTCCGAGGAGCTGGCTGCAGCTGGCGGAGCTCATGGCCCGCGTGCGGCTCGCCGTGCCGAAGCGGCGGTCGCGCAGGCGCCAGAAGGCAAAGTCCGGGACCCCGGATCTCCGTCAGACGATCCGCCGGTCGTTCCGAACCGGTGGCGATCCGGTCGAGCGACGGTGGACGGAGCGGCGCCTCCGGCGCAGGAGGCTCGTCCTCTTCCTCGATGTCTCCGGGTCGATGGCGTCGTACTCGCGCGCCCTGCTCGTCTTCGCCCACGCCGCTCTGAAGGCCGACCCGCGCTGGGAGGCGTACTGCTTCGGGACCCGCCTGACGCGCCTGACGCGCGTCCTCGGCAAGACCGATCCCGACGAAGCGCTCCGGCAGGCCGCGAGCGAGGTGTTCGACTGGGACGGCGGTACGAGGATCGGCGAGTCGCTCAAGCGATTTCTCATGACCTCGCCCGAGATCGCCCGTGGCTCTGTCGTGATCATCTGCTCGGACGGCCTCGAGGTCGGAGATCCACGACTGCTGGCCGAGCAGATGGCGCGGCTCTCCCGTCTCGCGTACAAGATCATCTGGCTGAACCCGCTGAAGGAAGACCCGGCGTACGAGCCGCTCGCGCGCGGCATGTCGGCCTGCCTGCCCTACATCGATCTCTTCATCTCCGGGCACAACCTCGCCAGTCTGGAAGGGCTCGGCGAGGAGCTGGCACGGATGTGAGGATCCTCGTCCTCGGCGGGACGGTCTTCGTCGGCCGGCACCTGACCGAGGTCGCGCTCGCCCGTGGGCACGAAGTCGTCCACTTCAACCGCGGCCGGACGTCACCCGGGCTCTTCCCCGACATCGAGACGGTGGTCGGGGATCGTGAGTCGGACCTCGCGCGCCTCGCCGGGCGTAGTTTCGATGTCGTTGTCGACACCTCAGGCTACGAGCCCGCGAAGGTTGCAGCCTCGGCCCGGCAACTTTCCACCGCGACGGAGCAGTACACGTTCGTCTCGAGCGTCAGCGTGTATGCGGACGTCAGCTCGCCGGGGAGCGACGAGACCGCCGCGCTCGCCGTTGTTCCCGCCGATGAGATCGGACGCGCAACCCGCGAGACGCACTACGGCGCGCTGAAGGCGCTGTGCGAGCAGGAGGTCGAGCGGGGCTTTCCCGATCGCTCGCTCGTCATCCGGCCTGGACTGATCGTCGGCCCGCACGATCCGACCGGGCGGTTCAGCTACTGGCCACACCGCCTTGCGCGCGGCGGCGAGGTTCTTGCCCCGCTCCCGAGCGCGCGACCGACCCAGGTCATCGACGTGCGCGATCTTGCCGCCTGGATCGTTGTCTGCGCCGAGGCTCGGCAGACGGGTGTCTTCAACGCTGTCGGCCCGGCCTCGCCTCTGTCGTTCGAGTCGTTACTGGAGGTCTGCCGTACGGCTTCCGGCTCCGACGTGACGGTCGCCTGGGTCGACGAGCAGTTCCTGCTCGACGAGGGCATCGAGCCCTGGAGCGAGCTGCCGCTGTGGATCCCGTCGTACTGGCCCGACTACGCCGGGTTCGAGGAGATCGACGGTCGGCGAGCGCTCGCGGCTGGACTTCTGCTCAGGCCGCTCCACGAGACCGTGGCGGCTACGCTCGCGGAGACGGAATGGGCGAGGGGGTCGTCGTTGGCCCCGGAACGGGAGGTCGAGCTGTTGTCGGAGTGGCATCGGAGGAAAGCATGAGAAGTCTGTGGCTCCAGGAAGCTCTGGCCGGCGAGGACGATGCGGCGCCCCTCGAGGGCGAGGAGCACGCGGACATCTGCATCGTCGGCGGCGGTTACACGGGCCTCTGGACCGCTCTGAAGCTGAAGGAGCACGATCCCTCGCTCGACGTCGTGATCGTCGAGGCGGACGTGTGTGGAGGGGGTGCGAGCGGGCGGAACGGCGGGTTCGTGATGAGCTGGTGGAGCAAGTTCCTGAAGCTCGAGCACTTGTGCGGGGAGGAGGAGGCGCTTCGTCTTGCCCGCGCCTCCGCCGAAGCCGTCAGCGCGATCGGCGCGTTCTGCGAGGCGCACTCGATCGGTGCGGACTTCCGGGAAGACGGCTGGCTGTGGGCGGCGACGAAAGAGGCTCAGATCGGCGCCTGGGAAGAAACCGTGGCTGCGACCGAGCGGGCGGGGGCCGAGGCATTCGTCCGGCTCGACCCGGACGAGGCGGGACGCCGGGCGGGATCGCCAACGCACATCGCCGGCGTGTTCGAGCCGACCTGTGCGACGGTGCAGCCTGCGCGCCTCGCCCGCGGTCTCCGACATGTGGCGCTCGAGCAGGGCGTCCGGATCTTCGAGCACTCGCCGATGACCCGCCTCGAGCGCTCCTTTCCGGCGCGCGTCCACACGACGCTCGGCTCGGTCACCGCCGACAAGGTCGTTCTCGCCATGAACGCGTGGCTCGTCCAGGTACGTGAGCTGTCGCGCTCGCTCGCGGTCATCGCGAGCGACATGATCGCCACCGCGCCCGTCCCCGCTCGTCTCGAGGAGATCGGGCTGACCACCGGGATTGCGATCTCCGACTCACGCATGCTCGTCAACTACTACCGCACCACGGTCGATGGACGGATCGCCTTCGGGAAGGGCGGAGGTGCGCTGGCGCGTCGGAGCAGGATCGGTAGCGCGTTCAGCGGAGCCTCTCCTCGTGCCGGCGATGTCGCCGACAGCTTTCGCGAGCTGTATCCGGCGCTGGCCGACGTCGACGTACCCGTGAGCTGGACGGGGCCGATCGACCGGTCGCTCGACGGGCTTCCCTTCTTCGGGTCGCTCGGCGGGAGGTCGGATCTCCTCTACGGCGCCGGCTACTCGGGAAACGGTGTCGGCCCGGCATACCTCGGAGGGCGGATTCTCGCGTCGCTCACGCTGTCCTTGGACGACGAATGGGCCCGCTCGCCGATAGCGCAGGGCCCGCACGGCCGCTTCCCGCCAGGGCCGATAAAGGACGCAGGCGGAAGGCTCGTACGATCGGCCGTGGCGCGCAAAGAGCGCGCGGAGGACGCCGGGCGGCGTCCGGGTCGGCTCACGACCCGCGTTGCCGGCCTTGCTCCTGCTGGGCTCGTCCCGGTGAAGAAGAACTGAGAATCTGAGGAGCGATGCTCCTCGTCATCGCCGTCGTCTGCTCCCTCATCTTCCTGGACGGGCCGATCGCCTGGGTGGTCATCGGCATCGCCGCCGTGATCGAGCTCGCCGAGGTCGGGTTCTGGCTCTTCTGGAACCACAAGCGGAAGGTGCGCGTCGGCGCGGAGACGATGATCGGCAGGCGCGCCGTCGTCATCCGCTCCTGCCTGCCCGAGGGACAGGTTCGACTCGACGGCGAGATCTGGCAGGCGCGGTGCGCCGAGGGTGTCGCAGAAGGCAAGGACGTCCTCGTCGAGCGGGTCGACGGTCTGACCCTCGACGTGAGGCCGGCCGATTCCTGACCGCCTCCTGATCGAGGAGGTGCGTCGCGGCCTGGCTGCGCGGGCCGACCCCGAGAAGGCCGAGGGCATGCGGGCGTACATGAAGTCCGCGATGCCCTTCTACGGCGTCCAGGGCGCAGGGCGGGAGGCGGTCGCGAGCGAGTCCTTCGCAGCCCGTCCGCTCGGCGACAGGAGACTCTGGCGTGAGACGGTGCTGGCGCTATGGCGCGAGGCGACTCACCGCGAGGAGCGTTACCTCGCGATCGCGCTCGCCGGGGCTCGGCGTTACCGGGCCTTCCGCTCCATCGACGCGCTTCCGGTCTGGGAGGAGATGATCGTCGACGGAGCGTGGTGGGATCTCGTCGACCCCGTCGCAGTCGGGTTCCTGGGGGAGCTGCTGCTGAGCGATCCCGCCGCTCTCGCGCCCGTCCTCCGGCGCTGGAGCTTCGATTCTGACCTCTGGAAGCGCCGGTCGGCCATCATCGCCCAGGTCAAGGCGAAGGAGCACACCGATCTCGAGCTTCTGTACGCGTGCATCGAGCCGAACCGGGACGACCGGGAGTTCTTCATCCGCAAGGCGATCGGCTGGGCGCTTCGCTCCTACGCGTGGATCGATCCGGAAGAGGTCGCCCGCTTTGTCGAGGGCCACGAGCTGAGCGGTCTGAGCCGGCGCGAGGCGCTGAAAAACGCCGGCAAGACGCGCGCTAGATGATTGATCGAAAATTGCCCGGAAACACGGCACCGCACTTTCCGATCAACCATCTAGGGGGTTGATTCCGAATTTGTGGCCGTAGGCGCTGAAGCACAGGCCAGGTTGACCGATCTCGGCGTTATGCCGAAGCCCGGCGGCGAGGGCGAGCAGGCGAAGCCTGATTATCGGCGTCAAGGCCCCGTGCGCCATGATTGTCACGATGGCTTACGACGAGGATCTCGCCAACCGGATCCGCGAGCTGATCGCCTCCGAGGACGGCTACAGCGAGCAGAAGATGTTCGGCGGCATCGGCTTCATGATCGACGGCCACATGGCGGTGGGGGTCAGCGGCGAGGGTGGCCTGATGATCCACTGCTCCAAGGAGGAGACCGAGGCTCTCCTCGCCAAGCCCGGTGCGCGACCGTTTGAGATGCGCGGACGCGAGATGAAGGGCTGGCTTCGGGTTGATGCCGAGTCGGTCTCCACGAAGCGAGCGCTCGAGCCCTGGGTTATGCAGAGCGTCGCTTTCGCCCGCGCGTTGCCGCCGAAGGAGAAGAAGTGAGCTTGAGCGATGCCGATGCCTATGACCGGTTCATGGGCCGCTACTCGAGGCCGCTGGCGGTGCCCTTCGCCGATTTCGCCGGACTCCCGCTCGACGGCCGGGTCCTCGACGTCGGATGCGGCCCCGGTGCGCTGACCGCGGAGCTCGCCCGGAGGGCCAGGCCGGGACGGGTCACGGCGGTCGACCCGTCCGAGGAATTCGTCGCGGCCCTACGCGGCCGCCATCCCGGAGTCCAGGTCATCCGCGCGCCGGCTGAGGATCTGCCGTTCGAAGGAGGCTGCTTCGATGCGACGCTCGCCCAGCTCGTGGTCAACGTCATGGACGATCCGGTCGCAGGCCTCCGCGAGATGGCGAGGGTGACGCGGGACGGCGGCGTCGTCGCCGCATGCGTGTGGGACTTCACCGACGGCGGCCCGCTCGGTCCGTTCTGGGATGCCGCCCAAGCGCTCGATCCTGAGGTCGAGACTGGGTCTGTCTGCCCCGGCAGCAGGGCCGGCCACCTGGCCGACCTCTTTCGCGCGGCTGGAATCGGCGACATCGTCGACAGCGCCGTCGCGGTGGATGTCGAGCACGCCACGTTCGAGGACTGGTGGGAGCCGTTCACGCTCGGCGTCGCCCCGTCGGGTGCGCACGTCGCCGGCCTCGAGCCCGATCGGCGCACGGCATTGCGCGAGCTCTGCAGGGAGAGGCTGCCGGAGCCACCGTTCGTAGTCTCGGCGAAGGCCTGGGTGGCGCGCGGCGCGGCTTGACGCCTAGCCTAGGGGGCCACTCGGGCGTTCGCCACGAACGCCTCGTACGTGACCGGCATGAGCTCCGCGAGAAAGCTCTCGACCGCCTCGGCGTAGCGCCGGATCTCGAGCTGAGCCGTCTCCGCGGCGCGGAGCGAGACGAAGTTCATCAGGCTTCGGGCGTTGACCGTCCAGTAGAACTGGGTGAAGGTGCCCATCGGGAGGACGCACCGCGCGAGCTCTTTCGCGAGGCCGCGGTCGATGAGGTCGAGGTACAGCGCGTACGCACGCTCGTAGGCGCTCGAGAGCTCGGTGCGAACGCGTGCCGCCTCCTCCTCGCCGACCCGCTCGAACGAGTACGAGCCGGGCTTTCCCACCTGGGTGCGGACGTCTGGAGGCTCGGGAACGTAGAAGTCTCCTTCGAGCTGGTGGTAGCGGGCGGACTCTTCGTTGAACGATCCGACCCGGTGCCGCATCCACTCCCTGGCAACGAAGAGCGGGCAGCGGATGTGGAAGCGAAAGGCGTTGTGCTCGAAGGGCGTTCCGTGACGCTCGCGAAGCAGGAACCGGATCAGACCCTCGTCGGACGCCTCCATCGTCTCCTTCCGCTTCGCGAAGCTCACCCTCGCCGAGTTCGCGACCGAGAGGTCGCTCGCCATCGCGTCGTCGAGGCGCACGAATCCGTGTCCGAGAAGCGGGATCTCGCGGCCGACCGCCGGATGTGCCACGGGGAGTAGCCTACGCGGGCACCACGACGGGACCGTCGAGCAGCCGCTCCGACGGCGGCTCACCCGGCTTCTTCGCGGTCACCACCCATCTGTCGAAGCCCTTGAGCTTGTAGGGCGCGTTCAACCAGACGTTCTTGGCAGTGCCGTCGGCACTCACGACGAACCGGCCGCACGACTCGGCCAGCTCGTCGCCCCGCGTGAGCCAGACCTCGTAGTAGCTGCCGGCGGGGAGCTCGGGGAGCCCGCTCACGCTCGCCGCCATCGGCCAGTTGCCGGCTGGGTCGATCGGGAGGACGTCGATCACCATCTTCGCATCGGGTGGCGCGGCTTCGGTTGCGTTGAGCGTGATCTGCTCGCTCGTGGTTGGCGGTGGCTCCCTGTCGCCGGCCCAGAAGCCGATGCCGAACGCGGCTCCCGCGATGCACGCGGCGATCGCAAGGCCGGCGAGGATGCGCCGTCGCCGGAGCGAGGTTGGGGCCTTGTCGGGGACGGCGAGTACGGCGGCGGTCAGAGAGTCGGGGATCTCCGGCGCGGCGGGGGTAGCCGCCAGCGCCTCGTGTGCGTGCCTCAGGCGCTCCAGTTCCGCGGCGGGGACGTCCTCGCCGAGGAGATCGCGCAGATCGTCCGAGCCGGTCATGGGCGCGCCTCCTCGAGAAGCAGCGAGAGACGGCCCAGGCCGGCGCGGGTGCGCGTCTTGACCGTCCCGAGCGGGACGTCGAGGTAGCTCGCGACCTCGCTCTGCGAGAGCCCGCTCCAGTACGCGAGCTCGAGCACCTGCCGCTCGCGTTCGGGTAGTCGCTCCATTGCGGCCTGCACCGTGAAGGAGAGCCATGATTGTTCCGCCGACTCGACGGGGATCGCATCGGTCGCCACCTGCTCGATCGGCTCGGCGATCGTCAGCTCGGTTCGTTGACGCGCCCGGTCGATGATCGCGTGGCGGGCGACGGCGAAGAGCCAGGCCGATCCGGTTCCGCGTTCGGGTTTGTAGCTCTTCGCCGAGCGCCAGATCGCGGCAAACGTGTCCTGCGCGGCATCCTCTGCGCGCCCGTGGTCTCCGAGCAGGCGGACGGCAAGGCCGAGCACCGGTCGCGCGAAACGGCGGTAGAGCTCCTCGAATGCCGCGCTGTCGCCCCGCCCGACCTTGACGATCAGGTCGCCGTCGGTCGTCCTCGGCTCGAGGCCGAACGGCGAGTGCGACGGGTGAGCGGCGTCTACCAAGGCTGCTGCCATACGGCTGGATCTACGGATGATTCGGCCGGTCGGATTCATCCTCCGAGCGGCGGTCGACCGGGTTGGAACGATAAGCTCTCCGCCGCGCCTGACGTGCGGTGACGAACGAACGAGATGGGAGAGGAATGGCGACGCTTGCATTCAACAGGGTAGAGATCGCACCACGCGAGCTCAGACCCGAGCTGCTCGAGATGGACGGGCTCTCCAGAGCATCGGTCGAGGCCCATTACAAGCTCTACCAGGGATATGTCGCGAAGCGGAACGAGATCCTCGGGAAGCTCAAGGAGGTCGACAGCGGGGCGGCCAACCAGGTCTACTCGGACATCAGGGCGCTCAAGGTCGACCTGACCTTCGCGATCGGCGGGGTCAAGAACCACGAGGTCTACTTCGCCCACCTGGCCGGCGGCGGGGGCGATCCCGGCGGCGCAGCGCGCGAGCTGATCGAGCGAGATTTCGGCTCGGTGCAGGCATGGCGCCAGGATTTGAAGGCGACCGGCCTCGCAGCGCGCGGCTGGGCCTGGACTGCGTACGACTGGGACGAGGGGCGGCTCTTCAACTACATCGGAGACGCACAGAACTCGTACCCGATCTGGAACGCGACGCCGCTCGTTGCGCTCGACGTCTACGAGCATGCCTATTTCCTCGACTACCAGACCGATCGAGCCTCCTACGTCGACGCCTTCTTTGCGAATCTCGACTGGGGCGTGATCAACGGCTGGATCTCGACCTACGGCATCAACCTCTAGCGTCGTCGGGCCGGCGCCGTGAAGGACGCCCTCCTGATCGCGGCGGGGTACGTCCTCGGGAGTCTGCCCTGGGCGTACTGGCTTCCCCGCATCTTCCGCGGGGTCGACATCAGGACGGTCGGAAGTGGCAACGTCGGCGCGTCGAACGTCTGGCGTGCGTTCGGCTGGAAGCTCGGAGCGCCCGTCCTCCTGCTGGACGTCGCCAAGGGTGCTGCAGCTGCCCTCATCGGTCTCCGGGTCGGCGGCGACGTCACGGGCGTTCTTGCCGGGGCGGCCGCCGTGGCGGGTCATTGGCGGCCTCTCTTTCTCGGGTTCTCTCGAGGTGGGAAGGTCGTTGCCACGACGGGCGGCGCGATCCTCGCGCTCGCTCCGCTGGCGGGTCTGTGTGCGGCGCTCGTGTGGATCGTCGTCTTCCTGCTCTTCCGGTACGCCTCGGTCGCCTCGATCGTCGCCGGGCTCTCACTTCCGCCGCTGGCACTCCTCTTCGGGGCTTCCTGGCCGGTGCTCGGATTCACGATCGGCGCGGCCATCGCGATCCTCGTCCTGCACCGGGCGAACCTCCGTCGGCTCCTGCACGGGGACGAGCCTCGCGCACGGCTCCGCCTGCCGCGCGACCGGATCAGCCGCCGTTCTGAAGCCAGTCTCTGAGGCCGCTGTACTGGGCCGAGCGTGCGCCCGTCTCGAGCTCGGCGCGTAACTCTCCGATCGTCCCGACTCGCTCGGCGAGCACATCGTGGGCGTGGATGGTCTCGAAGTTCACCTGGCTCGCGTGGACGAAGTCACCGTCGTCGAGCTCGTCGCCGTAGCGGTCGAGCACGCCGCGGAGCATCAGTCGCACCGAGTCTTCGACGAACCGCGGACTCAGATGAGCGTGCTCGACGACGAACAGCTCGTCGGGCCGCTTCAGCAGCTCGTAGATCGGTGAGCTCATGGAGCGCTCGACCAATGCGACGAGATCCTCGCCCATGATCCGTTGAGCGGTTCCGAGGTAGAGCGTGCCGCGGCCCCGCTGGTTGTGGGTCGCGATGGGGACCAGCTCGAGAATCCGCTCGATGTCACCATCGGCGAACCCGGCCTCCTCGAGCCGTTCGGCTGCATGGTCACGCACCAGACCCTGGGCGCAGGGGCACGCGTTGATGCCCGTCGCCTCGACGCCGATTGCATGCCTCGTCGACGTCGGCGATGCGGCAGCGACGCCGATCAGCGTGACGAGCTCCTGCGTCCGAAGACCCGTGACGGGTGTCAGGCGCTCGAGCGGATAGCGCGCGGCGATCCTCACCTCGGCGCGGACCGCACGCTGGCGTTCGAGTATGTGGCTCGCGATGTGCTCGGCAAGCTGTTCGACCAGCAATCGCTCGCCCATCACCACCTGGTCGATCGCCTCCTCGAACAGCTCAGGGAACCGGGACATGTGGACGCCCTTCTGGGCTGGGTCGAGATCGACGTAGCAGTCGATCTCCGCGGCAACCAGAGCGTCGATGTCACCGTGGCGCATTCGCACCGCGCGCTCGACGCCGGTGACACCGGCCCGCGACAGTCCGAGGCGAACCTCGGGCGACGACGCCTGAAGATCGACCCCTGCGGCCGTGTCCGGTTTCACGGCGCGAACGCTAGCGCAACAGGCGTGAGAGCCTGCGGTCCTTCAAGACCCGGCCGTCCGTCTGGCAGTTCGGACAGTAGTAGATCGTGTGCTCTTCGAAGTCGATCTGGGCGATGGGCGTACCGCATTCGGGACAGGGCTGGCCCAGGTGGTTGTGGACCCGATAGACCTTCGGATTCGCAAGCCCGCGCTCGCGCAACGCAAGCCCTCGTGTGAGCTCCTCGTCGATTGCCGCTGACAGCCGGTCGACCTCCTCGCTGTCGAGATCGGTCGAGAGCGCGTACGGGGACAGGTGTGCGGTTCGCAGGATCTCGTTCGACCAGGCTCGACCGATCCCCGCGATTGCGCGTTGATCACGCAGGAGTGGATGGAGCCGCCTCGCCTCGTCGTGCAGGATCTCGTGAAGCCTGTCCGGGGGGAGGTCGAGGGCGTCCGGGCCGAGGTGCGCGAGCTCCGCGTCGAGCTCGTCGGGTCGGTAGACGCCGACTCGGGCGCGTTTCTTGGCGCCCCCCTCGGTGAGAATCAGCTGGCCGCCGTTCTCGAGCGTGAGCCTGAACGCCGGCGTCTTCGGTGTCTTCGCACCGGGTACCGCATAGCTCAGCCTCCCGGCCGACATCAGATGGACGTGGAGAACCAGCTCGCCGTCGGTGGTAGGAAACAGGAGGTGCTTCCCTCTCCGCCGGACGCCCTCGAAGCGCAGTCCTTCGAGTGCGCCAAGGGGCGGGTCGAAGGTCTTCAGGGTCGCGATGTGAGCGGGGCCGGCCTTCTCGACCGGCGCGGCACCGATCGGTTCGTCGAGCGAGCGCCGAAGCGCCTCGATCTCCGGTAGCTCAGGCATCGCGTGTGTCCGTGCGGGCCGGACGCTCTCGCGATACGACGTTAGGGGCCGTCGGGTGCGGCCATGCCGGTGTCGGCAGGCGGCGGCTGGCTCTCGCCGTCGGCGGGCTCCGGGGAACCGGGCGCCACCGGCGGATCGGGAGTGGTCGTCGTCTCGCCGGGGGTCACAGGCGCTGGAGGTGGCGGGAGCGCGCCCGATACGCCGCCCTGCACGCCGGCACCCGGTTCGGATGGGGCAGAACCGTCGCCCGGCTCGACTGGAGGCGGCTCGTCGACACCGGGGCTGCCCGCGCCGGCGCCGACGACGTTGCGGTCGGGCTCGGCAGGTGCCGAATGCTTCTTCTGTGGCTTCTGGTGGTGGCTCGAGGCCGTTCCCGACGAGACCGCCGCTTCGACGACGTCGCTCGGCTGACTCTCCGGAGTGGTTGCTGCGGTTGCCTGTGCGCTCTCGTCGGCCGGCGCTCCTGGCCCCTCGGCCGTCGACGCGCCGGATGCGGACGCGGATGGCGCGGCCGACCCGTTGCCGGCCGGCGCGCTGATCGCCGCAGGTGTCTTCGCGGAACCGGGTGCCTTCCCGATCATGCCGCCGAGTTGCGGGCCGACAGTCGCCGCGGCAACCACGGTGACGGCGGTGACGGCCTTGGCGGCGAAGGGAAGCGAGATGAGCTTGGCAGCGCCGGCGCTCGCTGCGGCAACCGCTGCGCCGGCGACACCGAGGCCGCCACCCCCGCCGTCGAAGTCGGGGATCTCACGCGCGACCGCCGCCCGGAGGGCGAATGGGACGACGACGATGCTGGCTGCGTAGCGGGGCGCCGCCCGAACCGTGTCCCGCAACCGGCGACGTGCTCGGAAGAGGAGCGACTCGACGACGGGAACCGAGACTGACAGCGTCGCGGCGACCTCCTCGTAGGAAAGCCCGAGGAAGTCGCGCAGCGCCACGGCTTCCCGTTGCCGCGTCGGCAACTCTGCGATTGCGGCGGTGACGGCTGCGAACTCGGTCCGCCGGTCGGCGAGCTCGGCCAGGTCGGCTGTGTCTGCGAGCGTCTCCTCGACTTCGTGGTCGAGCGCGAGCGGCGCGCGCATGCGTTTCCGGATTCGCGCGCGGCACTCGTTCCTGGCGATCGCGGCGAGCCAGGGCGCCGGCTCCCGTGGCTCCGTTCCACGGAGGAGGCTGCGATAGGCCGAGACGAAGGTCTGCTGGGCTGCGTCCTCCGCCTCGTGATGATCACGGAGCAGGATGCGGCAGAGACCGAGCACCATGCTCGCGTGCTGGTCGAACAATCCGGCGACGCGATTGGCGACGGCCCGGCGCGAGGCGCGCTTGCGAACGACGGAGGTACCGAGCGGGGTCACCGCTCGCGGACACCCCTCAGCCGGCGGGACGCTGTCGCCGCCGTCAACACATCGTGGGACTCGACGCCTACCATGCCCACCCGGAAGAGTAGGGATTCCGTCGGAAACTTGCACGATTCACCGTCGAAAACCATGTCCGCCCCGACCTTACCTGAGGCCGGCGCGGTTTCTCCGACAACTTTCTCGAACCTGTGTACAATGCCGCCCACCTGTGAGCCGGGAGTCGCAAGATCTCGCCGGCTCTTTCGTTCGATACCAGCGAATTTGTAGCGACGGTAACGAGGAAGGCGAGGCCCGATGCTCACGGTCGATATCTCTTTGCCCGATGTCGAGGAACTCCACAAGTTGGTGCAGGACGGACAGGAAAAGGGGTTCCTTTCCTATGATGAAATCGTTACCGGGCTCGAAGAGGTCGACCTCACAAAGGAGCAGGTCGAGGACTTCTACACGTATCTCATCGACCATGGCATCGAGCTCGTCGAGGGCGAGGAGCACAAGGCTCCGCCGCACGAGCAACCGGCGCTTGCCGAGGAGAAAGGACCTCAGCTCGACCTCACCGTCGAGCCCTCGCTCGACTCGCTCAGGCTCTATCTGCGCGAGATCGGCAAGGTGCCGCTGCTGACCGCCGAGCAGGAGGTTCACCTGGCGAAGCGGATCGAGCGCGGCGACATGACCGCGAAGACCCAGATGACCGAGGCGAACCTGCGGCTCGTCGTCTCGATCGCCAAGGGGTACCTCGGCCGTGGGCTCTCGTTCCTCGACCTGATCCAGGAGGGCTCGCTCGGGCTCATCCGAGCGGTCGAGAAGTTCGACTACCGCAAGGGCTACAAGTTCTCGACCTACGCGACGTGGTGGATCCGGCAGGCGGTCACGCGTGCCATCGCCGACAAGGCGAGGACGATCAGGATCCCCGTACACATGGTCGAGAAGCTCAACAAGGTCGTTCACATCGAGCGTCAGCTCGTCCAGCGCCTCGGCCGTGATCCGCGACCCGAGGAGATCGCTGCCGAGCTCGAGATGTCACCGGGCGAGGTTCGGGACATCCTGCGCATGGCGCAGCTCCCGGTATCGCTCGAGAAGCCGATCGGCGAGGAGGAGGAGTCCGAGCTCGGTGACTTCGTCCAGGATGAGCTCGCCGAGTCCCCGTTCGACTCCGCCTCCCTCAACCTCCGTCGCGAGGACATCGACCGGGCGCTCGAGTCGCTCCCGATTCGGGAGCGCAAGGTGATCGAGCTCCGCTTCGGATTGAAGGGCGAGCACCCGCGGACGCTCGAGGAAGTCGGCCGAGCCTTCGGCGTGACCCGTGAGCGCATCCGCCAGATCGAGAACAACACGCTGAAGAAGCTCGAGTCGCTGCCCGAAGCGCAGGGCCTCCAGGACTGCGTGTAAGCAAGGCGCGAAGCGCCGCGCAGCGGCCGCGCCGAAGGCGCCAGGCCGCGAAGTCCAGCCGGCGTAAGCCGGCGTATCCAACCCCGGCGGCCCGGCACCGGCCAAATGCGCGCGCAAGGCGCGAAGCGCCGCGCACCCGCGACCCGCGGCCGCAGGCCGCCAGGGTGCGAAGTCCAGCCGGCGAAGCCGGCGTATCCACTCGGAAGGCACGCGAAGCGCCGAAGGCGCCCCCTACAGTTCCAAGATGAGCCCGCAGCGGCGCATCGCGCTCGTCTCCGTCGTCGCTGCCTGCGTGCTGATCGTCGTCAAGCTGGCGGCAGGGCTCGCATCGAACAGCCTCGGGCTCGTTTCCGAGGCGATCCACTCGGGTACCGATCTCGTGGCTGCGTTGCTGACGCTCTTTGCCGTCGGGGTTGCCGGCCGGCCGGCTGATCCGAGCCATCCCTACGGCCACGGGAAGGCGGAGCACCTGAGCGCGCTCGCCGAGGCTGCGATCCTCGTCGGCGCGAGCTTTCTCATCATCTGGCGTGCGCTCAGCCGAATCACAGGCGACGCGCACCCCGAGATCGACACGGCGTGGTGGGTGTTCGCCGTCATCGGGGTTGTGATCGCGATCGATCTGAGCCGGGCTGCGATCTCGCTTCGCAGCGCGCGCCGGTATTCGAGCCCTGCCCTCCTCGCGAACGGCTTCCACTTCGCCGGCGACCTGGGTGGATCGATAGCCGTGCTCGTCGGTCTGCTCATGGTCAGGGCCGGGTATGCGCAGGCCGACTCGTGGGCGGCGCTCTTCGTGGCCGCCCTCGTTCTGGTTGCCGCTGGCCGGCTGATGCGTCAGAACGTCGACGTGCTCATGGATCGGGCTCCCGCAAACGCGGAGGCGGCCGCCCGGGACGCGATCGAAAGGCTTCAACCGCCCGTCGACCTGCGGCGCTTACGGCTCAGGGAGGCAGCGGGCCGATACTTCGCCGATGTCGTCATCAGCGTCCAACCGGGTGATGCGGTGGGGCAGGGTCACGCAATCGCCGACGCGGTCGAGGCCGCCGTCGAAGAGGCGTTGCCGGAAAGCGATGTCGTCGTTCACGTCGAGCCCGGCGAGGGCACCGACGAGGCACTTCAAGAGCGAGCGGTTGCTGCCGCGCTGCTCGTCCCGCGCGTGCGCCAGATCCACAACGTCACCGTGATGCGTATCGACGATCGCACCGAGGTGACCCTTCATCTCAAGCTTCCCGGTGACCTCTCGCTCGACGAGGCGCACGAGATCGCCTCTCAGGTCGAGGCCGCGATCTCCCGCTCGCTTCCCGAGGTGGATGCGGTGCAGACGCACCTCGAACCCCTCACCGAGTCGATGCGGATCGCCGACAGCACGCACCAGTCGTTCCCTCAGGCCGCGATGGTGCGAGCGGCCGTCAGGGATCTCACGGGCGCGGAGCCGAGAGAGATGCGGCTCCTCGACACCGACGAGGGGCCGGTGGTGTTTCTCACCCTCGGAGTCGCGCCTGACACGCCGCTGTCCGAGGCCCATGCCCGAGCGAGCGCCGTCGAGGCCCTCATCCGGGAATCGGGTCCCGAGATCGCAGACGTCATCGTGCACACCGAGCCGTGACGGGCCACCGTTACAGACTCCTCACGATCTTCACGGAATCCTCAAGAAACGCACACCGAAACCTCAGGTTGCCCCAATGCGTGGCTGTTCTCATTCCGGACAACCCCACGTGAAAGGACGGAGGTCTCGGATGAGGCGCCTCGTAGTGATGCTCGTCATATGTGCCATCCCGGCCGCACTCGCCGGAACCCTGCTCGCTGCGGGGCCGTTCAAGGGTACGAGTGCAAAGGCGGCCGGCCCCAGAGTCGAGCGCGAGGCTGTGAACTTCATCAGCTCATGTCGTTTCAGCCACATGAACTCGGACGACCCGATCGTCTATCCCGGGCAGCCGAACAAGTCGCATCCGCACACGTTCGTCTCGAACACCTCGACCGACGCGTTCTCGACGCTCGCTTCCCTGAGGGCGGCCGGAACGACCTGTCAGCGACCCGGTGACACGGCCGCGTACTGGATGCCGACGCTCGTGCAGGACGGCCAAGCGGTCACGCCGACAGGCGCCACGATCTACTACCGCGCTCGCACGCGCGGCCGCATCTTCCCGTTTCCCGCCGGTCTGAAGATGATTGCGGGCGATGCCCGCGCGATGATGCCTCAGTCGATGCGGGTGACGTTCTGGAACTGCGGCGTCCAGGCCGGAGTACCGCGGTCGAGCACCGTTCCGACCTGCCCTGAGGGTCGAGGTTCGAGCCTTCGGCTTCACGTCACGTTCCCGGACTGCTGGAACGGACGTACGCTCGACTCGGCTGACCACAAGAGCCACATGGCGTACTCGGAGAACGGCGTCTGTCCCGCGTCCCATCCGGTCGCCGTACCCGCGATCTCCTTCATCATGCGCTACCCGATCGCGGGCGGTTCGGACGTCGAGCTCTCGTCGATGGGCCAGTACTCCGGTCACGCCGACTTCTTCAACGCATGGGACCAGGCGACGCTCACACGCCTCGTGAACGGCTGCCTCAACGCCCGTCGCCACTGCGGTCGCGGAGTCTGACCGCCGGGCCTGGTGAGGGGCCGGGGACGCCCGGCCCCCAACCAGAGGGCTATCGCGGATGGATGCCGCCGTCGAGCCCGATGACCTTGCTCGTGAGGTAGGCGTTCGTAAGCATTGCGATCGCCAGGTCTGCGACCTCGGCGGAGCGCCCGAGCCGGCCGACGGGGACGATCGATCGCAGTTCGTCGGGTGAGCCGGGCAGCATGCCGGTGTCCTCGACGAGTGCGGGTGCGATGGTGTTGACGGTGACCCCGTCGGCAGCGAACCTCGCGGCGAGGAAGTGCGTAAGCCCGTGGAGCCCGGACTTCGCAGCCGCGTAGTGAGGCCCGATGATGCCGCCGGTGAAGGCGGCGAGCGACGACACGAACAGAATCCGTCCGAAGCCTCGGTCACGCATCCCTGGAAGGACGTGCTGGGCAAGCAGGAACGATGCTCGCAGGTTCACGTCGACGACACGATTCCAGTCGTCGAGCTCGATCTCGTCCAGCGTCTGTCGTGGCGCCGTGCCGGCGTTCGCGGCGAGGATGTCGATCGGCCCGAGCGCCTCGCCGACTGCTTCGACGAGCAGGCCGGGCGTCTCGGGGAGCGCGAGATCGCCCTGGACGGTGACCGCGCGCCCGCCCAGCTCGGTGATTCCGGCTGCGGTCGCCTCGGCTGCCCGGGCATTCGCCGAGTACCCGACCGCAACAGCGGCGCCGGCGCTTGCCAGCCGCTCGCAGAGCACCCGACCGATGCCTCCGCTGCCGCCGGTGACCAGCGCGACCCGACCGCTGAAGGGCTCACCAACGGTCATCGGTGTCTCCATGACGAAGGACCCTACCGAGGTGGCGAGCGGCGGAGTCGAGCGTCATGCCCCCGTAGACGAGGCCCCCGACGGGGAGCGCCAGCGCCCACAGGGGGTTGAGGCCGAAGAATCGTACTGTCCGGCCGTAGACGGCGGCAGAGATCGCCCATGCGCCGCCGCCGAGCACGCCGATCGCGACGCGCCAGCCGGTGCCGGCGCCACCGCCGATCGCCGCGAGGACGACGAGGCTGGGCGGCACGGCGAAAAGCAGGACGAGACCTGCCAGGGCTGCGGCCAGGCGCAGCCATGAGTAGCGCAGCTCGTCGAAGGCCGTCCGGGACACCATTTTCCAGGCGGAACCGAACGAGTGGCTGCGGAGGCTGGCGACGTCCCGGCGACTGACGGCGAGCCTGATCCTGCCCCCGGCACTCTTGATCAGCCGAGCGAGGCTCACGTCGTCGATGATGTTCCCCCGGATCGACTCGAAGCCATCCGCCTGTTCGAGCGCCAATCGACGGAGGAGGATGCAGCCGCCGGCCGCTGCGGCGACCGTACTGCTGGGATCGTTGACGCGCCGCATCGGGTACAGGAGGTTGAAGAAGAAGAGGAACGGCGGGATGACGAGGCGCTCGGCCACAGACTGGCAATGGAGGAGTGCCATCCGGCTCGTCAGCTCGAGCCGATTCGACTCCGCGTCCGCGACGAGCGCTCGCAGCGATCCGGGCGTGTGCCGGATGTCAGCGTCCGTCAGGAGAAGGTAGTCCGGCGCTCCCGCCACCGCCAGACCCTGGTCGAGCGCCCAGACCTTGCCCGTCCAGCCGGCCGGCAGCGGCTTTCCCGCGACGACGGTCAGCCGCCCGTCTGCGAGCGCTCCTGCGACTGTGGCGGTGCCGTCGGTCGAGCGGTCGTCGACGAGAACGGTCCGAAACGGCCCGGGATAGTCCTGTGCGAGAAGCGCGGGAAGCGTGTGCGGGATGAAGGCGGCCTCGTTCCGCGCCGGGACGACGGCGCAGACGGAGGGCCATCGGTCTGGAGGCGGCGCGGTGTCGTCTTCGCCGACCGGCTCGAGATCCCAGGGGCGAGCAGGGTCGAGCAGCACGCGGGCCCATGCAACGAGGGACACGCCGCCGGCGACGACGAGGAACCAAGGAACGAGCACGGAGCCCACGCGTCGGCACGGTACAGTCGGGCGATGTCCCCGACCCGTCCGGCAGTCGAGCCGACCGGCGCTCCCCGGGGCCTCGTGCGCCGCTGCCGCGGGTGGGAGCAAGAGGGGGCGCTGCGCTGTCTGCTCAACACCCTCGACCCGAGCGTTGCCGAAGACGCCGCGAGGCTCGTCGTCTACGGCGGAGAAGGGAAGGCAGCGAGGAGTCCCGCCGATCTCGCGGGCATCGTCGCAGCTCTCGAGTCGCTTGCGGACGACGAGACCCTGCTCGTCCAGTCAGGGCGGGCGGTCGCCGTGCTGCCGAGCCACGAGGATGCGCCGCGGGTTCTCATCTCGACGGCGATGCTCGTGCCGGCGTGGTCGGACGAGGCGGAGTTTCACCGGCTCGAGCGTGCGGGACTGACCATGTTCGGGCAGATGACCGCGGCGGGCTGGTTCTACATCGGAACACAGGGGATCCTTGGCTTCACCTACGAGACGTTCCGGGCAGTAGGCCGCGCGCATTTCGGCGGATGCCTCGCCGGACGGCGCGTGCTCACGGCCGGGCTGGGCGGGATGGGCGGCGCGCAAGGCTTCGCCGTTGCACAGAACGGCGGCAGAGCCCTGATCATCGAGGTCGACCCGGGCAGGGCCGAACGTCGGCTCCGCGACGGGTGGGTCGATGTCGTGACCGATGACTTCGAGGAGGCAGTCAGGGCGATACAGGATCCGGAAGGCGTAGCGGTGGTCGGACTCGTCGCGAACGCTGCTGAGGCTGTACCGAGGCTCGCCGGGGACGCAGTCGAGTTCGACGTCGTCACCGACCAGACGGCGGCACACGACCCGTTGCGAGGCTACGTACCCATTGGCTACACAGCGGGTCAGGCAACGGCTGCCGACCCGGGGGACGCACAGTTCCGCCAGGCGGTATTCGGTTCGCTCGTCACCCACGTCGAGGCGATGCTCGAGTACCGGCGTCGGGGTGCAGTGGTGTTCGAGTACGGCAACGGGCTCCGGGGCCAGGCGGCCGCTGCCGGTCTCGAGGAGGCACGCGAGATTCCCGGATTCGTGCAGGCGTACGCACGTCCGATCCTGGCCGAAGGGATCGGGCCGTTCCGCTGGATCGCGCTGACCGGCGATCCTGAGGACTTACGCCGGAGCGAGGACGCCGTCATGGAGATCGTCGGAACCGAATCGCTTCGATCGTGGATCGAGCTCGCCCGCGAGCGCGTTCCCCCGCAGGGGCTGCCGGCCCGGGTTTGCTGGCTCGGGCTCGGCGAGCGGGACAAGGTCGCGCTCCGCCTGAACCAGCTCGTGCGGGAGGGATCTGTCGGCCCGCTCGCCCTCGGGCGCGACCACATGGACCCTGCGTCGGTTGCGTCACCGACCAGAGAAACGGAGGGAATGGCCGATGGCAGCGACGCGATCGCGGACTGGCCGGTCCTGTCGGCCCTCCTGGCCGCAGCGCAGGGTGCGAGCTGGGTCGCGATCGGAAACGGCGGTGGGGTTGGTATCGGCAAGAGCATCCACGCGGGACTCGTCGTCGTGGCCGACGGGAGCGAGCGTGCAGAGAGGAAGCTGAGGCGGGTGTTCTGGTCGGATCCGGCGCTGGGCGTCGCGCGCTACGTCGACGCCGGCTACCCCGAGGCTGCGGCGGCTGCTCGTCGCGCCGGCCTCGAGCTTCCAGCCGTTTGACGCCACGAATTGACATTTTGATCGGAGGCGACGAGCTCCGGGACATGCTCGCCCGGGATGTGGCCGCCGGTCTGGCCAGACGGCCGAAGCGCGTCCGCACACGGTGGACCTGGGACGCGCGTGCGTCCGAGCTCTTCGACCGGATCGTCGAGTCGCCAGAGTACGAGCTGCCGCGCCGCGAGCAGGCGATCCTCGAGGAGCGGGCGGCGCGAGGTCGCCGCGCTTGTCCGCCCGGAGACGGCGATCGAGCTCGGTTCGGGGTCGTCGCCGCGGACGGGAGTCGTCCTCGACACACTGGCTCCGGCCGGACTGCGCCGACTCGTTGCAGTCGATGTCAGCGAGGCGGCGCTCCGAGCGTCGCTACCGCGCCTCGCCGCCCGGTACCCCGTCGTCGAGGTGATCGGAGTCGTTGGCGACTTCGAGCTCCAGCTCTCGCAGGTGGAGACGCTCGGCCGGACACTCGTCCTCTGTCTCGGGAGCACGATCGGCGGGCTCGAGCCGGATGAACGGGCGCGGCTGCTTACCCGGATCGCGAGTGGTTTCGCCGAGGGCGACGCACTGCTTCTGGGTCTCGATCTCGTCAAGCCTGTGGACGAGATCCTCGCGGCATACGCACACCCTGACGAGCTCGCCCGAGGGTTGATCTCGAATCTCCTACCGATCGTGAACCGTGAGCTCGGAGCCGATTTCGACGTCGCGAGGTTCGCCGTCGAGAGCGTCTGGAATCCGGCCGAGGAACGACTCGAGATGAACGTGCGCTCGCTCGTCGACCAGGTCGTGACGATCCCGGCAATCGACCTGGTCGTCGAGTTTCCCGTGGGCGAGACCCTCGGGACGGAGATCTCGACGAAGTTCCGGCGGGAAGGCATCCAGGCCGAGCTTGCAGCGGCGGGATTGACTCTTGCCGCGTGGTGGCCCGACGCAGACGAGCGGTACGCAGTCTGTCTTGCCAGCAAGGCGCCGTAGGCGCCGCGCAGCGGCCGGGCCGGAGGCCCCAGGCCGCGAAGTCCAGCCGGCGAAGCCGGCGTATCCAACGCCTCCACTTGGGCTTCGCGGGGGATACGGGCCTTCGGCCCTGGACTTCGCGGCCGGCTTCGCCGTCCGCTGCGCGCCGCCTGCGGCGGCTTGCTTTGCGGGGGATACGGGCCTTCGGCCCTGGACTTCGCGGCCTGGCGCCTTCGGCCGGCCGCTGCGCGCCGCCTCGGCGGCTTGCTTTGCGGGGGATACGGGCCTTCGGCCCTGGACTTCGCGGCCGGCTTCGCCGTCCGCTGCGCGGCGCCTACGGCGCCTTGCCTTGCAGGGCGCGGTCGAGCTCGGGAGAGGGCGGGCTCTCCTCGTCGGGCGAGCACGGCGTCCGTCGGAGCTCGCCGTCGACGATGTCGTACGATCCGATGGTCTCGAGTCGAGGCGAGTAGACGTGGATGGTCACGGCCTCAGGGTCGTGGTGCATGCGGTGGATGTGGCCTGTTCCGAAGGAGAACGTGTCTCCGGGCCCATATTCCCGGATCCGGGCGGCTCCTCCGACGACGAGCGGCTCCTCGGTCACGCGTCCCTCGACGACGTAGATTCCGCCGGAAGAGGCGCTGTGGTCGTGGTAGCCGGTGTCCTTCGGCTCCCAGAAGCTGACGAGCCAGGCCTCGGAGTGGTCGTTCCGCCAGAGGCGCTCGAACATCCTCTGATGCGGATCCTCGATGAGGTGCTCGGCCAGGTCGACGTTCGCCGCGGCGCGAGCGCCTGCGTCGAAGCACTCGTCGGGCGTCAGGACCCGGTCGGGAACACCTATCGCGGTCGGATCGAGAGACATCAATCCTCCTTTCCGTCACGAAGAGCGGGGAGCCCGAGGAGAACGCGAACCCGCCGCGCGGCGAGTGCGGCGAGCGCCTCCCGATCGTAGTCGCCCAGCAGGCCTCGCCCGCTCTTACAGCCGAGCGATCCTTCCCTCACGAGCCTGACGGCGTCTTCGGGAGGGTTGGTTGCGTTCGAAAGCTCGGGAAAGAGCTCCGTGGCGACGGCGACGTGCACGTCGAGTCCCGCGAGGTCGAGCGCCTGGAACGGCCCGACCGCCGACCACCGCGCCCCGAGGCCATGCGTCAGGACTCGATCGACGTCCTCGCGCGTACAGACGCCCGCGTCGACGAGCGCGTAGGCCTCGCGGACGAGCGCGTACTGAAGGCGGTTGGCGATGAACCCGGGTGTGTCGCGAGCGAGCACGACCGGGGCCTTGCCGAGAAGCACCATCCAGTGTCGCAGCGTCTCGAGCACGAGCGGGTCGGTGCGTTCGGTACCCACCACCTCGACCAGCTCGACGAGCTCGGGCGGGTTGAACCAGTGCAGGCCGGCGAAGCGTTCTGGCCGTTCGAGTCCCAGAGCGAGAGTTGCGAGCGAGAGCGACGACGTGTTCGTGACGAGGATCGATCCGGGCCCAGTCACGCGCTCCGCGATCTCCAGCAGACGCTGCTTCGGCTCGACCTCCTCGACGATCGTCTCGACGACGAGGTCGGCGCCCGAGAGAGCTTCCTCGACCGACGTGGTGGTCGCGATGGATGATGCGCCCTCACCGATGATGGCCTCGCACCGACGTCGAGCGTCAGCGAGCGACTCCTCTCGCCTCGCTGTCAACGCGACCTCGCATCCGGCGCGGGCGAAGACGGCGGCCATGCCGGCGCCCATGGTTCCCGCGCCCGCGATTCCGACCCGCGCAGGGAGCGGTGCCTGGCTCACTCAGGCCTCCTTGACGATGACGAACCAGACGCGCTCGGCGACATCGACGACATCGTCCGACAGCCGGGTCGCGCGCCGGTAGAGCTCGCGCTTCGAGGCGACCATGCGGAGGTCGCCGTCCTCCTCGAGCAGCGCTGCGCTCGCCGCCCGGTACGCTCGCTCGAGGTGCCGCTGGCTCTTGACCGCGGCGTCTGCTGCATCCGTCGCGGCGTCCCCGTCGCTCGCGAGAGCCTCGATAGCCGTGGCAAGCTGATGGACGCCTTCGGCGAGTAGCCCGGCCATCTGGGCGAGAGCCTCGTCCGGAACTACCTCCATGACCTCTGCCTCTCGAACCGCGTCCTTCGCGCCGTTGAGGACGGAGTCGATTCCGCGCGAGAGCTCGAAGAGATCCTCGGGCTCGACAGGCGTCGAGAACGCAGTCCTGAGGGCACCGCGGAGCTCCCGCTTGTGGTCGTCTGCCTCGTGCTCGAGGGAGCGGACCAGGTCTGCCTTCGCGCCGTCGCCTGCCGCCCACGCGGCGAACGCATCGATCCCCTTCGCGGTCACCGCGGTCTGTTCTCGGAGCATGCCGAGGACGTCCGGAGTCTCGGGCAGGAACCAGCGGGTCGGCCCTTTCACGTGAATAGCCTCCACACTGGCAGCAGGGCGCCGGCGAGAAGCGCAGTGGCCGGGATCGTCACTACCCAGGCGAGTCCCATATGCGACACGACGGACCAGCGTACGTGATGCCAGCGCTGCCGGCCCACGCCGATTCCGACGACCGACGACGCGACGACCTGGGTCGTCGACACCGGGCCTCCGATGAGGGACGCCCCGAGGATCACGGCAGTCGAGCTCGTCTGGCTTGCGAGGCCGTCGACGGGTTGCAGGTGGAAGATTCGCCGGCCGATGGTCTTGACGATCCGCCAGCCTCCGAGCGCGGTCCCGAGCGTGAGAACAGCACCGCAGGAGAACGTGACCCAGAGCGGCACGGTGAGGCTGGAGAGGTGACCCTCTGCGAGCAGGAGCGCCGCGATGACGCCCATCGACTTCTGTGCGTCGTTGGCGCCGTGGCTGAGGGAGAGCGCCGCAGACATTCCCCACTCAGAGGCCCTGACCGGCCCCCGGATGCGGCGTGTCGCTCGCCGCAGTCCACGCCGGAGGAGCCGGATCGCCAGATAGCCGCCCACCAGGCCGATGACGGGGGAGATCGCCAAAACGATCAGCGTCCCGAAGACCCCAACGGGGTGCCATCCGTCGAGGCCTCCCCAGTTGACCGCGTTCAGGCCGCCGTCGACGAGCGCAGCCCCGACGAGCCCGCCGACGAGAGCATGGCCTGAGCTCGACGGCAGCCCGCGTGACCAGGTCAGGAGATTCCAGCCAACGGCGGAGGTCAGCCCGGCCCCGATCACGGCGACCGCCTGGTCGGCCGGGACGGTGACGATCCCCGCGATCGTGTCTGCAACCGCCGTGCCGACGACGAAAGCACCGACCATGTTGAAGACAGACGCCAGGAGGATCGCATCGCGCGGCCGTGCGCCTCGCGTGGCCACGAGCGTCGCAATCGCGTTCGAGGCATCGTGAAAGCCGTTCGTGAGCGAGAAGGCAAGTGCCATCGCGATTGCCAGGTAGAGACCGGTCATTCACCGCATGTTCTCCGAACGGACTTCTGGTCGCTTCGTAGACTTGGGTCTTGGCCGCGGCACTCGCACGTTTCGATTCGGCCTTCTTCAGGCTCTCCGGCTGATGGGGCACGCTCTCGGCGAGATCCTTCCACTCGCGTTCGCGGCCGCGATCCGGCCGGCCACGATCGTCGCCGTGGTGCTCCTGCTGGGAACGCCGCACGCCCGTGCGAACGGGCTCTCGTTCGCAGTTGGCTTCATGACGTCGTTTGCCGTGATGGGGACGGTGCTACTCGTGATCGCCGACGTCGTCGGGGCGATCGAGGAAGGGCAGCCGGCCACCTGGGCGAGCATCCTGAAGCTCATCCTCGGGGGCCTCTTTCTCGTCGCCGCGTACTGGATCTGGAGAAGTCGACCGAAGCCCGGTACTCACATACCGATGCCGAAGTGGGTGGAGCGGCTCGACGGGCTCACCCCCGGCAAGGCACTCGGTTTCGGGGCCGCCGCCGGCGTCGTGAACGGCAAGAACCTGATCATCACGATGGCAGCGGCCGCCTACATCGCAGAGACCGGCATCAGGGTTTCGGAGCAGATTCTCACTCTCGCCGTGTACCTCGCGATCGCCGGATGCTGCGTCCTCGCGCCGCTCGCTGTCTATCTCGTGGCGGGAGACCGCGCGAAGGAGCCCCTCGACCGCCTGCGAGTCTGGATGGTCGACTACACGCCCGCGATCATGTCCACCCTCTTCCTGATCATCGGCGTGATGCTGATCGGCGACGGAATCGGCGGGCTGAGCTAGGGGCCTGTCCGGAAACCCCGTTACGTCCGGAGGCGGCGCGTGGGATGCCTGGCGGCGTCCTCGAAGACAGCGTTACCTGCCTGGTAGCGCCGTCCCTACGTTCTTGCCAGGCACCCTCACGCGCGAGTCCCACCCGCACCGGGGTTTCCGGACAGGCCCCTAGACGGGCTCGAGGGTGACGATCTCGTCGGCGAGATCGAGACCCTCTGGCCGATGCGTGATCAGGAGAATGGAGCGGCCGGTGGCTGCGGTGAAAACGTCGCGCATGAGATCCTCCGCAGTCTGCGGATCGAGATGGGCAGTCGGTTCGTCGAGGACGAGGATCGGAGCGTCCGCGAGCAGTGCCCGCGCAAGTGTGAGCCGCTGCCGCTGGCCGCCCGAGAGCCGCGCTCCCTCCTCGCCGACGAGCGTGTCGAGCCCGTCGGGAAGCGTGGCGACCCATTCGTCGAGCCGGGCCTGGCACAACGCGTCAGCCAGCTCGGCGTCGGTCGCCTCGGGCCGCGCGAGCCTCAGGTTCTCACGGATGGTCGAGTTGAACAGATGCGCCTCCTGCCCGGCCAGGGCAATCGTGCTGCGGACGTCTTCCTGCAGGTACTCGCGGAGATCGCGTCCCGCGAGGGTGACTCGACCGGACTCCGGGTCGAGGAAGCGCAGCAGCAGATTCGTGACCGTCGTCTTGCCGGCGCCGCTCGGGCCCACGAGGGCAACCCGCTTCCCCGGATCGAGGCGCAGGTCGAAGCCGCTGAGAACATGCTCGCTCCCATTGTCGTAGCCGGCCGTCACGTTCTCGAGGGCGACGGTGGCGGGAAACACCGGGGCAGGCAAGGGGGCGTCCGGGTCGCGCTACGACCGGCTCGCGATCGGTCAGGTCGAGAACACGGCGGCCCGCACCGAGCATCGCGGCCATCTCCCGGGCGGCGCCGGGGAGCGGTGCGACCGCTTCGAACGACGAAATAGCGAGAAGCGCAAGAGTCGCGATGAGCACACGGTCGAGCGTTCCCTCCGAGTGCGCGGTCACCGTGGCTGCGAGCACTCCCGCGAGGGTCAGGCCGGCGACGAGGATCGAAAGCGAGTCCGCGAGACCGGCGGCCAGCGCGTCGCGCCGGCTGAGCCGCGAGAGCTCGCCGTCGGCCGCGCGAACGGCGTCGAGCTTCTCCGCCTCCTGGCCGTACACGACCAGCTCCGGTGCGCCGCGCAGAAGCTCCACGAGCTCCGCGGTGAGCTCGCCGCGTGCTGCGGCCTGACGGCGACCCGCCGTGCGCCCGAGGAGCGCGGCGACGGCCGGAACGGCGATCCCGCCGGCAAGGAGTCCCACCATGAGTATCGCTCCGGCGACGGGAAGGAGGATCGCGGCCGCGACGACACACGTCACGGCGACGACGAGAGCGATCAGGGGCGGTCCGATTCCTCGCAGATAGAGGCCCTGAAGCGCGTCCACGTCGCCGACCATTCGGCTGATCAAGTCACCGCGCCGGAATCCCTCGAGTTGCGCCGGGGCGAGGGGCTCGATTCGCGCGTAGAAGCGCTCGCGGATCCGGCCGAGACTCCGCAGCGCGAGATCGTGCGACGACAGCCGCTCGAGGTAGCGGGCGAGCGGACGCGCCAGCCCGAAGAACCGGACGATGACGATCGTGACGGTGAGCGAGAGGATGGGAGGCTGCTCCGCGGCGCGTGAGATCAGGTAGCCCGAGGTCGTCATCAGTCCGACGCCGAAGATGACCGCGAGCGCGCCGAGCGCAACCGCGAGCGCCACGCCTGACCGGGGCATGCCGGCAAGGCTCAGCAGGCGACGGAGCGTCGATCTCACCCGACCTCGACCGGTTCTGGGACAAGCCGTCCGCTTTCGAGTCGGACGATCCTGTCCGCCTTCGTGGCGAGCTCCGGGCGGTGCGCGATCAGGAGGATCGTTCGTCCCGGTCGCAGCCGGTCGACCGCCTCGCCGACGATCGCGGCGTTGGCCGAGTCGAGGTTCGCGGTCGGCTCGTCGAGGATGACCAGCGGTGCGTCGCGGAGGAAGGCGCGAGCAAGCGCGATGCGCTGTCGCTCTCCTGCCGAGAGCCGGCGGCCACCCTCCCCGACGACGGTCTCGTACTCGAGGGGAAGGGCACGTATGAAGCCGTCGGCTGCTGCAAGCTCGGCGGCAGCTTTCACCCGCGTCTCTGAGGCTGACGGGTCGCCGAGACGGATGTTGTCGGCGACCGTTCCCCTGAAGAGCGTCGGCTGCTGCGGTACCCATGCGATCTGGGAACGCCAGGCGGCCAGGTCGCACCCGGCCAGGTCGACGTCCCCGACGGCAAGGCGACCGGCCGTCGGCTCGCAGAGCCGAAGCAGGAGCGACGCCGTCGTGCTCTTCCCGCTGCCGCTCGCTCCTACGAGCGCGACGGTCTCACCCGGACGCAGCTCGAGGTCGACGGAGTCGAGAACGGCTTCCGGCCGCCCCGGGTAGTCGAACGACACGCCGTCGAAGCGGATCGCAGCGTCCCGTGGGCTCGGGGCGATGGTCTGGCCCGCCACAACCGCCGCCGGCTGTTCGATCAGGTCGAGAAGGCGACCGGAGACGGCGAGGCCATCGGCGCTCGCGTGGTACTGCGCGGCGAGGTTCCGCAGCGGGATGTAGAGCTCGGGTGCCAGGACGAGCACCGTGAGCGCCGTCTCGAACCCGACGCTGCCGTTGACGAGCCGGACTCCGACGGTGACGGCGATGAGTGCCACCCCGAGTGTTGCCGCCAGCTCGAGCACGGTGCCCGACAGGAACGCGATGCGGAGAGTTCCCATGGCCGCCCGCCGGTACTGGTCGCTGACGAGCGCGATCTGGGTGGCCTGCGCCTCTCCACGATTGAACGCGCGCAGTGTGGGTAGCCCTCGGACGACGTCGAGGAAGTGAGTCGCGAGCAGCGAGAGCGCCTGCCAGCGCTCCCGAGTCCGTCGCTCCGTCGCCTTGCCGATGAGCCACATGAAGACCGGGACGAGCGGCAGCGTCAGGAGCATCAAGCCGGCCGACAGGGGGTCGAGCAGCGCGACCAGGATCAGGACTGCGACGGGGACGGTCAGCGCGAGAACGACCTGAGGCAGGTAGCGAGCAAATGCGGTCTCGAGTGCGTCCACGCCCGCCACCGCAGCCGTTGCGACCTCCGCGCTCTCCGAGCCGTCGAGCGCTGCCGGCTGCCGGCGGAGGCGCTGCTCGACGAGGTCGAGCCGCAGCCCTGAGAGGACGCTCGTCGCGGCTCGGCGTCCAGCCACCTCGAACCCCCACGCCGAGGCGGATCGGGCGACGACCACGGTGACGAGGAGCCCCAGCGGAAGCACGAGGTCGCCGAGCGACGCGCCGGAGAATCCACGCGCCGCAACTCGTGCGAGCAGAACCGCCTGGGCCAGCACGAGCAGCGCGGCCAGGAGCCCAATGGCGCAGTCGAGGGCGAGGACGTGCCGGACCGCGCGAGCGCGGTGGAGGAGGCGCGGGTCGAAAGGCCGCACTCAGTGCCCCCGGCCGGGAGTACCCTCGTGCCCTGTCGGCTGCAAAGCGGCGCCGGGCGGCGTCCTCCCTGCGTCCTTCCCCGGCTTGCGTTTCGCCGCCAGGATCAGGACGGTACTTCCGGCCGGGAGCACTCCGCCGAGTCTACGGATCGCTACCGGCTGGGCTGCCGGGGCCTGCGGTGGCTCCGCCTCCGATCCTCCTGCGAAACACGTGGTACGTCCACCCCTGGTAGAGGAGGACGATCGGCAGGAGGATGCCGGCCGCGACGGTCATGACCTTCAGCGTGTACTGGCCCGACGCGGCGTTCTCGATGGTCAGGCTGTTCTCGAAGTTCGGGGCCGAGACCATGACGCGCGGGTACAGGGAGACGAACAGCGTGATCACGGCGAGGACGATCGTTGCCGCGGTTGCAGCGAAGGCGAGCCCGTGGCGCTGCGCTCGCGTGAGAAGCACCGCTGCGAGGACTGTGACGGCGGCAGCCACGACGACGACGATGCCCGGGAAGATGCTGCGGTCGTTCCGCTCGTTCGCCACCACGAGAGTCCAGACGAGGAAGCCGGCGCCGGCGAGAGCGGCCACGGGTGCGAGCCGTGCGGCCGTCCGAGCGGCACGGCGATGCAGGTCGCCGCTCATGCGAAGGCTGAGGAACGTGGCACCGTGGAGCGCGAACAGCAGGACGACCGCGATCCCGGCGAAGACGGTGTACCAGGTGAAGAGGTCGCCGAAGTCCCCGACGAAGTTTCCGTCGGAGGAGAGCGGGACCCCACCGAGCAGGCTCGAGAGCGCGATCCCCCAGATGAACGGCGCTCCGAACGAGGCAATCGTGTTCGCCCATGTCCAGACGCCTCGCCAGCGCGGGCTCTCGGCCCGGCCGCGCCACTCGAAGGACACGACGCGGGCGATCAGGAGGACGAGGATCAAGAGCAGTGCGAGGTAGAAGCCGGAGAACATCGTCGCGTACCACTGCGGAAACGCGGCGAACGTCGCTCCACCTGCGACGAGGAGCCAGACTTCGTTTCCGTCCCAGATCGGCCCGATCGACTCGAACATCGCGTGGCGGTCCTGCTCGGTGCGACCGAGTACGGGCAGGAGCATCCCCACGCCGAAGTCGAACCCCTCGAGCACGAAGTAGCCCGTCCAGAGGAAGCACAGCAAGCAGAACCAGACGATCTGGAGGGTCACTAGTAGCTCGGCGCCGCCATCGGCGCGCCCTCCGCATCGTCGGCGTCGATCTCCGGCGGGTCGAGCCGCGCGTAGCGACGCATCAGCCAGAAATCCGCGACCCCGAGAACTGCATAGAGCGCCATGAACACGCCGAGACTCAGCCCGACGCTCCAGGTACTCGAGGTCGGCGACACGGCGTTCTCGGTTCTCAGCAACCCGAAAGTGATCCAGGGCTGGCGGCCAGCCTCTGTCAGGATCCAGCCCGCGAAGTTCGAGAAGAAGGGGAAGGCGATCCCTGCGATTGCAGCGCGTTGGAACCATCTCGCGTTCTCGAGCTTCTTGCGCCAGAGCAGCCAACCGCCCCACAGCGCCAGCGCGACCGAGAGCGTCCCGAGGTAGGCCATGACCCGCATGCTCCAGTAGACGAGCTCCACATCCGGGATGTAGCTGCCGGGCCCGTACTGCTGCTCGTACTGGGCCTGGAGCTGATTCATGCCCACGACCTTGCCGTCGAAAGAGTTTGTCGCGAGAAACGAGAGCAGGCCGGGGATCTCGATGTCGAAGGAAGGCGTCTGGTCGTCTTCTGTGAAGCCACCGATCTGGAAGAGCGAGAACGCGGCCGGCTGCTCCGTGTTCCACAGGGCCTCCGTCGAGGCGATCTTCATCGGCTGCGCGTCAGTGACCACCACGCCGAACTCGCTTCCCCACAGGAGCTGGAACCCACTGATAGGAAGGACGACGATGATCGCGAGCTTCGCGGCGCCCTTGAAGAGGTCGACGTTACGGCCACGCAGGAGATGCCAGCACGCGACCCCGAGAACGACGAAGCCGCCGGTCATCAGCCCGGCGAGGATGACGTGGACGTACGCCCAGATGGCGAACTTCTGGAAGAGGATCTCCCAGATGTCGTTCGCCTGGGCGCGGCCCGTCTGCTGGTTGATCTGATAGCCGACCGGGTGCTGCATCCAGGAGTTGGCGGCGATGATGAAGTACGCGGATAGCCAGGTTCCGAGCCAGACCATGTAGATCGTCGCCAGGTGAACCTTCGGGCTCAGCCGGTTTCGCCCGAACACCCAGAGGCCAATGAACGTCGACTCGAGCATGAACGCGCCGAGCCCCTCGATGGCGAGCGGCGAACCGAACACGTCGCCGACGAAGCCCGAGAACACCGACCAGTTCATCCCGAACTGGAACTCCTGCACGAGGCCGGTGGCCGCACCGATCGCGAAGTTGATCAGGAACAGGACGCCGAAGAAGCGCGTCAGACGCATCCACTTGTCGTCCCGGCTGCGGTACCAGAGCGTCTGCATGATCGCGAGCAGCGGTGCCAGGCCGAGGGTCAGCGGCACGAAGATGAAGTGGTAGAGGGTCGTCGTCGCGAACTGCCAGCGCGAGAGCGAGAGCGTCGTGGCGAGAACATTACTCGGCAGTCCTCGCCGGCATCGAGGCTGACACGCCGAGCGACCAGGGTCTCAGTCCCCACCACGCTGAGCGTCATGCGGTCCCGCGCACGAATTGGAGCGGCCTCGGCTCAATCGTCCTTACTCCTCTTCCACGGTGATCCGGCCGGCGCGTTGGTGAGTGAGCACGCTTCCGGCCCAGTCGATGATGGCCTTCGCGCGATCCTCGTTCGTCGGCAGCAGCGCCAGATGAACGACGCCCCACGCCAGCTGCGCCTGTCTTGCCAGTCATCGTGCGTCCGCCGAGCATCTGCACGACCGCCGCGCGCCGCGCCCGATCGTCGCCATCGTCCCCTTGTCGCGGTAGGCAAACGGCTTGGCCTTCTTGCTGGCGATGTGACGTGCGATCGTCTCACCGGCGTGCTCGCCCGACTGGAGCGCGACCGAACCGAGCTGGGGAAGAACCTTCTGGGTCTTCGAATCCGTGATCGCGGCGACGTCACCGATCACGTACACCTCCGGTTTGTCCGGCAGCGTGAGCTCCGACCCGACGCCGATTCGGTTCCCCCGCTGCAGCTCGAGCCCGAGCGAGCGGACGAGCCCGTTCCCCTGCAACCCGGCGCCCCAGACCAGCGTGTGTGCCTTGAGCTCCTCCCCGGACTTCAGCGTCACACGGGTCGGCGTCCACGGATGCGACGGCAGTCGCCGGTCTTCACGTCGACGGTGCGCTCGACGAGCGCCTTCACTGCGTAGTCGCGAAGCTTTGGCTTGAACATCGGGAAGAGCTCGGGTCCCGCCTCGACCAGGGTGATGCGCGCGTCGTCCTGGCTTATGCCCCTGTAGTCGCGGACGAAGTCCCCGCGGTAGAGTTCGGCGAACGCGCCGGCCGTCTCGATTCCCGTCGGGCCGCCGCCGACGACCACGATGTTGAGGGCGCCGTCGGCGACAAGGCTCGGGTCGCGGTCGGCCGCCTCCCAGCGCTCGAGGACGTGATCCTTGAGCCGGACGGCGTGGGGGAGGGTGTACATCGGAAAGGCGTGCTCGGCCGCGCCTTCCGTGCCGAAGAAGTTGACCTCGGCGCCCAGGCCAATACGAGGTAGTCGTAGCTCGATCGGCGCGAGCTCGGCGAAGCTGACCTGCCGCGCGTCGAGGTCGACGGCAGTGACGGTCGCCTTGTGGATCGTCGGCGTTGCCGTGCCGTTCGAGCAGGTCGCGCAGCGAATGTCCGACCCCGGTCGTCTCGAGCAGACCGGTCGCGAGCTGGTAGAGCAGCGGCTGGAACGTGTGGTAGTCGTGCCGGTCGACGAGCACGACCTCCGCGTCCGTCTCCTTCAGCTTCTGCGCGGCGCCGACCCCGGCGAACCCGCCGCCGAGGATGAGGAACGCGCGCCTGGCGGCTCCGGACGTCATCGACGGCTCGATCCCCCAGGCGCTGGTCGTCGACTCTACCGGGCTCGAGACGGATCACCGAGTCGCCGGTCCGGAATGCGTTCGGGGGGCAGTCATCGGCTCGACTGCGAGGCTGCGGCGATTCGACGTCCGGGCGCGTGTCGCCCGTGAACAGCATAAGGTCGAGTAGCGACTCGTCCATCCACAGCGTGAGCAGCGGCGCCGCCTTCGGGATCGCGGATTCGCACGCGGGCGCGGCCGTCCTCGTCTCGCTCCAGATCCGTGAACGCGTTGTCGAGTCTCGTCGCGCCGATTGTCCTGGCTCACCCGGAAGTCGTACTCGGTTCCGTCGACCCCTCTTGGAGCCCGTGGGGAGGTCCCTCGCTCGTCCGAGGTCAACACGCGCCGCCCCGGCGCCTGCAGCTCAAGCGTGTCGATGGTTTCGGTCCCGAGCTGTCAGGTACGGGTGCTGTCCGCACCCGTAGGCACGCGGCCGCGCCCGATTCCGCGCGGTCGTCTGCACCGAGAGGCCGTGTCCGAGAGGCGTACTCGATGGCGAGGGCGAGCGTAAACGGATAGCCGGGCTGAGGGTGGATCACGTGCTCGATCAGACGCCGTCGCGTCTCACGATCGCCGATGCGTCCAGCCGGTCCAGCGCACGAGGCCGTGGATCGCGTTCGAGAGCTCTGGCTCGGTCGAGGGCAGCTGGTGCCGGCGCCCGTCGAACTCGTAGCTTCCATCCTGTAGCCGATTCGGCCAGGGGATAAGCACCTGGCCACGCCCGGAGGGGCCTGCTCGTTCTCAGCCCGTAGCCGTCGAGCACGTCTCGACCGCCGACCGTGTAGGAGCGCAGACCGCCTCCAACCTCGACCACGGCGGCCTCGCTGATCGCCGAACGAGATCTCGATCTGCTCGCCCGAGGGCGGAACTCGCGCATGCTCCGGGCTCAGGCGTCGAGCCGCTCGAGCAGGTGGTCGCCGACGCGCAGGGCGTTCGCCATCGCGGTGAGCGCAGGGTTCACGCGCCGACCGGGAAGATGCTCGTGTCGACCACGTAGAGGTTGTCGACCTCGTGCGCCCGGCAATCGGTGTTCAACGCCGACGTGGCCGGATCCGTCCCGAACCGGCATGTCCCGGCCTGATGCGCGACAGCCCGCCAGCGGAATCTCGTTCTTCATGTAGGCGAAGCGGTGGATCAGGTGGTCGGGGTTCATGTCGCAGCTTGCCGAGGATCGACTTCAGCTTCGCGTTGAGCCGCTGCTTCGGCACATCGTTCGTCGGCGTGTACCTCAGCGTGAGGTTCCCGTCCGAGTCGAGGGTGACCCGGTTCTCGGGCCGGGGCAGGTCCTCGGTCGACAGCCAGAAGTCGATGGCGTGACGTGGCGATCCGCTCCAGCGACCATTCGGGTGCGAGCTTCGTCTCCGTCGGCTTCTCGCCGCGGAACATCGCGCGCCTGTGACTTGCCGATCATCTGGATGTTCCCGAGTGGGTACTCGAAGTCGTCGCTGCCGAAGTAGAAGTCGTTGAGCCCGAGCGTCTTCTGGTAGGTGGTCGGGTTCTCCTCGCGCGAGAGGGCGAGCACCGCCTGGCTTGCGTGGAACATGTAGTTGCGCCCGACCTGATCCGAGCCGTTGGCGAGGCCGGCCGGATGCTTGTCGTTCGCCGAGCGAAGGAGCAGCCTGGCCGTGTTTGCGGCGCCGCAGGCCGAGCGACCACGATGGCGCCTGTGTAATCGCTCGGTGCTCGCCCGTCGCGCTCGACCACCACGTCCGTGACCGTCGTTGCCCGCGGCGGTGGTCTCGAGCTTGACCGCCTGTGGCGTTCGTCAGCAGCGTCACGTTCGGGTGCTCGAGAGCCGGTCGTACGCCGAGAACCTCGGCGTCCGACTTCGCCTGAACAAGGCACGGGAAGCCGTCACAGTTCGCGCAGCGCACACACGGCGCTGTACGGCCTGGTTCGCCTCGTCGAGCATCACGCCGCAGGGTGCGTGGAACGGGTGGTATCCAGCGCCGGCCGAGATCGTCGGCGCAGTCGCTGGATGCGCGGCTCGTGCGAGAGGGCAGGAAACGAATACGGCGCGCTCGCGGGGGCCTCGGTCGGATCCTCGTCCGCGCGCTCCGTGCACCTGGTAGAGCTGCTCGGCCCGCGTGTAGTACTGCTCCAGCTCGTCATACGAGATAGGCCATGCGGGCGAGACGCCGTCGTGGTGGGTATCTCGCCGAAGTCCTCCGCGCGGAAGCGGTAGAGCGCAGCGCCATAGAGCTTCGTCGCGCCTCCGACGAAGTAGTGGACCTGCGGCTGGAACGGCTTGCCCTTCGCGTCGTACCAGGTGTCTGGCGAGACGTAGCGGTTTTCCACGAACACGTCCTCTGCGCGCCAGTTCTGCGGCTCGCGCGGGAGCCAGTCGCCACGCTCGAGCAGAAGGATGCGCTTGCCCGACGGGGCGAGATGGCGGGCGAGCGTTCCGCCCCCGGCTCCCGTCCCGATGATGATGACGTCGTACGTACTCACGATTCGTACTCCTCGAGTCGCTCAGCAAGGATGATGCGGGCCGCCGCCTCGATCAGCGCCAGGTGCGAGAAGGCCTGCGGGAAGTTCCCGAGGTGCCTGGCGGTCTCGGTGTCGAACTCCTCGGCATAGAGCCCAAGCGGCGAGGCGATCCGCAAGAGGCGCTCCATCAGGTCGCGGGCCCGCTGCCTCTCGCCGACGATCGCCAGCGCCGAGACGAGCCAGAACGAGCAGATCAGGAACGTCCCTTCCTTGCCGGAGAGCCCGTCGTCGGTCTCGTCGGTGTGGTAGCGAAGAACCAGTCCGTGCTCGGTCAGCTCCTCGGCGATCGCGAGCACGGTCTTGCGTAGACGTTCGTCGCCACTCGGTAGGAACCCGAACATCGCCGCGAGGAGCACCGAGGCGTCCAACGCGTCCGTCTCGTAATGCTGGCGAAGAACGCCCCGGTCGCTGACGCCGTGGGCAAGGACATCGGCCCGGATCTCGTCCGCGGTGGCGTGCCAGGTCGTGCTCAGCGTCGGGTCGCCACGAATCTCCGCGAGCTTCGCCGCGCGATCGAGGGCGACCCAGCACATGAGCTTCGAGGAGACGTACTGCTGCGGCTTGCCGCGGGCCTCCCAGATGCCCTGATCGGGCTCTCGCCAGACGCGGCTCGCGCATTCGGCCTGCGACTTCACGATCGGCCACAGCCGCCGTGGCAGATGCTCGCTACGGCGCGTATGCAGCAAGATCGAGTCCAGCACGGCACCGTAGACGTCGTTCTGGCGCTGATCGAACGCGCCGTTGCCGACCCGCACCGGGCGCGCGCCCGCGTAGCCCGAGAGGTCATCGCGCGTCGACTCGGTCAGGTCGCGCCGGCCGTCGATCCCGTACATGATCTGCAGCGCGCCGTCCTCGTTGGGCTCGACGTCCGCGACGAACTGCATGAATTCGTCGGCCTCCCAATCGAGGTTGAGCCAATGGAGCGCCTGGAGGGTGAAGGTCGAGTCGCGCATCCAGGTGTACCGGTAGTCCCAGTTGCGCTCGCCGCCAGGTGTCTCCGGGAGCGAGGTCGTCAGCGCGGCGACCGTCGCGCCAGTCGGCATATAGGTCAGGCCCTTGATCGCGAGGGCCGAGCGCTGGATCGGGTCTCGCCAGGGGTGATCGGGAACGCGTGCCCTTCCCAACCAGGCGCGCCAGTAACGGGTGGTGGCGGCGAGCCGCGCGTCCGCCTCGTCGACGTCCCGTGGCGATGCGAGGGCTTCCGCCCAGGACAGCGAGCAGAAGATCCTGCTCGTCCTGCTCGAGGACGTGGCGCGCACGGACGCGGTTGCCTTCGATGCCGAGGGCCATGTCCGTTTGCAGTCTGATCGTCTGATCCGGCGCCGCTCGCGTCGGCCGTCTGGCGGCTCCCGTCGACGAGGATCCACTCGGCGGGCACGCGCCCGTAGTCGAAGACGGGCTCGCAGACGAGTTCTATCTCCACCCGGCCCTCGAGGCATTCAACCGTGCGCACCAGCAGATGCTCGGCGTCGTCGTCAGCCGGCGGTCGGGTGTGCGGCGTGACCGTGTCCTCACCCTTGCGTGGACCGATGGTCAGCGCCTCGCGCACGAGCACCCAGCCGGTTGGCGTTTTCCATGTCGTCCGGAGAACGTTCGTCCCCGGCTCATACTCGCGCGCGGCCGGAACGTTGATGCCGAACGGCCCGAACCGGAAGGATCCTGCCTCGCGGTCGAGCAGTGTGCCGAACACGCTCGGCGCGTCGAAGCGGGGGACGCACAGCCACTCGACCGACCCGTCAGGGGCGATCAACGCCCCTGTGTGGCAGTCCGACAGGAACGCAAAGTCCGCAATCGGCGGAAACGGTGACGGCAGGGCGGCGCTCTGGGGCGAGGGCTCGGCGGGTGGGTTGGAGCCGTTCACGCGACCCATGGCCCGTGCCAGCGGCCATAGCCGGCGACGAGCGCGTCGCCGGCAGCCGGCCCCCAGGTGCCCTTCTCGTACGGATGTACAGGAGGCGGAGCATCGAGCAGGGGCTGCATGATGCGCCAGGTCTCCTCGACGCCGTCCTGGCGGGTGAAGCGCGTGCTCTGTCCGACCATCGCGGCGTGAAGCAGCACCTCGTACGGTGTTGCGCCTTCGCCTCCCTGGGTCGGCGAACTCCATGTCGAGGGTGATCCCCTCGGCGGTCGGCGCGTCCGCCCGATGCGCATCCAGCGTCAGCTGGACACCGGTCGAGGGATCGAGCTTGATCACGAACTGGTCCGGCTCGGGCTCTCGGTCGAGGGCGCCGAAGCCGAGCCGAGGCGGGCGCTTGAAGACGAGCCTCACCTCGGTCTGCGTCACCGGCAGGCATTTCCCGGTGCGGATGAAGAACGGCACGCCGGACCAGCGCCAGTTGTCGATCTCGAGGCGTAGTGCGGCGTACGTCTCGGTCGTCGAGTCAGGATCGACGCCGTCGATACCCAGGTAGCCGTCGTACTGGCCGCGCACGTAGTGGGCCGGATCGGCCGCGCTGACGGCCTTGAAGAGCGCGACCAGCGCCGTCCTTCAGCGTGGCGGGATCACCGCCTGCGGGCGGCTCCATCGCGGATGCCGCGACGACCTGCATGATGTGGTTCACGACGACGTCGCGAAGCGCTCCTACAGGATCGTAGAAGTGGCCGCGATCCTCCACCCCGAAGTCCTCGGCCATCGTGATCTGCACGCTCTCGACGTAGTTCCGGTTCCAGACCGGCTCCAGCATCGTGTTCGCGAACCGCAGGTAGAGGATCTCATCGATGCCCATCTTCCCGAGGAAGTGGTCGATCCGGTAGAGCTGGGATTCGTCGATGTACTGGTGGAGCTCCTCGGCGAGGGCGGCGGCCGACGCCTGGTCATGTCCGAAGGGCTTCTCCACCACGACCCGCGCGGTCTTCGTCAGGCCCGCCTCGGCGAGGCCCTCGACGACTCTGCCGAAGAGAAAGGGCGGGATCTCGAGGTAGAAGACCGGATTCGCCGCATTCTCGATCGCCGCGGCGACGCGTTTGTACGTTGCCGCATCCGCGAAGTCGCCCTGTACGTAGGAGAGGCGGGCGGCGAAGCGGTCGAACACGTCCGGCTCGAGGTGCTCGCCGGTTCCGACGATCGACTCGCGCGCGCGCTCGACGAGCTGATCTAACGTCCAGTCGTCGACCGCCACGCCGACGATCGGGCAGCTCGAGCAGCCCGCGTCGCTCGAGTCTGTAGAGCGAGTGAAAGGTCATCACCTTCGCGAGGTCGCCGGTGATGCCGAACACGACGAGGACGTCAGCCTTCGCTGGTTCCCCGGCCCCGTGTGCCATTCTCAGCCTCGCTTATCGACCACGATACGCCCTCGTCCGAACGCGTCGATGCTGACCCCAACGTCCAGGGATGTCGAGCAGCTCGAGATGACCGATCCCGGCCGGAAGCGCCGGGTCGACGATCAGATGATCGCCGAGCGGCTCGAGCCCGAGCATCGTGCGTAGGAGGAGAAGCGGGGTCCCGGTCGACCAGGCCTGGGGACTGCAGGCGGTGGGGTACTGAACCGGATACTTCGTCACGCTTCGCTCGTACCCGCCAAACGCCTCCGGGAGGCGGCCCTGGAAGAACTCCGCGGCGTCGAGGATGCCGGCGGCGACGCGGGCAGCCTCGTCCTTGAAGCCGTAGCGGCGAAGGCCCCAGGCGATGAACGAGTTGTCGAAGGGCCAGACCGTTCCGACGTGGTAGCCGATCGGGTTGTAGCGCCCTTCGCCCTCGGCAAGCGTGCGGACGCCCCAGCCGGAGAACAGTCTCGGTCCCAGGAGATTGCGAACGACGGACTTGGCCTTCGACTTGTCGACGATCCCGCTCCAGAGAAGGTGGCCGTTGTTCGACGTCAGCGCGTCGACCTGCTTGCCCTCGGTGTCCAGCGCCAATGCGAAGTACCCGCCGTCCTCGACCCAGAAGTCGCGGTTGAAGCGGCGCTTGAGATCGGCCGCCTCTTTCTCCAACCGGTCGGCAAACCCCGGATCCTTCCAGACGTGGCGTGCCAGACGGGCGCCGCGCATCTTCGCGTCGTACGCGTAACCCTGGAGCTCACAGGTCGCACGCGGGAAACCTGGAAGTCGCCCGTCCCGGTAGGAGATCGAGTCCCAGGAGTCCTTCCAGCACTGGTTCTCGAGGCCGGTTTGCTCGTTGCGGCGTTGATACGAGATGTAACCGTTACCCATGAGGTCGGCGTAGGCGTCGATCCAGGTGATGGCCGCTCGCGCCTCGTGCTCGAGATCGCGAACGAGCTTGCGGTCACCGCTCCAGCGCTCGTACTCGTCGAGCAGCACGACGAAGAGGGGCGTGGCGTCTGCGCATCCGTAGTAGGGCGAGTGCGGTCGCTCCTCGAACGCGGTCATCTCACCGAAGCGCATCTCGTGGAGGATGCGCCCGGGATCCTCGTCGCGGAAGTCGTCCACGCGAGTTCCCTGTCGCCCGGCGAGCTCACGCAGGGTGGTCGCTGCGAGCTCGTCGGTGAACGGCAGCGCCTGGAGGCTGGTGAAGATGCTGTCGCGCCCGAACATGGTCATGAACCACGGCAGGCCGGCGGCGGGAAGGGCTCGGCCACCGGACGTCAACGGCGAGAACCGCAGCGCGGCGAGGTCGACGAGACTGCGACGGTAGGTCGCTTTGAGGGGCTCCCAGTCGCATTCGACACGCGGCGCATCGGCAAGCCACCGCTCGAGGTTCCGCTCCATGTTGGGTCGTGCCCGTCTGATGGCGCCCGCTTGTGACGCCCCGGTGACGTTGATCCCTCCCGGGAGGCCCGTGATGACATCCACAGCCGTCGTCCAGTCCCCGTGAGGCTCGATGCGAACGGTGAAGGTCAGGCCGTTGGCGTCGATCGCCGCAGGCTCGCTCGCCGAGATGATCGTCTCGCGCCGGTAGGTTTCCCGCACGTAGGCGAGCACGAGGCGCCCACCCTCGATCCGGGTGGAGTACTCGCCCTTCTTCTCGAGAGCATCCTTGACCTCGAACAGGTCGGCGAAGTCACTTCCCGCCTCGACCCGAACCTTCAGATCAACTGGCTTGTCGTCGTGATTCAGGATCGTCAGCTCCTCGTGGAATCCATGGGCGACAGCCCGGCGACGGATCACCGAGAGCTTCGCGTCGACGTAGACCGTTCCGGTTCCCGGAACGAGGAAGAAGCGGGTCTCGAAGTACTGGAGGTCGTCCGTGGAGAGTGCGTTCAGCCGATCGCCGTTCAGGGTGAGGATCCACTTCGAGAGGAAGCGCGTATCGAACGAGAAGAGGCCGGTCGGGTCGGTGAGCGACGCCTCGATGTCTCCATTGTCGGCGCTGACGACGAACGTGTTCCCGTCGAGGATCTTGACCAGCTCGCCGCTCATGCCCGTACCGTTCCCTCGGCGGCATCGCCGTGAGTGGACGCTGGACCGGGGAAGAGCCGCTGGAACAGCATCAGCAACTCCAGGTCTCCCTCGACCCCGACGACTCCGCGCAGCAGCGCCGCTATGGCGTTCGCCCTTCCGCGAACGATGTCGGCGAAGAGGGCTCTGTCCATGCGAACGATGCAGTCGGCCTTGACGTTTCTGCGCGAGACAGCGACGGCCCCCTTGTCGACCGTCACGAGCCAGTGCTCTCTCTTCTTCCCGTGCTCGAGGTCGAAGCGCAAGGTGCCGCTTGCCCTGTGAAGCAGCGGCTCGCTTCCCCGCGCGCCGAGCTCCTCGAAGAAGTCGACGACGGGGTCGCTCATCGTGGCACGGCCGAGGTCATGGCGCGGGTTCTACCCGACGCGACGAGAACCGCCGGAGGCTCGTGCAACAAATTCACGAGATCGATACCGGATGGAGACACGTCTCGGCTCGAGATCCTCCCAGGATGGAGCTGTCCGCTCCTCACCGATGCCCGAAAAGGCAACGGTGAGGAGCGGCTCGCCCAGGTTCTCTAGCGGCGCCGTGAGGTGCGCCGTGCTGTGCGTCGTGCGACTCTGCGCATCATCATGATTCTTCACCTCCGTCGTCCGGTGGTTACAGGGTTCTTCTCCAGTTACTGCGCCTCGGCCTCCTCGGCGGCGATAAGCCCGATCGCCACGAGGTCCGTCGGATGGATGAACCCGTCGCTGAGGCCAACCCCGCCTGCTCGCGCAATCGCGTCGCGCAGCCCGACGGCCCATTGGTGCTCGAGCAGGATCAGCGCGGCCGCGGAGTCGTTCGGGATGTCCTCGATCACGTCCCAGGCCTCCTGGTCGCCGAAGACCTGAACACCGTCGGCTGCCGCCTCGGCGCCCGCGATCGCGCCGGCCTCCATGCCTTCCTCACCCTCGATTCCGAGGCCGATCAGCGCGCCGACCATGCTGCCGAGCTCGATCGCCTCGTCCTTCGTCAGGTTGCTGAGGTGGGCAACCTCGATCTCACCGTCGGCGTCCTTGTGGACGGCGAGCGCGTCGATGACGCGGACGGTGTCGCTCGCTCGAAGCTTCTCGAGCTCGGCGATGATCTCGCCGTGGAACTCCGGGTGATCGAACCCGAGCACGAGCAGCTGTACAGGACCGATTGCCATATGTCTCCCTTCGGGATCTCACGAGCCCGGCTCGGGCTCGTCCCTCCACTATTGCACGCTCCGCTGCGGCTCGCTGTCATCCAGTCGGGATGATTCAGTCGAGACTCGAGGCCAGCTCGTCAGCGATCAGTTGCCCACACGCCCGCTCGCAGCCCCGACTCGATCGCGCCGTCGATGAAACCGGACCAGCCGTTCGCGAGGTCTGAGCCTGCGAGCAGTACGACACCCTCGGGGCGTTGCATCTCGGTGTGGTAGCGGGTGTACCAGCCGGGACGGTGGATCGCCCAGGTTCCGAGCGAGAACTCGTCGGCCAGCCAGTCGTGCGCGGTTGCGGCCAGCGCCTCGTAGCCGGGGATGATCTCGTCGAGAGCGCGTTGGACGGACGGAAGGTCGCTCGCATCGATCACGGCTGCGTCGAGCCCGAATCCGATCATGATCTGCGTCCCGTCCTCGAGGAGCCACTCTGTGTCGAGGTACCCGAACGGATGACCGGGTCGGATCGTGTTGACGAGGCGTTCCGGCCCGCGGGCCCGGATGAAGATCTTGATTCCGCGGGAAGCCTGGCCGAGTGCAATTCCCTCCTGCTTCACGGCGGACAGGGCTGGTTCGAATGCGATGCGGCCGAGCGTGTTCAGCGGGACGGCGACGACGACACGGTGGCACGCGAGCGTCTCGCCGGCGCGGGTGTGCACCTCGGCGAGGCCGCCCGACTGCGAGATCGCCGCGACGGGCGTCGCGAGCCGCGTCTCGTGCAGGTCGGGCCGGTGAATCGATTCGAGCAGCGAGCGGGTGCCGTCCCGGAGCGTCACCCGGCCGCCCGTGTACTGAGTGAGCGCGAGGCTGCCGCCCGAGAGCTGGTGCCAGCGGGCGATGCTGAGAGCGCCCGCGTCGTCGAGTGGCCCGTGTGCGACCGACTCGAGCTCGGCGACGAGAACGTCGCGTTCCTCCTCGCCGAGGCCGAGTTGGTCGACTCGCTCGGCGATCGTGAGCGAGTCGACCGAGGCGAGATTCGTCGCCCTGAGGAGGGGGTCGTACGGCTGCGGGAGGTATTCGTCGCAACCGGCAACGAACCGATTCCAGCCGCGCTCCGCGATCGCGTCACGCTCCTCGATCGTCCCCGAGCGGCGCTCCTCGCCGACGTACCAACCGGCGTCTTGCGCGTCCTCGCTGAGGTCGACGTGGAGACCGGCGCGCATGATCTCCGACCACGTGTGCGGCTGATGCCAGTGCACCCAGCCGCCTCCGTACTCGATGTCGCGGCCGTCCCAGCGGGCTGTCCACGTGCGTCCGCCCAGCCGGTCGCGCGCCTCGAGGAGGAGCACTGTCCGACCCTCGCGGGCGGCTTCACGCGCAGCAGTCACACCCGCGAAGCCGCCGCCGATCACGATCACGTCGTGCATTCGGCTGATTCTCTACGCTCCGGCCGGACCCTGTGAGCAGAGGAGCCACCCCGCGCTCCTTCAGCGTTCCCTCCGCACGTCCACGAGCTCGAGCCGCTCGGTGCCGCCCTTGACGGTCTCCTCGAGCACGGTGCCGATGCCACGAATGTAGCTCTTGTGGTCGATCACGCCCGGCTCGAGCGGCGTCCACTCCTTCGTCAGGAGTGCGTTCTCCGACGACCTGTACGGAGACGTGACGCTCGCGTGCAGGTCGAGCACCTTGAAGTGATCCTCGGCGTGGCCCTTGTAGTACTCCTGGCGGAACGTCTGGCCGACGCGGGGGTGGGCGGGCATGTAGATCCCCGGCTTGGCGCCGTCGACCCCCGCCTGCCACGTTCCTTCGGTGCTCGTGATGTGTCCCTGGCGGTCGAGCTCCGCAGTCTTCTCGCCGTAGTACCAGACGTTGCCCTTGCTGTCCTGCGTGTACCAGTCCGTCGTACGCTCGGCGAGGCGCCCGTTGAGGTAGAGCCGGTCCTTGATGACGACGCAGGGGACCCCGTCGATCATCTTCGTCTGATGGGTCACGGTCACGACATCGCGCGCGGCCTTTCCATCCTTGGTTCCTCGGTAGACGAGGGTCGTCCCGGGTTTCAGCGGGAACCAGGGGTTGTCGACCCGGGCCGAGAATCCCGGCGACGTTGCCGGAGCTGCGCTCGCAGCACTGACGGCCCCGGATCCTGCCAGCGTTGCGACGAGGACCAGGGCGAGTATCAGCGTGTACTTCTTCACCTGTGTCTCCTTGGTCGTTTCGACCGAGGCTAGGCAGGCGAGATGAACGGATCATGACGGCGAGTCAGTCGGCTTTCATCTCGCGTTCATCTGAAGCTGCGACCATGCATCCATGCGGGTTCTGATCGTCGAAGACGAGCTACGCATGGCCGCCCTGATTCATCGGGGACTGCTCAAGGAAGGCCTCTCACCGGATGTCGCAGGGACGGGGGAGGACGCCATCTGGATGGCGCAGGCTGTCGAATACGACGCCATTGTCCTCGACGTGATGCTGCCGGGAATCAGCGGCTTCGAGACCTGTCGCAAGCTGCGAAACAACGGTGTCTGGGCACCCGTGCTCATGCTCACGGCGCGCGATTCCGTCGAGGATCGCGTCGCTGGACTCGATACCGGCGCGGACGACTATCTCGTGAAGCCGTTCGCCTTCGCCGAACTGCTTGCCCGTCTTCGCGCGTTGGCTCGTCGCGGGGAACTGGAGCGACCCGCCGTCCTCGAGGTCGGCGACCTGCGTCTCGACCCCGCAACCCGCGAGGTCACCCGCGACGGAAACGAGATCCGGCTTTCCGCCAAGGAGTTCGCGCTGCTCGAGACGTTCATGCGCAGACCTGGCGAGGTCCTGTCGCGCTTGCATCTCCTCGAACACGCCTGGGACTTCGCGTACGACAACCGTTCCAATGTCGTGGACGTGTACGTCCGCCACCTCCGGCTGAAGATCGACGAGCCGTTCGGCCGGTGCTCGCTCGAGACGGTTCGCGGAGCCGGGTACCGTCTGCGTGCGGACGGCGGCGTGTGAGACGGGTTCCGATCCGGCTGCGCGTCGCGGGCGCGTTCGCTCTCGCCATGGCGGTCGTGCTCGCGGGCACCGCATGGTTTCTCTACGCGCGGCTCGGCTCCCATCTCGCGACCGCGCTCGACCGCGAGCTGCGCGTACGCGCCCAGGACATGGCTGCACTCGTTCAGCAGCAGGGAGGCTCGCTCTCCGCGGAGGGTGGCGGCCGGTTCATCGAGGCGGGTGAGAGCTATGCGCAGCTCCTCGACGCCAGCGGCCGCGTCCTCGACGCGACGCGGCCGCTCCGCACGGCTCCGCTCCTCAGCCCTGAGGAGCTAGATGCTGCGCGCCAGGAGTACGATCTTCGCGAACCGCCACGTCGGTGCCGGGGCTCGACGAGCCGTCTCGTTTCCTCGCGACGCCCGTCTCGAGCCAGGGGCGCCGGCTCGTGTTGATCGTCGGAGCGACGAGCGAGGATCGCCACGAGACGCTCCTCAGCCTGCGGAACGAGTTGCTCATCGCCGGGCCCGCAGCTCTTCTCCTCGCTTCCCTGGCTGGGTACTTCCTCGCGGGCTTCGCGCTCCGGCCGGTCGAGTCGATGCGGGCCCGCGCCGCAGCCATCTCGGCCGATACGCCGGGCGAACGGCTGCCCGTTCCCCCGACCCGGGACGAGATCGAACGCCTCGCAGAAACGCTGAACGACATGCTCGCGCGGCTCGAGGACGCGCTGCAACGCGAACGCGACTTCGTCGCCGACGCGGGACACGAGCTTCGCACACCGCTCGCGTTGCTGCGGACCGAGCTCGAGCTTGCGCTTCACCAGGCCGAGACTCCCGAAGAGCTGAGGGAGGCCGTGCGGTCGTCGTCCCAGGAGGCCGACCGCCTCTCCCAGCTCGCCGAGGACCTGCTCCTGATCGCCCGATCCGACCGCGGCCGTCTTCCCTTGCAGGTCGAGGACATCGACGTCGGCCGGCTCTTCCAGTCGATCCAGAGCCGGTTCGAGTGGAGGGCCGAAGAGACGGGAAGGTCGATGCGCTCGGAGGCCAGACCGGGTCTGGTCGTGCGAGGCGATGGGCTACGCCTCGAGCAGGCGCTCGGCAATCTCGTCGATAACGCCCTGCGCTACGGCGCGGGTGAGATTCGCATGACGGGCCAGGACGCCGAAGGTGTCGTGGAGCTCCATGTGATCGATCGAGGCGACGGGTTCCCACCCGAGTTCCTGGAGCGAGCCTTCGAGCGCTTCTCGCGGGCCGACCAGGCACGTCCCGGCGGTGGCGCCGGGCTGGGGCTCTCGATCGTAAGGTCGATCGCAGAGGCCCACGGGGGAAGCGCCCATGCCGCCAACGCGGCCGGGGGCGGAGCCGACGTCTGGCTCACGCTTCCACGCGCTGTCAGAACAGGTTGACCGCGCGTGCGATGACGAGCCCGAGGATCGCGAGCGAGATCAGCGACTGCGCCCCCATCGCGATCTTGGCCCACGGCACCAGAGGCATGACGTCCGTGGGGCTGAACGCCGTCGCGTTGGTGATGCCGAGGTAGAGGTAGTCGATGAAGCGAGGCTGCCAGCCGGGCCGCGCGAGGTGGGGATTCGTCCGCTGCGGGAACGCCAGGTCCGGGTGCGGGTGCACACGATGGGCGCGGGCGGCTGCACCGCCGCAGTCGAGCTCCCAGTAGAGGAGCGCGAAGGCGAGGATGTTCGAGGCCCACACGGCTCCGCCGGCGGCCAGGACTTCAGTCGCGGAGTTCGTCTCCTTCCCGCCGATGATCAGCTCGTAGATGAGCAGTCCGGTCGACCAGAGCGTTGCGACGACGAGTACGGACACGAGTGCGACAGACAGCACCCGCAGGTGCCGGCTTCTGTTGTCGATCCTGCCGGGGTCGGCGACGACCAGGATGACGAGCAGCACGCCCTCGATCGCCGGCAGGAGCCAGGGCGGGCCGGGACGCACCTCGCTCGGGAGGAGCACCGTCAGGGCAATGGCGGCCACGACAGCCCCGACCATCGGCCAGCGGGCTTCGCCGATGGCCTCCGCGCCAGGTTCCGACTCCACGGGGACTCGTTCGGGAGTCACGGGTCGAGCATCCTATCCGCCGACGGGTAGGGGCCCCCGTTGCGCCGGCCGCCGTACCATTGACTCTCTGTCGATCGCGAAGCGCCTGACTGCACAGCTGCTCTCTGGCCGGCCGGCCCGCGACCCGGTAGCCGTCGCCGAGCGGCTGCTGGCAATCCAGGCCCAGGATCCCCGGGGAGCACGTCTCGCGGTTCGTGCGCGAACGAGCGGCCTGGCCGCCTCGGACGTCGATCGCGCCCTGACGGAGGATCGCACGCTGCTGATCACCTGGCTGAATCGAGGCACGCTGCATCTCATTCGGAGCGAGGACTACCCGTGGCTCCAGGCGCTCACGACCCCGCCGCTCGTCAGGGCCAACGCCTCGAGGCTCGCGCAGCTCGGGGTGACGCCGGCCCTCGCCGAGCGGGGTGTGACGGTGATCGAGCGGTCGCTTGCATCCGAGGGGCCGCTCACACGCATCCAGCTCGGTGAGCGAGTCGCCGCGGCCGGCGTGCCGACGCGCAATCAGGCGCTCGTTCACCTCCTGATGCTCGCCTGCGTGCGCGGTCTCACCGTGCGCGGTCCGATGATCGGCCGCGAGCATGCCTACGTGCTGGTTCACGACTGGCTGGGCAGGCTGGAGTCGGTGGACCGCGACATCGCGCTGGCCGAGCTCGCACGGCGATACCTCGCCGGTCACGGCCCGGCGACGGATCGCGACCTCGCCCGTTGGGCCGGGCTGCCGCTTCGAGACGCGCGCGCCGGGCTCAGCGCGATCGCGTCGGAGCTCGTGGAGCGTCAGGACGGCCTCGTCGATCTCGCCGGCCGCCAGAGAGCGGCGTCACTGCCCGCGCCTCGGCTCCTAGGGCCCTTCGAGCCGCTGCTGCTCGGATGGACGTCGCGCGAGCAGATCGTCGGCTCCCACGCGTCACGCATCATCGCCGGCCACGGGATCTTCAGGCCGTTCGCCCTCGTGCAAGGGCGGGCCGCAGCAACATGGAGGATCCAGGCGAGACAGGTCGTGATCGAGCCCCTCGGCCGGCTGGCGCGCGACGAACGAGCCGCACTCGAAAGAGAGAGCGACGACGTGCTGCGATACCTGGGCCCGTAGCCGTGCGATCTCACGTATGAGGCGGCGCGAACGTCCTGTGGGTGTGAGCACGAGCACCTACCGGGCGCATCGACGGAGCGCTGTTCCGTTCGAGCGCGTCATCGAGCACCACGGGCCCGCTCTCCTGCGCTTCTGCGCATCACAGGTCGGCCCGGATCGAGCGGAAGACGTCTTCCAGGAGACCATGATCGCGGCGCTGCGTGCGTACGACCAGGTGCGCGATCCCTCCGGCCTCCGCTCCTGGCTCTACACGATCGCGGCCCGCAAGGCGATCGACAGTCATCGGGCCCGCGCCCGAGCGCCGGAGCCGATCCCGGACCCCGAGCCACGTGCTGTCGAGGGGGATCTCGATCCCGTGGACGGCGAGATCTGGGCGCACGTCCGCAGGCTCCCCGACAAGCAGCGCACCGCCGTCGCGCTCCGCTACCTCGGTGACCTGTCCCACCGCGAGATTGCCGAGACGATGCAGACGAGCGAGGCGGCGGCACGGCGCAACGTGTTCGAGGGTCTCGAGCGACTCAGGACGGAGGTCGAACCTCACGATCTCGACGACGCAACCGTCTCATCGGCATGAACAGCAACGACCCCATCACGCCACTCGAAGAGTCCCTGCGCAAGGTCTCGGGACCGGGCTCGATGACCTGGGAGCGCATCCGTCTCGACCTGATCGACCGCGCAGATAGCGAGGGCCTCGTCGACATCGCAATCGAGCGCCACGAATCCCCGCTCGGCACGATCTTGCTCGGAGCGACACGGCACGGGCTTGTCCGGGTCGGCCTACCGGCCGAGGACGAGGAGGCCGTGCTCGACGAGCTTGCCGCACGCATCTCGCCCCGTGTGCTCCGTGCACCTCGCGGAACGCTGACCGCGACCCGTCATCAGCTCGACGAGTACTTCGACGGCGCGCGGCGCGCCTTCGATCTCGGCCTCGACTGGCAGCTGACAACCGGATTCCGCCGCGAGGTGCTCGAGGCAACCGCGCGGATCCCCTATGGCACGACCGCGTCCTATCGCGACGTCGCGACCCGCGCCGGCCGTCCAACCGCCGTCCGCGCGGCGGGAACTGCACTCGCGACGAATCCTCTCCCGATCGTCGTCCCCTGCCATCGCGTCGTACGCACCGGCGGGGGCCTCGGCTCCTACCGCGGCGGCCCAGAGGTGAAGGTCCAGCTCCTCCGGCTCGAGGGAGCTGTCGAGTGACTTCGAGTGGCGTTCAGGAGCTGAGCCCGCCGATCGCGTCACCGATCAGCTTGGCTCCGATCACGAGGCAGAGCACCGCCATGATCGCCGCGTTGTGCTGCTCCATCCAGTCCTTCAAGCCCTCGAGGATGGCCTTCGATCGCTCGCCCATCACGAAGTACAGGACGACCGGAATGGCGACACCGAGGGTGGCGAGCACTGCGAACACCGCGTACGAGACGATCTCCTCACTGGTGGAGACACCGGTCTTGGCAATCGCAGCCGCCGCCCCGACCGCGAGAAGCAGGTTCTTCGGGTTCGCGCCTGACAGCACCGCGCCGGCCCCGTAGGCCTTGCCCGGCCCGAACGAATCGATCGTTGCCATCCATTTGGGCGTCGCGGCTTCTTCGTCGCCCTTCGGCCGGCCGCGCCACTGGCGTATGGCAACCAGCAGGAGAAGCAGGCCGAGCACGAGCTCGAGCACGCTCACCCAGGTCGCGGGCCCGCTGCTGTCGGTCGCGCCGGCGCCGCTCGAGATCGACAGGACGATCGCACCGACGATCGCGAGACCCGTCAGCCACCCGGCCACGAACGCCGGCCCGTTCGAGCGCGCGCGCCTCGTCACCAGCATCAGCACGACGGCGACGATCGGAATCGGGCTCAGCGCCACGCCGACCGCGAACGGCAAGATCTGGCCGATGGCATCACCCATCCGTCACGTCTCCATCGATCGGCGAGCGTAACGCTTGGGTCGGCGGACTGTCACCGAACACAGGGTCTAGGATGGGCGTCATGGAGGCGACAGTCGCGCCTGCAGTCGGCGAGCTGGAGCAGTATCGCCGTGAGTTGACGGCGTACTGCTACCGGATGCTCGGCTCACCCTTCGAAGCGGAAGATGCAGTCCAGGACACGTTTCTGCGCGCGTGGCGGAACCTCGACCGATTCGAGGGCCGCTCGTCGGTGCGTTCGTGGCTGTACCGCATCGCGACCAACGTCTGTCTCGACATCCTCGGCGGGAAGGAGCGCCGCGTCCGTCCGATGGACATCGGCCCGGCGGTGAGCGGCGCCACCGAGCCCGGCGTCACGCGTCCCGAGGTCGCCTGGATCGAGCCGGTGCCCGATGGGCTTGTCGTTCCCGAGGGGGACCCAGCCGAGGTCGTCGTGTCACGCGAGACGATCCGGCTCGCGTTCGTAGCGGCGCTGCAGCACCTTCCACCGCGCCAGCGCGCCGTGCTGATCCTGTGCGAGGTGCTTCGCTGGAAGGCTGCTGAGGTCGCTGAGCTCCTCGACTCGAGCGTCGCGTCGGTCAACAGCGCCCTCCAGCGGGCCCGGGCCACACTCGACGCGAGCGCCATCGACCCGTCGGAGCCGGTGCCGTCGCTCGACGATTCGGATCGCGAGCTCCTCGCGCGTTACGTCGAGGCGTTCGAGCGATACGACATGGAGGCGCTCACCTCGCTCATCCACGAGGACGCCACCCAGTCGATGCCGCCCTACGAGCTGTGGCTGAGCGGTCGCGACGACGTCCTTCGGTGGTGGGTCGGGCCCGGAGCAGCCTGCCGTGGATCACGGGTCATCCCGACCGTGGCGGCGAACGGCTCGCCGGCGTTCGGGCAGTACAAGCCGAGCGAGACCGGCACGGGGTACGACCCGTGGGCACTGCAGGTGCTCGAGCTCGCGAACGGCCGGATCGTCGAGTTCACGTTCTTCCTCGGCACCGAGACGCTCTTCCCGCTCTTCGGTCTGCCCGCCCGGCTCGAGTCCTAGCGTCAGTCGGGCAGGACCTCGCGCAGCCCCATGAACGCGACCAGCTCGCGCAGCTCGTCCGAGGCGTTGCGCAGCCTGACCTGACAGCCGTATCGCCGGGCGGCGAGCTGGAGCCGCGCCAGCGCATCGACCGTGACCGCATCCGGATCGACGCCGTGTACGTCGCAGAGGGCGACCTCGGGACCGTTCTCCGCGAGCAGCGCGCAGACCCGATCGCAGAGACCGGGGAGGTCGTCCCGCGCGATGGGCCCGCGGATCGCGAAGGCCACCGTCCGCGGTGCCGGGGTAGTCATCGCGAGGAGGACTGTTTCGCCGACGGAAACTCATCGGTTCCTGGAACGAGGAGCTCCGAGCGCCGGAGTGATCGAACCTCACGAAGAGCCAGCCGGCTCGTTCTCCTCGAGCCACGCCTTCGCGACCCGTTTCTGCGCCCGCGTCAACCATGCTTCCACGACGAGGTCGCGGAGCTCGCTGCGCTCGATCCGTGGGAGGTCGCGAATCCGCATCAGGACGGCCGGATACCCGTTGAAGTGCGGCGTCGTGAAGAAGACGCCGCGGTCGTCCGCGAGAATCAGGTCCTTCTCGTCGAGATCTGCGACGCGAAACATGAGCACATCGCCGAGGCGCTCGCCCGTCTCGGGGTCGAGTGCGTCTGGCCGTCGACTGCGATGGAAGCAGAAGAGCTTGCCGTGGACGAGATACGAGGGCCGCCCGTCTTCGGAGATCTCCCTCGTCGCCTCCGGCATCTCGAGCGCGAGCGCGTCCAGGTCGGCCATCGTCGCCACGTCTTCACTCTGCCGGATCCTTGGCGCGGTCAGGGCCGATGAGTTCTGCCCCGCAGAGACGTCTAACCCGGTGACGCTGGATTACGCTACTCGCCGAAAGGACGCTCGAGGCTCATGACCATGGATCGCCGCACCCGCTGGCTCGCACTGATCGTCCTCTGCCTGGGGGACCTGATGATCGTCCTCGACACGACGATCGTGAACGTCGCGCTGCCGTCGATCCGGGAGGATCTCGGCTTCTCGCCGACGTCGCTGGCCTGGGTCGTGAACGCCTACCTGCTCACCTTCGGCGGCTTTCTCCTGCTCGGGGGCCGGCTGGGCGACCTCTTCGGCTACCGACGGATGTTCTTGCTCGGGCTCGTGTTGTTCACGGCGGCGTCCCTCGCCTGCGGGCTCGCGGGCTCCCAGGCCTTCCTGGTCGCGGCTCGGGCGGTGCAGGGCCTCGGCGGCGCAGTCGTGTCGGCGGTCGCACTCTCGCTGATCATGATCCTGTTCACCGAACCCGCCGAGCGAGCCAAGGCGATGGGCGTCTTCGGCTTCGTCGTCGCCGGCGGTGGAAGCATCGGTGTCCTGCTCGGCGGGATCCTGACGGACATCCTCAGCTGGCATTGGGTCTTCCTCGTCAACATTCCGATCGGAGTAGTCGTCTACGTCCTCTCCGCGAGGCTGCTGCCGTCGACCCGTGGTCAGGCAGCCGGGGGGCGGGTCGACGTCGCAGGCGCGGTCACCGTGACCGCCTCGTTGATGATCGCCGTCTACGCGATCGTGAACGGCAACGATGCGGGCTGGACGTCGGGCCGCACCCTCGGAATGCTTGCTGCTGCTGCGGTACTGCTGGCGCTCTTCCTTGCCATCGAGGCTCGGTCCGACTCGCCTCTCGTGCCACTCGGTCTCTTCCGGCTTCGCAACGTCGCGACCGCGAACGTCGTCGGCGTTCTCTGGGCAGCAGCCATGTTCGCCTGGTTCTTCCTCTCCGCCCTCTACCTCCAGCTCGTGCTCGGCTTCAGCCCGCTCGAGGTCGGTCTCGCGTTTCTGCCCGCCAATCTGATCATGGGTGCCTTCTCGATCGGCCTCTCCGCCAAGCTCGTGATGCGCTTTGGCATACGTCTGCCCCTGTCGGCAGGCCTCCTGCTCGCTGCGATCGGGCTCGTCCTGTTTGCGATGGCCCCGGTCGACGGGAACTTCGCCGCCCACGTCCTCCCGAGCATGATCCTGCTTGGTGTCGGAGCGGGCATGGCATTCAACCCGGTGCTCCTCGCCGCCATGAGCGATGTCGAACCGCAAGAGGCCGGGCTCGCGTCGGGAGTCGTCAACACGTCGTTCATGATGGGCGGGGCGCTCGGCCTCGCGATCCTCGCCAGTCTGGCCGCCTCTCGCACCGAGAGCCTCCTGGCGTCGGGCGACGAGGCGATTGCCGCACTCAACGGCGGCTACCACGCTGCATTTCTCGTCGGAGCGCTCTTTGCGGCCGGGGCAGCCGTCATCGGCGCAGTGTTCCTACGCGCGGGAGCGCAGGCGCGCGCGCACGAGGGCGAAGAGCCGTCAGGCGCGGCTGCCACTGCAGAGGCCGACTGAGCACGCTCAACCGGCTCTGACGACCACGAGAGAAAGGAGAGGCGATGCACGAGATCACTCCATGCCTCTGGTTCGACACCGAAGGCGAAGAGGCGGCGACGTTCTACACGTCGGTCTTCCCGAACTCGAGGATCCTCGACGTCGCCCGCTACGGCGAAGCCGGCCCGCGCCCGGAGGGAATGGTGATGGCCGTGAGCTTCGAGCTGGACGGCCAGAAGTTCGTCGCCCTGAACGGCGGACCCCAGTTCACGTTCGACGAGGCCGTCTCGTTCCAGGTGAGCTGCAAGACCCAGGACGAGGTCGACCACTTCTGGGGCAAGCTCTCCGAAGGGGGCGAGGAAGGCCCGTGCGGTTGGTTGAAGGACAAGTACGGCCTCTCCTGGCAGATCGTTCCGACGAGGCTGATCGAGCTCCTGAGCGATCCGGACAGGGAGAAGTCTCAGCGCGCCATGCGGGCGATGCTCGCGATGAAGAAGATCGACATCGCGGCGGTCGAGGAGGCCGCAGCGCAGTCGTAGAGGCCGGCGTGGCTGGCGGCGGCCAGAGGCGCGCCGCCAGCCCCGGCGAGGGTCTAGCCGGTCGGCGCCTGAGCGGAGGGGTCGGTCTGCCAGAGGCCGAACTCGTTGCCCTGCGGGTCGTTGCAGGTCGAGAACCATCCCATTCCCGGAACGGGCATCGGGTCGCCCGCTTCCCCGCCGAGCTCCTTCACGCGTGCGGCGCCGGCGTTGATGTCGTCGACGTCGAAGTACGCGCGTGTCCCTTGCTTGCCCGCCTCCATGTTGGTGATCGCCGCGCCCTGCTGGTCGCCGATCTGGGTCATGTGGTACTCGGACGGGCCTGCCGGGAACGCCTGAAACTGCCACCCGAAGAGGGAGCCCCAGAACTCGCGTCCCTTCTCCGTGTCGTCCGCCGGGATCTCGATATGCACGATCTGACCGGGCATGGTGCCCTCCTCGTATCGTCGTTCGGCGGAGGCCTACGGCTCCGCCGCGGTCATTCATTAGACCTGTTCGTGATGCAGATCTCATCGGCGTTCGATTGTCGGCATATGCCCGGACCGCTCACAGTTCGCTCCGAGGTCGCAGCCGTACGCTTGGACATGTCGTGAAGAGCGGGCGCCCTGAGAACTTGCGTGAGACGACCTACCTTGGCCGACCGCTGGCCAATCCAGGTGAGGAGGTCTTCGATCAGGGGTTGGCGTTCGATCTCGAAACGCTCCTAGATCGTCGAAGGATGTTGAAGCTCATCGGGGTCACCGGGCTCGGTGCGATCGGGGCGATCACGCTTGCGGGTTGTGGTTCGTCGGCGAGCGCCTCAGGCAGCACGATCGCTTCCGCGTCGGCGACTGCGCAGAGCGCCGTTGGCGAGACGGTGGCCGATTGCTCCCCCATTCCCGAGGAGACCGGTGGGCCCTATCCGGCCGACGGCTCGAACGGCCCGAATGTCCTCACGCAGAGCGGGATCGTTCGCAACGACATCCGCGCGAGCTTCGGAGACTTCTCGGGCACGGCCGACGGTGTTCCGCTGACGATCCGGTTGGCGATCATGGATGCCTCGAACGGATGCTCTGCGCTTGCCGGCGCCGCGGTCTACGTGTGGCACTGCGACCGCGCCGGCACGTACTCGCTCTACTCCGTTTCCGATCAGAACTACCTCCGCGGCGTGGCAGAGACCGGAGACGACGGCGTTGTCGAGTTCACGAGCATCTTCCCAGGCTGCTATTCGGGGCGCTGGCCGCACGTCCACTTCGAGGTGTACCCGAGCCTCGCCGATGCCACCGATCAGGCGAACGCGGTCGCAACCTCGCAGATCGCCCTTCCGGAGGACATCTGCAACGAGGTGTACGCGACCGACGGCTACAGCGAGAGCGTGAGCAACCTGCAGCAGACGAGCCTCGAGACCGACCGTGTCTTTGGCGACGATGGCGGGTCGACAGAGCTCGGGTCAGTGTCGGGCGAGGTTGCCGACGGGCTCACCGTCGAGCTCACCGTGCCGGTCGCTCGATTCTGACTTGGTCAGCGTCCGTAGACGGACACGTGTCTGCTGCTCTTGGAGTTGAAGGGTTCTCGGTTCCAGCCGGCCCACCGGTCCTTCAAACGCAGCCCGGCGATCCGCGCCATGAGATCGAGCTCGCTCGGCCAGGCGTACCGGGTGACGAGCGGGTACATGCGGATGCCGTCACGAGACAGGGACACGTGACTCTCGTCGAGTCGCTGCGTCACGGGATCGTGCCGACCCACGTCAAGTCGGACCTCATCGACTCCGATCGCTTCGGCATCCACGTATTGATCGTCGCGCAGCCGGGTGAGAAAGGTCGGCACGAAGGCCTCGACGACGAACGAGCCGTCGTCGCTGAGATGGGCGGCGACGTTCTCGAAGCAGCGCACCTGATCGTCCTGGGTCAGCAGGTTGAAGAGCGTGTTGAAGACCACGAAGACCAGTCGGTAGGTGCCCGCGACAGGAACGTCGGCGAAGTCGCCGATCGTGACCGAGATCTTGTCTCCCCCTGCCTTGGCGCGCAGCTTGGCGACCATGGCGGGCGAGATGTCGATGCCGTCGACACGGATGCCGCGAGCCGCCAGAGGCAGCGCGATCCGCCCGGTACCGATCGCAAGCTCCAGCGCGGGCCCGCCACCCGCAAGCTGCTCCAGGAACGCAACGGTCTCCGGTTTCATCCCCGCGGAGCTCGTCGTCGTAGATCTCGGCGACGTCCTCCCCGAAGCTCATCGCAGGCTCGTAGTGCTCCACACCGCGATCGTAGCCACCGGCGGGTCAGCCTCTTCGGTCGGTTGCGGTTGCTTGGGCCCGCTTGGCACAAATTCGCGTGCGCGTCTCAGCGGCCGGTGAGTTGTTCCAGCCTTTCCGGGTAGCGGTCGCCTTGCACGGGGACTTTCGAGACGGCGCTCTCGATCTCACGCAGATCGTTGGGAGTCAGTTCGATATCAGCCGCTCCGATGTTTTCTTCCAGGCGGCGCAGCTTGGTGGTACCTGGGATGGGCACGATCCACGGCTTCTGAGCGAGCAGCCAGGCGATGGCGATCTGAGCGGAGGTTGCCTGCTTCCGGGCCGCGATTTCGCCGAGCAGATCGACCAGGGCCTGGTTCGCCTTCCGGGCCTCCGGTGTGAAGCGGGGAACGATGTTGCGGAAGTCCGTGCTGTCGAACGTGGTGTCCTCGGTGATCGCGCCCGTGAGGAAGCCCTTGCCCAGCGGGCTGAACGGGACGAAGCCGATCCCGAGTTGCTCGAGCGTCGGCAGTACCTCCTCCTCGGGACGTCGCCACCAGAGCGAGTACTCGCTCTGAACCGCTGTGACGGGCTGCACGGCGTGCGCGCGCCGGATCGTCTCGACGCCCGGCTCGGACAGCCCGAAGTGCTTGACCTTGCCAGCCTCGACCAGGTCTCTGACCGTGCCGGCGACGTCTTCGATAGGCACGTCGGGGTCGACGCGATGTTGGTAGAGGAGATCGATGGACTCGACCTTGAGCCGTTTGAGCGAGCTCTCGACGACCTGTTTGATGTGCTCCGGCCGGCTGTTGAGCCCCCGCTGCTGCCCATCCGAGTCGAATTCGAAGCCGAACTTGGTCGCGATCACGGCCTGTTCGCGCACCGGCGCGAGGGCTTCGCCCAAGAGTTCTTCGTTCGTGTATGGCCCGTAGGCCTCGGCCGTGTCGAAGAAGGTGACGCCATGATCGAAGGCCGCGCGGATGACGGAGATCATCTCCTGCTTGTCGGCGGCTGGGCCGTAGCCGAAGCTCATGCCCATGCAGCCGAGCCCGATCGCCGAGACTTCCAGGTTGCTGTTTCCAAGCGTTCGCTTCTGCATCGCGTGTTCTCCTATACCTCGATGAGGAACTTGATCGACTCGCTCTCGTTCATCGCCCGGTAGCCGTCTGGCACCGCCCGCTCTGCGTCACGCAGACGTGCTACGGCTGTGTGGGAAGCTTTTCTCGCGGATCGCGTCGCCGACGTTGATGGTTCCTGCCTCGATAATGTCGGCTCGGATGCCGCCTCGATGGACGAGGCCACGAAGTGTTCCTGGCGCCGTGAGTCGTTCGAGATGGGCGCAGGGTTCGCAGCGGCGTTGTCCGAAGCAGCTGACCTCACCGACGCGGAAGTGTTTGCCGATGAGAGGGTCGAGATCGATGCCGCGGGTGACGATGTTGCGCCGAGCTTGTTCAGGGGAGATGGGTGCTCCGCGAGTCTCAAGTTCGTCGAGTGCTTCGGCTTCGATCAAGGTGATGTCTTGGCCGACACGGCGGGGGCTGGTCGAGAAGGTTCCGGTCTCGTTCTGGTAGCGGTCGCCATCGATTCCGCCCGGACGCGCGGTGATTGAGGTGCATGTGAGCGCGTCCGCGGCGGCATGCGGCGCGATCATCAGTGCCACGACCTGCCCGACGTGCGTCTGAGCGCGATCGGGGATGGAGAAGTCCGTTCGCCATCCACGTCGGTCGAGGGGGACGGGGAGAAGGCCGTGCACTATCTCGAGTCCTCGACCGCTGCCGAGCGGGTCGTGGAGCGGGCCCGAGGGGTCGCCGAACATGAGGACGGGCCGCCAGCCGGTCGGTGATCGTTGGTCGGCGGCGAGCGCGATCCAGCTGCCGGGCCAGGCGAAGGTTTGCGGGTCTCTGACGTAGGCAAACTTCCAGTTCCTGGTGGCGAGCCAGTCGTTCATGATCGCGACCAGGCGGTCCCCCTGTGGTGCGGGCACTTCGCCCTTGGGCAGGCTGAAGGCTTCTGCGGTGACCCTTGCGAAGGCGTCGGCGATGACTGCGCGCGTGAATTTCGTCATCGGTCGAGCGCTCGTTCGAGGTCGTGCCAGAGGTCGTCGATGTCCTCGATGCCGACGCTCACGCGCAGCAGTGTAACGGGGTGCCTGCTGCGACTTCGCCCGAGTAGCGAGCTCGGCGTTCGATCAGCGTCTCGACCTCGCCGAGGCTGGTGGCGTGGACTATCAGCCGCGTGCGGTTGCACACTGCGGCATCCTCACCGGTGCCGTCGATCTCGAACGGAGGACTGCGTCCGGCCCGCGTGACTGCGCCTTGGAGATCTCATGGCCGGGATGGTCGGGGAGGCCGGGATAGTGGACCCGTGTGACTCTCGGATGACCGATGAGGCCTACCACAGTTGGGTTGGCATCGCGGCCATAGGCGGTGTCTCCGTCGGCTCGGTAGGTCGAGCTGAGCACGATCGGCGCGTTCAGAGGCGTCGCCAGCGACGCCCGCAATCCCGCTCACTAACAGGGTTTCGAAGCCTCACCGAACGCGGGCGCACAGGTCGGTGGACGTTCGGTGGACGTCGAGACCGAAAACCGTTGTCTCACCCGTAAGCAGAAAGGCCTGATCAGCAGGAATTTCTCGAAGCCCTCTGACGGACTCGAACCGTCGACCCCCTCCTTACCATGGAGGTGCTCTACCAACTGAGCTAAGAGGGCGCTCGCCGGGATTCTAGACGCGTCGCGATCTGCCGGAGCGGGCGGAGCTCCGATAGGCTCAGCGCCGATGACGATGACCCAGCCATCGCTCGACGGACGGGTCATCGCTGTTGCCGGCGCCGCCGGAAATCTCGGCCCGACGGTCGTCGAGCGCCTCGCCGCGGGCGGCGCCACCCTCGCTCTTGCGGGCCGTGAAGCGGACAAGCTCGAGCCGCTCGTCGCGGGCTCCCTGCGGGTCAGGCCGAGGCCACAGCCGTCGACTTCCTCGACGCGGAGGCAACTCGCGCCTGGGCCGACGATCTCGCCGCGCGGCACGGTCATGTCGATGGCGTGTTCACCTCGTCGGCGGCTGGCGCGGCGGGAAGGCGATCGACGACGCACCCCTCGAGGACTGGGACTGGCTCCAGGGCCTCATCGTGCGGACGCTCCAGCGTGTGGCAGTCGCCTTCACCTCACACCTCGCCGAGAGTGGTCGGGGCCGGTTCCTGACAGTCTCCTCGAGCCAGGCCCAGGCGCCGACGAGCGGGAACGCCGCCTACGCGGCGGCGAAGGCTGCCGGCGACGCCTGGACGCTTGCTCTCGCCGACCGCTTTCGCGGCACAGGCGCGACGGCGAACATCGTGGTCGTCGGCGCGATCCTCACTCCGGCGATGCGGGCCGAGAAGCCGGGCGAGGCCTTCCCGGCGTTCACGCCTGCCGAGGAGATCGCCGACGTGATCGCCTATCTCTCGTCAGACGCCGCAGCCTCGATGAACGGGCAGCGGGTCGTCCTGCGCGGCGCTGGCTGAAACCGCTTCCGCGGTCCCAGCCGACCGAGGGGCGTGCGCCGCGCGATGGCTTTCAGAATCGTGACGGGGCTCAGAGGTTCCAGCCGCCGGCGACCTCGATGACCTGTCCGGTCACGTAGGCGGCTGCGGGTGAGAGGAGAAACAACACGGTCTCAGCTACTTCCTCGATACGGCCGACCCGGCCGGATGGGATTTCCCCCGTCGGCTGAGTTACCGAGTTCTCGATCACACCGGGTGCGACGACGTTTGCGGTGATGGCGTTTCGCGCCTCGGCCTTCGCGATCGACTTCGTCAGGATGACCACGCCGGTCTTCGCGATGGCGTAGGGCACGAGACTCGGGCGCGCGACCAGCGTCTGCGTTCCCGCGTAGCCGATGTTCACGATCCGGCCGCCCCCCTGCTCGCGCATGATCGGGAGCACGGCCTGACAGGTGGCGAAGGTCGCCGTCAGGTTCGTCGCGAGCACGTCGTCCCACTCCGCGAAGGTCAGCTCGTCCACCGCCTTGAAGACGTAGTTGCCGACGTTGTTGACGAGGACGTCGAGCCTTCCGAGTTCCTCCGCGGCCTGCCTGACCAGGCCGGCCGCTGCGTCCGGTTCCGAGACGTCGGCAGCGAGGGAGACCGCCCGTACCCCGAGGCCCTCTGCCGTGCGGCGCGCTTCCTCGGCTTCCTCGGCTGAATGCCTGTAGTGCACTGCCACGTCGTATCCCGCGCGCGCGAGGGCGAGGAGAATCCCTCGACCGATACCCCGGCTCGAGCCGGTTACGAGCGCGGCGCCCGCGCTCATACCGCCGGAGCGCATGATTCCGGGCCGGCGAGCGCGGCATGTCGAGCGCGTCGTTCCCGGCGGAGCTGGAGGGCTGGGACGAGCAATCCTCCAGCCAGCGCGATCCAAAGGTAGGCAACAGGTGCGTCGACGAGGAGGCAGACTGCGAGGACGAGGAGCTGTGTGGCGAGCCCCAGGTTGGCGACGACGGAGAGCATCAAGGGATCCTGATAGGCAGACTCGCCGCGGGCGCGCGCCGGGTCGTCGATAACTCCTCGAAGCGCCGACTCGAGCCGGCGGCGGTCGACCCGCACGAGGAGGCGGTCCTGGGGGGCGAAGGTCGCCTCGTACACGCTCCGAGTGGCACGGAGGAGCACCGAGCCGGATCGATCTGGGTCTCGGTCCAGGATGCCGCCTCGCGACTGCGAGATCAGGACGTAGTCGACACTCAGCGTGAGCGTGAGCGCGATGAAGGCGGCAAGGGCGAGCCAGGGGCGGCCGGTCACCGCGCCGATCGCGGCGAAGATCGCGACGTTTGCGACGGCGTCGAGCTCCGTATCGAGATAGCGGCCGAGCGGTGTGACGCGGCCCGAAGCGCGGGCGAGTTGCCCATCGGCCGCGTCCAGAACCGTCTTCGCGAGGAGGAGAGATGCGGCAGCCACCGGCTGGCCGGCAAGGATGAGACCAGCGGCCACAAGCCCCATGACGGCGTGGACGACCACGACAGCGGGCGGGGGAACGCGCAGCGGAAGCAGTGCGAGCACGATCGGATGAGCAATCGGCCGGAACAGGTACTCGCTCGACAGCTCGGTACCCGGCCGTGCCTTCGCGGTGTCGCGCAACGCCGAGCGGGCCGCCGGCGTCGGTCCCGGATACGCCTTCACGGGCGTCGATCGTACCGATCCGAGATACTTGTGGCATGCCGGTTCCTGAGGGGTGGCGCGAGGTCGATGGAGCGCTCGAGCGCGAGTTCACCTTCCCCGGCTTCGTCGAAGCTCTTGGCTTCGTGAACCGGGTCGGGGAGCTTGCCGAAGCGGACAACCACCATCCGGACATCCGGATCGCCTACAACCGCGTGACGTTGCGCTGGTGGACGCACACCGCCGGCGGGGTGACCGATCGCGATCTCGAGCTCGCGGCCAAGTCCGCCGAGCTGGCGTAGCGCCCGGCACCCTCCAAGGTCTCGAAAGACCCTCACCCTCGGACACGCCCGGGCGCACTCCGAAATGGGGGAGGGAGGATTCGAACCTCCGAAGGCGGTGCCAACCGGTTTACAGCCGGTCCCCTTTGGCCACTCGGGAACTCCCCCGCGAGCGGCGCTAGTCTAGCTCTGGGTCGCCGGTACCGCCGCGACCAACCCGCGCGACGGTAGGCCCAGATGTGCGAGCGCTCCCTGCGCGACCAGGCGCTCGAGCGCCGCGACGCAGCCGGGGCAGAATTGCGAGCCCGTCTCCGCGCGAAGTTCGGCAAGGGCTTCGCGAGCCGGCCTGCCCGCCCGGTAGACGCGCGTCGTGAGCATCGAGTCGAGGGCATCGGCGACGTGCACGATGCGAGCCGCGAGCGGGATGTCCTCCCGCTCGAGACCGTGCGGATAGCCGGTTCCGTCCCAGTGCTCGTGATGATGACGGATCGCTGCGACGGTCTCGTCGTCGATCCCGGCTGCAGCGACCATGCGGGCGCCTTCGTCCGAGTGGCGCCGCATCAGTGCCCACTCCGCCTGGGTCAGCGTGGTCGGCTTGAGGAGGATCTCGTCGGGTATCGCGGTCTTCCCGACGTCGTGGTAGAGGGCTGCTTTCGCGAGCGTGCCCAGTTCCTCGTCCTCGAGCCCGAGTTCCTCGCCGATTGCCATCGACAGCTCGTGCACGCGGCGCGAGTGGCCGGCTGTGTAGGCGTCTCGGGCGTCGACGAGAGCAAGGGCGTCCATCGCGGTCACCGCCCCGAGTTCGCCCTTCCGGCGGAAAAGCCTCCCCCTTTTGGGGGATGCCGGAGGTCGGGCCATAGACTGGGCGTCATGCGTCTCCAGCTCGAGATCGCGGTCGCCAAGGCTGCCGGTCGGCTTTCCCGTCTCGCCGGGAAGGGCGGCGGTACGACGCTTCCCGGGAAGCTCCTGACCCGTGTGGATGCGGGCGCTGTCACCCGGCTTGCCGCACGGCTCCCCCTCGGGAGCGCACTCATCTCGGCGACCAACGGGAAGACGACGACGAGCACGATGACCGCAGAGATCCTCGCGCCGAGAGTCCGGCTCGCGCACAACCGCGCCGGCGCGAACCTGATGTCGGGCGTGGCGTCGGTGCTCATGGATTCTCGCGGGGCGGAGCTCGCGCTTCTGGAAGTCGACGAGGCAGCTCTCCCCGAGATCGCCCGCCAGGTTCAGCCCCGGGCGATCTGCCTCGGGAATCTGTTTCGCGACCAGCTCGACCGCTACGGCGAGCTCGAGCTCATCGCCGAGCGTTGGCGCGCCGCCGTCGCGGCCCTCGCGACCGATGCCTGGATGGTCGTGAATGCCGACGATCCTGTGCTTGCGGCGCTCGCAGGCACCCGCGATCATGTCATCCGCTTCGGTCTCGACGATCGTCGAGTCGCTCGAGATCGGGTCCCGCATGCGGCCGACTCGACGTACTGCATGTCATGCGGTGCGCAGTATCTCTACGAGGCGTCGTACGTCGGGCACCTGGGCGAGTATCGATGTACCGAATGTGGCGCAACCCGTCCCCCTCTCGACGTCGTCGCGAGGGACATCGAGCTCGCCGGCCTCGAACGGACGGCCTTCGATCTCGTGACGAGGGAAGGCACCCGTCGAGTAGCCATCGAGCTACCCGGCCTCTACAACGTCTACAACGCCGTCGCCGCTGCCTCGCTCGCGCTTGCCCTGGGTGCGAGCCTCGACGAGGTCGTCTCGGGCCTGGCACGGTCCCGCCCGGCGTTCGGCCGCTTCGAGCGCATTGCTATCGACGATCGGACGATTCTCGTCCTGCTGATCAAGAATCCGGCGGGTGCCAACGAGGCGATCCGGACGCTCGTCGCAGGTGACCCGCCGAGCGTCGCCCTGATCGCGCTCAACGACGAGATCGCCGACGGCCGCGATGTCTCGTGGATCTGGGACGTCGATTTCGAACCGCTGCTGGCCGGTCTCGATCGGCTCGTCGCGAGCGGGGGACGGGCGGAGGAGCTCGCGCTCCGTTTCAAGTACGGAGGCCTCGAGGAAGGCCGGATCGAGGTCGTTCCCGAAATCGACCGGGCGCTCGATCGGGGTCTCGAGCTGACCCCGTCGGACGGCGAGCTCGTCGTGCTTCCCACGTACACCGCGATGCTCGCTCTGCAGGGGCTCGTTGCACGGCGCGGTCTCGTGCGTCCGTACTGGGAGGACGACCGTGCCTCTTCGCGCGCGGGTAGCGTTGGCGGCGTGAGACGGCAACCGTGACGGTCCCGGTAACCGCCGAGGTAGTCGTGATCGGCGGCGGCGTGATGGGCGCTAGCGCTCTCTTCCACCTCGCGCGCGAGGGCTCCTCGTCAGCAGTTCTCGTCGAGCGCGAATCTCTCGGCGCGGGATCGACGAGCAAGGCGGCCGGCGGCATCCGGGCGCAGTTCTCGGATGCCCTCAACATCAGGATCACGCTCGAGTGCATCCGGCGATACGAGCGCTTCGCGGACGAGCCGGGCGGGGAGATCGACTTCAAGCAGTGGGGCTACCTGTTCCTCCTCACGTCAGACGAGGAGGTTTCCTCGTTCGGCCGGTCGCTCGAGCTTCAGCACGATCTCGGCGTCCCGTCGCAACTCCTCACATCAGCCGAAGCAGCCGAGATCGTGCCGGGCCTCGAGCTGGACGGGGTGCTCGCTGCGACCTTCTGCCCGATCGACGGATACGCAACTCCGGAAGCCGCCGTACAGGGCTACGCGGCGGCGGCGTCAACCCTCGGGGCGTCCATCGTCCAGGGCTGCACGGCGAGCCGCATCGTCGTCGACGGCGGCAAGGTCTCCGGGGTCGAGACGGATCAGGGAACCATCGCCACTCGTCGCGTAGTCCTTGCGGCCGGCGTCTGGTCGAGAGAGCTCGGCCGTAGTGCGGGAGTCGACATCCCGGTGGAGCCGGAAAAGCGGCATGTCTTCTTCACCGAGCCGGGTGACCCTCTCCCGCACGAGCTTCCGTTGACCATCGACTTCGCGACAGGGTTCTACTTCCATCGCGAGGGGCGCGGCCTCCTACTCGGGGGGCGGGCCGAGACGATCGAGGAGCTCGCGCCGGTTGCCGTGCGCCGTCTCCCCCTGCTCGAGGAGATCCCGATTCGCGGCGGCTGGTGGGGCTACTACGAGATGAGCCCCGATCACAACGCGATCGTCGGGACGACCCCGGACCCGGAGGGACTGGTCTACGCGACGGGCTTCTCGGGGCACGGTTTCCAGCAAGCTCCCGTGATCGGGGAGCACATCGCCCTTGTCGCACTCGATCGGCCGACACCGTTCGACCTGACCCCGTTCTCGCTCGAGCGATTCGCATCCGGGAAGACACGAACCGAGCTGAACGTGATCTAAAGCAAGCCGCCGAAGGCGGCGCGCAGCGGCCGCGCGCGAAGGCGCCAGGCCGCGAAGTCCAGCCGGCGGAGCCGGCGTATCGCAAGCCGCCGAAGGCGGCGCGCAGCGGCCGCGGGCGAAGCCCGCCAGGCCGCGAGTCCAGCCGGCGGAGCCGGCGTATCGCAAGCCGCCGAAGGCGGCGCGCAGCGGCCGCGGGCGAAGCCCGCCAGGCCGCGAGTAGCTCCAGCCGCCGAAGGCGCGCGTAGCCCGCCCGAGCGGTCAGCCGCGAAGCCGCCGAAGGCGGCGCGCAGCGGCCGCGCCGGAGGCGCCAGGCCGCGAAGTCCAGCCGGCGGAGCCGGCGTATCCCTTACGAGACTCAGGTCTCGAGAGAGCGAAGTCGCCCCGCCAGCGTCTGGAGCATCGCCCAGGCTACGGACGGGTTCTCCTCGACGAAGGGCTTGAACTCCCAGCCGGAGAGCGCAAGGCAGCGCAGGTCGGTGGCTGCGACGATCGTCGCCGAGCGTGGCCCCTCATCGAGCAGAGCCATCTCGCCGAATGAGTCGCCGGGCCCTATTGTCGCCCGTGGTTCGCCCCCGATCGAGACGGACGCCGACCCCTCGACCACGACGAAGAAGCCGACGCCGGGCTCTCCTTCGCGGGTCACGACGGCCCCCTCGGGAAAGCTACGGTCGCGAAACTGGCGGGCGAGCCGCTCGAGATGTCGAGGCTCCACACCTGCGAAGAGCGGGACACGGCTGAGGGCGGCAGCGGGGTCGATCCCCATGCGCGTGGATCATAGAAGGCACACGGGACTGCCTGCTACACTGCCCGCGGCGCGGCGGCGTAGCTCAGTTGGTTAGAGCAGCGGAATCATAATCCGCGTGTCGGAGGTTCGAGTCCTCCCGCCGCTACTCCTCACCGATCAGCGAAAGAGAAGACCGATGGCGAAAACCGGAGTACGAGTTGCGATCACGCTCGCCTGCACCGACTGCAAGCGGCGGAACTATCAGACGATGAAGTCGAAGCGCAACACGCCTGACCGCGTGGAGCTCTCGAAATACTGCCGGTGGTGCGGCCGCCATACTGCGCACCGCGAGACCCGGTGACCGGAGTCCGCTGACCGGTGGCACGCGAGACCCGTAACACCAAGCGCCAGAAGCGCGACGCAGCCACGCCGCCCGAGAAGGGCTCGTCGGACCGGGCTCGGGAACGGCGTAAGCGCGTCAAGCCCGTCGCAGAGACGAAGGCACAGACCGGTGCCAAGCGCGAGCCCCGCGGGTTCGGGCGGTTCGTCCGGGAATGCATCGGCGAGCTCAAGAAGGTCGAGTGGCCCGGACAGCGACAACTCTTTTCCGCGACCGTCGTGGTCATCATCGCCGTGGCGGTCGTCGGCTTCTACCTGTGGGTCGCGGACGAGGCATTCAGTCGCCTCGTCAAGGACGTCCTGCTCAACCTCTGACCCGACCCCGAGAACCGAGGCTCAATCAGCAATGTTTCAGTGGTTCGTGATCAACACGTACTCCGGGCACGAGAACAAGGTCAAGGCCAATCTCGAGCACCGGATCGTCTCGATGAACCAGGAGCCGGCATTTCGACGCGTCGTCGTGCCGACGGAGCAGGTGGTCGAGACCAAGGACGGCCAGAAGGTGCAGATCGAGAAGCGGGTCCTCCCCGGCTACGTCCTCGTGAACATGAATCTCACCGACGAGTCGTGGACCGTCGTCAAGGGAACCCCAGGGGTGACCGGCTTCGTCGGCTCGGGGGCGAAACCCGTGCCGCTCTCCAAGCCCGAGGTCGACCGGATTCTCCATACGGCGACATCCGGTGCCGAGCGCCCGCGCGCGCTCGCTCAATTCGAGCTCGGCGAGTCGGTCAAGGTAACCTCAGGGCCGCTGTCCGACTTCGACGGTGAGATCGTCGACGTCAACTCCGATCAGCAGAAGCTCAAGGTGCTCGTCAACATCTTCGAGCGCCAGGTTCCGGTCGAGCTGTCGTTCGACCAGGTGAAGAAGATCGACTAGGAAGGCTCCATGGCTCGCAAGGTTCTGACACTCATCAAGCTCCAGATTCCCGGTGGCCAGGCGAACCCGGCCCCCCCGGTCGGCCCGGCCCTCGGCCAGCACGGCGTGAACATCATGGAGTTCTGCAAGGCGTTCAACGCTCAGACGGCCGATCAGAACGGACGGATCACGCCCGTCGAGATCACCGTCTTCGAAGACCGGTCGTTCACCTTCATCACGAAGACGCCGCCCGCCGCCGTGCTCATCAAGGAGGCGCTGAACCTCGAGAAGGGATCGGCCGAGCCGAATCGCTCCAAGGTCGGGAAGCTCTCGCAGGCGCAGCTCAGGTCGATCGCCGAGGCGAAGCTCGTCGACCTGAACGCCAGGGACGTCGACCAGGCGATGCTCGTCATCGCCGGGACCGCCCGCTCGATGGGCGTGGAGGTGGATGACCGGTGAGCAGCCACGGAAAGCGGTACACGGGCGCCCGGCGCCAGATCGATCGCGAGCGCGTGTATACGCCGCTCGAGGCGATCAGGCTCCTCAAGGGTCTCGAGGATGCGAAGTTCGACGAGACCGTCGAGACGCACTTCCATCTGGGCCTCAACGTCCGGCACGCCGACCAGCAGCTTCGCGGCACGCTGATGCTTCCGCACGGCACCGGACGCGAGTTGCGTGTCGCCGTGTTCGCCGAAGGTGAGAAGGCCAAGGAAGCCGAGGACGCCGGTGCTGACGTCGTCGGCTCGGCGGACCTCGCGACGCAGATCGAGGGTGGGTTCGACGACTTCGACATCGCCATCGCGACACCCGACCTCATGGGCGTCGTCGGAAAGCTGGGGCGGATCCTCGGGCCGCGCGGCAAGATGCCGAACCCGAAGACGGGAACGGTCACGTTTGACGTGGGCAAGGCAGTGCGAGAGTCGAAGGCCGGCAAGCTCGAGTACCGCACGGATAGGGGTGCGAACGTGCATCTTGCGATCGGCAAGAAGAGCTTCGACGAGCGCGCGCTCCTCGAGAACTACGCGGCTGTCATCGACGAGATCGTGCGTGCGAAGCCGTCGGTCGCCAAGGGTCGTTACATCCATTCGATCACGGTGACGACGTCGATGGGGCCGGGCATCAAGGTCGATCCCACGAAGACCCGCGAGGTTGCAGCCGAGCTCGAGGAGGCCGCGGCGGCGGTCTAGATTCGGTCAGACGCCCGTCGCCAGAGACAGCCGGCAGCCCCCAGGGGCGGAAGTCCGGCCGAGGCGGCCGTCACGCAGGAGCGAGGCCTACCGCCTCGCCACCTCCCTGATTGGCCCGCCTACGAGGCGGGCCACATCACTGAAGGAGGTGAACACATGCTGAAGACCGACAAGGAGCGAGTGGTAGTCGACCTCGTCGAGCGGCTTCGTACCTCGGAGACGCTCATCGTCGCCGATTACAGAGGGCTCACGCACAAGGAGCTCGACAGTGTCCGCACAGATCTTCTGAAGGCGGGAGCACGCTTCTCAGTCGTCAAGAACACCCTGACGCGCCGCGCCGCAGAAGAGGCCGGCGTCGAGGCGCTTCTCGGTCTCTTGGACGGCCCGACGGCAATTGCCTTCGTACACGACGGCGACATGGTTGCCGTCGCGAAGACGCTGGACGAGACGGCTCGCACGACCAAGCGGCTAAGCCTGAAAGGCGCAGTCCTGTCCGGTCGAGCGATCGATGCCGACGGGGTCAAGGGGCTTGCCTCCCTCCCCCCGGCAGATGTCCTGCGGGGCCAGGTGCTCGCTGCGATCGTCGCTCCGCTCACTGGGCTGGCGGGGCTCCTCAACGCACCGCTGCAGGATCTCGTCGGGCTGATCGATGCCCGCATCGACCAGCTCGGAGGTGCGGCTCCGGCAGATGTGCCCGAAGAGGTCACATCCGCGGCTCCAAGCGAGTCAGAGACTGTGACCGAGGAGCAGGAATCGAGCGAGACAACCCCAGAGATCGAGCCCGAGGCGGAGGAGCCCGCCGCCGAGGCCGAGTCAACGAATGACGAGACACAAACGGAGGAACAGGAATGAGTGCAGTCGATACCGTGTTCGAACAGCTCGGGGGTATGACGGTTCTCGAGCTCGTCGAGCTCAAGAAGAAGATCGAGGACGAGTGGGGAGTTACGGCCGCGGCACCCGTCGCGGTGGCAGCGGCCCCGGCGGCCGGAGGTGCCGGCGACGGTGCTGCCGCCGAGGAGAAGACCGAGTTCGACGTCGTCCTCACGGCCGCAGGCGACAAGAAGATCCAGGTGATCAAGGTCGTCCGCGCGATCACAGGGCTCGGCCTGAAGGAAGCCAAGGACCTGGTGGACGGGGCCCCGCAGCCCGTGAAGGAGGGCGTGGCACAGGACGAGGCAGACTCCCTCAAGGGCCAGCTCGAAGAGGCCGGAGCGTCCGTCGAGATCAAGTAGAAAGCGCGACAGGACTCACAAACCGTTGTGGGGGCGGGCTGCGGCCCGTTCCCCACAACCGGTGGGGATATGCCGGCCGGGCTTCGCGGCCTGGGCCTTCGGCCGTGCCGCTGCGCGCCGCCTTCGGCGGCTTGCGGATACGCCGGCTTCGCCGGCTGGACTTCGCGGCCTGGCGCCTTCGGCGCGGCCGCTGCGCGCCGCCTTCGGCGGCTTGCATTTCTCCACAGGTGCGCTACAGTCCTGTGGACGAGATGCGAATCCGCAAGGACTTTCCTTGCGGATCAACCGGTGTCTCTGCTACGCTGACGGGTCGCGCCGTCGTTTAGCGCCTACGCACGCCTGTCGGTCGTTTGACGCTGCCCAAGGGAGGTCGCTGCTAATTGGCCAGTAAGGTCGCCGCTCGCCCTGAGCGCACAACGTTTTCCCGTCTCGAGCACGTGCTTGACGTGCCGAACCTCATCGATATCCAGAAGGCGTCCTTCAAGTGGTTCATGGAGGAAGGCCTCCGGGAGACGATCGACGACATCTCGCCGATCGAGGACTACACCGGTTCGCTCGCGGTGGAGTTCGGTTCGTACGAGTTCGGGCCTTCCCAGTTCTCGATCACCGAGTGCCGCGAGAAGGATCTCACCTACGAGGCACCGCTCTCGATGGTGGTCCGGTTCGTGAACAAGGACACGGGCGAGATCAGGGAACAGACGGTCTTCATGGGCAACTTCCCGATGATGACCGATCAGGGCACGTTCATCATCAACGGCACCGAACGGGTGATCGTCACCCAGCTCGTCCGGAGCCCAGGCGCCTACTTGATGGAGCCGAAGGATCCGACGAAGCAGGTCTTCACCGCGAACCTGATGCCGTCCCGTGGGTCCTGGCTCGAGCTCGAGATCGACAAGAAGGGCGTCGTGTACGCCCGGATCGACCGGAAGCGCAAGCTGCCGATCACGACGCTGCTCCGAGCTCTTCCGAAAGAGGATCCGTCGACTGGCTTCGAGGTCGATACCGCCACGAACGAAGGCATCCTCGCACTGTTCCAGAACTCCATCTACATCGCGCACACCCTCGAGAAAGACACCTCGACCCGCGAGGAAGAGGCTGTCATCGAGGTGTTCAAGAAGCAGCGCCCCGGTGAGCCTCCGACGCTCGACAACGCACGGAACCTCCTTCGCGGGCTCTTCTTCGACCCCAAGCGGTACGACCTGACCAAGGTCGGGCGCTACAAGCTGAACCAGCGACTCGAGGTCGACGTGCCCGAGGACGTCAGGGTCTTGACGACCCTCGACATCATCGCGCTCGTCAAGAGACTCGTTGACCTTCCCTTGAATCTCGGGGTCCCCGAGGACTCCAAGGACTATGCGGCAGATGCCGTTGGCCTGACGCGTGATCCGATTCGCAAGGAGCTCGACGAGTACGAGCATTTCGGCAACCGCCGGCTGCGGACTGTCGGCGAGCTGATCCAGGAAGCGTTCCGCGTCGGCCTCTACCGGATGGAGCGAGTCGTCCGCGAGCGGATGACGACCGAGGACGTCGACACGATCACCCCGCAGACCATCATCAACGTCCGGCCCGTCGCAGGCGGCGCTGAAGGAGTTCTTCGGCTCCTCGCAGCTCTCGCAGTTCATGGACCAGACGAACTCACTGGCAGGACTGACTCACCGGCGCCGGCTGTCGGCGCTCGGCGCGGGAGGCCTGACCCGCGAGCGCGCTCCGATCGAGGTCCGCGACGTTCACCCGACCCACTACGGGCGCATGTGTCCGATCGAGACACCGGAAGGCCCGAACATCGGCCTCATCGGGTCGCTCGCGTCGATGGCGATGGTTTCGGAGTTCGGCTTCGTGGAGACGCCGTACCGCGTCGTCAAGGGTGGCAAGGTCACCGATCAGATCATCTATCTCGACGCAAGCGCCGAGGAGAAGTTCACGATTGCTCAGGCGAACGAGCCGATCGATCCCAAGACCGGCAAGTTCGTCCACGAGCAGGTGCTCTGCCGCGCAGGTGCCGGCGAGTACCTGACCGTCGAGCCGAAGGCCATTCAGTACATGGACGTCAACCCGGCTCAGATCGTCTCGGTCGCGACGGCTCTGATCCCGTTCCTCGAGCACAACGACGCGAACCGCGCCCTCATGGGTGCCAACATGCAGCGGCAGGCGGTGCCCCTCCTGATCACGGATCCGCCGCTTGTCGGAACAGGCCTCGAGTATCGAGCGGCGGTCGACACCGGCGATGTGGTGCTGACCAAGCGCGCCGGGACCGTCGTCGACGTCGATGCCGAGCAGATCGTCGTCGAGGCGAAGGACGGGCGGGACGAGTACGACCTCGTCAAGTTCATGCGCTCGAATCAGGGGACGCTGATCCACCAGAAGGCGATCGTCAACCTCGGTCAGAAGGTCGCGGAGGGTCAGGTGCTTGCCGACGGCAGCTCGACCTCCAAGGGCGAGCTCGCGCTCGGCAAGAACCTGCTCGTTGCGTTCATGCCATTCGAGGGCTTCAACTTCGAAGACGCGATCGTGGTCAGCGAGCGGCTCGTCAAGGACGACATGCTCAGCTCGATCCACATCCACGAGTACGAGATCGACGCCCGGTCCACGAAGCTCGGCGACGAGGAGATCACCCGCGACATCCCCAACCGGTCGGAGGAATCGCTGAAGGATCTCGACGATCGCGGCGTCGTTCGCATCGGCGCCGAGGTCGGGTCCGGCGATCTCCTTGTCGGAAAGGTCACGCCGAAGGGCGAGACCGAGCTGACAGCCGAGGAGAAGCTCATCCGCGCGATCTTCAAAGAGAAGGCGCGCGAGGTACGCGACACCTCGCTCAAGGTGCCACACGGCGAAGGCGGCAAGGTCATCGCGGTCAAGACGTTCTCGCGTGGAAACGGCGACGATCTCCCGCCCGGGGTAAACGAGCTCGTCCGCGTATTCGTGGCGAAGAAGCGAAAGGTCGCCGAGGGCGACAAGCTCGCGGGCCGTCACGGGAACAAGGGAGTCATCGCGAAGATCGTTCCGGACGAGGATATGCCGTTCCTGGAGGACGGCACACCCGTGGACGTTGTGCTGAACCCGCTAGGCGTCCCGAGCCGGATGAACATCGGCCAGGTTCTCGAGACTCATCTCGGCTGGGCCGCATTCCACGGTGTGTTCAACGACGGCTCGCCGAACGGCCCGACCCCGATCGCCACGCCGGTCTTCGACGGGGCGACAGAGGCTGACGTCGACGAGGCATTGGTCGAGTGGACGCGCCAGAACCCGGACTCGCCGATCATGTTCAAGGTCGACGAGAGCAGACCGCCAGGGCGACGCTGCTCGGGTAAGGCGAGGCTCTTCGACGGTCGCACCGGCGAGCCGTTCGACCAGAAGGTGACAGTCGGCTTCATGTACATCCTGAAGCTGCTCCACCTCGTCGACGACAAGATCCACGCTCGCTCCACCGGCCCGTACTCGCTCGTGACCCAGCAGCCGCTCGGTGGCAAGGCGCAGTTCGGCGGCCAGCGGTTCGGCGAGATGGAGGTGTGGGCGCTCGAGGCGTACGGCGCTGCGTACACGCTGCAGGAGATGCTCACCATCAAGTCCGATGACACCGTCGGCCGGGTGAAGGCGTACGAGGCAATCGTGAAGGGCGAGAACATCGCCGAGCCGTCCATTCCCGAGTCGTTCAAGGTGTTGCTCAAAGAGATGCAGTCGCTTGCGCTCGACATCCAGGTGCTCTCGGAAGAGGGCGGCGAGGTCGAGGTCCGCGAGGAGGAGGACGAGTTGCTCCGCGCCGCGGAAGAGCTCGGAATCGATCTATCACCGGGATCCCTCCGCGCGGCGGCTCGACAGCCGACCGCGGAGGAGGTCGAGGAGGGTCAGGATCGCGCAGACGAGACCGGCGAGCTCGCTCTTCCGGCAGACGAGGACCTTGGTGACGTCGACGACCTGAACGGCGCTCCTGCGATCAGCGACGACGAAGAAGACGATGGCCAGCCGCTCACGGAAGCGCCTGACCTGGCAGACATCGAACTCGAGGAATAGAAGGGATCACGTTGATCGATATCAACAACTTCGACGCGATCCGGATCGGGCTCGCGTCCTCGAAGCAGATTCGAGACTGGTCGTCCGGAGAGGTCACGAAGCCGGAGACGATCAATTACCGCACGCTCAAGCCGGAGAAAGACGGATTGTTCTGCGAGCGCATCTTCGGTCCGACGAAGGACTGGGAGTGCTATTGCGGCAAGTACAAGCGCGTCCGCTACAAGGGCATCATCTGCGAACGTTGCGGGGTCGAGGTCACGCGCCAGAAAGTGCGCCGTGAACGCATGGGTCACATCGACCTGGCAGCCCCCGTCTCTCACATCTGGTTCTTCAAGGGCGTTCCGAGCAGGATCGGGTATCTCCTGGACATCGCGCCGAAGGAGCTCGAGAAGGTCCTGTACTTTGCCGCGTCCATCGTCACGAAGGTCGACGACGAGAAGCGGGCCGCAGATCTCGCAGATCTCGAGGACAAGGTTCGGGCCGAGTCCGAGCGAATCTACGTCGATCGTGACGAGTCGCTGGCGGCGCTCGAGCAGCGGCTGTCCCGTCGTCGTGACTTCTTCGCGAAGGGCAAGGAGAAGGACTTCGACGAGGACGACGAGTTCTGGGCACGCGGACTTCTCGCCTGGGCCGAAGAGCAGGCGTTGCCGCCACCCGACGAGGCTCGGAAGCTCGTCGGCGGCATCTTCGTGGACGTCGCGACCCAGGTGACGACGGAAGACTCGAAGAAGATCAGGGAGCTCGTTCGAAAGTCTGCGATTCGTGGCGACCGTGATCTCACTCCCCGCGAGCTCGACACCGTCAGCCAGACTGCCGTTCAGGTACGCGATGCGCTCGCGCCACTCGTGGCCGAGGCGGACAAGGCCTCCGGCTCGAAGAAGGGTGCGATCCGCAAGCACATCAACAAAGTGCTCGAGGCGCTGCTTGCCGGCACCGACCTCGAGGGCGATGACGCTGAGCTCGTCGCCGGGATCGACCAGAAGAACCTGGAGAAGGCACGCGCTCTCGGAAACGGACTGCTTCGCGAGCTTGTCGACGGACTCACGACGGAGACTCCTGATGAGATCCGCGAGCTCGCCAACGATCTCTGCCTCAAGGCCGAGAGCCGGATGCAGAAGGAGGACCTCGACGCCATCATCTCCTGGTCGCTCAAGGTGCGGGAGATGTATCTCGACATCGAATCCCGTCGGGAAGACACCCGCGACGCTGGCGTCGAGTCGGTGCGTCGCCTCGAGGAGACCTGGGCTCGCTTTCGCGAGCTCGGACCAAAGGAGATCGTCAACGACGAGCTCCTCTTCCGTGAGCTCAAGGACCGGTTCGGCTCTGCGTACGGCTTCGGGATCTACTTCGAGGGCGGAATGGGCGCCGAGGCGATCCGGGATCTGCTGAGAGCGCTCGACCTCGACCAGGAGGCCGCCTCGCTCCGCGAGACGATTCGCACCTCGAAGGGACAGAAGCAGCAGCGCGCCATCAAGCGGCTGAAGGTCGTCACGGCCTTCATCAAGTCCGAGAACCGGCCCGAATGGATGATCCTCGAGGCCGTTCCAGTGATCCCTCCCGAGCTCCGCCCCATGGTGCAGCTCGACGGCGGTCGGTTCGCCACCAGCGACCTCAACGATCTGTATCGACGCGTCATCAATCGGAACAACCGTCTCAAGCGGTTGCTCGACCTCGGTGCGCCCGAGATCATCGTGAACAACGAGAAGCGCATGCTTCAGGAAGCAGTCGATGCCCTCTTCGACAACGGCCGGCGAGGGCGCGCCGTGACCGGTCCAGGCAATCGACCGTTGAAGTCGCTCTCCGACATGCTCAAGGGAAAGCAGGGTCGTTTCCGCCAGAACCTGCTCGGAAAGCGCGTCGACTACTCGGGCCGATCGGTCATCGTGTCCGGTCCGCAGCTCCACCTGCACCAGTGCGGTCTGCCGAAGCTCATGGCGCTCGAGCTCTTCAAGCCGTTCATCATGAGCCGACTGGTCGAGCGGAAGTCCGTTCAGAACATCAAGGCTGCAAAGAAGTACGTCGAGTCGATGGCGCCCGAGGTCTGGGACGTTCTCGAGGAGGTCATCGCGGAACATCCGGTGCTGCTCAACCGCGCACCGACGCTGCACCGCCTCGGGATCCAGGCGTTCGAGCCTGTCCTCGTCGAGGGCAAGGCGATCCAGATTCACCCGCTCGTGTGTCACGCCTTCAACGCAGACTTCGACGGCGACCAGATGGCAGTCCATCTACCGCTCTCTGCGGAAGCGCAGGCCGAGGCGAGAATCCTCATGCTTTCGGCAAACAACATCCTGTCCCCCGCTCACGGCAAGGCGCTTGCCACGCCGGCGCAGGACATGGTCCTCGGCGGCTACTACCTGACCTACTGCACGCAGGATCTCACGAGGATCACCTCGGAGGATCTCGATCCGCGGCCGCGGCGCTTCGCGTCCGAGGACGAAGTGATCCTCGCTCTCGAGGCGAAGCAGGTCGGCGTCGGGCTCCAGGATCCGATCGAGTACCGATGGAACGGTGAGCTCATCCTCACGACGCCGGGGCGTGTGATCTTCAATGTCGAGGTCAGTCGCTCGCTGGAAACCGCTCTCGGGGATTCCTATGACCCGAGCCGGTTCGAGTTCCACAACAAGACGCTCGGCAAGAAGGAGATGGGCGACTTCATCTCCGAGCTCGTCGACAACCACGGAGCGTCCCGCCTCTCGATCGTGCTCGACACGATCAAGCAACTCGGCTTCGACTACGCCACGAAGGCCGGCATCACCGTTTCGAAGAACGACATCGTGATCCCGCCGAACAAGGGCGAGATCCTCGATGCCTACGAGGAGCGGGTTCAGCGCATCGAGCGTGACTACCAGCGTGGCCTGATCACCGAGGACGAGCGCCACGAGTCCATCGTCAGCGTCTGGACCGAGGCGACCGACAAGGTCGCGGAGGCGATGGAGGAGACGATGTTCGAGTTGAACCCCATCTTCATGATGGCCAACTCGGGCGCGCGTGGTTCGTTCAAGCAGATCCGGCAGCTCGCGGGCATGCGAGGCCTGATGGCGAATCCGAAGGGCGAGATCATCGAGAGGCCGATCAAGGCGAACTTCATGGAGGGTCTATCGGTCCTCGAGTACTTCATCTCGACTCACGGCGCCCGGAAGGGGCTCGCAGACACGGCGCTGCGCACGGCGGACTCCGGGTATCTGACCCGGCGGCTCGTCGATGTGTCTCAGGACGTCATCGTCCGCGAGGAAGACTGCGGAACCAGCGAGTACATCGAGCTACCGCTGGTCGTTCCCGAGGGGCTCAACCGGTCGCTCGCCGGCAGGATCCTGCCGCACACCATCCACAAGGCGCTGGCGTCGGGTAAGCCCGGAAAGACCGTGCTCGCCGAGAAGGATGAGCTCACGACCATGAAGATGCTGCGACGCCTTCACGACGATCTCGGCGAGCAGGCCGACGGATACGTCCTACCTGTCCGATCGGTACTCAAGTGTCGTAGCGAGTTCGGCGTCTGCCGCAAGTGCTACGGCATCTTCCTTGCCACGGACGAGATGTGCGAGATCGGCGACTCGGTCGGCATCATCGCGGCCCAGTCGATCGGCGAGCCAGGCACCCAGCTGACCATGCGCACATTCCACACCGGCGGTGTCGCGGGTGCGGACATCACGCACGGCCTACCTCGAGTTGTCGAGATCTTCGAGGCCCGTAACCCGAAGGGTGCTGCGAAGCTGTCCGACATCGGAGGGCGCGTCGTCGTCGAGGACACCGAGCGGGGCCCCAAGGTCACGATCGTCCCGACGGATGTCGCCGATGACGGCGAGACGCTCGGTGAGGTGGCATACCAGCTCCCGCGGCGAACGAGGCTTCTCGTTGCGGACGGGCAGATCATCGCCTCGGGAGATGCTCTCCACGAGGGTTCTCGCAATCCGGCCGACCTTCTTCGGCTCAAGGGATCGACGGCAACGGAGCTCTATCTCGTCGACGAAGTCCAGAAGGTCTACAAGTCTCAGGGCGTCGACATCCACGACAAGCACATCGAGCTCATCGTCCGCCAGATGATGAAGAAGGTACGGGTTGATGGTGCCGGCGAAACGGACCTCCTCCCTGGTCAGCTCGTCGACCGTGTGATCTTCGAACGTGAAAACACGCGGATGCACGATGAGAAGAGCGAGCAGGCGACACACGAGCCGATGATTCTCGGGATTACCAAGGCATCGCTGGCTACCGAGTCGTTCCTCTCAGCGGCATCGTTCCAGGAGACCACGAAGGTTCTCACGGACGCGGCCATCGAGGGGAAGCGCGATCGGCTGCTCGGGCTCAAGGAGAACGTCATCATCGGGAAGCTGATTCCGGCGGCGACGGGCTTGAAGAAGTACCGCTCGCTCGAGATCGGACCTACGGAGAAGGTGCCGGCCGGGGGCTACGCGAGACCCCAGACCGAAGAGCAGCTCCTCGCTGCGCTCGAAGAGATCGGATCGAACGGCGGCGACCTTGCGTCGCTCGATCTCGACTTCGACGGGCCGGCCGGAAACGGCGGAGGCGATCTTGGGCCTCTGGAGGCCGAGGAGATTCCGGAGGTCGACTCTCCCCTCGACGAGGAGGCGTAAGGGTCGACGTCAGTCGACCCGCACAGTGACGGCGAAGGTTCGCGGAGCCGGGTGGCACCCGGCTCCGCGCATCGCCGCACAGTGGCAGGCTCTCAACGTCTCGTGACCGTACGCGAGCACGTACCTGTCAGGAGGTCGTACCTGACAGAGACTCTGATCGGCGATGCCGATCGGACGCGGAACGTCGACTCACAGCGTGCCGTCGGCGGATCGAGGTAGTCGCAGTTCCCGTCGCACGGTCGCTCGTAGGTGACGAGGACGTACTTTCCCGGCAGTAGCTTGGTGGCCAGCTTTCGAGTGCCATCGGTGAAGCGGTGGCGGAGGACGACGCTTCCGCCGGCGTTCTCGATGCGGAAGTACGTGTACGAGCCCTCGATGAACAACGCTCCGTCGAGGTGGTAGTCGATCGACACAGGAACCTTGGCGGGTGGAGCGGCAGCCGTCGAGGCCGCTGCGACGAGCGCGAGAGCCAGCGCCGCAAGTGGGACGAGCAGAAGTCTGGTCATGCGGGTTCGACTCGTGACGGTAGCTCAGAGTTCCCTGACCTGAAGGCGGCTTCCGTGTGGATGCGCCGGCTTTGCCGGCTGGACTTCGCGGCCTGGGGCCTTCCGGCCGGCCGCTGCGCGGTGCTTCGCGCCTTGCTGGGCGCCGGCTTTGCCGGCTGGACTTCGCGGCCTGGGGCCTTCGGCCCGGCCGCTTGCGCGCGCCTTCGGCGCTTGCTTAGAACTCCTAACTGAATGAGGCGCTACGGTGGCGCCGTGACCGTGGTGCTGGTGACCGGGATGTCTGGGACGGGCCAGTCGGCGGCTCTCGCCGAGCTTGCACGCCGAGGACATCGGGTCGTGGAATGGACACCGATTACGGCGGGTATTCCGAGGAAGTGCCGTGTTCCGACCCAGGCGGTTGGGAGCAGTTGTGGCGGGAGGATCGGATCGAAGCGCTGCTCGACGGACACGGCGACGGAGTGTTGTTCATCTCCGGCTGCGTCTCGAACCAGGGAAAGTTCTATCCGCGCTTCGACGCGGTTGTGCTGTCGAGCGCTCCTGCGGACGTGATCTTCGAGCGCGTGGCTCGTCGAGAGTCGAACGCGTTTGGCAAGCGCGACGCCGAGCGGGTGCGGATCCGCGATGACCTCGCGAACGTCGAGCCGCTGCTGCGCGCGGGTGCGACGGCTGAGATCGCGCACCCGCCGGACGAGGTGGTAGACGCGCTTGAGCGGATTCGCCGACGGCGTGCGCCATCGCATCGAGCGGTCTTACTAGGTAGATGTCGGGCCTGACCTTACTCTTGCCTGACTATATCGACCGAGATCTCCACCGCCGGAATCGTTCCTCTGTTCTCAAGCCAGTGAGTGGTGTTCCTATCCTCTGGCCAGCCCACTCCCGGCCCATAGTCCGTAGCGACTCCATTTCGATGGTCAGTGATCGTTCCTTGCAGTATGTAGACGATGCCCGGTCTGTCTTTATGGTCGTGGATCGGGCCGAAGACGCCTCCAGGCTCGATGGTCACCATACGCATTCGAAGTTGGCGCCCTGCCATGCCCTCGATCTCAGGGCCAAGGTCAACCGTTGCAAGTAACTCCGCCGTAACACCTTGTGTCTCAGGTGCCGCACGTTCTTTGCTCATCGTGCTCTCCTCTCTGTACTCCAGGGCCTAACGTTCGACCTTCAACCCAGGACGAGCTGATCTCCGACAGCCGCTCATACCTCCGTCGCCGCCGACGCCAACCCGCGCTCGTCAGCCGCAACTTCCAAGAATCCCACGTCGCCTACGCCGCCGCCGCATGACCGTGTCGGCTGTTTGCCTGTCGCCGTAGCAACTCAACGAGGTCTCCAGCCGTCGCCAGCAGATGAGACAGCAGGCGAGGGTGAGGAAGGCTTCGTGGACGTCGTCGCGGCGGTCGGTGCGGATGAGCAGTCGGCGGTGGTTGTGGAGCCACGCAAAGGTGCGCTCAACGACCCAGCGGTGGCGGCCGAGGCCAGAGCCGTGTTCGGTCTGGCGGCGAGCGATGATCGGCTTGACGCCACGCTTCCAGACGAGGCGGCGGTGCTTGTCATGGTCGTAGCCGCGGTCGCCGATCAGCGTCCGCGGCCTGGAGCGCGGGCGACCGATCCGGCCACGGACGGGCGGCACCCGGTCGAGCAGTTCGAGAAGCTGGGTCACGTCGTTGCGGTTGCCGCCGGTGAGCGTCCAGGCGAGCGGCACGCCGCCGCCGTCTACGAGCAGGTGGTGCTTGCTGTCCCTGCGGCCGCGATCGACCGGGCTGGAACCTGTCTTGAGGCCCCCTTTTTCGCCTGCAGGTGGCTGGAGTCGGCGATCGCCCGCTCCCATTCGAGCTGATCGGCAGCGTGCGACTCGGCGAGCAGCAACGCGTGCAACTTCTCCCAGACGCCCGCCTGTTGCCAAGCGCCAAGCCCTGCGCCACGCCGTCATCCCGCAGCCGAAGCCAAGCTCCTGCGGCAGGTGCTCCCAGCCGATCCCGGTGTGCAGCACGAACAAGATCCCCTGCAGCACCCGGCGGTCGTCGAGCGGCTTGCGACCCGGATAGCGGAAGCGCCGCTGCTTCTTCGGCAGCAGCGGCTCAATCCGTTGCCACAGCCCGTCCGGCACCTCCCACGGCTTCGCCCTCATCGACACCTCCCGAACCTTGACGGCAGATGCCGACGGACTTCGCTACGCCGTAACGGGACCCTTCATTGAGTTGGAGCTTCTTAGCCCTCCGCGGTTGCGGCGATCGCTTGACCCTTGCCGCGTTCCTTCGCCTGATAGAGGGCGGCATCGGCCCTCTTGAAGAACGATGCTGCGTCGTCCTCTGACTCGAGATCGGCGATTCCGGCGGAGAGGCGGAGCTCCTGGTCGCCCGAGCGCCAGTTGTTGAGAGCGGCCTGAAGGCGGCGATAGAGATTCTCGGCGTCGGCGACGGTCGACTCCGGCAGCACCACCGCGAACTCATCGCCACCGACACGACAGGCGATGTCGGCGCCGCGAACGACGCTCCGGACCCGTTCCGCCGCTTCGGCGAGCACCGAGTCTCCGGCAAGATGGCCGATCCGGTCGTTCACGGCCTTGAAGTCGTCGATGTCGAATACGACGAGGGCGAGCTTCCGATCGTAGCGCTGTGCCCGGGCGACTTCCCGCGCCAGCGTCTCGTGGAAGAACCGGTAGTTGTGGAGCCCGGTGAGAGCGTCCAGGTCGGCAAGCTGGCGGGCCTCCTGGAAACGGCGCGCGTTCTCGATCGCAGGGCCCGCCCGGATTGCAAGCTCCTCGAGAAGGCTGATCTGATCTTCGGCAGGATCACGATCGGAGCTGCGCCAGAACACCCAGAGCGTGCCGATGGTGTCGTCGACCTCGCCCTTCACCGGTACCGCAACGCTGCCTCGGATGGGATCGACGGGCGCGCCATCATCCGGGTACAGGTACGAGATGACAGCGGCGCGGGTGCGATTCCAGTCCGGCGCGAGACCTCCCGGCTGTCCCGTCGCCTCCTCGGTCGAGAGGCCAACCGTTGCCACGACAGGGCCACCCTTGTCTCCCTCGGAGAGACAGACCATCGCTCCATCCACGCCGAGGAGCGCCCCCGCCGCCTCGAGGGTCCTGGCGAGGACCTCGTCGAGGTCGATGGTCGTGCCGATCTCGGAAAGCTGCTTGGAGCGAGCCGTCTCCTCGTGTGCTTGATCGAGGGCGGTCGTCAGATCGGAGAGCATCGCCTCGACCCGAGTCGACGACTCTCTGAGGATCGTTTCGATCGAGTCCGTGTCGCGTCGCCTCCGCACGAGGTAGACGGTCAGTGCGAGAAGGAGCAGAACGGCGAGTCCCGCACCGGCTATTGCGATTGCGAGCGTGGTCCAGCTGAGGTTGTCAGCGGAGAGAAGCATCCCGGGAAGGCGCAGAGACCGCTCTCTGACAATAGCGCGTTGACATGAGCCTGCAAGCTGCTACCATGGCGAGCGGGTTCGGCGGGGTTCGCCCTGCCGGACTTTTGTTGCGTCTATTCCTGGTACCACGAAGCGAGGTCATCGCGTGCCGACCGTGAATCAGCTTGTCCGCAAAGGCCGCCGGCCGAAGGCGGAAAAGATGAAGACTCCCGCGCTCCGGGGTGCGCCCCAGAAGCGCGGCGTGTGTACGCGCGTGTATACGACCACGCCAAAGAAACCGAATTCTGCGCTTCGCAAGGTCGCCCGCGTTCGCCTGACGAATGCGATGGAGGTTACGACCTATATTCCTGGCGAGGGGCACAATCTGCAGGAGCACTCCGTCGTTCTGATCCGGGGCGGGCGCGTGAAGGATCTGCCAGGGATCCGGTACAAAGTCATTCGAGCGGCGCTCGATACGGCCGGTGTCTCCGAGCGCAAGCAGGCGCGCTCGAAGTACGGGGCGAAGAAGAGCTAGGCGGCACGAATGCCTCGTCGCGCAGAAATCCAGGTTCGTGAGCTCGATCCGGATCCGGTCTACGACTCGAAGCTGGTCACGCAGGTGATCAACAAGGTCATGCTGAAGGGCAAGAAGTCGACCGCCGAAACGATCGTCTATGCGGCGCTCGAGCGAGTCGGCGAGAAGTCCGGGCGCGCCCCGGCGGAGGTGCTCGAGCAGGCTGTGAAAACAGTCACACCTGTCCTCGAGGTTCGCTCTCGTCGTGTCGGAGGCGCCAACTACCAGGTGCCGATCGAGGTGCCGCAGCGCCGGGCGCGGACGCTCGCCGTCCGCTGGCTCGTGAACTACTCGCGCGACCGGCGTGAGAAGACGATGGCGGACAAGCTTGCAAACGAGATTCTCGACGCGCTGAACCAGCAGGGTGGCGCGTTCAAGCGGAAGGACGACCTCTACAGAATGGCGCAGGCGAACAAGGCCTTCGCCCACTACAGGTGGTAAGTGGCAAACGTGGCTGAAAAGACGAACGCGGTCGTCGGACTGGAGCATGTGCGCAATATCGGCATCATGGCGCACATCGACGCCGGCAAGACCACAACGACCGAGCGGATCCTCTACTACACGGGGCGCACCCACAAGATGGGTGAGGTTCACGAGGGCGCCGCCGTCATGGATTGGATGGCTCAGGAGCAGGAGCGCGGGATCACGATTACGTCTGCTGCGACGACGGCGTCCTGGCGCGATTTTCGTATCAACATTATCGATACGCCCGGGCACGTGGACTTTACCGTCGAGGTCGAGCGGAGCCTTCGTGTGCTCGACGGAGCCGTCGCAGTCTTCGACGCGGTCGCAGGTGTCGAGCCGCAGTCGGAAACCGTCTGGCGTCAGGCCGATCACTACAAGGTTCCGCGCATCGCGTTCATCAACAAGATGGACAGGGTTGGCGCCGACTTCTTCGCCGCCGTCCAGTCGATGATCGATCGCCTCGGTGCGCATCCGGTGCCGGTGCAGCTGCCACTCGGGAGTGAAGAGCACTTCCGCGGAGTCATCGACCTGGTGGAGATGCGCTCACTTTCCTGGGACGACGACCTGGGCATGAAGCTGGACATCGGTGATATCCCGGCGGAGCTGAAGGAGCAGGCCGAGGAGTACCACCACCAGCTGATCGACGCGGTTGCCGAGCATGACGATGAATTGCTCGAGACGTACCTCATGGACGAAGGGTCGGTTACGCCCGAGATGGTCCGACGGGCTCTGCGCACCGCGACCGTCAAGACCGCCGTCACACCCGTGCTCTGCGGATCAGCGTTCAAGAACAAGGGTGTGCAGCCGCTGCTCGATGCGGTTTGCGACTACCTTCCGAGCCCGATCGACATCCCGCCCGTGCACGGCCTCGACCCGCGAACCGGCAACGAGCTGTCGCGCCGACCAGCCGACGACGAGCCGTTCTCGGCTCTCGCGTTCAAGGTGATGAGCGACCCGTACGTCGGGAAACTCACGTATTTCAGGGTCTACTCAGGCAAGATCAGGTCCGGCGACCGGGTGCTGAACGTCTCGACCGGAAAGACGGAGCGTGTCGGCCGTCTGCTCCAGATGCACGCGAATCACCGCGAGGAGCGTGAGGAGATCGGCGCAGGCGAGATCGTGGCCGCCGTCGGCCTAAAGCAGACGACGACCGGTGACACGCTTGCGGCCGACTCGGCGCCGATCCAGCTCGAGTCGATGATCTTTCCCGATCCAGTCATCTCGGTTGCGATCGAGCCCAAGACGAAGGCAGACCAGGACAAGCTCTCGGTAGCGCTCCAGCGTCTTGCCGAGGAGGATCCGACCTTTCAGGTGCGCTCCGACGAGGAGACGGGCCAGACGCTGATCTCCGGCATGGGCGAACTGCATCTCGAGATCATCGTCGACCGCCTCGTGCGCGAGTTCAACGTCGATGCGAACGTCGGGCGGCCGCAGGTTGCCTACCGCGAGACGATCGGAAAGCGCGTGGACAAGATCGAGGGGAGGTTCGTCCGCCAGACGGGCGGTCGCGGCCAGTACGGCCATGCGGTCATCAACATGGAGCCGTCCGGACCGGGCGACGGCTACGAGTTCCTGGACAAGATCGTGGGCGGCAAGATTCCCCGCGAGTACATTCCGTCGGTCGACCTCGGTATTCAGGAGGCGATGGAAGCCGGAACGCTTGCGGGCTTCCCGGTCGTCGACATTCGGGTCGAGCTCGTCGAGGGCTCGTACCACGACGTCGATTCCAGCGAGATTGCCTTCAAGATCGCCGGCTCGATGGCTTTCAAGAACGCGATGCAGCGGGCGAACCCGAAGCTGCTGGAGCCCGTGATGGCCGTGGAGGTCGTGACTCCCGAGGAGTACCTCGGCGACGTCATGGGTGATCTGAATTCGCGCCGCGGTCGGGTCGAGGGGCTCGAGCCGAGGGGTAACGCGCAGGCAATTCGCGCCCGGGTTCCGCTCGCGACGATGTTCGGCTACGCGACCGATGTGCGCTCGATGACGCAGGGTCGGGCGACTTTCACCATGCAGTTCGACCGTTATGAGGACGTGCCCCAGACGATCGCGGCTGAGATCGTTTCGGCGGCTAAGGGTTCGTAGAGACGACCGGAGGAAGGGAATGGCGAAACAGAAGTTCGAGCGGACGAAGCCTCACGTCAACGTCGGAACGATCGGACACATCGATCACGGCAAGACGACCCTGACGGCTGCGATCACGAAGGTGCTGTCGGAACAGAACACCGGCACGGCCTTCACCGCGTTCGACCAGATCGACAAGGCACCGGAGGAGAAGGCGCGCGGCATCACGATCGCTGCAGCGCACGTGGAGTACGAAACGCCGAATCGGCACTACGCCCACGTCGATTGCCCGGGCCACGCGGACTACATCAAGAACATGATCACGGGTGCGGCCCAGATGGACGGCGCGATTCTCGTGGTCTCCGCCGCTGACGGCCCGATGCCCCAGACCCGCGAGCACGTGCTTCTCGCGCGGCAGGTGAACGTGCCGTACATCGTGGTCTTCCTGAACAAGGCGGACATGGTCGACGACCCCGAGCTCCTCGAGCTCGTGGAGCTCGAAGTTCGCGAGCTCCTGTCGCGCTACGAGTTCCCTGGCGACGACATCCCGGTGATCGCCGGCTCGGCGCTCAAGGCGCTCGAGGGCGATCCGGAGTGGACGCCGAAGATCATCGAGCTGATGGAGGCGGTCGACTCCTACATCCCCGAGCCGGTGCGCGAGATCGACAAGCCGTTCCTGCTTCCGATCGAGGACGTCTTCACGATCACCGGCCGTGGCACGGTCGTCACCGGGCGTGTCGAGCAGGGCATCGTCAAGGTCGGCGACGAGGTCGAGATGGTCGGCATCCACCCGGAGGTCACGAAGACCGTCGTCACCGGCGTCGAGATGTTTCAGAAGCTTCTCGACCAGGGTCAGGCCGGCGACAACATCGGCGCCCTCCTGCGCGGGATCAAGCGAGAGGACGTCGAGCGCGGACAGGTGCTCGCGAAGCCAGGATCCATCACCCCGCACACGCACTTCAAGGCCGAGGTCTACGTCCTCTCCAAGGACGAGGGTGGACGGCACACGCCGTTCTTCAACGGCTACCGGCCGCAGTTCTACTTCCGCACCACCGACGTGACGGGCTCGATCAAGCTGCCCGAGGGGCAGGAGATGGTCATGCCCGGTGACAACACCGAGATGGAGGTCGAGCTGATCCAGCCGATCGCCATGGATCAGGGCCTCCGGTTCGCCGTCCGCGAGGGTGGCCGCACCGTTGGCGCCGGCGTCGTCACGACCATCATCAAGTAGGAGTCGGGAACCTCCGGCACCCACACGTAACCGCATGGCTCAACAGAAAATCCGCATCCGCCTCAAGGGCTACGACCACAACCAGCTCGATCGGTCTGCGAGTCAGATCGTCGAGACGGCGCAACGGACCGGCGCGACGGTGACCGGTCCCGTGCCCTTGCCCACCGAGAAGAACGTCTACACGGTGATCCGAAGCCCGTTCAAGGACAAGGATTCGCGCGAAGCGTTCGAGGTGCGCACGCACAAGCGCCTGATTGACATCCACTCTCCTACACCCAAGACGGTCGACAGCCTCATGCGGCTCGATCTTCCGGCCGGCGTCGACATCGAGATCAAGCTCTGAGGGTCGAGGAATGAAGGGCATCATCGGTAGGAAGGTCGGCATGACTCAGGTCTTCGACGAGGACACGGGGTCGCTCACGCCCGTGACCGTGATCCAGGCCGGCCCATGCCCGGTCGTGATCGTCCGGACCCGCGAGACGGACGGGTACGACGCCGTGCAGCTTGCCTTCGACGAGGTCGGCGACCGGAAGCTGACGAAGCCCGAGCTGGGGCATCTGAAGGCGAACGGCGTCGCACCGCACCGACGGCTTGTCGAGTTTCGCGGCGAGCACCAGCTGGCAGCCGGTGAGACGGTCACGGTCGAGTCATTCGAGCCGGGCGAGAAGGTCAAGGTGTCGGGCGTCTCGATCGGCAAGGGGTTCCAGGGCACGATCAAGCGGCACAACTTTTCTCGTGGCCCGATGACGCATGGCTCGCACAATGTCCGCAAGCCCGGCTCGGTGGGTGCGTCCGCCTACCCTTCGCGAGTCTTCAAGGGGATGAAGATGGCGGGACGGATGGGAGCGGCAACGGTGACCCAACGCGGACTGACCGTCGTCGATCGCGACACCGACCTGAATCTCCTGCTCGTAAAGGGCGCGGTACCCGGCCCCAAGAACGGTGTCGTCGTGATTCGGGAGGAGGGCTGATGCCGAAGGCTCCTGTTCTCGATGCGGCCGGGAAGACGACGAAGGATGTCGAGCTCGGCGCTGATGTCTTCGGGGCCGAGGTGAAGCCACAACTCGTGCACGAGACCGTGCGCGCGGAGGCTGCGGCAGCGCGCGCCGGAACCCGGGCGGCAAAGAGCCGGGGGATGGTGTCCGGCGGGGGTGCGAAGCCGTGGAGGCAGAAGGGCACGGGGCGTGCCAGGGCTGGAACCACGCGGGCTCCGCAGTGGACCGGCGGCGGCGTCGCCTTCCCCCCTCGACCGCGGTCGTTCGATCTCAAGGTCAATCGCAAGGCTCGCAAAGCTGCGCTGCGAGGGGCCCTCTCGAATCACGTCGAATTGGGGACGCTCGCGGTCATGGAGTCCGGCTTGTTCACCGAGTCGCCCTCGACGAGGAGCGCGGTCGCATTCCTCGCGGAGTGGGGCAAGGAGCTTCCGATCGTCGTGGTGGCACAGCCGGACGAGGACGTTCTTGCGAAGTCCTTTCGGAATGTCGACGGTGTGCTCGTTCTCGATCCGACGACCCTCGAGGTCGGTGCGGTGGTATGGGCTCGCTCGCTGCTGATGACCGAGTCAGCCCTCGCACGCGTGAAGGAGATCGCACAGTGAGCCTCGACCCTCGTCAGGTGTTGATCGCGCCGGTCGTCTCCGAGAAGAGCTACAGCCTCATCGAAGACAGCAAGTACTCCTTCAAGGTCCACTCGAAGGCGCACAAGACACAGATACGGCAGGCGGTCGAAGAGCTCTTCGACGTCACGGTGCTGAGCGTCAACGTGGTGACGGTCAAGCCGAAGCCCAAGCGTCGCGGGGTGCACCGCGGGACGCGACCCGGCTGGAAGAAGGCCATCGTCCAGCTCGCCGACGGGGACAAGATCGACATCTTCGAAGGGGCAGGTGCGGTCTAGGCAATGGCGCTTCGCAAGTACAAGCCAACGAGTCCGGGCCGCCGCTTCCGCAGCGTCTCGACCTTCGAAGAGGTCACGAAGACGACGCCCGAGAAGAGCCTCGTGGAGCCGCTCAAGAAAACCGGAGGCCGAAACACCTATGGACGTATCACCACGCGCCATCAGGGAGGCGGGCACAAGCGGCGCTATCGCGTCATCGATTTCAAGCGCGTCAAGGACGGCGTGCCGGCGCGAGTCGCTGCGATCGAGTACGACCCCAACCGATCGGCGCGAATCGCGCTTCTCCACTACGCGGACGGCGCCAAGGCATACATTCTCGCCCCCGCTCGCCTTCAGGTCGGCCAGAGCGTCGAGTCCGGGCCTACTGCCGACATCAAGCCGGGGAACGCGCTTCCACTCGAGAACGTCCCGACGGGAACCCTCGTCCACAACGTCGAGCTGAAGCCCGGCCGCGGCGGGCAACTTGCGCGCAGTGCCGGATCCGGGATCCAGCTCGTTGCAAAGGACGAGACCTATGCCGTTCTCAGGCTGCCCTCCGGCGAGATGCGCCGGGTGCCGCTCACGTGCCGGGCAACGGTCGGGCAGGTCGGGAACGTCGATCACGAGAACATCTCGAGCGGAAAAGCCGGTCGAAGCCGGTGGCTCGGGAAGCGCCCGGCGGTCCGCGGCTCGGCGATGAACCCGGTCGACCACCCGCACGGAGGCGGCGAGGGCAAGTCGAAGGGCGGGCGCCATCCCGTGACGCCGTGGGGCGTCCCGACGCTCGGAAAGCGCACGCGACGCAAGCACAAGGAATCGGACCGCCTGATCGTCCGCGGCCGCAGGCGTGGCAAGAAGCGCCGCTAGGAGAAGGGGAGAGAGTGTCGAGATCCAGCAAGAAGGGCCCGTTCGCACAGGATCGGCTGATGTCGCGCATCGAGGTCATGAACCAGACTGGCGAGAAGAAGATCATTCGCACGTGGTCGCGGACATCGACCGTCTTCCCTGAGATGGTCGGCCACACGATCGCAGTCCACGACGGGCGCAAGCACGTCCCGGTCTTCCTGACGGAGTCGATGGTCGGGCACAAGCTCGGCGAGTTCGCGCCGACCAGGACGTTCCGGGGTCACGCCGGCGACCGCAAGACACAGGTCAAGAAGCGATAAAGCACGTGGCGACCGTCGAGACACCCACCGAGTTTCGTGCCCAAGCGAAGTACGTTCGCGCCGCGCCGCGCAAGGCGCAGTTGATCGTGTCCGAGATTCGAGGCATGCCCGTCGCGGAGGCCCGTACCGCACTCACCTTCATGACCAGGGCTGCCGCAGAAGACGTTGCGAAGGTCCTCGCGTCCGCGATTGCAAACGCGGAGACGCATCCCGACTACAACGGAGAGGATCTCTACGTCTCGGCTGCCTTCGTCGGGTCCGGTCCGACCCTGAAGCGCTGGCGCGCACGTGCGCGCGGTCGTGTTGGCCGGATCAAGAAGCGCACGTGCCATATCACCATCCGCCTGGCAACGGTGGAGCCCGACGAGACGACGACGAGGAAGCGTGGCAAGGCATCTGCCGAGGCGCCGCCCAAGCGTCAGCGTCGAGCGAAGCCAGCGGCGCCTGCTGCATCGACTGAGATCGAGTCGCCGCTCGCCAACGAGACTCCAGAGGCTACGACGGCCGCGGCCGAGACGACGCCGAAGGCGACGCGCCCGCGCCGGACGAAGGCTGCGAGCGCGGAGGCCTCCGAGACAGTGGAGGCGCCAAAGCCGCGCCGCTCCCGCGCGAAGAAGACCGACGTGACAGACACAGCGGCAGAGACGACCGAGGCTGCGCAGACGCCCGAGAAACCCAAGCGTGCGCCGCGAAAGAAGCCGGAGGCTGCCGAGGTGCCCGAGCCGGTCGCGGAGGAGGCGCCCGCCGAGGCGCCCGCGTCCGAGCCCACAGACGAGAGCCCGAGCGCCGAGAAGGAGGACTGATGGGACAGAAAGTTCATCCCGGCGGGCTGCGCGTCGGAATCATCCATGACTGGAAGTCGAACTGGTACACGGGCACGAAGGACTTTCCTCGCTACCTGATGGAGGACGTGAAGATCCGCGATCACATCCTCGGGAAGCTCAGCCACGCCGGCCTTTCCGACATCCTGATCGAGAAGGACAAGCAGCGGATCAAGATCGACATCTATACCGCCCGGCCCGGGATCGTGATCGGCAAGTCGGGGGCCGAAGTCGACGCGCTTCGCCGCGAAGTGCACGCGTTGACGCAGAAGAACGTCCACATCAACATCAACGAGATCAAGCGTCCCGAGCTCGACGCCAAGCTCGTCGCTCAGTCGGTCGCGGAGCAGCTCCAGAACCGCGTCAGCTTCCGGCGCGCGATGAAGCGATCGCTTGCGTCCGCGATCCGGTCGGGAGCCCAGGGCGTCAAGATCACCTGCGGTGGGAGGCTCGGCGGTGGCGAAATGTCGCGCTCGGAGACCTATTCCGAGGGCCGCGTACCGCTCCACACCCTCCGTGCCGACATCGACTACGGCTTCGCCGAAGCGAAGACGACCTTCGGGCGCATCGGTGTCAAAGTCTGGATCAACAAGGGCGAGATCATGCCGGCCGGGTACGAAGGAATCGGCGAGCGGCCAGGCGCGCAAGGTCGTCTCGGAGATCAGGATCAGGCTCGCCGCCTCGGTGGCACGCCCCGTGAGGGCCTGGGAGCGGCGCGCGAGAGCGGGCGCCGTGGTGGCCCCGCCGATCGCGAAGGGCTCGGGCCCGTCCGGCAGCGACGGCGCAGCGACCGCCGTGGCGGTGGACAGGGTCGGCCACGCCAGCGACCGCCCGAAAGTCAGGCACCTGAATCCCAGTCGCCTGCTGAGCCGCCGGCAGATCAGCCGGCAGATCAGCCGGCACCCGAGAAGCCCGAGACGACGGGCGAAGAGAACGCCTGATGCTGCTCCCCAAGAAGACCAAGTACCGCAAGCAGCAACGTGGCCGTCGGGCCGGGCTCTCCAAGGGGCAGCAGCACGTGCATTTCGGCGACTACGGCCTCAAGGCACTCGAGTGCGGCTGGATCACGAACCGCCAGATCGAGGCCGCCAGAATCGCGATGACACGCAAGATCAAGCGAGGCGGCAAGGTCTGGATCAACGTGTTCCCCGACAAGCCGGTAAGTCAGAAACCGGCCGAGACGCGTATGGGCTCCGGGAAGGGATCTCCCGAGCACTGGGTGGCCGTGGTCAAGCCGGGTCGCGTCATGTTCGAGCTCTCGGGAGTGTCCGAGCCTCTCGCGAAGGAGGCGATGAGGCTGGCCGGCCGGAAGCTACCGATCAAGACGAAGTTCGTGACTCGGGAAGGTGAGCTGTGAGGACGAGGGAGCTTCGCGAACTGTCGGACGAGGATCTCGGCAAGCGGCTTGCGGAGCAGCGTGAAGAGTTGTTCAACCTTCGCTTCCAGGATGCGACGGGTGCGCTCGAGAACACGGCGCGGCTGTCGCACACGAAGCGGGAGATCGCACGGATCCTGACGCTCCAGGGCGAGCGCGGGCTGGGACTGGAGAGTAGGTAGATGTCTGAAGAGACCAGAGAGCCGGAGGCAGAGGAGGCCGGGGCTGCAGGCGCCGAGGCCGGTGGCGAGGAGCCGGTGGCCGAGGAGAGCCCGGTCGAGGAGGCACCCGTCGAGGAGCCCGTCGCCGAGAAGCCCGTGGCCAAGAAGCCGCGGAAGCCGGCTGCGAAGAAGGCTCCTGCCCCGAAGAAGCCCGCCGCAGCGCAAGAAGCAAAGGTGAAGAAGGCTCCGGCGACCGATCGAGAGCGAAAGCCGATCGTTCGTCTTCCCCGCCCCGATTCCGAACGCGGCAAGGTGAAAGAGAGACGTGGTGTCGTCGTGTCGAGTGCCATGGACAAGACTGTCGTCGTCCGGGTCGACACTGTCCGGCCGCACCCGGCCTACAAGAAGATCGTGCGTCGCTCGACGAAGTTCCACGCGCATGACGAGCAGAACGCGGCACAGGTCGGGGATGTCGTCCGCATCGTCGAGACGCGACCGATCTCGAAGACCAAGACCTGGAGACTCGCCGAGATCCTCGAGGTCGCACAGTGATCCAGCAGGAGTCTCGTCTTCGCGTCGCCGACAACACCGGCGCGCGTGAGCTCCTCTGCATCCGCGTCCTCGGCGGGTCCAAGCGGCGCTACGCACGGGTCGGCGACATCATCGTCGGCACCGTGAAGGTCGCGACGCCGCAGGGCGCCGTCAAGAAAGGCGATGTCGTCCGGGCAGTCGTGGTGAGGACCAAGAAGCCGTTCTCGCGGAACGACGGAACCTCGATCGCATTCGACGAGAACGCGGCGGTGATCATCGACAATCAGATGAATCCGCGTGGCACCAGGATCTTTGGCCCTGTAGCGCGCGAGCTGCGGGAGAAGAACTTCATGAAGATCGTCAGCCTGGCTCCGGAGGTGCTCTGACATGAGCGCGTTGAAGTTGAAGAAGGGCGATCTTGTCCAGGTCATCTCCGGGAAGGACAGGGGCAAGCAGGGCCGTATCCTCGAAGCGCTCCCGAGAGAGCAGCGTGTGATCGTCGAGAACCTGAACCTCGCCAAGCGCCACCGCCGGCCGCGGCCGATGAAGAATCCAAGCCGGATGGGACAGACCCAGGTTCAGCCGGGCGGCGTGTTCGACGTTGCAAACCCGCTTCCCGTCTCGAACGTGATGCTCGTCTGCCCGGCGTGCAACCGCGCTACCCGCGTTGGATACGAGTTCAAGGAAGCGAAGGGCGGCCTGGTCAAGATCCGGGTGTGCAAGCGGGCCGACTGCCATCAGGAGGTGGACCAGTGAGCGCTGGGAACGGGTACTCGCCCCGCCTGAAAGACCGCTACGTGGATGAGATCCGCGCGACGCTCCAGGACGAGCTCGAGCTGTCCTCGATCATGGAGGTTCCGCGCATCGAGAAGATCACGGTCAACATGGGCGTCGGCGAGGCCAAGACGAACGCGAAGGCGCTCGAGAACGCCGCCGAGCAGCTGACCCTGATCACCGGTCAACGAGCCCAGATCCGGAAGGCGCGCAAGTCGATCGCCGCGTTCAAGTTGCGAGAGGGGATGCCGATCGGCGCGCGCGTGACGCTTCGTGGCGCGCGCATGTACGAGTTCCTCGATCGTCTTGTCTCGATCGCGCTTCCCCGCATCCGCGACTTCCGCGGGCTCTCGCCGAGGAGCTTCGACGGCCGCGGCAACTACTCGCTCGGGATCCGTGAGCAGATCATCTTCCCCGAGATCAACTACGACGACGTGGACGCGGTTCGCGGACTCGACGTCGCCATTACGACCACCGCGAGGACGGACGGGGAGGCGCACGCGCTCCTGCGCGAGCTCGGCCTTCCGTTCCGATCGGAATAGGAGACGCAGAGGCATGGCCAAGAAGAGCCTGGTCGTCAAGGCCGCCCGGCCGAAGAAGTACCCGACGCGCGAATACTCCCGCTGCAACCGCTGCGGGCGACCGCGCGCCGTCTACAAGAAGTTCGGGCTCTGCCGGATCTGCTTGCGCGAGCTCGCGCATGCCGGCGTGATCCCAGGAATGACGAAGAGCTCGTGGTGAGAGGAGGTCGATCATGCTGACCGATCCGGTCGCCGACATGCTCACGCGCATCCGCAACGCGAACCGTGCCCTGCACGAGAGCGCCGAGATGCCGTCGTCGCGCCTCAAGGTGGAGATCGCCCGTCTTCTGCGCGACGAGGGCTACATCAAGGACTACTCCGTCAAGCGGGGCGAGAGCTTCGATACCCTGGTCGTCGAGCTGAAGTTCGGGCGGAACCGCGAGCGGGTCATCACAGACCTCAAGCGGATCTCGAAGCCCGGCCGCCGCATCTACGCTCGGAAGGAACGACTTCCGCGCGTTCTCGGCGGAATGGGGACGGCGATCCTGTCGACGTCCCGAGGTGTCGTGACGAGCCGTCAGGCGCAGGAGCTTGGTGTCGGCGGGGAAGTCATCTGCTTCGTTTGGTAGCGGGATGAGAGAACAATGAGCCGAATCGGTCGTAAGCCAATTCCAGTTCCCGGAGGGGTCGACGTGTCGGTTGCGCCGGGCCGCGTGACGGTCAAGGGTCCGCTCGGCCAGCTGTCGCAGACAGTGCCGCAGCGCATGTCCATCGAGCAGAAGGACGGCGAGGTGCTCGTGACCCGCCCGACGGACCGCGGGCCCGACCGCGCGCTCCACGGGTTGACCAGGACGCTTGTCGCAAACATGGTCGAGGGAGTCACGAAGGGCTTCGAGAAGCGGCTCGAGATTCAGGGAGTGGGCTATCGCGCGCAGATGAAGGGGAATGACCTTGAGCTCGCGCTCGGGTACTCGCATTCGGTGCCCTATCCCGCCCCCGAGGGGATCAGCTTCGAGGTTCCCCAGCCGACCCAGGTGATCGTGAAGGGCATCGACAAGCAACGGGTCGGTCAGGTCGCAGCCGAGATCCGGGCTGTCAGACCCCCGGAGCCGTACAAGGGCAAGGGTGTTCGTTACTCGGGTGAGTACGTACGCCGCAAGGTCGGGAAGAGAGCGTAGAGCCGATGGCGACGATGACGAGATACGAGCTGCGATCGCGCCGGCATCGCCGGGTGCGGAAGAAGGTGGTGGGGACGGCAGCTCGGCCGCGTCTGGTCGTGTTTCGTTCCAACCGGGGCATCTTTGCCCAGCTGGTCGACGACGACGCCGGACGCACACTCGCGTCCGCGAGCTGGCTCGCGCTGAGAGGCGGCTTCAAGGGAACCAAGACCGAGCAGGCCGGCGAAGTGGGTAAGCGCCTGGCCGAGAGTGCCAAGGCCGCGGGCATCGAGGACGTTGTCTTCGATCGCGGTGGCTTTCTGTACCACGGGCGCGTGAAGGCACTGGCCGACGGCGCTCGAGAGGGAGGTTTGAAGTTTTGACGGCAGTCGACGTAGCAGGAGACCGTGAGCTCAAGGAGCGCGTGGTCGAGATCAATCGCGTCGCCAAGGTCGTCAAGGGCGGCCGGCGATTCTCGTTCACCGCTCTTGTCGTGATCGGCGATGAGGTAGACCGTGTCGGCGTCGGCTACGGGAAGGCACGCGAAGTCCCGCTGGCCATCTCGAAGGCCGTGGACGACGCGAAGAAGAACCTTTTCTCCGTTCCCAAGCACGGCCAGACGATCACCCATGAGGTGCTCGGCCAGTTCGACGCCGCGCGCGTGCTTCTCCGGCCGGCAAGTCCGGGAACCGGTGTCATCGCGGGCGGCGGCGTCCGTGCCGTGCTCGAGCTCGCGGGTATCCGCGACATCCTTGCCAAGAGCCTGGGAACGACCAATCCGATCAACATGCTGAAGGCGACGGTAAACGCACTCCAGCGCCTGAAGCGGCCCGAGGACGTCGCGCGGATTCGCGGCAAGGCCATCCACGAGGTTCTCTTCATCCGGAAGCCAGATGACGAAGACGCTGAAGATCACCCAGGTTCGTAGCCAGATCGGCCAGACCGAGCGCCATCGTGGCACGCTTCGGGCGCTTGGTCTCGGCAAGATCGGCCGGAGCGTCGAGCGCGACGAGTCGCCGCAGGTGGCCGGTATGCTCCGGAAGGTTCGCCACCTCGTACGCGTCGAGGAGGTCTAGCCTCATGGCCGAGAAGCTCTCTCTCTCAACGCTCAAGCCCGCCCAGGAGCGGAAGGCGCGCAAGCGTGTCGGTCGCGGGCTCGGCTCGGGCAAGGGCCGTTACTCGGGGCGCGGCATCAAGGGTCAGAAGTCTCGCGCCGGCTCGCACAAGATGCGGGCGGGGTTCGAAGGCGGTCAGATGCCGATCTACATGCGGCTCGCAAAGAAGCGCGGGAACACGTCCAAGGATGCGATGCCGATCGGGCCTCACCGCACCGTCACGCAGAGCCTCAACGTTCGAGATCTCGAGCGAGTCTTCGATGCCGGTGCCGAGGTCACGCCGGAGGCGCTCGCCGAGAAGGGCCTCGTGCGGAGCACGAAGATCGACGTGAAGATCCTCGGCGACGGCGATCTCACGAAGAAGCTCTCCGTCACCGCGCACCGCTTCTCGAAGTCCGCCCGGGAGAAGATCGAGGCTGCTGGTGGGTCTGCAACCGCGTTGCGCGAGCCTGTCGAGAAGAAGCCCAAGAAGGTGCGTTCACCGAAGCCGTCGGTCGATGTCGAGGATGCGCCAGAACCGGAGGCGGCGGATGAGACCGAAACCCCCGAGGAGCCCGGCGAGGCCTCGGACGAGTAGATGTTCTCCTGGCTGACCAACGCCTGGAGGGTTCCCGAGCTTCGGAACCGCCTCCTCTTCACCGCGCTCATCCTCGCGCTGTATCGGCTCGGAAGCTGGATTCCTGTCCCGGGTGTCGATCCGGCGAAGGTCGAGGACTACCTGAACCAGCAGGGCGGCACGATCCTCGGCCTCCTCAACATCTTCTCGGGTGGAGCGCTCTCCCAGTTCGCGGTATTCGCCCTCGGGATCATGCCCTACGTGACGGCCTCGATCATCCTGCAGTTGATGACCGTCGTCGTGCCGCGCCTCGAGCAACTCCAGAAGGAGGGCGAGGCTGGATACGCAAAGATCAACCAGTACACGCGGTACCTGACGGTCGTCCTCGCTGCGCTTCAGGCGCTCGGGTACTCGTACCTCTTCAATCGTCAGGGCGCGCTGCCACTGAATGCGGGCCGGATCGTGCTCATCGTCGTGTCGCTCACTGCGGGCACCGTGCTCCTCATGTGGATGGGTGAGCTGATCACGAAGCGGGGCATCGGGAACGGCATCTCGATCATCATCTTCGCGTCGATCCTTTCGGGGCTTCCGGCAGGTCTTCGCGCCTGGTACAACGGCGGCGCAACCGAGCGGCTGATCTTCCCGATCCTCGCCCTCGCTGTCATCGTCGCGGTCGTCTTCGTGCAGGAGGGGCAGCGCCGGATACCCATTCAGTACGCAAAACGGATGGTCGGTCGCCGTATGACGAGTGGTGGCTCGACGTACATGCCGCTTCGGGTCAACATGGCCGGCGTCATCCCGATCATCTTCGCCGCGGCGATCCTCGCCTTCCCGCCGACGGTCGCGCAGTTCTTCCCGACGACCCAGACCTTCGTCAACGACCACTTCACGCCGAGCAGCTGGACGTACCTGATCATCCAGGCGTTCCTGATCGTCGTGTTCACCTATTTCTACACCGCCGTCCAGTTCAACCCCGTTGACCAGGCCGACAACTTGCGCAAGCACGGGGGCTACATCCCCGGGATCAGACCCGGGCCACCGACCGCGCAATACCTCGACCGCGTGCTGTCCCGTCTGACGTTGCCGGGTGCACTCTGGCTTGCACTCATCGCGATGCTGCCGACCCTCGTCATCCGCTACGCGGGATTCTCGAACTCGACGTCCGCTGCGCTCGGCGGAACCTCGATCCTGATCGTCGTGGGTGTGGCGCTCGACACGATGCGACAGATGGAGTCGCAGATGATGATGCGCCACTACGAAGGCTTCCTGAAGTAGCGCCCGTGCCGCTCGATCTTCTGCTCCTCGGCGCGCCCGGAGCTGGAAAGGGCACCCAGGCGAAGCGCATCGCGACGGCGTACGGCGTTCCCCAGATCGCCACCGGCGACATGCTTCGGGCGGCAGTTGCCTCGGGAACAGAGCTCGGGAACCGGGTCAAGCCGATTCTCGACTCCGGGGAGCTCGTCCCCGATGAATTGATCGTCGCCCTCATCCGCGAGCGGCTGTCGCAGGGAGACACGGACGCGGGCTTCATCCTCGATGGGTTCCCGCGCACGATCCCGCAGGCCGAGGCACTCGACGCGATGCTGGACGAGATCGGGCGGAAGCTCGCGGCGGTTCTCGAGTTCCAGCTCGGCGAGCAGGAAGCCATCCGAAGGATCCTCGGGCGGGCAGCGGAAGAGGGACGGAGCGACGACACCTCGGAGGTTGCGAAACGCCGTCTCGAGGTCTACCGAGCGCAGACGGAGCCCCTGGTCGCGTACTACCTGGCACAGGGAATCCTCGTCGGCATCGATGCCAGCGGCCCCGTTGGTGAGGTCTACCGCCAGATCGAGGACGTCATAAGCGAGATCGAGGCGAGAACGTGATCATTCGCAAGTCGAAGAACGAGATCCAGACGATGGCTCGCGCAGGACGGGTCGTGGCGGAGGTCCTCGAGCTGATGGCCGACACCGTGAGGCCCGGCGTCACTACGGCAGATCTCGACCGCGTTGCCGAGGAGCGCATCCGTTCCCGCGGCGGCGTGCCGACCTTCAAGGGGTATCGCGGCTTTCCCGCATCGATCTGTGCGTCTCCGAACTCGATGGTCGTGCACGGGATCCCGGGGCCGTATCTGCTGGACGAGGGCGACGTGATCTCGGTCGACGTCGGCGTTACCCTCGACGGGTTCGTCGCCGACAGCGCGTACACGTTCGCTGTCGGTGAGATCGAGCCGGAAGCCCACCGTCTGCTCGACACGTGTCAGGCGTCGCTCGACGCTGCAATCGGCGAGGCGCGGCTCGGCAATCACATCGGCGACATCTCGGTCGCCGTCCAGCGTACGACCGAGAACGCCGGATTCTCGGTGATCCGAACGCTCGTCGGGCATGGCGTGGGGCGCTCGATGCACGAGGAGCCGCAGATCCCGAACTACGGTGATCCAGGCCGCGGCCCCGACCTCACGGAGGGGATGACCCTCGCGATCGAGCCGATGATCAACGCTGGCGGTCCGGAGGTCGTGCTCGAGGACGACGGGTGGTCGATCACGACAGCCGACGGTTCCCTGTCGGCCCATTTCGAGCACACGGTCGCGATCACGGGTGACGGACCGCTCATCCTGACGGCGTCCGAGCGGCTGGCGGAGGGTCGGTCTGCCCGGTCTGTGCTACGATGAGCGGCCGCGGCTCGGTCGCCGTCGAGCCGTGTCTTCTGAAGGTCGGAGCCGCGCTCGCAGAGCGCGGTTTTGGTGAGGTCGTGACAGTAGTGGAAGCAGAAGCGAGGCCGAAGCAGGTACTGGCCCCGGCGGAGAGGATCGGATGAAGGTACGAGCGTCTGTAAAACCGATGTGCGAGCGCTGTCGCATCATCAAGCGGCATGGGAAGACGCTTGTCATCTGCTCCAATCCACGACACAAGCAGCGACAGGGATAAGGGGAACGAAGCGTGGCACGTATTGCAGGCGTCAATCTTCCGCGCGAGAAGCGGCTCGAGATCGCTCTCACGTACATCTACGGCATCGGTCAGGGAACCGCACACAAGGTGTGCCTCGACCTCGACCTCTCCCCCGACGAGAAGGTGCGCGATCTCACTGATGAGGAGATCACGAAGCTTCGAACCTATATCGACACGAACCTCGAGGTCGAGGGCGACCTTCGGCGCGAGCGGTCGCAGGCGATCAAGCGCCTGATGGAGATCGGGTGCTACCGCGGCGTGCGCCACCGCCGTGGACTTCCTGTCAATGGGCAGCGGACAAAGACGAACGGCCGCACGCGCAAGGGTCCGAAGAAGACCGTCGGGCGCGGCAAGAAGAAGTAGTACGAGAAAGTAGAAAGGACTCGATTGGCTCCTCCCCGCCGTCAGGCAACACGGACTCGCAGTCGCCGGCGCGTCAAGAAGAACATCGCGATCGGCCAGGCGCACATCAAGACATCGTTCAACAACACGATCGTCACCCTCACCGACAAGGATGGGGGAGTGATCTGCTGGGAGAGCGCCGGGTCTGCCGGATTCAAGGGCTCGCGCAAATCGACCCCCTTTGCCGCGCAGGTCACGGCCGACTCGTGTGCGCGGAAGGGAATGGAGCACGGTCTCCAGAAGGTCGAGGTCTTCGTCAAGGGGCCCGGCTCGGGCCGCGAGACCGCGATCCGCTCCCTGCAGGCAGCCGGGCTCGAGATTCTCGGTGTCAAGGATGTGACGCCGCAGGCACACAACGGCGTTCGCCCGAAGAAGCGTCGGAGGGTATAGGGATGGCCCGCGACACGAGCCCGAAGTGCAAGCAATGCCGTCGCGAGGGCATCAAGCTCTTCCTCAAGGGAGAGCGCTGCCTGACCGAGAAGTGCGCGATCGAGCGGCGCAGCTATCCGCCGGGCGAGCATGGACGGGGTCGCATCAAGCAGTCCGAGTATCTGCTGCAGCTTCGTGAGAAGCAGAAGGCGCGCCGGTACTACGGGATCCTCGAGAAGCAGTTCCGCAACTACTACGACAAGGCCTCGCGCCAGTCCGGAGTCACGGGTGACGAGCTTCTGCGGATGCTCGAGCTGCGCCTCGACAACGTCGTCTACCGGCTCGGGTTCGCGTCGTCACGTTCTCAGGCGCGCCAGCTCATACGTCACGGGCACTTCCAGGTCAACGGGCGCCGGGTGAACATCCCGAGCTATCAAGTGCGCCCGGGAGCTGTCGTGTCCCTGAAGGCAGGGAGCCCGGTCGAGCAGGTGGTTCGCGACGCGACGGATCTGACTGCGTCGGTTCCGGCCTGGATACAGGCCGATCACGACAACCTCACCGGAAAGATTCTGAAGGCACCGGAGCGTGACGAGATCGACGCCCCGGTGCAAGAGCAGCTCATCGTCGAGCTGTACAACAAGTAGCACGTCGAGACACGAGTAAAGGGAGCGTCTTGTCCACACGAACGAGCCTCATGGAATTCCAGGTGCCGCGGATCACGCGCGAGGAGATCGACGAGCAGCGCGGACGATTCGTCATTGAACCGCTCGACCGTGGCTTCGGTTACACCTTCGGGAACTCGCTACGGCGTGTTCTTCTCTCGTCCCTCGAGGGTGCCGCTGTCACGTCGGTGAAGATCGAGGGCATCGCGCACGAGTTCACGACCCTCCCCGGTGTAAGGGAGGATGTGATCGACATCATCCTCAGCTTGAAGAGCCTGATCTGCCGCCTCTACGGCGAGTCGCCCGAGATCGAGGTTCGGCTCGAGAAGAAGGGCCCAGGCCCGGTGACGGCGGCCGATATCGAGGCACCCGCCGATCTCGAGATCCTCAATCCGGAGCTCGAGATCGCGAATCTCGCCGACAAGGGTCGCCTCGAGATGACGCTGACGATCGGCCGTGGCCGGGGCTATGTCCCGGCAGAGTTGAATCGCGGGCCCGAGCACACGATCGGCGTCATCCCGGTCGACTCGATCTTCTCGCCCGTACGGCGCGTGTCGTACGAGGTCGAGGCTGCGCGTGTGGGACAGCGCACCGACTACGACAAGCTCGCCCTCGACGTCACGACGGACGGCTCGATCGACCCGAAGGACGCCGTAGCGCAGGCCGCCGAGATTCTCATTCGCCAGCTCGCGATCTTCACCGACCTCGAGAAGATCGAGGGCTTCGGCGAAGCCGTGGGCGAGGTCGAGGCGGAGATCCCGCAGGCGCGTGGCATGGAGAACTTCCCGATCGAGGAGCTCGAGTTGGGCGTGCGGAGCTACAACTGCCTCAAGCGCGTCGGCATCGAGACCATTGGTGATCTCGTCTCGAAGACCGAGACGGAGCTCGCTGCGATTCCGAACTTCGGCAAGAAGTCGATCGAGGAAGTCAAGGAGACTCTCGCCGCCCACGGTCTGACGCTTCGGGAGGACTAGGCCTCCCGATGCGTCACCACAAGACCGGCAGAAAGCTGGGCCGCGACTCGGCCCACCGAAAGGCGCTGTACGCCAACCTCGCCTCTGCTCTGATCGAGCACGGTCGGATCCAGACGACCGAGGCGAAGGCGAAAGAGGTGCGCCCGGTCGTCGAGCAGATGATCACGCTCGGAAAGCGAGGCGACGTGTCGGCGCATCGCCAGGCTGTCGCATTTCTCAGGTCGAAGCCGATCGCGCACAAACTATTCGCCGAGGTTGCTCCGCGATTCGCAGATCGCCCCGGCGGCTATACCCGAATCGTGAAGATCGGCCCGCGGCAGGGCGATGCTGCGCCGATGGTCTACCTGGAGCTGGTCGACTTCCAGCCGAAGGAGCGGGCCGCGGCACGAGCCGGCGCTCGCGATCAGCGCGTCGCGCAGGCCGCGTCGTAACGGTCGCTCCCCCGGCCGGAGTGGCGTTGTCGAGCTGACGGCCTCGCACAGCCGTCGGGTGTCGTGAATCTCAGGATCTCGCTCGAATACGACGGAACGGATTTTTCCGGCTGGGCGGCTCAGCCCGGTCGGCGAACGGTCGAGCACGTGGTTCGGAGCGCGCTCGACTCGACGTTCCCGAGCTGGACGAGTCTCGCCGTCGCCGGGAGGACCGACGCAGGCGTCCACGCTCTTGGACAGGTCGCGAGCGTGCGCGTCGACGGCGGGCCTCCGGTGGTGCGACTGGCGGAGGCTCTCAACGCCGTACTTCCAGAAGACGTTCGTGTGACGGCCGCCGATGCAATGGACGACGGGTTCCATGCGCGCTACTCCGCTCGTTCGCGAAGCTACCGGTATCGGATCTGGCGCCGCCGGACGCCCTCGCCCTTCGAGCACGGGCGGTCGTTGTGGTACCCCCGCGCGCTCGACGAGGAGATGGTCGGCGAGTCTGCGCGACTCGTGCTCGGCGAGCATGACTTTCGCGCGTTCACACCTACCGAGAGCCAGCACGATGCCTTCGTCCGCAGTGTCCGAGCCTGCGCGTGGAGCCGCGAGGGCGATGTCCTGTCGTTCACGATCACGGCGGACAGCTTTCTCCGTCACATGGTTCGCACGCTTGTCGGGACGATGCTCGAGACGGAGCCCGAAAGCATCGCCCGGCTTCTCGGCGGGCGCCCACGATGGGAGGCTGGCCGGACGGCTCCGCCTTGGGGTCTCTACCTCGAGCACGTGAGCTACCGAGACTGAGCCCGCGGGTAGCATCGGGCCCGATGCGATTCAGGACCGTTCTCTTCGACCTGGACGGAACACTCATCGACTCGGGCGATCTGATTCTTGCGTCTTTCCAGTACGCCACCCGGACCGTGCTCGACCGTGTTATCCCCGACGACGTCCTGATGGCGAAGGTTGGTGGGCACGGGATCCAGGCACAGATGGAGGAGTTCGATGTCGATCGCGCCGACGAGCTGACTCGGGTCTACCGCGAGCACAACATGGGCATCTACAGGGGCGTCGCCGCGTTCTCGGGGATCGACCACGTGCTCCAGCGTCTCTCTGCCGAAGGACGCGCGCTCGGTCTCGTCACCGTGAAGAGCCGTCCAACCGTCGACGTGACGTTCGAGGTGATTCCCATGCGCCAGTACTTCGGCGCCATCGTGACCGGCGACGACACCCGACGTCACAAGCCCGATCCCGAGCCGCTCCTTGTCGCGCTCACACAACTTGCCGGAGAGGTGGAAGCGGCGGTCTATGTCGGCGACTCACCGTTCGACATCCAGGCGGCGAAGGCGGCAGGGATGGCTTCCGTGGCCGCCGGCTGGGGCAGAATCCATAGTCCGGAGCGGCTAGCGGCCGAGCAGCCCGACGTCCTGCTTGCGCGGCCCCAGGAGCTGCTCGATGTCCTCTAGCAACGACCCCGGCGCGCGGGCCGGAGAGCTTCGCGCGCTGCTCGAGCACCATCTGTACCGCTATCACGTCCTGGACGATCCGGAGATCACCGACGCCGAGTACGACCGGCTCTACGACGAGCTCGTGGAGCTCGAGGAGGAGCATCCGGAGCTACGGGCTCCAGACTCGCCCACCTCGCGAGTGGGCGCCCCACCCTCCGATCGGTTCACGAAGGTCGAGCACCTCACGCCGATGGGCTCGCTCGACAAGGTCACGACCGACGAAGCGCTCTCGAAGTGGGCGGACGACGTCCGCAAGCGCCTCGATTCGGACGAACCGGTGTCCTACGTCACCGAGCCGAAGATCGACGGTTCCGCGGTTTCGCTCGTATACGAGAGCGGCACCTTCGTTCGCGGAGCCACGCGCGGCGACGGCTTCCGGGGGGAGGACATCACGCCGAATCTGCGGACGATCGACGCTATCCCGCTTCGGATGCGCGAGGAAAGCGGTGCGCCGCCGGCGGCGGCGGAGGTTCGTGGAGAGGTCTACTTCCAGCTCACGACGTTCCGCCGGGTCAACGAGCAACTGGTCGCCGAGGGCAAGAAGATGGCTCCGAATCCCAGGAACGCCGCGGCAGGCTCACTTCGACAGCTCGATCCCAACGTCACTGCATCGCGCTCACTCTCGATCTGGATCTATGGGTTCGGGTTCCGCGAGGGGGTGCCCGTTGCCGGTCACTGGGAGGCACTCGAGTGGCTGCGCGAGCATGGTTTTCGCACCAACCCTTTCGCCGAACGGCACACGTCGATCGAATCGGTCGCGCGCGTGTGCGCAGAGTGGGAGAAGCGGCGGATCGAGCTCGACTACGAGATCGACGGGATCGTGATCAAGGTCGACTCCTTCGAGCAGCAGGAGCGCCTTGGTGCGTTGCACGAGCGGCCTCGCTGGGCACGCGCGTTCAAGTGGGCCCCGATGACTGCCCAGACGAGGCTCGCCGCGATCCACGTGCGTGTGGGCCGGACCGGTGCGCTCAATCCGTGGGCGCAGCTCGAGCCGGTCGAGGTCGGTGGTGTGACCGTTTCGACCGCGACGCTTCACAACGAAGAGGACATCAACCGTAAGGACATCAGGGAGGGCGATGTCGTCATCGTGCAGCGCGCCGGCGATGTGATCCCGCAGGTTGTCGGACCGGTGCTGCCGCACGAGCCGGGAACCGTTCCCTGGAGGATGCCGACCCACTGCCCCCTGTGCGGCGTCGCCGTCGTCAAGGCGGAGGGCGAGGCGATGCATCGATGTCCGAACCGGTCCTGCCCGTCCCGCGGCCTCGAGACGCTGATTCACTGGGTCGGCCCGGCGATGGACATCGAGGGCGTTGGTGAGCAGTTCGTCAGGCGGCTGTGGGCCGAGGGTCATCTCCGGTCGATGCCCGATCTCTATCGACTGACGGCCGAGCAACTCGCCGTGCTCGACGGCTACGGTGAGATCTCGGCCGGCAAGACGATCGAGGCGATCGAGCGGTCGAAGGCGCAGCCGTTCAACCGGATCCTGTTCGGTCTGAACATCTCCAAAGTCGGCTGGGTGGTCGCCCAGAGCCTGGCCCGCCACTTCGGCACGGTCGACAGGCTCATGGCGGCATCGCAGGAGGAGATCCAGCAGATCGAGGGCATCGGTCCGGAGCGTGCGGAGCTCGTGGCCGAGTGGTTCGCGGACGACGAGAACAGGGCTCTCGTGCAGGAGCTGCGGGAGCTAGGCCTTCGCTTCGAGCTGGATCCCGAGGATCGCCCTCCTGAAGGCCCACTGACCGGAAAGAGCTACGTCATCACGGGCACGCTCGAAGGGCGTTCACGCGACGAAGCCAGGGCGGCGCTGGAGGCGCTTGGAGCGCGGGTGACGGACTCCGTGTCGAAGAAGACCGCGGGGCTCGTGGTTGGCGAGGAGCCCGGGAGCTCGAAGCTGACGAAGGCGCAGCAGGTCGGCGTCGAGCTCCTCGACGAAGCCGCATTCGAGCGATTACTGGCCGGCGAGTAGCCGGGCGAACCTGTCCTGGGCCCTCCTCGCGGCATCCACGGCGACGGGGTTGCCGTTCATGACCAGCGAAAACACGTACCTGCTGCCGGCGTAGCCGGAGAGGGCCGAGGCCGCGTTCGTCGTTCCTGTCTTCGCCCTGACATGCCCTCGTGCGGGCGGAACCGTCAACCGATCCTCGAGGGTGCCACTGATTCCGGCAACTGCAAGCGAGCCGACGAACGCCTCGGCGATGCCAGCGTCGTTCCGGGCAGAGACGAGGAGCGCGGAGAGCATCTGCGCTGTCACACGATCTGCGCGCGAAAGTCCCGACCCGTCGACGATCCGCACACCACCAAGCGGAAGCTCGCGCTGCGCGAGCTCTCGTCGTACGGCTTTCGCGCCCGCAGCCGTCGTGCCACGGCCGAACTCCCGGGCACCGAGTTGCTTCAGCAACATCTCGGCGATGAAGTTGTCACTCTCCGTGTTCATCTCCTTCACGAGCCGACGGACCGGCGGCGACTCGACGTGCGCCAGCTCAGTTGCTGCCGCCCCCGCGACTCCGGTCGCGGCCTTTTTCGATACCCGGACGCCGGCTCGTTCGAGCGCGCGCTTGAAGGCGATCGCCGCGCTCAGGGCGGGAAGGTCCGATGTCCTGCCGTCGAGCCACGCACGATCCACGACGAGCGCGGACAGCGGGGGACACTCGACCTTGTAGAAGGATCTCTTCCAGCCCGGCGCGGTACGGCGGGCGTCGAAGAACGATTCGTCACCGATCACACGACCGGAGACTCTTCGGATGCCCAGCTCGTGAACCTTCGCTGCGAGTGCGGCGAGGTCGCCCGCGCGCAGAGTTGGATCCCCGCGGCCCTTCAGGACGAGGTCTCCATCCCACTTGCGTCCGACCTGGACGCCCTTGCCGAGGACGAGCGTCCGGATCCGGAACCCCAGACCGAGCTCGTCGAGCGCGGTGAGCGCAACGGTGAGCTTCTCGTTCGACGCCGGCTGGAACGGCACGGCCGGGTTCCGCACGAACACCGTTCGGTCGTTCACGAGATCGATCGCCACAGCGCCCGTTCGTGACGCTACGACGCCGGGGACATTCAGGGCGCGAGCCAGCCTTTGGTCGAGAGGTTCCTTCGCCGGTGTAGCGGTCGCCGCGCCCGTGAGCACGAGCCACGAGGCGAGCGCCCCGGCGAGGATGCGTCGCGAGCGCACGGGCCGCGCAAGGTACCAGAATCGACGGCCGTTACGCGTCGTTCGCGTACATGGCGGCGATCTCCGCCGCGAAGTGCTCCTCGCAAACATGGCGACGAAGCTTCAGCGTCGGCGTGACCTCTCCCTCTTCGGGCAGGAAGTCTCTCGGCACGATCGAGAAGCGCTTGATCTGCTCGGGTCGGGCGAGATCGCTGTTGACCTCCGCGACGGCCTTCTCGACCAGGGCGCTGATGTCGTCAGCTGAGTGAGCGACCTTTGCCGCCTCGTCCCGGTCGATAGCGACCAGCGCCGTGAGGAACGGTCGGCGATCGCCGATGACGAGCGCCTGGGCAACGTAGCGTGAGGCTCTTAGCGCGTTCTCGATGTTCTGTGGTGAGACGTTCATCCCGCCCGCGGTGATGATGACGTCCTTCTTCCGGTCGGTGATGGTCAGGAAGCCTTCTGCATCGATCGAGCCGATGTCCCCGGTGTGAAGCCATCCGTCCTCGCTGAGAACCTCGCGCGTTCCCTTCTCGTCGCCGTGATAGCCCGCGAACACCGCGGGCCCTCGGAGCAGGATCTCACCGTCGTTCGCTGCCCGGGCCTCGAGACCAGGCACGGGCAGGCCGACGGTTCCGAACCGGTACCGGCTGGGGCGGTTGACATGTGACGCGGACGTGCACTCGGTCAGCCCGTAGCCCTCGAGAATCAGGAGCCCGAGCGCGTCGAAGAACTCCGCCACATCGGTTCCAAGGGGAGCGCCGCCCGACACCGCGAAGCGAAGGCTGCCCCCCAAACGGGCCTTGATCTTCGAGAACACGAGCTTGTCGGCAGCTGACCGCTGAAGGGCGAGCGGAGCGGGAACGCGTTCGCCCGCCTGCCGGTGACGAGCAGCTCGCGCGCCAACGTCGAATGCCCAGTCGGCGAGACGGCGCTTCGGACCGGACATCTGCTCGATCGACTCCGACACACTCGCCATGACCTTCTCGAACAGGCGCGGCACGCTCGGCAGGATGGTCGGCGAGACCTCGAGCAATGCCCCGGGGATTCGATCCATATCCGAGCAGAACGCGACGGTGAAGCCGACACCAATCCCGGCGAATTGCACCAACCGGGCGAAGTTGTGCGCGAGGGGGAGATAGAGGAGCACGCGGTCGCCGCTCTCGAGGAAGTCCGGGATGCGGCCGACCATGTCGACCATCGACGAGAAGTTCCCGTGGGTGATGACACAGCCCTTCGGGGGCCCGGTCGTCCCTGACGTGTAGATGATCGTCAGGACGTCGCCCTCGCTGGCGACAGCCCGGCGTCTCGCCAACGGCCGCGGCAGCGGATGCGCCGCCGTTGCGGCCCCGCTCACGTACCTCGTCGAGCCCGAGGGCGCTTCCCGGGGCTCCCTCGATCGTCACGATCATGTCCAGGAAGTCCAGCCGGCTGCGAAGCGGCGCTATCTTGGCGTACTGCTCCGCGTTCTCGCAGACGATCGCGCGCACTCCTGCGTTGCCCAGGATGTAGGCGCACTCGAGCGCGGAGCTCGTCGGGTAGATCGGAACCGTGACGGCACCGATCGAGATCAGCGCGAGGTCGCACAATGTCCACTCGACGCGGGTGCCAGCGAGGATCGCCACCCGCTCGCCGGATTCGACGCCGAGCTCGGCGAATCCGGCTGCGAGCTCGTCGACCGCGACCGCGGCTTCCTCCCAGCCGATCTCCCGCCAGGAGCCGCCCTCCTCGAAGAGAAACGCAGGGTATGGCCGTTCCGCAGAGCGTGCCGCAAGCCAGAGGTCGCAGATCGTGCTCACGGGAACGACGCTAGCCGCTCGGCCGCGGGAAGGGAAGAGTCGTTCGACGCGGAAAGGTGTCCAGGCTCGCTACCCTGCTTGCACTTTCGATGCGCACGATCTGGAACGGATCCCTCAGCTTCGGCCTCGTGACGATCCCGGTTGGGCTCGCGGTGGCTCAGCAGCGCCAGGACGTCTCGTTTCGAACCCTGCACCGCGAGTGCGGGACACCGATCAAGCAGAAGCGCTATTGCCCGTTCCACGACCGCGACGTCGAGGCCGACGAGCTCGTCAAGGGCTGGGAGTTCGCCAAGGGGCAGTACGTGACGGTCGAGGACTCCGATCTCGAGGCGGTCGCGCTGAAACGGTCGCGACAGATCGAGCTGCTCCGCTTCGTTCCTCTGACGCAGGTCGACCCGCTGTACTTCGACCGCGGCTACTTCCTGGCGCCTGCGGCCGACCCGGTCGGGCGGCGACCCTATGCGCTTCTCCTGAAGGCGCTTCAGGAGACGGGAATGGCGGCCGTCGGAACCTTCGTGCTCTGGGGAAAGCAGAATCTCTGTCTCGTGCGCGCGCTCGACGATGCCCTCGTCCTCGAGACGCTCTACTACGCGGAGGACATCCGTTCGGACGCCGAGATCCGGGAAGCGGTTGCCGAGACCGAGATCAAAGCGCCCGAGCTCGAGATGGCGCAGCAGCTCGTGGAGAGCCTCGCGGGGGACTTCGATCCGAGCGGGTATGCGAACGAGTACCGGGCCGAGCTCAAGTCGATGCTGCAGTCAAAGCTAGAGGGCCACGAGATCGTGCAGCCCGAGCCTGTACCGGACGCTGCACCGGTCATCGACCTCGTTGCGGCGTTGAAGCAGTCGATCGAGGCCGCAAAGCCCGCCAAGAAGCCAGCGTCACGGCGCAAGACGGCCGCCCGGTAGGCCCAAGGCTACCCCGGCGTCTGGGCGCTGCGAACGGCTTCGAGCTGGGCCTGGAACAGCGTCTTGTCGATCTTCCCCTGGTAGATCGGAATCGACTCTTCGATGCAGAGCTGGATCACCGTGGCCCTATCGATGCCGAGCTCCTCGGACAACTCCTCCGGCGTGAGGTGATTTGCCATACGACGCTCCTTTCCCCCTGGGAACGACAAAGCCCGCTGTCACGAGTGAGCAGCGGGCTCCCTTCTCCTACGACGTGCGACGGCGTCTTTCAATGCCGCCGCTCCGCACTCCGAACCATGCCGTAAGGATAAGCCCTCGGCGTAGCGTTCGCTAGATGGTCGATCGGAACGTGTGGTGCCGGCGGGGGCGGCTCAGGCGATGTGTCTTAGACGTCATCCGGTGGCGCCACGGTTTCCGGTCAATTTCCGATCAATCATCTAGACCGGATTCGGGAGGTCGATGAACTCCCACTCGAGCTCGAAGCGCTCGGCGAGCAATGCCGACAGCGCCTGAACCCCGAGCGTCTCGGTCGCGTAGTGGCCGGCCGCGACGAAATGGATACCGGCCTCTCTGGCAGTCATCATGGACGGCTCCGACGGCTCGCCCGTCACGTAGCAGTCGTACCCGGCCGCGGCGGCGTCGGCGAGGAGCTTGGCGGCGCCGCCCGAGCAAACCGCGATGCTTTTGATCGTTTCGGGCCCCTCCGCGAATACGAGTGGCGGCCGGCCAAGCTCTCGCTCGATCAACCCCGAAACGTCGCCGATCTTCGCGGGTCGGGCAAGCGCACCGCCGAATCCCACGTCGGCGAAGCGCTCGAATAGCTCGATGCCAAGGATGCGGCAAAGGAGCGCGTTGTTGCCCACGTCCGGGTGCGCATCGAGCGCGAGGTGGTACGCAGCGAGATTCGCATTCGACTTGAACAGCGCTTCGAGGCGCGCGCGCATCGCAACGTCGACGACTCGGGGATCGCGATCCCAGAACAGGCCGTGGTGGACGACGACGAGGTCGGCGCCGGCAGTCTCCGCGCGCTCGAAGAGCTCACGTGAGGCCGAGACGCCGCAGGCGATCTTCGTGACCTCGGACGCACCGGCAACCTGGAGCCCCATCGGTCCGTAGTCGGGGTAGCTTGCGAGCTCCAGGTACTCGTTGGCAAAGGCGATGATCTCGTCGCGGTCGGCCACGACGAGACCTTACCCCTGACGGCTGCGTGGAATCGGTACGCTTCCCGCCTTCGGGGTGTAGCGCAGCCTGGTAGCGCGCGCCGTTCGGGTCGGCGAGGTCCCCGGTTCGAATCCGGGCACCCCGATCGCAAGGGTCAGCGCGCGTTAGCGCGCTGACCCGCGCAGCGGACGGCGAAGCCGGCCGCGAAGGGCTCATCGCCGCCGAGAGGCGGCGATACGGGGGAACGCGTGGTTCCCCCACGGGCCCCCTCCTTCCACATTTGACGCGTTTCTCGCGCCGTGGCTGTGCCCGGCAAAGCCGGGCTCCGCCGAAAGACCGAGGAGCCTGAGCCAGCCTGCGTTCGGAGTTCAGCCGCCACGTCGCGTCGCGCGAGCTATCCTGCCGGCATGAGCGATCTCCTACGAATCGCCTGCGTTCAGCTGAACGCATCGGGCATCAAGGCCGACAACATCGCCAAGGCCGAGACTCTGGTCGCGAGGGCCGCGGCGACCGGCGCCGACCTGGTGGTTCTGCCCGAGAAGTGGAACGCGTGGGGTGGCCCTGATGTTCTACGCGCTGCGGCCGAGCCGCTCGACGGCGGCGAGACGGTCGTGGCGATGAGCGCCTGGGCGAAGCTCCATGGCATCACCCTCGTCGGCGGCTCGTTCACCGAGGAGCGCGCCGGTCACGACAAGCTCTCGAACACGTGTCCGGTCTTCGATCCCGATGGGGATCTGGTTGTCGCGTACCGCAAGATCCACATGTTCGACGTCCAGATCGGTGGCCAGGTGTATCGAGAGTCCGAGACGGAAGAGCCCGGTGAGGAGATCGTCGTATGCGACGCGGAGGGATGGCGGTTGGGACTGACGACGTGCTACGACCTTCGCTTCCCGGAGCTGTACCGGATCCTCGCCCTCGGAGGCGCCGAGCTGGTGACGGCTCCGGCCGCTTTCACGCTCTTCACCGGAAAGGATCACTGGGAGATCCTGATCAGGGCCAGGGCGATCGAGAACCAGCTCTACGTGGCAGCCGCGAACCAGTGGGGCGCGCACGCGCCGGGCAAGGCAAGCTACGGACGGTCGATGATCGTCGATCCCTGGGGCGTCGTGCTCGCCGTTGCGCCCGACGAGGACACTGTCATCACTGCGGAGATCGATCGGGCGAGGATGGAGCGGGTGCGGTCGAGCATCCCGTCGCTCGCCAATCGCCAGCCTGCAGCCTATCGCTGGCCTGCCAGCGTCTAGAACCGCATGCCGCTTCGTGCGGTTCTCGTCGACGTCGATTTCACGATCGCCCGACCGGGCCCGCTGCTCGGGCCGGAGGGGTACCGCCGTGCAGGTGAGCGTCACGGCCTGGCGCTCGACCCGGCGCGCCACGACGCTGCCCGGGCTGCCGCCATCGTCGATCTGCGGCATCACCCGGAGCTCCGGCACGACGAGGAGGTCTGGATCCGGTTCACCGAGGACATCGTCCGGGGCATGGGTGGCGACGGTCCCGGCGTCAGGGGGATAGCGGTCGAGATCGTCAGGGCCTGGGAGCACTCGATCAACTTCGAGCTCTACGACGACGTCGCACCGGTGTTTCGAGAGCTCCGGCGGCATGACCTGAAGATCTGTCTCGTTTCGAACACGAGCCAGGCTCGCCTTCCCCATCTGATCGACACGTTCTCGCTGCCGGTCGATGCGTGGATCTCATCGGGCTCCCACGGGAAGGTGAAGCCCAGCCCGAGCATCTTCTGGGCTGCACTCGATCTGGTCGGCGTGACGCCCCAGGAGGCCGCGATGGTGGGCGACTCGGTGCTCGACGACGTCGAGGGGGCTCGCGCGATCGGGATGCGGGCGATCCTCCTCGACCGCGAGCGCATCCATCCCGACGGACGGGATGTGCTGCGCGATCTCTACGCGCTGCCCGGCGCGCTCGGCCTCTGAGACGAGCTAGCGGGTGAGGCGACGATGCCGGCATCGTGCAGCTTCTTGATGTCGCCTTCGCCGTAACCCGCTTCCGCGAGGATCTCCGCCGAGTGCTCGCCGAGTCCCGGGGGCGGCGTTCGGTGCCCGACTCGCTCGTCGTCGACCGAAAGCGGCAGCGCGACGAGTCGGAGATCCGGGATGGTTGGATGCTCGAGCGGCTGCAGGAGCCCAAGCGCCTCCGTCTGCTCCCAGCTGACGACTTCGGCGAGATCCTGGACGGGCGCCGCCGGAACGCCGGCCTCCGCGAGACGATCGAGCCAGGTCGCGGCGTCCTCCGTGCGGAACCGCTCGGAGATGATCTCGGAGAGCGCGTCGCGGTTCTGAACGCGGTCAGGGTTGGTGCCGAACCGATCGTCGCTCGGGAGATCCGGTCTGCCGAGCGCCTCGGCGAGAGATGCGAACTGGCGGTTGTTGCCGGCCGCCACCATGACCCACCGGTCGCGGGCCTCGAACGCCTGGTAGGGCGAGATGATTCCGAGCGAGGTTCCCATCGGGCGCGGGACGTTGCCCGTGCCGAGGTAGCCCGCGATCTGGTACGGGAGCCAGTTCACGGCCGTCTCGTAGAGCGAGAGGTCGACGAGCTGGGCTCCGGCGCCTTGGTCACGGGCACGGAGCGCGGCGAGGATCGCGATCACAGCCCACATCGCGGTGCCCTGATCGACCACCGAGACACCTGCACGCGCAGGGGGCCGACCGGCCTCGCCCGTGACGCTCATGATCCCGCCCGCCGCTTGCATGAGCGGGTCGTAGCCCGGATGCTCACGGAGCGGTCCGACCTTTCCGAACGCGCCGATCGTGCAATAGACGACCCGTGGACTTCGTTCCTTCACGGCGTCGAATCCGAGCCCCACACGCTCGGCGAGGCCCGGGCGCATGTTCTGGATGAAGACGTCCGCCTGCGCGGCGACACGCAGCAGCACCTCCAGCCCCTCGGGCTCCTTCAGGTCGACCGCGAGCGACCGCTTGCTCGCGTTGGCCGCCAGGTAGGTGGCGCTCTCTTCATTCCAGAAGGGCGGACCCCACGCTCGCGTGTCGTCGCCTCGCTCCGGGTGCTCGACCTTGATGACATCCGCACCGAGCGCCCCGAGGATCAGCGTGCAGTACGGACCGGCGAGCGATGTCGTGAAGTCGAGGACCCGTACATCGGCGAGCGGATTGAACGCGCGGGATCGCGATTGCATCAGCGCGAGCCTACCCGGCTGCCGTCACCGGCCGGCGGTAAGCACGCGGTCGACCGAGAACGCTTCGAGGCCTGGTGGCCTCGTTCTTCCGAGGACGATCGACGCGACCGCTTCGCCGGTGGGCGGTGCGAGCGTGATGCCCATTCGGCCGTGGCCGGTCGCTACCACAAGGCTGTCGAGACCCGGGACCGGGCCGATGATCGGGAGGCCGTCCGGCGGGTACGGGCGCAGACCGGCCCACCGCATCGTGATCTTCCGGGGCCTCCAGCTCTCGAGGAACGGGAGCGACGTCCGTACCATCGACTCGATTCGCCGCTCGCCGAGAGACGTGTCGATGCCGGTGAGGTCGAAGATGCCGGCGATTCTCAGCTGGTCGTCGTAGGTGCTGCAGCCGACCTTGGCTTCGCAGAGGTAGAGCGCGTGACGGGGAAGTGTCCCTTCGCCCTCTGCCGTGATGCTGTAGCCCTTTGCCGCCTCGAGGAGGATGTCCTTGCCCAGCTGGGCCAGCAGGCGTCGTGACCACACGCCCGCCGCGACCACGACGGCGTCGACCGAAAGCGTGTCGGTGGGGATCTCCACGTGCCACGCACCACCTCGCGTCTGCGAGAGCCGCTTGACGATCGTCTGCTCGAGGACGCGCGCGCCCGAGGAGCGCAGATGTGCGACCAGGCCCGAGGTGAGCTCCTCGGGACGCAGGTAGCGCTCGGACTCGGCATAGACGCCGCCGACGACCGCGTTCGAGAGCGACGGCTCGATTCTGCGAATCTCGTCAGCGTCGAGCGGTTCGCATCCTCCGGCGTAACCCTGTTCCCGGGCCCCGTCGACCATCGCCCGGTATTCCGCGACACCCGCCTCGCTGATGCCGGCAGCCACCATGCCGCCACGATGGAGGTCGAAGGGGACGCCGGCCGAGCGCATCGCGTCGTAGAGCTCGAAGCTCCGCTCGCCCAGCTCCACCGTGGCCCGCAGGCCGCGGACGTACTGGTCCGGCGAGCAGCTTCGCCAGAAGCGCCATGACCAGCGGAGGAACTTCGGATCGAGGGTCGGCTTGATCTTGAGCGGACTGTCTCTCGAGAGGATGCCCTTCAGCGCTCCTCCGACGACGCCCGGGGCCGGGAGAGGGGCCGAGAGGCCCGGCACGACCCAGCCTGTGTTGCCGCGCGACGCCGCCTCCCCACAGCGGTCGCGCTCGACGAGGATCACATCGGCGCCTTCGCGGGTGAGCGAGTAGGCACAGGCCAGGCCGACGACGCCCCCACCGACAACCGCGACGCGCACGGACTGACTCAGTCGCCGGCCGGAATCGCGGTTCCGGCCAGAGCCGGCAGGAGTCCCTGGGCAGCAGCTCGGTTTGCCGCACCCGCGACTGCACGGAGAGACGCGGTGACGATACTCGGGTGGATTCCGACTCCCCAGAGCACACGGTCGCCGACCGCAGCTTCGATGTAGGCCGCGGCCCGTGCATCCGCGCCGGCACCCACGGCATGCTCGTCGTAGTCGAGCACGCGGATCTCGATGCCGAGGCTGGCGAGCGCATCGACGAACGACGCGATCGGACCGTTGCCGGTTCCCACAGCGGAGCGCTCCTCGCCGTTCAGGCGCAGCTTGACCTGCAGACGCTCGTTCTCCTCGCTCTCGGCCGTCGACTGGTGTCCGACGATCTCGAGAGGTCCGGGTCGCAGGTACTCGACGGCGAAGCAGTCCCACATCTGCTCGGGCGTGACCTCGCCGCCGTAGGTCTCCGCGACGTCCTGGATGACGCGGGAGAACTCGATCTGCAGTCGGCGTGGCAGGTTGAGGCCATGCTCGGACTTCATCAGGTATGCGACTCCGCCCTTGCCCGACTGGCTGTTCACGCGGATGATCGCCTCATACGTTCGCCCGACGTCCTTCGGATCGATCGGCAGGTACGGCACCTCCCAGATCCCACGGCCCCGCGCCTCGATAGCGTCCATGCCTTTCTTGATCGCGTCCTGGTGCGAGCCCGAGAATGCGGTGTAGACAAGCTCGCCGACGTACGGGTGGCGGATGTGAACCGGGAGCTGGTTGCAGTACTCGACGACCCTGCGGACCTCGTCGATGTCCGAGAGATCGAGCTTCGGGTCGATCCCGTGGCTGAAGAGGTTCAGCGCGAGCGTGACGATGTCGACGTTTCCGGTTCGCTCGCCGTTACCGAAGAGCGCGCCCTCGACGCGTTCGCCGCCCGCCAGCAGGGCCAGCTCCGTGGCCGCCACGGCCGAGCCGCGGTCGTTGTGGGGGTGGATCGAGAGGAGGATCGAGTCGCGTCTCGAGACGTTGCGACCGAACCACTCGAACTGGTCGGCATGGACGTTCGGCGTCGTCATCTCCACCGTTGCCGGGAGATTGAGGATCACCTTCCAGTCCGGTCGCGGCTGCCAGACGTCCATGACTCGCTCGCAGATCTCGAGGGCGTAGTCCATCTCGGTGCCGACGAACGTCTCGGGCGAGTACTCGAAGCGAATCTCCGTGTCAGGAAGTCTGTCGAGTGCCTCGAGGCACCAGGTCGCGCCGTCGACCGCGATCTTCGTGATCCCGGCGCGGTCCTCGCGGAAGACGACGCGGCGCTGGAGCTCGGAAGTCGAGTTGTAGAGGTGGACGATCGCTTTCTTCGCGCCCTCGAGGCTCTCGATCGTGCGCTCGATCAGCTCTGGCCGGCACTGCACCAGCACCTGAATCCAGACGTCGTCCGGAACGAGGTCCTCCTCGATCAGGAGGCGGGTGAAGTCGAAGTCGGGCTGAGAAGCGGAGGGAAAGCCGACCTCGATCTCCTTGAAGCCGAGCCCGACGAGCAGATCCCACATCGTCCGCTTGCGCGCGACGTCCATCGGGTCGATCAGCGCCTGGTTTCCGTCGCGCAGGTCGACCGAGCACCAGACCGGCGCCGTTGTGAGCGTCCGCTGCGGCCACGTCCGGTCGGGGAGATCGACGCCGAACTGATAGGGCCGGTACTTGTCGATCGGCATGGCCATCGCCTCTGAAGCGTACCGCGCGGCGGACCCTGATTGACCGCGCCCGCGGCGTCTGCGACGATTCCCTCCAGTCATGCGGCTGGCCGGCGGTGCTCCGGTCGGGAACTTTGCGGGAAGCGAGGGAGAACGTCATGCGGCATCCCGCGACCGGTCGGGTCGTCCGGCGCCGGGACAGCGGGCGCGACCGGCTCCTCGAAGAAGTTCACCGCCGCCATCAGCAAGAGCGGGTCGACGTACACCCTGACGATCACGAACTCGTCGTCGAGCTATCGGGATCTTGGCTCCGCGAACGTCTCGGTGCCGACCGGATACACGGTCACCGGCTTCGCTTCGATCGTCGCCGCGGGCGGCACAAAGACGTGGAGCACGCCAACCCTCTCTGCGGACGGCCGGACGATCTATCTGCGCAATCCGGGGCCGAACTCGGTAAACCGCCTGAAGCCGGGGAAGTCCGTCGTCGTCGTCTTCACGGCGGCGGCGCCCTGCACGCCGGGCTAGTCCACCTGGAAGGTGCTCGCCAAGGAATCGAACGACTTTCTCGGCAGCGGCAACGACTTCACGATCAGCGGCTCGCAGCCGACGACCACCACGACGAGTGGCCCGCTCGACCACTTCTCGTTCTCGCCGATCGCACAGCAGGCCGCAGGTGTGGGATTCCCGGTCACGGTCAAGGCCTACGACGCCTGCGGGACCCTGAAGGCCGACTACGCGGGCGGAGCGCTCCTGGGTGGGCTGGCCAACGCGCCCACCGGCCAGGCACCGGGGTACGGCGCTCTCGTCTTCAGCGGCGGGTCGGCGACGGCGACCGTGACCGCCTACCTCGCAGGGGCTGGCCAGATGCTGACCGTCACGGACGGTGCGGTCTCGGCGAGCACGTCGTTCACGGTGCTTCCCGGGGCGCTCACATCCTTTGTGCTCGGTGTCAACGGCGCCATCCACGCGGCGGGCGTCGCATCCCCGTTGACCGCGACCGCGCGCGACCAGTGGCAGAACGTGAAGACGGACTACCAGGGCGGAGCCACCGTCGCGGGTGACCTCGGCGCATCGACGAAGGGTTGCGGCTCGGGCGCATCGTCTCCATGCTCCCCCGTGTACGGCGTGCTCTCGTTCACGAACGGCATCGGATCGGGGAGCGTGACCGGCTACAAGGTCGAGACTGGACGCACGGTCACTGTCACGGACGGCTCGGTCACCGCTCAGAGCACTCCGTTCGACATCGGGCCGGGAGCGTTGGCTTCGCTCGATTTCTCGGCGATCCCGGCGCAGAGCGCGGGGGTGGCATTTCCGGTCACGGTGACCGCTTCGGACGCGTACGGCAACGTGAAGGTGGACTATGCAGGCGCCCCGGCGCTGGTCGGCACCCTTGGTGCTTCGACGAGCGGATGCGGTTCGGGCGGCAGCGATCCGTGTCAGCCGGCGTACGGGACTCTGTCGTTCGTCTCTGGCGTGGCGACCTCGAACGTCACCGCCTTCAATGTCGAGAGTGGCCGTACGCTGAGCGTGACCGACGGCCCGGTCACCGGGACGAGCTCCCCCTTCGACGTGACCGGCGGTACCGTGTCGCTACTGCTCGTCGGGGTGCAGCCGACCGACACGCTGTTCGGCGTGGTCATCACGCCGGCGATCACCGTGTCTGCGGTCGACTCGTACGGCAATCCGGCACAGACGACGGTCACGATCGCGATCGGCACCAACCCGAGCGGCGGAGCCCTGTCCGGAACCACCAGCTGCCCGACCTCTGGGGGAGTCGCGACGTTCGACGACCTCTCGATCAACGAGCCCGGCCTCGGTTACACGCTCGTCGTCACCGTCGGCTCGACCGTGATCACGACGAGTCAATTCGACATCGTGAACGTCGAGGTCGACTGTTCGACCCATCCGACCCAGCCGTGTGTCGGCTCGACCGGGACCGACACGAACGCTCAGACGACCACGGCGGCCCAGGTCTTCGCTCCCGCAGGCGGGAACCCGGGCACTCTCTCGATCGCCCTCGTCGACTTCGTCGGTGCATGCCCCAACGGTTCCGGCGACAGCGTCGTGGTCGACCCGCCCACCGGTCACGGGAGCAACAACCCTGTTCAGATCACGGTTGAGTACGACAAGTCGGTGGCGCCCGGCACGGGCGTCGCGAACTTCGTCTTCTGCCTCGAGAAGTCGGGTGGTGTGGTGATCGAGCCGGTGCCCGCCTGCAAGCAGCACCACGGTCACTCGAAATCGGGGGGATACGGAACCACGTATCCATGTATCGACAAGCGGAGCCGCGACAACGCGGGCGACCTCCTGGTCAAGTTCCTCGTCACGGACGATCCGGTCATCACGAAGCGCTAGGAATCGCCGCCGTCCCCGGCGAGAGCGGGAACTCCGGGATCGCCCGGATTCCGAGGCGGCTCTTGATCTCGTTGCACGCCCTTGCGAACGCCCTCTCCTCCTCGTCGGCGGTCAGCTCGCAGAGTCGGACGAGCGCATCGAGGGTGCACGCCTCCTCGAAGCCGGCCCCTTGATTGCGCGCCGTCACGAGGCTCGCCTCGAGCGCCGTGCGCGCTTCGTCGAGTCGATCGAGCTGGATGAGCGCGTACCCCCGGATGCGCTGCGCGAGTGGAACGGTTGGGCCTGTCGCCGTGCGCAGGGCATCCGTCGCGAGACGAAGCCCCTCTGCGGAAACTGCGTGCCGGACGAGCGCGCCCGCGATACGAGCGTCGGTCTCGACGACCTCGCCGGTTGCGCCGAGCTCCTTGAACTGCGCCCGAGCCTCGTGCAGGAGCTCGAGGCCCTCGTCGTACCGTCCCGAGCGCGAGGCGGCACGCCCGAGCAGGCGTGTCGCGATCGCTACTCCGAACGGTGATTCAGCCGCCTGCCAGACCCGGAGGGCGTGGCGGATCCGCTCCTCCGCCTCCGCGAGCTCGCCGCGGTCGACGAGGATCTCGCCGATGTTGAAGGTGATGTCTGCACCGTTCGCGACGTCGCCGAGCCGCTCTCGGGCGTCGAGACCGCGCCGATAGAGGTCGAGCGCGTCGTCCCACCGACCCTCGAAGTAGGCGAAAGCGCCGAGGTTGTTCAGGACGAGCGCCTGGCCGTCGAGGTCGCCGATCTCCTCGTAGAGGGCCAGCGCCCGCGCCGAGCGCGTTGCGTTCTCCGGCTGTCCGGCTGCGATGTACGCCCAGTCCAGGATCGAGCAGGCGTAGGCGATCACGCGCTTCTCGCCCGCGCGCTCGGCCTCCCCGATTGCCTTCGTGCACCATCCTATTGCCGCGGCCGACCGCCCCTGGCTCTGGCGAATGGCGCCGTAGAAGACCTGGAGCTCGGCCCGCTTTGCCGCCGCTTGGCGTCCAGGTGTGCCCTCGAGCGCCTTCATCCCTCGCGTGAGCCAGCGGAGCGCCTGCGGATAGTTGCCGAGGCGGTCTTGCATCCAGGCCTCCTTCAGGCAGAGCGACGCCTCAGCGCGCGGGTCCCCGCTTCGCAGACGCCGCGCTGCGCGGTACGCCGCGGCTCCGGCGGCATGAAGGCCAGCCCTGTCTCGCGCGTCGCCGAGCGCTTCCCACACCTCGGCGAGGTCACCCTGCTCGATGCCCTCGAGCCGGCGCGCCGCCTGGAGCGCACGTTCGAAGAGGCGTGCAGCATCGACGTTCGCGTAGACGGAGCGCGCGTGCTCACCCGCGCCTCGAGCGTATGTCCAGGCCTTCTCGAATCGTTGGGCCTCCAGGAAATGCAGCGAGAGCACCTCCGCGTGCTCCTCGGGCGACGACCCGCTGAGGCGCTCGATCGTCTCGCCGACGCGGCCGTGCAGCTCGAGCCGGCGCCGGTAGGGGAGACCTTCGTAGGCGGCGTCGCGGACGAGCGCATGACGGAAATGGGCGATCCCGGAGCGGTCCCGTGAGATGAAGTCCCCGAGGCGGTCCCAGACGCCGTCGTCGAGCGCATAACGGTCTCCTTCGAGCGACGCTCGCAGAAGATCCTGCTCGAAGGTCGTGCCGAGTACCGAGGCGCAGCGCAGCACCGTCCGGTCGCGCGGGGCGAGCCGGTCGATCTGGACGGTGAGCAGTGCCTCGATGGAATCAGGCAGCGCTTCGACGCCGACTGACCGGCTGGCCGCGACCAGCTCCGCCAGGAAAAGCGGGTTCCCGCCTGCACGCCGGGCGAGCGTCGCCGTCACGTGAAGTGGGAGAGGAGCAGCCTGGGTTCCGGCCTCGATGAGCGCCTGAGCCTGCCGGTCGTCGAGCGGCGCGGGCCGGAGGGCCGACACACCGGGGAGCGGCGCGCCGACGAAGCCTGTGTCCACATCCCTACGGGTCGGAAGGACGACCCAGGGTCGCTGTCGGATGTCTCTCGCGATGGAGGCGAGCAGGTCGGCTGACGCCTCGTCCATCCAGTGGACGTCCTCGAAGACGAGCAGTGCCGGCCCGGGCAGAAGGCGTTCGAGGAGGTCGGCGGCGACCTCCTCGAGTCGGGTTCGCCGGAAGCGCGGCTCAAGACTTGCGACCTCGGGCGTCTCGGATAGCTCGACGTCGAAGAGCGCACCGACGAGCGGCAACCAGGGCGTGAGCTCGGGAGCGTCCGCGTCGACGCGTCGGCGGAGTCGCTGCACGACGCGTGCCGTCGACTCTTCTCCTCTGATGCCCAGCGCTCCGCGCATCAGCCGGTGGAACGGGAAGTACGGTGTCGACGACTCGTATTGCTCGCACGCTCCCGTGAGCACTGCGACGTTGCCCGCCTGTGCGGTGAGCTCCTCCACAAGGCGCGACTTGCCGATCCCGGGCTCGCCGACCAGCTCGATGAGCCGGCCCTCGCCGTTCCGCGCCGATTCGAGCGCCTCGAGCAGTGCGGTCATCTCCTGCTCACGTCCGACGAGCGGTGTCCGTGCGCTTGCCGTCGTGCGGCCGAGGGTGGGCCCGAGGACGTACGCCTGCACGGGCTCCGACTTTCCCTTCAGGGCGAACGGCCCCACCGCCGTCGTCTGGAATTCCGTGCGCGAGCGGGCGAGGACGGTTTCTGTCGCGAGTACCTGCCCGAGCTCCGCCTTCCCCATGATCCGCGCCGCGGTGTTCAGCGCGTCTCCTTTCACCGAGTACGTGCGGCGGTAGGGAGGCCCGAAATCTCCGGAGAAGATCCGCCCGCAGTTCACGCCGATCCTGACCGGAAGCGTGAGCTCGTGTTCGATCACGGCTCGCGCTGCGCGGAGCATGCGCTCCTCGTCGTCGCCAACGCTCCGCGGAGCGCCAGCGATGAGCAGGATCTTCCCCCCGTCGGCTGCGATGTCGGTCTCGGAGAACACGACCTCGTGGCGGTGCACCGCGTCCTGAACGACCGAGACGAGCTCGTCGAGTGCGTCGGCGACCCTCGCCGGCCCGTGTTGCTCGAGCAGCGCGTCGGTGCCGCGGAACTCGATGAACGCGGTCGCGATCGGGCGATGCTCGGCGTCGCCGGCGTCGGCGAGAAGATGGTCACGAATTCCTTCGGGAAGGCAGAGAGCCAGGTCGAGGCTGCCGACGTCAGGAACGGGGACGGCGCGCCGGACGCCGACCGGCGGCTCGGCAGCGAGCAGGAATCCGTCCCCCCTTGGAGTGCCCACCGAGGACGGCCTCAGCAACGCGGCTGTCGAGGGGCTGACGACCACCTCCCCGGCGTTCGCGATCGCCTCCATCGCAACGGTCTGGGTGGCATCAGTCCCCGTGATCACAAGCTCACGGTGTCGATCCCCGGCGAGGAAGAAGTAGAACTGCCCGGAGTGGATGCCGACCGACATCCTGAGAGTGATGAGCCCTGCGGAGGTGCGCAGGCGTCCCATCGCGCGGAGCGTCCGCTGCATGCCCGCGGCTGCGCGCGCAGCACGCGGCGCGTGTTCCTCACCGTCGAAGAGCAGGAGCACCGCGTCACCGCCCCACTTGACGAGCCCCGCTCCGTAGTCGTACGCGACGGAGAGGAGCTCCGTGAAGCAGGTGTTCAGCGTGTCGCTGATCTCCTCGGCTCCGACCTTGCCTCGTCGGGCGAGGCGCTCGGTCATCGTCGTGAATCCCGAGATGTCGACGAAGGCGAGCGTCCCGTCGACTGCCCGCCAGCGCCGTTCACCGTCGTCGAGGAGCCACTCGACGAGCAAGCGCGGGACGTACGGCCTCAGCAGCTCGGACGCAGTCGACTGCTCGACGATTTCCACGACCCGAGTCTAAAGCGGGCTACGGTACGGTCGTTCCGATGCTCGTCGTCCACGACAACCCGCGGTCGCTCTGTGCTCAGCGGGTGCGCTTCCTGCTCGCAGAGCTGGCTCTACCCTACGAGCGCCGTCTCGTGGAGCTCGCACCCGTCCGACCCGACTGGCATCTCGAGGTCAACCCCGCGGGTGGCGTTCCCGCCCTCGTCGACGGCGACTTCCACATGGCGGAATCCGTCGCGATCCTCCGGTACCTCGCCGCCCGTGAGAACCGCGATGATCTCTATCCGAACGACCTACGCGAGCGGGCGATCCTGGACTGGCTTCTCGACGGGATCATCTCCGAGTTGCGCCCCGCGGTCGTCGAAGTCTCGACTGCCGCGTACGGCCTGCGCGTGGGCCGGGGGATCTTCGCCGAGGAGCCGGAGCCCGAGCGGGTTCCCGAGGTCTTCGCGGCTCAGCGAAAGCGATTCGAGACGGTCTCGTCGCTCCTCGGGCCGGAGCCGTGGGCGTGCCTCGGTCGGTTCACCATCGCAGACGTGGCCGCTGCGCCGATGCTGCATCGGTTCCGGCGGGCAGGCGACGGGCTCGCGAGCTATCCGCGGCTCGAGTGCTGGGGCGACGCCGTCTGCGGCCGCTCGGCCTGGGCAAACGGCGTCGCCCCGGAAACGGGGATCTGACTACGGCAGGCGGTTGAACCAGACGAGAGAGAGGCCGCCCGCGGCGAGCACCAGCAGCGCTCCGACGCCGGCGAACACGAAGCTCACGTCGCGCTTCTCGGTCTTCGAGGCGATGTCGGACCCGAGCGACCCGTAGACCTTCTGGAGCGCCGAGTCGGTCGGCGCGTCGAAGAACTCTCCGCCGGTCGTGCTCGCGATTTGCGAGAGCGTCTGGCGGTCCGGCGGGACGGGAACGGTCTGCTGGTTGCCGAGACCATCGTCCACGGTGACCGTTCCGCTGTCGGTGCCGAGTGCGACGGTGAAGACCTTGACGCCCCGATCCTTGGCCTGCTGCGCTGCCTGTGCCGGGTCGAGCGTGTCAGGTGACGGCGATCCGTCCGAAAGGAGCAGGACGACGAGCGGGGACTTCTGGCCCACGCTCGCGAACGACGTGGTTCCATCTCCCGAGCCGAGATTCGACGAGATCGCGATGGCGTCGCCGATCGCGGTTCCGCCGCTCGGCTGAAGCAGGCTCAGCGCGTTCCGGACCTGGTCGTGGTCGTCGGTCGGGGCGACCAGGACCTGCGCCTGGCCGGAGAACGAGACAAGTCCGACGCGAAGGCCGTCTGGTGCGTTGTCGAGGAACGTCTCCGCCGCCTTCTGCGCGGCCTGGAGGCGGGTCGGCTGCACGTCGGTCGCCTCCATCGACGTCGAAACGTCCATCGCGAGAACGACGGCCGCACGATCCTCAGGAGTCTTCAGGAGCGCCTGCGGTCGTGCGACTGCGACGACGAGAGCGACGAGGGCGAGCAGGAACAGGGCGGGCGGGAGGTGACGGCGCCAGCGAGGCGTCGCGTCGACGACGTTCGCCAGCAGGTCGAGGTTCGTGAACCGCATTGCGTATCTCGCGCGCCGGCGCTGGACGAGCAGGTAGGCGGCGAGCAGGAGCGGAACGAGCGCAAGCCCGAGCAGGGCGAGTGGCCAGGCGAAGGTCATCGCGGGCCTCGCAGGCGCCGTCTCAGCGCGATCGCGAGCGTCCGGAGCCAGTCGCCGGACGTCGAGAGGACGACGTGATCGGCCCGGCATGAGCGGAGCTCCGCCGCGAGGTCACGCCGCTCCGACGCGGCGCTCTCGGCGAAGCGAGCTCGGAGCTTGCCGCTCGACGTGTCGACGCGAAGCTGGCGACCCGTCTCAGGATCTACGAGCCAGAGCTCGCCGACGTCTGGAAGCTCCTGCTCTCGTGGGTCGCGGATCTCGACGGCGAGCACATGATGGCGGCCTGCGGCACGCGTCAGCGCGGGGCGCCATGAGCGCGGGCCGCGGAAGTCCGAGACCACGACGAGCAACGATCGGTTGGACGCGAGGCGTGCTGTCGTGCGGACTGCGTCGGCAAGGGAGGGCTCGTGGAGCCCTCGCTCGGCCTGCTCTCGCCGCAACGACTCGAGCAGCGAGACGACACCGGTGCTTGCCTGGGAGGGCCTGGCGAGCGTCGTAGCCGGCCCGCCGAACGTGGCAACCCCGAGCGGTCGTCGCGATCGTCGTGCGACGTGGGCGATCGCCAGCGCGACACCCTCCGCGACGTCGGCTTTCCGCCGGTCCGCGGTTCCGAAGAGCATGGACGGCGAGACGTCGAGCACGAGCCAGGTCGTGAGCGCGCGCTCTGCGATGTCGACACGGACATGCGGCTCGCCGGTGCGGGCGGTGACGTTCCAGTCGATGCGCCGCGCGTCGTCTCCGGGCTCATACAGTCGAACTTGGGCTAGTTCGGTCGCGATGCCGAGCGCGGTCGAGCGGTCGTCGCCGGGAAGCATCCCGTCGAGGCGGTGGCGCACCGTCAGGTCGAGCGCGCGCAGGAGTGCCTCGGGCATCGGGCCCGGGCCGGGCGCGGCCGGACCGCGTGGCGGCGCGAGGGCAGTGAGTCCTCTACTCACGCTGCTTCTCGGGCCAGGTCAATGCGCGGCATCTGGATGGCCCCGAGGACTGCCGTCACGATCTCGTCGGCAGTGCGCTCTTCGGCGAGTGCTTCGTAGCTGAGCACGATCCTGTGGCGCAGGACGTCCTTTGCGAGCTCGGCGACGTCCTGGGGGAGCGCGTAGCGGCGGCCGCGCAGGAGAGCCAGGGCTCGCGCTGCGTGGATCAGGCCGATGGAGCCGCGCGGGCTCGCCCCGTAGGCGACGAGCCGCGTGAGCTCGTCGAGCCCATGCTCGGTCGGGCGTCTCGTGGCGAGGACGAGCTGCACGGCGTAGGCGCTCACCGCCGGATCGACGTAAACCCTGGCCGTGGCCTGCTGAAGCTCGAGAAGCTGATTCGCGGACACGACCTCTTCGACGTCGGCGATTCCTGCCAGCGAGCGTTGCACGACGGTCAGCTCGTCGGCGAACTCCGGGTAGTCGACGACGACCTTCAGCATGAAGCGGTCGAGCTGCGCCTCGGGCAGGGGATAGGTCCCTTCCGACTCGATCGGGTTCTGGGTGGCGAGGACGAGGAACGGCGCGGGCACGGGATAGGTCGTGCCGGCGATCGTCACCTGTCGCTCCTGCATGACTTCGAGGAGCGCCGACTGCACCTTGGCGGGTGCACGGTTGACCTCGTCTGCGAGGAGGAAGTTGCAGAAGACCGGCCCGAGCTCGGTTGCGAACTCGCCCTCGCCGGGCCGGTAGATGCGGGTACCGACGAGGTCCGACGGGACCAGGTCGGGCGTGAACTGAATGCGGTGGAACGTTCCGCCGAACACCTCGGCGAGCGTTCGCACCGTGAGTGTCTTCGCAAGGCCGGGCACGCCTTCGAGCAGGAGGTGGCCTCCGGCGAGAAGGCAGACGAGAACGCGCTCGAGCACATGTTCCTGTCCGACGACAACTCGCTTCAGCTCGAACAGTGCACGCTCGAGCTGGGCCGATTCAGCGCCAGGCTCGCGGATCAGAGTCGGCTCGTTCTCGGTCACAGATCGCTCCTCTCGACGGGTACGACAGTCAGTGAATGAGTCAAGCAGCGCGCCTGTTCAGCCAGGTTGACGGCGGTTAACCCACAGTTACGCGAGGTTCAGCCGGTGTTAACGCGGTAGGCTCGCAGCGTGCGTCGTGCTCTCGCCGTGGTCGTCCTCGTCGGAGCGCTTGCTCTCGCCTCGACCTCGCTCGCCGCGAACCAGCGTCGGGCCGTCGTCACGTGGAAGGTGACCGGCGAGACCTTCCGGACCTATCTGAACGGCCAGTCGGATATCGCCGCCGTACAGCAGGCCATTCGTGACCACAGCTCGGCGGGGATCCCGATCGGCCGCATCTATCGCGGGACCCAGGTGAACACCGGGCATCGCTGGCACCTGCGAAACGTGAGACTCGTCGAGTCGACGATCGAGCTCTGCGACGGGCGTCCGTCCGACCTCGACTCGGACCTCCCCTACTGGATCGAGACGGTCAAGCGGTACTGCCCGTGGGGGGCCAAGCCGGTCAGGCTTCGCTGGGTGACGCCGTGATCGTCCGCAGCATCTCGCCGAGGTGGTCGTAGACGAGCAGGTGACCGGTGTCGGCGAGCACCGTGACCTCCGAACCGGGAATTCGCGCCGAGAGAAGCTCCGCGTGGCGGAGCGGGACGAGCGAGTCTGCGTCGCCGTGCCAGAAGTGGGTGGGGATCCGCACGTCCGAGACGTCGAAGCCCCACGGCTGGCTGTAGACGCGATAGTCGTCGGCGACGCCCGCCGCGCCCTGCTGGAAGGCATCGAGGAAGAAGCGCATGTCGTCGAGCTCCCTCGCATGGCGCTGCCAGCTTCCGCGCTCCGGGATGGACAGCGCGTGCCGCGCGATCCTGCTCGCGACCGGCGGGCTGAGTCGGGTGGCCGCGGCCGCTGACGACAGCGCGGCTCGGGCGAGCCGGGGTGACCGGATGACGAGATGGACGAGGCGAACGTCTTGCCGGTTCAACCCGTCCGTTGCCCCGGGCCAGTCGAGCGGGCACGTGCCGGCGGCGATTCCGACGGAGGTGATCCGATCGGGCAGGGCGGCCCCGCAGGCAAGTGCATAGGGCCCGCCGGCCGACCAGCCAAGCACGGCGAAGGAGTCGATCTCCAGCGCGTCGGCCAGTGCCGTGACGTCGCGCGGCCAGTCGCCGAGGCGGCGGCCTGGAGCAATGGTGGAGCGGCCGATGCCGGGGCGGTCGGGTGCGACTGCACGAACCCCCAGCTCGCGGGCCACGGGATCGGCGTACAGCCAGCAGCTGGCCGCCTGCGGTGAGCCGTGGAAGAGGAGCACCGGCGTGCCGTGCGGGTCGCCGAGATCCCAGTAGGAGAGCACCCGGTCGTCGTCGAGCCTGACGGCACTGGGCGCGGTCTTGCTCAACCGCTGACCCGCACCGACGTCACCGGCGCCAGATGCGCCGCTGCCGTGAACCAGGTCATTCCTCCATCCGGCGAGCCAAACACGTCTCCCGACGTCGCCCCGAAATAGAGCCCGAGCGGATCTCCCTGGCCGTCGAAAGCCTGACGCAAAACCGTCAGGTAGGCCCGATCGGCGGGCAGGCCGTCGCCGCGCGCAATCCAGCTCGTTCCTGCGTCACGCGTCTCGTAGACTCGCAGCCGTCCTTCCGGGGTCACGCGGTCGACGTCCGCGACCAGCGGAATGACGTAAGCGCTGTCCGGATCGGCAGGGTCGACGACGAGCGGAAATCCGAAGTCCGCGGGGAGCCCCGCAGCGATGTCGACCCACGACTCGCCACCGTCGTCGCTTCGGTAGACACCGCCGTGGAACTGGAGGAACAAGCGCTCCGGGCGGAGAGGGGCGCGGTTCACGTTGTGGACGCAGAGCGCGTGACTCCCCTGCCGCGCGTCTTCGGGAAGGTAGCGCGGGACCAGCCCCTCGTACCCGGTCCGCCACGTCTCGCCGCGATCGTCGGAGAGCCAGACGCCCGCAGCGGAGATCGCGACCGCGAGACGATCCGGCTCACCGGGCCACGTGCAAACCGTGTGCAGGCACAGGCCGCCGCCCCCGGGATTCCACTCGGGGCGGGTGGGAACATCCCACAGCCCGCGGTTCAGCTGCCACGACTCGCCTCCGTCATCGCTTCGCCAGAGGGCGGCTGGGTCGGTGCCCGCGTAGAGCACGCCGGGCTCCTCGGCCTCGCGGATCACCCAGATCCGTACGAGGGTGGCGTCCGGCACGTCATCCGGGAAGACCGGTCCCGTCGCCTGGCGCCACTCTCCGGCCGGGTTGTCGGCGAGCATGAGACGCGGCCCGTAGAAGCCGGATGTGACGCTCGCGAGATACCGGCCGCTGCGGCGGTCACGCATGGCGTACTCGACGACCTCGCCGGCGAACGCGCGGTGGACGACGGCGAACGGCCCGCTGGGCTCGCCACGGAGGACGAAGAGGCCTTTCTTCGAGCCGACGAGCAGCTCGGTCATCGCACACCTCCCGAGATCGCAGACAGGACGTGGAGCACAGCGCCGTCATCTACGGCGGTGTTCTCACGGGCGCGCTCGCCCTCGAGGAAGACGTTCACATGCGGACGGATCCGGCCGTGCTCGTCGAGGATCCAGCCGCGGATCGGCGGGTGTGTTGTCTCCAGGTACGCGAGCGCCTGGCCCACGGAGGCTCCTTCGACGCGAACCTCGCCGTTGCCCGCAGCGAGGTCACGCAGCGGTGGGCGCAGCGTGACGACCGGCACAGCGGCAGTCTACGGCCGAGCCGCGGGGAAGCGCCCAACGGCGGCGGATCTAGACTCGGGCGATACAGATGTCCGGAATCGGTGCTCAGGTAGCCTCTCGCGAGGCAGCCGACGGCTATGTCGCGGCGCTCAGGGAGAATCGCCGGCTGATTTGGGTGCTCAGTCTCGGCGCCTTCGGGCTTGCGTGGTCGATCACGACGGTGGCCGCCTATCTGCCGTCGATTCTCGAGACCTTCACGAGCTCGGCAGTGCTCGTCGGCTTCGTGCTGGCGGCCGAAGGGGTGTTCGCGATCGTTCTCCCGCTCGTGGTGGGACCGCTCTCGGACGCAACTCGGACGCCGTTCGGAAGGCGGCGCCCCTACATGGCCTTCGCGATCGCTCCCATGACGCTCGCGCTGATCATGGTCGTCTTCATGCCGAGCTTTGCGGCAACGGCGTTCGTCCTGTTCGCCTTCTTCTTCGCGTACTACATCTACGAACCGCCCTACCGAGGGCTCTACCCGGATCTCCTCCCGCCGTTGGTCTTCGGGCGAGCGCAGGGCGCACAACACATCATGCGCGGTGCGGCGCTGGGTGCGGCGCTGGTCGGCGGGGGCTTCCTTCTCGCCGTATGGCGCCCGTTCCCGTTCGTGCTCGCCGGCTGCGTGACGGCCGTCGCCTGCTCGGCTGTGATCGTCCTGACACGCGAGACCACCGAGAGCCCGCGACACTACGACCACATCCGCTCGTTCCTGGCAGCTCCCTGGCGCATCGTGCGCTCGGAGCGCGACGTCCGACGTTTTCTGATCGCCAACACCGCCTGGGAGGCGACCTTCGCCGGGATGCGCACGTTCGTCGTCCTCTACATCGTTCGCGGCCTCGACCAGCCGCTCTACGTCTCGAGTGCCGTCCTCGCGGTCGTCGCTGCCGGGTATGTCCTTGCCGCCGCGTTCAGCGGGGTGCTCGGTGACAAGTTCGGCATCGCGCGAGTGATTCTCATCGCATCGGTCGTCTACGGGCTCGGGCTGACACTCTCAGTGCTCGCACATCAATGGCACTGGTGGTACTACCCGCTGGTCCTGCCCGTCGCGATCGCCGGCGGGGCGGTCATGACACTCGCCTGGGGATTGCTCTTCAAGCTGATGCCTCCGGACGATCGCGGTGCCGTGTCGGGCCTCGCCATCATGACGAAGGGCGTCGGGCTCCTGATCGGGCCACTCCTCGTGGGCGCCGTCATCGACATCTTTCATTCTGAGCTCGAGTCGACGGACGGCTACGCGGCCATGTGGCTCGCGGTTGGCATTCCCGTCCTGGCGGTGATTCCCATCGTCGCGCTCCTCGTCCGGGCGGAGGCGAGTATCGCTACAGGCACGGAGACGAGTTCGGCCTCATGAGCCCGAAGCCCCAGAGCTCGCCGTCTCGAACGTAGAACACGGATTCCGCATGGCGTCCGGAGAGGACGAGGCCCGAATACCCGGAGCAGGTCTGCCGGAGCGCGGCCGGATAGAGCCGGGTGACCTGGCTCTCGGCCGCTCCGAGCGTGAGCCCGCGCGACGTTCGCCAACCCTCCGGCTGCCAGATCGTGAAGACGGCCGAGACGCGCCCACCCGTGAACGAGACCCCGGCGCCTTGAGGCGAGAACGGCTTGTAGTTGAAGTACCAGGTTTCGGTCGCGCAGTCGCGGCAGCGTCCGTACCTCGTGCCCCAGACGCGCTGCAGCGCCTGCTTCGTCATGCCGACGTGAACCCCACCAAGGCGCTCCCCGGGCACGAGAACTCCCCGTGTCGGCGGCGCAGCGGTCGCCGCAGCAGCCAGAGCGAGCGCGGCAAGCGCCGCCGCCGCTAGCGAGCGAGCAGCGCGGGTCCCCACGAGGCGAGCGGGGAGATGTCGCCATCCCGCCCATTCAGGCGGCGGTAGCCGAGGGCATGCTCGGCTTGCATCATCTTGTGGATCTGCGTGGTGCCCTCGTAGATGATGGGCGCGCGCGCGTTGCGGAAGTAGCGCTCGATCCCGTACTCGGCCGAGTAGCCGTAGGAGCCGTGAACCTGGATCGCGAGATTGGCAGCCTTGAACGCCGACTCGGTGGCGTGCCACTTTGCGAGGCTGGTCTCTCGTGTGTTACGCACGCCCTGATCCTTGAGCCACGCCGCCTGCATCACGAGGAGCTTCGAGGTCTCGTAGTCGAGCACCATCTCGGCGATCATGTCCTGGACGAACTGGTACCGGCCGATCGGCTGGCCGAACGTCTCGCGTTCCCGTGCGTACTCCACGGATCGCTCGAGGCAGGCGCGAACCACTCCGAGCGCGCCGGCCGCGACGGTGAAGCGGCCCTGGTCGAGCGAGTACATCGCGATCTCGAAGCCCTGGCCTTCCTCTCCGAGAACGTTCTCCGCGGGCACTTCGAGCTCGTCGAAGAAGAGTTCGCCGGTCGAGCCCGCCCAGATTCCGAGCTTGTGCTCGATATCCCGTGCCGAGTAGCCCTTGGTTCCCTTCTCGACGATGAACGCGGTGATTCCCTTGTGGCCGGCCGCCGGGTCGGTCCGTGCGAACACGAGAGCGTTATCTGCGACGGTTGCGTACGAGATCCAGTTCTTCTGGCCGTTGAGCACGTAGACGTCGCCCTCGCGCCGAGCGGTCGACCCCATCGCCGCGACGTCCGAGCCAGCGCCCGGCTCGGTCAGACCGAAGCACCCGATTCTCTCGCCGCGCGCCTGAGGAGCGAGGTATGTCTGCTTCTGTTCCTCCGTCCCGAATTTCAGGATCGACAGTGAGTTCAGGCCGACGTGCACCGAGATCAGCGTTCGGAGCGCGGACTCTCCTCGCTCGATCTCTTCGCAGACGAGTGCCTCCGAGACGAAGTCCATCCCCGCACCGCCGTACTCCTCCGGGACGACGATCCCGAGCAGGCCGAGCTCGGCCATGCCGTCGATTGCCTCCGTGTCGAGGCGATGATCGATGTCGTTCTGGATGGCATTGGGCAAGATACGGTCGTCGACGAACCGTCGGACCGTCTCCTGGACCTCCCGCTGCTCGTCGGTGAGGGAGAAATCCACGGGCCTAGTGTACTCACGGAGATGTTTGACCGAGACCGGCCTGTAACCCTTTCTTGACGGCATTTCCACCGCTTCGATTCACCCATTAGAGGAGGTGACGGGGTTGCTAGACTCGTCCGCACATGCGGGCAGACGCCGGCATCTCGGCGGCTCGCACGGCTCGGCCCGACCTCGAAGAACGGCGACGGGCGAAAGTGCGTGCCGCACGGCTGCGCCGCCTCCTCGTGATCGGCGGGTCTGTCGCCCTGCTCGCAATCGTTCTCGGCATCGGCATCGGCTTTGCCGGGTCGACCGACCAGATCCCGAGCGGCGTCACGATCGACGGCGTCGATGTCAGCGGCATGACTGCCAGCGAGGCGAAGCAGATGCTCGAGTCGCGCGCTGCCGAGCTAGCGTCGACGCCTGTCGTGTTCACCGCGGCAGGGGAGACGTTCTCGATTCGCCCCAAGAGGCTCGGCGTCCAGGTCGACTGGGACGCAGCGATCGACGACGCGCTCGCCGAGAGCGGTGGCTTCATCCTCATCCGTGGCTTCAACCGTCTCCTGCTGCGGATTCAGGGGCACGACGTCCATGCTGCTGCCTCCTCGAGCCAGCGTCGGATGAATGCGACTCTCGCCAGGTTCGGTAAGGCCATCGATCAGGCACCGGAGCAGGCCTCGATCGAGCTCGACGGCCTGCAGCCGGTCGTCGTCGCGGCGAAGCCCGGAGCCGTGCTCAATCGGGAGCGCGCGGAGGCCGTCGTGCTGGCGTCGCTCGCGAGCCTCGAGCGGCAGCCTGCGATACAGCTTCCGGTTGACGCCGTCCAGCCGACCGTTCGCGCCCCTGACCTTGCTCCGGTGGCCGTGCAGGTGCGTAAGGCCCTTTCCGCTCCGGTGGCGCTCCGCTACCGCAAGACGACCCTGACGCTTCGTCCGTTGCAGTTCTCGACGTTCCTCGTGCTTCCGAAGAACGGCTCGAAGACGCTCGCCATTGGCGGCAAGGCGGCGGACGCGTACTTTGCGAACCTGGCGAAGGGGCTCAATCGCGATCCCCGCGACGCGGAGTTCGTGCTGGCCGGAAACGGGCGCGTTCGGATCGAGCCTTCGGGCGCCGGGCGCGAGCTCAAGGTGAACCCGAGCGAGGCCCGCCTGCTCGCTGCCGCGCTGTCGTCGACCGCCCGGACAGGTCGACTCGCTGTCGCGATGACGGCGCCGGCGATCACGACCGAAAAGGCCAAGGGGATGGGGATCACCGGCGTCGTGTCGAGCTACACGACGTCCTACGGCGGCGATCCGAACCGCGTTCACAACGTTCAGCTCGTTGCAAACCTGATCGACGACCACCTGATCGCGCCAGGGGAAGTCTTCTCGTTCAACGAGACGACCGGCGACAGAAACGCGAGCCAGGGGTTCCTGGAGGCACCGGTCATCATCAACGGCGAGCTCAAGACCGGTCTGGGCGGCGGCGTGTGCCAGGTCTCGACCACGGTCTTCAACGCGGCTTTCGATGCGGGGCTCTCGATCGAGGAGCGAACGAACCACGCGCTCTACATCAGCCACTACCCGACTGGTCGTGACGCAACGGTCAACTACCCGGACACCGATCTCAAGTTCACGAACGACACCGGTCACTGGCTCTGGATCAGGACGTTCGTCGACTCGTCCTCGCTGACCGTGAACCTCTACGGGACACCCGTGAACCGCGACGTCCGGATCGAAACCTCACCGCTGAAGACCGTGGGGGAGATCCCGGTGAAAGAGGTTCCCGACCCAGACAGCTACGTCGGTGAGGAGTGGGTCGAGTTCTCGGGTGAGCCTGCCCGAACCGTGTCGGTGAGACGGATCGTGTACGACGCGGACGGCAACCTCATGTACGACACGACCTGGGACTCGTCGTACGTAGCGGAGCCGAAGATCGTTCACGTGGGGACGAAACCGCTCCCGGTGGAGCCCGCCGCGCCAGCGGACACCGGCGGCTCCGGCGGGGGCACGACGACCCCTGACACGACCACCCAGGGCGAGACTCAGCCGGGTGGCACCGACACCCAACCCGCCTCGAACTAGCCGCCTCGTCAGCCGAGGGAAGCCAGGGACTCGGAGAGCCAGCCTGGCATTCGTGTGGGCCTGAGCGTCGACGCGTCGACGCAGGCATGTGCGGTCCAGCCCTCCGCCACGATTCCGGTGGGCTCGCCGACGCGTTCGATCGCGTACTCGAACCGGAAGCGGGCTCCTCGAACGTCGGTCGTTCTCGCCCAGATCTTGAGGGAATCGTCGAACCGGCAGCCGGCGCGGTAGCGCACGTAGGACTCCACCGTCGTGACGTCGATTCCGTGCTCCTCGACCAGCCCGCGGTAGCCGCCCGGGAAGCGGGCGAGGTAGTCGATGCGGGCGATCTCGAGCCACACGAGGTAGGCGGAGTTGTGCGCGACCCCCTGGGCGTCCGTCTCGCTGAATCTCACGCGAAGGTCGGTCGAGAATCGATACCCGTCCACGCCGAGCATCGTACGATCCCGGGGATGGGCGATGTTGAGCGACTGGCCGAGCTGATCCGATCGAACCAGCCTTGTGTCGCGCTCACAGGGGCCGGTGTCTCGACGGAGAGCGGGATCCCCGACTTCCGCTCCCCGACGGGGATCTGGGCGCAGGTCGACCCGCGCGTGTACGCGTCGCTCACGGCCTTTCGTCGCGACCCGGAGCGAACGTGGGAGTTCTACGCGCTCCGATACCGCGTTCTCCTGCAGGCGGAGCCGAATCGGGCTCATCGAGCGCTGGCGGAACTCGAGGAGCTCGGACTTCTCGAGGCCGTCGTGACCCAGAACATCGACCTGCTCCACGAGCGGGCCGGGAGCCGCGACGTGATCGAGGTGCACGGCTCGATCCGAACCGCGAGCTGCCCCGCCTGCGGATCGAGCTATTCGCTGGAGGAGGTCGTGCGACTGCTCGAGGCGGGTAGCACCGCGCCGCGCTGCACGTCGTGCGAGAGCATCCTGAAGCCCGACGTCGTCTTCTTCGAGGAGATGCTGCCGGAGGCTGAGATCGACCGGGCGTTCCAGCTGGCGGAGCGAGCACGACTCCTCCTGGTTGTCGGCTCATCGCTCGAGGTGCACCCCGTGGCGGCGCTTCCCGACGTGACGCGGCGCGCGGGTGGGCAGGTTGCGATCGTCAACCGTGGGCCGACCGCTCTCGACGGACTCGCAGCGCTGCGTCTCGACGCAAGCGCCGGCGTGGTGCTCGAGGACGTCGTCAAGCTGCTTCGCTGACGAGGTCGAGCCAGCGCTCGAACATGCGCCGCCCGTGAGCGAGCATCTCTCCCGAGCGGCGCTCGAGCTCGTCGATCAACGAGGGAAGCGACCCGGGACCCAGCACACGGTCGAGGTATGCGCTGTATTCCGGAACGTCTGCCCAATCACGGGCCATCCCGGGCGAGACCTCGAGATGGAACTGGACGCCGTACGCGCTCCGTCCGAATCGGAACGCCTGATTCGGATACGCGGGAGAACCGGCGAGGCGAGCCGCGCCCTCAGGGAGGTCGAACGTGTCGCCGTGCCACTGGAGTGTGAGAATTTCGTGCGGAAGGCCGCCGAAGACCGGGTCGGCAAGAGCCTCGTCGGTCAGCGCCACGGGGAGCAGCCCGACCTCGGGCTTCGGCCCGGCGTAGACGCGCGCCCCGAGGCTCGCCGCGAGGAGCTGGACGCCGAGACACGCGCCCCAGTAGGGCGTTCCGCTGCGGACGGCGTCGGCAATCGCGCGCTTCTCACCGCTCAGCCACGGGAGCTCTGTCTCGTCGTTCACGCTCATAGGGCCGCCCATCGCGACGATCGCGTCGAACTGCTTCCAGTCGGGGAGAGCGTCGCCTTCGTCCAGCTCAACACGCGCGATGCGGATGCCCCTCTCTCGCATGACGTCTTCGTAGGCGCCGGGTGGCTCGCAGGCGATGTGCTGAAGGACGAGAATGTCCACGCGGCCATCCTAGAGACCGGCCGGGCGGTATCGTGGCGGGAAAAAGGAGGTTCACATGGACGAGGACACCACCACTCAGACTGCGTCGGAGACAGAGGCACCGGCAGGCGAAGCATCCAAGCAGGGCGGGAACTTGTCGCGCCTTGCCGACTACGGCCAGGAAACCATCAAGAAGGCCGCCGGCGATCTTGGGCACGCCGCAGCGGAGAACGAGCGGGTCGCGGGTGCTCGAGACAAGCTCGGCGAGGCGGCCCAGTCGCTGCTCACGCAACTTCACCTGGCGACAACGGACGAGGTCGAGGAGCTCCGGCAGCAGGTCGCGGCGCTCGAGGAGCGCCTCGCTGCGCTCGAGCCGAAGCGTCGTCTAGCGGCTGCCAAGGAGGCGAAGGACGACTCCCCCGAGGGCTGATCGGGGCGCGGGCCCCAGCCTACGGCTCGACGAGCCTCGCGAAGCCGTCGCGTCATTCGCTCTCGACCTGATCGTCAGCGCGTGGCGCAGTTTTGACCAGTTCAGGGCCGACGAGCCACCTCTCGACGATCGTCTGCGGGCGCTGCTGTCCTCATCGCTCCCGGAGGGGCCCACGCGTGCGTCCGAAGCCCTCGGCACCGCAGCGACGATTCTCGACGAGTCGATCGCACAGCCGCGACCTCGGTACTTCGCCTTCATCGGCTCTTCCGGGCTCGAGATCGGAGTGCTCGGGGATGCCCTCGCCTCGTGCTTCGACGTAAATCTGGCGCGGTACGCTGCTGCCGCCACCGAGGTCGAGCGTCAGGCGCTCGACTGGGTGGGCGAGTTCGTCGGGTATCCGGGCGCGTCCGGGACGTTCACGAGCGGCGGGACGGTGAGCAACCTGACGGCGCTTGCCGCGGCACGTGAGCGGGCGCTTCCCGGATCGCGGGCGGCAGGCTTAGTCGGGCTTCGGCCGACCGTGTACTCGTCGGAGGACGCCCACTACTCGATCAAGCGAGCCGTCGAGGTTCTGGGCTTCGGGTCGGATGCCCTGCGCCTTCTGCCGGTCGATGCGAATCGCAGGCTCAAGCCGGAGGCCCTCGCGTCGGCGATCGACGGCGACATCGACGCCGGCTTCAACCCGGTCGCGGTCGTCGCCGCTGCCGGAACGACGCTGAGCGGCGCGATCGACCCTCTCGCAGCTGTTGCCGACGTCTGCGCCGAGCGTGCCGTCTGGCTTCATGTCGACGGTGCGTACGGGCTCCCTGCCGCATCGGTGCCGGAGTTCGCCGATCGCTTCGACGGCGTGGAGCGCGCGGACTCCATCTCGATCGATGCACACAAGTGGCTCTACCTGCCGAAGGCATGCGGCATCGTCCTCGTACGCGACTCCTCCGCACTCGCAGCTGCCTTCGCCCACGAGGAGAGCTACATGCCCCACGATCACGGCGAGCTGCACGCGGTCGACATGACGCTCGAGTACTCACGCCCGTTCCGGGCGCTCAAGCTGTGGCTCGCGTTCCGGGTCCACGGTGCGCGCGCAATTCGCGATGCGATCCGCCGCAATCTGCAGCAGGCAGCGCTGCTCGTGGACGAGATCCATCTTCACGACGATCTCGAGCTGCTGATGGAGCCACCGCTCTCGATCGTGCTCTTCCGACAGACCCCTGGTTCGGTCGCGGACTGGAACGCCCACAACGCGCGGCTCGCCGAGGCGCTCCAGGCCGATGGGCGGGTCTACGTCGCCTCGGCAACGGTGGACGGCACGGTCTGGCTCCGCCCCTGCCTCGTCAACTACCGCACCACGGACGACGACGTTCGGGCGCTCGTCGAGATCACCCGCGAGCTAGGGAACTCGGAGTCGTAGCGCCCGCGCGACGATCTCGAACCGGGCCGGTGTCGTGCCGGGCTGCTCCCCGTCGAGCTCGACCGGGACGGGAGTCTCGGCATTCACCGTCACGACGCGACCGCGCAGGAGCTCGGCCTTGGGGTGGGGGAGATGCGTTCCCCGGTAGATCTTCGGGAGGGTCAGCGCGAGGTCTGTCCGGGTGATGTCGCCGATCATGAGGACGTCGAAGAGGCCGTCGTCGGGCATCGCATCAGGTGTCATCTTCATGCCGCCGCCGAGATACCGGCAGTTCGCCACGAGGACGTCGTACATCAGCCGGTCTCGGCGCTCGCTGTCGACCTCGACCGAGATCGTGGTCGCCTTCCAGCCCGCGAAGACGGACAGCGTTGCCGCGAGGAACGATGCCTTCCCACCGAGCGCCTTCGAGGTCGTGTTCGCGCGCTGCGCCACCGCGCCGCTCATCCCGGCACTTGCGACGTTCGCGAAGTAGCCGACCGCGTCATGGCCCGCCCACGCCCTGTACGTCACCTTGCCTGCATCGATCTCCCTTGTCGTCCCATCCTGGATCACGGCGAGGGCCCGATCGAGGTTTCCGGGAATCGAGAAGGTTCGCACGAAGTCGGTTCCCGTTCCGCGCGGAAGCACCGCGAGCTCCGGCGTCGCCTCGCCGCGCGCGTGAAGCGCGAGCAGTCCATTGACGGCCTCGTTGACCGTTCCGTCCCCACCGACGGCGACGACGAGGCCGGCTCCGTCTGCGGCAGCCTGTTCGGCGAGCGCCGCGATGTGACCAGGGGCATCCGAGAAGAGCGTCTCGCCGACGAGGCCCAGCTCGGCGGCTCGATGAGCGATCTGGGGCCAGACACGGCGGGTCTTGCCGTTGTCCGAGGCTGGGTTGACGAGGAACGTGATGTGTCCGTCCTCGGTCATCGCGATCAGTGTTTCGAGTGGGTGACTGCCCGTAGGGCGAGATCGGCCATCGACTCGACGGCAGCGGCGAGCTCCTCGTCTCCGATCCGCTCGCGATGGTCGCCGCCGATGCGGTCGGAGACGGTCAGCAGGCACCCCGCGTGGACGCCGCGCAAGGCGGCGATCGTGAAGATCGCGGCGGCTTCCATCTCGACGGCCAGGACGCCGCGCGCCGCCCAGCGGCGATTCTGCTCCGCGTCGGGGTCGTAGAAGGCATCGCTCGACGCAATCGGCCCGACGTGCAGCTTCACACCGAGCTCCTTGGCCGCATGGACGGCGCCGTGCAGGAGCTCCCAGTCGGCCGTCGGCGCATGCGGCTCGCCGTCCACGTAGCGCCGGGTGGTGCCGTCGCCCGGCACCGCCGAGAGGGCGAGCACGAGATCACCAAGGGCCAGGGCAGGGGAGAGCGCGCCGCAGGTTCCGACGCGCAAGAGCCGCTGGACGCCGAGCTCGATCAGCTCCTCGACGACGATCGCTGCCGACGGGGTTCCCATACCGGTCGTCTGAACCGAGACCGGCTTCCCCTGATATGTCCCCGTGAACCCGAGGAGGCCACGCTCCGCGTTGACCTGCCGTGGGCCTTCGAGACAGTTCTCCGCGATCCATCGCGCTCGTACCGGATCGCCCGGAAGCAGGCACGAGGGCGCGTAGTCTCCGGGCGCGGCGCGCAGGTGGATCGGCACGGCGCGCACCATAACGCACGTCTCCCCCGAATACGCTGTCGACGTGAGACGCGTCGTCGACACCCCGTCGATCGAAGATGTCCTCGCGTTCTGCGCACATGACCCCGTCGAGCGCGTCTTCCTCGAAGATGTCGCACGTCGGGGTCTCGGGCACTTCGTCGGCGTGAGCTCGCAGGGGCAGCTGAAGGCGCTCTGCCACATCGGGGCGAACCTCGTCCCCTCCGGGACGGATGTCGTCGCGCTCGCGCGGCCGGCCGGGAAGTCCGCCCCTCGGATGATGGTTGGTGAGGAAGGGGCTGTCACCGAGCTGTGGGAGGCGATCCGAAAGCGCCTGCCCAAACCGCTCGACGATCGTCCCGGCCAACCCGTCTTCGTGCTCCAGGAGGCTCCCTCGGCAGGGGGAACCGGCCTGCGCGCAGCAACGCCGGGTGATCTCGACCTGCTCGTGCCGGCCTGTGCCGCCGCGTACCACGAGGAGGTCGGGATCGACGCCTTCCGGCGCGATCCGGAGCTGTTCCGATGGCGGACGCGGAGCCAGATCGAGCTCGGCAGGAGCTGGCTGTGGGTCGAGGAGGGGCGCATCCGCTTCAAGGCCGAAGCATCGGCCTGGACGCCTCAGGCGGTCCAGCTGCAGCAGGTCTGGGTCGACCCCGAGCTCCGGGGACAGGGCTACGCGAAGCGCGCGATGGCAGACCTTTGCAGGCTCCTTCTGCGGCGTACCCCGATCGTCTGTCTCTTCGCTCGCCCCGAGAACGAGCCCGCGCTGGCGCTCTACGACACGATCGGCATGCGCCGCACGATCACGTATCGGTCGCTGATCTTTCCGTGACCAGCTGGAGGTGGGGTCGGACCCCGAGCAAGGTCAGGAAAACGAGCGCGACGCCCAGCCCGAGACCGATCATCCCCAGGACGTCACCCTCGGGTACGACGAGCTCGAACACCTCCCGCGCCAGCGGGATGGCGAGCGAGACGACATAGAGGGCGACGAGCCCGACGCACATCCCACCGACCCAGACCATGCGACGGCGAGTCGTGGCCTCGAGGGCGAAGACCACGTAGAGGGACGCCACCACGAAGATGCTGACGGAGACCGTCCGCGCGGAGTCGAGGTCGAGGCCGATGACCTCGGTTCCCACGACGTAGCCTGCGGCCACACCCGCGGCCACCCCGACGGCTGCGCGTGCGGAGAAGTTGAAGGTCTCCCTCACGTAGTTCGTGAGCCGCCACGGCCCCTCGCTCGGGGTCAGCGCCAGGACGAAGGTCGGCACGCCGATCGTGAAGAAGGCTGCAAGGCTCAGGTGACGGGGCAGGAACGGGTATTCGATCGGCGCCAGTCCGAGCCCGAGGATCATCAGCGCGCCGAAGAGGCACTTCATCGTGAAGAGCTTCGAGACGCGTTGCATGTTGCGGAGGATCTGTCTCCCTTCGGCCACTGCCGGGGGGACGGCGCCGAAGTCGCCGTTCACGAGGACGAGGTCGGAGACCGTGCGGGTCATCTGGGCGCCCGTTCCCTGGGCGATCGCGATTCGAGATGCCTTCAGCGCCGGTACGTCGTTGACGCCGTCACCGAGCATCGCCACGTACTTCCCGTCGTCGCGCAGCGCCTCGACTACCCGCTTCTTGCCGTCGGGCGAGATGCGTCCCACCACCGAGGTCGTCTGCAGCAACAGGGTGAGCTCTGCGACGCTCTCAGGCAGTGAGCGGCCGTCGACGGGGGCGCCTTCCGACTCGATGCCGACGTCGGTTGCGATCGCACCGACGGTGATCGGGTTGTCGCCGGAGAGAACCTTCAGCTGCACGTTCTCCTTCTCGAAGTAGTCGACGGTCTCGCGGATGTTCGGTCGGAGCTCCTCCGCGAGCGTGACGAGCGCGAGCAGCCGGGCGTCCTCCGGAAGGCCTTCGAGCGGATCGAGCCCGTCAAGCGAGGCCTGTGACTGCGCGAATGCGACGACACGCCGTCCGTTGCCCGCTTCCGTGCGGGTGGTTTCGGCGAGCCCGTCGAGAGGGAAGAGCTCTGGGGCCCCGAGAAGAAATGTCCCGTCGTCGAGTCTGACAGCGCTCCACTTCCAGCGAGACGAGAACGGCACGGACGCCAGCCCCTTCTCGCTCGCTGCGGGGTAGGCGGCAGCGAGCGCCTCGATCGTGCCGTTCCGGACGTCCGAGCTCGCTGCGTAGCGGGCAAGCTGGCGTGCGGCGTCGACTTCGGCGATCCCAGGGGCGGGAATGAGCGAAACGACGCGGAGTGCCGACTCTGTCAGCGTGCCGGTCTTGTCGGTACAGACGATCTCGGCCGATGCCAGCGACTCGACGGCGTTCAGCTGCTGGGTCAGGATCCCTCGACTGGAGAGGCGAAGGGCCCCCGTGACGTAGACGACGCTCGTGAGCAGGATGAGCCCCTCCGGCACCATGTTGACGGCGGCAGCGACGACGGTCGGGAGCCCCTCGTCGAACGGCGTGCCGCGCAGGATGAGCGTGATGGTCAGCGCGAGGACGAGCGGTACGCCGAGCGTGACCAGCGTGACGATCAGGCGGTTGACCCCTTTCTGCAGCGGAGACGCCGGATGGCGGAACTTGCGCGCCTCCCCGACGAGCTTCTCCGAATAGCTCTCGACACCGACCGCCGTGCTGACGAACGAGCCGGTTCCCTCGACGACGAACGAGCCGGAGAGGACGTCCTCACCGGCAGACTTCACCACCGCGTTCGACTCGCCGGTCAGGATCGACTCGTCGATCCGTAGCCCTTCGCTCGTTGCGACTGTCCCGTCGGCGACGACCTGGTCACCGGGCTCGACCCTGACGAGGTCTCCGGTGACGACGTCTGCGACGTCCACCTCGCGCTGCGTTCCGTCGCGAACGACCCGTGCGATCGGCTTGACGAGCGCCGAGAGCTTCTCGAGCGCTTTCTTGGCACGAATCTCCTGGAACGAGCCAATCACGACGTTGGCGACGACAACACCGAGAAACAGCGCGTCCGCCAGCTCGCCCAGAGCAATCGTGACCGCTCCGAGAGCCATCAGGATGCTGTTCGGCAGGGTGAAGAGGTTGCCGCGGACGATCGTCCAGTACGAGCGGCTGGTGGCGGGTTTCGGCGGCTTGCCTCGCTCGGCCAGGAGCCGGCGAGCCTCCTCCTCGCTGAGGCCGCGATGTGATTCGGCGGGCGCGGTCTCCGTCACCACGAGCACAGCGATCCTACAATCGGCCCGTGGAGCCGGCGGCCCTTCGCAGCCGTGTCGAGGAGCACGTGACGCGGTTTGGCCTGATCGAGCCGGGCGGCGGCGTGACCTGCCTCGTCTCGGGTGGCGCGGACTCCACCTGCCTCTGGCACGTGCTGACGACGCTCGGCTACCGCGTGTCCGCGCTTCACGTCGACCACGGCATCCGGGGTGTCGAGTCGGCGGAGGATGCCCGGTTCTGTGTCGAGAGGTTCGGCGCAACGGTGGTCGAGGCACCCGGAGCCGGTCTCTCGGAGGCCGACCTCCGCGACCTTCGGTACGCAGTCCTCGCAGGGACGGTCCGGGCAACGGGTCACACCGCTTCGGACCAGGTCGAGACGATTCTCTACCGCCTGGTCTCGAGCGGGACGACCAGCGGGATCAGGGTTCGCCGTGACGACGGCATCGTGCGCCCGTTGCTCAGCGTCTGGCGGGACGAGACCGACGCGTACTGCAGGGACGAGGGTCTTCCGTTCAGGATCGACTCCTCGAACCCGGAGACAAAACGCGGCCTGATCCGGAACGAGATCCTGCCGCTCCTCCGGCGCCTCCACCCGGCCGTGGACGAGAACCTTCTTGCAGCACTCGAGGAGCCACGCACGCTTCCGAGGCCCGTCGAGCGGGCCATCGCCGACCTGCTCGCCTCACCCGGCGGGTCGAAACGCCTCGACCTCGGTGGCGGGAAGACCGCGGTTCGGGAGTACACGTCGGTCTGGGTCGAGCGGTCGCCCGCGCGGCTGACGCAGCCAGTTCGCTGGGGCAGATGGCTGCTCGAGCCTCGAATCTCCGGCCTCGTCGTACGCAGCTGGCGAGCAGGCGACCGGCTCGCAGGGCGAGGGGTGAAGGTGCAGGATCTGTTCGTCCATGCCAAGATCCCGAGGTCTGAGCGAGATTCGTGGCCGCTCGTAGTGAAGGGCGACAGCGTGGTGCTGGTGCCAGGTGTCGCGTCGGCACCCGGGTACGAGGAAGCGGTCATGGCGACGGAGGATGGCGATGGCGAGGGCGAGGGCGAGGGCTGAGCTGAACACGGCGGTCGAGAAGGTGCTGATCGACGAGCAGGCGCTCTCCCAGCGCGTGGCAGAGCTCGGTGCCGAGATCTCGGCCGACTACCGGGATCGCGATCTGCTGCTGGTCGGCGTCCTGAAGGGGGCCGTGTTCTTCATCGCAGACCTGATGCGCGAGCTCGACATCTCCTGCGAGGTCGACTTCATGGCCATCTCGAGCTACGGGTCCGCGACGGACTCGTCGGGCGTCGTCCGGATCCTCAAGGATCTCGATCTGTCGATCGAGGGCCGGAACGTGCTCGTGGTCGAGGACATCGTCGACTCGGGCCTGACACTCTCGTACCTCGTGCGGACTTTGAGGGCGCGGCAGCCGGCCTCGCTCGAGGTCTGCGCTCTCCTGACCAAGCCTGCGCGGCGCCGCACCGAGGTTCCATGTCGTTACGTCGGCTTCGAGATCCCGCCTCAGTTCGTCATCGGGTACGGGCTCGATTTTGCGGAGCGCTACCGCAACCTCCCCTACGTCGGAGTCCTTCGAGACGAGCTCGCCGCGCAGGCGGAGGGAGCGTTCTAGACGTCCAGGGCCCCCAGGGTGGGTCTATGAGGGCAGGCAGTCCCTTGCTACCCTTCGACCATCGCTGAGAGCGTGATTGCTTGAGCAGATTCTTCCGTAGCGCGCTGTTTCCGCTGATCGTCATCGTGCTGCTGGTCTACCTGGCCTCGCAGACACTCTTGCCGCGGTCCGACAAGGCCGAGAAGGCCACGTACAGCCAGCTGATCCAGCGGGTGAACGAACAGCCGACGACGATCAAGGACGTGCTCTTCAAGCCGAAGAGCCAGGAAATCCAGGCGGATCTGGTGGACGGCTCGCAGATCAAGGTCAACTATCCGAGCGATCAGGCGCAGATCGAGTTCCAGAACGCGCTCGAGGAACAGAAGATCCAGTTCGACTCGAAGAGCATCAACAGCTCGGCCTGGTGGTCGATCCTCACGTACCTGCTGCCGTTCCTCCTCTTCTTCGGCTTCTGGATCTTCCTGATGAACCAGATGCAGGGTGGCGGTTCGAAGGTGATGAGTTTTGGGAAGTCGCGGGCGAAGCGGATGTCTCCGGATTCTCCGAAGGTGACGTTTAAGGATGTTGCTGGGGCTGATGAGGCTGTTGAGGAGTTGCATGAGATTAAGGAGTTTTTGGAGAATCCGAAGAAGTTTCAGGCGTTGGGGGCGCGGATTCCGAAGGGTGTGTTGCTGTATGGGCCGCCTGGGACGGGGAAGACGTTGTTGGCTCGTGCGGTTGCGGGTGAGGCGGGTGTGCCGTTTTTCTCGATTTCGGGGTCTGATTTCGTTGAGATGTTTGTGGGTGTGGGGGCGTCGCGGGTGCGGGATTTGTTTGAGCAGGCGAAGCAGGCGTCGCCGTGCATTGTGTTTATGGATGAGATCGATGCGGTGGGTCGTCACCGGGGCGCGGGTTTGGGCGGCGGCCACGACGAGCGTGAGCAGACGTTGAATCAGTTGTTGGTTGAGATGGATGGGTTTGAGTTGAAGGACAACATCATTTTGATTGCGGCGACGAACCGTCCTGACATTCTTGATCCGGCGTTGTTGCGGCCTGGTCGGTTTGACCGTCAGATCGTCGTCGACCGCCCTGATCGAAACGGCAGGAGGAAGATCCTCGAGGTCCACACCAGGGGCAAGCCGATCGCGCCCGAGATCGATCTCGACACGCTCGCTGCCGGGACGCCCGGATTCACCGGCGCGGATCTCGCCAACCTCGTCAACGAGGCAGCCCTTCTTGCCGCTCGCCGTGGGAAGAAGACCATCGACATGCTGGAGCTCGAAGAGGGGATCATGCGGGTGATTGCGGGTCCGGAGAAGCGGACGCGGTTGTTGTCTGAGCATGAGCGGAAGGTGACGGCGTATCACGAGATGGGGCATGCGTTGGTGGGTCATTACTTGCCGAATTGTGATCCGGTGCACAAGATCTCGGTGATCAGTCGTGGTCAGGCGTTGGGGTACACGATCTCGCTGCCGCGGGAGGACAGGTTCCTCCAGACCAAGTCCGCCCTGATGGACACCCTCGCGATGACGCTCGGCGGCCGGGCGGCCGAGGAGATCGTCTTCCATGAGATCACCACGGGCGCCGCGAACGATCTGGAGAAGGTGACGTCGACGGCGAAGCAGATGATCATGCGGTTCGGGATGTCGGAGAAGCTCGGTCCGCGCACGCTCGGGCGGAATCACGACATGCCCTTCCTCGGACGCGATATGGGCGCCGAGCCCGACTACTCGGACGAGATCGCGCGAGAGATCGACGACGAGATCCGCCGGATCGTCGAGGAGGCTCACGACCGGGCAAGGAAAGTCCTGACCGACCACGTCAACGAGCTCCATCAGATCTCGCAGATCCTGATTGAGCGCGAGACGATCGACAAGGATCAGTTCGAGCGGCTGCTCGCCGGCGAGGCCGAGGATTCGGTGTTCGCCGAGCCCGAACCGCCGGCGGTCGAGCCGAAGAGGGAGCCTGAACGACAACCGCGAGTCGACCCGCAGCCACGTCCCTTCCCGATTCCCGGTGCGACGATGCAGCCGCCACCCCCCGAGGGCGCGGCTCCCTAGCGAGGCGCTGTCCCCGCGCCCGGCCGTTCCCGCCTACGATGCGGGCGTGGCGCCACCGACCGACGAGCTTCTGCCACGACCCAGCGTGATGGGTGTCGTGAACGTGACACCGGACTCGTTCTCGGACGGTGGGCGCCACGCTGACCCCGCCAGAGCGATCGCTCGTGCTCGACGTCTCCTCGACGAGGGCGCAGCGATTATCGACATCGGGGGCGAATCGACCCGACCTGGCTCGACCGGGGTCGCGGTCGAGGAGGAGCTTCGCCGGGTCGCTCCCGTGCTCGAAGGGCTTCAGGGCGCGCGCGTCTCGATCGACACGTCAAAGGCGGATGTCGCTCTCGCTGCGCTCGAGCGCGGTGCGGTCATGGTCAACGACGTGACGGCGCTTCGCGCTGATCCGGAGCTCGCCGGAGTGGTCGCCGACAGCCGGGCGACCCTGTGCCTCATGCACATGCTCGGCGAGCCTCGCACGATGCAGGACGCCCCGCACTACGACGACGTCGTGTCCGACGTCACGTCCTTCCTCGAGCGCCGACTCGCGTTCGCGATCGGCGAGGGCATCCCCGAAGACCGGATCTGCCTCGACCCCGGTTTCGGCTTCGGCAAGACCGTGAATCACAACCTCGCGCTCGTCGCCGGCCTCGCAACGATCGTCGCGATCGGGCGTCCGGTGGTCGTGGGTCTCTCACGGAAGCGCTTTCTCGCGCGGATCCTGGGCGACACCGACTCGACGACCAGCCCGCTGGCCGCGTCGGTGTCCATGGCCGTGATGGCGTTCGAGCGCGGAGCGTCGGTCTTTCGGGTCCACGACGTGCGCGAGCACGTGCAGGCTCTCGCAGCTGCTCACGCGCTCGAGCAGGCCGCCTGATGGAGGTCGTGATCGATGTCTACGGGCTCGAGGTCTTCGCCTACCATGGCGTGCTTCCGGAGGAGCGCGAAAACGGGCAGCCGTTCCTCTTCGATCTGACGCTCGTGGCCCACGACGCCGGAGTGCGATCCGACAAGCTGAGCGATACCGTCGACTACACCGAGGTCGTCGCGTGCGTCCAGGAGGTAACCACGACGTCGCGGTTCAACCTGCTCGAGGCGCTCGCCGCCGCGATCGCTGATGCGCTTCTTTCGCGCTTCGACGTATCGAGGGTCAGGGTGCGCGTTCGGAAGCCCGCGGTACAGCTCGACGCACCGGTCGAATTCACCGCGGCGACGGTCGAACGCTCGCGGCGTTAGTCGGCTGACGCCGCGAGGCTGTAGCCCGGTCGCTGGACTCCCTTCTTCGCGCTGGAATCCAGACTTTCGACGAACGACGACCCTGGCCGAGCCGGACCGGTTCTTCCAGGTGATGCGCTTTCGACAGCCTTGCCTTTCCTGTCGGACTGCCAAGACGGTACCGGCGGCTCTTGGCGCCGTTCACGGCCACACTCGTCGTCTCGGGAGCTCCAAAGGTTGAGACCGAGGTTCGCGAGCGGTCGGAGTGAGATGCTGGCCGTGCTCCCGGCGGGAACGACGAGTCGGTAGACGTCCCGCGGATCCTCGGACTCGTCCACGCGCGCCGCGACAGCGCCGAACAGCGCCGGCTTTGCCTCATCGAACAGCCCGCCGGCAACCACGATGGCAATGTCGTCATTCGGTTCCTGTGGATCGGCCCGGGTGCGCTTGCCGCGAGAGCTGACGGGGATGGAGCGGAATCCCGAAGCCCGTGGCGACGTCGAACCCCTTCGACCCCAACGTCCTGCGCGGTCCGTCGAAGAATTCGGTCACTTGGGTTTCGTCGAGGCAGGTCGAGCTGTCCAGAGCCATGCCGCCGCCGCCGAGACAATCGGCGTCGAGAAGCTCGTGCCCCGGATGTGGATCGTTGGCTCGGGTTCGGCGGGTCGAGCACGCTGAGTTCCTCGCCTGGAGCAGCCAGATCGACGGTCTTGGCGCGAATCGAGAAGGACGATGGCTGTCGTTCCTGGCTGTCGAGCCAACCGTGAAGACGTGTGGGAAATTCGCCGGATAGTAGGCAGGAGCCTGCCCTGTCGTCGAGTTCCCGGCTGAGGCCACGACGATCGATCCGGCGTTCACCGCTCGCAGGATCGACTCGTAGAGCGACTGCGAGAAGCCGGGCCCGCCGAGAGACAGGTTCACGACGCTCGGGCCTCTTGCGGTGACAGCGTCGATGTGCCGCGATGATGGAGGCGTCGTCGAACCCGGCGAGCGTGTAGCTCGCCAGCGTGAGCTCGGGGTAGATACCGACTGTGCCAACGCCGTTCATCGGCGCGCCTGCAATCGCCGCTATCTCCGTGCCGTGCTCGGTCACCTTCGTCGCGGCCGTCGGCTGCGCGTTCAGGGAGACCACGTTCGGCCGGCCGGCGAGCTCCGGGTAGCTGAGCACGATGCCTCCGTCGATGATCGTCATCGGGACGCCCGGACCGGGTGACTGGGCCCGGTCGGCCCCCACACGAGCGAGCTGCCAGGCATCCGCCGCCAGCGGATCCACGGTCTCGAGTGCCGCGGGCGCTCGGACGAAGTTCGGCTCCGAGTAACGAAGGAATCCCTGCTCCGAGAGCTCGGGCAGTACGCGGGACGCTGCCTTGCGACCGACCTTCCAGATGCCCAGAGCCTTCGACACGAGGCGGCCACCCTGACCGGCGATCAGCCGTTCGGCCGCAATGCCCGGGTCGACGGCCACGAGCACCGAGCTCGGTGTCGATGAGGCAGCGGCGACGCTCGCTGCAGAGAGCGCGACGACCGTGACGAGAACGGCGAGGGGAAGTCGGCGGATCATTGCGACCCCCCATTTAAGCTGAGCCGGATGCTTGCCTACGTCGGTCTCGGTTCCAATCTCGGCGATCGAGAGGCGCTGTTGCGACGTGCCGTCGAACTGATCGGGGCCGAGCCCGAGGTCGAGGTGCGGGCCGTTTCCTCCTTCCGCGAGACGGATCCGGTCGGGTTTCTCGACCAGCCGCCGTTCCTGAACGGCGCCTGTGCACTGGAGACGGAGCTCGCGCCCGAGGCTCTTCTCCAACGGCTTCTCGGGATCGAGCAGGCGCTCGGTCGTGTACGGGGAGGGCAGCGCTTCGGGCCGAGGACGATCGATCTCGATCTGCTCCTGTACGGCGCTGAAACGATCGACATCCCTGGCCTCACCGTTCCGCACCCACGACTCACCGAGCGCCGCTTCGCGCTCGAGCCACTCGTCGAGCTCGACCCCGATCTGACGCTGCCGGATGGGCGGCTTCTGAGCGATGCCCTGACAAGGCTACAATGAGCGGCATGTCGAATCTCGACGAGCTCGACGAGTACGAGGCCGAGCTCGAGCTTCGTCTGAAGAAGGAGTACACGGCTGTCTTCGGCCTCTTTCGGTACTGCGTCGTGACGCAGGATTCGACCTACCTCTGCAACAAGCTCGACCTCAAGGTGCTGCCGCAGGCGAGCTACCCGTTCTTCCACCTGACGATGGAAGACGTCTGGGTCTGGGACAAGAACCGGCCAACGAGGATGATCCCCCGCGCCGAGGTCTACACGTCGAGTGACGTCACGATCGAGGAGCTTCGTGGCGAGGGCGAGATGCCCGGCCTGACGCCCGAGGCGCTGGCCGAGAAGCTTGGCGAGCCGCTCAGCGGCGACGACGAATAGCTTCACTCGACGCATGCTGCTCGCGGTCGACGTCGGCAATACGCAGACAGTCCTCGGGATCTACTCCGGCGAGCGCCTGGTGCATCACTGGCGTGTTGCCACCGAGGCCGAGCGGACGAGCGACGAGATCGGCGCGTTGGCCGACCGACTTCTCGAGTTGCGCGAGCTCGATTTCGGTTCGATCGACGGTGTCTGTCTCTCGTCAACCGTCCCGCCACTCATCCGGGAGTACGAAGGGTTCGCGGAGCGATACCTCCAGGCGTCGCTCCTCGTCGTTGGGCCGGGCACGAAGACGGGTCTTCCCATCCTCTACGACGATCCGCGGGAGATCGGGCCTGACCGGATCGTGAACGCTGTCGCCGCCCGGGAGCGGTACGGGGCCCCCGTGGTCGTCGTCGACTTCGGCACGTCGACGAACTTCGATGCGGTTTCCGCGGCAGGAGAGTACGTCGGCGGAGTGCTCGCGCCCGGTATCGAGATCTCGATGGACGCACTCTTCTCGCGCGCCGCGCGCCTCGTCAAAGTCGATTTCGTCGAGCCGATCTCGGTGATCGGGAAGACGACGGTCGCATGCCTGCAGTCAGGTCTCGTCTACGGATTCGCGGGTCAGGTCGACGGGATCGTGTCGCGCATGCGCGGAGAGCTCGGCGCCGAGGCTCGGGTGGTGGCAACCGGCGGGCTGGCCTCGCTCATCGCACCGCACGCAGAGACCATCGAGCGCGTGGATCCTGATCTAACGCTCGAAGGCCTCCGCCTGATCTGGGAGCGGAACCGCTGAACCTCGTGTGATCACGACCTGGTCGAAGCGGGCCTTGTGCAGCGGGTTCGCGGGATACCCAGCGACCCATGGCCGGCTGAGCAGCATCATTCGCGGATACATGAGTGGTAGGACGGCCGCGTGCTCGTGGACCCAGAGCCGATCGATCTCGTGGTAGAGACGCATGCGCTCGGCCTGGTTGTGCAGCGACCGCGCCCGCTCGAGCAGTTCGTCGATCTCGTCGTCCATGTAGACCGGCCAGGGACCGCTGGTGACGAAGCCACGGAAGAAGCCGTCGGGATCGGGGTAGTCAGCGCCCCATGCGCTGATCAGGATGTCGTGTTCGCCGAGCGAATCGAAGTCGAGCGGAACAGGCAAGCGTGTCAACTCGATGCGGGCGCCGATCGCCTCCCATTGCGAGATCAGCTCCTGCGCGCCGGCGATCCACTTCGGCGCGGCGAGTCCGAGTACGGGGAGCCCCTTCCCTTCGGGATACCCGGCCTCGGCCAGGAGCCGGGCCGCGAGCTCGGGGTCGTACTCCGGTCCAACACGATGCGAGTGCCCCGGCATCGCAGGCGGGATCGCTCCTCCTCGTACGGCCAGAAGCGCGAGATCGCCGAACATGCCGGCGAGCCGGCTTCGGTCGATCGCGTGTGCGAAGGCCTTGCGCACGAGCTGGCTCGAGAATGGCTGCCGGTCGGCGCGGAACGCCGCGTAGTGCACCGAGAGCTGCGACACGACCTCGGCGCGCGTGTCCGGTGCGTCGACCATGCTCCGGTCGTAGGCTTGGAGGATGTCGTACCGGCCGTCCCGCCACTCGTCGAGGGTTGCCGGGCCCATCACGCGAAACTTGACGGCCACCTCGCGCACGTTGCCCCGCGGTCCGGTCCAAAGAGGATTCGAGACGAGCACGAGGCCCTCGTCCGTATGCTCCTTGAGGACGAAGGGCCCGTTCCCGACGAGGTTTGCCGGGTGGTGCCAGGCGTCGCCGAGCGCTTCGCAATGGTGTCTCGGCCAAGGGAACGCCCAGGCCGAGGCGAGGACGTACGGGAAGTAGCTTCGCGGCTCGAGCAACCGGATCTCGAGCGTCCGATCGTCGAGCGCTTCCGCGGACTCGACATCGGCGATCATCGCGGCCATCTTCAGGCCATCCTCGCGGATACGTCTGAGTGCGTAGACGAAGTCGTCGGCGGTCAACGGGACTCCGTCGCTCCAGCGGAGTCCCTCGCCAAGCCGGAACAGGTAGGTTCGTCCGTCCGCGGACACCCGATAGTTGTCGGCCAAATCGGGGAGCACGTTCATCTCCTCGTCGACCGTCAGCAGGCCGCGGAAGAGGTGCTCGGCGATCTGCATCTCGTCGGTCGAGTACACGTGACCGGGCGAAAGCGTGGACGGTCGGTGGAAGGATGTCTCGAGGCGCTCGGTCGGAACCAGATGTGGCTCCTCCTCGACCCGGCAGCAGAAGGCCTCGTCGAGCACCTCCTCGGCCCGCTCGAAGTCGAACGCGAGATGGTAGGCGAGCGCCATCTTGAAGAGCGTTTCTCTCGTCCGGCGGTCGTCGCCGATGCGGGCTAGGAAGACCCGGGCGCGGCTGTAGTGTCCGAGCGCGACCTGGTCGGCGTGCAGAGCCCGTGCCGCGTCGCCGGCCATGAGTAGGTAGTCGGCCGCCTTCTCGGGTTCGTCGGCCTCGCTGAAATGGCGGGCCAGCACGCTGTAGGCACGCTCGGGCGCGTCGCGCGAGTCCTGCTCAATCGCCTCGCCGACGGCACGGTGCATCTTCCTCCGCTTGCCGTTCAGGAGCGTCCCGTACGCCACCTCCTGGACCAGCCCGTGGCGAAACCGATACTCGGGTGCCGGGCGGCGGCGCTCTTCGATGACGAGGTCGAGCCGCTGGAGTTCGGAGAGCGCGGGGATCGCCTGCTCTCGCGGGACGATTTGCTCGAGCAGCGGGAGGCCAAACGAGCGCCCGATGACGGCCGCGTAGCTCAGCACCTCGCGGGTCGCGGGATCGAGGCGGTCGAGGCGCGCTTGGAGCGCTGCCTGGACGATCGTCGGTACGGCCAGCTTGTCGAAGTCCACGGCGAGGACGAGCTTGCCGTTCTCCCGTTGCAGTGCGCCCCGCTCGAGGAGATCCAGGAGCGCTTCTTCGAGGAAGAACGGATTTCCTCCTGCCCGAACTGCAAGCACCTCGGAGACCGACTCGGGGAGCTCTGCGCCGGCAACGATCGAGGCCAGCGCACGGCTGGCATCATCGGGTAGCGGCCGCAGCTCGATCTCGCGATAGCGGTGCGGATGACGCTGCCTCGCCCGTTCGCCCAGCCGCCAGGATCCGTGGTCTCGTTCGCTGCGGTAGAGCAGTACGAGGCAGAGCGCAGCTTCCTCGGTCGACGGCAACAGCTCCTCGATCAGCTCGAGCGTCGAGTCATCGGCCCAGTGCAGGTCGTCGAGTACGAGACAAAGAGGCCGATCCAACGAGAGCCTGCCGCAGAGCTCGGCGAAGAACTCGAACGTCTGGCGCTGGACTGCCTCTCTGCTGGTCTCGCGAAGGCGCTCGCCGGCGTCCGGCTCCAGCTTGAGCCCGAGCAGGCTGCCGAGGAAGGGATACGCCGCATCGGCGTCGTCGCCGAAGAGCCGCGCGAGCTCGGCCTTGAGCTCGAGTCGCGTGCGCGCCTCCGGGGTGTCTCCGCCGACGCCGAGCCACTCCCGGAGGAGGTCGCGGACCGAGTAGTAGGGAAAGCTCTGCGCGTATGAGACTGCACGGCCCTCGATGAATCGAACGTGTTCGTCGAACCGTGAGGCGACTTCGGCGATGAGACGGGACTTGCCGATCCCGGGCTCGCCGATGATCGAGACGATGCTCCCTCGTCCGTCGACGAGGTCGTCGAGGACGCGGTCGAGCACGGCCAGCTCGAAGTCCCGCCCGACGAGCGACGTCGTCGGTCTTCCGGTGCCGCCCTCTCGAAGGCCGAGAACGCGAAACGGGCGCACCGGTTCGGCGACTCCGCGGAGCTCCGTGAGACCGAGGTCCTCGAGCAGGACACAGCTCTCGACCTGGGCTTTCGTCGCGCGCCCGATCACGATCTCGCCGCCCGAGACGAGTTTCTGGATGCGGGCGGCGACGTTCACGGTTTCGCCGAGCGCATTGTACGGATCGTCGCTTTCCGGACGAATGACGACCGGCCCAGTGTTGATCGCGATCCTGACAGCGAGATCGACGCCGTAGGCGGCTTTCACGTCGGTCGCGTACTGCCCCAGCGTTTGCTGGATTGCGAGTCCCGCCCGCACCGCTCGCTCGGAGTCGTCCTCGTGTGCCACGGGAGCGCCGAAGACCGCGTAGAGCTCGTCGCCGACGTACTGGACGACGGTGCCGTCGAAGCTCTCGACCTCGGCGCTCATGACGTGCATCACCTCGTCGACGAGCAGGGTGAACCGCTCGGCTCCGAGCCGCTCGCTGATTCCCGTGGAGCCAACGATGTCGGCGAAGAGCACGGTGACGATCCGGCGCTCGCCTGCGACCACCGCCATGGCGCTAAGTGTAGATGCCGGCTCTTTGGTGGTTTGCGCGCGGGCTTCCGCCGGCTTGCGGGTATCGCCGCCTGGGCGGCGGCGATGGGCCTTCGCGTCCTGGCGCCCTTCGGGCGCGTCCGCTGCGCGGCTCGGCTTCCGCCGGCTTGCGGGTATCGCCGCCTGGGCGGCGGCGATGGGCCTTTCGCGTCCTGGCGCCCTTCGGGCGCGTCCGCTGCGCGGCTCGCTCCGCGAGCCTTGCCTATCCCCCTCCGTAGGCGGAGATGGGTAGCTCGAGGAGGATCTCGTCGTTTCGCTCTCCACGAAGGTTGTCGACGATACGAGGAGCCCCTGGGGCCGCCGCCAGAAGACGTCGCTCGACCTCGCGGAGCGAGTCGAGCTGGACGAGCTCCTGCTTGAACGGCTTCGGGAATCGTCCACGCCCCAGGTACCACGAGTAGAACTTCTTCAGAAAGCCGCTCGCTCGCTTCTCGCCGAGCTCTCGTTCGGTCTCTTCGATGAACAGCAGGAGCTCCGCAGCGACCTCGTCCCGGGTCGGGCTCGCCGCGTCGTCGTCGCCCATGATCTCTGCGATCGCCCACGGGTTGCCCTGAGCCGCCCGTCCCACCATGACAGCCGCACATCCCGTCGAGCCGAGCACCTCGGCCGCCTTCGCCCGAGTCGTGACGTCGCCTGAGGCGATCACGGGAACGTCGACGAGCTCGACAAGCTCGGCGGTGAGGCCATGGTCAGCCTCACCCGTGTACATCTGACGTGCCGAACGCGGATGGAGCGTGAGGGCGGCAGCACCTGCCTCGACCAGTCGAGGCGCGATCGAGAGCGCCGCGCGCGAGTCGTCGTCGATGCCGCGCCGCATCTTCACGGTGACCGGGACCGGAACCGCCTCCGAGACGGCAGAGACGATTCGGCACGCGCGATCCGGATCCTCGAGCAGAGTTGCTCCGGCGCCCGTCTTCGTCACCTTCCTGACGGGACAGCCGAAGTTGATGTCGATCAGATCGGCGCCAGCTTCTCCGACCATCCGCGCAGCCTCCGCCATGACAGCCGGGTCGGAACCGAAGATCTGCACCGCGAGCGGATGTTCGTCCGAGCCGATCAGCAGGTAACCGAGCGTGCGCTCGTTGCCGTACGACAGGCCGGCGCAGCTCACCATCTCAGAGCAGACGAGTCCTGCGCCGTACCGGCGTCCCTGGCGTCGGAATGCCTGCACGCTGACGCCTGCCATGGGCGCGAGGACGAGTCGGGTAGGAATTTCCACCCCCCCGATCCACCACGGGCTACGAAGGTCGATCACGGCTCGGGAATGATAGTTGGACGCTTCCCGTTTCCCCTGGTTGACGGGCTGTAACACCCTGGTACAATCCGTCGGCGCGAGGTGCCGAGGCACCGCGCTTTTTCTGTCTCTGGGGTCGTTGGAGGGGAACGTGAAGGAAGTAATCCTCACTCCCGAGGGCTACACGAAGCTGAAGGACGAGATCGAGCACCTTTCGACCACGAAACGGCGTGAGGTAGCCGAGCGCATCAAGCAAGCCCGCGAGTTCGGTGACATCACCGAGAACTCGGAGTACGACGATGCAAAGAACGAACAGGCCATGCTCGAGCACCGCATCGCGCTGCTCGAGGATCGGCTTGCTGCGGCGCGCATCATCGAGGCAACGGAGATCCCAACTGGTGTCGTCGGCGTTGGCACCAAGGTTCGGCTCAAGGACATGGACGCGAACGAGACGATCGAATACACGATCGTCGGATCCGCAGAGGCGGACCCGTCCGAGCATCGTCTATCCAACGAGTCGCCAGTCGGCAAGGCGATCATCGGTCGAAAGAAGGGCGAGGTCGTCGAAGTCGCCGCACCGCGCGGATCGCTGAAGTTCAAGATCATGGACATCAAGGCGGCGTGAATTAGGAGGAATCGTTGCCTGCCGGAGGCAGGCCGATATCCGACGAGGAGGGGCCGATGGCCCCGGTCACGGGTCTGAACGGCGTGGTCCGCCAGCGCTAACCGGCCGCGCTCGTCACGACAGCGTCGCCCGATCCGGTCCTCGCTCGGATGCGTACCGACGGAGCGTTCGGCGGTGGTCGATCGGCTACCTCGAGCTCGCTCCGGGCCTGTCCGGAGCCCGAAGACCAGGTCGATCTCGGCGGCCACGCCTGGGCGGACGGCGACACGTACGTCGCCCGAGCCGGTCATGAGATCGAACTGCCCCTCCGCAGCGTCTGCGATCGCGACGTTGCCGCTCCCGGTTCGTGCGTGCACGTTCGAGTGCACGACACCGAGCCACATGTCGCCGCTGCCGCTCGCCAGCTTCGCCTCCCGGCCGCCGATCGAGGCAACCTCGATTTCGCCAGACCCGCTCTGGGAGCGGAGCCTTCCCTCCACCCGACCGAGCCTGATCGCTCCGGAGCCCACCCGCACGTCGACATCTCCATCGATGCGTTCGGCGACAACGTCTCCGGAGCCCGTGGCGGTCTTGAGGCGAGAGAGGAACCCGTCCACGGTGATCGGGCCTTTATGGGTGGAAGCTGTGAGTTGTGATCCTGTGGGAGCCTCGACAAGCAGGGCGATCTCTACGCGCCGGAAGCTGCGTGGCGTCCTAACAAGGAGCCGGCGCCGCTCGTCGGAAAACCTGATCACCAGATCCTCGAGCCTTTGATCCCACCGCGAAGGATCGCCCGCCTCCGCGGAGACCTCCACGCGGACATGCGGACTATCCGATGTTCGAACCTCGATCCGGCCGGTACCGACCTGGAGGTCGAGTTCCGCCTGTCCTTCGCAGTCGAAGCATTCAGTCCTCATCAGTGGTTGCGTCGTTTCCATTGTTCGTCTCCATTCGTTCGGGGTTCCTCGGTTATCGCTTCGTCAGCCCTGTATCCAGCCGCGCACGCGGTGGGTGCGTTCGTCACGCCCCGACCCTTGCTTCTTCACCGCTCCACCGGCGCGTAGCGCGTCGCGGACAACCCAGGAGAGCCACGTGTTCAATGAGACTCCCTGGGTTGTGGCGGCTCGTTCCGCTCCCGTCTTGAGCTCCTCGGGCAGGCGTAGCGTCACTCGGCTCGACTCCCCGGCGGTGCCCGTGAGCTGCGACACATCGTCAGCGTCGGTGTCCTCCTCGACATCAGGTGTCCGGGAGACGACGATGCGGACGTCGCCGCCTTCCAGCCGCACTTCGGCAACGCGGTCGCCAAGTGCGTCCGTGACCTCGACCGCAAACTCCGCGAGCGCGCTCATAATGCCGAGCCGCACGGCAGGCTCGAGCGCAGCCGTGAGCGCTGACGCCGCCCGCCTGGTTCCGTCGTCCCCGGCGGCCGCCGCGGCCGCCAGGCTGTCTTCGATCGATGAGATGTAGGGCGTGAGATTCATGATGTCATAATGACGTCATATTAGTGTCATGTCAAGGAGATCTTGACGTCGCGATCGTTGAGTACGCTCGCACACGATGAGCCTCCCCAAGCGCTACCCTGACCGGGACGAGATCGTGAGCGTCCGCCAGGCGGCCGAGGCCCTGGCGGCCGGCGACGAGTCCCCTGACCGGATGCGGGTCGCCGGCCGTGTGATGGCGCGGCGCGGGCACGGCAAGCTCACCTTCCTCGATCTCGTCGACCGCTCCGGTCGCCTTCAGCTGCTCTGTGCCGAGGATCGCTGCGGTCCGGTGGATCTGAATCTCGGTGACGTCGTCGGCGCGTCAGGCTTCCCGGCGCGAACCCGCCGCGGAGAGCCGTCGCTGGCGGTCGAGGAGATCGAGGTTCTCGCGGCTACACGCAAACCGCTTCCGGACATCTATCACGGCCTCGTCGATACGGAGACCCGCTACCGCAAGCGCTATCTCGACCTGCTCGTGAACGAGGAGTCGCGTGCCGACTTCATCCTGCGAAGCCGCATGGTCACGGCGATCCGTCGCTACCTCGACGAGCGTGGATTCATCGAGGTCGAGACCCCGGTACTCCAGCCACGTTACGGCGGCGCGTTCGCACAGCCTTTCGTGACCCACCACAACGAGCTCGACGTCGATCTCTACCTGCGAATCGCGACCGAGCTCTATCTGAAGCGACTCATCGTCGGTGGCCTCGAAAAGGTCTACGAGATCGGCAAGGATTTCCGCAACGAGGGCATCTCGTACAAGCATCAGCCCGAGTTCACGATGCTCGAGTGGTACGAGGCCTACGCCGACTACCGCGACACGATGGCGCGGATCGAAGACCTGATCGAGACGGTCGCTCGCGAGACCATCGGAACGACGAGGGTGACCTTTCGCGGGCACGAGGTCGACCTGAAGGCGCCCTGGCGGCGCGTGAAGCTCGTGGATGCGCTCGCCGAGCACGACCTCTGGACACGCGATGAGGGCGAGCTCCGCGCGCGCCTCGAAACCCGCGGGACGGACACGTCGCGTGACACGACGTGGGCTCAGCTCGTCGACCATGCCCTCTCCGCGTACGTCGAGCCCGCCCTCGTCGTGCCGACGATCCTCCACGACTACCCCGTCGAGCTTTCGCCGTTTGCCCGACCGACGGACGACGACCCGACCATGGTCGAGCGCTTCGAGTACTTCGTCTGCGGGATGGAGCTCGGCAACGCGTTCAGCGAGATCAACGACGCCGACGAGCAGGCCGAGCGGTTCGCGATGCAGGAGACGGAGAAGGTCGCGGGTGACGCGCTCGCGGAGGAGAGCGATCCCGACTACGTCGAGGCGCTCTCGTACGGGATGCCGCCCACCGGGGGCATCGGCCTCGGCATCGACCGGCTCGCGATGGTGTTGACCGGCCGTGAGACGATCCGTGACGTCGTGCTCTTCCCCGCGCTCCGCGAGACTCGATGAGATCTGACAGAATTCGCCCGATGCGAGCGCTCGCTGCAGCCGTTCTGGTCGGGGTCGTCGCCGTGATCGCGGCCACGAGCGCCAGCGCCGGTGGCCAGCCGACCCTCAGGAACTTCAAGCTTCCGGGCGGGAAGGTCACGTGCCTCATCATCGGGGCCGGATCGGGCATATCGAACGGAGCGCTGTGCATCGCGAAGCAGAATCCGGGTGCGAAGCCGTTCCCGAAGCCCAACTGTCATGGGACGGGTGACCCGGGAGGCGGCCTCCAGCTCGGCGCCACGGGCCGCGCCAAGGGCCTCTGCCTCTCCGAGTACCCGTTCTCGCCGCCCATCATCAAGCTTCACTACGGCAAGGGCGTCACGGTCGGGAAGATCACGTGCCGTGCGGTATCGGTGTCGATCGGCATGCGCTGCACGAACGCAGCGGGTCACGGCTTCCGAATGAGCCCGTCCAGCTGGGCGCGTTTCTGAGCTAGGATCTGCGGTTCATGCGACGGCTTGTGTGCCTCATTGCGGTTCTCTCGGCGTGCCTCGTCGCGACCGAGGTCGCGGCGGCCGCGTCTGATTCCGGCTCCGTACGCCAGTTCCGGACGCAGGCAAAGGACACCTACTGCGTCGCTACGTACTTCCCAGGGTCGTCTCCGCCGACGGTGACCTGCTCGTCGAAGGTTCCGCTCAACCCGCCCACGCCGAAGGGGCCGCCGAAGCAGTGCATCGGCGATCCCGGCAACGGCCTCATCGTCAATCACCGCGGGCGGGCACGCGGCTTCTGCCTGTCCCAGAGCCCGTTTGTCGGGCCATTCGCAGTTCTCCCGTACGGAAAGACGATCCGGTTCCACGGGATCCACTGTCACGCCGTCTCCCAGGCAATCGGGATCCGATGCGTGAACGCCGTCGGCCACGGCTTCTCGATGGGAAGCGGTAACTGGCGCCTCTTCTGATGGCACGCGCGACGGTGGTTCTTCTCGCCGTCGCCGCAGCGCTCGCGGTCTCGGGATCGGCGAGCGCAGGCATTTCCTCCTTCAAGACCCCGAGCGGCAACATCGGTTGCGGCTATGACTCGGCCCCGCCCTACTTGCGCTGTGACATCTGGAGCGGCCTGAAGCCCGCGCCCCCGCGACCGAGCGGGTGCGATCTCGACTGGGGGTTCTCGCTGAACATCGGGCGGTCGGGCCGCGCCCGGGTCACATGCGCCGGCGACACGGTGCTCGACCAGCGAGCCAGGGTTCTCCGCTACGGGTCTACGTGGCGTCGCGGAGGGTTCTCCTGCGTATCGCGCACGTCCGGGCTCACGTGTCGAAACCCGGCCGGTCACGGCTTCTTCCTCAGCCGCCAGAGCTGGCGGCGCTTCTAGAGGACTAGCCAGCGCCGGCGAGGAGATACAGGCTGGCCAGGCCGGCCCACTCGTCGTAGGGAGCAAGAAGGTCGGCGGTATCCTCCGCCGTTGCCGGGCGGCCCAGGCGCGCCGTGCACAGCTTGATCAACCCGAGGTCGCCGACGAGCCCGTGCTCGTAGCGGCCGAGCCCGTAGAGGCAGATGACACCAGCAGACCAGGGGCCAAGCGTTCGCTCCTGCACGATTCTCGTCACCGCGGCGGCCGTCGGCACGCTCCGTAGCTTCTCGAGATCGAGGCCGCGCGAGATGCGGACGAGCGCCGAGGCCTTCCGCGCAACCAGTCCGTAGGCGCAGAGCGAGGCCGGAGCGAGCGGGGCGAACGTCGAGCGACGCGGTGGAAGGTTGAGCCCCGCGTGCTCGTCGGCGGCCACCGCGAGCAGGCGCGCCTCGATCCGGCGCGCCTCGCGGGCGGCGATGAGCTGACCGCAGAGCGCCTTCACGAGCGCGTGCGTGACGGTCCCTGTCCGAAGAGGTCGGAGGCCTCGTAGCCGAGGAGGCATCCGCCCGATCAGCGGATCGTTGCGGAATCGTCGCAGGAACTCTGAGTGATCTGCATCGACCGCCAGGATGAAGCGGAGCGTCTCGAACGCCGCCTCGGGCGCACGGCTCTCGAGTCGCACGCTCAACCGGCCGTCGGTCGTCTGCCAAACGCGGGCGAGCGCCGGCTCCCCACCCGCCTCGAAGACCATGGTCAGGAGCCCGTCCCGGAATGACCGCGTCCGATCGCTCGCGCTGCGGGCGCACGCCTGAAGCGCGTACGGGCCGGTCGGGCGGAGCACGGTCTCGAGCGTCACCGGGAGAACCTATCGCGCCCGTCGGCGGATCGGTGCGAGCCGGGGACCCACCCGGAGGGTCGTCCGCTACCATGAGACGGCGAAGCGACGGAAAGGTTTCTCGTGTTTGAACGCTTCACCGAGAGAGCAAGGCAGGTCGTCGTTCTGGCTCAGGACGAGGCCCGCGCACTGAAGCACAACTACATCGGCACGGAGCACATCCTCCTCGGCTTGCTGCGCGAGGAGGAGGGCCTCGCGGCCCGGGTTCTCGAGAGCCTCGACATCACCGTCGAGGAGGTCCGCGCGCAGGTCGCGCGGATCGTCGGCCAGGGCGACGAGGTCACGACCGGCCAGATCCCGTTCACCCCGCGCGCCAAGAAGGTGCTCGAGCTCGCGCTTCGCGAGGCGTTGTCACTCGGCCACAACTACATCGGAACCGAGCACATCCTGCTCGGGCTCGTCCGCGAGAACGAGGGTGTCGCGGCCCGCATCCTGCTCGACTTCGATGCAGACGCGGAGAAGATCCGCAACGAGATCATCCGCATGCTCTCCGGCCCCGGCCGCCGTGGCCAGACCGGATCGGGAGCAGCCCAGGGCGAGAAGGCGAAGAGCTCGAAGCTGCTCGACCAGTTCGGGCGCAACCTGACGAAGCTCGCCGCCGAAGGGAAGCTCGACCCGGTGGTAGGGCGCCAGACGGAGATCGAGCGAGTGATGCAGATCCTCTCGCGCCGCACGAAGAACAACCCGGTTCTCATCGGAGAGCCCGGTGTCGGAAAGACCGCGGTTGTCGAGGGTCTCGCCGCCCGTATCTCGTCGAACCAGGTGCCCGAGCTCTTGAAGGGCAAGCAGATCTACACGCTCGACCTGGCAGCGCTGGTCGCCGGATCGAAGTACCGGGGCGAGTTCGAGGAGCGCCTCAAGAAGGTGATGAAGGAGATCACGCAGCGCGGCGACATCGTCCTCTTCATCGACGAGCTCCACAACCTCGTCGGTGCGGGCGCAGCCGAAGGTGCGATCGACGCAGCCTCGATTCTGAAGCCGGCGCTCGCGCGCGGCGAGCTCCAGACGATCGGCGCCACGACGCTCGACGAGTACCGCAAGTACCTCGAACGTGACGCGGCCCTCGAGCGGCGCTTCCAGCAGGTGCGGATCGACGAGCCGTCCGTCGACGAGACCGTCGAGATCCTGCGCGGCCTCCGTGACCGCTACGAAGCTCACCATCGGTGCACGATCACGGACGACGCTCTGCACGCCGCGGCGGTTCTATCCGACCGCTACATCCAGGATCGCCATCTCCCCGACAAGGCCATCGACCTGATCGACGAGGCGGCCTCGCGCATGCGCATCAAGACGATGAGCGCGCCCCCGCAGTACCGCGAGCTCGAGGAGGAGATCGAGAAGGTCAGGGTCGAGAAGGAGAACGCGATCGAGGCGCAGGAGTTCGAGAAGGCAGCGAACCTGCGCGACAAGGAGCGCAAGCTGACCCTCAAGAAGCGGGAGCTCGAGGAGAACTTCCGAAACGAGGAGGGCGGCGTCCAGCCGGAGATCGGCGAGGAGGAGATCGCGGACATCGTCTCGATGTGGACGGGCATCCCGGTCTTCAAGCTGACCGAGGCCGAGTCGCAGAAGCTCATCCGCATGGAAGAGGAGCTGCACAAGCGGGTGATCGGCCAGGATCTGGCGATCGTCGCCGTCTCGAAGGCGATCCGCCGTGCGCGCGCGGGCATCAAGGATCCGAAGCGCCCGACCGGCTCCTTCATCTTCCTCGGCCCCTCGGGCGTGGGCAAGACCGAGCTGGCTCGTACGCTCGCCGAGTTCCTGTTCGGGGACGAGGACGCGATGATCCAGGTCGACATGTCCGAGTACATGGAGAAGCACTCCGTGTCTCGGCTCGTCGGCTCGCCCCCGGGCTACATCGGCTACGACGAGGGCGGTCAGCTCACCGAGGCCGTCCGGCGGAAGCCGTACTCGGTGGTTCTGCTCGACGAGATCGAGAAGGCTCACCCGGACGTCTTCAACATCCTCCTGCAGATTCTCGAGGACGGAAAGCTGACGGACGCCCAGGGGCGGAAGGTCGACTTCCGCAACACGATCGTGATCATGACGTCGAACATCGGTGCGGCCACGATCTCGAAGAACCAGTCGCTCGGGTTCACGATCGAGGACGAGACCGGGCTCTCCTACGACGACATGAAGAACCGGATCATGGGCGAGCTGAAGAAGGTGTTCCGACCCGAGCTCCTCAACCGCATCGAGGAGGTCATCGTCTTCCACAAGCTCTCGAAGGACGAGATCAAGATCGTCGTCGAGCTCATGTTGAAGCGCCTTCGCGAGCAGATGGCGCTGCACGAGACCGCCATCGAGCTCACGGACGAGGCCAAGGAGTTCCTGGTCGAGAAGGGGTACGACCCGACGATGGGCGCCCGCCCGCTCCGGCGAGCGATTCAGCGCTACATCGAGGATCCCCTCGCCGACTTCGTGCTCGGCGCCTCGCTCTCGCCCGGCTCGACGATCCGCGTCGATCGGCGCGAGGACGAGGACGAGATCTCGATCGAGCTGATCGAGGACGAACGCGAGAAGGTCACCGTGCCTGCCGACGGCCCGTCGCTCGACGAATCGGACATCGACGACGACTGACGGTTCGGCGAGGAAGCTGGTAGGGGTCGGGATGCTCCCGGCCCCTACGTGTTCTCGGACTCCACCAGCTCCTTCAACCGCCCGAGCTGCGTGGCCCATGTCTCCGCCGCCGACGAGGCCGCGAGCCTGCGGGTGAGCCTCAGGATGCCGGTGAAGTCCGGATCGATGGCCGCCCGGACGACGGTTCCGGAGGTGACTTCCTCGAGGTCGTAGCGACCCCGGGGTGTCATCCGGCTGAACGGCACCATGCTCTTCAGCGGTACCCCGCTCCAGGCAAGGCGGCGGAACGGCTCGTACTCGTCCCAGCGCCAGACAGATTCGACGCGGGACTTCCGGAGGATGTAGCGGTACGCGGTCCCGGCCCCCACGATGCCGTCTGAGAGCTTCTCGACTTCGGAGAACTCCTCGGGCATCCAGCGGGCCACAGCTTCGCCGTCGGCCAGGTAGGCGAAGACGACCTCGATCGGCCGGGCGACGGTCACCTCCCCGTAGGCGAAGGGGGCACGGGTGGGTTTCCGCGAGCTCATTCACGCGAATTGTCACACCTGCACCGGGAGGTGTCAGGCGGCGTCCCTAGACTTGGAGGGTGGCGAAGGTAGCTGTCCAGCACGCGTGCTCGGAGTGCGGGTACACGACCGGGAAGTGGCTCGGTCGCTGCCCCGCTTGCGACTCGTGGGGGACCCTCGTCGAGGAAGGGATAGGGGAGCGCAACGGATCGACCAGGACGGCGGTCGTCCAGCCGCTCGTACGGCTCGACGGAGTCGAGGCCGCCGAGGCCGATCGCATCGAAACTGGCGTGCCCGAGCTCGATCGCGTCCTCGGCGGCGGGCTGGTTCCCGCCTCTCTGGTCCTGGTCAGCGGCGATCCCGGGATCGGAAAATCGACGCTCTTGCTGATGGCATTGCGGGCCATGAGCGCAGCGCGAAAGGTCGCCCTCGTGACGGGCGAGGAGTCCGCAGCCCAGGTCAAGCTCCGGGCGGATCGGCTCGGAGGCTCGGATGCGGTTCATATCCTCGCCGAGACGAATCTCGATCTCGTCTGCGCGACGCTCGAGCACGAGCGCCCGGCGGTGTGCGTCATCGACTCGATCCAGACGCTCTACGCGCCGGACATCGGCTCGGCCCCCGGCTCCGTCGCGCAGGTACGGGAGGCAACCGGGCGTCTCCTCCGACTTGCCAAGGAGGAGGGTATCGCCGTATTCCTCGTCGGGCACGTCACGAAGGACGGTGGTGTCGCCGGTCCCCGTGTCCTCGAGCATCTCGTGGACTGCGTGCTCCAGTTCGAGGGCGACCGGTACCGCGAGCACCGGATTCTTCGAGCCGTGAAGAATCGCTTCGGCTCGACGAACGAGCTGGGTATCTTCGAGATGACGTCAGCCGGGCTCGCCGGCGTTGCCGACCCGTCGGAGGTCTTCGGCCGGGGCGAGGCGGATCAGCCGGGCTCGGTCGTCACATGCGTGCTCGAAGGAACCAGGCCGCTTCTGCTCGAGATCCAGTCGCTCGTCGCTCCGACCGACCTCGCCATGCCACGTCGCGTCGGCACCGGGGTCGACGCGAAACGGCTTGCGATGATCGTCGCCGTTCTCGGAAGGCATGCGGGTATCCCACTCGGTCAGGCTGACGTCTTCGTCAACGTCGCGGGTGGGGTTCGCATCGACGAGCCCGGGGCCGATCTCGGAATCGCGCTTGCGATCGCCTCCGCGGCCCGGCGAACCCGTGTGCGAGGCGGCGTCGCGTGCTTCGGCGAGATCGGCCTCACCGGCCGGCTGAGGCCGGCATCGCAGGCGGATCGGCGATTGGGCGAGTGCGTGAAGCTCGGCCTGTCCGAGGCAGTTGCCCCTGAAGGTACCCCGCCGCATGGCACACTTCGCGTTACCACGGCGGGCAACCTTCGGCAGGCGGTCGGGCAGGCACTCGATGCGAGCGGATCCCCGGAAGGATAGAGAGCTTCTCCAGGCGCTCAAGCAAGTTGCGCCCGGAACGCCGCTGCGCGCGGGGATGGACGACATCATCCGCGCCCGACTTGGGGCGTTGATGGTGATCGGCGAGCCGTCACGGCTTGCCTTCCTCTTCTCGGGCGGCATGCGTCTCGACCTCCCGTTCTCGTCTCAGCATCTGTACGAGCTGGCGAAGATGGACGGCGCGATCATCGTCAACGCCAGCGTCTCGCGACTGGTGTACGCAAACGTTCAACTCATGCCCGACCCGAACATCGCGTCGTCTGAGACGGGCACCCGGCACCGAACGGCGGAGCGCGTCGCAAAGCAAACGGACGCACTCGTCGTATCGATCTCACAACAGCGCGAGACGGTCACGATCTTCATCGGCGATATCCGCTACCAGCTCGGCGAGATCTCGGATGTCCTTGCGCGGACGAACCAGGCGATAGGGACGCTGGAGACGTACCGGCAGCGGCTCGATCAGGGGCTGACGCGCCTCACGGCGCTCGAGTTCCAGGGCGCGGTCACGCTCGACGACGTCCTCGTGGTGCTGCAACGAGCGGAGATGACGACGCGTATGGCAGAGGAGATCGAGCGGAACTGCATCGAGCTCGGGGAGGAGGGGCGGCTGATCCGGATGCAGCTGGACGAGCTGATAGAGGACGTGCCTCGCGAAAAGGCCGCCATCGTCTTCGACTACGAGGCCGACCCAGGCCATGCCGCGGGGATCCTCGAGCAGCTGGCCGAGGTCCCCTATCAGGGGCTTCTCGACCTCGAGGAGCTGACGGCGCTCCTCGAGTATCAGCGCGAGGTCAATCCGCTCGACCTCACGGTCGCTCCGCGTGGCTACCGGGTGCTCTCGCAGCTACCACGGCTTCCCGAGAGCATCATCCGCCATGTCGTACGTGATTTTGGCAGTCTCGACTCGATCATCAGGGCCAGTCATCGCGATCTCGAGGCCGTCGACGGCGTCGGAACGGTACGCGCCCGGGAGATCCGCGAGGGCCTGAGACGGCTGCAGGAGCACAACCTCGTCGATCGGTACCTCCAACTGTAGGAAAAACGGCCTGAAAATACCTGGAAAGTTGCGTGTTTTGGTGCTTTCCCGGTACAATGGTGTCTTCCACAGGGAGCATCGGCTCTCTTTTTTTGGCCTTCGGAGGGAGGGTTCGGGTGTTCGACATCGGCGACAAGGTCGTGTATCCCCACCATGGCGCAGGCACTGTGGTGCGGAAGGAACTGAAGATGGTCCTGCAGCAGGAACGCGAGTATCTGACCATCCAGATCCTCCACAACGACATGGTCGTCAACGTGCCCACGGAGAACGCCGAGCGCGTCGGACTGCGCAAGGTCATCGACGAGCAGATGGTCGTCCAGGTGCTCGAGGTGTTGCACGGGAACGGAACGACGATGCCGAAGAACTGGAACCGCCGGTTCAAGTACAACCGAGACAAGATGAAGACGGGCGACATCTTCGAGCTGTCCGAGGTCGTGCGGAATCTGTCCCTGCGAGAGCAGGAGAAAGGCCTCTCGACCGGCGAGAAGCAGATGTTCGTGAAGGCGAAGAAGATCCTCGCTTCCGAGCTCATGTACGCCAAGGACATGGACGAGGAGGAGACGGCCGAGTGGCTCGACGAGGTGCTCGTTCGCGTCAGCGACACGGCCGCCGTCGCTTCGTAACGCACGGCCGCTCCACATGAGCGGCGTCTGGGTCGCACTCGTCGCCGCCGGGCGGGGAGATCGCCTGGGCGGGGAGATCCCAAAGGCGTTCGCCCCACTGGCCGGCCGTCCGCTGCTTGCCGAAAGCCTGGAGCGGCTCGACCGCTGTCCGTTCGTCGACGCCATCGTCGTCCTCGCCCCGGCAGAATGGGAGGAGCCGGCTATCCTCCTGGCCGAGGAGATCGGCGCAGGCAAGGTGCAGGCCTGCGTGACGGGCGGGAAGACTCGGGCCGAATCGGTCCGGCTCGGGGTCGACGAGATCGATCCCGATGCGGACGTGATCGTCGTTCATGATGCCGCGCGACCGCTCGTCAGCGACGAGGTTGTCGAGCGCGTTCTCGGGCCGCTCGGCGAGGGTTGGGACGGCGCAGTGCCGGGTCTCCCCATCGTCGACACCGTCAAGCGGGCGCCGGAGGGAACTGTTGCCGAGACCGTCGATCGGTCGGCGCTCTACGCGGTGCAAACGCCGCAGGCGTTTCTCGCTTCGGGGTTCAGGAAGGCACTCGCGGGCTCGTCGGACGATCGGAGCGACTGTGCGGGATTCGTCGAGTCCGCAGGCGGCCGGATCAAGATCGTCGAAGGCGACTCTCGCCTGATGAAGGTGACCACCGGGGCAGACCTCGCCGCTGTCGAGAGGCTTCTCGCAGAGTCGTCGTGATCGTCGATTACCACATGCACCTGCGTGCTCCGAGGGAGGGAGCGCACGAGCCACTCGTCCACACTGTCGCTGCGATCGAGCGGTTCGTCGAGACGGCGCGCCTCCGTGGGGTGGACGAGATCGGTTTCACGGAGCACGTCTACTACTTCGAGCAGACCCGCCCGATCTGGTTTCTGCCGTATCACCTCGAGCGTTGCTCGTTCGACCTGGACGCATACGTCGGCGTCGTCCTTGACGCCAAGCGACTCGGGTTGCCCGTCAAGCTCGGACTCGAGGTCGACCACGTCGGCGATCACCAGGACGAGCTGGCGGAGCTCATCGCGCCCTATCCGTGGGACTTCCTCCTGGGGTCGGTTCACGAGGTCCTCGATGTCGCCGTCGACCAGCGCCCCGGAATCTGGGAGACACTCCCGGTCGAGGACGTGTGGCGGCGATACGTCGCATCCGTGACCGAGCTCGCCGAGAGCGGCCACGTGGACGTCATGTCGCACCCCGATCTCGCCAAGATCTACGGGCGTCGACCCGAGCCCGAGATCCTGGCCGAGCTGCACGAGACCTTCGCCGCCGGTATCGCCCGCTCCGGCGTCGCGATCGAGGTGTCGACGGCCGGGTTGAGGAAGCCTGTGCGCGAGATCTATCCGGCCGAGGAACTCCTGCGGGCATTCCACCGCCACGGGGTACACATCACGACTGCGTCAGACGCGCACGAGCCGGCGCTCGTGGGCGAGGACTTCGACCAGGCACTTGATCTCGTTCGGCGAGTCGGGTACGAAACCGTCTCCGTGTTCGATCGCCGTGAGCCTCGCCAGGAGCCACTCTTCCGATGAGTGTTCGAGTGGGAATCGGAGTCGATGCTCACGCGCTGGCCGACGGGGTACCACTCGTGCTCGCGGGTATCTCGTTTCCCGGAGAGCCTGGGCTCGTCGGTCACTCGGACGGCGACGTCATCTCGCACGCCCTGATCGATGCCATCCTGGGCGCCGCTGGTCTTGGCGACATCGGCTGGCTGTTCCCGTCCAGCGACGAGCGCTGGCAGGGCTCGTCGTCACTCGAGCTGCTGGCTCGGGCATACGCGGTCGTTCGCGAAGCCGGCTACGAGCTCGTCAACGCCGATTGCGTGCTCGTGGGCGAACGGCCCAGGCTCGCGCCCCATCGGGAGGACATGCAGAAGAACCTCGCAGCGGCGATGGGCGTCAGCCCGGAGAAGGTCGCGGTGCGAGCGACCACGACGGACGGCCTCGGCTTCACCGGCCGGGGCGAGGGTCTGGCAGCACAGGCGGTTGCACTCGTAACGACGTCTCCGGAGGGAGAGCGATGAGCAGCGCGGAGTTCCTGAACGCCTCGGACGGCCGGGTAGTCGCAATGGTGGTTCGCAGCGACTTCGGAGACTTCGAGTCGTTCCCGCCGACGTTCGCGACCGACGAGGAGCGGGCGTGGCTCGCAGAGCACTATCGCGTCCTGAGCCCGGATCTCGAGCGGGAGACGAAGGCGCATCTCACACCTGACGAGCTTCCGCTCCAGATCACGATTCTCAATCGCCCCGCGGGCGCGTTCGTCAAGCCGCATTTCCACGTCAACGACGGGCCTCCCGGCGGCGAGACTCGCCACCAGGTGATGGTCTGTTTGGCCGGGTCTGCGCGGATCGGGATCTACGCGAAGGAAGGCCCGCACGTCGGCGACGTCGAGCTGGCGACCGGGGACTTCGCGCTTCTCTACGAAGGGCATTCGATCGAGACGCTGACCGACGACACGCGGCTGCTCGAGATCAAGCAGGGCCCGGCGCCTACGAACCCGTTCGACGACAACGTCCCGATTGCAACGGAGGGATCCGAATGAACACTCATCGCGTACCCGTCGATGTCGAGCGCACGAGCTTCTTCATGCCCTACGCGCCGCTGATTCGGGTTCGACCGGGAGGCGAGCTGCTCTTCATCTCGGGCGCGACTGCACTCCCGCTCTACCACGACCATCCACACGAGCACGAGAAGCTCGATCCACCGGAGGGTGTCCAGGAGCAGACCCGACTGGTGATGGACAGCCTGACGCGCTGCCTGGACGCCGCCGGAGCCGGCTGGAAGGACGTCGTGCGAACGGACGTCTTCGTAACGGACATGGAGGATCAGGACGCGATAGGAGAGATCATGGGCCCGTATTTCGATGGCGACTTTCCGGCCAGCACCCTCGTCGAGGTGAAGCGGCTCGTCGATCCGCGGCTGAAGATCGAGGTCAGCGCGATCGCAGTGGTGCCTCCCCGCGCCTGAGCTTGGCCGGGCTACAGGTGCAGCAACATCCGGGTGTTCCCGAGCGTGTTCGGCTTCACGCTCTCGAGGTCGAGGAACTCCGCGATGCCCTCGTCGAACGAGCGAAGCAGCTCGTCGTAGATCTCGGCTGCGACGGGCGTGCCCTCGATCGGGTCGAACCCGAGCCGGGTGAAGAAGTCGACCTCGAATGTGAGGACGAATATCCGGCGAATGCCCAGCCAGCGGGCGTTCTCGATGAGTTGCTCGACGATACGGGTGCCGAGACCGGTCCGATGGAACGCACCGTCCACCACGACCGTGCGGATCTCGGCGAGATCCTCCCAGAGCACGTGGAGGGCGCCGCACCCGACGACACTGTCGCCGGTGTCTGCGACCCAGAACTCCTGGATGTCCTCGTAGAACGTGACCGGGGCCTTCCCGAGCAGGATGCCACGGTCGACGTAGCTCTCCGCAAGCGCGCGGATCGCCGATACGTCCGAGGTTCGTGCTCTACGGATCTCGACGTTCACGCGTTCGTGTGTAGAGGGCCAGCGCTGCCAGCGAGGCCGCGTCGGAGAGAAGCTCCCACGCCTCGCCGATCGGGATGCGCTCGACCTCGATGTCCTCGTCGTCGTCAAGGGCGGCAGGCGGCGCAAGAGACAGGCCCGCGGCATGAAACACATGGCAGCGCTCTGTCGAGTAGGCGGGGACGACCCAGAACGATCCGATCCTGCGGAGCGACCACGCGGCCAGGCCACATTCCTCTGCAAGCTCCCGCTTGGCCGCCTCCTCGTGGGTTTCGCCTGGCTCGAGCTTTCCTGACGGGAGCTCGAGCGTCGGATCTCCTGCGCCGGCGCGAGTCTGGCGTACGCAGACGAGATCGTCACCGTCCTCGACGACGAGGACGACCGACTCCGGATGCTGAATGAGTGGAATCGCCATAGGATCGGACGTGGAGCTCGACACCATCCTCGCGCGGATGCGGTCTCCGCGGCAAGCGGCTATGGCGATCGGAGATGTGAAGGGATGACGATGGAAGGAAGCTCGTTCGTCGCGGCAGCGATTCAAGCAGCACCGGTCGTGCTCGATCTCGACCGAAGCGTCGAGAAGGCCGTCGGGCTGATTCACGAGGCGGGGCGAAATGATGCCCGGCTCGCAGTCTTCGGCGAGACGTGGCTTCCCGGTTATCCGGCATGGATCTTCGGTGCCTCGGGCTGGGACGATCCCGCGTCCAAGCGTGCGTTTGCCCGGCTTCAGGAAAACGCGGTCGAGGTGCCGGGGCCTGCCACCGACAGGCTCTGCGACGCGGCCCGCGAGGCGGGAGTCCACGTCGTCATGGGGATCAACGAGCGTGACACCTCCTTCTCACGCGGCACGATCTACAACTCGCTCCTCTTCATCTCCGATACGGGGACGATCCTCGGCGTCCACCGGAAGCTCGTTCCCACACACGCGGAGAGGATCGTGTGGGGGTGGGGTGACGGCTCGACGCTGCACGTGTTCGACACGTCGATCGGCCGTCTCGGCGGGCTCATCTGCTGGGAGCACTGGATGCCGCTCGCACGCTTCGCGATGCACGCGAAGGGCGAGCAGATCCATGTCGCCGTCTGGCCCGAGGTGCCTGAAATCCATCACCTCGCAAGCCGTCACTACGCGTTCGAGGGCCGGTGCTACGTGATCTGCGTCGGCACGTACACGACCACGGCCGATCTTCCTACCGACTTCGAGCTCATCGAGGCGACCGGCGCGGCCGGCGACTTCGGTGAGCCGGGCGAGATCCTCCCCGGTGGATCGGGCATCATCGGTCCGGACGCGCAGTGGGTCGCCGGTCCGGTCGCGAATCAGGAGTCGATCGTCTACGGCGAGATCGACCTCGGCCGCATTGCCGAGGAGCAGCAGGCACTCGACTCGGCCGGTCACTACAACCGGCCCGACGTCTTCTCGCTGACCGTCGACGAGCGCCCGCGCAACCAGGTGAGTTGGATCCGCGCGGCGCGGACGGCCGGAGAGGAGCCGTTGTAGCATCCCGACCGTGCCCGTCGTCGCGAACCACATGTCCGGCGATCTGCTGACGGTCGACCCGACGGCTGCGTTGCGAGACGCGGCGCGCGCAATGCACGGTCGCGGAGTTGGCGCGGTGCTCGTGCTCGACGCTGGTCGTCTCGTCGGGATACTCACGGAGCGCGACATGCTCCGCGCTGTTGCGACGGGCCACGAGCCGGATGAGTCGGTAGCCGAGTGGATGACGCATCATCCGGAGACGATCGAATCCACGGACACGACCGAACACGCGGGCGTGCTCATGATCCACGGTGGCTTCCGACATCTCCCCGTTGTCGACGGCGGTGAGCTCGTCGGCATCCTCTCGCTCCGCGACTTGATGAGGGTCGTGCTCCAGGACTCCGCGCCGCGCGGCGCCTGAGCAGCGGGAGAGGCCGATGATCGAGATCGACGGGAAGCAGGTCTTCACGGAGTTGTCGGAGCTCGTCGATCCCGCGCACACGGCGCTCGTCGTCGTCGACATGCAGCGCGACTTCTGCGTGCCGGGCGGGGCGTTCGACCGGCTCGGGGTGGACATCTCGATGTACCCGCCGATGATCCCGCGGCTGGCCCGGCTCGTGGATGGGGCCCGGGCGGCCGCGGTGCCAGTCGTCTTCATCCAGATGACGATCTTGCCGAACCGGGTGAGCGACTCGCCCGCGCAGATTCGCTTCAATCTCCGCTTGCACCTGACGAGCCACGGTGACGTCGAGCCTCTGAGCTACGGTGTCGAGGGGTCAGAGGGACAGCAGATCATTCCGGAGCTGGCACCGCGCGACGGCGAGCTCGTGATCAAGAAGTACCGGTCGAGCGGGTTCTGGGGCACGAACCTCGACATGCTCCTGCGCTCGAACGGCATCCGTTCGGTCGTGATGACCGGCGGAACGACCGAGGGTTGCGTCGAGTCGACCGCGCGCGACGCGATGTTCAACGACTACTACGTCGTCATCGCCGAGGACTGCGTGGCGAGCGACGACCGTGCGCAGCACGACGCGTCGATGCTGCTGATGCGCCACCGCTTCGACATCGCCGATTCTGCCCAGATCCTCGGTGTCTGGAAGGACCCGCCCTGACCTGAGGCGTGCGCCACGACGGCGGCGGTCATCCCGCCTCGTGGAGCAACCCCGCGTCGATCGCTGCGACGAGGCCGGCGACGACACCGGCGCGGGGGGCGAACGTGGCGAGCTCCGCGTACTCGTGGGGCGTGTGGTCGTCGCCCCCCACCGGGCCGAGACCGTCGAGCGTAGGAATGCCCGACCAGGCAGTCCACGAGCCGTCGGAGACACCGCCCGTGGAAGCCTCGCCGAAGATGTGCCCAAGCCTCCGGCCGAGGTCGATGGCGGCTCCCGCCATCGCGGCGACTTGCTGCGTTCGCTCGAGCGGGGGCGGGCCGCCTAGATCCTCCTCGCTCAGCTCGACGCCGGGATGGCTTCCGAACGAGCGCACCTCGTCCATGGCCCAGTCGAGGTCCGCCGACGTCAGGCCGCGCAGGTCACCGGTCAGGAATCCCTTTCCTGGGACGGTGTTGACGCCGTGGCCGCCGTGCAGCTCCGTGACCTGGAACGTGAGGCCTTCCCGCGCGTGGTGAAGCTCGCCGAGCCGGAGTGCCTCGTGACACAGGGGCATCACCGCGTTCCGGCCGCCGTCCGGGTCGACTCCCGCGTGGGCGGGCCGGCCACTCGCATGGATGCGGAACCAGCGCCCTCCCTTGCGCGCAGATACGACGGAGCCGTCGACGCGGCCACACTCGAGGCACAACACCGCATCGAATCCGGCGAGCCGCTCGATCGTGAGCGGCGCCGCCGGACGGGTCTCCTCGTCCGATGCGGACACGAGCTCGACGCGACCGAACGGCCGCGGCCCGGCCGCCAGGAGCCGTGCGGCGTGAGCCGCAACGGCGATCCCACCTTTCATATCGGCGACGCCCGGGCCGTAGCACCGGGTGGCGTCCGTGCTGAAGGGCCACTCTCCGGCCGTCCCGATCGGGAAGACGGTGTCGTGGTGGCAGAGCAACGCAACCCGCGCATCGCCGCTCCCCTCGAGCGAGGCGTGCAGATAGACACCCTTGTCGGCGGTAGGGACGAGCTTCGCCTCGAGGCCGTACTCCTCGACTCGTTCGGCCATCATCGCCGCGAGCCGGTCGAGTGGCTCGATGGCGTCCCCCGGAGTGTCCACGTTCACCCAGTCGGCCAGATCGCGAAGCAGCAGGTCGAGCTCGGCGCCAACTCCGCTGCACACGCGTGCCGCCTCCTCGACGGCGCTCGATGAGAGCGGCGGCGTCACCCGCACCAGCGCGAGGCGGTCAGCGCGATCGTGATCGCCGTGTCGCGGGTCGAGGCGATGTCGACCCACTCGTCGATCCCGTGGATGTTGCCGGCGCTCGGGCCGTAGCAGCAGCACGGGCCGGACACGTAGCGGGCATCTGTCGTCGCGGTCGAGAGCTTGCGCCCCGGTGGATCCGAGCGCTCCTGAACCTCCGTGTGGCAGGCGTCGACGAGCTGGATGAACGGGTTGTCGAGGGCGTGGCGGTACGCGTGACAGCGAAAGCCCTCGAACTCGACCTCGACTCCCGGAACCTCGCGCTCCACGGTCTCGCGCAGGAGCTGCTGCGCGTCTTCCGGCTCGAGCTCGGGGCCGAAGCCGAGTCGCGCTCGCAGCGTCACCTGGGCGGGAACGGACGAGGGCCACACACCGCCATGGATCTCGCCGAGGTTCAGGTTGTACGGATGCGCCCGTTCGTCGCGGTTCAGCACTGTCTCGAGCGCCCGCAGTGCGACGACGGTGTGGAGGATCCGGTCGACGGGTGCGCCGGTCGGGTCGGCGATTGCGGCGTGCGCGCCGTCGCTTCGCGCAGTAAGGCGGGCCCAGATGACCCCGACTCCGGCGTGATGGACGCGCAGGTCGGTCGGCTCGCCGATCAGCGTCCCATCGGCGTCGTACCCGGCGTTCAGCACAGCCCACATGCCGTTCCCGCCGGACTCCTCCTCGATCACCGAGGTGAAGACGATGTCGCCCTTCGGGCGCTCGGTGACCTCGAGGAGAGCCTCGACGCCGATCAGGTAGGCAGCAACGCCCGCTTTCATGTCACCGGCGCCGCGGCCCCAGATCCGCCCGCCGGCGATCTCGCCTCCCCACGGATCGCGCGTCCAGCGCTCCTCGGCCTCGACCGGAACGACGTCGACGTGACCCGAGAGATGCAACGAGCGGCCTCCACCCGTTCCGGGCAGCCGAGCGGCAACACAGGTCCGTCCCGCGTAGGGCAGGATGGGGTACCCGGCGTGCGGGTCGGCGAGGGCCGCGACGGCGTCCGGCTGGATTCGCCGGACCTCGAAGCCGAGGCGTTGCAACCGTTCCTCGACGATCTGCTGCGCGCCTTCTTCGTCACCGAGCAGCGATCGCTCCCTGACGAGGCGAGTGGTCAGGTCGGTGAGATCGTCGAGCCGGTCGTCAACCGCCCGTTTGATCGCGGCGAGCATGGCCGTCAATGATAGAAACCGCGAGACGCCCGCCGCCTGAGGAGGCCACAAACGATGTCAGACGTCCTGATCTTCGGAGACGACCGCTCGTCCGCGCTCCGGCACGAGATCCCGCTCGCGATGCCCGACCCCATCGGCTACATCGAGTCAGGCGATTCGCGGCAGATCGTCGGCGGCTCGCTCGACGTTCCGCGGCTCGAGGCGCTCGGACTCGGGGAGGTCATCTCTTTCGAGGAGCTCGGGCTCGGTGAGCTGCTCGCGGCGGGGAAGAGTCTTCCGGAGGCGTTCCGCGAGCTGATGCTGCGGGCGTCTCGTCGTGCTGGCGTCGAGGAAGCCGTCGTCCCTGCTGACTTTCCGCTCGCGCTCGCCGACGTTCTCCGAGACGCCGGGGTGTCGGTCCGGGCCGACGGCGCCCTGTTCGACCTCAGGCGCCGTTCGAAGACCGCCGCTCAGCTGGAAGGGATCCGCCGGGCGGAACGTGCTGCCGAGCTCGCCATGGCCCATATCCGCGGCAGGCTCGGCGAGGGCCGCGAGCTCACCGCGGAGACGCTCCGAGCCGAGGCTCGGACGATCTTCGTCGAGAACGGCGCCATTCCCCACGACATGCTCGTGATCGCAGCAGGAGCGCACGGTGCCGATCCGCACGATGAAGGCTCCGGCCCGATCCCGGCCGGCGTCCCGATCGTCGTCGACATCTTCCCGCGCGACATGGTGTCGGGATGCTGGGGCGACATCACCCGGACGTTCTGCATCGGCGAGCCACCAGGGGAGCTTGCCGAGTGGCACCGAGTGGTTCACGAAGCTCAGCAAAAGGCAATGGAGATCGTCCGGCCCGGCATCTCGGCAGGTGATCCGTACGCCGTCTCGTGCGACGTGCTCGAGGCGGCGGGGTATCCGACCCGCCGCACGCACGCGCAGGGCGAGATCCTCGAGGAGGGTTACATCCACTACCTCGGGCACGGCCTTGGCCTGGAGCTTCACGAGGCGCCAACGCTCGACGACGGAGGTGAGACGCTCGTCGTCGGCGACGTCATCACCATCGAGCCCGGCCTCTACCGTCCGGGCTTTGGCGGGTGCCGGATCGAAGACGTGGTCGTGGTCACCGAGACCGGCTACGAGCTGATCTCGGATTCGCCCTACGATCTCGTCGTCTAGGAGATTCTCAGGGGAGGAGCGCGAGGACACGCGCCGGCGCGCCTGAGCCGTCGACGAGCGGGAGCGCACCGACAACCACGGTCGCCCCGGTCGGCGGGAGCCGATCCAGCCCTACCAACCCCTCGATGTGCCAGACGCCGGCGGGCGACGTGATGTGGTGCACCGGGAACGAGGTCTCGACGCCACGATCCACGCCCAGCGTGTCGATGCCGATCGCCGCAACACCCCGCTCGACGAGCAGCTCGGCCGCGTCCGGCGCGTAGCCCGGAAAGCGCGGTGGATCTCCGAGGTAGCGCCCAGCGTCGCTGCGAAAGCGATCCCAGCCGGTGCAGGCAAGAACGAGTGCGCCGGTTGTGATCCAGCCGTGCGCCCGCTCGAACGCCTCGATCGCGCGTGCGTCCAGCGCGAAGTCACGATCCTCGCCGCACGCCTCTCGGCAGTCGACGAGCACGGCGTGGAGCACGAGCTCCTCGGCGGCGAGCTCGTGGAGGTGCCGTCCGCCGGGATGGAAATGGCTCGGCGCGTCGACGTGCGTGCCGTAGTGCTCGTCGAGCTCGAGGCGCCGGCAGTATGCGCCGTCCGGTTCGTAGGTCGCGATCGGCCGGGTGTGCACCGGGTCGGAGCCCACCCACGGGACGGTGTCGGGCCCGAGGAGCTGAGTGAGGTCGAGCACCGTCATCGTGCCGCTCATGATAGAAACCTGCCGTGGCGACTGTTCGTGCGAACGGGCTGGATCTCTCGTACCGCATCGACGGCGACGGCCCCGAGACGCTCGTCCTCGTCAACGGCCTCGCCGACACGAAGGAGACGTGGGAGGCACAGTTCCCCGCCTTCGTCGAGCGCTACCGCGTCGTCAGCTACGACAACCGCGGTGTCGGTGAGTCGCCGACACCGTCGGGGCCCTACACGACCGCGCAGATGGCCGACGACCTGGCCGGGCTCGCCGACGCGCTCGATCTCGACCGCTTCCACCTGGTCGGCGTCTCGATGGGCGGGATGATCGCCCAGGAGTATGCGATCGCCCACCCGGAGAGGCTGCTCTCCGCGTCGTTCTGCTGCACGTACTCCTACCCCGGCCCGTTCTGCCTGCGCATGTTCTCCTGCTGGCGCGATCTGGTTCCGCACCTCGGGGTCGGCTTCACCCAGCGCGAGGTCATCCTCTGGGCCTTCACGACCGACTTCTTCGAGCAGCAGGAGGAGACGGTCCGGGAGATCGAGGAGCTCATGGCCGCCAACCCGCAGCCTCCGGGCGGCTACCTGGCGCAGCTCGCCGCCATCGAGACGCACGACACGCGAGGCCGTCTCGGTGCCGTCACGTGCCCGGCGATGACGCTTGTCGGCGAGGAGGACATCCTCATCTACCCCAAGCTCTCGCGCCGTATCCACGACGAGCTGCCGAGTTCGACGTGGGTCGAGGTGCCCGGAGGCCATGCGTGCCTCTGGGAGTATCCCGACGAGTTCAACCAGGCGGTGCTTGCGTTCCTCGCCGGCGTGCGCGGCTGAACCTGCGCGCGAGCACGTCGTCCGCTTCGCTCAGTCCCATCAGGCCGTTCGGGCGTCGGTAGAGAACGAGGAGGATGACGAGCGCGACGACGATCTGGGTGATCCCAGGGACGTCGATGTTGTCTTCGATGCGTCGCATGATCTCGAAGACGGCCGTGACCACGACGGCGCCGATGACCGCTCCGGAGACCGATCCGAGGCCGCCGACGACGAGGATCGCGAGAAGCCCGAAGGTGAGTGAGAAGAAGAACTGTTTGGGGCCGAACGCGATGTTGTACTGGGCCCATAGTGCGCCGCCCATCCCCATCAGCGCCCCGGAGAGCGTCCAGGCCCACCAGCGCAGACGTACGACGTTCGAGCCGAGCGCCTCGGCAGCGAGGGAGTCGGTGCGGCTGGCTCGGAGCTCGAGGCCGGGGTTGGATTCGCGGTAGAAGCGGCAGATCGCGATCGTGATGACGGCGAAGACGAGCGCCGACCAGACGGTCGTCGAGCGGGGAATCCCGAACAGGCCCGTTGCTCCGCGGGTGAGTCCCTCCCAGTTGTCGAAGACGACGAAGAGGATCACGAGGACGCCGATCGTGGCCATCGCCATCGCGTTTTCGCGCATCCGGGTCAGCGCGAGCCCGATGACGGAGGCGACGATCGCCCCGGCCGCCGCGCCGAGGAGGACGGCCGGGACGAACGGGACGCTGTTGTCGGCGATGAACCCGGGCAGGGAGGGCATCAGCCCTTCCTTGATCGCGGGTGGGATGGTCACCATCGCGGCCACGTAGGCGCCGACTCCCATGAACCCGACATGGCCGAAGCTGACGATTCCGGAGTTTCCCGAGAACGACTGGATCGCGAGCACCAGGACGAGCGTGATCATGAAGTTGACGATCACGCGGAGGTCTGCGGGGCTCGCGAGCGCGTTGCCGAGAACCGCGATGATCAGCAGCGGCACGGCGAACAGTGCCGTCCCCCGTCCGGTGCGTGTGAGCCGGCGTCTCATCGCGCCTCGGCCGGGCGCACGAGGAGCCCGTCGGGTCGGAAGTAGAGAATCGCGACGACGATCGCGAGCGCGAACGCGTCGCGGAACCCGAGCGTGCTGTTCGGCAGAACCGCGTCGAGGCCGACCTCGATCCCCGCCAGGACGAACCCGCCGACGACCGCCCCCGTCAGCGAGCCCAGCCCGCCGATGACGCTCGCGATGAACGCCTTCAGGACAGGCACGAATCCCATCGCCGGCTCCACCGTGCCGCGCCGGGCGAGGATGAAGATCGCAGCCACACCGGCAAGGGCCCCCGAGATCGCAAACGCGATCGCGATCACCCGGTTCGCGGGAATCCCCATCAGCCGCGTCACCTGGAAATCCTGCGACGCCGCCAGCATCCCGAGACCCTGCGTCGAGCGGCGCAGGAACAGGGTCAGCACCCCGAGCGACGCGAAGCAGGTCACCGTCGTGATCACCTGCAGCCAGCCGATCGTGAACGGCCCGATGTGGATCGCCTCGTTGAAGACGTTCGGCAGCGGCACGCCCTTCTGCCGCGGCGACACCGCAGCCAGGAAGAAGTTCTGGATGATCACGCTGATCGCAAAGCTCGCAAACAGCAGCGTGATGAAGCTCGCTCCGCGCAGCGGCCGAAACGCGATCCGCTCCATCAGCACAGCCGCGACCGACGCAGCTGCGATCGCCGAGATCACCTGGATCCAGAACGGCAAGCCCGCCCGATCCTCCAGGTAGATCGTGTACGCCGCGATCGTCACGAGCTCGCCGTGCGCGAAGTTGACGAGACCGAGAATCGAGAACACCATCGCCAGCCCCAACGCGAGCAACGCATAGGTCGAGCCGAGACTCAGCGCGTTGATGAACTGCTGAATGGCCTCCTGCCCAGCGGTACCGAGCACCAGCACGCTACGAAACCCCGATCCCCAGGTACGCCCGCTCGATCTCGGCCGAGGCGCGCAGCTCCGCGCTCGGCCCTTCTCGGTCGATCTCGCCGTTTGCAAGCACGTACGCCCGGTCGGACACCTCGAGCGCCCGGTGCACGTTCTGCTCGACGAGCAAGATCGTCGTGCCCTCGTCCCGCAGGCGGCCGATCAACTCGAAGATCTGGTCGACCAGGATCGGCGCCAGCCCGAGCGACGGCTCATCCAGGAGCAGGAGCGCCGGCCCGGCCATCAACGAACGCCCGATCGCGAGCATCTGCTGCTGTCCGCCCGAGAGCGTTCCCGCCGACTGGCCCAGCCGCTCACGCAAGATCGGAAACAGACCCAGAACACGCTCTCGGGCCGTGTCCACGGCGGCACGATCTCGCTGCGGCACCGCGCCGAGGCGGAGGTTGTCGGCCACCGTCAGCTTCGGAAACACCCGGCGTCCCTCGGGAGTCAGCGCCAGGCCACGCCGCACGATCTGCTCGGGAGGAAGCCGCTGGAGCTCCTCGCCCCGGAACACCGCCTTCCCGCTCGCCACGGGTACGAGCCCGCAGATCGCGTTCAGGAAGCTCGACTTCCCAGCGCCGTTCGCGCCGAGCAGGGCGACGATCTCGCCCTGCTCGACGTGAACTGAGACCCCCCGCACGGCGACGATCGGGCCGTATCTGACGACCAGCTCGTCGACCCGGAAAAACCCCTCCGCCACTACCCGGTCGCGGGAGCGATGTAGCTCGGGATGAGCTGCTCGAGGAGCGTGTACTCGGTTCCCTTCATCAGGACGAGCGTGATCTCCTTGTCGGGAAGCCGGGTCTCCGGGTTCATCGTCATCGTTCCAGTCAGGAGCGGCACGTCCTTCAGCGCGAGCACGGCTGCGAGTACTGCGTCCGGCTCCGTCGACCCGGCGTTCTCGACCGCCTGCACGTACGCGTACACGTTGTCCCGTCCGATTGCCTCGAACGTGTTCGACTCCGGTGGGCTGCCCTTCCACTCCGTGTACTGGGTGACGAACTCGGCGATCGGGGTGCCCGGCGCATTGAAGCCGTGCGTCGAGTACACGGTTCCGTCAACGGCGCTGCCGCCGGAGTCGACGAACAGCGACGAGTCGTTCCCGTCCGTCGTTATGAACGGCGTCTCGACCCCGGCCGAGCGGAGCTGCTTCAGGAACGCGCCCGAGTCGGGGACGAAGATCGGCGAGAAGATGACGTCAGGAGCCGGGCTCGCGTTCTGGATCTTCGTCACCTGCGGGCCGAACTCCGTCTGGCCGATCTTGAACGTGTCCTCACCGACGATTTCGCCGCCGCAGATCTGCGCGAACGCATCCGCGAAGAAGGTCGGCATGTCCTTCGTGTACGGGATCTCGGGCGAGCCGAGCGTGTACGCCGTCTTGTAGCCCTGGTCGCACGCGTACTGGGCGCCGGCCGATGCCTGTTGATTGTCGCCAAACACGAAAGCGAACACGCGATCCCCGCCGTCGCGGACGATCGCCGGCGCGGTGTTGCCGCCGACGCTGATGATCCCGCCTGCCTGTGAGACGAGCTGCGCGACGGCCGGACCGGCATCCGCCGTCGTCATCACCTGGATGTTGAGGCCGTCGTCGAGAAGCTCCTGCGCAGTGGTGAGCGTCTGGGTCTGGTCGCCCTTGTTGTCCTTCGTGACGATCTCGACCTTCACCGGTCCCCCGGCGGCGTTGATCTGCTGAGCGGCGAATTCCATGCCGTTGACGAGCGGCTGGTCGTACGCGGCGTACGGGCCGGAGAGGGCCGCCGAGAAGCCGATCCGCAGCGTCAGCTGCTCGCCTCCGGCCGCACCTCCCCCGGTGTCTGCGGGTGTACCGGTGTCCGCGGGTGCGGTCGTGTCGCCCCCCGAGTCGCTGCTCCCGCCGCCACAGCCTGCGGCAGCGATCGCCAGGCCGAGGACGCAGAGCAGCCCCAGCATCGCCAAGAGTCGTCGTCTCATCGCTTCTCCTCCTCCGTATCTCCGTGTGATGGTCCTTCAGCGGCCGGGGTGGCCGCCGATCCGAGATATGCCTGGATGACGGCCGGGTCATGCCGGACGTCCTCCGCTGTCCCCTCACAGATCGTCTTGCCCTCCGCGAGGACGTGGATTCGCTCGCAGAGCCGCATGATCAGCCGCAGGTCGTGGTCGACGATCAGCACCGCACAACCTTCGTCGTCACGCACTGCCTTGATCGTCTCGAGCAGCGAGTCCGACTCGGCACCGTTCATGCCCGCCGCCGGCTCGTCCAGAAGCAGGAAGCGCGGGCTGCCCGCGAGCGCACGCGCGATCTCCGCCCGACGCTGCTGACCGTACGCCAGCGTGACCGCCAGACGGTCGCGGTCGGGAGTGAGCCCGAGGCGTTCGAGAAGCGCGTCGACCCGTGCGGTGTCCTGCCCTCGAGCGACGGCACCGACCTCGACGTTCTCGGCGACCGTCATCTCGGCGAACAGGCGAATCTGCTGGAACGTCCTCCCGACGCCGAGCCGGGCGAACTCGTGCGGCTTGTGCCCCGTTGCGTCGACACCGGCGACCGATATACGTCCTGCCGTCGGGCGCAGGACGCCGCTCGCGAGGTTCAGGAGCGTCGTCTTGCCGCTCCCGTTCGGGCCGATCAGACCGACGATCTCCCCTTCGCTCACGCTGAGTGAGACGCCGTCGAGCGCGCGAAGTCCGCGAAAGTGCTTCGCCGCGTCATCGACGGCCAGCGTGCTCATCGGACGGCGGGCTCGAGCGGCTCGGTAGCAACCTGCGCCACGAGGCTTCGGAGAGCTGTCTCGGTCAGGGAGAAATGATCCCGGGCGATCTCGGCGGCTTCGTCGGAAAGTCCTGCACACACGGCCGCGACCAGCTCGCCGTGCTGGGTGATCGCACGGCCTCTGATCTCCTCGCTGTACGGCTCTGCCTCGAAGCCCAGGCTTACCTGCGCGCGTATCTGGCGGCTCATCGACTCGAGATGGACGTTGTGCGTCGTACGCGCGATCGCCGCATGGAGCCCCTGGTCTGCAGCGCGCGATGCCTCGCGGTCGGGCGCCGCGACGTACTCCGCGAGGGCCCGCTCCATCGCCTCGATGTCCTGGTCGGTGCGGCGCTCAGCCGCTGTCCGGGCGATGAGGGGCTCGACGAGGCTCCGCAGATCGAATAGCCCTTCGAACTGCTCCCAGCTCGGCACGAGCGTCCGTCGGATCATCTCGGCGGACTCGGCGCCCCAGCTCGTCCTGACGTACGCACCGCCGTTGCGGCCGCGCTGGATGTCGACGTAGCCTGCTCCCGCGAGTCGGTGGAGGGCCTCGCGGACGCTCGCCCGGCTCATGCCGAGAAGTCCCGCCAGCTCTCGCTCGGCCGGCAGCCGCTGACCCGGGACGAACTCACCGAGAGCGATGGCAGTGACCAGCCGCTCGGCAATCTGCTCGCTCGCGTTGCGAAGCCTGAGCGGCATGAGGCCGGCTCCCGCTTCCGGCGGATCGATGGCGATCGAGGGTGAATGGGACAGTGTTTGGTCCTTTTTGGTCGGGCGAGCCTCCCATGTCGCAGGGGGCCGGTCAAGTCGGGATACGATCCGGGCGTGGCCGGCCGAGCAGCTGTCGAGCGATCGTCGCGGAGCGACGGGGTGCTCGCACGCGAGGACGCAGCGCTAGCCGACGTCCTGAAGATTCGCTTCTACCCGTTCGTCGCAGCAGCCGCGGAGGGCGTACGGATGTGGGATCTCGACGGGAAGGAATACCTCGATCTGACCGGGTCCGCGGGGGTTGCACAGACTGGCTACGGGCACCCACGTGTCACGGACGCGATCGTGTCCGGTCTTCGCCGCCACCCGACCGGCATGTTGTGCTGCCACGCGAGCGAGGCCGCGGTCGATCTCGCCGAGCGACTCTGCGGGATCGTTCCGGGTGACTTCCCGAAGAAGGCCTGGTTCGGGACGACCGGCTCGGACGCGAACGACTGCGTTGCCCGCCTGCTACCCATGGCAACAGGGCGGAGGCGATTGATCACGTTCGTCGGCGGCTACCACGGGACGACGACCGGGTCGGCGGGGCTCTCGGGGCACCAGACACAGGCAGCCGTGATCGGCGGCGGGAACGTGACCAAGGTGCCCTTTCCCGATCCCTACCGGTGTGCGTTCGGCCCCTGCGATCGCAACGGCTGCTCGCTCAGGTGTCTCGAGCACCTGGAGCGCTACGCGCTTGGAGCGACGTCACCCGCCGAGGACACCGCAGCGGTTCTCATGGAGGCGATCCAGTCGGACGGCGGCGAGGTCGTCCCTCCGGCGAACGTGATCCCTGCGCTTCGGGATCTGTGCGATCGGCATGGGATCTGGCTCGTCTTCGACGAGGTGAAGACGGGTCTCGGGCGCACCGGTCGGATGTTCGCCTTCGAGCACGCCGGCGTCGTTCCCGATGCGGTGACTCTCGGGAAGCCCCTCGGCGGCGGGCTCCCGCTCTCCGCGGTCGTCGGTCGGCGCGAGCTTCTCGACGTGCCCACGTACAGCCTCTTCACGCTCGGAGGGTCGCCGGTTCCGTGCGCCGCTTCCATGGCGACGCTCGACGTGATTCGTGACGAAGGCCTCGTCGAGAACGCCGATCGGATGGGCGCGCGGTTGCTCGACGGGCTTCGCGCGATTCAGGGGCGATCGCGGCTGATCGGAGATGTGCGTGGTCGGGGCCTGATCGTCGGCATCGAGCTCGTCGTCGATCGCGCCACGCGGGAGCCCGCTCCAGTCGACGCGCACCGAGTCGTCTACCGATGCTTCGAGCTCGGGCTCCTGACCCTCTACGCGGGTCTCATGGGCAACGTCATCGAGCTGACGCCGCCGTTGACGATCAACTCCGGCGAGATCGACGAAGCGCTCTCGATCTTCGAGCGGGCGCTCGCCGACGTCGAAGCCGGTGGGTTCGACGACGCGAAGCTGGCGCCCTTCGCGGGCTGGTGAAGTCGATGACGCTCGAATCGCTCAAAGAGGCCGGTGTACGGCTCGTCGGGCTCGTTCTCGTCGACAACGCCGGGATTGCCCGCATGAAATGCGTCCCGATCGAGCGACTTCCCCGTGCTGCCGAGCGTGGCATCGGCTGGTCGAGCGTCTGGGGTCTGTCGCTCGGTGACGATTCCTTCGCGCACGACGCCGGGCTCTACAGCCCGTCCGGCGACGTCAGGCTCCGCGCGGATCTCAACGCGGCGGCACCCCTCGCCTGCTCGCCCGGCTGGGCCTGGGCTCCGATCGACCACTACGAGCAATCGGGCGAGCCCTGGCTCGGGTGCCAGCGCCAGTTCCTGCGCAGGATGATCGCGCGCGGTGAGAACGCCGGGATCACGCTCATGGCCGCCTGGGAGCTCGAGTTCTCGCTGGGCAGGGACGAGAACGGCACGTTCGTGCCGATCCATCAGGGGCCCGGCTACGGCGCGGCCACGTTCGGCCAGACCGGGCCCGTCATGCTCGCGCTGGCCGATGCCCTCGAAGGGTCGGGCCTGCCCGTCGAGCAGATCCACCCCGAGTACGCGAACGGCCAGATGGAGATCTCGCTTCCCCCGGTCGATCCGCTGGCCGCCTGCGACGCGTCTGTTCTGGCCCGCCATGTCGTGCGCTCGGTCGCCGCGGAATACGGCCTGCGTGCGAGCTTCTCGCCTCGCGTGGTCGCCGGTTCGGTCGGGAACGGTGCCCATATCCATCTGAGCCTGTGGTGGGACGGGATCAATCAGTTCGCCGGGGGAGCCGGATCCGAAGGCCTTCGTCCCCACGGCGAGAAGTTCGTCGCCGGGATGCTCAGGCACCTGCCGGGCTTGACCGCGCTCGGTGCGCCTTCGCCACTCTCCTACGAGCGCCTGCAGCCCTCGCACTGGGCCGGTGTCTACGCATGCTGGGGAAACGAGAACCGGGAGGCAGCGCTTCGGCTCGAAGGCGCCGGAGGGCCGTCGGCGGCCACGTCTGCCAACGTCGAGTGGAAATCCGTCGACGGTGCAGCGAATCCGTATCTCGTCACGGGAGCGCTCATCGCGGCAGGTCTCGATGGTCTCTCCCAGGGACTCGAGCTGCCGCCTGCCGTCTCCGAGGACCCGGCCGATCTCGCCGAAGGCGACCTGGCAGCCGGAGGCATCGTGCGCCTGCCCGAGACCCTTGACGCTGCCGCCGAAATGTTCGCCGAGTCGGGCATGATCCGCGAGGCAATGGGGGACTATCTGCACGACCGAATCGTCGCCGTTCGTATCGCCGAGGCTGCGGCGGCCGACGGTCTTGACGAGGAGGCGCTCGTCTCCACCTACCGTTGGAGGTACTGATGGCTTCGCTCGATCTCTCCGCAGCGCCCGTCGTCGACGTGCATTGCCACCCCTGGCGAAACGGTCAGCTGGTCGTGCAGGATCCGCTCGGATTCGAGGATCGGATCACGATGATGGGGATGTGCCTGATCTCGTCGGGGCTCGCCGACGAGTCCGGAGCGGCGCACCTGAAGCTGCTGACGGAGTCGACTCCTCTCGCGCTGACCATGCGCAGGCGGCTCGCGGAGCACCTCGGTGCGGAGCCGACGAGGGAAGCCGTCGCTGCGGCGCGTCAGGTGGCGTTCAGCGCTGACCCGGTCGCGTACAACAAGAGGCTTTGGGAGAGTGCGAACGTCGCCGGCCTCGTCTACGACGAGGGATACCCGCAGCCCACCATTCCGCGTGAGGACTTCGCCGCCGAGAGTGGAGCCCGGATCCATCGGGTCGGTCGGATCGAGCCGTGGATCGCCGAGCTCCGCGAGCAGGCCACGAGCTACGAGGAGCTGGAAGGACGCTTCGAGGAGCAGCTCGACCGCGCGGCGGCCGATCCCGAGCTCGTCGCGTTCAAGAGCGTCATCGCGTACCGGACAGGGCTCGACGTCGAGGAAGCCGCCCCGGACGAATACTGCGAGCGGGCCTTCCAGAACTGGCGTGCGGACGGCTTCGCGGAGACCCGCCAGAACGCCAAGCCGATTCGCGACCGGCTCCTTCGAGTCACACTCCGCGCTGCCAAGCGCCACGATCGCCCCGTTCACATCCACTGTGGCGGCGGTGATCCCGCGATCGTGCTCGAGCACGCACGTCCACAGGATCTCTTCCCGCTGCTCGCCGAGCACGCAGATCAGCCGGTCGTTCTCATCCACTCGGGCTGGCCGTGGCTCGAGGAGGGCGCGTACGTCGCGTCGATCCTGCCGCAGGTGTACCTCGACATCTCGATCACGATGCCGTGGGCGACCCTCGCCGTCGATCAGAAGCTGGAGGTGCTCCTCGGAGCGGCGCCGCCGGCGAAGGTTCTCCACGGCTCGGACGAGGCGTCCGAGCCCGAGGTCATCTGGCTCTCGGCCCAGCTCGGCCGCGAGGCGCTCGAACGCGTTCTCGGGACGGGAGTCGAGCGCGGCTGGCTGGACGTCGGTGAGGCGCGGCGGATCGGTGAAGGTGTGCTCGCAGGGAACACGCGGCGGCTCCACGGCATCGCCGGGTAGCTCTGCGGCGCCCGGCTACGGCTGGGCGCGCTCGAAGAAGCTCGCGCCTGGCTTGCGGTTGGACTTGAACGCGAAGGCGCCGATGAACTTGTTCGAGATGACGACGCCGTTCGACCTCGGCAGTGGGCCTACGCCGTCTGCGCGGAAGCAGCCGACCTTCGTGCCGCGGTAGAGCGGAGCAACACCGCCCGTCACAGTCAGGATCTGGCAGAGAACCTTGGTCTTCTTCAGCTGGAAGGTCGAGCCGGTGCGCAGGTGGATCGTCTTTGCCGCGGCGAGGTCGAGCATCGGGGCGGCGGCCGACTGTGGCTCGCGCTTCAGGATGCGCTGCGGCTCGCGCTTCGCGTTGACCTTGTAGGCCGTGACGGTACCGTCCTGCGCGATGCCGACGCCGAAGGTTCCTGGATCGAGCCCTTTCGCGTCCAGCTTGAAGCAGACCACACCTGCCTTGCCGCTCGCCTTCACGGCATAGCAGGCAAGCTTCGTCGCCACGACGTCCACCGCGTCTCCGACCTTGATGAGGACGTTGCCGCCTCCGACCGGCATCGCGTCGGCCGAGGAGGGAAACACCATGAGGGCCGTGATGAAGAGCGTGACGAGCGGCAGGCGTCGCATCGGTCAGGAGTCTACTGAGCGCCGGATACGGACACGGTGGCGAAGTCGTAGAGGCCCAGCGCGTTCGGCTCGAGACCGTCGACGGCAGTCGTGCGGAGCGTCCCGGTCGTGCTCCAGGTGAGTGGGATGAGCGGGAAGGCCCCGTTCTTGCTCGTCAGCATGGCCTCCAGATTTCCGTAGATGCCAAATCGTGCATCGTCGTCGACGGCCTTTCTGGCGTCGTCGATCTGGGCGTCGTAGGCCTCGTCGCAGAACCCGGACTGGTTGAGGCTGCCGTCGCAGGTGAAAAGCCCGAGGAAGGCGATCGCATCGGCGATGTCAGCGCGGATCCGGAAGAGATAGAGATCGGCGTTCTTCCCGGGCGACGTGGGCGGGCGCTCCTTGAGCTTCACGTCGAGGCCGAGCTGAACTGCGAGCTGTCCTTGGATCGCCTCGGCCAGCGCGTCCTCGCCCGTGGGGTACGTCAGGCGGAGCTTCTTCACCGGGCTCTCGGCGGCCTGTTCGAGCCTGTCTGCCTTCCCCGTCCGGGCCTTCGGTCGTACGTAGTTCGTCCTGATCTCGTCGAACCCGGGCATACCGGCGGGCGTGAGGCTCGTCGCCGGCCGCTCCCGTGGGAGGACATCGGCGACGATCGACTTGCGGTCGAGTGCAAGCGCGATCGCCTTTCGCTGATCCAGGTCGGTGACCCTGTCGAGTCGCACACCCATGTAGGCGCCTTCCAGCGCCGGTGACGACTGGTACTCCGTCGACGACACGAGCCGCGCGATCTCGGTGTCCGGCAGGCACTGGCTGTCGATACAGGCGTCGAGATCACCGCCTTCGAACGCGGCAAGGCCGGCCGTCGGATCGGCGATCATCGAGCCCTCGATCACCGCAACGCTGACCGAGCCGGCTCGTCTCCACTGATCCCACTTCTGGAGCGTGATCGAGGTGTTGTGATCCCAGGCGGCGAGGGTGTACGGGCCGTTGGTGACGATGTTCGCCGGTTGATACCAACGCTTCGGATACTGCCTGACGGTCGGCTCGTGAACCGCGAGGAATGCGGGGTCTGCGACCCGGTAGACGAACCAGGGCTGGCGGCGCGACAGGCGAACCTCGAGCGTGACATCATCGAGGGCCTCGACGCCGACGTTCTCACGCAGCGTCCGGCAATCCTCCTCCTTCGGGTCGCAGTCGTGGTACGCCTCCGCGCCCACGATGCCGAAGAACTGGGAGGCATTCGCCGAAGCGCGTTCCGGGGCGAGCGCGCGCTTCCAGGAGTACTCGTAGTCGGCGGCGGTGACCGGGTCGCCGTTCGTCCAGACCCCGCCGGGCCGCAGGTGGAAGGTGACCGTCAGGCCGTCGTTCGTGAACTCCCACCTCTTCGCGAGCTCGGGCACGAGCGCGCCCGAAGGATCGAGCCGGACGAGCGGCTCGAGGATCGCCTCGAGGACGTTCCGCGCAGCGGGGTCGGTCGCCCTGTCGGGCTCGAGGGTGGCCGGCTCTAGGCCCAGGTTGACCCGGAGGGTCGGCCCTGCGGGTACCTCCGGCTCGGTCGTCGTCGGGGGCTGTGTCGGCGTCGGAGTCGTGGTCTCGGCGGTTGTCCCGGTTGCCGCTGTCGTCGGGCCGGCCTCACTCGATCCGCCCCCGGTCGAGCAGCCGGCGAGCAGCACAGCGGCGCCTGCGAGGGTAGCCAGGCCGACGAACAACGGAAGGCGCGTCCAGCGCAGGGGAGCTGCCATGGCGACAAGGGCCGCGCTCGCGACCCTTCGGAGATCGTAGAGATCGACTCGGAGGGAGAGGCCCGGAACCGGCGCAGGGCCAGTTGCCGCTGGGCCGAGACTGCCCTATCGTTTACGGATGGCGGTACGAGAATACCGCGCTTCAGTTGACCTGCATCAGCTCGACGATGGCGGCCTTGATGCAACTGTCTGCTCCAGTCGGGCGCTCACGGTGCGGGAGCGCGAGATCGTCACGATGGTCGCGAAAGGGATGACGAGCACCGAGATCGCCGCTCTCCTCGGCATCTCCTGCTCGACGGTGAACGCTCATCTAGGCTCGGTACTGACGAAGCTCGGAGCGCGAACACGCCGACAGGCTGTGCTCTTGGCTTTGGGCGATGGGGCGTGGAGCGTGTCGGCACAGTCGGCACCGACTCTGGGCGAGCCGACCGATCGAGAGCTCCTCGAGCTCCTGGCCGGTGGGATGTCCGTCGCCGAGTCAGCTGTGGTACTCGGCGTCTCACGCCGGACGGCGCATCGTAGGCTGGCTCGAATTCGCGAGCAGCTTCGGGTGTCGACTGTGACCGAGGCGATATCTCGTCTGGGCTCGATCGACAGCCGCACTCCTTGATCTTGCCGTTGCCGATGGGTCTGGAGGAGCTCCTCCCAGGCGACGGCGATGGCATTTTGAGCCGCGCGCTACGCCGCCGGCAACGTGAAACTCACCCTCGCGCCGCCGCCGGGGCGGTTCTCGGCCCAGATACGGCCGCCCTGGGCCTCGACCAGACCGCGGGCGATGGCGAGCCCGAGTCCGGCGCCCGCCTGACCCGGCGTCCTCGCACGGTCGCCGCGCCAGAAGCGGTCGAACACCCGCCGCTCGGACTCGGTGGGAAGGCCCTCGCCGGTGTCTTCGACGCTGACTCGCACCTCCTCGGCGAGCGGCTCGACGACGATTGCGACCGAGCCGTCCGACGGCGTGTGGCGGAGGGCGTTCGTGAGCAGGTTGTAGAGCACACGCTCGACCTGATCCGGCGCGCAGAGCACACTGGGGACGCCCCCCACGATCTGCGACTCGAGGTGGATCTGCCTTGCCGTTGCCTCCGCTTCGACACCGCGGAGGCATGCGTCGACGAGGCTCCCGAGCGTCGCTTCGCGGAGATCGAGCGTGAGCGCACCGGCATCTATGCGGGCGAGTTCGAAGAGGTCGTCGATCAACCGGCCGAGGATCTGCACCTGTTCCCTCATCGCGGGCAGGTAGCGCTCCGGCTCGGCCAGGCCGTCCTCGAGGGCCTCGATCATCGCCTGCATCGATGCGAGGGGCGTTCGGAGATCGTGGCTCGCCCAGGCGACGAGCTGGCGCCGGGCGTCGAAGAGGCTCTCGAGGTTGGCGGCCATCTCGTTGAACGACCGTGCGAGCTCGGCGATCTCAGCCGGCCCTTCCTCCGGCGCACGAGCGCCCAGGTCGCCGCCTGCAACTGCCGACGAGGTCTTCCGGAGACGCTCGATCGGACGGGAGATCGAGCGTCCGAGAAGAAGCGCTGCGGCAATCGATGCGGTGGAGGCAGCCACGGCCACGAGCAGTACGGTCATGTCCTCACCCGAGTGGAACATCACCGCCCCTGAGAGGGCGACCGCGGCGAGCGGGAGAACGATCGCGATCACCGCAAGACCGAGAAGCTGCAGGCGAACGGTCGGGAGCCTCCGGAGAAAGAGTGCGGCAAGTAGCCCAACGGCGAGCGTCGCGAGCGCGACGACGATCCCGAAGACGATCATGGCGAGAAGCGGTATCCGACTCCCCACACGGTCTGAAGGAACCGCGGGTGCGCCGGATCGTCCTCGATCTTCTCGCGTAGCCGCCGCACGTGAACCGTGACCGTTCCGGTGTCGAGCGCAGCCGAGTAGCCCCAGACTCGATCCATGAGGTTGTCGCGCGAGAACACCTGTCGCGGATGGCGGGCGAGGAACCAGAGGAGGTCGAACTCCTTCGCGGTCAGGCGCAGGGACGTACCGCTCTTCATGACCTCGCGCGTGGTGATCTCGATCGAGAGGCCGTCGAAGGAGAGCCGCTCCGCCTGCACGAGTTGGGGGGCGGAGCGGCGTAGCACGGAGCGCACGCGCGCGACCAGCTCCCGGGGCGAGAAGGGCTTCGTCACGTAATCGTCGGCGCCGAGCTCGAGCCCGACGATCCGGTCGGCCTCCTCCCCGCGAGCCGTGAGCATGATCACCGGAAGGCTCGAGCGGTTGCGGATCCAGCGGCAGAGCTCGAGCCCGTCCGTGCCCGGAAGCATGAGGTCGAGCACGACGAGCGTCGGCGGATCCTGCTCCATCAGCTCACGGGCGCGAATGCCGTCGCCGGCCTCGAGCGTCCGGTACCCCTCCCGTTGGAGATAGCTGCAGACGACTTCCCGGACGATCGGCTCGTCGTCGACGACGAGAACGGTTGGCACGTCTCAAATTCAACTCCACGAATGTTACGGCCGGCTGAATTCGGGGTCATAACGCTGCTAGCGGCCCCCGTCCCATGCAGAAGAGCTGCTAGCATCGATCATCATGCATCAGATGCGACGCACCACTGTAACGCTTGGTGCCGAGTCGCTCGCAACGTTGCGCGCCGAAGCCGAGCGTCGTGGGGTGCCCCTGAAAGCCGTCGTCTCCGAGGCGGTCGACGAGAAGGCTGCGGCGCTTCGCAACCGGCGGAAGCCTCGCCTCGGCCTTGCCAGCTCGACCGATGGGCGATCGGCGTCCGAGTTGACCGGCGAACCGGTAGCACGGCCGCCTGCGTAGGGCAGGTGGCACTCGTTCTCGATACGGGCCCGTTGCTCGCCGCCATCGATCGCGCGGACACCGACCACGGTCGCTGTGCGACGCTCATCGGTGAGGCGCGGGAGGATCTGGTCGTACCCGAGCTCGTGCTCGGCGAGCTGGACTACTGGTGTGAGCGCCGCCTGGATCTCGGCGCCTGGCTGGCCTTTCTCGACGACGTGATTGCCGGGGCGTACCGCGTCGAGCCGATCACGCGCTCAGACCTCGCGCGGTGCCGGGCGCTTCAGGAGTCGTACGCCGACCTGGCGCTGGGCGTCGTCGACGCGAGCATCGTGGCGCTCGTCGAACGTCTGGGAGAGACGAAGCTCGCAACGCTCGACCGGCGCGCACTTCGGTGTCGTCAGGCCGAGCCATGTCCCGGCGCTCGTGCTTCTGCCTGACTGACTCAGCCGATCGTCGTGTGGTCGAGGACATCCGAGGCGTCCTTCGCGAACGCGTCGAATCTCTCTTTCGGTGCCTCAATGAGGATCACGACGGGCTCGCCGCCAACGTCGAGCGAGATGACGCGAAGCTTGTTCTCTTCGGGGTAGTAGTACGTGCTGCCGTCCTCGAAGCCGAGGAGCAGGACGCAACTCGGTGATGGTCCGCAGTCTGGATGCGTGTAGCCCTTCCCTTGGCGGAGAACCGCGTCGAACTGCTTGCCTTCGATACCGGCGACGGTGACCGGCTCGGGCTCCGTTGTCTTCAGGCGCGGGTGGTCGTGAATCCAGGATGCGAGGACATCTGTCCCGGGGCCAGTATCGACTGACCACTCGAGCTTGTGCCTCGATGAGGGCGAGAGCCGCAGGGGTCGGTCGTTGAGGAACGACACAAAGCTGGGACTGCCGCTTTCGGTCGGACCTGCTGGAATCGCGAAGCCGTAGGTGTCCCGGGTGTCAAACGGGCTGTAGGTGAATGAGCCTTGCCCGATCGCCGACTCACCGATCGCGATCCCGATGGTCGGCGCGAACTGGCTTGACGTGAACGTCAACGGCTCGGTATCGGTCGCCGTCGTCGCTTCTTCGGGCGCGGTGGTCCCGCTCGGCGCGGTGGTCGCGGCCGGCTGCGTCGCCTGCGTGGTGGAGGCCGCGGTTGCGGCGGGCTCGGCGGAGGTGCTGTCGCCACCTCCACACGCGCCGGCCGTGATGGCAACGACGATCGCGAGGATCGTCAGCGTGGCGCGTCGGGTCGGTCGGACGACGCTCACGGAGTCTCCTTTCACGTGCCGCAGAGTTCCTCCAACTGATCCTAGGAGGAACTGTGAGCCGATTCAATTGGCAATCTGCGCCACGTCGTGTGGCCCCCGCGAGTGGCATCGGCTTGACTAGTCTAGTAGGAATTCGTACTATTTCAGTATGAAATCCATTGTGTCTGAGAAAGGGCAAGTGACGATTCCGAAGCGGCTACGCGAGCGGCTCGGTATTCGGCCTGGACAGGCGCTCGAGTTCTTCGAGGAGCAGGGTCGGCTCGTTGCAACGAAGACCCCGACGGAGGACGCCCTCGAGCGAGTGCACGGGATCTTGCGGCTCGAAGCGACGACGGACGAGTTGCTCCAGCGTCTGCGTGGTGAAGCCGACGCTCTGTGATCACAGCCGTCGATACGAACGTCCTGCTCGACCTCTTCGGCGCTGACGAGTCATTCGGCCGCCCATCGCAAGCAGCGTTGCGCGGCTGTCTCCGCGAAGGCCAGGTCATCGCCTGCGAGATCGTCTGGGCCGAGACGGCTAGCTTCTTCCCCGACCAGGCTGCGGCCGTATCGGCGTTTCGAACGATCCAGGTTGAGTTCAGCGCATGCGATGAGGAGACGGCACTCGCCGCCGGGTCGGCCTGGTCCGGCTACCGGGCGCGCGGAGGTAAACGAGATCGCGTAGTGGCGGACTTCCTGGTCGGTGCGCACGCGATGATTCGGGCAGAGCGCCTCCTGACGAGGGATCGCGGATTCTACCGCTCTTACTTCGCGGGCCTCGAGGTCATCGACCCGACACCCGCGTAATCAGGCGGGGAGGCGAACAACGCCCTGGTCGACTTCGACGAGTCCGTCGCGGACCAGCGCAACGACCGCCTGATCGTCGAGGTCTGTCGCCGCTACCGGGCTCGCCGCGACCCGCCGGAGAGCCCTCGCTCGTCGCTGGCGAAACGAGCCCTCGAACGGCCCCTGCTTGCGGGCAGGCCCGAACCGTCGGCCGCGTGACGGGCACGCGGCGGCGAGCGGACACTCGTCACAGCGGGGGACTCGCGCGAGGCACACGGTCGCGCCGAGATCCATGAGTGCGGCGGCACTCTCGTGGCCGAACACTCCCCCCGAGCGTTCGAGGACCCGTCGGATGTTCACGTCGACCGGAAGTACGGCCTCCCCGTGTGCGAAGCGCCTGACGGCATCCGCGGTGTAGCGACCGACCCCTGGCAATTCGGTCAAATCCTCGGGCCATCCGTGCGCTGCTACCCGTTGCGCCGCGCGATGGAGACTGACAGCGCGCCGGTTGTAGCCAAGACCCTGCCACTCACGGATCACATCAGCCATCGCGGCAGCGGCGAGCGATTCGATCGTTGGCCAGCGGTCGAGCCACGCCAGGTAGCGCGGGATTACTCGCGACACCTGGGTCTGCTGGAGCATGATCTCGCTGACGAGGACGGCGTAGGGGTCGCGCGTCAAGCGCCAAGGGAGATCGTGCCGACCGTTCGTCTCGAACCAGGCGAGGAGGGCTTGCTCCATCCTCGCGACTGTACCCAGCAAGTGAGGCTTGAGTCAGGCCTCGCAGCTCTTCTTGGTTTCTCCTGTGGTGCAGGTGTCTGTGCCGGATTCGCCGTTGAGTTTGTCGGTGCCGGGGCCGCCGTCGAGGGTGTCGTTGCCGGCTCCGCCCTTGAGGTCGTCGTCGTTGTTGCCTCCGCGGAGGGTGTCGGTGCCGTCGTTGCCTTCGAGTTTGTCGTTGCCGTCGCCGCCGTTCAGGGTGTCGTCGCCCGCACCACCTGTGAGGGTGTCGTTGCCGGCGAGGCCGTCGATCGTGTCGTTGCCGGCGTTGCCCTCCGCCTTGTCGATTCCGGCGCCGGTGTCGATGGTGTCGTTGCCGATGCCGCCGCTGATGATGTCGTCGTTGTTTCCGCCGGTGAGGGTGTCGGTGCCGTCGTTCCCGTTGACCGTGTCGTTGCCGTCGCCGCCGTTGACGGTGTCGTCGCCGGCGCCGCCGGCGAGGGTGTCGTTGCCGGCCTGGCCGTCGATCGTGTCGTTGCCGGCGTTGCCGTCGGCCTTGTCGTTGCCCGCACCGGTGTCGATGCGGTCGTTGCCGTCACCGCCGCTCACGGTGTCGGTTCCGTCTCCGGCGCAGATGGTGTCGTCGCCGCCCTTCCCGTCGATCGTGTCGCTGCCACCGAGGCCGAAGATGACGTCGTTGCCGCTCGTTCCCTTGAGCGTGTTGTTGCCGTTTGTGCCGACGATCGCCCCTGCCGGCGGCTGGCCGGCGCACGGGGCCGGTGCATCGACTGGCGTCAGGAGGTCCCAGATGCTCGCAAGCGAGGTCAGCACGGTCAGGACGAGGTCATCGCCGTCGACGGTCCGGTCGCTCACGCACGGGTCGTCGGGAATCGCCTGGGACTGACCCGGGCAGTCCGGGACGACGACTCCGTTGCGTGCCACCTGGATTGTCGTCTCGTCCTCGCCGAACGGAACATCTGTCGCGTCGATCCAAAAGACCACCACGAGGGGATTCGCGGGTGTTGCCGCCGGCGCCTCGATCCGCACGGATTCAGTGAGGAACGAGTACCCGGTCGGCGGTGGCCCGAACGGAGCCCACGCCTCGGCGATCGTGACGTCACCCCCGTGGGAGTCGTAACCGACGTCTCGACCGGATCGGCGGGTGAGGCGCCGTCCAGCTCCGTGTCGGTCGAAACGGTTCCGGGCCCTGTGAGCGTCTCCGCGACGACCTCTTCCACGACGGTGTAGGCATGGCTCAGCGTCGCAACGTTTCCAGCGCCGTCCTCCGCGACGACGGTCACGACGAAGTCATCGAGGTAGAAGGTTGTCAGCGGGTCGCCGTTCTCGATTCCGGAGATCTCCTCGCAGCGGACGATTCCCGAGCCCCCGGACCCGTCGGAACAGGCGAAGTCGGCGAGCACGGACTCCCCGGCCTCGAAGATCGCACCGTCCCCGGGGGTCGTGATCGTGATCGTCGGCGGCGTCGTGTCGTCTGGCCCGCCGCCCTCGCCGTCGGGTAGCTCGAGGAAGTAAAGGTCGCTCTGAACGTTGTCGCGGTCGCTCTGGAAGAGCACGCCGGTACCGCCCGGATCCCACGACGGATCGTAGTTCTGAACCGTGTCGTCGGTGACGTTCGTGAGCGTGCCGCCGTCCGGTCGACGGTGTAGATCTCGTACTCACTCGTCGTAGGATCGAAGCTCGCGAACGCGAGGCGGGAGGAGTCGGGCGCCCACGCGTACTGCTGTCTGCGAATCTCTGACTCACATCGACCGGTTCGAGCCGTCGCGTCGACCACGTTCAGATGCGGGTCGACGCCCGGCGTCGGGTCGAGACTGAAGCGATCTTCTGTCCATCCGGCGACCAGCGAGGCGACAATGCGGTCGAATCGATCACGAGAGGTGACACCGAACCCGTCGTCGTATCGACAAGCGCGATACCCGATCGGGCCGGGCCGGCTCGTCTGTAGCAAATGAAGCTCACGACAGCAATCTGCTGTCCCGTCCGGCGAAACAGAGAACGACGATTCGTAGAAATTCGGGTCGTCGTCAAGCGAGTTTGATTGCTGCCGTCCGCGTCCATCACGTAGAGCTCGGTGTCTCGGTAGAACGACGACGGCGCGCGTCGCGCATCGTGACGAAGTAGATCTCCTGACTGTTGGGCGACCAGGCAGGCAGGAAGTCGGGGCCCGGATGGTTCGTCAGATTCGTCACGCTCCCTGGGTGGCACCCGCCGTGTAGATCTCCCCGTCCCCATCGGCAGAGCTGACGAACAGAAGTCTCGACGAGTTCGGGACCACTGCGGGCACGGGGGTCCGTCCGAGCTGCACGGCTGCGACCTCCTGGCTCGCCGTTACCGTCGCGGTTCGCGACGTGGATTGTCCCGTCGATGCGTCCACGAAAGCGATCCTCGTGCCGTCCGGCGAGATCCTGCCGCAGTAAGCCCCAGCCAATCGGTCTGTGACGCGCGAGAGCGTGTCGACGACGCGGTAGGCGCGCTGGACGCTGTGCTCGTTTCCGGCGGCGTCGATCGCCGTCACCGTGAACGTCTTGTCTCCCGCCGTTCCGGTGTCGATCGGTGCGCTCACCGGGACGTTGCCCGTGCACGAGACGAGTCCGAGCCCGTCGAGGTCGTCCGCGCAGCTGTATGTGGCGAAGGCCTCCTCTCCGACCATGTAGACGTACCCCTCCTGCGGCGAGGCGAGTCGATGCTCGGCGCGAGCGTGTCGGACGGGCACGCACCGCTGGCCTCGCCAGTCGCAGCCATGAGGAAGATGTCAGCCTGGTTCCCGCAGCGGTAGGAGTAGAACGCGATCGACTGGCCGTCGGCGAGAACCCGCCGGGGTAGTCGGCGACCGCGTTGTGGGTGAGCTGGGCGACGTTCCCGCCGTCCGACGAGTCCATCGAGTAGAGCTCGTAGTCACCGTCGACGTCGCTCGTGAAGAGGATCCGTGTTCCGTCCGCAGACCAGGCTCCGGTCTGCGTCCCGGTAGCGAACTCGTTGAACGGGGAGTTGGTCAGGTTCGTCAGGCCGGTTCCGTCCGCGTTGATGATGAAGAGGTCATTGTTGTTTCCGACCGCTCCGAAGTAGCTCGTGAACAGCAGCCTCGAGCCGTCCGGCGACCAGGCGCACGGGCAGTCTCCTCGTGCCACCGTGATGCCTCCGATGACGATGCTGTCGTAGTACTCCTCGAACGCGATGACGCCTGACGAGGACCAGCTTCGCGAAGATGCCGGCGCCGCTGAGCGTCGTCTCCTCGCTTCCATCGATCTTGATCGTCATCACGTTGTCCGGGGATGCGGGCCGGTCGAATGCGACGTGTTCGCTGTCTGGGGCCCAGCTCGGCAGCCTGCCCGCGGTAAGGAACGACTGCCCCGAGCCGTCGCTGTTCATGAGCCACAGCTCACAGCAGATGTTCCCCGGGCCCGGCCTTGTCGAACGCGATCTTCTGACCGTTCGGCGACCAGGCCGGATAGCCGGCGGCGCCGACCGAGGCGACGAGTTCGCGCTCGTTCCCGCCGGACACGTCGACCGAGACGATCGAGGGCCCGCTTCCAGTGGCCGACCGGTAGAAGACGAGTCGGTCGCCGGCGGGAGACCAGACAGGCCCGAAGTCGTCCGCGGTGCGGTGGGTCAGCCGAACCGTGCGCGTGCTCTGAACGAAGGCGAGGGCGCCCTCGAGGTTCGGGAAGGGACCGATCCGTCCGGTAAGAGCGCCCGGATCAGTGAGGTTCTGGGGGCTCCCCGTCTGCTGGAGAACGTCGCGGATGTCCTCCGGCGCGAGGTGCTTACCCGGGTTCGCGGTCTCGTAGGCGCTGGAGAGTGCAGCTGCGGCTGCTGCAACGATGGGTGACGCGCTGGAGGTGCCGGAGAATCTCGCGCTGTAGCGGCTGTCCGGCGAACCGCCGTCGAAGAGGTCCCCGTAGCCGGTGGTCGTGACACACTCGCCCCAGCCGTGGAGATCAACGCGCGTCCCGAACGACGAATACGGCAGGCGGGACCGCTCGGGCTCCACGTACTGATCGCACCCCGGTGCTCCGCCGGCGCCGACGATGATCGCACCCGAGTCGGGCCTCCCCGCCGGGAAGGGAGCCCCGTAGGCCGCCCCGTCCAGGTTCTCGCGACCGTTCCCGGCCGCTTCCACCACGACGATCCCGGCAGACGTCGCGGTGACGATGGCGTCGTAGATCGCGGGCACCCACTCGACCGGCGCGCACCCCACCTGGGAGACACCGCAGCCGCCGTTTGCGCCAGGCACCTGCTGCTCGATCAGCATGACGTCTCCGGCACTGAGATTGGCTGTGGCGACGCTGACTGCGTTTGCAAGATCCCAGCCCCGCTCGAGGTTGTTCACGTTCACGAGTCCGAGCTGGGCGTTCGGAACGACTCCCGTCACCCCGAGTCCGTTGTCATCGCCGACCAGCTCGCCGATCACCGCGGTGCCGTGGTTGGCATTGTTGAACGGGTCCACCGGCGTGCCGTTCGGGATCAGCGCTCCCGCGAGCCTGGCCTTGCCGACGTCCTCGTGCGTTTGGCTCCATGCGTACTCGATGTCGATGACCTTTACCGAATCACCCTTCGCTCCCGGCACGGCGGTCACGGCGTCCGCGCCGATCCCACCCGGGGCCGGCGCGCGATAGCGCTGTTCGGCGGTGAGATCGGGTGTGGCGGGAAGAGGCGCAGGGAGCGGCTCCGCATATGCTTCCTCGACGACTGGGAGCGCCACGAGCGCGGCGACGAGGCTTGCCCCGTCCGCAGCGTCGGCGACCACGAATCGGTAGTAGAGGTTCAGGTCCGGGAGCTGCTCGCCCGTCTCCGCCTCGATCTGGAGACGTTCCGCGTCGAGCGCCGCCTCGGGGCGCGTGAACAGCCGTTCGATCTCCTCGACCGGATAGGTTGCGAGTGCTGCGTCGAGCCCGGAAAGGTCGGCGCCCGCGAGTGACACGAGCTGGCCGTCGCGAAGGCGAACCCGTGTCCCTTCGTTGAACTTCACGTGCAAGCGCGTCTTGGAGTAGCCGGGAAGGATCGCCTCGGTGCCGCCGCCCGGATCGGCGACCTGAGCAGAACCTGATCCGATTCCGATGACCGCGAGGGCCACTGCAGCTATCCAGACGATGGACCGCACTCGAGCTCCTTTCAGGCTTCGCAGCTCTTCTTGGTTTCTCCTGTGGTGCAGGTGTCGGTGCCGGCTTCGCCGTTGAGCTTGTCGGTGCCGGGGCCACCGTCGAGGGTGTCGGTGCCGGCGCCGCCCTTGAGGTCGTCGTCGTTGTTGCCTCCGCGGAGGGTGTCGGTGCCGTCGTTGCCTTCGAGCTTGTCGTTGCCGTCGCCGCCGTCCAGGGTGTCGTCGCCCGCACCACCTGTGAGGGTGTCGTTGCCGGCCTGGCCGTCGATGGCATCGTTGCCGGCGTTGCCCTCGGCTTTGTCGATGCCGGCGCCGGTGTCGATGGTGTCGTTGCCGCCGCCGCCGCTGACGGTGTCGTCGTTGTTTCCGCCGGTGAGCGTGTCGTTGCCGTCGTTCCCGTTGACGGTGTCGTTGCCGTCGCCGCCGTTGACGGTGTCGTCGCCGGCGCCGCCCGCGAGGGTGTCGTTGCCGGCCTGCCCGTCGATGGTGTCGTTGCCGGTGTTGCCGTCGGCTTTGTCGCTGCCCGCACCGGTGTCGATGCGGTCGTTGCCGTCACCGCCGCTCACGGTGTCGGTTCCGTCGCCGGCGCAGATGGTGTCGTCGCCGCCCTTCCCGTCGATCGCGTCGCTGCCACCGAGGCCGAAGATGACGTCGTTGCCGCTCGTTCCCTTGAGCGTGTTGTTGCCGTTCGTGCCGACGATCGCCCCTGCCGGCGGCGCACCCGCACACGGGTTGGGTGGAGGGGTCGTCACGGTCTGACCGGGCGGGACGCTCGTCGGGACTCCGCCGATGGTGACGCTGATCTGGGCGGGCCCGTGGTTCTGGATCGTGTAGCCGCCGTTGACTTGCGCACTGGCGGTCACCGTCGTTCCCTGGGGGATCGTGACCGTGCTGTTGTTGTCGAGATCGAGCTCGACCTGGCCGCTGTGCGCGGTCGTGGTCACGCTGCCGCACGTGATGTCGGCGGCATCTCCACCGTCCAGGCGTACGGTCGCGATCCCGCACACCCGCACCCGCGCCTGTCCGGCACCCGCGCCAACCGTGATCCGAACCCCGTCCGGGTCGGGCAGATCTTCGATCACCACCGAGAGCCCCGCACGGTCGAGGATCGTCCCGGACGACCCAGCCGCGTCCGCAAACGCATCAGACGCGCGTACCCGGATTCGCATCCAACGAATCCGGAATCCCATCACCATCCGAATCCACCGGCCCGGTCGGAGGCGCATCGTACGGATCTTCGGATCCGGTGCGCGTGAGAACGAAGATGTCACCGGTTGAGTTGGTATCGTCGGCGACCCAGTCGCTCGAGGAGGAGTCGAACACCACGTACCGGCCGGTCATGCTCAATGCGCTGAGGTAGGCGCCGCCGGCAGGGTCTCCGCTGTTGTTGACTACCCGCTCGCTTCTCCCGGAGACGCGGTCGTGGACGTAGATGTCGTAGTAGCCGCTCTGGTCCCCGGAGGAGTTGGCTTGATGTCCGGCGACGAAGGTGACGAATCTGCCGCCGGCGCTGATGTCGGGCCTCTGACTGTATTCGAGCTGGTGCCCGCCGACCCGGCTGACGAGCTCCATCTGGTCGGTGACCCGGTCATAGACGAAGACATCGCTGCCGCTATACCCATATCCGTACGGATCGTTCGTGTCCCCCGAGACGATGTTCGCAGACGTGGAATCGAAGGCCACGTAGCGCCCGTCGCCGCTGATGACAGGGAAGAAACCGCCGGCATCGCCGCCGGTGAGGTCGCGGCTGACGAGGGTGGTCGTACCGGTCTGGCGATCCCGGAGGTACACGTCAAGTGTCTGGTTGTAGAGGCCGTCCGCATCCTCCGGAACGAGGGAGCGGTCGGTCATGAACGCGACCCATCTCCCGTCGTCGCTGACAACGCCGATGTTCGATCCATTGCCGCCGCAGGGGCTCGTTCCATCGCTTCCCACGCTCACCAGTTCGATCTGATCTGTTTGCCGGTCGTACAGGTACATGCGCTGGTGAACGCCGCACGCGCTCGTTCCGGGAACGAGGTTCGACGCCTCGGACATGAAGACCACGTAGCGGCCACTTCGGCTGATCGTTGCGTTCGCGCTCCTGTCGTTCGCCCCAGCCGTCAGGTTCTCAGTGATCCCCGTAGCGCGATCGCGCACGACGACATCGCTTCCGGCATAGCTCGATCCGCCGCCGCGGTAGGCGGTCGTCGTCATCACGATGAACCGGGCATCCGGCGTCATCCCCTCGGCGATCGTTCCGCAGAAACCCCCGAGCTGTTGCTCGTTGCTGTCGACGCTCACGAGCTCGATCGCTCCCGTCTGCATGTCCTTCAAGAAGACATCGGGTCCGCCGCAGCCGGGGCTGGAATGCGTGTCCGCCGGTGTGAGGTTCCCTGCCTCGGAAGAGAACACGAGATAGCGGCCGTCCGAGCTCACAAGGCCTCGGAGGCTGCGGTTGTCGGCTTCGCCTCCGGTCGGCGTCAGGCTGCCACGGGTTACCGTCCCGCTCGCCGGGCTGTTCCACGCTGCGAGCGTTCCCAACGCCGGATCGCCCGGGCCGATGTCGTGGTCGTCCACTTTCGATTCCTGCGCATTCCAGGCCCAGGCGATCTCTCCGACGACGCCGGCCTGGAACTGCGCCCTGAACTTCAGCTCGAACATCACGGAGCGCGAGAGCAGTGAGCCGTCGAACGGCTGGCTTCCAGTCACGACGTCGGTCGGCCTGATGCCCGTCTCGCCGACGAAGAGCGGTTTACCGAGGGCATTGCATTGGTCGAGGCGCCGCTGGAGCCCGTTCCATTGATCGCCGGGCATGGCGGTTGTGGGCGCTCCGTAGTCGTGGTACTCGCAGAGGTCGACTGTCGAGATGTCGTGGACGTCCTGGTACTCGTCTCCCTGCGCCCCGCATTGACCGCCGCCGATCGTGCCAAGGCTGACCAGGTGGTTACCGTCGATGGACTTGACGAGGCCCGAGACGTCCGTCGCGAAGCTCTTCAGGATCGTCGCTGCGCCGACGCTGCAATCGCTGCTCGCGGCGGACGGTTTCACCTCCGCCTCGTTCATGAGCTGCCAGGCGAGGATCGTCGGATCGCCCTTGTAACGATCCACCACCTCAGCCACCCAGTCGCGATATGAAGCCGTGCCTGCGGGGTCAGGTTGTGTGTAGCCCGTCGTGTACCAGGACTCGTCCTTGAAGGAGCCCCCTCCGCCGTCCAGGCCGTCGCAATGCTCCCACTGGTTGCCGAGCGTTGCGACGACCTTGACGCCCCGTGCCGCCGCCACGGCGAGGGTGTGGTCGAACCCGCTCCAGTCGCGCTGACCGCCGGCTGTGGCGAGGGATTGGAAGAACCAGGCGCGGATGACTTTCGCTGCGCCTCCAAGTTCCGCGAGGGAATCATCGAGGGTCGAGCCGCCGGCCATTGGATACCAGCACAGGCCAGCGTTGTTCGCGTTGTAGATGTTGATGCCCGTGAACCGGTACGGCTGACCGTCGAGTGTCAACTGGGTGCCGGACCGCGTCACGAACGAATCCGCGGATGCCGGCGCCGCAAGTGCAGCGCACGTTGCAAGCGCAGCGAGAGTGACGAGGAAAGGACGAAGGCGCCCGGAAGGCGCACCGCGACGCGCCCCTCGGGAGCCCGGCATTTCGCGGCGCTGATGGCGGTCACCGCACAGGTGTGGCCGTTCACCCCGCGATGACAAGATCATCCCGCTGCCCGCGCGCTGCACGTCGACGGATGCGGCGCACAGCGCTTCGACGAAACAACGATCGGAAGCCAGGGCCGCAGACTGGCAGACACGTACGCACCTCGCAGGTTCGTCGTGGGGGTTGCGCGGAACGGTACAAGGTGACGGAGCCTTGTGTCTATTGGCAATTTGCGCCAACCGTGCGCAACGTGCGACTGCGAGAATTACCGTCGATGAACGCCGTGAGCCGTCTTCACGTGCCTCGGGTCGGCAGCCTCGAGCGCGCACAGCAGGCGCTCGTCGACTCGTGGCTCTCGGCCCTCCAACCTCTTCGCCACGATTACCCGGGGTTCGTCGTCTACGAGGAACCAACGATCGGGCGCCGTTGGACGCCCGTGCGCGGCTTCATCCACGGCTGTATGGCCGCAGCGATCCGGGGCCGCGAGGCGCGAGAGCGGACGCTGCGTACACGGACGTCGGATCTGTCGTCCGTGCGCTTGGCTTCTCAGACACGGACGAGATCGGAGTCGTCCTGGTGGGCATGATTCGCTGGCAGGGGATTGGCGCGTACTCGCCCGGGGTCGGCGAAGAGCTTGGCAACGCGATCTCCGGGATTGACCCGTGACCCGAGTCCGCTTCGCGCCGAGCCCGACCGGGTCGCTTCACCTCGGGGGCGCGCTGACGGCCGTCGCGAATCGCCGCTTCGCGGACGAGCGCGGCGGGGTGCTGGTCCTGCGGATCGACGACACCGATGCGGCGCGAACCAACACCCAGGCGGAAGTCGGGATCCTCTCCGATCTGGCCTGGCTCGGGATCAGGTGGGACGAGGGCCCGTTTCGCCAGAGTGATCGCGGCGACCGCTATCGCGAGGCCGCGGCAAGGCTCCTCGAGAGCGGCGCAGCCTACGAGGAGGAGGGCGCGCTTCGGTTCCGCGAAGAGCGCCGGCCGACGCTGATCCGCGCGGACGGCTCGGCGACCTATCACCTCGCATCGGTTGTCGACGACGCCGACCTCGCAATCACGCACGTGATCCGAGGGAAGGATCACCTCTCGAACACACCGCTTCACGAGGCGATCGCTCGGGCCCTCGGGTGGGAGCCACCTGAGTACATCCACCACGGACTGCTGCTTGGGGCCGACGGGGGGAAACTCTCGAAGCGTCACGGCGCGGCCTCGGTTGCCGATCTGCGCACGGCGGGAATCCCGGCGGAGGCAGTGCGGGCGTACCTAGAGGAGCTTGGGCTGCCGCGCTCGGACGTCCAGTACGATCCCGCGCGGATCGAGCGCCTGGCCGTGGAGGCAATCCAGGCCATGGGCGACGATGAGCTCGCGGAGCGGGCCGGCGCCCCGGTGCGGGTCGTCCCGGCCATGCGCGGAGCCCGCACGCTCGTCGAGGCACGCGAGGCGGCGGGGGTGGTCCTCGAAGCGCCCGAGCCGGTGCCGCTTCCAGGAGCCGAGCAGACGCTGGCGCGGTTCGTCGAGTTGCGGTCGGGCGCAGCCGCTGAACTCGAGGAGGGCGGAGCGCGGTCGATCATCCGCGAGCTGAAGGCCGTCGGCGGCGATCTGCGTGCGCTCCGTCGTGCGCTCACGGGGCGCGAGCGCGGCCCCGAGCTCTGGGCGGTGCTCGTCGCGCTTCCCGGCGAGGAGGCGATCGACCGCGTCCGGGGAGTCCTTGCCGAAACCGAGCCACAGACCCCGGGGTAGCATCGGATTCGATGCGCATCTACAGCTCGCTGACACGACAGCTCGAAGAGCTTCCGCCGCCGCCCGGGCCGATCCGGATGTACTTCTGCGGGCCGACGGTGTACCAGCGTATTCACGTTGGGAACGCCCGTCCGTTCGTGATCTCCATGTGGCTGAAGCGGTGGCTTGAGGGGCAGGGCTACGACGTCGTCCTGGTCGAGAACATCACCGACATCAACGACAAGATCTACGACGCCGCGGCCGGCCTCGGCATGCGGAGCGACGAGCTCGCGGCGCAGGCGGCGGACTGGTACGTCGAGGACACGGATCTCCTGGGCCTCGGCCGTCCCGACTACGAGCCGAAGGCGTCGGAGACGGTCTCGCGGATCGTCGCGCTGATCGACGAGCTGATCGAGCGCGGCCTTGCCTACGAGGTGAAGGGCGACGTCTACTTTCGCGTCGGTGCATACGACGAGTACGGGAGCCTCTCGGGCCAGCGGCCCGACCAGGTCGAGGAGCAGGAGCCGAATCCGCTGAAGGACGACCCGCGCGACTTCGCGCTCTGGAAGGCGACGAAGCCTGGCGAGGACACGTTCTGGGACTCCCCGTGGGGACGCGGACGCCCCGGCTGGCACATCGAGTGCTCGGCCATGGCGGAGGAGCTACTCGGCCCGGTCTTCGAGATACACGGCGGCGGCCTCGACCTCGTCTTCCCCCATCACGAGAACGAGCTCGCCCAGTCGCGCGGCGCCGGGCGCGAGTTCGCGCGGATCTGGATGCACAACGGGATGCTCCAGTTCACTGGCGAGAAGATGTCCAAGTCGGTCGGGAACATCGTCACGTTGCGCGAGGCGGTGCAGCGGTGGGGGAGTACTGCTCTCCTTCTGTTCTTCATGACTGCGCACTGGCGGAAGCCCGTCGACTTCTCCGAGGAGACTCTCGCGGCGGCGGACACGCAGGTTCGGAGCCTTCGGAACCGGCTTCTCTGGGACGTCGGGGAACCCAGGACGTCACGAGAGTGGAACGACTTCGTCGAAGTTCTCGAGAACGACTTCAATACGCCGGATGCGCTTGCGATCATCCACGAATGGGCGGCAGCTGGACAGACCGAGCTCTTGCGGAGAGGGCTTGATGCCTTTGGGATAGACCTCGAGGACGACTTGCACATATCGGACGACGTGCACCGGCTTGCACGCGACCGGCAGGCAGCGCGGCGGGCGCGCGACTTCGGCGAGGCCGACCGGCTTCGTGACGAGCTTGCAGAGTTGGGCTGGGAAGTTCGAGACATCGCCGAGGAACCCGGCTACCGACTCGTTCCCAGCTCGTGACAGGTGCTCGCGAGCTCGTCTACGGCCGGCATCCGGTCCGGGAGGTCATACGCGCGGGCCGGCGTGAGGTTCTGGAGCTCCACGCGAGCGAGCGAGCGCTCGCGGCGGAACCCTGGCTTCGCGCGGAGGCGGGGATGCGGGTTCACATCCGGGCCGAGGGCGCGCTGACGGCCGAGGCCGGAACACGTGACCATCAGGGCGTCGTCGCGTTCTGTGAGCCCTACCGCTACGGAGACGCGCACGAGCTCGCGGCCGGAGATCGCTCGCTCCTCGTTTGCCTCGACGGTGTCACCGATCCCCACAACCTCGGAGCGGTATGCCGCAGTGCAGAGGGTGCTGGTGCGAGCGGCGTCATCGTTCCCGAGCGCGGGGCGGCGCGGGTCACCGCGGCCGTGTGCAGGGCTTCTGCGGGCGCGGTCGAGCATCTGCCTGTCGCCGTGGTGGTGAACCTTGCCCGGTATCTCAACGAGATCAAACGGGGCGATCTCTGGGTCTGGGCTGTCGAGCAAGGCGGCTCGACGGATCTCTGGGCGGCCGATCTCGCAGGCGGCAGCGTGCTCGTTTTCGGTGCCGAGGGCTCGGGTGTTCGCCCTGGCGTCAGGCGTGCCTGCGACGATGCGATCACTATCCCGCTCGCCGGAACCGTCGAGTCGCTGAACGTCAGTGTCGCCTGCGGCATCGTCCTCTTCGAGGCCGCGCGCCAGCGCCGGGCCGGTGTCTGAGCCGAGCCTGTACCTCTTCGATGGCTACAACCTGCTTCACGCCGGTTCGATCGATGCTCGTGACGAGCTCGTCGACCGGCTTGCGGGCTTCGTGGCTGTGCGTGGGGCTCGCGGTGTCGTCGTCTTCGACGGGGTCGGGGAGGACAGGCACCTCGGCCCGCTCGAGGTGCGTTTCGCGGAGCACGCCGACGAGGTGATCGAGCGACTCGCTGCCGGAGCCCGCACCGAGGAGCGGGTCGCCGTTGTCTCCTCCGACGGGGCGATCCGCGAGACGGCGGGGCCAACGGTGGAGCGGCTGTCGTCGCGGGTGTTCTCGCGCGAGTTGGAGCGTGAGACTCCTGAGCGCTGGCGCGGCGGCCCCGACTGGTCACGCATCGAGGACGTGCTCGATCCCGACGTCCGAGCGCGGCTCGAGGCCTGGCGTCGCCGAACGCGATAGAACACAGGCAGACGACATGCCGGACATCGACCTCTGCTACACGCCCGCGACCGAGCTCGTCAGGCTCGTTCGCGCGCGCGAGCTCTCGCCGGTCGAGCTGGTCGAGAACAGCCTCGAGCGCATCGACGAGGTCAACGGAACCCTCAACTGTTTCTGCTTCGTCTATCCGGACGAGGCGATCGAGGCGGCGCGCGCGGCCGAGCGCGCAGTCAGCGCTGGATCGCCGCTCGGCCCGCTACACGGCTTGCCGATTGCGATCAAGGACATCACTCCGACGAAGGGCAAGCGAACGACCATGGGTTCGTACGCGTTCGAGCACCACGTCCCGGACGAGAGCGCCCTCCTCGTGGACACGCTTCTCGATGCCGGGGCAATCATGGTCGGGAAGACGACCACGCCTGAGTTCGCGTACTCGAGCTTCACCCGGAGCCCGCTGTGGGGAATCACGCGGAACCCGTGGAATCCGGAGCGGACGCCGGGCGGATCGTCCGGGGGGTCGGGGGCCGCTGTGGCGTCCGGCTGCGTTCCGCTCGCCGAGGGTACGGACATGGGTGGCTCGGTACGGATTCCGGCGTCCTTCTGTGGGATCGTCGGCCTCAAGCCGAGCTTTGGGAGGATCCCGTTGGACTTCCTGCCGACGCAGTTCGACACGATCCACCACTTCGGGCCGCTCGCGCGGACGATCGCAGACGCTCGACTCTTCCTCGATGTCGCGCAGGGCCCCGACGACCGCGACATCATGTCGCTCGCGCCGGCCCTCGACCTGTCCGGTCAACCCGACTCATCGGCCAAGGGACTGCGTCTCGCCCTCGACGTCGACCTGGGTTGCTACGCCGTGGATGCGGATGTCGAGACTACGGTGCGCTCTGCCGCGGGCGCGCTGGCCGATGCCGGCGCGGAGGTCGAGGAGGTCGATCTCGGCTGGACGGGCGATCTGGCCGACGCGTGGCTCGCCCACTGGGGCGTCTACCTCGCCGCGATCTTCGGTGACGCGCTCGAGGAGTTTCGCGACCGGATGGACCCGAGCGTCGTCTCGCTGATGGATGCCGGGCTCGCGATGAGCGCGGTCGACTTCAAGCGGCTCGAGTTCGTCCGGACCGACGGGTGGAAGAAGCTGCGTCCGATCCTGGAGCGCTACGACGCGCTCCTCTGCCCGACGATGGCGCACCCTGCCCCGCCGGCCGACGCGGATGAAGGCGAGTACTACCAGCGATCCACCGACGGTCGGTACCACGGTCTCGACATGACGGCGCAGTTCAACTTCGTGAGCCAGTGCCCGGCGCTGAGCGTGCCGGCCGGTTTCACCGACGCCGGCCTCCCGGTCGGTCTGCAGATCGTCGCGCGTCGGTATTGCGACGACCTGGCGCTCGGGATCGGCGCTGCTCTGGAGCGCGTGCGCCCGTGGGCACGCGCGCGGCCGCCGCTCTGAGGCTCGCACCGCAGCCTGGTCGACGGCCGCGATTCGCGGCCGCCAGCGTGCGTCGGGACGCTCCCGACGCCCTAGCAATTTGCATGATTCACAAAACCCTTGAAGTTCTCTGCAGAGGGTGCTATCGTCAAGCCTCAACTTGAGGGTTAGAGTACTCCTCGAGACGGCAGGCAAAGGCGACGATTTCCGCTAGACGGAGGGAAAAAATGGCCCCGCGACAGCTCACCGCCGTGCAGCTGAAGAATAAGGCTCAACGGGAAGTCGAGGATCTGAATCTCGTCATCCGAGCCCGCAACGGCGACGACAATGCCCTTGATTCCCTCATGCGACGCTACACGGGCTTCGTCCGACTGAAGGCGAGCTCGTACTTCATCGCGGGCGGCGAGTCGGAAGATCTGATCCAGGAGGGACTGATCGGGCTCTACAAGGCCGTGCGCGATTTCCGTTCCGACAAGGAAACGTCGTTCCGGAGCTTCGCCGAGCTCTGCATCACGCGGCAGATCATCACGGCGATCAAGACGGCGACCCGCTACAAGCACGCGCCGCTCAACACCTACGTCTCCTTCAGCCAGACGCCTGCCGGACAGGACGACTCGGACGTGACGCTCGGGGACGCTCTCGCGGGGCCCGGTGTCGATGACCCGGTCGTCTGCGTGATCTCGACGGAGGAGCTCCAGAGCCTCGTCTTCACGCTCGGAACCGGCCTCTCCCAACTCGAGTCGGACGCGCTTCGGTTCTACCTCGAGGGACTCTCGTACGAGGAGATGGCAGAGGAGCTCGGCTGCGACACGAAGACGATCGACAATGCCCTGCAGCGCGTGAAGCGCAAGGTGCTGGCACATCAGGACACGCGTCAGGTTCTCCAGTAGGCCAGGGCTCCCGACCGCTCGGCCGGCCGTACAATGCACTCGCTGCCGGAGTAGCTCAGATGGCCAGAGCAAGCGCCTTGTAAGCGCTAGGTCCCGGGTTCGAGTCCCGGCTCCGGCTTGTCCGACCGTGGCTCTAGAAGAACGTGTCTTCGTCGCGGTAGGGAGGGGCGCAGGCGCAGAGGAATCGAAGTCGCTCCGTGACCGCGCGAATCTGGTGCCAGGCACCGGGAGGGATGAGGACTGCGTCGCCCGCCTCGACGGTCGCGGTCTCCCCGTCGATCTCCATCTGGCCGCGGCCGTCGAGCACGTAGTAGATCTCCTCCGCGTCTCGGTGGTAATGACGCTCCGTCGCGGCTCCCTGCTCGAGCGTCGCCTCCGCGAGGCTCTGATTTCGCACGGGTGCCGTGCCCAGATCGAGCAGCGAGCGGATGGTGCTTCCGTCCGCGGTCGTGAACGGCTCGGCCGCATGGATCGATCGGATCTCCACGACATGACGCTACCATCGCGCGGTGCGAATCCTGCTCGTCTCGCAGATGTACCCGGGCCCGACCGCTCCCGATCTCGGCGCGTTCGTCGCCCAGGTGGAGCGCGAGCTTGCGGCGCAGGGTCACGAGATCGAGCGTGCGGTCCTCGATCGGCGCGGAGGCTCTCGGACGAGATATGCCGAGCTCGGCATCGACGCCATTCGCGCCGCTCGCCGCTTTCGGCCCGACGTGATCTACGCGCATTTCCTCGTTCCGGCTGGAGCGCTCGCCGCCCTCGCCTCTCTCGCTGCGAACGCGCCGCTCGTGCTCACTGCGCACGGTCAGGACGTCCGCAACATCGGGACGATCCCGGGCGTCCGTGAGGCGACCCGCCTCGCGACTCGCCGCGCCCGCGCCGTCATCTGCGTCTCCGACTACCTGCGGCGGGAGCTGATCCGGGCCATTCCCGGGCTCGAACCGAAGGTCTCGGTCATCGACTGCGGGGTTGACCTCGACCGTTTCCGTGGCGGCGATGCGCAAGCCGCTCGCGACACGCTCGACTGGCACGGCTCCGGCCCCTTCTACCTCTTCGTCGGCACGCTCGAGGAGCGAAAGAACCCGGTGCGCCTCGTCGATGCGTTCGAGCGTGTGGGCAAAGGTCAGCTCGCCGTCGTCGGAGACGGACCTCTCCGGCCGCGCCTCGAAGGCCTCGCCGGCATTCGTCTCGCTGGCCGAATTCCGCATGCGGAAGTCGCTCGCTGGATCGTCGCCTGCGATGTCCTTTGCCAGCCGAGCACGGTGGAGCCCTTCGGCCAGGCGTTGCTCGAGGCGATGGCGAGCGAGCGATCCGTCGTTGCAACCCGGGTTGGTGGCCCGCCCGAGTTCGTCACGGGCGGCTGCGGCGTTCTCGTCGAGCCGCTGAGCGTCGATTCGATCGCGGCTGGGCTTCGCGCCGCGGCGGATCTCCCATCTCCGAACCTCGAAGCTCGGCGAGTGGCAACCGAACACGACGTGTGTCGCCAGGCGAAGCGGATCGCAGCGGTTCTGACGCGCGCCGCTGGTTAGGCCTCAGCCGGCAGGTCTCGCGGCCGTAGCGTCAGCGTCCGGTCTCCGAGTGCGATTCCCGCTCGGCTTCGCCGAGATCAGCCAGGCGTCGCTCGACCAGCGGCCTGACGGAGCCCTCGAGGCCACTCTCGATCGCAACCGCGAGCGCCCGCTCGTAGCTCTCGCGCGCCTTTTCTCGGGCGCGGGCGTCGTGGCCCTGCTTCAGGCGGTTGTCGCCCTGGACGAGCAGCTTCTGGACGCGCTCGCGGGCTTCCATCCCGAAGACGTTAGCTATCCTGTCGCCGATGCTCGCAGCCCTCGCCGTCTGGCACGTCCTGATCTCGATCTTCCTGATCGTCCTGGTGCTCATGCACTCGGGCCGGGACACCGGCTTCGGCGGCCTGGGCTTCACGCCCCAGTCCCAGGGCGGCCAGCACATCGTCGAGCGCAACCTCACGCGGCTCACCGTGGTCGTGGCCTGCATCTTCGGGATCAACACGATCCTGCTCTTCTACCTGCTCGACTAGCTGAGCTAGGGGCCTGTCCGGAAACCCCGTCACGTCCGGAGGCGGCGCGTGCGGATGCCTGGCGGCGTCCTCGGAGACAGCGTTACCTGCCTGGTAGCGCCGTCTCCTGCGTCCTTGCCAGGCACCCTCACGCGCGAGTCCCACCCGCACCGGGGTTTCCGGACAGGCCCCTAGAGCGTGCGCCGTCGCGGCTCGAGTGCCTCGACGAGCAGCGTGTCGTTCCGCGCCGCAACGATCTCGACGGGCGTGCCGTACTCGGCCAGTGCGACTGCGATCTCCTCCGCTGGGCGCGCGGGCTGGTGGCGACTGAGTCTCCCGGCCAGGAAACCGCGAGCGGTCGGCGCTCTGACCATGAGCGACTCCGGGTAGGCGTGAGAGGCGCGCCACCCCGACTCGCATTCGACCACCGTCCCCCAGAGCGCGACGCGACCGAGCACTCGGTGGACGGTGTCACGACGCCGGACGAACCGGCGGGAGAACTCGACGGCGCCGTGCGCGTTCGTCGAAGCGTAGATCCCGCAGGTGCAGCTCGCCGCGGGAGCATCGTGATCCGGGATGCCGGCACGCCGGTCGACGAGGGGTCGGCGGCAGGCGGCCAGCACCGGTCGGCCGGGTAGCCACACGCTCCAGAACGTCAAGGAGCACAGGCGAAGATGCCCGTCGAGCTCGACGACATCCCACACGCGCCAGCCGACCACCGGGTCGAGCTGATCGGGCGCACTCGGCGTTTCTCATCCCTAGAGCCCGGGCCCGGAGCCTGTGCCGACGACGGTGAAAGTCTCGGTTGCGACCCCCGGTACGAGCGCCGCCGTCGGATAGCGCTCGTCGTAGAAGTCGGCCGTATTGACGAGCTTGCGCTCGCGGGAGATGCCGAGGAGGTCTCGGACCAGCTCGGGGAAAGACGTCGTGAAGCGCAGGTTCACGAGGGGTTCGGCGATCTGGCCGTTCCGGATGCGGAACGTCCCGTCCCGCGTCATTCCCGTGATGATGCCCTCGCGCTCGTCCACCACCCCGAGGTAGTGGAGCCGCGTCACGTAGATGCCGTCATCGACACGCTCGACGAGGTCGTCCGAAGTCGCGTCACCGGCCTCGACTCGGAGGTTCACGGCAAGGGGGCCCGAAGCCCTGGGCCGGTGCCGGCAGGGCGTGCCCTGTCGAGACCGTGCCGTTGCCCGCCTCTGCGGCACTGCGCCGGTCCCACACGACGTCGCGGACGACCCCGTTCTCGACGATCGTGACGGGCAGCTTCGGCGTCCCCTCGAAATCGAAGGCCTTGGGGAGCCCCAGCGGGTCGCCGCCGTCGTCGACGAGCGTGAAGTCGGGGTGGAACGCCTGCTGACCCATCCGGCCGGCCAGGTAGCTGCGGCCTTCAAGCACGGCCAGGCCGTTCAGCGAGCTCCAGCCGAACGTGGCGAGGATCTCCGAGAACGCGTACGGCTCGAGCACCGCGCGGTAGACGGCGGGCTCCGTCTCCCGCGCTCCGAGCGTTCGGCGGGCCTTGTCGGCAGCTTCGCAGGCGACGCGTGCAGGGTCGAGGTCGGAGACGCGCCAGGCGCTCGACTCTGCCCAGCCGGACTCCTCGCTCGGATGCAGCGAGCGCGACGATCGATGCGTCCGTCATCGCCTGCGACACGGCCTGACCGGCGCTGGACGCGACCGCGATCTCGGATTCGCCGCTCGTGAAGTACCCGAAGAGCCCGATCCCGGCGGCGGCCTCGATCGCTGTCCAGGCAAGCGCGGACTGCTCCTCGGGCGTGAGCGCCGCCGTCTCCGCGTCGTATGCCTGCACGGAAGGGGGGACGGCGGGTGGGGCGAGCCCGGCAAAGCCGGCATCGGGCGGAGCCGCGTCGGCCGCGGCCTCGGCGCGTCTTGCCGTTCCCGTGAGCCCTTCGTCGTCCAGCCGGTTCGTCGACGCGCTGCCGACCCGTCCGTCGCGGACGACGCGGAGGAGCACGGTCTCGTTCTCGATCAGCGTCGGCTGATGAACCTGTGAGCCCGCGAACCGGGCAAGCCCCGAGCGTTCCGAGAGGACGAGCGCCTCGGCATCGTCCGCCTGCGCGAACCGCCACGCGCGGTCGGCGAGCTCCAGGCTCTTGCTCACTTCCTCACGCCCACCTGAACGTTGCGAAACCGTGCGGGAGAGGCGCCGTGGGACACGTGTGCGTGCTGGCCCGGCTGGCCCTTGCCGCAGTTCGTGAGACCGGCCATGCGCCACTCGTCGGGCCCGGCGACCGCATCGAGCGATCCCCAGAAGATCGGGGTCACGCCCATGTAGGTCGCGTCGCGCAGCATCCGCGTCAGCTTCCCCTTGCGGATCTCCCACGCCGTTTGCGTCCCGAACTGGAAGTTGAGCCGCTTGTCGTCGATCGACCAACTCTTGTTCGTCGCGAGGTAGATGCCCTCGTCGACGTCGGAGAGGAGATCGTCGAGGCTCCCCTCGCCCGGCTCGAGGTGCAGGTTCGTCATGCGGACGAGCGGCATCCGGCTCCAGCCGTCGGCGCGCATCGAGCCACCGAGGTCGCGGCCGATCAGCGCCGCCGTTTCCCTCGACCCGAGGAAGCCGGTCAGGATCCCGCCCTCGACGATCGGGAGGCGTCGCGCCGGGAACACCCTCGTCGTCGAATGCGAACGTCCCGAGCCCGCGAGGCGTGGTCGGGTCGGCCGTGATGTTCATGTGCGGCGACCCGTAGCGAAGCGATCCGAGGTCGCCGGGCTTCAGGAAGCTCGTTCCCGCGTAGGCGGCCTCGGTGCCGTAGACGCGATCGAGCTCGGTCGGATGCCCGACCGATTCGTGGACCTGCAGCTCCATCTGCTCGGCGTCGATGACGACTGTCGTCACGCCGGCCGGACAGGGGTCGGCACGAAGCAGAGCCGCAGCCTCCTCGGCGACCCGCGGAGCTTCTCGATCCAGGCCCAGCTCCTCGACGAACTCCCAGCCGGCCTGCGCGCTCGAGCCGCTGTGTGCGCTCGGGTAGCTCCGGATCTGAACGAGGCCGTCGCGGATCGCGGTGGCGTCGATCCCACCACCGCACTCGAAGAACTCCTGGAAGAGGTCGCTGCCCTCGGACGACCGGAAAACCCGTCGTTCGCGCATTGCTCTGACGCTCGCCGAGGTCACGGCGATGTCCGGCCCGTGGAGTCCGCTCTCCGCCCGAAGGCAGAGCTCGACCTTCCGCTCCAGCGGCACCTCGACAGGATCGTGGTCGCCGGGTGTGCGGTAGTCGCCGATGTGGGGTGCGAGCGGCTCCAGCTCGACCTTGCGCCTTGCCGATCCCGCGCTCGCCCGGGCGAAGGCAACCGCTCGCACGGCCGCATCTCGGGCGCCGCCTTCGTCGAGCTGCCGGTCGCACGCGAAGCCCCAGGCGCCGTCGACGAGTACGCGGACGCCGATCCCGGCAGTCTCGGCGTCGTTGACGGAGTCGACCCGGCCGTTACGCGTCGAGACATGCTGTGACCTGCGCTCGACGGCGCGGGCGTCGGCATAGCCGGCACCCGCGCCGATCGCAGCATCTACAGCCCTGGCGCAGAGCGCCTTCATCGGGCCAATCTATCGATTGTTATCCGCCCGGCTGCGTCCCTGCCGGTGTTACCAGCAGCCTGTACGGCGCGTACTGGAGCGAGTACTCGCCGGGATCGTCGTAGGTGACGATCGCGGCGACCACGTCGTAGTTCGTGTTTCCGAAGATGCGCCTTATCTGGAGGGCGTTCAGCGAGCCGTGGCGGTGTGTGAGGCGCAGGCGGTGGAGCACCGCCTTCCTCGGGCCCTCTGTCGTGTACGCGACGAGCTGGACGGTGAACCCGGCGACCGGGATCGGCCGGATCTGGGTCGGCGTGCCCCAACCGTTCAGGGTCGTCCCGTCGGTCAGCTGCTCGCCGCCGACCACGACGTTGTCGATCCACCATCCAGGCAGGTCGACACTCGAGTCCGTGATGTAGCGGAACGCGAGCAGGACGGTCTGTCCCGCGTAGGCCGAGAGGTCGAAGCTCTCGGTGACCCAGGCTGCCGTGTCACCGCCGCCCGATGGCCCGGTGAAGCCCGGCAGATTGTCCTTGACCGATGGGACAGCGGCCGGGTCGGGATCGGAGTCGGTGTTCTCGTTGGCGAGGCTCTTGTAGGTCTTGCCGCCGTCGGCGGAGACCTGCACGAATCCGTAATCCCACGTCGCCTCGGTGTCGTACAGCGTGTCGAACGTCAGCATCGGGTCATCTGCCGGGACCGTCACCTCCTGGACGATCGACCGGTCGAGGTTCGAGGCCGAGCCGGAGTAGAAGGCGGCATCGCCTGCGTGGTCCGGCGGAGCCTGATCGACGCTCCATTCGACGGGCTGGGCGGGCAGGGTGGAAGCACCGTCGAAGACGATCCTCCCGATCTGGCGGGAGCTCACGTAGTTCCCCTGCCCGTCGCGAAGCCGCAGGTAGTCGGAGCCGTTCGGGGGCGCGCCCGGCCAAGCGTAGGCATCCGAGGTGTCCCAGTTGATCGATGCGTCGAGCGTCTCCGACTGGTACCAGGCAGCCTTTCCGTTGAACGCGACGTTCGAGCCGTCGAGATACTGGTCGAGCGCGACCATCGCGGCCCAGTCGTGGATGATCTCCTTCGCCTGGCGCGCAGACCCGTACTGCTTCACGAGCTTGCGGACTCCCGCCAGGCCGTCACCGCCCTTGCCGCGATGGAGGTCGCTGATGAACTGATTCCCGTATCGGTCGTGGACGAAGTTCATGAAGGTGAACGCCGCGCCGTAGTCGCAGAGAAGCTCGTCCAGGTGGTCGGTCACCTGATCGCCCCAGAGCGTGAGCGAGTTCTCGGGCCCGCCTGTCCCTGGATTCGGGTTCGCGGTCGTCTGAACCGATGTCCAACCGAGGAAGCACTGGGTGCCGCTTTCGGCCTTCGAGTCGGTGATCGGGGCGGCCGGGAAGAAGTACCCCGTGTACCCCGCGGCCCAGTCGGCGAGGCCCTCGTCGACCCACGTGTACTGATCAGGGTTCTGGTAGTGCTCGAGCAGGTGCTGGTACTCGTGGGCGAACACGCCCTCGTAGACGAACGGGAACGCCGGTGCGCTCGTGCACAGATCGTTCGGGTTCGGGTCGTCCGGCGGATTGGCGCCGGTTCGATGCAGCCAGTCGAACGCGTCGATGTTCATGACGTGCCGGTCGAAGAGGTCGTCGAACTGTGACGAGTAGAACCCGGCGAAGTACGTCGTGTCGCTCGGGTCGTTGAGGTCGAAGTTGTAGAAGTTCGAGTCGCGGAAGTTGTCGACGAGAACGACGATCTTGTGCGCGTCGCCGGCGTAGTAGTCGGCCGGGAGCTCGAGGCTCGGATCCTCGACGAGCTGGGACTTCGACCCGTCGCGGCCGGGTGGAACGCTCAGTGCCTGTGATTCCTTCGGATAGATGTTCGAGTCGAACTCACCGATCAGGTACTGCACCTGCGCGTCCGTGATATCCGTCCGGTCGTTACGGCAGTCACCCGGGAGGAACTGCGTGCCGGTCGAGATCTCATCCTGGTCGTTTGCGACCCAGACCTCGATGTTGTTTCCGACACCCCGGAGCTGGTAGTTCTTGAGGTAGATGTACCCGCCCACGTCGTCGATCGCGAGCCAGATGCGCTCGTCGCCGATCGTGAGCTCTCCGGTCTGACTCCGGAGCGTTCGTGCGATGGCTGCGCGGGCGGCAGCCTTCGAGCCGGTCTTCAGCGGCAGCGGTTTCTGGTCTATCCCAACCAGCGCGTCGCCGTACCCTCCGAGGATCGCATGCGTTCGGGCCTGTGCGCTCGCCGTTGCGACGAGTGCGAGCAGTGCCGCGAGAACGAGCAGGCGTGCTGCCCTCATTCCTCTCTCCCTCCTGTCTCCCCTATCCCGGCCGGTGGATTGCCCTCGCACCACCCGGGACCCTGGCCTCAATACTGGGGGATTTCCAGGAAGAAAGTCAAGCGAGTATCGGCTCGGCTCTAGCCGGTTGAGAGCCGGTAGATCGCGCCGTTTGCCTGTGACACGAGGAGCAACTCGCCGGCGGCGTTCTCGCCGAACGATGAGATCTGGTCGACCGTGAACGAGTGTGTCCGCACGTCCGTCGCCCGACCACCTTGCATGCTGAGGCTCCAGATCGTGCCGCTGCAGTAGTCCCCGAAGAAGTAGCGGCCCTGCGCGGCCGGTATCTTCGAGCCGCGGTACACGAAGCCGCCGGTGACCGAACAGCCGTTGGCGTGGCTGTACTCGTACACCGGATCGACGAGCGTCCCGGCGCCGTTCGGGGTTCCGTCCCTGTAGCGATGTGTGCCCTCGAAGACGTTCCAACCGTAGTTCTCGAGCCCCTGGCCGGGCGTCGAGGTGACGTCGATCTCCTCCCAGTTCGCCCTGGCCCACGTCGCCGATGTAGAGATCGCCGGTCTTCCGGTCGAACGAGAAGCGCCACGGGTTTCGCAGGCCGTAGCCCGTGATCTCCCAATCCGCGCCGGCCCGATCGACGTCGATAGCCAGCATCTTGCCGAGCCGGCTCTGCAGATTCTGCGCGCGATTCTGCGGATCGCCGCCCGAGCCGCCGTCGCCCATGCCCACGTAGAGGCGTCCGTCGGGGCCGAACGCGAGCTGCCCGCCGTTGTGGTTCGGGTACGGCTGTTCGACGCGAAGCAGCTGTCGCCTCCGAAGCGGCGCCTTCCCCGTGCGAGCCCGATACTCGACCACGCGTGTGTTCCCGCTCACGTCGGTGTAGTCGACGTAGAAGAGGCCGTTCGAGGCGAAGTTCGGGTGGAACGCGACGGAGAGGAGCCCCTGCTCGCCGCCGGACTTGACGAGCCGGCGGATGTCGAGGAACGACTTCGAAAGGACGTGTCCGTTCTGGATCACCCGAATCCGCCCGGCCTGCTCCACGACGTAAACCCGGCCGGGCTGGCTCCGGGGGGCCGTCGCCTGGACGGGGGCGACGAACCCGGCCGCAATCCGCACGAGCTTCAGGTCCAGTCCCGACGCGGCCGGCGTCGCCTGCGTGCGTGCCGCGGCTCGCAACCGAGGACGACGAGCAGGGCCGCAACGGCCAGCGGCAGCAACAGCGATCTGGGGAGGGTCGTGATGCGCACGCTTCGATGAAGGTAGCCGCCGCAACGCGTTGATTGCGCTGGTTCCGACGGATCTTTCGAGTTTCCTAACGGTTTCCGAAAGGCTGCCCGCCCTCGGGAGCGCTGCCGCGAGCTAGCCCCGGAGGTAGGCGAGAACCGCGAGGACGCGCCGATTGTCTGACGGCGCGTCCTCGAGGTCGAGCTTCATGAACAGGTGGCGGATGTGCGTCTCGACAGTCATGGCTTTGTGAAGACGGCACAGGACGCGTTCGTCAGGATCACTCCCAAGGGGCTGTCCGCGAGCTCACGGCCGACGGCTTCAGTGGCGCGATGATCGCCGTGCAGCAGTCGAACGAAACGCCCGCGGTGTTCGCATCGACGGTCGTGCAGCTCGGCTCCCCAGCAAGGGCGGAGAAGGTGCTGAGCTGGGTGTACAACGACTCGACGTCGCCGTGCCCGAACGTCTGCACCGTCGACATCGAGACGTTTGACGTGCCGGGCATTCCGGGTGCGAATGGCATCAAGCGAAGCCGCGCCGAGGATCACGGACGGCGCCGGCCCGGAGGAGCCGTTCGAGTCCTACGAGGTGGAGTTCACGGACGGCCAGTCCTGTACGACCTGCTCACCCTCGGTGCGAAGCCGGGAGAGGTCTCACAGGACACGATGCTCGCGGCCGCGCAGGGCGCTGTACGGGCGGGTCGCAAACAGCCCGCCGCTCCCGGCGGGTGAGGCGACATGAGATCCGGCCCTCGCTCCCTCGGATGTGCAGCAGACCAGACTCGTCGTCCGTCTCCACCAGACCTCCAGCGGCTCTCCAGACAGCGGTTCCATGCTTGGCCTGCTGCTCAACGGAAGGGGACAAGATCGGAGCGCGGGCGAAGCTCGAAGCGGGCACGGGTTGTCGGAGGCCGCCTCGCGGTTGGCCTGCTGCTCCTGAGCGTCATCACGTCGATGGCGCTCGGTTGCGGCGGTGGCAAAGGCGCTGATTCGGCGACGGGGCAGGACACAACGACGCCCGAAGCTGCTGGCTCGTTCGAGGTTGCGCTACTCGAAGGGAACGGCTCAGGACAGACCGGGACGGCGACGATGACGGGGACGGGCGAAGGGGTTGCGGCTGTGGTCAGCGTGAACGGCCAGGACGTCGCCCAGGATGCGTTCGTTGCGAGCGGAACATGCGAGGCGCTCGACGAGCCGGTTGCTGCGATTCCTCCAGCCGGAGCGACAAGCGTTACCGGCGGGGCGACCGACGGTCGGTTTCAGGCCGACGGGCTCGTCAGATACTCGGACGGAACGCCGGTGACAGTCGAAGACATTCGCGATGGGGCCTTCGCCGTCGTGGTGATCGACGATTCGTACCGAGGGGGAGGAACGAAGGAGATTCCTCCAGACCTACAGGTGTATAACGCGCCCGATCCCGAAGGCCCATTTGGCGGAGTACCTCACGTCCTCGCCGCCTGCGGCGATATAAGCGTCGGCTGAGTCTCGCGCTGGACGCTCTAGGCCTTACGTGAGATTCCGCAGGGCGGCTCGTGCCGCCCAGTAGCCGCACATCCCGTGAACTCCGCCGCCCGGCGGGGTCGACGCAGAGCAGATGTAGAGGCCCTTCGCCGGGGTCGAGTAGGGGACGCTCCGCGCGACGGGCCGGGTGAAGAGCTGGCGGAGGTCCTGGACGCCCGCGTTGATGTCGCCGCCGACGTAGTTCGGGTTGTAGGCCTCGATATCGGCCGGCCCCATCGTGTGGCGGGCGAGGATGAGATCGCGAAACCCGGGCGCGAACCGCTCGATCTGGGCCTCGATCCGATCCGTCATGTCGGCACCGGAGCCGTTCGGGACGTGGCAGTAGGCCCAGGCGGTGTGCTTCCCGGCCGGCGCCCGCGTCGGGTCGAACAGGCTCTGCTGGGCGAGCAGCACGTACGGACGTTCCGGGGTCAGACCCCTGGATATCGCCGCCTCGGACGCGGCGATCTCCTCGAGTGTCCCGCCGAGATGAACGGTCGCGGCGCGTGCGCACTCCTCTGCCCGCCACGGAATCGGGCCGTCGAGCGCCAGGTCGAGCTTGAAGACGCCCGGCCCGTACCGGTAGCCGCCGAGGCGTCGGCGGTATCCGGCGGGAAGCCGCTTCCCTGCCATCCGGACGAGTTGGCGAGGCGTGACGTCGACGAGGACGGCACGAGTCGCCGGGAGGTCGTCGAGCGATTCGACGTTCTGTCCGGTTCGGATCTCACCGCCGAGCGAGCGAAGGTACGACGCGAGGGCGTCGGCGATTGCCTGCGACCCGCTGCGTGCGAAAGGCCATCCGACGTGGTGACCGAGGAGTGCGAGCACGAGCCCCACTCCGGCGCTCGGCGATCGCGTCAGCGGAAGCATCGAGTGGGCAGCGAGCCCAGCGAACAGCGCGCGCGCCCTCGGCTCGCGAAAACGGCGGCGTGCCACCGAAGTCGCGGGACGGATCGCATCGAGGCCGAAGCGGGCGAGGGTGAGTGGGTTACGAGGCACGCGCAGGGGCCCGAGGACCCCGCCGAGGATCACGTCTGCCTTCCAGACGAGCGGCCCCATCATCCGGAGCCAGGCAGCCCTGTCGCCACCGATGGTCGCGGCGGTGGCTGCGAGCGAGCGCTCGAGCAGAGCCGCCGTGCCGTCGTCGAACGGATGCGCGAGCGCCGCAGGCGATTCGACCCACTCCAGGCCGTGCTCCTCGAGCGGCAGCGTCCGCAGGAACGGTGATCCGGGGACGAGCGGATGGATCGCCGAGCAGACGTCGTGCCGGAAACCGGGTAGCGTCAGCGCCGCCGTCCGGGTGCCGCCGCCGACCGTGTCGGCCGACTCGACCACCAGGACCGAGCGACCCGCACGGGCCAGGACGATCGCCGCGGCAAGACCGTTCGGCCCCGCGCCGACGACGATCGCATCAGGCATGCGCGAACCTTAGTGTCCCGCCTCAGAAGTGCGGCGTGCCCTGGCGGCTGCAAACCTGCGCCGGTCTGTGTCCTCGGTCGCGCCCATATGACGTGCATATGGGCGCTCCCTGCGTCCTGCCCGGCTTGGTTTTCGCTCGCAGGATCACCACCGAACTTCTGAGGCGGAACACTAGCGAGAAGGCTTCGGGCCCGGCCTGAACGCCGCCAGGCCGTTGCGAATCGCCGCAGAGTGCTTGATGTTCCCGGCCTTCGACCACTGCCGCTTCCGATCGACGCAGACGACCTGCGTCTCGACCTTGCCGTCGACCCCGAAGTGGGCCGCGAGGTTCCTGAGGGTCTGCTGCCAGAACCGGTTCTCCTGCGAGTGGCCGCCAAGCGACGCGCCGAGCTCCGAGAGCGGGTCCTGCGTGCGCATCAGGACCTGCACCTGGGCGACCGTACGCCCGGCCGACTCATACGAGCTGAACGTGATCCAGCCGGCGAACATGTGGCCCTGCGGCGTCATCAGCGTGAACGCCTCGTCATCGGAGTAGAGCACCATCACGCCCGTCGAGAGCTTGATGCCACCAGCGACGCTCGCCCGGATCAGGGCGATCTCGCCCGGATTGATCCCGGTCAGCGGTGCGTAGAACTGGCCACCCTTCGGCCAGAACTGCGGGAAGTTCGCCTTCCACTCCCGGATCAGATCGGTCGGCTCCACCGTCGCACCGTCGAGGTGGACCCTGTACGTCTTCTGCCACATCTTCCCGAACCCCTGGATCGGCCCGAGGAGCTCCTTCCCTTCGACGAGATTCTTCGCACCCGGCGGTACGTCGGTGACGTGGAGCTTCCCGACCGGCTTGGCCCAGTTCTCGGCCCCGCGTGGTGTCTCGTTGTCGTTCGCGGCCATCGTTCGTTCCTCCCTTCAACCGTCTATGCCGCGGCCAGAGCGTCGGCCTCGGTCGGATAGATCCCGATCGCCTCGTCGAGGCGGGTGAGCTCGAAGATCTGGCGGTAGTGGTCGTTCAGCCCGTATGCGAGCAGGCGCTGCTTCTGGCGGTTCGCGCGCACGAGCAGGGTGACGAGCAGGCCGATGCCACCGCTGTTCATGTACTCGAGGCCGCTGAAGTTGAGGATCACCGCGTGCGTGTCGGCGCTCGTCGCCTGGGTGTAGGCGTCCATGAGCACGTCCTCGCACGACGCGGTGATGTCACCCGTGATGTCGACGATGCTCGTGCTCGGCCCGATGACTCGTACATCCATCGTCAGAGCTGCCTGGTTCATTGGGCTACCTCCCCGTCGGTCCCGCCGGGGAGGCCGCCGACGGCGCTCTCCTCGTCCGGGAAGATCTGCATGAAGTCGGATAGCCGGGTGATCTCGAAGATCTCCCGGTAGTGGTCGGCCAGGCCGCAGGCCGTCACGTCGATGCGATCCTTCCGGGCCTGGGCGAGAAGCCCCACGATCAGGGCGATTCCCGTCGAGTTGATGTAGTCGACTCCGCCGAAGTTGAGGAGAACCGTGCCGGTCTCGCCGGTCGTGGCCTCCTCGTAAGCGGCGTTCAGGCTCTCTTCGGCGGACCCGTCGATCTCGCCGGTGAGGTCGATGAGCGCGACGCCGGGCCGTCGCCGTACCTGCGTGTCAAGCTGACTCGCCGGCATTTCCGTCTCCTTTCAGATGAAGGACGAGCTCGATTGTGTGGTGTGACTCGTCACCCGAGATCGCCATGTCGTCAACCATGTTCTTGATCAGGAAGAGACCCCAGCCGCGGGGGGTCTGCAACCCTTCGAGCTTGGCTTCGATGTCGGGCGTCTCCGCGTCCGGAATCGGCCGGGCTCCGCCCTGATCGGTGATGTGGACGCGGATCTCGTCGTCGGAGGCGAGGACGCGAACCTGAACCGGAAGCTCTGGTCGGTTCTGGTTTCCGTGCTCGATCGCGTTCATCGCCGCCTCTGCGACGGCGGTCTTGAGGCGCTCCAGCCGTTCGGTAGGAACGTGAAGCTCCTCGACCGCAGCCGCGACGCGCGCCATGACTTCCCGCTCGTTCCCAGGTGCGCTCGGAACGTCGAATTCGGCCAGTAATCTGGGGTCACCGTTCGGGGAGCGCGGGCTGCACGTATGCAGCGCTGCGCCGGAGGGCCACCATCGTGATGTCGTCCTCCTGCTCCCAGCCCGCGCCCGTGAACGACTCGAGCTCGGAGAGAAGGCGGTCGATGAGCTTCGTCCCTGCCGGCTCCTCTCCCACGAGGGCACCGAGCCTTGGGCCGCCGAACATCTCCCTCGACGGGTTGTGGGCCTCTGTCAGCCCGTCGCTGTAGAGGAGGATGCTCTCGCCGGGCGTGATCACGGCCTCCTTCACCTCGTAGCTCATCTCCGTCATCAGCCCGAGCGGCATGCCCGTGGCGCGCAGCTCGATCGGGCCGCTCTCGGTTCTCACGAACGGCAGGTTGTGCCCTGCGTTCGCGAAGCGGAGCACCCCGGTCGCCGGGTCGAGCACGCCGTAGAGGCACGTGACGAACATCTTCGGCGGGATGTCCGGGCAGAGGAGCTCGTTGACGCGTTCGAGCACCTCGCCGGGATCGACGACCCGCTGAGCGGATGCGCGGAGGACGCTCCGCGTTGCTGCCATGACCATCGCGGCCGGCACGCCCTTGTCGGTGACATCGCCGACGACGAGCCCCACCTTGCCGTCCGGGAGCTCGATGAAGTCGTAGAAGTCGCCGCCCACCGTGCGGGCGGGACGGTAGTACGCGGCCACCTGCCAGCCGGGAAGATCGGGGAGCTCCTTCGGCAGGAAGTTCTGCTGGATCAGGCGCGCGACCTCGAGCTCCTGCTCGATCCGCTCGCGTGCCCGAACCTCGACCTCCTGCTCGCGGACGAGCTGGCCGACCCTGACGGCCGGAGCGGCCTGCGCCGCGAGGTTGTCGAGCAGCTTGCGGTCGTCGCTCGAGTAGGCCTGGTCGGAGAGGCGCGGGCCGAGGTTCAGCAGGCCGATCAGCTCGCCCTGGCTGACGAGCGGGACGACGAGCTTCACGCCCGCAGCGCGGAGCTCGGCAAGGGCCGGCGAGTCGAGCTCGAGCGTCTCGATGTCGACGGCGCCCGGAGCGCTCTGGAAGTACGCGACGATCGGGTCGTTCGGAGCGATGTCGACCGGCGGAGCATCGAGCTCTCGTGTCTCTGCCACCGGGGTCTCCGTGGCCGGTGTTTCAGCCGTGGCGGCGGGAGCGCTCCGGTTGATGACCCGTCTGAGGTTCTGCGCAATCGTTGTCATCTCAGGTCCTTTCTATCGCCCGAGCGTCCGGAGATCGTTACGGCGGGAGTTACGGCAGCAACTTTCGGACGAATCCAGAGCGAGACATGTGCCGGCCGCATGGTTTCATGGACGACGGAGCCCAAGTCCACGCCGAGTTGGTCGAGATCGACCTCGTCCCGCAGTCGTGTCGAGAAGGTGGCGAGTGTCTGCTGGGCGTCGTAGCGTCGGCGGTAGAAGCGCCGGTCGACGAACGCCTGGATGCGGCGGCGGGCTGGGCGGAAGAGCGCGGCGACGGCGAGGGTGGAGCCGGCGATGGCGAGGTCGTTGCCGCGGGTGAGGCCGCTGAAGATCGCCTGGAGGCCGAGGACGATGGCGAAGTAGAGGCCGGCGAGGAGCGCGGTGACGGCGGCGTAGACGAGGGTGCGGTTGATGATCCGGTCGATCTCGTAGAGCCGGTACTTGAGGATCGCGAATCCGATCGAGACAGGGAAGACTGCAACCCCAGCGAGGAGGAGCGCCTGCAGGACATTGGCGTTCACCGAGCCGACGGCGAAGGCCGCCACCCAGAGCGCGACGAGCAGCGCAGCCGCAGCCGCGATCCACTTCATCTGTTCACGTTCCTCACCGCGTGCCCGGCGAAAGCGAAGGACGAGCGAGATCGCCGACGCGAGAATGACGACGAGGAACAGCTCCCAGCCCGCATCGCCGATGGCGCCGAAAACGGTCTTCCCGCCGTCGATTCCGACCGGGTTCTCGACCGAGGAGAACGGATCCTGATCGAAACGCCCCGGCTCGAGCGCGGTGCCGAGGAAGAGCAGCATCGCCGCGAGAACCGCGAGCCACGCGACCGGACGCCAGCGTCGCGACAGAAGTCGCCCGTGCGGGAAGAGGAGGAGGACGAACGCGAACGCGAACGCGACGAACCCGGCGAATATCACCTCCTCGATCCAGGCAGCGACCCTCCCTCCGGGCAGAGAGCCAGGATCGGAGAGAAGTGCCCTGACGCCGTACTCGGCTGCGAAGCCCGACACGGCGGCACCCAGACCGACCGCGAGGAGGAGCCACCCGATGGGGTTCCCCGACCGGCGCGAGGCGATCAGCGCCCCGACCGTCGGGTACGCGAGCATCGCGGCGGCGAGAGCGACTCTGACGAACCGGTTCGTTTCCTCTCCCGGCGCAGGCTCGCCGAGGATGGCCAGGATCGCCGCGCCGAGGGTCAGTACGACGCAGATGCCCCAGATCAACCAGGCGAGCTTGGCTGTCCGGGTGGTCATCGCTTCCGTAACCAGAGTGAGATGTGGGCAGGCTGCATGGTCTCGCGGACGACGCCGCCGAGGTCCTGGCCGAGTTGGTCGAGGTCGACCTCGTCGCGCAGCCGGACGCTGAACGCGTCGAGTGTCTGCTGCGCGTCGTAGCGGCGCCGGTAGAAGCGTCGGTCGACGAAGGCCTGGATGCGTGCGCGGGCTGGGCGGAAGAGCGCCGCGACGGCGAGGGTCGAGCCGGCGATGGCGAGGTCGTTGCCGCGGGTGAGGCCGCTGAACACCGCCTGGAGCCCGATGACGATGCCGAAGTAGAGCCCGGCGAGCAGCGCGGTGACGGTGCCGTACACGAGCGTCCGATTGACGATCCGGTCGATCTCGTAGAGGCGGTAGCGCAGGACGGCGATGCCTGACCGACACGGGGAGAGCGATGAGGGCGAACGTCATGAATCCACCCGCTACTCCCGAATAGTTGAAGGCGGCCGCGAAGGGCAACGTCACGACGAACAGGCCGACGCTCGCGGCAAACCACTTGAACTGCTGCCGCTCAACGCCCTTTGACCGCCGGAATCTGAGCAGCAAGCCGATCCCCGCCGCGACCACGCAGACGAGGCAGAATCCGATGACGACGAAGACACCGATGAGATACCCACTGCCGCTTGTCACCGCGAGGGGATTGTCGTAGGCCTCGAACGGAGACTCGAGCTCTCCTGGCACCAGCGTCAACGCGAGCCAAACGATTGCGAAGCCGATCAGGACGCGAGCGGCGAAGGGGCGCCACTGCCGCGAAGGCAGCCGTCCGGTCGGAAAGACGAGCAGCAAGACGAACACCCCCGCCATCAGCGGTGTCCAGGAGCCCGGCACAACTGCGGCCGCCGCAGTGCCGCTTGGAAGACCGGCCTCCGGTTTCGCAAGCAGGGCCAGCTCCGCGTACGCGCCGAGAACCCCGCCGAAGAGCAGGCCGAGGCCGGCGAGGGAGAGCGCCAACCCCACGAGGTTCCCCGGACGCTTGACCGTGACGAAGGCGCCCACGACGATGAAGGCCAGGACCATGAGGAAGTCGGGCAGGCCGGACAGAACGTCGTCTTGTTGCTGGTAGGACGAATCGAGAGCGAGGACGACGAGCAGCGTGACGAGCGTGAGCACGAGCAGGACGGAAAGGGCTCCGACTGCAATGGCGATTACGTCGACCGGGGTTCGCCTGCGCTTGCTCATGACGTCTGGCGCAGCCACAACGAGACATGCGTCGGCTGCATCGTCTCGTGGACGACAGCGCCGAGATCCGAGCCGAGCTCATCGAGGTCGACCTCGTCGCGAAGCCTGTGGCTGAATGCGGCGAGCGTCTGCTCGGCGTCGTAGCGGCTCCGGTAGAAGCGCCGGTCGACGAACGCCTGGATGCGCCGGCGAACGGGGCGGAAGAGCGCGGCGACCGCGAGCGTCGAGCCGGCGATGGCGAGGTCGTTGCCGCGGGTGAAGCCGCTGAAGACCTGCTGGAGGCCGATGACGATCCCGAAATAGAGGCCAGCGAGCAGCGCGGTAACGGCGCCGTAGACGACGGTCCGGTTGACGACGCGGTCGATCTCGTACAGGCGGTACTTCAGGATGGCGATTCCGGCCGCGATCGGAATGGCAGCGAGAGCAACGAGCCCGAGGATGAATCCGGCGCTGAAATCGACGATGAAGGCCGATAGGAAGCCGACGCAGGCAATCATGGCCGTGAAGACGACCCACTTGATCTGTGCCCGCTCCTCGCCCGTCGACCGGCGGAGTCGAACGAGCAGGGATGAGATCGCGAAGATCATGACGAGAACGCCGAGCACGTTGTCGCCGAACCACGAGATCCCTTCGCGAACGGAACTCTCGACGCCGATCGGATTCATCAGCTCCGGATAGCCATCGAGTGGACCGGGTGCGAGAGCATCGGCGGTGAAGGTCGCGGCAGCCGCGATCACGAACGCGATCGTCGTCCAGCGCCAGAATGCGGAGAGGAAGCGCCCGTCTGGGAAGATCAGGAACAGGACGATGGGCGCGACGATGCCCGAGACAGCGAAGAGCCATGCGTTCGACCAGGCCGCCCAGGTGGTTCCCGGCCAGTCGACGCCCGCGATCTCCGAGTACTTGGCGTACGTGCTAGCCGCGAGCGAGAGGCTCATCCCCGTTGCAGCGGCGATGAACATCCAGCCGATCGGGTTTCGTGGGCGACGGGAGGCGACGAGCGCTCCGACGATGCTCCACGGCACGGCGATCGCTGCCACCACGATGAAGCTCCAGGCGTCGCCGGCGTCTTCATCCTGAAGCTTTGGGTACACGAGCGCGAAGAGAGTCAGTCCGGCACCGGTTACGAGCAGGGTGAGCGTGGCAAGCGACCACGCGAGGCGGGATGCGCGACGAGCCGTCATCGCTCGACCTCGGCTGCGAAGAGGTGCCGGTCCCCGTCGAGGCCCTTGAGCGAGTAGGCACCGCGGTCCTCGAAGCGGATCGACGCTCCGGCGACGAGGTCAGGGACGACACCTGAGACAAGGATCTCCCCGGCGCCGGCCGCCGAGGCGACGCGCGCAGCGATGTGGACGGCGATGCCACCCAGATCGTCTCCGATCACCTCACACTCGCCTGTATGGATGCCCGTGCGGAGCTCGAGGCCGATCGTACGTACGGCTGCGCGAATAGCGACTGCGCATCGGATCGCACGCGTTGGGCGGTCGAAGGTTGCGAAGAACGCGTCGCCTGCGGTGTCCACTTCGCGACCGCCGAACCGCTCGAGCTCGCGGCGCACGAGCTCGCGCTGATCCTCGAGCAGCTCGCGCCAGCGCTGATCGCCGAGCTCGTGCGCACGCTCGGTCGACTGCACGATGTCGGTGAAGAGGAGCGTCGCGAGCACCCGGTCGGGCTCCGGCGCGGCGCGGGTTCCCGTCAGGAACTCCTCGATCTCGCCGAGGATCGGGTCGGCGTTCCCGGCCCAGGGCCAGTGGTCGCTGCCTGGGAACTCGACGAGCCGTGCGCCCGGGACATGCTCCGCCACGTAGCGTCCATGCTCGACGCCGACGAGAGGATCGTCCGTGCGATGGATGACGAGGGTTGGTGCGGTGATCGACGGCAGCGAAGCGCGGACGTCGAGCTCGGTGTTCATGCGCATCAGCGTCGTTGCCATGCCGGGGCTCGCCGACAGGCGGAGCAGGCGGGCGAACCAGGCTCGGTAGCGATCGTCACTCTCGGCGACGAGCAGGTCGGCGCCCTCGCCCGAGCCCCAGCCGTCCTCGGAGGCTGCGAGGTACAGCTGAATCGCGGCCGGGCTCCATCCCCACGGGTATTCCTCGTCCTGCGTGAACTTGGCGAGGCTCGCGTAGAGAACGAGGCCCGCGATCCGGTCAGGGCGGGCCGCGGCGAAATCGAGGCTGAGCGCAGCTCCCTCGAACACGCCGAGCAGAACTGCTCGTTCGGATCCGGCGGCGTCCATCACCGCGCGGATGTCGTCGATGCGCTCGGCCGGCGGGGCGATTCCAGGCACGGGATCGGACATTCCCGTCCCGCGCTTGTCGAGCAGGATCAGCCGCGAGAACGAGGAGATCCGCCGCAGGAAGCGCGCGAACGGCGGATGCTCCCAGCTCCACTCGACGTGGGAGAGAAACCCCGGAACGTAGACGACGTCGACCGGTCCCTCGCCGACGATCTGGTAGGCGATGTTCACGTCGCCGCTCCGCGCGTAGTGCGTCGCCGGGACCTGTGGCGTCACAGCGTCTTCTCCTCCTGACGGAGCCAGAGCGAGACGTGTGTCGGCTGCATGGTCTCCTGGACGACCGCGCCAAGGTCGGCGCCGAGCTGGTCGATGTCGACCTCGTCACGGAGCCGAGAGTTGAAGGCGGCTAGCGTCTGCTCGGCGTCGTAGCGGCGGCGATAGAACCTGCGATCGACGAACGCCTGGATCCAGCGCCGCGCCGGGCGGAAGAGGGCAGCGACGGCCAGGGTCGAGCCGGCGATGGCGAGATCGTTGCCCCGAGTGAAGCCGCTGAACAACGCCTGAAGCCCGAGGACGATGCCGAAGTAAAGACCGGCGAGCCCCGCGGTGAGGACGCCGTAGACGAGTGTCCGGCGCACCACGAGGCCGAGGTCGTAGAGGTGGTAGCGGAAGATCGCGATGCCGCAGGCGATGGGGAGGCTTGCGATCCCAAGCGTGATGAGGGACACCAGCAGGTTCGAATCCGGCACCCAGAAGATCGCCATGACGAAGATGGGCACGGCGGCGAGAAACCAGCGGAGCTGTTGCCGCTCGACGGGATCACCCCGGCGATACCTGAGGATCACGGAGATGATGGCGAGCAGGCCGGCGAGCAGCACTCCGGGCCAGGCCCATCCCCCGGAGGTGAAGAGCGGGAAATCGACCTCGACCGGCTTCGCAACACCACGGACGCTGGAGAGGGTGCCGGGCTGCAACGCCGTCGACAGCAGGACGACGAAGAGCGAGCACGCCGAGAGCCAGCCGACAGCCAGCCACCTACGCGAGAGCAGGCGGCCGGTCGGATAGATGAGCAGCACGAGCGTGCCGAGGCTGAATGCGACGACCGGCAGGAAATCCGCCAGCAAGCCCGCCCACTCACCGCCGGGAAGCGAACCTGGTGACCAGCGAAGCGCGTAGACCGCGTACTCCTGCGCGAGGAGGCCGATCTCGAAGAGCAAACCCATGGCCAGGAAGCTCCAGCCCACGCGGTTCCCGAACCTGCGTGAGATGATCAGGGAGCCGACAGCTGCGTAGACGAGGAACGCGACGATCGCGCCCACGTCGCCCCCCTCGAGGACCCCGGAGACCTCGAGCGAGCGAGTGACCGTCCACAACGCGAGCGCGAAGCCGGCGGCGAGCACCGAGAGCCCGAACAGCGACCAGGCGATGCGGCCGCTCACCGTTCGTCTTCCCGTCGGAGCCAGAGCGACACATGCGTCGGCTGCATGGTTTCCTGGACGACGGCGCCGAGGTCGGCGCCCAAGTTGTCGAGGTCGATCTCGTCGCGGAGCCGGTGGCTGAACGCGGCGAGTGTCTGCTCGGCGTCGTAGCGCCGGCGGTAGAACCTGCGATCGACGATGGCCTGGATGCGCCGGCGGGCGGGGCGGAAGAGCGCGGCGACCGCGAGGGTCGAGCCGGCGATGGCGAGGTCGTTCCCGCGGGTGAAGCCGCTGAAGACCTGCTGGAGCGCGAGGACGATCCCGAAGTAGAGACCCGCGAGGAGAGCGGTAACGGCGCCGTAGACGACGGTCCGGTTGACGATTCGATCGATCTCGTAGAGGCGATAGCGCAGGACGGCGATTCCCGTCGCGAGCACGATGAACGTCAGGGCAACCGGCACGGTGAGGCTCCAGCCGTCACCGACGAGAAGTCCGTCGAGTACCGCACTTGCGAAGAAGACGACGGCAACAGCGACGGCGCCCGCCGCGAGCCACTTCACCTGGAGCCGCTCGAGACCGCGAGAGCGCCTGAAGCGGAGGACGATAGAGGCCGCGACGAGCGGCAGACAGACGAAGATGAGGATGAATCCGATTCCACGAGAGGATTTCGAAGGCCTTCCCCGTGTTAGGCGCGAACGGGTTTGGGATGTCGTAGTCCTCGAGCTTCCCCGGTGTAAAGGCGAGGCCAACGCTGAGCACCGCCATCTGGAAGAGGACAAGGCGAAGCGGCCAGCGCCAGCGACGCGACAAGAGGTTTCCTTCCGGGAAGACGAGCGGCAACAGCGCCAGAACCGAGAACGACAGCGGAACCCAGAGCCAGTTCGTGAGCCAGCCGAAGAGCGTCGACGTGCGGGAGCGAGCCAGGGACTGCGATCAACCCGTAGGTCGCGTAGCCGTCGGCGAAGACGAGTACTCCGGCGAGGAGCGAGAACAGGATGAAGATCCATCCGATCGGGTTTCCCGGCCGTCGCCTGACGATGCTCAAGCCGAGTAGCCCCGCGATCGCCAGGACTGGCGTGAGCGCCAGGTCAAACCCGATGTTCGCCGTCAGCGATCCTCTCGACCAGCACAGGATCTCCAGCACGATTCCCGCGGCCCCGATAACGAGCGCGACGGCGCACGTCGTGACCGCGACGCGTCGCTGCGCTTGCGGGCTCACCGATGCGTCTCCGGGGCGCGCAGCCACAGCGAGACGTGTGAGGGCTGCATCGTCTCCTGGACGACGGCGCCGAGGTCGGCGCCGAGCTGTGTCGAGGTCGACCTCGTCGCGCAGCCGGGCGCTGAAGGAGGCGAGCGTCTGCTCCGCGTCATAGCGCCGGCGGTAGAAGCGCCGGTCGACGAACGCCTGGATTCGGGCGCGCACAGGCCGGAAGAGCGCTGCGACCGCGAGGGTCGAGCCGGCGATGGCGAGATCGTTCCCGCGGGCGAGCCCGCCGAATGCCGCTTGCAGCCCGATGACGATCCCGAAGTAGAGGCCGGCGAGTAGCGCCGAGACGGCGCCGTAGACGAGTGTCTTGCGGACGATCACGTCGATGTCCCACAGCTGGTGCCGTATGACCGCGACGCCGGTTGCGACCGGTATCCCGGCGATCGCGACCACCAACACCGGCCAGCTCCAGTCGTCGCTCGGTATGGCAAACGCTGCTATCACGAGCGCGATGGAGACGGCGAAGGCACGAACGACGAAGCGCAGCTGCTCCCGCTCCCGGCCCGAGGCTCTCCTCAGGCGGACGACGAGCGACGTGAACGACAGGATCGCAGCGATCCCGAGTACGGCCATGGCGACGACCGACACGATCTGGGCTCCGTCGACTCCCAGCGGGTTGTCGATGTCGGCGAACTCGATGCCGTTGAGGGTTCCGGCCGTGAGCGCCGCCGCAGCGGTTCCTATCACCAACGCGGCCAGGATGATCCACAGGAGCGGACGCCAGCGCCGCGACGGAGGACGACCGTCCGGGAAGAGCAAGAGCAGGAGCGTGAACGGCATCACGAGCGCCGGGAACCAGAACCAGGCCTCGATCCAGGCGGCGACCTCGAAGCCAGGCGTTCCGGGGCGTACGACGTATGAGTAGAGCGCGTACTCGTAGGCGGTGAAGCCGAGCGCAAAGAACAACGATGTGGCCGTGAAGACCCAGCCGATCGGGTTCTCGGGCTGCCGGCGGGCGACGAGGGCGCCGATCGGCAGCAGGGTGAACGCCATGATCAGGACGGTGGTCGTACCCAGCGCGTCGGTGCCCCGTCCCGCCTCGGTCGTCAGCGACAGGACCATGAAGACGAACCCCACGACGATGATCGCCGCGATGGGCACCCAGGCGAGCGGCGCGAGGCGTGTCAGGGTCGACCTGCCGTTCGTGCGAAGGCTCACCGCGGGATTCTCACTCTCCCGACCTGCCCGTGTCATGCCCTGTCATTCCGGGAGCATCCACGACCACCGTTCCGAAAGCGTTACGGCAGCCGTGACGGCGCTACACTCGTTGCGCTCATGGGCCGGCTGACGATCTCGCTCCTCGGGCCGCCCCGGATCGAGATCGACGGCGAGCCGCTGAAGGTCGATACCCGGAAAGCCGTCGCCCTTCTGGCCTACCTGGCCGTGACGGGAGAGCGCAAGAGCCGCGATTCCCTGGCTGCTCTCTTCTGGCCCGAGCATGACGGGGAGCACGCACGCGCGGCGCTTCGCCGCACGCTCTCGGCGCTCGGCAAGGGGCTTGGAGGGGATTTCCTCGAGGTGGAGCGCTCCGCGATCGCGCTCGGTCGACCCGGCGTGTGGCTCGACGTGGGCGAGTTTCGACGCTGTATCGCCGAGATGCGCGATGCCGAAGCTGCAGATCTCTACCGCGGCGACTTCCTCTCCGGGTTCGGGCTGCGCGACAGCATCGAGTTCGACGACTGGCAGTTCTTCGAGGCGGAGACGCTGAAGCGCGAGTACGCAGGGGTGCTGGAGCGCCTCGCGACCGATCTCGCAACAGCGGGCCGATTCAATGAGGCGATCGAGCATGCGCGCCGCTGGCTCGCCCTCGACCAGCTTCAGGAGCCGGCCCACCGGCTGCTCATGGAGCTCTACGCGCGAAGCGACCAGCGATCCGCGTCGCTTCGGCAGTACCGCGAGTGCGTGCGGGTACTCGACAGCGAGCTCGGCGTCACTCCGCTCGAGGAGACGACCGCGCTCTACGAGGCAATCAAGGAGAACGCGCTTCCTGCTGCCACGTCGGAGGCCACCGTTTCAGGCCCGAAGCCGGCGAGTGGAGGCGAGTATCCGCTCGTCGGTCGAGCGGATGAGCAGCGACGACTCGGGGAGGCGCTCGGCGGGTCGAGCCAGGCCGGCCGGGTCGTCGTGGTGGAGGGCGAGGCGGGGATCGGCAAGACAAGACTCGTCGAGGACACAGTCGTCCGCCTGCGGGCGGAGAGCGTCCCCGTTGTGTGGGCCCGCTGCAGCGAGGCCGAGTCGACGCTTGCCTACGGAGCGGTCGCAGATGCCCTCCGCGACGCGCTCACCTCGCCCGCAGGGCGAGAGCGGCTCGAGGCCTTGCCGCCGCACTGGCTCTCCGAGGTCGCTCGCCTCGTCCCGGAGCTCGGAGACTGGCATCCCGAGGACGCTGACGGCCCCGGAGCACGGAGCCGCTTCCTGGAGGGCCTCAGCCAGGCGCTCGTGGCCTCCGGACGCGTGCTCGTCGTGGACGACGCCCACTGGATCGACGAGGGCTCCCTCGATGTGCTCGCCTACACGGCGCGCCGTCTTCAGAACCGGCCGCTGTCCCTGCTTCTCACGTGGAGACCGGAGGAAGTCCCGCCGGGACACGCTCTCCGAAACCTCCTCGCGCACGCAATGAGAGCGGGGTCGGCGACTGTGATCTCGCTCGAGCGACTCGAGCAGGACGACGTCATCGAGCTCGCCCGGGCGGCCGGCGCCGATGAGCTGGGAGGGCGCCTGTTCGAGGAGACAGCCGGGCTCCCGCTCTTCGTCGTCGAGTATCTGGCGGCCGCCGCCGAGGCGGGCGATGGTGAGTGGCCGCTGCCGGGGTCGATCGCAGAGCTGCTCGGCAGCCGGGTCTCTGCGGCGAGCGAGACTGCGCGGCAGCTTCTGGCCGCCGCAGCGGTACTCGGGCGCTCGTTCGACGAGGACACCGTTCGAGAGGTCAGCGGCCGCAGCGAGGAGGAAGTCGTCGTTGCGCTCGAGGAGCTGACGAGGCGCCGTCTCGTCGACGAGGTCTCAGACGTGTACGACTTCGGCCATGACCGCGTCCGCGAGCTCGTCTACCAGACGACGAGCCTGGCACGTCGACGGCTACTGCACCGGCGGGCCGCCGAGGCGCTCGTCGCACGTGAGCGTCGGGATCCCGGAGCCCATGCCGTCGTCATCGCCGAGCACTACCGACTCGCCGGACGAGAGTCAGAGGCTGCCGAGTACTTCCGCCTCGCGGGCGAGCGGGCACGAGGCCTCTATGCGAACGCCGAGGCCGTTGGCCATTTCCGCTCGGCGCTGGCGCTTGGCCATCCCGAGCAGATGCTCTTGAACGAAGCGATCGGCGATGCGCTCACGCTGCTCGGCGAGTACGCGGCCGCGGTGTCGAGCTACGAGACCGCAGCTGCGCTAGCCGATCGCGAGATCCTTCCGCGCCTCGAGCACAAGCTGGGCTCGGTCTACCACAGGCGCGGTGACTGGGACCTCGCGGCGGCGCACTACGAGGCCGCGCTCGACGGCGTCGGCGACGATGCGGAGCGTGCGCGGCTCGACGCCGATCGAAGTCTCAACGAGCATCGCCGTGGCAACGACTCCGGCGCACTCGCGCTCGCCGAGGAGTCGCTCGGCCTGGCCGAAGCCGCGGAGGACGGGCAAGCGCTCGCCCAGGCGCACAACATGCTCGGCGTCCTTGCGACGAGTCGAGGCGAGCCTGATGTGGCGCGCGAGCACCTCCGCACGAGCATCGAGCTCGCCGAGGAGCTGAGCGATCCCAGCGCGCGCGTGGCCGCCATGAACAACCTCGCGCTCGCCGAGCGAGCTGCCGGGAACGTCGAGGCGGCAACGGCGCTTGACCGCGGAGGCCCTGGCCCTCTGCTCCTCGCGTGGCGATCGTCATCGGGAGGCCGCACTCCACAACAACCTTGCGGATCTGCTCCACGCAGCCGACCGTTCGGACGAGGCGATGGCGCATCTGAAGCAGGCGGTCGCGATCTTCGCCGAGGTCGGCGCCGACGCGGGAGACGTCCAGCCGGAGATCTGGAAGCTGGTCGAGTGGTGACCTGAGTCCGGCGCCCTGCAACGCGTGAGCGCCCCACGTCGGGGCACTCACAGGTCATGCGCTGGAGAGGACTTGAACCTCCACGGCCCATCGGGCCACAAGGCCCTCAACCTTGCGCGTCTACCAATTCCGCCACCAGCGCTGGCTTCGTGATCTTAGCGTTGACGCCGTCCGCCCGCCGCGCTACAGTGACACGAACAGATGTTCGTCTCGGAGGGCCGCATGCTCACACACCGCCAGCAGGAGATCTACGACTTCGTCGTTTCGTACGCGCAGAAGCACGGGTACCCGCCGACTGTGCGGGAGATCGGCAGCGAGGTTGGCCTCGCCTCGCCGTCCACCGTGCACGTCCATCTTGCAAAGCTCGAACAGGCCGGGTACATCAGGCGTGACCCGACGAAGCCGAGGGCGTTGGAGCTCGTCGGTGTCGACCGCTCTCCGCCGCGTGATGCAGGCGAGGTACGCGTCCTCCCGCTGCTCGGCGAGATCGCCGCGGGCGGCCCCCTCCTCGCCGAGCAGAACATCGAGGACTACGTCGCGGTTCCCGAGCACCTCTCGCGCGGAGACGACGAGTTCCTCCTCCGCGTCAAGGGTGAGAGCATGATCGAGGCAGGAATCATGCCCGGCGACATCGTCGTCGTTCACCGCCAGCCGACCGCGGAGAACGGCGATGTCGTGGTCGCCCTCGCCGGTGGCGACGAGGCAGCCGACGAAGCGACCGTGAAGACGTACTACAGGGAGCGCGGGCGCGTTCGGCTCCAACCGGAGAACTCGTCACTCGAGCCCCTCTATCCCGAGCACGTCCAGATTCTCGGCAAGGTGATCGGACTCTTCCGCAAGCTGTGACGACCGCGACGCTCACCCGAACTCTCGACGAGGAGCTCCGAGCGCTTGTCAGGGGCGAGATCGACGAGTGCCCCGTGTGCGGAAGCCGCGTCGATTCCCACGCGGGACGGGTCGAATGCGGTGAGTGCGGCGCTGTCCTCGAGACGGTGACGCGGGGAGCGGAGTAACCCGAGCCCGTCTACGAGTAGCTGGCGACGGCCCGGCAGATCTCGCCCGAGGGGCTCGTGGCACGTGCGCTGACCCTGTCGGCTCCCGGCCGATCGGCAAGCAGTCGGCGAACGGTGAACGACCCGCTTGGTCCTCGAGTAACTCGTGTCCCCTTGAACACGATCGCTCCGCGTAGCCTGAGCACGACTTGCCAGGTGACACCACGGCGGTTCTGGTCGACCTCGAACTCGGTTTCGATCTTGCCGTCTTCCTCGCTCAACTTGAGCTTCCAGCTGCTTCCTTTGGAGCAGACGCCGGTCTTCTTGACGTCCGTACCATCCTTCCCGAAGGAAGCGGAGGGGCTTGCGAGGCCGACCGCGACGACGAGCGTCACCAGGGCGATGGGAATCATCCGTCGGTTTCGGGACATCGATTGTTCCTACGTCTCTCGACCGGGCTCGGTTTTCGGCGACGAGCATCTCATTGTCGCTCAGTACAATACGGAGCGCAGGCTGGGTGGCCGCGAGTCGCTTCGGCGATTCGAGGAAAGTCCGGACACCATAGGGCAGGGCGCTGGGGAAATCCCAGGCGGTGAAAACCGACGGAAAGTGGAACAGAAAGCACACCGCCTGCCGGCGCGTCTCTCCGGAGACGCCGGTAGGTAAGGGTGAAACGGTGGGGTAAGAGCCCACCAGCGTCGTGGTGACACGACGGCTCGCCAAACCCCGCCCGGTGCAAGGCGAACAGGCTCCGCCACAGGCGGCCCGCCGAGGAGCCGGGTACGCCGCTCGAGCCGCCGGGAAATCGGCGGCCTAGATGGATGGTCACCCTCGACAGGATCCGGCTTACAGGCCTGCTACCGCGAAGCCCCGCCCCGGCGGGGCTTCGCCATGCCAGGGATCCTGAGGCCGCGGGTGGAAGGGCCTTGAGCATCCCTGAGAGGAGACCGTAGCCGCATCGTTCCGCGGAATCCGACGGGAGCGGCTATCCGCTCCAGATGCCGCTGGTCAGCCCACCGTCGACGACGAGCGCCGAGCCTGTCACCCACGAGGCTTCGTCCGAGGCAAGGAAGACGAAGGCGTCGGCGATATCCCGCGGCACGCCCATCCTGCCGAGCGGATGAAGGCCGATGGCGAAGTTCCGGGAGGCCTCGGGATCGGGCTGGGCAGCGAAGTACCCCTCGATCATCGGCGTATCGACGAAGCCGGGGCAGACGCAGTTTGCGCGGATACCCACCTTCGCGCCGTCGAGCGCGAGGCACTTCGTCAGCATCACCACACCGGCCTTGGACGCGCAGTATGCGGCGTCCGCCGGGATCGCCCAGAAGCCGGCGATCGATGCGGTCGACAGAATCGCGCCTCCGCCGCGCTCGACGAGGTGTGGCCAGACGGCCTTCGAGACCAGGAAGATGCTCTTCAGATTGGCGTCCAGCTCGCTGTCCCATTCGTCTTCCGTCAGCTCGTGGACGGCGCCGACGATGGTGACGCCTGCGTTGTTCACGACGACGTCGAGCCCGCCGAGGCTCTCCATCAGCGCGAGGACGCCCTTCTCGATGCTTGGCGCAGAGGTCACGTCGAGCTCGAGCCCGAGAGCGTCTCCTCCGATCAACGATGCAGTCTCGCGCGCGGCATCGCCGCGAAGATCGGCGGCAGCGATGCGTGCTCCCTCGCCCGCGAAGCGGATGGCCGTCTCCCGGCCTATTCCCGAGCCGGCGCCCGTGACCAGTGCGATCTTGCCCGCGAGCCGCCCGCTCATGCCCGGGATCATCACGTCTCGGCGTGGCGCGGGCAAGCGCCAAGGGTCGAAGCAAACCGCGCGTCGGTCTGTGACGATGTATCCGTGACGCGACTTCTCGGAAAGCGAGCGTTCGTGACCGGTGGGGTGTCGGGCATTGGCGAGGCCGTCGTCTCGCGCTTTCGCGACGAGGGTGCCGCAGTCGTTGTCGCCGACCTGCGCGGCGGCGACGTGGAGTGCGATGTCCGATCGGCCTCGAGCGTCGAGTCGGCCATCGCCGAGGCGGCGGCGAGTCTCGGTGGGCTCGACACGCTCGTCTGCAATGCCGGTCGACCAGTCGTCGGGGCGCTCGATCAGCTCGACGAAGCCGACTGGGACGACGGGGTCGCGACGAATCTGAAGAGCGTGTACCTGTGTGCGAGAGCCGCGTGGCCGCATCTCGCCGCGAGCGGTGGGTCGATTCTCTCGACGGCATCGGTCGTCGGCCTGTGGGGCTCAGGAGGTCAGGCTGCGTACTGCGCCGCCAAGGCGGGGGTCGTGATGCTGACGAAGTGCCTCGCCCTCGACGGTGCGAAGGCGGGGATCCGCGCGAACTGCGTCTGCCCCGGCTTCGTCGAGACGCCGATGCTCGAGCAGTTTCTCGCCCAGCAACCCGATCCCGACGCCGCCAGGGCAGGAGCCGCGGGCCTCCACCCGCTCGGGCGCCTGGGCGCTCCTCGCGACGTCGCGGATGCTTTCGTCTACCTCGCCTCCGACGAGGCCGGATGGCTGACGGGCACAGCCCTTGTCGTCGACGGCGGGCTGACGAGCGGCATCCGGGTGGATTAGAAGTAGCGCGGCTGTTCACGGGCGGCGTCCCCGCTCGTGGCAGTCGAGACCCGCAACGTCGAGCAGATCATCCCGGCCCTAGGCACGAATCGCGATAGCCTGCCCTCAGGGTCGGCTCACGAAGGAGAGGAAATGATTCCCGAGCAGGTGCTCGCCCATCCAGCGACGGTGCTCAGCGACGAGCAGCGGCGTTCCTACTTCGAGGACGGCTACCTACTGCTCGACCGGATCGTTCCGGACGACTGGCTCGAGCGGCTGCGCGAGGTGACAGCCGGGTTCGTCGAGCAAAGCCGCATGCTCACAAAGTCCGATGCGATCTTCGACCTCGAGCCCGGCCACACGGCCGAGGAGCCACGGCTCCGCCGGCTGACGAGCCCCGTCGAGCAACACGAGGCCTACTGGCAGCTTGCGTCAGAATCGGTACTCACCGACGTCGCAGTGGATCTGCTCGGCCCCGACGTGAAGTTCCACCACTCGAAGCTCAACTTCAAGTGGGCGACAGGCGGCGAGGAAGTCAAGTGGCACCAGGACATCCAGTACTGGCCGCACACGAACTACAGCCCACTGACGATGGGCGTGTACCTCTACGACGTAGGCCCCGAGCAGGGGCCGCTCACCGTCCTCCCCGGGAGCCACAACGGTGAGCTCTACTCGCTCTACGACGCCGGTGACACGTGGGTTGGCTGCCTGAGCCCGGCCGACGTGGAGCAACTCGACACGTCACGGGCGAGCGACCTCACCGGCCCGGCGGGGTCGGTCACGATCCACAACTGCCGCACCGTGCACAGCTCCCGGCGGAACGAAAGCGCGCTCGGTCGCCCACTTCTACTGAACGTGTACTCGGCTGCGGACGCGTTCACATACACGGCCAACCCACTCCCGAGCCGCTATGCCGGGACGATCATCCGCGGCACGCCCGCCCGCTGGGCCCACCACGACCCGCGGCCCTGCCTCGTGCCGCCCGACTGGTCCGGGGGGTACACGTCCCTGTTCGCCTTGCAGCAGAAGGAGGAATGGGATGAGCAGCAACTCGAGACCGTGACTGCGCAGCACGCTCAGATGAAGGGCACTCCGACGATGTGACCCCGAGGTCCCCGTCGTGAGTTGATGCGCATCAAGCCGGTTCAGGCGAGTGGCGGGGACGTCCATGTAGGCATCCGGTCCGCCGGGTAGCGCTCTCCGGCAACCGCCTCGCGTGGCACCGCCGCCTCGATTCGGACGACGTCGTCGACGGTGAGATCGACGTCGGCCGCGGCCGCATTCTCCTCGACATATGCCATCCGTTTCGTGCCGGGAATCGGGACGATCCAGGGGCGCTTGGCAAGAAGCCAGGCGAGCGCGAGCTGTCCGGCCGTGCAGCTCTTCTCGGCCGCAATCGCCTCGAGCGCCGCCACCAACGCATCATTCTGGGCACGATTCTCGCCGTGGAATCGCGGCCACTCGCGGCGGATGTCACCCTCCTCGAGATCCTCCGGAGGGCTCAGTCTGCCGGTCAGGATCCCTCGGCCGAGCGGCGAGTACGGGAGGATCCCGATTCCGAGCTCCTCGCAGACGTCGAGAATCTCGTCCTCGAGGCTGCGCTCGAAGAGCGAGTACTCGCTCTGCAGGGTCGAGATCGGAGCCACGGCGGCCGCCCGGCGTAGGTCGGAGGGCTGCGCCTCGGACAGGCCGAGGTAGCGCACCTTGCCTGCCTCGACGAGCTCGGCCATGGCGCCGACCGTCTCCTCTATCGGCGTGTCGGGATCGACTCGGTGGCACTGGTACAGGTCGATTACGTCGACGCCGAGCCGCCTGAGGCTCGCGTCACAGGCCTCCCGGACATACTCGGGCCGCCCGCTGATGCTCCGGACAGCCGGGTCGTCGGTGCGCACGATCCCGAACTTCGTCGCAAGGACGATCTCGTCGCGGCGGCTGTGCAGCCCTTCGCCGAGCAGGAGCTCGTTCGCACCGACGCCGTACATGTCGGCCGTGTCCAGGAGCGTGATTCCGAGGTCGATCGCGCGATGGATCGTCCGGATCGCTTCTCGCTCGTCGGGTGTCCCGTAGAACTCGGACATGCCCATGCAGCCGAGCCCGATCGCTGAGACGACGAGGCCGTGGCGTCCGAGACTCCGCGCTTCCATGCGGTGAGGCTACCTCGGCCCGGCCGCCCCGTGACCGACGTCGTCCCTGGGTCGCTTGACAGGATTCATGCCTCGCGCAAAGATCGTCCACGAAGAAAAATCGATTTTTCATGGCGGGAGGAGCCCGATTTGGACGCCGAACGGCACACTGGCAAGACGGTGATGATCACCGGGGGCGGTAGCGGAATGGGTCGGGCGGCGGCCTTGCGCTTCGCCCGCGAGGGCGCGAAGCGGATCTATCTCGTCGACCGCCTCCAGGATCGCCTCGACAGCGTGGCCGGAGAAGTCGCCGCCGCCGGAGCGACCGCTGGGACGATCAAGGCAGAGCTCTCGGAGATCGATGAGTGCGACCGTGCCGTCAGCGAGGCATTCGATGACTCTGGCCGGCTTGACGTGGTGATCTCGAACGCCGCTGCCTGGAGCGAGGAGCCGTTCCTCGAGATGAAGGACGAGTCGTGGTTGCGAGTCGTCTCGGTCAACTTGACCGCGTCGTTCGCAATCGGACAGCGTGCTGCCCGGACAATGGTTGCCACGGGCCAGGGCGGCGTCATTCTCTACACTGCGTCGATCTCCTCGCTCGGCGGATCGCCGAAGTTCTCTCATTACTGCGCTGCGAAGGCCGGGACTGCGAATCTCGTGAAGACCATGGCACTCGAACTCGTCGAGTACGGGATACGCGTCAACTGCATCAGTCCCGGTCCGAGCGACACACAGCAATCGGTCGATCTCGTGGGTGCTGAGTTGATGGAGAAGTGGCGCCGGGAGGGGTTTCCGGTCGTTCCGATGGGTCGGCTGGGAAGCCCCGAGGACATGGCTTCTGCGTTCTCGTTCCTCGCATCCGACGACGCCTCCTACATCACGGGCGTCAACCTGGTGGTCGATGGTGGTCTGACCGCACACGTCTACTCGGTTCCCCCGTCGTGAAGCTCACCGACGATGTTTACCTCGTCGGCGGCGGGGACTACGGGTTCAATCTCACCCATCGGCTCGACTGCCACACGTATCTGATCGACGGGGGCGACGAACTCGCCCTGATCGATGCAGGGTTCGGCCCGGGAACGGACGAGATCCTCGAGAAGATCCGGGGGGACGGCTTTGACCCGTCCAGGATCGGCAAGATCTTCATCACCCATTACCACGCGGATCACGCCGGCGGTGCTGCCCCGATGAAGCGCGCAACGGGAGGGGCGTTGTACGCAGGGGTCGAAGCAGCCCCGACGATCCGGATCGCGGACGCAGATCAGATCGGACTCAACTGGGCAAAGACCTTCGGTTTCTACCCGGCCGACTACGAGTGGGAGCCGGCCGACGTCGACGTGGAGTTCGGGGACAACCTCCGCATTCCAGTGGGCGAGCTCGAGCTCCAGACGATCGCGACGCCCGGTCATTGCAACGGGCACTACTGCCTGCGTCTCGAAGGTCGTGACCGCACCTATCTGTTCTCGTCGGATTGCGTCTTCTGGGGTGGGGCAATCATTCTTCAGAACGTTCCCGACTCGAACCTGCAGCAGTACGCTGCGTCGTGTAACAGGATCGCTGAGCTCGAGTTCGACGCCTTGCTCCCTGGCCACCACATGATCTCGCTCCGAGATGGTCGTAGGCATGCCGAGGTGGCCGCGCGCGAGTTCAATCGAATCGGTCTTCCGAGGGACCTCCTCAGGTAAGGAGGGAAAGGAGTTTCGATGGCTCAGCAGACGGCCCACCACTCCGGCGACGGGAAGCAGTGCAACGGTGTCCCCGAGGGCATCAAGACCCGGTGGGAGATCCACGAAACTGCGCGCATGGCATTCCACCTTCACGCGTCTGCCGGGCTCGGGTTCTAGCAGCTGGCCCTCACCGGCCAATGGCGACAACCGGTAGGGCTGTCCGGCTCGCGGACGTTGCCAACCTGGCGGGCGTTGGCACGTCCATCGCCTCGCGTGTCCTGAACGGCGACCCGACCGTCTCGATCCGGCCCGAGACGCGGGAACGGATCCTCCACGCTGCGGAAACCCTGAACTACCGGCCCAATGCGATGGCCCGTGGCCTCCGGCTCTCCCGCACGATGACCATCGGGATCATCATCAATCTCTCGTTCTACTACGACAACGCAGAGATCCTCATCGCAGTGGAGCGCGCGGCGGCCGCCGCCGGATACCTGACGTTGATAGCCGACACCGCCGACTTCGTGGGTCGGGGAGAGGCCTATAGTCGTCTTCTCTACGAGCGTCGCGTGGATGGACTCCTCATCGCGAGCATTCTCGTGAATGACAAGTTCGTGCGGGAGCTGAGACAGGAAGGCCTCCCGTTCGTCCTTCTCCACCGTCGTGTTCGTGGCGCGGGGCCCAGTGCGAGCGTCGATGACGCTCGGGGCATGCGGATGGCCGTTGACCATCTGGTCGGGCTCGGACATACGCAGATCGGCTACGTGGCGGGTCCGGTGAGAATCGACCCAGCAAGCAGGCGCCTCGCCGGATTCCGAGCCGGCATGCGCGCGGCTGGTCTTCCGATTCGGTCGGAGTTCGTCCGACCGTGTGCGATCGAGGCTGAAGCGGTCTTTCGAGCGACCGAAGATCTGCTCGGGCGGCGCCCGCGACCGACTGCTCTGATCGTCTGGAGTCCGACTGGAGCTGTCCCCGCACTTGCCGCTGTGCGGCAGAGTGCCCTCCGGCTACCCGAGGATATTTCGATGATGTCCTTCAGTGAGTCGCCGATCGCACGGTACCTCGACCCGCCGCTCACGACAGTTCACATGCCACTCGATGAGATGGCCGAGGCGGGCGTGCATGCTCTCCTGCGGATCGTGGACGGAGAGCATCCGCGCAGCGTCGTCGCCCGGACAGCGCCGGTTCTCGTCAGCCGCGCGTCGACCGGTCCCCCGGGGCCTTGACACACCGTTGGCTGGACGAGATGATGCCCTCCCGAGAAGAAAAACGATTTTCCCACCGCCCGGTTTTCCATTGCTCCAACAACAACGGCCGATGAGCGTCTGAAGGGAACATTGACATGCGGGAACGCGAGGAGGGCAGTGAGGTGAGCCAGCACGAGGATCCGGACAGAATCGAGAACCTGATCGAGGAGTACACGGCCCGCCGGATCAGCAGGCGCGCGTTCTTCCAGCGATCCGCGGCGTTCGGGATCTCCCTGGGCGCAGCCGGAGCTCTACTCGCGGCCTGCGGGGGCGGCGGAAGCAGCGCAGATACCGCGGCGGATACGGCAGGCGGGGGCGAGAGCACGGCAGCGGCCACGACCGGGGCGGCCGCCGAGCCCGTCAAGGGCGGGACGCTGATCGAGGGCTACGACCGCGACTTCGCAGTGCTGGACCCGGTGTTTAACGACCTGGGACGACCCGGCGTTCGTCGCGCTGTACGAGTTCCCGCTCGTGCGCGACGCGGACGGAGCCTACCAGCCGGCGCTCTTCGACTCGTGGACTGTCTCCGACGATCTGCTCACGTGGACGTTCACGCTCCCAGCGGGTCGCGTGTTCCATTCGGGAGCAGCGGTCGACGCGCAGATGGTCGCGGAAAACTTCAACGCCTTCCGGAGCGATGGCACCGAGAAGCCCAAGAACGCGGACGGGCCCGGGCAGAACTCGATCTTCTGGCCGACGGTCGAAAACGCAACGGCGTCCGACCCGACGACCGTCGTCGTCACGATGAAGGCGCCGTTCACGGCGTTCCCGGAGACGCTCGCGACCGAGAACTCGGTGATCGTGAATCTCGTCACGCGGAGGAAGCTCGGGGTCGCACCGGACGGAACCTACGGCACCGCCGGTGCCGACGGCACCGGGCCCTTTACGTTCTCGAGCTACCAGCCGGGCACCGAGGTCGTCGTGAACCGCTGGGACGAGTATCCGGGCACGAACATCCCGTACGTCACGAACCCGGGCCCCGCCTATCTCGACTCGGTCAAGTGGGTGCCGATCCTCGAGGCCGGGCAGCGTGCAAACGAGATCGAGGGCGGAACGGTCAACGTCGTGAAGAACCCGGCGCCGCAGGATACGGAGAGGCTGCAGGCCAACTCGGACCTCGTTGTCACGAGCTTCCCGAGCCTCTCGAACTACTTCCTGGGGCTAAACCACGGGCAGACGAAGTACGGCTTCGACGACGTCAACGTCCGGCAGGCCATCTCCATGGCGATCGACCGCCAGGCGCTCGTGGACTCGATCTTCTTCGGTCAGGCGGTTGCCACCTACGGGCCGATCGCGTCGAACTACAAGTGGTACGACTCCGGCGTCGAGCAGTTCAACCAGTTCGATCCCGAGCAGGCGAAGTCGCTGCTCGACGGCGCCGGTTGGACCGAGGGGGCTGGCGGGATCCGCGAGAAGGGTGGACAGAAGCTCTCCTTCACCGTCACCAGCAACGACCTCTACCAGCCGACGACCGCGGCGATCGACCAGGCGATCGTTCCGATGCTCGCCGACGTCGGTGTCGAGATGAAGCTGAACGTCCCCGACGCCGCGGAGTACTTCGGGATCGTCGCGGCGGCCGGCGCCCCCGAGAAGGCGGACACGGTCGACGCCTGGACGTTCGAGTGGCTCTGGTCGTCGCCGGTCGACCTGCTGATCTACTTCCAGGCCTTCCCGAGCAAGGCCTTCAACGGCGACCTGCCCGATATCGCAGCGGCGGTGGAGCAGTGGCAGACCGCGCCGGACATCGAGACGCTCGAGGCGGCTGCGCGCGCGTTCCAGCTCGCCTGGGCCGAGCAGCTGCCCGAGATCCCGATCCTGACCCGCAACGACGTCTGGGTCGCCCAGAAGAACGTGATGGGCTACGCGCCGTTCCAGTCGATGCTCTACCCGCTCTACAACGACGTCTGGATCGCGTCCTGACCTCGTGCTGACGGTGGTGGGCGGCCGTGAGGCCGCCCACCACCTTGCGTTCCGATGGCCAAGTTCATCCTCCGCCGCTTCCTGTATGCGCTGCTGCTGCTCCTGATCGCCTCGATCCTGATCTTCTACGGTCTGCGGGTCGCCCCCGGCGACGTCACCGGGTCGATCGTGAGCGTGACCGGAGGCCAGCAGCTGGTCAGCGAGGTCAGGGAGCGCCTCGGTCTGAACGAGCCGCTGGCCACGCAGTACTTCATCTTCATCAAGAACGTGGTCACCGGCGACCCGGGCAGCTCGCTCGTCAGCGGCGCGAAGATCACGGACCTGATCAAAGACGCGGGCGCGAAGACCCTGAAGCTCGGCCTGTCCGCGCTCGTGATCGTCTACGCGCTCGCGATCCCGTTAGGCCTGATTGCGGCCTGGAGCCGCAACAGGCCGTCCGATCAGGCAGCGCGCTTCGTGGCGGTGCTCGGGATGGGGATCCCGAACTTCTTCCTCGCGGTGCTGCTGATCCAGCTGTTCTCGGTGAAGCTCGGCTGGCTGCCGCCGGCAGGGCCCGGAGGCTTCAAGCATCTCGTCCTGCCCGCGGTCGTGCTCGCGATGGAGTCGATGGCCGTGAACATGCGCCTGATGCGCTCTTCGACCCTGGAGGAGCTCTCGAAGGACTACGTCCGAACGCTGAACGCGAAGGGTCTGTCCTCGAAGCGGATCCTCTGGATCCACTCGCTCCGCAACGCGGTCGTGCCGGTGATCGCGCTTGCCGGCGTGACGATCCCGCTCGTCCTCGGCTACACGCTGATCGTCGAGGTGATCTTCCGCTACGAGGGGCTCGGGTTCCAGTTCGTCGACTCGATCACGAATCGTGACTACGCGCTCGCCCAGACGCTGGCGCTCCTGTTCACGGCGATCGTGATCTTCTCGAACTTCCTCGCGGACGTGGCTCACCAGCTGGTCGACCCGCGCGTCCGTGATCGGGCGAGGGTTACCTGATGACGACTAGCGAGCCAGTCGTCGATCTCGCCGGCGTCGAGAACGTCCCCGCGGGTCAGGAGGGGCGCCTGCGGGACGCGTTCACGCTGCTGAAGGCGAACAAGCTGGCGCTCGTCGGGCTCGTCCTGACGATCTTCTTCCTGCTCGTCGGTCTCGCCGGGGCGGTGATCCTGCTCACGCCGAGCCTCCATCACCTCTGGGAGGAGCAGCGTCTCGCCGAGGCGCTGCAGCCTCCCAGCAGCTCGCACCTCCTCGGCACCGACCAGTACGGGCGGGACCTGATGTGGCGCACGATCGGCGGGGTCGGGATCGCGGTCTTGATCGGCGTCGGAGTGACGGCAGTCGTGATCGTGATCGGCCTCGCGTTCGGGTCGCTCGCGGGCTACTACGGCGGCAGGAGGGACACCGCGATCTCCGGCCTGATCGATCTGACCTGGGCGTTCCCGCTCCTCCTCGTTGCCGTGATCGTCGCGGGCATGATCGGCAAGGGGCTCAAGGGAGTCGTGATCGCCGTCGTGGTCATCCTCTGGGCCGGCTTCGCGCGGATCATTCGCGCGCAGGTCAAAACGCTGTCCGAGCGAGAGTTCGTCGAGGCGGCGCGGATGCTCGGGGTTCCCGATTGGCGGATCCTGATGCGGCACATGGTCCCGAACGTGATGGGAACCGTGCTCGTGATGGCCTCGTACTACGTCGCCTGGACCGTGATCGCCGAGGCAGGCTTCTCGTTCATCAATCTCGGCGCCCAGCCGCCGACCCCGAGCCTGGGCGCGATGGTCGCGGAGGGGCGCAACTACTGGACCGTGTCGTTCTGGCCCGCGGTGATTCCCGGAATGATGATCGCTCTGATCGTGCTCGGGCTGAACTCGCTCGGGGACGGCCTGCGCGACATCTTCGACCCGAAGCTACGGCGGTACTGATGGCCGGCGCGGACCCAACCGGGACTGCCTCCGCCGTGTTCGCTCCGTCTCCGACGGACATGCTCGTCGTCGAGGGGTTGACGACCGAGATTCGGCGCCGGCGTGGCTCGTTCGCGGCGGTCGACGGGGTGTCGTTCGCGGTCCGGCGCGGCGAGATCATGGGCCTCGTCGGCGAGAGCGGCTGCGGCAAGACGATGACCGTGCTCAGCCTGTTGCGCCTGCTTCCCGCGGCGGCAGAGATCAAGGCAGGGCGCGCACTTCTCGAAGGGCGCGACCTGGTCGCGCTCTCGGAGCGCGAGATGAGAGGCGTGCGTGGCAAGGACATCGCGATGGTCTTCCAGGAGCCGATGACGAGCCTCGACCCGTCCTTCACGATCGGCAGCCAGATGACCGAGACGATCCTCGCGCACGGAGCGGGGACGAAGAAGGAGGCCAGGGTCCGGGCGATCGAGATGCTCGAGCGCGTCGGGATCCCGCGGGCGGCGACGCGTTTCGGCGACTATCCGCACCAGTTCTCCGGCGGCATGCGCCAGCGCGTGATGATCGCGACGGCGCTCCTGCTCGAGCCCAAGCTGCTCATCGCGGACGAGCCGACGACCGCCCTCGACGTCACGATCCAGGCTCAGATCCTCGACCTCCTGGCCGGTCTGCGCGCCGACCTCGGGATGAGCGTGATCCTGATCACGCACAACCTCGGGGTCGTGTACGAGATCGCCGACCGCGTCGCCGTGATGTACGCGGGAGAGATCGTCGAGGCCGACACCGTAGCCGCGGTGTTCGACGATCCCCGGCATCCGTACACCCAGGGGCTGATGCTCAGCATGCCCGACCTGGCCGATCCCGGGCAACGTCTCCCGGTCATCCTGGGCCGCGTGCCGGAGCTGGCGGCCCTGCCGCCGGGGTGCCGGTTCGCGCCGCGCTGCCCGAACCGTATCCCCCGATGCGTCGAGGAGCATCCCGAGCTCGAGAGGCTCGACGGGGGCCGAACGCTCCGCTGCTACAACCCGACCCGGTTCGTTGGCACAGCTCGGTGAGCCACTGCTTGAGGTCCGGGGCCTCGAGAAGAGGTTCGCGGTCGCGCGGGACTTCTTCGGTCGTCCGACGAGCTTCCTGCACGCCGTCGCAGGGGTCGACCTCGACGTCAGGAAAGGTGAGACCGTCGCACTGGTCGGCGAGAGCGGCTGCGGGAAGAGCACGCTCGCACGCCTGATCCTGAGGCTGATCCGGGCCGACGAGGGCAGCGTGCGCTTCCAGGGGCTTGACGTGCTGAACGCGTCGAAGGACGAGCTGCGCAGCCTGCGACGCCAGGCGCAGCTCGTCTTTCAGGATCCCTACGGCTCGCTCGACCCTCGGATGAAGGTCGACGCGATCGTGTCCGAGGGGATGTCCCGCGAGGGGATGACGAAAACCGAGCGGGCGGCCCGCGTGCGCGAGGTCCTCGATCTCGTCGAGCTCTCGCCCGACGCCGCCGGCCGGTTCCCGCACGAGTTCTCGGGCGGGCAGCGTCAGCGCATCTCGATCGCGCGCGCCCTCGCCGTCGACCCGACGTTCCTGATCGCCGACGAGCCGGTCAGCGCCCTCGACGTCTCGGTGCAGAGCGTGATCCTGAATCTCCTGTCCGATCTGCAGGAGCGCTTCGGTCTCACGTATCTCTTCATCTCGCACGACATGTCAGTCGTCCGGCACGTCGCCGACCGCGTGGCGGTCATGTACCTCGGGAAGGTCGTCGAGACGGGCCCTGCGGCGGAGATCTTCGAGAACCCGCTGCACCCGTACACGCAGGCGCTTCTCTCCTCCGTTCCGACGCTCTCCCGGCGCCGGTTCAAGAAGAGGATCAAGCTCGAAGGCGACGTTCCGAGCGCCGTCGATCCACCCGAGGCATGCCGCTTCGCGAGCCGCTGCTTCCGAGTGATCGACCGCTGCCGCTTGGAGGTGCCGCCGCTCGAGGGCATCGCGGGGCGCCCGGATCATCGTGTCGCGTGCTTCAACTACGAGCCGATCGCAGCTGAGAGAGATGACAGTCGAAGCCGTTCTGGCAACGACGGCTGACGGGTTCACCCTTCGTGGCGAGCGCGTCCGGGGCGACGGCACGTGGGTTGTGCTCGTCCACGACGTCGGCGAGGACATCGACGCGTGGCTGCCGATTCGCCCCGGCTTCGTCGGCAGCGGCTGGACCGTGCTCGCTCTCGACCTGCGCGGCCACGGTGGATCCGACGGCCCCGACCCGTGGGTGCCCGCACGTGGGGAGCTCGACGTCGACCTGGGCGTGACGCTCGCGCGCCGTGGCGGTGCGCGACACGTCTGCGTCGTCGCTGCGGGCTACGGTGCCGTTCTCGCGCTCCGCGCCGTGGAGCGGGCCCGGGAGGAGGAGGCATTCGAACTCCCCGACTCACTGGTCTTGTTTTCACCGGGCCCTCTCGACGGGGCGGACCCGATGGAACTGCGTGGGGGCGGGCTCTCCCGTCTGATGCTCTACGGGGCCGCCGACCCGGACAGAGACGACGCACTTGCGCTGCAGCGGTCAGCAATCGGATGGCAGGTGGCGATCAGCTTCCCCACGTCGGCTCGGGGCACTGCCCTCGCTGCGGAGCGAAGGGTGAACGTCCTCGACAAGATCGGCGGCTTCCTCCGTGAGCAGGCCACGCTTCGAGGCCCTGGCCTAGCCCGGGCGGAGGGGCGTCACCAGGCCGAGACCATCTGATTCGGCACGAGCAACCGGTCGAGCGCCTCGTTGGCGCGCTCGATGTGGCGCTGCCCGTTCTGAAGCGAGAGCGTGAGATGGGACGGAAGCAGCGCAGTGATCTCCAGCTCTCGGAGCCGGCGCAGCGAGCGGATGTGCTCAGGCAGCCGGCAGTCCCAGGTGTTCTGGAGAAGGATAGTCCCGCCGAAGAAGATGACGTCTCCGGAGATCAGCGTTCGCCGCTCCTCCCGATCGAGAAGAAGCGAGATGTGGCCGTCGGCGTGACCGGGTGTCTCGATGACCTCGAAGCCAAGATCGCCGACCTCGATCCGGTCGCCGTCGGACAGTTCGCGATCGACCCCGCAGGGCTCGAGTACGTAGTCGGGCGGATAGAAGCCCGCCTTTCTGGCGACGTCGAGGCTCACCCCCTGTTCTTCTGCGTTCTGCACGAACCCGGCGATCGCGCCGGAGCAGAGCACGGCCGGCCGGTCGAGCATGCGCGTGATCGCCCCGGCGCCACCAGCGTGGTCGACATGGGCGTGGGTGAGGACGAGCGTACGGATCCGGCCCGGGTCGAAGCCGTCTGCTCGGACGTTCTCGATGATCGCCTCAGCCCCCGTCCCGGCCCCGGCATCAATGAGCACGAGTTCGTCGCCTGCGTCGATGAGGAAGACGTGACAGTCGTACGGATCGGTCAGGTCGAAGCCCATCGTGCCCGACCCCACCAGATGGATCCGGTCTGCCAGTTTCATTCGACCTGGCCGAGGACGGTCTCGATTGCGATCAGGTTCGGGCCGGCCTGTACCGCGATCCGCAGGATCCCCTGTGTGGGAGCCTCTACCTCTGTCTGGGTCTTCTCGGTCTCCACCAGGACGATTGGGTCACCCGCCGACACGGCGTCACCGTCGGCCCGCAACCATTCGAGCACGACGATCTCCTCGACAAGTCCCAGTTGCGGAACGAGGATCGGCATCGCCATCAGATGTGGCCGTGATGGCGAAGGCCTTCGAGTGGAGGCGTTCCCGCCCTCATCTCCTCGCGGACGCGGCTTTCCGCGCCGACGATCTCCTCCGCCTTGACGAGGACGCGTTCGGCATCCTCCGCCGGGACGATGAGGACACCGTCGAACTCGCCGATGACGATGTCACCGGCGTTGACGGTGACGCCGCCGATCGCAACCGGCTCCTGGGAGCACGCCATCTCCCAGCGCCCGATTGCATTGAGTGGCGAGAGATCACGGTAGAAGACCTGGAAGCCGATCTCGCGAAGGCCCTCGATATCTCTGAGGTTGCCGTCGAGGACACAGCCCACGCAACCATGCTGTCTGGCCGAGTTCGCCGTCAGCTCACCGAAATGACCCACCGGGCTATCGCCGTTGACGTGCACCAGCAGCGAGTCGGGCTCGAGGCGCTCGAACATCTCGAGGTACGAGGTGATCCGCTCGATGCCCTCGTCCCATCCGAGGGCCGGGTCGATTGCGCGGCCGCTGACCGTAAACGCCCGCCCGACGATTCGTTGCTCGGAGAAGAGCGGCCGGAGCGAGGTCGGGAGAACGCGCTCCGGCAAGCCAAGCGCGTAGAGCGAATCGCAGACCGCCGGCATGTACAGCTTGCGATACCGGGCACAGAGCTCGGAGGTCTCCATCGCCGTCCTAACCCTCAGGAAAATCGTTTTTCATGCGGGCATTGAAGAGTATATAGTCCCGCGGGATGACGGGCGTCCCCGCCCTCTTCTCGCTCGAAGGCCGGACAGCCGTCGTTACCGGTGCGGCCAGCGGGCTCGGGAAAGCGATTGCGCTCGGGCTTGCCGACGCAGGCGCCTTCGTTGTTGTCGCAGACCTACCGGGATCAGATCTTGGCGGCGTATCCAGCGAGGTTGGCCCGGGCCGTTCGCTTCCGCTCGAGGTTGACGTGACAGACCGTGACCAGGTGGAGGCGATGGTCGAGCAGGCCGTCGAGGCAGTTGGCCGGATCGACATCCTCGTGTCCAGTGCCGGGATCGGTGCGCGCGGCGTCGCGGAGGACTACCCGTCCGACTTGTGGCACCGCGTTCTCGCGGTGAATCTCACAGGGACGTTCAGCTGCTGCCAGCTGGTGGGCCGGCATATGCTCGCGGCCGGCGGTGGCTCGATCGTCAACGTCGCCTCGATCGGTGGGCTTGTCGGTTACGCTGGCAGCGTCGGCTACCAGGTCTCGAAGGCGGGTGTCGTTCAGCTCACCCGGACACTCGCCGTCGAGTGGGCCGGGCGCGGGGTGAGAGTGAACGCGATCGCACCGTGCACGTTCGAGACGCCGGTTGTCGCCCAGCAGCGCGAGGCCGAGCCGGATCTCTACCCGGCGATGCTCGCCCGGATTCCACTCGGTCGTTTCGGCGAGCCGCAGGAGATCGTTGGGGCGGCGCTGTTTCTTGCCTCGGATGCGTCGTCCATGGTCACCGGCCACGTTCTGACGGTCGACGGGGGGTACACGGCTCAATGACGGGCGATCTCCGCTCAATCCACCGCGTGATGGTTCGGATCCGCGTCTTCGAAGACCGCGTGCAGCAGCTCTTTCTTGCACGCAAGCTCCCGGGTTTCGTTCATGTCTATCTCGGCGAAGAAGCGGTCGCGGCAGGGGTCTGCGCGGCCCTGCGCAGGGACGACTACATCACGTCGACCCACCGGGGGCATGGGCACGCGATCGCGAAAGGCGTCAGTCTCGACCGGCTCATGGCCGAGCTCTACGGGAAAGAGACGGGCGTGTGCCGCGGGCGGGGCGGCTCGATGCACGTCGCAGACTTCGGCCTCGGGATGCTGGGGGCGAACGGGATCGTGGCAGCTGGCTGCGGCCTCGCGACCGGAGCTGCCCTCTCTGCCCTCTACCGGCGCTCCGGACAGGTCGCCGTGTCGTTCTTCGGTGACGGGGGAATCAACAAGGGCATGTTTCACGAGGCTGCCAACTTCGCGATGGTCAAGCGACTTCCGGTGATCTTCGCCTGCGAGAACAATCGCTTTGCCCAATACACGGGGTTCGAGCGGACGACCTCGGTGGAAGATCTCGCTCGTCGGGCCGACGGCTACGGAATGGCAGGCGTCACCGTCGACGGCAACGACGCCGGCGCTGTCGTGCAGGCAGCGTCGGAGGCGGTCGAGGCAGCGCGTGGCGGGGAGGGCCCCACCTTCCTCAACCTCGAGACGTATCGGTTCGGCGGACACTTCGTCGGAGATGCCGAGGAGTACAGGACGAAGGACGAGGTCGCCGCCTGGAGGGAGAAGGACCCGATCCCACGGCTCGAAGCGCGCTTGCTCTCGGAGGGCGCGCTCGACGCCGAGACGCGTGCGCGCGTCTGGAGCGATGCCCTCGCCGAAGTCGACGATGCGGAGCGATTCGCAGAGGAGAGCGCCTACCCGGATGCCGGCAGCGCGCTCCAGGGGGTGTTCACACCTTGACGCGTGAGATCTCCTTCGGCCAGGCAACGCTCGAGGCCATGCAGGATGCGATGCGGCGCGACGACCGGGTCATCGTCATCGGCGAGGACATCGGTTGGGGCGGGAGCTTCGGCCAGTTTCGCGGGCTTCGCGACGAGTTCGGATCGGATCGCGTCATCGATACCCCGATCTCGGAAGCGATCATCGTCGCGGCCAGCGTCGGAGCGGCGGTCACGGGCCTGCGCCCCGTCGCATCGATGAGCTTCGTCGAGTTCACCATGGGCGCGATGGACGAGATCGTCAATCAGGCGGCGAAACTCCGCTACATGTTTGGTGGCCAGGTAAGCGTTCCGATGGTGCTCAGGGCTTCCGACGGCACACTTCGGTCGTCGTCGGCGCAGCATTCCGAGAGCCTCGAGGCGCTGTTCGCACACATTCCGGGCCTCAAGGTCGTCGCCCCGTCGACGCCGGCCGACGCGAAGGGGCTACTCACGGCGGCAATCGCCGATGACGACCCCGTCGTCTACCTCGAGAACAAGAAGATCGGTTCGATGCGGGGCGACGTTCCCGAGGGGGCGGTCGAGGTCCCGCTCGGCCGTGCGGAGGTTCGGCGGCACGGGAACGACGTCACGATCATCGCGTACTCGATCATGGCGCGTCATGCAGAGCGCGCCGCACAGGAGCTGGCCGCCGAGCACGGGATCGAGGTCGAGCTGATCGATCTGCGAACGCTCGTTCCGCTGGATCTCGAGACGATCACCGACTCGGTTCGACGGACCCATCGGGCGGTCGTGTGTCACGAGGCATGGGTGGCCGGTGGGTTCGGCGCGGAGGTCGCCGCCCGGATAACCGAGGAGCTCTTCGACGAGCTCGAGGCACCGGTCATGCGGGTCGGCGCCCGGTCGTCCCATATTCCGTTCAGTCCACCCCTCGAGCGCGCCGTCGTGCCCCAGCACGAGGAGATCGTCGATGCCGTCGTGCGAATCGTTTCGCGCCGGCGGCAGACCGTCTAGATAGGAGGTTCGTCCGTGGAGTCCGACGTTCAGCAGGCGATTGAGAAGCGGAAGTGGTACGACGCGTCTGCGTCGGGGCCGCTCGCGAGAACCGAGCTCGAGGAGTTCCTCCTGGGGCGATGGCTGATCAAGATCGGCTTCACCAAGGAGGACGGATGGCCATCGGTCGTCCCGGTCTGGTACCACTGGGACGGTGAGTGCTTCTACGCGGTGGGTCGTAAGCGATCCGCGTGGGTGCACGATCTGATTCGCGAGCCGCGGTGCGCGATCTGCATCGAGGAGAAGGAGATCCCGCCGGACGGAGGCAACCGGAAGGTCCTCGCTCAGTGCGTGGCAGAGGTCGTCGAGGGACCGGTGGCGGCCGAGGGCTCGCAGTGGGTGGACGTCGCGAATCAGATGGCGCTGCGTTACGTGGGGCCGGACGGGCCGTCCGCGCTTGCTCGTTCGTACGAATGGGAGCGATACCTGGTCAAACTCGTCCCGCGCGACGGGAAGCTCACGACCTTCCAGGGCGTCGACTGGCACCGGCGCTACTTCGATCCCGGGCAGCGACCCGACCTCGAGGCGAAGGCCGGAGGCCGGGGAGGGTCGTGAAAGCTTTCGCCGCGCGCGCCGTCGCCGCCCGGCGCTCGACGATCCGCGAGGTCTTCGACGCGGCAAACCGAAGACCCGATGCGATCCGTCTCGAGATCGGCGAGCCGAGCTTCCGTACCCCGGACCACATCGTCGACGGGGCGCTCGAGGCGGCCCGGGCGGGCTTCACCGGCTACACGCCGAACGGCGGGCTGGCGAGTCTCCGCGAGCTGCTCGCTGCCAAGCTTGCCTCGGTCGACGGGTATCAGGTCGGCGCTGATCAGATCGTCGTGACGCCCGGCGGGATGAACGCGCTCTTCTCCATCTATCTCGCGCTTCTCGAGCCAGGGGATGAGGTTCTATTGCCTACGCCGGGATTCCCGAACATGGACGAGATGGTGACGCTTCTCGGCGGGGTGCCGGTCTTCTACGAGCTTCGCGTGGAGGAGGCTTATCTTCCTGACTTCGAGCGGCTTTCTTCCCTCGTAACTCCGCGGACGAAAGCGATGTTCGTGAACAGTCCGAGCAATCCGACGGGAGCGGTCTTCCCCGCCGGCCTGGTCGCCGAGCTCGTGGAGCTCGCGCGCCGCCACGACTTCTTCCTGATCTCGGACGAGGTGTACGACGAGATGATCCTCGACCGCGGCCTTGGCCATACGGCGGCAGCCTCCTTCGACGAAGACGGGAGGGTCATCTCGGTCTACAGCTTCTCCAAGGTCTACGCGATGACGGGGTGGCGACTCGGCTACTGCGTCGCCTCCCCGGCGCTTGCCGACCTGCTCCGCAAGCTGCAGGAGCCGGAGGTCTCGTGCCCGAGCGTGATCTCGCAGAAGGCGGCCGAGGCTGCTCTCCGCGGGCCGAAGGCCGTCGTCGATGAGATGCGAGACGCGTACCGCGAGCGGCGCGACCGGGCCTGGGAGACGATCGAGAGCCGCGGGATGCGCGCTTTCAGGACGCAGGGCACCTTCTACATGCTCGTGGACGTCTCGGCAGCCGGCATGAGCTCGATGGATTTCACGCTCCGGCTTCTCGACGAGGCCGGTGTCGCCGTGGCGCCGGGGAGCGTCTTCGGGCCCGCCGGCGAGGGCTCGGTCCGGATCTCGCTCGCGCTCGAATCGCCGGTCGTTTGTGAGGGGATCGCGAGGATCTCCCACATGGTCGACGCGCTCGCGGCTGCGCCCCGGTGACTGCCAGCGACCGGCTGCTCTCGGCTCTTGCTGCCGTGGAGGCGGAGCTCATCGAGTTCGCCCGTGAGCTGATCGCGACGCCGAGCGTCAACCCACCCGGTGACGAGCGCGGCGTCGCGGCGGTCGTGCGATCGCGTCTGGCGGCGCTCGGTATCGACGACGTTCGGGAAGTCTCGGCGGAAGGCAAGCGCCCCAACCTGATCGCCAGGGTGGACGGCCGTGTTCCAGGGCGCACGCTGATCTTGAGCGGCCACCTCGACACGAAGCCCCCGGGCGATCTCGATCTCTGGGACACGGACCCCTTCGACCCGGTCGTCCGAGACGGTGAGCTGATCGGGCTCGGCTCCGGCGACATGAAGGCTGCGGTCGCAGCGATGGTCTATGCGGCCGCCGCGCTCCGGGAGATCGGTCTGTCGGAGGGCTCGCTCTCGCTTGTCTTCACCGCCGATGAGGAGGCCGGATCGATGCTTGGCTCGCGAGTGGCTCGCCGAGTCGGGGTTGCTCCAGGCGGATGCTGCCGTGATCGGGGAGCCCTGCGGCGTGGTGCGGGAGTGGGAGGCGATCGACCTGATCTCGCGTGGCGCAGCGCTGTTCAAGATTCGTGTTCGCGGCACGCAGATGCACTCGAGCGTCTCCGATCGGCTTCCGGCCGTGAACGCGACCGTGATGATGTCCCGGCTCGTCGATCGGATGCACCGGGAGTTGAAGGATGCGCTCACCTACGGCGGCCATCCGCTTGGTGGTCTCGGGCCGACCGTGAACGTCGGCGTGACCGCGCAGGCAGGTATCTACTACGGCGTGTATCCAGGCGAGGCCGAGTTCGCCTGTGACGTCCGGACACTTCCCGGGATGTCGAAGGAGCAGATGGTCTCTGATCTTGAGAAGTTCCTCGCGCAGGCCATGGCAGAGGAGCCGGGCCTCGATGCAGAACTCATCTTCGAGGTATGGCATCCGGCGACCGAGATCGGGGCCGGCGAGCCGATCGTGGGCGCCCTCAGGGAGGCCGCCGAGCTCGTCCTCGGCGAGGAGCCCGAATTGGGCGCGTTTCCAGGCGCGACAGACGCGACTCATTTCCAGCTCACTGCGGGGATTCCGACGGTTGCTGCGTTCGGGCCGGGTTTCCTCTCCCGTGCCCACGCACCGAACGAGTCGGTGCCGCTTCGAGCACTTCTCCAGGCGTCTCAGATGTACGCCGTGGCGGCGGCTCGGTTCCTCGAGGGCGACCTCGATCAGAAGTCAGAGCCGGCTGTCAACTCTTGACGGCGGCCGCAAGAAGCTTGACAGTGAACAAGCCAGGCGCAGCGCCTCTGCACACGGGCTCCTGCAAAGGTCCGGGACGCCCCCGCCGTCAGCCACGATTCATCGCCGACCCGCTCAAATCCACGACTTCTGGAGTGATCTCATGATCAAGATGATCGGTACCGCGTACAAGAGAGACGACTTTACGACGGAGGAGTTCTTCCGTTACTGGCGTGATGTTCACGCGCCCATCACCGCGAAGGCACCGGGCATCCGCGGCTACGTCGTTTCCGAGGTCGTACGCAAGTTCCATGGGGATCTCGACGTGGACGGGTTTGTCGAGCTGTGGTGGGATAGCGAGGAGGCACTCGACGAGGCGATGGGATCTCCCGAGGAGGAGACCGCCTGGAATGACCTCCCCAACTACGCGAAGCCGACGGGCACGTTCTGGATCGCGAAAGAGCACGTGTACATTCCACCGCCGATCACCGGGCCAGGATCACTGAGCCGCCAAGCATGGCTCGCCTAGCCTCGACTGTTGCCAACACACCCCACTCCGGCATCCGTGAGATGGCGGACCTGGCGCGGCTCGTTCCCGACGTGCTCAATCTCGGGATTGGCGACCCGAGCTTCAATACGCCGCCGCACATCATCGAGGCCGTCACCCAGGCCGCGATTGATGGCTTCACGAAGTACACGCCGTCCGGCGGATTGGTGACGCTCCGCGACGCGATCGCCGCCAAGGTTCGAGCTCGCAATGGCCTCGACGTTACGGAGGAGCAAGTCGTCGTCACGACCGGCGGCTGCGGCGGTCTCTTCACGAGCATGCTTGTGCTACTCGATTCCGGGGACGAGATCCTCCTGCCCGACCCAGGCTGGGCGGCCTACCCACCGATGGCGCACATGCTCAAAGCAAAGCCCGTCTTCTACCCGCTGGATCCCCGTCGCGGCTGGACACCCGATCTCGATGCACTCGAATCGCGCATCAGCGATCGATCCAAAGTCATCGTCCTCACGTCGCCCGGCAACCCGACCGGCGGGGTCTTCGACGCCAAGATCCTGACCGACGTGCTCGAATTCGCCCGCCGGAAAGACCTCTGGGTGATCTCGGACGAGTGTTACGACGAGATCGTGTTCGAGGGCGAGCACGTGAGCGCCGCAACGGTCGGGGATCCGGATCGCATCCTCACCGTGTTCAGCTTCTCGAAGACCTACGCGATGACAGGCTGGCGGCTCGGGTACGTGGTTGCTCCGCCGGGTGTCGCCGCCGAACTCGCGAAGGCGCAGGAGCCGGTCGTCGGGAACGCCTCGAGTATCTCCCAGAAGGCAGGCGAGGCTGCCCTGGCCGGGCCACAGAGCTGCGTGGGGGAGATGCGCGATGCCTACCGCGAGCGCCGCGATCTCGCCGCCTCGTTACTTGATGCTGCCGGGGTGGGCTACTTTCGGCCTAGTGGCGCCTTCTATTTGATGGTCGACATTTCGCCTTCAGGCGACGCGCTCGCGTTCGCCAGGAAGCTCCTGCAGGATGATCAGGTCTCGGTCGTTCCAGGGAGCGCGTTCGGACCGCGAGGGGAGGGTTGGGTACGCGTCTCGCTTTGTGTCGAGGATGGCGTGCTACGCGAGGGCGTCACGAGACTCGCGCGTGCCATAGCCCGGAACTCACCCTGAGCTTGCCGCAGCGGCCTGGCCTGCATGCGTTGCCGATGACAACCGAATTGGAGGTACTTCATGCCTTTAGATGCCCATGTGCAGGCGTTTCTGGCGACGCTGGAACAGGCAGGCGCCCCGAAGTACGGGGAGCAGCCAATCGACGAGCAGCGGGCGGCAATGCGTGCCAGCGCAGGTTCCTTCTTCGGCGCATTCGAGGCCGTCCCGTTTGAGGATCACGTCGTGCCGGACGAGACCGCACCGGTTCCAGTACGCGTGTACAGGCCCGTAAAGGATCCTGCTCCGATCCTGATCTACATGCACGGCGGCGGCTGGGTGTTGGGCGACCTAGAGACTTGCCATGGGGTGTGTTCCACTCTTGCCCGACTGTCTCGTTGCATTGTGGTCTCGGTTGATTACCGTCTTGCGCCGGAGCATCCTTTTCCCGCCGCGCTCGACGATGCCTGGACGGTCACCAGTTGGCTCCATCAGAACGCTGAATCGATCGGGGGGCTCCCGGGTGCGCTCGCGGTCGGCGGTGATAGCGCGGGTGGCAACATGAGCGCGGTGGTTGCGCGGCGCGCACGAGCCATGTCGCTGGAGCTCAGCCTCCAGCTGATGGTCTATCCGGTTTGTGATGCAGATCTCGATACAGGGTCATACACGGACTTCGCCGACGGTTACTGGCTGACGCGGGATGCGATGCGCTGGTTCTGGGAGCAGTATCTGCCAGACGGCGATTGGTTTCAGGCCGACGCCTCACCCCTTCGTGCTCCCGATCTCGTGTCAGTAGCACCGGCGCACATCATCACCGCCGAATACGACGTCTTGCGGGATGAAGGCGAAGCCTACGGAAGACGACTTGAAGCAGCTGGCGTTCCGACCGTGATCACTCGCTATGAAGGAATGATCCACGGCTTCTTCAGGTTGCCCGGGGTCGTGCCTCGGGCAAATGCGGCACTTGCCGAAGCAGCCGAGGCCGTCCGCCACGCATTCCGGCTCTGAGATGGGTGACGCGATAGCCCTTCGTCCGAGCACGCTGTACGACCGCACGCGCGATGGAAGCTGAACACACTGATAAGCCAGTTGTGAGATGGCCGGGCAAGTCGAACGAGGGCGATGCGAACGTGTCGGAGTCGCTGCATCTCCGGCGGCTCGAAGGCAAGGTCGCCGTCGTCACCGGTGGCGGGCGTGGCATCGGTCGCCAGGTCGCGGGTGCAATGGCCCGCGAGGGCGCGTCCGTGATGATCGCCGATCTCGGCTCGGCTCTCGACGGTACCGGTACCGACCTCGGCGTCGCAGAGGGGGCGGCAGCGGAGATCCGTGCCGAGGACGGCGTCTGTCGGGGGATGGCGGCGGACGTTGGCGATCCCGAGCAGGCACAGGGGATCATCGCGGAGACGCTTGTCGAGTTCGGGAGGGTCGATATCCTCGTCAACGTCGCCGGGATCATCCGCCGCGGTTCGATCCTCGACCTGGAGCTCGATGATTGGGAGGCCACCCTTCGCGTCCATTTGGCCGGAACGCTGAACACGAGCCGTGCGATCGTCGCGCACTGGACGAATGTCGAAGGCGCCGGCCGGCGGCTCGTCAACTTCTCCTCAGACGCTGGGCTATTTGGGGAGGCAAGCCACCTCGCGTATGCCGTCGCCAAGGCCGGCGTCGTCGCTCTGACCTTCAGCTGTGTCGAACCGCTTCGCGAGTTAGGCGGAACCGCGAACGTCTACATCCCGCAAGCGGCCACCCGGATGACGGCAAGCATTCCTCTCGAGGAACTGCCGGACCAGGATCGATGGCGAACGGGTGAGTTCGACCCGGCCCACGTGCCGCCTGCGTTGGTCTACCTGGTCAGCGATGAGGCGGACTGGATCTCAGGTCAGATCGTCGGAGGATGGGGCTTCGAAGTCCACCTCTACCGGAGGCCCAGGCGCTTTCGCTCCATGTTCAGTCCGGGCCCATGGGACATGGGTGAGCTCTTCGATCGTTTCCGAGGCACGTTCGAGTCGGGCCTCGACGCGCCCTGAGAGGGCCTGAGCCGAGGTGCTCTGCTCCCGACGGAAGCAGCGTCTTCAGCCCGCGTCCTCTGGAACCTGGTAGGCGTACACGGTCAGGCCTCCGTCGACGACCAGGTTGTGTCCGGTGACGAAGCCGGCGGCGTCCGAGGCCAGGTAGAGGAACGCCTCGGCGATGTCGTCGACGCTTGCGAGGCGGTTCAATGGGACGCCAGCGAATCCAGCCGTGCGGAAGTGCTGCATCTGCTCTTCGCCCATCAGGTCGATCGATCCTTGCGTGTCCCCCGGGCCGGGGCTCACACAGTTCACTCGGATCCCGTAGGCGGCGAGCTCTACAGCCATCACTCGTGAGAGCGCCACCAGGCCGGCTTTCGTAACGCAGTATCCCGTGAACCCTCGCTCGGCCCCAAGCGCGTCGACCGAAGCGGTGAATGCGATCGAGCCGCCCTTCCCGTGGTCGCGCATCGCGCGGGCAGCATTCCTTGCGAGCACGTAGTGGCTCGTCAGGTTGACTGCGAGCTCCCGGTCCCAGTCGGCATCGGTGCCGTCAAGGAAGGCGGCTTCCTTGCCCATCGCGACGTGGTTCGAGATCAAGATATCGAGGCCGCCCGCGGCCGCCACCATCCTATTCACCACCGTCGTCGCCGTCTCGGCGTCCTCGAGGTCGGCAGCAATCGCCACCGCGTGCGCGCCGTTCGCCTCGACCTCTGCACAGACCGCGTCGAGGCGGTCGGGGTAACGCTCGACGAGTCCCACATGCCGGGCGCCATCGCGCGCCAGACCGACAGCCGTCGCTCTTCCGAAGCCTGCGCCGGCACCGGTGACCAGCGCCACGCGCCCTGTGAACCGAGCCGTTCCCGCCATGTGAAATGTCCTCCTTCGTCAACCCCGTTGCAGCGTCGACGGCCCGGGGCCGCGTGCTGCCCCGAAGATTCCGGCCAGCGCCTGCGCGAACGGGTACGAGTGGTGACTGATCGTGTACCCGGCCAGGTGGTTCATCAGAAGGCTAGGCGAGCCATGCCTGGCGGCTGAGTGTGCCAGGGCCCGTGATCGGAGGCGGGATGTACACGTGTTCGCGCGTCACCCACCAGGTTCCGGTCATCTTCGCGTACTTCGGGACGTCGGCCCAGGCTTCCTCGACCTCAGGCGAGGCGCTCGCGCGCTCCATCGCCGACTCGTCGTCAAACCACTGCTCGACGAACGCATCCGCCTCGAGTTCTCCGCCTTCGAGCTTGCGAACGACCTCCGACACGACGTAGCCCCGAAGACCCGGCGCCTTCGCCGAGATTGGCGCGTGCACTTCCTGCCAGTAGCGGAAGAACTCCTCCGTGGTGAAGTCGTCTCGCTTGTACGCAGTGCCAATCACTTTGATCACTGGGAACCTCCCGGTTCGTGGGTCAAGAGAACCAGTTCGGTGGAACGGTCAGGGCGTCGATCGTCGCCTTCGCCTGCTCGACATGGGCCTTGCCGCCGTCGAGCACAATCTCGGCATGGCCGGGGAGAAGGGCCGTTGAACTCCTCGTCAGCTAGGCGCCGCACCGACGAGAGGAGCGCTTGCAGGTTGCAGTCCGCGGTCGCGAGGACAGCTACCTTGCCCCAGGCGAACACGGCATCGCCAGCGAACAGGTACGTACGGTCGCCGCCCGTGACGAGGTAGGAGCCGTGGCCACCGCAATGGCCGGGTGTGGCCAGGAACCGCACGGTGAAGCGGCCGACCTGCCGGACGTCGCCGTCGGCGAGCCGATCGGCCACCGGGCACGCCGGATAGTCGAAGTCCACCGGGAACAGGCCTGTCCGCTGGCCCGGCGCGAAGCCCGTCGCCTCGTGGTCAGCCGTCTCGAGCGCCGTCGCCGCTTCGGCGGCGATCGCGACGTCGAGGCCGAGGCGCTCACGGTAGCGGGCCGCGCCGCCGGCGTGGTCGGCGTGGAAGTGGGTCAGGAAGAGGCGGGAGATCCGCCCCGGATCGAGCCCCGCCGCCTGGACATTAGCCAGCAGGCGCGTCATAGCGGCCTCGGTGCCGGTACCGCAGTCGACGAGCGCGAGCTCGTCGCCCCCGTCGAGGAGATAACAGTGCGCATCGAAGTCAGCGGAGATACCGAAGCCGGTGTAGGAGCCGCCTCCGACCAGCACGACGTCATCGGTCAGCCTCATCAGGTCACACCTCGGTTGGTCTCATCGCGTCACTCCGGAGCGTCGTAGATCTGGGCGGTCAAGCCGCCGTCGACGATGAGGTTCTGCCCCGTCACGTAGCCGGCGGCGTCCGATGCCAGATAGAGGAAGGCCTCGGCAATGTCCTCGGCGGAGGCGAGGCGGTTCATCGGTACGCCAGGGAAGCTGTGCCGGAACCGTTCCATCGTCCTCTCTCCGACGAGGTCGACCGATCGCTGCGTGTCCGCGGGGCCCGGGCTGACACAGTTCACGCGGATTCCGTGTTCGGCGAGCTCGACTGCCATCACCCGGGCGAGAGCGACCAGTCCCGTCTTGCTGGCGCAGTACGGCGCAAATCCGCGGCCGGCGCCCAGCGAGTTCACCGATGCGGTGAAGAGGATCACGCCACCTCCGGTCTCGATCATCGACCGGGCCGCGCGTTGTGCGATCACAAACGAGCTCGTGAGGTTGACGTTGAGCTCCGTCGTCCACGCTTCGTCGGTCAGATCGACGAACGGCGTCGGATACGCCATCGCGGCATGGTTCGACAACACGATGTCCAGGCGACCTGTCGCGTCGAGGGCCGCCTGGACGGAGTACTCGCAAGCTGTGATATCAGCGAGGTCAGCGAGAATCGGAATCCCCCGAGCTCCGAGTGCTTCGATCTCTCCGCGGGCGGCGTCGAGCCGGTCTTCGAGACGGTCGACGAGGATGACTGTGACCGCTCCCTCGCGGGCGAACGCTCGCGCCGCCGCGCGGCCGAAGCCGCTCCCGGCGCCCGTTACAAAAACGATTTTCTCCTGGAATCGGGCTACCATCACAAGTAGTATCTCGCCCTTGTCGGTCGATGTCACCACCGAGGCGCTGGACGCGTTCATCGACGAACGGCAGGCCGAGCTCATCGACTTTGTGTGCGAGCTCGTTGCGACTCCCAGCCCGAGTCCCCCAGGGGACGAAAGGGCCGCTGCCGGTCTCGTAGCCGAACGGCTCCGCGCCCTCGGGGTCGCCCAGGTCGAGGTGGCGAGTCTGGTCACCGAGCGGCCGAACGTGCTCGGCCGGGTTCCCGGCCGCGGGCAGGGACCGACGCTCATGCTCTGCGGGCATCTCGACACGAAGCCCCCCGGGGATCTGGGCGCTTGGAAGACGCCGCCGTGGGATCCTGTCGTCGACGACGGCGTTCTGACCGGGCTCGGCTCGGCGGACATGAAGGGCGCCGTGGGCGCGATGGTCTATGCTGCCGCCGCCGTAGCCGAGGTCGGCACGGACGGCACGCTCGCACTCGTGTTCACCGCGGATGAGGAGGCCGGCGGGCGATTCGGCGCGCGGTGGCTCGCGGACGAGGGTCTCCTCCACGCCGACGCTTGTGTCATCGGCGAGCCGTCGGGGATCAGCGATGACTGGGACGCGATCCGGCTGGTTTCTCGAGGCTCGGCGCTCTTCACGATCCGGGTTCGTGGGACCCAGATGCATTCGAGCCTCTCGGACCAATTCGAGTCGGTCAACGCGAGCGTGCAGATGGCGCGCCTGATGAGCGCAATGGACAGTGAGGGTTTCTCGCTGCTCACCTACAGCCCGCATCCCCTGGTCGCGCACCCGACACTCAACGTCGGGCTAACGGCAGAAAGCGGTATCGGATACGGAATCCTTTCGGGAGGTGCGGAGTTCCTCTCCGACGTCAGGGCGCTGCCCGGGATGACGAAGGAAGGAATCGAAGCCGATCTGCTCGCCTTCCTCGAGGAAGCCCGCGCCGCCGACCCCACACTCGAGGCGAGGCTCGAAATCGACCACTGGACGCCTCCCTGTGAGATCCCGCCCGGTCATCCCGTCGTCGAGGCTCTCGCCGGGGCAGCCGCCGTCGTTCTTGGCAAGCGACCCCCGCTTGCAGGGTTCCCGGGCGGCACCGACGCGCCGTACTTCCAACTCGTCGCGGGGATTCCCACGGTCCCCTCCTTCGGCCCCGGTCTGCTCACGGTTGCCCACACGCCGAACGAGTCCATTCGCGTCGAGTCAATCGTCCAAGCGGCGCGGATCTATGCCCACGCGTCGGCGAGGTTCCTCGGTGGCTAGCGCAGCGGTGAACGGCGTTGAGCTGTGGTACGAGCTACTCGGGGCGGGGCCGAACCTTGTCCAGATCGGTGGCGCGGTGAGTGCGCATGAGGGCTACTCGACCGTCACGGCAGCGATGGCCGAGCATTTCACCGTCCTCGACTACGACCACCGAGGCTACGGGCAGAGCGACCGACCCGAGCAGCGTTACACCATGGACACATGGTCTGACGACCTCGCGGCGCTGCTCGCCGAGGTGGGCATCGAGCGGACGCACGTGCACGGGGGCTCGATGGGCGGCTTCATCGCGACGCGGTTTGCGGCGAAGTATCCGGAGTACGTCGACCGCCTCGTGATCAGCGGTGCCGTAGCGAAATGCGACCAGATGGCGCGAACTCAGCTCGAGATCTGGAAGGCGGTTGCCCGCGCGTACGGCACGGAGTCGGACGAGCTCGCGCTCGAGCTCTCGACGAAAGCGTTCTCGCGGTCATATCTCGACGCGGCTTTCGGGCCCGACCAGCTCGCGGCGACGCGCGAGGTCGTCGCGCGCAATGTCTCCGTTGACGTCTTCTGCGATGCCTGCGACGCGATGATCGAGACCGACGTGACGGAGCTTCTGGGGAAGATCACGGCACCAACGCTGCTTCTCTGCGGCTCGGAAGACTGCCTGACGCCGCTCGACTGCGGACCGGGGGGAGTGGGCATGCGGCTCATGGCCGAGCTAATCGCTGGCGCTCGCCTCCACGTCTTCGAAGGGTGTGGGCACGGGAACCTCATCGAACGACCAGACGAGTCCATCAGCTTGATCGTCACCCACCTACTCGGAGGTGATTCGTGATTCTTCGCGAGGCATTCGACTACGAGTTCTCGCGGCTCGACCCGACCGGCCCGCACATCGACCCGCCACACGTCGCCGTCTACGAGTTGCTGATGGTGAAGGACGCGAACTCGCTTGCCCAACCGGGTCTTGCATCCTCCTGGGAGGTGAGCTCGGACGGCCTCGAGTGGCGCGTCAGGATCCGCGCAGGCGCTCGTTTCCACTCGGGCGCCGTGTGCAACGCACGGGCCGTACTCGGCCCGCTCGAGCACCTTCGGCGGGCTGACCCCACGGGCCAGCTCTGGTACTGGGATCCGGTGGAGTCCGTCGTGGTCGAGGGCGAGGACACGCTGGTGTTCAGGCTGAGCTACCCGTACGTGAGGCTTCCCTCGCTTCTCTGGGGAACGCACAGCACGATCTACAACGAGACGCTCCGAGCGAGCGAGCCCGAGAGGTTCGGCTTCGAGTTCGCCGATGGCACAGGCCCGTTCAGGCTCACGTCGTGGGCTCCGAACCGGATCTCGGTCGAGCGCTTCGACGGGTACGACGGGCCCCGGCCAAGGCTGGACGGGATCGAATGGGTCTCGATCCTGGACGAACAGGACCGGTTGGACGCCCTCGAGAAGGGCGATGTGCACGTCCTTCACGGCCCGCCGCTCACCGAGGTCGACCGCTTGCGTGACGACCACCGATTCGAGGTCGTCGAGTTTCCCCAGGCATCCACGTTCTACCTCGGACTCGACTGGCATCGGTCGGACCTCGGCTTCGACGATCTGAGAGTTCGGCAGGCGGTCTCGCTTGCTCTCGACAGGCAGGCGCTCGTCGACGGTGCCCTCTCGGGTCGAGGATCGCCCGTCTGGGGCCCTGTGCCTCCCGGCGACCTCTTCTACGACCCTGACGTCGATCGGGGCCGCGGGCAGGATCTCGCGCGGGCCGCCGAGCTGCTCCGGGAAGCCCGTGGGGGTGAGCCGATCACGTGCGAGTGCGTCGTCCAGGACGATGCTGCCTTCCGGCGGATCGCCCCGATCGTTCAAGCGCAGCTCGCACGGATGGGTGTCCACCTCGAAGTTCGGTATGTGAAACCGTTCGCGCCGTTCTACGAGGCGTGCGCGGCCGGCCCGTCGAGCTTCATCTCCAAGTGGCTCTGGCCAGATGCCGTCGACGCCGTCATCGGGTTTGCGTCGACGCGCTGCGATGGGTTCCCGAACTTCCAGCATGCGTCGATTCCCGATCTCGACGACGCATTCAGTCGCTGGCTTCGTGCCCAAACCGACGACGAGTTGCGCGCGGCGGCGAGCTCGGTGCAACGAATCGCTCCGACCAGCTTCCGTACGTTCCGCTTGTGACGCCGAACGACATCTGGGTGCACACGCGCCGCCTCCGGGACTTCGTCCCCTACCCGGCTGACCTCTATCCCCGCTACGGAGCAGCCTGGCTGGATGAACGCGCCTGAGGGCGGTCGCCCCGTGACCCCTTCGGTGATGCGTGCTGCCCGTCTCCATCCGGGGGAATCAGCCCTCCGGATGGAGGACGTCCCAGTGCCCGAGCCGACGGGTGACCAGGTACTGATCCGAGTTGCCGGAGCGGGCGTCTGTCGCTCCGACGTGCACATCGCCGACGGGCTGTACCGAGATCAGATGCGCCTTCCCGTCACGATGGGCCACGAGATCGCGGGTTTCGTCGAGGCAGTCGGTCCGGACGCCGATCTTGCGGTCCGCGAGCCCGTCGTCGTCATGGTCGGCTGGGGTTGCGGACACTTGCGAATGGTGCGTCACGGGCCACGAACAGCTCTGCGCAGAGGGCGACGAAGCGGGGGCGACCGTCGATGGCGGGTTCGCCGAGTTCGTGCTGGTTCCGCACCGTCGGCACGTCGTCCAGCTTGGAGATCTCGATCCGATCCTGGCGACACCGTTCGGATGCGCTGCCCTCTGTGCCTATGCAGCCGTGAGGCGAACGCAGCCGTTCCTCCACGGTGCTGCCACGCTCGTCGTCATCGGGGTCGGCGGTTTGGGGCAGTACGCCGTGCAGTTCGCCCGCCGTCTGAGCGGCGCGACGATCGTCGCGGTTGATCTCGATCCGGGACGCCTAGACGTCGCGCATGAGCTCGGAGCCGACCATCGAGTCGTCATGTCGGCCGATGCACGCGAAGCAATCCTCGCTCTCGCCGCGGACCGCGGCGCCCACGCGGTCATCGACTTCGTCGGGACGGACGAGACACTCGGCCTTGCCATGCAGGTTGTCCGGCCGAGAGGAGTCGTCGCACTCCTTGGGCTCGCGGGCGGGTCGGCGCCGTTCCGGTTTTCCGGGCTCGCACCTGAGGCCGTGCTCACAACGGTGGTCGCCGGAACTCTGCGGGATCTCCAGGAGGTGGTCGAGCTTGCCCGTGGTGGCTTGGTCGGGTCGATCCAGAGGTATCCGCTCGAGAACGTGAACGACGCGATCGGCGACCTGCGGGAAGGACGGGTCGAAGGGCGCGCCGTGCTCGTCCCGTGAATCAGGCAGTTTGCTCGTGCGACGGCTTGACCCGCTCGAGCGCGCGCCGCCACTTCGGGTTGGCGTGCTCCAGTGCCTCGCGCGCCTGGACGTCGAAGTAGAGCAACGTCCGGCCGACGACGACGTACGGCAAGAGAAGTGCATAGATGATCGATCCGATGAAGTCGATCCAGATGGGTGGGAGTGTCGTGAAGACGAGCGCCACCGCGATGATCGGCCCTGTCACGACGCCGATCACATAGAGGATCGCCGCGACGAGGGCGGTACGCCACCAGCGTCCGCGGACTGTTCGCGAGCTGTGGCGGAATGCGTCGCGGACCGAGCGGTCCTCGAAGAGGATCTCCTGCTGGACGAACTGCCAGTCGACGAACTTCCAGATCGCGATCGGGATCCCGATCACCGTTATCGCGAGAACGGCGAGCATGAGGATCACGAGCAGCTGTGCGCCAACGACACGCCAGAAGCACGGGCGAAGGTCGGCGAACGAACGTCGGAATCCGGTTCGCTCGCCGCGCTCCAGGTCGTGGACGAAGGCGACCACCGCGGCGCCGACCAACGCGAACGCGATCGGCCGGCCGACGCTCTGGATCGGCAGCGCAAGCTGGAACGTGGCGCCGAGAATCGTGAACTGGACACTCTCGCCGCCGGCGAGCCACACGACGAGGTAATGAAGTCCGTCGATGAGCAGGATGATCGGTACGGTGGTCAGCCCGATCAGGACGAGCGTCCTCCAGTGCCGGCCGTAGAGCTGCCGGGCCGCCCGTAGGAGCTGGCCGACTGCCCACGGCCGGCGCAGGTTCGTCAGGTCGACCGGCCGCCACCTGGTCAGCTTTATCGGGACGAGCACGATCAGGAGCAGAACGACCGCGAGCACGATCGCCCCGGCAAGGGTGCGCGTCGCATAGTTGTAGTAGCCCGAGAGGTTCGCGGCGACGGCACAGAAGGCGGTCGAGATGGCCGGTCCGAGTGTCGGGCCGCCGGGAACCTTCGGGCTCGCCCGGCGAACTCCGTCCATCCACGCGAACGGCTGAAGCCACTGCTCCTTCGTCGTCGGTCCCGTCGGGCCGTTGTTGAAGCCCTTCTCCTTCTGTCCCCAGCGTCCGGTGTACGTCAACCACTGGAACTGGCTCCCGGGCGCCGGTTCCGTCGGGACGAGCACCGGCTGGACGGCGAGCCGACGAAGCGGCTCCTGCGTGTTGTCACAGCCGAGCCCAGAGCCGCCTTGCCCGTTCCCGATGAAGAGCGCCGACTCGAAGAACGTCGCGTGCGATCCGGCCGCCGGGTAGACGACCGGATGCGTTCCCTCCTTCTCGACCTTCCGGTCATCCCAGCCTCCCTTCTCGCCGCCGCCGTGCTGGAAGAGGACGATCTCGGAGGGCCCCTTCGCCAGCGCGCCCTCTGCGGTGTCTGCGTCGAAGGTGACCTGCATGCCCTCCCAGTCGCCCTCGTGCACGTCGTTGAACTGGTTGAAGTAGTAGAAGAACCAGTACTGGACGGCGAGGCCGGGAACGCCCTGCTGGCGCGCGATGTGGGCATAGGTGACGGCGGGGGCTTTCCCAGCCTTTACGAGCCCCGCGAAATCACGGGCGTACGTGCAACCCGCGTCGAGCGTCTTGCCGGGCAGGTCGAGGTAGTACCCCTCCCCGAGCCCGGCGATGTCGGCGGCGGTCGGGGCGACCCGCACGACGACGCGCTTCTTCCCCTTGCCCGGCGGGTAGTAGACGAGCTTCACCTCGGGGTTTCCGAGGACGGCGTTCACCGTCGTCGGTGCGTACTGCTCCTCCGCGTTGTCGCACGGCGGGTTCTCCTGCGCGCGCAGCATCACGATCGGGGCGTACGCCTTCACGAGCCTCTGCTCAGGCGTGTCGGCGGCCTCGGCCACTCCGGCCACGAACAGGAACGTGGCAGTCGCCGCGAGCATCACCCAGCGGGCCTTGCGGTTCACCGCGCGAATGTAACAGCCACCTATGTCTGTTCGTCCAGCGGCCGCGTGTGGTCGTGCACGTGCTCCACGGCGACATCGGCGACGAGCGAAAGATCGAGCGCGACGAAGCTCGAATCGACCGGAACGACTTCCCGGAGCCTCGCGGAGACGCGCGCTGCCTCGATCACGTCGAGGAGGTGGAGATCCTGGGTGAGCTCCTGGAGCGGGGCACGATCCTCGCGGAGCGCGAGCACGCACTCCCGCAGGCCGTCGGCCCAGAGCCACGTCCCGTCGATCGCATCGGTCCTCTCCCAGCGCCCCGTCGCGTTTCGCCATAGCTCGAAGCCGCGCGGATCCCAGTCGTCTCCCAGGAGGTTCGCGGTTCCTTCGGTCCCGTAGAGCTCGAGGCCGGGCCGACGGTAGCGCTGGATCGCCTGGCCCGAGACCACGGTCGAAAGGGCGCCGCCGCGGTGGCGCAGGATCACGTGCGACACATCCGGATCGGGACTTGCGATCTCGCGCCCACCGGCTTCGCGGTACTCGACAGCGGTCGCTTCGGCTGCGACGACCTCCGCGACCGGGCCGAGCAGCGCCGTCAGGCTCTTCAGGTTGTAGATCCCCATCTCGGCGAGCGGCCCGACGCCCGAGTCGTGGTACCAGGACGCCCACGTGGCGCCCGCGTTTCCGTAGAGCCCGCGCGCGGTGTGGACGTGCCCGATCTCGCCGGCGGACACCGCCGTCCAGAGAGCCCTGAAGGTCGGTGCGAGCTGGACGAACGGTGCGGCGAGGAGGTGCACGCCATGTGCGTCCGCGAGGCGGACGAGTTCCTCGGCGACGGCTCGGCTGTCGGCGATCGGCTTCTCGACGACGACGTGCTTGCCGTGCTCGATCGCGAGCGCTGCGACTTCCGCGTGATTCGCCGGGGGCGTGATGACGACGACGACGTCGACGTCCGACTCGACGACCTCGCGCACGTCGGTGACGAGCCGAGCCCCGGGGCGGCGGGCAAGGATCGAGGGCCATGTCTCCTTCCGGCGCGCGCAGATCGGCCCTTCGCTCGCCAGCCCTCGGGGTACGAGCCGGTCGAGGACCTGCAGGTACGCCCACAGGACGCTGCCGGCGCCGACGAAGCCGACGCGCGGGATCACGTCAGACAGCTCTGAACTCCTCGAGCTCGGGACCGAGCAGCCACCCACCGTCGACCCACTGGACGCTGCCTGTCACGAAGGAGGACTCGTCCGACGCCAGGAAGAGCGCCGCGTTGGCGACGTCCTCAGGCTGGCCGATGCGACCGATCGGGGTCGTGCGTATCGCGTGCTCTCGATACCGGGGGTCCTCGAGCGTGGCTCGGGTCATCGCCGTCTCGATCGCGCCTGGCATGAGCACGTTGACGCGGACCCCCTCGCGCGCGTGATATTGCGCGAGCGCCTGGGTGAGCGACAGGACGCCGCCCTTGGCGGCCGTGTACGCGTCATAGCCCTTCTCAGGCCGGACGGCCACTGGTGACGACGTGTTGATGACGCTCCCGCCGCCCGAGCGAACGATCGCCGGGATCCCGTGCTTGCAGCAGAGGAAGACCCCGGTCAGGTTGACGGCGAGGATGCGGTCCCAGACATCCTCGGCGATCTCGACCGTCGGGGCGTCCTCTGCCAGCCAGACGGCGGCGTTGTTGTAGAGGACGTGCAGCGCGCCGAACCGGGCGACGGTCGCTGCGACGGCCGAGCTGACTTCGGCGGAGGCCGACACGTCGGCCGCGAGCGCGAGCGCCTCGCCTCCCTCCGCCGTGATCGTGGCCACGGTTTCCTCGGCGCGCGCGCCCGCGAGGTCGAGCACCCCGACCCGAGCACCTTCGCGGGCGAAGAGCAATGCAGCCGCTCGCCCCATCCCCTCCCCGGCGCCCGTGATCAGCGCGACTTTTCCGTCGAGGCGTCCCACCTAGAGCGTCTCGTCGCCGAGGTCGCGATAGAGGCCTGCAGCCACAAGGCGTATCGGCTCCTCGACCCCTTCGAGTTCGCGGACGATGCTGTCCAGATTGTTCCAGCCTCCTGCGTTCCAGACGGCGAGACCTCGCGGATCTGGGCCGAGATGGCCGATCCGATCGCACACGAGACCGAGCTCGATCCCGCTGTGACGGTCGCGGCGCTCCTCGAAGTGTGCGCGCGCGTCGTCGCGTGTCGCGCCGGGCGAGAGGTCGAAGTACTCCGCGTAGTAAAGCCCGCCGCGAAGCGGGATCGGCTCGAGCAGTGGCTCGTAGCAGCCGGCCGTCTCGATCTGAGCTCCGAGCTTGAACGGCACCTCGAGAGCATCCGCCTCGTGTGCGGCGAAGGTGCGCTCCCAATCACCGATACGCTCGATCCCGCCGTCAGGGGTGTACCAGGCGGCGAGGTACCAGGGGTCGGGACCCGTGCGAAACGTGCGCCCCATGTTTAGGAGTAGGACGTCCTCGTCGTGATCCTCTGTCCACATGTCCTGCAGTCCGGCTGCGTAGTGAAACTCCTCTAGGCTGACTCCCTCCCGGCGGCTGATGTATTCGATGTAGACGAGCAGGGTGACTCCTTTCGTCAGTCGGTGCGGGGGAGAAGGCCGCACGAGCCCGGGTCCCAGTGGAGATCGACCTCGCTTCCCAGCTCGAACGAGGCTCCACCTCCCGCTGCGACCTCGGCTTTGACAGGCTCGTCGAGCCCAGCGACGGCGATCCGGTAGGTGTAGCCAGACCCGCGGAACGCCAGGTCATGGACGGTTCCACGCAGCGCCGCCCCGCCGTCGGCAGCACGGGACGTCGAGGCTGACGACCTCCGGGCGGACGACGAGCCAGGCGGGACCCGCTGCGACGCTCTCGCCGGCTCGAACGCCGATCTCATGCCCTGCGAGAAGGACGCGGGCGTCTGGCCCGATTGCGGTCATGACCTCGACGGGAAGCACGTTCGCGTCGCCGACGAAGCGGGCGGCGAACGGCGAAGACGGCGAGCGATAGATCTCACCGGGCGAGCCCAGCTGCTCGATCCGGCCCTCGTCGAACACGACGACCCGGTCGGAGAGCGCGAGCGCCTCGCGCTGGTCGTGGGTCACGTAGACGAAGGTCGCACCCGTCTCGCGGTGCACGCGGCGCAGCTCCACCTCCATCTCGAGCCGGATCTTCAGGTCGAGCGCGGAGAGCGGCTCGTCGAGAAGCAGGACTCGCGGTCGGTTCACGAGCGCCCGCGCGAGCGCGATCCGCTGCATCTGCCCGCCCGAGAGCTCGTGTGCCCGCCGCTGCTCGTAGCCGTCGAGGCGGACGAGCCCGAGGGCCTCGTGAACGCGGCTGTCGATCTCGGCCTTGTCGAGCTTTGCGACGCGGAGGCCGAAGGCCACGTTGCCGAAGACGTCGAGGTGGGGGAAGAGGGTCGCGCGCTGGAACACCATGTTCACCGGACGCTTGTGCGGCGGGACCCGCGTCACGTCGGCGCCGTCGAGGACGACTCGGCCCGAGGTGGGACGGATGAATCCGGCGATGATCCGCAGGAGCGTCGTCTTGCCGCACCCCGAGGGGCCGAGCAGCGTGATCAGCTCGCCGTCGGGGATATCGAGCGAGACGTCCTCGAGCGCCGTCTGCTGCCCGTAGCGATGCGGTGACCGAGTCGATCGACAGCCGGGCGGGGTCGCGGGTTCCGTCGCTCATGCCTCGGCGGGGATCGCGAGTGGGCTGATTGCGCGCCGTCGGCCTCGCTCCGCCCTGAGCACGAAGGCGAACGCGATGATCCAGAGGACCAGCATGACGGCGAGGAGCAGTGTCGAGACGACGTTGATAGACGGGTCGACGGTGCGGCGGAAGCTCGACCAGATGTACATCGGCACCGTCGACTGCGACCCGATGACGAAGAACGTGATGATGAACTCGTCGAACGACAGCGCGAAGGCGAGTGCGGTGGCGCCCGCGAGGAGCGGCCAGACCTGCGGCATCGTCACCTTCCAGAAGACGGTCCACGGGGAGGCGCCGAGATCGGCAGCCGACTCCTCGAGGGAGGGGTCGAGCCTGTCGAGCGCGGCCAACGCGATCAGCAGGAAGTACGGGAAGACGTAGACGAAGTGCGCGATCGACACCGACGTCAGGGAGAGTGGCAGGCTGATCCGGACGAAGAAGACGAGCAGCGAGATGCCGATGAAGAGCCCGGGCAGCGTGATCGGGAGGAAGAAGAGGAGCGCGAGCGGACCGCGGAGCCGCGACTTCGTCTTGCTCAGGCCATAGGACGCGGCCGTGCCGAGGATCAGGGTCACCGCCGCGACGCAGGTCGCGACGATCGCCGAGTTCTTCAGCGCGGCGACGAACGCGTCTGACCCGAACACGTCGCGGTACCAGCGCAGGGAGAAGCCTTTGAACGGGAACGACAGCGCCCCTGTCTTGTGGAAGGAAAAGAGCACGACGACGACCAGCGGGGCAAACAGGAAGATCAGGGCGAGTACGACAACGGCTCCGGACAGCGGGCTTCGCTGCTTCGCTCCGGGCGCGACCTCGCCGAAATGGATTCGGTTGAGCCGGGCGATGCGAAGCCCGAGCGCCATCAGGCCGTAGCAGACCAGGAACGCCGCCAGCATCAGCATCGACAGCGCAGCACCGGTGCCCCAATCGCCGATCGCCTTGATCTGCGCCTGGATCTGGACACCGAGCAGTCCACCGCTCTTCCCGCCGAGGAACTGCGGGGTCACGTAGTCGGAGGCGGAGAGGATGAAGACGAAGATGAACGCCGTCGCTGCCGGTGCCGCGATGAGAGGGAGGATCACGCGGCGCCATCGAGTCACCGGCCCGGCGCCCAGATCCTGCGCCGCCTCGAGAAGTCCGGACGAGAGCGGCCCGAACCCTGCAAAGAGCACGAGCACGACGTACGGCAGGAAGATGTGGACGAGAGCCACGGTGACCGCGAAGCGGTTGTAGAGGAGAAAGCCGAGCGGCTGGTCGATGACGCCGAGAAGCTCGAGCCCCTTGTTGATGAGCCCGTTCTCGCCGAGGATCGTCCGCCAGGCGAAGATGCGGACGAGGTAGCTCGCGAAGAGCGTCGCGGTGACGAGGAACAGGACGGGCAGCCGCAGGCGGTCTGCCGCGTACCTGAGCCAGTACGCGATCGGGAACGCGATCAGGAGCGTCGCCCCGGCCGCGGCAAGACCGATGTAGAGCGAATTGAGCGCGAGCGTCCCGCTCGTGCCCGAGGCGACCGCTTCACGGTAGTTGTCGAGCGTGAACGGCCGGCTTACCGCGAAGAACGCCGAGGTCAGGAAGCTGTAGACGAAGAACGCCGCGAGCGGCGCGAGGAAGAAGATTCCCAGGCCGAGCGCGGCCGGCAGAGTCAGCGTGAGCGGGCCGAGCCGGATGCCCCGCGTGCTCCGATTGGAGACAGCCGGCCCGGCCTGCGCTGCGCTTGTCATCGTCCGGCCGTGTGGCCTTCGATCAGGCTGCTCCGGCCACGATGTCGGCCCAGTCCTTGATCACCTCTCGATCGTCACGTACTCGTCCGACTCGACGGGCGGGTTGTCGAAGAACGGTGCCTTCTCGAGCAGGCTGTCGAGCTGGTCGTACGGGTAGAGGCTCTTCGTCGAGTCGTCGAGCAGATCGACCGATCCAGAGACGGTGACCCCGCCGACCAGGTACTCGGCCGCCTTCGCGTTGATCTCCGGGCTGATCACCTCGTTGATCCAGGCGAGCGAGGTGTCGACGTTGTCCGCCGTCGGCGGGATGGCCCACGCGTCGCAGAACGAGGCGCTTCCCTCCTTCGCCGTGGCCGTCTTGATCGTGTCGACACCCGACGCCGGCGGCGAAGCTGTTGACCGCGGCCCAGCCCTCGTAGCAGGCGATGACGTCGCCCGCGACGAGTTTCGTCGTCAGATCGCCGTAGCTCGCCGACACGCCGTTCGTCTGGTCGACGAACTGCTGGAAGAGGTCCTTCACCTTCGTGTACTGGTCCTGCGTGAGCGTGGCCGGGTTGTATCCGAGCAACCGTGAAGTGAGCGTGACGCCGCCGACCGGGTCGGAGACGGTGCCGACCTTCCCCTTGAACTTCGGGTCGAGCAGGTCGTACCACGAGGTAGGCTCGGACGTCTCGGCCGTGTTGTACGTGATCCCGAAGGAGCCCCACGTCCACGGAACGCCGGTGCGCGTCCCGTCGGCGTCGAGCCAGAAGTTGCCGACGTCCGAGTTGAAGTACTCGAACTGACCGGAGAGGTTCGGGATCTTCGCGTCGTCGAGCGGCGTCAGGATGTCGAGGGACGCGTAGAGCGGCTTGTAGCCCTGGTAGTACGTGATGATGTCGTAGCTGACGGCGTCGCCACCGCCCTTCAGCTTCGCCTGGATCTCGTTGTGATCGGCGATGTAGGTCGGGGCGATTTTGACGTTGTTCGTCGTCTCCCACGGGGTCATGATGTCCGGTAGGTCGTAGCCCTCCCACGAGAGGTAGTCGATCGTTCCGCTCGCAGCCGGCACCGCCGCTGCCTCGGTCGAGGCCGCCGTGGTTGCGGCAGGAGCCGTGCCCGTGTCGGCTGCCGCCGTGGTTGCTGGCTTCGCTGCTGCGAGCTGCCGCCTCCGCAGGCGGCGAGCAGCGAGGAGCCGACACCGAACACGAGCAGTCCGGCACCGCCACGCTTCAGCAGCTGCCGGCGGCTCATGATCATCCGGTCGATCCGCGCCGCGGCCTCGAGCCGAGCCTTCTCCTTCGCCGGGTCCCTATCCATCATGCCTCCTCCTTCGGCTCAACCGGAGCCGTCGACGTTCAACCGCATGTTCAGTGAGACGACGAGGGCCGCCTCGAGTCAGTCCAGCGAGGCGTCGAACCTATCACTGGACGGGACACGGCGCCAGACTGTGAAACGGCTACCCGAGGAGTGCCCTCGCGGCCGCCGCGATATCGGTGGCCTGTGGGAGCGCTGCGTCCTCGAGAGGGGCGCTGAAGGGCACCGGAATGTCTGGCATCGTGACGCGTCTCGCGCTGATCGGGCCCGCCAGCTCCACGGCTGTCGCGACGACGTCGCCCGCGTAGCCACCGGTCGGTGGGCCCTCCTCGACGACGACGAGGTGCTTCGTCTTCGCCGCGGACGTGGCGATCGTGTCCGAGTCGAGTGGACGCAGCGACCGCAGGTCGACGACCTCGGCCTCGATCCCTTCGGCGGCGAGCTCCTCGGCCGCGGCGAGCGACTTCTCGACGCCGGCCATTGCCGCGACGATCGTGACGTCGCCGCCGCTCCGGCGCACCGACGCCTTGCCGATCGGAACGAGCGCGGCATCCCCGTCCGCGACCTCGCCTTTTCGCCCGTAGAGCATCTTGTGCTCGAAGACGATCACCGGATTGTCGTCCCGGATGGCCGCCTTCATCAGGCCCTTCGCGTCGGCCGGGGTCGACGCCGCGACGAGCTTCAGGCCCGGCTCGGCCAGGAACCAGCTCACCGGCGTCTGCGAGTGGCAGGCACCAAAGCGGGCGCCGGCGCCGACAGCGGAGCGGACGACGAGCGGAACGCTCGCCTGCTCGTTCGACATGTACCAGTACTTGGACGCCTGGTTGACGAGGGTGTCGACGACGAGGCCGAGGAAGTCGCCGAACATGATCTCCACGACGGGGCGCAGGCCCTTGACCGCGGCGCCGAAGGCCGCGCTCGTGAACGCGAGCTCGGAGATCGGGGTGTCGACGACCCGGTCGTGGCCGAAGCGCTCGACCAGGCCGGGTGTGACGTTGAAGACTCCACCGGGCTCGACGTCCTCGCCGATCACGACGACGCTCCCGTCGCGTTCCATCTCCTCGGCGAGCCCCTCGCGGATCGCGTCGCGGAAGCTGATCTCCGCCATGTCAGTGTCCCGTCTCAGAAGTGCGGCGCGCCCTGGCGGCTGCAAAGCTGCGCCGTTCTGCGTCCTCGGTCGCGCCCATATGACCTGCATATGGGCGCTCCCTGCGTCCTTGCCCGTCTTGCTTTTCGCTCGCCAGGATCATCGCCGAACCTCTGAGACGAAACACTAGCTTCCTCCCTTGTAGGCGCTCGCGGGGCTCTCCGCGCTCGGATACGCGGCACCGCGCGCGGCTGTGAGAGCCTCCTCGAGCCGCTGCTCGGTGCTCTCCTGGATTCGGGCGACCGTCGCCTCGTCGAGGCGGGAGCCGAGCTGCGGAATGGGGTCGCGGCCGAGCCACTCCTCGACCTCCTCCTTCGGTCGGTACTTGCCCGGGTCGACGCGGGAATGCCCCTTGTGGCGGTAGGTCTTGGCCTCGAGCAACGTCGGGCCATCACCCGCGCGTGCACGCGCGACCGCGTCGCCCGCTGACATGCGAACCGCGAGGACGTCGTTCCCGTCGACATCGATCCCCGGAATCCCGTAGGCGGCCGCGCGGGCGGAGATCGCCCCACCCGCGGTCACGGCAGCCATGGGGCTCCACTCGCTGTAGAGGTTGTTCTCGCAGACGTAGACGACCGGGAGCTTCCGCACCCCGGCGAAGTTGAGGCATTCGTGGAAGTAGGCCTGGTTGACGGCCCCGTCTCCGAAGAACGCCACGGCGACGCTGCCGTCCTTCTTGAGCTGGGACGCGAGGGCTGCGCCGGTTGCGGCTGCGATCGAGCCGCCGACGATCCCGAAGCAGCCGATGATGCCGCGTTCGAGGTCGATGACGTTCATGGAGCCGCCGCGGCCGCCGTTCGTGCCGGTCTCGCGTCCCAGGAACTCGGCGAGGATCGCGGTCTGGTCGACTCCCATCGCCAGGCAGGCGCCGTGGCCGCGGTAGGTGGCGGCGACGGTGTCCCCTGGTTGGAGCACGTCGCAGACGCCGACGGCGACGGCCTCCTGCCCCTGATACAGGTGGGTCGTTCCTTCGACCTCGTTGTTGAGGAAGAGCCGGTGGACAGCGTCCTCGAGCAGCCTGATCCTGAGCATGCGCTCGTACAGGCTCTCGAGATCTGCCACCCCGGCCGGGTCGATCGCGTCTGCGGTGTCGGTGGACATGCCTCCCCCTCGCGGGTGTTATCGCATCGTGGATACCGGGTCCGTGAGGTGAGAGACTATCCGTTCAGCCGCGGCGCCTCAACCTCCATGAGCGACGCGATGTATCGCATAGTGGATACCGAGTCCGTGACGTGAGAGTATGCCGGGAGCATGGAGCGCGGGAACTCCGTCCAGGTCCTCGGGAAAGTCGCCCTCATCCTCGACGCGCTCGCCGAGGAACAGGAGGTCAGCGCAGGCCGCCTCGCCGACCTGATCGGTGAGCCGCGCAGCACCGTCTACCGTCTTCTCTCGAGCCTGCAGACCCTCGACATGGTCGAGCCGGGCTCGCGGCGCGGCACGTATCGGCTCGGGCTGAAGCTTCTCCGTCTCGGGAGCGCCGTCGTCGCCCGCTTCGACGAACGGCAAGCAGCCCTGCCGGTCATGGAGCGGGTGCACGAGGAGACCGAGGAGACGGTCTTCCTCTGCATCCGGCGCGGCTACGAGGCAGTGTGCATCGAGCGCATCGACGGCCGGTGGGTGCAGTCGATGGCGCTTCGCCTCGGAGGCTCCCTCCCGTTGCATGTCGGGGCGGCGCCGCGCGCGCTGCTCGCGTTCGAGTCCCGCGAGTTCTGGGAGGAGTATCTCGGGCGCGGGCGACTCGAACCGTTCACCCAGTCCACCCCGGTCTCGCGGACGGCGCTGTTCGGTGCGCTCGAGGCCGTACGGGAGAGCGGCGCCTCGATCAGCGACGGCGACGTCGTGATGGGCATGGCTTCCGTCGGTGCACCGATCTTCGACCACAACGGCAAGGTGTGTGCGGCGCTGTCGATGAGCGGGCCCCAGCCGGCGATCCTCGGTGAGAACGCCGAGAGCAGTTGCGCGCTCGTGGCCGGCGCAGCCGCTGACATCTCGCGCGCGCTCGGCTATGCCGGCGACCCCGTTCCGACCCGCTGAGCCCCGTGGTCCGGCTCGGTGTGGACACCCTGTGCTGGCACCTGCGCCTCGAGCGAGGCGACATCTCCTTCGAGGAGGTGCTTCTGGAGGCCGCGGACCTGGGCTCCGAGTGCGTCCAGGTCAACCTCCATCACCTTCGAACGCGTGATCCGGGAGATCTCCACGCGTTGGCCGAGCGGGCTCGTTCGCTCGGGCTCGTACTCCTCGCCTCCGGCGATTTCCTCGGTGAAGGCCGCAACGGCGACGAGCCCGAGGTCGGCGTCGGGCGCATCGAGTCGTGGCTCGCACGGGCTGTTGCGATCGGGAGCCCGATCCTTCGCGTCGTCTCGGGCTTCTATCGTGCGGAACTCCTCCGGCGCCCTGATCTGATCGAGGTCGAGCGGCGCTACGTCGTCGAGGTGCTGCGGCGTGCTGCGCCGATCGCCGCCGAGGACGGCGTCACTCTCCTGCTCGAGAATCACTCCGACTTCACGGCTGCGGAATACCGTTCGATCGTCGAGGAGGTCGGGCCCGGATCGATCGGCGTCTTCCTCGACCTGATCAACCCGGTGGCGGCGCTGGACGACCCCGGCCCGGTCGTCGAGGAGCTCGCTCCGCTCGCGCGGGCAGGGCACGTCAAGGACTACGTCTTCCGCTCCATCCAGACGGATGACGGCTACCATCGCCGCGGGTTCGAGGTGCTGTACCGCTATCCGGGAGAGGGAGTCGCAGATCTCGCCGCGCTCACGGCGTTGCTGACCCGTGGCCTCGCAGGGCGAGAGTTCTTCCTGACGATCGAAGGCCTCGACAACCGGGCCGACGTCGCGGATCAGCGCGAGCGGCTCGACGCGAGTCTGTCGCTTCTGAGGGAGCTTCTGGCGTGAGGGCTGTCGTCTTCACCGGCGCCGGCGACAACGAGGTCGTCTCGGTCGAGACACGGGCCGATCCCTTGCCCGGAGAGCAGGACGTGCTCGTGCGGGTGCGCTTCGCCGGGCTGAACCCGGCAGATCTCCAGCAACGCGCCGGACGCTACCCCGCGCCGCCCGGCAGTCCAACGGACATCCCGGGCCTCGAGGTATCCGGCAGCGTCGACTCGTGTGGCGCCGCCGTCACGGCATGGAAGCCCGGAGACAGGGTGTTCGGCCTGGTCGGTGGCGGCGGGCTCGCCGATCGCGTCGTCGTACACGAGCGGTGTGTCACGCGAATCCCCGAGCGCCTCGGCGACGCCGATGCGGCCGCTGTTCCCGAGGCGTTCGTCACCGCGCATGATGCGATCTCGACGCAGGCCGGACTGCGGCCGGGCGAGACGTTGCTCGTCCACGGGGCTTCGGGCGGGGTCGGGAGCGCCGCGGTTCAGATCGGCGTCGCGATGGGTGCGCGAGTTCTCGGCACCGTCCGCTCCGACGCCGCTGCGTCCCTCGTCGACGGTCTCGGCGCCCGGTCGGTGCGCGACGAGACGTTCGCGGATGCGGTGCTCGAAGCCACAGGTGGAGCAGGCGCGGACGTCGTCCTCGAGCTCGTCGGAGCGCCGCACTTCCCCGGGAACCTCGACGCGCTTGCCCGCAAGGGACGCATCGTGATCGTTGGGGTCGGTGGAGGGCAGGAGATCTCGCTACCACTCCTTGCCCTCATGGTGAAGCGGGCGTCGATCCGGGGCACGGTGCTCCGCGCGCGACCTCTCGAGGAGAAAGGCATGGTTATCCGCGCCTTCGAGAAGGAGGTCGTTCCGGCGCTCGAGTCCGGTCGCATGCGTCCGCTCGTCGACTCGACCTTTCCGGCTGCTCGCGTCGCAGAGGCATTCGACCGCCTGGAAGGAAGCGGCAAGCTCGGCAAGGTGCTCATCGAGTTCTCGTGACCGTAACTCGTCTCCCCATGATCGAAGGACGAGGGCCGAGCCAGATCGGCATCGTCGTGCCCGATCTCGAGGCGGCTGTCGAGCGCTACGACGTTCTCTGGGGTGGCGGGCCGTGGCGAGGCTTCACGTACGGCGTGGGGTTCATTCCCGAGGTGCGCTATCGCGGCGAGCCTGCCACGCACACGATGCGGATCGCGATCAACGGGCTGACGCCACAGATCGAGCTGATCCAACCACTCGAGGGGCCGAGCATCTACCACGACTTTCTCGAGCAGGGCGGGCATGGACTTCACCACCTGGGCTTCTGGGTCGACTCGATCGAGGACGCCGTGTCGTCGATGACGAAGGCAGGCTACGACTGCACACAGGCCGGCTTCGGCTACGGGCTCGACGGGGACGGCGGGTACGCGTACTTCGACACCGAGCGCGACTTCGGCGTGATCCTCGAGGCGATCGAGATCCCGAAGCGCCGGCGGGAGCCGGACTTCACCTGGCCGAAGTAAGGCCCGCTGGAAGGCGGGCCGCGCAGCGGCCGCGCCGGAGGCGCCAGGCTGCGTAGTTCAGCCGGCGGAGCCGGCGTATGGCGCGTGGGGCCCGAGGTGCTCCATCTCGTCACGACCGACTCGGCGTCGGCTCGTTCCTCGGGCCATCGGTCGACGGTCGAGGCCTATCGGAGCTCCTGAGGAGCTTCACCCCGCGCGGGGCGAGTACGGCACCGACGATGATGAGCAGGCTTCCGAGGGCGACGCCGACGCCGATCGGCTCGTCGAACACGAGGGCGCTTGCCACGACGACTGTCACGATCTCGAGGCTCGTGACCACGGCGGTGGACGCGCTGCCGAGCCTCCGGACGCCCGTGAGTTGAAGAAGTGTTGCCAGTACCGTCGACACGAGCCCCGCGCAGAGGATGCTGACGACGGCGACCGTGCCCGAACCGAACTGCGGATCCGCGAAGACGAAGGCTCCCGCGAGGAGGATCGCCGACGCGGGAGCTCCTCCGGCCGCGTACACGGTGAGCGGGTCGGCACGTCGGAGCGCTGCCTGTGCCAGCAGGAGGAATACCGCGAACGAGATTCCGTTGACGAAGGCACAGGCAACTGCCAGCGCGTCGATCTCGCCGCTCGGAATGCCGAGGGTGACGACGATCCCCGCCATCGTCAGGGCCGTCGCGAGCACGGCGATCCCTCCGAGCGACGTCCAACCGAGGAGCCGCGACCCGATCACGGTGATGGCCGGGTAGATGTAGATCACGAGGGTGACGAGCGCTGGTGACATGCGGTCGACGGCGACGAAATACGTGACCGTCTGGAGGATCGAGAGGAACACCATCGGCACGAGGAGCGGTGCTGCGCTTCTCGCGTCGCGACGGCGGGTTTCCCCGCTGCTTCGGAGCGCCAGCACGGCGAAGAGGGGCACGACGATGGCTGCCCTTGCTGCGACCACGCCCGCCACATTTGCGCCGTGGTCGTAGGCGAGCCGTGCGAAGATGCCCATGAGACCGAAGCAGACGGCGGATGCGCCGACCCGGAGAAGCCCGGAGGATCGTGGGCTCAAGCGATCGCCGTCGTCCCGCCGTCGACGACGAGCGCGGAACCGGTGACGAACGAGGCCTCGTCGGAGGCGAGGAAGAGGATGCAGTTCGCCACCTCGCGCGCGGTGCCCATGCGCTTGACCGGGGCTGCGGCAGCGTACTCCGAGCGGAGATTCTCCGGGTCGTCGCTCGCCTCGAGGAACAGGTCGGTCAGAGGCGTATCGATCACGCCGGGGCAGACGCAGTTCGCTCGAATCCCGCGTTCCGCAACGTCGAGCGCCAGGGCCCGCGTGAACTGCAGCAGCGCACCCTTCGACATCGTGTAGGACGAATCGTTCGGCCAGGCGACGAACGAGTTGATCGACGCCGTGTTCACGATCGATCCGCCCTCGCCCATGTGCGGCAAGGCCGCCCGGCAGATCCAGAACGTCCCGGTCACGTTGACTCGGAAGACGAGCTCCCATTCCTCGTCGGTCGTCTCCTCGACGGTCGGGCCGTGGACGAGCTCGATGCCGGCGTTGTTCGAGACTATGTCGATGCGCCGGTACCGTGCGACGATCTCTGCGACGGCGGCGTCGACGGCGGGTCTGTCGGCGAGATCGAGGGTCAGACCGAGCGGCGCACGGCCGCAGGCCTTCTCGACTTCGGCGCACGTCTCCTCGACGTGAGCCGGGGTGCGGGATGTGACGACCACCTCGGCGCCTTCCTCGGCGAGACGGACGCACGTAGCGCGCCCGATCCCGGTACCCGCGCCGGTGACGAGCGCGATCTTCCCGTCGACACGCCCGCTCACGGCTGCACCTGCGTGCGCGGCGTGCGAGCCTGCGGCACGGCATCCCAGTCCGACGATCGATACCCGGCTGTCAGGCCGCCGTCGGCTACGACGATGGAACCGGTCAGATAGGAGGCGTCGTCCGAGAGGAGAAACGCCACGACAGCAGCGATTTCCTCGGGTTGCCCGGGGCGGTCGAGCGGAATCCGTGACCGGTGCTTCGACCATTCGGCCTCGTCGGCGACGATCTCCTCGGTCGCAGGGGTGAGCACCCAGCCCGGGGCTACCGCGTTGACCCGAACGTTGTGCGGCGCGAGGTCGACCGCCATGGAGCGGACGAGCTCGGCAACGCCGCCCTTCGAGATGTTGTACGTGGCCTGCTGCTCCTCGCCTGCGAAGGACGCCGTCGATGCGGTGCACGCGATCGCGCCACCGCCACGCTCGGCCATCGCCCGAGCGACCGCGAGCCCCATCAGGAACATGCCGCGGACGTTGACGTGGAGTGTCCGGTCGAGGTGCTCGATCGGGGTGTCCAGGAAGTTCTCGAAGTAGGCGATCCCTGCGTTGTTGGCAAGGATGTCCAGGCGCCCGAACCTCTCCAGCGCGGCCGCGACCGTGCGCTCGGCGGTCTCGGGCTGGCCGACGTCTGCTGCGACCCCGACGACGGCGGCACCACCGGCACGGAGCTCGGCAACGACGCCCTCGAGTTGATGCTCGTCCTGCGGAGCCGCGACCAGGACGAGCGAGGCCCCCTCCGAGGCGAGCCGGTGCGCAATTGACTTTCCGATCCCGCTCGATCCGCCGGTGACGACACCGGCCCGTCCCTCGAACCGCACCTCTGCACCTCCCGCTCGGCCAGGCGCAGAGATCCTATATCGATGCAGACAGTGTGTCCGCGATGCGGTCATAGCGGAACGACCCGGACGGGTGCTTGACAGCGAGGGGCCTGGTGATACCGTCGTGCCAGGACTGACGAAGACGTCTGCGGCCCCCAGACCCACCACCACAAGCGAGGTGAGCTGTCATGTCGGGTGAGGCCCAAAACGTCGATCTGGTCTTCGAGGGCGGAGGTGTGAAGGGCATCGGCCTCGTCGGCGCCGTCGCGGTGCTCGAGGAGCACGGTTACGTGCCAAAGAGCCTTGCGGGCACCTCGGCTGGCGCGATCGTCGCCACCCTGCTCGGGGCCGGGTACAGCGCCGCGGAGCTTCGCGATGTCATCATCAATCTCGACTTTCACCAGTTCGAGGATCGCGGCCTGGAGGATCGGATTCCGGTCGTAGGGCCGCCGATGTCGGTGCTGAAGGACCAGGGGATCTTCGAGGGGAAGGCATTCCTCGCCTGGATCCGCGAGAGGCTCGAAGCGAAGAACGTTCGCACGTTCGCCGATCTCGTCGATCCGGAGACGGCCGACGACCCGAAGTACCGCTACCGCGTTCGCGTCATCGCGTCTGACCTGACCGGACGCGAGTTGCTCGCGCTGCCGCAGGATGCCGTGAAGCTCGGACTCGTCCCCGACGAGCTCGACGTCGCCGAGGCTGTGCGGATGAGCATGAGCATCCCGTTCTTCTTCGAGCCGGTCAGGGTCCGGAACCCCCAGACGGGACGCGAGCACCTGATCGCGGACGGCGGCGTCCTCTCGAACTTCCCCGTCTGGCTCTTCGACTCGGACGGCGATCCTGAGTGGCCGACGTTCGGGCTCCTGCTCGTCGAGCCGGATCCCCGGACTCCTCTTGGCGAGCGCCTGCCGCCGCCAGAGGCGCGGACATCGGGTGTTGGAGGAGCCGTCGACTACGCGAAGAGCCTCATCCACACCATGCTCGAGGCGCATGATCGCCTCTACGTCGAGAAGGCGCAGTACGCGCGGACGATTCCGATCAAGACGCTCGGGGTGGGAACGACCGAGTTCGACCTCTCACATGAGCGTGCGGAGGCGCTCTACGAGTCCGGACGCCGGGGCGCCGAGGAGTTCCTCGCCACGTGGGACTTCGATGCGTACATCGCCGAGTACCGCAAGGGCAAGGAGCATTCGCGGCGTCGTGAGATCGCCGCCGAGATGGAGCTCGCCGCAGCTCCGTAGTTCAGCAGGCCGGTTTGCCGAAAGCGGGCCGGATGTCGCACGGCACGCCGGTTCCCTTCGGCGGACGATTCGCGTTGGCGTCGAGCCCGGCGTACTTGACGAGCCAACGCTCGTCGTAGAACTGGACCCAGGCAGCCCAGATCATTCCGCCACCCGGGCGGCCGTACGCACCTGTGACGAGCACCCAGTCGGGCTTGCGCCGGCTACGTCTGCTCTTGACACGTGCGACGCCCGTGAGACCGAATCGTCCGGTGACGTACTGGGTGGCTGTCAGGACGGCTTTGGCCGGAGCGCTCTTGGTGGGAGCGGTCGGTGCCATTCGTCCCAGCGTAGCCGCTCGCACTCGGGCACGATACGCCGATGACAGCTGTTGCGATCGACGACCTCGCGGCCCGTCTCTCTGCGTCGCTCGGCGAGGCCGCTGTCTCTCGCAGCGACGACGTCCTCCGGCTCCACGGAACCGACGAGTCGTGGCATCCGCCGGCCCCTCCCGACCTCGTCGTCTTCCCGAGCGACGCCGACGAGGTCGTCGCCGTCGTCGTCGCGTGTCGAGCCGCGGGGGCGCCGATCGTGCCGTTCGGCGCCGGGACGTCCCTCGAGGGCCACGTGGGCGCGATTCGCGGAGGTGTGTGCGTCGATATGACGCGAATGAACCGGATCCTCCAGGTCGAGGTGGGGGATATGACGGTCACCGTCGAGCCGGGAGTCACGCGGAAGCAGCTCGAGACCCGCCTCAGGCCCGAAGGCGTCTTCTTCCCGGTCGACCCGGGGGCAGACGCGACGATCGGGGGGATGATCGGAACGCGTGCGTCCGGGACGACGGCGGTGCGCTACGGGACGATGCGCGAGAACGTCCTCGCGCTGACGGTCGTCACAGCGCAGGGTGAGACCCTCCGGACGGGCTCGCGGGCGCGGAAGTCCGCTGCGGGATATGACCTCACCCACCTGTTCGTCGGATCGGAGGGAACGCTCGGGATCGTCGTCGAGGCGACGCTTCGCATCTACCCGACACCCGAGGCGGTGGTGGCTGCCGTCTGCCCGTTCCCCTCGGTCGACGACGCCGTCGCCTGCGTCGTGGACACCGTCCAGCTCGGCATTCCGATGGCCCGCATCGAGCTGCTCGACGAGATCGAGTTGGACGCCGTCAACCGGCGCTCGGGTCTTGCATACGCGGTCGCTCCAACCCTGTTCCTCGAGTTTCACGGCTCCGAGTCCGCGGTGGCCGAGCAGTCCGCCGCAGTGGCCGAGATCGCTGCCGAGCATGGAGCCGGCGAGTTCGTCTGGGCGACGAGCCAGGAGGATCGTACGCGCCTCTGGCACGCGCGCCACGAGGGCTACGAGGCCGTCCTCGCCCTGCGGCCGGGCTCGCGCGGCTACGTCACCGACGTGTGCGTGCCGATCTCACGGCTCGCCGACTGCATCGCCGACACGCGGAAGGACATCGACGAGGCGGGGTTGTTCGGGCCGATCGTCGGGCATGTCGGCGACGGGAACTTCCACGTCACGTTCCTCGTGGATCCCGATGACCAGGACGAGATCCGGCGGGTCGAGGAGGTCACGGCGCGGATGGTCGCCCGAGCGCTCGAGGTCGGCGGCACGTGCACGGGCGAGCACGGTATCGGCTACGGGAAGACTCGCTATCTCGAGCCCGAGCACGGCCCCGAGGCCGTTCGAGCGATGCGCGCGATCAAGTCCGCCCTCGACCCGGACGGGCTCATGAACCCGGGAAAGATCCTTCCGTCGCCCTAGCGTCGGGACGGATCGCGGTGCAACGAAACTCGCACCGGCCCTCCACACACGTTTCCACATTGCCCAGACTGGCGACGCAATGAGGCGTCCAGTCCGGCAAACAGACGACCGCCCAGGCGCGGCACGAGACGACACCGCACAAGACTGAAACGAGGGCGCACGCGTTCGTGGCGAAAGTGTCACATCTCTGGAACGTCCCCCGAGGGGTCTGACCCCGAAGGGAAGATCGCAAGGTCGCGGCGGGCGAGCGGGCATACTGGCTGCGTGAATCGCCTCGCGCAGGAGACGAGCCCGTACCTCCTCCAGCACGCGGACAACCCGGTCGACTGGTATCCCTGGGGCGACGAAGCCTTTGGGCGAGCACGGGACGAGGACCGGCCGATCCTCCTCTCCGTCGGCTACTCGGCCTGCCACTGGTGCCACGTCATGGAGCACGAGTCGTTCGAGGACGAGGAGACGGCCGCGCTCATGAACGAGCACTTCGTCAACATCAAGGTCGATCGCGAGGAGCGTCCGGATGTGGACGCCATCTACATGGACGCCGTCGTGACCCTGACGGGCCAGGGCGGCTGGCCGATGACGGTGTTCCTCACCCCCGACGGCTCGCCCTACTGGGGAGGGACGTACTTCCCGCCGTCGCCGAGGATGGGGATGCCCGCGTTCCGCGACGTCCTGACCGCCATGGCGACCGTCTACCGTGACAAGCGCGGTGACGTCACCGCGCAGGGAGCTCAGCTTGTCGAGGCGATCCAGCGCTCGAGCGATTCCCAACCATCGGCGGAGCCGCTCACGAGCGGACTGATGGGCCAGGCGGTCTTCGAGCTCGCGGGCCAGTTCGACTCGCGTCACGGTGGATTTGGCGGTGCGCCGAAGTTCCCGCCCGCCTCGACGATCGAGTTCCTCCTGCGAATGCACGCTCGGACTGAGTCCGAGCAGGCGCTCGACATGGTGACCAAGACGCTCGACCGCATGGCCGCGGGAGGCATGTACGACCAGCTCGGCGGCGGCTTCCATCGCTATTCGGTCGACGCCGTCTGGCTCGTGCCGCACTTCGAGAAGATGCTCTACGACAACGCCCTGCTCGCAAGTGCCTATCTCCATGGCTGGCTCGTCACCGGGGCGCCGCGCTATCGCGAGGTGGTCGAGGAGACGCTCGACTACCTGCTCCGCGAGATGCTGCTTCCGGAGGGAGGGTTCGCATCGGCGCAGGATGCGGACACGCTCGGCGAGGAAGGGCTCACCTACGTGTGGTCTCTCGACGAGATCCACGCCCTCCTCGACCCGGACGAGGCGGATGTCCTGGCGGAACGGTACGGCGTCACCCCCGAGGGGAACTTCGAGGGGTCGAACATCCTCTTCGGCGCCCGTGACGTCAGCGACCCCGACGGAACGCTTGCGCGAGCGCGAGCGAAGCTGCTGGCGGCCCGCTCGGAGCGTCCGCAGCCGGCCCGCGACGACAAGGCCCTCGCCGCCTGGAACGGCCTCGCGCTTGCCGCGCTCGCGGAGGCTGCGCTTCAACTCGACCGGAACGACTACCTCGACGCCGCGCTCGGCGCTCGCCGAGTTCCTGCTCGGGACGATGAGCGACGAAGGCGGCCGGCTGTTCCGGACGTATCGGAACGGGCGCGCGAAGATCAACGGCTACCTCGAGGACTATGCGAACGTCGCGAACGGCTTGCTCGAGCTCTACGTGGCGACGGGTGAGCTTCGGCTCCTCGAAGAGGCGAACCGCCTTGCCCGGCTCGCCGTCGATCTCTTCGAGGACCCGAAGAACGGTGGCTTCTACTTCACCCCGGTCGACGGCGAGGTCCTGGTCGCCCGAAAGAAGGATCTCGACGATCATCCGACGCCGTCCGGGAACTCGATGCTCGCCTTCGTCCTCCTGCGCCTCGCGAGGATCTACGGGGACGAGGATCTCCAGCGAAAGGCCGTCGGTGTCTTTCGGCTCGGCTACGGGCTCATCGACCGCGCACCCGGCGCGGTCGGCCACATGCTCTGTGCCCTCGATCTCTACTTCGCCCCACCGCGGGAGATGGCGATCGTGGGGCCGTGGAGTGCTCCCGCAACACGGGATCTCCGGACGGTCGCGCTCCAGCGATACGCGCCGAATACCGTCGTTGCGTTCGCCGAAGGCGGCGACGACCCCTCCCTGGAGCGTATCCCGCTGCTCGCCGGCAAGGGTCTCGTGGACGGGGTGCCGGCGGCATACGTCTGTGAGAACTTCGCCTGCCAGGCTCCTGTCACGAGCGCGGAGAGCCTCGTGGCCGCGCTCGATGGATAAACGCGAGCGACAGGAGATCCTCGGCCAGTGGGGCGTGCGCGAGCCGACCGAGCGTGAGCTGGCCCAAGGCAAGCGTGTCGCGGCCGACCTCGCCGGAAGCCCGGCTGCCGGACGCCCGCTTCCGGTTCGACCTCGGCTCTTCCGGCAGGAGATCGACTCGTACGTCGCCTCGCTCGGGGGCCCGCTGCCGTACATGCAGCGGCTGCGCGAGATCGACCGCCTGACCGCCGAGATCGAGCTGAAGCTCGATCGGCACTGGCGGGAGCTTGCGGCCGACTGCTCGCTCGATCCCGATCTCTTTGCGCGCCGCTGGCGCCGGGTCGCCGAGAGATGGAGCTTCACCGAGGTCAACGACCTGATCGAGCGACACAACCGCTGGTACCCGGTCGAAGCGCGGCTGCCGATGGATGTGCGCCGGCGCGACTACGTGCTCGTGAACGGCAAGCCGTACACGAAGCCCCTTCTCGACTCAGCCTGGGTACTCGAGCGGTTTCCCGCCGAGCTTCCACCACGCGAACGCTGATGACCGAGGCGCTCGCGCGCGTCGGGTCAAGGCGTTACCGGCCCTGGCGCCTGACGGCGATGCCCGTGAGGATCTCTCGGACGATCCGGTCGCCGACGAGCGCCGTGATGTCCGAGGATGCGACCTGTGTCGGCAGAACCTCGACGACCTCGGCACCACAGAGGTCGAGCTCCGCTGCCAGCGTCCGGCACGCCCAGAGGAGATCGACGGACGTCATCCCGCCCGGCTCCGGCGTCCCGGTTCCCGGAGCGAATGCCGGGTCGAGGACGTCCACGTCAACCGTAAGGAATGCAGGACCATCGCCGACGATCCCGATCGTCCGCCCGACGATCTCGCGGATCCCGAACTCGCTGACGTCGTGCATGAAGAAGCTCGTGATCCCGTTCCTGGCCTGCCACTCGAACTCCTCGTCGCCGGGCCAGTAGCCACGAAGGCCGATCTGGACGTACCGGGCCGGGTCGACATGGCCCTGCTCCACGAGTCGGTACATCGGCGTTCCGTGTGAGATCTCGACGCCGAAGACCTCGGCTCCTGTGTCGGTGTGGGTGTCGAAGTGGATGAGCGCGACCGGCCCGTGAGCCGCCGCACAGGCCCTGACGTCCGGCTCGGCGATCGAGTGGTCGCCGCCGATCACGATCGGGATCGCACCTGCTGCAAGCACCTCGGCCACCGTTGCCTCGATCGCTGCGTGGGAGCGAAGGGGATCGGATGGCGCGACCGGCGCGTCGCCGTAGTCGACGACCTCGAGCTCCGCCGACCAGTCGACCTTCGCCTCGAGATGAGGGCCGGGCGGGCAGCTCGCAGCTCGGATCGCGCGCGGGCCGAATCGCGTTCCGGGACGGTCCGACGTCAGGTCGTCCATCGGTGCGCCGACGATCGCCACGTCGACGCCCGCGAGATCGGCGCCATCGTGCGTGTACGGCAGCCCGCTGTAGGTCAGCAGGCCTGCATAATCGGGCTTGTCCGGGAGGCCGTTGCGGCGCCACCGCTCTAGCGGATCGATCACGCGAGGAGCATACTGGCGCCCTCTGTTCGTATCCGAAAGGGGAAACCAGTGCCCAAGTATCTGCTGTCGGTCTCGTACTCGCCCGAGGGCCTCCGCGGTGTCCTGAAGGAGGGAGGCTCGTCCCGGAAAGCGTTCGTCGAGCAGATGGTGACGAGCATGGGCGGCAACATCGAAGCGTTCTACTTCGCGTTCGGTGACGCGGACGTGCACGTGATCGCCGACGTCCCGAGCAACGTCGACATGACGGCGCTCGCAATGGCCGTCGGTGCGGCCGGGACAGGGGGAGTGAAGACGACCGTGCTGCTCACGGCCGAGGAAGTCGACCAGGCGACCAAGAAGTCGGTCGGCTACCGGCCGCCCGGCGCGTAGAGTCCCCGAACATGGGTGACAGGGTCTACCGCCACGAGCTGGATCCGGTCGCCTTTCTCCATCGAAGCGCGACGGTCTTCCCGGATCGGACAGCCGTCGTCCACGGGGATCGCCACCTGACGTACCGCGAGCTCGAGGAGCGATCGAGGCGACTCGCCTCGGCCCTCCTCGAGCGCGGGCTCGAGAAGGGCGATCGGGTGGCTTTCCTGGCTCCGAACATCCCGGCGCTCCTCGAGGCCCACTTCGGCGTTCCCGGAGCGGGCGGCGTACTCGTCGCGATCAACACCCGCCTGTCGGGCCCGGACGTCGAGTACATCGTCGAGCATTCGGGCTCGCGCATCCTGTTCGTCGACCGGGAGCTCGCGCACCTGGCGCCGACCGGGATCGAGACCGTCGTCATCGCCGATACCGGAGGCGACGACGACGAGTACGAGCAGTTCCTCGCCGGGGGAACCGCATCGTTCGAGCTCGTTCCGGTGCAGGACGAGGAGGACGTGATCTCGATCAACTACACGTCAGGCACGACGGGACGCCAGAAGGGCGTCATGTACACGTTCCGCGGCACCTACCTGAACGCCCTGGGCGAGGTGATCGAAGCGAACCTGCGCTACGGCTCCGTTTTCCTCTGGACGCTGCCGATGTTCCACTGCAACGGGTGGTGCTTCACCTGGGCTGTCACCGCTGTCGCAGGCACGCATGTCTGCCTGCGCAAGGTCGAACCTGACCTCGTCTGGGATCTGCTTCGGGACGAAGGCGTCACTCACTACAACGGGGCACCGACCGTCCAGATCTCGCTCGTCAACAGCCCGAACGCGCGCCGGCTCGACCGCGAGGTCACCGTGGCTGTCGCGGGTGCGCCGCCGTCGCCGACGCTCCTCGCACAGATGCGCGCGCTGAACCTCCGGCCGGTGCACCTGTACGGGCTGACCGAGACCTACGGGCCGCACACCGTCAGCGCCTGGCATCCGGAATGGGGCGATCTCGATGTCGAGGAGCAGGCGAGGCTTCTCGCACGCCAGGGCCTCCCGTACGTCACTGCAGAGCACGTCCGTGTGGTCGACTCCGAGCTGCACGACGTCCCACGGGACGGCGCCGTGCTCGGTGAGGTGGTAATGCGGGGCAACAACGTGATGAAGGGCTACTTCGAGAACGAGGAGGCGACCGCCGAGGCCTTTCGCGGCGGCTGGTTCCATTCCGGCGATCTCGGCGTGCAGCACCCGGACGGCACCATCGAGCTTCGGGATCGCGCGAAGGACATCATCATCTCGGGCGGCGAGAACATCTCGACGATCGAGGTCGAGCAGGCGGTCGCCGCTCATCCCGCGGTCTTCGAGTGCGCTGTTGTCGCCATTCCCGACGAGAAGTGGGGAGAGCGCCCGAAGGCGTTCGTGACGCTGAAGCCGGGCTCGGAGGCGACCGAGGGCGAGATCATCGAGTTCTGCCGAGGGAGGATCGCGCGCTTCAAGTGTCCCGCGCGGGTGGAGTTCGGCGAGCTGCCGAAAACGTCCACCGGGAAGATCCAGAAGTACGTGCTCCGAGAGCGCGAGTGGGCCGGGCACGACAAGCGAATCGGGTAGAAGTCGTTCGCATGGAGCGTGTCTACCGCAGCGAGTTGACGCCGACGGCGTTCCTCGAGCGCAGCGCTGCGGTGTTTCCCGACCGCTTGGCTGTCGCGCACCTCGGGCGGCAGACCACGTACCGAGAGCTTGCCGAGCGAGTGGCTCGCCTCGCGGGAGCAATGATCCTGGCGGGTCTCGAGCGGGGTGACCGTGTCGCAGTCGTCAGCCCGAACACGCAAGCGATGCTCGAGCTGACCCTCGCCGTGCCGGCAGCCGGGCTCGTGCTCGTCCCGGTCAACGTGCGCCTGAACGCCGGAGAGGTCGCGCACATCATCGATCACTCCGGCGCCCGCCTGGCCTTCGTCGACCATGAGCTCGCAGATCTCGTCGAGGTACCGCCGGAGCTCGGCACCGTCCTCGTGCGCGACACCGGCTCGAACGACGACCCGTACGAGCGGTTTCTCTGGGCCGGCGCGGGATCGAGCGCCGTCGTTTCGCCGGCCGATGAGGAAGATGTGATCTCGATCAACTACACATCCGGGACGACCGGACGCCCGAAGGGGGTCATGGTCACCCACCGGGGTACGTACCTGAACGCGATCGGCCAGGTGATCGAGGCCGGTCTCGACTACGGCTCCGTCTACCTCTGGACGCTGCCGATGTTCCACTGCAACGGTTGGTGCTACCCGTGGGCGGTGACAGCGATCGCCGGGACGCACATCTGTCTGCGCAAGGCTGACCCCGGAGTCGCGTGGGCGCTTCTCGAGTCCGAGGGCGTCACGCATTTCTGCTGCGCGCCGACGGTTGCCATCGCGCTCGTGCACGATCCCGCTGCGCACCGGCTCGAACGGCCCGTGACGGTCGTCATGGGCGGCGCGCCTCCGTCGCCGACGCTGGTCGACCGGCTGGAAGCGCTCGACTTCCGCCTCCTCCACGCATACGGACTCACGGAGACATACGGGCCGATTACGTGCTGCGTCCCGCACCCCGAGTGGAGCGATCTCTCCGCGCCCGAGCGAGCGCATCTGATGGCCCGCCAGGGTGTCGGGCATCTCACGTCAGGGCCTGTCCGCGTCGACGCGGAGCGAGGGGCGATGGGCGAGGTCCTGATGCGGGGCAACATCGTCATGAAGGGCTACCACGCCGATCCGGAGGCGACGGCCGCCGGGTTCGACGGCGGCTGGTTCCACTCGGGCGACCTGGCCGTCGAGCACCCTGACGCATACATCGAGCTGCGAGACCGCGCGAAGGACGTGATCATCTCGGGCGGCGAGAACATCTCGACGATCGAGGTCGAGCAGGCGGTCGTCGCCCACCCCGCGGTCATGGAGTGTGCAGTTGTCGCGATGCCGGACGAGAGGTGGGGGGAGCGACCCAAGGCGTTCGTGACGCTGAAGCCGGGCTCGGAGGCGACCCAGGGCGAGATCATCGACTTCTGCCGCGGGCGGATCGCACATTTCAAGTGCCCGTCCGCCGTCGAGTTCGGCCAGCTGCCGAAGACGTCGACGGGGAAGATCCAGAAGCACGTGCTCCGCGAGCGCGAGTGGTCCGGGCTCGACCGTCGCGTGAACTGAGCTATCCGCCAGCCGCCGTAGTGTTCGGCAGCCGTGATCGTTCGGATCTCCGCCCTCGTCGCGATCCTCGCCGCTTTCGCCGTGGTGCCGGCCGCCCTGGCTGCACCGGCAGCCGTGGGCTCGTTCGAGCAGCTTCCACTTCCCGACGCGTGTGTGAGCCGCTCGGCGACATGGGGATGCCTTCCGGCAACGGAGTTCCGCGTGGCGGCCGACGTCGTGGCCAGCCCGGACGGCGCGAACGTCTACGCGACGGGGTACGCCTCCGACTCGGTCGTCTCGTTCAGGCGCAATGCGGCCGGCGGCCTCGACCAGATCGGCTGCGTGAACGAGCAGGGAGTCGGAGGTTGCCTCGACGGCGAGGTGCTCAGGGGCCCGGCCGGGATCGCGATCAGCCCGGACGGCAAGCACGTCTACGTCGCGGTTGCGGGCGACAGTCCGGACACCGACCTCGAGGACGCAGTGCTGGTCTTCGAACGGCAGCCTGACGGGACGCTCAAGGAGATCCAGTGTGTCAAGGAAGACGGCGGAAAGCTCTGCGATGACGGCTGGGCGCTCGAGGGAGCGACGGGGGTGACCGTCAGCCCGGACGGCAAGAACGTCTACGTCGCAGCTGAGGACACGGATCCGAAGGCATCCAAGTCCGACGCCGTCACGACCTTCGTGCGTGGCCCGGATGGGAAGTTGAAGCAGATCGGGTGTGTCAGCGAAGGCGTGCTACCGCTCTGCTCGCAGGGCGCGGCGCTGGGCGGCGCCGTCGGTGTTGCTGCGAGCTCCGACGGCAAGAATGTCTACGTTGCCGCCGGTGGCGTTCCTGGACCAGGAGACAGCGACGCCGTCGTCGCGCTCGATCGCTCGAGCGTCGACGGGACGCTCACGTGGATCGGGTGCGTGAGCGAAGCCGGCGCGTTCAAGTGTGCTCCCGGGCTCGGGCTCAAGGGAGCCTCGGGGATCGACGTCAGCCCGGACGGTACGAGCGTCTACGTGGCTTCCCTCGGCTCCGGGGCTGTCGTCGCGCTCGCACGCGCTGGCGGCGGGATGATCACCCAGCTCCAGTGCGTGGTGAACGGTGGGGCCGCCGGATGCGACGCAACGAAGAGCCTCGCTGGCGCAGCCGACGTTGCGGTGGCGCCTGACGGGTCGGAGGTCTACGCCTCGGCGCGCCAGTCGAGCGCGGTGACTGCCTTCACGCGTGCGGCGGACGGGAAGTTGGCCGCCCTCGACTGCGTCAGCGAAGACGGGACGGGCGGCGTGTGCTCTGACGGTGTGGCGCTCGACGGCGCGAACGGTCTCGACATCTCTTCGTCCGGGAAGAGCCTGTACGTGTCCGCCCTCGTGCAGTCGAAGTTTCCCGAGGACGGTGCGGTGGCCGTGTTCGAGCGTCCGAAGAAGGATGAAGGCGGTGGCTCCGGCCCGCCCCCTGACGACGGCCTTGGGGGCTCCGGCGGCCCGACCGATGCGCCGCCCCCAGCTGCGCCTCCTGCAAGCGACGACGGCGGTGTCGCGACGGGCCGTCCCAGGGCTCCTGATGCCGGCGGCTCGCTTGCCGTCACATGTGTCGCCGGTGCGATCCGCGCCGTGATCAATCTTCGACTCGTCCGCCCGCGGTACGCATCGCCGTTCGACGTCCGGGTGAGCGCTCCCGCTCTCGGCATCGTTCGAACCGTCAGAGTCGTCCCGCGCGGCCGAACGCGGATCGTCGTCCGGGTCACCCTGGTTGGTGCATGCACGGCTCCGCGGATCGTCGCTCGCATCGACGCCGGCAACCGCATTCGCGAGGCGAACGAGCACAACAACACGCTCGTCGCCCGAGTTCCCTGACCGCGCCGGCATCCGTTCGCTGGCCGCGCGCGCCGGTCCGTGCTAGCGTCGAGGGACTGTGAGCGTTTCGGCTGCAGACCTCGAGTCCGTCGACATCGCGAGCCAGGAGCTCTATCAGGTCGGTGTGCCTCACGAGAGCTTCGCGCTCCTTCGTCGCGAGGATCCCGTCCACTGGCATCCATGGGACTGGGCTGGCGGCGGCTTCTGGGCGCTGACCAAGCACGCCGACGTCGTCGCCGTGTCGAGGGACCCGGACACGTTCTCGTCCGCCAAGGGCCACATCTACCTCTGGGATCTCGAACCCGACGCCCTCGAGGCGCGCCGTTCGTTGATCGAGACCGACGGGCCTCCGCACGGGCGCCTGCGACGGATCGTCAGTGCGGCGTTCACGCCGAGGAAGGTCAAGGACTACGAGACCTATACGCGCGAGATCGCCCAGAGCCTGCTCGACGCGGCAGTCACCAAGGGGGAGCTCGACTGGGTCGACGGGGTGGCGGCCCCGCTGCCGATCAACGTCATCGTCTCGATCCTGGGAATCCCGGACGAGGATGCTGAGATGATGATCGACCTCTCGAACCATCTCGCCGAGGGCACCTCGGACATCCCGCTCGACCCGGGTGCCTACGGGAATACCACGCCTCTCCGGCTGCTGCCCTTCAATAGCCCGGCGTCCTACGCGCTCTTCGAGTACGCACGCAGGATCGGCGAGGAGCGCCGGAAGAATCCGACCGACGACCTCGTCTCGCGCCTCGTCCACGCCGAAGTCGACGGCGATCGGCTCACCGACGCCGAGTACACGAACTTCTTCCAGCTCATGGTCTTCGCGGGGAACGAGACGACGAGAACGGCGATCTCCCAGGCGATGCTCGCCCTGATGGAGAGCCCCGAGCAGCTCGACCGTCTCTACGACGACCAGTCGCTCATACCGACCGCCGTCGAAGAGCTGATCCGCTGGGCCTCCCCCGTGATGTACTTCAGGCGAACGGCGACGCGCGACACGGAGATCCGGGGCGTTCCGATCGCCGAGGGCGACAAGGTCGTGATGTGGTACGTCTCGGCCAACTACGACGAAGAGGTCTACGAGGAGCCGTACCGGCTCGACGTCGGCCGGACGCCCAACGACGAGTTGTCGTTCGGCGGCGGCGGGCCGCACTACTGTCTGGGCGCCTTCCTCGCACGGCTCGAGCTCAAGATCCTGCTCGAGGAGATCATCGAGCGGAACGTTCGCTTCGAGCTCGCGGGGTCGCCGGAGCGGCTCCGCTCGAACTTCGTGAACGGCATCAAGTCGATGCCCGTCCGCGTCGTTCATCGCTAGCAATCTCACGAAAGGACTGAACGATGGCCACGGTAACCGCAACCCAGGAGCCGCTCTTTCTGGACGGCGAGTGGATCGAGACCGGAGAGTGGCTCGAGGTTCGTTCTCCCTACTCGGGCGACCTGATTGCGAGAGTCGCGAAGGCCGGCGCCGACGAGGCGCGCCGCGCGATCGACGCTGCCGAGCGCGCCATGCAAGATCCGCTTCCCGCCTGGCAGCGGGCAGACATCCTCGAGCGGGCGTCGAAGCTGATCGAGGAGCGAAACGAGGAGCTTGGCCGCTCGATCTCGTCCGAGGCGGGGAAGCCGATCAAGAACGCCCGCATCGAGGCGGCGCGCGCCGTGAACACCTACAACCTGTCGGCCGGCGAGGCCCGCAGGCTCGCGGGCGACATGGTTCCGATCACCGGGACACAGCCGGGCGCCGGTCACATCGCGTGGACGATCCGCGTTCCGATCGGGGTCATCGGTGCGATCTCACCGTTCAACTTCCCGCTCAACCTCGTCGCGCACAAGCTTGCGCCCGCCCTGGCGGCCGGTTGCGCCGTGGTTCTCAAGCCGGCGAGCTCGACGCCGATCACGGCGCTTCGCCTCGCCGGGATTCTCGAGGAGGCGGGACTCCCCGCAGGCTGGCTCAGCGTCATTCCAGGGAAGGCTTCGGAGATCGGCGACGTCCTCACCGGCGACGAGCGCGTGCGGATGATCACCTTCACGGGTTCTGGAGACGTCGGCTGGGGAATCCGCCAGCGGGCGTTCAAGAAGAAGGTCGCGCTCGAGCTCGGCAATGCGTCCCCTGTCCTCGTCGAGGCCGACGCCGATATCGAGCTCGCCGCGCAGAAGGTCGCGACGCACGCGTTCGGCTTTGCGGGCCAGACCTGCGTTTCCGTGCAGCGTGTCTACGTGCGCCGGGAGATCTTCGACGACTTCGTCTCGGCACTCGTGCCGAAGGTCGACGCGCTCAAGACGGGCGACCCTGCGGACGACGCGACCGACGTCGGCCCCGTGATCGACCGTGACAACCACGACCGCGTCCTCTCGTGGATCGACGAGGCCAAGGCAGGCGGTGCGACGGTGGTGAGCGGCGGAGTCGAGGAAGACGGTGTCATCCGGCCAACTGTCCTCACCGACGTGACCCCGGACATGAACGTCTGCCGGCAGGAGATCTTCGGGCCGGTGTGCTCGGTCACTCCGTACGACTCGCTCGAGGAAGGCTTCGAACTTGCCAATGCCACGGACTACGGGCTTCAGTCTGCGATCTTCACACGCTCGATCGATCCGGCGATCAAGGCGACGGGCGCGCTCGAGTTCGGCAGCGTGATGATCAACGAGGCGCCCGAGTGGCGTGTCGACCAGATGCCCTACGGCGGCACGAAGGCTTCCGGGAACACGAAGGAAGGCCCGTCGTACACGATTCGCGAGATGACCGAAGAGCGCCTCGTCGTCCTCGGTGGCGTGTAAGGCCGAGGCGAGAGCCTCGGCCGCACAGCGGACGCGGAGCCGGCCGCGACGGTCCACGAAGGCCGAGGCGAGAGTCTCGGCCGCACAGCGGACGCGAAGCGGTCGCAACGCTCAACGGAGGCCGGCGGATGCCGGCCTCCGTACATTTCGGGCGGAGCCCGGTGCACAGACCGGTGGCTGCTCGGACCTCTCAGGCCGTCGTTTCCTCGAGACGTCTCCGTCGTGGCAGGGACAGGGGCCGAGTCCGTTTCGGAAGTGCGACCGCTGCAACCAGGGCGCCCGCGACCATGACGGCGGCGCCGATCGTGAGCGCGTGCGAGTAGCCGCTGACGAATGCCGCGCTCGGCGAGGCGCCGTGGTCGAGGGCGCTGCCCTCGCGAGCCGCAAGAATCGCACCCATGACGGCGATTCCGAGTGAGCCCGCCAGCTCGCGTGACGTGTTGAGTACACCCGACGAGACGCCTGCCTTGGCAGCCGGCACGCTCGCGATCACCGCGGTGGTCAGGGGGGTCGTGAGAGCCGAGCCGAGTCCGGCAACAAGAAGGCCGGGAAGGACCGCGAGGTATCCGGCGTGCTCGCCCGCACCGGCGATGACGTAGAGGCCAGTTCCGAGAAGCACCATCCCTGAGGCCACGACCGGTGCGGTTCCGAAGTGCTCGGAGAGCTTCGCGCTGAGCGGCGCGGACACGATGATGATCGCGGCGATCGGAGCAAAGGCGAGACCGCCCTGTATGGGTGAGAGGCCGACGATTCCCTGCAAGTAGAGGGACAGGAAGAAGAAGACGCCGAAGAGGCCGAATCCCGAGAGAATGAGGACGAGGTTCCCGCCCGTGAAGGCGCGTGAGCGAAAGAGCGAGAGGTCGAGCATGGGATTGGTCTTGTGTCGCTCGAGCAGTGTGAACGCTATGAAGGCAACGAGCGCGGCACCGAAGACACCGATGATCGTGGCCGACGACCAGCCGTAGCGATTGCCCTCGACCAGGGCGTAGGTGAGCGCGAGGAGACCGACACCCGAGAGGAGGAGGCCGGCGAGATCGAGCGACCTACCGGTGGTGCTGTCATGACTCTCGTCGATCCCGAATCGCCCCAGGAGGAACCCTCCGAGGCCGACGGGGAGGTTGATCCAGAAGATCCAGCTCCAGTCCACGTGCTCGGTGAGGAGCCCACCGACCGCTGGGCCCACCGCGAAGCCGAGCGCGCCGACCGCGGCCCAGATGCTGATCGCCTTGCCACGCTCCTTTTCCGGAAAGGCGTGCGAGATGATCGCGAGCGTCGCCGGGATCATCAGCGCCGCGCCGGCCCCCTGAACGACGCGGGCGGCAACGAGTAACGCCTCGCTGCCTGCGAAGCCGCCGAACAGCGAGGCGCCGGTGAAGACGGCGAACCCGAGCAGGAACAGCCGTTTCCGCCCGAACGCGTCGGCGAGCCGTCCCCCGGTCAGAAGAAGCGCGGCAAAGGCCAGGATGTAGCCGTTGACGATCCATTCGAGGCCGCTCCGGGAAAGCCCGAGATCAGCCTGGATGGACGGGAGTGCGACGTTCACGACCGTGTTGTCGATCGCGGTCGCGGCCACCGCAGACGAGACGGCCGCGAGAGCCAGCCACTTTCGATTCGTCGAGCGTTCCATGCCTCACCTCCGAGTAGTCGCCGCTGGTATACGGCGTAGACCATTGAGCTATACGGTGTATACTTAGTCGCTGGCCGTTACACGGAAGGGAAGTTGATGAGTACTTCAGTCGACACCGCACGGCTTGGCCGCGACCGGGTTCTTGAGGCCGCTCTGGCGCTCGCCGACACGTACGGCCTCGCCGCACTCAGCCTCCGGCGGCTTGCCGTGGACCTCGGGGTGACTCCGATGGCCCTCTACCGGTACGTCGAGAGCAAGGACGATCTCCTCGACGGGATCGCCGACCTCGTCCTTGGCACGATCGAGATCGAGACCGATGTGGAGAGCTGGCAGGAACGCGTGCGCGTGCAGGCCTCTTCGATTCGCACCGCGCTCCTCCGCCATCCGTCAGTCATCCCGTTGATCTCGACTCGGCCGCTCCTGACCCCGCACGCCCTTCGCGTCGCCGAGTCGCTCGTCGGCACGTTCCATCGGATACGTGGTGACTACCGGGAGGCGAGCTTCCTGTACACGCAGTTCATCAGATTCGTCCTGGCAGTCCTTGCTGCGGAGACCGAGCTGGGGCCGGCACGCTCCGAGGACGAACGGGCCAACCTGGCGCGCGCGGTCCGCATTCGACTAGAGACGCTTCCGCCGAACGATTTCCCGAACCTGGTCGGGGCGGCCCGGTATCTGGCCTCGCCCTTCGAGCCGGCACGGGCGTTCGACGCCGCTCTCACCTTCGCGATCGCCGGCCTCGAGCGCATGGCGAACCCGTCGGATGGCCGCTCCGACGGCTGAGCGCGCCTACGCCACTTCGGCGTCGTCCGGCGCCGGCCCCGCGATCGCGATGGCGCCGCTCGGGCAGTTCTTGCAGATCGTCTCGGCGCGATCCTCGGGCAGCGCGATCCCCGGCAGCGGACGCGAGACGCCGTCGTCGCCAAGCTCGACCGCATTCGGCTCGACCTCCTCGCACTTACCGACGCCGATGCAGATGTTCTCGTCGATCTCGATGAAGACGTTCATGGAATCAGCACGATCCTTCCCTTTGCCTCTCCGAGCCGAACACGCTCGTGAGCCGCCTGCGCGTCGGCGAGCGGCATTGTCTCGATGGTGTACTCGAGAGGCTCTCGTTGTGCGAGGGCGATGAGCTCGCCCAGCTCAGTCAGCGAGCCCCAGATGCTCGACATGAAGTGTGCCTCGTGCGGTACGGCGCCGAGCCCGAACGGGATCCGGCCTGCGAACAGCCCGACGACGGCGAGCATCGCCTTGCGGTCGACGACTCGCGCGCCGAGCTCGAGCGTGTCCTGTGCGCCGACGAAATCGAGGACGGCGTCGAAGGGTGCTTCGACCTCGTCCGGTTGGAGCGCCTCCTCGGCACCGAGCTCGAGAGATCGCTCGCGTTTCTCGGGCGAGATGTCGGCCACCGTGACCGAAGCGTCCGAGAGGATTCGAAGGTACTGGACGGCGAACTGCCCGAGCCCGCCGGCGCCGATCACGAGCGCACGTTTCCCGGCTCCGAGCCAGGGAAGCGCATGTTTCACAGCCCGGTATGCGGTCAGCCCGCCGCACCCCAGTGGCGCCGCCTTCACCGGATCGAGGTCGCCGATCGGATAGAGGTAGCGGGGGTAGGGCACGACCATGTACTCCGCGTACCCGCCGTCGCGGAAAAGCCCGGCCTCGCGGCCGTTCGGGCAGATCATCTCGTCCCCCGCCGCGCAGAAGCGGCACGTGCCGCAGCCCCACGGCGTGTAGACGAGGACGTTGCCGAGCCCCTCGACCTCGCCCGCGATCTCGTGCCCGAGCACGATCGGGAGCGGCGTCGTCGAGAAGTGCCCGTCGACCACGTGGAGGTCTGAATGGCACACGCCGCACGCGGTGACGCGAAGCAGCGTTCCCTCGTCGGAGGCTGCCGGAGTCGGGCGTTCCTCGACCTCGAGCGTCCCACCGAACTCTCTGAGCACGACCGCCTGCACGCGCCAAGCGTAATCCACCCGGCAACGCGGAGGGGCCGAACACGTTCGGCCCCCGCCGGATCGCTCTACCGGTTGCTAGATCGTGGGCTGTTCGGCCGGTTTCTCGTCCTTCAGCCGCTTGATGAGATCGGCCAGGTCGGCGATCTCCTGCTCGAGGTCCTTCTGGTGTTCCTCCAGTCGCTCGAGCCACTGCTCGCGGTCGAACCTGCGCTGAAAGCCGCCCGGCCCGCAGCCGCGTCCGTAGCCGTGTCTGTGGTGTCTACGCATCGTCACCTCCCTTCGTCGACTTTCGTCAGGAATCCGTCTATGTCTGCACGCGTCCTGCGCAGGGCATCGGCCCAGGTGACGAGGAGGCTCCGGCCGCTGTCCGTGATCTCGTAGACGCGCTTTGCCGGCCCCTGAAGCTCGGCGTGCCACTCCGAGCGGACGAAGCCTTCGTGCTCGAGGGCACGTAGGACGCGATAGAGGTTTCCGAGATCGAGGCCGCGCTCGTCGCCCGTGAGCTCGGCTACGCGTTCGAGAAGGTCGTAGCCGTGCATCGTGCCCTGCGAGAGAACGAGCAGCAGAGCCGGTTCGATGAACCGCTCGATGCGGCCTCGCACGTGCCAGCTGCCGGCTTCATACCACCGGCAGCGCGTGGCTCGTCTCGGATGTCTACCTCTATGCACGTGACCAGTATATGTAAAACACTTCTAGTGCACAAGTCGGCCCTTGGCGCCCGGGTTCCGAACCTCGACTTACGCGATGGTCGTCGAGAGGAGTCGCTCGGCCGCGGGCAGATCGACAGGCTCGCCGAGGTACGCGAGATACCCGTCCGGTCTGACGATGACGAGCAGTCCGTCCTTCGAGCCGTAACGGGCGGCGACGGCTCCTGCCGGGTCGACCAGGACCTCGTCGAACCCGTCGCCGTCGGTCGCATCACCGACGACGAGAACGTTGCGGACGAGCGGCCCGAAGTTCCTGTGCATCGCGACAGCTGCCGCTCGGCTCGGCTCGGGGCTCGTCCCCGCGACGTGGACGATCGTGTGTACGGTCGGGTCGAGCACGTTCTCGAGACCGCCGGCATCCGGTGCGTGGTCGCCGGGACGCAGTCCGCCGTTGCTCGTGCTTCGTGGTAGTCCGCCGACGATCGGACTCTCGTGATACGCGGTCGACGTCTCGGCGATCCGGTCCACGAGCCCGCCGGCGGCGCGGGTGTGTCCCAGGACGAGCGCAGCCAGCACGTTCCGGGCATGCTGTGCGACCGTCCCGCGGGCGGTGCCGCCACGGGTCATGAGCGTCGACAGCCGGACGACCGATGCGCCGACCGGGTGTCTCTCGGCGTGATACGAGTCGAGCAACCCGGGCGAAGCCGCACCTGCCCACGCAAGCCGAAGTTTCCAGCCGAGGTTCGCGGCGTCCTGGATCCCGGTGTTCATCCCCTGCCCTCCGGCGGGGCTGTGGATGTGCGCCGCGTCGCCGGCGAGGAACGCCCGTCCGTACCGGTACCGCGGCACCTGGCCAAAGTGGATCTCGAACGAGGTGAGCCAGCGCGGATCGTGCAGGCGGAGCTTCGAGCCTGTCCGCTCATCGGCCAGGCGCTGCGTCGCCTCGAGCGTCGGCTCGCTCCCCGTCGGGAGCCCGTGCTCGAGCTGGATCACGAGGCGGCACCGCTTCCCTTGCAGCGGAAAGAGGCCGAGCATGCCGGAGTCGTGGAAGAACATGATCATGCGGTCGCGGTCGAGATCGTGCTCGGCATCGCAGTCTGCGAGCAAGAACTGGACGCCGTGAAAGGTGCCTTCGAGCTGGGTTCCGACGAGGCGGCGGACCGTCGAGTGGCCCCCGTCACAGCCCGCGACGTAGGAGAAGGTGGCCTCGGTCTCGCCGTTCGCGTCACGGAAGGTGGCCGTTGCGGAGGTGTCGTCCTGCGTGAGGCCGACGAGCTCGACGCCGCGCTCGATCTCGACTCCGAGGTCGAGGAGCTTGTCGGTCAGGATCGCCTCGGTTGCATCCTGGGGGAGGCAGACCATGTACGGGAACGCCGACTCGACCGCTGAGAAGTCGACCTCGGCGAGCGTCCTGTCACCGGAGACCAGCGAAACCCTCGGCACCGTCACGCCGGACGCCAGGATCTCCTCGTCGACGCCCAGCGAGCGGAAGTGCTCCATGGTCCGGGAGTGCACCGCAACTGCCTTCGACCATGGCGAGGGCGCGGGCAGCACGTCGATGATCCTGACCGGGATACCGCCGCGAGCGAGCTCTGCCGCAGCGACGAGGCCGACCGGGCCCGCGCCAACGACGAGGATCGGATCGTTCATCCCCGGGTCATCGGCCTTGGGCGAGCGGTGCTTGACGCGCGAGGGCTTTGCTCAGCCGCGGCGCTCCGCTCGATATCTGCGTGCTTCGTCGACGAGCGCCTGAAAGAGCCGTTTGTCCTCGTCCTCCTCGGGATGCCAGAGCACCCCGACTGCGAAGCGGTGCGCTGGATCCTCGATGGCCTCGATCGACCCATCCTCGGCCCAGCCCACGACGTCGAGATTCTCGCCGACCCGATCGACTCCCTGGTGGTGGGATGAGTGCACGTCTGCGTGGTCGCCGAGGATCGCACCGGTTCGGCTCCCGGGCTCCAGCCGGACGTCGTGTACCGAGAACGTGCCCGGCACCTCGCGGTGGCGCTCGTGGCCAACCATCTCTGGTAGATGCTGATGCAGGTCGCCGCCGCTGGCGATGTTCAACATCTGCATGCCTCGGCAGATCGCGAGCACCGGCATCTCGCGGGCCAGAGCCGCCTCGAGCAGCATCATCTCCGCGTGATCCCGCTCCGGCTGCACCATCGCCGTCTCCGGGTGCGGGTCGCCGCGGTAGAGCGCAGGGTCGATATCGGCGCCACCAGACAGGATCAACCCGTCGAGCGCGTCAAGCGTCTCGTCGACCCCATCCTCGACCGGAGGGACGATCAGCGGGCGGCCGCCGGCGATGTCGACGGACCTGACGTACGCGAGAGGGATCAGAGCGGCCGGGAGCTTCCATGCACCCCAGGCGGCCTCGAGGGCGTAGGAGGTGATTCCGATGACAGGCTTCATCGGCGCTCGATCGCGAGTGCCTCGCGGTAGCACTCGACCACCTCGTCCCTCGTCCAGGGCTCAGGTGACACGGTGATGAAGTAGTCCTCCATCGCCGCATCGGCGAGACCGGCGAGATCACCTTCTGTAACTCCGACCGACCCGAGCGTGGGGAAGTCGATCTCGGCGAGGATGCGCCGCACCGCTCGGACCGCGCGCGACCCGTCGCCCGAGCCGTCGTCCAGCTCGCCAAGCGCGTCGGCTATCCGCTCGAACAGCTCTGGAACCGCCCGGCGATCGTGGTCCATCGTCTCCGCGAGCACGAGACCGATCGTCAGCCCGTGGGGAAGGTGGAACGTCCCGCCGATCGCCTGCGCGATCGAGTGCTCGGAGCCGCAGTCGGAGATGTTCATGCAGAGGCCGCCCATGAGGCTGGCGCAGGCCATCTGCCCACGTGCATCCCGGTCTGAGCCGTCGGCGACGACAGCGGGCAGGGCGCTACCGGCGAGCCGGGTGGCCTCGAGCCCGATCGCGTTTCCGATGGGTGTGCGCGCCGTGACGACGATCGCGGCGATCGCCTGCGCGAGCGCGTCGACACCTGCATACATCGTCGGGGCGGGAGGGAGGGCGTACGTCAGCTCGGGATCGACGAGCGCGTGCTGAGCGCGAAGGTAGGGATTTGCGATTCCTGCCTTCGTATTGGTCGCGAGATCGGTGATCACCGCGCCGCCCGAGACTTCGGAGCCTGTCCCCGACGTCGTCGGGATCGTGACCAGCGGCATCGTGGGAGGGTCGTAGGTGACGCCGCCGGCAGCGAAGCGAAGGTACGGCCCGCCCTGGCTCGCCACGAGGCGCGCGGCCTTGGCAGTGTCCATCGCGGAACCACCGCCAATTGCGACGACCGCATCGGCCCCTGCCGACGTGAGTGCCGCAGCCGCCGCATGCACGTCGTCGACGGTCGGCTCGCCGGGGCCCTTCACGAACCGTGAGTGTCGCCCGGCCGCGTCGAGCGCCGCCTTGACCTGGGGGATCTGCTGTACGACCTCGTCGATGACGACGAAGGCGTGCCCGACGCCATCCGTCCTCAGCGTGTCGCCGAGCGCTGCGACGACACCTTCGCCGAACCGGATTCGGACGGGAAGATGGTTTCCGAACGGGTCGATGTGCTCCACGATCATCCTCTCTCGAATAGACGCGCCCGCTCGTAGTCGGTCACGACCTGGTCGAAAAGCCGCTGCTCGGTTCGGGCGTAGTTCAGGTAGTGGTCGACGACGTCGTCGCCGAAGGCTCCTCGGGCCATCGTTCCGCTCTCGAGGGCGGCGATCGCCTCGTAGAGGGAATGGGGGAACCGCTCGGCGTCGGACTCGTAGGCGTTGCCCTCGAGTGCGGCCGGTAGCGGAAGCTCGTTTTCGATGCCGTGCATCCCGGCGGCGAGCAAGGCGGCGAAGGCAAGATACGGGTTCGCGTCGGCGCCGGGGATCCGCGTCTCGGTTCGCAGCGAGTCGCCGTGTCCGACGATGCGGAAGCCGACCGTCCGGTTGTCGTGCCCCCAGGCGAGCGTCGTCGGCGCCCAGCTTCCGGCGGCGTAGCGCTTGTAGGAGTTGACCGTGGGTGCCAGGAACACCGCGAGCTCCTTGAAGCACGCGATCTGGCCGGCGAGAAACCCCTCGAAGGCGGCGGACTCGCCGGAAAAGGCGTTGGCCCCGTCCTGCCAGAGACTGGCGTGGATGTGGCAGGAATTGCCGATCCACGCCTGGTCGGGCTTGGCCATGAACGTAATCGCGCATCCGTTCGCGAAGGCGATCTCCTTGGCCCCGTTCTTGTAGATCGTGTGGTTGTCGGCCGAGGTCAGGGCGTCTGCGTAGCGGAAGTTGATCTCGTGCTGACCCGGCCATGCCTCGCCCTTCGACGTCTCGACAGGGATCCCGGCAGCGTGCATGCCGTTGCGGATCTGGCGAATGAAAGGCTCGTCGTAGGTCGACGCCAGGATGTGGTAGTCGAGGATGTACGGAACGGACGGCGTCAGGTCGCGATAGCCCTGCTCGTGTGCCTCGGCGTACGTCTCACGGAAGAGGTAGAACTCGAGCTCCGAGGCCAGTATCGGCGTGTAGCCCAGCGCGGCCGCCCGTTCGATCTGTCGCTTCAGGATCTGCCGGGGCGACGGCGCAACCGGCGAGCCGTCGTGCCAGGCGACGTCGCACAGGACGAGCGCGGTCGCCTCGAGCCACGGAATTCGGCGAAGTGTGGCGATGTCCGGCACGAGCGCGAAGTCGCCGTACCCCCGCTCCCAGTTTGCGATCTCGTAGCCGGGCACCGGCTCCATCTCCATGTCGAGCGCAAGCAGGTAGTTACAGCCTTCGACCCCTCCCGAGACGACGTGCTCGTCGAGAAAGAACTCTGCGTGCAGGCGCTTACCGAGGAGCCGCCCCTGCATGTCCGTGAAGGCAACGACCACGGTGTCGATCGCGCCGCTCTCGGTGTCGGCTCGCAGTTCCTCGAGGGTCAGCACGGGAGGATCTTAGACGCCTTGGCTTCGACCCCTCCGAGTCGTCCGCCTCGCCTCAGTGGGCGAGCGGGCGGCCACAGCTCACGACGTAGGAGCAGCCGTTCCAGTACGCAGCAACGCGTCGCGGAAAGCGGCGCATCGTGACGTGCAGCTCCTCCGGGGGTGAGAGGCCCGCGGACAGGTAGACCTCGAACTCGGCATCTGCGACGCGCCGGTACTCGCGCCATCTGCTCGCTCGCGTCGACGACACGAGGAACGGCGAGCTTCAGGTGCGTCCGCTCGCGAGCCTGACGTAAAGCCGCCCGCCACGGCCACGGACGAACTCGGTCGCCTCGGGGGTCGCGATCAGGCGCACGCGCCAAGTGTGCCTGAGCGATGTGAGTATCCTGGGTGGTTCCTCGCTCGAGTCGACAAGGAGGTTCCCGTGACCCGTGAGGAACGGAAGGTCCGCGACGAGCTGGAATCGCTTGCGAGGGACGACCAGGGTCGCCGTCTCTTGCAACTCGCTCTCCGTGGCATCCAGGAATCGGGGAGAGGCTTGACCTACGGCTGCTGGGTGAAGCGTGACGGCGGCGTCTCTGGATGTCTTTTCCAGCACGCCTACTGGCAAGGCGTCACCGAGGGGGTCTTCAGCCCCGCCGAGATGCCGAAGGGCGAGATCAAGGACTTCGTCGGCGACGAGGATTTCGCGCTCGTGATGCGTTCGATTCGAGCGTTCGACGCGCTCGGGAAGCGCCGCTTCACGCACTGGTCGCTCGGGCCGTATGGGATCCCGACGCGAAGTCTCGATCAGGTCGAGTGGCAGTCGACGGTCGAGCGGCTCATCGTCGATGCGCTCGCCGACACACGCCCCGACAGCGCGGGCCAGCCGGCGAAGCGGATCGCGCCCGTCTCGTAACGTCCGTCGACCACGAGGAGACTGAACCGCATGCTGTTCACACGCAACAAACGAGAGATGCCGCGGCCGGAAGAAGCTCTTCCGGGTCGCGAGGAGCGGATGCCGGTGCCGTCCCGCCATGAGGTCAACGGCAATCCGCTGGAGCCGCCCTTCCCCGCAGGGCTCGAACAAGCCGTCTTCGGGATGGGATGCTTCTGGGGCGCCGAGCGGAAGTTCTGGGAGGCGCCAGGTGTCTACACGACTGCCGTCGGCTACGCGGGCGGCTTCACCGAGAACCCGACATACGAGGAAGTCTGTTCGGGACGCACCGGGCACACCGAGGCCGTCCTCGTCGTCTTCGACCCGGCGCAGACGAGCTTCGAGGAGATGCTTCGCGTCTTCTGGGAGAATCACGACCCCACCCAGGGAATGCGCCAGGGCAACGACGTCGGGACGCAGTACCGCTCGACGATCTACACGACCTCGGACGCTCAGCTCGAGGCAGCGCTGGCGTCGCGTGACTCGTACCAGCAGGCGCTGACCGAACGCGGATTCGGCGAGATCACGACCGAGATCGAGGAGGCCCCGCCCTTCTACTACGCGGAGCCCTATCACCAGCAGTACCTCGCGAAGAACCCGCGTGGCTACTGCGGGATCGGCGGGACGGGTGTGTCCTGCCCCGTCGGGCTCGTCAGCGCCGAGTCGTAACCGGCACGAAGCCGTCCCACATCCGCGCTGGTCCGATCGCTACGGTCGGTCCGCGCGGCGGGTTGAAGCCCCGAGGTGGGGCAGATGGTTGAGAGCCACTCTGGTCGGTTGACCACCGGCTCCGGTTCGAGTCCGGTGCCCGCCGCGCTACACTGGTCGGCGGCTCTCAATCGTCTGCGGGGATCGCGCCCCGCTTCAATCGTGGAACGGCCCGCTCCGGCGGGTCGTTCTCTCTCGTACCGTCAGGAGATCGCCGCAAGCGCGGCCGATCGCGCCTCGGCGATCTCGTCGTCTCGGCCCGACAGGATCAGACGCCCGCTCGCGCCGAGTATCGCGGCGTAGACGAGCTTCACCGGCGCATGTTTCTCAGCGGCGTTCGCGGCCGCGGCGATGTATGCGGCCGGCTGGAGCTCGAGGACGAACATCGTCTCGTTCGCGAGCAGGAGATTCGCCGAGCGCAGGCGATTGACGAGCTGGGCCTGGTTCGCGTCCACGCGGGTGACCGTCTCCTCCGCGACGATCGCCGCCTGAGGGAGGCCGTCACGTGAAGCGCGAAGCTGCTCGAGCACGACGTCGCCGGCGGTCTTCACCGACGCTGGGTCTTGGCCGTGGAGCTCCAGGGTTCCGTACTGTCGCTCGACGACCTGCAGTGCCGAGCGGACATCGGCGTTCTTGACCGCTGCGTCGACGAGCGCGAAGACGGTGTTCGCGGGAGCGACCTCCACATAGAGCTGCGCCATCCCGGCCAGCGGCGGGTCGCCCTGACAGGTCTGGGCGACATAGGCGGCCCATTGCGGCTGGAGGGCGTCGATCTCGACGAAGGCGCGGAGCTCGGGCACCGACCGGCTACGCGTCGACGATCGCCACGATGGTCGCGTCGGTCGCGACCTCGCGGGTCGACTCGAGCCCGCGCGCGGCGGATCCGAGAGCCACGAGCACTAGGTCTCCCAACCCGGCCCCGACGCCGTCGACGGCGACGAACTCCACGCCCTCGCCGTTCTCGGCCTTGACGTTCAGGAGCTTGAAGTCGGCAAGTCCCGGCGCCTTGACGGTAGCGACGGTGCTTCCGACGACTCGGCAGAGCTGCATCGTTCTCCTCCGGTCACGGCGCCGCCCGCAGGCGGACGCCCTTGTCGAGATCGTTCCAGGGGATGATCGTGTCCACAGCCGACTGGATGCGGTCGATCGCCATCATCAGATGCTCGATCACGACCGCGAACTCCTGCGCCGTGTCGGGGCGCCACTCGCGGAGAACCTCGGCGGCCCGGCGCATCAGGCCGACGGTCTCCGTCATGTCCCACTTCGCCGTCCGGGCGGCGATGCGGTCGAGGAGAAGGGCGGAGACCTCGGTCAGCTCGGGAAGTCGCAGGTCGCCTTCGAGTGCAGCCTGCCTGCAGACCTGCAGCTGCTCCCCGGCCCAGAACAGATCGAAGTTGCAGTAGAGGACGCACGGAAGATTCCCCATCGGCGGGAGCGAGAACGTCCGCAACCGCTGGACGTCCGGCGGCTCGCCGACCCACCGGTCTGCTGTGAACTGCCGCAGCTCCTCGACCAGCTCCGTCGCCGTCTGGCGGGCCATCAGGCAGACTCCAGCCGGACGTTGACGTGCCCGACGTCGAGGATCCTGCGGCCGACTCGCGCCAGCCCGTCGAGGTTCGAGCGAACGCGCGCGAAGTACGACACCTCGCCGAACGGCTTCGTCTCGCCGTAGAAGAGGCAGATCGTCTGCCGGCCCGGGTAGTAGCCGATGTCGCCGGCGACCACGTTCAGCTTCGGGTTTTCCTGCTCTGCGAAGAACGGCACCATCACGATCGTCTCCTCGCCCGCGAACTTCGCGTGCACCATGGTCCCGTCCATCGGCAGGACCGAGCGCATGTAGGCGCAGATGCGCGGGGCGTCGTCCTCGAGGAGATCGGCCTCGATGATCTCGCCGTCGCAGATGATCCTGAGCCCCGGCACCTCTACTCGACGTCGCCGCCCGGCAGCACCTTCGCGACGTCGTCGCTCGGCCGGGGGATGAGGTGGGCGGAGACGAGCTCGCCCGTCTTCTTCGCGGCCGTGGCTCCGGCGTCGATCGCGGCCTTCACCGCACCGACGTCTCCGGTGATCACGACGGTGACGTAGCCGCCGCCGATCGACTCGCGCCCGACGAGCGTCACGTTCGCGGCCTTCACCATCACGTCCGCCGCCTCGATCGCCGCGACGAGTCCGCGCGTCTCGATCAGTCCCAGTGCTCCAGTCATGCTCTTCCTCCTTCTCCGTTACCCGGCGTACCAGTCGAACCGCTCGGTTCCGATGTTCATGTGGACGTTCTTCGTCTCGAGGTACTCGTACAGCGACTCGAGGCCGAGATCGTGGCCCGTGCCGCTCTCCTTGTAGCCGCCGAACGGCGCCTCGCTGGGATAGGCGCTGTAGTGGTTGATCCAGATCGACCCGGCGTCGAGACGGTGGGCCACGCGGTGGGCGCGGCCCGCGTCACGGGTCCAGACCCCCGCCGCGAGACCGTAGCGGACGTCGTTCGCAAGCCTGACCGCATCGTCTTCGCCCTCGAAGGGCACGATCACGACGACCGGCCCGAAGATCTCCTCCTGGGCGATCCGCATGTCGTTCGTGACGTTCGCGAAGATCGTCGGCTCGATGAAGTTGCCCGCGGCAAGCGCCGGATCGGCCGGGCGTATGCCACCGGAGACAACCGTCGCGCCCTCGGCCTTCCCGATCTCGACGTACTCGTACACGCGGTCGCACTGGCGCTTGTTGATGAGCGCGCCGAGCTGTGTCTCCCACCTCGACGGGAGGCCAACGCGGATCGTGCGGGCCTTCGCCGCGAAGCGCTGGACGAAGTCGTCGTACACCGCACGCTCGACGAGCACCCGGGAGCCGGCGGAGCAGACCTCGCCCTGGGCGAGGTAGATCCCGAACACCGATCCGATGACCGCCTGGTCGAGATCCGCGTCGGCGAACACGATCGACGGCGACTTGCCTCCGAGCTCGAGCGAGACTCGCTTGATCGTGTTCGCGCCCGCGCGCATCACCGAGCGGCCGGTCACAGTCGAGCCCGTGAACGCGACCTTGTTGACATCCGGATGCTCCGCGAGTGCTGCGCCGGCCACCTCGCCCAGGCCGGGCACGACGTTGAAGACTCCGGGCGGCATCCCGGCCTCGAGGCAGATGCGGCCGAGCTCGAGGCTCGTGAGCGGGGCCAGCTCGGGAGCCTTCAGGACGACCGTGTTCCCTGCGGCGAGCGCGGCCGAGCTCTTCCGGCACGCGATGTGCAGGGGGAAGTTCCACGGGATGATCATCCCGACCACACCCATTGGCTCCTTGCGGACGTAGTCGAGCGACGCCTTTGGTAGTGCGAGAACACGGCCGTCGATCACCCGCACGAGCCCCTGGTAGAAGCGCCAGGGGTCCCAGCACGCGGGGAGATCGACGAGCGCCGCCTCGCGGATCGGCTTGCCGACGTCCCAGCTCTCGATCTTCGCAAGTCGTTCCTGCTCGTCCTCGATCAGCTCCGCGACGCGCAGGAGGATGCGAGACCGCTTCTCCGGGTCGAGGTCGCGCCAGGCGGGGAAGGCGCGGCGGGCCGCGGCGACTGCCCGATCGACGTCCTCTGCCTGCGCGGCAGCGACATCGGCGATGGGCTGGTTCGTCGCCGGGTCGATCGTCGGGACGGTCTCGCCGCCGGCGGCATCGCGGAACTCGCCGTCGATGAAGAGCTGCGTGTGGAGCGAGGCGCGATCGGGGAGTCCTTCGATGCGAGTCTCTGACCGAGGGGGCGGGACGCTCGTCCCCTGCGTGCGGACGAGGCCGGAGATGGCGGGCGAGGGAAGACCCGCGGCGTCTCGACGAGGAGGTGGTGCGGGAGGGGGCTCGTCGACCACGAGGCGTCGCGGCGCCTCGCGTGTCAGCCCGCCGAGCGCCGGAGTGGGCAGGCCTCCGGCACCCGGGCGGTTCGGCACGGCAGCCGGCGAGGCTGTCGAGTACGTGGAGCCCTCGACGAGCCGAATACCGAGCTGGGAAGCCGCATCGACCGCGGCGTCGGTGAGAACGGTGTGCTCGCGGAGCATCAGCTCACGCTCGCCTGTCTCCGCGATGCGCTTCACGTCATCAGCGGTGACGATGTGCTTCGAGCTCACCGATGGATCCGTCCGACGAGCGGTACGCCCGTGATCGCCTCGGCCTCGAGCGTCAGGCTGCGCATGTCCTCGGGCTCGAGGTTGTGGACGTTCGACTTCCCGCAGCACCGGGCGAGCATCTGGATCTCCATGGTCATCGCGTTCAGGAAGTTGACCATGCGCTCGGTTGCGGCCTCGACTTCGAGGCGCGCCGACAGCTCGGGATCCTGCGTCGTGATCCCGACCGGGCAGAGCCCGGTGTGGCACTCGCGGCAGGTACCCGGAGTCACACCGAGCTTCTCGTAATCCTCGACGTAGAGAGGGGCGTTGCAGTTCAGCGCGATCATGGCAGCGGTGGCAATGTAGACCGCGTCGGCGCCGAGTGCGAGCGCCTTCGCCGCATCGACGCCCGACCGGATCCCTCCGGCGATCACGATCTGGATCTCGCCGTACTTGCCGACGTCGATGAGCGCCTCACGCGCCTCGACGACGGCTGCGAGGGTGGGCACGCCGGTGTGGTCGAGGAGCAGGAGGGGGGAGGCCGCCGTCGCACCCTCCATCCCGTCGATCACGATCACGTCGGCTCCGGACTTGACGGCGAGCCTCACGTCGTCGAACACCCGGCAGGCGCCGATCTTCACGTAGATCGGGATCTGATGCCCGGTCGCCTCGCGCAGCTCCTCGATCTTGAGGCGAAGGTCGTCGGCCCCGATGAAGTCGGGATGTCGCACGGGCGAGCGCTGGTCGACCCCGACGGGGAGATCGCGCATGCCGGCGACCTCGTCCGAGACCTTGAAGCCGAGCAAGACGCCACCCGTGCCGGGCTTCGCTCCCTGGCCGATGACGATCTCGACGGCATCTGCTTGCTTCATGTGATGGGGGTTGTTCCCGTAATGGCTCGGGGTCACCTGGTAGACGAGCGTCTTCGAGGCCTCGCGCTCGCGCCGGTGCATCCCTCCGTCGCCTGTGGTCGTCGACGTTCCGACGAGCGACGCCGCTCGGCCCAGCGCCTCCTTCGCGTTCGCCGAGAGTGCGCCGAAGCTCATTCCCGAGATGCAGATCGGGGTGGAGAGGTGAACCGGCTTCGGAACGCGCGTTCCGAGCACCGTGGCGGTGTCGCACTTCTCTCGATAGCCCTCGAGCGGCACGCGGGAGAGGGTGCACGGGATGAACGTCAGGTCGTCGAAGTTCGGCGTCCGGCGCGTCGTCGAATACGCGCCCATGACGTAGCGTCCGAGCTGCGCCTTGCGCTGGATGTCCTCGATCGTCTCGGGCGACCACACATGCGAGACACGCGGCAGGCTCACAGCGCCTCCTTCCACACGGCGAATTCCTTCTTGTCGTAGCGCCAGAGCTTCCCGCCCGAGCGCACCTTCTTCCACTCCTTCTCCGGGCCGAGGCCGTAGGGGGCGAGCGTCTCCGCGATCTGGGCGACCTCGTCGTCGCTCGGTTCCTCGACGAGCGTGTCGGACCCGAGGTCTTCGATGTCGCCACCGCAGAAGAGCTCCCCCTCGTACATCGAGTCGCCGAACGCCCCGGCTGCGTCACCGCAGACGATCAGGCGGCCTTTCTGCATCATGAAGCCGGTCATGTAGCCGGTCGAGCCGCCGACGACGATCGTGCCGCCCTTGACCGCAATTGCCGTGCGAGCGCCGGCAGAGCCCTTGACCACGACGAGGCCGCCGCGAATCGACGGGGCGGTGGACGAGCCGGAGCTACCGTGGACGACGATCTTGCCGTCCATCATGTCCGCGCCGAGCGACCAGCCGGCATCGCCTTCGACCTCGATGTCGAGGCCGTCCGAGAGGCCGCCGCAGAAGTAGCCCACGTCGCCCCGGAAGAGGATGCGCGCGGGCTCGAGAATTCCGACGGCGAGGTTGTGCCGCGATCCGGGGTTCAGCACCTCGATCTCCCGCTGCCCGGTCGCGACGAGCGCGCGGATCTCGTCGTTGACCTCCCGCGTCGTCTTCCCGTGCGCGTCGACCGATGCCAGGGTCAGCGAGTCCATGCCCGGGCCTCCCCTCCGGCGAGCTCGTAGGTGTGGATCTCGGCCTCGTCGCCGAACGCCCCCGCGAGGGCGATGCCCTCGGACACGACCGCGACCCAGTCGTCCGTCTCGGCGACCAGGCAGGGCTTCGTCGAGAACCGGTCGCGCGCGACTCCGAACCCGTCGGCCGTCGAGACGAGGTACGTGAAGGATCCGTCGAGGTCGTCGATCGACTTCGCGACGGCCTCGTCGAGGGTCAGTCCGTGATCCATCTGCTCCGCGAGGTAGACGGCAACGAACTCGGTGTCGTTGTCCGTCTGGAAGCTGTACCCGCGCATCTCGTACATGCGGCGGTTCTTGTAGTAGTTCGTAACGTGGCCGTTGTGGACGACGGTCACGTCCGGGAAAGGCCGCGCCCAGAACGGATGCGAGTGATTCACGTCCACGCGTGACTCGGTCGCCATGCGGGCATGTCCGATCGCGTGCGTGAACGGGATGCCGCCCAGGCTCCAGGTGTCGTACATCGTCCTGGCATCCGAGGTGTACTTGAGGATCTCGAGCCGGTGACCCAGGGAGAAGACGCGGACGCCGGGATTCGCGCGCTCGACGTCGTCGGCGAGCGCGCGGAGTCCGTGCGGCGAGGCGTCCTCGGGCGTCAGACCGATCCGGAAGTAGCCCTCGTGATAGTCGTCGGAAGCCACCGTGCCGTGCCGGTCGAGCGTTCCGAGGATCCCGTCGCGAGCAGACGCGCCGCCGTCGTCGCCGGCCCAGATGGAGGCCACGAGCTGGCCTTCGTGCGGCGCTCCGTAGAGAGAAAGCCCTGTCGAGTCGGGGCCCCGGCCGTAGAGCGCCTGGAGCATCGCGACGATTCCCTCGGCAACGGGCACGCCCTCCTTCTTGGCCAGGAACCCGGCGATTCCACACACGGTTACACCCCTCCTGTCATGTCCAGATCGGTTCGTTCCAGAGCCGCTGCGTCGAGCCGATTCCCATCTCGACGGCCCGGCGATACACCGTGGTCGCGAAGGCGACGTCTTCGATCCCCATGCCGACAGGTGAAACCACGATCCGGTCGTCCGGGCTCGTCCGGCCGGGATGCGCTTTCGCGAGGATCGCCCCGAGCGGGACGACGGCGTCCGCCACGAGCAGGCCGGAGTCCCGTGCGCGCGAGAGCGGGCGCGAGGGGTGAAACGTCTCGTGCTCCAGATCGTCGGTCACGACCAGGTCGGCCTCCGCGACCACGTCGACGTCGATGTCGAGGGAGGAGACCGAGAGCACGAGTGCACCAGGCTCGAGCCAGTCGAAGACGATGAACGGCGCGGACGCCATGCTCGCCGGGACGAGGACATCCGAGCCGCGCGCCGCCTCCCGCGGGTCGTCGAAGGCAACGATCGGCGGACGACCGTCCGCTTGCTCGGCGACGAAGCGCGCCGACTGATCCGTCCGCGGGTCGTAGACACGCACCTCTGCCAGATCGGCGAGCGTCCGCTCGAGCCCGGCCAGCTGGGTGCGGGCCTGGACTCCCGCTCCGTACAGCGTGACGATCTGGGCTCCGGGCCGGGCGAGCTCGCGGGCGGCGAGTCCCGACACGGCGCCCGTCCGCATCGCCGAGACGATCGTTCCGTCCATGAAGCAGACGGGCAATCCCGTCTCGGGGTCGGACAGGAGGATGACGCCGATCCCACGAGGAAGGCCACGGGACGGGTTCTGCGGAACGCTCGGGATCCACTTCATCCCCGCCATCGCGATCGAGCCGCCGACGAACGCGGGCATCGCCATGATGCGGCCGAGCTTCTCGTCCGTGTCGATGTCGTGCGACCAGTGGAGCGCCGATTTCTGGGGAGCGATCGTCTCCCCGCGATGGTGGAGGACGAGCGTCTCCTCGATCGTCTCCAGGCAGGCATCCATGTCGAGCCCGCCCGCGGCAGCCACGTCCTCCTGGGAGAGCACGAGGAAATCGACGGGTGCCACCCCGAGACCTTAGGTGGCCGCGCCGGCCCGGACGACGGACAGACGGCTCACACTCACGCCCGCGAGGTGTGCAGAGTGCACAGTGCCTCGGCCTCAGCCACCACGTTCGGGGTTTTCCTCGCCGATTCCACGGAATCGAATCAGCCGGACCGCGAGCACGAGGTCGAACCACGCGGCAGGGTCGGACGGATCCACGTCGATGATTCCGGCGATTCTGCGGAGCCGTTGCCGCAACGTGTTCCGGTGGACGTAGAGCGCCGCCGCGGTCTGCCCCGCGTTTCCCCGGTTCTCGAGATACGTCTCGAGCGTTCGGAACAGCTGGCTCCCGTGCGCGCGGTCGAGGTCGAGGAGCCTGGCGATTGCCTGCTCGAGCGGATCGGGGTCGCGCTCCTGAGAGATCAGCCACAGGTGGCGCTGCGCGCCGAGCGACCCGTAGTCGCGAACGGGCCGGCCGTGTGACGACGTGTGCGCGACCGCGCATGCCATCCGGGCCTGCCGGAAAGCGAGCGAGTACTCGGTCGGCACCCGGACGACGTCGGAGAAGCCCGCGACGAAGCCGGCAGGAACGCTCTCGCCCAGCCGGTCCGCGAGCGTCCTCTGATCTGCGTCACGCACTGGCAGCAGTCCGGCGAGCATCCGCGGCCGAGTGTCCACGAGCCCACCCGGGAACCCCGTCCGGACAGCTGCCGCCACGGCGCCGGTCAGGCCGGCGCTCGCGTGGTCGATCGCCTCGGCCATGAGGATCACATGGGGCAGTTCGAGGTCGACCCCGATCTGCGCTGCGAGGCGGATCGACGACGGCTCGCCTGCTCGCAGTGCGTCGAACAGCTCCCTCACGGTCGACCGCTCGGCCGCGCTCGAACCGAGCCTGCCTTCCTCGAGCGCGATCGTCAGGTGGTTTGCAATCGTTCCGAGCAGGGCCAGGCTATCGTCGCCGAGAACGCGTTGCTCGAGCGCGTAACAGCACAGCAGCCCGGTGGGGCTCCCTTCGAAGACGAGCGGTGCGGCGAACAGCGAGTGCGGCTCGGCGGTAAGCCCGAACTGCCCTGCGAGCGAATCCTCGGGACCCACAGTGATCGTCGTCGGGCCCGCGCCGAGCAACCGCGACCAGCGCTCGTCGACTCGCACCGCATCGGCGCGTACCGGGCCACTGCCGCCGCCGACCCAGGTTTCGACGGCGAGCATCCCCCGTCCCTCGTCGAGGCGAAGCACCACGACGAGTGCCGCGTCGAGGAGCTCGAGAGCTGTCAGGGCGAGACGCTGGAGCGTCTCCGGCGCGTGCGACGCCGTCGTCATCTGCCGTCCGACGTCGGCGAGGCTGCGGAACACTTTCATCGTCCGGATCGCCTGCTCGTGAAGGCGTGCGTTCTCGACCGCGCCCGCGACGAGGCTCGCCACCGTCTCCAGCAGGCGCACGTCGTCGTCCGAGAACTCGTGGGGTGCGGTCGTGTGCAGGGTCAGGACACCGACGAGCTGATCCTCGCGACCAACGACCGGAATGGTGAGGACGGACTGGAAGCGCGTGTCCTCGAGCTCGGGCACGAGCTTGTAGCGGGGATCCGAGAGGGGGTCGTCGGTGATCCTCCCCGCCTTGCGGCTGAGAGCCGTCCAGCCGGTCAACCCCTCGCCGAGTGCGAGCGTGAACACGCCGATCCAGTGGCGATAGCCCTCGGACGCGCCCCGGATGACGAGGCGCTCCTGCTCCTCGTCCCACAGGTACACGAGCGCGCCGGCGCACCCGACGAGAGCGATACACACCTCCGTCGCCTGATCGAGCACCTCGGCCGTGTCGAGGCTCGAGTTGACGCGCGCGATCAGCGCCGAGAGAGCCTCGACCTCCGTCCGGCTAGTGTGCACGGCGCACATGAGGCTAGACGAAGTGCTGGGCGCGGAGTTCGTCTACGCTCACGCGCACCAGCGAGACGGAGGAGCAAATGGCGGAGAAGACGGCCGGCGAGATCATCGACGACTGGCGCGATCAGGGGATCAGATTCGTCCGCTTCGAGCTGCCGGACATGCACGGGACGAGCCGCTCGAAGATGATTCCCATCGAGCACGCGACCGCCTACGCGGAAGACGGGCTCAACATGTACGGCGGCGCCGGTGTTCTCGACTCGCGGTCAGACGTCGTCGGCGGGACGCTCTACAACGAGGAGGTTGCCTACGGCGACCAGCGTCTCGCCCCCGACCCTGCAACTGCGGCCGTCATTCCCTGGGTGGACTCAACCGCCCGCTTCATCTGCGACTCGTCGTGGGACGACGGCCGTCCCCTGGCTGCGCTGCCGCGCCACGTGTTTCGGCGCGTGCTCGACCGCTGCCGCGAGCTCGGCTACGAGCCGATGATGGGCTTCGAGCCGGAGTTCTACCTGCTCGACGCCGAGACCCGCGCGCCGCTGTACCAGGGCTACCACATCTTCAACACGGTCCGGAACACGTACGTCCCGTTCATCCAGCAACTGATCGAGCAGCTCCAGAGCTTCGGCTTCAGCATCATCACCGCCAACTGCGAGTACGCCGGCTCCCAGTGGGAGATCAACTACACGCCCGGGATCGGGATGGCCGGCCCCGACGGGACGTTCTCGTTCAAGAACGCGGTGAAGGAGCTTGCCCACCTGCACGGCTATTGCGCGACGTTCATGGCGAAGCCGTTCTCCGGGGCCGCCGGCTCGGGCATGCACGCCCACGTGAGCCTGCTCGACTCGGACGGACGCAACGTCCTGGGGGACAACTCCGATCCCGACGGCATCTCGCCGACGTGCCGTCAGTTCATCGCCGGGAGCCTCAGGCACGCGCGCTCGGCATACGCGCTCCTCGCGCCGACCGTGAACTGTCTGAAGCGACGTCGGCCGCACACCTTCAGCCCGTCGAACGTCTCGTGGGGCGTCGAAGACCGCTCGGCGCTCGTCCGCATCAAGGGTGGCTCGATCGCATCCCGTCACGTCGAGCAGCGAGCGGCGACATCCCTCGCCAATCCCTACCTCGTCGGCGCTGCCGTGCTCGGCGCGGGTCTGCTCGGGATCGAGCACGAGCTCGAGCTCGAACCCCCGGCGGCGGCGCCGGCCGAGGACGACCCGACGAAGCCCCCGCTTCCGACGACGGTGCACGAGTCCCTCGCCGCTCTCGAGGCGGATGAACCCATGCGCGCCCTGCTCGGCGAGGAATTCATCGCTGCCTACACGACGATGCGCCGCCACGAGCTGCAGCGCTTCGACGACCACGTGACCGACTGGGAGTTCGACGAGTACGCGGAGGTGTTCTAGATGCGGCTCTACGACTACGGCCCGTCGGCGAATTGCCTCAAGGCGCGGCTCGTCATCGGCCGTCTCGGGATTTCCTGCGAGCTCGTACCGACCGACATCTTCGCCGGCGAGACGCTCACCGACGAGTATCTGGCCCGGAATCCCGATGGCCGAACGCCCGTGCTCGAGCTCGACGACGGTACGTGCCTCGCGGAGTCGAACGCGATCGCCCTGTACCTCGCCGAGGGCAGCGAGCTCGTGCCCGAAGACCCGCTCGAGCGCGCCCAGGTCATGCAGTGGCTCTTCTTCGAGCAGAACCGGCTCGAGCCGAACGTGGGCACGGCGCGCTTCTGGCGTCTGACGGGTCGGGCCGATCAGCGGCCCGAGCTCTTCGCGAGATGCGTCGAGTCCGGAGAGAGCGCGATCGCGACCCTCGAGCGCCATCTCGTCTCGAACGACTTCCTGGTCGGAAGCCGCCTGACCATCGCGGATCTCGTCGTCGCCTGCTATGGGGCTGCAGGGGAGGGAGCCGGGATCGACATGACGCGGTATCCGGGCGTCCGTGCCTGGGTCGAGCGTCTGCACGCGGCCGGCATCTCGACCGACGTCGAGCCCTACCCGCCCAACGCCATCGCCGGTGCGGGCGAGGGCACCGTGCACGGCGTCTAGCTGCGCCAGGGACCGAAAACCGCCATCAGGCCCGGAGGAGCGTTGCGCTCAGATGGTGTGTCATCTCCACCGTGTCGAGTGCCATCCAGAGGTCGTAGCGCATCGTGTCGTCCTCGACGGCGTAGCGACGCGTGACCCCGCTCACCGGCTCACCGGTCGCCGCGCGGCCGATCGAGCGCGAACGCAGCTCGATCGTCCCCCCTCGATGGTCCCCTCCGAGACCTCCGTGAGCCCGAGCGGGTGCCCGAGGCAGACCTCGAGCGCCCCACGCTCTCCGGGGCGCCAGAATCCCGACTCGGCGTGGAGGGTCGCTCCGGTCACCGGCGACCAGGCGCGCTGGACGTAGGTCAGGAACATCTCGCCCCTGTTCGAGAAGGTCATCTCCTCTTCGTAGTCGGCGTCGTCGACGGTCGGGTACTCCTGGTGTCCGGATCCACGCCATGTCCCGAGCAGGAACGAGAGCGAGTCCATCAGTCCTCGGGAGTGGTGTAGGCGATCGAGATGCCGCCGTCGACGAGGAGCGAGCCCCCGGTCACGAAGCTCGATTCGTCGCTCGCGAGGAAGAGCACGACTTCTGCGACCTCCTCGGGGGTGCCGAGGCGTCCCGTTGGCATGTGCACCTGCCGTCGCCGCCAGGCGTCGTCGTCGCCGTAGAGCTGGAGGGCGAGCGGCGTCTCGACCGGCCCCGGGCAGACGGCGTTGGCGCGGATGCCGCGGCGGGCGAACTCGACGGCGATGTCCCGCGTGAGGGCGATCACGCCTCCCTTCGATGCGGCGTACCCGATCTGGGAGTTCGCCGAGCCCATGAGGCCGGAAATGGAACCCATGTTGACGACCGATCCGCCGCCGGTCGCGAGGAGCTTGGGGATCCCGTGCTTGCAGCAGAGGAACACGCCGGTCAGATTGACGGCGAGAACACGCTCCCAGGTCGCCAGCTCGGTCGAGACCACCGACACGTCGCCCGGGAGCAGAACTCCGGCGTTGTTGACCAGGACGTGCACGCTGCCGAACCGGAGCTCGACCTCGTCGTAGAGCCGCGAGACGCTCTCCTCTGCGGTGACGTCGACCGGGAGCGGCTGGGCCTCTCCGCCGGTCGAGGCGATCTCCGCAGCGACGCTTCGCGCAGATTCCTCGGCGACGTCGGCGCACGCGATGCGTCCTCCCTCGGCGGCGAGACGAAGGGCGCACGCCCGGCCGATCCCGCTCCCGGCACCGGTGACCACACATGTCTTCCCGTCTAGTCTTCCCATCGTGCTCGTCGTCGAGCTCCGTCGTTTCGGTGATCCTACGGGCCTGGTCCCGGCAGAGCGAGCCGACCCGGTTCCGGCGCCCGGGGAGGTGTGCGTCGATCTGGTCGCGGCCGCCCTGAACCGGCGCGACTGGTGGATCCGCCGCGGAGGAACCGCTGCGCTTCCTGCTGTCCTGGGATCCGACGGAGCGGGTCTCGTGTCCGCCGTCGGCCACGGTGTCACACGTGTAGCTCCGGGCGACGAGGTCATCCTGTATCCCGGGAGCGGCTGGGGCGATGCGGTCGCTGCGCCCGCCCCAGGGTTCGAGATCCTCGGGGTTCCGGCCCAGGGCACGTACGCCGAGAAGATCGTGGTCGGCGCGGAGTACGTGTACCCGAAGCCGCCGGGATGGTCGTTCGCCGACGCGGCCGCGCTGCCGGTCGCCGGTCTCACCGCCTGGCGGGCCCTCGTGACGCATGGGGAGGTCGGCCCGGGTTCCCGCGTTCTCGTTCCCGGCGCGGGAGGAGGCGTAGCCGTGTTTGCGATCCAGATCGCAACAGAGCTCGGTGCGTCCGTGGCGGTGACGACGTCAAGCGAGGACAAGCTCGAGCGCGCGAAGGCGCTTGGCGCAACGGGAGGAGCGGACTACCGGGATCCGTCCTGGCCGGATCTCGTGGCGCCCGTCGACGTGATCGTCGATAGCGTCGGCGGTGCGGTCTGGGAGGGCGCGTTCCGCGCACTCGGTCCGGGCGGGAGGCTGATCACGTTCGGTGACACGGTAGGCGAGCTCGGCGAAGTGAACATCGCGCAACTCTTCTTCGGTCAGTTCCGAATCCAGGGAACGACGCTCGGAAGCCCGCGCGAGTTCGAGGCGCTCCTCGAGCACTGCGCCCGGTCGGCGTGGCGGCCCGTCGTCGACTCGGTCTTCCCGCTCCGCGAGGCGGCCGCGGCCCATGAGCGTCTGGACGCGAGCGATCGCTTCGGGAAGATCCTGCTCGCCGTCGACGAGAGCCGGTTCACGTGAGCGAGGCGGACGACCTCCGCCCGGAGACGCTCGTCGTCAGCGCCGGGCGTCCGGCGACGGAGCCTTACGGCGCGCTCTCCCCGCCGGTCGTGTTCGCATCGACGTTCAGGGCCGGCGGGCCGATCAGCTACGGACGGGACGGAAACCCGACCTGGGAAGCCTTCGAAGAGGCGATCGGCCTCCTCGAGGGAGGTACGGGCGTTGCCTTTTCCTCCGGGATGGCCGCTGCGACAGCCGTGCTCGAGGGACTCCCGGTCGGTGCGCGCGTGGTCGCCCCGACCACGGCGTACATGGGGGTGCGGTCGTTTCTGCGCGATCGCGTCGAGGCCGGTCGGATCGCCGTTGAGTTCGTCGACATCACAGACACCGAGGCAACCCTCGCAGCCTGCAGCGGAGTTGATCTCTTGTGGCTCGAGAGCCCGACGAACCCGTTGCTCGGTATCGCCGATCTTGTCGCTCTCGCCGAAGGCGGTCACACCGCCGGTGCGCTGGTCGTCGTCGACAACACGTTCGCCACGCCTCTCCTCCAGCGGCCCCTCGATCTCGGCGCGGATGTCGTCGTGCACAGCGTCACGAAATACCTCGCCGGCCACGCCGATCTCCTCATGGGCGCCGTAGTGACTGCGAACAAGGAGTTGCTGGAAGGCGTGCTCCATCGCCGCCATCTCTACGGTGGTATTCCCGGCCCGCTCGATGCGTTTCTCGCTCTGCGGGGTCTTCGCACACTCGCCGTCAGGCTCGAGCGCGCTCAGGCAAACGCGCAGGTCCTCGCGGAGCGCTTGGCGGGCCATCCCGTCGTTGAACGTGTTCGCTACCCGGGGCTCGCCGACGACCCCGGCCACGATCTCGCGAGGCGGCAGATGCGCGGCTTCGGGGCGATGCTCTCGTTCGAGGTTCGAGGCGGCGCCGACGGGGCCGACCGGGTCTGCTCGGCTGCGAACGTGATCACGAACGCGACCAGTCTCGGCGGCGTGGAGAGCCTCATGGAGCGCCGCGCCCGCTGGGCCGGCGACGCGGACGTGCCGCCGTCGCTCATCCGCCTCAGCGTCGGCATCGAGCACGTCGAGGATCTCTGGGCCGACCTGAATCAGGCGCTCGGAGCTCTCATCGACTGAACCACGGGGTCAGACCCCTGGAAAGATGCGACGGTTTCCTGGCTCCTTCGCGACACTCTCTTGACCAATCGTCCGAAAATCGCGCGGAAACGGCAACCCCCGCGGCTCGCCCGCGACATCATTCGGCCCGTTGTCCACGGCGAACGAGGGTGACGGCCCGTAGCTGGTGGATCGCCCGTTCGGCTTCTGTTGCAGCCGCCACGCGCGTCCAAGCGTCAGGGAAGCGAGTCGACGAAGCCGTGAACGAGCGTCGTTGAACCGCGCAGCCTCCTCGAGGAACGGGCAATGACCGCTGTTCTCGAAGACGACGAGCTCGGCGCTCGGAAGCCGCTCGAGCATGAACGCGGCCGCTTCGTCGCTGAGGAAGCTGTCGCCGCCGCCCTCGCACACGAGCGTCGGCACCGTGACCTTGCCGAGCATCTCGCGGTAGTCCCGCATCGTCTGGTCGAAGAGGATCGACCCCGCGATCGTCGGCGTCGGCTCGAGCACCTCGGCGAGGATCCAGTCCACCGTATCCGAGGACGGGGGCGTCTTGAACATCATCCCGATGAACTCCCGCGCGAAGCCTGCCTGGTCCTCCTGCAAGGCGATCATCGCGGCCCGCAGGTCGTCCAGGCCGAACGGTCCGTGGGGCCAGTCGGGCCACGCGAAGTCGGACGGCGACTGGTCGATGTCGACGACCGCGCGAAGCCCGTCCGCCCCGAACTGCTCGATCAGGTCGAAGATGACGAAGGAGCCCATCGACCATCCGACGAGGACGGGATCGCGGGCCTCGAGCGTCTCGAGGAGCGCCTGTAGGTCGCGGGCGTACTGGGCGACCGTGTGCCCGGACTGAACCTTCTCGGACTGGCCATGCCCGCGGAGGTCGACAGTGATCGTCCGGTAGTGATCGCGCAGGAACTCCCGCTGGGCCTCGAAGAACCGGCCGCTCATCCAGACGCCGTGGATGAGGACGACGGGCTGACCGGTCCCCTCGTCCTCGTAGTGCAACTCCACACCGTTGACCGTTGCGCGCGGCACCTTGCCTCCCTCGCTCGATGAGGCGTCTACGATAAGCCCCTTCCGAATCTGAAGGGGGTATCAGTGTCCGAGCCAGGGTCCGATGTCGATCGCGTGCGCCGGCTCATCGAGGAGCACGAGATCCACACGGTCGAGTGCATGTTCGCCGACACGTGGGGAATCCCACGCGGGAAGCGGATCCCGGTGCGGCACTTCCTGGATACGGGAGGCTTCGCGATGGCGAACGTCGCCTACACGTGGGACCGGCATTGCTTCATCTTCCCGACGGACTTCGTCAACGACTCGCACGGCTATCCGGACATGCATGCCGTCGCGGACCTCTCGACATTCGCCATCGCGCCCTGGCGGGAAGGAACCGCCTACTGCATCTGCGACACGCTCGACATCGAGACCCATGAGCCGGTCGAGCTCAGTGGCCGCGCAATCCTGGCTCGAGCCGTCGAGCGGATTCGCGAGCACGGCTACGAGCCAATAGTTGCCACCGAGCTCGAGTTCCACCTCTGCACGGAGGATTGGCAGCCCTTCTATACCGGTGTTCACTGCTATTCGATCGCCAAGGGCGCCGAGGTCGAGGACGTCGTCGGCGAGATCCGACGCACCCTCGACGCCGCCGGCATCGACGTGGAGGCCTCGAACGTCGAGTACGGGCCGGCCCAGGTCGAGATCAACCTCGGGCGCGGCCCCGCGATCGAGGTCGCCGACAAGACGATGGTCTTCAAGTACGTCGTCAAGCAGATCGCGCGCAAGCACGGGCTCCACGCGACCTTCATGCCGAAGCCGTACATGGGGGAAGCAGGGAACGGGCTCCACATTCACCAGAGCCTGGTCGCGAACGGCAAGAACGCTTTCAACGTCAAGGATGCGGATCCGCCGGTGCACTCCCAGCTCATGCGCCGCTTCCTCTCGGGTCTCGTCGCCCACCACCTCGAGCTGCTCCCCGTGATGACGCCTTCGATCAACGCCTACAAGCGCGTCGAGGACTACTCGTTCTCGCCCACCCAGGTCAGCTGGGGGCTCGACCATCGGCTCGTCGGTGTCCGCTGCGTGGTCGACCACGGCGAGGCAACGCGTCTCGAGGCGCGCTGGGCGTCGGCCGACGCCAACCCGTACCTCGCGATCGCCGGCTGCCTCGGCGCAGGGACCGACGGTCTCGAGCGGGACATCGAGCTTCCGCCGATGGTGACCGGAGATCCGCACGTCGACGACGCACTCGTGCGGCTCCCGGCGACACTGGAGGCGGCGGTCCCCTTCTTCGCGGAGAGCGCGCTCGCCCGCCAGGTGTACGGAGACGTCTTCGTCGACACGTACCTGACGATGCTCGCGCACGAGATCGGGCTGTTCAACCGGCACGTCACCGAGTGGGAGCTCGCGCGCTACCGCGAGGTGGTGTGACCGGGCGCAGTCTCCGGACGGCAATGTCCGAAAACGACGAGACGCAAGCCTCGGGCGGGTCTATGCTCGCCGTGTGAAGCTGGATCGGGAGACCTGCCTGCGCGCCTCGGCGAGCCGCGACCCCCGCTTCGACGGCCGGTTCTTCATCGGCGTCAGGACGACTGGGATCTACTGCCGGCCGATCTGTCCGGCGCCTGCGCCGAAACCCGAGAACGTCAGGTTCTATGCGACCGCCGCAGCGGCGTCGGCAGCGGGGCTCCGGCCTTGCCGCCGCTGCCGCCCGGAGACCGCGCCCGGCACACCCGAGTGGATCGGCGGCTCAGCGGTCGTCACACGCGCATTGCGCCTGATCGCCGACGGCTACCTCGACGTGCACGACGCGCGAGAACTGGCGCAGGAGGTCTGCGTCGGCGAACGTCAGCTGCGCCGGCTGTTCGAAGCTCACCTCGGTGCGCCCCCGGGAGCAATCGCTCGCACGAGGCGGGTTCAGCTCGCACGCCAGCTGATCGACGAGTCCGAGCTGTCCATGACCGAGATCGCCGCTGCATCTGGCTTCACGAGCACCCGGCGGTTCAACGAGGCTGTTCGAGGCTCATATGGCCGCTCCCCGTCGGAGCTCCGCGCCGCGCGCCGCCACGGTCGCGATGCGAGGCTCGGGTTGCGGCTTCCCTACAGACCACCGCTCGCGTGGGACAACCTGCTCTCGTTCCTCGGCGCGCGCGCCGTTCCCGGGGTCGAGGAGATCGTAGGCGGCACATATCGGCGTGCGGTCAGGGTCAAGGAGGCGGTCGCCGTCGTCGAAGTCGAGCACGTTGCCCCTGTCGTCGTCCTGCGAGTCGAGAGTCCGCCCGTGCGCGGCCTCGCGTCGATCGTCGAGCGCTGCAAGGGCGCCTTCGATCTCGGAGCCGACCCGGCCGAGGTCGAAGCTGCGTTCCGTGGAGACCCTATCCTCGCGCCGCTCGTCGCGTCCCGCCCCGGCCTGCGTGTGCCCGGCGCCTGGGACGGGTTCGAGCTTGCCGTCCGAGCCGTCCTCGGCCAGCAGGTGACCGTGCGGGGTGCCAGGACGCTCGCGGGCCGGTTGGTCGAGCAGTTCGGCGATCCCATCCCTTTGCCGTCCGGATCGGTGACCCACACCTTTCCGCAGGCCGCCGCGCTCGGCGACGCGGCGATCGAGCGAATTGGCTTGCCCGGTGCTCGCGCGGAGACGATCCGCCGCCTGGCGCAGGCCGTCACGTCAGGAGACCTCGACCTCAGCCCGACGGCGCCGCTCGACACGACGCGCGCTCGACTGAGGGCGATTCCCGGAATCGGCGACTGGACCGTCGAGTACGTCGCCATGCGTGCGCTGCGGGATCCCGATGCGTTTCCAGCCGGCGACCTCGGCCTACGCCGCGCGCTCGATGTTTCCAGCACCGAGATCGAGAGGCTTGCTCTCCCGTGGCGCCCGTGGCGGGCGTATGCCGCGCTTCACCTCTGGAGCGCAGCAGCCCCCGAGCTGAGGAAGGCGGCATGACCGTCTCGTGCGCCGACGTCGAGACGCCGATGGGCCGCCTGACGCTGGCGGCGACCGAGACCGGTCTCGTACGGATCGGCCTGCCGCCCGAGGATCCCGCGGCCGTTCGGGACGAGCTTCGGCGCAAGCTCGGCGGGGTCGTCGAGGATCCCTCCGCGGTCGAGCCGGCGCGCCGCGAGCTCGACGAGTACTTCGCCGGTACGCGCCGCGACTTCACGATGCCACTCGACTGGTCGCTCGCGCACGGCTTTCGCCTGAGGGTGCTCGAGGAGATGTTCAGGATCCCGTACGGCGAGACGGTGAGCTACGGCGAGCTCGCGGCACGAGCCGGAAATTCCCGCGCCCCGCGTGCTGCCGGTCAAGCGTGTGCGACGAACCCGATCCCGATCGTGCTCCCGTGTCATCGCGTCATACGCCAGAACGGCGACCTCAACTGGTACACCGGGGGCCTCGAGTACAAGGAGTTCCTGCTTCGGCTCGAGGGGGCGCTCGACGCTTCTCAGCCCCTGCGGCTGCCGATCGCTGCCGGTTAATCTACGCGGTCATGAGCACGACTGACCGTGAGGCGGCGTCTCTCCGCTCCGCCTACTACGCGACGAGACCGATCAGCCGGGACAACCTCGTCCCCGAGGACCCTTCGCTCGGGCTCGTCGCGTTCGCGAGCCCGTACGACCCTGAGCCGCTCGCTTCGCGTACGAGGACGGCCGGGTCGTCGAGCTCGACGGGAAGCGCGAGCCCGAGTTCGACCTGATCGACGAGTTCGTCGCCCGTCACGGGATCGACGTGACGGTGGCCGAGGAGGCGATGGCTCTCGACACGATCTCGTTCGCTCGGATGCTGGTCGACCCGGGCGTTCCACGTGGCGAGATCACGCGCCTCGTCGCCGGCATGACGCCGGCGAAGATCGCGGCGATGCTGTCGATCCTGACGCCTGTCGAGATCCTCCAGGCGATGCAGAAGATGCGGGCCCGGAAGACGCCGTCGATCCAGGCGCACGTCACGAACCGCGTCGATCACCCGCTGCTGATCGCCGCCGATGCGGCGTCGGCGGTCGCCCTCGGCTTCCGCGAGCTCGAGACGACCGTCCCGATCCTGCGCGACGCGCCGTCGAACGCGCTGGCGCTGCTGATCGGGGGCCAGGTCGCCGGAGCCGGGGCGCTCACGCAGTGCTCGGTCGAGGAGCGGATGGAGCTCGAGCTCGGCATGCGCGGCCTGACGACGTACGCAGAGACGGTGTCCGTCTACGGCACGGAGCAGGTGTTCGTCGACGGCGACGACACACCCTGGTCGAAGGCGTTCCTGGCCTCGTGCTACGCGTCTCGCGGGCTGAAGATGCGCTTCACGTCGCGGCTCCGGCGCCGAGTGCCTGATGGGCGCGACCGAGGGCAGCTCGATGCTCTACCTCGAGGCACGGTGTATCGCTGTGACGCGTGCCGCCGGCGCGCAGGGCGTGCAGAACGGTGGCATCGACGGTGTCAACGTGACCGCGTCGGTACCTGACGGGATGCGCGAGGTGATCGCCGAGAACCTCTGCGTGATGCTGCACGACCTCGAGTCGTGCACCGGCAACGACACGCTCATGTCGGCCTCCGACATCCGCCGAACCGCGCACACGCTGCCGCTGCTGCTCGCCGGGTCCGACTTCCTGTTCTCGGGCTTCGGCTCGATTCCCGCGTACGACAACGCGTTCGGCCCGTCGAACTTCAACGCCGAGGACATCGACGACTACCTCGTCATCCAGCGCGATTGGGGTTTCGAGGGCGGCCTGCGTTCCCGTCGCGACGACGAGCTCCTCCCGCTTCGCAGGCGCGCCGCCGAGGCGTGCCGCGCCGTCTTCGAGGATCTCGGGCTGGCAACGTTCGCCGACGAGGATGTCGACGCGTGCGTCGTCGCCCACGGCTCGCTCGACGTTCCCGCTCTCGCGCCTGACGCTGGTTCCGACAGCCGGGACACGGATCATGGATCAGCGGCGTCACGATCCTCGACGTGGTGCGATCGCTCGCGCGGCACGGGTACGAGGTCGAGGCCGAGCGTGTGCTCGAGATGCTGCGCCAGCGCCTGCTCGGTGACTTCCTCCAGACGGCCGCGATCTTCGACGAGGACATGCGCGTGCTGTCGAATCTCAGCGACCCGAACGACTACGCGGGCCCGGGCACCGGCTATCGCATGACACCGGATCGGCGTGCAGAGGTCGCCAGGTCCGCCAGGTCTGGTCGCCGGGCGACCTCGAGGCCGAGCAGGTCCGCGGCCTCGGCTGCCTGACCCTCCGCGAGCTGGGGCCTGCGCGCTCTCGAGTGCGGGCCGACGAGGTCGTCGTCGGCCTGTCTCCGGCGTTTGCGGGCAGGAGCTCTGGGTTGCGCTCGACGGCATGACCGTCGCGGAGGTGCTGCGCCAGGTTCTCGCGGGCATCGAGGAGGAGGGGATGGCGAGCCGGCTCGTCCGCGTCAACCGCTCGATCGATCTCGGCAACATCGGCTGGACGGCGGCGCAGCTTTCCGGCTCGCGGTGTCGGTCGGGCCTGCAGGCGAAGGGCACGGCGCTCATCCATCGCGCCGATCTTCCGCCGCTCGGAAACCTCGAGCTCTTTTCGATCGCGCCGCGCGTCACCGCGGAGCTGTACCGCAGCCTCGGCCGGAACGCCGCCCGCTACGCGAGGGGAGCCGCCGTCGAACCGCTCCTGCTGCCCGGAGTCGAGCGAGCCGCTCGGGCCGAAATATCACGCGCGCGTCGTCCAGATGGTTGCCGTCGAGCGCGGCTGCTCGAGCGAGACGGATCCGGTCGAGGTCGAGGCTGCATGGCCAGGCTGACCTATCCGCTCTCGGACGGCTCTCGTGACGCCGTGCTGACGACGAGCGGTCGCCGGGTATCCGAGATCACGCTCGACGCCGTCCTCGCCGACGGGATCGGGGCAGACGACGTGCGAGTCAGTCCGGACACGCTTCGCCTGCAGGCGGATTTCGCCGAGCAGGGTGGGAATCCGCAGCTCGCTGCGAACCTCCGGCGTGGAGCCGAGCTCAGTACCTTCACGGACGACGAGCTGCTCGAGTTCTACGAGCTGCTTCGGCCCGGTCGCGCGACCGCAGCGCAGATGGACGACCTCGCGTCGGGTCTCGACGCCGGCGGGGCTCCCGGCTGCGCGGCGCTGGTGCGGGAAGCCCGTGCCGCGTACGTCCGTCGGGGACTCACCGCGTGAGAGCACGCGATCTCGGGCTCACGATCGGTCGTCTGCCCCCCGGTCCGTGGAACGCGATCACCGATGTTGCGGGCGTACGGGTCGGCCACACCACGCTCATCGAGGGCGAGTCGGTGCGGACCGGCGTGACCGTGATCTTCCCGCACGACGGCGACCCCGGGACGGATCCTGTGTTCGCGGGCTGCCACCGCCTGAATGGAAACGGCGAGCTGACCGGGCTCGAATGGGTGCGAGAGTCGGGTTTTCTGACGACGCCGATCGGGCTCACGAACACGCACTCGGTCGGCGTGGTTCGTGATGCGTTGATCGCCGAGGCGATCCGGCGGGGCGCCGTGGGTGACGACGCATGGAGCCTTCCCGTCGTCGGCGAGACATGGGACGGGGTGTTGAACGACATCAATGGCCTGCACGTGGAGCCCGAGCACGTGTTCGCGGCGATCGCCGCTGCCTCGTCCGGCCCGGTGGGCGAAGGCAACGTCGGGAGCGGGACGGGGATGATCTGCCACGAGTTCAAGGGCGGGATCGGAACGGCGTCGCGCCGGCTCGAAGAGTCCGAGGGCGGCTACACGGTGGGCGCGCTCGTTCAGGCGAACTACGGCGACCGCGAGCGGTTTCGGGTCGACGGCGTGGCCGTGGGGGAGGAGCTCGGGCCGGACGAGATCCCGGTCGTCGACGAGCGGACGGCGCCAGGAGACAGGGTCGATCATCATCGTCGTCGCCACCGACGCCCCGCTTTTGCCCCATCAGTGCGAGCGTCTCGCGCAGCGAGCGGGCCTTGGAGTAGCGCGGGCAGGCGGCTCGGGCGCGAACTCGAGCGGCGACATCTTCATCGCCTTCGCGACCGGCAACCGCGGGATGTCCGGCCAAGGCACGAGCGCCGTGACGATGCTCGGCAACGACTCGATCACGCCGCTCTTCTGGGCGACGATCGAGGCCGCCGAGGAGGCGATCGTGAACGCCGTGGTCGCTGCCGAGACGATGGTGGGCAAGAACGGAGCGGTCGCGCACGGTCTCGATCCCGATCGCCTCGTCGACGTGATGCGGCGGGCCGGGAAGCTGCAGGGGTAGCCGACCCGTGTCCGAGCGGAGACTCCTCGAGCTTGCGGCGGCGCACGCCGCCGACTACCTCGATGGGCTCGACGAACACGCATGTCGCCGCCACCGCGACGCCGGACGAGCTGAGAACGAGGCTCGCCGGGCCTCTTCCCGAGGTCGGTGTCGATCCCCGACCGGGTGATCGACGAGCTCGTCGCGGGCGTCGAGGGTGGCCTCCTCGACTCGGCGAGCGGGCGCTTCTACGGGTGGGTCATCGGCGGTGCGCTCCCGGCCGCCGTGGCCGCGGACTTCCTCACGACGGCCTGGGATCAAAACGCCGCGATCGTGGCGACGTCGCCGGCCGCCGCGGTGGTCGAGGAGACCTGTGGAACGTGGCTCAAGGAGCTGCTCGGGTTGCCCTCGGGCGCGTCCTTCGGAATCGTCAGCGGGTGCCAGATGGCCCATGTGACCGCGCTTGCTGCTGCGCGACACCACGTCCTTGTGGACCGTGGCGTCGACGTCCAGCGCCAGGGCCTCTCCGCCGGGCCGCAGATCCGGGTGCTCGTCTCGGAGCTCCGGCACACGACGATCGACAGGGCGCTTCGCCTGCTCGGGATCGGCACCGACGCGGTCGTCGAGGTCGCGGCGGAGGAGGGCGGCCCGATCAGGACGGACGCGCTCGCGGAGGCTCTGAGTCGCGACTCCGTGGCTCCGACGATCGTCTGCCTGCAAGCCGGGGAGCTCAACACCGGAGCCTTCGATCCCTTCCCCGAGGCCTGCGAGATCGCACACGAGCACGGTGCGTGGGTTCACGTCGACGGCGCGTTTGGCCTCTGGGCCGGGGCGAGCGCGGACTACCGCCACCTGGTGGCGGGTGTGGATCGCGCCGATTCCTGGGCAACCGACGGCCACAAGTGGCTGAACGTCCCCTATGACGTGGGGTTCACATTCGTTGCCGATCCGAGGCCGCATCGCGACTCGATGACTGCGTCGGCGAGCTACTTCGATCCGGCCGAGGCCGGTCTCGACCAGATGAACTGGAACCCGGAGTGGTCGCGCCGCTCGCGAGGATTTGCGGTCTACGCGGCGATCCGGTCGCTCGGCCGGGCCGGCGTGGACGAGATGGTGACGCGGTGCTGCCGGTACGCTGCCCGGCTCACTCGCGAGGTCGGCTCTCTTTCCGGCGCCGAGCTGATAGCCGAGCCGGTGATCAATCAGGGGCTCGTGCGCTTCCTCTCCCCGGACGGTGACCACGACCGCTGGACAGACGAGGTCATCGCCCGGATCCAGGCCCGCGGGGAGGCATGGTTCGGCGGGACGACCTGGCACGGCGAGCGCGTGATGCGGATCTCGGTGAGCAACTGGCGGACGACCGATGCAGACGTCGATCGCACCGTGGCGTCCGTCCGCGATGTGCTCGCCGCGGCTGCAGCCGGGGCAGTCGTCTAACGCTCGTGCTCGTCGCGGGCGTCGACGTCGGCAACTCGACGACGGAGGTGGCCGTTGCCCGGCTCGAGCCTGGGCGAGAACCGGAGTGGCTGCTCGTCCTCCGCCGCGCCACGAGCGGCCCGAAGGGATCTGCTGCCTGTGCCGAGGGTGTCGCCGACCTGATCGGGCGAGCCGAGAGGCGGCTCGGTGAACGTCCACACCATCTCCTCCTCGCCGAGCTCAATCCGGTCGAGACCGGACTCGTCGAGCTCGGGCGACTCGAGGAGGTCGATCTCTCACGTGCGGCGATCGCCCGGCCGGCGAGCTCGACGCCCTCGGGCGAGGGTGTGGCGGCAGGGGTCCTCCGCGCTCTCGCCGACCTGGCCGAGGACCCCGTCGGGGGCACTGTCATCGCTGTCGTCGACGACGTCGACTTCGACGATGCCGCTGCTGAACTTCGTGCCGCCCGTGACCGCGGTTGGCGGATCAGCGCGGTCATCGCGAAGCACGACGACGGCGTCCTGATCGGGAACCGCTTCGACCGCGACTGCCCGATCGTCGACGAGGTCGCCGATGTCGCAGAGCTGCCGCTCGGGGCCCAGGCAGCGGTTGAGGTGGCTCCACCCGGGGCATCTGTCGAGCATCTCTCCGACCCTCTGCGAATTGCCGTGCTGCTCGGCCTGACTCCGGACGAGGCGCGGGCCGCCCGGCATGCCGCGCGAGCGGTCGCGGGCCACCGTGCAGCCATCGTCGTGCGATCGCCGAGGGCCGCAGCCTCGAGCGAACCGCGGAACGAGGCGGCGATCAGCCTCGTTCATGCGGACGGGTCCGTCACCGACTTCGACGAAGCGGCACCATCGCCGCCTCCCGGCGAGATCCGGGCGATCCGCGGTGCGGCCGGCAACCGGGACGGCCTCCTCGACCTGGCGTGGTGCAGGCTTCCAGCGCCCGCGGATGACCCTGCCTTCTCGCGGCGGCTCGCCCGTCGTCGCGCGGTCGCGCTCGCCCTTCTCGCTCGAGCCGACACGAGTGGGCTCCTGCAGGAGCTCGAGCTGCTCGTAAGCGGGGGCGCGCGGGTCGTCGCCCGGGAGTCGGAGGCGGCGGTTCTCGGAGCTTCCACGACGCCAGGGGCGGGAAGCGCCCCGTTCGTCTTCGACCTCGGGGGCGGCACCGTCGACCTCCACCGTGTCGATCCAGGTGCGGATCAGGTGGTTGCGACCGCCGGGGCAGGTGATCTGGTGACCCGGATCTGCGGCGGGCTGCTCGGCTGCGGGACAGAGCTGGCGGAGCGGGCGAAACGAGCACGCTCCGTGCGGGTCGAGACCCCCTTCATCCTTCACCACGAGGACGGCAGCCGGAGCTTCGTGGGGGAGCCGGCTCCGCCCGGCACGATGGCGCGCCTCTGCGTCCTCGACGGGCGCGAGCTGCGGCCTCTGGCAGCGCAGCTTGCTCCGGAGGTCTGGGCCGGCCTGCGCCGGGCGGCGAAGCGAGATGTCATCGCCCGGAACGTCAGGCGGGCAGTGGACGCGGCGGGAGGAGTTCCTCGCGGCGAGCTCGTGACCCTTGTCGGCGGGTCGGCGTGCGACGCGGAGGTGGTCGACGCAGTCGCCGCAGAGCTTGCAGATCTCGACGTGGCTGTTGCCCGCGGAGATGTGCTCGGCGCTCACGGACCTCGAGCGGCAGTCGCCGTCGGGCTCGTTCTCGCAGCAAAGACGGGAGGGTCGTGAGCGTTGCCGTTGTCGCGATCCTGTCGGACAGCTCGGTGGCACAGCCGCTCGCAGCGGGGTTCGAAGAGGAGGGTGTTCCGCTCGAGATCGGCGAGGGTGTCGGCGATGCACTCGACCTTGCCCGGGATGCGGCAGCTCGGTCGGCACTCGGGATCGGGGTCGGCAGCGACACGCTCGCGCTCGTCCTCGTTCTCTCCGCCTCGCCCGGGCGGCCCTATCTCCAGGGGACCCCCGACGGGGCAAGGGCCTTCGGCCACGCGGCGGCACGCATCGCCTCGCAGCGTCCGGTCTAGCGGCTGCCGAACGTCGATCGCTACGCTGGGCGATCCTGATGCGGTCCACCGGAATCCACCATGTCGATCTCGTCGTCTCCGACCTCGAACGGTCGCTCGCGTTCTACCGGGGGTTACTCGGCCCACTGGGCTGGCACGGCATCTCCGAGGCGCCAGGTGAACGGGGCGAGACGATTCGCTACCTGTACGGCCCCGGGTCGTCCATCGGTCTCAGGCAGGCTCCGGACCCCGCCTCGTGCTCGCCTGTCGACCGCTACCGGATCGGTATGCACCACCTCTGTCTCGAGGCGGGGACGCTGGAGGCGCTCGTCGACGCTGCGGCCCGGATCCACGACCTCGGTGGGGTCGTCACGGACGGCCCTCGCGAGTTTCCGGAGTACCGGCCCGGCTACACGGCGGTGTTCCTCACGGATCCAGACGGGCTGAAGCTCGAGGTCGTCTGGACGCCGCCCGGCACCTACGACTACCAGCAGCCCTCGTGAGTCAGTGGACACCCGAGATCGCCGATCTGGGTGGCGGGGTTCATCGCGTCACGCTCCGGCTTCCGTGGGCGCTCGACCACGTCCACACCTACGCGGTCGCCGGCGACGACGGGTGGACGATCGTCGATACAGGGCTCGGGACGCCGGGCACCGCCCGCGCGTGGGACACGGCGCTCACCGCGCTCGGCTCACCGCGGATCCGGCAGATCGTGATCACGCACTACCACCCGGACCACATCGGTGCGAGTGCGGCGCTCGCGGCGCTCACGGGTGCGGAGGTCGTTCAGGGGACGACTGACGCCGAGCTCGCACGCGGCTGGCGTGACGACCGCGACCTCGAGGCTCTCGAGCGGTACTTCCTCGGGCATGGCATGCCTGCGGAGCTGGCTGCCGCATCCGCATCCGACGAGGTGGGCCTGCTCGTGGACGCGGCCGAGCCGACGCGTCTTGTCGACGAAGGCGATCTGATCGAGCTCGGCAGCGAGACGTATTCTGTCCTCGTCCTGCCCGGCCACGCCGACGGGCACATTGCGCTCCTCGGTGAACGGAGCCGGACGCTCTTCGGCGGCGATGTTCTCCTCCAGGACATCACGCCCAACATCGGACGGTGGAGCGATTCGAAGCCCGACCCGCTGGGGAAGTATCTCGACACGCTCGATCGGCTCGTCGAGCTCGAGCCTGCGGTCGTGTTTCCGGGGCATCACCGGCCGATCGAGGACGCGCCCACCCGCGCAACGGAGATCCGGGAGCATCACGCGGTGCGGCTCGACGAGCACCACCATGCGCTCCGCGCAGGCGCTGCGACCGCATACGAGGTCTCCGTCGCGATCTGGGGCGACAGCCTGGGATTCCACGAGCGGCGGTTTGCCCTCGTCGAGGCGATCGCCCATCTCGAGCGTCTCGAGCGCCTCGGTCGGGCGGAAGCGCGCGAGCCCGGCCGCTGGACTGCTGCCTAAAGTCTAAGCCGGTGTGCGGTCGCCGAGCCCGTAGTGCGCGTTGGCAGCCCGTTCCTTCGCCTCGGAGATTGCGAGCGCGTATTGCCCGAGGCCGAGGATCCCACCGCGGTCTCTGACGCCGTAGGTCGGCGCATGCTTGACTCGCTCCCGCGGCCACGGAACTCGGAGCGACCCGTTGGCCCAGTCGCTACCGTCGATCGGCACCAGCGTTCGCTGATGGCGGAACGTGCCCGAGAGGACGCCGATCCATTCGGGCTGCCCCGCGACGGGATCGTTGAAGACGAACTCTGCGCGTCCGATCAACTTCCCTGAGGGATCGACCACGTCTGACCCGACGATCCGGCCGAGCTCAGACGCGTCGATCATCTGGATCGAGCCTCTAGCCCGTCGCGACACCCTGACGTCGCACGTCGGCGATCCGGATGATCTCGTCCCATTTTGCCTTCCCGAAGCGCCCGGCAGACTCCCGGCCCTGCTGAGCAAGGCGCCGGATCTCTTCCTCCGCGTCCGGATCGTGCGTCCCGTACGCGGCATCCGTAAGGAGCCGTGCGGCCTGCTTGTCGTTTCCGTCAGCGAGCTGGCGCCGGGCGTCCTCGATCATCGCAGCAACATCCATTCGACCACCCCCTGGTTTGATTGCCGCTATCAGTGTCGCTCCGGCTCGGTCAACGGATCCTGAAACCGGGAGGGGTTCCGCTCAACAGGCGCTCAACGCTCCGGGAACGGGTCGACGAACCGATACCCGGCAGAGGGTTCGGTCAGGAGATAGCGAGGGCTCGTGGGGTCGTCCTCGATCTTGCGGCGAAGTCGTGAGACATAGACGTGGACGTAATGAAGCTCTGTCTGGTAGGCGGGGCCCCAGACGTCGTGGAGGATGAGGCGTGGTGTGAGCAGACGCCCCTCGTTGCGGACGAACAGCGCGAGCAAGCGGTACTCGTGCGGTGTCAGGTGGAGCGCCGCACCATCTCGTTCGACGGATCGCTTGTCGAGCTCGACGCGGAGCTCACCGATCTCGATCACCGGCTCCGCGGGCGACTCCGCGCGTCGGAGTGCGGCGCGCAATCGCGCGAGGAGCTCGCCGACGCCGAAGGGCTTCGTGACGAAGTCGTCAGCCCCGGCATCGAGCGCCTCGATCTTCTCCTCCTCGTCCCCGACGACCGAGATGACGAGAATCGGTGCTTGGGTCCAGGTGCGGAGCTCACGGCAGACGTGGATGCCGCTCGCATCGGGCAGGACGAGATCGAGGATGAACGCGTCAGGCGGGCGCAGAGCTGCGTGCGCGAGTGCCTCCTCCGCCGTGGTTGCCGTGTCGACCAGATAGCCGGCGCCGCTCAGGATCGTCTCGAGCGCTCGCAGAATCTGAGGCTCGTCATCGACGGCGAGCACCCTTGCGGCAGTCATAGTGCGACGGCGACGGGTTGCTGCGCCTGCGGGATCGCGATCGCGAAGATCGAGCCGCCGGACGGGCCAGGCTCCGCCCAGAGCCGGCCGCCGTTCGCCTCGACGAAGCCCTGGGCGATCGCCAGGCCGAGTCCGGCTCCCTGACGGCTCGCGCCCGCAGAGCCGCGCCGGAACGGCTCGAAGACCTGCTCCCATTCGCCCGCGCCGAGCCCAGGGCCCCGGTCGATCACCCGGAGGGTGACATCGCGCCCCTGCATGTCGACGTCGACCCGCACGCGCTCGTCCGGCGGAGAGAACTTCAACGCGTTTTCGAGCAGGTTCGCAAGCGCGCGCTCGAGCTGGATCGCATCGACCTCGACGAGTGGGAGCTCAGGTGGTAGCGACACGTCGATCCGCCTCTGAGGCGCCGGTATCTGCGCGAGCGCCCGCTCGAGGAGACCTTCGACCGGCTCGAGCCGGAGACGGGGACGAGCGGCTCCGGCCTCGAGCCTCGACAGGTCGAGGAGATTGCGGACCATCCGATCGAGCCGCCCTGCCTCGAGAAGCGCCGAGTGGACAAGCGCGGCCCGTTGTTCTTCGTCGAGGGCCAGGCTGGGGCTCTCGAGGCCCTCGAGCGCAGCCCGGATGGCCGTGAGCGGGGACCGGAGATCGTGGCTCACCGAACGGAGGAGGGCTGTCTTCAGAGCGTCGCTGCGGCGGAGCGCCTCGGCTTCGAGTGCCTCGTGGCCGAACCGCTCCCGGTCGAGGGCGAAGCCGAGCACGGCGGCAAGGGCCGGTACGAACCGGTCGCACACGCCCGGGTCCGGCGAAGCATCGTCGGGGACGACGAGAACACCCAGGAGGTGGTCGCCCGCGCGAAGCTCGATACCGCTCGGCGGTCTCGTCGAGGTCTCGCTGTCGAGCACGATCCGAGCGGAACGGAGCCGCATCACTCGTGCCGTTGCCTCGTCGATCCGGGAAAGCTCCGAGCGAACGGTCGCGCCGGAGAGCAGCGTCGTCGAGAGCTCCGCCAGCATCGCCGCCTCGCGCTCGCGCTGCTCCGCCTCGCGGGCACGCGTGCGAGCGCGGGTGGCCAGATCGCTCACGAGGAGACCGGTCACGACGTAGACGCCAAACACGAGCCAGTTCTCCGCTCCGTGAAGCGTGAGCCTGAAGGTGGGCGGGATGAAGGCGAAGTTGAAGACGATCATGCTGGCCACCGACACGACGATCGCCCAGGCTCGTCCGAAGAAGAGCGCGATCGGCATGACCGCGAGCACGTAGAGCGCGCCGAGGCTCAGCGTCGGCGCGAGGCCCTCGAGGAGGTAGACGAGCGCGGTCACCACCGCAGTGACCAGCACGCTCGAGACGATCGCGGCGATGGTTCGGTGCTCGGCGACGCCGGAGGCGAGCATGGCGCCCCTCCGCGGGTACGCGTTCACACAGGAAGGCTAGCCCGTGCTGAGGAGATCTCGCACGATCCCGTCCAACTCACCCTGCGCGTACGGAGTCATCTCCCACGACCAGTGTCCCCACGGGCTCTCGATCACGTGAAGCTCGCCATGAGGGATCAGCTCCTGCTCCGTCCGGCACGCCGGCGACCGGGAACAGGCTGTCGGTCGAGAACGGGATCACCCGCGTCCGTGCGGTGATCCGGCCAAGTGCCGCGGCCAGATCGCCGTTCGTGTGCCTCGATGCGTCGAACAGCCGCCACTTCCGGCACATGCAGAGGAGGTTGCCCGGATCCATCGGCGCCATGTCCTCTTCGAAGAGCCGCTGGACGAGATCGCCGACGGAGGCGAATCCGGCGTCGCGCCACCCCTCGGTTCGGTAGAGCTCGGGCGAGAGACCCGTCGCTGCCCAGACGTGTGCGTGCCGCCTGAGCCCGTCCTCCGGCGTCGGCGCCTCCTCGAGCGCCTCTTCGGCAAAGCGCAGCACCAGCGCGTTGTACGCGGTCGTTCGGGCGTTCCCCGCGATTGCTGCGAGACGTTCGACCATCTCCGGGTAGCGAACCGCCCAGTCGTATGCCTGTTGTGCGCCCATCGAGAAGCCGACGACGAGCGCCAGCCGGTCGATCCCGAGGACGTCGGTGACGAGGCGGTACTGCGCGGTGACGTCGTCTCCGACGGAGACGTCCGGGAACGCGCCGTCGGTGTTGCTCGGCGAGGATGAGAGGCCGCCGCCGAGCTGTGCGGGACAGACGATGAACCAGCGCTCGGGATCGAGGGCTCGGCCCGGCGCGATCGTCGACTCGAGCGAGCTCGGCGTGCCCGAGTACATGTGCGGGTAGAGGATCGCGTTGTCGCGCGCCTCGTTCAGGGTCCCGTGCGTCGTGTAGAGGAGGCGGGCGCCCCTCAGCGTCTCGCCGCTCTCGAGCTCGAGGTCGCCGAGCTCGAGAACGTCATCACTCACCGTGCCAGTCGTGCATGTGGGATCGCACGTGAGCCGGGAGCGCCTCGGGCGGGTAGTAGCGGTCGTAGAAGTCGACGTCCAGGTGACAGGCCTGATACCAGACCGTCGTCAGGAACGGGTCGATCGTCGCGGGGAAGCGGCCGTAGCGTGTTCCAGATGTACGAACAGAGGGTCTTGGTCGCCGCGACAGCCTCCTCGGATGGCGGCAGCACCGCCTTCGCCACGTCCGGCGACGTCCACGGGATCTGCTGCTTCTCAGGCGTCGAGAAGATGCCCGTCGCGCCCCAGCGCTGGGCGATCACGAAGTCGACAGCGGCGTCCATGTCCGCGTGGAACGGCGGGCAGGCGCCCTCGAAGATCCCGGGAAGTCCGACCGGGACCTCCTCGCCTGCGCCGACCGGTGCATCGTCCGGGATCCGGTGGAACGTGAAGCCGAGCGAGCCGCTCGATCCCTGGCCGCCGATCTCGTGCCAGTGCTGCTCGCCGCCCATCGTCACACGGCCCTTGCCGCCCGAGAACGGATGGCCGCCCGTACCCATCGCCTGCGTCGCCAGCATCAGGTTCTGAACCATCAGCCCTTCCTCGACGCCGTTCATGTCGACCATCTGCCAGCGCTCGAAGTCCCACAGGTCGACGGGGTGCGAGTCGTCGAGCAGCCCTGACCGGACGAACGGGCGAAGCGGGTCGTTGCCGAGCTGCTTGTCGACGAGGTAGTAGCCGTGCGGTCGGTCGAAGTAGAGGAGCATCGCCGAGATGCACTGCCTGGTCACGTCAGAGATCGGGATGAACACCGTCGAGCCCTCGGTGTTCACGATCCATTCGTTGAAGCGGAACAGGTTCGGACGGCGCCGCGGGATGTCGAGCCGCTCCTCCTGAAGCCTGATCGCGGAGCGGTAGAGCGTGTGCTGCTCCTCGAAGGTCTGGTTGACGGCATATGCCTCCGGCTTCACGTCGCGCTGCGGAAGCACGAAGACGCCGTCGTCATTCGTCCAGAAGAGCTCGGTCCCGTGTTGCGCGAGTGGGCTCGGATACGGGCGCCCGGTGAACGTCGCAAGCTTGTCGGCCCCGGTCGGCCCGCCCTCCTCGCAGAGGAACGGCCACTCCTCGCGGACAATTCCGGTGGCGCCGGTCGCGGCAGCCACGAGGATCGCTTCCTCCTCGTATGCGAGGGGGACAGGCTCCTTCTCGGACTTGAAGGCGAGCGGGCCGCTGATCTCGGCACCGAGCGCGAACCGCCGAGCCCGGCGCGTGAAGATCGCATCGAGGGTGGGGAAGGACGCGGCGGCGCGGAGCGCCTCGGGACGGACGGAGGGACGTGTTCTCACAGCCATGCCCTGAGTCTATCGGCGTAGGATGGGCGCGCTCTGCCGCTCGCCTCGACGACGTCTCTCACGCTCGGCCAGCTCGCGGTCACGGTAGCCGTGCTCGCGGTGCTCGGTCTGGTTGCCGGGCGCTTCGGTCTTTCGGCGATCCCGGCCTACCTACTCGCAGGACTGCTGCTAGGGCCCAACCAGCCGACGGTGCTCAGCTTCGTCCAGCCGTCGGAGGTGACGACCTTCGTCGCCGAGCTCGGGATCATCTTCCTGCTCTTCTTCCTCGGGCTCGAGTTCAGCTTCGACCGGCTGGTCAGGAGTGGCCGTCATGTCCTGCTCGGTGGATCGCTGGATCTCGTCGTGAACGCCGGGGTCGGCCTGCTCGTCGGCGTCGTCGCCTTCGGAGTCTCGTTCGCGGCGCTCATCCTCGCCGCCGCGATCTACGTGTCCTCGAGTGCCGTCGCGGTGAAGGGGCTTATCGACTTCAAGCGACTCGCCGACAACGAGACCGACCTCATCCTCGCGATTCTCGTGTTCGAGGATCTCGTCGTCGCCGGGGTGCTCGGATTCGCCGGCGCCGGGGGTGGCGGGCTCAGCCGACCGCTCGTCGCGGTCGCCAAGGCGCTCGGCTTCGTCACGGTGTCGCTCGCCGCGGCACGTTTCCTCACGCGCCCGATCGACCGGCTGCTCGCCAGGCTTCCGCCCGAGTTCCTGTTGCTCTTCGTGTTTGCGTTCCTCGTCGGGATGGCCGCGGTTGCGAAGCTGCTCGGGATCTCCGAGGCGATCGGCGCCCTCATGGCGGGGATCGTGCTCGCCGAGACGTCCGTTCGCGAGGAGATCGAGGAGCGATTTCTCGGCTTCAGGGACCTCTTCGCCGCGCTCTTCTTCTTCGTCTTCGGCCTGTCGATCGATCTCGGTGCGCTCGGGAGCGTCGGCTGGCTCGTCGCGCTCGCCGTCGTGCTGTCGGTCGCCGGGAAGCTGGGTGCCGGCTTCGGCTCGGGTCTGATCGGAGGCTTCTCGCGGCGGCAGAGCCTGAATGTCGGAGCGGCGCTCGTCGCGCACGGGGAGTTCACGATCATCATCGCCCAGCTTGCGGCGGACAACGACGCGCTCGGCCTCTCGCAGCGCCAGGACCTCGTCGCCTTTTCAGGCCTGTTCGTCCTGGCCACGGCCACGATCGGCGTGGTCCTGATGAAGGAGTCCAAGCGAATCGGCCGTGGACTGTTCCCACCGTCTACCCTGCCTGCGAGGAGGACAGATGCCGTCTGAGGTACGCCAGACCCGACTTCCCGGTGTAGGAGTGAAGTACAGCCTCGACCTCGACAGCGGTGGTCGGGTCGCGGTCATCCAGCATCTCGACGGCGAGCGCGAGGTGTACTGCTTCCGGCGCACAGGAGACGACGAGCCGGGGGCCGTTCTCCACCTCGAGGACGCCGAGGCGCGACAGCTCGGGGCGCTCCTCGGCGGCGCGTACGAGCGGCCGAAGATCGTCGAGGACCTCGAGATGGCGCTGGGCGACCTGACGATCGAGTGGATCCCCGTGCCGGACGGGAGCCCGGCGGTCGGACGAACGCTTGCCGACTGCGCCTTCCGGGCGCGCACGGGGATCACCATCATCGCGATCCTGCGGGAGCCCGAGTCGGTGTCGGGCGCGCAGCCGACCGACGTGATCCAGGAGGGCGACACCCTGGTCACGGTCGGCAAGCTCGGGCAGTACAGTGCGTTCCGGCGGCTGCTCGCCGAAGGACCGCTCTAAGGCTTTTTCGCTTTCCTCCGCCGAGCTGCCCCGCTTGACCCTGCGGTACCGGAAGCCCTTCTTCCACATGACGATCGACGCGACGAAGAGCCCCACGAGGAGCACGACCACGATGATCGTGATGATCAGGCTGTTCGAGCTCTTCTTCTTGAAGGCAACCAGCGATCCGGACGGGAAGGTCGTCTTGCCGAACGAGGCGGCGCAGTTGTTGCAGGTGACGACGGCCTCGTAGATGCCTTCGTCGACGTCCGGGATGTCGAACTCGATCTTCGTCCCGGCGGGCCCGGCCGGGACCGTAGCGACCTGCACTGCGCCCGACCTGTCCTGCGGAACCACGTCTGCGACGATCGACGAGCGGACCAGCTCGATCGCCGAGCCGGTGACTGGTGCGGCAACCGGCCTATCGGTGTAGGCGGTGATGGATGTACCGACACGGGCACCGGGAGGATCGAAGACGAGCCAGACGGGAGCCGACAGGCAGCGCGCGAGATCGTTGGCTGCGAGGGTGTTCGAGAAGCGCTCGTATGGGCATACGTCCGGGGCCAGGTAGGCCTCGTTGGGGTGCCCCTCGATCCCGACGGCGACCGAGGGATCGACGCCGTCGATCGCCTTGACCGTCACGGTCTCGCCGCCCACCTCGGCGTTTCCCAGCTCGTTCGCGAGCGTCACCGTGCCTCTCGTTCCCTTGTCCGGGTACGCGACCCCCGTGTAGGTCGTTCCCTCGAATTCGAGCGGGTCGAGGAGGCACGACCAGTAGGCGTCGCCCTCGAACCCGCTGCACCGTCCGCCGAGAACCAGCGCCAGCCCGGGCTTCCCCTTGACGCCGACCGCGACACGGGGGTCGATGTCTCCGAGTCGTACGACCTGGACATCGTTTCGCTCGCGCTCGCACTTCGCGTTGTCGTTGGGAGTGGTCGCGTTCTTCGCCTCGTCGACTTCCCCCTTGCCGAGGATCTCACCCTGCGCGAGGGAGACCGACGATGGGATCGGGCTGGAGGCGTAGATCAGGTACCCGTACCGGAGAAACACGGTCGTCGGGCAGGCGGCGGCCCCCGCGGGGCTCGCCGTCGCGAACGATGCGACAACGGCGACGATGATCGGTAGGAGCAGCTTCAGGGCTACGCGCACGAGGCGCCGATCATACGGAACCCGTCAGCGCCGCCGGCGTGAGACCTCCTGCTCCTGGGTCTCGCCGGGAAGTGGTGCGTCTTCGGAGCGGCGATCCTCATACCGGACATCGCACTCCCAGACCGCACCATCATGCTCGCCTTCTGACTTCCATTCGAGCAGGCGCCACGTGCCGAGCGGGCTCGTCTCGATGCGCAGGCAGGGGATGGTCTGCCGCTCGCGGAGGATCATCGGCACAGACGCCTCGGCGTGGCCGACCCGGCGACGGCGGGTCGCAACGACGCGCCAGCGGAAGGAGACGAACGATCCCTCGAATGCCCGCGGTAGCTCCGGCGGGATCGAGAAGCCGAACTGCCGCCAGTTGGCCTCGGCGAGGCTCCCGACATCGATCGTGTCCGACCAGGCAAGCTCGTCGAGCCAGACCGGAAGATGGCGGGTACGGATGTCCCAGTAGGACGTGACGCTCAGGAAGCTCTTCTGGCCGACGAGCTGCGGTGCGACGTCGAGCCAGGCCGCCAGGCAGCGGAGCGAGACGGCGATTGAGGACTCGTCGTGCTTGTCTCCTCGTCGTTCGACCCTGCCCTCGACTCGACCACCGCCCCAGGGCTCCGCGACGTCGAGCGAGATGCCGAAGCCTGCGGCGGTCTGGGCCGGGGCGAACCCCCGTCCGATGAAGTCATCTGGGACCTCGGTCAGGAGCATGATCCCTCCCGTCTCAGAGACACGTAGGGGCCGGGCACTGCCCGACCCCTACGACTACCCATGGAGCTGTGTGACCTTCAGGCCTCCTCGTGCAGGAACTTCCCAACTTCGTCGTAGCGCTTCCTCGCCCAGAGGCGGTATCCGACCGCAAGGGCACAGCCGGCGAGGAAGATCAAGAGCGAGATGATCGGGACGTACTTGACCCATCCTTCGTAGGCGCCGAAGGTGATCCCCGCCCGGTTCTTCATCATCAGATAGAACGCGAACGAGATCGCCGCGAACCCGAGGAGCGGGGCCAGGAACGTCTTCCACCAGTGGAAGCCGTCCCTCCCCTCGCGGAGGAAGTAGACGAGGATCGAGAGGCAGACGAGCGCCATCAGCGGGAACAGCAGCGAGTTGCCCTGGAAGGGGATCCACGTCCCGAGCTGCAGGATCGCCGTCAGCGGGTTCGCCTCCGTGTATCCGGCTGCGGCTCGCTGGCCGCCGCCGACGGCGCCGGTCGCGAAGAGCGCAGGTGATCATGACGACCATCAGGCCGACGAAGACCGTCGCGACGAACGGGCTCTTGTGCGTTGCGTGCGTCCGGCCGAAGACACGCGGGATGATGCCCTCCCGGCCCATCGCGAAGATGTAGCGGTTGGACGTCTGCCAGAACGCGAGCGCGCAGGCGAACGAGCCGGTGATGATCAGCACCTTGAAGCAGTTCGCGATTCCGATCCCTGCGAACTCCTGAGCGGCCGGATAGAAGACGCTTGCGTAGTCGCCGGTCGGAAGGCCGTTGCCGGGCGAAACCGCCGGGTTGTCACCGGCTGCACCGTACTGCGTGGCGATGGCCCAGACCCACTGGTCCTTCGACGTCCCGTACGCGCTGATGATCATCCACGACCAGAACGTGTAGAGGATGCCGAGGCCGATGCACGAGATGTAGATCGCGTAGGCCATCATCTTCTTCGGATTGCGCGACTCCTCGGCGTAGTTCGGGGCCATCTCGAAGCCGACCCACGACCAGAACGCGGCGAAGAAGCCAATGCCGGCCGCTCCGACGCCGAAGACGGCAGCCGCCCCGTCCACGCCCTCCCCGCCGCTGAAGAGCCCGGCCGGATTGAGCGCCTGCCAGACGATGCCATCCGGCCCGCCGCCCTTCACGACGACGGCGAACGAGAAGATCATCAGGATGATGATCTCGCCGATCAGCAAGACCCCGAGGATCCGGGCCACGATCTCGACGTGGAAGTACGTGACCAGGAACATCAGCGCGATGAAGCAGAACGCGTAGATGCGCCAGTCCATGTCGAATCCGCCGGACAGGTTGAGGATGCTCGTCTGGGCGAAGTACGACGTCACCCCGTTGACGCCTGCGGCGAACAGGATGTAGGCGGCCGCGATGCCGAACGCGGCCCCGAGGCCGACGATCCGGCCGAAGCCGTACGCCATGTAGGAGTAGATGCCTCCCGCCGTCGTCTTGCGGCGGGCCATCTCGACGTAGCCGACCGAGAAGAGGGTGAAGGCGATCGTCGAGAGCCAGAACGCCGCCGGCACCGAGATCCCGATGCCGTAGCCAGACAGCGGGTCGTTGAACATCATTGCCGCAAGCGGCGCCGATCCGGTCACGATGCAGAACAGAATGGCCGGTAGCCCGAGAGCGTTCCTTGCGAGTTCGGTGCTTCCGGCTACGCCGGATCCGGTACTTGGCGCTGCACTACCCGCTTCCATGCGTCCCCCTTTCGATGAAGGCCAGTAGGTTACTGCGCTCGACGGATGCTTTACAAGGGGCCTCGGTCCTTTGGAGAACCTGGGATAATCGCGCGCCACATGCCTCGCCTCGACGATTTCGCGTGCTCGTGACCGGCGGAACCTCTGGAATCGGTGCCGAGGTGGTCAGGAGGCTTGCGTCGGAGGGGGCGCGGATCGTGTTCACGGGGCGCGATCCGGCCCGGGGGGCGAGCGTCGCAGACGAGACCGGCGCGTCGTTCGTGCAGGCCGATGTCTGCGATCCCGAGGCGATCGCCCGGTCGGTCGTCGAGGCGATCGAGGTGCTCGGTGGTCTCGATGCGCTCGTCCTGAACGCCGGGGTGCTCCACGAGGCTCCGCTCTCCGAGACATCGGACGAGGCCTGGGACGCGGTCATGGACACGAACCTCGTCGCCCCGTACCGGTACTCGGTCGCCTGCCTGCCCCACTTGCGTGCGTCCGGCGGGGGCTCGATCGTCGCCATATCTTCGGACGCGGGCGTGTGGCCCGAGGTACCGATCGGCGCCTACTCGGTCTCGAAGCGCTGCCTGAACATGCTCGTGCAGATGCTCGGAATGGAGGCCGGCAAGGACGGCATCCGTGTCAACGCGGTCTGCCCGGGCGACACGGCGCCGGGAATGGTGACCACGGTCGCGGGGCGCGAGGAGTTCGGCGACACCGCCGGGCTGGCTGCTGCCGCCGGTCGGAAGAATCGGGACGGGTGCCGACGTCGCCGGTGCCGTCGCGTTCTTCGTCTCGCCCGACTCAACCTTCTGCAACGGCGCGATCCTGCTGGTCGACGGCGGGATGCGAGCCGCCGTCAGAGCGAGCCTGATCCTGAATTGACCTACGAGCTTGCAGGTCGCGTTGCGCTGGTCACCGGAGGAACCTCGGGGATCGGGAAGTCGTGCGTCGAGCGGCTCCGCGCCGAGGGGATGACCGTCGTCTTCACGGGTCGCAACCAGGAGCGAGGAGAGGCGGTCGCGGAGGCCACCGGAGCAACCTTCATCCCGTGCGATTCGAGCGATCGAGCCGCCTCCGACCTCGTCGTCCCCGAGACGCTCCGCATCGGCGGCGGCCGCCTCGATGTCCTCGTCGCGAACGCCGGCATCGTCTTCGGCGACTCGATCGAGGCGACGCCCGAGCCTGTGTTCCTGGAGCTCATCGAGGTCAACCTGACGTCGCTGTTCCGCATCTCGCGCGCGTCGTTCGAGCCGATGCGCGCCGGCGGTGGCGGATCGATGATCCACATGGCCTCCGATGCGGGGATTCGGGGTGTGCACGAGATCCCGGCCTACTCTGTGACGAAGGCGGGGTCGTCGCAGTCTCGGAGCTCTTCGCGGCCGAGGGCGCGCCGTTCGGGATCCGGGCGAACGCCGTCTGCCCGGGTGACGTCGTGCCGGGCATCCAGGCAACTCCGGCGGGCCACGCCGACCATGCCGAGAACCCGGAGGCATGGACGCTTCCCCCATCCGGCCGGTTCGGAACCGGAGAGGACGTGGCGTCGCTCGTCGCCTGGCTCGCGTCCGACGAGTCGTCCCACATGACCGGCGCGACGCTGCAGGATCGACGGCGCGATGGGCGCGACGATGAGCGCCCACACCCGGTCTGCATGACGCCGGGTCTGCTCGCAGGTCGCCGGGCGCTCGTCACCGGTGCAGCTCGCGGGATCGGTCGGGCAACGGCCGAGCGATACTGCGAAGACGGCGCCGCGGTGGCCGTCTCCGATCTCCTCGCCGACGACGTCGAGCGGCTTGCCGCGGAGCTTTCGGCGCGCGGCCATACCGCGGTCGCTGTGCCGTTCGACGTCACCGACGAGGACGCGGTCGAGCGCGGGGTCGCCGAAGCAGCAACGCGGCTCGGCGGGCTCGACACGCTGGTCGCGAACGCCGGCGTGCTGCGCATACGGCCGCTGGTCGACGAGGATCTCGCGGCGTTTCGCCGGACGATCGACGTCAACCTCGTCGGCGTCTTCCTGTGCCTCCGCACGGCTGCGCGACGGTTCCGCGATCAGGGCGGCGGGGTCATCCTCGCAGTCTCGTCGCAGGCAGGGAGGCATGGATACCCACGGCTGGGCACCTACTGTGCCTCGAAGTTCGGCGTCATCGGGCTCGTCGAGTCGCTCGCGCAGGAGCTGGCCGGCGAAGGTGTCCGGGTCAATGCCGTCGCTCCCGGATTGATCGACACCGAGATGCATGCCGCGCTCGCGGAGGCCGCCGGCCGAAACCTGGTCGACGACGTTCCGCTCGGGCGTCCCGGCGAGCCCGCCGAGGTGGCGCAGGTTCTCGCCTTTCTCGCCTCCGATCGGGCGTCGTTCGTCTCCGGAGCAACGGTCGTCGTCGACGGCGGCGAGTGCACGTGAGCGTCGAGCGACGTCTCGAGGGCGCGGTCGCGTTCGTCACCGGTGCGGCGAGCGGGAACGGTCGCGCGATCGCGCTTCGCTACGCCCGTGAGGGCGCGGCGGTCGTATGCGCCGACATCCGGGAGGATCCGGATTCGGTCGGCAACGCGGAGCCTGCGCTTCCGACGCACGAGCTGATCGAGCGCGAGGGCGGCAGCGCCTCGTTCTCCCGTTGCGACGTGACCGACGGTGACGATGTCACGGCCGCCGTCGAGAGTGCGTTCGGCCGTTTCGGGCGCCTCGACGTGGCCGTGGCCAACGCGGGGGTCAACCTCGGCGTCTACGACCTGCCTGACGAGCCTTTCGATGTGTACGAGCGAACGGTGGCCGTCAACCAGACGGGGGTGTGGTGGACGTGTCGCGAGGCCGCGCGCCGGCTCGTGGGTCAGGGAACGGGCGGCCGGATCATCGTGATCGCGTCCATCGCGTCGCTCGTCGGCACCCCTTCGGGCGTCGCGTACAACGTCTCGAAAGGCGCGGTGATGCAGCTCGTCAGAACGCTTGCGCCGCAGCTCGCATCGCACGGCATCACCGTCAACGCGATCTGCCCTGGGTACGTCCGCACGGCGATGACCCGAGAGACGCAGGGGACGCCCGATCTTCTCGAGCGGGCCGTAGCCGCCCATCCTCTCGGTCGTCTCGCCGAGCCCGAGGACATCGCGGGAGCGGCCTTCTTCCTCGCCTCGGCCGACGCCGCGTTTGTCACCGGCATCGCTCTTCCCGTCGACGGCGGCTACACGTCGGTGTAGCGATGACGAGCGCCCGCGATCTCGTTCCGATCTCGCCCCGGCCGGAGCTCCCGTTCGACGAGCGGATCGGCGCGCTCGAGCGATCCTTCTCCGGCCGGCTGGGCTATCACGCCGTCCACCTGGAATCGGGGTCGGAGCTCGAGCTTCGGGCGGACGCGCTGTTTCCCACGGCGTCGGTGATCAAGGTCGCCGTCGCATGCGCAGCGCTCGAGCTCGTGCGGCGAGGCCTCGCCGCGCTCGACGATCCGTTGCTCCTGCCCCCGCGCGCCGGCCGGGTTGCCGGAGGCGGTGTCCTCAAGCAGCTCGACCTCGACAGGCTCTCTCTCCGCGACGCGATCGAGCTCATGATCACGGTGTCGGACAACGTCGCGACGAACGCCGTGATCGAGCGCTGCGGAGGGCCGGAGGCGGTCAACGCGTCGATCGAACGTCTCGGGCTCGAACAGACGAGGCTCGGCGGCCTTGTCGATTTCTCGCGGATCACGCACGACCTCGCAGGGGGCATGGGCGTGTCGACGCCGCGCGAGCAGACGAGGCTTCTCACGGCACTCGCCCGGGACGAGATCCTGAGCCGCGATCTCTGTGCCAACCTCCGTGGAGTCCTCGAGCGGCAGCACTTTCAGGATCAGCTGCCTCGGTGGCTGGGCTGGAACCCCTACGCGCAGTATCACGGGCGGAAGCAGGTGCTTCGCGTCGGCTCGAAGAGCGGCGAGCTCGACGGGATCCGGGCCGATGTGGGCCTCGTCACGCATGCCGAGAAGGGCACGCTCGCGCTTGCGGTGTTCACGGACTGCTCGAGCGACCGGCGGGAGACTGTCGACGTCGAGGGTGCGCTCGCCGTCGCAGAATGCTCGGCGGCGATCTGCGCTCGTATCCTCGGGCTCGACACGTAGCGCTGCCCCAGGCTCCTTGACCGGAGCGCGATTGTTCCGTAGTTTCCCGAAGCCTTGACGCTGCTCTTCCCCGATGCGACTCTCCGGCCCAAGGGCGACGCTCTGGAAGGGTCGATCGGACATTTCCCCGCTCGCAGACAAAGGAGCTGATGATGGATACGATCGTGGTTGGGTACGACGGGTCGGAGCACGCGGATCGAGCGCTCGACCGTGCGGTGGAGATCGGGACGTCGATGGGAGCCTCGCTCCGAGTGGTGTGCGCGACGAAGATCGTCGCCGGCGCCCACCCGCGCGGGGGCGTGTCCCCGGTTGACCCCGGAGATGCCGAGGTGCTCGACGAGAACCTCGAGAAGGCGCGCGGAAAGCTCGCTGACGCCGGTGTCGCGGTGCAGATGGTCGAGGGGCACGGTGACCCGGCCGACATCATCATCGCGGACGCGAAGGAGCACGGCGCCGGATTGATCGTCGTCGGGACGCACGGCAAGGGCTTCACGAAGCGTCTCGTCGCCGGCTCGGTCTCGACGAAGGTCGCCCAGCACGCCGAGTGCGACGTGCTGATAGTCCGGTAGCGGCTCTGAGCGTCGTCACCGCGAACGGGGTCGACCTCTGGGTCGAGCAGGAAGGCTCGGGCGAGGACGTCCTCTTCATCTCGGGCCTCGCTGACGAGGGTGCGTGCTGGGTCGACCAGGTCGACGGCCTGAAGGCCACCTATCGCCTGACGACCTTCGACAACAGGGGAGTCGGTCGCTCGGCGACGCCGGACGGGCCGTTCGAGATCGCCGACTTCGCGGCCGACACGATCGCCTTGATGGACGCTCTTGGGCTCGAACGCCCGCACGTCGTCGGATCCTCGATGGGTGGTGCGATCGCACAGGAGCTCGTGCTCGCGCATCCCGAGCGAGTGCGCAGCCTCGTCCTGAACGGGACGTGGTGCCGGGGCGATCGGTTTCTCCACGAGGTCATCCGCAACTGGATCTGGTCGGCACAGAAGGCCGACTCGATCGCCGACTTCCTGCTTGCGGTCAACCTCTGGTGCTTCGCACCGCGGATCTGGAACGACGGCACGATGGACGGCTGGCTCCAGGCTGCGGCGGAGAGCCCCCACCCACAGACGGTCGACGCCTTTTCGCGCTCGGCCGAGGCGCTGATTCGCCACGACTCGGCCGATCGTCTCTCCGGCGTACAGGTGCCCACGCTGATCACGGTGGGCGAGCTCGATCTCGTGCTCCCCGAGCGCTTCTCGCGGGAGATCGCAGCTCGCATCGACGGATCGCGGCTCACCGTCATCCCGGAGGCGGGTCACCAGCCGTTCCAGGAGTTCCCGTCCGACTACAACGCGCTTCTGCGCGAGTTCTGGACGTCGATCTGATCCAACCCTCGCGGGCCGCGTGGGAGAGAGACGCGGCGCGCGAGGGCCGGTAAGCGTGGCGGGACGGCAATGCGACCGGCGAGGGTCATCCGCACCGCCGCCCCACCTCGCACCGTGATTCGGAGCGGGTGCCGAATCGGATTGCCGCAGGCCTATCCGAAGGTGAACGCGTAGGCCTCGACACCGGGCGAGAACCGGAGCTCGACCAGGTGATAGATCGAGCGCCCGGGTGAGGCCGCAAGCTCGTAGAGTCGATGTCCGGTGACACGGATCGATCGAGTTGGCCGGTCGTCGAGGATCACGTCGACAGTTCCCCCATGGGCTGCGCCGAGAACGAGGTAGGCATGCCGGCCGCGATAGCGCAGTCGGAGGCGAGCACCGTCCCCCGCGACCGCCCGTTCCTTCTCCACGGTCCAGCGACCACCGAGCGCGAAGGTGTCTCTGGGAATCCATCCGGGAAGCTCGTACGCGCTCTCCTCGTCGGCCTTCACCGGTGAGCCGACGATGTTCGCGAGCCGGGCGTAGCCGAGGTAGCTCTCGGGCGTCTGGGGCTCCGTGGGGGTCTGGTCTGCGACACGGCCGGACACCCGAGCCGGCAGACCAGGTTCCGCCAGCAGTCGGCGGATCACGGACTCCTTCTGCTCGTACTCCCCTTCCCCGAAGTGCGCGAAGCGGACGTGCCCGGTCCTGTCGATGAAGTACTCCGCCGGCCAGTACTGGTTGCCCCACGCGTTCCAGGTTCCGAAGTCGGGGTCGAGCGCGACGGGGTACTCGATGCCGAGATCCTCGATGGCGGCGCCGACGTTGCCGGGCTCGCGCTCGAAGGCGAACTCCGGCGTGTGCACGCCGACGATCACCAGGCCATCGCTTCGGTACGTCTGATCCCAGCGGGTCAGGTACGGGAGCGTCCGGAGGCAGTTGATGCACGAGTACGTCCAGAAGTCGACGAGCACGACCTTGCCGCGGAGCGAGTCGAGCGTCAGAGGCTTCGAGTTGAACCAGGTGCTGATCCCCTTGAACTCGGGTGCCACGCCGAAGTCCTCGAGCCCCTCCGTCTCCTTCACCCTGGCCGGTTGACCTCCGACGAGCCCATCGATCCTCGTCGCCGCGGACGCGCTCTCCTCGAGCCCCTGGAGCGCCTTCGTGTAGCCGGGCACCTTCGTCTGGAGCCTCGTGTCGAGACCGAGTGCCATCAGCACTGCGACCGCGACGATGGCGCCGCCGAGCACCTGCCGGACGAGCGGCGCGTGGCGCCGGACAGGGGCTAGGTTCAGGCCGCGTCGCGCGGCGAGCACAAGCCCGAGCAGGACGACGCCTGCGCCCAGGGCGTACGCGAGGGTGACGATCACGGCTGACGCGGTGAGATGCTCGGTGGCCGCAACCGTCGCGACGGCAGCGATGATCGGGCCGGCACACGGCGTGAACAGGAGACCGAGGCTCATGCCGAGCAGGAAGCCGCCTCCGACATCTCCCGGCCGTCTGCGCCCGAGCGCCTGAAACGGGCGCTCGACGAGGCGGCCGATCGCTGGAACGAGGAGCGACAGGCCCATCAGGAGCACGATCCCGATCGCGATGTTCCTGAGGATGTCCTCCGGGAGGCCGAGCGCCGAGAGCAGCGCTGTCGCGGCCAGTGTGAAGGCGGTGAAGCTGACGACGAGCCCGGCCACGATGGCGAACGGCCTCCGGCGGCTGCCCGTAGCACCGCCCGCGAAGACGATCGGCAGAACCGGGAGGACGCACGGGCTGATCGCCGTGACCATGCCGGCGATGAACGCGATCCCGACGAGCAGAGCCACCTCTGGCGATCGTAGCCGCCGTTTCTGAACGAACCCTTACGTCCCCGGTCTCAGTCCCCCTCGAGCTCTTCGGCGAGCACTGCAGCGCAGTAGGCTCGCCAGGAGACGTCGGGGTGGTTCGCAAGCCCACGAAGCGCTGCGCTGACGTGCTCCTGTGCGCGCGCCTGACGCTGAAGCCGGTCGAGCCCCGCCTGGAGCAGTCGCCGGCGGTCGCCGGCATCGAGATCCGCTGCGAGAGCGGTGACGGCGCGGCCGTCGAGGGCGAGTCCGCGCCGGGGATCGCCCCCTGCCGCAAGGAGCAGGAGCGCTCTTCGAGCAGCCGGCCTGCGTTCCTCATCCGGGATTTCGATCTCCTCCCCGGCCGCGTACGCCAGAGCGACGAGCGCGACTGCCAGCTCCTCCTCGTCGCCTTCCGCGAGGCGGAGCTCGAGGCGGGCGAGCCAGTCCGCGACCATCTATTCGTGCGTCGGAAGCGGGCGCCGCAGCACGATCCCGCGTCCGAGGAAGTGCGTCTCGAGCCCTCTCAGGTGCCGGTCGAGGCTCTCGAGCACGATGTCGGGCTCTCGCGTACGCAGCGCTGCGAGGGTGTCGAGCTGGTAGCCGATCGCGGTCTCCATGTCGCCGTAGCCGACCGGGTACTGGGTGCGGACCGAGGCCAGGTCGCGGAACACCGTCGCGAGCGATCGCTCGAGCGGCTCGTTGCCGGACGCGGCTGCAACACGAAGGTGATAGCGGACATCGAGCTCGATGAAGTCCTCCGGGCTCGAACGGGCCCTCTCGAGCGCGAGGGCCAGGACCTCGAGGTCGTCGAAGTCCTCCTCCGACGCGCGTTCGGCGGCCAGCAGCGCGCAGGTGGTCTCGAGCGTGCGTCGTGCTTCGAGCAGCTGGCGGATTTCTTCGAGCCCGAGGCGCGTTCGCTCCGTCAGGAGGGCCGTCGGTATCGAGAGCGAGCGGACGAACACGCCCCCGCGGCTGCCACGGCGGATCTCGACGATCCCGGCGCGTCGCATTAGGTCGAGCGCCTCGCGCACGACCGGGCGGCTGACACCGAAGCGTGCGGCCAACTCCTGGTCGCGTGGAAGCCGCGAGCCCGGCGGTGCCGCCCCCGCCCTGATGCCGTCGATGAGCGCCCGCATCACTGCGTCGGACGCGCGCGGCAGCTCGAGATCGGGGAAGGACGCCGCTTCGACGGGCAGGCCCGAGGTGACGAGAGTGTCTGTCATTCGTTAACGTAAAGAAAGCTGATCAATTGACATATTAGGGGAGCCGGCTATGAGAACCACCATCATGACGTCGCCGCCGCCGTCCTCCGCGGAGGTCGACGCGCTCCGGTCGATCGAGCGACGCGTGCTGTGGCTTGCGACACGCATCGTCGACTACGCGAACCACGAGCGTCCGAAGGACGACGAGCTGAAGGTCGGCGGACACCAGGCGTCGTCGGCCTCGATGGTGTCGCTCATGACCGCCCTCTACCTGTGGGATCTCCGCGCGGAGGATCGCGTGTCGGTCAAGCCACACGCATCGCCCGTCCTGCACGCGATCGAGTACCTGCTCGGCCGCCTCGACAGGCGCTACCTGACGACGCTCCGCGAGTTCGGCGGCCTCCAGTCCTATCCGAGCAGGACGAAGGACAGATTCCCTGTCGACTACTCGACGGGCTCGGTGGGGATTGGCTCGGCGGCACCGCTGTTCGGCGCGCTCGCAGACCGCTATGTCGAGACGCACTTCGGCAGGGGCACGGGAGGTCGCTTCATTTCGCTGCTCGGCGACGCCGAGCTCGACGAGGGAAATCTGTGGGAGGCCGTCCTCGAGCCACATACCCGTGGGCTGGGGAATGCGCTCTGGATCGTCGACCTGAACCGGCAGAGCCTCGACCGCGTCGTCCCGATCATCAAGGCGCACGAGCTCGAGAGCCAGTTCGAGGCGGCGGGTTGGCACGTCATCGAGCTGAAGTACGGACGGCGGCTGCGCGAGGCATATGCGAAGGAAGACGGCGACCTGCTTCGCCGTCGCATCGACGAGATGCCGAATCAGGTCTACCAGAGCCTGTTCGGCGCGAGCGACGAGGTCGTCGTCGAGGCTCTCCTCCGCGACCTCGACCCCGAACGAGCGCCCGCAGGCTCGACGCGCCTTCTCGGCGAGCTACCCGGGTCAGGTCGGCGCCGCTGATCCGCGATCTCGGCGGCCACGACATCGCCGACGTGATCGACGCATTGGCGCTGGCCCGTGCGGTGAACGATCGGCCGACGATCGTCTTCGCGTACACGGTCAAGGGCTGGGGCCTGCCGATTGCCGGACGCCCGCTCAACCACTCGGCCCTCCTCACGTCGGAACAGGTCGACGAGCTGCGTACGGCGTGTGGATTGACCCGGGAGAACGAGTGGGAGGGCTTCGATCCGGCGACACCCGAAGGGCACCTGTGCTTCATCGCACGGTCTCGGCTCGACCGACCGCCGTTCGAGCCACGAGAGCGGATTCCCGTTCCGTCCTCCATCTCATCAGGCTCGAACGCGCGCTACCTCGACCCAGGCCGCTGTCGGGCGGATCCTGCTCGACCTCTCGAGGGTCGAGGGCCTTGCCGAGCGGATCGTGACGGTCTCTCCTGACGTCTCCGTCTCGACGAACCTCGGCGGCTGGATCAACAAGGTCGGGCGTGTTCGGGCTCGACGAAGAGCCGGTATATGCCGACGCCGAGGGCTCTGCGCTCGCGTGGGACGTCTCGCCGACGGGCCGCCACGTGGAGCTCGGGATCTCCGAGATGAACCTCTTCCTGGCGCTCGGCCAGTTCGGGATGACGCGCGACTTCCAGAACGAGCAGCTGTTCCCGATCGGGACGCTGTACGACCCGTTCGTGTGCCGGGGTCTCGACGCCTTGATCTACGGTCGCATACTCGGACAGCCGCTTCATCGTCCTCGGAACGCCGTCCGGGATCTCGCTCTCACGCGAGGGCGGTGCTCACCAGTCGACGATCACGCCGTCGATCGGGCTCGAGCTACCCGGGATCGTCTACGCCGAGCCGACGTACGGACGCGAGCTCGAGTGGCTGCTCCTCGACGGCCTGCGACGCATGCAGGAGCCCGAAGGTGAGGGGCTCTATCTCCGCCTCTCGACGAAGCCGGTCGATCAGGAGCCGTTCGCCGAGCTCGTGGAGCGGAGGGGGGAGGAGGCCGTGCGGGCGGACATCCTCGCCGGCGGCTTCTGGCTCCGCGATCCCGGCCCGGGAGACGATTCGGTGATCCTCGCGACGTGCGGAGCCATGACTCCCGAGGTGCTGGCGGCGGCCGACCTGCTCGCCGCGGAGGAGGGCATCAGCGCGGGCGTGCTCTGCCTGTCGTCGCCCGACCGTCTGTACGCAGAGTGGCGCGGGCGCCGGCTCACGCACCTACGCGACCTCGCCGCGGAGCGCGAGCCGTCGCATCTCGATCGACTCGTTCCGCCCGGCCTCCGGCACCTCCCGATCGTGACGGTCATCGACGGAGCCTCGCACGCGCTTGCGTTCGTCGGCTCGTGCCTGGGCTCGCGCGTGGTCCCGCTCGGGGTCGACCGGTTCGGCCAGGTCGGCAGCCTGCCCGCGATCTACGACGCCTACGACCTGTCGCCGGAGGCGATCGCGACCGCGGCGCTCATCGCCCTCGAGCCATAAGGCACGACGATGTCGCCGAACGACTGTGCGCGTCCCCGGGCGTACGCGCGCGCCGTGAGTGCCGCAGCGATCGCATCGCGGGCGTCTTGCGAAAGTCGTTTGGGCACACCTTCGAGTTCGAGCCTGGTTAGTGTGCGGCGCGACCACGCGGCACGGGACTCCACGCCTCGAGAGCCACCCCAGCGCGTGAACGACGCCGTCGGAAAGCACTCGATCGCCTCGATGCCAGCCTGCTCCAGCGCGTCGTAGAGGTCGAGCCCGTTGCGGATCCACTCGTAGTACGGGCTGTCGGCCCTGACCGTGGCTTCGTCCGGTGTGTACCGGATGCCGCAGACGCGCGCGGCCACTTCCCGCTCGCACTCACGCGACCGGAATCCGGGAGAAGCGCACGAGATCGGGCTGTCGATGGCGACGAGGGCTGCCCCAGAGGCGCGGATCCACGCGGCGGCCTCGGTCGTCGACCGGAGTCGGGCCGGGCCGAGCACGAGCCGGCGATCATCGACGACCGAGGCGTGAAACCCCTTCTCCAGGCCGCCGACGTCGACGCCTGCCCACATCGGGACAGCATACGATGGGGCCGATGACTCCCTACAACGTTGCGCTTCTGCCCGGCGACGGCGTCGGCCCCGAGGTCGTCGCCGAGGCCCGTAAGGTCGTCGAGGCGATCGGCCTCCCGATCCAATGGACCGAGCTCGGTTGGGGCTCCGATCACTATCACCTGACGGGCGCGATGATGCCCGAGGACGGGATCGAGACGATCCGCCAGCACGACGCGGTGCTGATGGGCGCAGTCGGTGACCCCTCCGTTCCCGACCATGTGACCCTCTGGGGGTTGCTGTTGCCGATCCGCCAGCGCCTTGACCTCTGGGCAAACGTCCGGCCCGCCCGACTTCTCGAGGGTGTGCCCTGCCCGCTCGGCGGTCGGGGGCCGGCGGATGTGGACATGCTCTTCCTGCGCGAGAACTCCGAAGGCGAGTACTCGGGCATCGGTGGGCGGGCGCACACCGGGCTCCCGAACGAAGTGGGCATCGAGACCAGTGTCTTCACGCGAGAGGGCGTCGAGCGCGTGATCCGCTACGCGTTCGAGCTCGCAGGCCGGCGCCGGGGCGTCGTCACGAGCGCGACCAAGTCGAACGCGTCGCGGTTCGGGTATGTGCTCTGGGATGAGGTGGCGGCGGAGGTCGCGAGTGAGTTCCGCGGCATTCGCTACGAGAAAGTCCTCGTCGACGCCCTCGCAGCGCGGATGGTTCGGAACCCCGAGAGCCTCGACGTCGTCGTCGCCTCGAACCTGTTCGGCGACATCCTGACCGACCTCGCAGCGGCGATCCAGGGCGGGATGGGGATGGCTGCGAGCGCGAACGTCCAGCCGGGCACCGGTATCACGGGGCTCTTCGAGCCTGTCCACGGTTCGGCGCCCGACATCGCCGGCCAGGGCATCGCGAACCCGTGCGGATGCGTCTGGAGCGCAGCGCTGATGCTCGAGCACCTCGGTGAGCACGCGGCCGCTCGGCGCGTGCTGCACGCTCTCGAGGACGTGTGCCGGGAGGGACCAAGAACGGCCGACATCGGTGGGACCGCGTCGACCGCAGAGGTCGGCGAGGCGATCGCCTCGCGGGTCGCCGAGCTCGCCTCAGCCTAGATGCTTGATCGGAAATTGACCGGAAACCGTGGCACCGCCGGATGACGCCTGAGACACTTCGCCTGAGCCGCCGCTCGTTCTCGCCCATAGCGCTGCTATGGGCTCGGAACGATCACCGACTCATGCTCGGTCTCAGCCGCCCCTGCCGGGGCCACACTTTCCGATCAACCATCTAGACCGAGAACGGCTTGTGCGGGAACCACCGTTCCCAGATTTGCGCAAGATCACCGTCGACGATCAGCGCTCGCAGCTCAGCGTCGACCGCTTCTCGCATCGCGCCCGAGTCCTTGCGGAACGCGACGCCAAGGGGGATCTGCGTCGGGTTGACGAATGCGATGCGCAAGTCGACGCTCGCCTCGGCATACGGGGTGAGCACCTGCTCGTCGTCGACGAATGCGTCGACCACTCCGGAGCGCAATGCCTCGGCCATCTCGCCCATGACGTCCTTGCTCGCACCATCGAACGCGATCGGGATCGCGCCGGGGAACGTCTCGACGAGTGCCATGTTCGAGCTACCCGCGATCGCCCCGACCCGCCGGCCGGTGAAATCAGCCGGAGACGACGCCGGATTCGCCTGCATGACGGCAACAGCCTCGTCGAAGCGCCCGTAGGGGATAGAGAAGTCGACCAGCTCGCGCCGTTCGGGCGTGATCGCCTGGCAGGCCCAGACTGCATCGCACGCGCACCGTTGGAGGGCAGGGAGCATCTCAGCCCACGGCAACGGCACCCACTCCGTCCTGAGTCCCAGCCGCGTTGCCACCGCAGCGGCCACCTCGGGCTCGAAGCCCAGCTGGCGCCCGCGCTCGCTCCAGAACATCGGCCGGCCGTCGAGATCCATCGTCGCAAGCGTGAGCACGCCGTCTTTCGCGAGGTTCACGCGGCGACTCTAGCGACCTGCGTGCTGTCCTAACGCTGAAGCCGCGTTCCGGCGCCCGCCGCTTGCGCCCGCTCGAGCACGACCTGGGCAAACGCGGCATCGAGCGCTCCGACGCCGAGATTGCAGCATGCCACGCGTTTCGGCTTCTGCTTGCGTCCGAGCGCCTCGCCGACGCTGGCATGAGGCTCTGGCCAGCCGCGGAAGTGCCCCCGGCTACGGTAGTAGTCGAACTGCCCGACGTCGTCCGAGACGAACAGGCCCGCGTCTGCGATCGGCCCGACCTGGATCGAGGCGTCGAAGTCGAGTGGGAGCGCCAGGTAGCCGTCACCGAGCCACTCGCTCGAGATCAGGGGCTCGGGCTTCTCGGCTATCGGGATCGCGGTGATCACGACGGCGGCGCCCTCGACCGCGTCCCGGGCCGTCGGTGCCGACTTCACGCGACCTTCGAGGTCGGCTGTCCGAAACGAGTGGTGATCGTAGGCGCCGATCTCAGCGTCGGGATTGAGCGCCGCAAGCACGCGGGAGTGATACTTCCCCTGCTCGCCGCAGCCGACGATCGCAGCCCGGCTCCAGCCGTCAGGCGCCCAGTGGCGGATACACACGCCGCTGGCGGCCGCGGTGCGGGCGGCGGTGATCTCGGCGGCGTCCATCACCGCGAGCGGAAAGCCTGTCTCGGCGTCGTTCACGATGATGAGCCCCGAGATGTACGGGAGCCCGCGCTCCTTGTTCGCCGGGTAGCCGCCGACCCACTTGATCGACGCGACGTCCGAGTCCGCGAGATATGCCGGCATCGCGTGGATGAAGGCGTCCTCCCGCGGGTGGATCCCGGGCTTCGGTGGGAGCTCGACCCGGCCCGCTGCCATTGCCCGGTAGGTTCGCTCGCAGATGTCGATCTGCTCGACGATCGCCGGCAGGAGGTCAGCGACCTCTTGCCGGCTCAGATAGCGAAGATCGGTCAACGTGCGAGATCGACCACTAGTTCACGAAGGGGTTGTCCGTCGGCCATCGAGGTCTCGATCCTCCTTTTCGGTCGCCGACAGTAGGGTAGTCGGCGACTCGACCCGCGGCGGTCGCGACCACCCGAGGCCTGCAGGAGGTCGCTCGGGAAGATTGCGTCGGCCAACGGCGTTCTCGCCTACGTGATGATGGACTCGACCGAATCGCAGGTCGTGCGTCTGCTGGTCATCCAGAACGATCGCGACAAGTCCGCTGGGCGCGTCGGGGATTCGTTGGCTGACTCGGGGGCCGCGTTGACCGTCGTCTTCCCCTCGGATCCGATGCCCGCCCTCGACGGGTTCGACGGGCTCGTCGCATTGCCCGGGCTCGCCGACCCGGTCGACCCGGATCCGTCGATCGACGCGACGAGGTCGCTGATCTCGCGTGCCGTGGAGCGCGGGCTCCCCGTGCTCGGCCTCTGCCTCGGTGGGCAGTTGCTGGCGCAGGCGACGGGAGGCTCCGTGTACCGCTGCGAGGACGAGCTCGGGTACCGGGAAGTCGAGTCGACCGTCGACGCAGGCGACGATCCGCTCTTCTCGCGGGCGCCCGAACGCTTTTCGGCATTCCACGCACATCGCTACGCGTTCGAGCCGCCGAGCGGAGCTAACGAACTCGTCCGCAACGACGTCTGCGTGCAGGCCTTCAGACTCGGCGAGTCGATCTGGGCGATCCAGTTCCATCCAGAGACGACGCTCGCCTGGGTGGAGCAGCTGGCGGCAAACATCCGGAACGGCGCGGAGGGCACCCCGGCGCGCACCGCCGCCTTCTTTCGCTCGAGCGGTCTCGACCCGGAGGAGCTCGTTCGCAGCGCGCGAGCCGCCGATGACTCCGCCTCGTCGATCGCGCGCCAGATCGGCGCCGGCTTCGCTGAATGCTGTCGTGTCTCGCGAGACCGACCCGCCGAAGCAAGGGCGCCCTAGAGCTAGCCAGCCGCGAGCCGCTCGACGAGGGACCGCTCGTCCGGGTCGAGAATCCGGCCGCTCCCGGCGGCGGCGTTGTGACGGGCGTGCTCGGGGTTCGAGGTTGCGGGGATGACGACGTGGATGCGGGGGTCGGAGAGCGCCCAGAGGAGGAGCGCCTCCGCCCATGTCCCCACGCCGAGCGGCGCGAGCGCGACGGGGTCCGGCTGCGGGATCACCGACCCCTCGCCGCCGAGTGGGCGCATCGCGATCACGCCCAACCCGAGCTCCGCAGCGAGTGGCAGGATCATGCGCTCGCACCGACGCTCCCTCGGGTTGTACGGGATCTGGATCGCCTGGATCCTTCCGGTGCGCATGACCTCCGCAAGATCGTCGAACGCGCCTTCCTTCCAATGGGTTGCACCGATGAGACCGACGCGGCCGCCGGCGCGCTCGTCTTCGAGCCAGGGGAGGTAGCTCCGCCAGTTGACGAGGTTGTGGATCTGCTCGAGCTCGACGTGCCCGCCGTAGAACCCGAGTTGGGCGACGAGCTGCTGCCGTGCCTCCTCGCCGGAGGGCGTCCAGATCTTCGTCGCGACGAACGCGTCCTCGCGGCGGTCGGCGAGCGCGCGGCCGAGCACAGCCTCGGCTCGACCGTACATCGGGGATGAGTCCACGACCCGGGTGCCACCCGAGAATGCGGCCTCGACGACCGCAGCTGCCTTCGGTTCCTGGTCGGCCGGGACGTCGAACACCTGCCATGTGCCGAGTCCCACGACCGGGACGTCGACTCCTGTCTCTCCAAAGCGCCGCCACTCCATCGCTGGGGGCATGCTACGTTCCTCGCCATGGCGGGGGACCTCCTTCACGTGCCCGGAATCTCGCTTCAGGAGATCGATGCTCGGTCCGGCGGCGAGAACTTCCCGGTCGCGTCGATGCTCGCTCCTCGCGAGGCGCGCCCGCACCTTCGGGCCGTCTACGGCTTTGCCCGGCTCGTCGACAACCTCGGTGACGAGGTCGGAGGTAACCGTACAGCGCTCCTCGATGAGCTCGAAGGCGAGCTCGTCGCATGCTACGAGGACGAGCCGCAGACCGCGATCATGCGACGGCTCCAGGTGACGATCCGGGCGTGTTCGCTTCCGCCGGAGCCGTTCGAGCGGCTGATCCAGGCCAATCGGATCGATCAGGAGCGAACGCGCTACGAGAGCTGGGACGATGTCCGCTGGTACTGCACGTACTCGGCCGAGCCGGTGGGCCGGCTCGTTCTGGGGATCTACGGTCGAGCGGGCGAGCGGGATCTCGTCGAGATGTCGGACGACGTCTGTACCGGGCTCCAGCTGGTCAACTTCCTGCAAGACCCTCCACGCGATCTCGGTCTCGGCCGGATCTACCTTCCGCTCGAGGACCTCCGCCGCTTCGGCATCGCCGAGCGCGAGCTTGCCGGGCCTCGCTCCGACCGGCTCAGCACGCTCTGCAGGTTCGAGAGCGCCCGCGCCGCCGAGCTCCTGCGCCGAGGCTTTCCGCTCGCGGCAAGACTTGGAGGACGCATCGGTCGATCCGTCGCGCTGTTCTCCCGGGGAGGGTTGGCCGCCCTCAGTGCGCTCGAGCGTTCGGGCTGGGACGTCTTCTCGGGCCGGCCGGCCCCCGGGCGCGCGACGTTCGCGTGGCTCACTCTCCGTCAGCTCGTGCGGCCGTGAAGGTCGAGGACGCGTATGCGGAATGCGGCCGCATCACGCGCCACGAGGCACGCAACTTCGCGTGGGGAATCATGCTCCTGCCACGTCCGAAGCGCCTCGCCCTGACTGCGCTCTACGCCTACGCGCGTCGTGTCGACGACATCGCCGACGGGAATGGGGCGCCCGAGCTTCGCAGCGCAGGGCTCTCGGCTGTCCGGAACCACGTCCAGGCGCTCCCGCGTGCCGAGGCCGGCGACCCGGTCATGGTCGCGCTGGCCGACACCGTCGTACGGTATCCGGTTCCGAGGGATGCGCTTCTCGATCTGATCGAGGGTGCGAGCTGGGACATCGAGCGGACCCGGTACGAGAGCTGGGCTGATCTGCGGGAGTACTGCCGCCGGGTAGCGGGGGCGGTGGGTGTGTCGTGCACCGCGGTCTACGGGCCCAGCGACGCGGTGCGCGCCCGACCGCTGGCCGAGGCGCTCGGTCTCGCGCTCCAGCAGATCAACATCATGCGCGACGTGCCGGAGGACTGGTCACTCGGGCGTGTCTACCTACCGCAGGACGAGCTTGCCCGGTTCGGAGTCAGCGAGGACGACATCGCCCTCGGGAGAACCGGCCCCGGCTGGAGTGGACTCATGGCGCATCAGGCCTCGCGCGCGCGCGCACTTCTGATCGAGGGGTTTGGACTGCTCGCGCTTCTCGATTCGCGCAGCGCGTTGTGCGTGCGTACGCTCGCTGGAATCTACGTCGGCCTGCTCGACGAGATCGAGCGCAGGCGCTTCGACGTCTTCTCGCAGCGCCCGAGCCTTTCCGCGTTCGGCAAGCTGCGCGTGATCGGCTCGAGCCTCGTGCGGGAGGCAGCATGAGGGCCGTCGTCGTGGGCGGGGGCCTCGCTGGGCTGACGGCTGCGCTCGACCTGGCCGACAGCGGGCATACGGTGTGCGTTCTCGAGGCGCGACCAACGCTCGGTGGTGCGGTGCAGACGTTGCCCGAGCGCGACGGCGATCCGACGCCCGCGCCCGACAACGGCCAGCACGTCGCGCTCGGCTGCTGCTCGGAGTACCTCAGGTTCCTGGAGCGCGTGGGCCAGACTGGCTCGGTACGACGTCTCCGCCTCAACCTTCCGGTGATGGCCGAGAGCGGGAGGGTTGCGTTTCTCGGTGCCGGTGCAGTCCCGCTGCTGCGGTACGGGCATCTGTCCGTCCGTGAGCGGCTCGGTGTCGCGGGAGTCGTTCGGCGAATCGCGAAGCTGGAGCCCTCGGCGCACGATGGAGAGAGCTTCGGAGCGCTTCTGCGCCGATACGGAGCGACCGAGACGGCGATCGACCGGTTCTGGGACGTCTTCATCAGGCCGGCTCTGAACCTCCCGAGTGAGGAGGCGAGCGCCCTTCTCGGTCTGTTCACGGTTCAGACCGCGATGCTCGGCGCGAAGGAGGCGAGCGATCTTCTCCTCCCGATCGTTCCTCTGGGCGAGATGCACGGCAACGCGGCAGCGCGCGAGCTCGACGCAGCTGGAGCCACCGTTCGTCTGCGGGCACGCGTGGCGTCGCTCGAGGAAGATGCCGCGGTGCTGGCCGACGGCGAGCGCGTGGGCGGTGACGCGTTCGTGATCGCGCTCCCACCTGCCGAATCGGCCGAGCTTCTGTCCGGGCCTCCATCCAAGCTCGAGGATTCACCGATCGTGAGTGTCCATCTTCTGTTCGAGCGAGAGATCCTCCCCACCCCGCTGATGGCGATGCTCGGGAGCCCGGCGCACTGGGTGTTCGACCGGGGGCGGCTGACGGGTCATCGGCCCGAGCGCGGCCAATACTTGACGGTCGTGGCGAGCGGCGTTCCCGATCTCGTGGCCACCCGGGGTCGCGATCTCGTGGAGCTCATGACTGGGGCGCTCACCGAGCGCCTAGGCCCTTCGAACCTGCTCTGGTCACGTGTGAGTCGTGAGCCCGCGGCGACCTTCGCAGGCAGGCCTGGTACGTCAGCTCTTCGGCCTGGCCCGCGGACCGGCCGCCCGAACGTCGTGCGAGCCGGTGCGTGGACCGCCACCGGTTGGCCAGCAACGATGGAAGGAGCTATTCGAAGCGGTCACGCCGCCGCGCGGCTCCTGACTGCCGCACCGAACCCGGTCGGGCTGGCCCGATGAGCTGGTCGACTCCGGGGCCACCCCTTACCACCACCCGCTTTCAGCGTATCGCTGCGACTCGCGCGTGTGTTGCACGATGTGAGACAAGAGACGTACGGAATGGAATCGACGCGTGCGCGTGGACCCGAGCGGTTGGAGAACGATGAGCGCCGTCGTCGAGGCCAAGCTCGATCGCACTGTCGAAGGCGGTATCGCGCGTCTGTTCGAGCTGCAGGAGCCGGGCGGCTGGTGGGTGGGCGAGTTGGAGTCGAACGTGACGATGACCGCGCAGCATCTGCTCTTTCTCGAGTTCATGGGTATACGGGACGACGAAACGACGGCCCGGGTTATCGCAGAGCTTCTCGCCCGCCAGCGGTCGGACGGGCTCTGGTCGATCTACTACGAGGGAGATCCCGATCTGAACGCCACCCTCGAGGCGTACGCCTGCGCTCCGTCTCGCCGGCTTCTCCGACAGGGCCCCCCAGCTCGCAGCTGCCCGACGGTTCTGCGAAGCGCGAGGAGGAATCGGAGCCGCGCGTGTCTTCACGCGAATCTGGCTGTCTCTGTTCGGGATCTGGTCGTGGAACGAGGTGCCGCAGCTTCCGCCAGAGTTGGTTCTGCTCAGGCCAAACCTTCCTGTCTCCCTCTATACGTTCGCCTGTTGGGCGCGCCAAACGGTTCTTCCGCTCGCGGTCGTCATGCATCACCGTCCCGTCCGCGCGATGGCTCCGGGACGCGCGTGTCACGAGCTCGACCTCGGCCCGGTTGCTCGACGCCGCCGGAATGTCTGGGACGATGTCGACCGCGTGCTCAAGCTCTACGCCAGGAGCGCGATCAAGCCCGGGCGCCAGCGGGCGCTTGCTGTCGCCGAACGGTGGATCATCGACCGCCAGGAGCTCGACGGTTCCTGGGGTGGCATCCAGCCGCCGTGGGTATGGTCGCTCATCGCCCTCGCCTGCTGCGGTCACGGTCCCGAATCCCCGTCCATGAGACGGGGACTGCAAGGCTGGAACGGGTTCCTCGTAGACGACGGTGACCGCTTGCGGCCCGAGGCGTGCCAGTCACCGGTCTGGGACAGCGGACTCGCGCTTCTCGGGCTTGCCGAGGCAGGCGTAAGCCCAGCGAGCCCGGCACTCACCCGGGCGATCGACTGGATCCTCGGCGAAGAGGTTGCATCCCGGGGCGACTGGGCTGTCCGGCTTCCTGGTGTTGCTCCCGGCGGCTGGTCGTTCGAATACGAGAACGATCTCTATCCTGACGTCGACGATGCCGCAGTCGTAGCGCTCGCTCTCGACAAGCTTGGGGTCGGTCGGGCTGCAGTCGAGCGGGCGTGTCAGTGGATAGCCGGGATGCAGTCCGCAGGTGGTGGCTGGGCCGCGTTCGACGTCGACAACGACGCCTACTGGCTCTACGACATTCCGTTCTGCGACTTCGGCGCCGTCATCGATCCGCCGAGCGTCGACGTGACCGCCCATGCTGTCGAGGTACTCGCTCGCGTCGGCGGCTACGACAAGGCCCTGAGGCGAGGAGTGGCCTACCTGATGCGCGAGCAGCTCAGCGACGGATCCTGGTTCGGACGTTGGGGAGTGAACTACGTGTACGGGACAGGAGCGGCGTTGCCGGCCCTCGAAGCCGCAGGGGTGCGGTACGACCATCCGTCGGTCCTTCTTGCTCGCGAGTGGCTCGAGGCCCACCAGAATCCGGATGGCGGCTTCGGCGAGGATTGTCGTTCCTACGACCGCGGTGAGGCCGGGATTGCATGGCGCGGGCGCGGTGTATCAACTGCGTCGCAAACCGCCTGGGGTCTGACCGGGCTCGTCGCAGCCGGTGCCGCCAACGATCCCTCTGCCGCCCGGGCAGCCGCGTGGCTCTGCGAGCGCCAGCGCGAGGACGGCGACTGGGACGAGGAGCATTTCACCGGCACCGGGTTCCCGCGCGACTTTCTCATCCGGTACCACCTCTACCGCATCGTCTGGCCGATGATCGCTCTCGCGCGCTATCGAGAGGCAACCCGGTGATCGTCTACGTAACCGGAGCAACCGGTTTCATCGGATCGCATGTCGTACGCGAGCTCGTCGCGCAGGGCGCCGAGGTTCGAACCGAGCGCGTCGACCTGCTGGATCAAGACGGTCTCGAGCATGTCCTGCACGGATGCGACGCGGCAGTGCACGTTGCCGCCCTGTACAGCTACGACGCCGATCCCGAGATGATCGAACGGGTCAACGTCGAAGGAACGCAGAACGTGATCGAGGCCTGCGTCAGGAGGGGTGTCCAACGACTCGTCTACACGAGTACGGCCGGAACCTGCGGGCCCGTCCCGGGTCGTGAAGCGACCGAGGCGGACGAGCCTCCGGCGTGGGAGCTGAGGGTTCCGTACAAGCGCACGAAGCTCGCCGCCGAGCGCGTCGTCCTCGCGGCCGCAGCAGTGAAGTTGGACGCTGTTGTAGTGAATCCGACGACACCGATCGGAGAAGGCGATACGAGGCCGACGCCGACCGGGCGGATGATCGCCGGTGTGGCTCGTGGCAAGATCCGTGGCTACGTCGCCACTACCGGCCTCAACGTCGTTGACGTTCGCGACGTGGCTCGCGGACACGTGCTCGCGCTCGAACGAGGTGAGCGGGGAGAGCGCTACCTGCTGGGCGGCGTGAATCTGTCGCTCGAGGACCTTTTCGCGTCGATCGCAGACCTCGCGCATCGGCCGCGTCCAACCCTCCGGATCCCGTACGGCGCCGTCGTGGCAGCGGCCCGGATCGGGCTTGCAAACCGAGACGAAGTCACGCTCGCCCGCCTGCCGATGTATTTTTCCTCGAACAAAGCTCAAGAGAGGCTTGGTTACGAGCCGGGTCCAGTCACGCCCGCACTCGCGCGGGCGGTGCTGGACGCCTCAAGTGTCAACGGGAAGGGAGGAGCATGAAGTTCCCGCTACGCAGCACCGTGCAGATCGGTCGCTATGTCGCGTCCCAGAAGAGCGAGGAGCGGTACCCGCTCGTCCTCATGCTCGAGCCGACCCTCGGCTGCAACATCGCCTGCATCGGTTGCGGGAAGATCCGTGAGTACGAGTCCAACAAGGCACGCCTTTCCGTCGAGGAGTGCCTCGACTCTGGGGCGCAATGTAGGGCTCCTGTGGTGTCGATCTGCGGAGGGGAGCCGCTGATCTACAAGGGGATCGAGGACGTCGTGGCCGGCTTCCTCGAGATGAAGAAGAACATCCAACTCTGTACGAACGCCCTGCGCCTCGAGGAGATGCTCGACAAGTTCAAGCCGAACCCGCGTCTCACGTGGGTCATCCATCTCGACGGGATGCGCGAGATCCACGACTACGTCTGTGACTATCCGGGCCTCTGGGACATCGCGATCAGCGCGATCAAGGCCGCACGCGCTGCGGGTTTCCGTGTCACGACCAACACGACGACCTTCAAGGAGACACAGGTCGACGACGTCATCGAGATGATGGGCTTCCTGACGAAGGAGGTCGGGATCGACGGCATGCTCGTCGCGCCCGGGTACCAGTACTCGCAGATCGATCCGAACCTGACGATGACCCGGGAGGAGCACGAAGAGAAGTTCCGCGCGATCCGTGCCGCCGTGCGCAAGAACGGGTACCGGTGGCTGGCGAGCCCGGTCTACCAGGATTTCCTGACCGGCGAGCGCGAGTTGCCGTGTACCCCCTGGGGCTCCGTCACCAGAAACCCTTACGGCTGGAAAGGCCCGTGCTACCTGCTCACCGACGCAATCTTCCCGAGCTACGAAGCACTGATCGACGGAATGGAGTGGGAGCGCTACGGGCCTGGTAACGACCCGCGCTGCGAACATTGCGGAATCCACTGCGGTTTCGAGCCGTCGGCCACACTCGCCACGACTGCGAGCCTGAAGGAGACGGTGCGGAGCCTCGCGTGGACGCTGCGGTAGCCGACGAGCCGCTGACCCTCGCCTGCGCGCTCGAGGTCGAGGAACGAGCGGCGCACAAGGGAGGCGCGCGAGCCGTGCGGGTCGGCCTCGGCGCATCCCGGCCGGCGGCTGGTGGCAGGCTCGTCAGCTTTGGGCTTGCCGGGGCGCTCGTCCCAGGACTCCCGGAAGGCACGGTGCTCACGGCTACCCGGATCGTCGACGAGGCTGGCTCGATCCTCTGGGAAGGCTCACCGATTGCGGTGCCCGGCGCCCGTCCGGCTGTCCTCTGCGGCGCCGCTCGCGTCGTCGACGAGCCCGACGATCGAGCCGCGCTCGCGCGAGCGTACGGGAGCGGTCGCCGTAGACATGGAGAGCGCCTCGCTCACCGAGACCGGGCGGTTTGCCGGAGCGGTCAGGGCGATCTCGGATTCCCCGGACCAGCCCGTAGGGAAGCTGGCGCGTGCCTCGACACCAGACGGAGCGGTCGCCTGGGGTGTCGTCATAGGTGCAGCCGTGACTGAGCCGCGCCGCATGCTCCGTGCGTCCCGCGGGGCGCGTAAGGCGCTTGCCTCGCTCGAGCACGCGGCGGCCGCCCTCGTCTCCGGAGGCGCCCGTTGACCAAGCGGGTTCTCATCGCGGCGCCCCGAAGCTTCTGCGCCGGCGTCGTGCGCGCCATCGACATCGTCGAGAAGCTGCTCGAGACCCATGGCCCGCCCGTCTACGTGCGTCACGAGATCGTTCACAACGTGCACGTCGTGCATGACCTCGAGTCCCGTGGTGCGATCTTCGTCGAGACCGAGCAGGAAGTCCCGGAGGGTGCACTCGTTGTCCTCTCCGCTCACGGCGTTGCGCCGAAGGTCTACCGCAAGTGTGAGGAGCGCAACCTCGAGGTCGTCGATGCGACCTGTCCACTCGTATCGAAGGTTCACGCCGAGGCGCGCCGCTACGCGGCGCGCGGGCTCACGATCGCGCTCGTCGGTCACGAAGGTCATGAGGAGGTCGTGGGAACCATGGGGGAGGCGCCCGACTCGATCGTCCTCGTGGAAACGACGGAGGACGTCGAGGCGCTCGAGCTACGCGACGATCAGCAGGTTGCGTACCTGACCCAGACGACGCTCTCCGTAGATGACACGGCAAGTGTGGTCGACGCCCTGCGCGACAGGTTTCCCGATCTCGTCGGCCCGCCTTCCGCGGATATCTGTTACGCGACCCAGAACCGTCAGGATGCGGTGAAGAAGATCTGTGAGCAGGCGACACTCGTGCTCGTCGTAGGCTCGAAGACCAGCTCGAACGCGAACCGGCTGGTCGAAGTAGCGAAGACCTGCGGTGCCGATGGATACCTGATCGACGACGAGAGCGATCTCGACGCCGCCTGGCTCGACGGCCATGACGTCGTGGGACTGACGGCAGGCGCGTCGTCCCCGAGCTCCTCGTGAATCGCGTCGCAGACCGGCTGGCGGAGCTCGGGTACGGTGACTGTGAGGAGGTCGAGCTCACGCGCGAGGACGTCTACTTCCGGCTTCCAGCCCGGCTGCGCTGAGACGCGCTCTGCGCAAACACCTGTCCGGCAGGGGCCGCAGCGGGCTGCAGCCTCGCCGACTCGATCCAACCATCTAGGGGATCGAGGGGCCGCCTCCGGAGCTCGCGGGTGGATCGCCCGTGAACAACCCCACGACCAAGCCGACGATCCACATGATCGCGACCACCGCGATCAGCTTGTAGAGAAACCCGCCCAGGATCTGAAGCGTCCCGGCGAAGAACCCCGGCCGCGTATCCGTCATGTCAGTTCCCCCTTTCCCAGCTATAGCTACCGTCTCCGCGCACCCAGATCTTGATCCACGGGTACTCGCTTCCGATGCAGCCATACTTGAGGACGCAGTTCTCCATCTCCGCCTCGCGGAACGAGTAGTGGCCGCTCTGGTTGCTCCCGTAGAAGTAGCCGGTGCTTCCCGCGAGTCCGCGGTAGTACCAGTTGGCGTCCATGTTCGTCGCGTAGGCGGAGCTCCAGACTCCGGTAACCCGCCCATTCGACCAGCACCACCGCTTGGAGTGGTGCCACCGATAGACGAGGCTGTTGAACAGGAAGCTCTTGCCGTCCTTTGCGATGTCGATCTCCCTGCATCCCGATGCCTGCAAGGAGCGACCCGGCCGCCCTGATGTGGCACGGCGCGAACGCCCGACAGTCGAGCCGTTCAGGTCGAGGTCGGTGACCGTCACCTCGAGCGCGCTTCGAACCGGCGAGGCTGACGCCCACCCAGCCGTCGCACACGTAGCACTGGCGAGGATCACGCCCAAGAGAACGCCGATATGTCGCAGTCGCATTCACGGTTCACCTCCTTTCGCGGCGCGGCGGGCGCGGGCTGCGCGTCCATATCAACGGTAGGGGTGCGACCACGAGAAAACATCGTCTGAAACAGACGGTTCTGTGTCCGACGTGGAACCGGTTCGTGCCGGGACCGAACTCGACGACTTCTAGTAGAGCGCGGTTGCGAGACGTCTTCGATAGGTGGTGCTCAGCGGGTGGTCCTGCCCGAGCTCCTGGAAGATGGCGACCATCACCTCGCGGATCCGCTCACGTCGCTCAGGATCGGACTCGGCGGCCGTTGCAAGCAGCCATTCGAGCGCCCGCTCGTAGTCGCCCTCGACGAGCGGGCCGAGAATCTCGGGGAACTCGCCACTGGTTGCGAGCTCGTCGACGAGTTTCTCCGCGTTCGACGGGCCGGAGAGCTCGTCGAGGAAGGCGGCAACCGCCTGCGGGGAGAGTGAGCCCACGAACTCGCTCACGACTTGCCCGTTGCGAAACGCCTTGACGGCCGGGATGCTCCGGATCCCGTATGCCTCGGCAACCTCCGGATTTGCGTCGACGTCGACCTTCGCAAGTGTCATCCGGTCGGCACGCTCGGCGATCTCCCGTTCGAGAACGGGTGCGAGCGACTTGCAGGGTCCGCACCAGTCCGCCCAGAAATCGACGACGACCGCGAGCTCATGTGAGCGCGTGACGACGTCGGTCTCGAACGTTGCGTCGGTTACGTCCATCAGTGCACGTACCGAACGTGTCCGTGGAACCGGCCCGAGAGCGTCACGTCGAGGACGAAGCGGTCGCGCCCGTAGTCGTACGAACCGGTTCCTGTCATGACGACCCCGGTGGTGAAGCCGCAGCGGACGAACCTGAACCCGGCACCGGAAGCTGTCTCTCGCATGCGCATCGTGCCACCACCGACGGGACAGCCCGCGGCAGTCGGCGTCACTCCGTCCCAATAGTAGTACTCGGGGAGATACGAGATCTCGGTCTCGGCCGAGGCGAGCGCTGACCGCGCATTTCTGAACGCCGCGGCGGTGGTGGGCGCCAGCGGAACGTATCCCTCGACGAGGCGTCCAGGACACGTCGACTCGCGCGCTCCTGGTGTGGTGCCGCTCACCAGGAATCGGGTCACGAGATCGTCCGGACAAGGGATACCGCGTCCGAAGGTCACGTGGGGGCCGCCATTGGTGGTGACGAGGTACCCGTCATCAAGCCGGCGGAAGACGCTTTCGCCCTCCCCCACAGGTGTGATCGGGTCGCCCGTCGCAACGAGGACGAGGGCAGGCACGCCCTCCGCGACGAGTGCCGGCGGCCGCTCGGGATCCTGGCGAGCATCCGCCCAGAACGCGCACGGGAGGTCAGACAGGTAGATCGCCTCGCCAAGCCGTGGGTACTGCTGGCCGACGGCGGCCGCACCCTGGACGTATTGCGTGGCGCGCTCCGCCGGCGTTCCCTCGTAGTAGGCGTAGTCCTGGCAGTCGACGCCGTAATACATCCCGTCGGAGTAGCTCGGGTCGGGGATTGCTGCGAGCGTCTCGGGATCGACGACGAGATCCGCGTAGAGGAGACGCAGCAGCGGAACGAGATCACCGCGTCCGGCGGCCGCGATTGCCCTCTGGAGGAGCATCCGATCCGATTCGCCGTAGATCTGTGCGCTCGCGACCGTCTGCAGGTCGGCGAGAGAGAGCTGACGACGTTCTGTTCCGCCTGACGGGAGCGGAAACGTGATGCTCAGGGGCCCGGTTTCGAGCTTCGCTGCGAGCTCGTCGTACACCGTCCCGGCGCTGCCCCCCGCGTCCTTTCGGCAGCGGGGTCGTCGATCGCAGGACGTGAGCGTCCCGTCGAGCACACGCTCGAACGAGCCGGCGGCGTCGGCCCAGAACTCGGGCCCCGTCAACGTCAGATCGACGACTCCGTCGATGATCAAGCCGCCGAGGGCATCGGGGTGAGCGGCCGCGTAGGTCTGCGCGTACTGCGTCCCGTAGCTTTCCCCGTACAGCCACATCTTCGGGGAGCCGACGGCATTCCGAAAGGTCTCCAGGTCCTCGATCGCCTGGTCGGTGCCGACGTAGGGGAGGATCGACGGCGTGCCCATCTCGTCTACACAGGCAGCACTGAAGCTGGATGCGGCCTCGATCGGCGGAGCCTCCGACCGGTAGTAGACGGCGGCCGCGGTCGGGCAGGTGAGGCCACCCGACAGGCCGATACCGCGCTGGTCGAAGAAGACGATGTCGAAGCGCCTTCGGATCGAGTCTGCGAAGTACGAGGTATACGAGTCCGCGGATGCGATCCCGGCGCTCCCGGGGCCGCCCGTCGCAGTGACGAACAGTCCCTTGCTCTCCCCGGTCGCCGGGAGGACGGCGAACACGACGTCGAGCGTCCGCGTGTCGGACGGTGCGAAGTGGTCGACGGGGACGGTGAGCGTGACGCACGTGAACTCGCTGTCGTCCGGGCAGGGCTTGCCTCCCAGCTGAGCGAGACGCTGCTGCATCGTCGGCGCGTCCGGCACGGGCCCGGTACTGGCCGCCGTGGCGGTCTGCGTCTCCACGCCGATCACGGCCAGCGTGACGGCGAGGCAGAGGAGTACGAGCGAGCGCACCACTCGACACTAGCCCACGGGACGGCTTCGTTGGGCCTCGAACCGTCGCGCGGCTCGCCCCGTGGTCGAGCAAGACCGCCTCTGTCAGCCGAATCCCTCGAGCGACGCGCCGACCAGCCGGGGAAGCGTCTCGGCGTCGTACCCGCCCTCGAGCACGGCGGCGATCCGCTCGCACAGGCCGCGCGTCCGGCGAGCCAGCTCGCGGAATCCGTCGGCGGACACGAGCATGCCACCGAGCGGATCGCCGTCGGCTGCGTCGAAGCCGGCCGATACCAAGATCAGATCGGGCTCGAAGGCCGACACTGCGGGCTCGACCGTGCGCTCGAACGCGTCGAGATATTCCTGATCACCGCTTGCTGCGGGAAGCGGTACGTTGACGGTTGTCTCGTTCTGCTCGTCGGGCCCGCCGGAGCCTGGGTAGTAGGGCCAGCGATGGAGCGACACGAACAGGACGGACGGGTCGTCCCAGAAGATCGCCTGTGTTCCGTTCCCGTGGTGGACATCCCAGTCGAGGATTGCGATGCGCGCGAGCCCGAGCTCGCGCTGCGCGAATCTCGCGGCGATCGCTACGTTGCCGAGGAGACAGAAACCCATCGCCCTGTCGGGGAGCGCATGATGCCCTGGCGGCCGTACGAGCGCGAAGCCACCGCGCTCTGCCGCCTCGATCGCCGCACCGGCCCCCAGAAGCGCGAGGGAGTAGCTCGTCGGAGTACACACCGTGTCCGCATCGAGCCGCACGGTGCGACCGCTCTCGGAGACCGCGCGCAGGATCTGGACATAGTCACGCTCGTGGCAGGCGCAGACCTCGTCCACGGTGGCGGCGCGTGGCCTCGTGAACGCCGGGAACGACTCCTGAAGCACCCGCAGCCGCTCGCCGTTCTCTGGGTGATCGCCCGTGGGGTGCAGCTCGGCGAAATCGGGATGGGAAATGAGCTCCATGGGCGTGACATCATGGCACGAACGATCGAGCTTGACCGGGCGCTTCGGGCCAGAGTAGAGTCGTTTGAAATCGTTACCAACCCGCTGCCAATGCCCCCCACGATCAAGGAAGTAGCCGAGCGCGCCCAGGTTTCCGTCTCGACGGTGTCCCGCGTGCTGAACGACTATCCCTTCGTCAGCGAAGCAGCTCGATCCCGTGTCGTCGAGGCCATGGAGCACCTCGACTACCGGCCCGACGGCGCGGCGCGGACGATGCGAACCGGAACGAGTCTTGCAGTCGGATTCGTCGTCGACGACTTCGCGAACCCGCTCTTCTCGGCGATCGCGAAGGGTGCCGACCTCTCGCTCTACGAGCGCGGATACTCGCTCGTGCTCGCGAACTCGCAGCACGATGCCGGTCGCGAGGCCGATGCGATCGCGGCGCTCCGTCAGCGCAGGGTCGATGGACTGATGATCGCGCTCGTCGACGAGCGCGAGTCGTGGGTGGCTGACGCGCTGGCGTCGTTCCGCGCCAGCGTGTTGCTCGACCGTGAGTGCCCGGGCTCTCGGTCCGAGGCGGTACTGCCCGACCACGCGGCCGGCATGGCGAGTGCGCTCGACCACCTGCTCGGCCTCGGTCACCGCCGTATCGCTCTGATCGCCGGGAGCCAGGGTCAGCGCGGGAGCCGGGTTCGCGTCGAAGCCTTCCGAGCCCATTTCGAGCTGCGGGAGATGCCTCTCGACGATCGCCTCGTCCGCGTCGGTGAACTGAGCTCCGAGACGGGGTACCTGGCCATGCGTGAGCTGCTCGTGATGGACGATCCTCCGACGGCGATCATCTCCGGGAGCAACCAGATCTTCGTCGGCGTCGTGCTCGCCGTGCGCGAGCACGGACTCCGTGTCCCGGCCGACATCTCCCTCGTCACCTGTGACGACGTCGACGTCACGAGGCTTCACGAGCCGCCGATCGACGTCATCGGCCGAGACGCGATGGAGATGGGCCGGGCTGCCGCCAAGCTGTTGCTCGGCAGGCTCGACGACCCGTACGGCGCTCCTCAGCAGGCCATCGTTCCGACCACGTTCGTCCGTCGCGAGAGCTCCGCGCCGCCTGCGTCGAATCGCGCATGAGCACCGAGATCACCGAAATCCGAGTCTCGCCGATCTCGGTGCCGCTCGCGCGTCCGTTCTGGATGTCGCTCGAGCCGTACACGGTCGCCGCCGAGATCCTCGTCGAGGTCGAGACGGATGACGGGCTGGTGGGCATCGGCGAGATTCACGGTCGCCCTCAGGCCGAGATCGTCGAGATGCTGGGGCACTTCCGCGCGCTGCTCCTCCGCGAGGACGCGCTCGACCACGAGCGCCTGTACGACCTGCTCTTCAGGTCGACCTACAGCCGCGAAGCGGCCCGTTTCGGCGCGGCGGACGGTCAGCCGCACTTCGGATCCGGCGGGAAGCCCCAGCTCATGGCTGCCATCGCCGGCATCGACATCGCCCTCTGGGATCTCAAGGCACAGGTCGCCCGGATGCCGCTCTGGAAGCTCCTCGGCGGTCGGCGGTCGGCGGTGCCGGCCTACGCGAGCGGCGGGTACTATGGGCCGGACGGGGAGGCCTTCGTCGCGGGGCTCGTCGACGAGATGTGCGGCTACGCGGAGCTCGGGTTCACGGCGGTGAAGATGAAGGTCGGCGGCCTGTCGGTAGCCGAGGACGTGGAGCGCATAGCGGCGGTTCGCGAGGCGCTGCCAGACTGCGCGATCATGCTCGACGCGAACTCGGCCTACGACGTCCCGACGGCGATCGAGGCGGCGCGGGCATTCGAGCCCTTCGAGATCCGGTGGCTCGAGGAGCCGGTCGCCTGGTTCGACCCCGTCTTCGGCCTCGCGCGAGTGGGTGCACAGACCTCGATCCCGCTGGCGAGCGGTGAGCGGGAGCTGCACCGCTTCGGCTGCCGAGACCTGATCGACAACACGCCGATCCGCTACATGCAGTTCGACTGCACCCGTGCCGGAGGCGTGACGGAGTGGCTTCGCGTCGCGGCCTACGCATCGCACCACGGCGTCCAGATGGCGCCCCATCACGACCCCCAGATCCACGGACATCTGGTTGCGGCGGCCGAGAACGGCTTCATCCTCGAGGTGTTTCCGAACCCGGTCCGGGATCCGGTCTGGGACGGGCTCTTCGACGTCCGGCCCGAGATCGTGAACGGCGAGGTGCTGCTCTCGGACCGTCCAGGCCTCGGCCTCGAGGTGAACCGGGACTTCGTCGAGCGCCACAGCGTCGGAGCGGCGGCGTGATCACCGGCTTCCACCACTTCGAGATCACGACTGCAGACGCTGATCGTCAGGCTGCCTTCTACGGCGAGCACTTCGGCATGCACCTCGTGTCAGACCGGGAGATCCCGCCAGGCGGATTCACGGAGAAGGTGACCGGCGTGACCGGCGCCCGTGTCCGAATCGTCCATCTCCGCGGCTGGGGTGTGAACTTCGAGCTGCTCGAGTACCCCGAGCCCGGCGGGGAGACACGCTCGCGCGAGCCGAACCACACGGGGAGCGCACACCTCTGCTTCGTGACCGACGACATCGAGGCGGACTACCGGCGGCTCCGCGACAGCGGCGTCACGATGCGCTCGGCCGGGCCCGTCACAGTCGTGGGGGGGCCGAACGACGGGGGGAAAGCCCTCTACGTCGAGGACCCCGACGGCAACGCGGTCGAGCTCGTGCAGCTCGTGCGGCCGTGGCCCGGCGAGGCGGTGTAGCGGTGGACACCAAGCTCGCAGGCGAGACGGCTCTCGTGACCGGCGCGGCGAGTGGCATCGGCCGGGCCTGCTGCGCCGGGCTCGCCGCCGAAGGAGCGAACGTCTTCGTCGCCGACCTCGACGAGGCAGCGGCGAGCATGACGGCCGTCGAGCTTGGTCAGCGTGCGGCGGCCGCCCGCGTGGACGTCACCGACGCCGACGATGTCGCCCGGGTCGTCGAAATCGCCGAGGCGCAGTTCGGGTCGGTCGATGTCCTCGTCACCTGCGCTGGCGTCTTCCACGCGACGCCGTTCGACCAGATCACTCCCGAGGAGTGGGACCGGATCCAGGCGGTCAACCTCCGCGGCACGTTCCTCGCCTGCCAGGCGGCGCTTCGGTCGATGGTTCCGCGCGGCCGGGGGCGGATCGTGACCATCGCCTCGCTCGCCGGCCAGGTCGGCGGGCTCGCCGCGGGTGCGTCGTACGCCGCCTCCAAGGCGGGGGTGATCGGGCTGACGAAATCCGTCGCGCGCTTTGCGGGACAGCACGGGATCCGGGTCAACTGCGTCAACCCGGGGATCATCGACACGCCGATGATCGCCGCCTGGCCCGCCGAGGTGCGCGAGCGTACCATCGGAAACACACCGCTCGGGCGTGCGGGAACGCCCCAGGAGGTCGCCGCCGTCGTCGTCTGGCTCGCGTCGGACGCGTCGGAGTTCGTCCACGGCGCGCATGTGGACGTGAATGGCGGTCTCCACATGGACTAGACGATTGGCAACCAGCAACACGAGGAGGCAACAGATGGCGAAGGAAGCGAAGGTCTGCCGCGGCACATGGTGCATGGCATTCGGGTTCGACCCGCCCGCGGCGCTCGATCAGGTACTGCCCGTGCTCGCCGCGTGGGGCTACGACGGCGTCGAGCTCGGTGGGTTCTTCGATCACGTCACGGTCGAGCGATACCCGGACAAGGACAGCCGGAAGAAGCTGAAGGCGCATCTGGACGATCTCGGCCTCGAGGTCGCCGGTATCGCACCGGGTCCGTATGGCGACCTGTTCCGCCTCCCGTGGGCGACGGGCTCCCAGGAGGTCTACGACGAGTACATCGAGTACTTCGAGAGCTACCTGGACCTGGCTGCGGACCTCGAGATCCCGGGGATGCGCGTCGATCCGGGCGCCGCGGGACCGCTTCCCTACGACGCGGACTACGACGCGGTCTGGGATCGTGTCGTCAAGACGTTCCAGCATCACGCCGAGAAGGGCGCCGAGGTCGGGTGCACGATGCTCTGGGAGCTCGAGTCGCTGCAGCCGTTCAACAAGCCGTCGGAGACGGTCAAGATGCTGAACGACGTCGGCAACGCGAACTTCAAGCTCATGTACGACACCGGGCACTTCCAGGCCTGCGGCGTGATCGGCCACAACCACGTGCAGCCGGCCGAGACGCTCCCGAATCAGATCGAGTTCATCAAGATGCTTCCCGCAGGGTCGATCGGCCACATGCACATCTGCGACACCGACATGAACACGTGCCTCAACATGTTCGGGACGAAGTGCAACTTCGGCGAAGGGATCATCGACTTCGACGAGCTGATCCCGGTTCTCGCCGAGCGCTACGACGGCGTCTGGTGGGCTGTGGACTCGATCCCGATGGGCTCGAAGGCGTGGTCTGACACCTGGGACGGGCTACCGGTCCTGAACGGCCTGCTCGACACGTACGTCCGAAGCTAAGGAGGAACGATGAAGGCAGCGGTCTTCTACGAGACGGAGGACATCCGGCTCGAGGACGTCTCGGAGCCCGAGGCCGGGCCCGACGAGGTGCTCATCAGGGTGCTCGCCTGCGGGTTCTGCGGCTCGGACATCGAGTACTACTACGGCCGGAGCCCGCTCGGGACCCCCGACGGGAAGGGGCCGCTCGTGCTCGGGCACGAGGTGTGCGGCCAGGTCGTGCAGGCCGGCGGGCTGGCGGAGCGGTACGGGCTCGCCGAGGGCGATCGCGTCGCGGTCAACCCCGTGCAGAGCTGCAACGCCTGCAACATGTGCCGCGCGGGGAAGCTGCAGTTCTGTCAGAACCTGACTGTGCTCGGCGTGACGATGAACGGCGGCTTTGCGGAGTTCGCGAAGACCAAGATCGCCCACGCCTACAAGCTCCCTGACTCGCTCACGGACGAGCAGGGTGCGTTTGTCGAGATGCTCTCGTCCGCCGTCTACTCGGTCCAGCGCGCGGAGATCGAGCCCGAGAACTTCGCCGTCGTCTACGGCCCGGGCCCAGTCGGGCTCTCGATGGTGCAGCTCCTCAAGAACGAGGGCGCACGGGTCGCGATCATTGGGACGCGCGACTACCGGCTCGAGATCGCACGGTCGGTCGGGGCGGACTACGTCTGGAACGACACGGACGAGGCGTCGCCGTACTACGTCTCCGACGTCGCCAAGGCGATCCAGGATGTCAACAACGGGGCCCTTGCCGACCGGGTGCTCGTCGCGACGGCATCCGTCCAGGCGAACCAGCAGGCGATCGAGATCTCCGGTCCTGGCTCAACCGTGATCCTGATGGGGCTTGCAGGTCCCGAGGATGCCATCTCTGTCCCACTTCTCTCGAACCTCTACATGGACAAGACGATCCGCTTTTCGCTGCTGTACCCGCTGCAGTGGCCGAAGACGATCCGGATCCTCGAGGACAACAAGATCGACACAGGGAAGATCATCACGCACTCGGCCACGCTCGACGGCATCGCGCCGGCGATCGAGCGGGTGCTGAACCGTGACGACTCCGTCATCAAGACCGTCATCAAGCCGAGCTAGGGAGGACAGGATGGCCGAACCGAAGTTCTCCGTCTCCGAGATCACGACGTTCCACCAGACGTACGACGAGGATCTCGCCACCTACCGTGAGGCTGGCGCCGAAGGCATGGGTGTCTGGGAGTTCAAGCTGCCCGAAGGCGATGACGCCGAGACCGTCGCGAAGCTCAGGGACTCCGGGTTGAAAGCGACGACATGCATCCCCGGAACGCTCTCGATCTACCCGGTGCCGTTTCCGGGCCCGACCGACCCGAAGGAGCGGACACAGGGTCTGTGCGACGCCGTGCGGCGGTTCGCGCCCTTCGAGCCCGAGGTGATCCTCTGCCTGACGGGCCACCCCGGGGACACCGACCCCGTCGAGGCGCGGAGGGTCGTCGCCGACGGTCTGCGCCAGGCGGCGAAGGTGGCCGGCGAGTACGGGCTCACCCTGGGTCTCGAGCCGCTTCACCGCAAGGTCTACGGCACCTGGTCGATGATCGGAGACATCCCGGGCACGATCGACCTGATGGACGAGATCGGCGAGCCCAACGTGAAGCTCCTCTACGACGTCTATCACCTCTGGGACACCGACAACGTCCTCGAAGAGACCGTGAGACACGGAAGCCGGATTGTCCCGAGCGTCCATGTCTGCGACTGGCGGGCAGAGACGCGGAACGACTTCGACCGCGTGCTTCCCGGCGACGGAATCATCGATCTCCCGGCGATCCTCGGTGCGCTCGAGGCGGGCGGTGTCGTCGACTGGTTCGACCTCGAGATCTTCTCGGACGACGGCTCGTTCTCCGACATGGACTTCGAGGACTCGCTCTGGAAGCAGGATCCGGTCGATGTCTGCCGTCGTGGGAAGGCGGGCTTCATGAAGGCGTGGGACGCGAGGAAGGCCCCGTGAGACTTGCGGGGAAGGTCGCGCTCGTCACCGGTGCCGCGCACGAGCGGGGGATCGGGCGCGGTATCGTCCTGGCGCTTGCTGCAGAGGGGTGCGACGTCGCGATCAACGACGTCGGCTTCGACCAGATGGGCGAGGAGCTCGCAGAGCTGGTTCGCGGGATGGGACGCCGGGCTGTCTTCCTGAAGGCGAACGTGGCGGAGCGCCCGGAGGTCGACGATCTCATGGTGCGCGTCGAGGACGAGCTGGGGGCCTTGTCGATCGCCTGCTCGAACGCGGGCGTCGCCGGCTGGGAGGACTGGACGCAGATCAGCGACGAGTCGCTCGACCGCATCGTGGGTGTCAACCTGACCGGCGCGTTCAACGTCGGCCAGGCGGCCGCCCGGGCGATGGTCTCGAGGGGTGAAGGCGGCCGGATCGTCTTCACCTCCTCGGTGCACGCGCAGATGTGCTTCCCGCAGATGGCGGTGTACGGCGCGACGAAGCAGGCCCTGAGAGCGCTCTGCGAGACGATGGCGATCGAGCTCGGCGGGCACGGCATCACCGTCAACCACATCGGCCCGGGCTGGGTGAAGTCGCAGCTGAACGACAGCTCGCCCGGGCTGCGAACCGAGCAGGACGAGCTCGCGACGCTCGAGTTGATCCCGATCCCGCGACCGTCCGAGCCGCTCGAGCAGGGCCGCGCCGTCGTCTATCTCTGCTCGCAGGACGGGGACTACATCACCGGTGAGTTCCTCCGAGTCGACGGTGGCTTCGTGGTGGGGAAGTACTGATGGGCGTCCTCTCGACCGTCAACCTCTCGCCGGCGCTCGAGGCCGCCGTACGGGTCCGGCTGGACGAGCCCGCACTCGACGTGGTCGTCGCGGCGGCGGGGCGGCAGGCAACCGGACCGTTTCTGGAGCTGACCCAGGAGCAGTGGGTCGAGATGGTCGCGGGCGCGAAGCACGCTTTCCGCCAGGCTCGGGCGGCTGCGGCGGCCTGGGAGTCCGAGGGCAAGCCGGGCAGGATCGTCTTTCTCGTATCGACCTCCACGCTCCGACCGGTGCACGGTGCGGCGCTGGACGCTGCCGCCGGCGGCTTCCTGACGACGATCGGCCAGGTAGGCGCGGTCGAGCTCGGCGCGAAGGGCATCACAGTCAATACCGTCGTCCACGGCTGGCTCGAGGGCGAGGATTCCGCCGGATTCGTCGACGGGATCCCTGCCGGTCGCCTCGCGCGCGCGGAGGAGGTCGCCGACGCCGTTGCGTTCCTCGTCTCGGAGTCCGCGTCCTACGTGACCGGCGCAGTGCTCACGGTCGACGGCGGCTTCTGGATCACGAAGACGCCAGGGGGGAGCCCGCTGCTCGCGTAGGGAGCGTCAGATGTGGATGACGTCGATCTCGGGAAACGCGTGAAAGTCGGCGTCCTGCGTGTAGAGCGGCAGGCCACGGCTGAGCGCGGTCGCGGCGATCAGGGCGTCGAGAACCGGAGCGCGCGTACCGGCCCGCCGCGACCGATCGACGAGCCGCGCGAACGCCCGCGCCACGTCGTCGTCAACCGGGATGCTGCCGAAGGTGCGCTCGACGAATCCGAGGGTCTCGAGACGACGCCGGCGAGTCTCTCCATCGTCGGCGGCGAGCACGCCGAGATGCAGCTCACCGATGGTGATCGCCGAGACGAACGCCTGCTCGGGCAGATCGGACTGATGTACACGCCCTGCCTCGGCACCGACCACGACCGATGTATCGACAATGGCCGTCACAACTCGTCCACGGTTTGGTCGAGGATCGCACGGATGTCGCGCCGAAAGGTCGGGTCGGGCTCCCGGGTGCGGATGAACTCCCAGAGCTCGTCCCGGGTTGCCTATGGCCGGCGCTCCTCGATTGGGACGATTCTCGCGACCGGCCGCCCGGAAACCGTCACCTTCACCGTATTTCCCGCCTCGACCTCGCGCAGAATCGCGCCGATGTGCGCCCGGAGCTCACGCTGCGGTATCGTTCGTTCACTCATGGTCACGAGCGTAGCACTTCTGCCTCGATGATCGAGCTCTCCTGCGCCGACAACACGTTCCGGCTCGTACAGCCGTGGGAGTCGGCTGTCGAGATCATCCGGCTGCTCGAGCTGGACGGCGTCGACGTCTGCCTCATGGGCAACCGGTCGCATTTGCGACCGGAAGACGTTCGCGACGACCTCGCGGCTGTCGCCGCACGGATCACCAAGGCCCTGCACGCGCGGGGCCTCGCCGTCTCCGATCTTTTCTGCATCCCCTGGACCGACTTCGAGCGGTTCGCGCCGAACCATCCTGACCCCGAGGAGCGCGCCCGCTCGCGAGCTCTCTTCGAGGACATGCTAGAGCTCGCCGTCCGGATCGAGGCGCCCGGTCTGACGATGCTCCCGGGTATCGACTGGGAGAACGGAGGTCACAGCGACTCGTTCGACCGTAGCGTCGAGGAGCTGTCCTGGCGCGCGGGACTCGCGCGTGCGGAGGGCCTGCGGTTCTCGATCGAGCCACACTTCGGCTCGATCGCGCAGGCCCCGGCCGAGGCGGAGCGGCTGTGCCGCGAGACAGAGGGGCTCGGGCTGACCCTCGACTACAGCCACTTCGTGTACCAGGGGTACCCGGACGAGGAGATCGAGCCTCTCGTTCCGTACGCCCGCCATCTGCACGCGCGGGGCGCGCGGGAGGCGCGGATGCAGACCGCGTTGAAGGACAGCGTCATCGACTTCGAGCGCATGGTCGATGCCCTCCTCGCGGCCGGCTACGACGGCGACATCGGCCTGGAGTACCTGTGGATCGACTGGGAGCACCTGAACGAGTGCGACACGATCTCGGAGACGGCCCTCCTTCGCGATCGCCTTTCCGCCAGGCTCGCCGGAGAGCCTTGGACGTATCCGGAGTCTGCGATTTAGGCTGCCCGGCCGCGAGTTAGGCCGTCTCGCGCTGACCACCGCTCCTGAGTATGCGCGTCGCCCGCTGAGCGTAGAGAATCGCGGCGATCAGGAGGACGAGCGCGAGGAAGCCGTGGAGCCCGTTGACCCAACCGCCGCTCTTGTCGGTATCGCCGATCAGAAGCACCTGGGCAGCGGAGAGGATGAGGAATACGAGCGCGAGCCCAACGTCCGTCCACTGTCTCCACCACGTCCAGACGGCACCGATCACGACTGCGAGCTCGCCGACGTGCACGATGTCCGCAACGATCCGATGCATGTCGAGCGCGCTCTCTCCGGCTCCCCGGACGTAAGCCACGATCGAGAACGCCTGAAGCGGGATCCCGACGGCGACGATGATTGCGCCGGCGAGCAGCAGTTTCACGGGAAAGCGCCGCATCTCGACAATCCTACGACGGCGGGGTCGGTGCGGGAGCCTTCGGCTCCCGCGTGCGTCGCGACCGGCTTCGCCGTCCGCTGTGCGGCCGAGGCTGGCGCCTCGGGCTGTGCGGGAGCCTGGCGGCTCCCGCGGTGCGTCGCGGCCGGCTTCGCCGTCCGCTGTGCGGCCGAGGCTGACGCCTCGGCCTTACAACTTCCGCGCGGCGCGGTGGCCTTCGAAGACGGCCTCGTACGTCCCGCGCGGCGCGATCGCGTCGCCGATCATCTCGACGCTGGCTCCGCGGTCCTTGAGGGTGTGGTAGAGCCCGTTCTCCGACGTGCGACCGGTAACCATGACCAACGTGTCCGCCTCGAGTGTCGTCACGCGGTCGGGCGCGTAGACGTTGACGAAGTCGACACGGCTGCCGGCAATTTCCTTGACGAAGAGGTCCGGCAATACTTCGACGCCGGCCTCGTAGAGGTGCTGGCGGATGAAGAGGTAGTAGACCTCGGGGATCGTCTCCATCCCGATCATCGGCCAGCGGGTGACGAGCTTCACGGAGCACCCTGCCTCGGCGAGCTTCACCGCGGTGAGCGGAGCCGCGGCGTCCTGAAGATCGTCCAGCACGACGACGGAGCCGGTCGGTGAGACGGCGCCCGTCGCAACCTCGTTCCAGGTCACGCAGTTACCGCTCTCCCAGCCGGGAAGGGGCTGCGCGGTCTGTCCCTGCCAGCCGTCGCGGCGGTAGCTCGCGCCCGTTGCGACGACGACGTGATCCGGCTTCTCCGCGGTCAGCAGGGCGTCCAGATCGTCTGCCGAGATACCGTCTCCGGTCCGGATCACGGCACCGTTTCCCTCTGCCTGTGTGCGGAGCCAGCGGGCGATCTGCCCGTACTCCTTCCGGCCGGGGAGCAGGGAGTACCAGCGCACGTGTCCACCGACCTCGTCCTCGCGTTCCAGGACGACGATCTCGTGGCCGCGGGCGGCCGCGACGCGTGCGTACTCGAGCCCGGACGGCCCGCCTCCGATCACGAGCGCCTTCTTCGGGCTCGCGACAGGAGTCAGCGTGCCGGCGCCCCACTGACGCTCCCGGCCGACCTCCGGGTTGTAGACGCACTGCACCCGCCCGCCCCGGATGACGCTTCGCCAGCAGTAGTTGGCCGCCACGCAGCGGCGGATGTCAGAGCTACGCCCTTCCCGTGCCTTCTTCGCCCACTCGGCGTCCGCGAAGAGCTGCCGTGCGAGGAGGATCGCGTCGGCCTCCTCGGCCTCGAGGATCTCTTCGGCGATCTCCGGGTTCGTGATCCGCCCGACGAGCAGCACCGGCTTCGTCGAGACCTCCTTGACCTCCTTCGTGTACCCACGCTCCCACCCGGGCGCGAAGGTCATGGGCGTGTGGATGTACGAGTGATGCACACCCGCAGACAGGTTCACGTAGTCGATGTCCGTTCGTGCCTCGAAATCGCCGACGATCTGCTTCACGTCGTCCATCTCGAGGTCGCCGGGCCAGAACGAGGTCGAGTTGATCCGGTAGCCGAGGAAGGCCTCCTGACCCATCGCCGCGCGAATCCGGTGGAGTGCCTCGACGGGGAAGCGCAGGCGGTTCTCGTACGAGCCGCCCCAGCCGTCACTGCGGTGGTTGTAGAGCGGCGACAGGAACTGCCACGGGAGGTAGCCGTGCGACATATGGAACTCGACTCCGTCGAGGCCGGCCGCGACCGCACGTCGACCCGCATCCGCGTAGGCCTGGAGCAGGATCTCGATCTCATGCTCCTCGAGCTCCTTCGGCATCGGCGCGTTCGGGTACTCGCCCGGTGGGACCTGACTCGGCGCCACGAGATACCACTCCGCATCGACGTCGTACGCCGGGTCCTTCTTGAGGACGGGAGTCGCTCGCAGCCCCACGTGCAGGAGCTGGACGGCGAGCTTGCAGCCGTGCCGGTGAACGGCATCGGCGACCCTCGAAAGCGCCTCGACCTGCTCGTCGTTCCAGAGCCCCGGGAAGTTGAACTCGGAGTAGAGCGACTCCCGGTCGATGATCGTGCCGCCGATGATGATCATCCCGACGCCGGCCTTCGCGCGCTCCTCGTAGTACGCGACCGCCTGGTCGGTGAACACGCCTTCGAGCGGATCCGCGACCCACGTCGGGCACGTCGGTGCGAACACGACCCTGTTCGGAATCGTCGTGTTCCGGATCTGCCATTCGGAGAAGAGCAGGGGATAGGGCGTGTCCGTCATCTCGGCCTCCGTCATCGTCGACGTCAGGGGTATCCTGCGCCTCCTCGCGCCCGATAGCCAACCCTCCGTTTGGAGGGGGACCCGGTTGCGAGCCTCCGGAGAGGCGCGTAGCCTCCCGAGATCGACGCGACGGCACTGACTGCAGCCGCAGGACGCCTCCGAGCCGACCTCGGTGTCGACCGCGTGTCCGTCGCCGCAGTCAACCGGTCGGCGTCGACGTTCCGGATCGTCGCATGGGACGGCAAGGGGCTCTTCGGGATCGGGACCGAGCTGCCGCTCTCGACGTCGACCCAGGTAGGCGGGGCGGCCCATCGCGGGGTGTTCGCGTCGAGCGACTTCGAGCACGAGCCAGGTTGGAATCGTCCGACCGATCGGATGATGCAGGCGCTCGGCTTTTGCTCGGGCTGCTCGGTGGCGCTCGGCAGCACGGTCATCTCGCTGTCCAGCGACGAGACCGACATCGACTACACCCGGCGGATCGAGGCGGTCCAGGCTGCGGCTGATGATCTGACCGCGCTTCTTCCGGGTGACTCGCGCCCGCCTCTCGTGCTCATCTGCCAGGGTGACGATCTCATCGGCGAAGGGCTAGCTCGCATCGCGGAGCGGCGTATCGACGCCGATGTCTCGTCCTGCCTGACGGTGGACGACGCGCTGACCGCGATCAGGGATTCGCCCGTCGACGTCGTCATCGCGGATGCGTCGTTCGCCGGGCAAGCGCTCGAGGCGACCGTCAACCTCCTCCGGGAGGCAGGGTCGAGCGCACCGGTGCTCGCCGTTCCGGCGCGCGACACGCCTGCGGCGCGTATCGCCGCGATCGCTGCGGGTGTCGACGGCTACGTCTCCCGGGAGCAGGGAACGGAGGCGATCCTCGACGCCGTGCTCAGACTGCGCGCAGGCGATATCCACCTCCGGCCGACCGAGGACGCCCAGCTCGTTCCTGCGCTGACGCGGCGAGAGCGCGAGCTTCTCGGGCTCCTCGACGAAGGGCTGCGGTTCAAGCAGATCGGAGCCGCGCTCGGTATCTCCGAGACGACGGCCAAGGGCTACGCGCGGAGCCTCTTCCGCAAGCTCGACGTCACGTCCCGTGCGGAGGCCGTGTTCGAGGCGCGCCGAGTTGGTCTGCTCGAACTTCCCTAGTTGCTCTAGGTAAGCTCCGCGCGATGTCTGGGCTTCAACGTGTCCGCGCGGGCGAAGAGGACGCGGTCGTCTTCGCCGCTCCCGGCGGCTATCACCCACTCGGGGCTCCCCTCTGCGACCTGCTCGGCAGCGGGCTCGCGGCGCTCCACGAGGCCGTCGACAGAGCGCTCGACCGGCCGCCGCTCGACGAAGACGCTGACGTGCTCGCACCGGTCGACAGGCAGGAGGTCTGGGCGTCCGGCGTGACCTACGAGCGCTCGCTTCAGGCACGCATGGAGGAGGCACGGGTCGAGAGCGTCTACGACCTCGTCTTCCAGTCGGAGCGGCCCGAGCTCTTCATGAAGATGCCTTCGTATCGCGTCCCTGCGCCCGGCGCGCCACTGCGGATCCGCGCGGACTCGAGCTGGGACGTTCCCGAGCCCGAGCTGGCGCTGGTTCTGACCGCCCAGGGAGAGCTGGCCGGCTACCTCGTCGCCGACGACATCTCGTCGCGCTCGATCGAGGGCGAGAATCCGCTCTACCTCGCACAGGCCAAGATCTACGACGACGCACTGGGCCTGTCCGACACGATCGTGCTGGCGCGGGATGCTGGCGACGCGGCTCGCTCCGCCCGAATCGAGTTGAAGATCGAGCGCGGCGGCGAGACGATCTACGAGGGCGAGACCTCGACGGCGAAGATGCGACGCACTTTCGAGGAACTGGCCGAGTACCTGTTTCGCGAGCTTTCCCATCCGTTCGGCGCAGTCCTGCTCACGGGCACCGGGCTCGTGCCCCCTGACGAGGTGACCCTCGAGGACGGCGACTGGGTCGAGATCACGATCGAGGGAATCGGCAACCTGCGGCACCCTGTCTACCGCCGACGCTGAGACCGCGCGATACTGCCCGCATGAGTTCGCTGCTCGACGAGGACGAGTACCGCCGCTGGCGTGTCGAGGCCAATCGTGCTCTCGAGGGGGCTCGGGTACAGGCCGCTGCAGATCTTCACAACTGGTCGTGCTTCCTCGCCGAGCAGGCCGCTCAGCTGGCGATGAAGGGCTTTCTCCACGGCATCGGCAACGCCCCGTGGGGCCACGATCTGGCGCGCCTGGGCCAGCTGGTCGCGAGCTCGGGCACCGAGTTGCCCGAGGACGTCGCTGCTGCACTCAGGCGCCTGAGCCGTCACTACGTCCCGGCCCGCTATCCAGACGCGCTTCCGGGAGGACCTTCGGGCTCGTATTACGGGCCATCGGACTCGGCCGAGGCGACCCGCGACGCGGAGGCGGTCCTGCGATTCGTGGACGGCGCCTGGGAGGCGCTCGGTGGCTGACGTGCTCGAGCGGCGGAAGGCGGAGCGCGACGAGCTCCTGGGCCTGGCCAGGTCGTATGCCGAACGGCTATCGGCCAGGGTCTCGCTCGAGGCAGCTGTTGTGGCCGGTTCTGTCGCGCGGGGGGACTTCAACGTCTGGAGCGACGTCGATGTAGTCGTCATCGTGGACAGCCTGCCGGAGCGTGCACTCGATCGCGCGACGCTGCTGCTCGAAGACGCGCCGCCGCGGATCCAACCGACCGGATTCACACCGGCCGAGTTCGAGCGGGAGGTGGCGCGGGGGAACCGGCTGCTGCTGGAGGCGATCGATACCGGTGTGACGGTTGCCGGACAGCTGCCGTCCCCAAGGACCGAAGGGAGCGGAACATGAGCGAGCCGAGCGCAGTTGCCGATCACGTCGAGGAGGTCGTCACCGGCGTCTGGCAATGGGGCGTGCCCGATGACCGCATCGGTGGCTATCTCAGCTCTGCGCACGCACTCGCCGGTGCGGACGGCACCGTCCTCATCGACCCGCTGCCGCTCGCGGACGAATCGCTCCGGGAACTCGGACCGGTCGCTGCGATCGTCATCACGGCCGGCGGTCACCAGCGATCCGCGTGGCGCTACCGCCGTGAACTCGGTGTCCCGGTGTATGCGCCGGCGCTCTCGAAGGAGATCGACGAGGAGCCCGACGAGCGATACGGCGATGGGGATTTGCTTCCGGGTGGCCTGACAGCCCATTTCACGCCCGGGGCTGGAACGACGCAGCACACGCTCATCACCTCCGTCGATCCCGGCGTCGCCTTCGTTCCCGACCTTCTCGTCAAGATTCCGGGCATGGATCTCATGCTCACACCCGCCGAGTACGTGCACGACCCGGAGTTGCAGCGGGAGTCCGTCGAGCGGCTCCTCGGCTTGCCGTTCACGGTGCTCTGCCTGTCCCACGGAGAGCCGGTCGTCGACGATCCTCAGGCGGCGATCCGCGCGGCGCTCGCCGCCTGACACAATCCGCCGTGGCGCTTCGCGACGACCTCATAGCCGCCGTCGGCTCCGACCACGTGCTCGACGGGGGCGACGCGACCGAGCGCTACGAGCACGACCTGACCGGGCGCTTCAACGGCCGGGCCCTGGTGCTCGCCCGACCGGCTGACGCGGGGCAGGTGGCCGACGTCGTGCGGGCTTGTGCGGCCAACCGCGCGCCTCTGTGTCTGCAGGGTGGGAACACCGGCATGGTTGGCGGGCAGATCCCGCGCGAGGGCGAGGTACTCGTCAATCTCGAGCGTCTCGATACCCTGGACGCCGTCGAGCCTGTTGCCGGCCAGGTGACCGCTGGGGCGGGCGTCCGGCTCGACACCCTTCAGCGGCATGTCGCCGCGTGCGGCTTCGAGTTTCCCGTCGACCATGGCGGGCGCAGCGGGGCCACGATCGGCGGCATGGTCGCGACGAACGCCGGAGGGACGCTTGCGGCCCGTTTCGGCTCGATGCGCGCTCAGGTGATGGGGCTCGAGGCCGTTCTCGCGGACGGGACGATCGTCCAACGGCTCGCCGGCCTCCTGAAGGACAATGCGGGCTACGACTGGCCCGGTCTGCTCGTGGGGAGCGAGGGGACGCTCGGGGTTGTGACAGCCGCCCGCCTCCGGCTCCAGCCGCTTCCGACCTCGCTGGCCGCCGGGCTGTTCGCGCTCGAGAGCGCGGAGGACGGCATCGCGCTGCTGCAAGCGCTGCGCGCAGGCGCGCCCTCCCTCCGCGCGGCCGATTTCTTCCGAGCCGAGGGCCTCGAGCTCGTCTGTGGCCACCGCGGGATCACTGCGCCGTTCGGCGGCCGCGTCCACCCGTTCTACGTCGTCACCGAGTGCGGAGGCACCGAGCCCGAAGAAGAGCTCGCCGAGGCCGCGAGCGAGGTCGAGTCGCTGCTCCTCGACGCCGCGATCGCCGGCGACACCGCGGGGCGCGAGCAGCTCTGGCTCTATCGCGAGGCGCACAACGAGAGCGTCGCGGCAGCGGGCGTGCCGCACAAGCTCGACGTGAGCGTTCCGATCGGCGACCAGCCGGCATTCCTCGATGCGGTCTCGGCGGGAGTCGCCTCCCGGTTCCCAGATGCGCGGACGTTCCTGTACGGGCACCTCGGCGACGGCAATGTCCACGTCAACGTCGTCGGCCCGGATCCGGAGGACGAGTCGGTGGACGACCTCGTCCTCGATCTCGTCGCGCGCCACGGCGGGTCGATCAGCGCCGAGCACGGCGTCGGCGTCGCGAAGACGCGCTGGCTGTCGTTGACCAGGAGCGCCGCGGAGATCGAGATGATGCGCGCCTTCAAGCGCGCAGTCGACCCGCACGGGATCCTCTGTCCAGGGCGGATCTTTCCCGAATAGTGACCGATTGGAAGGAGCACTGATGAAGCTCGGGTTCATCACCGTCCCGTTTGGCGGCCGCTCGCTCGAGGAGGTTGCCGACTGGGCGGCCGCGAACGGCTTCGGCTGCCTCGAGATCTGCTGCTGGCCGCTCGCGTCGGGCGATACGCGGCGCTACGCCGGCGTCACTCACGTCGACGTCGATGCGCTCGACGAGACGAAGGCCGACGAGATCCGCGGAATGCTCGATGCGAAGGGGATCGAGATCTCCGCGCTCGGCTACTACCCGAACCCGCTTCATCCGGATCCCGAGCAGCGCGCCGCCGTGGTCGGCCATCTCGAGAAGGTGATCGACGCGGCTCCGCTCCTCGGAGTCGGCACGGTGACGACCTTCGCCGGGAACGACAAGGACAGGAGCGTCCCGGAGAACCTGGAGGAATTCCGCAAGGTCTGGACACCGCTAGTCGCCCGCGCCGAGGAGCGCGGCGTACGTATCGCGATCGAGAACTGTCCGATGATCTTCTCGTTCGACGAGTGGCCGGCGGGCAACAACGTCGCGTACTCGCCGGCGATCTGGCGGGAGATGTTCGAGGCGATCCCGTCCGAGGCACTCGGGCTCAACTTCGACCCGTCCCACCTCGTCTGGCAGATGATCGACATCGAGCGCGCGATCGACGAGTTTGCGCCACGCATCTACCACGTGCACGCGAAGGATCTGGAGATCGACAGGAACGGCCTCTACGACAACGGCATCCTCTCGCTCGGCATGGGCTGGCAGGTGCCGCGCATCCCCGGCCTCGGCGAGGTCGACTGGCCGCGCTTCTTCGCCGCCCTCTACCGCAACGGCTACGACGGCCCGATCGTCATCGAGCACGAGGACAGGAAGTTCGAGGGCACGGACGAGCTCGTGGAGCGCGGATTCTTCCTCGCCCGGGACGTGCTGGCGCCGTACGTGGTGTGAGCTCGAGCCGCTCGATCCCGCCCTTGGACGTTGCGGCGTACACGACATAAGGTAGGGTTGACGGCGCCGACGGCGCAATCGCCAGCCCGTCCGCTTGTCCTCCTTCGGGTCCAATCTGCTCCCAGCTGGGCTCTGTGGCTGTAGTGCGCTCTGAACCGGAGCCTGAGTCGAGGCGGGCCGAGAGATCGTCGAAGGAGACAAAAGCCACACGGCCGGGTCGCTCCGCGTCGGGCTCGTTGTCGGAGTAGAAGAGACCGGATCCCTCGATCTGCGCATAGACGGGTCCGTGCGAGGGCATGGCGACGATGACGTCACGACCGTCGGAGACGCGGAGCGCATGGAGCGTGCTTCCCTCTCGGTAGATGGCGACCCCGTCGGACATGTCAAGGAGCGCTCGGCGTTTGGCGGGGTCCCGCGGGCAACGGATGGGTCGTCTCGCGGCGGCCGCTTGTGACGTCATAGGTGACGAGTGCTCGCGCTCTCATCACCGCGAGTCTTGAAGCATCGAGCGCCATTCCTCGAATCCGCTTCGGCTTGAAGCTGTGCTGCCAGATCGCGACGGCATCAGCCCCGCGCAGCGTGACGGTTCCCTTGGTGTCCTCCGTCGCGATTCGCCCAGAGTCGACGGCAAGGCGCCTCACCTTACCGTCGACCTTCCGCAGCGGCAGCGCAACGTAGCCCTGGATGCGCCAGAGTGTCGTCTTTCCATGCCGTAACAGCTGGTCGGCCTGCACGGTCAACTCCCCATCTCCAGCCAGAAGGGTGTCGGCGAAGGCCCGAACGTATCCGTCGGCGTCCGTCGGGTTGGGAGTGACGTCCGTCAGGCGTGGCGCGTCGAGTGACGCCGACTCGAGGCGGTCGTGACAATCATGGAAAGTGCACCAGAGCGTCGCCCGCGTGTACTGGGAGCCGGCAAAGGCGAACGACGCGATCGCCGCCGGTTCGCAGGCAACCTCACAGATTTGATTCAGGCAGCCGAAGCTCCAGTAAAGGCTTCTGAGGGCGCCCGTTTCCGGCTCCCAGATCTCAGCATGTGGACAGATCGTCTCCGTCAGGTTCAAGTCGACGGCGACTCTCCGACCGTCCGCAGCGAGGCCAGTGATCGGCGCCGCCGTCTCAAGTACACCGATCCTTACGGATCGAGGATGGAGGCACCTCTTCGGAGACAGGAGTGCCGCCGATCTCTGCCGACGAGTGTGTGAGCGGATCCTAACGAGGGGAGGTGTTCGCGTAGCCAAAGCGCTCGGAGTCCGTGACCTGCTGCCCGACGCCGGTTGTTGCATCGAGGATCCAGATGTTGTCGTTTCCGCTGACCACCAGCTGCGTTCCGTCGGGAGACCAGTCGGGTACGGAGTGGCGGGGGGCGTAGAACTTTGTGGCGAGCTGGTGCGACTGCCCTGTGGCTGCCTCGACGACGAAGACCCTGTCGGATGTCTCGACTGCGAGCCGGGTGCCGTCTGGAGACCAGGCGAACCCGATGTCGTAGTCGTCCTACGAGGCCGATCTGTTTCGCTCCGGAAACCCCTGGGTGAACGAGCCAGAGCTGATCGTCGAACGTGTCGGGGTCTTCCCGGATCAGGGCTATCGTCTTTCCGTCCGGCGACCATTCGGGGTCAGAACCCGCCGCAACCTCCTGAGCGTCGCTTCCATCTTCTGCCACGGTGTAGACGGTGGGGTCGACAAACCCTCCTCGATCGAACGCGATCCGGGCTCCATCCGGAGACCACGCCGGACTCGAACCGTCCTGGATGATTCTCGTCGTGGCACCATCCTCGACGCCAGACGATGTAGATCTCGCCGATCTCGGCTTCGTAAGCGATACGCGAGCCATCCGGTGCCCACCTATACGCCGAGGGCGCCGAGTTCCGATCCACTTCGCCGACCTTCCGGGGTTCGCTTCCGTCTGCACGAGCCACGAGCAGAACACCTTCGGCATCGCGGTAGGCGAGCCGCGAGCCGTCTGGTGACCACTGTGGATTCTGTGCGTCCTCGACGAGGAGGCGCTGGCCGCTCCCGTCTGCGTTGACGATGTACACCCTGGGGAGGTATGTCCGGTCGCTCGTGAAGGCGACTGCTCCAACGGTCGCCGTTGAGACCGCAGACGGGATGAGGGACAGCGTCGTCAGGGCAACGGCTCCCATTAAAGTGCCCTGGAACCCAGGCGCATCACGGCTGCACCAGGTGCGCCCACAGGTTCTCCATGAGTTTCGAGACGACCGGCCACTCGGCGGTGCCGCCGAAGTTCATCGCGCCAGCGGCGAAGATCTTGGCTCCCCGGGCAGTCGTGTAGTACGTCATCTCGGCCGACTGACCTGGGCCGAAAGCGTTCGGGATCCGCGCGAGGACGCGCGTGCCCTTCGGCGAGCTCCACGACTTCGCGTCGATCTCGATGCCGTACTTGCCGAAGCGGGAGCCGTTCCCGAGCCCGGTACCGCGGAAGAGCCACGGTGCCCGCTTGGCGCCGACGACGACGTAGGGCTTGTTCGGGTACCGGTTGTGGTTCCAGCCGACGTACTGGGCCCCGGTGAGCGCGCCCTCCTGCCGGCCGATGTCACGCCAGCGGCCGGTTCGGTGGATCGTGTGGCCGTGGCGCTCGACGCGGTAGAAGAAGCTGTTGGCCGAGAGGAACGCGAGGTTGCCGCCCAGGTCACGATAGCGCTCGATCAGGTCGTAGGCATGAGGCGTCACGTACTCCTCGTGCCCGGGGAAGACGATCAGGTCGTACACCTTCGCGAGTTCATCCCCACTGCCGATTCGCTCGAGGTCCGAGTCGGAGAAGAAGTCTGCCTTCTTGCCGGTTTGCGCGAACCAGCGGAGGAACCCCAGGTCGTAGCCGCCGAAGTGCGGCGGAACGCCTCGGTTCAGGAACGGCCGCTGAAGGTCGACGACGCCGATGGAAGAATCGGCGTACCAGGTGTCGCCGACACCGTTTCCGTCCACATCGCGGAAGTTGTAGGCGGCCCAGGTGTTCGTCGGTACGACGACGGCGACGCGATGCTCGCCCAGACGGCGGGGTCGGACGACGAACGGGGCGTATCCGACGTGCCCGCGAGACGTGAGGCGGCTGAAATATACGCCACTCTCCCAATCGCCGATACGTACCGTGAGACGGCCGCGTGAGGGGGAGACGCCGATGGCCTGACTGACGGGTACACCCCGAAGGACGTCCTTCCCGTGCGCCCGGATCTTTTCGGCCCCCATCTGGAACTGCTGAATCGACAAATGTGAGGTCCTCGACCACACCTCGAGCACCGCACGCTTCCCAGGTGCATAGCCCTGTGCGCGGTACACCGCCTCGATGCCTGCGCCACCTCCGATGTCTGCCTCCTCCGCCTGTTCCTCCCTCCACTGCGGAGGCGGGTTCCCGGGACGTCGCTGCGAGGACGGTCCCCGTCCCCTGGGAGAGCGTTCCGCCAGTCTCTGGAGCCGGATTGGCCCGCTGCCCGTCGAATGTGCCGTCGACGGTCAGCCCGAGCACGACAGCCGCAGTCATCGCTCCGAGCGCGATCATTCGTCGTAGCGTCGAGCGCTGCATCGCCACTCCTCGCTCCGCGGCCGCTCGTATGCGGCCGTTGTGCGGCGAGGGTCGACCCGTGGTCTTGCACCGACCTTGCGGCGGGCATGCAGCAGCTGGGCTTCCAAGACTCCGAGCGAAGCACTGCGGCGCTTCCGATCGCGCCGGGGAAACGCCTAGGTTTCCGGGCGGATCGTGGAGCTACGACGTGGTGCGGGCCCCGCCGTTCTGTGCGATGAGGTTCGCAAGCTCGGTACGCGACCGGATGTCCAGCTTCCGGTAGATGTTGCGCAGGTGGAAGTCGATCGTCTTCGGGCTGAGAAAGAGCTGGAGTGCTGCTTCGCGGTTCGTCAGGCCGCCTGCGACGACCAGGGCGACCTGAAGCTCGTGCGGGGTGAGCTGTTCCGCGACGTGGGGTTCGCGCCGGCGGGGACGCTCACCGGTCGCCCTGAGCTCCGAACGAGCATGCTCGACCCATGGCTCGGCCCCGAGCGCTTCGAAGGCCCGGAGGGCGCTGTGGAGGGGGGCACGCGACTCGGAGCGCCGCCCACTTCGCCGGAGCCGTTCCCCGAAGACGAGCTGGGTGCGCGCTCGTTCGAAAGGCATCCGACAACGGTCGTGCAGGGTGAGGGCGGCCTCGAACTCCTGCTGAAAGTCTCCCTCTTCGGCGAGCAGCGCTTCGCAGCGTGAGGCGGCTGCAAGGGCCCAGGGGCGCTGCGTGTGCTCGGCCCGGCGCACGAACTTTGCAAGCTCGCCCTGGGCTTCGGTGACGCGTCCCGTCCGCACGTAGGCCTCGATCAAGTCCGGCGCCCACATCACGATCGCAGGGTCGTCGAGCCCGACATCGTCACAGCTCCGAGAGATCGGCTCGAGATGGTCGACCGCTTCGTCGTACCGTGCAAGGGATGTGCTCAACAGGCCGAGAGCTGATTCGACGTAATGGAGGAGTGCCATGCTCATGAACGGGCCAGCGATCCGGTACGCATCGGCACAGAGTTCCTGGCACTCGGACTCGCGTCCCTGCACGGCGGCCAGTTGCGCCGCGATCCCGATCGTGAACGGCAGCACGTTCCACATCTGCATCTGCTGTCCCAGCTCGATGGACTCCGCGAGCGAGGCTCTGGCGAGCGTCCAATCGCCCATGCGGATTGCGAGCATGCCGAGCGCTCCGAGGGCGAGCGGAAGCATGATCGGAGCACTTCGCTCGCGAGCCGTCGAGATCACACGATCGAGAAGCTGCTGAGACTCGTCGAATCGCTCGAGAAAGATGAGAGACAGCGCCGGCGCCTGCATCAGCTCGTACACCTGGGAGAGATCAGCCATGGTGATCATCGGGAGCGCCTGATCGAGGAGCGTCTCGGCCTTGCGGGCGTCGCCGGTCAGGAAGAGCCCCTCGGAATAGGTCAACCAGACGAGTGGAAGCGAGGTGCCCGGCTCGCGCTGCGCCACCTCGAGCGCCTGCTCGGCTGTGGCGAGACCGAGCTTCGGATGCCCGGTCGCGTAGCAGGAGAACGCCGCTTCGGCGAGCATGCCGGCCGCGGTGTTCGGGTGCGTCTCCTCGATCCGGTTGGCCTCCTCGACGAGTAGCGCGTGGGCGGCCATCGGACCGCCCACCATGAGCTCGACGCGTCCACGAAGCGTCTGGACGTGTGCTCGAAACAGAAGATCCTCAACCTGCGGGAGCACTTCGTCGAGCAGGCCTCGAGCTCGCTGGAAGTCTCCGACCAGGAGCCAGTCCTCCGCCGCCTCGACGGCTCGTCGCAGACGTTCACCTGTACCCGGTGAGAGGACAGCCGCCCTTTCGAACGCGGCGGCAGCGGCAGGCCGGCCACCCCTGCTCCTCGCTTCCAATCCAACCAGTTCGAGTGCTCCGGCAACCTCCTCGTCGGGGCCATCTGCCGCGTACGCGAGATGCCAAGCGCGGCGATCAGGCCTGTCCGTTGCCGCTGCGAGCGCAAGGTGGGCGCGACGCTGCTCGTCCGGCCGGGCCGCGTGGTAGACGGCGCTGCGGGCGAGTGGATGGCTGAATCGGACGACCGACCCGAGCATGACGAGCCCCGCACGTTCGGCATCGGCCATCGCCGATCGTTCGAGCTCGAGGTGTAGCAGAGCCGCGGCAATCGCTTCGTCGTCGTGCTCGCTTGCGGCCACCACGAGCAGAGCGGCTCGCGTCTCCGGGCTGAGGTCCGCAATCCGTATCGCGTAGATTCGTTCGATGCTGGCTCCTGCCGGCAGCGGTTCGGGGAGGGGCTCGCGGCCGGCCAGTTGCTCCGCGGAGAGGCTCCGTGGTATCTCGAGGATCGCGAGGGGATTGCCCTCCGCGTTGTCGAGAAGGCGCTGTGCGACGTGGCTCGCAATCAGAACCCCCTCCGATTCGAGGAGCAGGCCGGCGCTCTCCGGCGCGAGCCCTTCGAGGTTGAGCGTCGGAAACTCCAGCTCGGGGAGTCTCTCGCTCTCGTCGGCGCGTACCGCGAGGACGAGAGCGATCCTGTCGGCATCGAGGCGACGTGCCGCGAACAGGACAGCCGCAAGTGACGAGCTGTCGAGCCAGTGAGTGTCGTCGATCGTGGCCAACACGGGCCGATCCTCCGCAGCCGCAGCGAGGACGCTCAGCGTGCCTGCGAATGCGGTCGTCGGATCGCCCGGGACGGGCTCGGAGAGAGTGAGTGCCCCGCTCAGCGCGGCAGCCTGCGGCGCGGGGATCTCGTCGATTCTGTTCGTCAACGGACGTAGGAGCTCCTGAAGCCCGGAGTACGCGAGATGCGACTCGTCCCGCACGCCACGAGCGCGAAGAACGGTCATTCCGTCTGCCCGGGCAATGGCCGCCTCGAGCAGCGCCGTCTTGCCGATCCCGGGGTCTCCCCGGATGACGAGCGTGCCGCTCCGACCGTCCCGCGCTTCCGCGAGAAGGAAGGCCAAACGTTCGAGCTCGGCGTCGCGCCCAACGAGCCGGACCTCGGTCTGCATGTGGCCTCCGTTCGTGACTTATGTCACGTAACGCGATGCATCTTACTCCACCGCGGGCGCGATATCTAGGCCTTCCATGGGAGTGGGCGTAACTACGATGAGGGCTCTCGCCCACGACCTGTCTGGAGTCTCATGAGCGCAACCATGCCCGTCGCCGTTCGTCATCTCATTGCCGGAGAATGGCTCGGCTCGCCCGAGCGGATCCGCGAGAACCCCGCGCGCCCGGGCGAGGTCGTCGCCGAGATTCCGGCCGGCGGGAGCGCTGAGGTCGAGGCTGCGATCGAGGCTGCCAGGGCCGCAGCGCCTGCGTGGCGAAAAACACCTGCGCCGGCACGCGGCGCGATCCTCACCCGGACGGCGGAGATCCTCACGGAGCGGAAGGAGAAGGTCGCGCGCGACCTCTGCGCCGAGGAGGGGAAGACGCTCACGGAGGCGACCGGCGAGGTGCAGCGCTCTATCGACATCCTGCGGTTCTTCGGTGGCGAGGGGTGGCGGCTCGGCGGCGAGCAGCTCCCGTCGAGCGTTCCGAACACCCATCTCTACACCGTGAAGGAGCCACTCGGCGTCGTCGGCCTGATCACGCCGTGGAACTTCCCGATCGCGATCCCGACCTGGAAGCTTGCTCCGGCGCTCGTAGCGGGCAATGCGGTCGTCATCAAGCCCGCGTCGCTCGTTCCGGTCTCGATGCAGAACCTGGCCGAGGCGCTGGTCGAGGCGGGTCTACCGCCCGGAGTGCTCAACGTCGTGCACGGTCCCGGGGGCGCCGTCGGCGATGCGATCGTGCGCGACCCACGAGTGGCCGCCATCAGCTTCACCGGCTCTGTCGCAACCGGTCTCGGCATCAACGCGGTCGGCAGCGGTCGGCTCGCCCGCGTGCAGCTCGAGATGGGCGGCAAGAACGCCGTCGTCGTGCTCGAAGACGCCGATCCGGCCGTCGCCGCGCGCATAGCTGCGCAGGGGGGCTTCGGGCTCACCGGGCAGGCCTGTACGGCGACGAGCCGGGTGATCGTGACGAGCGCCGCGCACGACGGCTTCGTCGACGCGCTCGCCTCCGAGGCAGCAGCGTGGCAGCCGGCTGACGGGCAGGCGCCCGATGCGAGAATGGGCCCGGTCGTCGATGCGGCCCAGCTCGAGACCGATCTCTCCTATCTGGAAGCCGGTCGCGCCGGAGGCGCCGAGCTCGTCACCGGCGGCGAGGCGAGCGACCTCTTCCTCACACCGGCGATCTTTACCGGCGTGACGCCGTCGATGCGGATCGCGCGGGAGGAGATCTTCGGACCGGTGATCGGCGTACTCGAGGTGGCAACGCTCGACGAAGCGATCGAGCTCGCGAACGACTCGGACTTCGGCTTGACCGGTGGCATCGTCACGAACGACCTCAGAGCGGCGATGCGGTTTGCGGACGAGGCGGAGGTCGGGATCGTCAAGGTCAACCGGCCGACCGTCGGCCTCGACCTGAACGCCCCCTTCGGCGGCGTCAAGAACTCCTCGAGCGCCACCTTCCGCGAGCAAGGGAACGTCGCCGTCGACTTCTACACGCGCCTCAAGACGGTCTATCTGGGCACCTGAGCTACCGCCGGGCTCGAGAAGCTCACCGCGAAGCCGTGACCGTGGACGTTTTCGGTCTGGCATCTGATGCTAGCATCAGATGCGTGGCCACCCGACGAACGACACTTGCGGCCGAGGCGGACGACCTAGCCGTTCTCGAGCAGGAAGCACGGCGCCGCGGCGTCTCGCTCGCCCAGGTGCTTCGCGAGGTCGTCGGCCGCGAGGCGGATGACCTTCGCCGCAGCAAGCGTGCACGCTTCGGCATTGGCCGGAGCGGAGTGGGTACCGCAGCGGCGGCCGGGCTGGACGAGCATGCGCCGGCCCGCATGCGTCCCGGGCGAGATTGAGTGGCCCTCGTCCTGGACACGGGTCCGATCCTGGCACTGCTGGACGCCGATGATCGCGATCACGGGCGATGCGTCGAGCTCGTCGAGAGGCTCTCGGAGGATCTGGTCATCCCCGGCGCCGTGCTCGCCGAGGTCGACTACTGGACGCTGAAGCTCCTCGGTCACGAGGTGTGGAGGGCGTTCGTCGACGATATTGCCAGGGGCGGATACCGGCTCGAGCCGATCACCGCCCAGGATCTCCTCCGCGCCGTCGAGATCGAACGGCGGTATGCCGAGCTCGATCTCGGTCTCGTCGATGCCTCCGTCATCTCCCTGTGTGAGCGTCTCGGAGAGACGAAGGTCGCCACGCTCGACCGACGCGACTTCAGCGTCGTCCAGCCCGCCCACTGCGATCGGCTCCAGCTCCTGCCGGACTGACCGACCACGCAGAACCGTCGACGTCAGCCGGCGGTTTCGGCGAGTCCGCCCGCGCGCGTAACGCGAAGGAGGATGTCACGCGGATAGGCGGCCTCCAGGCGCGCGACTTCGGCCTCGACCTCGGCGGCGAGATCTTCACCGCAGGCGCGGCTCTCCCGTCGCCACTCCTCGAGGTAGCCGCCCATCTCGGTCAGTCCGGCCTTCATCGCCGCTGCGTCGATCGCGTTCTGGAACCGGTCGGAGAGCTGGGCGCGCGCTGTCGTCCCGCCGTCGGTTGCCGTGACCTGCGCGGGGATATCGCGCCAGAGGATGACGGTCAGCTCAGGCAGCCTGCCGCTCCTCCACGAAACGCTCGAGCGACGACTCGAGCTCACCGTAGCCCGTGTAGCGAAGCTCGAACTCGAGGCTGAGGGTCACCGCTGCGGTACGCGCCCGATCCAGCAGGTCGGCATAGTCGGTCTGCGCGAGGTAGACGAGGCGGCGGTAGTTGGCGAAGACATCGCTCACGAGCTCCGGATACCGATCGAGCCCCAGCGCCCGGATCACGAGCGCGTCGAAGTGTCGCACGAGAAAGTCGGTGAGGTAGAAGGTTCCCGGCTCCTCGTCGTGCATCGCCTGCCACTCCTCGTTCCCGGCGAAGAAGCCGTAGCAGTGCGCGCCGGGGAGCCGCTCGGCACCGTGCTCGGTGAGAACACGATCGAGCGCTCCGGCGGTGCCGCAGTCGCCGTAGGCGACGAAGACATGGTCGTAGTCGCCGCCGACCGCCCGGAGCTTCTGGTCTACGGCATCGGGGATCAGTCCCGGCGTGAGGTGGAGCTTCGCGGGAAGGCACTGGACGTCGACGTGCTCCCAGCGGTTCGCCCGTACCACCGCGAGCACCTCACGGGCAAGAGCGCCGCAGGCCAGGACGAGCGTCGTCATCGTTCCCCCGGGAACGCGAGCTGCTCGATGAAACGGTCGTTGAAGTCCGCCCGGTCCGACAGCTCGATGTACTCGACCTCGTCGATCATCGCCGCGGCCGCGTGGCGTTCCTGCATCGAGAGCAGGGCCATCTTCGCTCCCTCGCCAGCCACGTTGCCGGCCGAGACGATCCGGGTCAGCGGGAGCTTCGGGACGAGCCCGATGCGGACGGCGCTGGCGGGGGAGAGGTACGAGCCGAACGATCCTGCGAGCAGCACCTGCTGGATCTCGGACTCGTCGATCCCGAGCTCCTCGACGAGGAGCTTCCAGCCGGTCGCGATCGCCGCCTTCGCGAACTGCAGCTCGCGGACATCACGCTGCGAGAAGTACACCGAGTCGTCCGCGTCACCCTCCGCGCCCTGCCAGTGGAGGACGAAGATTCGCTCGCCGTCGGCGCGGGCCACGAGCCGGCGCGAAAGGGCGGGTGCGATCTCGGCGGCGACCTCGTCCGGGACGAAGCGTCCGGACGAATCGAGTAGCCCCGCCCGCACGAGCTCGGATGCTGCATCCACGAGTCCCGACCCGCAGAGGCCGAGCGGCTCGACGCCGCCGATGACGTCGAGCTCGATCGCGTCATCCTTGATTCGCACGACTTCGATCGCACCGTCGGCGGCGCGCATGCCACAGCGGATCTGAGCCGCCTCGAACGCCGGCCCCGCCGGCGCTGCCGTGCAGACGATGCCGTCTGCCGAGCCCAGTGCGATCTCGCAGTTCGTGCCGACGTCGATGAAGAGGCGGAGTCGCGAATCGCGCGTCATTCCCGTCGCGAGAAGACCCGCGACGATGTCGCCGCCGACGTACCCGCCGAGAGCGGGGAAGATCGTCGCACGGGCCTGCGGGTGCAAGCTCAGGCCGAGCTCCGACGCCGGCATGTCGGGGAACGATCGCGCCGCCATGATGAACGGCGCCACGCCGACCGGCTCGGGGTCGACCCCGAGCGCGATCTCGGTCATCGTCGCGTTTCCGGCGAGCGCGATCTCGTACACGTCCGAGGGGTCGATCTCCGCCTGAGCGCAGACCTCCTCGACAAGTTCTTGCATCGTGTCGCGTGCGAGGTGTGTCAGGCGCTCGAGAGCGGTCGGGTCGAGCATCGTCGCCGAGATACGCGAGATGACGTCGGCGCCGAACGGCTGCTGGCGGTTGAGCATCGACCTGACCGCCAGGGGTGTTCCGGTACCGAGATCGAGCAGCGTCGCCACGACTGTCGTCGTGCCGAGGTCGAAGGCAATTGCCGGCAGCTGGTCTGTCGTGTCGCCGGCCTCGACGTCGATCAGGAGGTCGTCGACGATGACGGCGGTCACCCGCCAGCCGGATGAGCGCAAGACGCTCGGCAGGCGGCGCAGCACGCCGATCTCGGCGCGGAGCTCGAGATCGTCGAGAGCATCCCTGACACGCTCGAAGTCGGTGCGCTGATCGTCGAGTCGGGGTTCCGACAGCTCGAGATAGCGCTTCTGGAGGGCCGGACGGAGGATCACCTGTCGCCCGACGCCCGCGGTCGCGGCCTTCGGGCGCGTCACGAGCGGCGGAACTTCGATGACGAGCGCATCGCCGGTCTCGGCGCGGCAGGCGAGCCGCCAGCCGTCCTCCAGCTCACCCTCGTCGAACGCCCGGGTGTCGAGCGGTGAAACCGGGACAGAGCCGTCGCAGATGCGGACACGGCATTTCTTGCAGGTGCCGTGGCCACCGCAGGTCGAGTCGATGGCGATGCCGTTCCAGGACGCCGCGTCGAACACGGTCACGCCCGGGGGCACACGAACCGAAGTACCCGATGGCTCGAAGCGCAGAGTCACCCGGGCAGGGTGGTGGCCTGCTCCCTCGTCCGACTCACGGCTATCCGTCACGACGCTCACTTCGCGGCTGCCCCCGCGGTCGCGAGTGCCGCGCGGTGCGCCGCGATCCAGTTCATTCCCCACTCGTCGCGGCCGAGGAGCAGGTCCGCGGCCCGGCACGCATCGACGGTCTGAGCGGTTCGTGCGTCCATGATCGCGCTCGTGAGGCCGGCGTATGACGCGACGGTGAGGAACGCGGCGTTCAGGGCGTGCCTGCCCGGGAGCCCGAAGGAGGTGTTCGAGGCGCCGAGCGTCATGTTCAGCCCGTACGTCGTCGCGGATGCGGCTGATCGTCTCGAGCGTGATGACGACCGCCTGCGGGTCGGCGCCGACGGTCATCGCGAGCGGGTCGATGACCATGTCCTCGAGCGGAATCTCGAAGCGCCCGTGGACGATGTCGACGAGCCGCGCGCACACTTCGAGCCGCTCGTCAGCCGTCTGCGGGATGCCGGTCTCGTCGTTCGTCAGGCAGATGATCGCCGCGCCGTGCTCTTTCACCATCGGCAGCACCCGCTCCAGACGCTCGTCCTCGCACGTCACCGAGTTGACGAGCGCCTTGCCTTCGTAGGCGTCGAGCCCGGCCTCGAGCGCCTCGACCACGGAGGAGTCGATGCAGATCGGGAGGTCGGTGTGCTCCTGGACGAGCGTGATGGCACGGCTCAGGAGATCCGCCTCGTCGGTGAGAGGAACGCCCATGTTCACGTCGAGGACGTGGGCGCCGCCCTCGATCTGGTCCTCGACGTCCTTCACGATCTCCGAGAGATCTCCCGCCCGCAGGGCCTCGGCGAACGCCTTGCGACCCGTCGGGTTGATGCGCTCGCCGATGATGCAGAACGGCTGGTCGGGGCCGATCGTGACCTCTTTAGACTGCGAGCGGAGCACGGTGTGCATGCGCGTGTCTCTCCTCCTTGGTGGGGATGCCGAGGTCGCGCATGAGGCGCGACAGGGCACCGTCGTGTCGAAAGTCCGTCAGGTGAAGTCCGCGGACGCCGGGCAGTGCCAGCGCGTGGCGGGCCTGTTCGAGCGCGAGGCCGTATGCCTCCTCGGCAGGATCCGACGCCGAGGCCACGCGCTCGATCGTCTCCGCGGGAACGTCGATTCCCGGAACCCGGTCGCTCATGAAGGTGAGCGCCCGCGCGCCCTTGACGAGCATCAGCGTCGGCAGGAAGGCCGCGCGCACGGCAAGGCCTGCCTCCACGGCCGAGCGCATGAACGCTTCGAGCCGGTCGGGGTGGTAGCAGATCTGAAGCTGGAGGAAACGGGCGCCGGCCTGGACCTTCTTCCCGGCTCGTTCGGCCCGGTACTCGAGCGGGGGCGCCGCCGGGTTCTCGACAGCGCCGACGAAGAGCGGCGGCGCCGGGTCGAGCGGTCGTCCGGAGAGGTAGTGGCCCGCAGCCAGTCCGGTTGCCACGCTGATGAGCTGAGGCCCGTCCAGATCGAAGACGCGCCGGGCTTCGGGCTCGTCGCCCGCGGTCACGTCGTCCCCGGTCAGGCAGCAGACGTTCTCGACGCCGTGGAACGCGGCGCCGACGATGTCGGCCTGGCAGGCAATCCGGTTCTTGTCCCGGCACACGACCTGCAGGATCGGCTCGACGCCCGCCTGAACGAGTGCAATCGCCGCGGCGACGTTCGAGACGTGCGCGTGGGCGGCGGTGTTGTCCGTCGCGTTCATCGCGTCGACCCACGTCGCCATCTCCGCGATGCGCTCGCGGAACGCGTCCTGTGTCCCCCCGTCGATCGCGGGCGCCTCGCCGGTGAAGACGGGCCGGTCACCGGCCTCGACGAGTTCCTGAAGGCTGCTCACGCTGCGTCGCCTTCGGGATCGGCAGTCCAGCCGGCCGGCGTTACTCGAGCGCGCTTCGTTATGACGTTCGTCCACGACGAGGTGCCTTCGAGCCGGTTGTCGACGGGTGGCCGGAGCTCGTTGAAGTGCCCGCGCCAGGCGGCCGGCAGGAGCGGGAGGGTGCGCGATCGCTCCTCGGCCTTGACCCAGACGCAGCGCATCTCGGGGATGACCTCGCAGGTGCCGTCCTCTCGCACGCCGCCGCACGGGCCGTTCCGCAGCGTTTTCGGGCAGGTCATCGGGCATGTCATCCCCGTGTCGTGGAGCACGCACTGACCGCACATGCGGCAGCCGAAGACCGGCTTCTTGACGGCGTGCTCGACGGAGGCGACAAGACCCACGGCGTCTACCTCAGGCCGGAACCAGGGCTCGGCGCTGCTCGAGGAGATCCTTGGCGCGCTTCGTCGCGCCGGCTGCGTCTGCCGCGTAGCCGTCGGCGCCGACGACGTCCGCGTACTCCTGCGTCACAGGGGCGCCGCCGACCAGGATGATCACGTCGTCGCGAAGCCCGGCCTTCTCGATCGCCTCGATGTTCACCTTGAACATCGGCATCGTCGTGGTGAGGAAGGCCGAGAAGCCGACGACCTCCGGCTTGTGCTCCTGGATCGCCTCGACGAACTTCTCCGGGGCGACCTGCACTCCGAGGTCGATGACATTGAAGCCGGCGCCCTCGAGCATGATGTCGACGAGGTTCTTGCCGATGTCGTGCACGTCGCCCTTGACCGTGCCCATGAGGAACGTGCCGATCGACGGCGCGTCGGTCTGCGCGAGCAGTGGGCGGAGCAACTCGAGCGCGCCTGTCATCGCCCGGCCGGCGATCAGCATCTCGGGCACGAAGAAGTCACCGCGCTCGAAGCGCGCACCGACCTCCTCGAGGGCCGGGATCAACGCCTCGAACAGCATCGTCTCGGGCTCCATGCCCTGCTCGATGCCCTGCTCCGTGAGCGTGACGACCTCGGGCTTGTTCCCCACGAGCGTGTTGTCGTAGAGCTGTTGCAGGATCTCGTCCGGATTCATTCCCCTCGTTCTCCTCGTTCGTTTCCTAGACAGATGATGTTGGACAGGGCGTCCGCCTCCTCGACGACGTACCCCGAGAGCTCGTCGAGGCGTTCGTGCGATGTGCGTACCGTGGGCGCCGAGACCGAGATCGCGGCGATGACCGTTCCGCGCGAGCTGCGTACGGGGGCCGCCGTCGAGCACAGTCCCTCCTCGAGCTCCTCCCACGTGGTCGCGTGTCCGACTCGCCGCACGCGGTCGAGCTCGGCGAGCAGGGCGTCCATGCTCGTGATGGTGTTCGGGCCGAGCCGTGCGAGACGGCCGAACGGCGGCTGCGCCGCGCCGAACGCCATGAAGACCTTGCCCATGCTGGACGCATGGATCGGGATGCGGCTGCCGACCCAGTTCCCAGCGCCGAGCGGATGGCGGCCGTCGACCTGGGCGACACGGGCGACGCCGGTCGGTGTCGGAATGGCCACGTTCGCCGTCTCGCCCGTCGTCTGGCCGAGCCGCTCGAGAAAGGGCCACGCGAGCGCCGCGAGATCTCCCACGCTCGTATCGCGCCGGGCGTACTCGACGAGCACCGGCCCAGGCCGGAAGCCGCCGCCGCGACGACGTTGCGCGAGCCCGTTTCGCTCGAGTGCCCGCAGCAGCCGTGCGGCCGTCGACTTCGGCAGCTGCGTGTCCTCCATGACGCCTGCGAGCGTCACTGCCTCGTCCGACTCGACGAGGCGGAGCAGGATCTGCGCCGCCCGGTCGATCGCCTGGGAGCCCTCTTCGACCTTCGCCATTGGTGCCGCATTATGGCACCTACGGCCGCTCTTTGTCCAGTCGCATCGCACTTACCTCCTGAGTGCGGTACAGTCCAGGTGCCGACTAGTGGGACTCACGGCCGAGTGCCGATGGAGAAAAGGAGATCATCGTGAAGACCGCCGAGCGCACGCGAATCGCCTTCGAGCGGGGGACGCCCGACAGGGTTCCCTTCCACTGCTGGCTCGGGCTCCCGATGATCAAGAAGCTGCGCGAGCCCGATCAGAACTTCCTCGACCTCTTCGAGCTCTGGATCGACGACCCGATGGGATCGATCGTGAAGATGCAGCAGGACGTCGGTCTCGACCCGATGATCACGACCTACAGCCAGCACATCGGCGAGCACGAGATCTGGCCCCGCATGCTCTTTCCGCGACCGTTCGAGACCGATACCTGGATCGAGACGTTCGAGGAGACCGAGCGCGGCGACGGCTGGCGCCATCACGTCCACACGATCCGGACTCCCGACGGGGATCTCGACTACTCCTACCGAACCGAGGACGGCTTCGGCACGTCCTGCCACGACTTCCTGCTCAAGGGCGACGAGCCCGAGAAGAAGCTGCCGGCGCTTCGCCACTTCCCCTCGGCCGACCTCTACGACATGACGGTCATGAAGGGAATGGTCGAGAAGGTCGGCGACGACGCCTGGTGGCTGCACCACGTGATCGGTCCCTGGGACATGGCCGCCGAAGTCCGCGGTCTCGTCGATCTCTCCATGGACATCTACGACCGGCCGGCGTTCGTCCACGACCTGATGCGGGTCTGCACCGACTGGCTCATCGGCTTCTACCGGCGGCTCGGCGAGACGGGAATCCACTCGATCTCGATGAACGAGACCTGGACCGGGGTCGGCGTTGCGCGTGATCACTTTGCCGAGTTCATGAAGCCGTATGAGGTGGAGTGCGTGGCCGCGGCACACGAGGCGGGCTATCTCGTCAGCTTCCACAACTGCGGGCGGGCGACACTCCTGCTCGAGGACATCGCCGACACCGGGCCCGATGCGGTCGAGACGCTGACGTCGAGCCGCTCGTCCGGCGATGTCGATCTCGCCGACGCAAAGCGCCGAATCGGTGATCGCGTCTGCCTCTTCGGCGGGTTCAACGAGCATTTGCTCTACGAGGCGGACGCCGACGCAGTGCGCGAAGAGGTGAAGCGTTGCCTCGACGCGGCGATGGACGGCGGCGGCTACGTGTTGCGCTCGACGGGACAGATCTTCAACGCGAAGCCCGGGCTGATCGAGGTTGCAGGCGAGACCGTTCGCGACCTCGGCCGCTACAACTGAGCCGGGCCGTGCCGGATAGCGACCTCTACCAGGTCGAGACGACAGCGGAAGGCCCCCAGGGGGCGCTGCCGCTCACACCGGAGTTCCTCCGCGACAGCCCATCCGGAGACGTGTTCGGCCTCTCCCAGAACGCCGGAATGGGCTGGGAGGCCTCGAAGGTCAGGCGCGACCAGTTCCTGATCCTCTCGACCCAGGGCGGCGTTCGGGCAGACGACGGAACCCCGGTCGCGCTCGGGTATCACACCGGCCACTGGGAGGTCGGCCTCCTCGTCCGGGAGGCCGCCGAGGAGATCGACCGCCTTGGAGGGCTGCCGTTCGCCGCGCACGTCTCCGATCCGTGCGACGGGCGAACGCAGGGAACAACGGGCATGTTCGACTCGCTTCCGTATCGCAACGACGCGGCCCTCGTCCTGCGGCGCCTCGTTCGCAGCCTTCCGCTCCGTCGAGGCGTGATCGGCATCGGCACGTGCGACAAAGGTCTTCCGGCGATGCTGATGGCCGTCTCGTCGTTCCGCGAGCTTCCCGGAGCCATCATTCCCGGCGGCGTCACGCTGCCTCCTCGCGTGGGCGAGGACGCGGGCGCCGTGCAGACGCTTGGCGCGCGGTTCGCGCACGGCATCGTCACGCTCGAGCAGGCGTCGGACCTCGGCTGCGCGGCCTGCGCCACGCCTGGAGGCGGCTGCCAGTTCCTCGGCACCGCAGCGACCTCGCAGGTGGTCGCCGAAGCGCTGGGTCTGACAGTGCCTCACGCGGCGCTTGCTCCTTCCGGCCAGCCGATCTGGCTCGACGTCGCGCGGCGGACGGCGCAGGCCGTTCACGGCCAGTGGCGAGACGGTAGGACGCTCGACGACGTGCTCACGCCCGAGGCGATCGAGAACGCGATGCTGGTGCATGCGGCGTTCGGGGGCTCGATGAACCTCCTCATCCACATCCCCGCGATAGCGCACGCAGCGGGCCTCGAGCGGCCGACCGTCGAGGATTGGCGGCGAGTCAACGCTGCCGTGCCCCGACTCGTGGACGCGCTACCGAACGGGCCGAAGAACCACCCGACGATCCGCGTGTTCCTGGCGGGTGGCGTCCCCGAGGTGATGCTGCACCTGCGGGAGCTCGGCCTGCTCCACGGAGACGCGATGACGGTTCTCGGTCGAGACGTGGGACGACATCCTCGACGAGTGGGAGTCGAGTGAGCGCCGGGCGACGCTCCGGGCTCGGCTCGAGGCCATGGACGGCGTCGACCCGGACGACGTCATCTCGCCACCCGAGAGGGCGCGCGCGAAGGGCATGACGTCCACCGTCTGCTTCCCCGGTGGCAACCTCGCCCCGGGTGGCAGCGTGATCAAGAGCACCGCGATCGACCGCCGCGCGCTCGACGAGGACGGCGTCTATCGCCTCACCGGCCGCGCGCGTATCTTCACGTCGGAGCGAGACGCGATCGCCGCGATCAAGGGAACGGTCGGTGAGCCGATCGTCGCAGGCGACGTCATCGTGCTCGCGGGCCGCGGACCGCTCGGAACCGGGATGGAGGAGACCGCGCAGCTCACGATGGCGCTCAAGTTCCTGCCGTTCGGGCGCGAGGTCGCGCTCGTCACGGACGCGCGCTTCTCCGGCGTTTCGACCGGCCCGTGCATCGGCCACGTGAGCCCCGAGGCGCTCGAGGGTGGACCGATCGGCAGACTCGTCGAAGGGGACATCGTGCGCGTCGTCGTCGACCCGGAGCGGCTCGAGGCGTCCGTCGACCTCGTCGGTCACGGCGATGAGGAGTTCACGGCGGACGAGGCTGCTCGCGTGCTCGGTGAGCGTCCGATGCGGGACGACATCACGCCTGACCCCGACCTCCCAGCAGACACGGCTCTGTGGGCCCGGATGCAGTCGGTGAGCGGCGGTCTCTGGGGCGGCTGCGTCTACGATCACGACGCGATCGTCGCGGCACTCGACCGAAGTGAGCGGGCACCGGTCGCCGGAGGCGCCTGATGGAGCTCGAGATGCTCGATCACGTGGCCCTGACGGTCACTGACGTCGAGGATGCTGCGCAGTGGTACGAGGCGACGCTCGGCCTTCGGCGTGTCTTCGAGGAGGAGTGGGGCGACTACCCAGCGATGCTCGTGGCGGGATCGACGGGCGTCGCGCTCTTTCCGACCTCGGCTGCTGAAACCGCCGGTGATGGAAGCAGGCGCGACGGCAACCGGCACCTCGCCTTCCGGACGTCGCGTCAGGGATACGACGATGCGAAGCGCGAGTTGACGGGCCGAGGGATCGAGTTCGAGGAGTGGGATCACGCCGTTGCCTGGTCGATCTACTTCCGGAGTCCGGACGCGCATCTCATCGAGATCACGACGTACGAACCCGCTGCACTGCACCAGGTCGCCAGCCACATCGGCTGACGGCGCCGACCTCTGAACCGTCAGTCGGTCTGGGTGACCGTGACAGTGAAGACGTCTTCGCCCGCAGCGGAGACGACCGCGTCGCCGGCCTCGGTGAAGAGGTGTACGCGCGTGTGGTCGAGTCGGGCCCTGACCACCTGGTCCTGCTTGAGCTTGAGCGTGGGAGGCGCGAGGACCTTGAGGACGCGCTCCCCGAGCTGGAGATCGACGACCGTTTCGCCGCCGAGGGGTTCGGTGACGTACACGGTTGCTTTCATGCCTTCATCCCCGGAGGCGTCGATACGGATGTCCTCGGGGCGGATGCCGATCCAGCAGGTGTCACCCTCCTTGAGCTGCTCGGTCTGGAGGGCAGGAGTCGAGATCTCGAACTCGGTGTGTGCTGCCTTGAGGGTGCCGTTCTCGAGGTGAACCGTGGCGGGGATGAAGTTCATCGGCGGGGAGCCGATGACCGTCGCGACGAAGCGGTTGGCGGGGCTGTGGTAGACGCGCTCCGGGGTGTCGATCTGCTGGACGACGCCTTCGCGCAGGACGAGGATGCGGTCGGCCATGCTCATCGCCTCGACCTGGTCGTGTGTGACGTAGACGAGGGTGCGTCCGAGCTCGCGTTGGAGCCGTTTCAACTCGGTGCGCATCTCGAGCCGCAGGAGCGCGTCGAGTGCGGAGATCGGCTCGTCGAAGAGGTAGGCCTTGGGATCGCGGACGATCGCCCGGCCGAGCGCAACGCGTTGGCGCTCGCCACCAGAGAGTTTGGCGGGCTTCCGCTTGAGGAGATGCTCGATGTGGAGGACCTTGGCCGTTTGCTCCACGCGGCGCTTGATCTCGTCCTTGCCCGTCTTGCGTTGTTTGAGGGGGAAGGCGAGGTTGTTGTAGACGGTCTTGTCGGGGTAGAGGGCGAGGTTCTGGAAGACGATGGACATGTCGCGGTCGCCGGGCCAGGCGTCGGTCACCCGCTCGTCATCCATGTAGACGTCGCCCTCCTCCGGCCGCTCGAGGCCGATGATCGTGCGGAGGGTCGTCGTCTTGCCGGCGCCGGGAGGACCGAGGATCGCAAAGAACTCGCCGTCTGCGACCTGGAACGAGACGCCATCGAGCGCGGTCACGGGCCCGAAGCGTTTCGTGATGTTCTCGAGCCTGATCGTCGCCATCTGCGTGCCTACCTGAGGGCGAGGCCGGTCTCGTCGTCGAAGACGTGCACGGCCGTCTGGTCGAACGCGAGCCCGACGTTCTCGCCGATCCGGGGACGCGCTGACGGTTGGGCGAGCGTCCGGACGTCGATCCCACCCGACTCCAGGTGGACGACATCCTTCGCGCCGAGCGGCTCGACGAGCACGACTCTGGCCGGGATCGTCGCCTCCTCCGAGTCCGCCGCGACGATACGGGTCCGCTCGGGGCGCACCGACAGCGAGAGCGGGCCTGTGCCCGTGCGGCCCTCGATCGCAGCCTTCTTGTCCGTCGCGTCGATCGGGCGGCTCCCCTCCACGCCGAGGCGCAGGGCCGCCGTCCCGTTCTCCGTCTCGTACGTCGCGGGAAGGAAGTTGTTCAGGACCGAGCCGATGAAGTTTGCGACGAATCGATTCGCCGGCCTGTTGTAGAGGTCGTCGGGCGTCCCGTACTGCTGCAGGACGCCGAGATCCATGACGGCGATCTTGTCGGCCATGCTCATCGCCTCGACCTGGTCGTGCGTCACGTAGACCATCGTCTGGCCGATCTCGTGCTGGATCCGCTTCAGCTCGGCGCGCATGTACGCGCGGAAGGCGGAGTCGAGGTTCGAGAACGGCTCGTCGAGCAGGAAGATCGCGGGCTCGACGATCATGCTGCGACCGAGCGCGACCTTCTGCATGTCGTTCACCGACAGGCGCGAGGCATTGCGATCGAGTGCCGCCGATAGACCGACCGTCTCCGCAACCGAGCGCACCCGCTTGTCGAGGTCGGCCTTTGCGAGCTTGTCCTTCCTCTTCACGCGAAGGCCGAACGCGAGATTCTCGTAGACGGTCATGTGCGTGAAAATCGCATAGTTCTGGAAGACGAAGCCCACGTTCCGGTTGCCCGGCTCGAGCTTCGTGATCGGGAACTCGTCGAAGTAGATCTCTCCGCTCGTCGGCTTCTCGAGGCCCGAGATCATGTTCATCGTCGTCGTCTTCCCGCATCCGGACGGGCCGAGCAGCGCCGTGAACGATCCGTGCGGCACGTCGACGTCCAGGCCCTCGACCGCGTGCAGATCGCCGAAGTGCTTCGTCAGCTTGTCGAGTGTGATCTTCGCCATCGTCGCTTACCGCTTGATCGCGCCGAAGGTCAGGCCGCGGACGAGATAGCGATTGATGAGGAGCCCGAAGATCGCGGGCGGCAGGATGAGGATCATCGCGAGCGCGGCCTGCACGCCGTACTGCTGGCCGGTTCCTCCGCTCTGCAGCGAGTTGAGGAACACGGGAGCGGTCTTGGCGTGGTCCTGCGTCATCACGAGCGCGATCAGGAAGTCTGACCAGTTCAGGATGAAGACGAACAGCGCCGTGGCGGCGAGCCCACCTTTCACCTGGGGGAGGACGGCCTTGAAGAAGGCACCCCACTGCGTGCAGCCGTCGACGATCGCGGCCTCGGAGATCTCGCGCGGGACCTCCTGGAAGAAGCTCCGCATCAACCAGACGACGAACGGGAACGTCACCGCCCCGTAGAGGATCGCGAGCCCGTACCACGTGTCCCAGAGGCCGAGGTACACCCACATGAAGAGCAGGGGGATGATCACGGCGATCGGTGGGAACATTCGGAGCTGCAGGATCTGGAACGGCAGCATCCGCCCGCCTGCCCTGAACCGGGCGATGCCATACGCCGTGAAGATGCCGATGACCAGCGCGATGAGCGTTCCGAGCACCGCGGCGAGCGCGCTGTTCTTGAGGTACGGGAGCGCGTTGTTCGTGTTCGTGCCGCCGCTGCTGCTCCCGAGCAGGTCGCTGACGGAGACCTCGCCGGTGCTGGAAGATGACTCGCCGGTGGGGATGTCGAGGACGCTCTCGTAGTTGGCGAGGGTCGGATTGGCGGGCCACCAGTAGACCTTGCCCGGCGGGTTCCACTCCGCGAGCGGCTTGAACGACATGGTGACGGTCCAGTAGAGCGGGAACCCGAAGAGCCCGATCAAGAGCAGGATGGCGCCCCATCGTCCGATCGGTCTGAGGAACTTTCCGACCGACGCCTTCGGTGGCTCGACGACGCGGCTTCCGGATCTCGACGGGTGTCTCGGCTGCCGCCATCAGACTCGTGCCTCCGCCTCTATGGCTTCCTCGACGCGCTGGGTCTGCGCGTCTGCCGGGATCTCGGAGCCGACGAGCTCCTCGAGCGACTCATCCTGGGCCTGTTCGATCGGCCGGATGGCGCGAACCGCGACGATGCTCACGAAGATGAGCACGAGGAGGGCGACGGAGCTCGCGTAGCCCCAGCGGCCGTTGATGTTCACCTGCTTGACGAGATACGTCGAGATGGTCTCGCTCGCGGTGCCCGGCCCACCCTTCGTCATCAGGTAGACCGAGTCGAAGATCTTGAAGACCTCGATCGCGCGGATGATCAGCGCGATCAGGATGACGGGCTTCAGCATCGGCAGCACGAGCCGGCGCATCTGCTGGTAGAAGCTCGCACCGAGGATGCGGGCCGCGTTCGTCTGGTCCTCGGGCAGGGCGACGAGCCCGGACAGCAGGATCAGGAACATGAGCGGTGTCCACTGCCAGATGTCGGCCACCATCGTCGTCCAGAGCGCGAGCGACGGATCGGAGAGCCAGTCGATCGTGACGGGATGCCCGAGGATGATCTCGAGCGCCTGGTTCAGCGGCCCGTCGACCTGGAAGATCATGAAGAAGACGAAGCCGGTCACGGCCGGAACGACCATCATCGGGAGCAGGAAGAAGACCATCAACAGCCCTCGTCCTCTGAAGTTCTTGAGGAGGAGTAGCGCGAGCGCGAACCCGAGCCCGAACTCGACCGCGGTCGCAGACGACGGTGAAGAGCACCGTGTGCCACATGGCCTCCCAGAAGACCTCGCTGGTGAGCGCCTCCCAGTAGCCGTCGAACCAGTGCCAGAACTTGTACGCATGCCAGACGTTCTCGCCGCTCGTCGGGTTCCACTCGGTAAAGCCGATGTAGATGGCGAGCACCGCCGGGAAGGCGACGATGAACACCATCAACAGCTGGCCGGGTGTGATCAGGACACTCCCGATCCCCTTGTGGCTCCGTCCGCCGACGTCCGGCAGGCGCCGCTTGGGCGCCTGCCGGACTGTCATTTCCTCGCGGTGTGCCTCCATACCGTGTTCTCACACGATCCGTTTCTAGGAGACGGTGGTCGAGACGTCCGTGATGTCGAGCTGCGTGTCAGGAGCGTCGGTGACTGTCGGGAAGGCCGAGTAGAGCGTCTGGAGGGCCTCCACCTGGGTGTCCGCGCCCAGGCGATCCGTCGTCTTGTTCCAGGCTTCCTCGAGCGCCTTGGCCGCAGCCTCTGGCGTCATTTGCTTGGTCAGCACTGCCTGGATCATGTCGGACGTCGACGTCCGGTACTCGGAGCCACCGCGGATCGTGATCGGCGGTGCCGTCCGCGGCACGATCTCCTGGAACGCGCCCAGGGGCTGCGGCTTGTAGCTCTGAGCGGTGTACGGATCCTCCAGCGTGTAGGTGTGGTGCGGATCCTGGTAGCCGTTCACGTTGAAGCAGAGGTACGTGTACATCCGCGCCCCGCCTGCCCACTGCAGGAAGAGGTATGTCGGCCTCGTGCCTGCTCGGGTCTGAGAACGCGTTCACGCCGTAACAGATGTTGTAGAAGATCACCGGTCGCCGGATCAGGACGCCGTCGACGACCCGGCCGGGCGTGACGTTCGTCTTGATGAATTGCCCGACGTTCGCGGTGTCGAGGTCCTTGTTCCCCGGAATGATCTTCGTCGAGTTCGGGAACGACCCGCCCTGCACGCCGTTCCCCGAGCCCATGAGCTGGTACTGCGCGAGCCAGTCCTTCTGGAGTGCGCCGGGGCCGTGGTACTGGAGGTTCTCGAGGATCTCCGTGAACGCCCGAACACCGGCCTCGTTGTTGACGTTGGCCGAGCCGTCCTCGTTGAAGTACAGCATGTTCGGGTTGGCCGACGAGACGAACCGCTGGTTGAAGTTGACGACGCACCAGAATGGCGCGTACGTCATCACGTCACCGTAGAGCGGCGTCGCCGCGTCCTTGCGGGTGAAGAACTCGGCCATGTCCTTGTGCTCGTCCCAGGTCAGCGGGAAGGCGAGCGGGTAGCCGTACTTGTCCGCGAAGTTCGCCTGCTCGGTCGGGTCCTCCCAGAGGTCGGAGCGGTACATGAACGGCTGCGTGTCGTTGTCGAACGCGACGAAGTACGTAATGCCCTTGTACTGCGTGAACAGCGTCACGGTGGTGTCGCCGCCCGCGTAGCCGTACGTCGGATCGCTCCAGCTCGGCTGGTACTTCGTGACGTAGTCGTCGAGGGGCAGGAGGAGGCCCGCCTCGGCGAAGTCGCCCATCTCCTCGATCGCCGAGGTGACGGCGTCGAAGCTGCCGTTCTTCGTCGACGCGTTGCGGAGGTTCGTCTGGTACTCGTCGGCCGGCGTGGTCTCGACGAACTCGATCTTGATCCCCGTCTCCTCCTCGAAGAGGTCGACGATCGCAGCTCCGTTGCCGTCCGGCGTCTCGAACCCGGTCGTGAACTGCGGCTTCGCGAAGTCGAGCGTCTGGACGATGATCGTGTCAGGCGCCGTGCCGTCCTGCTTCATCTGCCGGAGAGCCGAGATCGCGCGGCCTTCCTCGGAGTCGAGCGGGTACTGGTATCGCTCGGCGCCGGGGAAGCCCACCGGGCCGCCGTACATGCCGTCGGCCAGACCCTCCTTCAGCGGGGCCTCACCGACGGGCGCGGCTGTGCCCGTGTCGGCAGCGCCCGTGTCCGTGGCGGCGGCCGTCGTCGCCGTTGCCTCGGTCGTCGCGGTCTCGTTCGAGCTGCCGCCGCACGCGGCGAGCAGCAGTCCGAAGCTGGTTGCACCGGCACCGGCGACGAACTGCTTGCGACTGATGGGCCGCTTCAGTAGCTCCTCGCCGGGCAGTGCATCCTTCATCTTCTCGAGCTTTTTCTTCATGCCTCCTCCTCGGTACGGAACTCCCGACCGGTCGTCACCGGTCGCTCCCGAACTACGTTCCCCAGCCATGCTTGAAAACGATTTCTAACCCTCCAGGCCCGCTCACGTCAAGCGTGTTCCGATCACCGCAGGGCTCGGCACTAATACCAACGCGCCATCGCTTTGTCCAGCGAGAAACGTTCGTTCATCATCAATAGTTGACGTCGAATCGGCGTGCTTGTTAGCGTCAGCGGCGGTGGCACCGCTCCGAACAGTGGCACGCTCGTGAAGTCCGGCGCCCCCCGGCCTGCCCGGCGGGAGAACGTCCCGGCGGCGATCGCCGCCCGGTTGCGCCGCCAGATCGCATCGGGTGAGTTCGCGCCGGGGTCGCAGCTGCCGGGCCACCGCGAGCTCGCAGGCATCTACTCGGTGAGCGTCGGATCGGTACGGGAGGCGATCAGCATGCTCATCAGCGCAGGGCTCGTCCGGACTCATGCCGGCCGGGGGACGTTCGTGGTCGATCCCGCGTCAGTCGCTCGATCGCGTCGTCGAGTTCGGCAATACGACGACCAGTCGGCCGCTCGAACGCAGGGAGGTCGAGGAGCTCGTCGAGGCGAGGGAAGTGATCGAGGTTCAGCTTGCGGCGCTGGCGGCCCAGCAGGGCACGCCTGACCAGATCGCGAGGCTGCGCGAGTGCATCGTCGTGATGGAGGAGGCGGCGGCGAGCCCGTACGACTACCCGGAGGCAGACGTCGAGTTCCACATCGCCCTGGCCGAGGCTGCGGGCAACCGATACCTCCTCCGTGCAATGCTCGACATCCGGTCGCTTCTCAAGCAGGACATGGAGCTCGGGGCGGAGGCGGCGATTCGCCGCTTCGGCGACCTGCGCGTCAGCGTCGAGTCGCACCGGAGCCTCGTCGACGCGATCGAGGACGGCGACGTCGAGGGTGCGCGCGCGACCGCAGCCGTCATCGTGCGCCGCAATCGTGAGTTCGTGCTCGGCCTCTACGCCATGGGGCCGCCGCCGGCCATGCGCGCGGGTGACCCCGGCGCCGATCGTACTTGCGACCACGGTGGTCGGCAGCTACCCGCAGCCGGACTGGCTAATCGATCGCGATCGCCTTCGGAAGCGCCCGCCACCCCGGGCGCAGGCCCATGAGCTGTGGCGGGTGGAGCCCGAGTTCCTCGAGCAGACACAGGACGATGCGACGACGCTCGCCGTCCGAGACATGGAGCGGGCCGGGATCGACGTGGTGACCGACGGGGAGATCCGGCGCGAGAGCTACTCGAACCGCTTCGCCAACGCGCTCTCGGGAATCGATCTGGACAACCCGGGCGTGTTCGTCGAGCGGAGTGGCATCGAGAACACCGCCCACCAGACGTCGCGTTCGCGAAGCTCCGCAGCCTCGTTGATGGGACACAGATCGTCAGAGCCGAGCTCGGTCTCACCTGCAAGCAGGAGGAGTCGTGGATCCTGTAGGATCTACGATCCTGCGCCGTGGCCCGACGTCCGCCCATCGACCGTAGCGGCCTCGCCGACCAGGCTCTACGACACGCTGAGCGAGCGGATTCTCGACATGCACTACGCACCCGCGGAAAAGCTGGTGATCGACCAGCTGGCCCGCGAGCTGGGCGTGAGCGCGACACCGGTTCGGGACGCGTTGACGCGGCTCGGCGCAGAGCACCTCGTCGACTCGACGCCCTTCCGGGGATTCACCGTCCTCGCAGATCCCACGCCGGATGAGATCTCCGAGTCGTTCGAGGCCCGGGAGGCCATCGAGCGGTCGGCCGCCCGCCTCGGGTGCGACCGGGCGCCCGAGGAGTCGATCGAGCGCCTCCGGGCGATCCAGGCCCGCATCGCGGCGGCCCGATACGACACGCATTCGGGGAGCTTCACCGCCTTCGTGCGAATGAACCAGGAGTTCCACGAGGTTCTCGTCGAGTCGAGTGGGAACCGCTATCTGGTGAACGCGCTCCGGGGCCTCTACCACGATGCGCTGATCGCCCGGACGAGGCACGGCCAGGGTGTGCCCGACCTCGGCGACATCAACGAGGAGCACGGTCTCATCATCGACGCGTTCGAGAAGCGGGACGTCGACGCACTGGAAGAAGCTGTCGCACTGCACATCCGGGGTGGGGCCTCCCGCGTCCTCGCTGCGCGCGCCGGTGCTGCTCCGAACTCTCGCTCGAGTCCTGTTTGACGCTGGATCGCGAGGCTTGGTAGCGTCCCGGGCCGTGGCACTGCTCCGAACAGTGGACCGCTAGGGACATGGCCTGGGACAGCGTTCATCTCTTCGAGTGCCCGACGCGGATCTTCTACGCGCCCGGCGCGTCGAAGGACGTCGCGCAGAGGCTTGCCGAGCTCGGGGTGACACGTGCCCTCGTCGTGTCGGATCGTGGAGTCGCCGGCGCAGGTCTGGTCGACGCCATCTCAGGTCGGATCCGCGAGGCCGGCCTCGAATCGGCCATCTACACGGACACCGAGCAGAACCCCACCACGACGAACCTTGCGGAGATCGTCGAGCTCTACCGTCAGGAACGCTGCGACGGTCTGGTCGGCCTGGGGGGTGGCAGCTCGATGGACGCCGCCAAGGCGGCCTCGGCGCTCATCGAGAACGGCGGTTCGATCTGGGACTACCGCGGGAAGGATCTCGTGCCGAGGCCGGGCCCTCCGGTCGTGTGCCTCCCGACGACCTGCGGAACGGGTGCAGAGGTGACGTTCGTCGTCGTCATCACCGATCCGGCCGAGCACTTCAAGGTGGTCTGCGCCGCCCGGAATCTTGCCGCCCGGGTCGCAATCGTCGATCCGGAGCTCGTACGCAGCGCTCCACCGCACATCATCGCCGCGACCGGCGCCGACGCGCTCGCCCACGCGATCGAGTCCTACCTGAACCTCGGCTCCGATCCGCTTCTCGATGCGATCAACATCCGCGCGATCAGGATGATCGGCGCGAACCTGCAGGACCGCCGTGTACGACCGCGATCCGGACGCCATCGGCCAGGTGTCGCTCGCCAGCACGATGACGGGGATCGCGTTCAACATGAATGCGAACGCGATCGTGCACGCGGCCTCGACGCCCGTCACCGCCCATCATGGTGTCCCGCACGGCGTCGCAAATGCGATCTTCATGCCCGCCGGCCTCGACTTCCTTCGCCCTGCCTGCGAGGCCAAGCTCGCGGAGATCGCCGCTGCGCTGGGGTCGAACGTCGACGGTTTGCCCCCTGCCGAGGCGGCGGAGCGCGGCGTCGACGCGGTCCGCGAGCTTCTCCGATCGGTCGAGCTCCCGGCCACGCTCCGTGATTGGGGGCTCGACCCCGACGATCTCGACATTCCGACCCTGGTGGAGGACGCCATGAAGAGCCGCAACATCACCACGAACCCGAGACCCGTCACGCCCGAGGATCTCGCCGAGCTCTACCGGGTGGTGGCAGGGTGAGGATCACCGGCGTCAAGACCCACATCGTCGACACGGTCATCCCGGAGGAGTACCGCGTGCGGAGTGGCGCCGGCTACAAGCTCCGCCGCCAGGCCGCGTTCGTCGAGCTGACGACCGACGAGGGCATCTCGGGCTACGGGCCCTGCTCGTTCGGCAGCGCCTCGCTCGACCTCGGCTCGGTGGCCTCCCTCTGCGACAACACGTTCGCGGCGGCGCTCGTCGGCGAGGACCCGCACCGGATCGAATACCTCTGGGACAAGATCTACTACGGGTCGATCATCCGTGTCCACGGCGCGCGCTCGGTCGGCGTGGCGATCCTGTCGGCGATCGACATCGCGCTCTGGGACATCAAGGGCAAGGCGCTGGGAGCGCCCGTCTACCAGCTTCTCGGCGGGGCGTTTCACGACCCTGTTCCCTGCTATTCGAGCTCGGTGTACTGGGACACGCCGTCCGGGGCGGCCGCACAGGCGCGTGCCTTCGTCGACCAGGGGTTCAGGGCCTTCAAGGTCAAGGTGGGTCTCGACGTCGAGAACGACATCGCGTCGCTCTGGGCGATACGGGAGGAGGTCGGCTACGACGTCGACATGCTCGTCGACGCGAACCAGTGCTACACCCGCCATCTCGCGCTGCGCGTCGGCCGAGAGCTCGAGAAGCTCGCCGTGCCGTTCTTCGAGGAGCCGCTCTCGATCGACGACGTCGACGGGCATGCGTTCCTCGCCGACAGGCTCGACGTCAGGATCGCGACCGGTGAGAACATGTACACGCGTTGGGACTTCCTGCCGTTCTTCCAGAAGAGCGCGATCCACGTCGTGCAGGCGGATGCCTCGCGGTGCGGCGGGATCAGCGAGGCGAAGCGCATCTTCGACCTCGCCGGCTCGTTCCACCTGCATGCGATCCCGCATACGTTCTCGGACGCCCTGACGATCGCCGCGAACCTCCACGTCGTGGCCGCCTCGAGCAACGCGCCGATCATCGAGTACGACAGGACCTACAACGAGATCCAGGAGAAGCTCGTCACGAACCCGCCGCCTGTGCACGACAGCGTGATCGATCTGCCGACCGGTCCGGGCCTCGGGGTCGACATCGACTGGGACTTCGTCGCCGACCACCCGTACTCGGGCGAGATCGGGATCGGCGCGGGCTCGCGGCCCGCGTTCGGGCTCGCGACCGAGGTCATCCGGGACCGCACCGCCACCTCGCTCGCGTAGAAACCAACGTGTCGCCGAGGATGTCGTGAAGGGACTCACCAAGCTCGCGCCCGGGCCGGGCAACGTCGGGATCGCCGAGCGGGAGCCGCGGGAGCCCGAGGCGGGCGAGGTCGTGCTCGACGTACTCGGAGCAGGCGTCTGCGGGACAGACCTGCACATCGAGGCGGACGAGTTTCGGAGCATCCCGCCGGTCACCATGGGGCACGAAGTCTGCGGCGTGGTCAGCGCGGTGGGTGCCGGCGTCGATCCGGACTGGCTGGGCGTCCGGGTCGTCTCCGAGACGTACTTCTCGACGTGCGGCGTCTGCGAGTGGTGCCGCGACGGACGGATCAACCTCTGCCCGGACAGGCGCTCGATCGGCTCGTTCGTCGACGGTGCCTTCGCGCGCCAGGTGATCGTCCCCGAGCGCAACCTGCACCGCGTTCCCGACTGGCTCGGCGACCATGCCGCTGCACTCTTCGAGCCACTCGCGTGCGTGTGCAACTGCCTGTTCGACCCACCGAAGGTGACGACCGGGGACGCCGTCGTCGTGACCGGGCCCGGGCCGATCGGGCTTCTCGCGGCCCAGGTTGCCCGAGCGCTCGGCGGCGATGTCCTCGTCGTGGGGTTGCCGCAGGACGAGGTTCGACTGGAGGCCGCCCGGAAGCTCGGGTTCGACACCACGCATGCGCCGGAGACGGGCTCGGCCGACGTTGTCATCGAGTGCTCGGGAGCGGCCGGCGGCGCCTCGACGTGCCTCGACGCGGCTCGGCGCGGCGGGCGCTACGTCCAGATCGGCGTCTTCGGGAAGCCGGTGACGGTGCCGCTCGACAACGTGTTCCAGAAGGAGCTCGTCATCACCTCGGGGTTCGCGTCGACGCCCAGGTCGTGGCGGCAGGCCCTCGCGCTGGTCGACTCACGGAAGATCGAGCTGGAGGCGCTGGTCTCGGAGGTCGTACCCCTCGGCGAGTGGGAGCGGGTATTCGCCGACCTCCGGGCCGGGAGGGGCATCAAGATCGTGTTCGATCCGCGTCTGGGGTGACCGGCCGCGGCGATCGTGTAGGTTCGGGGCGTTTGACCACCACAGGGAGGTTTCAGCATGAAGATCGGGCTCTTCACCGTCCTCTACAACGACAAGCCGCTCGAGGAGGTAGCCGACTACGCTGCCGGGCTCGGGTACGAGATGGTCGAGCTCGCGGCGTGGAGGGGATCGAACCACTTCGACACGGACCGCGCTGCCGAAGATCCGGCGTACGGGAAGGGCGTCAAGAAGGCGCTCGCCGATCGAGGCCTCGAGATCTCGGCGCTCTCGAACCATCTCTTCTCGCAGATGGTGCTGCCGTTCAGCGACGCAAGCCTCGATGAGTGGGCCGGAACCTCCGACAAGGAGGAGATGGTCAAGCTCGGCACCGAGCACATCATCAAGACCGCCGAGGTCGCCTCGGCGCTCGAGGTTCCGACGGTCTGCGGCTTCTTCGGCTCGACGGTGTGGGAGAGCTGGTACATCTGGCCGCCGCAGCGCCTTGCGATCTACGAACAGGGCTGGGAGCTCTTCGTCGAGCGCTGGAGCCCGATCCTCGACCGCTTCAAGGAGCTCGGCGTTCGGTTTGCCCACGAGGTGCATCCGACCGAGATCGCCTACAACGTCCACACGGCCGAAGAGGCGATCAAGCGCCTCGACCGGGACGACTGGGGCTTCAACTTCGACCCGAGCCACCTGATCTGGCAGATGATCGATCCCGTCGTATTCATCAAGAAGTTCGGCAACCGGATCTTCCACGCGCACGCCAAGGACTGGGAGCTCCAGAAGGACATCCTCCACATCGACGGCGTCACGAGCGGCGGCTCGTGGCAGCGGCCCGACCGCGCAGCGCGCTACCGCGTCCCGGGCTGGGGCGACGTCGAGTGGAAGCGCGTCATGACGGCGCTTCTCGAGGTCGGCTACGACTACGTGCTCTCGTTCGAGCACGAGGATCCGGTCATGTCCGAGGAGGACGGATGCGAGCAGTGCATCCAGTTCCTGAAGCCGCTGATCATCAAGAAGCCGCTCGGGCCCGACTCGACGGCCTGGTGGCTTGCTGGGCTGAGCAGCGGCTCGGCCGGCCGCGACCCCCATCACGCGGCGAGCGGCGGCGCACGCGTACCGCAGACTTAGGAGGAGACAAGATGGCTGAGGAACCACAGGTCGGATTCGTCACGATGGGCGCAGGCCGCCTCCGAGGGGGACATCCCCTCGATCGGGATCGGCATGCTCGGCTACGCGTTCATGGGCAAGGCGCACTCGAACGCGCTGAAGAAGATCGCGTACATGACCTGGCCGCCGCCGTTCGTCCCGAGGCTCGTCGAGATCAGCGGGAGAAACGAGGAGGCTGTCAAGGAGGCTGCGCGCCGGTACGGCTACGAGAAGTGGTCGACCGACTGGCGCGACGTCGTCGCGAACCCCGACGTCCAGGTCTTCGACAACGGCGGGCCGAACGACGTCCACCTCGAGCCGACGATCGCGGCCGCGGCCGCCGGGAAGCACATCATCTGCGAGAAGCCGCTCGGGCGAACCGCGGACGAGAGCTTCGAGATCTGGAAGGGCGTCGCCGCACACGGCGTGAAGGCGATGACCGCCTTCAACTACCGCTTCTACCCGGCGATCTGTCTTGCCAAGGAGATGATCGACTCGGGCGAGCTGGGCGAGATCTACCACTTCCGGGGCCGCTATCACCAGGAATGGATCATGGATCCGCAGTTCCCGAAGGTATGGCGACTCGACAAGTCGATAGCGGGCTCGGGCGCGCTCGGCGACCTCGGCGCGCATGTGATCGACCAGTCCCGCTACCTCGTCGGCAACCCGACGGCGGTCAACGGTGTCCTGCGGACGTTCATCAAGGAGCGGCCCGGCGGCACCGTCGACGTCGACGACGCCTTCGAGGCGACGGTCGAGTTCGAGAACGGCGCGATCGGAACCTACGAGGCGACCCGCTTCGCAGCCGGTCGCAAGAACCAGATGCGCTGGGAGATCAACGGCTCCAAGGGGACGCTTCTCTTCGACTCGGAGCGGCAGAACGAGCTCCTCGTGAACATGGTCGACTCGTCCCCGGGCAGCCATGCCCAGGGCTTCCGGAACGTGCTCGTCTCGGAGGCCTACCACCCGTACTGGGAGCACTGGTGGCCTCACGGGCACATGATCGGGTGGGAGGACAACTTCGTCCACGAGCTGCTCCACCTGCTGACGTGCATCAAGGAGGACACTCCCATCGGCCCGCGTGGCGCGACGATGGAGGACGGATACCGCTGCGCGGAGATCTGCGACGCGATCGTGCGCTCGCACGAGACCGGCCAGCGCCAGGAGCTGACATATCGGACCATATGAGCGCGTACGACCTCACCGGCAAGCGGGCGGTCATCACCGGTGCCTCCCAGGGCATCGGTGCTGCCGCCGCGATCGCTTTGGCCGAGGCGGGGGCTGACGTCGCGTTCACCTACCGCAGCGCGGACGCCGAGGCGGAGAAGACCGCCTCGGCGATTCGCGCGGCCGGCCGCAACGTGCTCGTCCTCAAGGGCGACACCGGCGACCCGATGCACGTGCAGGAGCTCGCAGACCGTGTCGTCGCAGACTGGGGCGGGCTCGACGTCTGGGTCAACAACGCCGCGGCGTTGATGGTCAAGCCGTTTCTCGAGATGTCGAGCGAGGACTGGCACGGCCTCCTGGCGGCGAACCTCCACGGCTACTACTACGGCTGCCGGGCGGCGATCAAGCAGATGGTTGCCCAGGGGACCGGCGGGCGCGTGATCAACGTCACCTCGGTGGTCGACATCCAGCCGATTGCCGACCTCTCCGCCTACGTCACCGCGAAGGGCGGGATCCTCGGGTTGACGAAGACGCTCGCCGTCGAGTTCGGGCCGCAGCAGATCACGGTCAACGCGCTCTCGCCGGGGGCGACGGACACACCGCTCAACCAGGTCGCCTACACGCCGCAGGTGCGCGCGACGTACAACGAGCGGATCCCGCTCGGGCGCATCGCCTCTGCCGAGGAGATCGCCGACCCGTTCGTCTTCCTCGCCTCGGACGCGTCCCGGTATGTCACAGGAATGGAGCTCGTGGTCGACGGAGGCATCGTCCTGAATGGCAACGTCGGACATGCCAGAACGCACGAATGAAAACGCTCGAGAACTTCATCGCCGGCGAGTGGGTGCGAGCATCGACCGAGGACGCGGTTGACGACCTGAACCCGGCCAACCCGTCCGACGTGCTCGCACGCGTGCCGCTGTCGACGGCAACCGACACCGATGCGGCCATCGCAGCAGCGGCCGACGCGTTTCCCGCGTGGAAGGCCATGTCGCCGATCCGCCGCGGGCAGATCTTCGTCAAGGCCTCGCGGATCATCGAGGAGCGCCAGGAGGAGATCGCGCGGCTGATCACCCGCGAGCAGGGCAAGACGCTCGCCGAGGCGCGGGGCGAGGTTCCCAGGGTCATGCAATTCATGGCCTGGATCGGCTATCAGGGAAGCTCGATCACCGGTGTGACGGCGCCCACCGAGTCCGACCGGATGCTGGGTCTGACCCTGCGCGAGCCGCTCGGCGTCGTCGGCCTGATCACACCGTGGAACTTCCCGCTCAACATCCCGAGCTGGAAGCTCGGCTCGTCGCTCGTCTGCGGGAACACCGTCGTGCTGAAGCCGGCTCAGCTGACGCCGCTGTGTGCAATCGCGCTCGTCCAGGCGCTGCACGACGCCGGGCTTCCCGAAGGCGTCGTCAACCTGGTGCTCGGCTCCGGCCGGGTGGTGGGGGAGACGATGGTGACCGACCCGCGCGTGAAGGCGATCTCGTTCACCGGCTCGACGGCCGTCGGGGTCGACATCAACGTCAAGGCCGCCGCGCTCGGCAAGAAGGTGCAGGCCGAGATGGGCGGGCACAACGCCGTGATCGTGCTCGAGGACGCCGACCTCGAGCGTGCTGCGAAGGGCTGCGTCATGGCGAGCTACGGGACGACCGGCCAGCGCTGCACCGCTCCACGGCGGATCGTCGCCGTGCGTCCGGTCGCAGAGAGGCTCACCGAGCTACTCGCAGAGGAGACCAGGAAGGTGCGGGTCGGGCCCGGCGACGAGGACGACTCCGACATCGGCCCGATGGTCGACGAGGCCTCGCTCGAGGATGTCCTCGCGTCGATCGACAGGGCGAAGGCAGAGGGGGCGGAGGTCGTCGTCGGCGGTGGCCGCCCGGCCAACGGGAGCGCCGGCTACTTCCTCGAGCCGACGCTCCTTGCCCGGGTCGACCGTTCGATGACGATTGCCAACGAGGAGGTCTTCGGCCCGGTCCTTCCCGTGCTCGAGGTGGCCGACTACGACGAGGCGCTCGACGTCGCGACGTCGACTCGCTACGGCCTCTCGTCGTCGATCTACACCCGCGACCTGAACGCCGCCATCCGGTTCATGCACGAGACGGATGCTGGGGTCGTCCACATCAACAAACCCCCGATCGGTGCCGAGAACCATCTCCCCTTCGGTGGCCTCAAGGAGTCCGGTCTCGGCCCGAAGGAGCTCGGCGCGGTCGCCGACTTCTACACGCAGACGAAGACCGTCTATCTCGACTACTCGTGACGCGGGGTGCCACATGCTTCTGGCGACGCTGCGAGTGACGGCCGCATATATTCGGCCCGGACGGCCATGAACGGACGGCGATGGAGATAGTCCCCGGCATTCACCGGATCGAATCGGTCCTCGGGCCCCGCCCGTTCTCGCAGTACCTTCTCCGCGGGGAGCGGACGCTGCTCGTCGACACCGGCGTCAAGGAGACACCAGGCGACGTGATCCTGCCCTTTCTCGAGGGTGCGGGAATCGACCCGGCCGGGATCGACCTGATCGTCAACACGCACGCCGACGTCGATCACTTCGGCGGCAACGGAGCCATGCGGGAGGTCGCACCGCGGGCGCTCTTCTGCGCTCACGTCTCCGACGTGCCGTGGATCCAGGATCGGGAGAGAATTCTCCGCGAGCGGTACGGATGGTACGCGGCCCACGGGGTCGGCTACGACCCCGACACAGCCGCCTGGCTCCGGGATGCGATGGGCCCGGACGTGCCCGTCGACGTGGGCCTGACCGGCGGTGAGGCGATCAGGCTGGGAGACGGTCTTTCAGTCCGCGTGCTCCACCTGCCGGGCCACAGCGCTGGTCATATCGGTCTGTGGGAGCCGCGCTCGCGGACCGCGATCATCACCGACGCGGTCGTCGCAAGGGGACTGCTCGACACCGAGGGCAACGTCATTCATCCGCCGCCCTATTTCGACGCCGCCGCGTATGAAGCATCGGCGCGTCTGCTCATCACCCTCGAGCCCGAGCGGCTCCTGACGGCGCACTACGACGTCCTCGAGGGAACCGACGTCGACCGATTTCTCGACGACACCATCGAGTTCGTCCGTGAGGCCCGCGCCGTCATCGAGGAGATCACGATCGAAGAGCGTGAGCTCACCCTCGCGCGCGCGCTCGAGCTCGCCGACCCGCAGCTCGGGCCGTTCACGTCGATGCCGAACGAGCTCGCAGGCCCCCTGCGGGCGCACCTGCGCGAGCTCGTCGCGGCCGGCCGGGCGGAGGAGTCGCCCGACGGCCTCACCTGGAGGGCGGCCGGCTGACCGCGGCCGACGACAACCACCTCGCAAGGAGGCACGCATGGAACTTGGAATGATCAGCTCGACCTGGCTCGGGACGAAGATCGACCGGCTGGAAGGCATCCGCAAGGCAAAGGCGATCGGATTCGACACGTACGACGTGTTCGAGGACCCGCTCGACCTGACGGACGAGGAGCGTCGTGAGATCAAGGAGACGTGCGAGGAGGTCGGGCTGCAGGTTCGCTCCGTCGTCTGCGTCGCCTTCGGGCTCGTCGACTTCAACCCCTCGGTGCAGCGTTTCACTCTCGACCGGATCAAGAGGTACGTCGACCAGGGCGCGTACCTCGGCGCCCGCAACGTCCTGCTCGTCGTCGGCGAGTACTACTGGGACGGCGAGGTGTTCCCGCGCCCGGCGATCTGGGACATGGCAGTCGACGCCGTGCGCCAGGCGGGTGAGTACGCGGCGTCCAAGGGGCTCGAGGTCGTTCTCGAGCTGGAGCCGTTCTCGGAGGCGCTCCTGAAGGACGTCCACGAGCTCGTTCGCTTCGTGAAGGAAGTGAACGTTCCGGCGGTCCGCGCCAATGCGGACATCTCGCACCTGCACCTCTCGCATGCGTCGTTCGAGGACGTGAAGGAGCTGACCGGGCTGATCGGGCATATCCACCTGTCCGACTGCGACGGGAAGGTGCACGGCGACCTGCCCGCGGGCCTGGGCGTCACGCCGATCAAGGAGTACCTCGCTGCGATCCGCGATACGGGGTACGACGGAACCGTCTCGATCGAGCTCGAGTACTCCCCCGACCCGGACAAGATCGTCGAATGGGCGCAGCAGGCCTACGACGGAACGGCCGAGATCATGCACGAGCTCGGCGTTCGACCGCTCGTCACGTAGGCCTCGCGATGGCAGAGATCGACCTCAAGACCGGGCCCGAGCTCGGGTCGAAGACCGACTACGCGATCGGCGTGATCGGCGCGGGATTCATCGTGCGCGACATCCACCTCGTCTCGTACAAGGAGGCTGGGTTCAACACCGTTGCAATCGCATCGCGAACGCCGGAGCACGCCCGCACCGCGGCCGAGCAGCACGGGATCGGCACCGTGTACGAGACGTGGCACGAGCTTCTCGACGACACTCGCATCGAGATCGTCGACATCGCCTACCCCCCTGACGCGCAACTCGAGATCGTCCGGGAGGCGTGCAAGCGAGATCACGTGAAGGGGATCCTGGCCCAGAAGCCGCTGGCCGCCACCCTCGCCGACGCGAGGGAGATCGTTCGAGTCTGCGACGCCGCCGGCAAGAAGCTCGGCGTCAACCAGAACATGCGCTACGACCAGTCGATGCGTGCCCTGAAGACGCTGCTGACGGACGGCCACATGGGTACGCCGGTCGTCGCGCAGATCGTGATGAACGCGCGGCCCCACTGGCAGGAGTTCATCCGTGGATACGGCCGCATCGCGATCCTGAACATGTCGATCCACCATCTCGATGTCTTCCGGTTCCTGTTCGGTGAGCCGGAGCGGATCCTCGTCAGCGTGCGCAACGATCCGAGCTGGGACTTCGAGCACGACGACGGCATGGCCTTCTACATCCTCGAGTACGCCGACGGCCTGCGGGCGATCGGCTCGGACGACTGCTTCACCTGGTCGGACGGTCGCATCGAGTGGCGCGTCGAAGGCAGCGAGGGGATCGCGAAGGGCACGATCGGCTGGCCGGACTATCCGGACGGCAGCCCGAGCACGATCGACTACACGCTCAGATCCGAGGAGGGAACCTGGCACCGGCCGCGGTGGGAGGAGCGCTGGTTCCCGCAGGCGTTCAAGGGGACGATGGGGCAGCTGATGAAGGCGGTCGAGACGGACTCGGAGCCCGAGATCTCGGGACGCGACAACCTCGGCACGATGCGACTGATCGAGGCCGCGTACCGGTCGGCTGCCGAGGGGCGTGCGGTGGCGATCGTCGAGGTCGAGCCGACGTGACCGACGGCGGCCCGTTCAGGCTCGACGGCCGGGTCGCGATCGTCACGGGAGGGGGCGGAGGGCTCGGCACGAGCATCTGCCGAGCCCTTGCGGGCGCGGGGGCGGCCGTCGCCGTCGTCGGCCGGCCGGACGACCCGCTCGACGCGGTGTGCCACTCCATCACGGAGGTCGGCGGTACGGCGATCGCCGTCACGGCCGACGTCTCCGACGCCGCCTCGGTGGACGCGATGGCCGCGACCGTCACGAGCGAATTCGGCGGCGTGGACGTGCTCGTCAACAACGCCGCGATCTACCCGCGTCGGGCCTGGACGGAGATATCCGAGGAGGAGTGGGACGCCGTGCAGGCGACGAACGTGAAGGGCTACTTCCTCTGTGCCCGTGCCGCGCACGAGTCGATGAAGACGCGGGGGCACGGCCGGATCGTCAACCTCAGCTCGATCACGTTCTTCATCGGGCTTCCCATGCTCCTCGACTACGTCGTGTCCAAGGGCGGGGTGATCGGTTTCACGCGCGCCCTCGCGCGCGAGATCGGCCCCGAGGGGATCACCGTCAACGCGATCGCGCCCGGCGCCTTCCCGACGGACGCCGAGAAGATCCACCCGAACCCCGAGGAGTACAACGCCTGGATCCTCGAGCAGCAGAGCCTGAAGCGCCGCGGAACGCCCGACGACATCGGCAACCTGGTGGTGTTCCTGGCGAGCGACGCATCGAGCTTCATCACCGGCCAGACCATCATGATCGACGGCGGCTGGGCCCTGAACTAAGCAGTGCGTCTACCAGCTCCGGCGGCTCCCAGGCGAGGAGCACGCGCGGCGCGGCGCCGGGATGGAGGGGCGGCGCGCCGCCGGGGCTCACGACACCGGGCGGTCCGACACATCAGGCGATCGACGACGTGTCGACCATGAGAGCGCCTCCCGGAATGACGGCCTTCTCGGGGACGCGACGGAGATCACGTCGGTTGCACAAGGCGCTCGACAGCGTCGACGGACCTGCGTACTGTCGCGTGATGCGCGGAGACGTTCCGATTCGTTTCGACACGCCGCTCGTCATCGGTCGCGCTCGAACGCTCTCGGAAGGGTCGGATCTCCGCCTCTTCAGTTCCTCGATCACGACCTGGGAGACGATGCATGCGGCCGGCGTGCTCCGATCTCAGCGGGTGTCGGCGCGCCTGGACGGCTGCGACGAGAGCCGGCAGGAGGCGCTGTGACGAGGCTCACGGGCGAGGTCGCGATCGTGACGGGCGCCGCCCAGGGAATCGGCCTCGCGATCGCGGACGCCCTCGAACGCGAGGGAGCGCGCGTGGCTCGCACCGGGCTCGCCAGCGCTCCGATCCAGATGGATGTTCGCGATCGTGCGTCGATCGAGCGCGTGGTGGCCGAGATCGAGATCTCGCTCGGGACGCCGACGATACTCGTGAACAACGCGGCGGTGAACCGGATCGCGCCGGCCGAGCGCCTCAGCGCGGACGACTGGGCGCTCGTCCTCGACGTGAATCTGAGCGGAGTCTTCCGCTGCTGCCAGGTCGTCGGCGAGCGCATGCTTGCGGCGGGGCGTGGTGTCATCGTCAACATCGCCTCGGTCACGGGCGCCGAGGTCGGGGTTCCCGGCCGCGCCGCGTACGGCGCCACGAAGGCTGGTGTCGTCGGGCTGACCAGGATCCTTGGCGTCGAGTGGGCGGGGCGGGGCGTACGGGTCAACGCGATCGAGCCCGGTCCGGTCCGGACACGGATGGTCGAGGCTGCGATGCGGGACGGCATCCTCGACGAGCAAGAGGTCGTCGACCGGATCCCGGCCGGACGGCTCGCCGATCCCGACGACGTAGCGCGTGCGGTCGTCATGCTCGCGTCGCCGGATGCGGGGTTCGTCACGGGGCAGACGCTCGTCGTCGACGGCGGCTACGCGATCTACGGGGCCGCCGGGCCGGCCTCGCGTTCGGTCGGCGAGTCGAACGCCGGGGTCCGGTAGGTTCCTCGCCCGTGCCCGACCTCTACGGACAGACATCGTCCCGAGTGGATCTCCTGCGCCGGGTCGGGCGGCTCGGGCAGGTTGCAGGCGTGCGCCTCGTCGAGCTCGCCGACGGGGCAGAGCGCGGCGTTCGGGCGCTCGAGTTCCGCACCGGCACAGGCTTCGCCTTCGACGTCCTCGTCGATCGCGCATTCGACATCGGCCGGTGCGAGCTCGCCGGACGATCGCTCGCCTGGGACTCCGGCGTTGGCTTCGCCGGGCCCTGGTACTACGAGTGGAAGGACCTCGGCTTCATGCGCAACTGGGGCGGGGGGTTCCTCACGACCTGCGGGATCGACCACACCCTCTTCATGGCCGAGGACACGGCCACCCAGTATCACTACCCGCCGAAGCAGACCGAGGAGTTCCCGCTCCACGGCCGCTTCTCGAACCGCCCGGCCCGCCTGGTCGGCTACGGGGAGCGCTGGGAGGGCGACGAATGCGTTCTCTGGGCCGAGGGCGAGACCCTGCAGGCGGCCGTCTTCGGAGAGCACCTGATGCTGCGGCGCAGGATCGAGGCGCGGGTCGGGGAGTCACGTCTGACGATTCACGACGAGGTCGAGAACGTCGGCTGGGACAGGACGCCGCACATGCTGCTGTACCACGTGAACGTCGGCTTCCCGGTCGTCGACGAAGGCTCGGAGGTGCTCGTTCCGGCCCGTGTCGTCGAGGCACGCGGCGATCATCCGGTCGACGGCTATACGACGCTCGATCCTCCGGCGCCTGGGTTCGTCGAGCAGGTCTTCGAACACGAGAACGCGCTGGAGCAGGACGGCCGTGTACCCGTCGGCATCGTCAACCACCGGCTCGGAATCGGTGCCTACGAGGTCTACCGGCCTGATCAGCTCCCATTCCACTTCATGTGGCGCATGCTCGGCGAAGGCACCTACGTCGTGGGTATCGAGCCCTGCACGAACCGCACGGCCGGCCGGCTCGATGCCCGGGAGCGTGGCGAGCTGATCGAGCTCGACCCGGGGGAGACACGGGTCTACGACCTCGAGCTCGGTGCTCTCGACGGCAAAGCGGAAGTCGACGCGTTCGCCGACCGCGTCAGAGCGCTGACGTGAACCTGGGCCTCGAGGGCAAGGCGTTCGTCGTCGGTGGTGCCAGCAAGGGCATCGGGCGGGGTGTTGCCGAGGCGCTCGTCGCCGAGGGAGCGCGGGTTCTGCTCGTGTCGCGGGAGCCTGAAGCCGCCGCCGCCGAGATCGGCCCCGCGGCGACTCCCTGCTCGGCCGACCTCGAGACGGTCGAGGGGATCGAGACGGTCGTGAGCGCGGTGCGCGGGCTCGGCGGGATCGATGGCCTTCTCGTCAACTCCGGTGGCCCTCCTCCCGGCGACGTTCTGGGGACGGAGGACGACCGCTGGGACCTCGCCTTCCGGCTTCTCGTCTCCCATCCGATCCGCCTCATCCGGTCGCTGCGGCCGGAGCTCCGAGAGGGCGCGTCGATCCTGTTCGTGACCTCCTCGTCGGTTCGTGTCCCCATTCCGGGCCTGGCGACGTCGAACGTCCTTCGGCCCGGCGTCGCGGCACTCGTGAACTCGCTCGCGATCGAGCTCGGCCCCTCGATCCGGGTGAACTCGATCGCTCCGGGCAAGATCGACACCGACCGTTTGCGGGCGGTCGACGAGCGCCGCGCCGAGGCCCAGGGCGTCTCGGTCGACGAGATCCGTACCCGGTCGAGCGCGGCTGTGCCCCTGGGTCGCTACGGCGATCCTGCGGAGTTCGGTCGCGTTGCCGCGTTCCTGCTCTCGCCGGCTGCCTCGTACGTCACCGGGTCGGCGATCCAGGTCGACGGTGGCTACGTGACGGCGACGCCGTAGCGCGACGCGGTCGAAACGAACTCCGCCCACGTTCCGTCCGCGACAGGGATTCCTTCGACACGTCGCCGTGCTTCGGTGTCGAGCTCCGGATCGCCCGGCAGGCGTATCCGGTCGGTTCCGGGTGCCGGCGGCGCCGCGCGGACGGCTGCGGCCACCTCGCCGACGCCGTCCGGCGCTGGATGGATCGCGATCAGAGCGAGCCCGTTCCCTGGATCGACTCCGAGCGAGGCGCACCCTGCGCCCGCGATGAGGCCCCCCAGCACTTCGACGAGCAGGCAGAGGGCGTAACCCTTGTGCCCCCCTGCGGGGAGAATGGCGCCGCCCTCGTAGAGCTTCGCCGGGTCGTTTGTAGGTTCCCCGTCGGCGTCGACGATCCAGCCGTCCGGCACTCGCTGGCCGTTCTGGTTTGCGAGGCGCACGCGGCCCTCAGCCGTCGCGGCGGTGGAGAAGTCGGCGACGATCGGCGCGTCCGGCGGGTTCGGGATTGCGTATGCGAGTGGGTTCGTGCCGAAGAGAGGCCCGCGGCCTCCGAAGGCGGCGACCCGCCCTCCCGCAGGGCCGCCATTGCAGAAGGCGATCCCGAGGCAACCCTCCGCCGCGACACGCTCGACGGTCTCGCCGAGGCGACCGACATGGTTTACGCCGGACAGGGTGACGAGCGAGACCCCTGCGTCCCGGGCGCGCTCGGCCGCGAGCCGGGCTGCCAGTCGCGCGCCAACCGGACCGAAGCCCCAGCCGCCGTCGACGTGAATCTGCCCGTCGCGCTCGGTGACGTGCGGGTCGCGGTCCGGGCGCGTCCGGCCTGACTCGATCTCGCCGACGTACTGTGCGACACGAATCAGCCCGTGTGAGTCCATCCCCTTGAGGTTCGAGAGGACGAGCGATTCGGCCACGATCGCGGCCGTCAAGGGCGGGCACCCCGCGGCCCCGAGTACGTCGCCGATCGAGCGCTGGAGTGCCTCCGCCTGGACGGTCGGCATCAGGTGGAGAGGTACGAGACCATCGCACGGAGCGCCGGGTCGGCCGGTGGCCGGGGCTCGGGGGCGCGTCCGAGAGCGGTCGCGAGCTCGGCGGAGGCACCACGCGCGAGCAGCTCACGGTCGGTCGCGATCGTGCAGAACGCGAATCCGGCGTCGGCGTAGGCGAGGGCCTCGGCGCCGGAGCGAGTGTGGATTCCGGCGGGCACGCCCGCCCGCAGCGACGCCTCGAGGATCCGGGAGATCAGCGCCTCGACCTCGGGCCCGGCTGTGAGGTCGTGCGTGAGCGCGAGGTCGCGCGGGCCGATGTAGATCCCGTCGACGCCCGGGACCGCGAGGATCTCGTCGAGCTGATCGACACCACCGCGCGTCTCGATCATCACGATGCAGACGACCTGCCCGTTCGCGTAGTCAGCATCAGTTCGGAGCCGAGAGGAAACCCGGACGGGACCGTAGCTGCGGATTCCGTCGGGCGGGTAGCGGCAGGCGCTGGCAGCACGCTCTGCCTCCTCTGCGCTCGACACGAGCGGAACGATGACACCCGCAGCGCCGAGATCGAGAACGCGCATCACGAGCCACGGCTCGTTCGCCGGGACGCGGACGAGCGGGGGGATGCCGGAGAGCGAGATCGCCTGCAGCATCGGCGCCACCGTCTCGAGCCCCGCCAGCCCGTGCTGGAGATCGACACACGCCCAGTCGAAGCCGCACTGGGCGACGACCTCGGCGGAGAAGGGGCTCGCGATGCTGCACCAGCCGCCGAATGTCGGCCCGCCGGCGCGCCACGTCTCGCGAAGTTGATCGCCGTAGTCGGCCACGGCCCAAGCCTAATCGACCCCGTTGGGATGGACGCACGAAGAGCGCGGAAGGGAGAACCGTACTAGGCTGGCCCTCGTGAACGTCAATCCGCTCGAGGGTCGCGTCGCCTACTTCGACGAGTTGCAGGGGAACGAGGGTCTCTTCGTCGACACGGTCATTCCCGGCAACGCCCGGACGATCTGGAGCATCATCGGCCCGAACGTCGGCGAGGACCGTGGCGACACGCCCGCGATTCCGCCCGACGGCTTCCATCTCGCCGTGATCAGAGCGGCTCCCGGACACGGATGCGGGCTGCATACGCACACCACCGTCGAGGTGTTCATGGGCTTGACCGGCCGATGGCAGATCGCCCACGGTGAGGATGGGGAGAACGAGGTCGTGCTGGGGCAGTGGGACGTCTGCTCGGTCCCGCCCGGCGTGTGGCGGGCATTCCGGAACGCCGGCGACGAGGAGGCGCACCTTCTGGCCATCGTCGGTGGCACGGACGCCGGCCGGCTGACCTGGGCGCCTGCTGTCCTCGACGAGGCGGCTCGCCGCGGCAAGACCCTCGACGCGACGGGGTATCTGTCGGACTGAGCGCACGCGAGGAGTGCCCTATCGCTGCCGCCGAGATGACCGACGAGGGCACTGGTATCACCCGAGTCACGCTCCGCCATCCGCGCTACACGCGCGATCGGCTCAGGCAGACAGCCGATCGGCTGCGGGCGCTCGTCTATCCAGAGACGCGACGGCCCGACGTGCTGCGAATCAGCCCGCGAGTCGATCGAATCTCGGTCGAGGAGGCGCAGGAGCTCGACTTCGAGCCGGTCGAGCTCGGCCGGCAGCTCGGGCCGCTCTGGGCGACGTACTGGTTCCAGATCGAGGCGACGGCGCCGCGTCAGTGGGCCGGGCGCCGGGTGGATCTTCTCTGGGTGACGGGGTCCGAGTCGACGCTCTGGATCGACGGTCGAAGCGTCCAGGGGTTGAACACGGGCTCGCAAGGCGAACGGCCGGACGCCGTCCTTGCCGAGAGCGCCGCGCCCGGGCAGCGGTTCGACCTGCTCGTCGAGGTGGCGTGCAACGGGAAGTTCGGCAGCCTTCCCCGTCCGCACCCAGCGCTCGAGCCGGTCGTCCTCGACCGCTGCGAGATCGCGCTCTTCGACGAGGAGGCGTGGAGCCTCTGGCTCGAGTTCGCGATGCTCCGGGAGCTCGAGGCCGAGCACGAGCGCGGCCTCGATCCTGCCTGGGCCGGGCGGCTTCTCGCCGAGCTCAACCGGTTCTGCAACGTCTGGGACGCCGGTGACCGATCGACCTGGGGGCCGGCCCGAGAGATCCTCGCCGGTCTCCTCGCGAACCGGAACGGCACGTGGGCACACGAACTGTCGGCCATCGGCCATGCCCATCTCGACACCGCGTGGCTGTGGCCGCTGGCCGAGACCTACCGCAAGTGCGTTCGGACGTTCAGCTCCCAGGCGCGGTACATGGACATGTACCCGGAGTTTCGCTTCGCCTGCTCGCAGGCCCAGCAGTACGCGTGGGTCAAGGCGCGCAATCCCGATCTCTACGCACGAATCCGTGAGCGCGTCGAGCGCGGCCAGTGGATTCCGGTCGGGGGCACATGGGTCGAGCCGGACTGCAACCTGCCGTCCGGCGAGGCGCTGGTCCGCCAGTTCCTCCTCGGCCAGCGGTTCTTCGAGCGCGAGCTCGGCGGGCGGTGCCGCGAGTTCTGGCAGCCTGACGTCTTCGGGTACAACGGCCAGCTCCCGCAGCTCATGCGCGGCGCCGGGATCGGCCGCTTCCTGACCCAGAAGCTCTCCTGGAACCGGTTCAACCCGCCCCCGCACCACACGTTCCGGTGGCAGGGCATCGACGGCTCCGAAGTCGTCGCGCACTTCCCGCCCGCCGACACGTACAACGCGGAGGCATCCGTCGCCGATCTCGCCCGCAACGCCCGCAATTTCAAGGATCACGCCCGCTCGCGCGAGAGCCTGATGCTGTTCGGGTGGGGTGATGGAGGCGGCGGACCGACCCCGAAGATGATCGAGACGCTCCTGCGTGCGGGGGACCTGCAGGGGCTTCCAAGGACGGCGATTCGCACGAGCGACGGGTTCTTCGAGCGGCTCGAAGCTGAGAACGCCGATTTACCGACCATCGTCGGCGAGCTCTACTTCGAATACCACCGGGGGACCTACACGAGCCAGGCGCGGACGAAGCGCGCGAACCGCCGTTCCGAGCAGCTTCTGCACGACGTCGAGTTTCTCGCCGCCGCCGCGCACAAGCTGAATGGGGCGCCGTATCCCGCAGTTGAGATCGAGGGGATATGGCAACGGCTCTGTCTGAATGCGTTCCACGACATCCTGCCGGGGTCGAGTATCGGGCTCGTCTACGAGGACGCCGAGCGGGACTACGCATGGATCCTGTCCGAGGGCGAGCGCATGAAGGCGGCCGCGCTCGATGCGCTCTCGAGCGGCGACGGCCCGACGCCCGTCAACACGATCACAGCTGACCGGAGCGAGATCGTCGAGGCGCCGGGCGGCGAGCTTTCCTGGGTCGAGTGTCCGGGCTACGGAGCCGGGACGATCGGGTCAGCTCCGGATTCGGTGACCGCCACGGATGTCGGCGAGCTCATCGTGCTGGAGAACGGCGCGCTGCGGGCGACCCTCCTGCGGGGAGGCGAGCTGCTGAGCCTCATCGAGAAGGAGAGCGGGAGGGAGGCCCTGGCGGAAGCCGGCAACCGGCTCGAGCTCTACGACGACCGGCCGACCGCGTTCGACGCATGGGACATCGACCCGTTTCATCTCGAGACGGGAACGGTGTGTGCGCCCGCCGACTCCGTTTTCATGACCCGTCCCGGGCCCCTTCGAGCCGAGGTCGTCTTCGATCGGACAATCGGTGCGGCAAGCTCGCTGCGCCAGACGGTTCGACTCGACGCGGGCGCTCGCCGGCTCGAGTTCCACAACGAGATCGACTGGCACGAGGAGCACCGGCTGCTCAAGGTGGCTTTCCCGACAGTCGTGCGATCCGAGTCGGCGACCTACGAGATGCAGTTCGGCGTGGTCGAGAGGCCGACCCACTACTCGACGAGCCACGACCTGGCCCGGTTCGAGGTCCCGGGGCATCGATTTGCCGATCTCTCTGAGCACGGCTTCGGGGTTGCGCTCCTCTCCGGGGCGACGTACGGCTGGTCGACCTACGGACGCACGATGCGCATGTCGTTGCTCCGCGCACCGACTTCGCCCGATCCCGAGGCCGATCGCGGCCGGCACGCGATCTCCTATGCGATCATGCCGCACGCTGGCGGCTGGCGGGAGGCGGGCGTCGTCGCCGAGGCGCACCGCTTCAACGCCCCGGTGGTCTGGGCCCCGGGCGGTCTCACGGTCGGGACGTTCATCGCCGTGGACGATGCGAACCTCGTCCTCGACACCGTCAAGCGCGCGGAGGACTCGGACGCTCTCGTGCTTCGCCTCTACGAGTCACACGGCTCGAGCGGGATGGCCAGGGTTCGGCTGGGGTTCCCGTTCGAGGCCGTGCGGTTCTGCAACCTGCTCGAGGACGATCTCGGTACAGCGCTCATCGCGGCCGGGGCGATCGAGGTACCGTATCGCCCGTTCGAGATCGTGAGCCTGAAGGTCGACTGATGGATCCAGCCGAGATCGCTCGCGCGGCGACCAACTACCAGGTCGGCAGCCGGCTGCTCTTCGAGAACGGCGCGGTTCGCGTGTGGGACATCACCCTCGAGCCGGGGGAGCGACTTCCGTTCCACTGCCACCGGACGAGCTACTTCTACCGCTGTGAGGCAGCGGGCAGCTCACGCGTCGGCGCCCTGGACGGCAGCGGCGCGATCTATGACAGCCCGCTGGACGAGGTCGTCTTCCACGACATCCCGGCGGGCGAGACGATGATCCACGACCTGACGAACGTCGGCGACACGGTGCTCCGCTTCACGACGGTCGAGCTCGTGGCCGACTCGGCTCGATAGCGCCGGGTCATCTCAGCCGCCGAGAGGCAAGCTCCGGGGTCGTCCACGAATGCGAGCCGCACATCCCGCAGTGCCGCAGCGGGGCCCGCGAAAGGGTCGTCCCGGTTCCGCACCGCCGGCACACGAGCGGCCGGCCGCTCGTATCGATTCCGAAGATGTCCTTGATGCCCTGCGGGATCACGCGGCCTCGATCCTGAGACGGAGGGCGGAATCGAGCTCGGGCGTCCACGCGTGGCGCCGACACATCGGGCAGTGAGGAAGTGATGCTCGGGGAAGCGAGATCCCGTAGCCGCAGCCGCGGCAGACGATCGATCGAGCCGTGGGCCAACGAGATTCGGCCTCGTGGTGAGTCGGTCTCATCGTCGCTCCTTTCCTGTCGGACCACAAAAAAAGCCCCAGGAGCTCTTCGCGCTCCCGAGGCGTCATGCCCTGGTTTTGCCGCCGTCCTTGGCGACCCCCTAACCGTAGCAGCAGCTGCCGGGGCGGGCAAGCCGCCCGCGGTCAGCGGTTCTCGCGCAGGAACGGCCAGGCTGCAGCGGCGAGTGCGTCGGGCTTCTCCCAGGTCAGGATGTGCCCGCAGTCCTCGACGATCGTGAAACGTCCGTGCTGGACGAGCGCGGCATTCGCCTCGGTCACGGCCGGTGGGGATACGCCGTCGCGATCGCCCGAGACGAGCAGCACGGGTGCGGAGATCTCGCCGAGCCGCCCGACGAGGTCGAGGCCGACGAGCGCTCTGCACTGCGCCGCATACCCGTTCGGATCGTTACCCGCGAGCATGGAGATCAACTCCTGAAACTCCTCCGGATTGTGCTCCCGGAAGGTCGGGGAGACGCCGTTCGTCGCGACGGTCTCGGCCACTGCTCCCATGCCCTCCGCCTCGACGGTTTCGGCTCTCGTCGCCATTCCCGCCCGTCCCTGCTCCGGGAGCTCCGCCGGCGCTCCTATCCCGACGAGCGCGAGCACGTCCTCGGGATGCCGCGCGGCGTAGGAGAGCGCGATCGAGCCGCCCATCGAGTGACCCACCAGGGCGACCCGTCCGAGCCGGAGCGCGGCGACGACGGCCCGGAGATCCTCGGTGAGGATGTCGATGCTGTACGGCCCCTGCGTGACCTCGCTCTGGCCCGAGCCCCGGAGGTCGTAGGCGATCACGCGGAACTCCTTCGCCAGATCGGCGAGCTGGCGTTTCCAGATGTCGGTTCCCGTGCCGCCGAGGCCGTGCACCAGGACGACCGGTGAGCCGGAGCCGAACTCCTCGACATAGGCGCGGTAGCCGTTGATCGCGATCTCGGTCATGCAGTTCCTCCGTGACGCGACGGGGCCGAGCGACGCCCGGCCCCGTTGAGAGCAGGCGCGTGCTCTAGTGCTGGACTTCCGCCGCTGTCGGCATCGTCGGGACGGCCGCCTTCGCGTTCTGAATGTGCTCGATGTCCATCAGGTAGTCCGGGATGTGCGTCAACTCCTGCGTGAGACCCAGCGTGTTTACCATCACCTTGCCGTTGGCCATCACGATGGCGAGCTTCGAGCGATCCTGGAGAATCGCGATGTCAGCCAGCGGGTCGCCGTCGACGACGAGGATGTCGGCGCACTTGCCCTCCTCGATCGTGCCGCACTCGTGCTCGAGCCTGAGGAGCTCGGAGCCGTGCTTCGTCGCGGCGACGATGGCCTCCATCGGCGAGAAGCCCATGTCGGTGACGAACAGCTCGATGTCCTTCGCGTACTGGCCGTGGGGGCACCAGACGAAGCCGTAGTCGCCGCCGGGGACGACACGCACGCCGGCCTGGCGCAGCTTGTCCATGGCCTGACAGCCGAGCTCCCACTCCTCCTGGTACTCGGTCGCGGCGAGGACCTCGGGCGGGATTCCGCACGCCTCGCCGTTCACGAGGATGCCCCAGTGGTAGCCGAGGCCCGGCACGACGAAGATGTCGTCCTTCCGCTCGGCGATCATCGCGACGGCCTCGTCGTCGGCATAGGTTGCGTGCTCGAGGACGTCGACGCCGGCCGACACGCAGAGCTTGACCCCGTCGTTCCCGCGGACGTGGGCCGCGATCTGCCGGTTGCGCTTGTGGCCCTCGTCGACGGCGACTGCGATCTCCTCGAAGGAGTACATCGTCTCTTCGGGAGGCACGCCGGGCCTGAGCAGGCCCTCGCCCGTGACGTAGAGCTTGATGACGTCGGCGCCCTCGTGGATGTTCTGGCGAACCGCCTTGCGAACCTCGTCGATGCCGTCCGCGAAGATCGCGAGCCCGTCCATGCCGAGCTTCCAGAAGGACGGGTTCCAGTCCAGCATCCCGGACGTGGCGCAGATGTCGCGGCCGGACGCAGCCATCCGGGGCCCGGCGATGACGCCCTCCTTGATCATGTCGCGAATCGTCACGTCGATCCGGTGGAGCGCACCGGCACTCGCGACGCCGGTGTAGCCGCAGCGCAGAGCGAGCTCGGCGTTCTTCACGGCGTAGACCGTCGTCCGCTCCGCGGGGAGCTTGAGGTCGAGATCGGGCAACTCGCGCACACCCCAGAACGAGATGTGGAAGTGACCTTCGATCAGGCCGGGCATGAGGGTCTTGCCCTCGAGGTCGACGACCCGCATGTTGCCGTTCGGGCTCTCACCGAAGTCCTGGGTTCGTCCGACGGCGGTGATCAGGTTGCCCTCGACCTTGACTGCGGTGTTCTCGACCGGCTCACCGCCATGTCCGTCGATCAGGCGGCAGTTGGTGAGTAGGGTCGGTGTGTCGGGGATGAGCAGGCTCATTGCACTCCTCCTTCGGCTTGCGGCGCTGGCGCCGCGACGATCGGGTTGGAGAGGGATCCGATGCCGTCGATCTCGACACGAACGATGTCGCCGACCTCGAGGTACCCCTTGCGGATGACGTCGTCTCGCTCGAACGGCTTGCCGCCGATCTCCGGATCGGTGGCCCACGCGGTGCCGCCTGGCGTGCCCGTCTCGAGCACGAAGCCCGGTTGCAGCGTATAGAAGTGTGAGAAGAACGCCACGATCTCGGCGACGCTCCAGATCATCTTCGCGGTCGAGTTCGACTGGCGGATCTCGTCGTTGACGTAGGTGCGCAGCTGCAGGTTCTGGGGGTCGGGGATCTCGTCGGGCGTGACGATCCAGGGGCCGAGGGGCGCCGACGTGTCGAAGTTCTTCCCGGGTCCGAGCGCATACTCCCAGCCTCCCTGCGGATGCGGAACGGCCTGGCGGTCGCGGGCGGTGATGTCGTTGGCGATCGTGTAGCCGAAGACGTGGTCGAGCGCGCTCTCGACCGGAATGTGGCGTCCCGGCTTTCCGATCACGACCGCCAGCTCGACCTCGTAGTCGAGCTTCTTGGTGACGATCGAGTCGTAGAGGACCGGCTCGTCCGGCCCGATCACGGCGAACGGCGTCTTCAGGAAGAACTCGGGCTCCTTCTGGTCGACCTCGGGCTTCTCGTCACGGTGATCCCAGTAGTTCTGCCCTGAGTTGAGGATGACCGGCGGGACGAGCGGCGCGACGAGCTTCACCGAGCCCAGTGGGTGGGCGTCCCCGTCCGGGTTTGCAAGCTTGCTCGCGGCCCAGGCGAGCGCCTGGTCGCCTCCCGCGACGAACGTGACCATGTCTCCCGGGAAGCGGAGATCGACGACGCTCTCGCCCGTCGACCGCGCCGATAGCCGACCGGCCGCCGACCTCGAAGGTGACGAGCCTCACGCGGGCACCGCCTCGAGGGCACCCAGGGCGACGAGGGCGTCCCGAAGGGCAGGCCGCTCGCTCTCGGGGAAGTCCGGGAGCGGCCGGCGGACGGGGCCGCACGAGATGCCCATCATCTCGAGGGCTTCCTTCGTCGGAGACACATAGCCGGGGTCGTACTCGAGGAAGCGATTGAGCGGCTGCAGGAGCCGGTGCTGAGCCGCTGCGCCTGCGTGATCGCCGGACTGCTGCAAGTCGTACAGCCTGACGATCTGGGCCGGGACGATCGCCGCGGCGGTGGAGAAGATGCCCTGCGCCCCGACGCACAGCGCGGCGTAGAACTGGCTGTCGATCCCCGTGCAGAGCGAACGGCCGGACGCCTCCGAGAGACGCAGCGCCTCGACCAGTTGCCCGAGATCGTCGGCGGACTGCTTGAGCCCGATGACGTTCTCGACCTCCATCAGCGACGCGATCAGCGACGGGCGCATCGGGTTTCCGGTGTAGAGCGGATTGTTGTAGACGACCACCGGGAGCACGTCCGCAGCTGCTACGTCCTCGAAGAAGCCGTAGAGCATCTCGTCGGGAAGCGGGAAGTAGAACGGCGGAACGAGGATTGCGGCGTCGGCACCGGCCGCGGCCGCGTCCTCCATCAGGGCGATTGCCTCGACGGTCGAGCACGCCGCCGTGCCGGCGAAGATCGGCACCGCCCCCGCGGCTTCGTCGGCGACCGCCTCGGCGACGCGGCGGCGCTCGTCCCGCGAGAGGTGTGGAAACTCACCGGTCCCGCCTGTCGTCATGATCCCGTGAACCCCCGCGTCGACGACATGGCGTGTCACGCGACGGAGGGCGTCCTCGTCCACCTGCGACCCGTCGGCGGTGAACGGGGTCGGGATCGCGGGGATCACACCTCGTGGCTCAATCCGGCCCAATGCAACTCCCTTCCTCGTGATCATCGAGTCTAGTCTGCGTCCATGTCCAAATTGGTCCGGCCACCGAACCGATCGCGAGTTTACTCGACCTGCTCGAGCAGGTCGCGTTCGACCGATCCGAGATGCGCTTCCATCGCTCGCGCTGCCTTCGAGCCGTCGCGGCGCTCGATCGCGGCCAGCACCGCACGGTGTTCCTCGACGTCTCGCTCGCCGCCCGCTGGATCTCGCCGAGAGGCGTGCTTGAGGTCGGACCAGGGAGAGCGTCGCATGATCTCGGCGAGACGCTCGACGAGCATGAGAAGCACCGGATTGTGCGTCGCGGTGGCAACCGCGAGGTGGAAGTCGAGATCGGCTGCTGCCGCATCCTCTCCCGCGTCGAGCAGTCGCGACTGCGAATCGATGCTCGCCCGGATTGCGTCCACGTCGCGCGCGTGGCGCTGCGCCGCCGCCGACCCTGCGCACGTCGGCTCGACCGCTCTGCGGGCAGCCATCACGTCGATCGGGCTCTGCTCGCCTTTGAGTGCGGCCTGCGCTCGAAGCATCGCGACCTTGGGCGGTCCCGGATCCGTGACGTACGTGCCGCTGCCCGTGCGGACGTCGAGCAGGCCCGCGTGCTCGATGACCCTGATCGCCTCGCGGACGGAGCTCCGGCTCACTCCCAGGCGAGCCGCGAGAATCCGCTCGGCCGGGAGTGCGCTGCCAGGCGGAAACGCCCCCGACTCGATACCTTCGAGGATCTGCTCCACGATGGACGCGTAGAGCTTCGTACGATCGATCGCCTGGAGCTGGAACACCATCTGGACGTCAACCTCCGGCCGCGAATGGGCCGCGGGAGCGTACCACCCCTCAAACGGCGCGAGCCGCCCACAGGGCCGCGCCGATCGCCCCGGCCTGGGCTCCGAGCCTCCCCTGGAGGATCTCGACCCGCTCGGCGGGCATCATGCGGTTCCGGGACAGGTACTCGCGGCGAGCGGGGTCGAGCAGCAGATCGCCTGCCCCTGCGACACCGCCGCCGATGACGACTCGTTCCGGGCCGACTGCGAGCACCACGTTCGCGATCGCGACCCCGAGCGCGGCCCCGGCTCCGGCGAACGCCGCCCCAGCTCGCGCATCGCCCTCACGGGCTGCCCGTGCTGCCTCTGCGGCAGTCCTGGAGCGCGCGGCCCGCGCGATGGCGGGCCCGGAAGCGTACTGCTCGAGGCAGCCCCGGTTGCCGCACGGGCACCGCCGCCCCCGGCGCTCGATCGTCTGGTGGCCAAGCTCCCCGACTGTTCCGTTGAGCCCGTCGAGGAGCCGCCCGCCGACGACCACCCCACCGCCGACTCCTGTTCCGAGCGCGAAGCAGACCAGTGTGTCGGTGCCCGAGCCGGCGCCGAGGGCGTGCTCGGCAAGGGTCATGGCGCGTGCGTCGTTGATCAGGTGCACGCGAAGGCCGAGCCGGCGCTCGAGCTCGGCGACGATCGGGACGTTCTCCCAGCCCGGAAGGTTGGGCATGCGAAGCGAGCGGCCTGCCGCCAGGTCGAGAGGCCCCGGGGCCCCGACGCCGATCCGGTCGACCGCGCCCACCGCGTCGATGGCGTTGCGCGCCTCGCGCTCGACGGAGTCGAGAACCCCCGCGGCCCTCTGATCTGCGTGTGTGGCGATCACCTGTTGGTAGACGAGCGTCGGAGGGTCGCGCAGCTCGAGCATGCAGGCCTTGACGTTGGTTCCTCCGATGTCGATTCCGAGAGCTCGCTCCACCGTGCGTACGATACGAAGCCGGGGATGCGAAAGGAGACGACATGGCAATCGGTCAGCTGAGCGCGGCGCAGCGTCTGCGTGGCGGGGAGGTCGCAGAGGCGGTACGCCGTGACAGGCTCGTTGCGATCCTTCGCCGACTCGAGCCGGCGACCGTCGACCCGACCGTGGAGGCATTGCTGCGCGGTGGGTTGACATCGATCGAGTTCACCGTCGACAGCGAGGGCGCCTTCGGCGCGATTGCTCGCTGGCGCGAGCGCGGCGGGGCCACGGTCGGGGCTGGGACGGTCAGGCGCGTCGAGGACGCCGACGCCGCGATCGACGCCGGCGCGCAGTTCCTGGTCAGCCCGAGCTACAGCGAGGCTGTCGTCGAGCGTGCGCTCGAGGCCGGGGTCCCGGTGGTACCCGGCTGCTTCAGCCCGACCGAGATCGACGCCGCGTGGCAGCAGGGGGCGACCTTCGTGAAGCTCTTTCCCGGCGCGGTTGTCGGCCCCGCCTATCTCACGGCGGTGCTGAACCCCCTACGGGATGTGGAGATCGTCGTCACGGGCGGTGTCGACGAGACGACGGCCCGCTCCTTCCTCGACGCCGGAGCCGTGGGAGTCGGCGTATCGACCGTCCAGCTCGGGCAGACCGACGGGCCGGAGGCGATCGAGTCAGCGGCCCGGCGTCTACTCGCTGCGATCGCCTGATCCGCCCTCGCGCTCGAGCCGCTCGCGCTCCTCAACCCGGACGCGGCCGGACTCGATTCGCTCGCGCAGACGCCGCATGGTCGGATCGGTCTCCATCCAGCGCGCCATGCGCTCGTCAATCCTCTTCTTCTTCTTCGGATCCATGCTCGTCCTCCTCGAGGAGCTCGACGGTTCTCCGCACGTCGGCACTGATGTCGAATAGCACTTGGAACATCAGGTCGACTTCATCGTCCGTCACGTCCAAAGAGTTGCAGGCGCGATTCAGCCTGGCAAGATGGCCGATTCCGACGTGGAGCGTCAGACGCTGGCGCTGACCGCATCCCCGAAGAGGAGACAACGGTTCCGCCCAGCGGCCTTTCCCGCGTAGAGGGCCTGATCGGCCGCGCGCAGGAGGTCAGTGCTCGTCCGCCCGTCAGCGGGGTAGGACGCGATCCCGAAGGTCGCGGTGACAAGCTGGCCGCCGAGTGTGTTCTCGACCAGGCTTGCCCTGAGTCTCTCTCCCGCAGCGAGCGCACCCGGCGGATCGATCTCGGGTAGCAGAACCGCGAACTCGTCTCCCCCGAGTCGAGCGGCGATGTCTCCCGAGCGCTTGCCGGCGCGGAGGCACCTCGCGACCGAGAGCAGGACGTTGTCACCGAGCTCGTGGCCGCCGCGGTCGTTGATCGCCTTGAGACCGTCGCAGTCGACAATGATCACGGCGAGCTCGCGGTCGGCTCGCTCGGCTCGCTGGATCTCCTCCTGGAAGCGCTGCTCGAATCCGCGGCGGTTGAGGAGCCCGGTCAGCGCGTCCGTGGCGGCGGCCCGCTGCTCCCGCCGCAACGCCTGGGCCACGTCGATGAGGGCGGCGGCGTGCGGGGCGAAGAGCGTCGCCGCCTCGGCGTTTGCGTGCTGCATCGTGAGGCCGTGCGACGCACAGCCGACGAGCGCTCCGATCTGTTCGCCGCCGACCAGAAGGGGCAGCCACACGACGAACCTCTGCACGCCGTCCTCAGGGGCCGTGACACCGGCGGCCCGCGGGTCGAGCACGCTGTAGGCGGTCTCACCCGACTCGACGAGTCCGGCCAGGCGCTCGACATCGGCCGCCTCGAGCGGCTGTAGTGCGGACTCGGGTGTTCGCCAGAAGCTGGCGAGCATGTAGCCCGTCCCCTCGCGCCCGACATTGAGCTGGGCAGCCTCGAGATCGAGGAGGCGTCCCAGCGTTCGCGTCGCGAACTCGGCTATCGAATCGACGCCACGGAGCGAGCTGGCATAGACGAAGAGTCGCGCGAGGGCCGCGAGGTCGAATCCAAGATCCGCACGCATCGACGCTGCGCGCGCCCCGAGCGCCCGTGCGAGACCCGCAAAGACGGTTGCCGCCTCAGGCGGAAGGCGAAGCCGCCTGGTCTCGACGTTCAGGACACCGAGGCGGTCACCGAAGGGAATGGCCACCTCGGACAGCAGATCGCTCGTCGCCGGCACGAAGTCGTGGTCGGAGCTTGCCTCGGCGAGAAACTGAACCTTCCCCGTCCGGAGGGCGCGTGCCATCACTCCGTGATCGAGCGGGAAGCCGTCGCGGACTTCGCCGTATCCGTGCTGTGAGACGAGCCAGAGTCGTTCGAGATCCCGCACGTACACGCTTGCGAGCAGGTCGGGGCCTGCAGATTGGCACAGTCGGGTGAGCGCCGCGTCGATCGCCTGTCGATCGTCGCTCGTCAGGCCGAGAATCGCCTGAGCCTCCTCCGCCGCACCTTCGAGGTGCTCGGGTAGGAAGCAGTCGACTGGGAACTCCTTCGCGCGCTCGGCTCGGCGGCGCCGGCGACGCGGATCGATGGCCTCGAGCGGCCTCCTGTCTCCTTCGCCGAACCCGTGCCTGATGGCGGCGACCTCGTCCCTCGCACCGAGGAAGAGGTCGAGGACGAGCGGATCGAAGTGCGTGCCGCGCTCCTCCTCCAGCAGCCGGAAGGCCGCCTCGACGCTGAACGCAGGTCGAAACGCCCGATCGCTCGTCAGGGCGTCGAACGCGTCCGCGACACCCGCGATCCTCCCTTCGATCGGGATCACCTCGCGCGCGAGACCCCGGGGATAGCCCGTTCCGTCGAACCACTCGTGGTGGGTGAGCGCGATCGTCGCCGCAACCTCGAGCAGCTCCGATCTGGATCCGGCAAGGAGCCGGTACCCGATCTCGGTGTGATGTTCGAGGGAACGTCGCTCGCTCTCCGTCAGCGGGCCCGGCTTGTTCAGGATGCCGTCCGAGACCGCGATCTTGCCGATGTCGTGGAGCGGGCTTGCCATCCGCAGGAGCTCGCACCGGTCCTCGTCGAGCCCGAGCGCCCGTCCGAGTAGCGCGCAGTAGCGGCTCATGCGTTCGACGTGCCGTCCGGTCCCAGCGTCCCGGAACTCGGCTGCCGCCGAGAGGCGTCGGATCATCTCCTCGCGCGTGATCCGGAGGTCGGTCTGTGACTGTGTGAGTCGCATCACCGTGTCCTGCAGCTCGTCCTCTGCACGCAGGCGTTCCTCGATCTCCTGGCGGGCAGTCGCGTAGAGCCTCGCGTTCTCGATGGCGAGCGCAGCGAGCTTTCCGAACCGGCGGAGAAGCTCGATCTCGTTCGCGCCGAACGTCCTACCGGGGTCGGTCGAGAGGAGACCGAGGACGCCGAGCAGCTCCTGGCCCTTCTCGAGCGGGACACCGACGATCGCGTGTAATCCCCTTGCATCGATTCCTCCGTGCTGTCCCGACCAGTGCTCGTAGTCGTCGACGAGCACCGGTTCACGGGTTTCGAGGACACGCCCGGCGACACCCTGGCCGGGCGTTGCCTCGAGACCGAGGAAGGTCCGTGCGGTCCCGGTTGCAACCCGAACGCGGAGCCGGCCGTCGGTCGAGCTCGCCATGTAGAGGTAGCCGCTGTCGGTGTCGACGAGGGCAGCGGCCCGAGCGACGACGGCCTCGAGCAACTCGTCGAGATCGAGACCGTTGAGGAGGTCGAGAGTGGTGTCGTGCAGTGCAGCGAGCTCGTCGTTCTGGCGCAGCAGCTCCTCGTCGGTTCTCACGGGTAGCTCATCGGGACTGCCCGCGTCGCGCTTGAGTCACCCGTGCGGGAGGGCCGGCGCCGGCGACCCTCCCGTCGGGGAGTGCTACCCGACCACTGCGCCAGATGGCGCAGCCTGGAGATCCGTCCGCTTGAGCAGGAAGAGCGTCGCGACGATCGAGATGGCGGCGAACGCTGCAGCGACCCAGAAGGCGGCGCTGAAGCCGCTCACGAACGCGTCCGGCTGCGGCGTCCCACTCTCGATCAAGTTCGTGCTGCGGGTGGTGAAGACCGTGGTCAGGATCGCGATGCCGAGCGCTCCACCGATCTGCTGGGACGTGTTGATCAGCCCGGACGCAAGCCCGGCCTCGCTCGGGTGGATCCCAGAAAGGGCGGCGATGGAGACGGGGACGAAGGCGAAGCCGAGGCCCACGCCGACGAGGAGGAACCCTGGGAGCAGGTTGGCGACGTACGAGCCGTCGACGGGGATCTGAGTGAACAGGATCAACCCTCCCCCGATCAACGCCAGACCGATTGCCAGGATGGGCTTGACGCCGACCTTCGTGGTCAGCGCCTGCGCCACTCCGGACGAGACGATCGCCGAGAGAGCGACGGCCAGGTAGCCGACTCCCGGTCTTGAGAGCAGAGAAGCCGAGGATCTCCTGCATGTAGAGCGACAGGAGGAAGAACATCGAGAACACGATGCTGCCGAGCCCGAGCCCGATGATGTTCGCGCCTGTTGGCGTTCGCTTGCGGAAGAACTTGAGCGGGACGAGCGGGTTCGCGGAGCGCTGCTCGATCACGATGAAGGCTCCCATCAGCAGGGCCGACCCGATGATCTCGCCGATCGTCCGAGCCGATCCCCAGCCGACGTTGTTCGCCTGAGTCAGCGCGAACACGAGGAGCATGAGGCTCGCCGTGACGGTGACCGCGCCAAGCGAGTCGAACTGGCGTGCCATGCCGTCGACGCGGCTCTCGCGGACGAAGCGCGGCACGAAGAAGAAGGTGAGAATGGCGATCGGGACGTTGACGAAGAAGATCCACTCCCAGCCCACGTACTGGGTCAAGACGCCGCCGAGGAGCACCCCGATCGCCGCACCCGAGCCCGGCGATCGCACCGAGGATACCCAGTGCCTTGTTCCGCTCCGCACCCTCCTTGAAGGTGACCGACGTGATCGAGAAGACCGACGGCGAGAGCGCGGCACCGGCGAGTCCCTGGAGCGCGCGGGCCCCGATCAGCATTCCAGCGGAGACCGAGAAGCCGCAGAGGAGCGAGAAGAGGGCGAAGAACGCGAGGCCCGCCATGAACAGCTTGCGCCGCCCGAGCACGTCGCCCATTCGCCCGCCGAGGAGCAGGAACCCTCCGAAGGTGAGGGCGTACGCGCTTACGACCCACTGGAGGTTCTCGGTCGAGAAGTCGAGATCCTTCTGGATCGACGGGAGTGCGACGTTCACGATCGAGACGTCGAGGATGACCATCAGGTAGGCAACCCCGAGGACGGCGAGTGCTTTCCATCGGCGCGGATCAGGTGCGGCGTCTGCCATGCGCTCTCCTTCGGGGCTTGACGTTTCTCTCGAAGACGCTCGTGACGGTACCGAATCGACAACGCTCTGAGCGCCGTCCTATTCCCGTCTCCGCCTCAGGGTTGTAGGGTCGCTCACGTATGACTGGGCGGCTCGAAGGCAGGCGGGCGCTGATCACCGGCGCCGCGGGGGGAATCGGGAGCGCGATCGCATCGGCCTTCGTCAGGGAGGGCGCGGGAATCGCCGCTGTCGGTCGAAACTGGGCGGCGCTCGACGAGCTGTGCTCGACACTGCCGTCGGATCGTGCGTTCCCGGTACCCGCGGACGTCAGTGACTCAGACGCGGCCGACGCGGCGGTGACCCATGCGGCCGAGCTTCTCGGTGGGCTCGACGCGGTCGTGAACGCGGCATCCGTCGACTGTGAGTGGCAGCCGGTCGGCGAGATGCCGATCGAGAGCTGGGACACGACGGTCGCGATCAACCTCTCCGGAACGTTCTACGTCTGCCGGGCGGCGTTGCCCCTCCTGGTCGCCTCGAGGGGCGGCTCGATCGTGAACGTGACGTCCGTCGCAGGGCACCGCGCGTGGGCGCTCGACTCCGCCTACAACGCATCGAAGGCCGGCGTCGAGATGCTCACCCGGACGATCGCCGTCGAGTACGGGGCGCAGGGAGTCCGTGCGAACTGCCTCGCGCCCGGCGTGATCGACGCCGGAATGACGGACTCCGTGACGAGTCCTGATGACCGCCGCGAGCTTGTCGCCCTTCATCCCATGGGTCGCATGGGGAGCGCGGAGGAGGTTGCGGAGGCGGCCGTGTGGCTGTGCTCCGCCGCGTCGTTCACGACCGGGACGACGGTCGCAGTCGACGGCGGCTTCCTCGCGCGCGGCTAGGCGCTATGTGCTCGGGGCCGCTTGTCCGGCCGGGACGAGCGCCGGGGTCCCCTTCCCGATTCGCAGCACGAGCACGGACGCGAGCAGGCACAGGGCACCGCCGCCGATGAACGCGAGCGTGTAGTCGCCGAGCCAGTCGCGTAACCCGCCGGCGATTCCTGCCGCGACGGCGGCGCCTATCTGGTGGCTCGCGAAGATCCAGCCGAACACGACTCCGACGTTCTCCCGCCCGAAGGTCTGCGCGGTGAGCGCGACGGTCGGGGGAATGGTGGCGACCCAGTCGAGACCGTAGAGCGCGACGAACATGATCAGGCCGATCTGCGGCGCACCGAAGGCCGCCGGTAACGCGAGCAGCGCGATGCCGCGCAGGCCGTAGTACCAGAAGAGGAGCCAGCGGCTGTCGAAGCGGTCGGTGAGGAACCCGGAGACGGTGGTGCCGATGATGTCGAAGGCGCCCATTCCGGCGAGGAGGGTCGCTGCGGTCACCTCGTCCATCCCGTGATCGCGGGCGGCCGGGATCAGGTGGGTCGCGATCAGGCCGGACGTCGTTGCCCCGCAGATGAAGAACGTTCCAGCGAGTAGCCAGAAGGTGCCCGACCGTGCCCCGAGCGCGAGCCCGCGCATGGCGGTGGCGAACGGGTTCGCACTCGACGCCGTCGGCGCCTCGGGCGTCTCCGGACCGGCTCCGTACGGCCGCAACCCGATCTGCTCCGGGCGGTCGCGGATGAAGAACGCGACGAGCGGCACCACGACGCCGAGGGCGACGATCACGATCGTCCACGACGCATAGCGCCAGCCGGCGGCCGAGAGCACGACCGCGAGCAGCGGGAGGAAGACGAGCTGCCCCGTCGCGTTGCCGGCGCTCAGAAAGCCCATCACGAGACCGCGCCGCTCGACGAACCAGCGGCTCGCGATGAGCGCGGCGAGCGGCACCGACATCGAGCCTGTCGCAAGCCCCATGACGACTCCCCAGAGAAGGTAGAGCTCCCATGGTGCGTCGATCACGGTCGTCAGGGCGGAAGCCCCGGCGATCGCCACGAGCGCGCCGACCATCACACGACGCACGCCGATCTTGTCCATGAGTGCGGCGGAGAACGGACCGACGAGGCCGAACAGGACGAGGTTGATCGTCACGGCGATCGAGATCGTGCCGGTGCTCCAACCGAACTCGTCCTGCAATGGCCGGATCAGCAACCCGGCCATCGAGCGGAATCCCGCAGCCATGACGAGCGCGACCAGCGTGACCGCGACGATGACCCAGCCGTAGTAGAAGCGGCCGCGCGGGCGAGCGCTCATGCGCGAAGCAGGCGAGGAAGGGCAGTCGAGACGAAGTCCGCAAGGGGCCAGGTGTCCTGTTCCAGCCTTGCGCGCAGGAGGGCGCCTTCCCAGGTGTGAAGCAGGAGCGAGGCGAGCAGTTCGGCGTCCTCGCCGGTGAGCTCTCCCGATTCCTGCGCCTGACGCAGCAGTTCGGCGAGGCGGTCCTGCCAGCGATGGAACGCTCCGCAGAGCGCCTGCCGGATCGGCTCGGACGTCGCCGGTTTCTCGAGGGCGAGCAGAGCGATCAGGCAGCCGCGCTCGGCCGGATCGGCTCGTTCGGCTTCGTCGAGAAGTGTCCGGAAGTACTCCTCGACGCGTACGAGCGCCGGCCGGCTGACGTCCTCGACGAGCTTGCCGAGGAGCCGGTCGTGCCAGTCGTAGAACGCTGCGACGACCTCGACCGCGAATGCTTCCTTGGTCGGGAAGTAGTTGTAGAAGCTCCCCTTCGGGAGCTTCGCCTCGCCGAGCAGTTCGGTCAACCCGCAGTCGGTGTAGCCGACACGGCGCATGAGCCGAGAGCCTTCGCGGATCAGCGTGCGTTTCGAATCACGAGTCGGAGCCGTCAAGTAGACCGGTCAGTCTACACTGTCGGAAGGCACCTCGCTCGACAGCGAGGAGCTCGCGATCACCACATCCCCATGTAGCGCGGCTCGCTGCGATCGTCATGGCCGTAGAAGATGAGGTCGCCCTCCTTCTCGTTGAGCTCGCCGAGGCGTACAAGCTGATCCTCGTCGATCTCGACGCCGAGGCCAGGGCCGTCGGGCAGCCTGAAGCACCCGTCGACGTACTCGTGGGGTGTCGTGATGACGTCCGCGGTCTGGTGGTGGTAGTGCGAGTCGATCGCGTACGGGAGGACGGGAAGCGCGGCAGCGATCTGGAGCTGGAGCGCGGTCGAGATGCCTGCTTCGCCGCCCGAATGCATCCCGATCCCGATCTGGAAGGTCTGGTAGGTGGCTGCGGCTTTCATCGTGGCCGAGATGCCGCCCCAGTCGGCCGGGTCGAGAAGCTGGATGTCGATCGCGCCGAGGCGGATCGTTTGCGGGATCTGATCGAGCTGCAGGGTGCACATGTTGGTCGAGACCGGGAGGTCGAGTGCGTTCGCGACACGGCTCATCCCTTCGATCCCCCAGCACGGGTCCTCGTACCATTCGAGGCCGAGCTCCTCGAAGCGTCTTCCGTAGCGAATCGACGTCTCCACCGACCAGAGGCTGTTCGGATCGAAGCGGAGCCGGTGATCGGGGAACGCGTCTCGCAGCGCGACCGTGCACTCGTATTCCTCCTCGGGCAGGAACACGCCGCCTTTGAGCTTGATCGTCCCGACGCCGGTGCGGTCGACGATCTCTCGCGTCGCCTCGACCATGGCCTCGGTGGTCTGCTCGCCGCCGCGTCCGTCCGGGCCGGGCAGGCGGTAGAACATGTACGCGATCATCGGGATTTCTGTCCGGAACCGTCCGGCCAGGAGCTGGCAGATGGGCCGGTTCGCAGCCTTCCCCATGATGTCGAAGCAGGCCGTCTCGAGCGCCTGGATCGCGTACTTGCCGGTATTCCCGTGGTACGTCGGCACGTACCAGAAGTTCTTCAGGATCCGCTCGCGGTCGAACGGATCCTCGCCGACGAAGAAGCCTTTCAGCGCCTCCAGCTGAACCAGCGTCGAGTCTCCGCCGCACGTCTCGGCGATGCCCTCGATCCCTTCGTCGGTCTGCATCCGCACGACGATTCGCGTCCACGAGCGGTTGACTCCGCCCGACCAGAGCATGGGCGCCTCGAACGGGATGTTGATCTTGTGGAACTGGACGTCCGTTATCTTCATCGCGCTCCGGCCCCTCTCGTCGCGTAGATTCCGCGGGAGTCTATGGATCCGCTCGAGACGATCTCCCAGTCCACGTCAGCGCTCGTGTCGGATGCGCTCGACCGGATCGGCATTCGCGACCATACCCTCGACCCGGCGATCCGGCCGCTCGAGCCCGGCCGGCTGCTCCTCGGACGTGCATTACCCGTGGTCGTGGTCGCGTCGGATCGGATGGCCGACCCGCCGTACGTGACCGAGATCCATGCTCTCGATGCGCTACAGCCCGGCGAGGTGCCGGTGTACTGCGTGCCCCGGGAGGTCGAGACCGCGCTGTGGGGCGAGCTCTTCACCTGTGCGGCAATGGGTCGCGGTGCGGTCGGTGCCGTCGTCGACGGGTCGATCCGGGATGCGCGGCAGATCCGGGAGCTCGGCTTCCCGCTGTTCACGCGGGGCTTCTCACCGCTCGACACCCTCGGGCGGGCGGAGGTCGAGGCCTTCGGCGTGCCGGCCGACTGCGGCGGCGTTCGCATCGAGCCCGGCGATCTCATCGTCGGCGACGAGGACGGCGTTGTCGTCGTTCCCGCGGCGGCAGCGCCCGAGGTTGCCGCGATCGTCGCCGAGAAGTGTGCGGGCGAAGGCCTCGCGCGGGAAGACCTGCTTGCCGGGGCAACTCTCTCGGAGGTCTGGGACCGCCACCACGTGCTCTAGCCTGACTCAGGCGAACGTGCCGCCGTCCGAGAGCGTGAGGACAGGCCGAACGCCCTGCGCGCGACGTGAGAGGTCGAAGGCCTCGTCGATTCGCTCTATCGGGAGGCGGGCCGAGACGAGCTCGTCGAGCATGAGCTTTCCTCCCAGGTAGAGCTCGATGATCCTCGGCACGAGGAGCCGCGGTGAGATCGTTCCGTACGCCGATCCCCGAATCGTCTTCTCGTAGGTCACGACGTCGAGCATGTCGACCCGCACGGCCGTGTCCTCCGGGGCCAGCCCGACCATGACAGCGGTCCCGCCCGGGCGGATCACGTCGATTCCGAGCTTCATCGCATCGACCGAGCCGACGGTGACGATCGACCAGTCGTAGCCCTCCCGCGGTGCACGTGCGACCAGATCCGCGAGCGCGTCCTCATCTCGAACGTCCACGCCAGAGGATGCGCCGAAGCGCGCCGACTGCTCGAGCCGCTCCAGCGAGGCGTCGAAGGCGACGATCTGCGCCGCGCCCCTCAGGCGGGCGCCCTGAATAGCGTTCACTCCGACACCGCCGGCGCCGATGACCGCGCCGCGACTACCAGCCGGAATCTGGAGGGTTTCGATTGCCGCGCCGACGCCGGTGATGACCGCGCAGCCGATCAGCGCCGCAACATCGGCGGGCACGTCGTCGGGCAGCGGGATCACGCTGCGCTCGGCGACGACGGCGTGGTGGGCAAAGCAGGCGAGCAGGGAGTAGGCGGCGATCGGGCCATCAGGGCCTGTGATCGGTGATCTACCGGTCGTCAGGCGGCCCTCCCCCATCGCGTCGAGCGAGTCCTGGCAGAGGATCGGCCGTCCGACCTCGCAGTGCCCGCACGCACCGCAACCCGGTGCCAGGCTGAGTACGACGCGCTCGCCCGGAGCGATCCCGCTGACACCTTCACCCACGGCCTCGACGACGCCCGCACCTTCGTGACCGAGCACCGCGGGGAGCGGGAAACCCCATTCCCCGTCGGCCTGGCCGACGTCGGAGTGGCAGATTCCGGCAGCGACGATCCGGACGAGGACCTCACCCCGCCCTGGATCCCGAAGCTCGACCTCCTCGATCGCGTGCGGTTCTCGAAATGCGTGCAGGACAGCGGCCGTGGTTTGCACCTAACTCACTCCTTGACTTCGTAGTCTCATCTCGATAGAACCGCGCAACCGATTTCGCGGCGTGATCCAGGAGGGGGAACCTACCCATGAGCGAGAAGGACCGTCAACCGGACGACAAACGGGAGCGCATGTGGATCTTCGAGCGCGAGTACTCCCGACGCGATGTGCTGAAAGGCGCAGCCGCGCTCGGCGCAGCGGCAGGCCTCTCCGGCATCCTGGCCGCCTGCGGCGGCGGCAGCACGAGCAGCAGCGAGGGTGAGACGCCGGCGACGACCGCGGCCGGCGCCACAACCTCCGCCGCTGCGGACACGGGCGGGGCGGAGACGGCAGCCGCGGGCGGCCCGGTCACGGGCGGACGGCTTCGCGTCGGCCACGTCGGCGGCGGTAAGGCGGAGTCCTTCAACCCGGCGACCGGCTCGACGTTCATCGATGCGTCGCGCTACTACAACCTCTACGACCCGCTGGTCAGGGTCAGCCCGGAGCTCGAGAACCAGCCGGGCCTCGCGCTCGAGTGGAACGCCAACTCGGACTCGACCGCAGTACGAGGTCAAGCTCCGTCCCGATGTCGTCTGGCACAACGGCAAGGACTTCACCGCCGACGACGTCATCTACACGCTCGGCCTGATGAACGACCCCAAGCACATCGCCCACTCGAGCGTGTCGAACGTCCGTGTGGGTGAGGTGAAGAAGGTCGACGACCTGACGCTCTCCATCCCTCTGAAGACTCCCGACGCGCGTCTCGCCGACCAGTTCATCCAGCAGAACACCGTGATCGTGCAGGACGGCTACACGGACTATGCGAACCCGGTCGGTACCGGCGCGTTCAAGTTCGTGTCGTTCACGGTCGGCGAGCGGAGCCTCTGCGCGAGGAACGAGAACTACTGGGAGGAGGGTAAGCCGTACGTCGACGAGTGGGAGGACATCTCGATATCCGACAACGCTGCCCGCTTGAACGCACTGCTCGCGGGTGAGATCGACATGATGAGCCAGCTCGAGTTCACGCAGGCGAAGGCTCAGCAAGAATCCGGCGACGTTCAGGTCATCGACGCGCCGAGCCCCGCGATCCAGGTGATCCTGATGGCAGTCGACGAGGGGCCGTTCAAGGATCAGCGCGTACGCGAGGCGTTCCGGCTCATTCCCGACCGTCAGGGCCTGATCAACGGTGCCCTCGCGGGCTTTGCGTCCGTCGGGAACGACCTTACGGGAAGCGGACTACCGTACTTTGCCGACCTGCCCGCCCGCGAGCAGGACCTCGAGAAGGCGAAATCGCTGCTGAAGGCCGCGGGCCAGGAGGGCATGACCGTCACCCTGCAGACGTCGACGATCGTGCCGGGCTTCGTCGAGGCAGCGACCCTGTTCGCGGAGCAGGCGAAGGGCGCCGGAGTCACGGTCGAGGTGAAGAAGGAAGACCCGAACGCCTACTTCGACACGTCGCTCCTGTACACGCACATTCCGTTCGGCCAGTCCTTCTGGACCGTCTCGGGGCTCGGGAGCTGGTACACGCAGGCGCTCCTCTCGGATGCGATCTGGAACGAGACGCACTTCCGCGACCCGGCGTACGACAAGGCGATCCAAGACGCGATCGGCGCCCCCAACCCCGATGAAGCGACCACACGCTGGGCGGCGGTGCAGCAGACGCAGTACGACGAAGGTGGGTACATCGTCTGGGCGAACCAGAGCCTCGTGGACGCTGCCGGAAACAACGTGAAGGGCATCGTCCCGAGTGCGTTCTTCAACCTGGGCGGCTGGGACTACCGCGACGTCTGGCTCGAGAGCTGAGCGACACCGCCCTCGACACGGAGCTCGGTGTGGCTCCGCCGGCACGCATCCGGCGGAGCCACCCGCTTGCCCGTTTTGTCGTCCGGCGGCTTCTCGCCGGGATCGCCACGTTGTTCGTGGTCTCCGTGCTCGTGTTCTGGGGCACGGAGGTTCTGCCGGGCGACGCAGCGAGCGCGCTTCTCGGCCGCTCGGCTGCGCCGGAACAGCTTGCGGACCTTCAGCAGCAGATGGGACTCGACAAGCCGGCTGTCGAGCGGTACTTCGACTGGCTGGGCGGGTTGTTGACCGGCGATCTCGGGGACTCCGCCGCCGGGTTCGCGCAGGGGACGGCGCTCCCGATCTGGGATCAGATCAAGGGGAAGCTCTCGAACTCTCTGATTCTCGCCGCGATCGTCACCGTGTTGATGATCCCGTTGTCGCTCGTCCTCGGCGCACTCGCGGCATGGCGCGCGACGCGCCCGACGGATCACGTCGTCTCGATCGCCTCGCTTCTCTTGATCTCGCTACCGGAGTTCGTGCTGGGCGCCCTCCTCATACTCTTCTTCTTCGCCTGGCTGGACGTGCTTCCGCCCGTCTCGTTGATTCCCCCGGGGACGAACCCGCTGTCGAAGCCGGAGGCGCTCGTGCTGCCGGTGCTGACGCTGCTCGGGGTGACGCTTGCGGCGTCGATGCGGATGGTGCGGGCTGGGATGATCGAGACGCTCCGCACGGACTACGTGCAGATGGCGCGGTTGAACGGCTTCCGCGAGCGCACGGTCGTGTGGCGCTACGCGATGCGGAACGCGCTCGGGCCGAGCATCCAGGTGTTCGCTCAGAACCTGCAGTACCTGATCGGCGGGATCATCGTCGTCGAGTACCTGTTCGCGTATTCCGGGATCGGGAAGGAGCTCATCGACGCCGTCGGAATCCGTGACGTGCGGGAGGTGCAGTCGATCGCCCTCCTGCTCGCAGCGATCTACATCGGGATCAACATCGTCGCCGACCTCCTCGTCGTCCTGCTGACACCACGCCTGAGGACTCAGGCATGAGCGGCAGACTGCGGTTCCTGCGCACGAAGACCGGCATGGTCGGGCTGGCGCTGCTCGCGATCGTGCTCGGGATCGCGCTGTTTGGGCCGTTCTTCGCGCCGTACTCACCGACCAAGACGGTTGCGACGCCCTTCGAGGATCCTTCGGGCACGGCGCTTCTCGGGACCGACGAGCTCGGCCGCGATGTTCTGTCCCGTGTCCTCTGGGGTGGGCGCAGCGTGCTCGGGCTCGCGCTGCTCGCGACGGGGATCGCCTATCTGGGTGGTGCGTTGATCGGCCTGGTTGCGGGGTATTCGCGCGGCTGGCTCGACGGCCTGCTGATGCGTGGCGCCGACGTGCTCATCTCGTTTCCGGCGCTGCTTTTCATCCTCGTGATCGTCACCGGTGCGGGGACGAGCAAGGCGGTGCTCGTCGCGACCGTGGCGGTCGTCCAGATGCCTCTGATCGCACGCATCATCCGGACGGCGACGTTGCAGCAGTCGGTCAGCGGGTTCGTCGAGGCGGCGGAGGCGCGTGGGGAGCGGTCGTTCGCGATCCTGCGCCGCGAGATCCTGCCGAACATCGTCTCCCCGATCATGGCCGACGCCGGGCTACGCTTCACCTTCTCGATCATCCTCGTCGCGTCAGTCAACTTCTTCGGGCTCGGCCTCCAGCCACCCGACGCGGACTGGGGGCTGATGATCTCCGAGAACCGCGACGGGTTGAACCTGAATCCGTTTGTGATCCTCGTGCCGGCGGCTCTGATCGCGCTGCTGACGGTGTCGGTGAACCTCGTTGGCGATTCGTTCGCACGGAGCTCCGGCCGGTCCGAAGCGAGGGGGACAGCGTGAACGCCCAACCGGGCCCGGCGCTTGCGGTGCGGGACCTCCGGGTCGAGCTGACCGGCGGGGACGCGGTCGTGGAGGACGTGTCGCTCGACGTCTCGGCCGGGGAGATCCTAGGGCTCGTCGGCGAGTCCGGGAGCGGGCAAGACGACGACCGCGCTGGCGCTGCTGGGCTACGCGCGGCCGGGCGTTCTTCTCACGGGCGGCAGTGTCGAGGTCTCGGGTGAGCGGGTGAGTGGCGTCAGCGAGCGCGCGGCGCGGGGACTCCGTGGTCGCGTCGTTTCGTATGTGCCGCAGGATCCGGGAAACTCGTTGAACCCGGCGTTGAGGATCAGTGCAGCGATCGAGGACATGCTCGACGCGCACGCATCCGCTCGCCGTGGCGTCGGATCGGTCGACGCGGTTCTGGCGAGCGTCCACCTTCCCGCCGGTCCGGAGTTCGCGCGACGCTATCCGCACCAGCTCTCCGGCGGGCAGCAGCAGCGCGTGATGATCGCGACCGCGCTCGTGTGCGAGCCGCCGCTCGTCGTGCTCGACGAGCCGACGACGGGGCTCGACGTGGTGACGCAGGCTCGGGTGCTCGACGAGATCGACCGGCTGCGCCGCGACCGCGGCCTGGCGATGGTGTACGTGTCGCACGACCTTGCCGTCGTCTCCCAGATCGCCGACCGGATCGCCGTCATGTACGCCGGGCGGGTCGTGGAGGAAGGTCGTGCCGCCGACATCCTTATCCAGCCGAAGCACCCGTACACGCGGGGTCTCGTCGCGTCGATCCCCGACCACCTGCACCCACGCCGGCTCGAGGCCATGCCCGGGATCGCGATGGGGGTCGGCGAGCGGCCGTCGGGCTGCGCGTTCGCGCCTCGCTGCCCGATCAAGGTCGAGGCCTGCGACGCGACCATGCCCGAGCTCGTCGAGATCGGAGTCGGGAGGAGCGTGCGCTGCTTCGAATGGCAGCGAACCCCTGTTCTCGACCCGGCACCACCGTCCCCGGGTGCCTGCGGCCGCGAGCGGGGTGCCGCTGCTCGCGGTCGAAGGGTTGCGCGCGGTGCACGGAGGTCGCCGCGAGCAGGTTGTCGCGGCGGACGACGTCTCGTTCGAGCTGGCCGAGGGCGAATGCGTTGCCCTCGTCGGCGAGTCCGGAAGCGGCAAGACCACGATCGCCCGTTGTGTCGCCGGCCTGCATGCGCCGGCGGCGGGCGCGATCCTCCTCGACGGCGAGCAGCTCGCGCCCGAGAGCGAAGGGCCGTTCCCGCGATCAGCGCCGCCGCATCCAGATCGTCTTCCAGAACCCGTACGACTCGCTGAACCCGCGCCACCGGGTCGGTGATGCGATCGCGCGCCCCGCCCGCATTCTTCGCGACCTCTCCCGGGCGGATGCCGCCGCCGAGGTCGTCCGGCTGCTCGAGCGCGTTCGGCTCCCTGCTCGCCTCGCCCAGCGCTTCCCCGGGGAGCTCTCGGGCGGCGAGCGCCAGCGCGTGGCGATCGCGCGGGCGCTCGCGGCCAACCCCGATCTGCTCGTCTGCGATGAGATCACCTCCGCTCTCGACGTCTCCGTCCAGGCGGCCGTCCTCGAGCTCCTCACCGAGTTGCGAACCGATCTCCGGCTCTCGCTGCTCTTCATCACGCACGATCTCGGCGTCGTCGCCACGATCGCGGACCGCGTGCTCGTCCTCGACGGCGGAGTCGTCTGCGAGAAGGGATCGGTCGACGATGTGATCGAGCGTCCTCAGAACGAGTACACGCGCCGGCTCGTCGCCTCCGCGCCACGTCTCCCGGAGACGAGGGTCGCGTGAAGGTCGCGACGCGAGCCCGGCTCGAGGATGTCGCCCGGGAGGCCGGCGTCGCCAAGTCGACGGCTTCGCGGATCCTGAACGGAGCTCCCGGAATGACCGTCCGGCCGGCGACGCGGGAGCGCGTGCTCGAGGTCGCCCGAGAGCTCAGATACGAGCCGCACGCCGCCGCCAGGGGGCTGCGCCGGGCCGAGACCGGAGCCCTCGGGATGCTCATCCCCGATCTCGAGATTCCGGTCTACTCGCAGATGGTTCGGGGAGCGGTGACTCGCGCGTTCGAGCTCGGCTCGGCCGTGCTCGTCGCCGAGGATCGAGACTCGCGCTCCAGGGAGGAGATCTACGCGGGACTCGTCCGAACCGGGCGGATCGACGGCCTGATGGTCGCCTCGATCCGGGCCCGACACCCGTTCCGGACGCTGCTCGCCGACCGCGGCGTACCGCACGTCTTCGTCAACCGCTCCGTTCCGGGGAGCCACCGTAACGTGACGATGGACGACGAGGCTCTGGTTGCGTGCGCCGTTCGCTATCTCCACGAGCTGGGGCACGCGCGGATCGGGTTCCTCGGCGGCCCACGGCTGAACGATCCATCGACGCGCCGCGTCCTCGGGTTTCGCGCGACCGCTGAAGCGCTTCGGCTCGAGAAGGCCGTCGTCATCGACAAAGGCGATTTCCGCGAGCGAAGCGGTGTCCTCCAGGCGCGCGGGCTCCTGCAAGACCACCCAGACATCACCGCTGTCATCACCGGCGGTCCGCCACAGGCCATGGGCGTCTACCGGGCGGCCTGGGAGCTCGGGATCAGCATTCCGGAGCAGCTCTCCGTTGTCAGCTGCGACGACCCTCCCGCAGCGGACTTCCTCCAACCCTCGCTGACCGCAATCCGGACGCCCTTCTCGGCCGTTGGAGCGGCAGCAGTCGACGCGTTGCTCGACCAGTTGAGCGGGGCGCCGCCCCGTGACGTCGTCATCCCGACGAATCCCCGCATCCGGCCACGCGGATCGACGGCGCCGCCCGACCGATGATCGTTCTCCGCTCAGACGAGCTCCTCGTCAGGCTCGACCCGCTTCACGGTGGCGAGCTTCTCGATCTCGTGCAGCTCGCAACCGGCCGGCAGCTTCTCGGGCGCGCCCCCTTCGCGACGGAGCCGCCCCGCCCGGGCGACCTCGACGAGCCGGTGTGGACCGCCTCGTACCGCGGCGGCTGGCAGCTTGTGACGCCGAACGCCGGCAATGTCTGCGAGGTGAACGGGGCGCGTCATGGCTTCCACGGCCGCGCCTCGAACGATCCCTGGACCGTCATCGAAGTCGGGCCGTCGGCAGCGGTGCTCGTCTGGGAGGGACACGGGATCGGGATAGAAAGACGGCTCTCGGTCGAGCATGATTGCCTCGCCGTCGAAACGACGATGCGGGCGCTCCGTGATCGAGTCCCGCTCGTCGCGGTCGAGCATCTCTCCGTGGGCCTCGAGCTGCTCGAGCCCGAGGTCGAGATCGAGCTCAGCGGAGGGATTGCCTACGAGTTGAGCGAGACCGAAGGGCCCACGACTGCACCTTCGGGGGCAACCGCGTGGCCCGAGGTTCTCCTCCGCGATGGCTCTGTCGAGCGTGCCGATCGCTGGCCGCTCGAGAAAGAGCGCAGCCGCTTTCTCGTGGTCACCGACGTCCCGGAGGGCCGCGCGGTTCTGCGTAACACGGGGACGGGAGCGGCGCTCGAGCTGACCTGGGACGCTGACTGGCTGCGACATGTCTGGATCTGGCACGAGGTGCGGACGTACGGCGGGATCTGGCGCGAGCAGGCGGAGATCCTGGTGATCGAGCCGGCCTCGGTACCGCACGGGCTCGGCCTGGCGGAGGCCATCGATCACGGTCAGGCCCGCTGGCTCGAGCCGGGTGAGTCCGCGACGTACCGCGTGACCGCGCGCCCGACGTCGGAGTGAGAACTTCTGTGACAACCTGCGACGCTCGTGCGTTCCTCGGGCCAGGCGGGGGCATAGCCGGGCTTAGCCCGGCGGAAGCCACCGCCGGCGAGGGACGCGCGTGACCACATCGCTGATCGCTGAGGTCGAAGCCGTTGTCCTGCGTGCGGAGACGGTCGAGACCGACGGGGATCTCGACGGTTCGTGCGAGACCGTCCTCGTCCGGATCCACGACGAGAACGGCCGCGTCGGCGTGGGTGAGGCCGACGCGCCCGCAGCCGCGGTACGCGAGCTCGTGCTCATGGACGACGTGCACGCGTGGAGCCGAGGCCTGCGAGGGATGCTGCTCGGCCGCGACCCGTTCGAGATCGGCTCGCTCCATGCGGATCTCCGCCAGGGGACGATCTACCACGCCCGGCGAGGCCTCGGAATCCATGCCCTCTCCGCCGTCGACGTCGCGCTCCACGATCTCGTCGGAAAGCAGCTCGGCCGCCCGGTCTACCAGTTGCTGGGCGGCGCCCGCCGAAGCGCGGTCACGCCGTACGCGACCATCTATGCGGGCGCGGTTGCCGGCAGGACGATCGGCCAGATGATGGATGACATCGCCGCACGGTTCGAGCGTGCGCTCGAGCTCGGGTTCCGCGCGGCGAAGATGGAGGTGCTGTTCGAGGATCTGGTCGGCGACCGGGAGCTCGTCGTGTGCATTCGCGAGGGACGCCGTCTCCTCGGCGACGGCATCACGATGATGCTCGACTTCGGCTACCGGTGGAGCGACTGGCGCGACGCGCTCTGGACGCTCCGGCGGGTCGAGGACTGCGACATCTTCTTCGCCGAGGCGGCGCTTCGCCACGACGACGTGCTCGGGCACGCGAAGCTCGCGGGCCGGGTCGAGACGAGGGTCTGCGGCGCCGAGTTCGCCGCGACACTCGACGAGTGCCGCGAATGGCTCGAGCGCGGGCGGGTCGATGTGCTGCAGCCGGACGTCAACCGCTGCGGCGGGCTGACCGAGATCCGGAGAATCGCCGATCTCGCGGAGCTCCACGGGGCGCTCGTCATCCCGCATTGCTGGAAGACGGGGGTCACGGCGGCCGCGTCTCGCCACTTCCAGGCAGCGACGCCCAACGCGCCGTGGGTCGAGATGTTTCACCCGGCGCTCTTCGACTCCGTCCTTCGGCGCGAGCTCACAGGTCCGGAGCCGGAGATCGTGGCGGGCAGGATTGCGCTCCCGACCGCCCCCGGCCTCGGGATCGAGGTCGACGAGGAAGTCGTCAGGCGCTACCGGAGGGACGGCTGAAACAGCGGTTGGCCACGCCACGGCGTGTCGATCGCGGAGAGCGTCCAGCCGCAGAGTGAGGCGATCGCAAGGCTCGAGCGGTCGGGCCCGAAGAAGGCCGCGTTCGTCGGGGTCATCAACGTCTGCCCGGCCCAGTCGTCGAGCACTGTGTCCGGCTCGCCTCCCTCCGGGGGGATCCGCAGCACCTTGTTGGGTTGGTAGCTCGTGACGATCATTCCGCCGTCCATGTCGAGCGCGATGCCGTCGGGAACGGTGCCCGGCAGGTCGGCGTGTGTCTCGACGTCGTCGTCGCGAACCGCGACCACACGAGGCTCGCCGAAGCTCTCGACGACATAGAGCGTCCCGTCGGTGGCGAGCGCCATCCCGTTCGCGAAGGCAAGCGGGCGAATCGGCAACGCCTGAGCCTCGCCGCCGCCGGGCGGGATCGCCAGAACGCGGCCGGCGACGACATCAGGATCCTCGGCACCTGAATCCGACACGTAGAGCGTCCCGTCCGGAGCGAACACCGGCCAGTTCGGGAGGCCGAGGCCGTCTGAGTACGTCTCGCAGCTGCCGGTTGCCGTGTCGACGCGAACGATCGAGCCACGATCGTACGCACAGACGTACAGAAAGCCGTCGCCGTCGAGGCACAGGCCGAGCGCCCAGCCGTCGATCGTCGCCACGTGAGCCGTCGAGCCGTCTCTTGGATCGACCCGGAAGATGCGCCCACCTTCGTCGCCTGTCCAGAGCATTCCGTCCGGCCCGACCGAGACGCCCTCGCAGTGAGCGAGCGCAGCGAGCGTCCTGAACGTCGGGTGAATTGCGGGCACGAGCCTCTAGCCCTTGACAGCGCCCGCGGTGAGGCCGCGGATGAAGAGCCGCTGGCCGAAGAGGTAGAGGAGGAACATCGGGATCGAGGCGAGGCACATGCCGGCCATCGTGAGCGGAACGTCGAGGTTGTAGCGGCCCTGGAAGACCGTGACGCCGACCATCAGCGTGCGCTTGTCCTCGTCGGGAAGGAAGACCAGCGCGATCAGCAGCTCGTTCCACACCCACAGTGCGTTCACGACGACGAGCGTCACGAGCGCCGGTGCCGACAGCGGCATCAGGATCCGCGAGAAGATCTTGAAGTGCGACGCGCCGTCCATGGCGGCCGACTCGAACAGCTCGCGCGGGATCGCACGGAAGAAGTTCGAGAGGAGGTAGACGGAGAACGGGAGGGTGAGGCCCGCGTAGAGGATGATCACGCCCCAGTACGTCGAGACGAGCGAGAACTGCGTGTAGAGCGTGAACAGCGGGATCAGCATCACGACCGGTGGCACGATCAGGAGGCCGACGTTGATCGAGAGGAATGCGTCGCGCCCGCGGAAGCGCATGCGCGCGATGGCGAATGCCGCGAGAGCACCGAACAGAGTGGCGAGGATCACCGACCCGAAGCTCAGGATCGCGCTGTTCGCGAGCCAGCGGAAGAACTCTCCACCCCGTAGCGCGTCGCTGAAGTTCGCGAAGTCGAGCGGCCAGGGGAACCCGTACGTGTTCGTCGAGGTACTGGTCGTTCGACTTGAACGCGGTCGAGATCATGAACCAGACCGGGTAGAGCGCGAGGATCGCCGCGCAGACGAGCACGAGCTGCCGGAAGACGCGCGCCGAAGGCTCAGGCGCCGCCACCGCGGCTCCGCCGGAGCCGTCTGGTCGAGAGGTCCGACGAGCTCGTCGAACGCCATCAGGCGACCTCGTCCTCGTGCTGCGCGCCGCCGGGCGTAGAAGAGGAGCGCGACGAAGATCATCGTCACGCCCATCAGCAGCACCGCCACTGCCGACGCCATGCCCGGCAGGGAGTTCCGGAGGCCCTGGTTGTAGATGTAGAGCTCGAGCACGGTCGTCGCGTCGCCGGGCCCGCCGCTCGTCAGCGTCCAGACGTAGCCGAACACCCAGGCGAGCATCGTGATCGCCGCGATCACGCAGTAGAACTCGATCGTGCCGCGCAGCTCGGGCAGGATCACGTAGCGCAGGCGCGACCACCAGCCTGCTCCGTCGATCCGGGCCGCCTCGATCTGCTCCTCGGGAAGCGACAGCAGCCGGGCGAGGAAGAGGATGATGCCGAATCCGACCTCCCGCCAGACGATGACGATCATCAACGTCCAGAGCGCGGAGTCGCTGTCGCCGATCCAGTCCGGGCCCGTCGATCCCGATCGCGCCGAGCAGCGAGTTGACGACGCCGTTCAGCGTGAACATGTAGCTGGCGACGATCCCGACGATCGGCACCGCCAGGATGAACGGGAAGAAGAAGACGCTCCGGTAGATCGTCCAGCCGCGCGCTCGCTCGTACAGAAGCACGGCGAGCGACGACCGAGATCGCGAGCAGGATCGGGACCGCGAGCAGGAGAAGCGCGGAGTGCTTGGCCGCGGCTCGGAAGGTCGGATCGTCGAAGATCAGCTCGTAGTTCTGGAAGCCGACCCAGGGCCCGCTGTTCCCGCGGATGAGGCGGAACGAGTAGTTCACGACCTGCACGACCGGGTACGCGAAGATGAACCCGATCAGACAGAACGCCGGGAGCACGTACAGGTACGGCACCCAGGGGCGGGTCTTCAGCATGGCGAGCCCGGGGTCGGCTTCCCTCTCGTCTCTCGCCTACTGCCCAGCCGCCAGATCCTTGGCCCAGGTCTTGTAGTTCTCGACCATGTCGGGATTCTGCTTGACCCACTTCTCGCTGACGTCCTGCGCGTTCTGCCCGGCCTGCTCGCCGGTCATCTCGCCGGCCAGGATCTTCTGCGAGTTCGACGAACATCGCGTCCGTCCAGAACAGCGTCGGCATGAGGTCGGCCACGTACGCGTTGTGGTCGCCGACCCACCACTTGTCGTAGACGTCCTTCAGGAACGGGTCGTCGATCAGCGACGCGTCGAACTTCTCGTCGGCGGGGAGCGCCTTGGACTCGGTCCACATTGCGTTCACGCGCTCCTGCGATGTGCATGAACTCGAGGAGCTTCGCCGACCAGGCCGGGTCCTTCGCGTCGGTCGGGATGCCGTACCCCTGCGTGTCCGTGATCGGGATGCCGGCCATCGAGCCCGTGCCGTAGACCGGCATCACGAAGTAGCCGAGGTTCTCGCCGAGCTTCTCCTGGGCGGCCGGGAGCGCTGCCGTCGTGTTGATCGTCATCGCCGCCTTGCCCGTCTCCATGAGCTGGATGCCCTGGTAGAGCTCGAGCGAGTTCACGTCCTCGTTGATGTAGCCGTTCTCGACGAGCTCCTGCAGCTTCGACCACTGCTCGTAGTACTGCGGGTCGCGTCCAGCTCGAGCTCACCGATGAACAGGTCGATGGCCTGGCTCGGGTTGTCGAGCGCCTGCGTGAGCGTGTTCACGAAGTACCACTCGCCGAAGAATCCGTCCTTGACACCTGCGGAGAACGGGATGATTCCGGACGCCTTGATCTTGTCGCACGCGTCGAGGAACGCGTCCCAGGTCGTCGGCGGGTTGTCCGCGTCGAGCCCTGCGTTGTCGAACGCCTGCTTGTCGTACTCGATGCCGAACCCGACGATGTACCAGCCGACCCGGTACTGCTTGCCCTGGTAGATCGAGAGCACGGTCGCGCCGGACTGTGAGAGTGTCTCGTCGGGGATCAGCCCGTTCAGCGCCTGGATGTAGCCGAGCCAGACGTTCTCCATGTGGTAGATGCCGTTGAAGAGGAACTGCGTGTCCGGCGGCTTCCCGGCCGCTGCAGCCTCCGTGAACTGCGGGATCACGGCGGACGTGTCCATCAGCAGCGGGTCGACGGTGATGCCTGTCTGGTCCTTGAACTGTGCGAGCGTCGAGTCGACCCACTTCTGGATGCCGATCGCCTCCTGCTCTCCCCACCACCACATCGAGATGTTGCCGCCGCCGCCGCTCGCGGCTGTCTCTCCAGCTGCCCCGGTGCTCGCCGCGGTCGTTCCGCCGCTGCTCGAGCTACTGCCTCCTCCGCAGGCTGCGAGGATCGGCGCGATGCTGGCTGCTGCGAGTCCGCCGCCCGCGAGCTTCAGAAGCCGTCGCCGCGATATCGCTCGGTTCAGATAGTCGTCTGTCATCTGTCCCCCTCCTCCAGGTTGTCACTGTCTCAGACGCCGCCCGGCGGCGTCAGTTGGCGCCCTCGAGCGTCTCGAGGATGTACCAGTTGGCCGTCAGGCCGCAGTCCACGGTCAGATCGATGCCCGTGATCGCCGACGCATCGTCCGAGGCGAGGTAGGCGCAGGCCGATGCGATCTCCTCCGGCTTCACGAGCCGCCGCATCGGCACGCGGTCGAAGCGGTTCTTCAGGTAGTCCATGAGCTCCGGTGGCACCGCCTCCTCGGTCATGTCCGTGTGGGTGAACCCGGGGCTCACGCAGTTGACCCGGATTCCGTGAGTTGCCAGCTCGAGGGCCATCGTCCGGTTCAGGCCGAGCAGGCCCGCCTTCGACGCGTTGTAGCTCGCGTACGGCCCGTCGCCGCCGGACGCGTCGATCGACGCGATGTGGACGATCGCGCCGCCGCCCGTCGTAGCCATCTCCTTCGCGACGCGCCTGGGAGAGCAGGAACGGTGCCCGCAGGTTCGTCGAGAGCACGCGGTCCCAGTCGTCCTCGGCGATCTCGAGGAACGGGGTCTCGATTCCGACTCCTGCGTTGTTCACGAGGACGTCGATCCTGGGCCAGCGGCCGGTTGCAGCCACGACGATCCCGTTGAGGTCGGCCGTACTGGTCACATCCGCCCGGTGGCCCCAGGCGCTGCCGCCCGCGGCCGTCGCGGCCGCAACGGTCGCCTCGATCGTCGCGGAATCGCGTCCGACGACCATCACGTCGGCGCCCTCGGCAGCGAAGCGATCCACGATCGATCGTCCGATGCCCCGGTTGCCACCGGTGACGATCACGGTCTTCCCCTCGAAGCGTCGTTCCATCGTCCTAATCCATCACGAAGCCGCCGTTGACGTCCACGATCTCACCCGTGATGAAGCTCGCGTGCGACGAGCAGAGAAACGCCACGACATCTGCCACCTCCTGCGGGCGGCCGTAGCGCTTGAGCGGGATCCGGTCTCGCAGGTCATCGATCCCGGCGATCATCTCCGTGTCGATGAGTGCGGGTGCGACCGCGTTCGAGATGACGCCGTGTGCCGCGTACTCCTTGGCGATCGACTTGGCGAACGTCATGAGCGCCGCCTTTGACGCCGAGTACGCGGCGGAAGCAGTTCCGCCCCCGGTCTTCCCGGCGCTCGACCCGATGACGACGACGCGTCCGTAGCCGGCTTTCCGCATCCCAGGGAGGACGCGGCGAGCGACGAGATAGGCCCCTGTCAGGTTGATGTCGACGAGGCGGCGCCAGGCGTCCGGCTCCGTCTGCTCGAGTGGCTGGGCGATGAGGATCCCCGCGTTCGAGACGAGGAGCTCGATCGGCCCGAGCTCGGTCTCGACGAGCGACACCGCGGCCTCGACCTGCGCCTCGTCTGTCACATCCGCGCGCACGCCGAGGACGCCCTCCACCTCCGGCTCCGTGAGGTCGCACGTCGCGACACGCGCTCCGAGGTCACGCAGGGTCTCTGCCGTGCACCGGCCGATCCCGCGCGCGCCACCCGTGACGAAGGCGACGCGCCCGTTGATGCCATCGAGTTGCAAGAGGCGCCTCCTATTGCGTCAGGAGACCCGGTGGGCCTCGAGATAGTCGGGGTCGAGCTCCCAGCCGAGTCCGGGAGCGTCCGGCAGCTCGAGCATGCCGTCAACGAGCTGTGGGCGGTTCGCGACGAGGTTCCACCAGATCGGATCACGGTCGGGATGGAAGCACTCAACGACGGTCCCGTGCGCGATCGACGCGAGCAGATGGGCAGCGACCTGGGGCTCCTCGTGGTGACCCATCGCGACGTCGAACGCGGTCGCCATGCCTGCCACCCGGCGCCACTCCGTCGGGCCGCCTGACCATGACGCGTCGAAGTTGCAGATGTCGATCGCGCCCTCGACCATCAGGTCGCGGCAACCGGCAGCCGAGAGCTCGGACTGTCCTGCGCAGACACGGACGGGGGCGCCGAAGCGAACATCCCGCATGGCTCGACGGTCGTTGGCCCAGCGGCACGGTTCCTCGAACCAGGCGAGATCGCAGTCCGAGACGAGCCGTGCGAAGCGGATCGCGTCGGGCACCGCCCATCCCTGGTTTGCGTCGGCAGCGAGGATGAAGTCGGGGCCTCCCGCCTCGCGCGCCTCACGGAAGCGCGCGGCATCCTCCTCGGGCGTGAGCCCGCCGACCTTGAACTTCATGCCCGCGAGGCCCAGCTCTCGGAGCTCCGCAATCTCGTCGGCGATCGGGATGCCGGTGCCGTAGTACCCGCCGATCGAGATCATCGGAAGCGCCTGGCGGTAGCCGCCCCAGAGCCGCCACAGCGGCTGTCCGAGCGCCTTGCCGATCACATCCCACATCGCCGTGTCGACACAGGCCGAAGCCACGAGGCCGAGGCGCCGGTCGCGCAGGATGTCGAACGTGGCCGGACGCGCGAGCTCCCAGCAACGCTCGACTGCGAATGCGTCTTCCCCCGCCAGCCGAGGCCCGATCTCCTGCTGGATGATCCGGTCGATCGCCGAAAGCGTGGAATCCTCGTCTCCGGCGTACGCCTCCCCGACGATCCCCTCGTCGGTGTGGATCCGCGTCACGACGGTCGAACGGTGCGTCATGAAGTAGCCGCTGCCCTTGTAGACCCGCCCGAGCGGGACGCGGATCGGAACCGTCTCGATGCGCCGGATGGTGAGTCGGGAGGTTGTTCCCGGCAGAGCCGCCTCGGTAGCCATCTAGGTGCTCGGCGGCTGGAACAGCTCGAGGATGATCCCGTCCGGGTCACGCAGATAGAGGGCGAGGCCACCGGCGTTGGCTCCCGTGTCGACCTCGATCGGCGGGCTGAAGAAGGAGTCGACACCCGCGGCGCCCAATCGCTCGTAGAGCGCTGCGAGGTCGTCGACGATGAGACAGACGTGGGTTGGGCCGATGGTTCGCGGCTCGACCTCGGCTCTCGTCGGCTCAGGCACGAGATACTGGAACAGCTCGAGCCGGTGGTCCGAGCCGGGGAGCTTCACGTGCGCCATGCGCACGTGGACGTCGGGGTAGCCGACGATGGCACCGAGGTAGCCGCCCTGCTTCTCCTGGGTCATCACGACCTCGAACCCGAGCAGGTCCCGGTAGAACGCGACCGACCGATCGAGATCGGAGACCGTGAACCCGGTGTGGTGCAGCGTCCGCGTGTCAGCCACGCGCAACTCCCATCGCGTCGCGGAGCTCGACTCCACCGCCGGGCGTCACGAGGAAGACGTTCTCGACTCGCGCACCGAACCTGCCGGGCAAATAGGCGCCTGGCTCGACCGCGATGACCATCCAACTCTCGAGCGGCGTGTCGTCGGCCGGAATCAGGTGGGGGTCCTCGAAGGCGGTCAAGCCGAGCGCATGACCACCGTGGTGAGGGAACTCGGCGCCGGGCACGGCCTCGGCGATTCGCGCTGCGATCGACCGGAAGATCTCGCGGCCTGTGTTCCCTGGGACGAGCTCAGCCCGCGCCTGCTCGAGGATATCGAGCAGCGCAGCACGGACTTCCTCGACCTCGGGATTCGATCCGCGGATATGCGTCTCCGCGCTGTCGCCCCAGTAGCCGTTCGCGCCGACCACGACATCTGCGACGACCGGATCGCCCGGCTCTACCCGCCGGTCCGTGGCGATGCGAATCGGACAGCACACCTGGCACGTGTCGGGGCCGGAGAGCAGATCGGCCAGGAACTCGATCGGCTCACCGTGCGTGATCTGCGCGGTCGACTGTGCGGCCGTGAAGATCTCGATCTCGGAGGCGCCGCGCTGCGTTGCGTCGTTCACGGCCTGCTGCCCGAGCCAGCAGAGCTCGTACGAGCGGACGATCTTCACGAGCTCGTCTTCGTCCTTCAGGAGGCGCAGCCTGGTGATCACCCGGTCCGCGGAGACGAGGTCTGCAGAGAGACGCTCGTCGAGCAGCCCGGTCATCGGCCCGAGACTGTCGGCGACGCCCACGGACCCGGCCGTGGCGACGGCAGGCAGAGAGGTGACCGCCTCGGCCAGGATGGGAAAGGGGTTCAGCTCGACGCCGAACCCGCGCTCGCCGTAGCCCTGGACATCGTCAGCCTCACCGAGGCGTTCTGCGACCGGCACCTCGTCCCGCATGACGACGAGCGTCCGTCGTCCGTCCCGGTCGATGACGAGAGCTGAAGGGCCGCCGTAGTAGCGCCAGTAGCCGCCCAGGTAGTTCACGTTGTCCGTCCCGAAGGCGGTGACACAGTCGACGCCTTCGGCGTCCATCCATGCGCGTAGGCGCTGGAGCCTGTGGGGTGGGCGCTTGATGGCGATGCTGGGCCCGAGCGCGGCGTTGGCCGTTAGCTGGTGCATTGCTCTCCTCACTCGTATGTCGACAAGGCAAAGGTTTGACTAACGCCGCGACGACTATCGCACGGCGCCTCCCGGCGGTCAATGCAAAAGCGCGCGGAGGACGGTTGACTGGGAGTCTCGGACGTGATTGAGTCGACAAATTCTCAAAATTGCATACCGCACGTTCACATAGTGAAATAAATCGTCGCGAGGGTCTTGCATCGACGCGGATCCGCTCGGTCGGGCGCGCAGTCCGCGTGCTGATGCTCGTCGCGGAACGGGACGGACGGACGGCGGCCGAGCTGGCGGAGGCGATGGACCTCGCACGACCGACCTGCTACCACCTCCTGAATACCCTCGTGGACGAAGGCGTACTCACGAAGGATCGCAGCCGACGGTACTACCTCGGCCCGACCGTGGGGGCGCTGTCCGATGCCTTCGTACGGCAGGTCTCGCCGCCGGAGAGCCTCCTGTTCGCCGTCCAGCGCCTGGCCGAGCAGACCGGTGAGACGGCGCACGCGAGCGGCTGGCGCAACGGCGAGGTCGTCGTGCTCGCATCCATCGAGGGAAGCCATGCGATCCGCGTCGCCGGCTTGCACCGGGGGTACTCGGCCTTTGCGCACGCGAGGTCTGCCGGGAAGGTTCTGCTCGCGTTCGCGCCGCCCGAGGTCCGCGCGTCGTACCTGCGTACCCACGAGCTCGAGGCCCGTACTAGACACACGATTGTCCATCGGGATAGGCTACTCGCCGAGTTCGGCCGGATTCGGGAGGAGGGGTACGCGTTGGACGAGGAGGAATTCAGTGAGGGCGTCAGCTGCGTGTCCTCGGCGGTCGTGGGGAACGGCATGCCGTATGCGGCCCTGACGATCAGCGCGCCGGTCGAGCGCTTTGCCCTGCGGCGGAAGGAGTTCACGGAGGCGGTCGCCGCCGCCGCCGAGGCGCTTGGCTCGGGCGCCCGGCTGGGGCGCGACAACGTACGGGAGGGGGTGAGTGCCGGTGGCGGTGCTTGACGGGAAGGTCGCAATCGTGACGGGCGCAGGAAGCGGCCTCGGCCGTGGCATTGCCGAGGAGCTGGCGCTCGCGGGCGCGGCGGTCGCGGTCGCCGAGATCAACGTGGAGGCAGCGGAGCGCGCTGCGGAGGAACTCGCGGCTCTCGGCGTTCAGTCGCGTGCCTATCCGACGGACGTGGCGAAGGGAGACCAGGTCGAGGCGACGTTCGACGGTGTCGTTCGCGACTTCGGAAAGGTCGACATCGTCGTCAACAACGCGGGCATCAGCCGTGTCGGGCCGCACACCCAGGACGTGAGCGACGACGAGTGGCACGACTCGATCGCCGTGATGCAGACGGGCGTCTTCTTCTGCATGCGAGCAGCGGGCCGCCGCATGCTGCCGCGCAAGGCCGGGTCGGTGATCAACATCTCGTCGATCCGCGGCTTCTCGCCGAACCCGGGACGGATGACCTACTCGACGCCAAAGGCGGCGGTGATCATGATGACGAAGGTGGCCGCGGGCGAGTGGGCGCCCGACGGAGTCCGCGTCAATGCCATCTGCCCCGGTGTCCTGCGCACGCCGATGTGGGATGCGGACGTCGCGCGCGGGGCGATCGACGAGCAGTTCTACCTCGACATCGTGCCGGCCCATCGCCTCGGCATGCCGTCCGAGGTCGGGAAGCTCGCCGTCTACCTGAGCTCGGACGACGCGTCCTACATCACCGGGTCGGTGCTCACGATCGACGGCGCGCTGACCTCGATTCCAGCAGGTTGATTCGACAGCAAGAACGAGAAGGAGGAGTGATGAGGGGATCGACCAAAGGACTGCTGCGGTGGTTTGGCCTCGGTGCCGTCGCGGCGCTGCTCGCCGTCGCCGCGGGGTGCGGCGGAGGTGGCGGGGGAGAGACGACCGCGGCTGCGCCCGAGACCCAGGCGGTAACGACCCAGGCCGCCGCGACGACGGAGGCTGCGGGCGGTGACACGGCCGCCACCGGGAGCGGGCTCGGCAGCGAGTACGACGTTGCCTCGGCCGGCGACGTGACGGTCAAGCTCTGGTGGCTCGGCGATCTCGAGGTACCGGGGATCGAGGCGTGGATGGATTCGACGATCGCCGCGTTCGAGGCGAAATACCCGAACGTCAAGATCGAGGCGACCACGTACGACACGAACACGTGGGTGCAGACCCAGCAGACCGCGTGCCAGTCGAAGAGCGGCCCGGACCTCTGGTACAACTGGAGCGGGAGCTGGTCGCTCGAGCTGTCCTGGAAGGGTTGCACCGTCCCGAACGAGGAGGTTCTCGCCCCGGCTGACATCGAGGCGAACCCCTCGACGCAGGAGACGCTCTGGCAGGGGAAGACCTGGGACTACCCGCTGTACAAGTTCGTGTACCCGATCGTCGTCAATCTCGACCTACTCCAGAAGGCCGGCCTCGATCCGAACAGCCCGCCGACCACGTGGGACGAGTGGATGGCGGCCCTCGAGAAGATCAGCGCCGCCGGGATCACGCCGCTCGCCCTCGGCCTCAAGGACGGGTTCGGCGCCGAGATCGCGGCGTCCGGTCAGCTCGAACGTCAGGCCGTCAACGATCCGGACACCCTCAAGCAGCTCACCATCGACGGTGACATCGCGACGGACGCACAGTGGCAGGACTGGATGACCAAGCTGTTCGACATGAAGCCGTACTTCAACTCGGACGCGAACTCGCTCACCTTCGCCGACGGGCTCGCCCTCTGGCAGAACGGCAAGACCGCCATGGTGTTCGGGGCGCCGGGTGTCCAGTCGGTGATCGCGGACGCGCAGTCGAACGGGATCAACGTCGGGCTCCTGACGATGCCGGCGTTCACGGATGCCGGCTGGGCTGACGGGCTCGCGAACACGGGGAACGGCTTCCAGGTGACCCAGTGGTCGGAGAACAAGGAAGTTGCGGGAGCCTTCCTGGCATTCCTGCAAGAGCCCGAGAACCTGCAGGCGCTCTACGATGCGACGGGCACGTTCCCGACCTCGACGAACTGGGATTCCTCCCAGGTGTCGAGCGCGACCGACCAACAGATGCTCGACTGGCTCGGACAGAACAACTCGATCTGGTGGAGCGCCAACTACACCCCGGTCGATCTCGACCCCAACTGCCGGTTCGTCGTCTTCCAGAAGATGATGGCCGGCGAGATCGACGTCAACGGTGCGCTGCAGACGTGCCAGGACGCGCTCGTGAAATGGCGCAAGGCAAATCCGGCTGGGGTCGAGAACTTCCAGTCGTGGCTCACAGGCTAGGACGCTAGACCAGTCGAAGAACAGACGGGCGCGGCCGGCGAGACCGGCCGCGCCCGATCCATCCGATGCCGCATCGCCTCAAGCCGTGGCTCTTCTGCGCCCCGCTCCTCGTCGGCGTCGGCGTCGTCTTTCTCTACCCACTCGTTGCGCTCGTCCGCTACAGCTTCCAGCAAGTCGGGTCGGCGTACATCCCGAGCGAATTCGTCGGCCTCGACAACTACCGGTACGTCTATTCCGACTCGCTCTTCTGGCGGGCGATCACGAACAACGCGAAGCTGCTGCTCTGCGTGCCGGTGCTCATCGTCCTCTCGACGATCATCGCAGCCGTGTTGCACGACCAGATCCGGGGGTGGAAGGCCTACCGCACCTTCGTCTTCCTTCCGTACGTGCTCTCCATCCCCGTCGTCGGCATCGTCTTCGGCTACCTCTTCCAGCAGAAGGGTCTGATCAACAGCGCGCTCCAGAGCGTCGGCCTCGGGGCGCTGGCACAGGATTGGCTCGGAACCTCGACCTGGGCTCTCCCGACGATCATGGCGGTCGTCATCTGGAAGGAGCTCGGGTTCGGGGTGATCGTCTTCCTCGCTCGGCTGATCTCGGTTCCGGAGGACATGTTCGAAGCCGCCCGGATCGACGGAGCGGGCTGGTGGCGCCGCCTCCGATACGTCACGGTGCCGCAGCTCGCGCCGGCAATCGTGTTCTACGCGATCGTCGAGCTGATCACGATGCTGTCGTGGGTCTTCGCCTACATCTACGTGATGACGGCGGGTGGGCCGGGGAACTCGACGGTCGTCAGCGAGTACTACATCTATCAGCAGACGTTTCAGAACACCGTCATCGGAATCGGCGCAGCCGCAGCAGTGACGCTGCTCGGCTTCGTCAGCGTTCTCATCATCGTCCGGCTGTGGCTCGTGAGGCGGGTGGAGCTCCTTGGCGTCGAGGGCTGAGACCTCGCCGACGCTGCGACCTGCAGGGGCCAGCTCGCCGCGCTCCTGGCCCGGCCGCCTGCTGAAGCACCTCTTCCTGCTGCTCTTCGTCTTCGTTGCGCTCGTGCCCGTCTACTTCATGGTTGCGAACAGCTTCAAGACGAACGACGAGTACCTGTCGAACCCGTATGGAATCCCGAGAAGCCCGACGTTCTCGACTCTCGGCGATGCGCTCCATGACGGAGACCTCTACCGGTGGCTCTTCAACTCGTTCGTGTTCACCGCGGCGTCGGTGCTGCTCTCGACCGTGATCGGCGCACTCGCTGCGTACCCGATCGCGCTGATGCGCTGGAAGCCCGGTCCCTGGCTTCTGAGCTTCCTCATCGCTCTGATGGTGCTGCCGCCGATCGTGCTCGTCGTTCCGCTTTTCCAGGTCATGGCCGACGCCGGTCAGCTGAATACCTATCGCGGCGTGATCGTGATCTATACGGGCCTGCTTCTGCCGTTCTCGACCTTTCTTCTTGCCAGCTTCTTCCGGACGATGCCACGCGACCTCCTCGAGGCCGCCAGGCTCGACGGCGCGGGCCACACGCGGATGCTTGTGTCGATCGTGCTCCCGCTGTCGCTTCCCGCACTCGTCACCGTCGCGACCGTCCAGGCTCTCTGGGTCTGGAACGAGGTCCTGATCGCGGTGATCTTCCTGCAGAGCGAGAGCCTTCGCACCCTCATGGTCGGCGTGACGATCTTCCGCTCCCGCTATCACCTCGACATCCCGCTCGTCATGGCCGGAATGCTCTGGGCGACGATCCCGATGGTGATCCTGTACCTCGTGCTGCAGCGGTTCTTCATCCGCGGTCTGACCGCGGGTGCCGTCAAGGGGTAGCGCGAGCGGCGGCCGACGCACGAACGACCAGCTCGGGCGGGGTTCCGACCATCGAGTCCTCGACCGGATCCCCGTTCAGGAGCGCCAGCAGGTGATCAACTGCCTGCCGCCCCATCTCGACCAGGGGCAGCCGGACCGTCGTCAGCGGCGGGTCGAGATAGCCGGCGAAGGGAGCGTCGTGGAAGCCGACGACCGACACGTCGTCAGGTATCCGCAGACCGAGCCGCCGGGCCGCGGCCATCGCTCCGATCGCTGCACGGACGTTGCCGACGAACAGGGCGGTCGGGCGCGGCTCGAGCCGCAGGAGGCGCGTTGCCGCGACGTTGCCCCCTGCCTCGTCGAACGACGATTCGGCAATGAGCTCGCCGGCACGACCGATTCCGGCGGCCGCGAGCCCGCGCCCGTACCCGGCCAGTCGCCGCCGAGCGGTGTCGGCGTTTTGCGGTCCGGCGATGTGCCCGATGCGTGCGTGGCCAAGCGAGGTCAGGTACTGCGTCGCGACGAAGGCACCGGACTCGTCGTCCACGGTGACGCTGGCGATACCGCACGGTTCTCGCCGGTTGACGAGGAGCGCCGGAACACCATGGCCGAAGTCGCCGACACGGGGCGTCTCGCTCGTCGCCATCCCGACCAGAAGTCCGTCGATTCGCCCGTGCAGGTCCCCGAGTCGCTCGGTGTGCGAGCCGCTCGCGATGAGCAGCGCATACCCGGCCGTGGCCGCCTGCTCTTCGGCGCCCTGCGCGATCGTCGCGTAGTTCACGTTCGCAAGATCGGGGACGATCATCCCGATGGCCATCGTTCGAGCCGTCTTCAGGGTTCGCGCGGCCGTATTCGGGCGGTAGTGGAGCTGTGTCGCCGCGTCGAGAACACGCTGGCGCGTCTCGGGCCGTATCGAGAGACGCGTGTCGCCGGAGAGAACCCGCGAGACGACCGACGCGTCGACACCCGCGGCCGCTGCGACATCCCTGAGGCGAGCGGTGGTCTTCGTCATCGGCGGATCATCCTCGTTCCTGATGGGACGGTCGGCGCTTGACACCGTTGAACCAGGCATTCTAGTCTCGCTGGTCAATCGTATGCCTAGTCTGATCTCGCGCTGCCGCTGACGTGCCGCTCACCCTCGATTGCGAGGTGCTCCGCGACCTGTACGGCACCGAGGAGGTGCGAGCGGTCTTCGAGTCGCGGGCGCTCGTTCAGGCGTGGCTCGACGTCGAGCGGGTGCTCGCCGAGGCCGAGGCCGAGGTCGGTGTCGTTCCGGCGGCAGCCGCGGAGCGAATCGCCGCGGAGTGCGATGCGAGCCGCTACGACCTCGGCGAGCTGCGGGAGGGCATCGCGGCGTCCAAGCATCCGCTCGTGCCTCTGATCCGTGCGCTCGTCGAGCGCTGCGGCGACGCGGGCGGCTGGGTTCACTGGGGAGCGACGACGCAGGACATCGTCGATACGGCGCTCGTGCTCCAGGCACGCCGCGCGATTGCGCCGATCGCGCGCGATCTCGATCGCGCGTGGCACGCGGCCTGCGACCTCGCGATCGAGCACGCCGAGACACCCATGGCTGGACGGACGCACGCGCAACACGCGGTGCCGATCACCTTCGGGCTGAAGGCGGCGACCTGGGCCGACGAGCTCGGTCGGGCCCGGGATCGGCTCGCGCAGCGCTGCGGAGAGAGCTCTCGTCGCGCAGCTTTCCGGCGCGGCGGGAACCTTCGCGACGCTCGGCGAGGCCGCCGGCCCCGTGCAGGAAGCGTTCGCGCGCCGGCTCGGTCTCGGTTGCGCGGCCGTCCACTGGCACGCAACCCGCGATCGGCTGCGCGACCTCGCGCATGCCCTCGGCGGGATCGGCGCTGTAGCCGAGCGAATCGCGTCCGAGGTCGTTCGGCTTCAGTCCACGGAGATCGCCGAGGTCGCCGAGCCGTCGACGGACGCGCACGTGGGCTCCTCGACGATGCCACAGAAGCGCAACCCGATGACCTGCGAGTACATCGTCGCCGGAGCCAGGTTGCTTCGCGGCCAGGTCTCCGTGATCACCGACGCCCCTGCCCACGCCTACGAGCGCGACATGGGCTTCTGGGCCACCGAGTGGATTGCGCTTCCCGAGGCGTTCGTCCTCTGCGCGGGAGTCGTCGCGAAGCTCGCCGCCGTCCTCGGTGACCTCGAGGTGGACAGCGGCACGGATGCGACAGAACCTCGATCTGACCCGCGGCCAGATCATGGCGGAAGCTGTGATGATGAGGCTCGGGGCTGCGATGGGGCACGAGCCGGCGCATGCGCTCGTTCTCTCGGCGTCGCGCAGGGCCAGTGGCGAGGGCCGCAGTCTGATCGACGTGCTGGCCGAAGAGCCGGAGGTCGCATCGCGCCTGACGGCCGAGGAGCTCGAGCGCCTGATGGATCCCACCTCGTACCTCGGACTCTCCGCTCGCTCGGCTCGGGCCGCCGGCGGCCAGGGCAGTAGGGTGGAGCCGTGAAGATCACCACCGTCGAGCCGATCGTTCTCCGGCGGGACCGGATCGACACCGGGCGCGCGGACGGAACGCAGGACGCGTTTCTCGTCAGGATCCACACCGACGAGGGCATTGTCGGGATCGGCGAAGCGGACACCTCGCCGTATCTCGCGAGAACGATGATCGAGATGCCGTCCTCGCACGCGGTCGCGCGAGGGCTGGGCGAGCTGCTCGTCGGCGAGAACCCGCTGGAGATCGAGCGGCTCTGGAAGCTGATGTTCGACGGGACGTATCACTACGGGCGCTTCGGGGCCGCGCTCCACGTCATGAGCGGAATCGACATTGCCCTCTGGGACATCGCGGGCAAGGCTGCAGGACGTCCTGTCTGCGAGCTGCTCGGCGGCACGCCCGGGACGGAGATCCCGGTGTACGCGAGCGAGGTCATGCCCGAGACCCCCGACGAGGTTCGCCGGATCGCCGAGAGAGCAGTCGCCGACGGCTATCCGGCGCTCAAGCTCGGCTGGGGCCCGCTCGGCCGTGACCTCGACCGCGACGTGGCTCTCGCCCGGACAGCCCGGGACGAGATCGGGCCTGATCGTCTGCTCATGATCGACGGCGGCATGGGCTACTCGGTCAAGCGGGCCGCGGAGCTTGCACGCAGGCTCGAGGACACCCAGCTCTACTGGCTCGAGGAGCCCCTCGCGGCCGATGACTACGACGGATACCGGCGGCTCTCCGATTCCGTCCCGATTCGCGTTGCGGCCGGTGAGGCAGATGCCACCATCCGGCCCTTCCGGGAGCTCGTCGAGCGCGGGCACGTCGACGTCCTCCAGCCGGATATCGCGCGGTGCGGTGGCTTCACGGTCGCCCGCCAGATCGCGGCGCTGCAGCGGGAGTGCAGCGTCGAGATCGTTCCCCATTGCTTCTCGAGCGGAGTGCTCGTCGCTGCATCGCTCCATTTCGTGGCGACGCTCGACCGGCCGACCCTCTCCGAGTACTCCGTCGCAGGCTCACCGCTCGTGAGCGACCTTCTCCGGGAGCCGTTCGTCCTGCGCGACGGTGCTCTCACCGTCCCGACAGGGGCCGGCCTCGGCATCGACCTGAACGACGACGTCGTCAGCCGCATGAGAGCTGACTGAGATGATTGATCGGAAATTGACCGGAAACCGTGGCACCGCCGGATGACGCCTGAGACGCTTCGCCTGAGCCGCCGCTCGTTCTCGCCCATAGCGCTGCTATGGGCTCGGAACGATCACCGGCTCATGCTCGGTCTCAGCCGCCCCCGGCGGCACCACACTTTCCGATCAACCATCTGAAAGGGCGTTCCAATGGCAGGGATCAAGTTCAACGACGTCACGAAGCGGTTTCCCGACGGGACGGTGGCGGTCGACGCCCTGAGCCTCGAGGTGCCGGACGGCGAGTTCATGATTCTCGTCGGCCCTTCCGGGTGCGGCAAGACGACAGCGCTCCGGATGGTCGCCGGGCTCGAGGAGGTGACGGAGGGCGAGATCGCAATCGGCGAGCGCGTGGTGAACGAGCTCGAGCCGAAGGAGCGGGACGTCGCGATGGTCTTCCAGAACTACGCGCTCTACCCGCACATGTCCGTGCGCGACAACATCGCGTTCCCGCTGAAGATGCAGCGGCTCGACAAGGGCGAGATCGAGACCCGTGTCAGCGAGGCGACGCACCTGCTCGGGCTCGACGAGCTGCTGAAGCGCAAGCCGAAGGAGCTGTCGGGTGGCCAGCGCCAGCGGGTCGCGATGGGCCGGGCGATCGTCCGCCATCCGCAGGCGTTCCTGATGGACGAGCCGTTGTCGAACCTCGACGCGAAGTTACGGGTGCAGATGCGGGCGGAGCTCGTGAAGCTTCATCGACGTCTGGGCGTCACCACGCTCTACGTGACGCACGACCAGACGGAGGCGATGACGCTCGGAACACGGGTCGCAGTTCTGCGCAAGGGCGTGATCCAGCAGGTCGACTCGCCGCAGCGGCTCTATCACCATCCGGCGAACACCTTCGTCGCGAGCTTCATCGGGTCGCCGCCGATGAACTTCGCCGCAGGACGGCTCGCGGAGGGCGCGGTCGAGCTCGGGTCCTTCCGGTTCGAGCTCTCCGACGCCGTGCGCTCGAGGCTGACGACTCGGGACGGCGCCGTGCTCGCCGGATTCCGCCCGGAAGCCTTCCAGGATGCGCGGTTCGCGAACGGTGCGGCCGGCCTGACGCTACCCGCGGAGGTCGAGATCACGGAGCAGCTCGGCCCGGAGACATTCGCGTACTTCCGTGTCCCCGGGCTGGAGGCATCCGAGATCGGCGAGCGTCCGATCGAGCTCGCAGGCGCGTTCGCAGCACGTCTCGATCCTCGCTCGCAGGCGTCCCCGGGCCAGAGTCTGACGCTCGCGGTCGACCTCGCCGGCGTCCAGCTCTTCGACGCGGAGAGCGGCGACTCGATTCTCGGTGGATAGCCCGAGGCGAGCCTCACCCCCACGGGTCGTCGAGGGCGACCACGAGGGCTGGCATGCCGTCGCGCTCGAGAACGACGCGCTGCGGGTGACGATCTTGCCCGACAAGGGCGCGGACATCGTGGAGCTGGTCGACCTCGAGACCGGAATCGATGTGCTCTTCCACGCACCGTGGGGGCTGGCGCCTCCCGGCTCACCGCCCCGGGAAGGGAGTGGTGGTACGAGTTCCTCGAGAACTACGCGGGTGGCTGGCAGGAGCTCTTCCCGAGTGCAGGCGACCCCTGTACGTACCGCGGCGAGCCGATCCCGTTTCACGGCGAAGTGGCGACGCTCCCCTGGGAGCTCGAGATCCTCGCCGGCAGCTGGCAGCGAGGTTGCGATCAGGCTGTCGGTTCGCTGCCGGCGAACGCCGTTCAGGGTCGAGCGCGTCATGCGCCTGCGGGATGGCGTCGGGGTACTCGAGATCGAGCAGACGGCGACAAACCTGTCCGACGGGCCGGCACATCTCGTCTGGGGGCACCATTGCGTCCTCGGGCCTCCCTTCCTCGAACCGGGTTGCAGGCTCGCCGCTCCGGCAGGGACGATCGAGACCATCCCCGAGCTCTGGGAGGAGACCGCGCGCCTCGAGCCGGGACAGCGCTCGGCCTGGCCGGATGCCCGACTGCGCGGCGGCGGCACCGCCGACCTCGGCATCGTGCCGGGCCCGGAGACCGGCAGCCACGACGACGTCTACCTGACAGACCTGGCCGAGGGCTGGGTCGAGGTCGAGAACGAACGGCTCGGCCTCGTCTTCCGACTCGACTTCGATCCGGACGTGTTTCGCTGGCTCGTCTCCTGGCAGCCGTACGGCGGCGCGCGCGACATGCCGCTGCGTGGCGCCTACGCCCTCGGCATCGAGCCCTGGACAACCCGATTCGACCTCGAGCGGGCCGTCGAGGCTGGTGAGGCGATCGAGGTGCCTTCCGGCGAGTCGTTCTCGACGGCGATCACGGCGTCCGTCAACCACCTCACAAGGGAGGAACCATGATCTCGTGCGTCGTCACCGGGGCCGCTCTCGGCATCGGCAGGTCGATCGCAGAGCGGCTGATCCAGGACGGCGTCCACGTCGTCGGCGTCGACTGGAACGCCGAGGCGCTCGAGCGCGCGTCGCGAGAGATCGGGTCTGGCTTCGAGCCGCTCCAGGGCGACATTGGCGAGTGGACGACACACGAGCGTGCCGCCGACGCTGCCGAGCGCGCGGCACCGTTGCGCTCCTGGGTGAACAACGCAGGAATCGACATCCAGGGGGGTGCGCACGAGGTCACGCCCGAGGAGATCGAGCGGGGGTTGCGGGTGCTCCAGGTCGGCCCGATGTACGGGACGGCCGTCGCGGTGCGGCGCATGCTTCCCGCGCGCGCCGGCTCGATCGTCAACATCGCCTCGATTCAGGGCACGCACGCGTTCCCCCGCTACTTCGTCTACCAGGCCGCCAAGGCGGCCGTGATCATGTTCTCCAAAGGTGTCGCCGTCGACTACGGCCCCTTCGGCATTCGCTGCAACAGCGTCCTGCCGGGGTCGATCGAGACCCCAATGACCTACTCGGTACTTCCTCCCGATGTGAGTCGTGAAGAGGCTCTGCGGAGAGAGGGCGAGCTTCATCCGCTTGGCCGGATCGGCCAGCCGGAGGAGGTCGCGGAGGTGGTCGCGTTCCTCCTCTCCGACAGGGCCTCCCTCGTCACCGGGACAGCGGTACCGGTCGACGGTGGAGCAACCGCTCGCTGCTTCGGCTACCCGGTTCCGGACGAGATCGGGCGAGCGGCCCGGGAGTAGGCCGACTTCCGCGCTCTCGGCCTTCTCACCGGGTACACTCGCGCGTACCGCCCGTGCTCTGGTACATCCTCTTCTTTCTCGTGCTCCTGAAGATCCCGTTGGTGTATCTCTGCTACGTCGTCTGGTGGGCGGTCAAGGATCCACCGCAGCCCGGCGAGGGCTATGCGGGGGCCGGAGGCGTCGCCAACGGCAGCGGACCCGATCCCGAATCGCCGTGGTGGAAGCGCCCCCAGCCGAAGCGCCCCACTCGCAGTGGCCCTCACGGGTCGCCGACGAGGCGTCCTGAACACGCTCTCGCTCGCGCCAGATCGAAGCCGTCGGCATGACCTCCATCGAGAACGACGACCCGTACAGGGCCCCCGAGCGTCCGGCTGCGCGTGAAACCGTTGCTCGCTACCTCGGGGCGTTCGCGATCTTCGCCGGCCTCGCTGCGCTCGTCTACTACCCGGCCCGTATTGGTCTCGCTGCGATCGTGTTCGCGATGATCGCGGCCGGGATCGGGGGGAGATCCGCGACGCGCTTTACCGGTATCGCGGTCATCGTCGCGGTGTCCGGCTTCACGCTCGGGATGATCATCGCGGTCGTTCTCGATCGCCCGATCTTCTGATTGCCCTGCATATCCGGGCGTGTTGTCACCCTCCTCGGGAATGGGGTACGGTGGCGCATGGCTGTCCGTCCGTCCGATGCGGTCGGAAGACGCGCCGTCGAGCGAGCTCGTGTGCGAATGCCGGGCCTCGCACCTGACAGCGTCGAGGTCGTCGAGCTCGTCCGCGGTGACGCACACGTCGTGATTCGGAGCAAGCCGGCCGGCATTCTCGTCCTCGACGAGCGCGGCCGGGTCATCCGCGGCCGCGACCGGCTCGCGGCGATCGGCCGTCATGTCAGGACGTTGGAGCTGGTCCGGCGGGCACTCAGCGAGGCCCGGATCGACGTCCGGCTGGAGCAAGAGGACCGGAGCGCCGAGCTTCTTGCCCAGCTCGACTCGGTGGTCGGCCGGATGCCGGGCGGGGCCAGGATCGCCGACGTCCGCACCCTTGCAGAGCGGTTTCGGCTTGCTCTCGACTCCGTGCGGAACGAGGAGCGACGCGGGTTGCCGCCAACCGAACGGACGCTCCGTCGTACGATCGCGCTCGTAAACGACTCCGCGCGTGCCGACCGGCGGGTCATCCACGCCGTCCGGCTTCTCGCCGCGGATCTCGCGGCGGCCGGCCGCTTGCGGCCAGAGTCGTCCGATCGTGTCGGATTGATGCTGCTGCGGTGGCTCACTGCACGGCTCGAGACTCCCGATATCCCATTCGTGTTCGTCGAGCTCGACGAGCCTCGGGAGCGCAGGGATATAGCCGCATTCGTGGCCGCCGCGCGTACCTGATCAGACATGCATCGCGTCTCGACACGAAACAGGTCATCTTCTGCGTGCGCTAGCCTCTTCCTTCATCGCGGGGTTATCGACTAGAATCGGGCGCCGCGAGAAACGAGCTGGGAGGAGTGGATGCACGTGGAAGGGAGCCAATCGTTCGCCAAGGTCATTGAGGAGCACCTCGAGCTCAAGAGGCGGAACGCGCCCCTCAACCAGGACATGCCGATCGACCGGTACCGCACGGACGATCCGTTCGAGAACCACCCGCTCTTCAAATCCGAGGAGCAGGCGCGTCACGAGGAGACGATCACGGGCACGCAGCCGGCGGTCCTCGACGAGGAGATGGTCCTCGCCTGGCCGGCCGACGATGTCGAAACAGCCGAGAACGCAGCGCCGGTCGCCGAGGAGGACACCCTCTGGGGCCGCTCGCGCGACTTCGACTGGGGAGACTGAGCAAGGCGCGCGGAGGCGCGCCGCGCAGCGGCAGGGCCGGAGGCCCAGGCCGCGAAGTTCAGGTCGTGGAGATTCGTCGCCGCCGGGAGGCGGCGACGCAAGGGTCGCATTGCACGATTCAGGGGCTTGTGCGGCCAAGGGGTTGGACGGCTCGTAGCCTTACAATGCCTGCGACGGGGCGTTAGCTCAGCTGGGAGAGCGCCGGCTTTGCAAGCCGGAGGTCACCGGTTCGATCCCGGTACGCTCCATAGGCAGAGCCCGCATGGGTGGCGGGTTTCTGCGCCAGGGGGTTGCCTGTCGGGCTACGGGCGGGCCGTGATGGCAACGGAATGGCAATCCGGGCGTGGTAACGGCCGTTACAACGGTACGGGGCCGTCCAGCGGGGGCGGCGGCTGCCCGGCTGCGGCACCAGGCGAGCCCTTACCCCGGAAAGACCGCCCCCGCACCGGACGGGTTCGCGTCGGCCCCGGCTCTGGCCCCCGTCGATCCAGGTGGGCAGCCGGCACCTCCGCCGCGCGGAGATTGTCCCCACGGGGGTCGTAATCTGCCGCCCCTCCCCGTCGAGTGCGACGTTGTCGCACGCGCAGCAGCTCCTGTGTCACTGCCGAGGCCGGCGCTTAGCGACGCAGCAGCGTGCTGTCCGTGACGACTGCATTGGGCGCTCGTGCGCGCACCTCCTCGCAGAGTTCGGGGAACCCGCTCAGCGCGCGCGTCAGCACGATGCTGTGCTCCTTTGCGAGCACCCGCACTCGCCTGGGAGTGGTTGGCGACGGTGTGTGCAGCAGCTCGCTGAATGCTTCCCCATGGTATGCAGCTCGTCAGACCGAGCCACGGTTGGGCGATCAGCGCCGTCGGAGTGATCTCAACGGCGGCTGCGCTACGTAGCGCGAAGAGAACCCGACCCGCGCCGACGACCATGCCGAGCAGCAGCAGCTCGCCTACCACCCGCGCTTCCGTCTCGACGAAGACCGCAATCGCAGCGGCTGCGCAAGCCCGACGGCGAACGTACGCCACGGGAAGCGCGCCGTGTGCGCGGCGCTGGCGAGCAGGACTGCGCCTCCCACGCGGCCACTGTAGACCGGCGAAGGGAGGGCGGCTCAGGGATGCGAGCGGCTGCGGCCGGTCGCGATCCACGCCGCGAAGTTCAACGGTGTGCAGCCGAGGGTGCGGCTCGCCTGGTCGTGCGTCGGGCCGGGCGCTGCGGATTTGACGCACACGCGCCAAGTCGTCTCCGACCCGATGCCGCCGATTTGGTACACGTGTCCCAAATCGGCGCTCAGACTCCGAGACTTCGCTCATCGCGGACGCCCCCCCTTTACGCCCGAACCCCCAGCGCACAAGAAACGTCTTCTTCTCCGCCCGGGGGCTTCGGGGATGACGTCCCGTTCGACTAGCGTCCCCTTCGGAGCCCAGACCCACCCGGAGCCCGAGGAGGCCCTCTCTGACGTCTCACATCCATAGCGAGGACGAGCAGCGCGCACGCGTGTCACTCAAGAACGCCGAGAAGACGGCCGACAAGATCGGCAGCCGGACAGTCGAGGAAGCCCAGCTCCAAGCGACCATCGCCGTCGCCCACGCCACCCTCGCCGCCGCCGTCAACCGACTCCACTTCATCGGCAACCTCCTCGAAGACCGCAGATGAGCGTCAACGATGCCCTCGCAAAATACGAGCAGCGGGACTCGCCGGACTTCAGCGACGAGGCCGACGCCCTAGCAGCCATCGCCAACGTCGCCACCGCCATCAACGAGGAATGGGCAACCCAGCAAGAGGCGGGCGTGCTCGTCTGGACAATCGAGAATCGCGAGAAGCGCCTGCGCGAATGGCTAGAGAAACTCGTCGAGATCGTCAAGAAAGCAGCCACGCAGTTCTCTGCAGTCTCGTATGCCATCACCGTCGGCTTCCCGCTCGGCGTCAGCGTCACCATCAGCTTCCCGCCCCCACCAAGCACCGCCTTCACGACCGGAACAACAAGCTGAAACATCAAGCGCGCACGTACAGACATTCGAGTCCGCTCCACCCCACAAGCCCGCTGTCAGAGCCAGGCTTGGGAAAGACTCTTTTGTTTTCGCGGGAGCCGCGTCGTCTCCCAAATGGAGCAGCAGCTTAGGTTAGGCGGGGCTTCGGCGTCGTAGAATTTGGTGGGTGACCGACGAGTCCGAGATCCTCGCCCAGGAGTTATCCCGTCAGGGTGAGGTGATCCGCGCGCTTCAGGCGGAACTCACCGAGATCCGGCAGGTGGTAGCGACCCTCCTGGAGCAGGTGTTCGCTTCGGAACGGGATTTCTACGAGGCAATGACGGCTGCTGTGCGGACGGCGTCCGAGGCTATGGTGGCTTGGGGAGCAGGCCACCATCGCCGCGGGGCGACTGGTGAAGCGTCCCGCCAGAGGTGGCGAGGAATCACCCCGCGCAGAAGAGCCCTGACAACGACTACGCGTGGCACGAACGAGACAGCTGTGGCCGGACCCGTCTCTGTTCGTACGAACACCACAAAGGTCTCGCGAACTCCCGAAGCCGTAGTACCCGAGACTGACCCCCTCCACTGGAAGAACCTCATCAACGCATGTCCGGTCAGCCGGACCCATGACCAGCAGCGTGACCGCCCCCGCTAACTCTCCGGCAACGCGTCGAGCGCCTGTTGCAGAGGCGCAGCAAGATCTGGGTACTTCTCCTCGACCACGGCTATCACTTCCTTCAGGTTGGCCTGCGTATGGTCGGGACAGGCCGGGCAAGTCGACGTCTTGACTAGCTCGTCTTCAGCCGCACGGACGGCTTGCTCGTCGCCGCTGGCGACGGCCGCCAGCACGGCCTCCAAGGCAACCCCTTGTGCTAGCAAGTCGTCCGACTCTGAGCGCTCGGTCGTCGCCGCCCCGCTGTCTGCGGCTGTTCCGGTGCCAGATGTATCGACAGCACTCTCTGCTGAAGTGGTGACCGACGTTATCTCAGTTGTATCGCTGCCGCCACAGCCCGTCAACACGACCGCCCCAGCGGCGAGAGCAACCGCTATGCGGAGTAAGCGGTGGAACCCACCCAATACTCGCGCATCGAACGGCACGAGGCAAGACAAGCGTGGCCGTGGCCCGCCCGTGGCGGCCAGTTCGCCCCCTCTGCGGGGGTGGCGTGCGGCCATCACGGGTGGCCTATCAGCGCGATCGTCAGTGCAGGGCCGACGAGAATGTCCTCCGTATTCGCCCTCGTCAGGAGGCGATCGAGATTGCCGACTGCCCTCACTGCAGAGAGGGCAAAGGTAAACCGCTATCGCTGCCCTCAGAACGGCGTCGGGATGTGCCGCAGCGACAGCTTGGGTCCCGGTAGTCGCCGGCCTTCTGCCGCTTGGGGAGTTCGACCTTCGTCTGGGTAGTGGCTCGTACGGCACCTGGCTCAGTAGGTGGCTGATGATGTTCAGCCGGCCCCGCTTCTTGTCGTCGGTGTGGGCGATGAACCATGGCGCCCAGGCGGTATCGGTGGCCTTGAACATGTCGTCCCTGGCGCGGGAGTAGTCGTACCAGCGGCTGTACGACTTCAGGTCCATGTCGGAGAGCTTCCAGACCTTTCGCGGGTCGTCGATGCGGCTCTCGAGCCGCCGGGCCTGCTCCTCCGGCCCGACCTCGAGCCAGTACTTGATCAGGATGATGCCGGACTCGACCATCGCCTTCTCGACCCCGGGCGCCAACTCGAGGAACCTCTGGGTCTGCTCTGGTGTGCAGAAACCCATCACGCGCTCGACCCCGGCACGGTTGTACCAGCTGCGGTCGAAGATCGCGACCTCGCCCGCAGCGGGGAAGTGGGAGATGTAGCGCTGGACGTACATCTGCGACTTCTCGCGCTCGGTCGGCGCGGGCAGCGCCACGACACGGAACACTCGCGGGCTCACCCGCTCGATGATCCGCTTGATCGTGCCGCCCTTGCCTGCGGTGTCGCGGCCCTCGAACACGACGCAGATCTTCGGCCCCAGTGGCCTTCACCCACTCCTGCATCGCCACCAGCTCCCCCTGCAGCTTCGCCAGCTCGGCCTCGTACTCCTTGCGGCGCAGCTTCGTTCCGGGCTGGGCGTTGGTGCGTTCGCCCTCTTTCTTCTGCTTGGCCACGTGCCTCACCTCCGATAGATCGTTGACTTCCGCGTGGCCGTGTGCTCGACGCTGCGGTCACGGGTCGGCGACGCTGTTACGTGGTCGCCTCGTCCCACCAGGCGGGGTCCGGACGGAACGGCGCAGCCGGCCGCCCGGTCGCGTCCGTGTCCAACCGGTACACAAGCCCGGCTGCGGGCTCGGCGCGACGCTGCTCGTCGCTCCAGCCCTCCGTCGCCGTCGTGACGAAGAGCCGGTGCAGGCCGGGCCCGCCGAACGCACAACACGTGCACTGCCGTGCCGGGATGGGGTATACGTCGCGCAGCGAGCCGTCCGGTGCATAACGGTTGACCCGCCCGCCGCCGTAGATCGCCACCCAGAGGTCACCGGCTGCGTCCACTGTCATCCCGTCCGGTGCGCCAACGTCCTCGGGCACGGTGACCAGGATCCGGCCAGCAGAGATGGTGCCCCGGTCGGCGTCGAACGCGAACGCGTGGACGACGCGCGGGCCGCTGTCCACTAGGTACATGGTCAGGCCGTCGGGACTCCACCCTACTCCGTTGGAGATCGTCAGATCGCCGAGCATCAACTCTGTCCGGCCGGTCCGATCCAACCGGTAGAGCGAGCCGCCTCCAGTGTGATGGTCATCAGCCAGCGTCCCGGCCCAGAACCTGCCCTGCGGGTCACAGGCGCCGTCATTCATCCGGGTCCCGGCCGGTGAAACCTCGGCGATCGTCCGATGGGTGCCGTCGGGTGCCAGGTGGACGAAGCTGCGCCCGGCGCCGAGCAGCCACCCACCGTCTCCTTCGACTGGCGCGATCATCCCGATGGTCCAAGGCAGCTCATAGACACGGACGGAGACCAGCGCACCGTCGTCGTCGACCTGGTCGCAGTAGACCCGCCCGGCCAGGATGTCCACCCGCAACAGCTCGTCGCCACGTGCGTCCCACCGCACTCCCTCGCCGAGCTGGGTCTGCTCGGCCGTGCAGGCGACGGCACCGCCGTCTTGCTCAGGCTCCCCCGCCATCGTCAGTCTCCGAAGTCCACGACGACCTTGATGTCGTCCGGATCCCGCTGCAGCGCATCGGCGATGTTCTCGGGCCGCACTCGACGCGAGATCAGTTGTGCGAGCCAGGCCCGGTCGGCGGCGGCGAGCGCCTCGGCCGCCCGGTAGAAGTGCCGCCGGTTGGCGTTGACCGAGCCGACGATCACATTGTTCTGCAGGACCACCTCCTTGGCCATATCGGCCGGAGACAGCCCGCTGCTCGGCCCACCGCTGCCCACGCCCGTGAGGCAGACCACCCCAGCAGCGCCGACCTTGCGGATCGAGTCGACGACCACCGAGCCCACCCCGGTGCACTCGATGACGACATCGGGCTCGCAGCCGACGTCGGCTATTGCCCCGGAATGGTAGGTGGCACCGAGGTCCTGCACCAGTCGTGGCTTGGCGCCCTCGGTGACCCGGTCGAGGACGTGCACATCGAGCCCGTGCTGGATGCCGATGAGGGCCGCGAGCATCCCGATCGGGCCGGCACCGGTGACCAGCGCCTGCCGAGGCTCCCAGAACGCCCGCGCTCTCATCACCCCGACCAGCTCCCACGCCTTCGTCACCACGGTGGTCGGCTCGAGCAGCACCCCTAGGAGGCCGAGCGACGGGTCCACCTTGGTGAAGTAGCCCGGCTCGATTCGCCATCGCTCGGACATGAACCCGTCGATTTGCTTGATGCCCCGCTCGGTGTACCGTGCGGCGGCCTCGATCAGCGCGAGATGGGGAAACGCCGCCGTCGAACCGCGGCCCTGCTCCACTCTCGGCCATGCGACCTCATGCCCTCCACGGTAACGACCGCCCCGCCCGCGCGGCATCCGTACCGACCCCGACCCTGGATGCGGGAAACCCCGTATCGACCACGACCCCCCAACCCGACGACACCCCTGACCGCGAGTACCTCGCCGTTGGGCACTAGCCCGGTTCCTGTGCCCAAATCCCCCCGAATCGGGCCGAATCCACGGTAATCCGCTGGGAACCGTTTGGTTGCGCGGAATCCAGATCATCGCTGTCCCTCCCCGAGTTCCCAGACCCCTGACGTCCTGGTAATTGTGTCGATCGGGTACAACGCGCGTTGTGATCGAAACGCTGCGCGGCCCGATGCCCCCTGATGTACTCGGCTTGACGTATGTGCACGAGCACCTGCTCACGCGGCCGCCGGATTGGCGGATCGAGGAGGATCCGGACTACCTCCTCGACGACCCGGAGCGAGGGCTCGCTGAACTCGAGCGCTTCTACCATCTTGGGGGCAGAACGCTCGTTGACGCAACCGCACGCGACTACGGGCGCGATGCGCGCGCCCTCCTCGCGATCGCGGAGCGCACTTCGGTCAACATCGTGGCCGTCACCGGCTGGAATCGCGGCGACTACGGGGACGAGGCGCTCCTTGCGCACGACGACACCCTCGCCGCGATCATGCTCGGCGACCTCCTCGAAGGCATGGACGGAACGAGCGCGCGAGCCGGAATCGCGAAGCTTGGGACGAGCGAAGGCGTGATCCTCCCGGTCGAGGAAAGAATCGCCCGCGCTGTCGGCCGCGTTCAGGCACAGACCGGCTGTCCCGTGCTCACCCACACGACGCGCGGGACGATGGCACTCGAGCAGCTTGCCCTTCTTGAGGCTGAGGGCGCTGACCTCGGCAAGGTGGCGCTCAGCCACATGGATCAGAATCTCGACTTCGATCTCCTGGTGGAGATCTGCCTGCGTGGCGCCTACGTCCTCTTCGACGGACCATCGAAGACGAAGTACGCGCCGGACTCCGCCAGGATCGACATGCTTCGGCGTCTCGTAGAAGCTGGCCACGCAGACCGCCTTCTCGTCTCCGGAGACATGGGCCGCCGCTCGTATCTGCATTCCTACGGGGGTGGGCCCGGATTCGAGTACATCCTCGGGACGTTCCTCCCCTTGATGCGCCGGGAGGGCTTCGACGAGGCGCTCATCGAGACGATCTTCGTTCAGAGTCCCGCTCGCTGGCTTGACTCCTGACGCCGTTGCCAGAGCGCGTCGAATGCCCCGGCGAGTGAGGCGTACAGATCCGCGTAGATCTCGACGAGCCCCTGGTAGGTCTCGGTAGCAGAAGGCTCGGGCTCCACGAGCTCGCGGATCCGTGCGGCCGATCGGGCCGCAGAACCCAGATCGTCGAAGATCCCCACTCCCGCTCCGGCGGCAAGCGCGGCGCCCCAACAGGTGTAGTTCGTTTCCTCCATTAGGGCGAAAGGAACGCCCAGGACGTCCGCCTTGACCTGCGTCCAGAGCCGACTTGCCGCCCCGCCGCCGATTACGCGAACCTCGCTCGGCGTGTAGGCAGGATCGAGCCGGCGCGCCGCCTTGACGTAACAGGCGTATTCGTAGGCGACGCTCTCCAGGAGCGCTCGGTAGAGATGCTCGTTCCGGTGTCGCCAGGTGAGGCCGAGCCAGACGCCCGAGACGGCCGGATCGTAAGGGCACGTGCGCCCCCCGAAGTGCGCGATGCAGACGAGATCCTCGCTTCCGGGCGGCAGTAGGGCCGCCAGCCGCTCGGCCTCGCCGATCCCGCCGGGAAGCGGGAAGGTCTCGAGGTACCAGCGGTGGGTGAGCCCCGTCCCGCTCGTGTATCCCTGGAGATGCCACAGGCCGTCAATCGCGGAGGGGAGGCAGATCAGAACCTGCCCCTTTGTGTCGGGCGCGTACAAGTCGCCGCAGATGCCGATGTGATCCGAGGTACCCGCCGTATCCACTGTGAGGCCAGGATCGACCGCACCTGCCCCCAACCAGCCTGCTGGCCCGTCGCCGGGAGCCGCGACGAGTGGAACTCCTTCCGGTAGACCTGTCTCCCTGGCGACCGAGAGCGAGAGTCGCCCGACGACTTCCCCGGCGCGGACGACTCTGGGGGCGAAGCTCGCGGGCACATCCCACAGCTCGCAGAGAGCGGGCGAGACCTCTGCTCTCGGGACGTCGAAGAGGCCGACGAAACCCGAGGACGAGCGGTCGACGACAGCCCCTCCTGCATCCAGGTCGGCGAGGCGCAGCATGATGTAGCCGGCGGGCATGAGCATGCGGTGTGCCCTATCGAAAAGTGCGGGTCGTTGGCTCCTCCACCACGCCGCCTTCGGAGCTAGATACGGCGTAAGCCCGCCCAGCTCGAGGAGGCGGTGCCCATCGGTCGCCATGACTCGATCGATCTCGGCCGCGGCGCGCCCGTCAAGCCACGACAGATGGGGCGAGACCGCTTGGCCATCCACGTCGACGAGTACGAGACCGCCCATCTGCCCTGTAATGCCGATTGCCGCGATTCGCGACGGATCGACCTGCCGTGCGACGGCGCGAAGCACCTCGCATGCCGACTCCACGAGAGATTCGGCGGGCTGCTCCACCCAACCAGGCTCCGGGTGCAGCAGCGTTACCGGAACCGCGCCCTCGGCGATCGGCTTCCCGTCGGGGGTGAACGCGACCGCTCTCGTCGTGGATGTCCCCGCGTCGAGCCCGATGAGCAGATCCTGTCTCTTCACGAGGCTATTCTCCAACTCCGAGACCAGGTCTGGAGTCATACGTCCGGCCAGACCAGCCCACTGTTGACTCGGAACTCAATGTCTTGGGGTGTTCGACAGGCAGGCTTGGCCGGCCCCGGGTTGCTGTACAGTGAGCGCGCTCGTGGTCGCGGAGCGGGACGTCGTCATTGTCGGCGCCGGTATCTCCGGGCTCACGGCCGCGCTCCATCTGCGTGACCTCTCACCGCTCGTGCTGGAGGCCGAAGGGCGAGTCGGTGGCCGGATCCTGTCGAAGCAACGCGGAGACCTGGCGCTCAGCGTCGGCGCTCACATGTTCCCACCGCCGGATTCGGTTGTCGGCCGCATGGTGTCGGAGTTCGGGCTCGACATGATGCCGATCACGGGATCGATGCTCAACGTCTACCTGCGGGGAAAGCTCATTCGAGACACCAGGCCGGAACTCTTGCCCCTTCGGCTTCCTCTTTCCCTCGGCGGACGGATCTCGTTTTCCAGAGCCGGACTACGTGTCAAGCGCGACGCCGACCGGTACATGCGGCTGATCCAACCGCGTCCGGGCGACACGGACGCGAAGATCCGGTTGCGGGCGCTGAAGCATCGCGGCGACGAGACCTTCGCCGACTTCCTCGGGCCCCTTCATCCGCAGGCGTTCGAGATCTACCAGGCCCTCGCCAACCGCTCGATCGCCGAGCCGCATGAGATCGCTCAGTCGTCGATGGCGGCGCTGTTCGGACACGTCTGGGACACCGGTGACCTCGGCCGCAACATGCGCGGCGGGTCGGGTCGGCTTCCTGAAGCGCTCGGCGCATCGCTCGGCAGCGCCGTGCAGCTCCGCACTCGCGTTCAGGAAGTGCGCCTCGACGGGGCTGGCGTGCGCATTCGCTATGACGGAGACGAGGGGAGCGGCGAGGTGACGGCCCGCGCCGTGATCCTGGCGGTGCCGGGTCCGCTGATTCCGGCGATGATCGACGATCTTCCCACCGAGACTGCCGACGCTCTCGCCCGTATCCGCTACGGGCAGTTCGTCGTCATGAGTGTTCTGACGAACGAGACCGAGCCGATGCCGTGGGACGACCTTTACTCGATCCTCACGCCGGACAAGAGCTTCAACATGTTCTTCAATCACGCCAACTGGCAGCGCTCGACGGGCTCCACCAAGCGGGGAAGCGTGCTCATGGTCTATGCCGGTGGCGACCGCGGGCGCGCGTTATTCGACCTCGACGATGAAACGATCCGGCAGCGCTTCCTTGCTGATCTCTCTGAGATCTACCCGCAGGTTCGTGGGATCATCACCGAGACGATGATCAAGAAATGGCGGTACGCAGGCCCGTTCGCTGCACCCGGGCGCTGGCGTGCACAGGTCGTGCTCGAGAACGGAGTCGATGACCGCATCTTCTTTGCCGGTGACTGGGTCAGCGAGTTCGTCTCAATGGAGACGGCGGCTCGCACCGGCGTCGACGCCGCCGAGAGTGTCCGTCGCGTCCTCGCTGACGGGCACAGCTAGATCGGATCGGGGCGTGGCCTATCAAAGGAGAAACATGCACGTGATCACGGAAGATCATGTCATCTATCACTTCACGCCCGACATGGAGCCAAAGTGGCGTGTTCCCGCAGATGCCGAGGTCGAAATCCACTGCGTAGACGGTCTAGGCGGGGCGATCCGAACCGAAGACGATCTCTATGTCGCTGTCGACTACGACCACGTCAACGACGCCACAGGGCCGATTTTCGTGGAGGGCGCAGAGCCCGGCGATATCCTCTCGTTCGAGATCGACGCAATTCGTGTCGCCTCTGACCAGGGATGCACCCTGCTCATCCCAGGGTTCGGGCTACACGGCGAGAAGATCACTGCGGCCCGTACGCGGATCTCGAAGATCACGAATGAGTCGGTGCTCGTACTGGGCCGGTTCGAGGTTCCGTTGCGCCCGATGCTCGGCACGATCGGCGTCGCGCCGCGAGAAGGGCGATGGGACACCGTAACGCCGCACGACCATGGCGGCAATCTCGATACGAGCGACGTGAGAGCCGGTGTTCGCGTGTTCTTTCCCGTGAATCATCCAGGGGCGTTACTCGCGATGGGGGATGCGAAGGCAGTCATGGGCGACGGCGAGGTTTGCAGCACCGGGGTGGAGGTACCCGTCGTCGTCACCGGCCGCCTCCAGGTGCTGAGGGGACGCTCGATCGAGCGTCCGATGATCGAGACTGAGGCCGAGTGGATGACCATCGGCTCAGCGAAGGGGTATCTGGATGCCTGCCGTCTCGCGAACGGCGACATGGTCGGGCTGCTTGCGGAAGCGAACGACCTGTCCTGGGAGGATGCCTACGTGCTCTCGAGTGTTGTTTCAGACCTCAGGGTCTCGCAGGTCGTCGATCCGCTCCTCACCGTACGCTGTTGCGTCCCCAAGGAGTACGTGCAGTCGCTCTTCGATGACCTGGAAAGAGCGAGATAGAGCCGGGGCGATGGACGAGCAGGTCGGTAGATGAGAGGAGAGGAGGGGTGCGTCCAGCTCTTCACCGAAATCACTCGCCAACTCCGAGACCGGTTCGTGAGTCTTATTGATCAGAGAGCGTTGCGCATGGTATAGAGGCACGCCACTCGGCTGGATAGGACACCTCGAGAAGGGGGCTGTGACGATGGCGGACGAGGAGCGCGATCATGAGTCGGAGGCTGCGGAGTCGAGCCTAGAACGCCGGGTGTTCACGCGGCGCGATGTCGTCAAGGGAGGTGGGGCGACGGTTGGAGCCCTGAGCCTCGCGTGGTTGCTCGCCGCCTGTGGTGGCGGGGGTGGCGGCGGCGAGACGACCGCTCCGGCCGACACGGGCGGGGCGGCCGCGACCGGCGCAGCCGCGGAGACAGTTCCGGCGGGCGGGGGCGGCGAGGTCGAGAAGATGACCTGGGCCATCAACGGCGATGCAGTCGCGATGGACTACGCCCTCGCGTACGACTTCAACACGAACTCCGCGATGACGAACGTCACCGAACCCCTGCTGCGAGTCGATCCGGAGGGTCAGCTCCAGCCCAACCTCGCCCTGTCGTGGGAGCAGGTCGATCCGCTGACGCTGACGATCAAGCTTCGGACCGGTGTCAAATTCCACGACGGCAGCGAGATGACCGCTGACGATGTCGCCTTCAGCCTCAACCGCCATCGCGACCCTGATGTTGGCTCGTACCTCGCGACGTTCCATGAGCGCGTCAAGGACTGTCAGGCGACGGGTTCGGATGAAGTCACCGTCACCTTCACGAAGCCCGACGCGATCTTCCCGTACGCGATGGGCACGATGGCGGGGGCAGTCGCGTCGAAGGCGTTCATCGAGGCGAACGGTGACAAGGTAGGTACGCCAGCGGTCGGGATCGTCGGAACCGGCCCCTACAAGTTCACCTCCTGGACCAAGGGTCAGGAGATCGTGCTCGACCGCTTCGACGACTACTGGAACACGGAGCGGGCCCGCAAGGTCAAGCAATTCGTCGTCAAGGTCATTCTCGACGAGGCGACGATCGTGTCTGCACTGCAGACCGGAGAGATCGACGGTGTCTTCGGCACCGCGCTGTCGGGCAAGAGTGTTCAATCGCTCACCGGAGTCGATACGGTCAAGGTCTACCGGGCTCCCTCCTTCCAGGTGCACTACCTGGCTGTGAACACCGGCATGCCCCCCTTCGATGACCAGCGCGTCCGTCAGGCCCTTTCGATGGCGATCGACAAGCAAGGTCTCCTCGAGTCGGTCTGGGGGGGTATCGGCCAGGCCCCGATCAAGTCCCCGGCAACGCCGGCGATGTGGACCTACGAGAAGGACACGTTCAAGGCGGCCTACGACGCCCTGCCGTCTTATGACCTCGACATCGAGAAGGCGAAGTCGCTCGTCGAGGCGGCCGGCGCAACAGGCGCCAAGGGGAACATCCTCGTGGCGCTCCCGTTCGACGAGGAGCAGGCGGTCGCGATTCAGGCGGCCGCGAAGGAGATCGGGCTCGACCTCTCGCCGGACAAGGTCGAGGCGACCGACAAGATCGCACAGGAGTTCTCCGGGAAGGAATCCCGCGAGTACTCGCTCTCGACGACGCAATGGGGCTCCGACATCCCGGATCCCGCCGGCAACCTGCTCATTCCGTTCTACTCGAAGAACGTCGTCACGAACAACTCCGCCTACCAGAACCCGGAGGTCGACAAGCTTCTCGAGCAACAGCGCGAGGAGACGGATCCGGCTGCGCGAGCCAAGCTCCTGACGGAGGCGCAGGCGATGATCGTGCCCGACCAGCCGTGGATCGTCTACTACAGTCCGGACTCGGTGATGGTGCTGAACACGCGTCTGGGCGGCTACCAGATCCGCCCGCTCACCTACTGGGACCCGTTCGCAGCAGACTTCAGCGGCACTGCGCTGATGGACGCGACGTTCGACGAGGAATTCGTCCTCGGCATCATCCGCGAGCTCTCGGAGGGCATCGGCCCGCGGCTCGGTGGGAGCGAGGCCTCCCACCAAGCCGCGGACTACCTCGCCGAGCTGCTCGGCGGGATGGGACTCGACGTGCGCATGCAGGCGTTCAGCTACCTCGGCTGGGAGTACGACCGGATGCCGGAAATCTCTCTAACCGCGCCGGTCGAAGAGAGAATCGACTCCCAGCCGATGGCCTTCACACGGGCGAGCAGCGGGCCGATCGAAGGGACGGTGTGGCGGGACGGGGTCGTGCCGGCGATCCCGGGCGTCTTCGAGTTCACGCGCCTTGCGGTCGGTGAGAGGGGCGAGCGGCGGGCGGCGATCTTCGTCCCGCCACAGGACGGCCCGGCGTTTGCCCTTCCGAGCCTCGACCTGATGTTCACGGAACCGGGTCTCTACATCCCGAAGACCGAGGGCGATCGTATCCTGGCGTGGCTCGACGACGGGAAGGAAGTGCGGGTCCGACTGGAGACGTTCGGCCGACACGTCGCGGGATTCACCGACTCGAACGTGATCGCCCGCCTGCCGGGCGAGCTCGAGGAGCGCATCGTCGTTTCAAGCCATTACGACACCGCCTGGAAGGCACCCGGGGCGATGGACAACGCCTCGGGCGTCGCGGCGATGGCCGAGGTGGCCCGGCGCATGAAAGAGCGTGGCACGCGGCACACGTTCGAGTTCATCGCGTTCGCGGCCGAGGAGTGGTTCCTGTTCGGCTCGGAGTTCTTCGTCGCAGAGGCCTCCTATCGAGGCGAGATCAGTCGTTACAAGGGCGTGGTCAACTGCGATCCGCTTGGCCCCGGAAACACGCTCTCCGTCTGGGTTGGCCCGGACTTCCTCAAGGGACTCGCCGACCAGGTCATCGACGATCTGGGCGTACGAGACCGCTACGAGGTCGCCTTCACTGACCCCCATACGGGATCCGATCACTACCCCTTCTGGACGCGAGGAGTTCCGGCCTGCTTTCCGATCTTCGTCCCGGTGCCGCCCGAGTACCATCAGCCGACTGACACGATGGCGATCGTCGACCCGGAGAAGATCCGCACAATCGTCGACGTGGTCGACGGTGTTGCCCAGGCGCTCGACCGCCAGCCCGTTTCTTGAGGAACTAGGTGGGTTGGTACGTCGTCAGGAGGCTCCTCGGAGCCATCCCGCTTCTACTCGTCACCTCGTTCATCGTCTACTCGTTTCTGCACCTGGCTCCTGGAAGTCCAGAGCAGGTGTTGCTCGCGGGGAAGAACGTCAATGCGGAAACGCTGCAGGCGATCCGCGACAAGTATCACCTGGACGACCCGTTCCTCGTTCAATACTGGCACTGGCTGACGAACGTCCTTAGCGGCGATCTCGGGGACTCGATCGTCTTCCACGACACGGTTGCGAACGTCGTTGGCCCGCGAATCCTGCCGACCGTCGAGCTCGCCGCCTATGCGCTCCTGCTGATTCTGGTCTTCGGTCTCTCGATGGGAATCGTGTCGGGTATCAGACGCAACAGCGCGGTCGACACGGCAGTCTCCGGGGTCACGCTGGTCGGTTCCTCGATCTCGACCTATGTGTCGGGGATCCTGCTGATCGCGGTCTTCTCAGTCGCCCTGGGCTGGTTCCCTGTCTTCGGTCTAGGCGGTAGCGGTCTCGATCGCATCTACCACTTGACGCTGCCCGCGATCGCGCTCGCGATCGCGCTCTCCGCTCTCGTAGCGAGGACGGCGCGCGCGTCCGTCGGGAGTGCGATGGAGCAGGAGTTCGTCGAAACCGCAAGGAGCCGTGGCTTCACGGAGCGGCGAGTGATCGGCAAACATGCGCTCCGGAACGGTCTGATTCCGGTGATCACGATCTCCGGCCTCGTGTTTGGGTTCCTGATCTCGGGAGCAGTGCTCGTCGAGTACACGTTCGGCCTGAACGGCATCGGGGCGTTACTCATCCAGGCCGTGCGAACGAAGGACTTCGCGGTCGTCCAGGCGATCACGCTGCTCCTGACCGTCACTCTTCATTTTCATCAACCTCGCGGTCGACATCCTCTACGTGGCGATCGATCCGCGGGTGCGCCTGCAGCGGAGCGGAGCCTGATGGCAGCTGCGGCGCCTGCTCCGACTCTAGACCGTCGTCGCTTCATCCCGCGTGTCAGCGCCCCCGCCGTGACGATCGCCGCCGGCGCCGTAATCGTCCTGCTCGTTCTCGTCGCGATCTTTGCGCCGCTGCTTGCCCCGTACGATCCGAATCAGGTCAACCTGTCGGATACGCTGGCTTCCCCAAGCTGGTCCCATCCGCTCGGGACCGACGCCTCTGGCCGGGACATCCTGTCCCGGCTCATCTACGGGACGCGCACGTCGCTCCTCGGCCCGCTCCTCGTCGTCGGAATCTCCGTTCTCGTCGGCGTGCCGCTGGGTCTTCTCGGTGGCTACCGCGGCGGCCTTGTCGACGGGTTTCTCGCGCGTGTCTGGGACGTCCTGTTCGCCTTCCCGCCGCTGCTGCTCGCGATTGTCATCGTGGCTGCTTTCGGGGCCGGCTTCTGGACGTCGACGATCGCGATTGCCATCATCTACATCCCGCTGCTCGCCCGGGTCGTGCGCGGAGTCGTGTTGGTCGAGCGCGAGCGGGCATATGTGGACGCATGCAAGGTGCAAGGCTTCTCCGGCTTCCGTGTCTCGATGCGGCACGTTCTGCCGAACGTCTCGCCCACGATCGTGGCGCAATCGACGCTCAACTTCGGCTACGCGCTGCTCGACCTCGCAGGACTCGCGTTCCTCGGCCTCGGCGTGCAGCCGCCGACATCCGACTGGGGCCAGATGCTGACAGACGGCCGTGAAGCTCTGATCGTCCATCACTACAGCGAAGTAGTCGCAGCCTCGGTTGCTATCGCCGTCACCGTGGTGTCCTTCAACCTCGTCGGCGACTGGCTCGGCGACAGGGCGGGGAAGTCGCGGTGAGCCCGCCGCTGCTCGAGCTGCGTTCGATTACGACCGAGCTCGACATCCAGGGGCAGCACTGGCCGGTCGTCCGAGACGTGAGCCTCACAATCGGACAGGGTGAGGTGTTGGGGCTCGTCGGGGAGTCCGGGAGCGGCAAGTCGATGACTGCGAGAACGATCCTCAGGCTTCTTCCTCCGCAGGCGCGGGTCTCGGGAGAGGTACTCCTCGACGGGGTCGATCTGACAAGCCTTTCCAGGAAGGAGTTGCAGCAGGTTCGAGCTCGCCGGGTCGCGATGATCTTCCAGGACCCGCGAGCGCATATCGACCCGCTCTGGACAAGTGGTGACCACCTCACGGAAGGCCTTCGGGTGAACGGCGGGCTCAGCCGTAGCGAGGCGAAGGCGAAGGCCCTCGAGCTCCTCTCAGACGTCGGCATCGTCGACGGAGAGCGCGTGCTTCGCGCGTACCCGGGTGCGCTCTCCGGCGGCATGCTGCAGCGGGTGATGATCGCCGGCGCGCTTGCTGCCAACCCGGAGCTCTTGATCGCCGATGAGCCGACGACCGCGCTCGACGTGACGATCCAGGCCGACATCGTCGCGATCTTCGATGGGCTCCGGCGTGAGCGCGGCGTCGCGATGCTCTTCATCACGCACGACCTCGAACTCGCGTCTGCCCTCTGCGACAGGATCCTGGTCATGTATGCGGGACGGATAATGGAAGAGCAGCGGACCGCTTCGCTTTTCGCTTCGCCTCTCCATCCGTATACGGCGGGGCTGCTTGGGGCCCGACCCGTAATCAGCGAGCAGCAGGAGCGCCTGACCGTGATCCCGGGGACGCCACCGACGCCCGTCGAGACGCCGCCCGGCTGCCCGTTCAATCCCCGCTGTGGCTTCGTTCAGGAAGCCTGCTTACCCGAGGCGCCGCCGCTTCGCCGAGTCGAAGCGGGCGGTTACTCGGCATGCCTTCGCTCGGGACAGATCCGGAGCGAGCTTCGCCCGAAGGTAGGGATCGGCCGTGGCTGAGACCGGGCTTCTCTCGGTTCTGGAGCTCGACAAGACGTTTCGGGTTCGCACGTCGGGGCTCTCGCGCCATCGAGCGGACGTGCACGCGGTTCGCCAGGTTTCATTCGACGTTTCGGAGGGCCAGGCGCTCGGCATCGTCGGCGAATCCGGGTCAGGCAAGACGACGATCGCCCGCATGCTCGTCGGACTCGAGCCGCCCACGGCCGGCCGGATCGTCTTCAACGGAAAGGATCTCTCCGCGCGGCCCAAGCGAGAGGAGCGGCGTGTGCGCGGCCGGTTCATACAGATCGTCTTCCAGGATCCGTATACCTCGCTCGACCCGCGCCAGTCGGTTCGGCGCACCGTCGATGAGGTTCAAGCGTTCCACTTCTCGCGGGACAGCAGTGCCCGCCGGACACGTACGAAGCAGCTGCTCGACGCCGTCGGGCTCTCCGACAAGGATGCGCGCTCACTCCCGCGCGAGCTGTCAGGGGGGCAGCGCCAGCGTGCGGCGATCGCACGTGCTCTTGCTGCGGAACCGAAGATCCTGATCCTTGACGAGGCCGTGTCGGCCCTCGATGTCTCCATCCAGGCTCAGATCCTGAACCTCCTGAGCGATCTGCGCCGGGAGTTCCGGCTCACCTACATCCTTATCTCCCACGATCTGGCGGTCGTTCGGCAGGTTGCCGACGACGTGCTCGTCATGTACCGAGGCAGAACCGTCGAGGTCGGCCCTGTCGAGACCATTCTGTCGGCGCCCCTGCATCCCTACACACGCCGGCTGCTCGAGTCCGTGCCACGACCGGGGATGGTCCTCGCGCGCCGTGCGGCAGTCCTCGAGGGAGAGGACGAGGGGTGTCTGTTCCGCCAGCGTTGTCCGAGCGCGTTCGACCGCTGTGTAGCCGAGCCGGACCTGATCGCCGCGGGCGGATCTCACTCCGCCCGCTGCTGGCTCGTCGAGTATGGCGGCTCGCCCCTGTCCGAGATCGAAACCGTGCAGAAGGAGTGAGGGATGTTGCAGGAACAGGAGGGCAAGCTCGTCATCGACGACGCAGGCCACGAGATCTACTACCGGCTCTTCGGCTCCGGCGAAGAGACCCTCGTCGGGCTTCACGGCGGGCCGGGAGCCGACCACCGCGCCCTGACTCGTCTGAGCGAGCTTTCCGGCGAAGGAGTGCAAGTGCTCCTGTACGACCAGTTGGGCAGCGGCAAATCAGACCGTCCTGACGACTCCTCGCTCTGGGTCGTCCCTCGCTTCGTCGAGGAGCTCGAGACTGTCCGTCAGAGGCTCGAGCTCGGCCGCGTGCACCTGATGGGGCAGTCGTGGGGCGGCTTCCTCGCGTTGCAGTACGCGCTCGATCATCCCGAAGGCGCGAAGAGCCTGATCCTCTCAAACACGGCTGCGAGCACGGCCGAGTGCTTTCGCGGGATGACCCAGCTGCGTCTCGATCTGGGCGCTGACCTCTTCGCAACGATGGTCGCCCACGAGGGGGCCGGAGATCTCGAGAGCCCCGAGTACCAGGACGCCGTGATGCAGCTCTATGCTCGACACCTTCGTCGGGCGACGCCTTTCGAGATCGATCGGTCGATCGAGGAGTTCCAGGAGATCATGGTGCCGTTGATGGACAACCTCGGCCCGGCGTATTTCACGATGTGGGGGCCCCACGAGTTCCTCTGCACCGGTCCGCTGCTGCACTGGGACGTCACGGACCGGCTGGGTGAGATCCAGGTGCCTGCCCTGATCCTCTGCGGCTGGTTCGACGAGGTGACGGTCGACTGCCACCGAACCCTGGCCGAGGGGATTGCCGACAACGAGTTCATCATCTTCGGCAACTCCAGCCACTGCACGATCCTGGAGAAGGAAGCCGACGCGTACCTCGCGGTGATGAGGGACTTCGTTCATCGCGTCGCGGCGCAGGTGGAGTGAGGGAATGGCTCCCGGATCGCTGAACGAAGTCAGCCATCGAACGGCCCCGATGTCCCGCCGCTCCCTCTGAACACGATGCGCAGGCAGACCGACCAAGAAGATGCGGCCTAATCCCATTGGGCACTAGCTTGCTTCCAGTGCCCGAATCCCCCCGAATGGGCCGAGTCTACGGTAATCCGCCGCCTAGGAGAGAGACAGCGGGTGCCTGGATTCCGCTCAACCAAGTGGTTTACAGGCCTCTGCGGGTTACCGTGCGGCCGGCTTTGAAGCTAGAGGTCACCGGTTCGATGCCGGTACGCGCCGTCCGCCGTTGTCGGCCATGGAGACTTCGTGGCGACGGCGGTTCATGCACCCGCCGACGCCGCCTGCCTCGGCGCCGCGCCGAGGTAGGCAGCGAGGTGGTCGGTGAGTTCACGGGCGTCGTCTTCGGCCCCATGGATGAAGCTCGACTTGCGACGGCGGAGGAGGTTCAGACCGATCGCGTACATGCCGGGGGCGCTGGTTACCACGCCGCCGTCGTGACGCAACTGCCCCTTGCGGTCGAGCACGGGCACCTGGAGCCACGAGTAGTTGGGCCGGAAGCCGGTCGCCCACACGATCGTTGCGATCTCCCCTGAGCGCAGATCGAGCGAGAGCCGCGGCTCGGCGTCGAGGCGAGTCGGCTCGAGGCGGTGCGGCGGGTCGACGTCACCATCGACACCGCTTGTGAGGGCCCACTCGTCGAAGCGATCGAGCAACCGGCCCAACTTGAGGTCCGCCAGCGAGCACACGTTGCGTAGGGATCCCGAGAAGAGGACGACGCCGTCCCGGATCGCGCCCAGTCGGCCCACCAACTCGACGCCCTGGCGGGTGAGGGCGTTCAGGTCGAGCGTGGCTCGGTCCGGAGTCCCGACGAGCTGCGGCGAGGGGAGGCTGCGGCCGCGGACGACGTCGTCGATCTCGTCGTAGCGCTCGTCGAGGACGCCCGCCATCGTCATCCACCACATGACGTCGCGTCCCCGGTAGACGCGCGGCATCCGCACGTGCTCTCCGACGCAGAGCGTGACCGGCCGCCCCGACCGATGGATCTCGTCCGCGAGCTGGATTCCCGTCGCCGACGCGCCGACCACGAGGACCCCGCCCGTCGGGAGCTGATCCGGCCGCCTGTAGTCGAGCGGTGAGATCACGACCACCGAGTCGGGCACGTCGGCAGCGACGTCCGGTACGTGGGGGAGGTTGAACCCGCCGCTGGCCAGCACGAGGGTCAGAGCCTCCCACACCCCCTGGTCGGTTGTGACGCGGTAGCCGCCCTCGACGCTGCGCACGTCGGTCACGGTCGTACCTGTCCGCACCGGGGCGCCGACCGTAGACGCGTACCGGTCGATGAACTCGATCACCTCGGGCATCGTCATGAAGCCGTCGGGGTCGCCGCCGTCGTAGGCGTAGCCCGGTAGAGCGCTCAGCCAGTTGGGCGTGAGCAGCCGCAACGTGTCCCAGCGCTGCGTACGCCAGGTGTCAGCAACCTCCCCCCGCTCGACGACCACGTGGTCGATCGAACGCTGCGAGAGGAAGTGGCTGACAGCGAGACCGGCGTGTCCTGCCCCGATGACTACCGTCGTCGTACGCACCGGGAGGTCGCGGCTGGCTTAGTTGACGTCCACCGTCACGCTCGTCGGGTTCGTGACCACGTCGAACACGGCGGATCGCTTCTGGGACTGGGCGACAAGGGCCTCGATCTCCTCAGGCGTCGCGTCCGCGTCGATGTCGTAGTGGACCCTGATCCCGTTGAAGCCGTTGCGGACCTCCGGATCGCCTCCGAGGATCCCCAGGACGTCCATGTCGCCTTCGATCGTCGCCTTGACAGAGTTGAGCTGGATATCGCGGTTCTGCGCGACTGCGGCGATGCCTGCGGTGAGGCAGCTCGCCAGGCCGACCAGTACGTACTCGACCGGCGTCGGACCGTTGTCCTCGGAGGCGAAGACCTCGGGATGGTCGGTGTCGAACGACCACGAGGAACGGTGACTTTGCTCGCCGCCGAGGCCGAAGAAGCCGTTGATCGTGCTTTGGCTATGGGTGCCCCTGACCCACTCGGTGCTGGCGCGCCAGGTGAACTGCGCGGCCTCCGGGGCGTCCACCAGCGCCGTGCGAGCCTCGAGGAGCGCCTGGACATTGACTCCGTTGTCAGTGGGGGCTTCGCTGGTCGTCATCTTTCCTCCATGGGTCGGCGGTCCCGGACGGGCTTACGGCTTGCGCCGGATCTCGACACGTGCCGCGGAAGCGCGCCCCTTTTGCCTTTCGGCCAGTTGTATCGGATCGGCACACCTCGTGGGAGCAGGACACCGCGAAAACCCGGCTCCTTTCCGCCGAGACGTCGCTAGATTGTCGTCACGATGCGATGCCGCGGAGATAGCATCGGCTGACATGGACGAAGACAGGCAGTTCGGCTTCGACACACTTACGGTCCACGCGGGCCAGCGGCCCGATCCGGTGACCGGAAGCCGGGCGGTGCCGATCTACCAGACCGGCGCCTACGTGTTCGAGGACACCGAGCACGCGGCCAATCTCTTCGCGCTGCAGCGGTTCGGGAACATCTACTCGCGGATCATGAACCCGACCGTGGCGGTGTTCGAGGAGCGGATCGCCGCGCTCGAGAACGGCATCGGAGCAGTCGCGACCGCGTCTGGACAGGCCGCCCAGCACCTCGCGCTGTTCACGCTGATGGAGGCCGGGGACGAGTTCGTCTCTTCCCGGAGCCTGTACGGCGGGAGCTTCCAGCAGTTCGACGTCAGTTTCCGCAAGGTCGGCATCAACGCACGGTTCGTCGACGGTGCCGATCTCGACCAGTGGCAGGCGGCGGTGACGCCGAGAACGAAGGCTTTCTACGCGGAGACGCTCGGCAATCCGACCATCGACATCGTCGACATCGAGCCGCTGGCTCAGCTTGCACACGAGAACGGCGTACCGCTCGTGATCGACAACACGTTCGCGTCCCCGTTTCTTTGCCGGCCGCTCGAATGGGGTGCCGACATCGTCGTCCACTCGGCGACGAAGTTCATTTGCGGTCACGGCACGGCGATCGGTGGCGTCATCGTGGACGCCGGCCGCTTTCCCTGGGACAACGGCAAGTTCCCCGGCATGACCGAACCGTCCAAGGGCTATCACGACCTGCGTTTCTTCGAGTACTTCGGTGACTTCGGCTGGCTGCTCAAGTGCCGCGCCGAGATGCTGCGCGACTATGGCCCGACGATGGCTCCGTTCACCGCGTGGCTGATGCTCGTCGGTCTCGAGACGCTCGCCGTGCGAATGGAGCGCCACGTCGTCAACGCACAGCGCGTCGCCGAGTTCCTCGCCGAGCACGAGGCGGTGGAGTACGTCGACTACCCCGGCCTTCCCGCGAGCCCCTACCACCAGCTCGCGCGGAAGTACCTGCCGAAGGGTGCCGGCTCGATCCTGACATTCGGAATCCACGGCGGACGCGAGGCCGGCCGCAAGCTCATCGAGTCACTCGACCTGTTCAGCCACCTGGCGAATGTCGGTGACGCCAAGTCGCTCGTCATCCACCCCGCCTCCACCACCCACCAGCAACTGACGGATGACGAGTTGCGAGCAGCCGGCATCGGGCCCGAGAGGGTTCGCCTCTCGATCGGGATCGAGAGCATCGAGGACATCCTGTGGGATCTGGAGCGGGCGCTCACGGCGTCGCAGAAGACCCCAACACGACGCGCCGCCGAGGACGGCCGCGGACACTCTGTCCTCTCGAGGGCGTTCGGCGCTCCCTACCAGTCATGAGCGCGACGTGAGCCAAGTCGGCGAGCGCAACGAGCTCGGACTCACGAAGGCAGACCGCTACCGCATTCTGACCTCGTACCGGACGATCGCCATGGTCGGGCTGAGCGCGAACCTCTACAACCCAAGCGCGTTCGCCGCCATCTACCTGCAGGCGAACGGCTACGACATCGTCCCGATCAACCCGGTCCGAGCAGGCGATCAGATCCTCGGCTGTCCGGTCTATGCAGATTTGAACGCGGCGGCAGCCGGGCACCCCCGCCCAATCGAGATCGTCGACGTGTTCCGGCCGGCAGACGAGGCACCGCAGATTGCCGAGCAGTCGGTGGCCATCGGCGCCAACGTCCTGTGGCTGCAGCTAGGCGTGGTCAGTGAGCCCGCTGCCGAGATCGCCCGTTCCGGCGGTCTCGACGTCGTCATGGACCGCTGCTGCAAGATCGAGCACGCACGGCTGTTCGGCGGCCTGCGCACCATCGGCCTCAACACCGGGCTCATCACGAGCAGTCTCGCGGTGCGCTTTCCGGGTTAGCGCGGCCTCGGCGGCCGCGTCCCACCCGGACCTGGCACCGGCCCCTGCGCGCACACCGCCGGCCGACCGGCTCGCTTACAGTCGCGATCTGTGACTGCCTGACCCCGCTCGACCGAGCGTCGGCAACCCACCTGTGGAAGGATGCCTCCTGGCATTCTTCGCAATCTCTACATCACCGCCACCGAGCCGCAAAGCGGCAAGTCGATCGTTGCCCTCGGGGTCATGGAGATGCTCTCGGCGCGGGTCGCCCGGGTGGGCTACTTCCGCCCGATCGTGCCGTCCAGGGCGGAGCCCGATCCCCAGATCGAGCTGATTCGTCGCCGGTACAAGCTCCGGGTGCCGTACAAGCTCATGCATGCCCTCTCGGAAGAGGAGGCGAGCGAGATCGGGGACTACGAGGAGTTGAGGAAGCGCGTCGTCGAGGCGTACAAGGCGCTCGAGCGACGCTGCGACTTCGTCCTCTGCGAAGGGACTGACTTCGGAGGCGCCGTCCCTGCGCTGGCCTTCGGTCGGAACGCGGATCTCGCGAACGAGCTCGGCGCTCCGGTGCTCGTTGTCGTCAAGGGTGGCTCGCAGGAGGAGACGCTCGCGTCGGTTCAGGCTGCAAGGGCGTCACTCCGCCACAAGGGCTGCACCGTGTTCGGGGCGTTCGTGAACCGCGTTGCCGCGTCAGACGTCAGTGCGGTCTCAGCCGTGCTGGCGACACAGGACGGGGAGGAGCCCGTGTACGTCCTTGCGGAATGCCCGGAGCTGACGTATCCGACCGTCGCCGAAGTGGCGGCGAAACTGGAGGCCACGATCCTGTTCAAGCCGCATGAAACCCTCCAGCGCGAGGTGCGAGACGTGAGGGTCGCGGCGATGAGCGTCGAGAATTTCATCGACGATCTCGGTGAGGGCACGCTCGTGGTCGTGCCCGGCGACAGGGCGGACATACTCGTCGCAACTCTCGTCTCGACGGTCTCGCCCGCGATCCCAACCGTCTCCGGTGTGCTGCTGACAGGTGGTTATCCGTTGAACGCGACCGTCCGTGCGCTGCTCAAGGCGGCCCCGTTCCCGGTGCTCCAGGTCGAACACCCCACACACGTCGTGGCCGCAGCCGCCCAGGCGGTGCAGCCTCGCATGCGTTCCGAGAACCAGCGCAAGATCGCGACGGCTCTCGGCCTCTTCGAGGCTGCGGTGGACACTGCGGAGGTGGAACGTCGAATAGCCCTCGAGCCGCCCGCCCGCGTGACGCCGCTCATGTTCGAGTACGAGCTGATCGAACGTGCCAAGGCGCACCGAAAGCACATCGTTCTGCCCGAGGGGGACGACGACCGGGTGTTGCGCGCCGCCGAGATCCTGCTTCGACGCGGTGTCGTGGAGCTGACGATCCTCGGGAACCAGGACGACGTGCGCGCGCGCGCGGCCGCGATCGGCGTCGACGTCGACGGCGCGCAGATCGTGAACCCGCTTGGCTCGCCGCTTCGCGCAGAGTACGCGGCTCGCTACTTCGACCTGAGGAAGCACCGCGGCGTGACCGAAGAGCTCGCGTTCGACATGATGGGAGACCCGAGCTACTTCGGGACGATGGCCGTCCACACGGGCGACGTCGACGGGATGGTTTCCGGGGCGGCTCACACGACAGGGGACACGATCCGGCCCGCCTTCGAGATCATCCGTGCGCGGGAGGGCGTCTCCGTCGTGTCGAGCGTCTTCTTCATGTGCCTGTCCGACCGTGTGCTCGTGTACGGCGACTGTGCCGTGAACCCGAAGCCCGATTCCGCGCAGCTCGCGGACATCGCGATCAGCTCGGCGGAGACAGCGGCGAAGTTCGGAGTCGAGCCGCGCATCGCGATGCTCTCCTACTCGACCGGGGATTCGGGCCGAGGCCCGGACGTGGATGCGGTCCGCGCCGCGACCGAGCTCGTTCGCGAGCGCAGGCCCGATCTCAAGGTCGAGGGCCCGATCCAGTACGACGCCGCCGTCGACGCGAGCGTCGCGAAGCTGAAGCTTCCCGACAGCGACGTCGCCGGCCGGGCGACCGTCTTCGTCTTCCCCGACCTCGACACCGGCAACGTTGCGTACAAGGCTGTCCAGCGATCTGCGAAAGCAGTTGCGATCGGGCCCGTCCTCCAGGGACTCCGCAAGCCGGTGAACGACCTGAGCCGGGGCTGCACGGTGACGGACATCGTCAATACCGTTGCGATAACGGCGGTGCAGGCTCACAGCGCCGGCTGAGCCCGCGCAATCGGTTCCCGATGACGGATAGGCTCGGCCTTCGTGCAAACGGAGGGACGGAGGGGCGATGTTCGAGCTGAACGGGAAGATCGCGGTCGTGACGGGCGCCGCATCAGGGATCGGGCGCGCTGTCGCGCAACGCTTCTCTGCGGCTGGCGCAACGGTCGTTCTCGGTGACATTGCAGACGCTTCGGACCTTGCTGCCGAGCTGGGCGGGCTCTACACGCACGTCGACGTCGGCGACGAGCAGTCGGTGAGCCGGCTGATGAGCACGGCGGCATCCACCTACGGTCGGATCGACATCTCGGTCAACAACGCAGGAATCTTCATTCCGGAAGCGGAGATCGCATCGGCGCCGACCGCGGATGTCGAGCGCGTGTTCCGGATCAACGCGGTGAGCGTGTTCCTCGGCATGAAGCACGCCGTCGCCCACATGCCGAGGGGCGGGGCGGTCGTCAACACGGCGTCACTCGCGGGGAGCATGGCGTTCCCGACCTACCTGGGCTACTCGGCTGCCAAGGCTGCAGTCATCCAGATGACGCGGGTCGCCGCTCTCGAGTTCGGGCCGCTCGGGATCAGGGTGAACTGCATCTCGCCGAGCTCCGTCGACACGCCGATGCTCGCTGCTCAGGCCGACGGCGACGTGGAGTCGGCGCTCTGCCGCACGCTCTCGCCGCTCGGAACGATTCTCCAGCCCGAGCAGGTGGCGGCACTGGTGCACTTCCTCGCCGCCGACGACTGTCCCGTGATCACCGGGCAAGACATCAGCATCGACGGCGGGATGTCCGGCGGTCTGAGCACCGCAGCAATCGACTCGATCGTCGAGACGACGGGCGTGCGAGGTCGTTAGCGGAGGGGACTACGGTCGGCCGACGGTGAAGCTCGCCCTGGCGATGCCCTTGTACGTGTCCGAGACGAGGTAGACGACCTCGTACTTTCCGGGCGGGAGCGGCCAGGGCTTTCCGTAGGTGCTGTCGCCGTCGAGGCTGATGGTGCCCGCGGGCTCTCCGTGGAGCGTGCCTGCCGATGCGCCGCCCGTGTACTGCCAGATGAGGTAGGAGTCCGTGGCCGGGTGCGCCGGCGCTCGGTACACGCCGAGCCAGTCCCAGCGGTTCGCCGGCGCGTTCTTCCAGGTCACCTCGATCGACTCGCCGACCGCGTACCTGGGCTTGCCCGTGGTGATCTCGGTCCGCGTTCCCTTGGCCTTCACCCAGAACGGAATCGATGCGAGCACGGATCCGTCCGCGGAGCGCAGAGACGCCTCGTACGATCCTGCAGCAAGCGCGTCCGTGGGGAATGTCAGAACGCCGTCCGTCGTGCCGGCCGGGCCCGTCGGGATCGACGCCACGGGATCGCCGTCCTCGGGATCCAGCGCGACGCTCTCCCCCTCGTCGCCGGGTGCGTGGAACGTCACGCGCAGGTCGGTTCCGCTGGTGACGAGCCGGCGATCGACGGCAACGAGCACGGGCATCGCGGCGGGCGTGACGTCGAAGGTCGAGACGACCGCCCGGTGATCGGAAGGCCACGGCGAGACGGAGATCGAGACGTCGCGCGCGAAGCGCTCCCCGACGATCTCGCTCGAGACGGTCGTCGATGGCCCGGCGGCGTAGACGAAGTCGATGCGGTCGCGCGGATCCTTGCTCGTTGGGTTGCCCGCCCACGCTACGACCTTCGGTCGCGCGGCCCACCACGTGAGGCCGGGCGTGGCCACGGGGTCTGCGTGAACCTCGCGGTAGGAGTCCCGGAAGCCGGCGTCGGCGAGCGCCTTGCTCACCGGCCACTCCACCGCGTACTTCAGATACTTTCGGGTTCCGACGGCGGCATCCGTCCAGTCGAGATGCGATGGGGCGTTGAAGTCACCGGTGACGAAGACGGGAATTCCACCCGCGGCGACGCCCGGCAGGACCTCGAGCTGCTTCTCGAGTGCGGGGAGGCGAACCCGGGTCTCCATCGCGAGCACCTTCTGGAGCGGCTTGCCGTCCCGGACCCAGTACGGGCCGTAGGGATCCGACGGCAGGTGGACGTTGGAGAGAGCGACCACCCGGCCAGGCTGAACCTCGATGAACGCGTAGACCCCGTCCGAGCCCGAGGGCTCGAGGATCGGGTACTTCGAAACGATCTGCATCCCGTTGTCGTAGTACCAGCCGAGCTCCCTGGCGAGACGCGGAAGGCTCGTGTCGGCTTCCTCGACACCCACGATGTCGGGATCGGCGGCCCGGATCGCCGCCACCGTCTTGTCGAAGTCGACGAGCGTCCCCCCGTACTCGATGTTGAACTCCATGACCTTCAGCTGAACGGGAGCGGGCTCGCTCGTCCGCGGCGTGAACCCGAGCGCGAGCGCCACAGCGGCAGCAGCAAGTGCCAGGCCGAGCGCAGGAGTCCGAAGCCTCATCACGGGATTCTCCGCCATGGCCGGGGGCGGCGCAACAGGGAGAATGCACTGGATGCCCGAACCCACCCCAGCACCCTGCGAGCAGGCCCTGACCTTTGGCGCGTTCGCCGACACCTACGAGGCGACGCGGCCCGGCTACCCGGCGGAGGCGGTGCAGTGGCTCGTGCCTGGCGATCCCGCCGCTCGTCGTGGAGCTCGGAGCCGGCACTGGCAAGCTCACCCGGGCTCTCTCGCGAGTCGGGCGGCGTGTCCTCGCCGTCGAGCCCGACGCGCGGATGCGAGCCGTTCTCAGCGGGCTCCGTCTTTCAGGGGTCGAGGCGGTGGAGGGCTCGGCAGAGTCGATCCCGCTGGCGGACGCGTCCGCGGGGGCGGTCGTCTCGGGATCGGCGTTCCACTGGTTCGATCTCGACAGCGCGCTCCGCGAGACGGCGCGCGTTCTCGGCCCCGGTGGGACGCTCGCGTTCGCATGGAACCGCAAGGACGAACGGATCCCATGGATCCGCCGGGTGGTCGAGGCGATGAGCCGCCGTGAGCGCTGGATGGGCGACCGGCCCTGGGCCGAGCTCGTCGGAGCGTCGCCGCTTTTCGGGCCGGTCGAGTGCGCCCTCTTCCCGCACGTCGTCGAGCTTGCCCGCGCGCAGGTCGCTGACTACGTGTGCTCGTACGCGACCGTCGCCTCGCTCCCCGAGTCCGAGCGAGCAGCCGTGGTCGCGAACGTCGAAGCCATCGTCCAGGACGAGTTCGGCTCCGCCTCGACGATCAGGATTCCGTTCGTCGTGGACGCCTATCGGACGTCGGCTACTTCAGCGGATTCGTTCCCGCCATCCAGATGATGACGCGCGTGAACTTCCCGTCGGGCCCGACGTCGAAGAAGTTGCAGTTGTGCATGTCGTTCTTCGAGCCGTCCTTGAGCGTGCCGATGTAGCCCTGCTCCGTCGCGACCTTGCCCGCGTCGGGCTCGACGACGATGTTGCGTATTTCGTGAAAGATCGAGTCGGAGGCGGCGAAGAACTCCGTGAACATCCGGCGGATCTCGTCCGCGCCCGAGAACGTGACATGATCGGTCTGGACCGTGAGGGTCGAGTCGTCTGCGAAGTGCGAGAGCACCGCGTCGACGTCCATCGCGTCGACGGCCCTGAAGTAGCTGTCTGGGAGCGCGGCGAGCTGTTCTCGATTCAACGGGGCAACGTGCGTGGCCATGGAACCTCCTTGACGTTGACCCCGACATGCTCGCCGTTGCGAGAAGTGCGCGTCAACCGCGCGGGAGGAGCTTTGCGGTGATCGTCGTTGCCGTCCTCGCGTGGCGGCTCATGCGCCATCCGGTACGCGCAGTTCGTGACGCACCCGCGCTGACGAACTATGCTCCTCTTCCTCGGGATGGATCGGAAGAAGGGGGAGACTCTGATGAAGGAACGATGCGCACGGCGAGGCGTTCTCGTCGCAGTCGCCGCGGCATGCCTGGCCGTCGGCATGGTGCCGGCCGCTGCTGCCAAGACCATCGAGGTATCGCCGGGTCAGTCGATCCAGGCGGCTGTCAATGCAGCGGTGGCCGGCGACACGGTCGTCGTGAAGCCCGGCGTCTACAGGGAGAACGTCGTCGTGAAGACGAGCAACATCACGATCCAGGGGCAGAACGCCGTCCTGGCCGCCCCGCAGACGCCTGGCCCGAACTTGTGCCCGGAGTTTGGCTCTCCGCCAACGGCCGTGGACGGATTCTGCGTGACCGGCAACGTCGACTTCGACACCGGCGTCGTGTCCTCCTACGTCGAAGGGGTCACGATCAGGGGCTTCCAGATCAGCGACTTCCCGGCCTCGGGAATTGTCGCGTTCGGCGCGAAGGGCGCCGTCTTCGAGGAGAACCGTGCGGTCGACAACGCCGAGTACGGCATCGCGGCGTTCTACTCGACCGGCACCCAGGTTCTCGGCAACCAGACCGAACGGAGCGGCGAGGCCGGGATCTACATCGGCGACTCGCCCGAGGCCAGGGCGCTCGTCGACGGCAACCTGTCGCGCGGCAACTTCATCGGCATCTTCGTCCGGGACGCGCAGCTCGGGACGATCCGGAACAACCGCAGCACGGGCAACTGCGTCGGCGTCATCTTCCTGGCCGACAGCCCTGGCCCGGCGGGGCGGATGACGGTCGCGAAGAACACGATCTCGAAGAACACGAAGGCCTGTGCGGCGAGCGAGGACGGTGAAACGCCTGCGGTATCCGGTCTCGGCGTTGCGCTGCTCGGCGCGAACGGGGTCACGATCAAGAAGAACACGATCCTCGACAACAAGCCGGCCGGGCCGACCGCGTTCCAGGGAGGTGTTTTCATCGGCAAGGGCGATCCGAACGGCACCGCGCCTGAGAACAACCTCGTTGCGGGAAACCGGATCCAGCGCAACCAGCCGGATCTCTTCTGGGACAAGAGTGGAACAGGGAACGTCTTCAGGAACAACAGGTGCGACACCAGCAGGCCCAGGGGGCTCTGCCGCTGAACGATCCGGAAAGCGGTCCGGCGCTCCTTCGGGTGTGGCGCCGGACCGCGATCCGTGACAGAGTGCCCCCGTGTGCTGCCTCGCTCTCATCGCCGCTGGTCTCGGTCCCCGGATCGCGCTCGGGCTCGTGTGGATCTTTGGCGATCGGGTCGAGATGGCGTTCAGCTCATGGGTCTGGCCTCTGCTCGGGCTGCTGTTGCTTCCCTGGACGACCCTGATGTACGTCCTTGCCTGGGGGCCGCTGGACGGCGTGTCGGGCTGGGGCTGGGTGCTCGTCGCGCTCGGCGCCTTCCTCGACCTCGCCACGTACTCGTCGCGCGCGGCCAGCCAGCGCCGGCAAACCACGTAGAGGCGGAAGGCTCCGACCGCGCCGTCGTCCTCGGCAGGTAGGAACGTCGAGTGGGAAAGCTCCTCTACGGGCTCGGGCATCTCGTCGCGGCCCACAGGTTCGTCGTCCTGCTCGTCTGGGTCGTCGGCGCCGTCGGGATCGGCTTCCTCGTCTCGCAGGTCGGCGCCGATACGAACAACAACCTGAGCCTGCCCGGCACGGGGAGCCAGGAGGCTACCGACCTCCTCGCCGAGAAGTTCCCGCCCCAGCAGAACGGGTCGAGCCCGATCGTCTTCTACGCGAAGACGGGCAAGGTGACCGACAAGGCGAACAAGGACGCGATCACCCAGTCCACCAAGGCGATCAAGAAGATCTCGTACGTCTACTCCGCCGTCAGTCCCTTCGACCAGCAAGGTGCGGCGCAGCTCTCGAAGGACAAGAAGACCGCCTTCATCAACGTTCTCCTGAAGATCGGGTCTGCCTCGCTCACCGCCGACGAGGCACAGCGCGTGCTGGACTCCGCGCAACCAGGCGTCAAGGCCGGGATGCAGGTCGCGGCCGGGGGGCCGGTGGGCGCCGAGCTGTCGACGCCCGAGACGGAATCGAGCGAGGTCATCGGGATCGTCGCCGCGATGATCATCCTGACTCTCAGCTTCGGGACGATCGTCGCGATGGGGATGCCCATCATCACCGCGATCATCGGGCTGTCGATGGCGCTCGGGCTCATCGGACTGCTCGGGCACGTAGCGTCGATCCCCAGCATCGCGCCCACGATCGCGACGATGATCGGCCTCGGGGTGGGGATCGACTACGCCCTGTTCCTCGTCACCCGCTACCTGAAGCTCTCCAGGGGAGGCATGGAGCGGTCGGAGGCGATCGCCCAGGCGGTGGCGACGGCTGGGAGCGCGATCGTGTTCGCCGGGACGACTGTCGTCATCGCGCTCCTGTCGCTCGTCGTGGCGGGGATCCCGCTCGTCTTCTCGCTCGGCTACGCGTCAGCCGTCGCCGTCGTGCTCGCGGTGCTGGCGGCGGTCACGCTCCTGCCGGCGCTGCTCGCGATCCTCGGACACGGCGTCGAGTGGCTTCATCTGCCGGCCTTCATGCGCCCAAAGCAGAAGGGGCCGGACGAGGGATTCTGGGCCGGCTGGGCGCGTTTCGTCACTGGGAAGCCCTGGATCGCCGTCGCCGTGGCGGCTGTGATTCTCGTGCCGCTGATCATCCCCTTCTTCTCACTTCGCCTCGGCCAGGAGGACATCGGCTCGACGCCGAAGGACACGACGGAGCGCCAGGCGTACGATCTCGTCGCGAACGGCTTCGGCGTCGGCTACAACGGCCCGCTCCTGATCGCGACGCAGCTCGCTCCAGCGGCAACCCCGGATCTCGAGGTCGAGTCGCAGGAGGACGATCTGCTCGTCTTGCAGAACGAGCTCGAGCAGGAGCAGGCCGAGGGCAAGCAGCAGCAGAAGGAGCTCGAGCAGGAGTCGGACGAGCTGAAGGCCAGCCAGGCGGACCTCGAGAAACAGCAGGCGAGCCTCGAGAAACAGCAGGCGAGCCTCGAGAAGCAGGCGGCGGCGCTCCAGAAGCAGGCGGACTCGCTCGAGCGCCAGAAGGCCGACCTCGCGGCGCAGAAGACGCAGCTCGAGGCGGAGGAGGCGGCTCTTCGCGCCGAGGAAGCCCGGCTCCGCCGAGAGGCCGAGGCGCTCGTCGCGGAGGCGGAGCGGCTCGCCCGGCGCAACGCCGAGCTCCAGAAGGAGCTTGCCGACATCAAGGACGAGGAGCAGAAGCTCGAGGACGAGATCGCGAACACTGACGACCCCGACGAGAAGGCGAAGCTCGAGGCGGAGCTCGCCGACCTCCAGAAGCGCGAGCAGAAGGTCGAAGACGAGATCGCGGCGAATCGTGACCGGATTCCCGGCCTCCGCCGACAGGCCGAGGCGCTCGTGGCCAAGGCGGAGTCGACACGACAGCAGGCCGACGCGCTGCGGGGTCAGGCCGCGACTCTTGCGGAGGAGGCGGCTGCGCTCGAGAAGCAAGCCAGCCAGCTTGCGGCGCAACAGAAGAAGCTCGAGGCAGAGGGCGCCCAGCTCGCCAAGGAGGGCGACCAGCTGAAGGCCGAGGCGGCGGACCTCGAGCAGCAGGCGGACGACCTGAAGGCGCAGCAGGCGCAGCTCGAGGAGCTGCAGAAGCAGGCGGATGCCCAGCAGAAGGAGGCGGAGGCGCTCCAGGACAGTCTCACCAAGGAGCTGACGAAGGCGGGCGGCGACGACCGGGCCACCGATCCCCGCCTCGTGAAGTTGCAGGATGCCCTGACGGCGACGAGCGGCGTCGTGCTCGTCTCGCCGCCGGTGGTCAACGACTCCGGCGACACCGCGATCTACACGGTCGTACCGACGACGGCGCCTGCCGATCCGGCGACTGCCGATCTCGTCATCACCGTTCGCTCGTCGGTGATCCCCGACGCGACGGAGGGCGAGGAGGGCATCGACGCGTTCGTCGGTGGATCGACAGCGAGCAACGTCGATCTTGCGTCCGAGATCTCCGACAAGCTGCCGCTCGTGATCCTGACCGTGATCCTGCTCAGCATCATCGTCCTCCTGCTCGCCTTCCGCTCATTCCTCGTTCCGGTACAGGCAGCGCTGACGAACGTCCTGTCGGCCGCCGCCTCGTTCGGCGTCCTCACGGCGTGCTTCCAGTGGGGCTGGGGGCTCGGGATCGTGGGCCTCGACCCGTACCAGGGCAACTCGGTGCCGATCGCGAGCTACGTGCCGCTGATGATGTTCGCGATCCTCTTCGGGCTGTCGATGGACTATCAGGTCTTCCTGCTGAGCACGGTCGACGCGCATCGCGCGCAAGGGAAGAGCAGCCTCGACGCGACCCGGGAAGGACTCGCTCAGAGCGCGCGGGTGATCGCGGCGGCCGCACTGATCATGATCGCCGTGTTCGGGAGCTTCATCCTGAACGGCGATCCGACGGTCAAGCAGTTCGGGGTTGGACTGGCAGTCGCGGTCGCGCTCGCCGCGACCATGACGTTGCTCCTCGCACCCGCGCTGCTCGTGCTCATGGGGCGGTGGGCGTGGTGGATTCCGGCGTGGCTCGCGCGGATCCTCCCCGACCTCGACGTCGAAGGGCAGCGTGCCGTGAAAGAGAAGGGTCAGGTCCCTGAGGGAGAGCCTCAGAACGTCTGATTTCTCGACCGTGGCCGGGCCGCGCCCTTCTCGTCTGACCCTCCCCGAGGGTACGATTGCGACACGGGTTACGCAGAGACCGACTCGATGAAGCGATCAGGAGGAGACGGCGTGGGTTTTCTTGACAAGATCTTCGGTAAAGGAAAGGACGCCGCGGCGGGCGGCGCTGACAAGGCAGGCGACGCGGCCGGAAAGGCCGCTGACGGCGCCGGTGACGCAGCGGGGAAGGCCGGCGACGTTGCGGGTGACGTTGGCGGGAAAGCCGGCGACGCTGCGGCGGAGACCGCTGACGCCGCGGGTGACGCGGCGGGCAAGGCCGGTGATGCTGCGGGCGATGTCGCCGGAAAGGCGAAGGACGCGCTCAGCTGAGAAGCGTCATCTACGTGGAGTCTCGGGGGCCGGAGCAATCCGGCCCCTTTCGTTGGGTATCGCGGGCTGTGCCCGCGATGGGTCTTCGCGGCCTGGCGCTTTCGGCGCGGCCGCTGCGCGGCGCACCTGCGTGCGCCAGTCTCGGGGGCCGGGGCAATCCGGCCCCTTTCGTTGGGTATCGCGGGCTGTGCCCGCGATGGGTCTTCGCGGCCTGGCGCCTTCGGCGCGGCCGCTGCGCGGCGCACCTGCGTGCGCCTTGCGTTCGAGGATCCCTCGTCGTAGTGACGGGATGCCACTCCTCTGCTGCCGATGCAGGAGGGAGTGCGCCGGCTCCCCACCTCGCTCGTCCTCGTTCTCCTGGCCGCCCTTCTGCTGGCGGGAGCTCTCCAGGCGGCACCGACCGGGGCGCCGGGGCTGGTGCTCCCGGAGCGCTCTCCGGGAGCGGTGTCCGCCCGCATCGTCGAGCAGATCGCAGTCCGCGCGGCACCCGGCAAGAACGCCGTGGCCACGCTGGCGGCGCGGACAGAGTTCGGATCGCCGCAGACGGTCGCAGTCGTCGAGCGGCGGGGCCGGTGGCTCGGCGTGGTCACGAGCGCGCTCCCCAACGGCCAGATCGGCTGGATCGACGGCCGGGCGGCACGCGTGAAGCTTCGCAGGATCGAGGTTTCCGTCGAGATCGACCTCTCCCGTCGCATCCTCACCCTCGAGCGCGGGGGACGCGTGTTGCGGAAGGTGACCGTCGGCGTCGGGCGATCCGGGTCGCCGACCCCGGTCGGGCGCTTCGCGGTCACCGACAAGCTCAGCGGAGATCGGTACGGGCCGTACTACGGCTGCTGCATCATCGCTCTCTCGGCCCACCAGCCGAACCTGCCGGCCAACTGGACCGGCGGTAACCGGATCGCCGTTCACGGGACGAATGCTCCGGGATCGATCGGAGCCGCGAGCTCCGCCGGTTGCCTGCATGCGACCGACGAGAGCATGCGGTACCTGATGGCGCATCTGCCCCTCGGGACACCGGTCACGATTCACCCCTGACTCGAGGACGTATCAGAATGGGGGCGTGGACTCCGACTTCGTCTCCCTCAAGGGTCAGCTTCTGATCGCTTCCGCGGCGCTGCTCGATCCGAACTTCCGGCGCGCGGTCGTTCTCGTCACCGAGCACACGCCGGAAGGGGCAATGGGCGTAGTGCTCAACCGGCCGTCAACGGTTCCTGTCGTCGATGCGATCGCGGATCTCGGAGGAATCGTCGAGGAGGGCGCGCTCGTCTACGTCGGTGGGCCCGTCCAGCCCGAGGCGGTCGTAGCTCTCGCCGATCTGAACGAGCCCGAGGTTGCGGCCGCGATCGTGCTCGGGTCGATCGGCTACCTGCGGGCTGACGTCGATCCCGACGAGATCGCCGGTGCCGTCCGGCGCGCACGGGTGTATGCGGGTTACTCGGGCTGGGGTGGCGGCCAGCTCGAGGCCGAGCTCCGGCAGGAGGCCTGGATCACGGAGGGCGCCGAGCCGGGCGATGTGTTCACGGACGACGCCGACGGGCTCTGGGGCTCCGTTCTCCACCGGAAGGGCGGTGCGTACACGATCCTCGCGCGCATGCCGCTCGACCCGTCGGTGAACTAGAGACACGGGAAGGGGTACCTCCGCCGGTGGCGAACCGGCGCGGAGATGGCCGCCGACCCCGTCACGCCAACGCCCACAAGCTTCCCCGCATCGGGGGTCGACGCCTTGCCGCCTGCTGCGATGGCGCGGAAGGCGGAGGACATCGGTCGGACGAAGGCGAGCCTCGATCTTGCGACCCTGGTCGCGCTCTCGGTTCTCGCCGGAGCGTTCATCGCGATGGGAGCAGTCTTCGCGACGACGGTGACGACCGGGGCCGGCGGCCTCCCATACGGGGTCGGGCGGCTCCTCGGAGGCCTTTCGTTCTCGCTCGGCCTGATCCTCGTCGTGGTCGCAGGCGCCGAGCTCTTCACGGGCAACAACCTGATCGTGATGGCCTGGGCGAGCCGGCGGATTTCGACGGTGCAGGTCCTTCGCAACTGGACGATCGTGTACTGCGGGAACTTCGTCGGCGCTCTCGCGACCGCGGGTCTGATGTTCGCAGCGAAGGAGTACACGTTCGCGAACGGAGCGGTCGGCGATCAGGCGCTCTCGATCGCGGTCGCGAAGACGAGCCTCGGCTTCGGCCAGGCAGTGGCCCTCGGCGTGCTCTGCAACGCGCTCGTCTGCCTGGCCGTGTGGCTCTGCTACAGCGCGCGGTCGACCGCCGACAGGATTCTGGCCATCGTGCCGCCGATCGCCGCGTTCGTCGCTTCGGGCTTCGAGCACTCGGTCGCGAACATGTACTTCATCCCGTTCGGGCTGTTCGTGAAATCCGACGCCGGTTTCGTCGACTCCCTATCCGAGCCACCCGACCTTTCGGGCCTCACTTGGAGCTCGTTCATCGTCGACAACCTCATCCCGGTCACCATCGGCAACGTGATCGGGGGCGTGGTCCTGGTCGCAGCCCTCTACTGGTTCGTGTACCTGCGGGGGCAACGCTCCGAATGACGGAGGTGTTCACGCCGTTCCTCGCGGGCAACACCGCGCTCGTGACGGGTGCGAGCCGCGGAATCGGGCGCGCGACAGCGGTCGTGCTCGCGCGGCTCGGCGCGAACATCGGGCTTGTCCAGCGCGGAGACGGCGCCGAGACGGTGCGCGAGATCGAAGCCCTCGGCCGGCGGGCTCTCGTCGTCCGTGCAGACATGACCGACGCGGAGGCGGCGGAGCGCTCGGTCGACGAGGTGGCGGACACGTTTGGCCGTCTGGACATCGCGGTCTGCAACGCCGGCCTCATCGACCGTACGCCGGCCCTCGACGTGACGCTCGAGAACTGGCGTCGCGTCATCGACGTGAACCTCACCGCAGCCTTTGCCGTCTCGCGGGCGGCCGCGCGCCGGTTCGTCGCCCAGGGCTCGGGTGGCTGCATCGTCCACTGCGGCTCCCAACTGTCGTTCTTCGGCGGTGTCAACGTCATGGCCTACTCGTCGAGCAAGGGCGGGGTGGCCCAGCTGACGAAATCTCAGTCGAACGAATGGGCGCCGCTCGGGATCAGGGTGAACGCCGTCGCGCCCGGCTGGATCGAAACGGAGATGACGGAGGAGCTTCGCGCGAACACGCCGCGGTTCGAGGAGATCAGCGGGCGGATCCCGATGGGTCGCTGGGGCAGAGAGGAAGAGATCGCGGACGTGGTGGCATTCCTCGTCTCCCCTGCTGCGCGCTACGTGACGGGACACGTACTTCCGATCGACGGCGGGTACCTCGCTCGCTGAATACGATTGCGGTAGACCCGAGCGAGAGGAGGCTCCGTGCCGTTGATCGAGGTAAAGCTCTACGACCGCCGCATCACCGATCCCAACGCGTCGGCGAAGATCATCAAGGAGATGACCGACGCGCTCTGTCGCGCCTGCGACGACGAGGGTGTCCGCGATCACACGACCGTGATCGTGACGGGCGTCGCTCCGGGACAGTGGGGCGTGGCGGGGAACGCCGGAAGCTGACGTCGATCTGGGGAGGGGCCGGCGTCCGAACTGAGCCGGCCCCTCTTCAGGCGAGCTCGAGCGAGAGCTCGACAGGCGGAGCGTCGGGGTCGACCGCGTCCGTCTCGCGCGCGTGCATGAGCGTCGTCTTGACGATCAGCTTGGCGCGGGCGAAGTTGTCGATCTCGACCGGAACGGGGCTCGGCCGGTTTCCGAGGGCATAGGCGGCGGCGTTTCGCCCGATCGCCCGGTAGGAGTCGAGCGTGAGCAGGGGAGCCATCCCGAACAGCTCGAGGTTGTCGAGCGGCTGCAGATCGGCGCGATGGATGACCGCCGTCCCCTTCGACTGGAGGCCGATCGCGATCCCGGAACCGGAGAGCGACGCGCCGTCGTGTCCGATGAAGGCCACGTCGGACGAGCGGCGGATGCGGACGATTCGTGGGGTGGCGGCACCCTCGCGGATCCCGTCGACGAGGGCGGAAAGCACTGCTTCGTGCGGCAGCCCGTCGATCGTCTCGCGCAGGCCGTCGAGGAACGCAGGCCCGACAGCGACGACGACTTCGTCCTCACGGCGATCCGCCGACACCTCGCTCCGAGCGACGAGCGTGGGGCCTCCCGAGCCGTCCTCGGTCGCCAGGGAGCCGGCAGCCCACCCGGTGTGGCAGTGCCTGCAGGCGTTCCCAGCGCTCGCCTTCGAGCCGGTACCCGGTCCCGGGCCCGGCGTAGTCGTTGGGGTTGTTCACCGCTGAATCGACCACCCAGTCCGGTCTGACGATCGCCGACGTCTGGAGGTAGTCACCGCTGACGCGCAGGCGCTGCATCCCGAGTACCGCCTCCGCCACATCGACGAAGCCGGCCTCGTCGAGCGCTCGCGCGACGTCGAGCCCCGAGATGCCCTCGGCGAGGACGCGGTCGCCAGCCGCCACGTCGGCGGCGCGGTCACGGTCGGGCAGGTCTCGGCTGTCGTAGCCCGTCGTTGCGAGCTCGACTTCCTCCTCGCTGATCCGCGGGAATCCGAACGCGGCGAACACGGCCCGAATCGCGCGCGCCGCACGCTCACGAACGGCGAGCAGCGCGTCCTCCGCAACCGGCTCGATGCCGGCGTCGACCTGCCAGTCGCGCTGGATCGTCAGCCACTCGTCGAGGTCGTCGGCGTCGAAGTTCCCGCCCCCGAACACGTTGTCGTAGCGCGGCATGACGCTGTAGCCCGACGTCACGAAATCCGTCCCGGGCAGGAACTGACCCATCAGCTTGGCCGTCTTGCGGATCGCCGAGTGGGATGCGATCGCGTCGTTCCCCGAAGCCACCTCGAGGTCGAGCCACGCGGCGACGAGGTTCTCGGCGAGGATCTCACGCGTTCCGGCGGGGACGCTCAACGCCAGCGCGACGCAGCTGATGCCGCCGTTCTGGACGCCCTGGGAGCCCGCCGAGCGAATCGCACAGAGGCACCGCGTCTCGAGGTAGAGCATCGAGCATCCTTCGGCATGACCCATCAGGGCCTCGGAGCCTGCTCCGGACGTGAACCGCACCTTGATGCCGCGCGACGCATAGGCGGACGCGAGGAACGCCTTCGACCAGGGAGTGTCGTCTCCGTCGACGAAGCACGGCTCCGTGCCGTACACCGACAGCGTCTCGGAGTACGTGGTGAGCCCGAGGATGCCGAGCTGCAGGTTGCGCCGCTCCTCGACTGCGCACTGCGTGATCACACCGGGCCGCCCCGTCTGCGATCCGACGAGTATCGCCATCGCGTTCAGGGGCGCGTAGCGGGCGACCCCGACGGTCGTCTCGACCTCGGCGAAGCCGCGGGTAGCCGCCTCGGCCGCGTCGGCCGCGAGAAGGGCCGGGTTCTCCTTGCGATTCGTGACGTGTGCCTGGTTCGCTGGACGCTTGCGGGCACGCAGCTTCTTCAGCGCGAACATCATCTCGACCGCGTCGAGCAACGAAGCGATCCGCGCGAGCCGCGCCGGGGTGAGCCCGCGCGAAAGGCGGACGAGAGCCTCGCGGGATACGTCGACGTCCACGAGTCGATGGGCGATCTCTTCGTCTGTCAGCCCGCGAGTCTCCTCCGCGACGTCCAGGTCGAGGCCGTGGCAGGCGATGAACCTGTCGATGATGTCGAAGTCCTCGCAGCGCCGGCCGTCCATCTCGAGCACACGGCCGCCTTCGACGACGAGGCTCGGCTCGGGATCACCAGGCCCGTCCATCGCGACCAGCCCGAGCTGGGGTGCCGGCGACAGGATCACTTCCTTGCGCACGGCGCGTGCGAGACGGGCCTCGCTGCGTTTGGACTCGGTCATGCGAGGAGCCTGCGCTCGGCATAGACAGCTCGCGCCTCCCGCACCAGCGCCGCGGTGTCCCGAGCCCCGAACTCGCTCTCGAGCCTGGTCGCCCACGCATCGAGCTCTGCAGCGGTCGATCTGTGCGGACGAAGGGCGGTGTAGACCTCGAGGATCACGTCGTCCGGAACGGTGGTCAGCTCGGCCGCTCGGCCCAGGTTTTCGGCAAGCTGAGCGCGCCCCGAAACCGCGGCGACCGAAGCCTGGCGACGGAGTGTCTCCGGCGTCGCCCGCAGATCCTCCGCCGCGACATCGCCACGGCGCAGCGCCGCGAGCGTCAGATCCTCGAGGCTGCGGCCCGACGGCGTCCGGACGAGATCCGGGCGTGTCGTGCCGAGCGGGTAGTCGCGTCGCGGGTCGAAGTCGTCCATCGGCGTGAGCGTACCGCCGGCCGGCTGGTCACGGGCTCGCCGGCAGAACGGCGCGCAGCACGCGGAGCGAGTTGCCTCCGACGATTTTCATCGCGTCGGCCTCGGAGTAGCCACGTCCCAGGAGGCCGGCGGTGAACACGGGCAGCGTCTCGACTCGTCGAAGGCCCTCGGGGAACTCGAGCTGGGGCATCAGGTCGGGCGCGAACTCGACGTAGTCGGGCCCGACACCAACCGCATCGACACCGACCAGACCGACCAGGTGGTCGACGTGGTCGAGCAGCAGATCGAGTGTCGCCGCCTCTCCGATGAAGTCCGACACGAAGCACACGCCGACGAGGCCGCCCGATTCGGCGATCGCGCGGATCTGGTCATCCTTCAGGTTTCGCCGGTGCGAGCACACTGCATGCGCGTTTGCGTGTGACGCGATGAACGGCCCGCGAACGATCTCGGAGAGCTCCCAGAATCCCCGCTCGGCGAGGTGGGAGACATCGATCAGAATCCGGTGCCGCTCGAGCTCGGCGACCAGGGCGCGTCCCTCCTCGGTGAGCCCTCCGGGTGCTTCGACGCCGACGCCGTCCGCGAAGCGGTTGCCGCCGTTCCAGGTGAGCTGGACCGAGCGCAGGCCGAGCTTGACGAAGTCCGGGAGCGGCGATCCCTGACCCGCCCCGACAGGCTCGAGCGGCCGGCAGCCCTCGAAATGGAGGATGAGCCCGACCTGGTCCTCCTCGATTGCCTCGTCGAGGTCGGTCGCATCGTCGACGAGTCGGCAATCGGTGCAGTCGGCAAGCTCGGAAAGGACGTCGTCGATCATCTCGAGCGCCCGCAGCGTTGCCTTGCCGTCTCCACCCATGGGGATGTCTCCGCCGACCATGAGCATCTGGAAGCGCACGCCGCCTTCGCGAAGCCGTTTCAGGTAGTCGTCTCGAAGCGGCGACCGCTCACCGGCGAGGCGCCGCCGACGGATGTCGACGGCGATGTCCGAGTGACCCTCGACGACCGGATTGGTCGCATGAAGCTCCCGAGCGCGTTCGAGGAGGTCTGGCGCGATCACGCGAGGATCCTATGCGGACGGGTGTGCGTGCGCGCGCCGGCTGACCGCCGCTATCGGTACTCGTCCGGGTGGTGGCGGCCGTGGTAGGAGATGACCGTCGTCAACAGCCCGACGAGCGCGACGCCAGGGCCTACCGAGATCCCGAGGAGCTCGTTTCGCGTGAACGGCGCCTCGAGGATGAGCGCCCCGACTGCGATCCACACTCCGGCGAAGATCGGTGGAAGGAGCAACAGGATGACGCTCCAGTCGTGCCAGGGACGGCCACGCGATCGCCAGAGGACGTAGTCGAGCAGCGAAAACAGGATGATCACCGTGCCCGGAACCGGCCCGGTTACCACCTTCTCCAGCGTCGACGCGCTCGTCCAGACGAAGACGGCGACCGAGACCCAGATCGCGGCCGCCAGGATCGGCGGGGTCGCGAACGACGGCAGGACGCTTCTACCGAGCTCGCGCGAACCGGTGGACGGCATCGAGAAGCTCGCGGCTCTTCGCCTCGGCCACGTCGGAGTCTCCGGCAGCAAGCGCGCCGGAAACGCAGTGGCTGACGTGGCTGTCGAGGATCTTGAAGGCGAGGCTGTCGAGCGCGGTCGTGACCGCGCTGATCTGGGTGAGGATGTCGATGCAGTAGCGCTCCTCGTCGACCATGCGCTCGATTCCACGCACCTGCCCCTCGATTCGATGGAGCCGCTTGACGAGCGCATCCTTGTCTTCGACGTAGCCGTGCGTCATGAGACGACCTCCCTGGAGCTCCGGAAGCGGCGTAGCCGGAGCGAGTTCGAGACGACGAAGAGGCTCGATGCCGCCATCGCCGCCGCGGCGATGATCGGGTTCAGTACGCCGGCGACCGCAAGCGGGATCGCCGCGACGTTGTAGGCAAAGGCCCAGAAAAGGTTGCCCTTGATCGTGCCGAGAACGCGACGCGAGAGGCGAATCGCATCTGCGGCGGCACGAAGGTCGCCCGAGACGAGCGTGATGTCGGCGGCCTCGATCGCGACATCTGTTCCTGTTCCGACGGCGAGGCCCAGGTCGGCCTGGGCCAGCGCGGGGCCGTCGTTGACACCGTCGCCGACCATGGCCACGGTCTCGCCGGCCGCCTGCAGCCGGCGCACTTCGGCCACCTTGTCTTCGGGGAGGACGTCGGCGACGACGCGCTCGATCCCCACGGCCGTGGCGATCTCGCGGCCTGTCGACTCACGATCGCCGGTGAGAAGGACAGGCGTGAGACCGAGCTCCTTCAGCTCGGCTATCGCGCGGGCGCTCGTCGGCTTGACGGTGTCCGACACGAGGAGCGTTGCCCGCTCGACCCCGTCCCAGCTGACCTTGACGCCGTCAGGGCTCTTGCCGATCTCGACAGCGTGACCTTCGACGCTGCCGACGACTCCAAGGCCGGGGCGGTTCTCGAATGCCTCGACCGCTGGAAGCTGCCCGACCTCTGCGCGCGCGGCGGTCGCGATGGCCCGTGCGACGGGATGCTCGCTCGCGTCTTCGAGAGCTCCGGCGATCCGTAGGATCTCCGGTCGAGTCGCGCCGTTGAGCGGGATGACGTCGACGAGCTGCATGCGACCCTCGGTCACGGTGCCCGTCTTGTCGAGGACGATGGTGGTGATGTGCCGTGTCCGTTCGAGGATCTCGGGGCCGCGGATCAGGATCCCGAGCTGGGCCCCGCGTCCGGTACCGACCATGAGCGCGGTCGGTGTGGCCAGTCCAAGCGCGCAGGGACACGCGATGATGAGAACGGCGACTGCCGCGGTGAACGCCTGCGTCGCATCGCCCGTGATCGCGAGCCAGGCGACAAGGGTCGCCAGGGAGATACCGATGACGATCGGCACGAACACCGCCGAGACCCTGTCGACGAGGCGCTGGATAGGAGCCTTGCCGGCCTGAGCTTCAGCGACGAGCCGGGTGATCTGCGCGAGGGCGGTCTCGGCGCCGACCCGGGTTGCCTCGACGACGATGCGACCTGACGTGTTGACGGTCGCTCCGGTGACGTCGGAGCCGGGTTCGACGTCGACCGGCACCGGTTCGCCGGTCAGCATCGACTGATCGACTGCAGAGACACCCTCGACGACGATGCCGTCGGTCGCGATCTTCTCGCCCGGACGCACGACGAAGCGGTCGCCCGTCCGAAGATCGACGGCTGGAATCGCGATCTCGGTACCGGCACGGATGACGTTCGCCTGATGGGCTCCGAGCTCGAGGAGCGATCGAATCGCCGCGCCCGAGCGCCGACGGGCCCGGGTCTCGAAGAACCGGCCGAGCAAGATCAGCGTGGTGATCACTGCTCCGACCTCGAAGTAGGTATCGACGCCGTCGAGTGCCACGAGCGCAACGACCGACCAGAGGAGGGCGGCCACCGTGCCAACCGAGACGAGGGTGTCCATCGTGACGGCTCCGTGCCGCAGGTTCACGAGCGTTGCGCGGTGGAACGGCCAGCCGCACCAGAGGACGACCGGCGCGGCGAGCGCGAGCGCAACCCATTCCCAGCCGTCGAACTGAAGCGGCGGGATCATCGCGATCAGGACGAGCGGGATCGTGAGCGTCGCAGCGACGAGAAGGCGCAGAAGCGGCATGCGGGACGCGTCGTCACCGCGCGTGCTCGGCGGCGACGCTTCGTAGCCCGCCGACCCGACTGCGCCGACGAGCTCGTCCAGGGTCACCCGTGCCGGATCGAACCGGATGCTCGCCGTCTCCGTCGCGTAGTTGACGCTGGCCTCGACGCCGTCGAGCCGGTTCAGCTTCTTCTCGACCCTGACCGCGCAGGACGCACAGGTCATTCCGCCGATGTCGAGGTCGACGCGCTCGCGCGATGGTGTCTCGGTCGCGCTCATGTTGCTTCGTATCCGGCCGCGTCGATCGCCGCTCGCAGCGGGACTTCGGTGAGCGCATCACCGCGTACGCTCACGAGCTTTGTGCCGAGGTCGACCTCGACGGAATCGACACCCGAGACCGCGCCCAGCTCGGCGCTAATCGCCTGGATGCAGTGATCACAGCTCACGCCGGGGACGTGAAACGTCATCTCCTCGCTCATGAGGAGATCATACCCCAAGGGGGTATTTCTAGATCTGGACGGACACTGCCTGTGTCTGGGCCGCGGGTTGAGCGGGCGCAGTCATGAGGCGTGTCTGGCGCGAGCGGGCGACGAATGCCACGACCGCGACCAGCACGCCGACGACGAAGACGATGATGCCGCCGCCGGGGATCTTGGTGAGCTCCTCCATCCCCGCCCCGACGAGCGCGGCGCAGGGGATCGTCATCACCCACGCGAGAAGGATGTTCCCAGCGACGCCCCAGCGGACGGCGGAGAAGCGCCTCGTCGCGCCGGCGCCGAGCACCGACCCGGAGATCGCATGTGTCGTCGAGACCGGGAACCCGTACTTCGCGGTGAAGAAGAGCGTCAGGCTCGTCGCCGCCTCGGCGGAGAAGCCCTGCACGGGGTCGATCTTGGCGATACGCTGTCCGAGCGTCTTGATGATGCGCCAACCGCCTGCATAGGTACCGGCGGCGATCGCGGCCGCGGAGCCGCAGATGACCCACACAGGCACCTCGAACTCCTCACCGGAGAGGTGCCCCGAGGCGATCAGGGCGAGCGTGATGATGCCCATCGTCTTCTGTGCGTCATTCGTCCCATGGGTGAAGGCGAGGAACCCCGACGAGACGATCTGCATCCGGCGGAAGATCCGGTGCACGAGCCCGGGTGCCCGACGCGCGATGATCCAGATGAGGCCGGTGACGAAGAGCGCGGCACCGATCAGCCCGATGAACGGCGCGGCCAGCGAGGGGATGAGCACCTTGTGGACGAGCCCGCTCCACTCGACGACGCTGAAGCCCGAGGCGGCGATCGCCGCGCCGAGCGTGCCGCCGATCAGGGCATGGCTCGAGCTGGACGGCAGTCCGAGGTACCACGTCGTGAGGTTCCAGGTGATCGCCCCGACGAGCGCAGCGAGCACCACTTTCAGCGTGATCGCGTCCGGGTCGACGATCCCCTTGGCAATCGTCGCGGCAACTTTGATGGAGACGAACGCGCCCGCGAAGTTGAGGACTGCTGCAAAGGCGACGGCGAAACGAGGATTCAGCGCCCTCGTCGACACCCCCGTCGCGATGGCGTTCGCCGCGTCGTGGAATCCATTCGTGAAGTCGAAGAAGAACGCGACTCCGACGACCGCAATGAGGAGAGCCCAGTCCATCGTCGTCTACGCGTTCTTGACGGCGATGTTCGTGACGACGTTCCCGGCTGTCTCGCACGCATCGATCGCGTCCTCGAGCGCCTCGTAGATGTCCTTCCAGCGAATCACGATCAGCGGATCGATGCGCGAGTCGTGGAAGAGCGCAGCGATCGCATCGCGAACGATGCGGTCGCCCTCGTCCTCGAAGCCTTTCAGCTCGACCAGGTGGCGCTGCGCCGCCATCGGCTTCTTCAACTCGGCGAGCGCGGTCGCCAGCTTCTCGGTCGCCGCGACGAGAATCCTGCACTGCTCGAGCGCGGGTCGTGTCGGCTGCTCGACGTTGTAGAGGCCGAGCATGTCGGAGGCATGCTCGATGTGGTCGACGACGTCGTCGACCTTCGTTGCCAGCTCGTAGATGTCCTCGCGATCGAACGGCGTTACGTACTGCGTGTTCAGCAGGGTGATGATGTCGTAGGTGATCTTGTCGCCGACGTTCTCGAGGTCCTTGACGACCTCCTGCGTCACGGTCGAGTTCGGAAACTCGCGTACTCGCTGCTCCGTCTTGCGCGCCACGTCGAGCATGTTCGCGCCGGCTGCCGTGAACAGGGCATAGAACTCGGTTGTCTTCGGTACCAGCGCAAGCCGCATTGCCTCACCTCGTGTCCGCCCGGGGTCTTGCTTGAATATGCGTGAAGATCACGTCACCGGGTGGTGAACATGAGGTTACGAACTGGTGAACGAGATCAGGTGCCGAGGATGCGCTCGATGACAGCGGCGTCGAGACACGGCACGACCTCGTCTGCCGCGGAGAGCCGATCGGCCCTGACCGTCCCCACGACCCCGACGCAGTAGACACCGGCGCCTTTCGCCGCCTCGACACCGACTGGGGAGTCCTCGAAGGCGACGACATCGCCTGCCTGGATCCCGTCGCCGAGAAGCTCGAGCGCGAGAAGGTACTGCGCGGGATCGGGTTTCGGCCGGTCGACGTCCTCGATCGAGACGACGAGCTCGACGTACGCTGAGAGTCCCGCGCCGCCGATCAGGAGGTCGATCTCGTCGCGGTAGTCGCCGGAGACGATGCCGACCGGGACGCGCGCCGCGGCGGCCCGGACGGCGGCGCGCTCGGGCCCGCCGATGGTCGACCCGTCGGCTGCGATCTTCCGAAATCGAACGATACGCTCCGCGAGGATGCGGTCGACCTCGGGATGGTCGTCCCCGAGGCACGCTCGCACCAGCTCGTCGTCCGAGAGCCCGACGAGGTCGCCGAAATACTCGTCGCGGGAGAGCGGGCGCCCGACCTCTGCGAGCAGCTCGCTGAAGATCCCGAAGAAGAGCCCCTCGTCGTCGGACAGGGTGCCGTTCAGGTCGAACAGAACTGCGCGCGGCCTCACCCGCGGAGCTTAGAGACTACGAAACGGGATGCGAGGCGTCCTCGAACTCGCGGAACTCGCCCGAGACGAGGTAGGCCGTCTGCTCGCCGATGTCGACAGCGTTGTCGCCGATTCGCTCCAGACACCTCGACACGACGATCATGAGGAGCGCCCACTCGCGCGCCTTCTCGTCACCCTCGAGCTTTGCGAGGTGTCCGATGACCCGGCGGTTTCCCCTGTCGATCAGCTCGTCGAGGTCGGGGAGGGACTCGGCCGCCGCGAGGTCACGGCTCTGGAACGAGTCGAGCGCGAGCTTCGTCATCTCCTCGGCGCGCGAGCCCATCTCCTCGAATCCGTCCACGATCACTGCCGGCCCGTGGAAGGTATGCGCGATCTTCGCAAGCTTCGCGATATTGACGCACAGGTCGGCCATCCGCTCGAGGTGGATGTTGATGTGCAGCACGGCGAGGATTCGCCGAAGGTCGGTCGCGACGGGAGCCTGGCGCGCGAGCAGCGTCTCGACATGGTGCTCGACGACCTGGGCGCGCTCGTCGACCTCGTCGTCGAAGGCGATGACCTCGTCGGCGAGCTCGGCATCGCCGGCGCGAAGTGCATTCAGCGAGCCGCGGATCGAGCGGAGCACGAGGTCGCCCATCTCCTGGATCGTCGCCTCGAGCTGGTCGAGCTCCTCGTGAAACTCGAGTCGGCGCGGCAGCGCGTCGCCGCCGTCGGGGGAGATCGTCTCGTCGCTCATCCGAACCGTCCAGTCACGTAGTCCTCCGTCCGCTTGTCTGCGGGATTCGTGAAGATCCTCGTCGTGTCGTCGTACTCGACGAGGATGCCTGTTCGGCCTCCGTCGTCTCGCAGCTCGACGCTGAAGAACGCCGTCCTGTCGGCGACACGGGCGGCCTGCTGCATGTTGTGGGTCACGATGACGATGGTGTAGTCCTTCTTGAGCTGCACCATCAGGTCCTCGATGGACGACGTCGAGATCGGATCGAGCGCCGAGCACGGCTCGTCCATCAGGATGACCTCCGGATCGATTGCGATGCAGCGTGCGATGCAGAGCCGCTGCTGCTGCCCACCCGAGAGGCCGAATGCGTTGTCCTTCATCCGATCCTTCACCTCGTCCCACAGCGCTGCCCGCGTAAGAGCGTGCTCGACGCGCTCGTCGAGCGCGTCCTTCATCCCGAGCACCCGCGGGCCGAACGCGATGTTGTCGTAGATCGACTTCGGAAACGGATTGGGCTTCTGGAAGACCATCCCGATCAGCTTGCGTACCTCGACCGGATCGACGTCCGGTCCGTAGAGGTCCTGGCCGTGGTAGAGGATCTGGCCCTCGATCTGCGCGCTCTCGATCAGGTCGTTCATGCGGTCGAAGCACCGGATGAAGGTGCTCTTGCCGCAGCCTGACGGCCCGATGAACGCGGTGACGTGGTTCTTGTAGACGTCCATCGAGACGTCTTTCAGCGCGAGCGCCTTGCCGTAGCGAACGTGCACGTTCTTGCTGTCGAAGACGACGGTCCTGACGCCGTCCGGCGTGCTGCCCTCGTGCAGACGGTCGACGCTGAGCTCGCGGATATGCGGAGTCTCTGTCTCTGCTTCGGTCATCGAATCACCACTTCTTCTGGTAGCGGTTTCGCAGGAAGATCGCGACAGCGTTGAGAGTCAGCAACATGGCGAGCAACACAATGATCGCAGCTGCGGCAAGAAACTTGAACTCGTCCTGTGGACGCCCGATCCACTGGAAGATCTGGATCGGCAGAGCCGTGTACGGTCCAAGCAGCGTGGGATTCACGGCGACGTAGGTCAGCGCGCCGACGAGAAGCAGTGGTGCGGTCTCGCCGATGCCGCGCGACACGCCCAGGATCGAGCCCGTGGCCATTCCCGGGATCGCAGCCGGGAGCACCTGCCGGCGAACCACCTGCCACTTCGTCGCGCCAAGCGCGTAGGCGCCCTGACGGATCGAATCGGGGACGGCTCGGATCGCCTCGCGGGAGGCGACGATCACCGTCGGCAGCACCACGAGCGTGAGGATGATCGCGCCGGCCAGGAGCACGCGACCCAGCCCGAGCCCGCGGACGATGAACGCGAGCCCGAGGATGCCGTAGACGATCGACGGAACGGCTGCGAGATTCTGGATGTTGACCTCGAGGAACCGGTTGTACCAGCGCTCCTTCTTCGCGTACTCCTCGAGGTAGATCGCAGTCCCGATGCCGATCGGCAGTGAGAACGCGATGAGGAGGACGCCGATGTAGATCGACGCGAGGATCGCCGGCCGGGCGCCCGCCTTGGCCGGGTCGGCCGACGGCGGGTTGAGGAAGAGGTTCTTCGTCAGATAGGGAACCCCGTCGATCAGCGTCGTGATGATCAGCACGGCGAGGGTTGCGAGTCCGACGGTCAGCGAGAGGATGAGGAAGCCGAGGAAGATCCCGCCGATGATCTTGTCCTGCCGGTTGCTCTGCCCGAGGTTGATCGGGACCCGGGCGGCTTCTGCAGCCTGGGCGGAGGTCATTCGTAGATCTCCCGGTACTTGCGGACGAGGCGGATCGAGATCACGTTCATGATGAGCGTGATGACGAAGAGAGTCAGGCCGACGGCGAAGATCGTCTTGTACTCGGTCGACCCGGTCGGAACGTCACCCTGGCCGGTGGCACCGATGAAGGCCGTCATCGTCTCGACCGGTTGAAGCGGATTCAGCGACAGGGTCGGCTGCTGACCGGCCGCGATAAGGACGATCATCGTCTCGCCGACGATGCGGGAGATGGCGAGCACGAAGCTTGCGACGATGCCGGACATCGCGGCCGGGACGACGACGCGCGTCGAAACCTTGAAACGAGTCGATCCGAGCGCATAGGCGCCCATAGCGGAGGTCCTGCGGGACAGCGCTCATCGCGTCTTCCGACAGCGACGCCACCGTGGGGAGCACCATGACGCCGACGACGAGCCCGGCGCCAAGGGCGCTGAACGCTGTCGGGATGTCGAGGCCGAGGTCCTTGAGGAGGGGCGTCACGAGCTGCAGCGCGAAGTAGCCGAACACCACCGTCGGGATCCCGGCCAGGATTTCGAGGACAGGCTTGAGCGTCTTCCGGACGTTCGGCGGCGCGTACTCGCTCATGTAGATCGCGGCCCCGAGCCCGAACGGGATGCAGACCAGCGCGGCCCAGATCGTGATCGAGAGCGTGCCGACCAGGAGCGGGGTGACGCCGAAGCTCGCCGGTTCGAAGAGCGGCGCCCAGCGTGTGCCGGTGATGAAATCGATGAAGTTGACGGCCTGGAAGAACTCGATCGCAGGAAAGAGCAGCGAGATGACGATCCCCAGAGTCGTTACGACCGAGACCGCGGCGCAGATCGCGAAGAAGACCTTGACAGTGGTCTCGCTGATCCGGCGCCGGGGGGAGCCCAGCCTGAGAACCGGCTGGGTACCCCCCCTTGTTGCGTCGGTCGTGGCCACCGTTCGCTCAGCCGGCTCCGGCCGCGGTCAGCGCGCTCTGGAACGCGGCCTCCTGCTCCTGCGCCTGCTCATCCGTCAGCGGAATGAAGAGCGCGGTCTCGGAGAGGGTCGCGTGGTTGTCGAGCATGTACTTGATGAACGCCTGGACCTCGGGCCGCTTGAACGACTCGTTCTTCACGTAGATGAAGAGCGGCCGCGAAAGCGGCGTGTACGTGCCGTCCTGCGCCGCCTCTTTGCTGGGAGCGACGCAGCCCGAACCGCTGTCGATCTCGACCGCGTTCAGCTTGTCCTGGTTCTCCTCGTAGTAGGAGAACCCGAAGTAGCCGAGGCCGCCCTTCGCGCCCTCGACCGCGTTCACGGTGACGTTGTCGTCCTCGCTGGCGGTGTAATCGGCGCGGCTCGCACCTTCCTCACCGTTGATCTCGCCGGTGAAGTAGTCGAACGTCCCCGAGTCCGTTCCCGGTCCGGCGAGAACGAGTTCCTCGTCGGGGAAGCTCGGGTCGACCTGGTTCCAGTTCGTGATCGTGCCCTCGGCATCCGGTCCCCAGATCGTCGCGAGCTGCTCCGTCGTGAGGCACGTCGCCCAGGTGTTCTCCTTGTTCACGACGACCGTCAGCGCGTCGGTCGCGACCTGGAACTCCGTGTAGTCGATGCCGGCGTCCTTGCAGATAGCGGCTTCCTCGTCCTTGATCGGGCGCGAGGCGTCCGAGAGGTCGGTCTCTCCCGCGCAGAAGCGCTCGAAGCCGCCGCCCGTACCGGAGATGCCAACCGTCACCTGGACGTCCGGGGCCACGCTCGCGAACGCTTCGGCAGCCGCCGTGGTGAGCGGGCCGACCGTCGAGGAACCGTCAGCCTCGATCGAGCCTGAGAGGCTCGACAGGTCGGTGGACGCGCCGCCTGCCGCGCCGGTGTCAGCCGGTGACGAGGTGTCTGCCGGCGCGGTGGTGTCCGAGCCCCCCGAGTCGCTACTGCCGCCGCATCCGGCCGCGACTACGGCGAGGAGCGCGGCGGCGAGCACGACAAGAAGAAGCGTATGTCGCTGGCGAAAAGCCATTCTTCTCCCTTCCCGTATTTCCATTCGAGACGGGTGGGATTGTCGGCCTCGCCGTGTAGCCCGTGGGCATTAGTGTGGTGAACACCTAGTGAAGATGTGGTGAAAGCGATCAGGCGGCTGACGTGAACGTGCAGCGAATCGTCAACCCCTCGCCGCGAGACCCGGTCGCCTCGACCGTCCCGCCTGCCTGGGTGACGATGTGCTTCACGATCGCGAGCCCGAGGCCGGTGCCGCGAGACGCGCGCGCCCGGTCGCCGCGGTAGAAGCGTTCGAAGAGGCGCGGCAAGTCGGCCTCGGCCACGCCGATTCCGTCATCCGATCCGATCAGGGCGACACCGTCGTCGGCCTCGCTGACCGAAAGGGTGAACGTCGCTCCGGGGCCCGCGTAGCGAAGGGCGTTGCCCGCGAGGTTCTCGCCGATCACCTTGATCATCCGGGGGCGCAATGGAAGTGCGATCTCCTCGTCTCCCTCGAGCGCAGATGCCGACGCCGGCCCGCGCAGCCCGCTCCGCGAGCGAATCGGCGACCTCGTGGAGCACGGGCATCGCAGCGGTCGAGCTGAGCGAGACGACCTCGCGACCAGTCTCCAGCTCGGACAGGAAGAGCACGTCGTCGATCAGCTCCACGATCTGCTCGACCTCGCCGCGGGCCTGGTCGACGAGATCGCGACGTCCTCGCGCCCGGAAGCTCGGCCGATTCGAGCAGGACCATGATCCGTGCGAGCGGTGTCCGAAGCTCGTGGGAGACCGCGGCTGTGAAGCCGGCGCGCAACTCCTCGTATGCCGCGAGCTCTCCAGGGGCCGTGAGGTAGAGGAGAGTCTCCTGCCGGCCGGCGACGTCGTAGGTCACCGTGAACGGCACCCTCGAGCTCGAGCGGAGGAGCTCCTGCGGGAGCGCTGCGCCTTCCTCGATCCCTTCGAGCATCTCCCTCGCACGCCGACTCGCCGCGACGACGTGGCCCAACGGGTCGAGCACGATGACGATCTCGCGGCTTTCCTCGACGAGCATCCGGCCGCGTTCCGCCTCGACGAGCAGGCTCGCCGCCGGCGCGCTCTCCTCTCCGGTCCGGCCGACGAGGCGCTTCATACTGTGACCAGTATGGCGAAGGTGCTGATCGTCGAGGATGACGAGGTCATCGCGGAGGGGATGGCGCGCCACCTCTCGGCCGCGGGGTTCGATTCGTCGTGTGTCGGAAAGGGCGAGGCCGGGCTCGCGCGCCTTCGCTACGAGCGGCCCGACGTCTGTGTGCTCGACCTGATGCTCCCCGGGGTCGACGGATGGCGGCTGATCGAGACCGTTCGCCGGGAGGGCATCGGCACGCCGATCGTCGTCGTGTCGGCCCGCGGGACCGAGCACGATCGGGTTCACGCCCTCGAGATCGGTGCCGACGACTACCTCGTCAAGCCGTTCTCCATGAAAGAGCTGGTCGCTCGGGTTCGGGCGGCGGCACGCCGCGGGGTTCGCGACCAGGAGGAGAGCCGCGGCGAGGCGATCGCGATCGAGGAGCTGCTGATCGATCCGAAGAACGTGCAGGCGTATGTCGACGGCGCCTCGTGCGAGCTGACGCCGACCGAGTTCCGCCTCCTCTACGCCCTCGCCATGGAGCAGGGCCGCGTCGTGACGCGGGACGAGCTGCTCCAGCGGGTATGGGGCCGCCGGCCGACCCACCGTGACCGGACGGTCGACGTCTTCGTTCGCCGGCTCCGCGACAAGCTCGGGCGCCGCTCTCCGACCCATACGTACATCCAGACCCGCTACGGCGTCGGCTACAAGCTGGAAGCCGAGACCCGTTCGTGAGGTTCGCCGGTATCGCCCTTGCCGCCCTCGTCTTTGCGGGGGCGGCTCATGGAGGCCTCTCCGGCACGACGATCACGATCGACCCGGGTCACAACTCCGGCAACTTCAGCCACCCGCAGGAGATCAACCGCCTCGTCGACGCGGGCACGCTACGAAAGGCGTGTGACACGACGGGTACCGCGACCAACGCGGGATACCGCGAGGCCGACTTCAACTTCGACGTCGCCAGGCGGCTGCGCCGGATTCTCCAGGCCGCAGGCGCGAAGGTCGTGATGACGAGAACCGCGAAGACGCCGTGGGGGCCCTGCATCACCAAGCGGGCCGCGATCGGCAACCACGCACACGCGGACGCTGCGATCTCGATCCACGCCGACGGAGGGCCTGCGGGAGGGCGCGGGTTCCACGTGATCTACCCGCCGAGCATCCGCGGGCTCACCGACGACATCGCGAAGCCTTCGAAGCGGCTTGCCTACGCTGTCCGCGCGGCGTATCGCACGGGGACAGGCATGCCGTACGCCACGTATCTCGGCGAGCAACGGCCTCGACGTGCGCTCCGATCTGGGCGGCTTGAACCTCTCGAACGTCCCGAAGGTCTTCATCGAGACCGGGAACATGAAGAACGCCACGGACGCAAGGCTGCTGTCGACTGCCTCGTTCCGGCAGAAGATCGCCAGAGCGCTCGCGAACGGGCTCGCGAGCTTTCTCTAACCCCACGCGACGAGCGCGGCACCGGCGAGGCCCGTGCCGACGACCACCGCCCACGGTGGGACGTGCCAGAGAGCGAGCAGGCCGAGCGCGGCGAGGGCAAGCGCGAAATCGGCCGGCGTCTCGATTGCGCTGACCCAGACAGGGTCGTAGAGCGCTGCGAGGAGAAGGCCGACGACGACAGCGTTCACGCCCTTCAGCGCGGCCTGGGCTCCCGGCTTCGAGCGAAGCGTCCCCCAGAACGGCAGCACCCCGAAGATCAGAAGAAACGACGGCAGGAAGATCGCCCCCAGGGCGAGTGCCGCGCCGGGGATCCCGTTCGGCTCGGGTCCCTCGACGTAACCGAGGTACGCCGCGAACGTCATGAGCGGGCCGGGAATCGCCTGCGCGGCCCCATACCCGGCGACGAACTCCTGGTTCGTCACCCAGCCGGGATCGACGACACCGGTCTGGAGGAGCGGGAGCACGACGTGCCCTCCCCCGAAGATGAGTGAGCCTGCCCGATAGAACGTGTCGACGAGATCCACCGCGTGACTTGCCGTCACTGCGGCGAGAACCGGAAGGAGACCGAGCAGGAGGAAGAACGCCGCCAGGCACGCAACTCCCACGCGGCGACTCGTCGCAGCCAGTCGGTCGAGCTCTCGGGCTGGGTCGATCCGTCGAGCAGGCGCCAACCGAGCAGCGCACCCACGCCCAGGACGACGAGCTGGGCACCGACCGACTGCCAGAAGAGCACGACGATCGCCGCGCCGATCGCCAGGGATCCGCGCAGTGGATCCGGGGTGAGCAGGCGCGCCATGGTCCACACGGCGAGTGCGACGACTGCGACAGCGACGACGGCGAGGCCGTGGAGCCAGTCGTGCTCGGATGACACGAGCGACTGTGCCCCGGCGGCGAACCCAACCATCAGGATCGCTGACGGAAGTGTGAACCCGAGCCAGGCGAGGAGCCCTCCCCTGTAGCCCGCACGCAGCGTTCCGACCCCGATCCCGACCTGGCTGCTCGCCGGGCCGGGCAGGAAACTGCTCACCGCGAGGAGATCGGCGTAGCTGCGGTCGGTCAGCCAGTGCCGGTTGTCGACATACTCGCGTTGGAAGTACCCGAGGTGGGCAACCGGCCCGCCGAACGAGGTGAGCCCCAGCCGCAGCGCGACCTCGAACACCTCCGTCGATCGTTGGCGCGTTCGGGTCAACACGCGCCCGAGCCTATCCTGCGACGTGCGAGCGGTCATGGGCGAAATCGGCTGTCACCAACCGTTCACCAGACGTTCACCATGGTTCAACCCATGCCCTCGCGCGAGGCGGTGAGGATGTGAATGCATGGCAAAGGTGCTGATCGTCGAGGACGACGAAGTCATCGCGCAGGGCATGGCGCGGCATCTAGCCGCCGCAGGGTTCGACCCGTTGTGGGTCGGCAAGGGTGAGGCGGGTCTTGCCCGGTTGCGGTTCGAGCGGCCCGACGTCTGCGTCCTGGATCTGATGCTCCCCGGCATTGACGGGTGGAAGCTCATCGAGACGGCGCGCGAGGAGGGGATCGGCACTCCGATCGTCGTCGTCTCGGCGCGCGGAACCGAGCACGACCGGATCCACGCGCTCGAGATCGGTGCTGACGACTACCTCGTCAAGCCGTTCTCGATGAAGGAGCTCGTCGCTCGCGTTCGAGCCGCGGCGCGCCGAGGTGTACGGAGCCAGGAGGAGAACCGCGGTGAGCCGATCGCGATCGAGGAGCTGGTGATCGATCCGAAGAACGTGCAGGCCTATGTCGACGGAGCATCGTGCGAGCTGACACCGACCGAGTTCCGCCTCCTCTACGCGCTCGCGCTCGAGCAAGGGCGAGTCGTCACCCGCGACGAGCTGCTGCAGAAGATCTGGGGACGGCGTCAGACGAGGCGTGACCGGACGGTCGACGTCTTCGTCCGCAAGCTGCGCGAGAAGATCGACCGCCGCGCGGTCGCGCACAGCTTCATCCAGACTCGCTACGGAGTCGGCTACAAGCTCGACGCGCTGCCCAAGGGCGCGCAAGCCGGCGTAGCCGGCGCGTCGCAAGCCGGCTGAGCCGGCGCGCAGCGGCCGATCAGGCCGCGAAGTTCAGGGGCCGAAGGCCCGTATCAGGCGCGAAGCGGCTACGCCGAACAGCAAGCCGACTCGCCCGAGCAGCAAGCTGCCGTCGAAACCGAGGCGTGGCCGTGCTCGTCGTCGTCCACGTCCTCGAGAACGGTGTAGACCTCCCACCGGTTTCCAGCCGGGTCGGCGACCCAGACCTTGTCCTGCACGGCGTAGCAGCATGAGGTCTCTCGCTCGTCGAGCGTCACGAGGCCGGATTGCCGGAGCCGCGTCGAGGCAGAGTCGACCTCACCGGTCGTGCCCACCCGGATGCCGAGGTGCGAGAGCCCGGGGCGTGAGGCCTGCTGGAGTGCGAGGGCGACCGGCGGGTCGACGAGCTCGAACTTCGCATAGCCGGGGCGCTCCTTTGCCGGCGGCACGCCGAAGAGCTCTCGGTAGAAGGCGACAGAGCCGGCGAGATCAGGGACGTCGAGGGAGAGGTGGAACGTGTTCATGTTCAGCTCCTTGTATCGAGGTATTTCGATTAATATATCGAAATAGATCGATACACTGACGCCGATGAAGACCCTTCCGCTCATCCAATGTTGCGCGCCGCTCGCCGCCGAGACCCTCGCGGACGACGAAGCGGTGGGTCTCGAGCGCCTGTTCCGGGCGCTTGGAGACCGTCATCGGGTGAAGATCCTGAACCTCCTGATGCAGGCCGGAGGTAGCGCCGTGTGCGTCTGCGAGCTGGTGCCGGCGCTCGGCCTTGCCCAGGCGACCGTCTCGTACCACCTGAGGCAGTTGAGCGATGTCGGGCTCCTCGAGCGCGAGCGCCGCGGGACGTTCGCCTACTACCGGCTCGTCCCGGGAGCGCTCGAGCGGATTCGCGGGGCGCTCGGCGAGCGGGTTACGGCGTAGGGTCGCGTCCGGGACCGGACGCCCGGCATGTATCGAGCCCTGCGGGGCTCGATGAGCCTTCGCGGCTGATACGGGCCTTCGGCCCTGGACTTCGCGGCCTGGCGCCTTCGGCGCGGCCGCTGCGCGCCGGCCTAGCCGGCTTGCGTCGGCTGCTGCGCGTCGCTTCGCTCCTTGCTAGCCGAGCACCGCTCGCAGGCTCGCGAGCGCATCCCGCTCCACGCGATAGAACGCCCAGCTTCCTCGCTGCTCCCGGCTGACGATGCCCGCGTCGAGGAGCACGCGGAGGTGGTGGCTTACCGTGGGCTGGGTCAGGCCGAGCGGTGCGGTGAGATGGCACACGCACGCCTCGCCTCCCGGCTGGGCCTGGATCAGGCTGAGCAGCCGGAGGCGAGCAGGGTCGGCCAGCGCCTTGAGCGCGGCGGCGAGCTCCCGTGCCTGCGCGGGCTCGAGCGCCGAGCTGAGAAGCGGCGGACAGGACGAGGCGACAGACACGATCGGGTTCACCAGGCGACATATTGACAGCTGTCGATACGATTGGCATCATCGCGCATCGACAACCATCGATGCGAGGAGAAGGGAGACGACCGATGGAGGCCGTCCTCGACCCGATTACCCAGGAGCACATCCGCCGTGCCAGCAAGAACCTCGCAGATGAGTTCGCCGGGATCTTCTCGGAGGAGACCATCGAGCGATTCATGGGCGAGTCGCTCTCGAGCATGTCACACGCTCGCGTCAGTGACTTCGTTCCCGTACTCGGCTACCGGTTCGCTCGGGAACGACTTCGTGCGCTCGCCCAAGCGGAGGGCAAGATGACGAAGGAGGTACCCGAGGTTCTGTTCGTCTGCGTGCATAACGCGGGCCGGAGCCAGATGGCGGCGTCGCTGCTCCAGCTTCGCGGCGAGGGGCGTGTTCACGTGCGGTCGGCGGGTAGCGCGCCCGGCGAAGAGATCAACCCCGCCGTCGTGGAAGCCATGGCCGAGATCGGAGTCGATCTCTCCGACGAGTTCCCGAAACCACTGACCGACGAAGTGGTCCGATGCGGCGGATGCGGTCATCACGATGGGCTGTGGCGACGCGTGCCCCATCTACCCGGGGAAGCGCTACCAGGACTGGGAGCTTCCAGACCCTGCGGGGAAGAGCGTCGACGAAGTACGGGCGATCCGCGACGAAATCGACACCCGGGTGCAGGCGCTCCTCGACGAGCTCCTCGCTCCGAGGTCATCTGAATGACCTCATTGCGCGGGACGTCGGCCAGCCGGCAGAGATCGGGTCGATGTCGCTAGGGAGCTCGGATGCGACGGTTACCGGCGGCATGCAGGCGCCTGTTCTCGGGCGGCTCTCGCTTCTTGATCGCTTCCTGCCGTTGTGGATCGTGCTCGCGATGGCACTCGGGATCGGCCTCGGCGCTGCAGCTCCGAGGCTGAACGACTGGCTCGACGAGCTTCGGATCGGGACGGTCAGTCTTCCGATCGCCCTTGGACTCCTTCTCATGATGTACCCCGTCCTCGCGAAGGTCCGCTACGAGGAGCTCGGTGAGCTTCGCCCGGAGAGAAGGCTCCTCGCGTCCTCGCTCATTCTGAACTGGGTCGTCGGGCCGGCGCTCATGTTCGTGCTCGCGTGGACGTTCCTTGCCGACCAGCCCGAGTACCGGACGGGCGTGATCATCGTCGGTCTCGCCCGTTGCATCGCCATGGTGCTCATCTGGAGTGATCTCTCGTGCGGTGACAGGGAGGCGACAGCCGTTCTCGTCGTGATCAACTCGGTCTTCCAGATCGCCGCCTACTCGGTTCTCGGCTACTTCTACCTCACTGTCCTGCCGGGCTGGCTTGGCCTCGAGACACAAGGGTTCGAGGTCTCGATCTGGGAGGTCGCCCGTACGGTCTTGATCTTCCTCGGGATCCCGCTTCTTCGCCGCTGTCCTCACTCGTTTCGTCGGGATTCGCACCTGCGGCCGAGAGTGGTTTGAGCGGCGGTTCCTGCCGCGGATCAGTCCGATCACGCTCTACGGGTTGCTTTTCACGATCGTCCTGCTGTTCGCGATCCAGGGTGACGCGATCACGGCCAAGCCGCTCGATGTCGCGCGGATCGCGCTACCGCTCCTCGTCTACTTCCTGGTCATGTTTGCCGTCGCATTCGCGACAGGGAAGCTGATCGGTCTCGACTACCCGCGCACCGCGTCGCTGTCCTTCACCGCTGCCAGCAACAACTTCGAACTCGCGATCGCAGTCGCTGTCGGCGTGTTCGGAGCGATATCAGGGGAGGCCCTCGCGGGAGTCGTCGGTCCGCTTATCGAGGTGCCTGTCCTCGTTGCGCTCGTCTACGTGTCACTGTGGGCTGGCCGTCGGCTCTACGGCTGGTCGAGAAGCCCAACAGGACTCGAAGACGCACCTTCAGTCTGAACAGAACCGTCTCGCACAGCCGCGCCGCACAGCCTCTGAACCAGGCGTTTTCCACACCGTTTCCCACAGGCTTCTCGTGGCGAGCGACACTCTGTTCATGATCGTGAAGACCAGGCCGCTCCTCTGTGAGCTCCACGCGCACACGACGTGGAGCGACGGCGTCCTCACGCCGGCCGAGCTCGTCGATCTCTATGGATCGGCAGGGTTCGACGTCCTCGTCATCTCGGACCACGTTCTCCGGACAGACGATCCCTGGCCGCTCGAGAATCCCGACGGGAGCTGGGTCGACGCCGAGCGCCATGCCTCGTACCTCGAGGCCATCCAGGTCGAGGCCGAGCGAGCCCGGAACAGGTTCGATCTCCTGGTGGTGCCGGGTGCGGAGCTGACCTACAACGACCCCGATCCGGACGTCGCCGGCCACGCCGTCGCCATCGGTCTCCGGTCGTTCGTACCCATGGACAGGGGCCTTCCGGAGGCTATGAGCGAGGCGCGATCCCACGGAGCAGCGATCGTCGCGGCGCATCCCCACTCCGACCAGGCGAGCCTCATCCCGGAGCGGACGACGCGGCGCTTCTGGCGCGAATGGCAGATCCTCGGCGGCCTGATCGACCGGTACGAGCTGTTCAACCGGCACGAGGTCTTCAGCTGGGTCGCCAATCAGGGTCTCCCGACGGTCGCATGTGGGGACTTCCACCGCCCCGAGCATCTCGCAACGTGGAAGACCTTGCTGCCATGCGAGAAGAGCGAGGCGGCAGTAGTCGAGTACCTCCGCTCGTCCCGTCCCTCGTACATCACGCGGCTCGAGCTGGGAGCGACGACGCGCGTCGCAGCGTAAGACGGCTGCGCCCGGCAGTCGTAGAATGAGAGCTCGCATGGCCGAGCTCGAACAGCGAACGCGACCCTCGGAGCGGCTGCTCAACCGCGAGCTGTCGTGGCTCGATTTCAACGCGCGCGTGCTCGAGCTCGCCGAGGACCCTGGGGTTCCCCTTCTCGAGCGCGTGAAGTTCTGCTCGATCTTCTCGTCGAACCTCGACGAGTTCTTCATGGTGCGCGTTGCCGGCCTCATGCGCCAGGACAGCGCGAGCCTCATGGTTCGCTCGGTCGACGGTCTAACGCCCAGAGACGTGCTCGCCCGGATACGCGAGCGGGCACTGGAGCTGACGCAGCGCCAGTCGCAGCTACTGGCGAAAGAGCTTCGGCCTGCGCTTGCCGCTGAGGGAATCCTCCTGGGGGCATGCTCCGACTGCACCGACGACGAGCTCGCGGAGCTTGCCGCCCTCTTCGATCGCGAGCTCTACCCCGTGCTGACACCGCTCGCCGTGGGCCCCGGCCAGCCGTTCCCGTACATCTCCGGCCTGTCGCTCTCCCTCGCGCTGTTCGTTCGCGACCCGGAATCCGGCGAGGAGCGGTTTGCGCGCGTGAAGGTTCCCGAGACTCTGCCACGCTTCGTTCAGCTCGGCGAACGAGGGCTTCTGCTCCCGGTCGAGGAAGTGATCGGGCATTTCCTGCCCTGGCTCTTCCCCGGGATGGAGATCGGCGAGCGGGCGGTCTTCCGGGTCACGCGCGACGCTGACTTCGAGCTCTCCGACGAGGCGGACGATCTCCTCGAGGCGGTCGAGCTCGAGGTGCGCCGGCGCCGCTTCGGCGACGTCGTCAGGCTCGAGATCTCACAGCAGATGTCGCGGGCGATGCTCGATCGCCTCGAGGAGGGTCTCGACGTCGTCTCGGAGCAGGTGTATCCGATCCGCGGGATGCTCGATCTCGCCGACCTGATGCAGGTGGGCGGGATCGACCGGCCGGATCTCCGTGACGAGCCGTGGGTCCCCGTCACGCAATCGCGGCTCGCGGCGACGAACGGCCGCCGAGACTTCTTCTCGGAGATCCGCAAGGGCGACATCCTGATTCACTTGCCGTACGACTCCTTCGCGACGAGCGTCGAGTCGTTCGTCCGCACGGCTGCGAAGGATCCGTACGTGATCGGGATGCGCACCACGGTGTACCGCACGAGCGACGACTCGCCGGTCGTTCCGGCTTTGATCGAGGCGGCGGAGGACGGGAAGCAGGCGGTCTGCCTCGTCGAGCTCAAGGCTCGCTTCGACGAGCGGAAGAACATCGAGTGGTCACGGGCCCTCGAGCAGGCGGGCGTGCATGTCGTCTACGGGTTCCCCAACCTCAAGATCCATGCGAAGACGACGCTCGTGATCCGGCACGAGGGCGACGTCCTGCGGCGGTACGTGCACATCGGGACGGGCAACTATCACGCGAAGACCGCACGCCTGTACGAGGACTTTGGCCTGTTCACCGCGGACGAGGACATCGCCGCGGACGTCGCCGACCTCTTCAACTACCTGACCGGATTCGCGCGCCCGCAGCGGTTCCGCAAGATCCTCGTTGCTCCGTTCAACCTCCGTAGCCGCCTCATCGAGGAGATCCGGAGCGTCGGTTCCGCCGCAGCGGCCGGCAAGCGTGCTCACATCCGGTTCAAGATGAACTCGCTCACCGACGAGGCGATCATCGAAGAGCTCTACGCCGTATCGCAGGAGGGCGCGCAGGTGGACATCATCGTCCGCGGGATCTGTGCCTTGCGTCCCGGCGTCGAGGGGCTGAGCGAGAACATTCGCGTTCGTAGCATCCTCGGGCGCTTCCTGGAGCACAGCCGCCTCTACAACTTCGAGACCGAGGAGTCGAGCCTCTTCTTCATGGGGAGCGCCGACATGATGCCGCGCAACCTCGACCACAGGATCGAGGTCGTCGTGCCGGTTCAGGATCCAAAGATCCAGCAGGATCTCCGTGGCGTGCTCGATGTCGTCCTCGGCGACAACGCGAGCGCCTGGGCGCTCGGCGCTGACGGTACCTGGGAGAAGCTGAGCCCAGCCAAGGGCAACCGGGTTCGCGCGACACAGCCCGACCTGATGCGGCGTGCGCTGCGCGGCCGTCGGCGCAACGGCGTGCGGCGACGGGCTGACACCAGCCTGTAACCGGACGTTCTCCAAGCTGTCGCCCCGGGTCGAGTTCCTGGTGCGCAGACTTGGGGAGAGATGCTTGCTGCCGTCATCGACATCGGCTCGAACACGGCCAGGCTCCTCGTCGCAGGCCTCGGAAGGGGCTCGGTGGAGCCGGTCCACGAGGAGCGTGCTCTGCTCGCCCTCGGCGACGAGATCGAGCGTTTCGGCCGCCTGTCCGATCTGAAGCTCGCAGAGACAGCGGAGAAGGCGCGCGGCTACGCCCGGAAGGCCCGTGGGCTGCGCTCAGTCGCGATCGACGTGATCGTCACCGCCCCCGGGCGTCAGAGCGAGAACGCCGACGAGCTCCTCACGGTGCTTCGTCGAGCGACCGGAGTGCCTGCACGCGTTCTCTCCGCCGACGAGGAGGGGCGGCTGGCCTACGAGGGCGCGCTTGCCCAGACGCGGCTCGTCCCCGCGCGCGTCGCAGTCTGTGACGTCGGTGGCGGGTCGACCGAGGTCGTCGTCGGAACGCGCGCCGCGGTCGAGTTCTGTTGCTCGCTCGACATCGGCTCGCTTCGCGTTGCACGCCGTTTCCTCGGCGGCGACCCACCGGGCAAGCGAGCCGTTGCCGCAGCCCGGGCGGAGATCTCCGAGCACTTCGACTCGCTGGAGGCTCCTGTCGTGGACGGTGCGATGGCCACCGGTGGAAGCGCGCGCTCGCTGCGCAAGCTTGCAGGCTCGAGGACGCTCGGCGAACGCGAGCTCGCCTCGGTCGTGAAGACGATTTCGAAGCGGACGTCGAGCCAGATCGCGCGGGAGGCGGGCCTGGATCCGATCCGCGCGCAGACCCTGCTCGGCGGAGCGCTGATCCTGGCGGAGACCCAGAAGAGGCTCGGCGTGCCGCTCGAGGTCGCGCGCGGCGGGCTCCGCGAGGGCGCCGCGTACGCGCTCCTGACCCGCGAGGCCGCGGCGTAGGGAGCAAGCCGGCCGGCAGGCCGGCGCGCAGCGGCCGCGGGCGGAGCCCGCCAGGCCGCGTAGTTCGAGCCGGCCGAAGGCCCGTATTCCCGCGGAGCAAGCCGGCCGGCAGGCCGGCGCGCAGCGGCCGCGCCGGAGGCGCCAGGCCGCGTAGTTCAGGGCCGAAGGCCCGTATTCCCTGCGGAGCAAGCCGGCCGGCAGGCCGGCGCGCAGCGGCCGCGGGCGGCAGCCCGCCAGGCCGCGAAGTCCAGGGCCGAAGGCCCGTATCCCCTGCGGAGCAAGCCGGCCGGCAGGCCGGCGCGCAGCGGCCGCGGGCGGAGCCCGCCAGGCCGCGAAGTTCAGCCGGCGAAGGCCCGTATTCCCCGCGGAGCAAGCCGGCCGGCAGGCCGGCGCGCAGCGGCCGCGGGCGGAGCCCGCCAGGCCGCGTAGTCGAGCCGGCGAAGCCGGCGTATCGTGGGGCCCTCGCCAAGCCCACCGGGTAGCTTTCCCGGCGTGACCGCGGGCAACCGGTTCCTGGCCGAGGTGAAGGAGCAGCCTGCTGCGCTCGAGCGGGTTGCCGGCCAGGCAACCGCGATCGGAGAGATCGCGCGGCGGGCGGGTCAGGCACGGCTCGTCAGGCTGGTGGCGCACGGGTCGTCGGACAATGCGGCTGCCTATGGCGTGTACGCGTTCTCCCTCCTCGCCGGTCTCACTGCGTTCCGTGAGTCGATCTCCCTGCTGACGTACTACGAGACCGCGCCTGATCTCCGAGATTCGATCGTCGTTGCGATCTCCCAGTCAGGCCGGACACCCGACGTTGTCGAGTACGTCGAGGCGGCCCGGGGGAAGGCGCTCCTGACAGTCGCGCTCACGAACGAAGCTGACTCGCCGATCGCGGCCGCCGCCGACGTGGTCGTGCCGCTTCACGCCGGGCGGGAAGAGGCAATCGCGGCGACGAAGACGTACACGACGAGTCTCGCTGCTCTTGCCCTGCTTGCCGGCGCGATCGGCGGGGACGTCGAAGGGATCGCCAGGGATGTCGTTCGGTGCGCCGAGCTGATGACGGCTGCGATCCCCGCCCTCGAGCAGGAGGTTGCCGGGACCGCTGCGCTGGTCCAGGCGGCCGGGCAACTCGTCGTGATCGGCCGCGGGGTCGAGTTTGCGACTGCGCGAGAGATCGCGCTGAAGCTGAGCGAAACCTGCGGGCTCCTCGCTGAGCCGTTGACGAGCACCGACCTTGCGCACGGGCCGGTCGCGGGCCTCGGGCCGCACTCGCCGGTCTGGGTGGTCGCGAGCGACGATCCGTGCCTCCCGTCAGCGCTCGAGGCGGCTGCCCGGGCGCGCCGAGCCGGCGCGCCCTTGATCGCGAGCGGCGACGCGTGCGATCGGGTTGTGGGCGCCGGAATCAGGATTCCGACGCCGCCCGCACCACGCGGGATCCTCGCGCCGATCCTCTCAGTGGTTCCCGGGCAGCTCTTCGCGTGGGCGCTCGCGCTCGCGCGCGGCCTCGATCCCGACAGCCCGACCGGGCTGTCGAAGGTGACGGTCGTTCCGTAGCAAGCCGGCGGAGCCGGCGCGCAGCGGCCGCGCGGGAGGCGCCGGGCCGCGCAGTTCAGGGCCGAAGGCCCGTATCGCAAGCCGGCGGTGCCGGCGCGCAGTGGCCGCGCCGGAGGCGTCAGGCCGCGTAGTTCAGGGCCGAAGGCCCGTATCGCAAGCCGGCGGTGCCGGCGCGCAGTGGCCGCGCCGGAGGCGTCAGGCCGCGAAGTTCAGGGCCGAAGGCCCGTGTCCTCCGCGGAGTGAAGGAGGCGTCGGCGAAGCCTCCGCCTCAGGCCGGCGGCGCCAGGTACACCGCGGGCGCGAACCGCTCACCGTCCGCCTCGAGGATCCAGGTCGAGCCCTTCCTCGTCTCGCGGCCTTCGCCGATGAGACCGAGGATGACGTCCCCATGCGTGCACACGACCGGCGTCTCGCCGGCTGTTTCCTGCAGCAGCTCGAGGGTGGCGCCGACGGCAGCACCCTCTGTCAATTCGTTCCGTATCTCGAGCTCGATCCCGAGTGCTTCCCCGAGCGGGGCGACGCTTTCGATGCAGCGCGTGTAGGGGCTCGTCAAGATCCGGCCGATCGGGTAGCTGCCGAGGAGCTTGACGAGCTCGCTGGCCTGACGGCGGCCACGCTTGTCGAGCGGGCGTAGCTGGTCTTCGCCTTTCCACCGCTGCCGGCTCCCCGCCGTGGCATGTCGAACGAGCAGGATCGCCATGCTCAAACGTTCGCCGCGAACGTCTCGAGTACCTTGCGGTCGTGCTCGTAGGTGAGCTCGGAGGCCGCTACCTCGAGGGGGAGCCAGCGCGCGTCGTCGATCTCGGCGTGCGGGTTGAATGCTCCGTCGATCGGCTGCATGGCGAAATAGCGTACGACCTTCGGTCTGCCCCGGTTGTCGATGTAGCTCGTGTCTGCCACCGGGTCGCCGAGTGTACAGCGCAGACCGGTTTCTTCCTCGACCTCACGTAGCGCACAGGCCTCGTCGGTCTCGTCCTTCTCGGCTTTCCCTTTCGGGAACGCCCAATCGTCGTAGGCAGGGCGGTGGACGAGCAAGACCTCCACCGCTCCGTTGCCATCGAGTCGCGTCACGATCCCGCCGGCCGCCCGAACGACCTTCGTGCTCACGACCAGGCCTTGCGTCCCCGCTTCCGCAGGCGCTTCCATGCCTCCGGAAACGCGGCTCGCGCGGCCTCCCGCCGCCGTTCCTCGCGCTCGACGAGCCTCCCGGCCGCGAAGGCCAGGGTCGGGCCACCGGCCCGCTTCAAGAGGCCCCGGATCGTCTCCTCCGCCACGACTCCATCCTGGTGGTCGCCGAGTACGTCCTGGAATGCTTTCGCAGCCTCGATGAAGTGCGTTGCCCGCCTACCGACCGCATTCTCGGCCAGCTCGGCCGCATAGCGGGCACGCTTGCCGCGGATTCGCAGCGCATGAAGCTCGGCATCGGCCGGATCGTCGCTCAGCCGGCTCACGGCCTTGCGCAGCCGCCGGAACTCGCCCGCGGCGATGTCTTCGACACGAATCGATTCGTCGACGATCGGCGGCGCCTGAACGCCGGTCTCGAGCCTGTCGAGCAGCGCGAGATAGCGCTCGCTCTCGAGGGCTTCGACGAGCAGCTCGCGATCGCGTTCGCGCTCGGCTTCGAGGAGCGCGAACAGGCGCCTGAGCGCCCGCTGCTCGCGAGCCTCGAGCCCCGAGGCGTCATCACGGAGGTGCTCGATGAGGACGTCGAGGTCGCGGACGGGGCCGAGGGCGCCGCCGAGCCAGGCGAGCTCTTCGCGGAGTGGCCCTGCCCACTCCGGGTCGAGCATCGAGCGCGCCGCACGGAGAAACGCCCGGAAGCGGCGCGTCGCGACACGCATCTGGTGGAGCTCCTCGGGATCTGTGCCGAGGCGGGTGCCGGGGTCGTGCGCGAGGATCTCCCGGTACTGCTTCTGGAGCATCGCCGTGAGGTGCTCGGAGGCGGGAGCATCCGGTGCCGGTGGCTCGCCGCGCGACGGAGGTTGGAGATCGAGTGCCTGGAACAGCTTCGGCCGATTGTCCGAGTCGTGCGCGCCGGCCTCTCTGAGACGTCGTTCGATCCGCCGCAGCGCTTTCTCGCCGCCGTTGACGAGCTCGGCCTCGATCTCGCGGAAGGACCGTGCGATGCGTCGGCCGGTCACGACCGCGACGAGGTCGAGCGTCACGTCGGCTACGGGCGTGCCGTCGCCGTTGTTCGTGACCCGGACTCCGAACCGGCGCGTTCTGAGCTTCGCGACGGGGCCGAGTTCGCCGCCACGCAGGTAGGCGGTGAGGAGACGCAGCATCTCCGGGGGCGGGCCGGACGGCCCGCCGCGCGACTCGAGCTCGAGCCGCGCGGCGCCCCGCGGGAGCTTGAGCTGCCAGAGCCCGCGGCTCTTCTCGACCCGGCGCCGCAAGGTAACGCCCTGGCGGGCCAGACGGTAGTCCTGCGTATCGAAGTAGGTCGAAGTGAACACGCGCGGCTCGAGCGACTCTCCCGGGAGGTCGGGTAGCGAGAACCCGCGCCCGGCGCCGAGCTTCACCTCCCGCTCGAGCGTCTCCTTGATCTCCCTCACGGCCGGGCCATTCTAGCGTCGTGAGGACTCGGAATTCCGACGCACCCGGGCCACGAGATTCTCTCCACCTGGTCACGAGAGGCGCTTCGGGTTCCGGTGAGAGCGGTCAGCTGCTCGCGATCCGCATCCCGGGGAGCTAGCGGCTAGCCGCATTCAGCAGTGACGACGCCCGGCGCCTTCCCCTCCCCTCCGGCGCCGGGCGTCGAGCGGCTGTGGAAAGACCGATACATCGCGTTCACCGCCCCGTTGCCCAACCCCTGACCCCCCGGGGCTACGGTGGCATCGTGAGCGAGCCTCTCGCGATCGTCGCGCTTCCCGGCCAGACCGATCGCGAAAGGCTTGCTCTACCCGAGACGACGGCACCCGATCGTCTCTGCCTCACGTGCGGGTACGGGATCGCGACGGACCGCACCCCGAGTCGCTGCCCGATGTGTGGCAGCGAAGCGTGGGGTGCAAGGCCCGCGTGAGCGGGCCGCGCAGCGGCCGCGCCGGAGGCGCCAGGCCGCGAAGTTCAGGGCCGAAGGCCCGTATCTCCCGCGTGAGCGGGCCGCGCAGCGGCCGCGCCGGAGGCGCCAGGCCGCGAAGTTCAGGGCCGAAGGCCCGTATCTCCCGCGTGAGCGGGCCGCGCAGGGCCGCGCCGGAGGCGCCACGAGTTCAGGCCGAAGGCCCGTATCCCTGACCGGCCTCCGGCGTCTCCAACTACGCGGCCTGGCGCGCGGCCGCTGCGCGCCGGCTCTCGCCGGCTTGCCTTCAGCTGCTCTTGAGCAGCGAGTACCACGTGCGGGTGGCGACGTGGACGACGGCCTCGGCGATGGCCGTGTACCCGCGGTAGACCTCGATCGTCTGGATCTGCCTGCGGGCGTCGGCGTCGGCCGGGAGACCGGCGATCGCATGGCGGTACGCCCGGTCGATCTTCCGCGCCGCCTTGATCGCAGCATCCGCATGCTCTCCGGGATGCTCCTGCTTGTGCCCGAGCGCCTCGAGCCCTGCGACGAGGTGGTCCGTCGCTTCCAGCGCGAGGGCGCCCATCTCGGCAGTGTGCTCGTCCGTCGGGACGCCGAGCACCTCGGACTCCCGGACGGTGTCCTTCGCTGCGTTGAGGACGGCGTCGAGCCTTTCCGAGAGCGTGTAGAGGTCCTCCTGGTCGACAGGCGTCATGAGCGCAGCCGAGAGGGCCTCGAGGACGGCCATCCGAGCGGCGTCTGCGCTGTGTTCGGCGTCGCGTACCGCGTGTGCCTGCGCCTCGTCGCCGCTTGCCGACCAGGCTGCGAATTCCTTCATGCCGCCGTGCGTGATGCTCGCCTGGCGGTTGAGCAGGCCGAGCACGTCAGGCTTCTCCTGGAGGAAGAAGCGCCGCAGCACGCTCAGATGACCTCGTCGAGGACGAAGAACAGGAGCGCGCCGATTCCGACGCACGCCGGGACGGTGATCGCCCAGGCCGCGACGGTGCGCGAGAACGTGACCCAGCGGACGTGGCGGAAGCGCTCGCCGGTGCCAACGCCGACCACGGCCGACGCGACGACGGTCGACGTGCTGATCGGAAACCCGAGGGCCGAGCCGCCGAGGATCACGGCCGCGGCCGACCCCTGGGCGCCCAGGCTGTCGACGGGCCCTCCGCGGTAGAACCCCAACCCCACGGTGCGGACGATACGCCGCCCGCCGATCGCCGTCCCGAGCGCGAGGATCAGGGCGACCGACGCCCTGACCCAGAATGGGATGGAGGGCTCCTGCAGCGATCCGGTCGCGACGAGCGCGCCCGCAGCCAGGCCCATCGCCTTCTGACCGTCGTTCGAGCCATCGCTGAAGGCCACGGAGGCGGCGCCGATCCAGATGCTGATCCGGATCGGCCCGAGGAGGCGCCGCCTGGCGCGGACGAGGATCCTGTCGATCGCCCGCCGCGCCAGCCAGGCGATGCCAATCCCGATAGGCGGGGACACGACGAGGCCGATCAGGACGCCGAGCGTTCCGACGGGGTGAACCCCGTCGAGCCCACCCCAGTTGACCGCGCTGCTCCCACCGGCCACGAGGGCCGCGCCGACGAGACCGCCGACCAGGCCGAAGCTCGCGCTCGTCGGGATTCCGAATCTCGTCGCGACCGCGACGAAGGCGACGGCCGACAGGCCCGCAGCCGCGTATGCAGCTGGGACCTCGCCCGGCGTCACCTGGATCAGGGTGGTGATCGTCAGCGCGACGGCCGTGCCGCTGACGAATCCACCGAGCGCGTGGAAGACGAACGCGAATGCCGTCGCCGCCCGGTACCCCGCTGTCCGCGAGGCGACGAGCGCAGAGCTCGCGTTCGGAGCGTCGCTCACCCCGAGGATGAAGGCGAGCGCGAGCGAGGCCGCAACGGCAAGCGCTTCCACCGGCCCATCCTGACACTCTCCCCGGGTGGAACAATGGCGGCCGATGCCACCACCACGCGTCGTGATCGTCGGCGGAGGCTTCGGCGGCCTGTCGTGTGCGAAGGCGCTCGACGGCAAGCCGGTCGACGTCGTCCTCGTCGACAGCCGCAACTACCACCTGTTCACCCCGCTCCTCTACCAGGTCTCGACTGCGCTCCTGACGGCCCCCGACATCGCGCGCCCGTTCCGCACGATCTTCCGCGGATCGCCGAACGTGCGGTTCCTGCAGAAACGGGTCACCGGCGCAGACTTCACCGCCAGGACGCTTCACAGCGCGGATGGAGATGAAGTCTCCTACGACTACCTCGTCCTGGCCACCGGGAGCACGGACAACTACTTCGGCAACGAGCTTCTTGCCGAGCATACGATCAGCATGAAGTCGCTCGGTGCCGCGCAGGCGCTTCGTAACCACGTCCTCTCATGCCTCGAGCGCGCCTCACAGACGGCTGACCAGGACGAGCAACGGCAGTGGCTGACGTTCGTCGTCGTCGGAGGCGGCCCCACGGGAGTGGAGTACGCCGGCGCCCTCAACGAGCTGCTCCAGCTGGTGCTCGGCCGCGACTATCCCGAGCTGCGCCTGAATCTCGCACGGATCGTCGTCGTCGAGGGTCAGGAGCGTCTGCTGGCCTCGTTCTCCGAACGGCTCGGCCGCTACGCCGAGCAGATCCTCGAGCGCCGCGGTATCGACGTCGAGACGGGCTCCCTCGTCACCGCTGCGACGGCGGATCACGTGACGCTGTCGACGGGCGCCGACATCGCGACCCGGACGATCGTCTGGTGCGCCGGTGTCCGTCCCACCGATCCGACGGACGTTCCGGCCCTCGCACGCACGAGCGCTGGACGCATCGAGGTCGACGATCACCTCAGGCTCCCGGGTGCCGAGTGCGTCTTTGCGATCGGGGACGTTTCCTCCGTCAAGGACGGAGGCGGCGAGCTTCCGATGCTCTCGCCGCCGGCGATGCAAGAGGGACGGTACGTCGCGCGCGCGATCGTCGCGCTCGCCGGAGGAGACGGGGGTTCAGTCGAGCCGTTCCACTACCGAGACAAGGGCACGATGGCCACGATCGGACGCAACGCAGCGGTCGCGACGCTCGGCAAGCTCGAGTTCACCGGCTTCCTCGGCTGGATCATGTGGCTCGTCGTGCACCTCTTCTACATCGTCGGCTTCCGAAACCGGTTCGCCGTGGTCGCGTCCTGGGGGTGGAACTACATCCACGAGGACAGGCCCATTCGGCTGATCACGTCGATCGACACATCAGGGGTGACGAAAGACCTCCTCGAGGACCTGACCGACCGGAGGGAGACTCCCGCATGACGGGAGAGCGCTCCGACGCGCTCGTCTTCTTCGGCGCCACGGGAGACCTTGCGCACAAGCAGATCTTCCCGGCGCTCCTTGCGCTCGTGCAACACGGCGGGCTCGATGTCCCCGTGATCGGCGTCGCCAAGGCCGGTTGGGATCTCGACCAGCTGAAGGACAGGGCTCGCGAGAGCATCGAGAGCCACGGGCCGATCGACGAGAAGGCGTTCGCGAAGCTCTCGTCGCTCCTGCGCTACGTCGACGGCGGCTACGAGGATACGGCGACGTTCGAAGAGTTGTTCGCACGGCTCGAAGGCGCCTCCCGTCCGCTCCACTACCTCGCCATCCCGCCGTCGCTCTTCGCGACCGTCGTCGAAGGCCTTGCGTCGTCGGGTTGCGCGACGAACGCTCGCGTCGTCGTCGAGAAGCCATTCGGCCGCGACCTCGCATCGGCGCAAGAGCTCAGCGCGACCCTTCACTCGGCGTTCCCCGAGGAATCGATCTTCCGGATCGACCACTTCCTCGGGAAGGAGCCGATCATGAACCTCCTGTACTTTCGGTTCGCGAACGCGTTCCTCGAGCCGATCTGGAACCGGACGTACGTCGAGAGCGTGCAGATCACGATGGCCGAGGACTTCGGGGTTCAGGGCCGGGTGAAGTTCTACGAGGAAGCCGGGGCGATCCGGGACGTCGTCCAGAACCACTTGCTCCAGGTTGCCACCTTGCTCGCGATGGAGCCCCCGTCCGCGAATGCCCCGGACGGCGTCCGCGATGCGAAGGCGACACTGCTCCAGGCGATCGAGCCGCTGCGGCCCTCCAACGTCGTGCGCGGCCAGTTCGACGGCTATCGAGACGGGGACGGGGTAGCTCCGACCTCGACGATCGAGACCTTTGCAGCCCTGAAGCTGACCATCGACACCTGGCGATGGTCGGGAGTCCCCTTCTTCATCCGGGCCGGCAAGTGCCTCCCGCTCACGACGACCGAGGTCTACGTCGAGCTGAAGGCGCCGCCGCAGGTCGTGTTCGGCGAGCCCGAGCCGCCGCAGGGCGACTACTACCGCTTCCGTCTCGGGCCAGAGGTCGTCATCGCGCTTGGAGCGCGGGCGAAGGTACCGGGGGAGGAGATGACCGGCGAGCGGGTCGAGCTGATCGCCGGCTACCACGATCTCGAGGACAGGGCACCGTACGAGCGCCTGCTCGGCGATGCCATGGTGGGCGATCAGTCGCTCTTTGCGCGCGAGGACGCGGTCGAGGCACAATGGCGGATCGTCGATCCGATTCTCACCGGCAAGACGCCCATCCACGCCTACCAGCCGGGTACCTGGGGGCCGGAGGAAGCCGATCGCCTGACCCGCCAGATCGGCGGCTGGCACAACCCGAGCCCGGAGGCCGTCTCGTGACCGAGACCCAGGATCTCGTCTTCCTCTTCGACGTCGACGACACCCTCATCGACAACGACCGGGTGATCGCGGATCTCCACGGCTTCCTCGAGCGGGAGGTCGGCACGGACCGCGCAGGCGAGTACTTTGCGATTCTCGAGGAGCAGCGCGGGGAGCTCGGCTACGTCGACTACCTCGGTGCGCTTCAGCGCTACAGGGCCGCCCATCCGCTCGACTCCCACGTACTGGCGGTGTCCCCCTACCTGATCGACTATCCGTTCGCCAACCGGCTCTACCCGGAGGCGCTCGATGCGATACAGCACGTTGCGGCGCTCGGGCGGCCGGTCATCCTCTCGGACGGCGACGTCGTCTTCCAGCCACGGAAGATCCATCGCTCAGGGCTGTTCGAGGAGTTCAAGGGTCACATCCTCATCTACATCCACAAGGAGAACGATCTCGACGACGTCGAGCGACGCTATCCGGCGCGGCACTATGTGCTCATCGACGACAAGCTCCGGATCCTCGCCGCCGTCAAGGAGACCTGGGGGGATCGGGTGACGACGGTGTTTCCGCGCCAGGGGCACTACGCGAACGACCCGAAGGTGCTCGCCGAATACCCGCCGGCAGACATCTCCATCGACCGGATCGGCGAGCTCGTCGGCGTCGATTTCAGCCATCTCAGCTCGAGCGCCGCATAACGTCAACCCTTCTGGCACCGGCGCGTCCGTAGAATCCGGCGCGTGAAGGTCATCCTCCCCGACGGCACCGAGCTCGACCTCGACGACGGTGCAAACGGTCTCGATGCTGCCGCCGCGATCGGGCCGAAGCTCGCCGAGCAGGCGGTGCTCGTGCGTGCGAACGGGCGCGTCCAGGATCTCCGGCTGCCGCTCCCGGACGGGGCGACAATCCAGATCCTGACGACCCGGGACCGGCTTGATCCCGACGCGCTGTACGTCCTCCGCCACTCGGCCGCCCATCTCCTCGCGGAGGCAGCGCGGCGTCTTCATCCCGGCACGAAGGTCGCCATCGGCCCGCCGATCGAGAACGGCTTCTACTACGACTTCGCGTTTCCGGAGCCGATCGGCGAGGACGACCTTGCCGCGCTCGAGGACGAGATCGAGCGCGAGATCGCCGAGGGGCGCACCTTCGAGCGATGGGAGGTCGAACGCGACGAGGCGCGGCGGATCTTCGAGGAGGAGGGCGAGCCCTTCAAGGTCGAGCTCGTGGACACAGCCGACGGCGCTATCTCCTTCTACCGTCAGGGCGACTTCACCGACCTCTGCCGCGGGCCGCACCTGCAGAACACAGCGCCGATCAGGGCAGTCAAGCTCACGTCGCTTGCCGGCGCGTACTGGCGCGGCGACGAGAAGAACCAGCAGCTGACCCGGATCTACGGGACGGCGTTCTACGACCCGAAGGATCTCGCCGCGCTACCTCGAGCGCATCGAGGAGGCGAAGAAGCGTGACCACCGGAGACTCGGGCGTGAGCTCGACCTCGTCCACTTCGACGAGCACTCGCCGGGATCACCCCTCTGGCACCCCCGCGGCATGGTGATGTGGAACGAGCTCGAGGATCTCCGCCGCCGCGAGAACGCGGGCCGCGGGTATCTCGAGGTGAAGACGCCGCTGATCTACGACACCGAGCTCTGGGAGATCTCCGGCCACTGGGAGAAGTACCGGGACAACATGTTCCTGATCCCGAAGGACGAGAAGACGTACGGCCTGAAGCCCATGAACTGCCCGGGGCACATGCTCCTCTTCGGCAGCCAACTCCGGAGCTACCGCGAGCTGCCGATCCGTTTCGCCGAGTCCTCGACGCTCCACCGCGACGAGCCGGGCGGCACGCTCCACGGGCTCCTCCGCGTGCGCCACATCACCCAGGACGACGCGCACATCTTCTGCGCAGCCGATCAGATCGAGGACGAGATCTTCGGCTGCCTCGACTACGCCGCCTACCTCTACGACCTGTTCGGGATGGAGGCGACGTTCGAGCTGTCGACCCGTCCCGAGAACAAGCTCGGCAGCGACGAAGAGTGGGACTTCACGGAGGGCGCCCTGCGAGCCGCACTGGAGCGCCAGGGAATCGACTTCGTGCTGAACGAGGGTGACGGCGCGTTCTACGGGCCCAAGATCGACCTTCACATGACTGACGTCCTGGGGCGCTCGTGGCAGATGGGGACGATCCAGCTCGACTCGCAGATGCCGCAACGGTTCGGCCTCGCGTACACGGGAGCCGACAACCGGGAGCACATGCCGTACGTGATCCACCGAGCCCTGCTCGGGTCGCTCGAGCGTTTCATGGGAATCCTGATCGAGCACTACGGCGGTGCGTTTCCGGCCTGGCTTGCGCCTGTCCAGGTTCGAGTCGTCCCGGTTGCCGACCCACACAGAGTCCCGGCGGCGGATGTCGCGGACGAGCTCAGAGCGCGTGGGGTCCGGGTCGACCTCGACGCAAGCGAGGAAACCCTCGGGAAGCGGATCCGCACCGCGGAGATCGAAAGGATTCCCTACGTGATCGTGTTCGGCGACAAGGAGGCGGAGGCGGGGACGCTGGCATTGCGGATTCGGGGGCTGAAAGACGTCGTCGTGAAGGGGCGCGAAGCCGCGCTCAACGAGATCCAGCAAGCTGCTACCCTGTGAGCCTGCAAGCAGGAGCGGTCAGTTCCTCACCTCCGGGGCCATAGGCTTGGCGGGGGTTCAACCGAAAACCGTGAGGATGGTTGGCTGCTGCGTGCAGCCATTCGTCGTTTCCAGAAGGGAGTACAGCAAGACTTGGTGATGGTGCTTTGAGGTCGAGGCGTGCGTTCGAGCCCGTCCGGCCAGTCGTTTCCCAGCCGCGGATCAACGAGCAGATTCGCGTCCCGCGCGTGCGGCTGGTCGACTCGGACGGGACGCAGATAGGGATCAAGCCGACTGACGAGGCACTCGAGTACGCATTCTCGAAGAACCTCGACCTGGTGGAGGTCGCAGCGGGCGCGGACCCGCCGGTGTGCCGGATCATGGACTACGGCAAGTACCGGTACGAGCAGGAGCAGAAGGCCAAGCTCGCGCGCAAGCACCAGTCCCAGGTTCACGTGAAGGAGATCAAGCTCCGGCCGAAGATCTCGATCCACGATTACGAGACCAAGAAGGGGCACGTCGCCAGGTTCCTGAAGCAACGAGCGAAGGTGAAAGTTACGATTATGTTCCGCGGCCGTGAGACGACACACCCCGAGCGGGGACACGACCTGCTCATGCGTCTGGCCGAGGACGTCAAGGAGCTCGGACACGTCGAGGCGACACCGGTTCTCGATGGACGAAACATGACGATGGTGCTTGCCCCAGAAAAGAACGCTGGACGAGAAGTAGGAGCAGCCTGAGATGCCAAAGCAGAAGACGAGATCCGCCGCCAAGAAGCGGTTCAAGGTGACGGGGACTGGACGTCTCCTACGCCGTCATGCGATGCAGAGCCACAATCTCGAGAAGAAGAGCGCGAAGCGTGGTCGCGACTTCCGTCACGACCATCCTGTTTCGGACGCGGACGAGCCTGCTGTCCGCAAGATGCTCGCCCGTTAGCAAGGCGCAAGGAGGGAGACACGATGCCGCGCGTCAAGCGATCGGTCCACGGCCGCAAGAAGCGGCGCAAGCTCCTCGCGGAGGCGAAGGGCTACTGGGGTCAGAAGCACATCAGCTACCGGAAGGCGAAGGAGCAGATCCTCGCCTCGGACACGTACGCCTACCGTGACCGGCGGAACAAGAAACGGAACTTCCGGCGGCTCTGGATCATCCGAATCAACGCCGCTGCGCGGGGGGAGGGCCTGTCCTACAACCAGTTCGTGGCGGGCTGCCGCAAGGCGAACATCGAGCTCGACCGCAAGGTGCTGGCAGATCTCGCCGTCCAGGATCCGGCCGCCTTCTCGGCGATCGCGGCACGCGCGAAGGCAGCGCTCGAAGCCTGATCACATCCGCGTCGAACCAACGGCTCAAGCTCGTCAGGAAGCTGGCGGGCCGCCGCTGGCGCGATCGGCTCGGCCTCTTCGTCTGCGAGGGTGAGGATCTCGTCGAGGCGGCACTCGACGCGGGGCTTGCTCCTGTCGACGCCCTCGTCGACGCCGAACGACCCGTGCTCGCCGCCCGGCTCGATGCCGACGCTGTCGAGCCGAAGCTCCTCGCTGACATCTCGGAGCTCGGCCACGCCCCCCGTGTGATCGCGATCTTTCGCCGTGCCGATCTTCCTCGCCTCGGTCCGGACTCCGCGCCGCCGCTGGGACTCTCGCTCTGGCGGGTCGGCGACCCCGGAAACGTGGGTACGTTGCTCCGGGCAGCGGACGCGCTGGGCCCGGCTGCGGTCTTCCTCTCCCGGGGATGCGCCGACCCGACGGGCGCCAAGGCATTGCGCGCGTCCGCCGGGGCGATCTTCCGTGTACCGCTCGCCTCGTTCGAGGACGCCCCTCGGCCCTGGATCGCGCTGGTTCCCTCGGGTGGCCGGCCGCTTCCGGAGCTCGACTTCGGTGTGCGCGGAACCTTCGTGCTCGGCGCTGAGCGCGAAGGTCTCCCTGCCGACGTCGTCACCGCATGTGACGACGTGGTGACGATCCCGATCGCACCAGGAGCCGAGTCGCTCAACGTGGCGCTCGCCGGCGCGATCGCGCTCTACGACGCTACGCAGCGCGCAGGAATGGAATAACGCGCATCCAGCCCGGGCTTAACAGGCTCCCAACACACCGCGCGTAGGCTTGACGTGATGAGGAAGATCACCGTCCTTCTGGCGCTCCTGGCTCTGGTCGTGCCCGCCCACGCGCTCGCCACGGTTTCCGGGGTGAACGGCAAGATCGCGTTCGTCTCGACGCGCGGTGCGGACGGCAATGCGGACATCTGGGCGATCGAGACGGACGGAAGCAACCCGACTCAGCTGACCGACACGACCGCGGACGAGTTCCATCCGGCCTGGTCTCCTCGCGGGAACCGGATCGCCTTCTGCTCGAACCGCGACTCGGCGGACTCGATCGCCTATGACATCTACCTCATGGACGCAGACGGCTCGAACGTCACACGCCTCACCCACAAGCCCGCGAACGAGTGTGACGTGGCCTGGGCGCCCGGTGGCAGGCGGCTCGTGTTCGCGAGCAGCCGGAGCGGTAACCCCGACCTGTACCTGATCAACCGCGACGGAAGCGGCCTGAAGCGCCTGACGAAGACCCAGGCCGACGAGACGGCGCCGGATTGGGCGCCGAACGGGAAATGGATCGCCTACGTTCGCAACGGCGCGATCTGGAAGATGCGGCCCGACGGAACGCACCGCACGCCGGTCGTGAAGACGCCAACCTCGGTTGCCTGGAGCCCGTCCTGGTCGCCGGATTCGGGGCGGATTGCCTACGAGGACGATCGCGATACGGGTGAGGTCTCGCCGAGCAGCGAGATCTGGGTCGTACGCGCCGACGGGACGAACCGGAAGCGCCTGACGAGCAACGGTGTCGACGACGTGCAGCCGTCCTGGTCGCCGGACGGCTCCCTGATCGCCTACTCGAGCGTCAGCGCCGCGGGCTACGCCCAGATCTGGGTCATGGCGACGAATGGGACTGGGAAGGCCGCTCTGACGACAACGGATCAGGGCTTCGCACCCGGTGACTTCATGCCCGCATGGCAGTCGCTCCATCTGCTCCCGGCCTGAGGGGCCTAACGGCGACGAAGACCGTGTCCTCGCCGCCCCGGTAGGGCCTCCGATCGAACCAGCCGTAGGTTGCGACCACGTCGAAGCCGGCCTCGGCGAGAAGCTCTTGCCAGCGCTCGTGTGGGAGCCAGGCGATATGCATCGTCGTCTCGCCGTCCTCGCCGCGGACGGATAGGTCGAGCCGCCGCCTCTCCGGATACCAGTCTGCGCGCTCCCAGATCCCGACCTCGCGTTCGATCCAGCGGCCGTTCGTCTCCCGGATGTCCTCGCTGCTCGGGGCGAAGACGTCGAAGACGAGACGTCCACCAGGCAGAAGAAGGTCGCGTGCGGCCCGGAGCGCGGTCAGCCGCTCGGCGTCCGTGTGGAGGTGGAGGTACGCGCGGAACGGGCATGTCACGAGCCGGACGAGCTCGTCGACGGGAGGCGCCGAGTAGTCTCCGAGCCGGAGATCCAGCAGATCCGATACTCCGGCCGACGCGGCCCGCCGCCGGCAGCAGTCGAGCATCCCCGCCGACGAGTCGACACCGATCACGGGAACCCCGGCGAGGGCTGTCGGAACCCCGATCCTGCCGGTTCCGATGCCGAGCTCGACAACCGTGCCTTCGGCGGCCACGGCCTGTTCGACGTAGAACGCAACGTCCTCGGTCACGCTCAGGCTCCACTCGTCGTACATCGTCGCGACCGGGTCGTAGGGGTTCACGAGCACAATGGTAGTCTCACGCGAATGGACCCCCAGGCCCTCGAAACCGAGGCGGAAAGCGCGATCGCGGCTGCATCTTCGACCGACGGGCTCGAGGCCGTGCGCGTTCGCTACCTCGGCCGGAACGCGGAGCTTCCCCAGGCGCTGCGCCAGGTCCGCGACCGCGACACTGGCCAAACGCTGAATGCGCTCCGCTCCCGTCTCGAGGAGGCCGTCAGTGCCCGGCGCGAGGAGCTCGAGCGCGAGGAGCTCGATCGGATGCTCACCGACGACGTCGTCGACATCACGCTTCCGGGGAGGGCTGCGCCTCGGGGTCATCTGCACCTGATCACGCAGATCCGCCGAGAGGTCGAAGATGTCTTTCTCGGTCTCGGTTACCAGGTTGTCGACGGGCGCGAGGTCGAGACCACCACCTACAACTTCACCGCGCTCAACTTCCCGCCGGGCCACCCCGCGCGTTCGCCCGCTGCCTCGCTCTACCTCGACGGCGAGACGATCCTCCGGACCGAGACGTCGCCGTCCCAGATCCGCGTCATGGAGGCAGAGCAGCCACCGGTGTACGTCGTGTCCCTCGGTCGCGTGTACCGGCGCGATACTCCGGACGCGACACACGTCCCGATCTTCCACCAGGTGGAGGGGCTCGCCGTCGACCGGGGCATCACGCTCGCAGATCTCAAGGGCACGCTGCTCTCGCTCATGCGCGCGCTCTTCGGCGAGGAACGGGAGGTTCGCTTCCGGACGCACTACTTTCCGTTCACCGAGCCGTCGATCGAGCCCGACGTCTCCTGCTTTCTCTGCGACGGGGAAGGCTGCCGCGTGTGCAAGTTCTCCGGGTGGATCGAGATGGGTGGCGCCGGAATGGTCGACCCGAACGTCTTCGAGTACGTCGGCTACGACCCTGAGGAGGTGACGGGCTTCGCATTCGGGCTCGGGCTCGAGCGAATCGCCATGCTTCGTCACGGGCTCCCCGACCTGCGCGAGCTCTGGGAGAACGACCTTCGACTGCTCCGCCAGTTCTGATCCCGTGAAGGTTCCCGTCTCCTGGCTTCGCGAGTACGTCGCCTTCACGGCGCCGATCGAAGCCGTCGCCGAGCGGCTCGCGGTCGCAAGCGCCGAGGTCGACCGGATCTCCAAACGCGGCGTGCCGGACGAGGACGGCAACCTCGGGCGGTTTCTCGTCGGTCGAGTCGTCGAGGCCGGGAAGCATCCGAACGCCGACCGCCTCCAGCTCTGCCGTGTCGACACCGGCGGGGATGAGCCTCGGCAGATCGTGTGCGGCGCCTGGAACTTCGATGCCGGCGCCACCGTCGCGGTGGCAGTCCCCGGGGCAGTCCTTCCCGACGGCCGCACCCTCGAGCGGGCCAAGCTCCGCGGAGCCGTCTCCGACGGGATGATCCTCTCGGAGCAGGAGCTCGAGCTCGGTCAGGAGCACTCCGGGATCCTCGTCCTACCCGAGGCCTGGGACCCGGGGACGCCGCTTGGGGATGTGATCCCGATCCGGGACGACGTGCTCGAGATCGAGGTGACGGGGAACCGTCCCGATCTCCTGTCGATCTACGGACTCGCCCGAGAGGTCGCTGCGCTCTTCAAGCTCGAGCTTGCGCCGCCGCCGGGCGCCGATCCGCCGGGAGGCGCCGACGAGGAGGTGCTCGTCCAGATCGACGACTTCCAAGGTTGCCCGCGCTACATCGGGCGGCTCTTCCGCGAGGTGACGATCGGCCCATCGCCGCCGTGGCTGAAAGCGCGAATCGTGTCCGCCGGGATGCGCCCGATCTCGAACGTCGTCGACATCACGAACTATGTGATGCTCGCCTTCGGCAGCCCGCTTCACGCGTTCGATGTAGAGCGTCTTGCGGGTGGGCGCATCGGTGTCCGGCGCGCGCATCCCGGCGAGGAGCTGGTCACGCTCGACGGGACGCTCCGGAGTCTCGACCCGTCGGACTTGCTCATCACGGACGCCGTTCGACCGGTGGCGCTCGCCGCGATCATGGGCGGGCTCGAGTCGGAAGTGGGGGAGACGACGACCGACATCCTGCTCGAGGCGGCGAACTTCGAGCCGATCGGCATCCTCGAGACGTCGGAGCGCCTGGGGCTACGGACCGAGGGCTCGAACCGATGGGAGAAAGGCGTCGACCCATACCTCGCCGAGCCGGCAGCCGTGTACGCGACGCAGCTCATGGTCGAGCTGACCGGCGCCCGCTGGACTGGACATGCGGACGTCCATGCTGGGCTGCCACCGCGTCCGGTCACGCGGCTTCGACCGGAACGGACGGACGCGCTGATAGGGCTCGAGATCCCACCCGCCGAGCAGCGCGAGATTCTCGTGCGACTCGGCTTCGACGTCGCCGACGACTGGACGGTGACGGCTCCCACCTGGCGCGCGCGAGACGTTGGACGGGAGGTCGACCTGATCGAGGAGGTTGCCCGCATCCACGGGCTCGAGAAGGTTCCTTTCACTCTTCCCGAGCGACGGGCGATGTTCGGTCGACTCACGCAGGACCAACGGCTGCGGCGCCGGGTTGAGGACGTGCTGGTCGGTTGCGGATACTCGGAGGCGTATACCTGGAGCCTCGTCAGCCAGGATCTCGACGCGAACGCGCTCCGTCTCCCGGAGCCCCTGTCGGCCGAGCACGCGATCCTTCGCACGAGCCTCGTCGACGGGCTGGTCGCGACCGCGAAGCACAACGTCGACGCCGGGAACGAGGAGATCCGCCTGTTCGAGATCGCGCGCGTCTACATCCCGACGGGTGAGCGGCTCCCGAGCGAGCGCTGGCACGCCGGTGGGATCGCCGAGGGCGGCTACTTCGCCGCCAAGGGAGCGGTCGAGGCGCTCCACCGGGCGCTCGGCATCGAGTCCTCGTTCGAGCGCATCCGGGAGCCATTTCTCCATCCCGGCAAGGCCGCGAACGTTGACGCGGGCTGGGTCGGCGAGCTCCATCCGGCGCTTCTCGAGGGGGAGTGGGGGATCTTCGAGCTCGATCTCGAGACGCTCTTTTCGAACGTGCCGGAGCGGGTCCTGTACGAGGACGTCATCACATATCCCGCGCTTCGTCAGGACCTCGCGTTCGTCGTCTCCGAGGATGTCCCCGCGGGCTCGCTCGTCGAGGCGATCCGTGACGCGGCCGGAGCCGAGCTCCACGAGGCGCACGTCTTCGACGTCTACCGGGGCGGTCAGATCCCCGATGGGAAGAAGTCCGTTGCCATCCGGGTCGCCTTCCAGTCGCCCGAGCGCACGCTCTCCGACGAAGATGCGCAGGTCGTACGGGAGCAGATCGTGAGCGCGCTGGCTGGGGCGTTTGGCGCAGAGCTGCGAGGCTGAGGCAAGGAGCGAAGCTCCTTGCCTCGCGGGGGATACGCCGGCTTCGCCGGCTGGACTTCGCGGCCTGGCGCCCTGCGGGCGCGGCCGCTGCGCGTCGCTTCGCTCCTTGCTGCGGGGATACGCCGGCTTCGCCGGCTGGACTTCGCGGCCTGGCGCCCTGCGGGCGCGGCCGCTGCGCGGCTCGCCTGCCGGCGAGCCTTGCTAGATCGCCCGTCCGCTGTCGCGCCAGACGGGCCCCTGGGTCAGCACGTGCCGGGTCTCCGACTGGACGCGGAGGAGATGGAGCTTGCCGCCTATCCGCGCCTCGTCGAGGCGGGTCAGGCAACGCCGTACCATCATCGGCGCGGCGCCGTAGCCCGTCTGGCGCGCGGCTCGAAAGCGCAACGCGGGACGGTCGTTCTCGATCAGAAACGGGTTGAGCGGGCTCGAGAGAAGGGCCGCCCGCTCGATCTCGTCCGACGACGCGAGCTCGATCTCGAGATAGAGATCCGACCAGTCGGCCGGGAGCCTCGGCTCGAGCTCGTCCCAGGCGGTCGCCAGTCCGGTCGTCGCAGACGCCGCAGGTTCCGATCGCGTCTCGACGGCGTCGACGTCGCCGGCCGACAGCCGGGCGTCGATACCCTCGCCCTCGAGCCGGTCGAGGGCGCGCCTGGTCGCTTCGGCCGATGGCCCGTCCGAGCCCATGCGCGCCACGTCGAGGCGAAACGTCCTTCCGGCTCGTCCAGGCGAGAGCGAGCCGAGAATCAGCGCAGCACGATCCGCGTCCGCCTCGTCCACGCTGACCACGAGCCCCACGACCGACCATCCCTCGGGCAGGTCGTCGAGAATCGCCTGAAGTCGCTCGCCGAGCGTCACCGGGCCGATTCTAGTGCCCGTACTCCCCATGCCGCTCTTTGGTAGCGTGCCGGTCCGTGGCTCGAGTCGCGAAGAAGCAGATCCTCTCCCGAGAGGAGCTCATGAGCTTCCTGAAGGAAATGCTCCTGATCCGGCGGTTCGAGGAGAAGGTCGAGGAGCGCTTCCGGGCAGGTGATCTCGCCGGCTTCCTGCACGTGGCGATCGGGCAGGAGGCAATCGCGATCGGCGTCTGTCGTGCGCTCGAGGACGGCGACGTGATCGCCTCGACGCACAGGGCCCACGCGCATGCGCTCGCGATCGGGACGACACCGAACTCGTTGATGGCAGAGCTCTACGGGAAGATCGAGGGATGCAGTCATGGCTACGGCGGCTCGATGCACCTCTACGACGTCGAGCACGGACTGATGGGCGCGAACGCCGTGGTCGGAGGCGGTCTTCCGGCCATCACAGGCGCCGCGCTGTCCTTCAAGCTGCGTGGCCAGCCACGTGTGGCGGTCGCCTTCTTCGGTGACGGCGCGACGAACATCGGGACGTTCCACGAGGCGCTGAACCTGGCGCAGCTCTGGAAGGTGCCGGCGATCTTCGTCTGCGAGAACAACGGCTATGCAGAATCGACTCCGGCGTGGCAGCAGCTTCCGATCGACGACATGTCCAAGCGCGCGGTTGCGTTCGGGATGCACACGATCGTGGTCGACGGACAGGACATCGAGGAGGTCTACCGGGCTGCACAGGAGGCGCGCGAGCACGCCGTCGAAGGTAACGGCCCCGTCTACCTGGTTGCGAACACCTATCGGCTCACAGGGCACTACGTCGGCGATCCGCAGGTGTACCGCCCGCGCGAGGAGATCCGCGACGTGCGCCAGAATCACGATCCTCTCGACAAGCTCAGGATCGTGGTCGACGTGTCCGACGACGACTGGGCCGAGATGGAGCGGGACGTGGCGCAGGTCGTGGAGGGATCCGTCGAGTTCGCGAAGAACGGCACCGATCCGCGCCCCGAGGACGCGCTGAAGAACATCTATGCCTGAGATCACCTACCGGGAGGCCGTGCGTGACGCAATGGTCCAGGCGATGCGCAGCGACCCGGACGTGTTCATCATGGGCGAGGACATCGCCGAGATGGGCGGGTCGATGGGCGTCACCCAGGGGATGCTCCAGGAGTTCGGCTCCGAGCGGGTTCGGAACACGCCGATCTCGGAGATGGCCATCGTCGGGTCCGGCATCGGCGCTGCGATGCAAGGCATGCGCCCGATCGTCGAGATCATGTACCAGGACTTCACGACGCTCGCGATGGAGCAGATCGTGAACCAGGCGGCGAAGCATCGCTACATGTCGGGCGGGCAGCTGAAGGTTCCGCTGACGATTCGGACGCAGGGCGGCGCAGGCTGGTCGCCGGGCGCGCAGCACGCCCAGCAGTTCGAAGCCTGGTTCGTGCACGTGCCGGGCCTCAAGGTCGCTTTCCCGTCCATACCCGTTGACGCGCGCGACCTGCTCTGGAGCTCGATACACGACGACAACCCCGTGTTGTTCTTCGAGCACCGGCTCCTGTACCCGATCAAAGGTGACGTGCCCGAGGAGCCCGAGACGCTCGAGTTCGGGAGGGCGCGCGTCCACCGGGAAGGCGAGGACGTGACCGTGGTCGCGACGGGCCGCCTCGTCCACGAGTCGCTCAAGGCCGCTGCGGAGCTGGAAGCGGAGGGGATCTCGGTCGAGGTCTGGGACCCGCGGACGCTCCTCCCGCTCGACGAGGAGTCGCTCGTCGCATCCGTCAAGAAGACGAGTCGCTGCGTCGTCGCCCATGAGGCCGTGACCAGGATGGGCTGGGGCGCCGAGGTGGCTGCCATCGTCCAGGAGCAGGCGTTCGACTACCTGGATGCGCCCGTCCAGCGCGTGGGCTCGAAGTTCTCCCCACTCCCCTTCTCGCCGGTCATGGAGCAGTTCGTCGTCCCGCATCCGCACGATGTCGTCGCAGCGGTCCGCCGAACCGTGGAGAGGTCCTAGCGTGTCCACCGAAGTCACGCTGCCCCGGCTCGGGCAGGGCATGGAGTCCGGGACGATCGTCCGCTGGTTGAAGGCCGAGGGCGACACCGTCGAGCAGGACGAGCCGCTGTACGAGCTCGACACGGAGAAGGTGACGCAGGAGGTCGAGTCGCCGGTTGCCGGGGTCGTGCTGAAGATCCTCGCAGGCGAGGGCGAGGAGATCGAGGTCGGGAAGCCGATCTGCGTGATCGGCGAGGCCGGCGAGGAAGTAACGGTCGAGGCCCCGACCCCGGCACCGGCTGCAGCCGAGCCTGAGGCGTCCGACGGGGACCTGCCCGCGAGCGTCGAGGCCCCGGCCGCGACACCAGCCGACGCTTCGCCCGCGGGAGAGCCGCCCTCGGTCGGCGCCGGTGACCGCCTGAAAGCGTCCCCGCTCGCACGCCGGATCGCGCGCGAGCGCGGTATCGACCTGCGCCGGGTGGTCGGCACGGGCCCCGACAGCCGCATCGTCGCCGAGGACGTCGAGCGCGCAGCTGCCGCCCCCGCCTGGGAGGCGAAGCCGGTTCCCGTGACCGCCGGCAGCGAGACCGTGCCGTTGACCAGCGTGCGCAAGACGATTGCGCGGCGGCTCTCCGAGGCGTGGCAGGCACCGCATTTCGCGATCGCGATGTCGGCCGACATGACGCGGGCCATCGAGCTGCGCGAACGGCTCGTCGAGCTGACGCCGGAAGGCTCACCACGGCCGACCTACTCGGACGTCCTGACCAAGATCTGTGCGGTCGCCCTGCTCCGCCACCCCGGCATGAACGCCCACTACGAGGGCGATCAGGTCCGCCTCTTCAGCACCGCCAACGTCGGGCTCGCCGTCGCCATCCCGAACGGGCTCGTCGTCCCGGTGATCCGGCACTGCGAGGCACAGTCGATTCCGGAGATCGCCGTCGCCCGGGCCGATATCGTCGCTCGCACCCGCGAGAATCGGCTCACCCCGGACGATCTCGAGGGCGGGACGTTCACGATCTCGAACCTCGGCATGTTCGGCGTCGAACGGTTCTTCGCGGTGCTGAACCCGCCTCAGGTCGGGATCCTGGCCACAGGCGCAATCCAGGAACAGGCTGTTGTTGCGGGAGGCAACGTCGTCGTGCGGAAACGCATGGAGATGACGCTCTCCTGTGACCACCGAGCGGTCGACGGCGCGACGGCGTCTGAATTCCTCCGGACGGTGAAGCAGCTCCTCGAGGAGCCCGGGCTGGCGCTCTGATCATCCGGGGGTCGAGCGAAACGGCTCGACCCGCACCGTTCGGCGCACGACCTCGAACCTCTCGTCGATCTCGGTGGGCATCAGGCGTGTAATACGCTCGCTTCCGAATCCCTCGACGGCGAACGACGCAAGCACCGAGCCGTACACGGTCGCGCGGCGAAGGGTGTCCTCTGTGACGTCCCCGTCGCGGGCCGCGAGGTACCCAAGGAAGCCGCCGGCGAAGCTGCCGCTCGCTCCGGTGGGATCGACGACGTCGCCAGGCGCATAGCCCGCTACGACCGTGATGCCGAATTCCGTGAAGAGCGCCGCGCCGTGGCTTCCCTCGGTGATCACGACTGCCCGAGGGCCCCACTCACGGATCCTGGCTGCGGCTTCCACGGGACTGGATTCGCCGGTCAGCATGCGCACCTCCGCGTCATTCAGGATCACGAGGTCGACATCTCGAATCGCCTCGATGAGCGAATCACGCGCGCTCGCGATCCACGAGCTCGCTGAGCTGAGCCCAACGAAGCGAGGTGAGGAGCTCGTGGCCCGAGCCTCGCGTTGGAGGTCCGGGTGCATCGGTCCGAGGAAGAGGAGCGGCGCCTTCGCCGCCGCTGCCGACGCCACCGGCCCGGAGCTCCCAGGAACGCCGGGATCGCTCGCTAGCGTCTCGGCGACGTCGAGGTCGAAGCCGTAGCGCCCGCTCCAGGATGCCGTGCGGCCTTCGTGCGCGCGCTCGATGTCGTTCGTCTCGACGCCAGCCGTGCGAAGCACCTCGAGCTGCTGGTCGCCGACGTCGTCTCCGACGACGCTGAGGACGTGCACCTCGGTGAAGAACGCGGCGGCGAGCGTGACATGCACGGCCGGTCCGCCGAGCATGCGCTCACTTGTGCCGAACGGCGTCTCGACCGACTCGAAGACGAACGGCCCGGCGACCGTGAGAGCGGCCTGGCTCGCCGTCGTATCCGAATCTCGCCGGGCTCGAGCGAGCGGGTCAGGCTCGCGCTCGAGGACGACGAGGTTCTTCAAGGCACCCAGCGCGCGCGCGCCGATGGGCGTCGGGTCGGGTGGCTCGACCGGACGGCGGGTTGCGGCCGAGCCCTTCCAAAGGGCTGAGAGTTCGGCCCCGAAGAGGAAGACGTTCGAGCTGAGGTAGATCAGGTAGAGGAAGGCGACGATCGTTCCGAGCGACCCGTAGATCGCGTCGTAGTTGCCGAAGGAGCGCACGTAGAAGGCGAAGCCGTTCTTCAGCAGCTCGAAGCCGACAGCGGCGAACAGCGCGCCGAACCACACATCGCGAAAACGCGGAGAGGCGGCCGGGACGAAGCGGTACAGGATTGCGAAGGTGACGAACGAGAGCACCGTCGGCACGAGGATCCCGAAGACGAACGAGCCTGCCTCGGCCAGTCCACCGAGCGCGCCGAGCGTCGTCTGGGCATCGGCGAGCAGCCGGTCGACGATCTGGACCAACCCTGTCAGGAGGACCGAGGCGAGGATGAAGATTCCCGCTCCGAGAACGAGCACGAAGTCGACCAGCTTCGAGCGGACCCACGGCCTGTCGCGGTGCACGTCCCAGACCACGTTCAGTCCCACGCGCAACGCGCCCATCAACCCGCTCGCCGACCAGAGCGTGACGGCGATGCTGACGAGCCCGACGACGCTCCACGGGGTGGGAACGTTGGCGAGGACACGCTCGAGCTGGTTGGGCCCCTCGCCCGAGAGGGGGATGACGTCGAGAATGGCGTCGACGAGGTTCTCTCGCCTCGTCGAGTCCCGAAGAAAGACGCCGAGGATCGAGACGAGGAAGATCGCGAGCGGGAAGATCGAGAAGATGAAGCGGTACGCGATGGCGGCAGCCAGCTGGAGGCAGCGGTCGTCGGCGAAGCCCTGAATCGCCTTCGAGAACAGGAAGGAGAGACGATTCCAGACCCGCCGGGGCGCCGATCTCACGGCGGTACCCTTGCACGATTCGGCCCGGCCGAGTACCTTCGTCGTGAGCATGGGGTTCTGGCGCGATCTCTTCCAGCGGTGGCAAACCGGCGGCCCCAGCGAGCCCCCGGTGCTGGCCGACCCTGACCTCGAGGATCATGTTCTCTCCTCTCCGTCGGAGATCGAGCAACTCGAGGCGGCAGAGGACACCGGACGGTTCGAGGATCGCGGGCTCACCTCACCGCCGGACGAGAAGTGGTAGCTGCCGCGCGCCGGTAGGATCGGTATCTCCCGACCACGAACGCGAGGAGATCCCGTATGGAGTGTGACGTCGCTGTTCTCGGGGGAGGCCCGGGCGGCTATACGGCAGCGATCCGGGCAGCGCAGCTCGGCGCCAGGAGCGTCTGCATCGAGAAGGAGGATGCACTCGGCGGTACGTGCCTGCGTGTCGGCTGCATCCCGACGAAGGCGTGGGTGCAGACCGCATACGCCCTCAAAGAGGCCGAGGAGACCTTCGCCAAGGTCGGCGTCAGGGTCGGGTCGGCCGAGCTCGACTTCGCTGCGTCGAACGTATGGAAGTCAGGCGTCGTCACGCAGCTCACCCAGGGAGTCGCGGTGCTCTTCAAGGCGAACGGCGTCGAGTGGGTGAAGGGGACGGGCCGGTTCAGCGGGCCGCATACGATCAGCGTCGAGGGCGGCGAAGACGTCACGTTCAAGCACGCGATCGTGGCCACCGGGTCGTTTCCCGTGCGCCCCCCGATCGACGGCATCCACTCCAAGCTCTGCGTCGATTCGACCGGCTTGCTCGCGCAGGAGGTCGTGCCGAAGCGTCTCGTCATCCTCGGCGGCGGCATCATCGGCTGTGAGTTCGCGTCGATCTTCAGCCGCTTCGGCTCCGAGGTGACGATCATCGAGATGCTCCCCCACCTCATCCCGAGCGAGGACGGCGAGGCGGCAGCCGAGCTCGCGAAGCAGTTCAAGAAGCGTGGCATCGCGGTGCACCTCGAGGCCCGTTGCGACCGGATCGAGGAGAAGGGCGGCGGGCTCGCCGTCACGTTCAACGACAGCGAGACGGTGGAGTGCGACCTGATGCTCGTCGCAACAGGACGGGCACCGCTCGTCGACGAGATCGGTCTCCCGCAAGCCGGTGTGCAGTTCGACGTGAAGAAGGGAATCTGGACCGACGGCCATCGGCGAACCACCGTGCCGCACATCTACGCGGTCGGCGATGCGGCCGGGTACTGGCAGCTTGCGCACACCGCCTTCCGGGAGGGCGAAGTCGCCGCCGAGAACGCCTGCGGGCACGAGGCGGTCGTCGACAACCGGGGTGTCCCGCGTCCCATCTACACGGATCCCGAGATTGCCGGTGTCGGGTTGACCGAGGAGCAGGCGCGCGACCAGTACGGCGACGCGGTCGCAGTCGGGAAGTTTCCGTTCGCAGCCAACGGCCGGGCAATGATGCAGAACGAAAGCGTCGGCTGGGTCAAGTCGATCCACGAGTCGCGCTATGGCGAGCTGCTGGGGCTGGTCATGGTCGGCCCTCACGTGACCGATCTGATCGAGGCAGGCGTGGTCGCGCTCGACGCCGAGGCGACGGTCGAGACGGTCGCGGACGGCATGGCTGCTCATCCGACGCTGTCCGAGGCGATCAAGGAGGCGGGGCTCGTCGCGCTCGGCCGTGCAATTCACATTCCGAACAAGAAGAAGGCCGCCGCAAGCACGTAGTATCCCAGCGGATGAACCGCAGGCAGGCTCTCATCGGCTACGTGGCTCTCCGCGTCGGGTTGTACGTCTTCAAGCGCATGATGAGAACGAAAGGGGGACTCATGGCAAGCAAGAAGAAGGTCGGCGTGATCGCCGGCATCGGCGCAGCGCTCGGCGCTCTGATGTTCTGGCGGCGTCGCAAGGCGAAGCAACAGGAATTCTTCGAGGCCTAGGCAAGGCGCCGAAGGCGCCGCGCAGCGGACGGCGGAGCCGGCCGCGAAGTTCAGCCGGCGGAGCCGGCGTATGGCTGTGCCGGAGGCGCCGCGCAGCGGACGGCGGAGCCGGCCGCGAAGTTCAGCCGGCGGAGCCGGCGTATGGCTGTGCCGGAGGCGCCGCGCAGCGGACGGCGGAGCCGGCCGCGAAGTCCAGCCGGCGGAGCCGGCGTATGGCTGTGCCGGAGGCGCCGCGCAGCGGAGGGCGGCCAAGCGGGACAAGACGTGCGAAGACTCGTTGCCGCCACCGTAGCGACGAAACGATCTAGTCGGGCAGCGTCTCCATCTGCACGATCTTGCCGTTCACGATCGTGAACGTTGCCGTGTCGCTCGTTCGCTCGGCCGCGCAGGAGAAGGTGCTGCGGTTCCCGAGGAGGAACATCGCGGTCACCCGGTTGCCGTCCCGTGACAGCGAGACGATCTGCCCCTGGCAGGCGAAGCTCGTGACGAAGGCGGTTGCCTCGCCGAGGGTGCGCAGGACGGATCTCGCGCCGGTTCCACTGATCACGACTGCACCGGGTGCGAAGAGCCTGCCCGCGTCCTCGTTCAGCTCGTGGTTGAGCGCGTCGCTCCAGTCGAGAACCACGATCTCGGGAGCCGGCTCGGTCGGCACCATGACCGCAGCGGGCGACGCCGGGGTCGACGTCGAGCCTCCACAGCCGGCGATTGCCAGGGCTCCGGCGACGAGAAGGAGCGTCCAGCGCATCGGCTTCGATTGTAGGGATCGGCCGCGGCCGCCGATAAGCTCCGCACATGGTCTGGGTCATCGTCGCAATCGTCGTGGTCGTCCTGGTCCTGGTCGGGCTGATCGTCCTGTACAACCGCCTCGTCAGGTTGCGAAACAGGACGCAGAACGCGTGGGCACAGGTGGACGTCCAGCTGAAGCGCCGTTATGACCTGGTGCCGAATCTCGTCGAGACCGTGAAGGGCTACGCGGCGCACGAGCGCGAGACGTTCGAGGAGGTAACGAAGGCACGGACGGCGGCCCAGGCTGCGCAGGGCGTCGATCAGCAGGCGCAGGCCGAGAACGTCCTGACCGCGGCTCTCGGGAGGCTGATGGCCGTCAGCGAGGCGTATCCGGAGCTCCGCGCGAGCGAGAACTTCCAGCAGCTGCAAGGTCAGCTGGTGGACATCGAGCAGAACATCGCCGTCTCGCGCCAGGTCTACAACGACACGGTGCTGACCTACATGAATGCGATCCAGACGGTCCCAGCGAACGTGATCGCCGGGATCTTCGGGTTCGGGCCGAAGCCGTACTTCGAGATCGACGAGCCGGCGCGCGAGCCGGTGCAGGTGAAGTTCTGAGGGTTCGGTTCGGCGTCGCTCTCGTCGCGGCGATCGCACTCGTCCTCGCGGCTTCCCCCGGCGCGTCGGCCAAGTCGTTCTCGCTTCCCGACGCAGAGGTTCGCGTCCAGGTCGAGCCCGACGGTGCGCTGCGGATCCGGGAGGCGATCAGGTTCTTCTTCATCGGCGGCTTTACCGGCGGGTTCAGAGACATCCCGCTTCGCCCGGGCGAGTCCATCTCGGACGTGTCCGTGAGCGAGGACGGTGTTCGCTACCGGCCCGGTGCCTCGGCCGAGCTCGGCAGCACGGGGGCGCCCGGGACGTTCGGCACGGCCCGGACCGAGACGGGCTTGCGGATCGTCTGGCACTACGACGCTTCGGACGAGTTGCGGACCTTCACCATCGGGTACCGGCTCACCGGGCTGGCTGTTGCGTACGACGACGTCGTCGACGTGAACCTGCAGGTGTGGGGCAGTGAGTGGGAGGTCGGCCTCGATCGGCTGACTGCGGCCGTGATCCTGCCCGGCGTGGCGTCCGGCCCCGACTACCGGGTCTGGGGTCATCCGGTATGGGTACGCGGCGACGTGACGAGGCTCCCGCGACGCGCGCTGCTGCGGGCCGTCGCCGTGCCGCCCAAGCAGTTCGTCGAGCTCCGTGTCGTCTTCCCGCGCTCACTGCTCGCCTCGACCGCCGGTGCGAAGGTCGTCCGAGGTGACGGTCTCGAGAAGATCCAGGCCGAGGAACGGGAGGACGCGTCCTCGTACGAGCGCGATCGGACGAAGATCCGATCGGCGCTCGACCACATCGGACGCACGATCCTCTACCTGCTGCTGCTCGCGCTCGGCCCAGCGGCCCTGATCACCGCCGGGACGTGGGCATTCTTCGGGCGGGAGCGGAACACAGGGTACGACCGGGAGTACGAGCAGGAGCCACCGTCGGATCTCGCGCCCGCCCTTGTCGTTCCGCTCCTGCGCCAGGGTGGCGATGCCGGGTCGAACGAGTTCACGGCAACGCTCTTCGACTTGATCCGCCGAGGTCGCTTCAAGGCCGTGCCGGCCACGACGTCGCGGTCGCTGTGGGGCGGTCTCCGTCAAGAGGACGTGGCGGATCTCGAAGTCTCTGCGGGCACCGAGCTTCCCGACGTGACTCCGTTCGAGCGTCCGGTCGAGGAACTCGTCGAAGGCGTCGTCGGCAGCGGATCCGAACGGCTCTCGCGGTTCCGGGAGACGATCGAAGACGACCGCGTGGCAAACGCGAAGCGGTTCGCAACCTTCAAGGAGAGAGTCGCCTCTGCTGTCAGGGCGAAGAAGTGGTTCAACGACAGAGGGGGGCGCGTCCTCGTCATCGGCGCGCTCGTCTTTGGAATCAGCGGGGCAGTCCTCCTCGTGATCGGGATCCACGGCTTCCGCAACGTCGCGCCTCGCTGGGGCGACATCGTCGCGATTGCGGTCGGCGCCTGCCTCGTCGCGAACGCAGTGCTGCTCGTGCTCGCCGCGGCCGCCGGCCGGAGGCTCTGGCGGCGCCGCACGCCCAAGGCGGAGCTCGAGGCTCAACGCTGGGAGGCGTTCCGGCGCTACCTGACGGACTTCCCTCGCCTCGCCGAGGCCCCGCCGGCGACGCTGGAGCTGTGGGAGCGCTTCCTCGTCTACGGGATCGCCTTCGGGATCGCCGAGCGTGTCCTTCAGGGCGCACATCTTCTGATGCCGAAGGAGTTGGCCGATGCGAGCGCGATCTACTGGATCAGCCCGGTCGGCTCCGACCTCGGGTCGGGGCCCTCTGCGCTCGGCATCTCCGATCTCTCGGCCGGCTTCGGCTCCGCCCTCGCACCCCCGTCCAGCGGCTCGGGCGGCGGTGGCGGGGGCTTCTCCGGCGGCGGAGGCGGCGGAGGGGGCGGAGGTGGGGGCGGCGCGTGGTAGGAATCCGGGGCCTTCCGTGAACGTCGAACGATTCATCCAGGAGCTGCCGCGTCTCTTCGAGGACTTCCCCGCGTCCGAGCATCCGCGTGATCGCCGGTTCCGCGACGTGCTCGAGGCCGTGCCCGGCCTGGCCTGCGAGAACAACCTCGCGCTCTTGAACCTCGCTGCTCACCTTCTCGAGGCCGGTGAGAGCTACGTCGAGGTCGGCTCGTTCCGCGGAACGAGCCTCGTGGCTGCAGGCCTCGGGAACCCGGGCGACTACGTCGCCGTGGATGACTTCTCGAAGGACGGCGGAAGCGCCGATACGCTCCGCGCGAACGCCGAGCGGTTTGGCGTCGAGCGCCTCACCGTTCTCGAGGGTGACGCCTTCGACCTCCTGCGAGACGGCGCGCTCGCCGGGCGCACAGTCGGCGTCTACTACTACGACGGCCCGCACTCCTACGTGGCGCACCTCGACGGGCTCGTGCTGATCGAGCAGTACCTCGCCGCTCGAGCGCTCATCGTCGTCGACGACTCGGACTGGGATCGCGTGGCGAACGCGACACGTGACTATCTCGCCGGTCAGCCTCTGGCGACGATGGTGTTCGACATCGGGGGCGAGGAGAAGGGCTCCCCCGGCTGGTGGCAGGGGATGCACGTGATCGGATGGGACGCCGGGTGAGCGCGACTCGCCTCGTCCTCTTCGCTCACGGGAGCGCTGACGCGCGCTGGCGGGCGCCGTTCGAGGAGCTCGCGGGGGGAGTCGCGGCGGCCGTTGGTGCGGACCGCGTACGGATCGCATGGATGGAGTCGTCGTCGCCGACCCTCGCCGATGTCGGAGACGAAGCGGCTGCCGCGGGCATCACGAACCTCCGGATCCTGCCACTCTTCATGGCCACCGGCGTTCACGTCCGCCGCGACATCGAGGCTCGTGCCGAGGCGGTCAGCATTGCCCATCCGGGTCTCTCCGTCGAGATCCTGCCGCCGATCGGCGAGGACCCACGTCTTGTCGCCGTGATGCACGAGGTCGCAGCCGAGGCTGCGACGGCTTCGTGATCGGAGCGAGGCCTACAGGCTCGTTGCGATGCCCGCGACGGCGACGGCCAGCATTGCGACCAGAAAGCCCATGCCGAGGACGAAGAGGGGGTTCAGCAGACGCGTCATCGCACCTCTCATGATGACGGACGCGTATTGACTTCGGGGTGCCGCTTCCGTTAAGAACTCGTTCCAAAATGAAGCCTTGAGCCGCCGGAACGCGTTGTGCGGGCACGCTGCGGCGTCCTCGGTCGCCCCAATAGGTCTCGTATTGGGGCTCCCTCCGTCCTTGCATCGCACCCACCCATCACGCCCCGGCGGCCACGAAGCGTCATTCTGAAACGAGTCCAAGAGACAGTGAAAGCTCTGACGACTAGGACGCGCCGGCCGCGGGTTGAGGCAGCAGTCGTCTCGGTTCGGCCCATATCCTCCGGCGAGCGTGAAGCGGTCTCTTCTCCTCGTTCTTCTCCTGGTCGGGCTCGCAGCGGCCGGCTGCAGCGGTCAGAAGACGGACAAGCCTGCAGATCTCGTGGCGGACGCCGTCGTGGCGAGGATCGCCGACGGTGACACGCTCGAGCTCGAGAGCGGTCAACGCGTCCGGCTGCTGCAGGTCGATGCCCCAGAGCTCGGCGAGGGAGAGTGCTACAGCGAGGCCGCACGGGCGACCCTCGAGCGCATTGCTCCGCCGGGCACGTCGGTCAGGCTGGAGGCCGATCCTGGCCTCGACGACACGGACACGTTCGGGCGCCTCCTCCGCTACGTGTTCGTCGACGGCAGGAACGCGAACGTCGACCTCGTGCGGGCGGGCGCGGCGGCACCCTATTTCTACCGGGGCAACGAGGGGGTCTACGCGCTCGAGCTCGTGGATGCCGTCAAGGACGCGCGGAAGGACGATGCGGGCATGTGGGGCGAGTGCAAGGTCGATTGGAGCCAGGATCGACAGGTCGACACGCACCCCCGTTGACGGTCGTCAGGGGAGGTCACGGGGGACGACGAACTCGATCAGCTCGGCGGACTCTGGACCGAGCTCGCTCCATGCGCGCTGTGTAGCCAGAGTTGCGAGGGCTCCGGTCGGGAACTTCTCACGCAGAAGCGGAAGCGCCTCGCCCTTCGCGGCGAGGAGCGTTGCCAGCATCTCGATGCCAGGGTTGTGGCCGATCAGCATCACGGATGAGGACGGCGCCGGCACCCGCCGCAGGACGCCGAGCAACTGGTCGGCTCCCCCTCCGTAGATGTCGTCGACGATCTCGACCCTTGCAGACTTCCCGAGGGCCGGCCGGATCCCGTCCAACGTCTGGAGTGTCCGAACGGACGGCGAGCACACAACCAGGGCCGGCTTGATACGTCGCTCCTTGAGGTAGGCACACAAGCTTCGTGCCGCCTTGCGGCCCCGGGGAGCGAGCGGTCGTTCCGAATCGGCGAGCCCGGGGTCGTCCCAGCTCGACTTGGCGTGTCGCATGAGGTAGAGGTATCGCACGCGCCGCAGATCATCGACGATCCACGGCGACGTGTCACGGGGCTGTCTCCAACTCGTGACAGTCCGCGGCCTTCCGCGCACTTTCGCGGTGTTGAATCAACCCATGCCGTTCGACGAGCGAGACGAGCACACCGGGCGCAAGCCAACGGTCCGCCAGATCTACGCACTGGCACGGCTCCTTCTCGAGCGTGACGGCGAGGCATGGCCGCCGACCCGGTCTGCCGCGTCCGAGCTGATCGAGCGCCTCAGACAGGAGGACGACAGGTGAGCGAAGGCACGGGTCTTCACATCGGGGTTCGGTCACGTCGAGTTCTGCGACACTGGCGCCTGTGTCCACGCGAACCTGGTGTGCTGCCGCTGCGGCCTTCCTCTTCCTTGCGCTCGGGCTTTCTGGCTGCGGCGGGGGAGGGTCCGGTGACGCGACGACGGGGCAGCAGCCGACAGGAACGTCTACGACTTCGAAGCCCATCGACGATCCGGAGGTTGCGGGCGCACTCGACCTCTTCGTTCAGGCTGCCGGGCGAGGTGACGCAGAAACGATGTGGGGTCTTCTCTCCCGACAGAGCCGCACTCTCCTCGGGCCAACCCTCGCGAAGTTCGAGCGAAAGTACGCGAAGGGATTCGAGGCCGGCCTCGGATCGTTCGCGCAGACGGACTACGACGTCGTCCTCTCCCAGGTCACCCCGAGCGGCTGGGGAATCGCGGCGATCGCCGGCGTTCGAACGCACGACGGGAAGAACGAGTTCGCAGCGTACGCCGTCCCGGTCGCGCAGGAGGGAGGTGGCTGGCGCCTCGAGCTAGGCGACCCGATCAGGCTCGAGCTGCTCTCGCCCGCTGGCAAGACGACCGAGTCACAGCCTGAGATCGTCTTTCGGGCGCGTGCCAAGCGGCCCATCGAAGAGGCGGGGCTCTGGGTCGACGGCGAGCCGGTGCCGGGCAACGTCAGCGGGAGTGGAAACGACGTCCGCGTGACGGCGACACCGGGCACGCCGCTGGGATCCGGGCGGCACGTCGTCGTCGCCTACGTGAGTACCGGCGAGACTGCGATGGCCGGCGCGGCACCCTTCCGGATCTCGGGGGCGCCGAGTGCCTGAGCGGCCGTGAGAGCTGCCCATATGCGAGCGGCGACTGCCGGGCTCCTGTTCGTGCTGTTCGTCGCCGGTTGCGTCGGGAGCGCAGGATCGGACACGGCGAGCGTCCCAACTGATCCCGAGACGAATGTCCTGACCGTGCCGACCGGCACGGAGCCGACCGTGCCGGTCGAGCCCGCCGCAGGTGCCGCGCTGAAGCTCTTCGTGGAGGCAGCCGGCTCGGGCGACGTCCTCCAGATGTGGGCGCTGCTCTCGGGGCCGACACAGAGGCGGTTCGGCCGTGACAGTGGAACCTTTGAAGATCGGTTCGCCCGGGAGTTCGAGCAGGGCGTCGGCTCCTTCGCCGGCACCGACTACCAGGTCGTCCTCGCCCAGAAGCCGGCGCCTCGCTGGGCTGTCGCGGCGATCGTCGGCACGCGGACCGAGGCAGGCGTGAACCAGACGGCGGCCTACGCAGTTGCGCTTCGGCTCGAAGGAGGCTACTGGCGCCTCGAGGTCGGGGGGCCCGTCAAGCTCACGCCGGTCGTTCCCTCGACGGGTGTGAAGGCCGGAACATCGCCACAGCTCGGAATGAAAGTCGAGGCGCGTGCTCCGATCACCGCCGCCGCCGTGTGGATCGACGGCAGCCCCTTGCCGACGTTGGCCGCAGGGCCCGATGCACGCACGCTCCTCGTCGCCGGGCCACCGGATTCTCCGCTTGCCGCGGGCACGCACGTCGGCATCGGGTTCGCGCGCGCAGGCGATCAGGCGAGTGCACTCGCCTGGCCGCTTCGGGCCGAGTGAGAGCGATCGCCAGGCGGTTGTCGGCGAGGAGGTCGCCGAGCCTGCACGTGTGGGAGCAGGTCATGGCTCCCACACGTGCATGGTTTCCTGCTAGCGAAGCGGCTTCAGGTGCGTGAGCGGCTCGAAGTCCGGGAGCCAGTCCCAGGCGAGCTGCTCGTCGGCGGCCGGCACGTAGCGAGGCTCGAGCCCGAGCTCCTCGAGGACGATGTTCCGGCCCTGCGGAATCGCGGTCGACTTGTAGAAGGCGATGTGACGGTTGAAGCCCTGTCGGCCGAAGCCGCAGTCGGTCGAGAGGACCAGCTTGTCGGCCGGAATGTACTCGAGCGCCCTGCGTACCCGTCCTGCCACGACCTCCGGGAAGTCGGCCTGGAGCGTCCGGTGGCTCACCACGCCAACAGCGATCTTCTTCTTCAGCGAGTCCCTGTACGGGGCGAAGAGCGGAAGCTCCTTCATGTCGTTCTCGGTCGCCTCGATCGTCCAGACGTCGCCCTTCAGGCGGTCGAGGTAGATCTCGACGGAGTTCGCGTACGACTCGTCGGAGAACACCTTCTGCATGTTCGGGTTGCCCCAGCACGTGTGGATCCAGATCTCGACATCGTCGAGCCCTTCGATCTCACGGTTGAAACAGTCGACCAGGAAGTCGATCAACTCGGTCATCTCGGGGTAGTAGCAGGAGATGAAATGGAGCGTCGGCTCCTCGAGCTGGATGACTTTGCAGCCGGAGGCGGCGAGCTGCCGCAGCTCGAGGTTCATCGCCTCGGCCATGTCCCAGGTCAGCTGCTTCTTGTCGTCGAGGTCGTACTTCGATGTGTGACTGTCGAGGAAGAACGCGAGCACCTGCGCCGAACAGGTGCCGAACTTGACGGGCTTCTCGGACGCTGCGGCCTGTTGCGAGATCCGCCAGATCTTCGCGTACTCGAGCGGGTTCTTCGGGTCGTGCTCGACCTTGTCGACCACGCGGGGCCACCGCCACGTCTTGTAGATCGAGTCGAGCATCGTCCCTACCGGATAGGAGAGAAGCGGCGAGCGCGTCTTCTCCGTCTGCAGCTCCTCGTGCTCGAGGCCCTTCCAGCGCTGCAGCGGGTAGTGGTGCCACGATCGCCCGGCGACGTCCTCGTCGAGGTGGTAGTCCCCGGTGGTGAGGATGTCGAGACCGGCCCGTTCCTGGTCGGAGACGACGATTGCGTGCGCGTCGGTGAACTGCTCGCGGTACCAGGGATCCATCATGGCGGTGTCGAGCGGTCGGCCCCACATGTTGGCGGTGTACCAGCGAGGTCGCGGCCAGGAGCCGGTCACCGTCGCAGGAAGCATCAGGTCGTTGGTCGAGGTGAAAGCCATTCATTCCCCCCTTGGTTCGTCTGCAATTGACAACGTTTTCAAGACGGCCCGCGCGTGTCAACGGGAAGCTGTCGCGCGCGCCCCGCTGCTCGGTCACCCTCGCCGCGCCGCCGCAGCCGGGGGAATCGGGCCGCCGGGAGGGATCTGAGAACCGCTCGGCGGGATGGCGCGCGGATATCGGAGTCCGAGCGTTGCCTGTTCGAGCAACGACCCGGCTGTCCGGCAGGACCCGGCTCTACAATCGCTAGGCGTTGAGCGCCCCTTTCGTCCATCTGCACGTCCACTCGGAGTACTCGATCCTCGACGGAGCGTGCAGGATCCCTGATCTCGTGGCCCGTGCCGTCGAGCTCGAGATGCCGGCGGTCGCGCTCACCGATCACGGGTCGCTCGCCGGTGCGGTCGAGCTCTATAGGCAGGCGGACCGCGCAGGTGTCAAGCCGATCCTGGGCTGCGAGGTCTACGTCACCGACGACCGGAGGATTCAGAAGAAGGGTCAGGCGCACCTCACGCTCCTCGCCGAGTCGAACGAGGGGTACGCGAACCTGATCAGGCTCTCGTCGATCGGCTACCTCGAGGGGTACTACTACAAGCCGCGAGTCGACTGGGAGCTGCTGTCGGCTCATGCGAAAGGCATCGTCGCCCTCTCCGGCTGCCTGTCAGGGCGCGTCTCCCGGGCTCTCGAGCAGGGCCAGACGAAGGATGCGGAAGCCGAGCTCGCGCGGCTCTGTGACATCTTCGGTCGCGAGTCGGTCTACGTCGAGCTTCAGGACGCGGGCCTGCCTATCCAGCAGGAGATCAATCCCCAGCTTGTTGCGCTCTCGCAATCGAGCGGTATACCGCTCGTCACCACGGGCGACGTCCACTACTTGCGGCACGAGGACGCGCGCGCACACGAGGCGCTCCTCTGCATCCAGTCGGGCGACTCGCTGGCAAACCCGAATCACTGGAAGTTCGACACCGACCAGTTCTACTTCAAGACGCCGGAGGAGATGCAGGCGACCTTCGGTCACCTTCCCGAGGCGATGGCACGGACGCTCGAGATCGCGGACCGGTGCACGGTCAGCATGGAGCTCGGGCGGATCCTGCTCCCCACGTTCCCCACCCCGGACGAGCGTGATGCCTTCGAGTACCTCATCGAGCTTTGCGACGAGGGCATCCGCCGGCGCTACGAGCGGGTCACACCGGAGCTGGAAGAGCGCCTCGCCTTCGAGCTGAAGACCATCCGCGAGATGGGCTTCGCGGACTACTTCCTCATCGTCTGGGACTTCATCGCCTTCGCGAAGCACAACGGGATCGGCGTCGGGCCCGGACGCGGCTCGGCCGCCGGCTCGCTCGTCGCCTACTGCCTCGAGATCACCGACATCGACCCGCTCAAGTACGACCTGCTGTTCGAGCGTTTCCTGAATCCGGGTCGGAAGTCGATGCCGGACATCGATATCGACTTCTCGGTCCACGGGCGCGACCAGGTGATCAACTACGTCGCCGAGAAGTACGGGCGCGACCGGGTCGCCCAGATCATCACCTTCGGGACGATGGCCGCCCGTGCCGCTGTGCGCGATGCCGGGCGGGTACTCGAGATTCCGTACGGCGTCGTGGACAAGATCGCCAAGGCGATTCCGGAGGGGCCGCGGGTCTACCTCGACGACTGCATGAAACCTGGCGCAGAGCTCCGTCTGGCCTACGACGGGGACGAGGTCGCGCGCCAGATCGTCGATCTCGCGAAGCCCCTCGAGGGGCTCGTCAGGCAGGACTCGATCCACGCCGCGGGTGTCGTCATCGGCGATCGGCCGCTCGTCGAGTACGTGCCGCTCCAGCAGAAAGGGTCCGACCAGGAGGTCGTGACCCAGTTCGCGATGCAGGACGTCGAGGCGCTCGGCTTGCTCAAGATGGACTTCCTCGGGTTGCGCAACCTCGATGTCATCGACGAGGCGATCGCCCTGATCGGCGATGTCGACATCACGAACCTCCCGCTCGACGACGACAAGACGTACGCGATGCTCCGTCGCGGTGAGTCGACGGGTGTCTTCCAGTTCGAGTCGTCCGGGATGCGTGAGGCGCTGCGCCAAGTGAAACCCACCGAGTTCGAGGACCTCATCGCTCTCGTTGCGCTCTTCCGGCCAGGCCCCATGGGTTACATCCCTGGCTACGCGAAGCGCAAGGCCGGCCAGGAGCAGGTCACGTTTCTCGACGAGCGCCTCCGGCCGATCACCGAGCCGACGTACGGCATCTGCATCTACCAGGAGCAGTACATGGAGATCGCCAAGCGGCTGGCCGGTTTCTCCCCGGCTGAGGCCGACGATCTTCGCAAGGCGATCGGGAAGAAGATCCACTCGCTCATGGCGTCGCTGAAGGACAAGTTCATCGCCGGCTGCCTCGAGAACCAGGTCGAGCCGAAGGTCGGCGAGCAGCTCTGGAAGGACATGGAGCAAGCGCAGGACTATTCCTTCAACAAGTCGCACGCCGCCTGTTACGCGCTCATCGCGTACCGCACCGCATACCTGAAGGCGAACTACCCTGCGCAGTACATGGCCGCGCTCATCTCGTCGGTCATGAACACGAAGGACAAGGTGCCGTTCTACGTAGCGGCCTGCGAGGAGATGGGCATCGAGGTGCTGCCACCGGACGTCAACGTCTCCGCGCTCGACTTCGCTGTCGTGGACGGCAAGATTCGCTTCGGCCTCAACGCCGTCAAGAACGTCGGCGAGTCGGCCGTCCGTGCGGTGATCGCCGCGCGTGAAGACGGTGGGCGGTTCGTCTCGCTCTGGGACTTCTGTGAGCGGGTCGACCCGCAGGTCGTCAACAAGCGGGCGCTCGAGAGCCTCGTCAAGTGTGGCGCGCTCGACTCGACCGGGTCGTCGCGGAAGGGGATGCTCGGGCTGCTCGAACAGGCTCTCTCGTCAGGCGGCCGCTACCACGCCGACCGCCTCGCCGGTCAGGGGTCGATCTTCGACCTCGGCGGCGAGGACGAGCCGCAGGCGATTGCTCGGCCCGCCCATCATCCCGTGATCTCCTCCGACGAGTACGACAAGCAGGATCTGCTCGCGCTCGAGAAGGAGACGCTCGGTCTCTACGTGTCAGAGCATCCTCTCGCGAGCATCCGTGACCAGCTTCGCCGGAAGGTCGATCTCCCGCTCACCGAGGTCTCGAGCCGCCGCGACGGCGACGTGGTCACCGTCGGCGGAATCGTGGGCGCGATCCGACTCCTGACGACTCGCAAGGGCGACCCGATGGCATTCGTCAGGCTCGACGACCTTTCCGGCTCCGTCGAGGTGATCGCGTTCAACTCGGCCTTCGCGGCTGCGCGCGATCTTCTCGAGGCCGACCGGGTCTTGCTCGTCAAGGGGCGAGTCGATCACAAGGACGGCGAGGTGAAGCTCGTCGCCCTCGACGTTGCTGCCTTCGAAGCCGTCCGGGAGCGCCCGGAGGTTCGCCTGCGCGTCGATGCCAGGCGCGCCCATGCCGGGGTCATCCGGGATCTGGCTGAGGTCGTTCGAGGGTTTCCAGGCGAGTCGCCCGTCATCGTCGCGCTCGACACGTCCGATGGGCCGCGGACGCTGCAATTCGGGCCCGAGTACCGTGTCCGTCCCGAACCGGACTTCTTCGCGGAAGTGAAGGCGCTGCTCGGCGAGACCGCGATCGCCTGAGCGACTACGCTCCAAGCACCCGTGCGCACAGTCACCCTCCTTACCGCCGGCACGCTCGCTGTCCTCATGAGTCCGGGCGTGGCGCTTGCCCATCCCGCCACTGGGATCACAGGCGCCGGCTATACGTTCTCCGCATCGGCAGGTCTCGCGTCCACCTCGAAGGGCTCGGGCACCCTTCGCAAGACCGGCGACTTCCTCGCAGTCGTCCGGGGAAGGCGGAGCTCGTCGACCTTCGCATCGCGTGTGACCCTCTGGAGCATCGACAGGCGCACCCCGACGCAGGCACCGAACGTCCCGAAGACGACGCTGCTCCTGACGGTGAAGGTCACGTCGTCGATCGGCGGATGCCGGGTGGGGACGCGCGGGACGGTCGTCCTCGTCGACTGGAACAAGAAGCTCGACAGCGGTCGGACCTCGGACAGAGTCACGGTTCGCTTCCCTGCGGGCTCGTGTCGACCGCTGGCCGGAACCTGGTCGAACGCGAACGGGGACAGAGTTCGGGTCGCGATCACCGTCCGTTCGTGAAACGAATTCGACCGGCGACGACACTCCCGAAACGATGCGCGCAACCGAGACCGAGACCCTGTTCGACGCCGACGAAGCGCGCGTTATGGCTGGCGGACGGACGTGCTCGGCCGGGTGGGATTCGCCGTCGCCGCAGCCATGGAGCTCGCACTGCGGGCCGACGTCGATCTCCATCGTGCCGTTTCGCTCGTTCGGATGGGATGTCCGCCGGAGACCGCTGTCCGCATCCTCCTCTAGGCTCCCGCGATCCGGCGAGGCTCGTTAATTCGACGTTAAGCGGCCCACGATGCGCGATCCACTACTCGGCAACACGCCGAACAGAGGGTAGGATCGGAGTGGAGGAGAAATGAACGCCACCGAATCTGACGTCATCGTCGAAACCGAGTTGGGCCGCGTGGTCGACTGGCGGATGCGTGCCCTCATGCGCGCGGGGTATCCCGAGGATGCAGCACGGCAGCTCGCCGAGCGCGTCGAGATCGACCTGCATCGCGCCGGGGACCTCCTGAAGACCGGCTGCCCCCCCGAGACGGCTCTCCGGATCCTCCTGTAGTCCGCCCACTCTCGGGCCACGTATATTCGGCCCCGACATGACGGCCGGCCACCACCTTCTCGCGTTCATCCCGAGCCCGTCGGGCGGCGTGGTGCACATCGGCCCGCTCACCATCCGCGGGTACGGCATCATGCTCCTCCTCGGAATCCTCGTGGCGGTATACGTCTCGGGGAAGCTCTGGGTGCGGCAGGGTGGCGACTGGGATCTGATCTACCGCTGTGCGATGTGGGGTGTGGCAGCGGGAATCGTCGGTGCCCGCCTCTATCACGTGATCACCAGCTGGGACGAGGTGCCCGACGAGTGGTGGGGGGTCTTCGCGGTCTGGAAGGGCGGGCTCGGCGTCTGGGGTGGAGTCGCCGCCGGGCTCGTCACCGGCGCGATCATCGCCCGGCGAGCCGGCGCCAGCGTCCCGCGTCTCGCCGACTGCATGGGCCCGGCGATCCTGCTCGCCCAGGGAATCGGGCGATTCGGCAACTACTTCAACCAGGAGCTGTTCGGAACCCCGACGACGCTGCCCTGGGGGCTCGAGATCGACCCTGAGAACCGGCCTGCCGGGTATGAGGAGTTCGCGACGTTCCACCCGACGTTCCTCTACGAGTTCCTCTGGGATACGGCGGGTGCGGCGGTGATGATCTGGCTCGTCGTGAACCAGAAGCTCCGTCCGGGCGGCGTCTTCTTCCTCTACATCATGTGGTACGGCCTCGCCCGCTTCTCATGGGAGGAGCAGATCAGGATCGATCCCTCGCACCACATCTTCGGCATGCGCTTGAACTTCTGGATGGCCCTCGGCGTCTTCCTCGTCGGTCTCGCCGGCCTCGTCTGGACGCAGCGCTTCCGCCCGGCTCAGCCGACCGACACGGGCCCGCCGGTGTCCGTCCGCCCGAGTAGCATCGCCCGCTGATGTGCGCCGTCGCCGTTCGCGAGCTCGACCTCGATCTCGACGCGTTCGAGGGTCCCTTCGACCTCCTGCTGACGCTCGTCCTGAGAGAAGAGCTCTCGCTGGCCGACGTGCAGGTGGTCGAGATCATCGTCGCGTTCCTCGAGGAGCGACACGAGGCCGGGATGAGTCCCACCGACCTCGAGCTCTGTGGCGAGTTCCTCGTGCTCGTGTCGGCGCTTCTCGAGCTGAAGGCGCGCGTGCTCTTCGCCGAGGACGAGGAGCTCGAGCTCGAGGACCTCGACCCCGAGGAGGCGGCTGCCGAGCTTGCCGAGCGGCTTGCGGAGTACAGACGGATCAAGGCCGGGGCGGACTGGTTCGATGAGCGCCTCGCCGCGGAGGCGGACAGGTTCTTCCGGATCGGGCCCGCCCCGCTCGCGCCCACACCCGCACGACCCTTCGCACCCCAGGAGCCGGAGCGGCTGGCGGCGGCAATTCGTGTCCTCGCAACGTCACCTCCGGCGCCGTCGCTCGCGCACCTCGCCCTTCGCTTTCCGCCCGTCTCGTTGTTCCTCGAGCGCTTCCGTGCGGTCTTGAAGCGGCGCAGGGAGTTCCTCTTCGACGACGAGGTCGACGGGATGTCGCGGGTCGAGCAGGCCGTTGCATTCCTCGCGCTCCTCGAGCTCTGCAAGGCCGGCGAGATCCGGCTCGCCCAGACAGCACCGTTCGAGCCGATCACCGTGTCGACCGGTGGCGGGTCGGGTACGTCGGCTTCGCCGACTGAGCCTTCGCGGCCGCCCGTGCCGGCTGGGTTGTGACCGGCGCCTTCGGCGCCTTTGCTTCGTGGCCGGCTTCGCCGTCCACTGCGCGCCCGCTTCACGGGCTTGCTTCGCTCTGGATACGCCGGCTTCGGCGCCTTTGCTTCGTGGCCGGCTTCGCCGTCCACTGCGCGCCCGCTTCACGGGCTTGCTTCGCTCTGGATACGCCGGCTTCGCCGGCTGAACTTCGTGGCCGGCTTCGCCGTCCACTGCGCGCCCGCTTCACGGGCTTGCTTCGCTCTGGATACGCCGGCTTCGCCGGCTGAACTTCGTGGCCGGCTTCGCCGTCCACTGCGCGTCGCTTCGCTCCTTGCGGCTTGCCCTCCGGAGCAGGCGTTAGGCTCCGGTCGGGCAGGAGAGCGATTGAGATGAACGAATCCGACGGAATGGACGTGTTCGGGCAGAGCGCGGCTGGAGGTGCGCGCCAGCTCTACCTCGTCGACAACCCGGTCGACCGCGTCGCGCGAACGCTCGAGGCGCTGCTCGTGATCTCTCCCCGGCCGCTCTCGATCGAGGATCTCGCACAGGCGTCCGACGAGGATCCCGAGCGTGTCGAGACGGCAATCGGGATCCTTTCGAGCCGGTACCGCGAAGGGCGCAGCGGGATCGTCCTCGAGCAGGTCGCCGAAGGGTATGCCTTCAGGGCGTCACGGGATGCCGCCGAGGCCTGCGGCCGGCTCGTCGATCGGCCCGTCCAGCGGGGTCTCTCGCAGGCTGCGCTCGAGACGCTCGCGATCGTCGCCTATCTCGGCCCGGTCAGCCGGCCCGAGATCGCGAGGATCCGCGGGGTCGCTTCCGACTCGGCTGTTGCGAGCCTCGCCGATCGAGGCCTCGTCGCCGAGGCCGGGCGTGACGCCGAGGGTGGCGCCATCCGATACCGAACGACGCCGCTTTTCGAGCGCGTGTTCGGGCTGACGAGTCTTGCCGAGCTGCCGGCGCTCGACGACCTCGCAGGCGATACGGACGAGCTCCGATCACGGCTCGAAGCCGTCGCCGACCAGCGCGGCGCCTGATCTAAGCCGAGCCTGCAGCCGCCCTGTCGGCGACGATCAGCGCCTGGGTCGAGTTCACCCGGCCCGCGGGCACCGACAGGTCGCCGGCCCGGAGGCGGCGCATCGCATCGACCTTGTCAGCACCGGTCACGAGCCAGAGAATCTGTCTTGCCCTGTCGAGCACGGGGTAGGTGAGCGTCATGCGGCGCCGCCCCATGTAGACGCCGGTGAGCGCGACGTCGCGGTCGGTCACGTCAAGGACCGGATCGCCCGGGACGAGCGACGCCGTGTGCCCATCCGGGCCGAGGCCGAGATGGATGAGGTCGAAGCGCTCGGGCAGAGACCGAGCGTAGGTCGCCGCGGCGCTGTCGATGTCCTCGTCCTCGACCGGCATCGCATGAACCTCCGCATCGGCTTTGGCGGGCAGGCTCTCGAGGAGTTGAGCCAGGTTGCGGTCGGGATCGCCGGCGGGCGCGACGCGTTCGTCGACCTGGTAGATCCTCGTGTTCGCCCACGGCACGTCCGCGTCGGCGAGTTGCGCAAACATCGCCCAGGGCGTGTGGCCACCGCTGACGGCGAAGGTGAAGTGCCCATGCTCGGCAACTGCGGCCCGAGCGCAGGCGGCCACGAACTCCGCCCCGCGCGCGGCGACGGCGTCCGGATCGGCCAGTGCCTCGAGTCGAGGCCCGGTCACGACGTCTTCTCGTCGTGTCCGCCGAACTCCTTGCGCATCGCCGACAGAACCCGGTCGGCGAAGTCATCGAGTCCGCGCGAGCTGAATCGTGAGTAGAGAGCGGTGGTGAGGACGGGAGCGGGGACGCCCACGTCGATTGCGGCCATCGAGGTCCAGCGGCCTTCACCTGAGTCGGAGACCCGGCCGGTGAACTCGCCGAGCTCCGGCGAGGCGTGGAGCGCCTCGGCCGTCAGGTCGAGAAGCCACGAGCCGACGACGCTTCCGCGCCGCCAGACCTCGGCCACCTCGGTCGTGTCGATCTCGTACTGGTAGTACTCGGGGTTCTCGAGAGGCGTCGTCTCCGCGTCAGCCTCCCGCTGGCGCTTTCCCGCGTCGGCGTTCTTGAGGATGTTGAGACCCTCGGCATACGCGGCCATCAGCCCGTACTCGATCCCGTTGTGCACCATCTTGACGAAGTGGCCGGCGCCGTTGGGCCCGCAGTGCAGGTACCCCTGCTCCGAGGGGCTCGGGCTACCGGTGCGTCCGGGGGTGCGCTCGACGTCCCCGACCCCCGGGGCGATCGACGCGAAGAGGGGAGAGAGCCGGTTGACGACCTCCTTCTCGCCGCCGATCATCAGGCAGTAGCCTCGCTCGAGACCCCAGACGCCGCCGCTCGTGCCGCAGTCGACGTGGTGAATTCCCTTCTCGCGCAGCTCGGCCGCGTGCCTGATGTCGTCGTGATAGTGGCTGTTGCCGCCGTCGATGATGATGTCGCCCGGCTCCATCACCTCGGCCAGGTCGTGGATCGTCTTGTCGGTGATCCCACCGGCGGGAACCATCACCCAGGCCGCGCGTGGCTTCTCGAGCTTCGACACGAAATCCGCGAGCGACTCCGATCCGGTCGCTCCCTCCCCAGCGAGCGCCTTGACGGCGTCCGGGCTCACGTCGTAGCCGACGCAGCTGTGGCCGTCCTTCATCAGCCGCCGGACGATGTTCGCGCCCATCCGGCCGAGTCCGACCATCCCGAGCTGCATAGGAGAAGAAGTGGTCACGTAGCGCTCCTTTTCTTGGACGTCCGGCTCCCGGACTTCGTTACGCTTCGGAGCCCCGCACGTTACTCCAGAAGCGCGCATCCCAGGAGGCGAATTGACGACCGAGTCGGAGCACAACGGGACCGCACTTGCCGATGCCCTGGTGGTCTTCGGCATCAGCGGCGATCTTGCGAAGAAGATGACGCTCGAGGCGCTCTACCTCCTCGAGAGTCGCGGCCTCCTGCAGTGTCCTGTGATCGGAGTCGCGTTCGACGACTGGACGGCCGATGACCTTCGCGAGCATGCACGAGCCGCCGTCGAAGCCTCATCCGCCCCATTCGACGCGGCAACGTTCGACCGGTTCGCGCAACGCCTTTCCTACGTCCAGGGCGACTTCGCGGATGGCGCAACCTACGAGCGTCTGCGGCAGGTGCTCGGGCAGGTGCGTACCCCGGTCTTCTACCTCGAGATCCCGCCGTCGCTCTTCGCCACGGTCGTCAAGGGCCTTTCAGACGCCGGCCTCACGGAGGAAGCCCGGATCGTCGTCGAGAAGCCGTTCGGCCACGATCTTGCCTCGGCGCGCGAGCTGAATGCGTCGTTGCATGCCCTGATCGACGAGTCGCAGCTCTACCGGATCGACCACTTCCTCGGGAAGATGTCCGTCGAGGACATCCTCTTCCTTCGCTTCGCGAACACGGTCCTCGAACCGATCTGGAACCGGCGCTACATCTCGTCCGTACAGATCACGATGGCCGAGGACTTCGACGTGGCGGATCGCGGGCATTTCTACGACCCTGTCGGCGCCATGCGCGACGTCATCCAGAATCACCTCCTGCAGGTGCTGAGCATGGTCGCGATGGAGCCGCCCATCGGCCGAGGCACCGACGTGATCAACGACCGCAAGCGAGACGTGTTCATGGCCATGCCCGAGGCGGATCCGGCCCATTACGTCCGCGGCCAGTACCGAGGGTATCTCGACGTTGCGGGGGTCGCACCGACCTCGCAGACCGAGACCTTCAGCGCCATGAGGCTCGAGATCGACAACTGGCGGTGGTCGGGGGTGCCGTTCGTGATCCGAGCCGGAAAGGCTCTGCCGGTCACGGTGACCGAGGTCCGGATCGTGTTCGCGTACCCACCGAGGCTCGGCTTCGCGGCTCACCACGCGCGCCACCCGGATGCGAACGAGCTGGTCCTGCGGATCGGTCCGGGGCCGGGAGCCAGCCTGAGGCTCCAGGCGAAGAAAGCCGACGCGCAGGCGCTGCGTTCCATCCACCTCGACATGGACTTCGCCGAGGAGGGTGGCGAAGGGCCGACCCCGTACGAGGAGCTCCTTCACGCCGCGATGTGCGGCGATCGCAGTCACTTCGCTCGCCAGGATTCCGTCGAGGAGACCTGGCGGATCATGCAGCCGCTGCTCGACACCCCGCCTGCGGTGGAGGTGTACGAGCCGGGATCGTGGGGGCCCGATTCGTCGAACCGGCTGGTGGCTCACCTCGGCGGCTGGCACGACCCCTGGCTGCCTGCCTAGGCCAGCGGGGCCCGATACTACGGGGGTGCGTCTCAACGCCTACCTGGCCCGGGCGGGGATCGCTTCCCGGCGGCGGGCCGAAGAGCTGATTCGCGCCGGAAGGGTGACGGTGAACGGTCAGGGCGCTGGACTTGCGACCACGGTCTCCGAGGGCGATCTGGTCGCTCTCGACGGGCGCGCGCTCGCTCCGGAGCCGCTCGTCTACGTGCTCCTCAACAAGCCGCCGGGGGTCGTCACGACCGCCCGCGACCCACAGGGGCGCCCGACCGTGGTCGGTGTCGTCGCGCACCGGCAGCGCATCGTTCCCGTCGGCCGGCTCGACATCGACACGACGGGAGCGCTTGTCCTCACCAACGACGGAGACCTGGCGAACCGTCTCTCGCACCCTCGCTACGGCGTCGAAAAGGTGTACGAGGTCGAGGTGGACGAGGTTCCGGACGCCGCCGATCTCCGCCGTCTGCGGGAGGGCATCGAGCTCGAGGACGGAGTCACGGCGCCTGCCGGCGCACGACTCCTTCCGAGCGGCGTGCTCGAGCTCGCGCTCCACGAGGGGCGAAAACGCCAGGTCAAGCGGATGTGTGCCGCCATCGGGCATCCGGCGAAGCGTCTCCACCGGCGTCGGTACGCCGGGCTCGACGTGGACGACCTTCGCGTCGGCGCCTGGCGTGAGCTCTCCCCGACCGAGGTTGAGAGGCTTCGCCGTCCACCTCGATCAATCGAGTACTAGACCGGGACGCTCGAGCAGGAGCAGCCCGCCCTGCGCCAGGGGTACGCGACGAGGGCCTCGCCCCGGGCCGCCGTCAGCTCCGGCTCGGCGGTGTCGAGGGCGGCGATACGCGCCACTCTGTCGGGCGCTACGCCGCCGGTAGCCGGGTCGGGGCAGGGGTGATGACTCCGCTGAGTCGATCCGCGGCCGCGATCGGGTCCCCGCGAAGGCATGTCGCGCCGGTGCGGGATGCGAGGTCGGGAGTCGCTCCTTCGCCCGCGATCGCCACGGGCACCTCACTCGCCAGAGCCGCGATAAGGTCGGCGACTGCGGAGAGATGCCGTTCCATCTCGGCCGCGACGACCACCACAGCCGGGGAGACGGCCGCTGCGGTCTCCGCGATCGTCTCGACCGGCGTGTTCGTCCCGAGAAAGGTGATTCGCCAACCTCGAGCGCGGAGCGCGAGGCCGAACGCGACGAGCGCGATGTCATGCAGCTCGTTCGGAGGGCAGGCAAGCACTGCGATCGGTCCTCGCCCCTGGCCCCACCCGCGCGCAAGCGACATGAGCCGGCCGCGCAGGACGTTGCTCGCGAAGTGCTCCTGGGCGATGGACGACTCGCCCACGGTCGAGCGGTCGCCGAGATCCCGGAGCAAAGGCAGCACGACCTGCTGGAGAACGGCGTCGAGGGAGTAGACGGCGAGGACCTGGTCGAGGATCGACTGCGCCCTGACCTCGTCGTAGGCATCGAGCGCTTGGGCCAGATCTGCCAGCGCCCCCGTCAGGTTCGGTGTCGGCGTCTCCTCCACGGGATCGGACTCAGCCGAGGGCGGAGTCAGCGCGAGCCGCGCCGCCTCCGCTGCGGAGATGCCTTTCCGGAGATCGGCCTGCATCCCTCTGACACGCTCGAGATCGGCGTCCGTGTACAGACGAAAGCCACCCGCGGTGCGCTCGGGCTGAAGCAGACCGTACCGGCGCTCCCATGCTCGCAACAGCTCGGGACTGACGCCCGCGCGCCGGCTCAGCTCGCCGATCCGCAGATACGCGCCCTCGCTCACTTCGACAGAGTCTACTCAATCCCTTGACAGAAGGCCACGCCAAACCTCGACAGAGAGTCGGCCAGGAGGCTCCGCCCGGGACACTCGGGCGGTACCTCGTCGTCGCGGACTAGCCGCTCGCCGAGGATGCCCGCGTCGGGCGGGACGTACGGCTTGCTCGCACGGCCTTCAGCGCGAAGGAGACCATCGCCGTCGGTAGTCGCTCGGCCTTTGCCAGGCACTGGTCGAGCGCGCCGACGAAGTGGTCGATGTCGGCCTCGGAGATCGTCAAGGGCGGCAGCGTCTTCAGGACGTTCAGCCGGTGGCCAGCGACCTGGCTCAGGATGTGGTGCTCGGTGAACAGGGGGACGACGACGAGCTGGGCGAAGAGCCCAGGCTGGACGCGCTCGAGCATCTTCCAGGAGGTTCTCTTGGTCATCGGCTCGCCGAATTCGATCGCCCACATGAGACCCATCCCGCGCACGTCGGCAACGACCTGGTAGCGCTCGACCAGCGGCCTCGTTCGTTCGAGGAGGATCTCGCCGAGCTTCTCGGAGCGCTCGACCAGGCCCTGCTCGTCGATCTCGTGAAGCGCCGCCAGGCCCGCCGCCATCGCCATGTCGTTCGGCGCGAACGTCGAGCCGTGGGCAACAGAGTTCTCGAGCGAGTTGAAGACGCGGTCGAAGACCTCAGACCGGAAGAGGCAGGCCCCGACGGGGACGTAGCCGCCCGAGAGCGACTTCGCGACGGTCATGATGTCCGGCTCGAGCCCCCAGTGGTCGAGCGCGAACATCCGGCCGGTGCGGCCGAACCCAGTCTGTACCTCGTCGACACAGAAGAGCGTGCCGTAGCGCCGGCAGAGGAGCTCGGCTCCCTTGAGGTATCCGGGGTCGGGCATGACGGCGCCCTTGCCCTGGATCGGCTCGATCAGGAACAGGGCGACGTCCTCTCGGCGCAGCTGCTGCTCGAGGGCCTCGAGATCGTTGAACGGCACGGGAGAGAATCCGGGTAGCAGCGGCCCGAACCGTCCGGTGAACTCGAGGTTCCCGTTTGCAGAGAGCGAGCCCAGCGTCAGGCCGTGGAAACCATGGTCGGGAAAGAGCACGCGGCTGCGACCGGTTGCGGCACGGCCGAGCTTGAGCGCTGCCTCGATCGCCTCGGTGCCGGAGTTCGTGAACAACACGCGGCCGAGCGACGACGGTGATCGCTTGAGCAGCTCGTCCGCGAGAAGTGCGGGCAGAGTCGACACTCCGAGCTGCACCGAGCCCGGCGTCTCCAGCTCGAGAAACTCGATCAGCGCCTGACGGACTCGGGGATTGTTCCGGCCGACGTTGAACATGCCGAAGCCGCCGAGCATGTCGAGGTAGCGGTCGCCCGAATCGTCGTAGAGGTACGCCCCTTCGGCTCGCTCCCAGTGCCGATCGAACCCGATCGTGCGGAGCAGGCGAGCGAACTGAGGGTTGACCGTTCGCCCGTAGAGTTCGAGCTCGTCGACGTCGCGTTCGGCAACGTACGCGCGGAGGGAAAAACCCGCCATCACGAGAGATTACTTCCGCGTCCGGCGATGCGGGAGGGTCAGAGCCCGATCGGGGTGAATTCCCCCGGTCGGGTGGGAGCCTCCGAGGCGCGGCTGGTAGGCTCACGCGCCTTGCTGTACGACCTGCTCTACGACGCGATCGCGCTCGGGATGTGGGTCAACACACGCACTCTCTACCGCGTTACGACGATCGGGCCTGTCCCTTCCCGTCTCCGGCCCGGCACCCTGATCGTCAGCACACACCGGGCCGAGACTGACGTGCCGCTCATCTGCCCCTCGATCTATCTCGGCTACGGGCTGTGGCGACACCGGAGTGTGCGTCCGCATTTCGCGGCGCGAGAGGACGTCTTCGAGCGTGGCTTCTTCGCGGGCTTCCCGGCCGGTCTCCCGCTCGCCGCCCGCCGTGCCCTCTACGGCGTCGGCATCGGCCGTGTGCTCGCCCGCCTCCCGATGCACCCCGTCCCGTATCCCGATGCCAGACGCTTGCGCCTCGGGCGTGCTCTCGCCGCCGTTCCGCAGGCCGCCCCGCTCGAGCCGCTGCTGCCGGCCAGCACGTACGGCCTCCTACGGGAGCGAGCGCTCGAGGCCGGGCTCCCCGAGCCGTGCGTCGTCGGTGACGTGCTGAACGGAACGTACGCCGACGTGCTCTGGCGGTTCTGCCGCCGGGCAGAGCTTGGGCATGCCGCCTTCGACGAGGCGTGGGAGCGACGTGCAGCCGAGGCGACCGCCGAGATTCGTGGCCTCGTCGACCTCCTCCGCTCGGGCGTGGTGCTGCTGGTCTTTCCGGAAGGTCGGCCGTCACTGGACGGAGCCATCGGTCCTGTCCGCGGGGGTGCGGGCATGCTCGTTCGGCGAGGTCGCCCCGAGTCGGTGCTTCCTGTCGCTATCGCCTACGACCCTCTGCAGCCCGGCCGTCCGCTGGCGTTCGTCGCCTTCGGACAGCCGCTCGCCGATCTCGCCGATGACGTCGAGGCACAGATCCTGTACGCGCTGATGCGAACGACGCCCTTGACCTGCGGGCAGGTGGTCGCAGGACGGCTCGTCGACGTCGCCGACTCCGGTCTCGACACGGTGACGCTCGCGGATCTCGATACCAGGCTGGAAGTGGCCGTAGGGTCGGCACAGGCGGATGGCCGGCCGGTCGACCCCTTCCTCCTCGAGTCGCGCGGTAGGCGCGAGAGACTCTCCGGCTGTGCGGCGACGCTCAACCGCCTCGGCGTCGCTCGTGTGCTGGATCGCCGGTCTCTGGTGGTCGATCCGGAGGCAATCCGGCAGAGCGTGCCCGTGGGCCGGCTGGCGCTCGAGTATGCCTCCGCCTGGTCCGGTGGCGCGCTCGACGCGAGGGTTGGTTAGCCGGAAGGCGGTGCGGCGAAGCCCATCCTGTCGACCATCGTCGCGAGGGTCGGATGGGACGCGGCACGCGCCTTCTCCGCACCACGGGCCAGGAGCCGCTGGAGCTCGCCCGGATCAGACCGGAGCTCGTCGTAGCGAAGCCGGACGGGCTCGAGGAGCGCGATCACCGCCTCGGCAACCTCCGCCTTGAACGCTCCATAGCCCTGACCGTCGTAGCGGCCCTCGACGGTCTCCATCGACTCTCCGGTCGCGACCGACATGATCTCGATCAGGTTCGAGACGCCTGCCTTGTCCGGGGCCCGTCTGACGTCTCGGCCCGAGTCGGTGACGGCCGTCTTGAACTTCTTGCGGATGACGTCCGGGGGGTCGAGCACCTTGACGGTTCCCTGGTCGGTGCCACCGGTGGTCGACATCTTCCGCTCGGGCTCCTGGAGATCCATGACCCGGGCGCCGACCTCGGGATAGACCCCGTCGGGGATCGTGAACGTCTCGCCGAACCGGGCGTTGAAGCGCTCGGCGATGTTGCGTGAGAGCTCGAGGTGCTGCCGCTGGTCGTCGCCGATCGGCACCGAGTCGGCCTGGTAGAGGAGGATGTCGGCGGCCATCAGCACGGGGTACGTGAAGAGGCCCGCCGAGATGAAGTCCTGGCGGGAGCCCTTGTCCTTGAACTGGTGCATCCGGCGGAGCTCGCCGTAGCTCGCGACCGAGCCGAGCAGCCACGCTCCTGCCGCGTGATCGGCGTTGTGGCTCTGGACGAACACGGTCGAGCGCTCGGGATCGAGCCCCGTCGCGAACAGGAGCGCGGCGAGGGAGAGGGTCGACTCACGGAGAACCTCCGGCTCGTAGCCGACGGTGATCGAATGGAGATCGACGATGCAGAAGTACGCGTCGCCGAGCTCTTGCTGCGCGACGTACTGCCGGAAGCCGCCCGAGTAGTTGCCGAGGTGCTTCTCGCCCGTCGGCTGGATGCCAGAGAAGATGCGCATTGCCGTTCGGCATTATCCCTACACTGGAACGATGGCCGTCGTTCGACCGTCCTGGTCTCCCTCGTCCTGGCGAGGGCACCCTGCGCCCCACCAGCCGGAGTGGCCCGACGAGGCTCGCGCGCAGGCAGCCAGGGACAGGCTGAAGGCGATGCCGCCCCTCGTCTTCGCGGGCGAGGCCCGGCAGCTCCGGGCATCCCTCGGCGAGGTGTGCGAGGGTCGCGCGTTCCTGCTCCAGGCGGGTGACTGCGCGGAGTCCTTCAACGACTTCTCGGCGATCACGATCCGCGAGAAGCTGAAGATCATGCTGCAGATGGCGGCCGTGCTGACCTACGGCGGCACGCTTCCGATCGTCAAGGTCGGCCGCATCGCCGGCCAGTTCGCGAAGCCTCGCTCGTCGCCTGTCGAGCGAGTCGGCGACCTCGAGCTCCCGTCGTTCAGCGGGCACATCATCCACGACGACGCCGAGACGCCCGAGGCGCGCATCCCCGACCCCGATCGCATGGTTCAGGCGTACCACCAGTCGGCTGCGACGTTGAATCTCCTACGGGCGTTCACGAAGGGCGGGTTCGCCGACATCACCCACGTGCACACGTGGAATCAGGAGTTCGTGGCCAGCTCGCTCGAGGGACAGCGGTATGAAGCGCTCGCCTCGGAGATCGAGCGCGCGCTGCGCTTCATGGCGGCCTGCGGGATCGATCTCGAGTCGGCGCACGAGCTCCACCAGGTCGACGTCTACACGAGCCACGAGGGGCTCTTGCTCGACTACGAGGAGGGGCTGACTCGGAAGGACTCCCTGACCGGTGACTGGTACGACTGCTCGGCCCACATGCTGTGGATCGGCGAGCGTACGCGCCAGACAGAGGGTGCACACACGGAGTACTTCGCGGGCGTGAACAACCCGGTCGGCGTGAAGGTGGGGATGACCGCGACCGGCGACGAGCTCGTCGAGCTCTGCGAACGACTGAATCCCGAGCGGATCCCTGGCCGCCTGACGTTCATCGTGCGGATGGGCGCCGAGCACGTCGGCGAGGGGCTTCCCGTTCTGATCCGCGCGCTCCGCGACGCGGAGCAGCCCGTCGTCTGGGCCTGCGACCCGATGCACGCGAACACCGTCAGGACTGCCTCGGGGGTCAAGACACGGCACTTCGACGCGATCATGGCCGAGCTCGAGGGCTTCTTCGCCGCCTGCTGGCGGGAGGGTGCGTGGCCGGGCGGCGTGCACCTCGAGTTCACCGGCGAGGACGTCACGGAATGCCTGGGCGGTGCCGAAGCCGTTCTCGAGGAGCAGCTCTCGCATCGCTACGAGACGCTCTGCGATCCGCGCCTCAACGCACGCCAGTCGCTCGACGTCGCCTTCCGCGTCGCCGAGCTCATGCGTCAGCGCGAGGTCTTCCCGGCGCGCGACCCGTGATCGACCTGGTTCTCGCGAACGCCCGGCTCGCCGGTGCGGGCGAGCGCGAGACGGTCGACATCGGGATCGACGACGGGCGAATCGTCTCCATCGCGCCTGGCCCTGGCCCAGAAGGCGAGCGGATCGACGTCGGCGGCCGGCTCGTGGCGCCGGGCTTCGTCGAGACTCACATCCACCTCGACAAGTCGTGCCTCCTCGACAGGTGCCGCTCGGACGAGGGAACGCTCGCAGAGGCAATCGAGCAGGTGGCGCTCGCCAAGCAGGCGTTCACTGCGGAGGACGTCCACGACCGGGCGACTCGCACCCTCGAGAAGGCGATCCTCCACGGGACGACGCATATGCGCACGCACGTCGAGGTCGATCCGGGGGTCGGTCTCACCGGCGTCGAGGGTGTCCTCCCGCTCGTCGACGAGTTTCGCTGGGCGATCGACCTCGAGCTCTGCGTCTTCCCGCAGGAGGGGCTGCTGAACAACCCGGGAACCGACGAGCTGATGGTCGAGGCGCTGCGACGCGGCGCGAGCGTGGTCGGGGCCGCGCCGTACACGGACAGCGACCCGCGAGGCCAGATCGACCGTGTCTTCGAGCTCGCGCGGGAGTTCGACGTCGACATCGACATGCATCTCGACTTCGGCGAGACACCCGACGGGATGGACGTCGAGTACGTCTGCGAGAAGACGGACGAGACCGGTTGGGGCGGGCGGGTCACCGTCGGTCACGTCACGAAGCTCTCGCTCGTCCCTCCAGCTCGTTTCGAGCGGGTCGGCCGCCGGCTGGCCGACGCGGGTGTCGCCGTGACCGTCCTCCCGTCGACCGATCTCTATCTGATGGGCCGCGCCGACACTCATCGAATCCCGCGTGGTGTCACTCCTGCTCACCGGCTGCTCGAGCTCGGCGTCAACTGCTCGCTCTCCTCGAACAACGTCCTCAACCCCTTCACGCCGTTCGGGGACTGCTCGCTGGTTCGCATGGCGAACCTGTACGCGAACGTGGCGCAGGTGGGCAAGGCGAGTGAGATCCTGGAGTGCTTCACGATGATCACCACCAGATCGGCGCGGATCCTGCGCCTCGACGTCTACGGCGTCGCAGTTGGCAACCCGGCCGACCTGGTCGTTCTCGACTCGACGTCTCCCGAGGCTGCGGTCGCAGAGGTGGCGTTGCCGATGCTGGGGATGAAGCGCGGCCGACCGACGTTCTGGCGCGAGCCGGCCGAGCTGATCAGGCCCGAAGCAGGGTGAGCACCACCGACCCGCTTGGAGCCTTCCTCCCCGGCCTGCGGGTCGAGCTCGAGCCGACCGGCACGGGCCCGCTCGACGGTCTGACCTTCGCCGCCAAGGACGTGTTCGACGTCGCCGGGCAGCGAACCGGCTTCGGGAATCCGACCTGGCTCGACACGCATTCGCCCGCCGGGCGAACCGCCTCCGCGGTCGCCCGGCTCCTCGGGGCCGGCGCTCGCCTAATCGGGAAGACGGTCTCCGACGAGCTCACGTACAGCCTCACCGGCGAGAACGTCCACTACGGAACGCCGCGCAACCCCGCCTGCCCTGACCGTGTTCCGGGCGGATCCTCGAGTGGATCGGCCTCCGCGGTCGCGGGAGAGGCCTGCGACCTCGCGCTCGGAACCGACTGCGCAGGCTCCGTCAGGCTGCCTGCGAGCTACTGCGGAATCCTCGGGATGCGGCCCACGCACGGCCGGATCGCCCTCGACGGAGTCTGTCCCTTCGCACCGAGCTTCGACACCGTCGGCTGGTTCGCGCGCGATGCCGACGTTCTCGAGCGGGCCGGGCTCATCCTCCTCGGCGGCGAGGACCTCGCCGGAGAGCCCGAACGGCTCCTCCTCGCCCGTGACGCCTTTGAGCTCGTGGGGCCCGATGTGACCGAGGCGCTGGCACCGGCGGTCGAGCGAGCCGCGGCCGTGGTCGGCACAAGGGAGGACGTCGTCGTCAGCGCCGACGGGCTCACGGGCTGGATGGAGTGCTTCCGCGTCATCCAGGGTGCCGAGATCTGGCAGAGCCTCGGAGCGTGGGTCGAGGAAGCGAAGCCCGAGCTCGGGCCGGGGATCCGGGAGCGCGTCGAGCTCGCGTCCCAGATCCGCCAGGAGGACGCGGCTGCAGCCCGAGGCGAGCGGACTCGCATCGTCGGTGCTCTCGATCGCCTGCTGCCCCCGGGGGCCGTGCTCTGCCTTCCGACTGCTCCCGGCATCGCTCCGCTGCGAGGAACGAAGGGCGAGGAGGTCGAGGTCGCGCGACGCTTCCAGGCGATCTCGCTCCTCTGCATCGCGAATCACGGCGGCCTCCCCCAGATCTCGCTTCCGCTCGCAACGCTGGACGGGTGTCCGCTCGGCCTCTCGATCGTTGGGCCCAGGGATTCCGACCGTGCCCTGCTCCGGCTGGCCAAACGGCTTTTCTGAGGCCGGTAGCCGGCCTCTAGACTTGCCCCCGGACATGGGAATCTCCCGTCTCGCCATCGTCGGCACCGGTCTCATCGGTGCATCCGTCGGCCTCGCTGCGAAGCGTGCCGGCGTGGACCGCGTGTCGGGCTGGGACCCGGACGAAGGTGCGCTCGCAATCGCGGGAACGCGGGGTGCCGTCGACGTGACTGCGCAGTCCCTCGCCGACGCGCTCGACGATGCCGAGCTCGCCGTGGTCGCGGCGCCGGTTGCGACACTCGCGGCGCAGGTGGCGGCAACGCTCGAGGCGAGCTCCGAGGGGTGCACCGTGACCGATGTGGGGTCGACGAAGGGCGCGGTGTGCGACGGCGTCGGCGACCGCGTTCGCTTCATCGGCGGGCACCCGCTGAGCGGATCGGAGTCGCGCGGCCCCGAGCACGCGAGCAGCGAGCTCTTCCAGGGTGCGACCTGGTTCCTCACGCCCGTCGCCGAGACCGACCCCGCTCGCTACAGGGCGCTCCACGGCTTCGTCTCCTCGCTCGGCGCGTTCCCGGTCGCGGTCGATCCGCAGGCGCACGACCGGCTGCTCGCGCTGACGAGCCATCTGCCGCACGCCCTCGCGAACCTGCTCCTGAACCAGGCGGGCGCCACGCGGGTCGACGGTCACGAGGCGCTCTCTGCCGCCGGCGGATCGCTGAAGGACATGACGCGGGTGGCCGGTGCGAACCCGAGGATCTGGGTCGACATCTTCGTCGAGAACGCCGACGCGCTCGGCGCAGCGCTCGCGGAGCACCGCCGACGCGTCGAGGAGCTCGAACGCGCCCTCGCGCAACGGGACGCCGGCTTCCTCGCGCGCTCGATCGGCGAGGCGGCCGGAAATCGCCGCCGACTTCTCGAGGAGTCCTACGGCGACGCGGGCGCGCTCCAGCGGATCACCGTTCACGTCACCGACCGGCCGGGGGTGTTTGCCGGAATCACGCAGGCCCTTGCTGCGCAAGGCATCAACATCGAGGACTTCGACGTCCACCACATGTCGCCCGAGCGCGGCGGAACGCTCGAGATCCTCGTGGCCGGCGAGCAGGAGGCCGAGCGAGCAGCGAGGCTGCTCGAGGGCCAGGGGTACTCGGTGATCGCTGCGCCCGCGTTCGACGAGGGCGCCTGACCGCACGTGAGAATCGACCCTGCCCAGAGCCTCCGCGGCGACCTCGAGGTGCCCGGGGACAAGTCGATCTCCCATCGAGCGCTCCTGCTCGCAGCGATCGCCGAAGGCGAGAGCGAGATCCGGGGTTTCGGGCGGTCGGCGGATACGCTCTCGACCGCCGCCGCCGTGCGCGCCCTCGGTGTCGCCCTCGATGATCAGGGTGAACGCGTCCGCGTCGAGGGCGCCGGGCTGCGGGCCCTGCGCGCACCGAACGGTGCGATCGACTGTGGCAACGCCGGAACGCTGATGCGCCTCCTGCCCGGGATCCTCGTCGGGCAGAGCGGCACCTTCGAGCTCGTCGGCGACGAATCGCTCTCGACGCGTCCACTGGAACGGATCGCCGAGCCGCTGCGGCTCATGGGCGCCCACGTCGAGACGACGGACGGGCACGCCCCGCTGCTCGTCGACGCAGGGCCGATCGGACCGATCCGATACGAGCTTCCGATGGCGAGCGCGCAGGTCAAGTCCTGCATCCTCCTCGCCGGGCTCTACGCCGACCGGCGGGCCGACGATTGCGGTGGAGCCCTCGCCCACGCGCGATCACACCGAGCGCATGCTCGCTGGGGCCGGAGCTCGCGTCTCGCGCAAGCCGGGCGCGGTCAGCGTCTGGCCGGTCGAGCGCCTGCGACCCCTGACCCTCGACATCCCCGGCGACTTCTCGTCGGCGGCGCCGTTCGTCGCGGCTGCGACGCTCCTGCCAGGATCGGAGATCCGGATCCACGGTGTCGGCATGAATCCGACACGGACGGGCTTCCTTCACGTGCTCGAGCGGATGGGCTCGCGGATCTCGGTCTACAACCGGCGAAACGCCGGAGGCGAGCCCGTCGCAGACCTCGAGGTCTGCTCGGCCGAGCTGACTGCGACGTCGATCGAGCCGGCCGAGGTGCCGCTCCTCATCGACGAGCTCCCGCTCTTTGCCCTCTGCGCGTCGGTCGCTCGCGGTGAGAGCGTCGTCCGGGGTGCGCAGGAGCTGCGGGCGAAGGAGTCAGACCGGATCGACGCGGTGACGAATGCCATCAGAGCACTCGGCTCGCGGATCACGCCGACACCCGACGGATTCCGGGTTCGCGGGGTCCCCAACCGTCCCAAGGGTGGCGGCGTGGTCGAGTCCGTGGGAGACCATCGGATCGCGATGATCGGTGCGCTGGCGGGCCTCATCTCACGTGAGGGCGTCGAGGTGGAGGGGGCCGAATGCGTGACAGTAAGCTTCCCCGGATTCTTCGAGGTTCTCGACTCGCTCGCCGTTCGGTAGGGCGGAGGTACACGATGATCGTCGCCATCGACGGCCCCGCCGGGGCCGGAAAGAGCACCGTCGCGAGGCTTCTAGCGGAGCGGCTCGGCTTCAGCTACCTCGACACCGGGGCGATGTACCGCGCCCTGACGTGGCTCGGGCTCGAGCACGGGGTCCCGCTCGAAGACGAAGCTGCTCTCGCCTCGCTCGCGACGTCTCATCCGGTGTCATTCGACGATGGTCACGTCGAGATCGCCGGTCGTGACGTCACCGACGAGATCCGCGAGACCCGGATCGACCACGCCGTCTCGACAGTCGCCCGGCACCAGGTCGTCCGGCGAATCATGCGGGAGCGACAGCAGCAGCTCGCGCACGCGGGCGATGCGGTTCTCGAGGGACGCGACATCGGAACGGTCGTATGTCCCGACGCCGAGGTGAAGGTCTTTCTCGTCGCTGATCCGAATGAGCGCGCGCGCCGCCGCGGAGCGCAGCGTCCCGAGGCGCTCCTTGATGACACGCTCACGGATCTGCGCCTCCGCGACGAGCTCGACGCCGGCCAGATGCAACGAGCCCCGGACGCCCGTCTCATCGACACGACGAACCTCGAGGCCGGCGACGTCGTCGCGCTGCTCACCGAGATGGTCACTGCACGCAGGTGCTCGTGATCCAGAGCCGAGTACGTGACGCGCTCGTTCCGCTCGTCTGGTGGACGTTCGGCAAGGGTGTGGTCGGGTCGCTCACGAGGACCGTCGGCAACCTGAAGGCCTACGGGGCCGAGCGGGTGCCCCGTGAGGGGGGAGCCGTCCTCGCCTGCAATCACTTCGCGTTCATGGATGCGGCGGCGTTCGGGACGGCCTGCCCGCGGAGGATCGTCTACGTGGCGAAGATCGAGGCGCACGACACGCCCGGTCTCGGCCCGCTGATCCGCTCGCATGGGACGCTTGCGCTCCGGCGAGGCGAGTCCGACCGGGATGCTCTCCGACGGATGCGGGAAACGGTTCGGAACAACGATCTCCTCGGCATGTTCGTCGAGGGGACACGCCAGAAGAGCGGTGTTCCCGGGGAGGCGAAGCCCGGTGCGGCAATGGTCGCCATTCGCGAGGGCGTGCCGATCGTGCCCGCGGCGGTGTACGGCTCGCTCGACTGGAACTGGGACTTCAAGCCGGTGTCGGTCGCGTTCGGCGAGCCGATGCGGTTCGAGACGTACCCGAGGAACTCGCAGGGCTATCGAGATGCCTCCGAGGAGGTCATGGTTGAGATCCGCCGACTCTTCGCCTTCCTGGTCGAGATGCACGAGCTCGGTCGTCCCGACGGCGTTCCCCCGCGCCGCGCCAACGTCCCGTCCCGGGCGCCCGTGTGACCGATCCGCTGCAGGGGACGGTTGCGGTGGTCGGGTTTCCGAACGTCGGGAAGTCGACGCTCGTCAACCGGCTCTCGGCGACCAGGTCGGCGGTCGTCTTCGAGACGCCGGGCGTCACGCGCGACCGCAAGGAGATCGTCTGCGAATGGTCGGGGAAGCGGTTCTTGCTCGTCGACACGGGCGGGGTCGATCTCGTCGACTCGTCGCCTCTGACTCGGAACGTGGCGGCGCAGGCGCGTTCCGCGGTGGAGGAGGCCGATCTCGTCCTCTTCGTCGTCGACGCCCGCGCCGGGATCACGCCGGGGGACGAGGAGGTCGCCGGGATCCTGCGGCGCTCGCGGAAGCCGGTGATCGTCGTCGCGAACAAGATCGACGACCCGAGCCGTGATCTCGATGCCGTCGAGTTCCACCGGCTCGGGCTCGGCGATCCATTCCCCCTCTCCGCCCTCCACGGCCACGGCACCGGAGATCTTCTCGACCTCGCGATGGCTCACCTGCCGGGGGACGGCCGCGCGGAGGTGGGGGAGGAGGCGATCCGGGTAGCGATCCTCGGCCGCCCGAACGTCGGGAAGTCGAGCCTGCTGAACGCGCTCCTCGGGGAGGAGCGGGTGATCGTCTCGGAAGCTCCCGGGACGACGCGCGACTCGATCGACACCATTCTCGTTCGCGGCGACACGACGTTCGTTCTCGTCGATACGGCGGGCTTGCGTCGAAAGCGCAAGCAGCGGCAGGGGATCGAGTACTACTCCGAGCTGCGTGCGCTCGCGGCGGCCGATCGAGCCGACGTGGCGCTCGTCCTCATCGACGCGAGCGAGGGTGTCGTCGATCAGGATCTCGCGGTCGCGGATGTCGCCCGGAAGGCAGCCTGCTCGACGCTCGTGGTGCTCTCGAAGTGGGATGCCGCAACCGTCGGGATCGAGGATGTCCGCCCCCGGCTGGAGGCGCGGCTCCGCCAGCGCCCGCCGATCGCGGCCGTCTCCGCGACGACGGGCCGCGGGCTCAAGCGGCTGCTCGACCGGGTGGAGGAGCTCTTCGCGAAGCACACCAGTCGCATCACCACGGGCGAGCTGAACCGCTTTCTCGCCGAGCTGCGAAACCAGCGACCCGGCCCTTCCAAGGACGGGCGCAGACTGAACCTTCTCTACGGAACGCAGGTCGAGACACGGCCGCCGCGGTTCCGCTTCTTCGTCAACGAGCCGGGCCTGATCACGCGCGACTGGGCCTACTGGGTCGAGAACCGCCTTCGCGAGCGCTTCGAGCTTGCCGGCGTGCCGGTCGTCATCGACTACGTCCGACGCGGATGAACGTCTGCGTGATCGGCGGGGGATCCTGGGGCTCGGTCTTCGCCGCCCTGCTCGCCGCTCGAGGGCACGAGGTCACACTCGCGTGCCGGGACGCCGCTCAGGCACGCGCGATTGCGGAGACGGGACGGAATCCGCGCTACCTCAGCGACGTCGACCTCGCAGGGGTCGCCGTGACGACGATCTCCGAGGCCCCGGTCGACCAGACGGATCTCGTCGCCTTTGCGGTACCGAGCCAGGCGTTCGCCGGCGTGGTCGGCGGCCTACCCGGCCATGCCCCCGCGCTGATCCTGACCAAGGGCCTCGATCCGACGAGTGGCCGCCGCCTGTCGGAGATCGTCACGGGAAGGCCGGTCGCCGTGCTCTCGGGCCCCAACCACGCGGAGGAGATCGCGCAGGGGCTGCCGGCGGCGACGGTGATCGCGTCGGCCGACCTCGACCTCGCCGTCCGCCTGCAGCACGAGATGATCTCTCCGACGTTCCGGGTCTACGCAAGCGACGACATCGTCGGGGTCGAGCTTTCCGCGGCAGCGAAGAACGTGATCGCCCTCGCCGCGGGTGGTGTCGAAGGGCTCGGCCTCGGTGACAACGCGAAGGCCGGACTCATCAGCCGGGGCCTACGCGAGATGGCGCGTCTCGGCGACGCGTTCGGCGCTCGCCCGGAGACGTTCTCCGGCCTCGCCGGGATGGGCGACCTGATCGTCACGTGCTGGAGTCGCTACAGCCGGAACCGCAGGGCGGGCGAGCTGCTCGTCCAGGGTTTCACTCCCGAGCAGGCGATCGCCGAGATCGGCATGGTCGTTGAGGGTCTGACGACTGCACCGGTGCTCTGCCGTGTCGCGGAGGACCTCGGGATCGAGCTGCCGATCACCGAGGGCGTGTACGCGGTCATGCGCGGCATCGGCGCCGCTCGAGCTGGTCTCGACGCTCATGGGGCGCCAGCCGACCATCGAGTAGGTACCTTGGACGTGATGCGTCGCCGCGTTGCAGTTCGTATCGCTGCCGGGGTCGTCGTGCTCCTTGCGGCAGCCGTGGCGGCGGGCTGCGGGTCGGGCGGTGCCGGCCCGGCGGCCGGCAAGGCGGAAGGGGCGCGTCTCGTCCCGTCCGACACGGCGATGTTCGTGTCCGTCCGCGCCGTCCCGGGCTCGCAGCAGTGGCAGGCGGCGCAGACGCTCCTGGATCGGTTCCCGTCGGGCGCCGAGGCCGTCCAGGCATTCCTCGACAAGCTGGCGAATGGCGCCGGAGAGCCCGAGCTCGAGGCCGCGCTCGGAGACGAGGTTGATCTCGCCGTGCTTGACGTCACTGGCGGGGAGCGGCCCCCGACAGTCCTGCTGACCCGGCCGACAGATCCGGCCGAGCTCGAGCGGCTCCTCGCCGCCGCCGACGAAGCGCCGGCCTGGATCGTCGAGGACGGCTGGTACCTCGTCGCCGAGTCCAGAGCGACACTCGACCGCGCGATCGCCGGCGCGGAGGCGGGTTCGCTCTCCGCCAGCGACCGCTACACGACCGCGCTCGACGGTCTTCCCGGAGATGCGTTGGCGAGCCTCTACGTCAGCGGAGAAGCGTTGAAGGCCGCGGCGACCTCCGCGGGCAAGCAGTCCCTCGCGTCGCTCGCAGGCGACGTCTCTGCGGTCGGCGCCGCCGCACTCGCAGAGCCGCAGGGCGTGCGAATCGAGGGCTCGGTCGTCTCCGGAACTGCGCCGGAGGCGAAGGCGTTCGAGACGACGCTCGCCTCGCTCGTCCCGGCAGACGCGCTCGCCTTCGTGTCCTTCGGAGATCCCGAGGCGATCGTCGATCGGCTCCTCGAGCAGGCGGGTGCCGCGAGCGCCGAGGCGCCTGCGGACGTCGTGCTCGCAGCTGCCCAGGAACTGCTTCCGGTCTTCGAGGGTGAGAACGCCCTCTTCGTGCGTCCCGGGAAACCGGAGCCGGAGGTGACGCTGCTCCTCAGCCCGGCCGACCCGGCACGGGCGAGTTCGACTCTCGACACCCTGGTCGGGCTGGCGAAGCTCGCCGCCTTGACCGGGCAGGGCATCAGCATCGAGTCGTCGCAGGTCGACATCGGCGGAATCGCGGCCACGAAGCTCGAGTTGAAGGACGAGGGCATTACCCTCTACTACGCGGTCGTCCGCGACCACCTCGTGGTGAGCACCGCCCCGGCAGGCATTGCCAGCATCGCCGCGACAACCCCGCGGCTCGCCGACGATCCGCTCTACATCGAGGCGACGACCGCGGCCGGGCTCCCGTCCCAGACGACGGGGTTCGCCTACCTCGATCTCCGCGACGGGCTCACGGCCGCCGAGGATCTGGGACGGCTCGCCGGTCTCTCTCCCGAGGCCGTCGAGAATCTCCGGCCTCTCCAGTACGCGGTCATCTCGTCCGGCCGAAGCGACGGGACACGAACCTTCTCGGGGTTCCTCGGGATCAAGTAGCGGCGGCGTTCCGGCCGCGCGGCTGCTCTCAGGCTGCTCGGCGGACGAACAGGCCTTCGGCGGCGCGCTCACCGATCGCCCGGTCGTCGCCCCCGACGCTCACGACGACCTGGCCGGCCGCTGCCTGCGCCTGCCGGACCTCGACCTCGGTTCCCGGGACCAGACCCTCGTCGTAGAACCAGTGGAGGAGCGGCCCGTCGTGCTCGGCGAGGCGCACGATGGTTGCCCGCGTGCCGGGCTCGAGGTCGGAGAGCGGGGTCAGCTCCCGGTTCTCCGCCTGCTCGACCTCCGGGTCGACGGGCCAGCCGTGCGGGCAGCGATCGGGGTCGCCGAGCCGCACCCTGACCCGCTCGATCATGTCGTCCGAGAACGTGTCGGCGAGCGCATCCGCGTGCTCGTGCGCCTCGGCACCGGTGTAGCCCATGAAGTCGGTCAGGAGCCGCTCGATCAGGCGGTGGCGGCGGATGACTCGCTCGGCCGCGACTCGACCGGCTGGAGTGAGGATGACTTCCTTCCGCTCGCCTCGCTCCACGAGCCCGTCCGCCTCCAGCCGTTTCAGCATCTCGCCGGCCGAAGCACGCGAGACGCCGAGCATGTCTGCAACCCGCGCGGCGAGCGCAGGGGAGTCCTTGACGACGGGGCCGTACTCGCCGACCGGAAACGCGAGGAAGTAGATCGTCTCGAGGTACGTATCGACGGAGTGCCCTTGAGACATGGACCCAGTCTAGCCGCCGGTCGGCGTCGTTACGCTGGCTCGATGGCCCGGTACGCATCCGTCTTCCCGCTCGTGACGACGCGGTCGCTCGCCCGGCCCTTCACCTATGCGGGCGATGGCCTCGACAAGGGATCCATCGTGTCTGTTCCGTTCGGACGGTCCCGTCGGCGGGGAGTGGTGGTTGGACTGACGGACGAGGCGCCGCCCGGGACGGACGTGCTTCCCGTCGAGAAGACGCTCGGTTCGGTGCCGCCCGAGCTCGTCGATCTCGCGCTCTGGATCGCCGAGTACTACGGCTCGACCCCCGCACGAGCCCTCGCCCTCGTCGCTCCGACCACGCGTGTCCGCGGCCGACGGGCGCGGAAGCCGCGGCCGCCCGTCGAGCACGAGCTGGTGGGCGAGGCTGCTCCGCTGTCGTTGACGCCGACCCAGGAGGCTGCTGTCGAGCGGATCGTGGCCGGGATAGGGACCGGCGCGAGGTTTCTCCTCTACGGGGCCACGGGTAGCGGGAAGACCGAGGTCTACCTCCAGGCCTGCGCCGCTGCGCTCGAGCAGGGACGAACGGCGATCGTCCTGGTCCCAGAGATCGCGCTGACGCCGCAGACGCTCGCGCGGTTCCGGGCGCGCTTTGGCGAGGTCGTCGCATGCCTGCACTCCGGGCTCACGGAGGCAGAGAGGCGCGACGCGCGCGAGCGGATGGCCGCTGGTGACGCTCGCATCGTCGTCGGCGCACGCTCGGCACTGTTCGCACCCGTGCGCGATCTCGGGGTGATCTGCCTCGACGAGGAGCACGATCCTTCGTACAAGCACGAATCCGATCCGCGCTACGACGCGAGGACCGTCGCCGGCCGCCGCGCGGCGATCGAGGGAGCGGTGGCGGTGTTCGGCAGCGCGACACCCCGACCGGAGAGCTGGGCGCACCTCGAACGGCTCGAGCTCGGTGGAAGACTCGCTGCGAAGCTGCCCCACGTCAAGGTCGTCGACCTGCGCCGGGAGTCGGGCTACCCGCTGTCCGCGCCACTGCTACGCGAGCTCGGGCGGATCGCAGACCGGGGAGGAAAGGCGATCCTCCTCCTGAACCGGCGCGGCGTCGCTCCGGCGCTTCACTGCCGTGCGTGCGGGCAGACGGTGCGCTGCCCTTCCTGTGACGTGTCGCTCGTCCTGCATGGCAGCAGGCAGCTCCGCTGTCATCACTGCGGGTTTGCCCGGGCGGCACCGACGCTCTGCCCGGCCTGCGGGTCGGCGGAGATCGTACGGCTCGGCGCCGGCACCGAGTTACTCGAACGCGAGCTCGCCGAGCGGCTGCCCGAGCTGACGCGATACCGGCTCGACGCGGACTCGGCCGCCGGCGAAGGGCAGCACGAACGCATTCTCGGGGAGTTCGCCGTCGCCGATCGAGCAGTGCTCCTGGGCACCCAGATGGTCGCGAAGGGGCATCACTTCGCGGGTGTTGCGCTCGCCGCCGTCGTCGATGCCGACACCGGCATGCTGATGCCCGACTTCAGGTCGGAGGAACGGACGTTCCAACTCGTGACACAGCTCGCCGGCCGTAGCGGACGCGACGCGCCGGGCCGGGTCGTGGTACAGACGTTCAGCCCGGACGCGAGGCCGATCATGCTCGCCGCCCGGCATGCGGTCGAGGAGTTCCTGGCAGGCGAGCTCGAGAGGCGGGAGCTTCTCGGTTACCCGCCGTACCGACATCTCGTGCGGCTCCTCGTGACCGGCCCGAACGCGGCCGGCCCGACAACGTTGTTGGAGGAGCTCCGGGCAGACCTGGCGGTACTCGCACATGAGCGTGCGGACATCCTCGGCCCGGTGCCGCTCCTGCGTCTGCGCGGAGCGTTTCGGGCCCAGCTGATCATCAAGGCGAAGGATCCGAGGCTTTTCGTCACCCACGCCGCCGGCCTTCTCGCTTCAGCGGCTCGCGCGATGCGGCGTGACGGCCTGGCCGCGACGATCGACGTCGACCCGCAGAGCCTGTAGCCGAGCCGAGCGCTCGGGATACACTGCGACCGATGTCGGACACCGAGGAGGAGGTCGGCGAGCGAGACCGGACTGCCGAGCGCGAGGCACGCCGGAGCTACGTGCTCGCGCAAGTGCGGCAGTATCCCGATCCGGTGCTTCGGATGAAGACCCGCCAGGTCGTCGACTTCGACGACGCGCTCGCGACGCTCGTCGAGCGGCTGACACGCGTCATGACGGCGGCTCGCGGAGTCGGGATCGCAGCGCCACAGATCGGAGTCCTGCAGCGCGTCCTCGTCCACCAGGCAGACGAGGAGGCCGAGCCCGTCGCTCTCGTGAATCCGCAGATCGTCTCACGCTCCGACGAGGTCGACGTCGTCGAGGAGGGATGCTTGTCGCTTGATGCAGCGGCTGTCACGGTCGACGTCGAGCGCCCCTTGGCGATCACGGTGGAGGCGCTCACGCCGTCGGGCGAGAGCCTGCACATCGAAGTGGAGGGTCTCGAGGCGCGAATCATCCAGCATGAGGTCGATCATCTCGACGGCGTGCTGATCATCGATCGAACGACGCCCGAACAGCGACGCGGCGCCCTCGCGGAGCTTCGACCGAAGCCCGTGCTCGGCCGGCTGGCCTGACGCGTTCGCACGGGTGGCGGAGCCGTGAAGCTCGTCGTCGCGGCGACTGCGCCATTCGGCGCCGCGGTACTCGAAGGCCTCGCGCTCCGGCACGAGATCGAGTTGCTGCTGACGAGGCCCGACCGGCCACGGGGGCGTGGCCGAACCCTCGGGGCTCCCCCGGCGAAGGAGGCCGCGAGACGGCTTGGAATCCCCGTGGCCCAGCCGGAGCGGCTTCTCGAGGCGCCCGGCTCGGCGGCCACGATCGTCGTCTGCGCCTACGGGGTCATCATCCCCGATGAGCTGCTCGGTGACCGCCTGTGGCTGAACGTGCACCCGTCGCTGCTTCCCCGATGGCGTGGCGCAGCTCCTGTCGAACGCGCGCTCATGGCGGGCGACACGGAGACGGGAGTGACGATCCATCAGACGACACCTGAGCTGGATGCGGGCCCCGTTGCAGCCCAACGCGGGTTCCCCATCGGAGCCGAGGAGGACAGCGGCGCCGTCTACGACCGGGCAGCGCAGGTGGCAGTGGGGCTCCTCGATCAGGTGCTGCCCAGCCCGACCTTCGAGCCGCAGGCGCTCGAGGGCGTCACCTACGCCGAGAAGATCAGGCCGGTTGATCGGGACATCGACTGGACGCAACCGGTCGAGCAGACGCTGAATCGTGTCAGGGCGCTCTCCCCGCACATCGGCGCCCGAGGCGACGTCGGGGGACGGCCGCTAATCGTGTGGCGCGCCCGCCCCGCCACCCCGGACTCGGTCCTCGCCGTCGCAGGCGTCGAGCTCGTCGAGGTCCAGCCCGAGGGTCGACGCCGGATGACCGCGGGAGAGTACCTCCGAGGCCTGCGCCCATGAGTTCCGCCACGTCTCGGCGCGCCTTCCGTCACGCACGGCGCGCGTCTTGCGCGGTTTTCCTCGATAGGCTGAAAGCGGGAGGAGGCAAGGGGTGGCCCCGCCGGCCGAGGCTCTGAGCCGATCTGCTCGCGACGTCGCCTTCGAGGTCGTCAGCCGGGTGTTCGACGAAGGCGCATACGCGGATCGCGTGCTCCGGTCGGCAGCCGACTCGGCGGCATTGGGAAAGCGCGACCGCGCCTTTGCCATGCAGCTCGCGTACGGCACGGTTCAGATGGTGCGTCCGCTCGACCACGGCATCGAGCTCCTCGGCCGCCGTCCTTTGCGCAAGCTCGATCCGCCCGTCCGTGCCGCGCTCCGTCTTGGCGCCTACCAGCTCGCCTTCGCCGACACGGTGCCGATGCATGCCGCTGTGAACGAGACCGTCGAGCTCGTGCGGCGAGCCGGCCTCGAACGCGCCGTGTCTTTCACGAACGCGGTCATGCGACGGCTGTCGGTCGGCCTGTCGGACGCCCTCCAAGGACTGGGCGAATCGACCCCGGAAGAGGCCGCGCTCCGATACTCCTACCCTGACTGGGTGGCCGACACGTGGTGGCGCGAGCTCGGCCGCCCCGACGCGATCGCCCTCATGCGCGCCCAGAACGAGCCCGCCGAGACAGCAGTTCGTATCAACCGCCGTATCGCGGGCGAGGCGATGCTCGAAGGGGATCCAGACCCGGACATCACCGATGCCCTCGTCGTCGATCGGATCCCCGATGGCTGGATCGCCCGCGGTTGGATCTGGCCTCAGAGCCGGGGCTCGCAGCTGGCCGGGCTCGCAGTCGGTGCGGTTCCCGGCGAGCGGATCCTCGATCTCTGCGCGGCCCCGGGCGGGAAGGCGACCCAGCTCGAGGGTGAGGTTGACGCCGTGGAACTGAACGAGGGGCGAGCGCGCGAGCTGCGCGAGGCCTGCAGGCGTCTCGGAGCCGACAACGTGACCGTCGTCTGCGCCGACGGGCTGGCCCTCCCAGCCGAGCTGCAGGGCTACGATCGGGCGCTCGTCGACGCTCCGTGCTCCGGACTCGGGACGCTCGCGTCGCGGCCGGACCTTCGTTGGCGGGCGGAGCCGCTTCCGGAGCTGCAACTGGCGCTGCTCCGCGCTGCTGCAGAACGTGTCCGCTCGGGAGGCGCGCTCGTGTACTCGGTCTGCACGATCAATCGTGCGGAGAACGAGGCGATCGTGGATGCGCTCGGCTTGCCGACCGACGACCTCGGCGCCGAATGGCCTCGCTTCCGACATCCGCGCCGCCCCGAGTTTCTCCTCACGTTGCCCCATCGCGATCACACGTCGGGCTTCTTCGTCGCTCGAATGCGGTGCCCGTAAGATCCCGAAGATGAGCTGGCGCGAGTGGATTCGCGGAACCGAGGTCGAGCCATCGATCTATGCGGCCGACTTCCTCCGTCTCGGCGAGCAGATCCAGACGCTACTCGCAGCAGGCGCTCAGATCTTCCACGTCGACGTCGGTGACGGGAGGTTCATCCCTCCCGTCACGATCGGCCCGATCGTCATCCAATCGATTGCGCCCGTGATTCACGACGCGGGCGGCAAGATCGACTGCCATCTCATGATCGAGGCCCCTTCGGACCAGCTCGCGCTCATCGCCGAAGCAGGAGGCGACAGCATCACGTTTCATCTCGAGGCGGTCGCCGATCCGTCCGCGGTCATCGCGAACGCCCGCGAGCACGGGATCGGGGTCGGCGTGGCCTTCAACCCGGAGACCCCGGTCGAGGCCGCCGCCGCTGCCGCCGCAGACGCCGACTTCGTGCTCTGCATGAGCGTACATCCGGGCTACTCGGGCCAGGCGTTCCTGCCGGAATCGATCGATCGCGTACGCCGGCTGCGCGAGCTCGTGGCGCCCGAGCTGCTCGTCCAGGTGGACGGCGGCGTCGGGGTCGAGAACGTGCGCGCCGTGCACGACGCGGGGGCAGACCTGATCGTCGCAGCGAGCGCGATCTTCTACGCGGACGACATCGCGGCCGCCTACGAGGCTCTCGCCGCCGCAGTTGCCTGAGCTCGGGTACCTCGAGCGCGCGCTCGAGCTCGCCGAGCTCGGACGGGGGACAGCGGCCCCGAACCCGGTGGTCGGCGCGGTTGTCGTCTCGCCGGACGGAAGCGTGGTCGGGGAGGGGTGGCATCAGCGTCCAGGTGACCCGCACGCGGAGGTCGTCGCTCTCGACGCCGCCGGTGATCTGTCCCGAGGATCGACGCTCTACGTCACTCTCGAGCCGTGTGCGCATCACGGCCGGACTCCGCCCTGTGCCGATGCCGTCATCGCCGCGGGAGTCGTGCGTGTCGTAGCCGCGGTTGGCGATCCGAATCCGGAGACGAACGGCCAGGGGTTCGACCGCCTGCGAGCAGCAGGTGTCGAGGTCGTGCTCGCAGGCGGCGAGCTCGAGTGGAAGGCCCGCGTCCAGAACGAGGCATATCGGGTGTGGATCGGGAAGCGCCGGCCGTTCGTGACCTACAAAGCCGCAGTCACGCTCGACGGGCGGATGACCGTGCCCGGCGAGCGATGGGTATCCGGTGAGGCATCCCGCCGGCTCGTCCATGAGCTCCGGGCCGCCTCCGATGCGGTTGCCGTCGGGATGGGAACCGTCCGGGCCGACGGGCCGCTCCTCACCGCCCGCGACGTCGGCGCGCCGAGGCAACCGCGCCGGCTGGCGTTCGGGCGTGGGCCTCTGCCAGACGGATCCGACCTCGAGCTTCTCGCCGGACCGCTCGAGGCCGAGCTCGCCCGCCTCGCCGACGACGGCGTCCAGTCGCTCCTGCTCGAGGGAGGTCCGAACGCTCGCCGGCGCATTTCTCGCAGCGGGCCTCGTCGACAAGCTGCTCGTATTCGTTGCCCCACGGCTTTCGGGCGAGGGTCCTCCGCTCGTCACAGGAGCGGTCTCGCCGGCCCGGCTGACGCGCCTCGAGTCCCGTCAGGTCGGGGAGGACGTGCTGCTCAGCGCATACCTTCACGAGCCCTGAGCCGAGGCTATCCTCAGCGGGTGTTCACGGGGATCATCCGGGAGCTCGGCCGGGTAGCGTCCATCGAGGGCGGGTCGGACGGGGTCAGGCTCCGTCTCGATGCTCCGCTGACGGCGGCCGCGGCAGGCGTAGGTGACTCGATCGCGATCAACGGCGTCTGCTTGACCGTCACGGAGGTCGATGGCCCGGTCTTGTCGTTCGACGTGGTTCCGGAGACGCTCTCCCGGACGACGCTCGGTCGTCTCGGCGCCGGTGCCAGGGCGAACGTCGAGCCGGCGCTGCGGGCAGGCGAGCCGCTCGGGGGCCACATCGTCCAAGGGCATGTCGACGGCATCGGCCGGGTCTCGTCCGCCGTGCCCGAGGGAGACGGCGTGCGGATCGAGATCGACGTCCCGAACGGGCTGACCCGCTATTGCGTCGAGAAGGGCTCGATCGGCGTCGACGGCGTCAGCCTCACCGTGGCGAGCCTCGACGAGAACGGTTTCGCGGTTGCCCTCATCCCGCATACGCTCTCGGTGACGACGCTCGGGTCGCTGTCCTCCGGGGACGTGGTCAACCTCGAGGTCGATGTGCTTGCGAAGTACGTGGAGCGCCTGTTCGCCGCCCGGCTCGATGGGTGAGCGGACCGGGAGCAACAGCCCGGCACTGTACGATTTTCCTGCAATGGCCGCCCTGAGAGTCGAAGAAACCTCCCCCTTTGCGACGATCGAGCAGGCTGTCGAGGACATCCGCGGAGGCAAGCTCATCGTCGTCGTCGATGCGGCCGATCGCGAGAACGAGGGCGACCTCACGATCGCCGCGCAGTTCGCGACACCCGAGGCCGTCAACTTCATGGCGACGCACGGACGTGGCCTGATCTGCCTCGGTCTCACCGGTGAGCGGTGCGACGAGCTCGGCTTGCCGCAGATGGCGGAGCGAAACGAGACGCCGCACGGGACGGCCTTCACCGTCTCGATCGAGGCGCGCGAGGGCGTGACGACGGGGATCTCCGCCGCGGATCGAGCTCACACCATCCAGGTTGCGATCGATCCGGCGCGGGGCCCTGGCGATCTCGTCAAACCCGGTCACGTGTTCCCGCTCAGGGCGCGCCCCGGAGGAGTCCTGCAGCGCGCCGGACAGACCGAAGCCGCTGTCGACCTGGCTCGGCTCGCCGGGTTGAATGCGAGCGGTGTGATCTGCGAGATCATGAACGACGACGGGACGATGGCCCGCGTCCCCGACCTCGTCGAGTACTGCCGGCGGCACTCGCTGAAGATGATCACGGTCGCCGACCTGATCGAGTACCGGCGGCGGAACGAGAAGCTCGTCGAGCGTGCGACCGCGGTACGACTTCCGACCGAATACGGCGAGTTCACCGCCATTGCGTTTCGCGAGACGCTCACCGGGAAGCACCACATCGCGCTCGTCCATGGAGAGGTCGACGGCCAGGAGGACGTGCTCGTCCGGGTGCACTCCGAGTGTCTGACCGGCGACGTCTTCCATTCGCTTCGCTGCGACTGCGGCGAGCAACTCGGGCTCGCGCTCGAAAGGATCGCCGGGGCAGACCGCGGTGTTCTCCTCTACATGGCCCAGGAGGGACGCGGCATCGGCCTGCTCAACAAGCTCAAGGCGTACGAGCTGCAGGAGGGCGGTCTCGATACCGTCGAGGCGAACCTCCAGCTCGGATTCCCGGCGGACGCGCGAGAGTACGGGATCGGCTCGCAGATCCTCGTCGACCTGGGGCTGACCACGATTCGCATCCTCACGAACAATCCGCGTAAGATCGCCGGCATCGAAGCCTTCGGACTGAAAGTGGTCGAACAGGTGCCGATCGAGATCCCGCCGAATGCGGAGAACCGCCGCTATCTCGCGGCAAAGAAGGACAAGCTCGGTCACCGACTCCACCATCAGGAGCTGAAGGACCTCGATCTTCCGGAGGCCGACGGGTGAGCGAGCGTCCCGAGGACGCCGCCGGCGGCATCTTCGACCACGACACGCCCGACCCGTCGCCCGTCGTCGAGGTCGAGCGTCCGGCCGCTCCGACGGAGTCGAACCCGATCCCTGCGCCCGTGGCGGAACCACCCGAGACCGCCTCGCCCGAGCCGCCGGCAGCCGACCCCCCTGAGCCACTCGTATCCGCGGAGCCCGAGTCCGCTGCGTCTCCCGCGCATGCGGAGGGCGAGCTCGCGATCCCGCCCGGCATTCGCGTCTTCGGAGGCCCGCCGAACGGCACGAAGCGCTCCGTCGGGATCGCGGTCAGCCGGTTCAACGGCGATATCACGACGCGTCTGCTCGACGGAGCCCTCGCCGAGCTTGCTGCAGCCGGTGTCGCGCCGGAGGCGATCGAGGTCATGCCCGTGCCGGGCGCCTTCGAGCTTCCACTGGCCGCGATGGCGCTCGCGAAATCGCGACGCTACTCGTGCGTTCTCGCGCTCGGCTGCGTCATCCGCGGCGAGACTCCGCATTTCGACTTCGTGAGCTCCGAGGCTGCGAGCGGCGTGCAGCTCGCAGGGCTCGAGACGGGCGTGCCGGTGTCGTTCGGCGTGCTGACATGTGACACGGCGGAACAGGCGGCCGACCGTGCGGGCGGCACCCGCGGCAACAAGGGTGTCGAGGCGGCTCGCTCCGCGCTCGAGATGGTCGAGTCACTCGGTCTCCTGCGCGCGACCGTCTCGGCCTGAATCGACCTCTCGCTATACTCCGATCCGCTCATGTCCAAGATCTGCTCTGTCTGCGGTAAAGGCCCCTCGTTCGGGAACAACCGGAGCCACTCGATGGTGGCGACGAAGCGCCGTTTCGATCCGAACCTGCAGCGCGTCCGGATCCTCGTGAACGGCGCCGCGAAGCGCGTGTACGTCTGCACGCGCTGCCTCAAGAGCGGCAAGGTCGTCAAGGCTCTCTAGGGCCGAGCGGCCGGCTCGGCCGGCCGCGACCCCTTTTCAGCGGCGGCGAGAGCCGCTGCGTATCCTTTTCTCGGCCGAGCGGCCGGCTCGGCCGTCTGCGACCCCGTGTCAGCGGCGGCGGGAGCCGCCGCGTATCTTCTCTTTCGCTCATTGGCCGAGCCGGCTGTCCAGCCCGGAGGCCGATGGCGTCGCGATACTTGAGGCGTGCCGATCGACGTCCTCATCGTCGAGGACAACGCCGTCTTTCGCGAATCGCTCGAGATCCTGCTCGGGCTGGACGGCGACGTACGCGTCGTCGCGTCGGTGGGTGACGGGCGCTCTGCTCTCGAGGCGTGTGCAGCGGCATCTCCGGACGTCGTCGTCGTCGACTACCGGCTTCCCGACCTCGACGGCGTCGAGACGACCCGCGCGATACGCGAGTCACATCCGGCAAGCGCCGTCGTCATCCTGACCGCATCGGCGGAGGAGCCGATCGTGTCCGCCCTGCTCGAGGCCGGCGCCGCTTCGTGCATCACGAAGGATCGCCGCCTCGACGAGATCGTCGCGGCGATCAAGGATGCCGCCGAGGCCCGTGGCCCGGATCGCTGACCAAGTGGTAGGCGTCCGGCCGTTCGCAGGCCGTGACCTCCCTGTGTTGCCGGGGCCGCACCTGCCGAGGCCCGAGCGTCTCGAGGCTCCCGTCGAGACGCTCCACGGCGTCGGGCCGAAGCTCGCGGCAAGCCTTCGGGCCCTGGGGCTCGAAACGGTACGTGACCTGCTCTTCGATCGTCCGCGACGCTACGAGCAGCCTGCGCCGCCCGCCCGCATCTGCGATCTCCTCTTCGGCCAGGAGGTGATGGTGGACTGCGAGGTCGTCAGCGTCCGGGCGAGACCGACCCGCCGTCGCGGGCTCAGCATCGTCGAGGCGGGCGTGCGGGACGGGAGCGGCGCGCTCCCGGCCGTGTGGTTCAACCAGCCGTGGGTTGCCGACCGCCTGCAGCCCGGTCTCAAGCTACGGCTGCGTGGATCGATCGAGCGCGGCGGCGGATTCGTCGTACGCGACTACCAGCTCGATCCGGACGAGGATCGGATGATCCTGCCCGGCCCCGTCTACCGCGCCAGCGAGGCGGTTCCGTCACGGCGGCTACGAGATCTCGTCGGGAAGGCGCTCGTGCTCGTCGGAGATCTCCCCGATCCGCTGCCCGCCACGCTTCGCGCGGGCGCCGGTCTCCCACTGAAACGTGATGCGGTTGCGGCGCTCCATCGGCCCGAGACTGCGACCGAGGCCGAACAGGCGCGGCGGAGGCTCGCATTCGAGGAGCTGCTCGTGCTGCAGCTCGGACTGCTCCGCCGCCGGCGCTCGCGCGCGAAGGAGGTCGCTGCTTCCCTGGGCGCGCCTGCTGAGATCGCCGGCCGCTATCGCTCCGTGCTGCCCTTCACGCTCACCGCTGCCCAGGAGCGCGCGATCGCCGAGATCGACCGCGATCTCGCGGGAACCGAGCCGATGGACAGGCTGCTCCAGGGCGACGTCGGCTCGGGGAAGACGGTTGTCGCTCTCTACGCGCTCGTCCGCGCTGTCGAGCGCGGCTACCAGGGGGCGCTCATGGCTCCGACGGAGACGCTCGCCGAGCAGCACTTCATGACGATCGAAGGGATCTGTCAGCGGGTCGGTGTGAAGGTCGTGCTGCTGACGAGCGGGCTCTCCGCGCGTGAGCATGCCGCCGCGCGCGAGGCGATCTCGAGCGGTGCGGCGGGAATCGCCGTTGGGACGCACGCACTGATCCAGGAAGGCGTCGACCTTCGCTCGCTGGCCGTGGCGGTGGTCGACGAGCAGCACCGGTTCGGGGTCGAGCAGCGTGCCGCGCTCGCCCGTGACCGTGCCCCCCATCGTCTTCACATGACGGCGACACCGATCCCGCGGACGCTTGCGCTCACCGTCTACGGCGACCTCGCGGTCTCGGAGATCTCCAGGCCCCCGTCCGGGAGAAAGCCCGTCATCACGCGGTGGGTGTCGCACGAGCGAAGCGGTGAGGCCTACACCCGTCTGCATCGCCATCTCGTCGCGGGCCGGCAGGCCTTCGTCGTCTGCCCGCTCGTCTCGCCGTCGGAGGCGATCGAGGCACGGGCAGCCGAGGCTGAGGCCGAACGGCTTGCACGCGCCGAGCTCGCGGACTTCCGTGTGGGCTGCCTTCACGGGCAGCTGCGACCGGCCGAGCGGCGCCTCGTCATGGAGGCATTTGCGGCGCGGGAGCTGGACGTGCTCGTCGCCACCACCGTCATCGAGGTCGGGATCGACGTCCCGAACGCGACGATCATGATCGTCCAGGAGGCCGACCGGTTCGGCCTCGCCCAGCTTCACCAGCTGCGGGGGCGCGTCGGCAGGGGGGAGGAGCAGTCGTATTGCCTCCTGGTTTCACGCCCGAAGGAGGAGCTCACGGATGCCGCGTGCGAGCGTCTCCAGGCTCTCGTCGACACGACGGATGGGTTCGAGCTCGCCGAGGTCGATCTCGAGCTCCGCGGTGAGGGCCACCTCCTCGGGACGCGGCAGACCGGCCTTTCCGATCTCGTGTTCACCCGACTGCGCTCCGATCGTCGACTCCTCGAGCGCGCACGGCGTTGCGCCGCGGATCTCGTCGATTCCGAGGGGCCGCTCCTCGACGAGGCAGACCGCATGTTCGCGGGAGTCGAGGCGCTCGCGTGACCCGTCGATGAGAATCATCGCGGGCTCGCGGAAGGGAGCCCGGATCTTCGCGCCGCGAGGCGAAAGCACCCGGCCCACCGCCGACCGCGTCCGCGAAGCGGCGTTCAACCTGATCGGGCCCGTCGACGGCGCCAGCGTGCTCGATCTCTACGCAGGGTCGGGGGCGATGGGCATCGAGGCGCTGTCGCGCGGCGCCGCCCGCGTCACCTTCGTCGAATCCGATCGCGTCGCAGTCGCGACGATCCGGCGGAATCTCGACAAGCTCGATCTGACCGGCGCCGAGATCGCGCACCAGGATGCATCTCGCCGCGTCGCGGCGGACGCGGGCTCCGGCAGGCGTTACGATCTCGTGCTGATCGATCCGCCCTACGACATGCTGCAACGCTCACTGGACAAGCTCTCGCCCGTTCTCCCCGGAGTCGTCGCCGACGACGGCCTCGTCGTGGTCGAGTCCGCTGCGAGGGTCACCCCGGAGCTACCGCTGGTCGTGCGTACGAGCCGGCGCTACGGATCCGTGCGCGTCACGCTTTTCGAGGCGCCATGAGCGAGGTCGCGCCGTTGACTGCGATCTGCCCGGGAAGCTACGACCCGGTGACGAACGGTCATCTGGACATCATCAGCCGCGCGGCGCTGATCTTCGAACGCGTCGTCGTCGGCGTCGTCCGCGAGCCTCAGCACAAGTCGCTCATGTTCACCGTCGAGGAGCGCGTTCAGTTCCTGCGCGACGGGCTGGCCGGGAGCCCGAACGTCGAGGTCGAGGTCTTCTCGGAGCTCGTGGTCGACTTCGCGCGGCGGTGGGGTGCGAAGACGATGATCAAGGGGCTCCGCGCGATCTCCGATTTCGAGTGGGAGTTCCAGATGCACCATCTCAACCGCCGGCTCGCCCCGGACATCGAGACGATGTATCTGATCGCGAACTCGGAGTACAGCTTCGTCTCGTCGAGCGGCGTGAAGGAGATCGCAGCGTTCGGCGGAAAGGTAGACGGGCTCGTCCCGTCGCCGGTCGCGGAACGGTTCCGGAAGATGTTCCCCCGGCCGAAGCCGGGCGCCCCCGTCAGTCCCCAAGAGTAGACTGGATGGCCATGGACGTTCTCGTTCTCATCGACAAGCTCGACGATCTCGTTCACAACGCGAAGGCCGTGCCTCTGACGGATCAGGTCCGTATCGACCGCGAGGAGATCTACGACATCCTCGACCAGATGCGTGCGACGATCCCCGAGGAGATCAAGCAGGCGCGGTGGATCGTCAAGGAGCGCCAGGAGATGCTGGCCGAGGCGAAGCGCGAGGGCGACAGGATCCTCGGCGAGGCGCGGGAGCAGGCTGTCCGCGAGGCGTCTCAGACCGAGATCGTCAAGCTCGCCGAGCGCCAGGCCGAGGACATCGTCGAGGAGGCGCGCCGCACGGCTCGCGAGACCCGGCTCGAGATGGAGGACTGGGCGGATCAGATCTTGTCGACGCTCGAGACGAACCTCGACAAGTTCCTCGGCGCCGTCCGCCGCGGTCGAGAGCGGCTGCACGAGCGCTCGCAGGAATCGGTCGTCGCGACCTTCAGCGACGAGAGCCTGCACTAGCGTGACGCGGCGGCAGCGATCTGGGCGGCCACGCGACGGCCGCTCCTGACGGCACCCTCCATGTAACCGGTGAACGTGGACGTGTGCTCTCCGGCGAGGTACACGCGACCAACGGGCTTTCGAATCGTCCGCCAGAAGCGCGTGACCTGGCCCGGCGCATACGCGGTGTAGCTTCCTCCGGTGAAGGGCTCGTTCGCCCAGGCGACACCGGCCGAGGCGCCGAGTGCTGCGCGAGATCCTGGATAGATCAGGCCGATGTCGTCCGCAGCCGAGTCGATCCGGATCGGCAGCGGAAGTGACCCGTAGGCGATACCTCGTGCGCCGGCCGTGTAGCCGATCATGATCCCCCTGGCCCCGCGCTGCTGATCGGTTGCCTCCCACGTCATGCCGATCGGCAGGTCGGTCGCCGTGTCCCCTGTGAAACCCTCCGAGCGCCACCACGCGCGTCTCGTACTGCAGGAGTGTCTTCGCGGCAACTCCGTACTGGAGACCGGCGACCGCGGCGCCAAGCTCGTCGGGAAGCGGCGGCTCGAACGCGACAGCGCGAAGCGCCGGGAGCGGCGCTGCCAGCACGCAGTAGTCGGCGTCGAACCGCGTATCGCCCACGGCGACCGTGACGCCATGGGATGATCGGTCGACCGCGGTCACGGCCGAGCCGAGGATCACGTCCGACCGGAGGGACATCGCGAGCCTCTGCGGAAGCCGATCGTTCCCGCCGCGGATCCGGAATGCTTCGATCCCGGACTCGGGGACGTCCTCGTAGAGCTTCTCCAGCGCCGCGAAGAAGAGCAGCGACAGGTCCGTCGGCTCGACCGTGTACTCGCCGACGAGGGCCTGTTGCTCGACGAAGAAGCGCGCCATCTCTTCGAGCTCGATGTCGTCGAGGAAGTCCGCGACCGAACGGGCGTCGAGACGCTCGCCCGCGGCCACTGGATCTGCCGGATCGAGTGGTGCCGCAAGCTCGCCGATCTCCTGCCAGAAGCGATCGATTTCACGTCGAACCGGTTTCGTCGCAATGAGGCCGTAGGGGTGGCGGCGCCCGTCTCGGTAGACGGCGTCCTCGCGGTCTCCCCAGCCGTTCCGAACGTCTTCGAGCTTCAGCCCGAGGCGCCGGACAAGACGAAGAATCTCGAGGTGGTTCGTGTCGATGAACTCGCCTCCGGCCTCGGCGTGCTGGCCCTCTGCGAACTCGTGCCGGATCGTCCGGACCCGTCCGCCTACCCGCGACCGCGCCTCGAGCACCGTCACGTCGAATCCGCGGCGCTCGAGCTCGTGAGCAGCCGTCAGACCCGCCAGGCCGGCGCCCACCACCACGACCTGGGAACGGCTCTCACCGCTGGTGCGGGCACAGCCTGCAAGCGCGGCCGCGGTGCCGAGTGAGAGAGCGAAGAACTCTCTGCGGTCGAGGCTGTCGAGCCCGGGCACGTCAAGGAAGCTACCAACCGCTACTCTCGAGCTATGACCCTCTTGAACCTCAGATCCGTCCGGCTCAGACCGGGGGAACGGTACGAGGACACCGTCGACGTCGAGCTGTCGCCGCTCGAGCTTGCAGGCCAGCAGTATGTGCCCGTGCCGGACGTCCCGCAGGGCTTCCTCTCGATCAGCCGCCTGACGACAGGGACGCTGTTCGAGCTGGCGCTCGAGACAAGGCTCGAGGGCCCCTGCTTTCGCTGCCTCGAGCCTGCCGCTGTGCCCGTGCGGGTCAGGGGGCGCGAGTACCAGGCAACGGTGCCGGAGGACGAGGAGCTCCAGACGCCCTACCTCGCGGACGACAGGCTCGACCTGTCCGCCTGGGCCCGCGATGTGATCGCGGTCGAGCTGCCGGACAAGATCCTGTGCCGCGAGGATTGCGCCGGTCTCTGTGCCGGCTGCGGCGTGAACCTGAATCTCGCGGCGTGCACCTGCGGACCGCCGGAGCCCGACCCGCGGTTCTCGAAGCTCGCCGAGCTGCTGCAACCACCGCAAGCCTAGGAGCGGCGCCAGGTATACTGCCGCGGCTCATGGCAGTTCCCAAGCGAAAGACATCGAAGGCGCGCCGTGACAAGCGCCGCGCGACACACAAGCTCCAGCGACAGACGGTCGTCGAGTGCCCTCAGTGTCATCAGCCGACCCGTCCTCACCACGTCTGCCCGACCTGCGGCACCTACCGGGGCCGTGAGGTCGAGCCGCTCGAGACGCCCGCTCCCTAGAAGCGATGCGGATTCGAGTCGCCGTCGACGCGATGGGCGGCGACCGCGCCCCCGAAGAGGTCGTCGCAGGCGCTCGTGAGGCGCTGTCGAACGAGATCGAGCCCGTCCTGTTCGGTCCGCGGGAGATCATCCAGCCGCTGGCCCCGGATCTCGAGATCGTCGACGCCCCGCAGGTCGTCGGTATGCACGAGAAGCCCGCTGACGCCGCGCGGGACAAGCGAGACAGCTCGCTCTTCACAGCCTGCCGGGCAGTCGCGGTGGGCGATGCTCACGTCGTCGTCTCCGCCGGAAACACGGGCGCCATGCTGGCCGCAGGGCTCCTCGAGATCGGACGCCTTCCCGACGTCAGCCGTCCCGCCATCGCGGCGCCGCTTCCGGCGATGAGGCGGGTCTCCGTGCTGATCGACGCGGGTGCCAACGCGGACGCCCGGCCCGAGCACCTCGTCCAGTCCGCCCACATGGGCACGATCTTCTCCCAGGAGATCATCGGCGTCGCCGATCCCGAAGTCGCTCTCCTCTCGATCGGGGAAGAGCCCGAGAAGGGCAACCGCCTGACGCGCGAGGCGCATCACCTGCTCGCGGAAGAGCCCGGAATCCGGTTCGTCGGGAACATGGAGGGGCGGCTTCTCCTCGAAGGCGGCGCCGACGTCGTCGTGTGTGACGGCTTCACGGGAAACATGGCACTGAAGGTTCTCGAAGGCACGGTACGAACGGTGCTCGACGGCTTCCGGGAGGAGGTCGTGAAGTCGCAGCGCGGGAAGGTCGGGGCGCTCATGATCAGGCCCGCAGCACTCTCGCTGAGAAGCCGGCTCGATCCCGATACCTACGGCGGTGCCTACCTTCTCGGCCTCAAGGGCCTCGCCACGATCGCGCACGGCAACTCGTCTCGGCGGGCAGTCCGCAATGCGATCCAGCTCAGCGCCCGCGGCGTCAGCCACGACGTGATCCCCCGGATGGCCGCGGAGCTGTCGACTCGGGTCGGAGCGGTGCGGACGTGATCGCGTCAGCGTGGTAGCATCCGCGTCCGCCGGCGCTGCTGGCGCTCAAACCGACGACTCGAGGAGAGACTGAACATGGCAGCATCGCGCGAGGAGATCTTGGAGCGGGTCAAGGAGGTGCTCGTCGAGCAGCTGGGAGTCGACGAGGGCGACATCACCGAGGCCGCCTCCTTCCAGGAAGACCTCGATGCGGATTCGCTCGACCTCGTCGAGCTGATCATGGAGCTCGAGGATCAGTTCGGGGTCAAGATCTCGGACGAGGACGCCCAGGGCATCCAGACCGTGGGACAGGCCGTCGACTTCATCGCAGCACGCAGCTAGTCCCGACGCCGTATCCGGGCTCCTGCAGCTGATCGAGGAGCTGCCGCCGGCGCTCGGCGAACGCATCCTGACGCACCCGTCCTTCGTCGAGGACAGGTCGCTGTCCTACGAGCGGCTCGAGTTCCTCGGCGACAGCGTCCTCGAGCTCGCCGTGGCACAGGCGCTCTTCGAGGCGTTTCCGGACTTCACGGAGGGACGCCTCACGAAGATCCGCGCCAACGTCGTGAGCCGGTCGAGTTGTGCTGTCGTCGGAAGGAAGCTCGGCCTCGGGGCGCGGCTCGTCGAGCGCGGCCGGGGGATGGTTCCGGACGATGACCTCGCGCGGCTCGGCGGGAATCGGAATGTGATCTCCGCCCTGCTCGAGGCCGCTCTCGGCGCCTGCTACCTGACATACGGCTTCGAGCGCGTCCGGCAGCCGGTCGTTGCGGCGTTCGCCGAGCGGATCGACTACGCGTTGACGACGCATGTCGACTACAAGACCGAGCTGCAAGAGGAGTTGGCGAAGCTCGGGCTCACGGTCGTCTACACCGTGCTCGCGACAGACGGCCCGCCGCACCAGCGGAGCTTCACGACGGCCGCGGTCGTCGGCGGCGAGGAATGGGGCTCCGGCACCGGCGCGTCGAAGAAGGGTGCGGAGCAGGCGGCCGCCAAGCAGGCGCTCGAACGCGCCGTCCCAGCCGACCGTCGCCGGCAGGCCTGAGACCTCCGGCCGCAGGTGGTGTCAGACTGCCCCGGTGCATCTGCGCTCGATCAGGCTGCGCGGCTTCAAGTCGTTCCCCGATGCGGTCGATGTCCGTCTCGAACCAGGCGTCGCGGTCATCATCGGACCGAACGGCTCCGGCAAGTCGAACGTCGCTGATGCGATCGTCTGGGCAGCGGGGAGCCTTGCGCCGAGTGCTCTGCGGGCCGAGAAGCCGGAGGACGTGCTCTTCGCTGGCTCGACTGTCCGTGCCGGTGTCGATCACTGCGAGGTGGAGCTCCTGTTCGACAACGCCGACGGTACGGGGCCGTTGCCGTATTCGGAGATCGCGATCGCCCGTCGCCTTCATCGCGGAGGCGAGGGCCAGTACCTGATCAACCGGGCGTCGGTACGTCGCACAGATGTGCTCGAGCTGCTCGGCGACGCAGGCCTCGGCCACGAGATGCACGCCGTCATCGGGCAGGGTCGGGTCGAGCAGGTGCTGTCGTCGAAGCCGGCCGAGCGGCGCGCCCTGATCGAGGAGGCAGCCGGGCTCGGGAGCTTCAAGCAGCGGCGCCATCGCGCCGAGCTGAAGCTGGCGCGGGTTGCGATCCAGGCGGACAAGGCGCGCTCCCTCGAGGAGGAGGCGCGAAAGCGCCTGCGACCGCTGGCGCTTCAGGCCACGGCTGCTCAGCGGGCCGAGAAGCTCGGCGTCGAGATCGACAGGATTCGGGTTCGCCTCCGCACCGGACAGCTCGCGCAGCTCGACGAGCGGCTGGCGGGCCTGGAGGACAGACGTGCACAGGCGGCGCTCGAACGCTCCCGCCGCGAGCAGCGCCTCGACGGCCTGCTCGTCGAGCGTCGGCGAGCCGAGGAAGAGCTCGAGCAGGCAGCAACCCGTCACGAGCAGGCGACTGCCGCGCTCTACCGCCTGAGAAGCGCGGCCGACCGGCTGTCGGTGCGCAAGGAGAACGCAGACGAGGCAGCGGCAGCGCTACGTCGAGAGGCCACGCACGCTCGGGCGCTCGCAGACGCGCCCCGCGATACGTCACCGCTCGACGAGCTGGCGACGGCCGAGCACGCGCTGCGGGAGGCGGGAACGACGTCGCGGGCGGCACTCCACGAGCGCGAGACGCTCGAGGCCTCGATGCGGCTGGCCGCCGAGCGGCTCGGCGCGCTCGACCGGAGCCTCGCCGAGAGGGAGGGCCTTCCCCCGGCCGCCCGTGCCCTGGCGGACACGGGCGTCCAGCTCGCGCTCTCGCTCCTCGACGTCGATTCCGGCTACGAGCGGGCGGTTGCGGCCGCACTCACGTCGCGGGCAGCCGCTGTCCTCGCGCCCGATGCCGCGGCCGCATTCGACCTCGCCGAGCAGGCTCGGACCGGCGGCCTCGGGCCGCTGACGGTGCTCGTCCCGCCGAGCGGAGATGCCGCCCCCGACCCGGGAACGCCGCCCGCGGGCGCCGAGTCGCTCGCAGAGCATGCCCGGCCGCTTCCGGGAGGAGATCGAGTCGCCGAGCTGCTTCGCGCGCGTGTGGGTCGTGGAGCCGGCCGACCTGGCCCGCGTCGAGCGCGGCGTCGGTGTCACACGGGAAGGCCACGGCTACGATCCGGCGCGGGGACAGCTCTGGTATGCCGGCAAGGCCGCGGAGAGCGTGCTGATCGAGCTCCACGCTCGCCGCCGGGCGCTTGCTGCCGAGGTGGATCAGCTCGAGGCCGATGCCGTGCGTGCCGCCGGCAACGCCGCGGCGGTCTTCGAGGTCGAGCGCGCCGCCAGGGAGCGTGTCACGAGCGCCCGCGCCTCTGTGGCTCTCATGCCGCCGACGATGGAGCCTGAGGAAGCCGAGCTGCTGGAGCGACTGGCCGCTGACGCCGAGCGTCTCTGCACGATCCTCGAGGCGGCGAGCTCCGCGGCTCGCCGTTTCGAGCCGTCGCTCAGGGCTCGGGTCGACGCGGGTGGGACATCGAGCGCCGAGCTCGGGGAAGAGCTGAGACGCCTCGGGGCCCAGGAGGCCGAGCTCCGCCGTGCCGCGGGCGAGGCGGCACAGACGGTTTCCGGGCTCGAAGTCGAAGCGGCACGGATCGGCGCCGAGCGAGACGACGTGATCGCCCGCCTCCCCGACGACGCCGAGCCCGAGCCGCTCGAGGACGAAGAGCGTGGCGAGCTCGACACGACACTCGGCCGGCTCGAGCGCCGCCGGGAGCAACTCGGCCAGGTCAATCCGCTCGCCGCGGAGGAGCTCGAGCAGGAGAAGGCGCATCTCGCGGAGCTCACCGAACAGCGGGAGGACATCGAGCGCTCCCTGCAGGAGCTCGAGGATCTCCGAAACGAGCTGGCCGAGACTGTCGAACGGCGCTTCGAGGAGACCTACGCAGCCGTCGAGCAGCATTTCCACGAAGTGGCCGCCGCTCTCTTCCCTGGAGGTGAGGGTCGCCTCCGCCTCACGATCCCGGAGGAGGACGACGAGGAGCCGGGCGTCGAAGTCGAGCTGCGACCGGCAGGGAAGAAGGTCACACGGCTCTCGCTGCTCTCGGGCGGCGAGAAGGCGCTTGGCGCGCTCTCGTTCCTGTTTGCGCTCTTCCTCGCCCGACCCTGCCCGTTCTACCTTCTCGACGAGGTCGAGGCGGCCCTCGACGACACGAACATCGGCAGGTTCGTCGACCTGCTGCGGCGGTACTCCGACCGGGCGCAGTTCATCGTCATCACCCACCAGAAACGGACCATGGAAGCCGCCGATATCTTGTACGGCGTGACCATGGGCGGCGACGGCATCTCCCAGATCGTTTCCAAGAGACTGCAAGGCGGGCCGCAGGCACGCCGCGCAGCGGGCGCCGGAGGCGAACGCGAAGGTTCGTCGAGGCCGGGAGGCCTCGACATGGGCTCGGCTCCGGCCGAAGCCGCTTCGGCGTGACGCGCACCTGGGCCGAGCTCCTCGGCGACGAGGAGCCGGCGGACGACGGCGAACCCGAGAGGAAGCGGCGCTTCAGGCGACTGCGGTCCGGCCTCACGAAGAGCCGCCAGGCGTTCACGCGCGGGCTGACCGGCTGGCGCTACGACCCGACCGACCTCGACACCTGGGAGCAGCTCGAGGAGGTGCTCATCTCGGCCGACGTGGGGGTCGAGACGACGCAGGAGATCGTCGAGCGGCTCGAGAAGCGCAGGCCGAAGACGAACGAGGAGGTCATGGTCGGGCTTCAGGAGGTGATCGGCGAGCTGGCGGCGCCGGAGGAGGAGCCAAAGCTGCACCTCGACGGGACCCCGTCGGTGATCCTCGTCGTCGGCGTCAACGGCGCGGGGAAGACGACGACGATCGGGAAGCTCGCAAGCAAGCTGCGCGAATCCGGCCGATCCGTCCTGGTCGGCGCTGCAGACACGTATCGCGCGGCAGCGGACGAGCAGCTCGAGATCTGGGCTGAGCGTGCGGGCGTCGATTTCGTCGGCTCGACGCGCGGCGGTGACCCGGCTGCCGTCGCGTTCGACTCGATCGCAGCGGCACAGGCGCGCGGCAGAGACGTCGTGATCGTGGACACCGCCGGTCGCCTCCACACGCAGTCGAACCTGATGGAGGAGCTCGCGAAGATTCGGCGAGTCATCGCCTCGAAGCTCGATGAAGCCCCGCACGAGACGCTGCTCGTCGTCGACGCGACGACGGGCCAGAACGGCCTGCGTCAGGCGAAGCTGTTTCACGAGGCAGTTGACGTGACAGGGGTGGCGCTCACGAAGCTCGACGGGACGGCGAAGGGCGGAATCGTGATCGCGATCGGGCACGAGCTCCGCCTGCCGGTGAAGCTCGTCGGCGTCGGCGAGGGGATCGACGACCTCCAACCCTTCGACGCGGAGGAGTTCGCGCAAGGCGCTCGTTTCCGACCGCGATGTAGCCGGGGGCGAGGACGAGGAGTAGCCGCAGCTCAATCGTCGAGCGAGCAACCTCGCGAGGCCGTACCCTGCGCTGTCCGGCCATGGCCGGCGAACACGCGGAGAGGAGATGCGGTGCGTGAGTCGAGGGGGGCAAAGGAGGCCGTGTTGCGCTACTCCGCGTGCGCGCTGATGTCGAGGGATTCGACCGGCTCGTCACCTCGAGCGATCCGGCGGTCGTGATCGGCACGGGTCCAGGCGAGATGACCGTCGGGCGGGATGAGTGGGTGACGGCGTTCGGGCAGCTGCTCGAGATGCTTCCGGGGCTCGTGCTCGAGCCCGGTGCGCTGCAGGCCTCGGAGGAAGGGACGGTCGGGTGGGCGATCGACCAGCCGACGTGGGCGCTTCCCGGCGGTAGCGGGCACGTGCGGAGCCGGATGACCGCCGTCCTTCGCAACGAGGGCGGTGACTGGCGGCTCGTTCACGCGCACTTCTCGGTGGGCGTGCCCGACGAGGAGGCGATCGAGGCGTAGCCGCCGAAGGCGACGGCAAGTGACGGGTGGCGCGCGCCTCGCCCGTACAATCCCACGGATGTTCGATTCGCTCTCCGAGAAGCTGCAGGGCGTCCTGGGCGATCTGCGCGGGCGCGGACGCCTGTCCGAGGAGGACATCACGAAGGCGATGCGTGAGATCCGCCTCGCGCTGCTCGAGGCCGACGTCAACTTCAAGGTCGTCAAGGAGTTCGTCGCCACGGTCAGGGAGCGGTGCCTCGGCGCAGACGTGATGAAGAGCCTGACACCGGGCCAGCAGGTCGTGAAGGTCGTCGACGAGGAGCTCACCGCCTTGATGGGCCAGGGAAGCTCGAAGCTCGCGTTCTCCGGACGGCCTCCAACCGTGATCCTGCTCGCGGGGCTCCAGGGCTCGGGGAAGACGACGGCGTCCGCGAAGCTGGCCTTGCATCTCCGCAAGAAGGACGGGAAGACCCCGGCGATTGCTGCATGCGATCTTCAGCGTCCCGCTGCGATGGATCAGCTCGAGCAGCTCGGAAAGCAGATCCAGGTACCCGTGTATCGCCGCGACGACACCAAGGATCCGGTCGCCGTCGCGCGCTGGGCGCTCGAGCAGGCCCGAGCGCAAGGGCGAGATGTCCTCATCGTCGACACGGCGGGTCGACTCCACGTCGACGAGGACCTGATGGACGAGCTCGTCGCGATCCGCAAGGAGACGAAGCCGACGAACGTCCTCCTCGTCCTCGACTCGATGACCGGGCAGGACGCCGTGAACGTCGCCGAGTCGTTCCAGGAGCGCGTTGCGTTCGACGGGGTCATCCTCACGAAGCTGGACGGCGACGCGCGCGGCGGCGCGGCGCTCTCGGTCAAGGCGGTCACCGGGCAGCCGATCAAGTTTGCGTCGGTCGGCGAGAAGCTCGACCAGCTCGAGCCCTTCCATCCCGACCGGATGGCGTCGCGGATCCTCGGGATGGGCGACATGTTGACGCTGATCGAGAAGGCCGAGGATGCCGCCGAGGAGGACGAGCAGGAGGAGCTCGAGGCACGGCTCCGCGCGGGCAAGTTCACCTTCGACGACTTCCTGAAGTCCTACGACATGATGCGCAAGATGGGGCCGTTGCGGAGCGTCATGGGGATGATCCCCGGTCTCGGGAAGCAGCTCCAGGGAGTCGACCTGGACGACAAGCAGCTCGAATGGGTACGCGCGATCGTGCTCTCGATGACCGCGCAGGAGCGCGCGCATCCCGAGATCATCAAGGGCCCGCGTCGTGCCCGGATCGCCCGGGGGAGCGGGACATCGGTTCAGCAGGTCAATCAGCTGCTGAACGGCCGGAAGCAGATGGAGAAGATGATGAAGCAGGTCGGGCGCGGCAAGCAGCCGAATTTGCAGTCGCTTGTCGCGCAGGGTCAGAGGAAGCGATAGAGACGAAACGATAGGAGACCAATGGCAGCCAAGATCAGACTTGCCCGCGTGGGCTCGAAGAAGAACCCGATCTACCGGGTCGTCGTCGCGGATTCGCGATCGCCGCGCGATGGGCGGTTCATCGAGATCGTCGGGCGCTACAACCCGCAGACCGATCCCTCGACGATCGTGCTCGACGAGGAGAAGATCCGGGACTGGGTCTCGAAGGGCGCCCAACCGACGGATCCCGTGAAGCGCCTCATGAAGACGCAGGGCATCTAGATCGTCTGTGGAGGAGCTCGTCACCTACCTCGCACGCTGCCTTGTGGACAGCCCGGACGACGTGCGGGTAGAGCGGGTCGATCGTGGCGACGCGATCGTCCTGCGCCTTCACGTGGCGAGCGACGATCTCGGCAAGGTCATCGGCAAGCAGGGCCGGATCGCCCGTGCGCTGCGCACGCTCGTGCGCGCAAGCGGGACGAAGCGTGGTGAGCGCACGCTGCTCGAGATCGTGGAATGACGCGATGGGTTTCGGTCGGCCGCGTCGGTCGGCCACACGGGCTCGACGGCTCGTTCCTGGTCGAAGCGGCGAGCGCCGAGCCTGACAGGTTCGTGGTCGGCGCGCGCGTCTATGTCGGAAGCGAGCCGGCCACCGTCGTCGCGTTCAAGCGCTCGGGCGGACGTCCGGTGATCCGCCTCGACCGGCAGGTGGAGCGCGGCGACGCGATCGAGGTGCCCGCGGCTGAGCTTCCGGCGCTTCCGGACGGCGAGTACTACGCGTTCGAGCTCGTCGGGCTCGCGGTCGAGGACGAGCTCGGCCAGGCTCTGGGTCGCGTGGCTGACGTCGCGCCGGGTGTCGCGAACGACGTGCTCCAGCTCGACACGGGCACGGCTCTGCCCCTGGTCGAGGACTGCGTCCGAACCGTCGACGTTGCCGCCGGGCGAATCGTCATCGCCGCCGGGTTCGTGGAGATCCCGTAGGTAGAGTGCGGGGCCGCCGGATGCAGATCGACGTCTTCACGCTTCTCCCGAACGCCTTCGCCTGGATGACCGAGCAGCGTCCGGTCGCGGCTGTTCTCGGCACCGAGCTCGACCTTCGCCTCTTCAACTACCGCGAGTTCACACCCCTGCGCGCGGGGCAGATCGACGACGAGCCGTACGGAGGCGGCGCCGGCATGGTCATCCGGGTCGACGTCGTCGATGCGGCGCTTCAGGCCGTGTACGGCGGCCGCCCGGGCCGGAGGATCATCGCGTTCTCGCCTCAGGGCCGCCCGCTCGACCAGGCGCTGGTGGAGGAGCTTGCCGCAGAGGACGACCTCGCGCTCCTCTCCGCTCGGTTCGAAGGATTCGACGAGCGCGTCGTCGAGCATCTCGCGACGGACTCTGTCTCGATCGGCCCGTATGTCCTGTCAGGCGGCGAGCTCCCGGCGATGGTGCTCCTCGACGCACTGGTACGCCGACTTCCCGGAGCATTGGGAAGCACGGAGAGCGTCGTCGAGGAGAGTTTCTCCGCCGAGCTCGACCGCGGAGCCGAATACCCTCACTACACACGGCCCGCGGAGTACCGCGGCTGGCAGGTTCCTGACGTCCTCCTGTCCGGCGACCATGCCCGGATCGAGGCCTGGCGGCGCAGCAAGAGCAGAGAGCGGAGCCTCAGCTGAAGGGCCCTATCGACCGGCTGACGGCTGGGCTTCCCAGTCCGTGGCGCACGATCGTCGACTGGGGATTGACGATCGCGATCGCGGTTGCCGCCGTGTTGCTGATCAAGGCATTCGTCGTCAACCCGTACAAGATTCCGTCGTCCTCGATGGAGCCGACGTTCCACTGCGCCAGACCCGGGACGGGCTGCGAGGGACGTTTCAACGATCGTGTGATCGCGAACCGGTTCATCTACCACTTCCGTGATCCGGAGCGAGGGGACATCGTCGTCTTCGATCCCCCGGCCGACGTCGCACAGTACTGCGGGTCGGGCGGCACCTACGTGAAGCGGATCATCGGCATGCCGGGCGAGCGACTTTCGCAGCGAAACGGTGTCGTCTACGTCAACGGCAAGGAGCTTCCCGAGCCCTACCTGGAACCTGCTCGGCGCGGAGGGCCGGATTTCGGGCCCACTGTGCTCGGCCCCGGCGAGTACTTCATGATGGGTGACAACCGCCAGCTCTCGTGCGACAGCCGGCGCTGGGGGCCCATCACCCGCGACGCGATGATCGGACCGGTCTTCATGACCTACTGGCCGCCGAGCCGGATCAGCTTTCGCTAGCATTCCGAGTCGCGCTTCGGCGCATCCTCCATGAGCAACGTGATCGAGCAGATCGAGCGGCGGCAGCTGCGTGAGGTTCCCCGGTTCAAGGCGGGGGACACGGTTCGCGTGCACTTCCAGGTGATCGAGGGTCAGCGTCGCCGCATCCAGGTGTTCGAAGGCATCGTGATCAAGCGCCAGGGAGCGGGCGCCCGCGAGACGTTCACCGTACGCAAGCAGTCGTTCGGCATCGGTGTCGAGCGAACCTTCCCGCTCCATTCGCCAAAGATCGACACCATCGAGGTCAAGGCGATCGGTGACGTGAATCGCGCCAAGCTCTACTACCTACGCGGGAAAGTGGGGAAGAAGGCGCGCGTCCGCGAGAAGCAGCTGAGCTAGGCGTTATCCTCGGCTGCGTGGCATCGACACGCAGTGGCCGCAGGCTCATCGCATTCGACAGGCGCCTTGGCGTCCGTCTGGTGGCTGGTGCCGACGAGGCGGGACGCGGAAGTCTCGCCGGGCCCCTCGTGGCGGCCGGCGTCCTCTTCGACTACGGGCGGCTCCACGGCCGCCGGACTGCACCGCTCGGGCTCCTGAACGACTCGAAGCAGCTCGAGGTCGGGGAGCGGGAGCGGCTCTTTGAAGCGATCCTGGCAGCGGCGTCGCGGGTCGCCGTTCAGGTGGTTCCTCCGGGGGAGATCGATCGAGCCGGCCTGCACCGGTCGAACCTCCGCGCGCTCAGCGCGGCGCTCGGCGCACTCGGTGAGGCGGATGTCCGGCTCGTCGACGGCTTCCGGCTCGGCCCGGCGGCTCCTGCTCATCGTGCCGTCGTCGACGGCGACGAGAAGAGCGCGGCGATCGCGGCGGCATCGATCGTCGCCAAGGTCGTTCGTGATCGCACGATGCGCAGGATCGATGCGCTCTACCCCGAGTTCGGGTTTGCTCGCCATGTCGGCTACATCACGCCGGCGCATGCGGACGTCGTCCGTCGCCTTGGACCGTGCCCGATCCACCGGCGTAGCTTTCAGGCGCTCTGCTACGAGCGGGGCGCCGGGCCACTCGTCGCAGCGTGAATCCGAGCGGAGCCGCCGCGGAGCGGCGCGTGCGTCGCCACTACCGCCTTCGCGGCTATCGGATCCTCGCGACGAACGTGTGGGCGAGCGGGTACGAGCTCGACATCGTTGCTCGGAGGGGGCGCAGACTCGTCTTCTGCGAGGTGAAGTTCCGAGCCGCGGAGGAGTTTGGCGGCGCGCGGGAGGCGGTGGGCGCCGAGAAGGAACGGCGGGTCAGGCGCGCCGTCGAGGGCTTCCTCGCGAGACACCCCGAGCTGGCCGGCCTCGACGTGGTTCTCGAGGCGGCCGCCGTGAGCGACCGGCACATCGAGCGGCTCCAGATCGTGTAGACGCGCCTCGTGCGGGTTGTATGTTGCGCTGCGGCGCGGCTGTCGCTAGCTTCAACGGTCGTGGATCAAGGCTCGACTGATTCTGGACGGACAGTAATGGAAAGCTTGACGCGCGCGATGATCCGCTGGCGTTGGCTTGTCATCGCGCTGTGGCTCGTTGCGATTCTCGGATCGCTCGTCGTCTCGCGCGGCCTCGGCGATCTCCTGACGAATCGGTTCACCCTGCCGGGCACTGACACGGCCAGGGCCGAGACGATTCTCAAGGAGCAGTTCGGGCAGAAGCCCACGGGGTCGTTCGACATCGTTGCCGTGTCGACGTCAGGGAACGTCCAGTCGATCATCCCTGCGCTGAACGAGGCGGGGCGCCGCGCGCAGGAGGTCGTTCCCACGGGGGCGTTCGTCGAGGCGTTCCCGGCATCGCCGAAGGTAGCGAGCGCGACGATCGTGTCGAGCCTCGAGCCGGCGGATGCGAAGGGCTACGTGAGCCGTGTTCGAGAGGCGCTGGGCTCGGTCCCGGGCGCAACCCTCTACGTCACCGGCCAGGCTGCGGTCGAGCACGATCTCGAGCCGATCCAGGATCAGGATCTGAAGCGCGGTGAGTTCCTGATCGCGATTCCCATCGCGCTCGTCATCCTGATCTTCGTGTTCGGGACGCTCGCCTTCGTGATCCCGTTCGCGTTCGCACTTTCGGCGATTCCGGTCACGCTCGGCGTCGTCTGGCTCTTTGCCAACTCGATGGAGCTCTCCACCTATGTGACGCAGCTCGTGTCGCTGATCGGGCTCGGGATCTCGGTCGACTATTCCCTCCTGATGGTCTACCGCTATCGCGAGGAACGCCTTGCCGGAAAGGACAAGGCCGAGGCGCTGGTCACGACGATGCAGACCGCCGGGCGAGCGGTCGTCTTCAGCGGTACGGCCGTTGCCATCGGGCTCGCGATGCTTCTCGCGATGCCGCTTCCCTTCATGCGGGGCTTCGGGGTGGCCGGCCTGACGATTCCCATCGTCTCGGTCATCTGCGCCATGACGCTGCTGCCCGTCCTCCTCTACATGACGGCCGACGGGCTCGACCGGGTCCGGCTCGTGCCGAGAAAGCTCATCGACCGGCGTGCGGACACCGAGGGCAGCTTCTGGATGAAGCTCGCCCACGCGATCATGCGCCGGCCCGTGCTGTTCGCAACCGGGTCAACGGCTCTTCTGCTTGCGTTCGCGATCCCCGCGTTCTGGCTCGAGGTCGGTCCAGGAACGAACCAGGGGATCCCGCAGAATCTCGAGTCGACCCAGGCACTGAACATCCTCGGTGAGGCCGCCGGAAAGGGTGCCACCGCTCCGTCCGAGATCGTGATCGACACCGGCCGTCCAGGGGGAGCGCAGGACCCGGCTGTGCGCGCTTCCGTCGGCCGACTCATCGCCGGGACGAAGGCTGACCCGGAGACCGTGAAGGTCGTCTCCGGCCAGGGGCCGCTGTTCGTCGACCCGACTGGTCGCTACCTCAGGCTTCAGGCGATCGGCGAAAGCGAGTACGGCACCCCAGCTGCAATGGACTTCGTCCGCCGATTCCGCTCGGACATCGTTCCGGCTGCGCAGCTTCCGGGCGGCGTGAGCGTCTACGCAGGCGGTGGGCCGCCGTCGAGCGTCGATTTCCTCGATCTCGTGTACGGCACGTTTCCGTGGCTCGTGCTGATCGTCCTCGTGCTCACCTACTTCCTGCTCCTGCGGGCATTCAGGTCGCTGCTCCTGCCGCTCAAGGCGATCATCCTCAACCTGCTGTCGATCGGAGCCGCGTACGGCCTTCTGGTCGTGTTCTTCAAGTGGGGGTGGGGGGAGCCGTTCGGTCTCCAGAGCTACGACCAGATCGAAGGGTGGATTCCCGTCTTCCTGTTCGCGATGCTCTTCGGGCTCTCGATGGACTACGAGGTGTTCCTCGTGAGCCGGATGCGGGAGGCCTGGGACTCGGGCGAGTCCAACCCGCGTGCAGTCTCGCTGGGATTGGCGAAGACCGGCCGCATCGTGACCGCCGCCGGGCTGATCATGATCGCCGCGTTCTCCGGCTTCATGGTCGGCCGCGTCCTCGGGCTCCAGCAGTTCGGATTCGGCCTGGCCGTGGCCATCCTCGTCGACATCACGATCGTTCGGATGCTGCTGCTCCCGAGTGCCATGGCCCTCTTCGGGCGGTGGAATTGGTGGCTCCCGACGAACATCGCCCGGGTCTTTCGCGTCAAGCCCTCGCCGCTGGCGCCGAAGGGTCGCCACGCAGCGCTGCCGACCCGAGCGCGGTAAGCGCGCCTTCGGCGGTGGCGCCGGCTACTGCCGGCTGGACTTCGCGGCCTGGGGCCTTCGGCCCGTCCGCTGCGCGCGCCTTCGGCGCTTGCGGTGGCGCCGGCTTCTGCCGGCTGGACTTCGCGGCCTGGGGCTTTCGGCCCGTCCGCTGCGCGCGCCTTCGGCGCTTGCTTAGCCGCTCGTCGACCGGACGACGTACGCGGCGACGTCGTCGATCTGCTGGGCTGTCAGACTGTCGCCGAACGCAGGCATCCCGCCGCCTCCGGTCGTCACCTGTGTGACGACCGTCGTGAAGTCCGGCTTCAGGTCGTCGAGGTTCGGCCCCGCCCCGCCCGTCGAGTCCGCGGCCTCGAGCGTGTGGCAGCCGCCGCAGTTCGCCTGCTCCCACACTGCGGCACCGGCCTCGGCATCTCCACCGGACGTCGTGGTGGTCGTAGCCGTCGCCGTCGCGATGGTGGTCGTCTCGTCGCCCCCTCCGCCACAGCCGCCAAGCGCCAGCGCGCAGACGGCGAGGAGCGCAACGATGGCAGCGGTGGTCTTTCGTCGAGTATCCACGACACGAGTCTCTCATAGCCGGCTGATGGCGTGAACTGCGTCTTCTGTTCGGGTCGATTCGCTACCCTCGAATCGTGGTCGTCTACGGACGGTCGGCATGAACGCTCGAGCTCTCGACGACGCTCGCGAAGGGCTGCATCGGCGACGAAGGAGGGTGATCGAGAGCGGTGCCCTCGCAGTCGTGACGGCGGGCCTTGCGGTCGCAGCCTGGTCGTTCTCCAGGAACCTCGGGATCGCGCTGGCGGTTGGGGCAGTGGTTCAGCTCGTGCTCGCGTCCGGTGCCCTTGTCGCTCGTCGCTTTCAGATTCAGCGGCTCGCCCTCGACCCGGCGGCCTACGTGCTTCCCGAGGTGACTGCCTTCGGTTCACATCTGATCCAGCCGCGCACGCGTGCCCAGCTTGCTGCCAGCATCAGATCCATGGTGTCCGAGAGCCTCGAGGTGCGGGGACGGAGCCTGTCCGCCTCGGCCGGCCTCTATCTGCGGGACCGCGTCTGGCGGTACTCTCGCGAGCTCGACGGGATCGCCCGGGATCTGCTCTCCCCCGCCGTGGAGGTTCAGCCCGTCAGCGTCGCCCACTGCCGTTGGCTTCTCACTCAGGCGGCCGAGAGTCCGCTCTACAACAGCAGGATTCCGCCGGAGGACCTCGGCTTGGCGCTCCACCGGATTCGCTCCGGCATGCAGCCCCTGTAACCGATCGTCAACTTGCTCTGTTCGTTGTCTCGCCGACGATTCGGCGAGCCTGGATCCTTCGTCACAAACACCTGACGAAGCCGTTCACCACCCGTGTCGTTTCCCGGCGTACGTTCAAGACATGTTGGCTCGGGCGCTCACGCATGCCCTGGTTGGCCTCGAGGCCCGGCTCGTCGAGGTCGAGGCCCACCTGCAGCGCGGAGTTCCCGGATTCTCGATCGTCGGTCTCCCCGACAAGGCCTGCCAGGAGGCGAAGGAGCGTGTCCGCAGCGGCATCACGAGCGCCGGCCTCGAATGGCCTCTCCGGCGGATCACGGTCAACCTGGCGCCGGCAGATCTGCGCAAGGAGGGATCGGGCTTCGACCTGCCGATCGCCCTCGCGCTGCTGGCGGCGTCCCGGCAGATTCCTGCGGATCGCCTTTCCGGCCACGCCGCGGTCGGTGAGCTTGCGCTCGACGGTCGTCTGAGGCCCGTTCCAGGTGCGCTCGCCTGTGCCGAGGCCGCACGCCGGGCCGGGATGGGCCGGCTTCTCTGTGCTGCCGAGTCCGCATCGGAGGTATCGCTCTCGGGGATCCAGCCGATACCACTCCGCCATCTCGCCGAGGCCGGCGCCTACTTCCGAGGCGAGCTCGAGCCGCAGCAGCCGGCGCAACCAGCTTCCGAGACCGCCCCGTCCGGCCCTGACCTCGCAGATGTCCGCGGACAGGAACGCGCACGGCGCGCACTCGAGATCGCGGCGGCCGGGCGGCACAATCTCCTGCTCGCCGGTCCGCCTGGAACAGGCAAGACGATGCTCGCTCGCCGGCTCCCCGGGATCCTCCCTCGACTCGCGGTCGACGAGGCGCTCGAGGTGACACGGATCCACTCGGTGGCGGGATTGCTTCCTCCTGGACGGCCGCTTGTCGCGTACCCGCCGTTCCGTGCGCCGCACCACAGCGCGTCGGCGGCCGCCATCGTCGGAGGAGGCCCCGGCCCGCGTCCCGGCGAGGCGAGCCTCGCCCACCGCGGCGTTCTGCTTCTCGACGAGCTCGCCGAGTTTCACCGCCCGGTTCTCGAGGCCCTTCGTCAACCGCTCGAGGATGGGGTCGTCAGCGTCGCCCGGGTCACCGGGCGTGCGGTGTTCCCGGCTCGGTTCGCGTTGGTTGCGACGATGAACCTCTGTCCCTGCGGCGCCCGCGGCGACTCGGGTGCGGAATGCGTGTGTACGCCGCAGCGAATCGCGAGCTACCACGCGAAGCTCTCGCGGGCTCTCCTCGATCGGTTCGATCTCGTTCTCATCGTGCCGCGACCACGGTCGAGAGAGCTCGGGGGTGCCGACGGCGAGCCGAGCGCGGTCGTCGCCGCACGTGTCGTCGAGGCACGTGAGCGACGTGCCGGCGTGATGACAGAGCCGTGCGAGTCCGCTCGGCAGCTCCTCGACAGGGCTGTCGATCGCATTCCGCTCTCCGGCCGTGGCCGTGCCCGGGTGCTTCGCGTCGCCCACACGGTGGCCGCGCTGGCGGGAGCCGAATGCGTGGGGCCGGACCACGTCGCCGAGGCTCTCTCCTACCGCGCTCCGCGCGAGCTGGGCGGGACGTCGTGAGCGATGAGGTGTTCGGGGTGCTCGCCCGCGCCGATCGAGGATTCCCGTCGCATCTCTCGGCGATCTACGATCCGCCTCCCAGGCTCTATCTTCGGGGGAGTCGCCCCGAGCTGCTCGCGGGCCCATGCGTCGCGGTCGTCGGTGCTCGGTCCTGTAGTAGCTACGGCGCCCAGGTCGCTCGCTCGCTCGCCCGCGAGTTGGCCGCTGCGGGAGTCGTGGTCGTCAGCGGGCTCGCTCGCGGTATCGACGGCGAGGCCCATCGTGGAGCGCTCGAGGCGGGTGGGCTGACCATCGCCGTCCTCGGGTGTGGAATCGACCGGGACTATCCGCGGTCGCACACGGAGCTTGCGCGGAGGATCGCGGCGGATGGGCTCCTCGTGTCCGAGTACCCGGCAGGAATCGAGCCGGCGCCGTGGCGGTTCCCGGCGAGGAACCGCATCGTGGCCGGTCTATCGCTGGCGGTCGTGGTGGTCGAGGCACGCGAGCGATCGGGAGCACTCATCACGGCCGACTTCGCGCTCGAGGAAGGACGGGACGTCTTCGCGGTGCCGGGCGAGATCACGAGCAGTCTGTCGGCTGGATCGAACGCGCTGTTGAAGCTCGGAGCCATTCCGCTACTCGCGGCCGACGACGTCCTCACGACGCTGGGGCTCGAGCAGACCGCGCGCACACCGGCACCGGTCGGTGGTGACAACGCCACGGTGCTCGCCTGCCTCCAGGACGGGGTGGCAGGAGCGGACGAGATTGCGGCTCGGACGGGCCTGCCGGCCGAGCGCGTCGCCTCGGTTCTCGTCGAGCTCGAGCTCGACGGCCTTACCCAGTGCTCGGATGGGCTGTACCGGGCATCCCTGGAAGGAGTGAGGCGATCGCGGAGCTAGGATGAGGGTCTCATGAACGGGGCCGTGACCCTGCAGAGCAAACGAAAGGAAGTCTGATGAGCGGCTTCATGGACAAGCTGAAGGCCGGCGCCGAGCAGGCCAAGGGCCTGGCGGGCCAGGCAGCTGGACAGGCAAAGGATTTTGCAGGTGACGCCGCATCCAGAGCCAAGGAGGAGGCGAAGGAGCTTCAGGTCAAGCGCGATCTCGGACAGGCCTACGACGATCTGGGCAAGGCCGCATACGAGTTGTGGGAGGAAGGTCAGCTCGACCATCCCCATCTGGAGTCGAGGGCGCGGCGGGTGAAGACGTTGAGAGACCAGCTCGATCAGCCCGGTGGCGACGGTGAGAACCGGCCTGAGTCGCCGGCGGAGGGTGTCGACGGCCCAACGCAATCGACCTGATCGCTTCGCGCGGGCGACGCGCGCAGGTGCACCGGGAGCGGTATCGAACCTGGTAGGGTCTGAACGTCTTCGGTACACGGGAAGCGCGCGCAGCAGTTGGCCAAATCAGTAGAAGAACGCGACCGAGTCGTCGTCCGGTTTGCCGGCGACTCGGGCGACGGGATGCAACTGACGGGCGACCGCTTCACGAGCGCGACGGCGGTTCTCGGAAACGACCTCGCCACGCTCCCGGACTTCCCGGCAGAGATCAGAGCGCCGCGCGGCACGCTCCACGGTGTCTCGGCGTTCCAGATCCAGTTCGCCTCTCGAGACATCCTCACGCCAGGTGACGCCCCGAACGTGCTCGTGGCGATGAATCCTGCGGCGCTCAGGACGAACCTTCCTCTGCTCGAGAAGGGTGGTTCGATAATCGCCAACGAGGACGAGTTCACCGAACGCAACCTCGAGAAGGCCGGCTACTCCGCGAACCCGCTGGACGACGAGAGCCTGTCCGGGTACCAGCTGTTTCGCGTCCCGATGGAGTCCCTCACCCTACGGGCCACCGAAGGAATCAAGGGCGTCACGAATCGCGAGGCCCAGCGAGCCAAGAACTTCTTCGCCCTCGGCCTGGTGTCGTGGATGTACGGAAGACCGACGGATGTGACCGAGGAGTGGATCGACGCCAAGTTTGCCTCCCGACCAGACATCCGAGATGCGAACCGTGCTGCGTTTCGCGCCGGCTGGAACTTCGGTGAGACGACCGAGGTGTTCGCCGTCCAGTACGAGATCAAGCCCGCACCGGCGACACCGGGCATCTACCGCAATGTCTCGGGTGCGGCTGCGCTTGCATGGGGCCTCGTCGCAGCGAGTGTTCGGAGTGGCCTGCCCCTCTTCTACGCGAGCTATCCGATCACGCCTGCCTCGGAGCTCTTGCACGAGCTCTCCCGCCACAAGAACTTCGGTGTCCGGACGCTTCAGGCCGAGGATGAGATCGCCGCGGCGAATCTCGCGCTCGGCGCGTCGTTCGGCGGGCACCTCGGCGTCACCGGAACGAGTGGCCCCGGGATGGATCTGAAATCCGAGACCATCGGGCTTGCCGTGATGCTCGAGCTTCCGATGGTGATCGTCGACGTCCAGCGGGCCGGCCCTTCGACCGGCATGCCGACGAAGAACGAGGCCGCTGACCTCCTCATGGCGATGTACGGCCGTCACGGCGAATCGCCGATCCCGATCGTCGCGCCCTACACACCTGCCCAGTGCTTCGATGCCGCGATCGAGGCGTGCCGGATCGCCGTGACCTATCGCACGCCCGTGATCCTGCTTTCGGACACGTTCCTCGCGAACTCATCGGAGCCGTGGCTCATCCCCGCCGTCGACGATCTCCCCGAGATCGACCCGAGCTTCGCTGCCGTCTCCGAAGTCGACGGCGAGTTCCTTCCCTATCACCGGGGCGCGAACCTCGCGCGGCCGTGGGCGGTTCCCGGGACACCAGGGCTCGAGCACCGGATCGGCGGCCTCGAGAAAGAAGATGGAACGGGGAACATCTCGTACGACCCGACAAACCACGAGCTGATGACTCGCCTGCGTGCCGGGAAGGTGCAGGGGATCGCCACTGACATACCGCCGCTCGAGGTCGACGACCCGGACGGCTCCGATCTCCTCGTTCTCGGCTGGGGCTCGACGTACGGGCCGATCCAGGCAGCTGCGCGTCGAGTCCGCGCGCGTGGCGGCAACGTCGCGACGGCGCACGTGCTTCACCTCAATCCGCTTCCCGCGAACATGGCGGACGTCCTCGCGGGCTATCCGACAATTCTCGTTCCGGAGCTCAACACGGGTCAGCTCGTGCGGATCATCCGAGCCGAATACCTGGCTCCCGCGGAGGCGATTTCGAAGGTGCAGGGCCAACCCTTCAAGACCGGCGAGATCGAGCGCGAGATCGAGCGGAGGCTCTAGACCGATGGCTGTTGCTGCCTCCGAGAAAAAGGCATGGGCGACCGATCAGGATCCGCGCTGGTGTCCCGGTTGTGGCGACTACGCGATCCTGAGCGCAGTCCAGGGGTTCATGCCCGAGCTGGGGATTCCGCCAGAGCGCATGGTGTTCGTCGCGGGCATCGGCTGTGCCGGCCGCTTCGCCTACTACATGAACACCTACGGAATGCACGGCATCCACGGCCGCGCCGTGCCGCTTGCGACCGGGCTTGCTGTCGCACGGCGCGATCTCTGTGTCTGGGTGATCACCGGTGACGGCGACAGTCTCTCCATTGGCGGCAATCACCTCATCCATGCCCTGCGCCGGAATGTCCCGCTCAAGATCCTGCTCTTCAACAATCAGATCTACGGCTTGACGAAAGGGCAGTACTCCCCGACGAGCGAGATCGGCAAGATCACGAAATCGACGCCCTTCGGCGCGCTCGACCACCCGTTCAACCCGCTTGCGCTCGCGCTCGGGGCCGAAGCGACGTTTGTGGCGAGAACACTCGACGTCGACAGGGCGCACTTCACCGAGGTGCTTCGTCAGGCCGCCGAACACGAGGGGACCGCACTCGTCGAGATCTACCAGAACTGTCCGGTCTTCAACGACGGCGCGTTCGACGTGCTCACGGACAAGGCGACGAAGACGCTCAACCAGATCCGGCTCGCACACGGGCAACCCATCCGCTTCGGTCCCGAAGGAGAGCGAGGCGTCGTTCAGCGACGGGACGGCGGGCTCGAGATCGTCGACGTCGCGGATGTAGGCGAGGACGCCCTGCTCGTCCACGACGCGCGTCGGACCGACCCGAGCCTGGCTTTCGCGCTCGTTCATCTCTCGGAGCGTCCGACGGGACCGACGCCGATCGGAGTCTTTCGGGCTGTCGAGCGTCCGGTCTACGGCGCAGCGATGGACGAGCAGCTCGACCAGGCCAGGGCGAAGCTCGGAGACGGAGATCTGCACGGGCTCCTCCATTCGGGCGACACCTGGACGGTCGCCTGACGCAATCCGCCGGCGCGGGATGGCCTCGAAGCGCGGCCGAACGCGATTGGTCGAACGCGATGGGGTCAGACCCCTTCGGGGTCGTGCTGGTTTCGTTTCGCGTTCGCGGCGAAGTCGTGACGAAGCGGCACGGAAGGTGTCACATCGAAGAGCGTTCCGATGTCCGGCGCATCTCCCTCCACACGATTCGTCGCCGACTTCCGACGGTTGGCAGTGGAACGTCATACGGACTTCCGTCACAGGTTCCTGGAAGCGCGGCGAACGAGATGCTCAGTCCGGAAACGAGGCCGGATGAGAACAGGCGCGGTGCCAGAGCTCGTCGTCGATGTTCCGGCCGGTGACGATGAGCACGATGGGGCCCCCGACGTCGCCCAGCTGCTGGAGAGCGCCGAGGGCGGCGGCCGCGGCACCCTCGACCCGAATCCCGCGCGCGGCGTAGGCGCCAACCGCGCTCGCGATCGCTCGCTCGGAGACGAGCACCATTCGTGAGGCCACCTCGCCGAGTGCCTCGACGGCGAGCGGGATCGCAACCCGGATGGCGAGGCCGTCGGCGAAGGTGCCGGCACGGTCGGATTCGACGATCCGGCCGGCCCGCCAGGACTCGACCATCACCGGAGCCTCGCGGGACTGGACGCCGATCCGTTGCGTCCCGGGAGATCGCTCGCACAGCTCGAGGCCGATCCCGCCGAGCAGCGCGCCGTTGCCGAGCGGGACGACGACAGCCGCCGGCGGCGTCGCGAGTTGATCCAGGATCTCGGCTGCGATCTCTCGATAGCCCTCGTACTGGAGCCATTCGGCGCCGTCCTCGAACAGCGGAGCTCCTTCGGCGGATGCGTAGTCGGCCGCGGCCGCCTTCGCCTCGTCGAAATCCTCGCCGACCAGGATGACCTCCCCTCCGAAGTGCTCGATCAGGTCGAGCTTCGTACGGGCTGCGTTGGCCGGCGCGAAGACAACAGCCCGCACCCCGAGCCGGGACGCAGCCCAGGCGGTTGCCGCGCCATGGTTTCCCGTCGAAGCGGTGACGATGGTTTCGGCGCCAGCTTCCCGATACGCCTCGACGACCGGCAGAGCGCCGCGCCACTTGAACGCGCCGAGCTCGTGCACGTCCTCTCGCTTCAGGTAGACCTCAGGGCGACCCGCCAGCGCTTCGTCCGCCGCCTCGAGCGGCGTCGGCAGCTTGGTCACACCTCGAGATCGACGAGCCCGCTGGGGCGGGCCCACATCTCGTCGGCGTAGGTCACGGAGGTTCGGCAGAGGTTCCCGCCGCTGTCGTACGCGTAGAACCCCATCCGCCAGAGTGCCGGCGAATAGAAGTGGAGCGAAACCGCCGGCCCGCCGCCCCCGTGGCGAACGCAGTGGATCCTCGCCGCATCGAAATCGAAGACTTCTCCTGCGGCACGCTGGTGGCTCACGCGCTGAATCGCACCGTCCCGGAACAGGAGCCGATCCTCAGCCAGGGTGCCGTCCACCACGTAGACCGCACCGCACGACGAATCATGGTCGTGCAGGCCCGTGTCCTGCTGGTCGTCCCAGCAGACGAGCCAAACGTCGAGGTGCACGTCTCGGTAGAGCTCGGCATAGATGCGCTCGTCGGGATCGTGCTTGACGAGGTGGCGCCAGAGCTCCTGCTGGGCGCCGAGCTCGACGGAAAGCTCGGCGAGACGCGACTGCGGAAGATCCTCGTTTGCGGGGATCCGTTCGGCGATCCAGGCAGTGACGGCGTCCACGCGCTTATCGTAATCCGTCGAGCATCCGGCCGGGCGTGTCCCGCATGACGATCGCCTCGACTGCCTCGCCGAATCCGCGCACGGCCTGGAGCGTCGGTCTCGGGTCGATGACCGGTACATCGCTGCCGTAGACGAGCTGGTTGACGCCGAATGTCGAAAGGCACAGCTCGAGTGCCCGGCGCCCGTATGAGGAGGTGTCGAAGAAGACGTTCGGATGGATCGCCTCACGGTCGTCGAAGCCGCGTGAGCGCATCCGCTCGAGCTGGATTGGAGCCCCACCCGCGAGGATCGAGAAGATCACCGGAATCGACGAGAACCGGTCGGCGTCACGGGCGAGCCACGTTGCATAGGCGGCCTGCATCTGCGCGGTGTAGTCGACGACAGCTCCCCACCAGAGCGGCGCGCCCTGCGGAAGCTCGCGGGGTGGCCCGGGATGGACGAACAGGAGCTGGCCAGCCCGTCGCAGTTCCTCGAGCAGGGGATCGATTCCGGCTACCAGCGATTCTGCGGAGACGCACGCTCCGGCAAAGCCCGGACGACATGCACCCGCCGCGAGCGCCCGGAGCCGCCCTCCCGACGTAGCAACGAGGTCGAGCATGCTCTGGTGGTAGATGTCTGCGAGCGCCCCCTCGCCGTCCATCACATGGGCCGGGGGAAGCGAGATCAGGGCGACGTCGATGCCGTCCCGGTCGAGCAGGCAGAGGCGCGCGTCGAGGCGATGGGCCTCGAGATCGACCTCCGAGTCCAGCTCGCGGGGGAGTCGTAGCAGGCGGCCGTCGAGGCATGGCGGCGCCGAACGGCGGGCGAGCGCGTCGATGAAAGGCTCCGGCCACATGTGCTGGTGGACGTCGACGGTAGGCAACGAACAGGCCGGTTCCGATCGAGCGGCTAGCCGTCGTGCAGGGTGCCGGAGAGGCGCATCCGCGCGGCCGCGATCGTCGTCATCGCTTCGGCACGGTTGCCGAAGCCGCGAGTTGCGGTCTTCTTCTTCTCGAGATCCTTGTACACCTGGAAGAAGTGCTCGATCTCATCCCGGAACTCGGGCTGCAGGTCGTGGATGTCGTGGACGCGGTTCCAGGCGGGATCGCGCAGCGACGTGCAGAGAACCTTCTCGTCTGCACCCTTCTCGTCGGTCATGTAGAAGACTCCGATCGGCCGGACGCGGATCCGGCAGCCGGGGAACGTCGGGTCGCCGACCAGCACCAGCGCATCGAGCGGGTCACCATCCGCACCGAGCGTTCCCTCGATATATCCGTAGTCGGCCGGATAGCTCATCGACGTGAAGAGTCTCCGGTCGAGGACGATCCCACCCAGCTCTGGATCGAACTCGTACTTGTTCCGAGACCCAGCGGGGATCTCGACGAATACGACGATTTCGTTCTCGTTCACGGGGCGGAGGATAGATCCTTTACGCGGCAGGCCGCGAGCCTCACCCCGGCCGAATGCCTGCCAGCACTGGATCCAGTACGGCGACGGTTCGGATCCCTTCTCCACGTCGAAGGCGATCGAATGCGTCGTTGATCCCTTCGAGGTCGGTGACATGGGACACGACCCCGGCGATGTCCAGGTCTCCTCCCGCCGCCACCAGCGCGAGCTCGGCGATCTCCGCGGCCGGGTCACCCGACCCATAGAACGAGCCGCGGAGCGACTTCTCGGCGAGGAGGTCGAGCGCCGGGACAGATGCCTCTACTCCGACAGAGGCCACACCGACGACCACGGCCGTTGCCCCGGGACGGAGTGTCTCCCAGGCGAGCCGGATCGTCTCGGGCCGGCCGACGACCTCGAACGCGTGGTCGGCGCCGCCGTCGGTGAGCCCGTGCACCACGCGAACGGGATCGTCGACGGACGCGTCGACTGCGTGCGTTGCCCCGCGGCCCAGCGCGAGCTCGAGCTTCTCTGGGAGCAGATCGACGGCGACGATCGGATCGGCACCGGCAAGCCGTGCAGCGGCAATCACCTGGAGGCCGACGCCCCCGCAGCCGACGACGCAGACGCTGTCTCCTGCAGCAACGCGGGCGGCGTTGCGCACGGCACCGAACCCGGTGACGATTCCGCAGCCGATCAGCGATGCCTGCCACAACGGCAGCGCCCCCGGGAGGGGAACGACCGAGGCCTCGGCTACGACGCATAGCTCTGCGAAACAGGCGATGCCGAGGAAGTGCTTCAGCGGCTCCTCGTCCACGAGGTGCAGCCGGTGAGTCCCGTCGAGCATGGTTCCTGCAAACGAGGCGTTCGACCCACGTTCGCAGAGGTTCCGCTGTCCTCCGAGGCAGCGGCGGCATTCACCGCAGGCGGGCAGGAAGCAGAGGGCGACAGGCTCCCCGGGCGCGACCCGCGTGACGCCGTCGCCGACGGCCTCCACGACCCCCGCCCCTTCGTGCCCGAGGACCGTCGGCCATCGTCCCTCTCCGAGATTTCCCTCGGCGAGGTGGAGGTCGGAGTGACACACCCCCGCTGCCGCGATCCGGACGAGCACCTCGCCGGGCTTCGGAGGGTCGAGAAGCACGGTCTCGACGGTGAGGGGAGCCCTCGCTTCGTGGAGAACCGCGGCCCTGACCTCCATTCGGCCGTTCTGGGGTTCCATGACGCGAATCCTGCCGGAATCAGGCGACCCGGTAGGCCTCGAGCGCGTCGAGGTCGGGCGTGACGCCGAGCCCAGGGCCGTCAGGCGGTGCGATCGTTCCGTCGGCGGCGATCTCGAGCGGCGACGGAAGCAGCCAATCGCGCCGGGCCGGTGTCCAGGCCGGTGGGTCGAGCGGAACCTCCAGGTAGGGACAGGTCGAGACGGCGAGCGCGAGGTGGAGGTTCGCGAGCAGCCCGTATCCGTTCGTCCAGGTGTGCGGAGAGAACGCCCGCCCGCAGAGGTCAGCCATCTCCGCGATGCGGCGACAGCCCCCGATACCACCTGCGAGAACGACGTCCGGCTGGATGACGTCGACCCCGCCGCGGAGGATCAGGTCACGAGCATCGGACAGGTGCCGAACCATCTCGCCGGCCGCGATTCTCAGCGAGGTGCGCTGACGGAGAAGGCCGTATCCCTCGACGTCGTCGGTGCGGAGGGGCTCTTCCAACCAGAAGACGCCGAGGGGTTCGAGCGCGCGTGCACACTGCGTCGCCGTCACGAGGTCCCAGCGCGGCGTACGGTCGCCGGCCATCCGCCAGCCGTGGTTCGCGTCGACCATGAGTTCCATGGACGATCCCACCGCGTCGCGGACGCGCTCGACGAGCTCGATATCGTTGCGCCAGTCGTCGTCCTGGAAGCGGATCTTCATGGCCTTCACGCCGCGGTCGCGCAGCTCGACGGCGCGGCGGGCGCGCTCGTCAGGGTTGACGGGCTCCCCGCTCGACGCATACGCGAGGATTCGCTCCGAGCGGCCGCCGAGGAGGCGCCAGAGCGGCTGATCGAGGGCGCGACCGACGAGGTCCCAGACAGCCACCTCGACGGTCCACGGACGGCCGCCGTGGAAGTCGACGGTCTCGCAGATCTCCCGGACGACCTCGGTTCGTCGCGGATCGACGCCGACGAGGAGCCGCTGGAGCTCCGGCAGATCCGGCAGGTGGTCGCCACTCGCGTACCCGGTGACCCCGTCGTCGGCGTGGACTGCGACGAGCGTGGCCTCGAGGCTCGTCCGCGGCACAGGGTCCCAGGCGGCCCGGAACGGCGGGTCGAGCACGAAGGCGTACCGACGTGTCTCGATCGCGGTGATCTTCAACTCAGGTGCCGCCGTAGTACGCGTTCGTCGCGCGCTCGCGCTGCTTTGCCAGCCGGCGAACGTCTTTCGCGGCCGGAGGCGTGAACGCGTCTGCGATTGCCGCGCCCGTCGCCTCGCGGTTCGCACGCTTGACGGCCGTCTCGTCGAATGCCGCGGGATCGACCCAGACTGCGACCAGCAGAAGAAGCTCCGGGGCGTCGTTCGCGTCGATGACGCCGTTCGCCACCGCGTCCAGGACACCCTGGGCGATCCCGAGCTGCGCCGCGCCCCACGTGATGCGCGGGAGCGTGTCGCCCTCGAGCGTCGACTTGTTGACGACGATGGTGGTCGGCCGCACGAGCGTTCCCGGCTCGAGGCAGGCGAGGAAGGGGAGGTGGCCAGGACGCGGGGAGGCGAGAGCGCCCGTGAGGGCCGCCGCGGTGGCCGAGCCTCGCCGCGCGACGATCACGTTGATGTGGCTGCCGTTCGGAACCTCGCCCGACCAGGCCTCGCCGATCCGTCCGTCAAGCTGATCCTTCATCTGTCGGAACCTCCGTTGAGATCGAGGACGACGCGGAGCGCTGTGCCGGTGTGCATCAGGTCGAATGCCTCCGTCACTCCGTCGAGCGGGAGGCGGTGGGAGATCAGCCGATCGAGCGGCAGCCGCCCGGACCGGTAGAGCCCGAGGATCGCCGGGAAGTCCCGCTCGGGCTTCGAGGATCCGTAGATCGAGCCGAGGATGCGACGCTCGGTTCTCGGGATCTGGAGCGCGGGGAACGTCACTGTTGCGTCTGCCCGCGGGATGCCGATCAGCACTGCGGCGCCGCGAGCCCGGCAGGCGAGGAACGCGCACGTCGATGCCTCGGGCCTCCCGGTTGCCTCGATCGCGTAGTCGACGCCACCACCGGAGACGTCGCGCACGAGCGCCGCGGTTGACTCGGCGTCGCCTGCCCAGCGAACCGTTGCGGTTGCTCCGAGCGATTCCGCGGCAGCCAGCTTCTCGTCGGCGAGATCCACGGCTATCACCGGCTCGGCTCCTGCTGCGACGGCAGCGAGAAGAGCGGAGAGGCCGACTCCGCCGCAGCCGATGACGCAGACCCGGTCGCCCGGCCGGACGCCTGCTGTTCGCCAGACGGCACCAACGCCCGTCGCGATCGCGCAGCCGATGAGCGACGCAACGTCGAAGGGGACGTCGTCCGGAATCGGGATACACGAGCGCTCGGCGACGACGGCGTGGTCCGCGAACGTCGAGAGCAGCGAGTAGTGGTAGACGGGCTCGCCGTCTCCGCGAAAGCCGAGGCGTCCCGTCGAAGAGCCCACCGTGCCCCATCGCCGACCAGGCCGTTCGGCAGAGATGCGGCAGATCGCGCAGGCACTCCTCGCAGCGACCGCACCACGGAAGCCACGAGAGCGCGACGTGCGTCCCGGGCCGGAGTGATACCCCTGACCCGACGTCCTCCACGACTCCCGCGCCCTCGTGGCCGAGGACCGCGGGGCAGCGCGTCTCGGCCGTACCGTCGATCGCGTTCAGGTCGGAGTGGCAGACGCCGCTGGCATACAGCCGGACGAGCACCTCGCCCGGCCCGGGTGGCGCGAGGTCGAGCTCGGTGACCTCGAGAGGCGCGCCCGTACGGGGCAGCACGGCCCCGCGAATCTTCACGTCCCGCTCTCGGCCGGGGTGCGGGACGGTGCGCCGTCCGTCGGCAGCGCCTGCAGCTCGCGTAGCTCGTCGATCGGGATGTGGCAGCGCAGCAGATGGCCGGACTCGGCCTCGGCGAGGGGCGGCTCCTGCGTCTCGCAGATCTCGCCGATCTTCCGCGGGCAGCGAGTGTGGAACACGCACCCGGACGGTGGGTCGGCGGCGCTCGGAATATCACCCTCGAGCCGGATGCGCAGCCGCTCGGCTCCGTCGATCGTGGGAACGGCGGAGAGGAGCGCCTCGGTGTACGGATGGTGCGGCCCAGAGAAGACGCGCTCGGCGTCACCGAGCTCCATCAGGCGGCCGAGATAGAGGACGGCGATCCGGTCGGAGAGGTAGCGCACGACGCCGAGATCGTGGGAGATGAAGACGTAGGCGGTTCGATCGTCGCGCTGGAGCTCCGCGAGGAGGTTCAGGATCGCCGCCTGCACGGACACGTCGAGCGCGGACGTCGGCTCGTCGCAGACGACGACCTCGGGGTTACCGGCGAATGCACGCGCGATGGCGACCCGCTGCTTGAGCCCGCCCGAAAGCGAGGCGGGCCGGACGGTCAGGTAGCGATCCGCAAGCCGAACGGAGCGCGTCAGCTCGACCAGGCGCTCGTCGCGAGCCTTGCCGTGTAATCCGCCGAGCCGCGTCAGCGCCCGACCGACGATCCTGCGCACCGTGTGGCGCTGGTTGAGGGCGGAGTCGGGGTTCTGGAAGACGATCTGGATCGATCTGATGTCATCTCTCGACCGCTTCCCGATCGTTGCCGGGAGCGGCTTCCCGTCGAGCTCGATGGCAGAGTTCTCGTCGGGCGCCGTGATGCCGAGGAGCACTCGCGCGAACGTCGTCTTACCGCTTCCCGACTCGCCGACGAGGCCGAGCGTCTCACCCGGCCAGACGTCCACCGACACGTCGGAGAGAGCGTGGATCCGCTGCCCGGATTGCCGGAAGGTCTTCGAGACGGACTCCGCCCGGATAACCGGCGTGGCCGCGCGGTCGAACACGACGGGCTCTCCGAGCTCCGACGGGATGACGCGCGGTATCGACTGCGCACGCTCGTGGTAGTAGCAGCGTGTCGAGCGGTTCCCGAGGTCGACTGCGGGCGGCTCTTCGGTTTGGCATCGCTCGTCGGCGAGTGCGCAGCGGTCGGCGAACACGCAGCCCGGCAGGTCGGCCCCCGGGGAGGGCAGGAAGCCGGGGATCGTGTCGAGTCGGCCGTGATCCTTGCGCTGCCCGCCGCGCGGGATACAGCGCAGGAGCCCGACCGTGTACGGGTGGCGCGCGTCGTCGAAGAGCGCCCGGGCCGGGCCTTCCTCGACGAGCTTGCCCGCGTAGAGCACGCCGACGCGGTCGCACATCTTTGCGATGACTCCGAGGTTGTGCGAGATGAAGAGGACGCTCGTGCCGAACTCCTGGCGGAGGTTGAGCACGAGTTCGAGCACCTCTGCCTCCACGGTCGCGTCGAGACCCGTGGTCGGCTCGTCGAGGATGAGGAGGGTCGGATCCTTCGCCAGCGCCATGGCGATCACGATCCGCTGCTGCATGCCGCCCGACAGCTGATGTGGATAGCGCTGCATCACGGAGGCCGGGTCGGCGATCTGGACCTTGCGGAGCATCTCCTCGCTGCGAGTTGCCGCCTCGCCGGCGCTCGCGCCTCCGAGTGCGTAGACCTCGGCGATCTGCTTCCCGACTCGGATCGACGGGTTCAGCGCCCTGCTCGGATCCTGGTAGACCATCGAGACGCTCTTGGAGCGGAGGTCACGGAGGTCGGGAGGGCCCATCCCGAGTACGTCGCGGCCATCGACGCTGATCTGGCCCTCGCGGACGCGCCCGTTGCGCGAGAGGTAGCCGATTACCGCAAAGGCGGCCGTCGACTTCCCGCAGCCGGATTCGCCAACGAGTCCGTAGCTCTCGCCCTGTTCGATGTGGAACGTGAGCCCTCGCAGCACCTGGCGGTCGTGCCCGCGGATCCGGTACGCGACGTCGAGGTCGACGACGTCGAGCGCGTTGGCCGTTGTGACGCTCACCGGTCGACCACCGCCTGGATCCCGTCGGCGACGAGATTGACGGCGACGGCGAGCGTCGCGATCGCAAGAGCCGGGAAGAGCGTCGGCCACCAGATGTTCCCCGAGATCAGCCCGTAGTTCTCCGCAATTTGCAGGCCCCAGTCGGGCGACGGCGGCTGGATGCCGAAGCCGAGGAAAGAGAGCGTCGCGACCGCGAAAATCGCGTAGCCGAGGCGAACGGTGAACTCGACGATGATCGGCGGGAGCACGTTCGGGAGGATCTCGACGAACAGGACATGGGTCGCGCCCTCGCCACGGAGCCGGGCGGCGGACACATAGTCGAGCTCCCTCTCGCTGAGAACCGTCGACCTGACCGTCCGCGCGATGATCGGCGCAAAGACGATGCCGATCACGACGATGACCGTCCAGCTCGACGGACCGAGGGCTGTGATCACGAGGATCGCGAGCACAACGAGCGGGATCGCCAGGAACGCGTCGACGATGCGGGACAGGCCCTCGTCGACGAAACCTCGGAAGTAGCCCATCACGAGGCCGAGGGCGGTTCCGAGCGCCGTGCCGAGGAGTGTCGCCAGCAGCGAGACGACGATGATGCTCCGGGCGCCGACGATCACTCGCGAGAGAACGTCACGGCCGATCTGGTCGGTGCCGAACCAGTGCGCACTCGATGGAGACTGGAGAATGTCGCTCGAAGGCAACAGGTAGTCGTACGGCGCGAACCACTGGCCGAAGGCTGCGCAGATGACCCACCAGAGGACGACCAGCGCGCCGACCATGAACGTCGGCGAGCGCAGCAGCGCGCGCCGGGTCTCGCGGCGAGCTGTCTTCAGCTCGCTGGTGTCGGGTGCGGCTGGAGCCTCTGTGGTCGTCATTCGCGCCCTGCGTGACGAATCCGGGGGTTCAGCACCGAGTACAGGAGATCGGCGGCGAGCGTCGCGACGACGTACACGATCGCCACCGTGAGGACGCCGGACTGGAGCACCGGGAAGTCCTTCTTGCGGGCTGCATCGTAGATCAGGCGCCCGATGCCGTTGTAGTTGAAGAGCAGCTCGATCGCGACGAGCCCACCGAGGAGGTATCCCATCTGAACCGCGATCACGGTGATCGTCGGCAGGAGCGAGTTTCGCAGGACGTGCGTGCGCACCACGGTACGGCGAGGCAAGCCCTTGAGGACGGCGGTGCGTGCGTAGTCAGAGTCGAGCGAGGCCACGGTGCCGGCTCGGGCCATCCGGGCGATGTATCCGAAGAGCACGGCCGTGAGTGCGAGCGCGGGAAGGAGGAGATACTTGATCTGCGTGAAGACGCCGCTCCCTGCCGGTGCGGTCGCGGTGATCGGCAGCCAGTCGAGCCAGATTCCGAACACCATGATCAGCACGATGCCGGTGACGAAGTCCGGCACGGTCGAGAGCGACAGCCCTGTGACCGTGATCACCCGGTCGGCCGGGCGACCGACGTGGAGGGCCGCGAAGACACCGCCGATGATGCTGAGCGGCACGACGATCACGAACGCAACGGCCGCCAGCTTGAGCGAGTTGACGAGTGCGTGGCCGATGAGCTCCGAGACGGGAACCTTGAAGATGTACGACGTTCCCATGTCTCCGTGCAGGAAGCCACTCAACCAGTCCCAGTACCGCGACAGGAGCGAGTCGTAGTAGCCGAGCTGCTTGTTGATAGCCACGACGACTGCCTGGTCGGCGAATGGGCCGGCGATCGCCCGCCCGGGGTTGCCGGGCAGGACCTGGGCGCCGACGAAGACGATCACGCTGACGAGCCAGAGCGTGATGAGCGCGAGCCCGAGGCGGCGCAAGACGAAGCGGGTCACGGCCGTCCTGGAGCCGTGTGCCGGCGGGAATCTTCCCGCCGGCACACGGTGGTCTGGTTCATGCGGAGATGGAGGTCTGGCCGAAGAAGGCCTGACCCACCGCCGTCGACACGACGCCGCTGACGTTGTTCGTGAAGCCCGAGAGGAACTTGTAGAAGTAGGCGTAGATGATGGGCGTCTCGTCGAGGAGGAGCGTCTGGATCTGGCCGGCGATCTTCTTCTGCGTCTGGAGATCGCCCGTCTCGATGTACTGCGGGACGAGCGCGTCGTATTCCGGGTTCTTGAAATGCGCCGCGTTCCACGTGCCCTTGGACGTGAGCGGAGCCTGGAGGAGCGTGTTCGGCACGCTCCGGTGGGCGTAGTCGACGAGGCTCATGATCGAGTCGAGCCATGGGGACGATCCGAAGACGCCGTCGCCATAGTAGGTCGAGAGATCCTGGACGACGAGGTTGATCTCGACCCCGATCTCCTTGGCCGACGCCTGGACGAGTTGCGCGTACTGCGGCACCTCGACGGTCTTGGCGACGTTCATCTGGGTCTTGAAGCCGTTCGGGTACCCAGCGTCGGAGAGAAGCTGCTTCGCCTTGGCGAGATCCTGCTCCCGCTGCGGGATCGACGTGTCCGTCTGGGGATAGAACGGGGCCATCGGGCTGTCGTTCCCGAGGTCGGCGAGTCCCTTCCAGAGCGTGTCGATGATCTGTGGCCGGTTCAGCGACAGTGCAATCGCCTGCCGGACGCGCTTGTCGTCGAACGGCTTCATGTCGTTGCGCATCGACAGCTCGCGGTGGGGCGTGCCGATCGCCTGGAGGACGGTGAACTTGTCGGGATCGCCGAGGATGGCCTGGCCGCCGACGGCGCCGAACTGGTCGATGCCGTCGACCTGGCCTCCGACGAGCGCGAGGATATGTGCCTGCTCGTCCTCGTAGAACGTGACCTCGATGCCGTCGAGCAGTGGCGGCGTGCCCCAGTAGTTCGCGTTGCGTACGAGGCTGGCCCCGACCTTGGGCGTGTACGACGCTCTCGTGAACGGCCCAGTGCCGATGAAGGTGTTGTCCCAGTCGGTCGGATCGTAGTTCTCTGGCAGGATGATCAGGTTGTAGTTGTCCGAGGAGACGATGTTCGGCCAGCCGTAGTTCGGCCCGTCGAGCGTGAAGACGACGGTCGTGTCGTCGGTCGCTACGGCGTTGCCGGTCGTGAGGACGCCGCCGAGGGCCGAGAGCGCGTTTGCCTTGTTCGCCGGATCGGCATGGAGGTTGAATGTGTAGGCGACGTCCTTTGCCGTCATCGGCGTGGCGGCTTCGTCGTTGAACGTGACGCCCTCTTTGATCTTGAAGGTCCACTCCGTCAGGTCGTCGTTCGGGGTCCAGCTCTCGGCGAGTGCCGGGAGCACCTCCGGCTTGCCGATCGAGAGCGTGAGGAACTCGCCGCAGATGCCGTTCATGCAGAGGCCGCCCTGGTCGAGAATCGTGACGGGGTTGAGCGTCCCCGCGGGCGTGGTAACCCCGAACTTGAGGGTTCCCCCGGCCGGTGCCGCAGCCGTTTCGGTCGTCTCGCCGGCTGCGCCGGTTGCCGCCGCCCCACCCGTATCTTCCGGAGTGGTCGTCTCGCCGCCACTCGAGTCCGAGCCGCCGCCGCAGGCTGCAGCCAGGAACGCGACCAGCGGGATCGACATGCCGATCACCGTTCCGCGGCGGACGAAGTCGCGCCGGCTCAGCCTGCCGGCCGCGTACTCGTCGATGATGTGGTTCTCGACCTCGCTCCGCTCCTTGCGGATCTGGTCGACCTTGTGCTGGGTCTCGTCCATTGGGTCGATCCTCCCTCTCCTCGCCTTCGCGGCTTATTGCACCTCGGGCTTTCCGTGTCAACAGTCCCTGCACTGAAAGAGACGTGATGCAGGGTGAGTGGTTAGTCCAGGCAGCGGCAGCGGAGTCGTCACCACGCCCGCCGTGAAGCGTCCAAAGATACCTTGCCGCTTGCTGAGATGCTGCTCACGTGACCTTCGCGTGGAGGGCGAAATTCTCGACAGATGAGAATCTTGGTCGCGCGCGAGCAGACATCCCCGCAGTCAGCTCGTCACCAGGCCGGCGCCGAGCCGCGATAGGTTCTCCCCATGCGCATCAAGGCAGTCCGGGCAACGGCCGCGAACGTCCCGATGGTCGCGCCGTACCGGTTCGCGTTCGGCTCGCTCGGGAGCTTCACGACGACTGTCGTCGAGGTCGAGGACGAGGACGGCGTAGTCGGAATCGGCGAAACCCCCCACGGTGACCTGGTTTGCGATGTCGAGGCGATCGGTTCCACGCTGGTTGGCCTGGGCATCGACGACCTGAACGGCTGCGAGGGGCGTGCTCTCTCCCACACCGGCTTCTCGCCCTGGTCGGAGAGTGCGACGGCGCGGCGTGCCTTCGGCGGGATCGAGATCGCGCTCTGGGACCTCCGCGCGCGCCGGGCCGGGCGCCCGCTCGTCGACCTGCTCGGCGGCCGCGTCCGCGACGACGTCGCGTTCACCGAGTATTTCGCCCTCCGTCACGGGGCCGAGGAGACGCCTGAGGCGGTCGTCGGCTACTGCGAGGGGATGGTCGCCGAGCACGGCTCTCCGTGGTTCGAGGGCAAGCTCGGCGTGTTGGCCGTCGACGAGGAGCTCGCGATGGTGCGGGCGCTCGCGTCCTCGCTCGGCGACCGGCTGCTACGCCTCGACGCGAACGGTGCGTTCACCGTTCCCACGGCGCGACGGGTCGTCTCGGAGCTGGCCCAGCTCGGGGTCGGGTGGCTCGAGGACCCGTGCCGGACGCTCGACGAGACGGCGCGGCTGCGGGCTGACGGCTACCCGGTCTCCTTCTCGACGCACGAGCCGGATCTCGCCAGGGCAGTCAGGGTCGGTGTGCCAGACGCGTTCTGTCTGGACGTCGCCGAGCTCGGCGGGATCCGCCGGACGCAGGATTTCCTGCGCGCGTGTGAGGCATTCGGGATCGACTTCTGGTGCTACAGCGGTGACGCCGGGATCATGACTGCGGTGTACCTTCACCTGACGGCCGCGGAGCCGTCCATGATCCGACCGCACCAGTCGCTGTTCCGCTTCACGGCCGATGTTGCGATCGAGGAGGGCCACTACAGCCCGAAGAACGGCACGCTGCCGGTTCCCGAAGACGCGGGCCTCGGAGTCACGATCGACCGGGCTGCTCTCTCGCGGCTTCACGAGCGCTACCGCTCGGAGGGTGCAATGGCGACGGGCGTGGCGGGCGAGCGGTACAGCGCCGCTTTCCGACGCCGGTGAGGTGACGGCGCCTGCGCCAGAGCGCGTCACGGTTCGCCTGATCCTCGCGGATCGCGGCGTCCGCACCGTGATTCTCGTCGCGTTCGTGATGATGTTCGGGGCAGGACTCGTGCTGCCGATCCTGCCGCTCTTCGCCAGGTCGTTCGGGGTCGGTTACGGCGGCGCGGGAGTGCTGATCTCGGTGTACGCGTTCGCACGCCTTGGAACGGATCTCGCGAGCGGTTTCGTCGTCCACCGGGCCGGGGAGCGCCGGGCGGCGATCGGCGGACTGCTCGTGCTCGGCGCGGGCGCGCTCGCAACGGGGCTCGCGCCCGGGTACTGGATCGCCGTCGTGACCTGGGGGGCCGCAGGCGTCGGGTCGGCCCTCGTCTTCGCGGCGCTGTACAGCGAGATCCTGAAGCTCGTTCCGGCCGGCCGGCTCGCGCGGACGCTGAGCGTCTTCTACGGGTCGTTCAACGTGGCGATCGTCGCCGGTGGGTTCCTCGCGGGGATCATCGCCCACGTCCTCGGTGTCGCGGCGCCGCTCTTCTTCACCGCCGGCACGGCCGTCCTCGGAGCGCTCCTCTACCTCGTCTTCGTTCCGCACGCGGGTTTCTCGCAGGACGGTCAGTCGGCCACACGGCTCGGTATGGCGGAGATCGGGAGGCTCTTCAAGCGCAGCGGGTTCGTCATGGTGAACGTCACGAACCTCGCGTACCTCTGGATGATCGCGGCTGTCGTCGACACGCTCATCCCGCTTTTCGCACGGGACGCGTTGGGGATGTCGACAGTCGGGATCGGGGTGGTGCTGGCCGTGCTCCTGGCCGCGGAGCTCGTCGTGCTCTACCCGGCCGGGAGCCTGGCCGACCGCAAGGGCCGACGATTCGTCATGGTTCCCGCCCTTGCCGCGCTAGCGATCACGACCGTCGTCGTCGGCTGGACCGACACGGTGATCCTCTTCGGGATCGTCCTGGCGTTGCTGGGGGTCGCATCAGGGTTCGCCGGAGTGCCTCCGGCGGCGATGCTGGCGGACGTTCTGCCGCGCTCGGACTACGCTCTCGGCGTGGGGGTGTTTCGCTTCGCCGGCGACCTCGGCTTCACCCTGGGCCCGCTCGTCGCCGGGTTCGTAGCCCAGATAGTCGGCTTCAAGGGGGCATTCGCGGTGACCGCCGTGCCGACGCTCGTCGCCCTCGTTCTGGTCATGCTGTCCGCGGAGACGCTCCAGCTGAGGCCGACGGCCAAGTAGGATCGGGACCGTGATCGACTGCGATATTCATCCGCAGATCGGCGATGCAGAGGAGTTCCTCGAGTACGTCGAGCCGTCGCAGCGCGAGTGGTTCCGGCTGCAGGGGCCCTTGCTCGGCCTGCCCGGGTATCCGTGGTCGCACCCGAGCTCGTTCTTTCGCCAGGACATCGAGCACGAAGGCGCGCACCCGCCGGGCTCCACGGCGGCCGAGGTCGTCCGCGACGTCCTCGACCCCTTCGACGTCCGAGCTGGCGTCCTCAACGGCGACGACGCGATCTACGTCTCGCTCGTCTCGAGCCCGTACCGTGCGGCCGAGTTCGCGCGGGCTCACAACGAGTGGATCCGGGAACGATGGCTCGAAGCGGATCCGCGTCTTCGCGGGGGGATCGTCTGCCCTGCGCAGGATCCGCTCGCGGCGGCCGCGGAGATTCGCCGCGTAGCTGAGGATCCACGCTTCGTGCACGTTGCTCTCGTCGGCGGTTCCGAGCGTCCGTACGGCGAGCCTCGGTACCTCCCGATCTTCGAGGCGGCCGCCGAGTGCGGGCTTCCCGTCGCGATCCACTCCGGCGGGGAAGGAATGGGGCTCGCAGCCCCGCCCGGCGGTGCCGGCATGCCGACGTTCTACATCGAGTGGCACACGCTCGGGTCGGCGGGCAGCATCATGGCGCACCTCGTTTCGTTGATCTGCCACGGTGTCTTCGAGCGGCTTCCCTCTCTCAAGGTGCTTCTTCTCGAGGGCGGCCTCGCCTGGCTTCCCGGCATTCTCTGGCGGCTCGACACGAACTGGCGCGCGCTTCGGGCTGACACCCCGTGGCTCGAGCGCAGGCCGAGCGAGGTCGCCCGCGAGCACGTGAGGTTCACGACGCAGCCCCTCGAGCACACGGACGGCCATGACGCCCTGCTCTTCGAGATGCTCGAAGCGGCCGGTGCGCCGGACATCCTCTGCTTCGCGTCCGACTATCCGCACTGGGACGGTGACGATCCGGCCTACATGCTGAAGCGCCTGCCCGAGGCGTGGCGCGAGCGCGTGATGCACGACAGCGCCGCCGAGCTCTACGGCGAGCGCCTCGGACTCGTCCCCGCGTGACTGAATGGCGCGACGTCGGGTCGCTCGAGGAGCTCGAGCGCACCGGGCGCCTCGTCGCCCGGATCGGTGGGCGAGAGGTGGGTGTCGTCCGTGATCCCCTCGGCGGTCACCCCGTCGGGGTGCGCAACCGCTGCCCGCACAGCGGGGCGCCCCTCTGTCTCGGCACCGTCCGAGAGCGTGTCGTCGGGACTCCGGGCCGGTACGCATTGACGGCTGAGGCGGTGCTGCGCTGCCCCTGGCACGGCTGGGAGTTCGACCTCGAGACAGGTCGATGCCGGGACGACGCGTCGATGCGCGTGGCCGTCTACCCGGCCGACGTGCGCGACGGCCGCGTATTCGTCAAGGCTTGAGCCGTCAGGCGAACGCGCCGCTTCGGACGAGCTCGACGACCGGCTCGAGATCGTGCGGGACAGGGTCACCCTCGCCCATGAACGGGATGCGCTCACGCACGAGTGCATAGGCGCGTCCCGTTGCCTCGCCGAGCGGGCGCTTCCCGCGCAGATCGACGGCCTGGGAGGCGAGGACGAGCTCGATGGCGACGAGCCGCTCCGTGAGGGCCACCATCTCGGCGAGCCGGCGGGCCGCGAGCGGGGCCATCGTCATCCGGTCCTCGATCCCCTCGGCATGCATCGTCGAGACGAGTTCGTAGGAGACGGGCTGGGCAAGGAGACGCGCCTCGGCCGCAAGCGCCTGCGCCGTCACGCCGAACTCGGAGGGAGAGTTCTCGGCGAGCCCCGAGCGCGGGGCGAGCCCATCCGGCAGCCCGGTCAGATACCCCTGGAGGAGCTTGACGGATCGCTCGCAGGCGGCGGCAATCACTGGCGCGAACCCGATCCGGAGGTAGTCGAGCGCGGCTGCGAGCGGCAGCACGTCGAAGTTCGCGACCGACACGATGCGGCGTTCGTCAGGGACCGGGAGTGGGTTGTCCTGCGATGCGTTGAGCTCGATGTCGACGGCGCGCCGCGTGAAGGCAAGCACGTCACGGAGCGCACCATGCATCTGCGCGATGCACCGGAAGGTCAGCGGGTCCTGCAGGTTGCGCGCGGCGCCCTCCTCCCACAGGTAGCTCCCCGCCAGGATCGCTCCGCAGCCGCTGCACCGTCGCCGCCAGGCCGGGGTACGGACGTGTCTCGCGCGACCCTCGGGTGGAGCATCGTCAGGTTCGCCGCGAAGGCCTCGAGGTCGAGCGCTCCCGCGACGTCCAGCGCGTCGGCGAGACGCGTCGCATCCGAAAGGGCAAGTGCCGCGAGGCTCGTCGAGAACGCTCCGCTGTTCAGGAGCGCAACGCCCTCTTTCGGCGCGAGGGGCACGTCGGCGAAGAGCCGGTAGGCGAGGTCAGCCATCGGCGCGAGGTCGGCCTGGCCGAGCGACCCGAGCGAACGAACGGTCGGCGCCTCGCCCGTGTTCAATGCATCGACGATGGACGCTGCGAGCTCCGGGCGCACGCCCGGCAGGCCCGTTGCGAACGAGTTCGCGAGTCGGACCATGGCGCCGCGAACGACATCCTCCGGAAACGGAGGGCCCTGACCGATCCGGTGATTGACGATCAACGCACGGTTGAAGGACTCGTGCTCGTCGGCCGCGATTCTGACCTTCTTCCGCATCCCGACGCCCGTGGTCATCCCGTACACGGGGTCGCCTCGTTCGAGGACGTGTTCGACCAGGCCGCGCGACTCCGCCATCTGCCGCACGGCCGTGTTCGCAAGCTCGACCGTCTCGCCCTCGCGGGCGGCCCGAACGAGCTCGTCGAGGGTCAGGTGGTGCCCCGTCAGGACGACGGTCATCCCCAGACCACGGCAGCGGTCTCGGCGATCGTTCGGAGCTTCGTCAGCTCGTCCTCGCGCGAGAGGGCGTTTCCGACGATCGAGGTGGCGAACCCGCATTGCGGAGAGAGCGCAAGGCGCTCGAGCGGGACGAATGCACTCGCTTTGCGGATCCGTCCGGCGAGCTCGTCGACGGTCTCCTGCCGGCCCGTCTTCGTCGTCACGAGCCCGAGGACGGCGACCGTGCCCTCAGGAACGTGTGCGAGCGGAGCGAAGTCGCCCGAGCGCTCGTCGTCGTACTCGAGCATCAGGCGTTGTGCGTTGATCGCCGGGAAGACGCGCTCGGCGAGCCAGTCGTAGCCGCCCGAGACGAGCCAGCGGCTCCCCTGGTTTCCCCGGCAGAGGTGGAAGCTGAACGTCACGCCGGGGTGGTCGCCGATGACGTGGTTGTCGAGCTCGAGCCCCATCTCGAGCCACCGCTCGGCGGGCCAGCCGCGACTCGCGTAGAAGTCTCGCCAGGTCGGATCGACGAGCAGGGGATACTGGGGCGCGTCGATCTGGATCGCGGTCGCACCGAGTTCGACGAGCTCGGCGACCTCCTCGCGGAGGATCTCCGCGACGTCTGCGAGGTACCCGTCGAGCGTCGGATACGCCGAGCGCGAGCGCTCCTCGTCGTAGAAGCTCGAGAGCATGCTCGGGCTGGGCAGCGTCACCTTGAGGACACGGTCCGTCCGGGCTCGCGCGTAGACGAACTCCTCCGTCGAGAGCCCGCGACGGCGCCGGAGCTTCTCGACGACCGCGATCGGAGGACGCTCGAGCGTCCGATCGCCGACCTCGTCGGAGTGCCACTCGCCCCAGAGGAACGCGTCGATGTCCCAGTCGGAGAAGCCCTCGACGGCCGCCGGAAACTGGCTTTGGAACGAGAGGCGGCGCATCTCCCCATCGGTCACGACATCGAGCCCTGCATCCTCCTGGAGGCTCAGCGCCGCGTCGACGGCCCCGTCCTCGACGCGCTTGAAGCCGGCGGGCGTCAGCTCTCTCCGTTCCAGCGCCTCCCGTGCGGCGAGGAGCTCCGGAGGGCGGAGGAGGCTGCCGACGACATCGCTCCGCGGTATCACGTCCCGAGTCTACTTGCCGTGTAACACCGGACCCCGAATGACGACAGGATGGTTGCCCCGCTACCATTTCGGGTAGCCCGGGGTCAGGCATATGAGAGACATCCTCGTCGTCTGCCCGCAAGAGCGGGATCTGCAGGCCATCCGGGCGGCCGGACTCGACGCGCGCTACCGGATCCACTTCGTCGGCGGTGACCTCGACGCGATCGATCTGTTCGACCCGGCTGCCTTCGTGGAGGAGACAGACGCGATTCCGGCTGACGGCGTCATCGGCACCAAGGACCGCTCAGCGCTGCTCGCCGCGTTGATCGCGGAGCGGCGCGGCCTGCCGGGACCGAGCCCACGCGCGCTCATCGCCTGCCAGTTCAAGCCGACAGCCCGGGCGCTCCAGCGCGCGACGATACCCTCGGCGACGCCGCGCTTCGCTCTCCTCGACGGCCGGCCGCCGTTCGGGCCGCCGTTCTTCGTCAAGCCTGTCGTCGGGCGGCTGTCGCAGCGGGCGCGGCGCATCGACCATCCCGCAGAGATCGAGCGGCTCGAGGACGTCGACGACTACATGACGGGCTATGCACGGGTCGCGGAGCTGGCGGGACTCCACCCGGATGCGGTGCGGGGCTTTCTCGCCGAGGAGCTGCTGAACGGGAAGGAGGTGACGCTCGAGGGCTACGTCCACGGCGGGGAGACGACCGCGATCGGCGTCACCGACTCCGTCAAGTACCCGGGCACCAACAGCTTCGAGCGGTTCGAGTACCCGTCCGCGCTCTCGCCCGAGCGGCAGGCCGAGCTGTCCGACGCCACGTCGCGGGTGCTCCGGGCGCTCGGGTTCGACGGAGGCTTCTTCAACGTCGAGTTCTTCATCCCCTACGACGGCGGGGCCGCTCAGATCATCGAGGTCAACGCCCGGATCTCGTCCCAGTTCTGGCCGCTCGTCGAGGCCGTCGACGGCCAGTCGACCTACGAGGCGCTCTTCGAGCTCGCCTGCGGCGGCGATCCCGGCTGGACATTCGGCCCGCCGCGCGGTGTGGCGATCTCGGACTGCATCCGGGTGTTCGAGGACGCCCTCGTTCGCTCGGTTCCGGACCCCGAGCCGGGCCTCGAGCTGCTCGTTCGTCCCGGGCTCCGCCTCTCGCAGCAGGGGCGCAACGACGAGCAGAGCTTCCGGCTCGCCATCTTCGACGAGTTTGCCGAGACGAGAGCGGGAGCCGTCGACAAGTGCCACAGGCGTGCCAAGCTTCTTCGGGACGGGTTCGAGCTGGATCCGGTCGTGGTTGGCGCTCGGCGGTGACCCGCCTCGGGTACGCCATTCTCTTCGTCTCCGATCTCGACCGTTCGATCCGCTTCTACCGCGACACGATCGGGCTGCCGTTCCGGTTCGCGAACGAGAGCTACGCGGAGTTCGCGACCGAGGGCGCGAAATTCTCGCTCTACGCGCGCTCGCACCTCCAGGAGTTGATCGGGCGGGAGGCACCGGCCGGCGAAGCACCATGGCCGCAGGGCGAGACGGCGTTCTTCTGCGATGACGTGGACGTCGAGTACGCCCGGCTCGTCGAGGCCGGCGTGACGGTTCTGGCTCCACCGACCGACCGCGCGTGGGGCGAACGGACGCTCCATGTCGCCGATCCTGACGGCAACGTCGTCGAGCTCACCAAGCCGCGAGCGCCGTCGTAGCGCAGGAGGACCGGCCGAACCGGCCCTCCTGCAGCTTCAGCTCTAGCCCTTGGCCTCCGCGTAGCGCCTGGCGACCTCGTCCCAGTTGACCACGTTGAACCAGGCGGCCACGTAGTCCGGCCTGCGGTTCTGGTAGTTCAGGTAGTAGGCATGCTCCCACACGTCGATGCCGAGGAGCGGCGTCTTGCCCTCCGAGACCGGGCTGTCCTGGTTGGGCGTGGACATGACCTCGAGTCCCGTCCCGTTCCAGACGAGCCAGCCCCAGCCGCTGCCGAAGCGCGTGATGCCTGCCTGGCTGAGCTTCTCCTTGAAGCCGTCGAAGCCCCCGAAGGCCGCATCGATGGCGTCGGCGAGATCGCCGCTCGGCGCACCGCCACCGCCGGGTCCCATGATCTGCCAGAAGAGGGAGTGGTTCGCGTGCCCGCCCGCGTTGTTACGTACCGCCGCGCGCTTCTCCTCGGGCACCGCAGCGAGATTCTTCAGGACGTCGTCGACTGGCCTGTCGGCCCATTCTGTCCCGTCGAGAGCCTTGTTCGCGTTGTCGACGTAGGCCTGGTGGTGCTTGTCGTGGTGGATGCGCATCGTCTGCTCGTCGATGTGCGGCTCGAGCGCGTTGTAGTCGTATGGCAGCGGAGGAACCTCGTACGCCATCTCCGTCCTTTCCTGAGGGGATTCCTGGTTCGGAATCTACCACCGCACGAATGGCTCGCAGGTCAGAGCTTGGACGCGACCAGCCGGGCGTAGGCAGCGGCACCGGCAGGCTGCAGGTGGATGCCGTCGGAGTAGATCCAGCCCGGGTGGCGATTCGCGTACCAGTTCCAGTCGAGCAGGACGGCGTTCTTCCATCGGGTGACGCCGGCGCGGATCACGGAGTTGACCGTGTCTTGCCACGACCGCGGCTCGTGAACCGTGAGGAAGACCACGCGGGGCACTTTCCTGAGGACGCGCATCATCGCGTCGAAGTCCTTCCGATAGAAGGGGCCGTTCGTGCCCAGGTGAATCACGATGCGCTTGGGAAGCGTGCCGGCGGCGCGCTTCGCCGCGAGGACTGCCACCCCGCGGAGAACTGCCGGCTCACGGCCGCATCCGTGTGAATACCGCGTTTCTCGAGCTGGGGTTTCGCGCCGAGCATGACCGAGTCTCCGAGCGCGAACGCCCTGGCTGCGAAGGCGTGGCTCGTCGCGGTGAGCGCCATCGACGGCGACGGCGAGAACCAGGAGCGGGCGAATCAGCCCCGATCCCGCCCGAGGCCGAGCAGCTCCTGCGTGTCCTGATAGGGCAGGGCTCCGTCGAGGAACGTGAAGCTTCCTTCGCGGAGCAGCTCGTCGGCGATCCGTTCCGTGAGCGCCATCGTCGCCCGGTGGGCGCCCGAGCCGACGCTCAGCCGTGCCACACCCAGCCGTTCGAGCTCGTCGACCGTGGGCGTCCCGGTACCCGCGAGAACGTTCAGCGGACCGTCGATGGCCTTCGCCAGCTCTGCGATGGTCTCGGCATCGACGACGGCGGGGACGAACAGGGAGTCGGCCCCGGCTCGACGGTAGGCGTTGGCGCGCCGGACCGTCTCCTCGAAGCGTTCCTCGGGCTTCCCGACGGAGTTGATGTAGGTGTCGACTCTCGCGTTGACGACGAGCGGCACGCCGAGCGCCTCACCCACCTGCCGGACGGCCTCGATCTTCGCGACGTGCACGTCGACCGGCACGAGCGTCGGCTCGCCGGGCACGCCGTCTTCGAGGTTGAGCCCGACCGCACCGGCAATGATGGCTCCAGCCGCGGTCTCCGCGGCTTCATCCGGCGTGGCGCCGTACCCCGCCTCGAGATCAGCGGTGACGGGAAGCTCGACCGCGCGTGTGATGCGTTCGACCAGCTCGAGCATGTCAGCGCGCGGGATCAGCTCGCCGTCCGGGTAGCCGAGCACCGCAGCGACGCCGGCGCTCGTCGTCGCGAGCGCCCGGCAGGCGGGGTGGCGCGCGAACAGGAGCGCGCTCGCCACGTCCCAGGCATTCGGCAGAACGAGGAGCGGCGGGCCGTGATGGAGCGCTCGGAGGCGCTGGGCCTTCGCCCGCTGTTCACTCCTCGCACCGGTGCCGCTCATGACGCTAAAGCGTAACCACACGGGCGTCTCGGAACTGCTCGGATCCCCGCGGACCACCTTCCGGTCGGCATCGACCGCTGACGAGCGACGTCGGCTATCCGCCGGCTGCCTCGCTGTAGCGCCTCAGGGCGTGCTCGAGCTGGAGGCCGTTCTCGACGATCTCTTGATCGAGCGAACCGGGAACGAGTTGTCCTCCGGCCCGGTAGGTTCGCGCCCTGTCGTACGCTGCGTGACGGCGCTGCGTCAAGACCAGTATCCGATCACCAATGCTGTCGGCGGCAGAGATCGCGTGCAATTCTGCCTTGAGGCGGGCGCTCTGCTCGCCGGGACTCTCGGCCTTCCGATCATTCGTGCTCGGCATGAAACTCCGTTCTGTTCTACACGCCGACCACGCATCAGGGGGCTCTGATAAATGTGGCGTCTGTAACAAGAATACCTCATCAGGGGCCTCACCGATGTGGGCTCGTGGCTGGTGGCGCAGCTAAGGTCGTGGAGAGCACAACACGAAAGGACTGATGAGATTGAAGAAACGAAAGACGATGGCGAAGATGATGCGAGAGCAGGAGCTGAAGGAGCGTCGCGAGCGGAAGAGCCAGAAGAGGGAGGCGGCTCGCCTGGCGAAGTCGCGAGGAGGCAGCCTGGCCAGCGTTCCTGACGGCGATCCGGAACACGACGAGGCCGGCGGCCAGCCGGCCGCTGAAGAGGCGACGGAGTAGGAGATGCCAGAGCAGCCGGACTGGTACCTGCCGTACTTTCCCGAGCTGCGCGGCGGCCCGCCGTGGGTGATGGAGGACATGATCGCCCTGGAGCCGAGCCTCGCCCGGCGGGCCGGTGAGCTGCAGGGGCAGGCAGATGCCCTCGCGGCGGAGATCGAGGCGGTCTGGGCGGCAGGCGGTTGGGTGACCGTGGCCGGGTCCGGCACGAGCGAGTACTCGGCGATGGCGGTGGCAGAGGTGCTGGAGGAAGCGCGCCGCGCCGCAGGCGCTCAGGGTGCGGTCGAGGCTCGCGAGGCATTCGAGGCGTCGCTCGATCCGCGGGACGCGGGAATGTTGGTGGTGGTATCGCACGGAGCCAGGTCGCGGGCGGCCGTGTCGGCGCTCGAGGCGGCTCGAGCACGAGGGCGCGCCACCGCGCTGATCACCGCGGCTGGGAGCGATACGCCTGCTGCCCTCGTGTCCGACCTGGTGTTTGTGACGCCGCAGGTGGACGGGTCGTTCTGTCACACGATCGGATACGTCTCGCCGATTCTCGCGGCTGCTGCGGTCTCGGCTGCGTTCAACGGGGGCGCCGTCGATGCGTCTGCGCTCGGAGCGCATCTCGATCGCGTGCTCGAGGGCGTGCAGGAGATCGACGCGATCGCCGCTCGCCTGGCGGGAGCGACGCAGTATCTGACGAGCGGGAGCGGTGCTGACATGATCGCGGCGAGGGAGCTGGCGCTGAAGATCGAAGAGGGCGTGCGAGTGCCCGCTGCGATGCGTGGGCTCGAGACGTTGCTCCATGGACACCTCGTGCCGGCTGACGGACGCACGAGCGCGATCTTCCTGGCAACGGATCGCCGCGACGGCGCGAAGCGAGCCGAGCGCACGAATACCGCGCTACGAGCTGCAAGGCGACTCGATATCCGGACAGCGCTGATAGCCACCTCCGACTCGGCCGAACGCATCGATCGCTCGTTGGCCAGCGCGGGGGTCTTCGTCGTGCCCGACGCCGACGGGCTCCCGGCTGCGCTCTCCTCGCTGACCGCAACGGCGGTCGCGCTCCAGCAGCTCACCGTCGGTCTCGTGCACGAGGCAGGTGTGAACCCCGACCTCATCCGGCGCGAGGAAGAGCCCTATCGTGACGCCGCGGCTCTCACCGAGGCGAAGATCCGCTAGCCGCTCGGCGAGCGTCGTCCGGCTGGCCCGCTGATTCCGTGAGGAGCTGGGAGGCCTGGCTCGCGGCTACCGCCGCACAGCGCGACGCCGACGGCCGGACTCGGATCCTGACGCCCACCGAAGCAGGCGCAGAGCCATGGGCCGAGCGTGACGGGCGCCGTCTGCTCAATCTCTCGTCGAACAACTATCTCGGCCTTGCCGGCGACCCGAGGCTCGTCCGCGCCATGCAGGACGGCGCGTCACGGGGAGCCGGCGCCGGCTCGTCGAGGCTCGTCGCGTCCCACGATCTCGCCTGCGCGGCGCTGGAGGAGAAGCTCGCGGCGTTCAAGGGAACCGAGCGAGCGATCGTGATCGGCAGCGGCTTTCTCGCGAACGTCGGCACGATCGCTGCGCTGCTCGACGGGGACGCGGCCGTCGTCTCCGACAGGCTGAACCATGCGAGCATCATCGACGGGTGCCGGCTTTCCGGTGCCGAGATCCTGCGGTACGCGCACTGCGATCTCGATGATCTCGGGCGTCAGCTCGCGCGTGCGACCAGGCCGGGACGACGCGTGCTCGTCGTCACCGACACGGTGTTCAGCATGGACGGTGACGTCGCACCACTTGCCGGCATTGTCGAGCTCAAGGAGCACTATGGTGCGGCGTTGCTCGTCGACGACGCCCATGGCGCCGGTGTGCTTGGCCGGCATGGTGCCGGCGCCGCTCACGAGGCAGGAGTCGCCGGGCGCGTCGACCTGCAGCTCGGGACCTTCAGCAAGGCGTTCGGCGTCTACGGCGCCTACGTCGCCGGCGCCGAGCCGTGGATCCGCCACCTCGTGTCCGCGTGCCGCCCGCTCATCTTCTCGACCGGGCTGCCGCCTGCGGTCGTGTCTGCGATCGATGCCGCGATCGACATCGTTCGTGCGGCGGACGACCGGCGAGTGGATTTGCGGCGAAAGGCAGTCGCGTTCCGAGAGCGCCTCCGGGCCGGGGGCGTCGACACGGGGCGGTCGGAGACGCAGATCGTCCCGGCAATGATCGGCGACACCGCGGCAACCCTTGCCGCCGCTCGGGCGTTGCGCGAGCGAGGCCTCCTCGCGATCGCGATCAGACCGCCGACCGTCCAGCCGGGGCACTCGCGGATCCGGTTCTCCCTGATGTCGACCCACGACGACACCGACCTCGACAACGCGGCAACGGCTGTGGTCGAGGAGGTTGCCCGCCTCTAGCAATCCGTAGAGGCCCGGTTCCATGAGGCTGGCGTCAAACCCGCCCCTGACGAGATCGCATACTTCGCGTCGAGAGCAGCTTCCCTGCGCGCTCTCGTCGAGCTCATTCGACCGCTGACCGGTCTGGCCGGCGAGGGCGACGACAGTGAATGGGAACGGGGTCATGGCCCGAGCGGGAGGAGTCGTGGATAATCGCGCTCACTGTGCTCCGATTCGGTGTCACGGTGATTCTCGACCCTCCCCACGATCGGTCTGTTGGTCTGCTCGAGCTCGCCGAGGCGAATGGATTCGACCAGGGATGGGTCTTCGACTCGCACGTGCTCTCTGAGGAGCCGTACCCGCTACTCGGGCTTGCGACAGCCCGTACTTCGCGGATCCGGCTCGGTCTCTGTGTCACGAATCCGACCAGTCGCGACCCGACCGTCACCGCGAGCGCGCACGCGACGCTGCACGAGATGTCAGGGGGACGGGCCGTTCTCGGCCTCGGTCGTGGCGATTCGGCAGTTCGCATGATCGGGCTCGAGGCGGCCCGCGTGGCGCCTTTCGAGGAGTCCGTCAAGCTGATCCGCGAGCTTGCGAACGGGCGCCCGGTCGTCTGGCGAGACACCGAGATCCACTTTCCGTGGGCTCAGGGACGAACGGAGATTCCGGTGTACGTCGCCGCCTACGGCCCGAGAGCGCTCGCCGTTGCGGGGCGGGTTGCAGACGGTGTCATCATCCAACTCGCAGACCCCGATCTCGTGACGTGGCTGATGGGGTTTGCCCGCCGGGCGGCCGAGGACGCGGGTCGCGACCCGGACGCCTTGGAGTGTGTCGTGTGCGCGCCGGCGGTCGTGACCGACGATCTGGCACGAGCTCGTGACGAGACCCGGTTCTTTCCGGCAATGGTGTCGAACCACGTCCTCGACCTGCTGCGTCGCTATGACCGCTCGGAGCTGCCCGAATCGTTATGGGGGTTTGTCGAGAGAAGAGAGGAGTACGACTACCGCGATCACGCACGGACAGGCGCGTCACACGGTGACTTCGTGGACGACGAGACGTGCGACCGCTTCTGCCTGCTTGGCGGCGTCGCTCGTCACGTCGAGCGCCTGCGTGCGTTGGAGGCGGCCGGCGCCACTCAGATGAACCTCTACCTCCTGACTCCTGAGAAGGACGGTCTCGTCCAGGCGTACGGACGCGACGTCATCCCCGCTCTTGCAGGGTGACGGCCAAGGCTCTCTCGACCCTGCTCGCACCGTCCGCGAGTTGAGGGAGCTTCGGGCGCTCACCGGCGACGAGCGTGGTGCGCAGCGCCTGGCCTGGACGGACGGCTGGGCCGAGGCACGAAGGTGGTTCGCGTCCTTGCTCGTCGACCTGCCGGTTTCTCGTGAGGTCGACGAGGCCGGCAACGTGTGGGTGACACTCGCAGGGGCTTCCCCTGCCGCGATCCTGATCGGCGGGCACCTCGACTCGGTGCCCGATGGAGGGTGGCTCGACGGTTGCCTGGACGTCCTTGGAGGGCTAGCGGTACTGCGCCGTCTTGCTGCTGAGGGTACTCCGCCCCTAACGGTTCGGCTCGTCGACTGGGCGGACGAGGAAGGCGCGCGGTTCGGGCGCAGTCTCCTCGGGTCGAGCGCATGCTCTGGTCATCTCGATCCGGCCGAGGTGCGCAACCTCCGCGACGGCGCGGGAGTCCGGCTCGAGGACGCTCTCGCGGCCCATGGCGTCGATGTGGATCGCGCCCCGGAGGCGGCGCAGCGTCTCGCCGGCGCGCTGGCCTACGTGGAGCTCCACATCGAGCAGGGGCCCGTGCTCGAACGGCTCGGCCTCCCGCTGGCTGCTGTCGTCGGAACGACTGGGATCGAGCGGCATCGGGTTCGGTTCTCAGGGCAGTCCGCCCATGCGGGTTCGACGCCGATGGACGATCGTCGGGATCCCACTACTGCGGCCGCCCGGCTCATCCTCGCGATCCGCGAGATCGCCAGGCGAGACGCGGGGGTCGGCACCGTCGGGAGCGTCGTGACGCGGCCCGGCATCGTCACTGCGGTGGCCGGGGAGTGTGACGTGCTGGTCGACCAGCGACACGTCGAGGCCGATGTGCTGGCACGGATGCATGCGGAGGCGCGGGCCGCAGCTGGCGAGATAGCTGCTGAAGAGCGTGTCGATGTCGACTGGGAGCAGATCCTCCGTCTCGCTCCGACGCATTTCGCCCCGGAGCTCGTCGACCTCTGCGATGAGGCGATCAGGGAGGTTGCAGGCGCGTCGCACCGCATGTCGAGCGGGCCCGGTCACGACGCGATCGAGACTGCGCGTGCGGGCATTCCGTCGGTGATGCTGTTCGTCCAAAGCCTTCGTGGTCTGTCGCACACCAAGGAGGAGGACACTCGCGAGGATCACCTCGAGCTTGCCGTTCGCGCGCTCGATGGGCTCGTCACCAAGTCGATTGCCTGGGCCTTGCAGCGAGATACCAGCCTGGCATGACCGAGTTTCGCCCGTGGCAGGTCGTCGCGCGGAATTCGTTCACCGACTCCGAGAACCCGATCCACAGAGACGCTCCTGCCCGCGCGCTCGGCTTCCGGTCGGGGCTCGTCGCCGGTGTGACGATCTACGGATATCTCCTCCGGCCGTCGGTTGCGCACTGGGGGCGCGACTGGCTGGAGCGGGGGACGGCCAGGGTGCGGTTCCGCCGTCCGGTATTCGATGGCGACGTCCTCGATGTTGTCGGGAGCGTCGACGGCGAGGGCGTGATCCTTGCCTCGATCGGTTCAGGCGAGGGAGGCGCGGTCGCCACTGGGACGTTCGCGCTCGGGTTGACGTCCGCACAACTGTCGATCGGAGACCACCCTGAGTCCCCGCTGCCCGCCCGGCGCGCTCGCCCCGACCCGAGCGTTCTCTGCGAGCGTCGGCGAGCTCGGATCGTTCCGTATGGATCTCACTGCCGAGCGGTGCGCGAGCTGCCTTGCCGGGGTGAGCAACGACCTCGACGTCTTCGAGCGGGACGGGCTGGCGCATCCCGCCCTGCTGCTCGACGGTGCCAACCTCATGCTGATGGCAAACGTGGAGCTCGGCCCGTGGATCCACATCGGAAGCGCTGTTGTCCATCTCCGTCCGTTGCAGGTCGGAGCAACCCTGTCGTTTCGCGGACGGATCGTCGAGGTCGACGAGCGCAAGGGCCGACCGATGCTCTCACTCGACATCGTCGTCTTCGACGAGACCGGGACCCGCGTCCAAGATCCATCACGAGCTGATCTACGACACACATACGATTCGAGGCACGGTTTGAACCGGGAGAGGGAAGAGTCCATGACCCAGCAGCTTCAGCACTTCATCGGCGGCGAGTTGGTCTCCGGTGCCAGCGGACGGTTCGGCGACGTCTTCAATCCGGCAACCGGCGAGGTCGAGTCGGAGTGCCCGTACGCGTCGGCTGCCGAGATCGCCGCAGTCGTCGACGTGGCGACCCTGGCAGGGGCCGCGTGGGCGAGGACGTCGATTGCCAAGCGGCTCGACGTGATCTTCAACTTTCGCAACGAGTTCGCGGCTGCGCGCGATCACCTCGCCGACCTGATCGGCCGCGAGCACGGGAAGACCCTGGGAGATGCGCACGGTGAGCTGCAGCGCTCGCTGGAGGCGATCGAGTTCGCGTGCTCGATGCCGCATCTGACGAAGGGTGAGTACTCGCTCAACATCGGCGGCAACATCGACAATTTCTCGGTGCAGCAGCCGCTCGGCGTGGTGGGATGCATCTCGCCGTTCAACTTCCCGGCGATGGTGCCGCTGATGATGGCGACGATGGCTGTGGCAGTCGGGAATGCCGTGATTCTCAAGCCGTCCGAGCGGGTTCCGTCCGCGGCTCTGCACCTCGGCGAGTTGTGGTGCCAGGCGGGCTTGCCCGAGGGCGTCTGGAACGTGGTCAACGGCGACAAGGAGGCGGTCGACGCAATCTTGCGCCATCCGGGGATTGCGGCCGTGAGCTTCGTCGGCTCGACAAAGGTGGCCGAATACGTCTACCAAGAGGGCTGTGGCCACGGCAAGCGGGTCATGGCGTTCGGGGGTGGCAAGAACCACATGGTCGTCATGCCCGATGCGGATCTCGATCTCGTGACGGAGAGTTTCATCGGCGCGGGCTACGGCTCTGCCGCGCAGCGCTGCATGGCCATCTCGATCGCGGTCCCGGTCGGAGAAGGCACGGCAGACGCCCTCGTCGACCGGCTCGTTCCACGCGTCAAGGCACTCAAGATCGGGCCGTACGACGACCCAGGAGCCGACTACGGTCCTCTCATCACGCGGCAATCCAAGGAGACCGTCGAGGACTTCATCGGTGCGAGCGTCACGGCGGGAGCCGAGCTTTGCGTCGATGGTCGCGGGATGACGGTTCCCGGCTACGAGAAGGGATTTTTCCTCGGCGGAACATTGATCGATCACGTCCTGCCGGACATGAACTTCTACCGTGAGGAGGTCTTCGGGCCTGCCCGTGGGATCGTGCGCGCGGCCGACGTTGACGAGGCCATTCGCCTCGTCAACGAGCACGAGTTCGGGAACGGCGTCGCGATCTTCACCAACGACGGGCACGCCGCGAGGCGGTTCTTCGAAGAAGTGGACGTCGGCATGATCGGCATCAACGTTCCCGTCCCCGTCCCGGCGGGTTATCACGACTTCGGTGGGCTCAAGCGATCGAAGTTCGGGGAAGGGCATCTCTTCGGCCCTGACGCCGCCCGCTTCTACACCAAGACCAAGACGATGTCGGCTCGCTGGCCCGAACCGAAGGGGCAGTCGACCGGCGCTCAGTTCACGATGCCGACGAACGAGTAGAAGGGGCTGGCACCTGCTCGGCAAAGCGCTTGGCTATGTCGATCCGCCGCATGAAGACGACCTCGTCGAGGCCCTGTGCGTAGTCGATGAACCTGGCGAGGGCGTCCGCGCGTGCCGGCTGGCCCGAGAAGCGGGGGTGGAGGCCGATCGACATCATCCGCCCGCAGTCGTCGCCGTCGTCGCGGAGTCGGTCGACGGTTGCCTTCGCGTACTCGAAGAAATGTTCAGGACTCCCGTAGCCCTGTGCCAGCACGTAGCGGGCGTCGTTCACGACGAGCGTGTACGGGACGACGAGGTGTGATCGGCTGCCGACCGCGGTCCAGTACGGTAGGTCGTCGTTGTAGCACTCGGAGTCGTACAGGAACCCGCCTTCCTCGACGATGAGCTCCCGCGTGTTGACGCTCATCTCGCGGCTGTACCAGCCAAGCGGTCGCGTGCCGACCGTGCCCGCAATCGACTCGACGGCGAGCCGGATCGCTTCGCGCTCCTCGTCGCGGTTCATCTCGAAGTGGTTCGACCAGCGGAATCCGTGGGCGGCGGCCTCGTCGCCTCGCGCCGCAAGCTTCTGCGCCACAGCTGGATTGCGCTCGAGCGCCACCGCCGCGGCGAAGAACGTCACCGGCACCCCTGCCCGGTCGAAGACCCGAAACAACCGCCAGATACCGGCGCGCGAGCCGTACTCGTAGACGGACTCGACGCAGAGGTCACGGATCCCGTCGAGGTGGAAAGGAATCTCGTGCATCCCGTCGTTCACACCGTCACCCATCGGGAACGACTTCTCCGAGCCCTCCTCGTAGTTGACGACGACCTGCACGGCGACCCGGGCCCCGCCCGGCCACTCGACGCGCGGTGGGTGCTCTCCGTACCCGACGAATTCGCGAGGCGGGCCCTCGGCGGGCACGTCCTCCTTCACGAAGAACTGCTGGTTCATGCTCCCTCCTTGGCTCTCCGGCAAGCGTACTGACGTCGCCCGGCGCCGTCCGGCGACACCGCGTCGATCGCGCACCCACGCGTTCGTTTGGGGACGTGGGATAGCGTCTACGTGCTGGCTGGAACCGGTGGCCGCTGCCAGGGGGTGCGGAGCATGTTCCTGTCCTTGGATTTCGTCTACGTGCCGGTCGACGACGTCGATCTCGCTGCCGAGCAGCACGTCCGTATGCTCGGCGCCGAGCTCAGGTGGAGCGTGGCGGGGCTCGGCACCCGCGTGGCCTGTGTGCGGGTCTCGGGCGAGGGCCCGTTGGTCCTTCTCGCCGGGCACCTGGCCGGGTCGACACCGATCCTGGTCTACCGCGTGGCCGACTATCGAGCTGCGGTCAGCTCGCTTCGGAGGGCAGGGGTGGACCTGCACGAGCTCGAGATCCCGCAGGGGCCCTGCGCGAGCTTTTCTGTGGGTGGGGGGCAACGCTACGCGGTGTATGAGCTAGCTCGGCCGGGCGCTGCCGACCGCTTCGAAGGGCGCATCGATCCGTGAGTCACAGATCTCGCTCGAGCAGCGCGTAATCGATCGGGGCGGCGGTCTCCGTGAGCACGCCGAGCGGATCGCGCTCCCGTTCCCGTCGGGCGCGCTCTTGCTGCGATCCGATCAGCGACTCGAGGTAGGCGCCGAGCTTACGGCCGTGGCCGACGACCGCCCGATGGGCCCGCAGGCGGGCCTGCTCGAAGCCGGCGAGATTCGCCTCCAGAGCACCGGGCCGCTCCAGGGCGGCGGCGAGCGCCAGCGCGTCGCCCGCCGCCTTCGGCACGCCCATCGCCGTGTGCGGCCTTGCCACGGATCCGGCATCCCCGAGTAACACGACTCTCCCGAAGAGCAGGCGTGGAGCCTCCAGGTCGACGATCGGCTGGAAGAAGAAGAGTCTCGCCCGCGTGACGGCCTCGGCGAACTGCGGCGCCAGGTTCGCGCGTGCGTGGGCGTTCATCTCGTCCCGAACGGACTGCCGTACGAGCGAGGGCGGGATTCCCCCTTCGTGCACGCGCCCCGCATCGTCGGTGAGCAGGCGCGGAAGGTCGTCAGGAGCGACGGGGTGATACCACACGACGTTGTACTGGCGCCGTCCCGGCTCACGGCTGCCGTCAGGACCCGGAACCGGATAGCCGACCGCCTGCACGCCGGGCGCGATGCACATCGAGTAGCGGTCGAGGCGGAGCGCATCAGGCCCGCTCGACAGATCAGGCTCGTCCGTCAGGCATCGCCACGCGATGTAGCCGCCGTAGGCAGGCTCGACATCGGGAAGCACGAGACGCCTGATCGTCGACCTGATTCCGTCTGCCCCGACGAGCAGGTCGGCGCTGATCACCTCGCCTCCGGCGAGGACCGCCGTGACGGACTCGGCGTCCTGGGCGATGCGCTCGACCGCCGTGCCCGCCCGATAGTGCTCACTCGGGAAGGCGGCGCGCAGCGACTCGTAGAGGCGGCTCCAGGACGTCATCCACTGCGCGAAGTCCAGCTCGGCGACGATCTCGCCGGCGGCGCCGAGCGCCACCCGGCCCGGCAGCTCGATCCCGAGCGACTCCTGCGTCTCGTCGACGCCGGCCGCCTGCAGGCCTTCCATCAGGCCGGGGAGGATGGTGATACCGGCGCCGCGGCCCTCGAGCGCTCCTGCGGCTCGCTCGACGACGGTGACCTCGATCCCGCGCCGGTGGAGCAGGTTGCCGATCAGCAAGCCCGAGATCGACCCGCCGACGACGACGGCACGCCTGACGGACGACGTCATTCTCTCAGTGCGCCGGGTCCGACGGCAGGCCCGCCTGTCGCTCGGTCAACTTTGACGCTCGAGAGGTAGTCCTCGTCCGCGTAGCCCTCGCCGACGAGTACCTGCAGGAGCTGCCGCGTGGAGGCGGCGAGCGGCATCGGCACGCCGTGCTCTCGCGCAGCCGCGAGCACGAGGTCCATGTCCTTGAGGATCAGCGTCGTCGTCATGGTCGGCGTGAAGTCCCGCTCCCGCAGCAGCCGTGCTTTCGCCTTGAGCCACGGAGAGGCGATCGTGCTTTCGGCAAGCGTGTCGAGCATCGTCACCCAGTCGAGACCCGCCTTGCGCCCGAGCGTGAGCGCCTCGGCCATCGACTGGGCTGTGTTGACGACGACAGCGTTGACGACGAGCTTCATGATCCGGGCCTCCTCGCCGCTGCCGAGGTAGACCTGCGCCGTGCTGAACGTCTCGACGATCGGCCTGACCGCCTGCCAGGCGGGCTCCGGGCCGGAGACCAGTGCTGTCACCTCGCCGCGATCGGCTGAGGCGGCGTTGCCCGAGATCGGCATCCGCAGGTACGAGACGCCGTGGCGCTCCGCCTCCCGGGCGATCTCGCCGGACAGCTCCGTCGAGATCGTGCTGGTCTCCGCGAGGATCGTGCCCGCTGCCGGCCCCTGCGACCACCCCGCCATCGCCGAGGAGAACCGCGCGCACGGCGGCGTCGTCGGGCAGCGACGTGAAGACCACCTGCGCCACGTGCGCACAGTCGGCTGCGCTGGCGGCCTCTCGCGCACCCCGCTCGACGAGCGCGCGGCGACTCTCATCGCTGCGTGATGCGACGACGAGCGGGTAGCCCGCAGCCAGGATGAAGCCTGCGAGCGGCCGCCCCATCCGGCCCGCGCCCACCCAGCCTACGACCGGGCGTTCGGAGATCGTGCCGCTGCTCAGCCTGCTGACCTCGCAGCGGTCCGCAGTCCGGCGGTGCCACGCAAGCGCGCGAGCAGCGCCGGCCCCTGATACGCGATCAGCGCCAGGAGCGTGAGGCCCCCAATGGCGATCTGGCCGTATTCGCTGGGTGCCTGGAACAGCGGCAGGACGTTGAGGATGAGCGACAGGAAGAGGGCTGCGAGCACGGCCCCGACGAACGAGCCTCTCCCGCCGGCGAGGCTCGCTCCTCCGAGCACGGCGGCCACGATGCTCTGGAGCCCATACCCGCCGATGATGGGTGAGCCGGTCTGGATCTGGGCGGCGGAGAAGAAGCCGGCGACCGCGGCCATCACCGAGCAGAGAACGAATGCCAGGAAGACGACGCGGCCAGTGTTCGTTCCGAGGCGGCGAGCGGACGTCTCGTCGAGGCCGACGGCTCGCACCGAAAGGCCCCCGCGGCTCCGGTACAACCAGAGATCCCAGAGGACCGCGAGCACGAGGACGCCGACGAAGGCGATCGGCATGAAGCCGATGCTTGTCGTCATGGCACTCGCGAAGCCCGAGCTGATCTGGCCTTCGGGATGGTCGCGTAAGAGCAGAGAAATGCCCTGGAGGATGCTCAGCGTGCCGAGCGTGGCGATGATCGACGGCAGGCCGAGAACACGGACGAGCGTGGCGTTGAGACAGCCGGTTGCGAGGCCGATCCCGACGAGCGCGAATGCGCCGGGCAGGAGCAGATACCAGCCCTCTCCCTGCGCCATCGTGTACGACGCGACCACGACGCAGAGCGTGATCACGCCGGCGACCGACACGTCGAAGCCGCCGACGAGGAGCGCGTTCGTCTGGCCGATCGCAACGAGCGCGAGCGGCATCGTGGTGAGCAGCAGGTTGTTGAGGTTGTACTGGGTCAGGAACGCCTCGTTCGCGACGGCCGCGTACGCGCCGAGCCCGAAGATGAGCAGGGCCATGAAGGCGGTGGGCATCCAGCCGCGGAACCGCAGGGGCGGGCGGCTGAGCGACGTGTCGTTCGCCTTGCGGCTCACGACCGCCGCTCCTGTACGGGAGCAGCGACGTCCCCACGCTCGCGTCTCGAGCCGACGATAGCCTCGACGATTCGCCGCTCGTTCAGCTCCGCCGCCGGGATCTCGTCGACGATCGTGCCACGCGACATCACGAGGACTCGGTCACAGAGGCCTGCGAGCTCGAGTGGATCGCTCGACTTGACGACGATCGCCACGCCCTCGCGGGCCTTCTCCCGCAGCGCGCCGTAGATCTCGAAGCGGGACCCGACGTCCACGCCCTGGGTCGGCTCGTCCGTGAGGATCGCTTTCACCTCGCCACGGAGGAACGGGCGCGTGAGCGAGACCTTCTGCTGGTTCCCGCCCGACAACGACAGCACGGGCTGCTCGATCGACGCCGCTCGGATCTTCAGCCGCCGCACGAGGTCGTTCACGGCATGTTGCTCGCGCCGGCGGCTGAGCACGCCGAGGCGGCTGTACCGCCGAAGTACCTGGATCGTCGTGTTCGCCCGGACGCTGAGGACGGGGAACAGCGACTCGCGAACCCGGTCGCCGCTCAGGAGCACAATGCCTGCCAGGAGCGCTCCAGCCGGCGAACGGCCGTCGAGCACCTTGCCGTTGCACCTCGCCGTGCCCGTCGAGCGCTCCACCCCGGCGAGCGCACGGAGGAACTGGCCCTGGCCGTTGCCCTCGGCGCCGGCGAGGCCGAGTACTTCGCCCCGATGAACGGTGACGTCGATCGGCCCGAATCGGTCGCCTTCGAACCCGGCCACCTCGAGGCAGATCTCGCTCGGCCCCCGATCCGAGTCACGCTCCGGGAATGCCATCTGGAGCGGCCGTCCGATCATCAGGGCCACGAGCCCGTCCTCGGACATCTCGGCCGCTGCGAAGGTTCCCTGGTTCACCCCGTCTCGCAGGACGGTGATCCGGTCGGCGATCTCGAGCACCTCCGGAATCCGGTGGCTCACGTACATCACCGCCGACTCCGTTCCTGCTCTGCTCGAACACGAGCGCATGGAGCCGCCTGATCTCCTCGGGGCCGAGCGCGGTCGTCGGCTCGTCGAGCAGCAGCACCTTTGGCTCCGCGAGGAGCGCCTTCACCACCTCGAGCAGCTGCCGGTCCGCGAGCGAGAGGCGTCCCGCAGGCATCGTTGGCGGGCTGTCGAGACCGAATTCTTCGAGCTTTTCGGCGGCCCAATCCTCCATGTCCCCGTATGCAGGGCGGGCGGTCGGGAGTGCCGCGAGATAGAGGTTCTCGGCCACCGACATCTCGAGGACCAGCGAGTAGGTCTGGTAGGCCATTCCGAGGCCGAGACGGATCGCCTCACCCACGGACGCCGTCGCCAGCGGGCGCCCGCCGATCTCGACGGAGCCCTCGTCCGCCACCACGAAGCCGCTGGCGATGCCGAGCAATGTCGACTTCCCGGACCCGTTCTCCCCGACGAGCGCGTGGATCTCGCCTGCCTGGCAGTCCACGCTCACCTCGCGCACGGCCTGCACGGCGCCGTAGCGCTTGGAGATGTTGCGTAGCGACAGCACCGCGGGGATCGCGGGTCCGGGAGTCGACATCAGTTCGAGACTAGGTGATGGAGATCACGTTTGTTGGGTTGCTCTCCTCCTCTACGAGGGGTACATCTGGTTGACGAGCTCGGCCGGTATGAGCGAGCTGATCGAGGCCTCCTGCGGGCGGCCCGGGACGCACAGACTCTTTATCGACTGATCCTCCATCACGATCGGGAACACGATCTCCGGCGGAACCTCGAATCCCTTCAGTGCCATCATGTCGGCCGTCAGAGACACGCGGATCTGCCAGTTACCGGCCGCGTTCGCGTAGTAGATGTGGAGGTTCGGGTCGTTCAGCTTGTCGGCTTCACAGCCGAGCACGGGCTCGTCGGTTCGCATCGTCCAGACCATGTCGGGCGTGATGCCTGCCGCCTTGAGAGCCGGGAATGCCCCGAGCGCCATACCGCCCGAGTACTCGTAGCTGATGCCCTTGAGGTCAGGGTTCTTGGCGAGGAGGCTCGCCATCACCTCCTGCACCTGCGAGGCGACCCAGTTCGTGTCGTACGTGCCGACGACCTCGATCTCGGGGTTCAGCGCCTCCTTCTCGCACTTCTGCCAGCTCGCCGACAGCGGGTTGCCCGGCGTGCCGCCGAGGAGCGCGATCTTCCCGGAGACGACCTGCTCGTTCATGATCTGCGCGAAGGCCTGCCCGAGTGCGCACGTATCTTCGCCGACGACGCTCGTGTAGTTCTGGCCCGGCCCGGTGACGTAGCCCCAGGCGTATGTGCTGACCGGGATCCCCTGCTCCCGGGCCTCCTTGAACGCCGGCAGGTAGGCGTCGCCGATGTCGGGATAGTTGACGATCACGTCGGCGCCCTGGGCGATCGCGGAACGGAAGTCGGCCAGTGGATCTCCCGGGGTGCTCGTGAACGCCTTGGAGCTCACGTAGATGATCTTCCCGATCTCCGGGTACGTAAGCGCCTGGAGGATGAACTCCATCTTCGACATTTCCCGATAGACGTTCTCTCCGAACGGCTCCAGGTAGGCCGCGGTCAGCTCCCCACCCGTGCCCGTATCGCAGCCGTTCTCCTTCCAGCACTGCAGCGCCAGGTCCAGGTCGACGGGATCGTCGGCACGAGCAAACGCCGCGAGCGCCACCTGCTTCTGCGCCGGATCGGCCGGCAGGAGCGACGCGTCGAACAGGGCTTGCTGGATCACGGCCGGGTCGGCGTCGTAGGTCTCGCCGTACTGGTCGGGCCCGGCGGCCGCTCCCGTATCGGCCGCTGTACCTGTATCGGCCGGCGCCTCGGTCTCCGGAGGTGCCTCCGTCGTGGCGGGCTCTGCCGCCGTGGTTGTCGAGCTTCCGCCTCGCCGCAGCCGGCAGCCGCAATCGCGAGTCCGAGCACGATGACGAGCCCTGACGTCAAGAACAGACGTCGTCTCATTCGAGCGTCCCCCTTCCTCCTTCGCACATCGTCTGCTGTCACCCTCACCGAGCGTGGACGGTCATCGCCACGCGTTCATAGAAGACGTTCCGTCAGTCGATTTGATTGCCGACGCCCCTCCTCTCCTCACGCATCTGGTTGCCTGTCGCCCAGGAGCGCCCTTGCGCTCGGATGCTGGAGCGCCTTCCCCAGGCCCGCCGCGATGCGGTCGCCCGAGACGATCATTCCGGCGAGGATCGCCGCTCCGAATACGACGAACTGCATCGCCTCCGAAAGGCCGAGCACGAGCAGTACCTGCGTCAGGAGCGTGAGTGCAAGCGCTGCGACCCAGGTCGAGGTGACGCTGGCAAGCCCGCCGGCAAGGGACGCTCCTGCAATCACGACTGCCGCGATCGGCGCGAGCAGGTACGCGCCGCCGAACGCGAAATCGATCGATCCGCGCACGCTGGCGAGCAGGACGGCGGCGACCCCGTACAGGGCACCCGCCGCGGTGTAGGCGAAGACGACGTGAGTTCGCACGTGGATGCCGGCCATCCAGGCAGCCCGCGAGTTGGCGCCGACCGCCTGGAAGCGTCGCCCCGCGGCCGTGTAGCGAAAGGAGAGCGCGACGAGGATCGTCAGCATGACACCCACCCAGAAGACCCAGCTGATGCCCAGGGGCTTTTGCAACGCCCATGAAGACAGGGCTGGCGGGACGGACGACTCGAACGAGACGCCCCGGGCGTACCGGGCTCCGAAGGCGAGCACGATCGTCCCGACGGCAAGCGTGACGATGAGTGGGTTGAGCCGCAATATCCCGACGAAGAGACCGTTTGCCAGCCCGACGAGCATGCCCAGGCCGATGCAGGCGAGGATGCCGAGAACGAGCCTCGAGTCGGAGTGGTGCGAGACGCCGAGCACGATGTTCCCGCCGAGGAACATCACGCCCGGTATCGAGAGGTCGATGCCGGCCTGCATGATGACGAGCATCTGGCCGATCGCCGCCACGGCGAGAACCGTCATGTAGGGAAGTACGAAGGCCCACGAAGTGCTCTGGAGCGCCTCCGGTGCGACGATCGCCGTCACCACGAGGAGCGCGACGGTGGCGAGCCACACGGGGAGGAAGCGGGACGTGAGGAGCAGCGTGCTCAGCACCGTTCGGACATACGAGCGCCAGGTTGGCGGCCTGGGGCCCTCGACGTCTGTCCCGGGGTCGAAGGCGGGCACGTTCTGCTCAGCCATCGCTCACCCTCGGACGTCGGATGTCACGAAGTCCCTCACTCCACCAATGCTTCGCGAGCAGCCGACCGAGACTCGAGCTCGGCGATGTCGGCGCCTCGGACGTACAGACGCCCGCAGACGAGCAGTTCCTCGGCTGGGAATCGCGTCAGGATCTCGCAGCCGTCGGCAGTGACGAGCACCTCCTCCTCGATCCGCGCCGCCGACTTTCCATCCGTTGCCGGGCAATACGTCTCGAGCGCGAACACCATGCCTTCCTCGATCTCGACCGGGTCGTGGAACGAGTGCAGACGCGAGATCATCGGGGCCTCGTACAGCCCGACCCCGAGGCCATGGCCGAATTGCAGGCCGAAGCACGACTCCTCGTTGGGGAACCCCAACTCCTGAGCCGTCGGCCAGACCTCGGCAATCCTGTCCGTCGTCACACCCGGGCGGACGAGGGCGATCGCGTCGTCGAGCCACTGGCGGCACCGACGGTACGCATCGACCTGAGAGGCAGACGCACTACTCACGCAGAACGTGCGGTAATAGCACGTCCGGTAGCCCATGAAGGAGTGGATGATGTCGAAGAACGCCTGGTCGCCGGGCCGGATCAGGCGGTCGCTGAACACATGCGGGTGGGGGTTGCAGCGGTGGCCCGATACGGCGTTGACCGCCTCGACCTGCTCGGAGCCGAGCTCGAAGGCGATTCGCATCGCCTCGGCCACGAGCTCGTGCTCGCGGACACCGGGGCGCAACAGCTCGTAGATGCGCTCGTAGATGGCGTCGACGATCGCCGCTGCGTGGTCGAGCAGCGCCTTCTCGTCCTCGGTCTTGATCTTGCGTGCGGCGAGCATGACCCGCTGCGCGTCGGTGGTGTGGACGCCGGCCCGGTGCAGGGCATCCAGCGTGACCATGTCGCTCATGTCGATCCCGACCGGCTCGCCCTCGAGGCCGCGCTCGCGCAGCTCGTGGGTGACATGCGCAACCATCGCGTCGGGAACCCCGGTCTCGATGGGCATCGCGCCACGCATGCTCGTGACACCTGCCCGCCAGCTCGACTCCGGCAGCCACGGCGCATAGAGCTGGTGGCTGCGCGCGGCTGAGCCGAAGTCCCAGAGGACGGGGTCGCTGTCGCGGCAGAGCAAGGTGAAGCGGGCGTTCTTGTCTCGTGCCCATTCGCCGATGTGGGTGCTTGTGACGTAGCGGATGTTGTTCGGGTCGAAGAGCAGCAGCGCGCCGAGATCGGATGCAGCAAGCGCGGCCTGCGCCCGCTCGAGCCGCTCCCGGCGCAGTCGTGGAAAGTCGACGCGCTGCTCCCAGTCGACTCCCATCGTCGCGCCCCGCGAGGCGATGCTCATGGCGTTCCTTTCTCCGCTTCCGAGGTCATGTCACCTGTCGGCAGTCGCCCCTACCGCCGTCACTCCAGCTCCTCGCGCACGATCCGGGCACCGTCGGCGAGCGCCTTCAGTTTCATCCTCGCAACCATGCGCGGGAGCGGCCGGAGGCCACAGTCCGTCGTCAGATAGACCCGCTCCGGTGGGACGACCGCGATGACCTTGCGGATCCGGTCAGCGACCTGCTCCGGTGTCTCGACCATGGTCGTGCGGACGTCGATCACGCCGACCGCGACCTCCTTGTCGGCCGGGAGCGAGGCGAGGCAGTCGACGTCGACCATCTCACGGTTCGCGAAATCAAGCACGAACTGGTCGACGGGGACGTCGTAGAAGTAAGGAAGGACTGTCGCATAGCCCTTCGGGAACAGGCCGGAGAGCGCGTTGCCCCAGGCGTTGCCGAAGCAGAAGTGCCAGGCGATCTTCGCGTCCACGCCGTCGACGCACTGGGCGATCACATCGCCGATCCACTCGTAGTCCTTTTCGTCGTTCGTGAACAGCGGCAGCCACGCCCCGAGATCCTCGATCTGCAGGAACGTGGCTCCGGCCTCGACCAGGTCCTTCATCTCGGCGTTGAAGATCGGAGCCAGCGCATAGCTCAGCTCGCGAGGGCCCTCGTAGTGCTCGAAGTAGACGTGCCAGGCCAGGTTGACCGGCCCTGCACCCACGGAGACCTTGACGGGCCGGTCCGCGTACCGCGTGGCGATCTTGTAGAGGTCGGTGAGACGGATCGGGCCCCGCTTGACCGGGCCGGTGTTCCTCACGCCGCCCCAGTCGTCGAGCAGCTCGACCTCCTTCGTGCGGGTCGCCGCGCCGACCGCGGACGGATGTTCCTCCTTGGCGTCTTCGAAGCCGTCGATCCGCTCGTACATGTACCAGCAGAACGAGCCGATCACGCCGACGTAGTCGTCATACGACATCTGCCCGTCCGTGACGATGTCGAGCCCGGCCTCCTCCTGGTCGTGGATGACGGCCTGTGTCGCATCGTTGTAGGCCTCGGCGTGACCGACGTGCTTGAAAGCCACGCGCACGTCGCGGCCGAGCAGCTGGTAGTCGTACCAGTCGGGCCTCGGGTACGACCCGACCATGGTCGTCGGGAGAATGGTGTCGACGATCTTCCGTGGCATGCCTCTCCTCCTTCTCGCCTCGGCTTTGGCCGCCGGGTCCACCTGCTGTTAAGTAGATTCGGCGGAGCATACAGTGAGAGCGAACAGTGCGTCAGCGCCCGGGGCTAGCATGCGAGACACCGAGCTGTTCCAGGTACTCCCAGTCCCTGCTGAACCGGTAGGAGTGCCTCGCGGGGGGCTGGGGCGACTGCGTTTCGAGCCAGCGAACGGTCGTGTCCGTACGGTTCTCGAATGCATGGACGCAGCCGACACCTGTCCAGAACACATCTCCCTCGCGCAGGGTGTACTCGCGGCTGTCGGCGAATGCCACGACCTCACCGGAGAGGATGACGTAGCACTCCTCGAGCGGGTGGTCGTGCGGGTGGGCGATTCCGCCGGGCTGGTACTCGACCATGAACATCGTCGAGAGCTGGGCATCGAGCCGCTGGTCGACGAGCATCTTGACCGCGATCCCGCTGTAGACGAGCAGTGCCGTGGCCATGCTCGCCGAGACCGTCGGCGCGTCGGCGCGACTGCCGTGCTTCAGGACGTCGACGTCCATGTCGGTGCCCCCGAGCCGGAACAGGTGACGCGTGCGTGGATCGCGGATGTCCACTGCCACGGCCGAGCCGGCATCGCCGACGCTGTCCTCGAAGAAGAACGTGTCGGCCGGCCGGCCGGAGCCCGGCGTCCGGGGTTGCGGTGCCGTCATCTCGATCCATCTAGCTGTCGTCCCGGCTCCGAGCCAGGCGTGGGGTACACCGACGGGGATCAGCCCGCAGCGACCGGCCCCTAGCTCGACCGTCACCCCCTGCATCCGCAGGCGCGCCGTCCCCTCGAGCAGGTAGAAGCTCTCCTCGTAGGAATGGACGTGGGTCGCAAGCCGGCCGTCGGCGTCGAGCTGGCAGGCCGACACCCCCATGTGCACGGATCCCGCGGCGGCGCCCACGAGAGGCTGGCAGGCATATCCGTGCGAGGACGACTCGTAGCCCTCCCGAACGGCGACCGACTCCCAGTCGATGCGCGTCATGTCGTGCCCGCTCACGACGCCGCCTCCCCGGCTGCCGCGTGCGTGCCCAGGCCGGCCCGACGGCGCAGCAGGAGGAACAGCGCCATCATGTCGTCGTCCCCGTATCCAGCCGTGATCGTCTCGGCGACCAGGAGCTCGAGGGCCTCCGTCAGCGGCATCGGCGCTCCTCTCTGGCGGGCAAAGCCGAGGACGAGGTCGACGTCCTTGGCCATCATCCGCGTCGTGAAGGTCGGCGAGAAGTCGTTGGCGAGCAGAGGCGCGGTCTTGTACTTCACGAAGGGCGACGCGACCGCCGAGCTGCCGATCACGTCCAGGAGCACCCGGCGGTCGACGCCCCCGCTCTCGCCGAGCAGGAGCGCCTCGCTGAGGAGCGCCGCCGTGCCGCCGATCAGTACCTGAAGCACGAGCTTCACGACGCGGGCCTGCTCGCCGTCGCCGACGTGGTAGACAGTGGGCCCGATTGCCGTGAGCAGCTCGCGGACCCGCTCGAGCGCTTCCGCCGGCCCCGAGACGATGAGAGTCAGGTTGCCTGCACGGACCACGGTCGGGTTGCCGCTGACCGGCGCGCGGAGGTACTCGACCCCGGCCGCCTCTGCCGCGTCGGCGACTCGCGACGATGCCTCGGGGCTGACGGTGCTCATGTCGACGAGGATTGAGCCCGCCTTGGCGCCGCCGAGCACGCCCTCGGGGCCGTACGCCACCGCCTCCAGCGCGGCGTCGTTCGAGACCATCGTCAGGCAGACACCGCCGTCCGACAGGAGGTTGGCGGTGCCCTGTGCGACCGTTGCGCCGAGTGCTGCGAGAGAATCGGTCTTCGCTGCCGTGCGGTTGTAGACGGTGAGTGCGAAGCCGGCCTGCAGGATCCGCTCGGCGATCGCGGCCCCCATGTGCCCTGCTCCGACGAGTGCAACGTTCATCTCGTCCTCCACCGTTCAACGTCGACGAGCACAAGGGAGATCTCCCTCGGGCGCGCCACCTTCTCGGGGCTCATCGCAGGAGCCATCCGCCGTCGACCGCGAGGTTGACGCCGTTGACCGACGGGTTCTCGAGCAGGAAGCGTGCCGCGTGGACCACGTCGTCCGTGGCGACGAGACGGCCGGTCGGCGTGCGTGCCACGATCCCCTCGAGCACCTCGGCAGGCTTGCTGCTCCAGGCCGGCGTGTCACCGACGATGCCGGGGTGAAGGCCGTTCACCCGCACGGGCGCGAGTTCGACCGCCAGGGTTCGCACGAGACCCGTTACACCGCCGTTGACGGTCGTCACGGTGGTCGAGCCGGGGTAGGGCCGATCCTTGGCAAGGCCTCCGAAGAGCACGATCGACGCGTCCGGCAGGAGTCTCGGCGCCAGCGCGTGCACGACCTCCGTGTAACCAATGAGCTTCATGGTCACGAGTCGGGTCGCTCGGCGGATGTCGTACTCACGGACGCTGTTCTCGTCACGTTCGATCGCGGCGACGATCAGGTGTCGCACCTGGCCGATGTCACGGACGCACTCGCCGATCGTCTCCGGCTCAGAGAGATCGACCGCCATCCCCCGGGCCGCGCCCCCGATCTCGCGGGCGATCGCGCTCGCGCGCTCGGCACTGCGCCCAGTGAGCACGACTTGTTCTCCACGACTCGCGTACGCCTCCGCGAGCCGCCGGCCGATGCCGGACGTTCCACCGACGACCACGATCTCCTCGGCCATCCCACCTCCGATCCGAAAACCCGGAGCAGGCACGTTACGAGACCGATGGGGATCTGTCCAGTAATACCAAACACCGCTCTGAGCGTGGGTAGAATGCCGCCGTGGCGGCGAACTCCACCTCGAGCGCCGGGACCGCGCCCCGGATGAGACGTCCGATCGACGACGATCTCGGTCGTCGCCTGCGCGCCTACCGGGAAGAGCGGCAGATCAGCCTGAGGGAGCTGGCCCGACGACTCAAGATCTCCCCCAGCGCCATCTCGCAGTTCGAGACCGGCAAGTCGCGGCTCTCCGTGAACACGCTGTACGCGATCGTCACGGAGCTCGAGATCTCACTCGACACCCTCTTCAACGGCATCGGCGAGGAGGGGGCGGTGCCGCCCGTCCGAGCGAAAAGCCCGTCGCGTGAGGTCGCCGAGCCGCGCGCAGCACACGAGCGGCACGTGCAGCGCGGTCAGCGCCGCAGCGCGATCGAGCTCGAGACGGGCGTTCGCTGGGAGCGTCTGACGCCCGAATCCGACCGGGAGGCCGACTTCCTGTACGTCACCTATGACGTGGGCGGCTCGTCTGGCCCGGGCGATGCGTTCATGAGGCATGCAGGGCACGAGTACGGGCTCGTGCTGAGCGGGACGCTCGAGGTCACGGTCGGCTTCGACGTCTACACACTTGGTTCCGGGGACTCGATCTCATTCGACTCGACCGTTCCGCACCGGCTGCGCAACATCGGCAGTGAGCCCGTGCACGGGGTCTGGTTCGTGGTCGGACGTCAGAGCGACCCCAGGGCGCCGGCCGCGTCCTGACGGCCGTCGCGGCAGGAGGCGGAGCTCTGCCACCTCCTGCCAGCGAACACCGCCTGGCCGAGGCGCTAGCCGCGCTCCCAGGTGGTGATGGCTGTCGGCTCGACCCTGAAGATGACGCGCCGCTCGTCCGGCTTGCGGTACGGGTAGGGTCGCTCGCCGAGGTACTTCTCGGACAGGTCGTCGATGCCGTCCTCGGCCGGCTGGCCCTCGATGATCTCGATGACGTGCCCCTGGATCTCGACGAACCCGTAGGGATTCGAGAAGTCGAACGACGAGAGCGCCACGCGACCGTCGGCGCGCATGTTGCGATTCTTCGCTCGGCCCAGGGCGGTGTTGACGATGACGTTGGTCCCGTCGGTGTCCGCCCAGATCGGTGTGCTCTGCGGCGCACCCGAGGGGCCGACTGTGGCCAGGTGCCAGAAGTACTTGCCCTTCAACATCGCCTGAATGTCGTCTGGAATCACAACCGTCATCGTGCCTCCTGAGGTCGAGTTCGTGTACAGCGTGGGGAAACAGCGCACAGCTTAGTCATTCGCGGCGAGGCGCTGGCCGTCGGTCCGGGCGGTCGCTCAGGCAGTCATCCGAGTCGCTGTCGCTGACGGCGTGAGTTGGGTCATGAACGCGTCAGGGGCCGCGGGCCCCCACTGGTTTATGGACTCTGGGACATCGGGCCAGTCTCGGGGCTCGTGGCCTGCGTCGTCGTAGATGCGTTGGAGGTCCGCGGTGTACTCGACGAGCACGCCGGCGCCGTCGAGGTGGTAACAGAAGAGGTTGAGTCCGGGGCCGTGCCTACCTGGCCCGAACATGAAGCGCTTGTCGTGTGCGAGGAGGTGATCGCCGAGCCGCTCCAGGTCAGCCCAACTCTCGACTTCCCAGGCGTAGTGATGGAGCCCGACGCCTCCCCTGATGAAGGCGACGCCGTGGTGATCGGGGTTGCAGCGCATCCAAGTCAGCGCGTCTCCGATCCTGTCTGACAGCCGGAAGCCGAGCAGGTGGAAGAGGCGCTCCATCTCGTCCATCTCGTCGGACCTGAACGTGACGTGCTGAAGCTTGACGGGACGAATCCCGGGTCCGCCTGGCTGGAGCTCGACGGTCTCCATGCCTTCGTAGACGTCGAAGATGAGCCCACCCGGCCCGGCGAAGCGCACCGAATCACGAATACCGGGCTCGTCGGGGCCATTCGAGATGAGCGGGATCTGCTCGCGCTCGAGCATCTCCCGAACCGGCTCGAGACCATCCAGTCCAAGCACTTCGAAGCCGGTGTGGTCGAGAGAGACCTCGTCAGCCGCGATCAGCTCGAGCCCGTGATGCGTTGTGTCGCAGGTCAGATAGACCGTGGCGGCGCTGCGCTCGACCTCTCTGAGACCAAGTATTTCGACCGCATGGAAGATCGCCGCGTCGAGATCGCGCACGCGTAATGCCACATGCCCAATACGAGAAACCATCGTGTCTCCTCTCGCCTCTGTGACGTGAGCTTACGGCGTCTGAGCGGAGATCTGAAGATGCGTTCTAGTCTCCTGCCGTGATGGCTTGCGATGCGAAGATGAGATCGCGGAGATGACCGAGCTCATACATGACCGCTACGAGCCGCTCGAGGTCGTGGGTGAGGGCGGAGAAGGCCGCCTGGTGAAGGCCCTCGACCTCCAGCACGACCGGTTCGTCGCGCTGAAGCTCCGAGCCGTCGCGACGGACGCCGACCGCGAGCTCATGCTCGACGAAGCACGCGTCCTCCTCGCGCTGCCGCCTCACGCGAATCTCGCGCTCGTCCGCGACGGCTTCTTCGAGGACGATCAGCTACGTCATCGTCATGGATTGGGTCGACGGCGTCGATCTGGGTCGTGTTCTGCAGACCAGAGGTCGGCCCGGGCTTTCACCGTCGAGCGTCGTCGCGTGGCTCGCGGAAGCCGCTGACGCGTTGACGCATCTGCACACGCGAGATCCTCCGGTTATCCACGGCGACGTGAAGCCCGCGAACCTCGTGCTGACACGCGGCGGTCACATCGTGCTCGTCGACTTCGGCGTGTCGACGGCGTCAGGTTCTCGCACGAATGGTCTCGGCACGCCCGGATTCACGGCTCCCGAGCTCGCTCACGGAACCTCCGAGCCGCGCGTCCGACGTGTACGCGCTCGCCGCCACGGCGTTCACGCTGCTCACCGGGACGCCCCCGACGAGCGTCCTGTCGACGTGGGACGGCATCGACCCCGAGCAGACAGCCGCGCTCGAGACCGCGATCCGCGCCGGGCTGGCGACCGACCCGGCGCGCCGTCCGGCGACACCCGGGGAATTCGTCGAGCGCTTGCGCGCCGGATGGGGCTCGACCCTTCCGACCGGTGTGCTCACGTTCTGCCTCTCCGACATCGAGGGCTCGACGCAAGCATGGGAACGCGACCCTTCGTCGATGGCGCGTGCGCTCGTGCGCCACGACCAGATCATCGCCGAGACCGTCGAGTCACACGGCGGCCGGTTCCTGAAGTCGATGGGGGAGGGCGACGCGACCGTCTCGGTGTTCAGCGCGGCCGAGCAGGCCGTCGCAGCCACCATCGACTGCCAGGGCCGACTCGCAGCCGAGGCGTGGCCGGGCGACCTCGCGATCCGTGTGCGCATGGCGCTGCACACGGGAGAGGCCGAGCAACGCGGCGGCGACTACTTCGGGCCCACGCTCAACGTCGGCGCGCGCGATACGCGCGCTCGCGGACGGCAACCAGGTCTTCGTCAGCGGTGTCACGGCCGCTGCTCGTCGCCGACGCGATGCCTTCCGGCGCGACGCTCGTCGATCTGGGTCCGCACCGACTCCGCGGCGTCACCGAACGCGTACCGGTGTTCGCGGTCGCAGCGCCGGGCGTCGACGCGCCGCCGTCGTGCAGCGAGTGCCCCTATCAAGGCCTGCTGTCGTTCGATGTCGGCGACAGCGCACGGTTCTTCGGCCGTTCGGCCGTGGTGCAGCGACCTCGTCGAGCGCGTGCAGGCAGTTGGCTTCGTCGCCCTCGTCGGAAGCTCCGGCAGCGGCAAGTCCTCGATCCTCCGGGCCGGGCTCCTCCCCGCGTTCGGTGACGGCATCGTCATAACGCCTGGCGAGCACCCGACGCCGGTTCCCGGCGGTTCGTCGTTGCTCGTCGATCGACCAGTTCGAAGAGCTCTTCACCTTGTGTCACGACGACGATGCGCGACGGCGCTTCATCGACAGCATGCTCGCGCGCGCGGGACCGGTCGTCATCGGGATACGCGCCGACTTCTACGGCAGCTGTGCCAGCCATCCGGCGCTCGCCGCCGCAGTCGCGTCGCAGCAGCTCCTCCTCGGGCCGATGACCGAAGAAGAGCTACGCGAGGCCATCGTCGAACCCGCGAACACCTGCGGGCTGCGCGTCGAACCGGCCCTCGTCGATCTGCTCGTGAGCGAAGTCGCCAGCGAACCCGGCGCGCTCCCGCTGCTCTCCCATGCGCTGCTGGCGACGTGGGCGGCGCGCGACGGGCGCACCCTGACGCTCGAGGCGTATCGCAGCACGGGAGGCGTGCGGGCGGCGATCGCGACCACGGCCGACCGCGTCCTCGAGTCGCTCGATGCGCGCCAACAGCAGCTCGCCCGTCGGGTCCTGTTGCGGCTGGTCGAGCCGGGCGAAGGCGTGGAGGACACGCGCCGGCGGGCTGCGCTCGGCGGAGTTCGCGGGCCCGGATGAGCGCGAGGTCGCGGCGGTTCTCGCTCGACTGACCGCGGAGCGGCTCGTCACCGTCGACGAGGGCTCGGTGCAGCTCGCGCACGAGGCGCTGATCCGCGAATGGCCCGAGCTGCGACGCTGGCTGGACGAAGACCGCGCCGCGCTGCGCGTCCATCGTCACCTGACGGCGGCGGCTGAGGCCTGGCTCGCGGCCGGCCGAGACGCGGGCGAGCTGTACCGGGGGCAGCGTCTCGCAGTTGCGACCGAGTGGCGCGCGTCGGGTCCAGTGCTCTCGTCGACCGAGGATGAGTTCCTCGACGCGAGTGTCGCCGAACAGGATCGTGCGCTGCGCACCCAGATGCGCACGAACCGCCGCCTGCGTGTGCTCCTCAGCGCGGTGGCGATAGTGCTCGTCGTTGCGCTCGTCGCCGGCGTGGTCGCGTTCGTGCAACGCGGGCGCACCGCCGACGCGCGGGACCGGGCGGATGTCGCCCGAGTTGCGGCGGTCTCGCGCAGCGTCATCGACCGGCAAGCCGACCTCGGGTTGCTGCTCGCGGCCGCCGCCTACCGCCTCGACCAGACAGCCGAGACGCGCAGCACGTTGCTGTCCGCGCTGACGGCCCATCCCCTGCTGCTCGGCGTGCTCCACGGAGCCGAGTCCGGGCTGGAGGCGGCCGTGTTCAGTCCCGACGGCACGACCCTCGCGACGCCGACGTCAGACGGCACCGGAACGATCCTGTGGGACACGCGCTCGCACCGGCGGGTCGCGACCCTGCGACGCGGCAAAGGCAGCGTCAACCTCGGCGCCGCATTCAGCCCGGACGGACGCTGGCTCGCGGTCGCCGTCGCGCTGGGCGCGCCGGGGGACAAGGCCGGTCTCGAGATCTGGGACCTCGGGACGCGGCGGCTCGCACGCTTCCTGCCGAGCCCTTCGGGATCGTTGAGCAGCGTGTCGTGGAGTCGCGACGGCACGACGCTCGTCGCGGAAGGCGGCGTGACGTTCTCGGACGAGAGCCCGCCGACCACTGCCGTTCTGTGGGACACGGCGACGTGGGAGCCGCGCGCCGGGACCTGGGAGCTCGCCGACACGTACGTGGGAGACCGTCGACTCGCGGTGAGCGACGACGCCAGCCGCCTCGCGCTCCCACTGCCCGACCAGTCGGTGCAGGTCTGGGACGTCGCGACGCGGGCGCCCATCGGCGCGCCGCTGCAGCCGGCGGAGCTGCTGGGGCGCGATCCGCAGGAGATCACCGCGCTCGCCTTTTCGAGCAACGGCGCGCTCCTCGCGATCGGCACGGACGCCGGTCCGGTCCTGCTCGTCGATACCGAGCGTGGGACGTTGTCGTCGGTGCTGACACTCTCGGACGACGTGGCCACCAGCATCGAGTTCTCGGCCGGCGCCGACCTCGTCGCGGTGGCGCGCTCCGACGGCCGAACACAGCTGTTCGACCGCGCCTCAGCGGCTCCAGTGGGTGAGCCGCTCGCGGCGAACGCATCGGCGGTCAACGACGTGAGCTTCAGCCCGGACGGGTCCATGCTCGCCACCGCGGGGCTCGACCGCACCGGTGCGCTCTGGTCGCTCGACGGGCATCGCAGCGTTGCCGTCCCGCTCACGGGTCAGTCGGGGCTCGTCGCCGAGGTCGCGTACACGGCCGACGGGCAGCTGCTGACGGCCGCTGCCGACGGATCCGTCGCGCTCCGTGACGGGTCGACCGGCCGGATCCTTCGTACCTTCCGGCTCGAGGGCGAGGTGCTCACCGTCGCATCCGATCCCACCGGGCAACGCATCGCCGCGGGCGGCACCGGCTCCGATGGTCCGCATGTGGCGACTCGGCTCGGGCGCGGCGGGCCCGAGCATCGACGTGGGCGACGCGTGGGTGTACTCGGTCGCCTTCAGTCCCGACGGCCGGGTGCTCGCGCTCGGGGTCGATCGCAGCAAGGGCGAGCTCGAGTCGGCGTTTGGTCCCGGCATCGGGCTCGTACGTTTCGTCGACGCCGAGACAGGCCGTGATGTCGGTGCACCGATCTCCTACGACAACGGTCAGCCGCTTTCGCTCGCCTGGAGTCCCGATGGTCGACGACTCGCCGTCGCGACGGCTGACAATTTCCTGCACATCTACGACACGCGGACGCGACGTGCCGTCGTGCCCGTCATCGACAATATCGACGCCTTGGTGACGGACGTCGCGTTCAGCCCGGACGGCGAGCGCGTGATCGGTGGAACCTCGAGCGGCGTGACCCGTCAGTGGGACGCGAGCACCGGCCGGGAAGTGCCACCCGCGCTCGTCGGCCAGGCCGGGGTGATCGCGGGCGTCGCGTACAGCTCCGACGGGCAAACGCTCGCCACGACCACGCTCGGTCTCTCGACCACCCGTCTGTGGGAGATGCCGGCTGGCCGGGTCATCGGCGGCGACCTCGTGGGAGGGCACGTGCCGTACACCATACGAACCGTTTCGATCCCGCACTTCGCGCGCAGCCGCGCTGCCTTCGCGCCCGACGGAACCCACCTCGCGACTGCCGGCGCCGACGGCGCGGCCGAGCTCTGGGACCTGCGCCCCGACGAATGGCTGCGCGCCGCGTGCTCCGTTGCGGGGCGCGACCTCACCACCGCGGAGTGGCAGGAGAATCTGCCCGCCCGTGACCCATTCACGCTGTGCCCGGGCTGACACGAGCCTAAAGAGCCGAGGAGTCAGTCTGGATGGCGAACGGCACCACGGAGGAGGCCGGGTACGCTCGTGGTATGGAGGCGTGCGAACGTCTGCTGAATGCGATCGAAGCGCGAGACTACGCCGCGATCGAGAGTTGCTTCGCGCGCGAGGCGACGTTCACGGCGCTCACGCCGCATCGCCTGCGCGAGCACGCCGGGGCAACGGAAGCAGCCGCCCGGTACCGCTACTGGCTCGAGCCGCTCGATGACTTCGAGGTGGTCGAGAGCGACTGCGCTCAGGTCGCCGATCGCGTAAGGATCCGCTACCGCTTCCGCGGCGTCGACCCGGAGAAGGGCCAACAGGAGAACGAGCACACAGGCTACGCGACCGTGGAGGATGGTCGGATCGTGCAGATGAACCTCGCCTGCGCGGGGTTTCGGCCTCAGGCGGCGCGAACCCTCAGCCCATGAGCAAGCCGTCGGCCGGCTCGATTCCGCCGGCCTCGGCAGGAGCCCATCTCGCCCGCTGGCGCCGTGACCGGCTCGGGCATCGGCTTCGAGGAGCGAGCACGAGCCGGCAGGAGTTCCAGGCACCTGCCGCTTGTTCGCTGCCGCGCGGTGACTGCCGCGGCGGGCGGCGCCTGCTCGCTCCAGCGCCGCCCGCACCTGCGCGCGGCAGGGCCTACGCGGCGCGCTCGAGCGCCGGTGTCTCCGCGGGCGGATCGTCCGCTGCAATCACCGGCGACGCCGAACGGCGGATGAGCACGGCGGCGAGAAGCGCGCCGGCAGCCGCGAAGGCGGCTCCGACGACCAGCGCGTCGCTGAAGCCCTCGGTCAACGCCGCTGCCGGGGCCAGCTTCGGGTGGGACGGCGAGGACATCCTCGCTTCGCGAGACGGCGAGGGTGGAGAGAACGGCGACGCCGAGCGCACCGCCGATCTGCTGGGTGGTGTTGACGAGTCCGGAGGCAAGGCCGGAATCGCGTTCCTCGACCCCTTCGAGCGCGCCGATCGACATCGTCACGAAGGCGAGGCCGACGCCGATCCCGGACACGATCAGCGCCGGGAGCAGATTGCGGACATAGCTCGCATCGGCCGGGATGCGGGAGAGCAGCCAGACCCCGACGGCAGCGACAGCGAGGCCCGCGACGAGGGGCCAGCGCGGCCCGATCCGGGTAACCAACTCGGGCGCCGCCGACCGCGGTAACGAGCACTGTCACCGACAGCGCCAGCCAGGCGAAGCCGGCCTTGAGCGGCGAGTAGCCGAGGACCTGCTGCAGGTAGAGCGTGATGATGAAGAACATCCCGAAGACCGCCGCGCCGAAAAGAACACCGGCGACGTTCGAGCCGAGAAGCGCCGGCAGCCGGAAGATCCGGAACGGCACCAGCGGCGCCGCCGAGCGGCGTTCGATCACGACGAACGCCGCGAGCAGAAGCGCCGAAGCAGCAGCGAGGCCGATCGTCTGCGGCGAGCTCCAGCCCGCTGCGCCGGCGTCGACCAGGGCGTACACGAGTAGCGAGAGCGCCGCCGTCACCGTCGCCGCCCCGGCCAGATCGAATCGGCGGGCCACGCCGAACGCCCGCGTCTCCTCGAGCAGGATGGGACTGAGCGCGATCACGACCGCGCCGACAGGCACGTTGAGGAGGAAGATCCACTCCCAACCGACGGTCTCGGTGAGCACGCCGCCGATGAGCAGGCCGATCGTCCCACCGGACGCCCCTACGGCGCCCCAGACGCCGAGCGCCTTGTTGCGCTCCGCGCCCTCACGGAAGGTCGTCATCAGGATCGAGAGCGCGGCTGGAGTCATCGCTGCCGCTCCGATTCCCTGCAGCGCCCGCGCGACGATCAAGCAGCGAGCCGGACGGAGCCAGCCCTCCGAGCAGCGAAGCGAGTGCGAACACCGCGACCCCGGCGACGAAGACGCGACGCCTGCCGAGCAGGTCGGCTGCCCGTCCGCCGAGGAGCAACAGACCGCCGAAGGTCAGCGCGTATGCGCTCACGACCCACTGCAGGTTCGTCTGCGAGAAGTCGAGGTCGGCCTGGATCGAGGGCAGGGCGACGTTCACGATCGCCACGTCCAGGATGACCATGAAGAACGCGGAGCAGAGAAGCGCCAAGCCGAACCAACGGCGCGCATCAGGAGTGCGTACGGGTTCCATCGAGGTATCTCCTTCCGTCGAACTGTGGTTTCGGCAAAGGAGACCGCCCGATGCCTGCTTTTCGACTGTGATCGGGTAAAGGCCGAGTAAGCCCTGCGCGATCCGGCGCACCCTGGCGGCCACCAACTGATCGGTCGCCGCGTCGCCGCGTCGAGGTCGTGAAGAGACCGGCTGCGCCGGTTCCGGATCTGAGCCGTCAGATGACGACGGCGATTCACCGAGACGCTGGGAGGCTCCCGGATGGAGCAGAGGCCGGTACCGCCGAAGGCGACTTGGCCTGAGCGCTTACGACGCCTCGCCCCACTCGAGCTCGTGCGCCACAAACGCTCGCACATCAGCGGGCAGCCACGTCGCCGACCGCAGGTGCAAGACCTCGCCCAGGCCACTTACCCAACACCTACCACCGGCCTACCAGCGCATTGCCACGCGCCGCTCTCCTTGGACGCAACTCAACCGGACAAGGAGGTCCAGCAATGACAGCGATGCAGCTCCAGTGGTCGTTCCGGCCGTTCGAAGCCGCGGCCGCAGACGAATCCCCGATCGGCCCCATGTCGACGTCTCCGACGAGTGCGACCGATCTCGCAAGCCGCGAATCCTCGTGGCTCTCCCGCGCCGTCGGAATCGAGATCCTGCGCCGTGCGGCGGGAACCACGCCGACCGCGGCAGGCGGCCACGCCTGATCGATTGCCTAGGCCCCGGCCCGCGCCGAGTCATCGGTGCGAGTCGGGGCCGGCACCGCACGACCATGATCCGTCCAGGACGACATCAAACGCTGGGCCTGGCGCTCCTGTGCGCAGTGCAGTTCATGCTCGTGCTCGACATCACGGTCGTGAATGTCGCGCTGCCCTCGATCCAGGCAGCGCTGAGCTTCTCGGAAGCGGACATCCACTGGGTCGTGAGCGCGTACGCCGCAGCGTTCGGTGGCTTTCTGCTGGTCGGCGGGCGCATCGCGGACGTCGTCGGCAGGAAGAAGATGTACGTCGCCGGCGTGGTCGTGTTCACAACGTGCTCGCTGGCCTGCGGGCTGGCGTGGAGCGACGGTGCGCTCATCGCTGCCCGGACCCTCCAAGGGGTTGGTGCAGCATTGATCTCTCCTGCCGCCCTGGCGATTCTTGCGACGACCTTCCCCGAAGGACGGCGGAGGGCAAGAGCGCTCGGGCTCTGGGGCTCGGTCGGTGCTTTCGCGGCGGCGACGGGCCTCCTGCTGGGCGGGGTCTTCGTCGAACTGCTGTCCTGGCACTGGATCTTCCTCACCAACATCCCACTGGGGGTCGTGGCACTTCTCGCCGCGCCCCGGCTCCTGTCAGAGAGTCGATCGGATCGCGGAGTGTCGCTCGACTGGCGGGGCGGCGTGCTCATCACCGGAGGCGTGGTCGCCTTCGTTCTGGCGCTCGCGCAAGCCGGTGAGTCCGGCTTGGCCGCCCCGGCAACAATGGCGAGTGCGGGCATAGGGCTTACGCTGCTCACGGCGTTCGCATTCCGGATCCGCCGGGTCCGCGACCCTCTCGTCCCGCCGTGGTTCTTCCGGAACCGGTCGGTTGCCGGCGCCAATCTCGTGGGATTCGTACACGGAGCGATGATGCTCGCGACTTTCCTGCTGCTCAGCATCGCGATGCAACAGGTGCTTGGTTACTCCGCGATCTCGACGGGCCTCGGGCTCTTGGCCGTCCGCGGCACGTCGATCGTATGGGCCCAGGTCGCAGCTCGACTCATGGCACGTATCGGTGCGCGTTTCGTCCTCGTGGTGGGCATCGTCGCGATGACGGCTGGGCTCGCGTCCTTTACCCGCCTGTCGCCCCAAGGGTCATACGCGGTTGATCTCCTGCCCGGACTGCTCGTGATCGGGCTTGCGATCCCCTTCCTGTTCGTCTCGATCTCGGCTCTTGCGCTCGACGGGGTCGAAGGCGCCGACACGGGCCTCGCCTCAGGGCTTCTGAGCTCCTCACAGTGGATCGGCGGGGCTTCCGGGATCGCGCTCGTCTCGGCGATCGTCGCTGCCGCAGGCGGCATCGAGGCAGTTTCGCAGACAGACTCTCAAGCGCTCGCAGACGCGTTAGCGGCCGGGTTTCGGGCCTGTGTCTGGCTCGGAACCGGTGGGCTCCTCATTGCACTCTTCCTGTTACGTCAGGGGCTTCGGCGATGAACCTCGCTTCCCGGCTCGCACACCTTCCCGATGCCGCAGCGGATCTACCGGCTCGTCCTGGCCGCAGCCATCGCTGAAGCGGACGAGCACGATCGACCTCGCGCGGTACTCAGGTCCTAACCGCGGACTTACCCGCCGCCAACCGAGCCGAAACCGACGTCGAGTCTCCTGAAGCCACCGACAACGCCGGGCCGAGATCCGGCTGAACGAGGAGGTTGGAGATGACAACGATTGAAGCAACCCGCAACGGCGTCGACACCGCGCAGCTGTTCGGCACGCTCGACGCAATCAAGGCACAGCCAGAGCTGGCGACGTTCCAGTTCAGAGTGCGCAATCGCTGGATCGGCGGGTCGCACAACCAGTCGTCGATCCAGGACTTCTACGCCGCCGGCGGCGAGGATGCCTCGCGCGCAGAGCCGTTCATCCTCGACGCCGGCGAGCCGCCCATCCTGATCGGCGCAAACGAGGGCCCCAACCCGGCCGAGTACCTGCTCCACGCCCTCGCAGCCTGTCTGACGACCTCACTGGTCTACGTCGCAGCGGCACGAGGGGTGACGCTCACCGAGGTCGAGTCGATGATCGTTGGTGACATGGACGTTCAGGGTGCGCTCGGCCTGTCGGACGAGTACCGGAACGGCTTCGAGCACATCCGCGTGACCTTCAGCGTGAAGGGCGACGCACCGCCAGAGAAGCTCCGCGAGGTCGTCGCGCGTGCACAGCAGCGCTCGGCCGTCTTCGACATGGTCACGAACGGCGTACCGGTGTCCGTCGGAGTCGTCACGGGCTGAGCCCAACGGGTGTGGCGCCGGAGCACTGTGCTCCGGCGCCGCCCCAGCGTAGAGAGAGAGAGAGAGGAGATGTCATGTCCTTCGAGCTCCAACCACACACAGAACCGGGGGCTCGCCTCGTCGAGCTCGCCGAGCACCTAGCAACAGAGTTCGCCGCAGGAGCTGCAGATCGCGACCGGACGGGCGCCTTCTCGTTCGAGTGCACCGAGGCCCTCAAAGAGGCCGGATACTTCGCGGCGCCTGTCCCCGTGGACTATGGCGGCCTGGGAGTCGACTCGGTTCATGACGTGCTGGTTGCCTCCAGCCGGCTCGCACGCGGGGATGCATCGGTCGCGATCGGGGTGAACATGCATCTGACCGCGGTTCTGAACGTCACGCGTCGCTGGGGGATGGCAGTCGCCGCTGGGAACGCGACGCGCGCCTCCGCATTTGCGGCCTCCATGGAGGCCATCGCCCAGGACCGGACGGTGATGTCGGCCGCGATCAGCGAGCCTGGCCAGGAGTTGCTGCGTCCGTCTACCACCGCCACCCGCACGGCGTCGGGCTGGAAGGTCGAGGGCCGGAAGATCTTCTGCACCGGCTCTCCCGCCGCGAACGTGCTGTACACGGCCGTGAGGTTCGTCGACGACACGGGCGATGAACGCTACGGGTTTGCGATGGTTCCGACGGACACGCCAGGCGTCCACATCAACGGGGACTGGGACGCCATGGGAATGCGCGCGTCCGGGAGCCACTCGGTCACGTTCGAAGCGGTCGAACTACCGCCGTCTGCGCTCCGCGGAGGGTTTCCCGTCGGTGCGCCGGTCCCGTACATGGAGCGGAACTTGACCGCAGGCCTGTTCCATGCATCGGCGTCGCTCGGGATAGCGGAGTCGGCACACGACGGCGCGAGCCGCGCGATCGCCGCCCGGCCACGCGGGCTCGAGGAGCCGCGCACCCGCATGCTCGCGGCGGAAAACGCGATCGAGCTGGCCGCCTGCAGGTCGATCTTCTCTCGGGCTGCGACGCTGATCGACCAGCACTACGTGGCGAACCCGGCGGGCGACGGCACCGACGAGGAACTGACCGGCCTCTTCGCGGAGGCTCAGGCGACCAAGGCGTTCGTCAACGACGCGGCTACGCGCGTCGTCGACCGTGCGCTCTCCCTCTCCGGCGGTGCCGGTTACCTCAACGGCAGCCCGCTCGGACGCGCGTACCGTGACGTGCGCGCCGGAGCATTCATGCACCCGCTGGGCGCGAACCGCGCCTACGACTTCGTCGGACAGGTCGAGCTCGGGCTCGTGCCGGAGCTCAGGTAGGCCCAGCGATGCCGACCACAGGAACGATCATCGTTGGCGCGGGCCAGGCCGGACTCGCCCTGAGCCGGTACCTCGCGTCCGCCGCGCATCCCCACGTATTGCTCGAACGTGGGAGGATCGGCGAGCGCTGGCGGTCCGAACGCTGGGACTCGCTCACTCTGCTCACCCCGAACTGGCTCAACGCCCTGCCCGGCTCGGCGGCGCATGCCACCCCGCAAGGGTTTCTCAGCCGAGACGCGCTCGTTGCGTACCTGGAGAGCTACGCTGGATCGTTCGCCGCCCCTGTCGTCGAGGGCACCACCGTGCTCTCGATCGGACGCGACGGGGACGGGTTCAGGGTCGAAACCGGGGGCGGCACCTGGGCTGCCGACAATGTTGTCGTGGCGACGGGTGACTGCGACTTGCCGCGCTTGCCGCCGCTCGCGGCGTCGGTCCCGACCCGGATCACGCAACTCCATTCGAGTGCCTACCGGACCCCTGATGGTCTGCCAGACGGCGGCGTGCTCGTTGTCGGGGCCGGCCCGACCGGGCAGCAGCTTGCGCTCGAGCTGCGCCGCACGGGTCGAGCCGTTGTCGTCGCGGTCGGGCGCCACGGCCGCAGCCTTCGGCACTACCGCGGCCGCGACATCTTTGAATGGCTCGCCTTGATCGGAGACCTCGACCAGACGGTCGACGATGTCCCCGATCTGCAGGCCGCGAAGCAAAGCCCGAGTCTTCCTCTCAGCGGCGCGAACGGCGGGGAGCAGATCGACCTCGGTGTCCTTCACGAGGCCGGGGTGGTCATCGCCGGCCGCCTCGAAGGGCTATCCGACAGACGAGCGCTATTCGCGGGGGACCTCGCCCGGTCGTTGAACGACGCTGACTCGCGGATGCGGCGGTTGCTGTCCCGGATCGACAGTCATGTCTCTTCGGACTCGACACCGGACGCGGAAGCCGTTCCTGCGATCGAACTCGACGAGTCACCGAGCTGCGTGGACCTGCGGCGGCTCGGCATCTCGACGGTCATCTGGGCGACCGGCTACCGGAGGGCCTACCCGTGGCTCCACGTACCGGTGGTCGGCGCAGACGGAGAGATCGTCCACCGCCGTGGAGTGACCGGGGTGCCCGGGCTCTACGCCCTCGGCCTTCGCTTCCAGTACCGTCGGAACTCGCATTTCGTCGGTGGCGTCGGCAAGGACGCCCGGTTCCTCGCCACACACATCCTCGCTCGCGAGCTCGACGCTGGGCACCTGCTGGCGGCATGACGGCAACCCGGCAACTGCGTCGAGGGACTGCGTCACCCCGCCGCGACGTAAAGACGCCGAGGCCGCTCGAAGCCCTTCAGCTCGTGCACGCCCCGCTCGACGAACAAGAGTCCTGAGCCCTCGACGAGGTCGTGCGTGGTCGACGTGACGAGGAGTTCGCCTGGCTCGGCCGTGTCCGCCACCCGCGCCGCCAGATGGATCGCGATGCCGCTCACCCCGTCGGAACCCTGCTCGATCTCGCCGGTATGGACGCCAACACGGAGGGTCAGGCCCATCCCCGCGAGACGCTCACGGATGGCCAGGCCACAGCGAATCGCCCGGGAAGGCCCGTCGAACAGAGCGAGGATGCCATCCCCGGCTGCGTCGACGAGCTCGCCGTCGAACCGAGCCAGCGCTTCGCGAGCCGCGGCTCGGCACTCGGCGAGGGATCTACTCCACGTCGCGTCGCCGACGCGCGCTGCGGTCTCGGTCGAACGCACTACATCGGAGACGAGGATCGTCTTCAACACGCGAGTGGTCTCCGAAGGCGTCTCGACCGGTGTGGTCGCGACGAACGGCTCGACCACGTCCACGATCTGGTCCGGGTCGATCGCCACGAAATGATCTGCTCCCGTGAGTTCGACGAAACGAGCGCCCGGGATCTTGTCCGCCACGTACCGGCCCTCCTCGACCGTGACGTTGGCGTCCGAGCCTCGGTGGATGACAAGCGTCGGAATCCGAATTGCCGGCAACACGCCCCGGACGTCGATTCGCGAGTTCATCTCCATCAGGGCTCTGACTGCCCCAGGACTCGCCGCAGCACGCGCCCGTGCGCCCCACCAGCGCGCCATCGCCTCATCGGCAGACGGGCACATGGCTCGCAGTTGCGCCTCGAAACCCCACTCCTGAACAACCTCGTCGATGTGTGCCGTCCGGGCTTCTCCAGTCGGTGCCCAGGGATAGTCCTCGTCAGGATCGAGACGCTTTGCGTACACGCCGTAGAGCACGAGCGCCTGCACCCGCTCGGGGTAGGTCGCGGCGAACAGAATCGACATCGGGCCACCCTCCGAGTAGCCGAAGAGAACCGCGCGCTCGCTGCCGGCCGCGTCCATCACCGCGCGAACGTCGTCCATCCGCTGTTCGAGGTCCGGCAGCCCGCCCGGCCGATCCGAAAGACCCGTGCCACGTTTGTCGAACCGGATCAGACGGGAGAACGAGCCCAGGCGCTCGAGGAAGCGAGCGTGGCGGGGATCGTCCCAATCCTTGTCGAGGTGCGAGACGAAGCCGGGGACGAGAAGAAGATCGACAGAGCCGGAGCCCGTCACCTGATACGCGATGTTGAGATCGCCACTCTCCGCATATCTGACGGAATGAGCCCCGGAACCGCTCGGCGCGGTCGCGCTTTGCGGCTGGCCTCGCCGCTTGGCGGCAGCCGCCGCGCGTCCTCGTTCGACCGTCATCCCGAGCTCGGCGAGAAGGCCCTCGGCGGTCCGTAGGTCGGGAGTGTCGAAGCCCTCCGTGAAGCGACGATAGGCTCCTGCGAGCGATTCTCCGTCGCGCCCGTGTCGTGACAGGCTGATCGCCGCGCGAAGCTCGAGCGACGGCGACTCTTGCCGACGCGCGACCTCGAGGGCGTCGCGAAGGCTACGTTCGCCACCCTCCGTCTCCCCCATAGCGAGAAGGATCTCGCCTCGCAGGCGGTGCAGTTCGGCCTCGTAGAAGAATGCGCGGCTGGTCCGGACGGCCCCGAGCCCCTCATCGAGCACTCGGAGCGCATCATCGCGTCGGTCTGCGCCGGCGAGGGCGTCTGCCAGCAGACCGAGGTAGTAGGCGTCGTCCATCCGTGCGCCCGTGCTGCGCGAGAGACCGAGACCACGCGTGATCTCAGCCACCCCCGTCTCGGCATCGCCGAGCGCGGCGAGAGCCCACCCGCGCAGGATGACGCCGGCGGCGAGACGTAGTGTGTAACCATCTCGGGAGGCATCCTCGATCGCTCGCTCGGCGAACTCGAGGCACCTCTGAGGCTCGAGGCGAAGCTGGCTCACGATCGCAGCCTGGGCGTATGCGAATGCCCGCGCGTGCGTAAGCGCGGGCTGGGTGTCTGGCAACTGAATCGCGCTACGCGCCCGGTCGAGTGCCGTATCCGGGCGACCGAGAAACCAGAGCGCCAACGCCGCCCACGTATGGCAGGAGACGCCCGGGTTCTCTCCGTACGCCACAGTTCGCCAGCCGACGGTCTCGATGGTCCAGCGTGAGAGCGCTTCTTCGGCCTGCCCGAGCGCCTGGCCGAAGGCTCCCTGGTGAAAGAGACTGCACGCGAGGATCTCCCGCGAGTCGACGAGAATGCCCGCCGAGGCGGGCGTGGGCAGGCTGAGCGTCTCCCCGAGAAAGGCTTCGGATGCGAGATACTCGCCGCGAACCTCGTGCACCGTCCCCAGCGAGAAGAGCGCAAACGCGAGTTCGTCGTTGCGCCCGAGTCGCTCGGCCAACTCCCGCGCACGCCGAAGCACTGCTTCCGCTTCGTCGGACCCGAACCCTTCCAGTCCAATCAGAGCGGGCCCCAACCGAATCTGGAAGTCCAACTCGGCTGCGTCGCGGCGGCGATCGTCGGCGATCTTCGGGAGTAGCTCGAGGCCTGAGCGGAGATGAGTGACGGCCTCGCGGTACGCCCGACGCTCGCCCGCCGTGTCAGCTGCGAGCGCCAGGTAGTGCACGGCCCTGTCAGCGTCCCCTCCGCGAAGGAAATGCACGGCCAGCTCGGCAGCCACCCCGTGGGCTGCCGCCTCCCCGTATGCGTCCGCGATTCGAGCGCCGAGCTTGCGATGAAGTCGGGCCCGGCGTCCGGCCGGAAGTCGCTGGTAGAGAACCTCGTGACAGAGGTCATGGGTGAACCCGTACCGGCTTGCGATGGTGCCGTCCGGCCACTCCTCGACGCCCCTGCTCTCGAGGAAAGCTCCATGGCGCGCAAGGACGTCGCAGCTGCTCTCGACCGCGTCCGCGCCGCGGTCGCACGCAGCCGCGACGAGGGCGGCGGAGAACTCCGGACCGGCAACGCTGGCGACGTCGAGGATCTCTTCGGCCGCCTCGCCGAGCTCGGACACACGCTGTTCGATCAGCTGCTTCAGGCTCGCCGGAACGTTGCCGACGAGGTCACCGGTCGGCACCTGTTCATCCTCGATCCACGCGTCGACCACCTTCTCGACAAAGAGCGGGTTCCCGTTCGTGCGGCGCTGCAGCAACTCCGGGAGATCGGACGGGAACGAGCCGCCGTCGAGCCGGGACGACAGATACGCGGTGACGGCCTTCTCGTCGAGTGGTTGCACCGTGATCCCCGTGCCACAGCCCCGCGCGGCCAGGTCCTGCGCAAGGCCTGCCACGGGAGTCGCTCCAGGTAGACCCGGGCCGACCGGTCGGAATGTCGCGACGACCAGCAGGCGTGACGGTTCCGACCTGCGGCCGATGGCCGATAGGAGATCGAGGGTCGAGGGGTCACTCCAGTGGAGGTCCTCCAGGACGAGCACGAGCGGATGAGACGCTGTGAGCGCCTCCAACGTCTCGTTCATCTCTCGGAGCATCCGGTCGCGGGTGGCGGCGAGAGCTCGCAGCTCGATCAGCTCACGCTCCTGCGGATCGACGAGCCCCGGGAGCTGGAGGACCCAGCTCGGGGCGCGCTCCTTCAGGATCTCGAGTACGGCCGATCCCGAAGGAGCGCGGCAAAGGCGCGAAAGGGCGTCCAGAACCGGGAGATATGCCTCGCCGGCGCCGTGCTGCTCGACACACTCACCGCGAGCGACCAGGAGCTCATCGTCTGCCACCGTCTCCACGAACGCAGTGACGAGCGTGGTCTTGCCGATGCCGGCTTCCCCCGAGAGGAAGACAACCTGGCGCTCGCCGTGAAGGGCATCCGTAAGTAGCGACTGCAAGCGCTCCAACTCGGCCTCACGACCGATCGGCGGCGGCCGGCGCGACCGGAAGGGAGCAGGCGCGCGCTTCGACCGGGTCGCCAGGGTCACCTCACCTCGAGCGTCGACCGGATCGAGTGACGCCTCTTGCTGAAGGATCCGCCGCTCGAGATCCCGGAGCGAGGCCGAGGGTGCGATCCCGAGCTCCTCGTCGAGTGCGCGGCGCAGCTCGTGGTACGCGGCGAGCGCCTCTGCCTGGCGGCCAGACCGGTACAGCGCGAGCATCTGCTGGCCCCGCAGCCGCTCGCGAAGCGGGTGTCCTGCGACGAGGGCGTCGAGCTCCCCGACAAGGGCAGCATGGCGGCCGAGAGCAAGGTCGGCCTCGATGCGCTCCTCGAGCGCGTGCAGCCGAAGCTCCTCGAGACGGGAGCCTTCAGCCTCCGCGAACGGCTCGGAGAACTCTGCGAGCGCGGGTCCGCGCCAGAGTCCGAGAGCCTCCGCGATCGCGTGGCTTCCCTCCGCAACTCGTCCGTCCGCAAGTGCGGCCTTGCCATCGCTGAGTAGCTGTTCGAAGCGGAAGAGGTCGACCTGGGAGGCGGGCACAGCGAGCACGTACCCGGGTGGGCGGGTGACGATTCGCTCCTTCCCGATCCGCTTTCGCAGCTGGGAAACGTAGATCTGGACAGCTTTCGTCGCTGTCTCGGGGACGGACTCGCCCCAGAGGTCGTCGATCAAGCGCTCGACCGCGACAGCCCGGTTCACGTCGAGCAAGAGTCGTGCAAGCAGTGCTCGCTGCTTGCCACCACCGACAGCGACGACTCTACCGGCCTCGTCGATGGCTTCCAGCGGCCCGAGAATGCGAAACTCCATCCGCCCCGGCCCGAACGGTACCAGGCCTGATTCCCCAGATCCGCAGGGGGCCTGGGAGTACCCGCGAGGGATCGATGGGGCCACGCTACCGGTGCCCCGGGCGAAGCGGATGCCCGGCGACCTCGACCTTGCGTGGCCGCGCGGTGTCATCTGACAAGCGCAGGAGACGCGAGATGGCCTATTTCCCAGTAGGCGGCTGTGGTTGTCGACGCGTAAACGGTGTGGCCTGGGCGGGCGCCGAGCGGGGCTATGCCGCCGAGCGCATGTACGAGGACGCCTGCGTATTCTGTGCCGGGTGCCACGGCGGGATGGTGCGGGGCATCGGGTCATTCTGTGGCGGCGGCGTGATGTGGCGGAGAGACCCGAGTCGGGTGGCGATGGAACGCCTAAACGTCGGCCGCGGCGAGGTGGCATGTAGGGAGCGCGGATCCGTCGATCGAAGGAGCGTGAATGCATCTCTCTCCGAAGGAGACCGACCGGTTGTTGTTGTTTTTGGCGGCCGAACTGGCACGCCGAAGACGTGCACGTGGATTGAGGTTGAACTATCCGGAGGCGCGGGCGCTGATCGCGGATGAGGTGTGTGAGGGCGCGCGTGATGGGCGGAGCGTCGCGGATCTGATGGGTTTCGGCGCGGGAATCTTGACCACCGACGACGTGTTACCGGGTGTGGCCAAGCTTGTTGGGACGTTGCAGGTCGAGGCGATGTTCCCGGATGGGCAGAAGCTGGTGACGATTCACGATCCGATCGCCCCGGGTGCCGAGTCGGTCGAGGGGATAGAGCCGGGGGAGATTCTGTTGGCGGAGGGTGACGTCGTGTTGAACGAAGGGCGTGAGACGGCGCGTGTGGCGGTGAGAAATCGTGGTGACCGGCCGGTGCAGGTCGGGTCGCATTTCCATTTCTTTGAGGTGAATCCGGAGCTCGAGTTCGTTCGGTCAGATGCGTTCGGGATGAGGCTTGACATCCCGGCGGGTACGGCAGTTCGATTTGAGCCGGGCGATGAGCGTGAAGTGGAGCTTGTCGCCTTCGGCGGCGAGCGGCGAGTGTTTGGGTTGAACGGGTTGACGGAGGGCGAGACGACCGCTGATCGGCTCGAGGAGGCCCTGGGCAGGGCTGCCGAGGCCGGTTTCAAGGGGGCTTGACGTGCCTCGCCGGATGACGCGACGGGAGTACGTCGAGCTGTTTGGCCCGACCGTCGGCGATCGGGTGCGGCTTGGGGACACGGATCTTTGGGCGGAGGTCGAGAAGGACTTTCTCGTACCGGGTGACGAGTGTGTCTTCGGTGGCGGGAAGACGCTCCGGGACGGCCTGGGAATGCACGGGGCGATGACGTCCGCGGAGGGTGCGCTCGATTTTGTGATCTCGAATGCGCTCGTGATCGATGCGGTGCAGGGGATCGTGAAGGCGGATATCGGGATCAAGAACGGCCGGATCGTCGGGATCGGGAAGGCCGGGAATCCGCAGATCATGGACGGCGTCGATGAGAACCTCGTGGTTGGGGCGAGCACGGATGTTCGGTCGGCGGAAGGGATGATCGCGACGGCGGGCGCGATCGATGTTCATGTTCATTTCGACTCGGCTGGGTTGTGCGAGGAGGCGATCTCGTCCGGGGTGACGACGCTTCTGGGCGGTGGGCTGGGTCCGGTGACCGTGGGTATCTGCTCGTCCGGGACGGTCAATCTCGCGCGGATGCTGCAGGCGGCGGACGCGTTTCCGGTGAATTTCGGCTTTCTCGGGAAGGGGAGCGCATCCGCGGTTGATCCTTTGCTGGAGCAGATCCGGGCGGGCGCAATCGGGCTGAAGATCCATGAGGACTGGGGCGCGACGCCAGCCGTGGTTCATGCCTCGCTCGACGCTGCTGACGAGCTGGATGTTCAGGTGCAGATCCATACGGACACGTTGAACGAGTCCGGGTTCTTCGAGCGGACGATGGATGCGATCGGAGGGAGGACGATCCACACGTACCACTCCGAAGGGGCGGGCGGGGGTCACGCCCCGGACATCATCCGGGTGTCGGGCGAGGCGAATTGTCTGCCGTCGTCGACGAACCCGACGAATCCGTTCACGGTGAATACGCTCGACGAGCACCTGGACATGGTGATGGTCTGCCACCACCTGAACCCTCGGGTGCCGGAAGACGTGGCGTTCGCAGAGTCCCGGATCCGGCGGGAGACCATAGCCGCCGAGGACGTGCTCCACGACCTGGGTGCGATCAGCGTGATCGGCTCGGACTCACAGGGGATGGGTCGGATCGGGGAGACGATTGCCAGGACGTGGCAGGTTGCGGCGCATATGAAGGCCGAGCGGGGATCGCTGCCGGAGGACGCCGGCTCAGGGAACGACAACATGCGGATCAAGCGTTTTGTCGCGAAGTACACATTGAACGCCGCGCGGATCTTCGGGATCGATCACGAGATCGGCTCACTCGAGCCGGGGAAGCTCGCCGACATCGTGCTGTGGGAGCCGAAGTTCTTCGGAATCAAGCCGGAGGTGGTGTTCAAGGGCGGGTTTCCTGCCTGGTCGGTGATGGGCGAGTCGAACGCGTCGCTGATGACCTGCGAGCCGCTTCTCTATAGACCACAGTGGGGCGCATTTGGCGGTGCGAGGCATGCGACGAGCGTGACGTTCATGGCGCAGGCGGCGATCGACGACCGCGTCCCCGACCGGCTAGGCCTTCGCTGTCGGACAGTCGCGCCACGCGGGACCCGCTCACTGACGAAGCGCGACCTGCTCTGGAATGACGCGCTTCCCGAGATCAGCGTGGATCCGGAGACCTACCGCGTGGAAGTCAACGGCGAGCTCTGTACGTGCGAGCCGCTCAGCCGTGTCCCACTCGGCCCGCTCTACGTCCTCAAGTAGATGGGTGGCGCGGTTCGTGTCGGGGTGGGAGGCCCGGTCGGCTCGGGGAAGACGCTGCTTGTCGAGCGGCTGCTGCCGCTTCTGCACGAGGACGGGCTTGCTGTCGCCGTGATCACGAATGACCTCGTGACGACCGAGGACGCGGAGCGCCTCCAGGCCGGCGGGCTGATCGATCCCGCGCTGGTGCTCGGCGTCGAGACCGGCGCCTGCCCGCATACCGCCATCCGAGAGGACCCGTCGATGAACATCGACGCGGCCGATCGACTCGAGCGCCAGCATGGCCCACTCGACCTGATCCTGATCGAATCGGGTGGCGACAACCTCGCGGCGACCTTCAGCACCGACCTCGTCGACCACTGGCTGTACGTGATCGATGTTGCTGCAGGTGATGACATTCCACGCAAGCGTGGTCTGGGCATCGTCCAGGCCGACCTGCTCGTCGTCAACAAGACCGACCTTGCGCCTCATGTCGGCGCCGACCTCGGACGGATGCGTAACGACCTCGAGACTGTGCGCGGTCACCGCCCGACGGTCTTCACCGATCTTCGCCACCAAGGCGCCGAGCCTGTGCGCGAGCACCTCTACCGCGTCGTTCTCTTCGACCGCGTGTGAGCGCCTCTATCACCGACGGGCTCCTCGCCCTGCGATTTGCTCGAGGTCCGGGGGGGCGCACCGAGGTTGCCGAGAGGGCGCAGCGGTTCCCGCTTCGAATGACGGTGCCGATGTACCTCGACGATTCCGACCCTGGAATGGCGTTCGTCTACGTGCAGAACCCGACCGGCGGGGTGTTCGCCGGCGATCGCTTGACGACTCGCATCGCCGTTGGCGCCGGCGGCCGTGTGCACCTGACCACTCCGTCGGCGACGAAGATCATGAGCATGGAGGGCAGTGGCGCCAGGCAGCGGCTCGAGGTCGAACTGGGAAGCGAGACCTATCTCGAGTACGTTCCGGAGTTACTGATTCCACTAGCTGGCAGTCGCTACCAGCAGGACATCCGCGTCACGCTCGATACGGGAGCCACGTTCATCGGTGTCGAGTCCGTCGCCCCGGGGCGTCTCGCCGCCGGAGAGGCGTTCGCCTACGAGCGGCTGCGGCTCTCGCTCACGATCCAAGTGGGCGGGAGAGACGTTTGCGTCGACATGCTCGATCTCGAGCCGTCACGGCGATCGCCGACCTCGCGTGGGCTGCTCGGCCCGTACCCGTACTTCGGCTCCATTGTCGCCGCCAGAGCGGATTGCCCGACAGGACTTGCAGCTGCCCTCGACCAGGCAATCGCAGGACGCGCGAACGTGTTGGCTGCGGCCGGGGATCTTCCGTCGGGTGCTGGCGCGTACGCACGGGTTCTCGCGTTTTCGCCTGGCGAGCTACGCAGAACGCTCGCCGCTGGCTGGGAAGCGGCGCGCTTGATGCTGACGGGGCATCCAGCTCCCGGGCGGAGGAAGTGATGCTCGTCGTCGACGAGATCCTCGGAGATGTGTCGGACGGCCGCTTCGTCGGGCGACGAATTGAGAACCTCCCGGTGGGCTGGACCGACGCCGCGAAGAGCCGGCTGCGGCTGCGAACCGAGGCCGGTGAGGACGTCGGCATCGCTCTTCAGCGAGGGTCGTACCTCTATCACGGAGCAGTGCTGGCCGACAACGGCGAGCGCATCATCGTGGTCGAACGCGAACCCGCCGAAGTGCTCATCGTGCGGTTTCCCCCCGAGCTTGCTCCCGAGGTTGTCATCGCAGCAGCCGTTCGACTGGGGCAGACATTCGGGAACCAACACGTTCCGGTCGAGGTCGACGGGACCGACGTCAGGATCCCGATCACCACGAGCCGCCAACTCGTGGCCGACACGGTGAACGCGCTCGAGCTCGACGGCTTCAGCATCGAGTTTGGCCAGGTTCGGCTCGGCAGCGAGCACCCCCTCTCGGCTCCATCCCATGCGCACTGAGGACACGGCTGAGGCGTTTCTGGCGGCGCTGCAACTCGCTGACAGCGCACTCCCGATCGGCCGCTTCGCGCACTCCTACGGGATAGAAGCCGTCGTCAACGCCGGCTGCGATCTCGGCGAAACCGAGATCGTCGAGCTCCTTCAGACGGTCATCCAGGAAAGCGCCGGGCCGCTCGACGGTGTCGCGCTCGCAGCTGCACACGACGCCGCTCGAAGCGGCGACCTCACGACCCTCTTCGATCTCGACGGGCGCGTGACCGCCCGCAAGCTGACACCGTCGAGCCGGGTCGCGTCGACCACCTGCGGCCGCCGGCTCGCGGCGCTCGTACCGACACTGACCGACCAGGAACCCTGCACCTCCTACGCCCTCGCGGTACGCGCGGGCGACACAGACGGGAACCTCGCCATCGTCGAGGGCACCCTGGCCCGCGCGCTCGGACTCACCCGGGAGTCCGCCGTTCTCCTGGAACTCCGCGGCGTCGCCGCCGCGATGCTCTCCGCCCTCGTCCGCCTCGGACAGCTCTCCGCGTTCAGAGCTCAGGAAATCCTGTCTCGACTAACACCGACCCTGACCCAGGCAGCGAGTCTGGCCCTCGAACAGCCGATCGAGGAAATGCGCTCGGTCGTGCCTCAGTTCGAAACCTACGCGCTCGCCCACGCCCGCCCTGACCGCCCGAACCTCTTTCTCACCTGACCGATCAAGGCACTCGAATTGCGATTTCGGTGGGAACGGCCCGAGAAAGGTGGCCGGTCAACTCGTTCCTAACCGACCTGCGGAGGCCGAGCGAGCAGCCCACGATAGACCTTGATCGGTCTCAGTTTGACACCAACTGATGCCGTTCACCTCGCTGGTACGCCCGTTCCGAGGTTGCGTCGGGGGCCGCCGTTCTCTGGCGGCCCCCGACGGCTTTCTAGGCGTGTGCTAGTGCGGGAATCGCGCCGAGCTGCTGCAACATCCCGTAGTTATCCCAGTGCGTGAACTCTTCGACGATCTTTCCGCCGGAGAGTCGGGAGGTCGTCAGGCCCGACACTGTCACCTGCTTCCCGGTCGGCTCTATGCCGGTCAGCTCTCCCTCATGGGTGCCACGCGCGGTCCAGCGGGTCGCGACGAGGTCACCCTCGGCGAACTGCTGGTCGACGGTCATCTGCACGTCAGGGAACGCGGCACGGTAGGTCGAGATGAGCTTCTTGACGCCTTCCGGGCCGTGAAGCAGCGCCGGATTGGCGGGATCGTGGCCGACGTAGTCGCCGGCCGTCACCTCATTGACGACGTCGAGGTTTCCCTTCCAGGGCTCCTCGAAGGCGCGTCGGACGATGGTCTTGTTCTGTTCCGAGGACATAGTTCTCCTTTCCTCGGTGTAGGCACCCCACGCGGCCGCGAACACCGTCGGGGTCAAATCCGAAAGCGCTCACAAGAGCACCTTCGCGACAAAGAGGAGAAGAACGGCGTCGCTCGCTCAATAGCTGCTGACGTCGACGATAACGTCTTCTTCCCGCTGCCCTGTCCACCGTACAGGTTCGGGAAAGCCTTGGCGGGCTTAGCGCTGAACGAATTCGAAGGTATGTCGCTAATTGCGAGTTAATCCCGAAGCGGAGCTGCGTCTTCGCTCGAATGGACATTAACCAGGGAAAATCGTGAATCGCTCTTTTCGCTCCTGAATGCCCCCGATCGGACCTCGTTTGGCGGTGCGAACCTGAAGAAAGAGCTTGCAAAAAACAGCCCGCCGAATTATCAGGTAGAGTGTCCTTCAACTGGCCCTGCCTTCAGAGCCCGGCCGCAAGCTCGCATTCCACCGACGCGCCGTGCGCGCGAGGCGAGGAGCTTCACCGGCGAACAGACTTCGACCGCGGGGCCAGCCTCTTCCTCAAGAAACGGAGCTCTCGTTTGCTCCCTACCGACGCCGGTGGTGGCTGCGCAGCCACCGCGCGGACAAGCCATGTGGTGGAACACAAAGAAGGAGTACGAGATGCAGGCCAAGGTCGGAAATAGAATCGTGATCGAGTCCGCGAAGGTCACGCAGCCCTGGACGCGCGGGCACGATCGAGCAGGTGCTCCGTGAGGATCCGCCGACATACCGGGTCAAATGGGACGATGGTCGGACGAGCGTCCTTGCCCCGGCGGCAGGGGGCGCAAGAGTCGAGAGCCTCGCGCAGAAGCGAGGCCGAGGAAAGGCCACGGCCTAAGAAGTGCCTGACCACGCGCAGATCACCCTCTTTGCATTAGAAGCAAGATCTATTGCTCGGGTACCGCGAGAATCGCAGCCGCCCTCGCGGGGACGGGCTGAGGAAGATGTCCCTGGCTCGCGTACCATGCGACGATGAAACCTCCTGACGTGGGCGAGCGGAATCCCCAAGAACCGCGCGTTCTCGTACCCCCGATACCGCCGCCGGACGCGTGGGAGTGGGCGACGGATGGGCGGCCGACCTGGATTCGAGCCGGTGATCCTTGGGCGACCCTTCACGCTCGCGAGCCGCTGATCGAACTTCCGGCGATACGCCAGCTAGCCCGCAGGCGGGCGCGGCAAGGCGCAGGCGATGCCCCTCTCGGGAGACGTTCCCTTGCGACAGCCGAGCCTGAGCTAACCCGGCTGGCCGCCTGGATGCACGATCTAGGCGCAGCCTCGTGGGTGGCAATCGGGGCTGAACTGGAACGTCGTCACAGGCGTCTGCCTGGCACGCAGAACCCGAAGAAGGCCGAGAAGGCTCGGACAATTCGTTACGTCACCGCAGGACGAAGTGCGCTCGGAGCGGCCGGTGTCTGGCCCTGGACGGTTTGGACGCTGGGCAAACTGCCACCAGGATGGTGGTTGGAGGATGACGCTGGCCTCTGGCTCGCCCTGTGGGAGACCTCCGCTGCGGGAAGAATCACATTCGCGCCCGAGGCCCGCTCAGCCTGACCTCGTTTTCTACCCGCCAGCCTTCGCACTGAGTGAGCCAGTAAGGATCTGGGTCCATCGCAGGCAGGCTTGGGGAGGTAGCTTGTGTCCACCCGAATTCGCCCGCAGTCTCACGAAGGCGAATGAGGCGGAAGGAGGGCAGGTGACTGACGGCGTCGATGGTACGGATCGGGCGGCCGAGAACGAGCGGAAGTTCCATTTCACCCGTGAGATGATGGCGGGACCGATCTATCGCAAGTATGAGAAGGCCGTTGCCGCTGCCTGGAACCCACGCGACTTCGACTACGGCCAGGACGCAGCCGACTGGCAGAGGCTTGACAACGATCAGCGCCGGGGTCTGCTCGGTATCACGGTCCGGTTCTTCGCGGGAGAGCAGGCCGTTACGGACGAGCTGATGCCGATGCTCGCGGCTGCGCGTGCGCTGGGTCGGTATGACTGGACGATGTTTCTGTCCACGTTCGTGATGGAAGAGGCCAAGCATTCCCAGTTCTTCGCGCTTTGGCACGAGCGGGTCGTGGGGATCCTTGAGCCAGATGAGGTCGCTCAGTACTTCCTCGAACGACACAGGACGGCGGATCCGACTGGGCGGTTCGAGATCAAGGAGGTCTTGCACGAGGGGCTCCCCCGGTATGGGAGGAGGCTGCTTGATGCGGTCGACGCTGGGGGCTCGGACGCGATCGAGGCCGAGTTCGTTCGGTTTGCGACCCTGTACAACGCGTTCGCAGAAGGTGTTCTGACGATGCCGTCGTACGAGATCGTGCTCGACACGACAGCCCTGTGGGGTGGGCTTCCAACGCTCAGGTTGGGTTTTCGCCGGATCCTCGCGGACGAGGGAAGGCACATCACGTTCGGCACGGAAGCGATCCGGCTTCTGATCGAGAAGAACCCGGTGTTGGAACGGGATGTCCACGAGGTGTTCGATGAGTTCCGCGGGAACATCGTCGGCCTGGTCGAGTACCAGAAAGCCGTTCCGGGCCTCGATCTGGAGAAGTATCAGACTCAGAAGGTGCGGCACTATCGGAACCGATGCCGTGAGATGGGCATCTCACCGGACGAAAGCCTGATCGCCGACATCCTCGATCCCGCAATCGACTTCGTGGTAGGCGTGGAGGCGGGATAGGGCCCCTGCCTCGCTGGGTCATCGGTCGTGTTCGATTCGAGAGGGAGAGCGCATAGGACGGTCGTTGGTGTCGGTTGCGGACAGGGCTTCGCCTCCCCGCTCGCGACGTTCGGGTCTGGGGGTCCCATAGAAGTATTGACCCGAAGTACGAGCTCGCCGGCTACGTCCTGACAGCTTCGTGCCGGGCCTTCCCGTTAGCCCAGGCTGACACGGTTTCCAGTCAACCGTTCGGGTTGGAGCAGTCTCACCGCGACTCGTCGACACCGCGATCACGGCGGCGAGATTGAGTCGCGTCTGGCCCGCAGCTTCGGCCAGCCGCGCGCGACCAGCGTCGCGAGTACGACAGCACCCCCGGCGAGGATGAAGAGGGACTGCGCGATGACGGCAAACGCGACTGCGTCGTTCGTGACGATCCCTGCCGCGGTAAGGACCACCACACCGGCGCCGGCCTGGGTCGCGGCTCCGGCCGGTCCGATCGGGAGTGCGGCCGCGGCAGCGCCGGCCGAGAGATAGGCGACCGCGAGCTCGAACGAGCTGCCGAAGCCAAACGCGGTCAGCAGGACGGTGAGACCGACGGCTCGGATGAGCCACGACGCCATGACAAGCACCCATGCGTGCCACACGTCGCGGATCGAAGCGGGCGCATGCCGGCTGAGCCAGCGTCCGAGCCTGTAGTGACCCAGGCGCCGGCTGGCAGCAATGCGGGGAAGCGCGACGATCAGAATGGCGGCGCAGACCCCGGCCACGGCGACGACCACAAGCGCGACGCGCACCCACAGAGTCGCGCTCGACGTCACCGCCGCCGTCGCAGCAAAGGGGCTGAGCGCAGCCGCATCCAGGAGTCCGAGCAGGAAGAGCGTGAGGACGAGGGTTCCGACAAGCGGGCGAGGGTCGGAGAGTCGACGGACGACGGCGATGCGGACGACGTCGTCGAAGCGGCCCGGAAGAGCCGCACCGGTTACGGAGGCAGCACCGAGGCCAGCCGCAAGCGTGAGCGGCTCCGGCCGCTCACGCTGCCGGAAGAGCCGCTGCCAACCGAATGCCTTCGGCGGATACGCGACCAGAAAGAGGGAGGCCGCGACGGCCACCCGCCCGAGATCGACATGGCCGAGCGGCCAGCCGATCGAGGCGAAGTGCCTCGCGATGAGGGCGAAGGTCGCGACGGCCGCCACACCAAATCCGACGGCCACGACGACGCGCCCGCGCCGCGAGCGCCATGCGGCGAGAAACGCACGCATGACTGTAAGCCACGGCCTGATCGTGCCTTCCACGATCACCGCAACGGGCTCCGAAGGAATGACCCCCTGCACGGGGGCAAGCAGCCCTGACCCGCCGGGCCGAGCCGGCGGAGAGACCGCGCGTGCGGTCCGCTGCGCTTCCCGTCCGCGTCCGCGGCGAGCAACCCGGCGACGCAGGCTCAGGAACGGCCAGATCGCGCGTCGCCACGTCGAAGGAGAGACTTCGCGCCACGCCCATGCGAGCATCGCCAGCGCAGGCACCGTGTAGAAGACGAAGATCCCCCAGCCTGCGAGCACCTGGGCAAGCGCCAGCGAGAAGACCACGAGCGCACCAAGCGAGGCGAGGATGAGAAAGAGGACAATGAGGCCTGCGACGGTCATCCCCACCTAAAGGCTACGGCAGGCGTCCATCGTGTCCCGCTCCGAGAAACCCGATCTACCCACGTTGAGACCGCTCTGAACGACCGGCGAGGCGCTGCCGGAACTGAATCCTCTCGAAAGCGCGCACCGCCATTGGGGATCTGCGCGAGACGGAGTAAGCGCCGCGAATCGCGGCAGGGAAACCCCGTCAGCGGATGCCGCTGTCGTACGAGATCGTAATCTCTGTGAACCTGTGCGAACGGACACGCACGGTCAGCGGCGCCGCGTACCGAGGCGCGCCGGCCTTGAGCGACAAGGCTCGAGGACGTAACGGCCAGGCGCGAGCCCGATCCGAAAGCGCCCGCCCTCGCCGGAGTGAGCCGTCGCAAAGACCCTACCGCCTGCCTTGCGAACTCTGATCGTTGCGGCTAACGGCTTGTCCGGGCACGGCACGCCCTCCTGAACGACTGGACACATCGGACCGATCACGACGCGGCCGCGGATTCCCGAGTGGGCGGCCAACAAACCGAACTCGCGGGTGCCCCAGAGTAGGGGAGAGCTTGCAGCTCTTGTCAAATCCGTCGCTAACAGTCCGTTGCCAGCGCGGACGCTAAAGGGATCGTCGCCGCGATCGCAATCAGTCCGTCAAGCCGCGCCGCCGGTGCGCCTTGACCTGACCCCGCTCGAGCTCATGCTCAGGTTTTTCTTAGCTCAGCGGCCGCTGGACAGGCCCTTCTGTTACTTGTCAGGGCGCTCCTCGATCTCGCCTGACTTGCCCGCCGAGGGCTCGCCGGCGTCCTGCGTGCCTTCCTTGGTGGACCGCTTCTGCCGAACCTGTACTGCCATGTCGTCGAGATATTTTGCGACGCTCTTCGCGGTCGCTGCCAGCCCATCGAGCACCTCCGGGGTATGTTCCTCTGCCTGGTCGCGGAGGCCGAGAATCCACTCCTCGATGCGCTTGTCAAACCGCTGGGGGCGGGAAGCGTCTTCGGCGCCTGCGTCCTCGTCCGCCCGTGCGTTCCCCGGTCCTGTGTCGGCGTCGGTCATTGGGAAAGCGTAGCTGCCCTGATCCTGCGAGCGGGCCGTCGTTCGCCGGACGCGGGCGGGCGTTGGAATTCAGCGGAGTCGGACGAGTCGTTGACGGGTGTCGACGCTCTCGACGGCATCGAATGGTACGTGGCGAATGCGTTTCCAGAACAACCGGCCGGAGCGGATGACGATCTCTTCGGGATACTCGGCGTGGCGTTCATAGCGAAGACGTTCGATCATGCCGAGCGAGCGTTCATCCCGGGTGATCACTCGATAGCCATGGGACTGGGAGAGGTGGTAGCCGACCCGAGACGCGTCACGAAGTGAACGCGCGTTCCTCTCCTCGCCTTCCCGGTCGGCCATGTGACTAGCCTGACAGGTCTTCCGTCGAGCGACGGTTGGATATCCGGTTGCGCGATGGTTTTTGCGACGGTCCTGGCCCTGCGCATAGAGCCTTTCCGGCCCTTCTGTCAGCTTCCGATCACCCACCGTCACCCGCCGTAGCACTTGGAAATCGCCTGCTAATAGGCGCTTTTTGACCTGCTTAAGCCTTACAGGGCAGGCAGGACTCGAACCTGCAACCCCCGGTATTTGAGACCGATCTCTGATCTGAGATCACGGACGGATTGGGCTGGTGAGGGGCGGTTACTGTTCCCAGGTCTCCCGCCCGAGCGATGTCTTGCGTGGCAGCCGGATGCGTGTCCCGGTACCGAGCGCGCCAGGTTCGATATCCCGTCATCGGGCAGGGTTTCGACGCGCTGCTCGACAAGGTCCAGCGGCTTCGCGGCTCGCCGCCGCCCTTTCGCCGCCGGCGGATGGGTGAGCCTCGTCCTGCATCACCACCAGCCCTGGTCGCAGACATGGGTTGGCTGGTTCGTGAACCGCCGTGGCCCGGCCTCCTCGGAGCATCACGTACCGAGTCGCACGGCAGGGACAAGCCGCGGCCTGCGTAGCATGCTGCTGCGATGAGGCAGCTTCAGCCGCTGGAGTTGGTCGAAGCTGCGGGGCTTCCGGTCGCAGAGGCGCTCGCCAAGCTCGAGTCTGGCGAAACGGGCCTTTCGAGTGCGGAGGCGGACCGGCGGCTGGGGGTCTTCGGGCCGAACATGCTGCGCTCGCGTGGTGTGAGTGCTCTGTCGGTTTTCGGCCGCCAGTTGCGTAGCTATCTGCTGGGCCTGTTGCTTGTCGCAGCGGTTGTCTCGGCGGTGGTGGGCGATCGGACGGAGGCGCTGATCATCGGGTTCATCATGGCGTTGAGCGTCGGTCTCAGCTTCATGAACGAGTACCGGTCAGAGAAGGCCGTCGAGGCGTTGCATTCCCAGATTCGGCATCTGGCGTTCGTCGAGCGGGACGGGAAACCGACCGAGGTGGACGTGACCGGGCTCGTTCCGGGCGATGTCGTGCATCTGCGTGTCGGCGATGTCGTGTCCGCCGATCTGCGCTTGCTCTCGGCGCACGAGCTCGAGTGCGACGAGTCGGTGCTGACAGGGGAGTCTGAGGTCGCGGCCAAGACGGCGGATCCCCAAGCGCCCGGCGAGTCGCCGCTCGACCTGCGTTCGTGCGTGTTCATGGGGACACTCGTGCGGGGAGGGGAGGGACGGGGCCTCGTGGTCTGCACGGGTGCACAGACGGCATTTGGGGCGATCGCGTTGCGCCTGGGTGAGCGGCAGGGGCAGACCGCGTTCCAGCAGGGGCTGCAGGCGTTCTCGAGGCTTCTGGCGATCGTGACTGCGGTGTTGGCGGGCTCGATCTTCGTGATCAACGTTGCGCTCGGTCGGTCGGTGTTGCAGTCGGCGCTGTTCGCGCTGGCGATCGCCGTCGGTCTGACGCCGCAGCTGCTGCCCGCGATCGTGACCGTGAGCCTGGCCACGGGTGCTCGCCGTCTGGCACGGCGACGGGTGATCGTGAAGCGCCTGGTCTGTATCGAGGACCTCGGCAATGTCCAAGTGCTGTTCACGGACAAGACCGGCACCCTCACCGAAGGTCGGATCTCCTTCTCGCAGCCGCTCGACTCGCGGGGCACGCCTGACGTCCACGTGCAGTCTCTCGGGCTCGCTTGCAGTGACAAGACAGGAAACGAGCTCGACCGCGCGCTCTGGGCCGCCTTCGATGGCTCCGGAGAGGGCGGCGGTTGGCCGATTCTCGACAGCCTCCCTTTCGACCACGAGCGCCAATTGGCCTCGGTACTCGCCGATGCGCCGGACCGACGGCTGCTGATCGCCAAGGGCGCTCCCGAGGGGGTGCTCGCCCGCTGCGCAGTCGTCCCCGTCGAGGCTCAGGCGACCCTCGACGGTCTCTTCTCGTCCGGCACACGCGTCGTCGCCGTCGCCAGCCGTCCGGTCACGCTCGAGCGGCTCAGCCACGACGACGAGCGCGACCTCTCACTCGACGGTTTCCTCTGCTTCACCGACCCGGCGAAGGCGGACGTTCAGGAGTCGCTCGCCCGCCTCCATCGACTCGGCGTCACCGTCAAGATCGTCACCGGCGACAACGGCCAGGTCGCGGCGCATCTCTGCGGCGAGGTCGGCCTTGATGCGGGGACGGTCCTGACCGGAACCGAGATCGCGACGATGAACGACGCCGCTCTGCTCGCACGGCTGCCGCAGACGACCGTCTTCGCGCGGGTGACCCCGGAGCAGAAATCGCGCATCATCCTCGCCCAGCGCAGCCTCGGCACGGACGTCGGCTTCCTCGGCGACGGCGTCAACGACGCGATCGCCCTCCACGACGCCGACGTCGGCATCTCCGTCGACTCCGCCGCCGACGTCGCCAAGGACGCCGCAGACGTCGTCCTGCTCGACAAGGACCTCGGCATCATCGCCGACGGCGTCGTCGAAGGCCGCCGGATCTTCGCCAACACCATCAAGTACGTCCTGATGGGCACCTCGTCGAACTTCGGCAACATGATCTCGGCCGCCGGCGCCTCGCTGTTCCTCTCGTTCCTGCCGATGCTGCCGACGCAGATCCTGCTCAACAACCTCCTCTACGACGTCAGCGAGATGACGATCCCGACCGACAACGTCGACCAGGAGCTGCTCGCACGCCCCTCGCAGTGGGACATCGGACTGATCCGCAGGTTCATGGCCTTCTTCGGCCCGATCTCGAGCCTCTACGACTTCCTCACCTTCGCGATCATGCTGCGCGTCTTCCACGCCGGCCCGAGCCTGTTCCAGTCCGGCTGGTTCGTCGAGTCGCTCGTCACGCAGACGCTCGTCATCTTCGTCATCCGTACCCGCCGTGTTCCGTTCTTCAAGAGTCGCCCAAGCCGGCCCCTCCTTGTCGCGACACTCGGCTGCGCCGCCCTCGGCGTTGCGATCCCCTACATCCCGCCGATCGCCCACCTCATGGGCTTCCGCCCGCTGCCGGTCTCGTTTCTCGCCGTCCTCGCCGCCATGATCATCACCTACCTCGCCCTCGCCCAGGTCGGCGTCGCACTCTTCTTCAAGCCGCAAGGAGGGCGCGCCCTCGCCCGCGCCATCGGCCGCCGCGAACGACGCATCATGCGTACCGCCTCACGCTGGAACATCTGGCACCACCCCACAACACCGAGGCCAATACCACGACGACGAGGCGCGAGGCCCGCCGGAAGCGCACAGCGACACTGACCGACACCAGCTTGCCCCCTTGTGCGGGGTGGATGGGCGTTCTCGCTCAGCCAGCGGACCGAGAACGCCAGGGCATAGGGCAGCCAGCCATCGGAGGCCGGAGCACCGAATCCGTGAGCGCGCGGATACCGTCGCGCTCACGGCGGTGCATGTCGGCTCGCCGTTCGTAGCGGACGAGCACGCGGCAGTGCTGGCCCGGGGCTAGCTGTCCCCTGCTTCGGGACGTTGTGGCGCGGCTGATCGGTGGTCGGCCGCCAAGTGAGCTGTGGGGTTCTGCGCTCGTGGTAGTAGCGGAGTCAACGTGACAGGATTGGGCACGCACCGACGGGCTCGGCTCACCAGGGTCCGTAGATGACGCTGTTGGCCTCTCGAAGCGCGCCGACATAGCCCGCTCGCTCGTAGGCCTCCTCGTCAGTGCCGGGCAGCACGGCGAGAATCCCGCGCAGGTCGTTGACGGCTGCGAATCCCTTGCGTGCCATCCAGTCCGACAGGCCATCGAGCAGCACGGTTGCATGCTCGGGGCCGTGGCGTAGCAGCGCCGAGGCGGTCATCACGACGTCGGCTCCGGCTAGGAGGTACTTGGCTACGTCGGCCGAGGTCTCGACGCCGGTGGTCGCGGCGAGCGAGGCACGAACCCGTCCGTGCAGGAGCGCAATCCACGCGCGCGGCAGCCGGGCCTCGGCCGGGCTGGAGAGGCCGACCTGAGGCACCACGGTGAGCGTCTCGGGGTCGATGTCGGGCTGCAGGAAGCGGTTGAACAACACGAGCGCATCCGCGCCGGCCTCGTCCAGTCGCAGCGCGATCTCGCCGGTCGAGCTGAAGTACGGGCTCAGCTTGACTGCTACGGGCACGCTGACCGCGTCCTTGACGCGCGCCAGGACGTCGATGTACCGCTGCTCGACGTCGCGGCTCGACGTGTGCGGGTCGCCGGGGAGGTAGTAGATGTTCAGCTCGATCGCGGCGGCGCCGGCATCCTGCATCAGACGGGCATAGTCGGCCCAGCCGCCGGGCGTGACGCCGTTGAGGCTGGCGATCACCGGGACGTCGACGGCTACAGCGGCACGCTCGAGGAGGCTCAGGTAGCGGCGCGGGCCAGCCTCGTCCTCGGCGGCGGCCGGGAAGTAGGAGAGTGACTCGGCGAAGCTATCGGTGCCGGCGTCGACCAGCCGCCAGTTCTCGGCCGCCTCGCGCCGTAGCTGCTCCTCGAAGAGCGAGTAGAGGACGACCGCCCCGACGCCAGCATCGACCAGCCGCCGTACGCCGTCCACGGTCTGGGAGAGCGGGGACGCCGAGGCGACGAGCGGGTTGCGCAGGTCGAGGCCCATGTAGGCAGTCGAGAGGTTCACGAGCACTCCTTCCGCGCGTCGGCGGCGAAGTGCTGCGCGCCGCGGGTCGCCATCTCCTCGTACACATCCCAGCGCTGGTCGACCGCCTGCTCGGCGAGGGCGTGCAGCCGCTCGGCCTCGGCCGGGTCGGTGCTGGCCAGGCTGCGGTAGCGCAGCTCGCGGTTGGTGTAGTCGGCGAGCGACATGCGCGGCCGCGGCGAGTCGAGCAGGAAGGGGTTGCCGCCGGCCGCACGGACCATCGGGTCGTAGCGGATCAGCGGCCAGTAGCCGCTGGCGACGGCGCGGTACTGCTGGTCCAGCCCGTTACGCATCTCGATCCCATGTGCGATGCAGTGGCTGTACGCGAGCACGAGTGAGGGGCCGTCGTAGGCCTCGGCCTCGCGGAGGGCGCTCAGCGTTTGCTGGGGGTCGGCGCCCATCGCGACCCTGGCGACGTAGACGCTGCCGTAGGCGATTGCCTGTAGGGCGAGGTCTTTCTTGGGCACAGTCTTGCCGGCGGCGGCGAACTTGGCCACCGCACCGAGCGGTGTCGCCTTCGACATCTGTCCGCCGGTGTTGGAGTAGACCTCCGTGTCGAGTACGAGCACGTTGACGTTGCGCCCGCTCGCCAGGACATGGTCGAGCCCGCCGGAGCCGATGTCGTAGGCCCAGCCGTCGCCGCCGACGATCCAGACGCTTCGGCGGACGAGGTGGTCGACGACGCTCAGCAGATCGGCGACGGCGGGGCCGTCGAGCCCGTCGAGCCGCCGCTTCAGCTCTGCCACGCGTTCACGCTGGGCCCGCAGCTCCGACTCGCGCAACTGCGGTGCCTCCAGGATCCCGTCGACGAGCTCTGAGCCGACTGCGTGGCGTAGCTCGGCGAGGCGCCGCCGCGCCAACTCGACGTGCCGGTCGGCGGCGAGCCGGAAGCCGAGCCCGAACTCTGCGTTGTCCTCGAAGAGGGAGTTCGACCAGGCCGGGCCGCGCCCATCGGCGCCGGTCGTCCACGGCGTCGTCGGCAAGTTGCCGCCGTAGATCGAGGAGCAGCCGGTTGCGTTGGCGACCATGAGCCGGTCGCCGAAGAGCTGCGAGAGGAGCTTCAGGTACGGCGTCTCGCCGCAGCCCGCGCAGGCGCCCGAGAACTCGAACAGCGGCTCGAGGAACTGCGTGCCGCGCACCGTGCCGAAGTCGACGCGCGAGCGGTCGCTCACGGGCAGCGTCTCGAAGAACGCGATGTTGTCGCGCTCGGCCGCGACCAGCGGCTCGCGCGGCGCGAGGTTGATCGCCTTGCGGCCCTGGTCACGCGGCGCCGTGACCGGGCAGGCCTGGACGCACAGCTCGCAACCGGTGCAGTCCTCGACGTAGACCTGGAGCGTGTAGCGCGTGTCGGGCAGGCCGACGGCGTCGAGTGGCGCCGACCGGAACGCGTTGGGCGCGCCCTCGAGGCGCGACGCGTCGTAGTACCTGGAGCGGATCACGCTGTGCGGGCAGACGAAGCTGCAGTTGCCGCACTGGATGCAGAGGTCGGAGTCCCAAACCGCGACGAGATCGGAGATGTTGCGCTTCTCGTAGGCGGTCGTGCCGCTCGGATACGTGCCGTCCACCGGCAGCGCGCTGACCGGCAGGTCGTCGCCGCGGCCGGCCATCATCTCCGCCGTCACGTTGCGTACGAACTCGGGCGCATGTGCGGGGACGGCCGGCGGCAGCTCGCGGCTCGCCGTGACCCGCTCGGGCACCTCGACCCGGTGCAGGCCCTGCAGCGTGCGGTCGACCGCAGCCTGGTTGCGCTCGACCACTTCGGCGCCACGGCGGCCGTACGTCTTCTCGACCGCGGCCTTGACCCGCTCGATCGCCTGCTCGCGGGGCAGGACGCCGGAGACGGCGAAGAAGCAAGTCTGGAGGATGATGTTGATCCGTCCGGGGATGCCGGCCTCGCGCGCGATCCGGCCGGCGTCGATCGCGTACACGTCGATGTGCTTGGCGAGGATCTGCTCCTGAACCGGGCGGGAGAGCGCATCCCACACCTCGTCGGCGGTCTGCGTGCAATTGAGCAGCAGCGTCGCGCCGTCCGCGGCGCAGCCGAGCACGTCGACCCGGTCGAGGAGCCCGAACTGGTGGCAGCCGACGAAGCTCGCCCGCTGCACGAGGTACGGCGCCCGGATCGGCTGCGGCCCGAAGCGCAGGTGCGAGACCGTCTGCGAGCCGGCCTTCTTCGAGTCGTAGACGAAGTAGCCTTGCGTGTGCAGGCCCTCCTCGGAGCCGAGAATCTTGATCGTGTTCTTGTTGGCGCCGACCGTCCCGTCGGAGCCCAGACCGAAGAAGATCGCGCGCACTGTGTCGGGCGGCTCGATGTCGAGTGACGAGTCGTACTCGAGGCTCGTCCCAGAGACGTCGTCCCTGATGCCGACCGTGAACCGGCGCCGAGGGCGCTCCCGCCCTAGCTCGGCATAGACGCTGGCGACCATGCTCGGCGTGAACTCCTTCGAGGACAGGCCGTAGCGACCGCCCACGACCCTCGGCATCCCCTCCCGCTCGTCCATCAGCGCCGCGACCGTGTCGAGGAAGAGCGGCTCGCCGATCGAGCCCGGCTCCTTCGTGCGGTCGAGGACGGCGACGCTACGCACGGTTGCGGGCAACGCCTCGGCGAGCGCCTGCGCCGGGAACGGCCGGTACAGCCGCACCTGTGCCACGCCGATACGCTCGCCGCTCGCGTTGAGCCATGCGACTGTCTCCCGGACGGTTTCCCCGCCGGAGCCCATCACCACGATCACGCGCTCGGCCTCCGGGTGCCCGGCGTAGTCGACCACGTGGTAGACGCGGCCGGTGCGGTGGGCGAGGGCGGCCATCGCCTTCTCGACGGCACCGGGCACGCGGGCATAGAAGGGGTTCACCGTCTCGCGCGCCTGGAAGTAGACGTCGGGGTTCTGCGCCGTGCCGCGGATGAACGGCCGCTCAGGCGAGAGTGCCCGATCGCGGTGAGCGCGGACGAGCTCCTCGGGCACGAGCGCGCGCAGGTCGTCGTCGTCGAGCAGCTCGATCGTGTTGAGCTCGTGCGAGGTCCGGAACCCGTCGAAGAAGTGGATGAACGGCACGCGCGTCTCGAGCGTCGCGGCCTGTGCGACCACCGCCAGGTCGTGGCACTCCTGCACCGACGCCGAGGCGAGCAGCGCGAACCCGGTCTGGCGCACGGCCATCACGTCGGAGTGGTCACCGAAGATCGACAGCCCCTGCGCCGCGAGCGACCGGGCGGCCACGTGCAGCACGGCCGGCGTCAGCTCGCCGGCGATCTTGTAGAGGTTCGGGATCATCAGCAGCAGGCCCTGTGAGGCGGTGAACGTGGTCGCCAGCGCCCCGCTCTGCAGCGCGCCGTGCAGCGCGCCGGCCGCGCCGCCCTCGCTCTGCATCTCGACCACCGACGGCACGTTGCCCCAGACGTTGGGCTTCCCCTGGCTCGACCACTCGTCGGCGAGCTCGGCCATCGGCGACGACGGCGTGATCGGGTAAATGCAGCAGACCTCGTTTAGGCGGAAGGCCACCGACGCAGCGGCTTCGTTCCCGTCGATCGTCGTGCGCATCGCTACTCCGGCTCCGCGACCATCTCGATCGCGTGCACCGGGCACTGCTCGAAGCACGCCCCGCAGCCCGTGCAGCGGTCGTGGTCGAACCGGTAGCGGCTGCCGACGCCCAGCTTGATCACGGCGTCCTCGGGGCAGGCGCCCAGGCAGCCGTCGCACTCGAAACAGTTGCCGCACGAGAGGCAGCGACCCGCCTCGTAGACGGCTTCCTCGGCGGAGAGGCCGCCGAGCACCTCGCCGAAGCCCTCGACGCGCTCCTCGGGCGCGAGCTCGGGCTGCTCGCGTCGGGCGTTGTCGCCGAAGTACCAGAGGTGCAGCTTGTCGAAGCTCGCCAACTCGTGCTTGGGTGAGCTCACGGTAGCGGCACTGCGCAGCCAGGCGTCGATGTGGCGGGCGGCCTTCTTGCCGTGGCCCACGCCCACCGTCACGGTCTGTTCGCTCGGCACCATGTCCCCGCCCGCGAACACGCCGGGGCTGCCGGTCTGGAGCGACGTGGACACCTGCACGCTACCGTCGCGCGCGATCTCCACTCCCGGCACCTGGCGCAGGAAGGCGGTGTCTGACTCCTGACCGAGCGCCAGGATCACCGTGTCGGCGGCGAGCAACTCGAACCGGCCGGTCGGCTGCGGATACCCGAACTCGTCGAGCTCCATCACCTCGACCTGGAGCTCAGGGCCGTCGAAGGTCGTGATCGTCCGCAGCCAGTGGATCCGCACACCTTCCCGCTCGGCGTCCTCCGCCTCGTCGAGATGAGCTGGCATCTTCTCTCGGGTCCGCCGGTAGACGATGAGCGCCTCGTCCGCACCCATCCGGCGGGCGACCCGGGCAGCGTCCATCGCGGTATTGCCGCCGCCGTAGACCGCCACGCGCCGACCGATCACCGGCCGGTCGCCCGAGGCGACGCTGCGCAGGAACGAGACCGCGTCGACTATCCGCCCGGCATCACGGGCCGGAATGTCGACTCGCTTGGAGAGGTGCGCCCCGACCGCGACGAAGACAGCGTCGAAGGCGCCCTCCTCGCGCTCGCCGACCAGGTCATCCACCTTGTGCCCGCAAGTCACACGCACCCCCGTCGCCGCGATCCGATCGAGCTCGCCGGTGAGCACGTCGCGTGGCAGCCGGTAGGCGGGAATGCCGTACCGCATCATCCCGCCAGTCTCCTCGCCAGAGTCCCGGATCTCCACCTCGTGGCCGAGCCTGCTCAGGTGGTAGGCGGCCGACAGACCGCACGGCCCGGCGCCGACCACGAGCACCCGCTTGCCGCTCCGGACGGGGGGATTGTCGAATTGCCACTCCTGCTCCAGCGCGAGGTCGCCCAGAAACCGCTCGACCGAATGGATCGAGACGGCGCTGTCGAGGTCGGCGCGGTTGCAGACGCTCTCGCACGGGTGGTAGCAGACACGCCCGTGGATGGCGGGCAGCGGATTGTCGGCGACCAGCTGGCGCCAGGCCTGCTCGTGCCGGCCCGCCTGAGTGTGCGAGAGCCAGGCCTGGATGTTCTCGCCGGCCGGGCAGCCGGCATTGCACGGCGGCATCAGGTCGACGTAGACGGGCCGGCGCTCGCGGACCGGGCCCGCGTGGGGCCGTCCATGCAGCAGGTCGGGCAGCGGCGTGACGTCCCGCATCGGCACGTTCATGCCTGCCAGGGTCGAACGCCCATAGCTTCCAGACTAACTCGCTTGGGCGGCCTCGCACCACGCTGACAGCTTTCGGGTGAGTTGTGGGAGGGGCCGATATCCGCGGTGTGCGATCGTTTTTCGATAGTCCTAGCTCCGCTTGGGAAGCCTTTCCGGCGACCCCAACGGGTTCCGGTCGCGAGCTGTCTGCCCGGCAGGATCACCTAAACCGCCTGCTCAGAGGCATGTTCCTGCTCGCTGGAGCACTGACAGGGCAGGCAGGACTCGAACCTGCAACCCCGGTCTCCTTCATGGCCATGCCACCGCAGCATGGCCCGCCCGAACAAGTGCGGCTCGTTCGTAGGCGAACAGCAAGAGTAGCTCGAGTGCGTCGCTGAGATGGAGCGTGCCGCCAGCCTCCGCGCAGAGGTCGTCCCTTGGGCTCTAGACGCCGTGACGGTGCTCTTGAGCCAACGGTGGGAAGGGGCCGAGATCCACGTCGTGCGATGGTTTTGCGAGGTCCTGGTTCCGCTTGGGGAGCCTTCCCTGCTATCCGAACGGCTTATCAGTGGCGATTGTCTGCCCGGCACTAGTCGATGAACGAGCGGATCCGTTCTGGTTTCAGTTCGAGGACAACGAACTGGTCGGCCGCTTGGCGCCAACTCTCGAGCGTGGCGGCGTTTTTCGGGGTGTTGACGTCCCAGTAGCGTTGGGCAAGTCGTTCGGCGAGTTCGAGTGCGCCCTCACGGTGCACTTCGACTTCCCCGTCGAGCGACACCCATTGTTCGGTTTCGCCGACGGCGTTCGTGACTAGCAGTGAGGCGCCCGGATCGTGTCTCAAGCGAGCGATTTTCGGGGAAAGCGCTTCGGTGAACATCGTCGCGGTGGTGCCGTTCCATTCGAACCAGACGGGGACGGCACGTGGCGATCCGTCGTGCGCGATGGTGCAGAGGATTCCGAGGCGAGTGTCTGCAAGGAACCGCTCGCGCTGGGACGTCGTCATCGATGTCATCGGCGTTCTCCCGCTCGCAAATCCGCACCCGAATCACGACTTTGCTCTTCTCGCGCGAAGCGGTTGGCCGGATGCTCATTCGTGTAGGGGGCTTGACGGACGGTTCGACTCACGCCGGCCTCTTGACGACGCTGGCCATGCGGCGTTGCGTCTCCTCTGTTCGGAACAGCGACAGAACGGCCTGGCGCTCCAGGTCGAGCACGTCGCTCTCGACCAGGAGCTTGGAGGGATCGGTGTCTCCGCCGCTGAGAACGTGCGCGAGAAGGTCAGCAACAACGAGGTCATGCGCAGCAACCCCTCCTCTCTTGGCGTCGCTCTTCATCGTGAGGGATAGTGCGGCATGTCCTGAGGGCCCGGGCAGTCGGAGTTCTGGTGGCTCGGGAGGAAGATAGCCGTCGGCAAGTTCGAGTGCGAGGGCTTTGGCCTCGAAGAGCAAGCGGTCGCGGTTATTGATGATTTGGTCGCGGTCTCGGAGGAATCCGAGGTTCCGCGCTTCCGCCGCAGAGGTCGACACTGTGCCCGGACGAATGAGATCGAAGGCTCGTTGTACTGGGTTCATCGGGCCGTAGGGGGGCTTATCGATCATCCGTAGGAGAATCTCTTTGCAGCCACCCCAGCCTGGGACGATTCCGACCTTGGTTTCGACGAGACCGAGGTAGCTCTCCACGTGCAGGGTGAGCACATCGCAGTGGAGCAGTACCTCGCAGCCGCCGCCGAGTGCTCGGCCGGCCGGTGCGCCGACTACCGGGGCCGGCGCATATTTCAGGGCGGCGAATGCGTCTTGTCCGAGGCGTGCTAGTGCCTCGAGGCCGCTCCAATCCTCACATTGCGCGAGGTCGAGCATGACCGGGATGCTTGCGCCGACCGAAAAGTGCTCGTCGTCGCTGTACAGAACGAGTGCCCGGTAAGCGTCGGCCCGTGCGCGCGAGGTGAAGCGTCAGTTCACGGTCGAGGATGTGGAGGAGCGTGCGTGCCGTGCGCTGGAGCTGGGCGGGACGAATCCTTCCTCTCGCCGGCCACGCTCCGATCTTCGGCCAGCCCGGGCTGGGGGCCGCACGCTCCCCGCCGACTCGTCCCAGATGGGCTGAACTGTTACGGCTTGATCGAGAAGGTGACAGCGGCGTGTTGTGTTTCGTCGACCATCAGCCGCGAAAGCGGCTCGCAGTCGTACGGGCCGCGACCACCCTCCCAGCCAGTCATCAGCACCGTCGCCGATGTGTACGGCGCACCCCGTCCCGTCCGCCTGCCGATGAGCTCCCACCGATCGACGTTCCGAGGATCCCCGCCATAGCAGTTCCACCTCACCAGGTCGCCTCGGCCGTCGACCGGGCCGAAGCTAGGCCTTCTCGCCGCCGCGTCATCCCAGGAGCCGAAGGCCGACCCGGCGATGACGAGCGACTTCGGCCCCTGGAAGATCACCGGACCGGACGGTGCGCTCTGACAGGTCACCGGCAGGCTCGCTGTGCAGCTTCTTGACGGTGTCGAAATCGAGCGGAAGCCACCGCCACTACCGACGGCGAAGGCCAGCTTGGGCTCCTTCAGGAAGGCAGTCGGCCCAGCAGGTCGCCGGAAGGCGACCGTGATGGCGAGCCGAACGCGGGCGGGCTCGAACACATAGGAATACGTTGCGGTGGCCAGACGCGCATCCCACGGGTCTCCAAACGACACCCGGCAGCGAAGCACACCCCGGCCGTGCTCCATCCGGGCCCCGAGGAATGTCGCGGCCCGCACGCCGAAGCCATCGTGGGCGTTGGCCGTCCGGCCGTCGACGGGCCATGCGTTGTTCTCCGTCCATGGTTGGTCGTCGATGAACGTCCTGCCGCCGATCCTTCGGGCGAGATGAAAGCCGAAGGTTGCAAGACCGCCGAACTCCGAGTCATTTACATACCCGGCACCCTTACTATCGTCGACCAGGACGCGACCGGATCTCGTCACGACTTTCGAGACGTAGCACGGGCCGGCGCCGGCCGCGGTAATGGCAGTCCGGATCGACCACGTCGCCTGGTCGTTCGTAAACGTTGTGACCGAGGCCGAGTGCGAGAGCGTCACGGCAGCAACCGCTGAGCCCGCAGCCGTGAGGCCGACTCCGAGCGCGACAATCAGGATTGCGAGCCGGGCGGCTCGCCTACGGGCGTCGCGGGCGCTGCCGTGCCGTATGTCTGGTGTCCGGGGCTGCCGCATGCTGATCGCAGGCGACCGCCCTAGCGCGAGGAGGACCGTCGGCGATCCGAGGCACGGCTAGGCCGTCCGGGATCGACGTTGGAAACGCAACGACGGTGTCTGGATGCCGCAGATCCAGGTTCCTCCGAAACTCGAGAGCGCTTGGGGGGTCGCTCGAAGGCTTCGTACGCACCGTAGTCAGATCTCGGCGCTCGTCAACTAGTCGAACGTAGGGCTCGCCTATGTCCGGCGGATCTCACATGGAGCCAGCTCCGAGGTTGGCGGCTCCCGTTATGTCGCAATGATTCGGGAGCTACCCCGGTCCGAGCCGCTGGGGATCGAGTTGCGCGGCTCGCGCCAGATACCGTTTCGCAGCCTCGGCCCGTCCGGCTCGCTCCTCCAAGGTGCCGAGCTGCAGCCACGCATCAGCATCGAGCGGCTGGAGATCGACGGCGTCGACGAGCGCCTTGCGTGCGTTGCCAAGATCGCCGCCGACCGCCCGGGCAGCCGCCAGCGCAAAGAGAGGATTGAGGGAGAGCGGATCAAGGGAGCGCGCGCGCTCGGCGTTGGCAATCGCCGCCTCGACGTTCCCCTCGTCGAGGCGCACGTATGCAGCGTCGACGTTCCGCTTCGACAGCCACGGCGCTCCAAGTGAAACGACCGCAGCCAGGAGGACGGCGAACGCTACCACCGGGACGACGAGATCACGCTGTATGCGGCCGCCACCCCGACCGGCGGCAAGAAGCACCCCGACCGCGACGAGAGCGGGTGCCGTCACTGCGAGATAGTCCCAGTCGAAGTCCACCAGCGAGTGCACGAGATACGCGAGGACGCCGGCAGTAAGGGCTACCGCAGCTGCCCGTTCGGCGCCGTCGAGCCGTCGTAGCGCCGCCGCGAGCCCGGCGAGCGCGGCAAGCAATGCGCCCACGGCAAGCAGCGCCCCGACGATGCCGGTGTCCGCCAGGAACTGGAGCAGCACGTTGTGAGGCTCGGTCACGGTAAGCGTGTCAGTCCGAAGGATCCGGTGGACGGTCGCAAAGCTTCCCGCTCCGTTGCCAGTCAGAGGAGCTGCCTCGAGCGCGTCCCAGGCCTCGTTCCACCAACTCCACCGGTTATTCGAGCTGAGACTCGTGAGCCGCGCTGCCTGCTGCGTGACCAGCTCGGTCGGCGGATTGGCGAACTCGTCGATCTGGCGATTCACCCAACCGCGGTTCATCAGGAGTGCAGCGACGACTCCGATGGCGAGCAGGATGAGTAGCGCGGCGCCAACGCGGCCAAAGAGGGATCGAGTAGCACCAGGAACCGGGTGGCGCGCCTCCAGCAAGGAGAGCAGAAAGGCGATCGCGAAGACGAGGCCCGCACCGATGAGGAATGCAAACCCGAACGCGTGGCCGTCTGCCGCCCGCGCGGCGAGGTCCTGCCCGTCGTCAACGAGTCCCGGCCTCCCAAGGGCGAAAGCGAACAGCAGGGCCGACGCGGGGAGGGCAATTGCCAGAGCAACGACTGCTTCGAGCCGTGTTCGCGACAGGACGAGCCATGCGGCGATCGCGACGACGACGGCTATGACCCCGCCCCTCGAGTAGGTCAGGAGGGTACCCACCGTCAAGCCGTACGCAAAGACGACTGCGAGAGCCCGGGCCCAGTGAGGGCGCGAGCGGTCTGACGACAGCCAGAGCGCCAGCGGAAGCCCGACTGCGAAGAGAAGTGCCAGCGCGTTCCAGTACCCGACCGGCTCGCGGAGCCGGGCAATACGCCCGCCGTCCTCGACAAGCGACGGGAAGACCTTGCCCGCGAGCGCCCAGACGAGGGCCGCAGCCACGAGGAGTCCAAGACCGCCGGCCGCGAGGGTCGCAGCGCGCCGTACAAGTCCGCCAAAGAACGCTCCGCACGCGAGGAACGCGACGTAGACGACGCATCGGTTGAACGACGCCCACGAGCGGTCCGGTGAGATCGACCAAAAGATCGTGACCGCGTTCCAGGCCGCAAATGAGCCGAGGAGTGCCAGGCAGACGATTCCTGCAGTTCCGACACGGGGCCAGGGCACCAAGCCGAGAGCTGCAGCGGCCGTAAGGCCGAGAACGAGAGCCAGAGCTCCGACCCCAATCGGGAAGATCGCGGCATTGCCCGAGCCGCCTCCATTGAAGACCGCCGCGCCAAGGATGACCCCGATGCCCACACCTACGACGACGGACACGATGGGTCGTGGTGTCGCCGGCGCCGGATCCACTCTTGCCGCAACCTCGGGAAGAGGGCGTTCGGTGTCCACACGGGCGGCGATCGCGCCCGGAAGTGACGCTGAAAGGCTTACGAAATCCCAACGAGGCATGGCTCATGTCACCGGCGCAAGCGGCCGATGCTCTCCACAGTGATCGACGCGGTACGCCATTCTCTGAAGACCCTCCTCGGGCCTCTCCTCCTCGCGGCGGCCTTCGCCGCACCGGCTCACGCGGGTGGCTGCGGACAGGCGGTCATCAACGACTGGGCTGACAACGGTGAGGTCAACGGCTCGTATCCGGCCGGCTGCTACGGGGACGCGATCGACAGCCTCCCTGAGGATCTCGCGGCGTATTCGAGTGCTGCCGACGACATCGCCGGCTCGCGTCAGGATCAGATTCTTGGCGGCGGCACTTCGTCGGGTGGAGGTGGAGGCTCGTCGAGTCCGCCGACTTCATCCAGCGGTGGCCAGGACGCCCTCGACTCGTCGAGCAACGGCGCCGCTAACGATGGCGACGCCGCGGCAGGGGTCGGGGATAAAGCTTCTTCGGCCGAGAAGCCCACGATGCAGCCTGCGGAGGAAGGGGTGGCCGCTGTATCCCCTTCGCCAGAGCCAGTCGCGAGCGCATTCGCCACGTCTCTCGGGGAGTCGCCGAGTAGCTCCTTGCCCCTGCCGATCATCATCCTGGCCGCGGTGCTCGGAATTGCGATTCTCGGTCTCGGTGCGCGCCTGCTCGTAACGCGCCACGCAAGCCGCTAGATCGTCGATTGGGAAATGACTGCGGCCGTGGCCGTCTGAGACCGAGCAGACGCCTCAGATTCGCATCCCTTTCCGAGTCCTTCCCTCCTTCGAGTGATGCCGTTCGAGTGAACCTTCTCGATCGCGGGAACGGTCAGCGATCAGGCCGTCCAAGGGGCAGGCGCGGTGACTGGGAGTATCGGGGCCGTACGGACGCTGCGCTCCAACTCATCCTGCGGTCCCCGCCCGAGTCGAGGAGCCGACGAGGTTCCAGTGCCCGTCGAGTCGCACCTTGCCGCGCGAGTGATCTCGATCAGGGTGGACGAGGAAGGAGGCAGCCTCGTCGATCCGGTGGTACAAGCTCCCGCCGGGCTGCTCGCTCACCGCGACGGCCAGTCTGAACCGGCCGTCTGCGAGAGGAAGCTCGTCGATCGCGTAAGTGAGGGTTCGCGCTCCGATTCGGCGATCCCATCCAAGGCCCGCTGTGTCCTGCAGGCTCGCTGAGAGGAGCGCCCCGTTCTGGTCGCGCAACTCGAGTGCGAGCCATGGAGGGTCTATGTCCGAGTCGGTGATCAACTCGAGACGTAGCACCAGGGGCTCACCGCCGAGGAACTGCTGCCGCTCTATGCCCGAGGCGTCCTCGAGCCGGATCCGGGAGACGCGTATCTCGCGGCTACCCCACTCGCGAAGACCCGCATCCCGCTCTGCGGGGTTCTCATCACTCGCGAGCAACCTCTGGTATTGACTGATCGCCTCGCTCGCCTCGCCGTCGTACTCGACCTGTCCGTTTCGGAGCAGGACGACCCGAGGGCATAGGCTCTCAACGGCCGGAGCCGAGTGCGAGACAAAGAGAATCGTCCCTCCTCGCGCCCTGAACTCGAAAACCTTGCCAAAACACTTTCGCTGAAAGGCTTCATCTCCAACCGCAAAGACCTCGTCGAGGAGCAAAACGTCTGCTTCGAGATGCGTAGCGACGGAGAAACCGAGACGCATGAACATTCCCGAGGAGTACGTACGAACCGGAAAATCGATGAACCGCTCGAGCTCGGCGAAGGACACGATCTCTTCCATCTGCTCCTGGATGTACTTCTTCTTCAGACCGTAGATCGAACCACTGAGGTAGATGTTCTCGCGGCCAGTAAGGTCGGGGTGGAAGCCTGCGCCGAGCGAGAGCAGTGAGCCTATCGAGCCGCCCACGGTGATTCGCCCGCTTGTCGGACCGAAGATCCCGGCGACCAGCCGCAAGAAGGTCGTCTTGCCCGATCCATTTCTACCGATCAGGCCGACTGCTTCTCCGGGATTCACCTCGAGCGACACGTTGCGAAGAGCCCAAACCTCGACTGGCTTCAGGTCGCCACGCTTGATGATTGCTTCCTTCAGGGTTAGTGCCTCTCTGGGGTACACCTGGAAACAGCGGCTGACCTTCCGGGCAATGATGGCTCCGGGACGCATCGCTTCGAGACTAGCTCACGGGGTCACCGGTAAAGCCCTGCTCGGCGTCATTCGGCTGCGATCGCGAGCCACCGTCCCACGGCGTGCTCTCCCTAGCCGATTGCGCAGCCCGTACTTCGGCGTGCGGACAGAAACGACGATCCAAGCTCGTACACTGGGCACGTGTCAACCCCTGTTCCCGATTACCCCGTGCCAGCGGGCCCACTCGCCGTCCGTTGGATCGCGTTCGATCTTCCAGAGGCCCGCGCTGGAACGCGTCGGACGGCCCACCTCGTACTCGAGAACGCCGGTACCGTCGCATGGGAACACGTCGGGGCGGGCGCGACCTTCCTGTCCTACCACTGGCTGGATCCACTCGGCAACCCTCTCGTCTTCGATGGGCTTCGCACGCCTCTACCTGACGGCGTCCCACCTGGCGGTCGAATTGAGGCCGACGTCGTCGTCGGCTTTCCCCATCCACCTGGCACACGCCGGATTGCCTTCGATCTGCTGATCGAAGGACGAACCTGGTTCACCGATGTCGGGAACCGCGCGCTGACGTGCACGGTCCGGGTCCTTCCTCGTCTGCGTCAGCGCACACTTGAGGTTCTCCTCCAAGATGGACCCGCCGAGCTCGTAGCTGCGAGCAGGTCGGCTCTCGAGCAACAGGAGGAGCCAATTACGCAGGTAGGTGAAGCGACGGCGTTCCTCGCCCCCGGATGTGCCCCCGCACCCGATTGGAGTCGTCGGATTCTCGACTCGCTGGAGGAGGGCTTTGGTGCGGTCGCCGGGTCGATCGACGTCCTAGGCGGCTTTCGCGATCGGCGAGCGCTTGCCGAGGTCTTCGCTCCCTGGAAGCCAGGCTTCGGACGGGCGCCCGGCTGGAGCCATTCACTCCTCTGCCCAGCCGTGGTCGCGGACCGTGTTCTCGATGCAACCTGGACGCCTCAGTTCTACGGCCTGCCTTCTCTCGACCCCGGCTCGTTTGCAGATCTCTGGCTCTGCGACGGCCGGATTCGAGTGGAAGTCGACGCTACAGCTCTGCTGCGAGCCGGTCGTCCACCCGCCTGAAGACGAGGGCCGCGATGAGGAGCGACGCGAGTCCCACACCGCACGCATACGCGACGTTCGCGACCGAAGGAAGCTGGCCGAAGAAGAGCGCATCCCTGATCGACACGAGCACCGGGGTGATCGGGTTACCCCAGTGCATGAGCTCCACGATCCACGTCTTCCCGCCGAACGCGGGCAGCGAATCGAGCGTGTAGAAGATCGGGGTCAGGAAGAACCAGGGCAGGAAGATGACGCTCACGATGTGCTCGATGTCCCGGAAGAGCACGTTCATGCATGCGACTATGGTCGCCAGTCCGGCGGTCAGCGCGATCAGCGGGATCGTGAGTGGGAAGACTGCCCAGAACGTCGTCCGTGTGGCAGGGATGATGGCCAGATTGATCGGGAGGATGACGGCGAGCATGACGCCGTAGGTGACGAGGTTCGTCGCCACGATCGAGAAGGGCAGAAGCTGACGCGGGAAGCGCACCTGCTTCACGAGCGTCGCACTGCTGATGAGGCTGCGGCAGGACATCTGTACCGACGACTGGAAGAACACCCACGTCAGGAGTCCCGACACCAGGAAGAGCGGATAGTGCTCGACGGAGACGGCTCGGAGAAGGACGGAGAAGACGAGCGTGTAGACGCCGACCAGGGCGGCAGGAGCGACGAGCGACCAGGCGAGTCCGAGTAGAGATCCCCGATACCTGGTCTCCAGATCGCGCCGGAACAGGTTGAGGAAGAGCTCCCGGTAATGGAAGAGATCCGCGTAAAAGCTCAATTGCTCGGTCATGGGCTCCCGAGGTGGCCCGCCCGCCCCGGGACCTCCCTCCCTCCATCGGACAAACGGATCGGCGACATGAGGGCACGATGCGCATCGCGATCGACGTGAGCCCGCTCTCCCGTCCCCGGACAGGGATCGGGAACTACCTACGTCAGATGCTGGTCGGGCTCGCTTCCGTGGGCGGAGACGAGCATGATTTCGTCGCAATCGCGCCAGCCAGCAGGAGAGGAGCCCGCGAGATCCGCGCCTCGCTCAGCGGGCTTCCGGTCGAGCAGCGTGTTCGTTCGCTCCCGCTCGCGCACGCGTGGCGCACGGCGTGGAGTCGCGCAGGACGCCCTCCGGTCGAGTCGTTCCTCGGGCGGATCGACGTGCTCCATTTCTCCGACTGGATGTACCCGCCGCAGCGGAACGGAGTTCGGGCGACCACGATCCACGACCTCGTCCCGATCCGGTTCCCGACCTGGGTGACGCGCGAGACGCGCCGGATGCACCTCGCGAAGTTGGAGCACACACGCCGGAGATGCGACGTCGTCTTCTGCGTCTCGCGCTTCACGGCCGACGACGTCACATCGACGCTCGGCATCACCCCCGACCGGGTACGGGTTGCGTATCCCGCCGTCGACTCGCGATTTCACCCCACGGAGCAGCGCCAGGCTGGAGCACGCCCGTATGTCGTTTCTGTCGGGACGCTCGAACCTCGCAAGAACTTGGAAACCCTCGTCCGGGCGGTTCGCTCTCTGCGCGAGCACCGGCCCGAGCTCGAGCTGGTCATCGCCGGGGCTGATGGCTGGGGCGACGCGGTAGCACGAGACCTTCCGGGTGTGCGGCTTCTCGGCTACGTGACCGACGCGGAGCTGAGCGGACCTGTACCGGGGTGCGGCAGTGGCGTGCTATCCAAGTCTCTTCGAGGGTTTCGGTCTCCCCGTCGTCGAGGCCATGGCGAGCGGCATACCCGTCGTCGTCTCGAATCATCCGTCCCTCGACGAGGCGAGCGGAGATGCGGCCATACGGGTCGATCCCCTGGATCCCGACGCGGTCGCCAGCGGGATCGAGGATGCGCTCGCTGAACCCGAGAGGCTCTGTGGCGCCGGAGTCGCTCACGCGGCACGGTTCAGCCCGGAGGCGTGCGGCCGTGCCGTTCTCAAAGGCTATGAGGAGATCCGTGCCTGAGCTTCGTGTCGGGATCGACGTCTCGCCGCTCAAGCAGACGCGTGCAGGGACAGCCCGGTACCTGAGCTCGCTCATCGCCGAGCTCGAACGAGAAGGCGTGGACATCAGCCGGTACAGCTTCGGCGGCAAGGGCCGCGCGAGCGTCCCGGCACGGGACATCGGCTGGTACCTCGCAGGGCTTCCGCGCCGCGCGCGCCGCGATGCCGTCGATGTGCTTCATTGCCCGACTTTCCGCGCACCGACCCGATCGGCCGTCCCACTTGTTGTCACCGTCCACGATCTGGCCGTTCTGCGCTACCCGTACGCGTTCAATCGTTGGACGCGCACGTACAGCGAACGGTTATTGCCAAAGGTCGTCGAGGCAGCCGATCGGCTCGTTGCTGTCTCCGAGTTCACCCGCACCGAGCTCGAAGCCCTTCTGGATGTCCCGGCGGACCGGGTTCGGGTCGTGCCGAATGGGGTCGGAGAGCCGTTCAGGCCGGACGGCCCCGGTGCCGAAGGAGACTATGTGCTTTCCGTTTCAACGCTTGAGCCGAGGAAGAACCTCCCCCGCCTTGTGCAGGCATTCGAGAAGGCAAGCCTCCCCGGCATCGAACTTCGTGTCGTGGGGGCTGTCGGCTGGGGCGGCGTGAACGTACGCGGCAGGAACGTGAAGCTCCTGGGTGAGGTTCCCGACGAAGAGCTCGCACGCCTCTACCGCGGCGCCCGTTGCGTCGCCTACGTGTCGCTCTACGAGGGGTTCGGGCTCCCTGTGCTCGAGGCGATGGCCTGCGGCGCGCCCGTCGTCGTCGCCCGAGGCGGGGCACCCGAGGAGGTGGCCGGCTCGGCCTCGGTCAGCGTCGACGGGCTCGACGAGGACTCGATCGGCGCAGGAATTGTGGAAGCAATCGAGCGGTCGCAGGAGCTACGCGACGCCGGGAGCGAACGCGCGGCCGGGTTCACATGGCGTCGTACGGCCCTCGAGACTCGTGCGGTCTATGAGGAAGTTGCACCGTGACCGCACCCCTCGTCGCAATCGACGCGGACGTTCTCGGGCGCCAGCGGACAGGAGACGAGACATACGTCGAAAACCTCCTCCGCGAGCTCGGCCACGCACACGGCGATCTCCGGCTTGCCGCGGTCACCCGCCACCCGGAGCTCGTCCCCCCGGGAATCGAGCCCGCTTCCCTCCCCGCACGCAGCCGCTCCGCCCGCTACGCCTTCCGACTACCGGCACTCCTTCGCCGGATGCGACCGACCGTCGCGCACTTCCAGTACATCGTTCCGCCCGGAGCTCCTGGCGCCGCGGTCGTCACCGTGCACGATCTCTCCTTCGAGCGTAGCCACGAGTTGATGGGGGTTGTCGACCGCACCATCTTTCGAGCGCTCGTGCCGCGCTCCGTGAGGCGCGCCGACCGTGTGTTGACGGTGTCGGAGCGAACGAAACGTGACCTCATCGAGCATTACGGGCTCCCGGAATCGAAGATCGTCGTCACTCCGAACGGCGTCGACCCGGTCTTCACTCGCGAAGGACCCGCGCGAAACGGCTCGCCCTACGCGCTCTTCGTCGGCGCCATCCAGCCGCGAAAGGACCCACTGACGGCGCTGCGTGCACTCGCACGCTCGGATTCCGCCCTGAGGCTCGTCATGGCTGGCCCGCACAAACGCGGCGGACGCGAGGTGCGCGAGGAGATCCGGCGGCTCGGTCTGGAGCGGCGGGTGGAGCTTCCTGGGTACGTCCCGAAGGACGAGCTCGCGGCGCTCTACCGGGGAGCGGTATGCCTCGTCTTCCCATCGCGCGACGAGGGTTTCGGCCTGCCCGTCGTCGAAGCCATGGCCTGTGGCACCGCGGTCGTCGGTGCGTCGGCGGGCGCGATCCCCGAAGTCGCGGGCAACGCGGCGATCCTCGTCGAGCCCGGCGATCCCGACGCGCTGGCAGAGGGGATCGTCCGGGCGCTCGCCGACCGCGACAGACTCGTCGCGGCCGGTCTCGATCGTGCGCGCAAGTTCACCTGGGCCGAGACAGCGCGACTCACGCTCGACGTCTACCGGGAGCTCCTGTGAGCGTCGCGGCCGTCGTCGTGACCCATGGGGCGGAATCGCCTCTCGACCGATGCATCCGGTCGCTCGTGACCCAGGTTGACGAGCTCGTCGTGGTCGCGAACCTGCCGGGAACGACTCCACCCCTTCCTGACGGCGTGAACGTGATCGAGAACCGTCGGCCGCAGGGATTCGCCGCGAACGCAAACCTCGGCATCCGCGCAACGAACGCACCGCTGGTCGTCGTCGCCAATCCTGACACCGAGGCCGAGGCGAACGCCGTGCCCACGTTACGAGACTTCCTGGCCTCGCGGCCCGCGTGCGGCATCGCAGGGCCAGGGATGCTCTACCCGGACGGCCGCTGGCAACCCTCCCGGCGGCGCTTCCCGACCGTCTCCGGAACCCTCGTGCGACGCTCACCACTCCGTCGCTTGCTGCGTCCGTCAGAGCGCCAGCGCTCCCACTACCTCCTCGACGAGCGTCCCGCGGTCCCGGTCGAAACCGACTGGATGCTCGGCGCGTTCCTTCTCCTACGCCGTGAGATGCTCGATGAACTTCGTGGATTCGACGAGGGCTTTCGCCTCTACGGTGAGGACGTCGACCTCTGCTACCGGGCGGCGCGAGCCGGCTGGGAGCGATGGTACGTGCCGGGCGCAACCGTGTGGCACGGCTACCCGGCCGTGATCGACCACGCATTCCTGACGCGGCGAACAGTCTGGCACTGGCGCGGGATCGCGCGCTTCGTCCGAAAGCATCCCGAGCGACTGCGGGCCCTGTGATTCGCGTTCGAGTCGTCATCCTCAACTTCAACGGCGGCGAGCTGACTGCGCGTGCAGTCGAGAGTGTTCTTCGTTCCGAGTCCGCGGGCGCGGCAGTCGAGGTGGTCGTGGTCGACAATGCCTCGACCGACGGGAGCATCGAGTTGCTTCGCGGCACCTATCCCCGAGTCCGGCTCGTCGAGTCGGGAAAGAATCTCGGCTTCCCGGGAGGCAATAACCTGGCTCTCGCCGACCTCGGCGACGCCGACTACGTTGCTCTGCTGAACAACGACGCTGTCGTCGAGCCCGGCTGGCTGGGGCCCCTCCTCGGGGCGCTCGAGCAGGATCCGGGCCTTGGCGCGGCCTCACCGAAGATTCTCTTCGCGCCGTCCTTCCGCCGCCTCGAGCTCGAGGCGGAGACCTTCGTGCCAGGACGCGCCGACCCTCGAGAGCTCGGAGTCCGGCTCAGCGGCGTGTCGCAGCGGCGGGACGGATCGTTGGGGCGATACCCAGGTCGTGGAGGGCTTCTACGGCCTGGAGCGGGGCCACGGCGAGGAGTCGGCCTTCTACTGGTCGCAGGGCAAGGCCACGCTCTCAATCCCGGCACCTGCCGGCGCGGACGGTGCCGCTGCGGCCATCAGGGTGGCGGCCGAGCGCGAGAAGGAGCTCGTCCTGCGGTCAGGCGACCGCGAGTTCCTGAGCGTCGTCGGCACCGAACCCGCCTGGATCGACGTGGAGCTCGGCGGCCCGCCGCTCGACGTGGTCAACAACGCGGGCTCGATCATGGTTGACGGCGGTTACGGCGGCGATCGGGGCTTCCGCGAAGTGGATCGAGGGCAGTACGACGAGCCCTGCGAGGTCTTCGCCTGGTGCGGCTGCAGCGTCCTGCTCCGCCGGCGCTACCTCGAAGAGGTAGGCGTCTTCGACCCCCGACTCTTCCTCTACTACGAGGACTTCGACCTCTCGTGGCGCGGCCGGGCCCAGGGCTGGCGCTACCGGTACGTGCCGGCGTCGGTCGTCAGGCACGTCCATACCGCGACAAGCGTCGAGGACTCGCCGCTGTTCGTCTACTACGTCGAGCGGAACCGGCTGCTCGTGCACGCGAAGAATGCGCCGGCCTCATACGCCTGGCGCGCCTTCGCCGGCTCGGCGAAGCCGACCGCCCGGTTCGTCGTGCGCGATGTCCTGAATCCCCTGCTCCACCGGCGGCGGCCGCAGCCCGGCCTCGTTCGTCTGCGCGTCAGGGCGCTGGGAGGCTTCGCGAGGCGCCTCCCCGGGGTATTGGCCGACCGGCGCGACCTCAGGCGACGGCAGCAGGTGCCCGATGCAGAGCTGCTCGCCTGGAGGACGAGGCAATGAGAATCGCTGTGTTCAACGAATACTGGGCCACCGCAGGCGGAGGCGAGAAGTACGCGGCGTCGTTCGCGCAAGCGCTTCGAGACGAGCACGACGTCGACCTCGTTGGGCCCGAGCCGATTGACGTCCCTGAGCTCGAGGAGCGGTTGTGTGTCGACCTGGCCGGTGTGGCAACGCGTCGGATCAGACCCGCGCCCTGGGAGGTGACCGAGGCGTCCCGCGGCTATGACCTGCTCCTGAACTGCTCCTACATGTCCACGGCGCCGTCGGCCGCCGGGCGGTCGATCTACGTTGCCCACTTTCCGACCCCGCTCGACCACGACCTCGGGATCCTGAGGCGCGTCACACGGCGCTCGCTCGAGCTTGCCGGGCAGACATCGCAGGCATCGCTCGAATGGGGCCCAGGCTTCTACTTCCCCGAGCAGGCGCGAGTGAGGAGCTTCCGCTGGACATCCGGCCGCGCGTCGCTCCAGGTCAGAGCGCCGCAGGGGACCGAGCTTCCCGTGCGCCTCGTGCTCGCCGGGCGGCCGCGGCCGTTGCCGCCGGTGACGGTAGGCGTCCTCGTCGACGGCGAGCCCGTCGCAAGCACCCGGATCGAGCCTGGTCGCCGCGCCGTCCCGGTCTCCCTCGGCGTTGTTGGAAGGGGAGAATCCGAGCCCGTCACACTCGAGCTTGTCTGCGACGACACCGTGCGACCGAGCGAGCTGCTGGGGACACACGACAGGCGCGAGCTCGGCGTTCGGCTCTGCGCCGTCGCGCTTGGCGACGGAGTCGGGACGCGCCTGGCTGCGCGCTATCCGGCACTCGCTCTACCCCGGGCGTCGCTCTCGTTCCTGCGGACGTATGGGCAAGTGATCGCAAACTCGGAATTCACAGCGACCTGGGTCGAGCGACTCTGGGATCGCACTGCGGAGGTCGTCTACCCGGCTGTCTCCCCGATGCCCAGCGGCAGTCCAAAGGAGCCCATGATCCTGTCGGTCGGACGCTTCTTCGACCCTTCGCGTGGGCATTCGAAGAAGCAGCTCGAGCTTGTGCGTGCCTTCAGGGCAGCCCTGACCGATCCAGCCCTTGCCGGCTGGAGTTACCACCTGGTCGGCGGTTGCAGCCCCGAGGATCGGCCGTACCTCGAGCGGGTACGGCGTGAGGCAGAGGGGCTCCCGGTCGAGATTCACATCGACGCCGATGGGGCATCTGTCCGCGATCTCTATGCGCGGGCGAGCATCTTCTGGCACGGCGCGGGCCTGGGGGAGGACGCGCGACGCCACCCGTATCGTCTCGAGCACTTCGGCATCGCGCTCGTCGAGGCGATGTCGGCGGGCGCCGTGCCCATCGCCTACGGGGAGGGCGGGCCGGTGGAGATCATCGAGGAAGGCGTCACCGGCCTGACCTTCAGGCGGCGGTCCGACCTCGTCGAGCTGACCCGCCGGCTTGCGGCAGACCACGACTACCGGAGCTGGATCGCGGCGGCTTCCCGCTCCCGCGCCCGCGACTTCGCGCCTGCTCGGTTCGCGGAGCGCGTCGCCGAGGTCGTCGCTCACGCCAACGCGGCGCTAGAACTCGCGCAAGTCCTTGTAGCTGGACGCGCCGCAGGCGGAGGAACCTCACATGAAACGACTCGCTAGTAGGCACCGCGGCGCCTGAGCACCGCCGGGATCGTCTTGAGGAGAATCGTCACGTCGAGCCAGATCGACCACCGCTCGAGGTAATAGAAGTCCAGCAGCACGAGGTCGTCCGGGCCAAGATCTGAGCGTCCCGAGATCTGCCAGAGGCCCGTCATGCCCGGGAGCACGAAGGAGCGTTTGCGATGGTGCTCGCCAAGCTGCTCGTAGTCGGCTGTCGGCAGGGGACGGGGCCCGACCAGGCTCATCTCACCGCGAAGAACGTTCAGGACCTGCGGAATCTCGTCGAGCGAGACCCTGCGCAGGAGCCGCCCGACGCGTCGTGATGCGGGGATCGTCCCGAATCTTGAACAAGGCGCCACCCGACTGGTTCAGGCCAGCCAGCTCGTCCCGGCGCGCGGCAGCCCCATTCTCCATCGTCCTGAACTTGAGCATGAGGAACTCTCGCTCGTCCAGACCGATCCTGCGGTCGCTGGTACAGCACCGGTCCTCGCGACGTCAGCTTCACCGCCGCCGCGACGGCGAGCCAGAGCGGAAGCCCCAGGATTATGGTCGCGAGGCTCACGCCTACGTCGAAGATCCGCTTCGCTGCCCAGTCGGCGGCACCGAGAACCGGCGGACGAAGCTCGAACAGCGGCATGCCCTGCCCGGGTATGTACTCCGCCCGCGAGGCGATCAGACCCGTCGTCCTCGGAGCGATGCGGACGCGAACACCGCGACGGTGAGCCACATCGACGACCGCGAGAAGCTTTTCCCGGTCGATCTCGGCGTCCGCGACGATGAGCTCGTCGACCGGGTGCGTCGCGAGAACGCGCGGCAGGTCTGGAAGGAGCCCGAGGAGGGGAATGCCGAGGCTCTGATGCGACGGCGAGACAGCGCCGATGAACTCGTACCGGATCCCAGCCCGGGACGAGCCGAGCGCATGCCGGACATGGCCGACGTTGAGCCCGGTTCCCACGAGAAGCACGCGCCGCCGTACCCCGATCCGGCGCAGAACCACCTTCGTCACGCCGTCGTAGCCCGCCCTCAGCGAGCCGATGAAGAGCGCGCTGAGAACGATGGTCGTCGGGACGAGACCATACGTGTGGAACTCGAAACCCGTCCCGATCGCGAACGCGAGCGTGAGCAGCCCGACGAGGACGAGCGACCCGAGGAGCCGGGCGAAGCCGCTGCGCCTCTCGCGTGGGCGATAGAGCCCACCCTGCCAGAAGACGAGCACGGTCACGAGCGCCAGAAAGGGCAGCCACTCGGCCGCCTGGGTCCAGAGCGACCCCCATTCGAGCGGCGTCTCCGCGGTAGGCCTCGCGGAGGGCGAGCGCGGCGTACAGCGCCGCCGTGAGTCCACCGACGTCAATCGCGATCAGGGCCACCGTACTCGCGGCCCGGCGGCCGAGTGCCTTCAGTGTGCTGCGTGCGAGAAGATACGGCGTGCCCGACCGGATGTCTCGAGCGGCGGGCGCAGGGCCGCTTGTATTTGCCTCGGATCTGGCTGGTGTGTTCCGGGTCGCGGATACGACTTCCATGTCGACACCTCGATGTATCGTCGGCTGAAGCCGCGGCTTTAGGGATTCCTAGCCGGAGATGACCTTCTTGTAGGCGGCGAATGCCGGCTTGTGCCCGCCTCCCGCCGCGATCAGCCCGGACTGCCAGCGAGCGACGTCCTTTTCATCCCGGAGAAGAAACCAGCACATGAGGTCGATCCGCGGGTTCGACCGGGCGATGCCGTAGGCCTGGGTCAGATACGAGGCCTGTGTCTTGAACGACACACCGAAGAGAGTGTCCGGCGGATTCGTCTGATAGCCGTATTCGGTTATCCAGATCCGCATCTGCTTTCCCCATAGCCGGTTGACCTCCGCGATCAGGTCGTCGATATTCGCGAGGGTGACGGTTGTGCGCGATGCTGGCCTCGTGGTCGGCGACTCGAAGCGCGACGTGGCGTAGGGATGGTGAGCGATCACGTCGGGCCTGGCACCGGCGGCCTTCATCTTCCGGAGGAACACGAGCGGCGAGACCGATGGTCGGATGCTGCGAGCGGACGTTGTTCCCGCGCGGGTTCGTGGCGCCGCAAGCGACGGTTTCCGTCACTCCGGCTGCGCTCCCGGCGGCGTGGACGCCGTCGACCACGGCGTTACAGAGCTTCGCGTAGATCCCCGCGCTTGCGACGACGTAACGCTTGCCCGCCTTCACGAACTGCGGCTTGAGGAAGGTTGGGTTGTTGGGCTCGTTCCATGCCATCCAACGGTCGACCCTCGGCAGCGCTGACATCCGGCGAAGCATCATCGGGCGCATATTTCCCCGCGTAGCGGGTCGCGGCAGCCCGTGCGAACGCCCGCAGTGCGCCTGCGCTCGAGGGCGCGTAGTTCTGCCCTTTACCGCCGTTCGCCCAGCCAGGTGTTCCCAGGATCGTGAGTAGCACCTCGATCCCTCGCTCCTGCGCAAGTCCGAGGGCGCGATCGTAGAGCGACCAGTCGTATGCCGGATCGGCGGGATCGGCCGCATCCACAGGCCGTTTCGGCGCGACACGATTCCAGTAGAGGTTGAGCCGGAGCACGTCGACGCCGAGGTTGGCGAGGGTGTCGAATCCATCGGTCGAGGTTGAGAACAGCGTGGTCGTTTCGTCGTACAGACCCTTCTGAAGACGCGGGTGAGGCGCTCGCCGGTGAGGCGGCGAAGAGGAGGGTAAGAATGAGGGCGACGGGGAGGGCCGCTGCGGCGAGCCTACGCATGCCCCACCTGTATCGGCACGCCCTCGCGGAATCCTTACCGCAAGTCCTTGTTCGCCTCCATGTCGAACCACATGGCGAACAACGTGAGCTGCAGCCCCGTGATGAGAAGCACCGCGACGAGCACCACCGTGGCAGTCGGGATTGCGTTTCCTGCGATGCGAAAGCCGGTCTCCACGAGGCCCAGGGCGACGCCGGCAACGGAGAGGAAGAGCCCGAGCGCATAGAAGAGTACGAGCGGATGGAAGTCGCGGATGACGTATTTCTCCTTCAACCGCCAGCAGAACCCTTTGAGCAGCAGCCACGAGATCCGCGGCACGACCGCACGGATGCGGATCCCGCTCTCCTCGCCGACACCGTAGATCGGGCGCGAGGGATAGTCACGGACGCGGCGGTTCCAGACGTTCAGGTGCACGAGCATGTCGTTGGGAAATCCGTACCGCGGATAGAGCCGCTCGAGATCGAGTTGCCTGAGCGTTTCGAGATTGACCGCGGTGTAGCCCGACTGCGAGTCGGCCACGTGCCAGTAGCCGGACGCGATCTTGGTCAACACCGAGAGGATCGCGTTCCCGATGTAGCGGGATCGCGGGATGACCTTCCATGCCTGCCCCGTCGAGAGCCGGTTCGCCTTCGCGTAGTCGCACTCACCCCGGGCGACGGCACGTGCGAGCAGCTCGAGGTCGGCCGGATCCATCTGGCCGTCTGCGGCCATCACGCACGTGACGTCTATCCCCTCCTCGGTCGCCTGCTGGTAGCCGGTGACGATGGCGGCGCCCACACCCAGGTTCTCCTGGTGGCGGATCAACTCGACTCTCGGGTCGGCCTCGGGAGCCCGATCGGCTGTCGCGTCGGTCGAGCCGTCGTCGACGACGATGATGCGGTCGACGAACGGCGGGATGCCTCGCCACGGTCGCGGCGATGAGGCGTTCCTCGTTGAACGCGGGGATGACGACGGCAACGGTCTTGCCCTCGAGCATGGATGCGGCGGCGGCGACGTCAGGCTGAGCGCGTGAACCGTCGCCGGGTTGGCTCCCAGAGAAGAGCGGCAAGAATGCCGACGACGAGACCGATGACGGCGCCGACCACGATCGAGAGAGTTCGGCCGAGCACGCGCCGAGTCTAGATGGAGTGGCTGCAGACAGGCCGTGGCCAAGTCGCGGTTGGGAAACGGGGCACTCGGTGACGTCGATCGGGAGCCCGGCGGTCCCGACGTGTCGCCGTGTTAGGACTCGACCATCTCCTCTTCACGACGCTGATCCTTGACGATCTCGAGCATGAGATCGGAGCGACCGAACCGTTTGAGGTCATCCGACCCTCGGAGATCATGGACATTCGAGAGTTTCATCGATTGGCGATGCTCTACACCGTTGTCGAACTGTCTACAGCCGTCAAACCCTCGCTTCTTCAACTCTTCTCGACAGGGGCTCGCTGGATGTCATGTACCTCGATCCAGACATCCAGCTCTTTGCACCTATCGTCGACGTCTCAGCGTTCGCGCGTGAGCACTCGATCGTGCCAACGCCACACGCGACCGAGCCGATCCCGAACGATGGCTGCGCGCAGTGGACGCCATGCGTGTCCCGCCTGCTTCGGTCGTACCCACCGGCGCCGTCATATGTGTAACCGAGCTTCGTGGTAGCGGCCTTCCCTCGCCACGGCGTTGAAACCGCACGGAAGCAACACGGCCCGTAGATGCATGTAGCCCGGATCTGCCAACGCCGCACATCGCGGCTTCCCTGGGCGCTAGTCGGCGAGTAGACAACCTTGAAGGTTCCGCTGATCCGTGCCTCGCGTACCGGCGTACCTGCGCCTGCAACCGGAACGACCGTCGCCACCACCGCAAACGTGATCACCAAACCAACGAACCTACTACTTCCATCAATGACGACGATACCGCCGCTCAGACGCCCGGTCGGTGACCCGAACGGGTCAATTCAGGCTCACCGATACGCAGGGAGCACACCGCATCTCGGAGGTGTCCAACCTGAACCGATTAGAGCCGCGGCCGTTCGTAGGAAATCAAGCTGAACTCTGGCTCACCTTCCGCCCTTGTCGCCCTCACGATGCAGCGTCGTGGCGCTTCCGGCGGGGATTGCGCGACGAGGACGGGATCGAGGCCGCAGCTGGAACACCAGTCGAGGAGCGCGCGACTCGATGGTGCGAACCAATTCGAGGCGTCGCCAGCGAGCTCCTTGCCACGGTAGAATCGAACGAGCGGACGCGACGCGTCCGTCCCTAGTTCGTGATCTGCGACCGCCGTCTCTATGAACGCTTCACCGCCGACGCGAAGGGCGGCCCGAACGGCGTCGAGAGCCTGCAGCGGGTGTCGCAGGTGGTAGAGCACACCGAAGATGAAGACGACGTCAAACTGGCCCTGCAGATGCCGGGAGAGGTCGTAAACCGAGCATGTTGCGAACTCGACGTCCGAGCGGAGGAACGTCTTCAGAGCTCCGAAGCCGAACCGCTCCGGCGGATAGATGTCGGTCGCCACGACTCGGTCCGCACCACGCCGCTCCGCCTCGAAGGCAACTCCACCGTTCGTTGTCCCGATGTCAAGCACCCGGACTCCCGATTGATTGTGCGCCACTCCCGCGCTATCGAGCAGTGCGAGCACATCTCTCGTTCCAGGCGTGAAGACCCCGGGCGCCAGCTCGAAGCGCTGATACCACTTGAAGTCGGCGTCACGAAGGAAGGCCTCTGCATCCGCTCTCGAGATCGCCGACCTCTCCATCTCGGCCCAAGCTACCACCGTCGCCTCACGCTGGCCTCGCCGTGGGCGCCCTGGAGGCCGTTTTCGGGGGGTGGCTCCGGTTATCGGCTGGCTCGGTTCCACCGCGTTTCCATGGGTGCCTGTATGCAGGGCTTTCGGGGGTCGCGGTGAAACTACAACTAGGTCAACTTCCCAAGCGACGGGTCCATTGGACAACGCATTCGTCGGCTCTGCAACAGCCCGATGGAGCGCGGCGAACGTGAGAGTGCCCAATGAGCAAGAGACGCACATGCGCCGACCTGAACCTGACGTCCTAGAACGCTGACGCACGGGAATATTGCAAGGAGCCCGGTTCTATGTCTGACGTCCTGCGGGCCGGCTGCAGTCGCTCGCCCTCGAGACGTAGATCGTTCTCAACCATCATCTCCACGAGTTGATCGAAGCGGATCCTCGGCCGCCATCCCAGGACTCTACGAGCCTTCGAGGCATCGCCGACGAGAACGTCGACCTCTGCTGGGCGGAAATACCGCTCGTCAATCGTCACGTGAGCCCGCCAGTCATCGATTCCGACTGCACGAAAGGCCGCTTCGACAAACTCCCCGACAGAGTGGCTTTCTCCCGTGGCCACCACGAAATCGTCGGGAGAATCCTGCTGGAGCATGAGCCACATCGCCTCGACGTAGTCGCCGGCGAAGCCCCAATCACGGCACGCGTCGAGGTTGCCAAGGCTGAGCTGCTCTTGAAGGCCGAGCTTGATGCGAGCAACGCCGTGCGTGATCTTTCTGGTCACGAACTCGAGGCCACGCCGAGGCGACTCGTGGTTGAAGAGAATTCCGCTGCACGCGAAGAGGCCGTATGCCTCTCGGTAGTTGACGGTGATGTGATGACCGAACGCCTTGGCGGCGCCGTAGGGGCTCCGCGGGTAGAAGGGGCTCGTCTCCCGCTGAGGCGTCTCGCGACCTTGCCGAACATTTCGCTTGACGACGCCTGATAGAAGCGGATCCTGTCATCTCCGCCGCCAGCCATTCGAATGGCGTCGAGCAAACGGAGCACGCCTAGAGCGGTGATGTTCGCGGTCAATTCGGGCTGTTCGAACGACAGAGCCACGAATGACACCGCGCCGAGGTTGTAGACCTCGTCCGGCTCGCTCATCTTGATGGCTCTGACGAGAGACGAGAAGTCTTGCAAATCCCCGCCGATCAACGTGACGAACGGAAGCTCTTCCTCGAGGCTCCCCGCCTTCGGATTCTGTTGACCGGCGACAAGGCCGAACACCTCATATCCCTTTTCATGCAGAAGCTCGGCCAGATACCGCCCGTCCTGTCCAGTGACTCCGGTGATTAGCGCTCGTGGCATGCATGTGCTCCTCTCCCAGCCGGCGACGGAGCCTCTGCTGGTTGGTCCGTCTCGTACAGCTGCTATCGGCCTCCGCCGAGGCGTCCTTTACAGCCGACGCGAGGCCGCGGGCGGTGCGGCTCGAAAATCTGACCTAATCGGAAGTCGCCGCGATGCCGAAATAGAGATCGTTGGATCTGACCGGATAGAACCAACGGAGGAGTGAATGCACGCCTGCACGATCATCGCACGGAACTATCTTTCTCACGCTCGCGTACTTGCGAAGTCTTTCCGCTCCAACCATCCCACCGGGCGCTTCACAGCGCTCATCCTCGACGACCTCACGCACGAGATTGGCGAGACCGAACCGTTTGAGGTCATTCGACCCTCGGAGATCATGGACATCCGAGAATTTCATCGGATGGCGATGCTCTACAACGTTGTCGAATTGTCGACAGCAGTCAAGCCGTGGCTTCTTCAGACCCTTCTCGGCAGGGGCTCGCCGGACGTCATATACCTCGATCCAGACATCCAGTTCTTTGCACCCATCGATGACGTCTCGGCGCTCGCCCGGGAGCACTCGATCGTACTGACGCCTCACGTGACCGAGCCGATCCCGAACGATGGCTGCGGAATCAGCGAGCAGACGATCATGCTGTCAGGCACCTTCAACCTCGGGTTCATCGCCGTGTCTTCCAGAGCGAGCGGTTTCCTCACCTGGTGGCAAGAGCGCCTGGCTCGGGATTGTCGAATCGCCCATGCTGAGGGGCGCTTCGTTGACCAACGCTACATCGACCTCGTCCCGGCGCTGTTCGACCACTACATCCTTCGCGATGGGACCGTCAACGTCGCATACTGGAACGCCTACGCTCGGCACGTCGAGTGGACGGGCGAACACTACGAAATCGGCGGCCGGCCGCTTCGCTTCTATCACTTCAGCGGTTTCGATCTCGACCGACCGTGGCTCCTGAGCAAGCATCAGGGAGAAGCACCGCGTGTCCTCCTCAGCCAGCACCCCGGTGTCGCCGAGACTCTGCAGACAGTACGAGGCTGCCCTCATCGCGAACGGCTACCGCGATGTCTGGACGGCCGAATACGCACTCGGGAAGCTTCCGGGTGGCGCTCCGATCACTCCGCTCATGCGACGGCTCTACGAATGCCAGCTCGACCTTGCCGAAAGGGTGAGGCTGAAGAGCCGCCCGATCCCTTTGACAACGGGAACCCGATCACGTTCGTCGACTGGCTGAACGAGCCCTCCGAAAGTATCGGGATCTCGCGATACTTGCTTCGCCTCTGGCGAGAGAGACCCGACATCCAGGAGGCGTTCCCGGACCTCGGTGGCCAAGACGCTGAGCGCTACCTCTGCGCGCTGATCGCGACGGGCGAGAGCGCCGAGGGGCTCCCTTCGGAGCTGCTCCCGACGTCCCCCGGAGTCATTCGTGATCTCGCACCCCCTCCAGAGCAGCTGGAGGCTGGCGTCAACGTGGTTGGCTACCTCACCGCCGAGCTCGGGGTCGGCGAGGCCGCGAGGCAACTCGTGGGCTCGCTCGCGGTGGCCGGCGTCCCGTACAGCACGGTCGTGCATCGAGAGACTGCGAGTCGCCAGGACCACGAGTTTCCCGAAGATGGTGTCCAGGCGGCGTGTTTCGATACCAACCTGCTCTGCATCAACGCCGACATGCTCCCGCAGTTCGCCCGTGACGTCAGCCCCACGCTCTTCGATGGCCGCTACTCGATCGGGGTCTGGTGGTGGGAGGTCTCCGTGTTTCCCGAGGAGCTCCACGAAGCGTTCGACCTGGTCGACGAGATCTGGGTCGGAAGCGAGTTCGTCCGCCGAGGCAATCTCTCGCCTCGACCTCGAAGCCGGTTCTGGCACTCCCTCTCCCTGTGTCGGTTCCCGAGCCCCCTGCGCTGACACGCGCCGAACTCGGGGTCCCGGAGGGATTCCTCTTCCTCTTCGTCTTCGACTTCTTCAGCGTCATGGCGCGGAAGAACCCGCTCGGCGTCGTGGAGGCGTTCACAGCGGGCATTCCAGCCGGGCGAGGGGCCTCAGCTACTCGTGAAGAGCATCAACGGCCACCATCGCCTGAACGAGCTCGAACGGCTACGAGCGGCTCTGCTGCACCGACCGGATATCACCATCATCGATGCGTACCTCGAGCCAGACCACAAGATCGCGCTTACTGCCTCATGCGACTGCTACGTGTCGCTGCACCGAAGCGAGGGCTTCGGGTTCACCATGGCCGAGGCGATGGCGCTCGGAAAGCCTGTCATCGCTACTGCGTACGGTGGGAACCTCGACTTCATGACCGACGAGAACAGCTATCTCGTCCCCTACAAGTTCGTGCCCGTCGGCCCGGACGCCGTCCCTACCCGAGCACCGCGATATGGGCGGAGCCGGATCTCGATGCGGCTGCCCGGCTGATGCGCGATGTCTACGTCAGCCAGGACCGAAGCACGAGAGATGGGTTTTCGAGCACGTCAATCGATTCGCGAGACCCACTCGCCCGAGCGGGCGGCTGAGCTCATGCTCGCCCGCCTGACAGAGATCCGCGACGACGGTCGGGCTGACGTGAGCTCGCCACATCGGCCCGGGCACTCGATTCCGCAGCTCCTGAGTCGGTGGATGGCACCGCTTCCGGAGGACTCGAACAGGCCGCTGAGTGGCTTCATAAGGGGCCGGCGAATTCATGGTCAACTAGCTCCCGCTTCGGCTTCTTCGGGCGATTCAGCCGACGATTGCTCCGCCGCGCGCTGCGACCGTACGAGATTCGCGAGTGTGAGTACCAGATTGCCGTTGTCGCCGCGTTGAAAGAGGAAGGCGATCAGATCCGCGCCGTGGAGGCTTGGTGCCACGCGATTGACGGCTCTACGCAGGTGAAGGAGGAGGAGTTCCGTGGCTGGTTCACGCGCGAGTTGGAGACAAAGGTTGCCAACCTCGCAAGGCAGCTCGACGAGCTCGGAACCGGGATGGGTGAACTCCAATCCACGAGCGTAGGCACGACCCCGCGCATCGATGGCTTGGAGTACAGGTCGGATCAGCTGGGCGCTCAGCTTCGTGCCATCACCGCAGACATCACGCAAGTTGCTCGGGCCAGCCGGTGGCGGGCCGAGCACGAGGCGCACGCGCGAATCTCCCTCGTTTCTGAGGTTGCCGAACTCGCAACCCGGGAGGCGAGTACCAAACATTGTGCGGACGCGCTGGCCGCCGAGGTCACGACGCTCGCGGCCGGAATCCAGAATCTACTGAGAGACGTGAGCGCAATGACACAGGTTGACGGTTCTCTCGCGTCCCGCCTGGAGAACGTTATGGGGCGGATCGAGCTCGCGGAGAACCAGGTCAAAGACATAGCCACGCTGGCCGAGCAAAGCGTCCTCGAGCTCGCAGAGTGGGAAACAGCGCTCACCGCTCGAATCGACGATCTCGCCGAACGCACAGCGCCTATGGAGGGGCTTTTTTTTTTTTTTTTTTTTTTTTTTTTTTTTTTTTTTTTTTTTTTTTTTTTTTTTTTTTTCGGAGCTCAAAATGAAGCCGTGGCCACGCGATGGCGTTGCGGAAGAAGTCCGAATGGCAGGGCATTCGGAGCGACATGGGCGAACGTCTCGATCAGGTCACCCGCCGCACCGATGAGCTTGCGGGGCGAAGCGACATGCTCGCCCGAAGGGGTGACGAGCTCGCCGCGAGGAGTGAGGGGCTCGCATTCCGCAGCGAGCAGCTTGCGGCGAGAAACGACGATCTCGTGGCGCATAGCAAGAGTGTCGCTCAGAGAAGTGACGAGCTCTCGGCTCGCACCGAACAACTCGGGGATCACGTTCTGCAGCTTGCGGGAGCGCACGACCTCGCGGCATCTGAGCTCGACACGGTTCGCGCTCACCTCCGGGAGCTTTCGGATCGCCTCCATGCGACCCCGTATGTCGCTGACCCGTCTCTGTTCGCGTCAGTCGACGAAGAGGGCAGGCCGATGATCGGATACACACTCAACGGCAACGGCCGAGACCCGGAACTAATGAACGACTACCGCGCTTTTGAGGACGTCTTCCGCGGACCCGAGCCTTTCATCCGTGAACGGCAGCGCTACTATGTGGATCTCCTTCGCGGTCACGCGCCCGTGCTCGACGTAGGCTGCGGCCGAGGCGAGATGTTGGGCCTTCTCGCGGAAGCCGACATCCCGGCAGTCGGAGTCGACCTTGACCCCGGCATGGTCGACCACGCTCTCGACCAAGGGCTGTCCGTCGAACTCGGAGACGCGCTCGACTACCTCGAGACGCACCCGAGTGGGACACTGGAGCCATCTTCTCCGCACAGGTCATCGAGCACCTGAGCTACGAGGAGCTGATCCGCCTCTTTACTCTCGCACACGAGAAGCTGGTTCCGTCAGGAGTCTTCATCGCAGAAACCGTCAATCTTCACGCGGTGCACGCGTTCAAGGCCTTCTGGGTCGATCCCACTCATCGCGTGCCCATCTTTCCGGAAGTAGCGGTAGCACTTTGTCGCTTCAACGGCTTCCGTTCGGCGGTCGTTCGCTTCCCTAACGGCAACGGAGAGCTGAACATGATCGCCGCAACCAGGGCGAGTACGCCGTCGTGGCGCAAAAGGCACCTGTAGACATCATTGCGATGAGCCGCCACTGAGGTGACACACATAGACGAACTCCTGCGCACGACAAGCGCCCTCGGCCGAGCCGTCGGAATGCTCGAAGAAGGTGAGACGGTAACGACGCGTCCGCAACCCGCAACACTGCTGGCACAGACGACGAAAAGTGGTTCCATTTTTTTTTTTTTTTTTTTTTTTTTTTTTTTTTTTTTTTTTTACGTCCGGTCTTCATTCGGTGGCCGACATCGAGCGTGCGCTTGCAATCGTGGGGAATGTCTCGGCGACTTCGAACGCCCTCTTGAGTTCGGCTGTGGTTGCGGGCGCATTCTCCGTTGGCTGGAATACATTCGGCGGAATGCGAAACCACGCATTTCCGCGCAATTTGAGGAGAAAAAAAAAAAAAAAAAAAAAAAAAAAAAAAAAAAAAAAAAAAAAAAAAAAAAAAAAAAAAAAAAAAAAAAAAAAAAAAAAAAAAAAAAAAAAAAAAAAAAAAAAAAAAAAAAAAAAAAAAAAAAAAAAAAAATGCGCAATTTGAGGATCGGTTGGAAGTACCGGAGCAGAGTCCCCCGAGTTTGCCCTTGAGCTCGCCTGCGCAGGGCTTCTCTTCATCGATGATGACGTTGGAAAAACGGTCCGTTTCCAGACTTCTATCACACACGTTCCATAACCCGGCCTACGTCTTCGAGCACTGGGGTCGCTACTTGAACCTCAGGGCGTACATATCCCAGGGCTCACTCGATTACCAGGAAATGATCGTCTTTCGCCGGAGCAAGCGAGAAGTCTGGACGCCGACAACGGCCCGGTTACTACCCCTCGCTCTCGCAGGCGTTCGCCTATTGACTCGCTGTGCACAACCGAAGGGACTCCGGGGCCTTGTGAAGCTCGACCCAGTCGAGAGCTAGCCCAAGCGATCGTGTGTTCGCGCTGCCCGGAATGATGTCGCTAGGGCGTGCGGCCGACTGAACCCTGAACGTCACGCGCGTTCGCCCCACCCCGTCTGGGAGGGCGTTCTCGCCGACGAACGCCTCATACTCGAAGCCAAGCTCATCATCTCTGCGACGCCAGGTCACCGGCACGTCGTTGACGAGCACTTCCACGTTGTCGAGCGACTCGGGAACCACAGTGGCGACGACGTGAAACCGAAGGAGGGCGGGCCCCGCGACCGGCGGAAGCATCAGCCACGCTTCGTCGCCCGGGCTCATCCAGTTCAGCCAGGATCCCTCGTGGCACTCCCTTCCATACCACCCACCACCATGGACGCCTTGGTCAAAGGCGAAGCGCACGTGACGCGAGCCTTCGTGTTCCGCAGTCGAGGAGGAAGCAGAACCAGAGACACCTCGCGCATTGCGACTCAGAAGCTCATGCACCGTTTGGTCCCAGTCCCGTTCGAAGCGATCGCACGCGAGCTCGTACAAGGCGCTATCAAAAGGAACGAGCTCCCGGAGAGCGGCACGCACGCTCGCGTCCACCTCGTGCCGCTCCGACCTATTCGCGATTGGGACATGGTCGAAGGCATCCCAGCCAAGCTCGAAGCACAACAGCACAAGCAGATCACGCATGCGCTCGGTCAAGCCAACGATATCGATCGCCTCCAAGTTCGCCACCGCACGTTCAAAACCTGCGTCGTCCGCGGGCGCTTCGCCGTGTGGGTCGAGTCCTCCGAGAAATCGCGTCTGTACGTCACCCAGGTGGTACGCAGCATCTTCCGGGTATCGCTCGAGGTATGTCGGAAGGTCGACTTCGCGAGCATGGCCATGGCCTCCAGTACCGCCGGGTGTGTGATGAGGGACTCGTCCACAGACCTCATGAAGAAATAGGTCGAGATCGAGCGTTCCACCGGGTCACGCAATACCGTTATGACACGCGGTCGAACTGGCATCTGATCGATAAACGCGGTGCCGACATGAGCGCTGACAAAACGGTATTCGAGCACATCTTCCGGGCGCGTTCCGACCAACGAACCATTTTCGGGGAGGAGCATCCCGGAAACCGCAAAGCGCTCAGTGAGGAGGGTCATCAGCGTGGTGCCCGCCGTCTTCGGAATGTGAAGAAGAAACAGCTGCCGCGCAGGCGTGTCGAAGACTCTGCGTTGTTCTATTGCTGAAGTCAAGAGCTCGTTATGTGATGGGGGTGTGAAAGACCGCCTCAACTTGAATCGACCTCCAGATGGCTGGGCTTGAGTGAATCGTTCACAGTTGCCAACTGACTCTTGTGAGCTTCAGAGTTCTCAAGCGACCGTCCTATGGGAGGAGGCGCTACGAGAAGTCGAAGCAGGTTTTCCTCCACCATGCGCTCCGATCCACACGCCAGTCATCTCCATCGTACGTCGCACCACCGACGCCATCCGCGCATGCTCTCGCTGGGACTCGGTCAGACTCGGGTCTTCGGCAATCCACTCCCAGTCGCCCCGCGCTTTCCAGAGCGCGCGCGAGAAGACCTCGGAGCCGTACAGGGGCTCGGTCCCGCTCTCGAGTCCGGCCCGCCCTGTCGCGTACCCGTCCCGCAGCACGTCGACAAAGGACGGCGGTCGCTTGAGAAGCACCGTTGCCTCCGGCGCGTTGGCAACGAAGTAGCCGTGGTTGGCGGCGCCCAGCGCCCAAAGAATGGCGGCGCCTAGCGCCGTTTCCCCCTCGAGCGGCACCTTCTCGAGGAGCTCGCGACGAAACACGGTGGCCTCGAGGTGGAATGCGAATCGTTCGACTTCGTCATGAGGAACACGGCCGGAGCCATTGCGCGGGAATCCGCCCCAGAGCCATGGCTCGGCGACGGCTCGTGGGGAGTCCAGCTCATGCTGAAAGGCGTCAGGAACCCAAGTCGCGGGCGGGATGACCCGGCTAGACGCCGCCGCGACGTGCTTGTCACCGAGGAGCCGATCTAAGAGGCGTTCGACCCAGTCGTCCTTTTCCGGTGTGAGATGCGGGCTCACGACGATGACTTCCGCCGCGACACAATGCGGCAATGCCGCGCTGACGGCGCTCCATGCGGTAGTTACTTCTGGGAGTGGCTTGACGAGTGCAGCCGAGAATTGGCTCGCAAGTGCCGACGTTGCTGCATCCGCGAGTTCGTCGACGACGACCAGTTCGAGCGGCCGTCTGCGCTGCTGGTGCTGGAGCCGGGCAAGCAATTCCTTGAGCCCAGCAGTCATGCCAGTGCTGGGAATGACAACAGCCACGGGATCTCGATGCCGATCCCGCCTGCGCGCCAGACGTTTCCGGGCACGATGAGGATCGAGGGAGCATGGTCCGGGTCAGTCGTCTCCGGCTCACCACTCGGTTCAGATGTGCCCCCGCAGCCGGCGGGCCATCCGGTGCCTGCTGAGTCATCGCTCGCGTCTCGGCGCGGAGAAGATCCCAGACCTGCCGTGAGCGCTCGTGGAGAAGACGGTTCGCCTCGCGCATGCTGCGGGAGTCGTCCACTGTCGCGACCTCGGGCGAGAAGCTGACCGAGATCGGAGAGAAATGCTCCCAGGTGACGCGGAGGAATCCGTCCTCGTAGTAGTAGGTGAACTCGTCTGGGACAACCTTGTTCGCCCAGCGGCTCTGGTAGAGCCACAGGTTGTACGGGAGGGTCTGGTCTTCGCGACTTACCGACTCGAGGTGGTAGAGGACTGCATCTGCGCAGTAGTGGATCTCGCCTCCGAGCTCACCGATTCGCAAGCAGAGATCGACGTCCTCGAAGCAGTTGACGAACGACTGGTCGAAGCCGCCGACACGATGAAACGTCTCCTCTCGTACGAGAGCACACCCCCCGGTGACGATCTGGAACTGCCTGGATCGAGTCACCGCAGGATGGTCACCCGGGAGTCCTCGGTAGAGGTGCCTCGGATTCCTATCGAAGCCTATGACGACACCGGCGTGCTGGATCGTGTCGTTCGGATAGAGCATCCTCGCACCGACCACGGCGGCGTCCGGATGGCTGTCCGCATATCCGACGAGCGCATCGAGCCAACCCGGTTGCGGGATCGTGTCGTTGTTCAGGAAGACCAGGTACTCACCGGCTGCGGCGGCGGCCCCAGCGTTGCATGCCTGCGAGAAGCCCCCGTTCTCCCTTCGGCGAACCACGCGAACGCGATCGGGGTACGCGGCCAGTGCGCTCTGTGTTTCATCGGTTGACGCGTCGTCGGCTACGACGACTTCGTAGCTAACACGACTCGGCGTTTGGAGCAGCACGTCGAGGCACTTGGTCGTCAACGAGACGTTGTTGTAGACCGGGATGATGATCGAGCAGCGAGGATCCCTAGCCGGCCTGCGTTCATCCCGCTCCTTTGGCAGAGCCTTCCTTTGGGCGAGCCCGGGCATCAGCTCACGATGCAGTGCTCGGGGTGCGGCCGAACTTCTGCCTCAGGGAATCTCGGATTCCCCAGTAGCATTGCCCCATTCGCCAGGCACGTGTTTCCTCCATGGAGGAGACTTCCCTCCGGAGATCTCGGATGTGGTCCTCGAGCTCTTGGATGCGCTTGTCCTCCAGCAGCCGATCGTCGAGTTGCCGACGAAGCTTTGCGATCGCCTGATCCCGCTCGTACAGGGCGCGGTGCAAGAGGAGAACTTCACGATCTCGCTCCTGCGCTGACACCCCCGGTTCGGACGGAACAGGCGCGTAGCGCGACGTTCCCGTCTTTCCCGCATTTGACATCTCATTGCCAGGCTCTGCCACCCAGTCATTATCGGCAGTCAGATCGTCCCTCTTGACGGCTATCCATGCGAGATCGCCGTACGCATGTTGGGGGCGCGACTGTTCCGTAAACGGTGAGCGTGCGCTCAATGACCGTCTCCCAGGAACACTGCGCAGTGATCCGGCGCCGACCTGCCTTGCCGAGCTTCTGGCGCAGATCGTCATCTCGAAGCAGTTTCTCGAGCGCGGAGCGCAGGGCGCCGGAGTCGCGCGGCGGGACGAGAAGCCCGGTCTCTCCGTGGACGACGAGGTCGAGGAAACCACCGACACGGGTTGCAATCACGGGTTTGCCGTGCGCCATCGCCTCTGCGCACACGAGCCCGAAGCCTTCGCGTCGGGACGGACAGACGACGATGGCCGCCCGGCGGTAGAGACGCTCGAGCTCCTCGCGAGGCACCCAGCCACGCGCGGCGGGCAGGAGGTGCCGAAGAGGGCCGTCGCCGACGATGACCAGATTCATGCCGGTCGTCGCCTCGGCGAGCTCCTCGATGCCTTTCTCCTCGGACAGGCGGCCGGCGTAGAGGATCTCGGGCGGGGACGCCTCGGTCGTGCCGTCCGGATCGGGCAGGTCGACGCCGTTCGGGATCACCGCGATGCGCGACGCGCCGAGCCTGCGTGCCTCCTCGGCGAGCGATCGCGAAACGCAGATGACGGCGGCTGTCCGGCGGAGCACCATGCGGGCAAGACGTGGCGCCCGCCGAGCCAGCTCGACATCCGTTCCGTGGAGCGTGACGACGACCGGCTTCCCAGAGCCGAGGGCGGCCGCGCCCGCCGGGAGCCAGTGCGCGTGAACGAGATCCGCATCACGCGCGGCGCGGCGGGCCGCTTCCGCCATCGCGCCGAAGAGGAGCGGGCCGACCCAGGGCCGGCGGCGGACGTTCGCCATCACGCCATCACCGTAGGCCAGGCCGAAGTCCCGGAAGGACCCCGGAGCGAGCACGGTCATGTCTACGCCCGCAGCACGCAGACGGTCGACCGCATCCGCGACAAAACGTCCGACGTGATCGTCCGCGTCTCGCGGGTACGAGGTCGTCAGGACGGCGACTCTCATTGTCGGTGATACAAGGCGGGCGCGGCCACGATGATTCGCATGGCTCTTTCGTTTCCGACCTCGGACTGCGCCCGGCCGAGCCGCTTGAGTGACACGATCAGGATCCTCATCCAGCCGACATCTTCTGCGCACGGATGCACAGGCGATACCGGAGTGACTCGACCCACCTGCCGCCGGCACGCTCGACCACCGAAATGCCGGGGAAGAAGCTTGCCCGCCAGCTCGTGGCCGCAACGAGAAGGCCGCAGTCGCGGATGTGAGACCGAAGCTGCGCCTCAGTGCGCAGGCCGATGTGGGTGGGGTTTCTGGCGAGCACGAGGTCGCGCTTCTTCAATCGTTCGATCGGATGTGCCGGATTCGGCGTGTAGATCGACAGCGTTCCTCCGGGGACAAGTACCCGCCGCACCTCCGAGAGCAGGCGCTGGAACGTCTCATCGTCGAGATGCTCGACCACGTCTGCCGCGACCGCCTTGTCGAACGACATGTCCGGGAAGGGGAGAGCGCCCACGTCGGCCAGCTCGAACCGTAGATGCGGGAAGAGCTCTCGCGCCCGCTCGACTGCAAGAGGTTCGGCATCGACGCCGGCGGCTTGGCACCCGAACGTGGAAAGGAAGTGGGTGATGGCGCCAGCTGCACAACCGAGATCGAGAACCCGTTCGCCGCGCCTCGGCTCGACGAGATCGCGGACCGCGGCAAGGCGGAGACGTGTCCAGGGCGTTTGGTCGAGGTACGCGTCCGCCATCGCGTCGACGAACGCCGCGTCGTAGCTCTCGGACGCACGTCTGAAGGCATGCAGACGCATCAGCGGCGGAGTGGGATGAGTTGGTATCGGTGGTCTTGGTAGACGGGCTTGGGGAGGTAGCGGACGTAGTCGGGGATCGGCCGGGTTTTGTCGAGGACGAGCCAGGTGGCGCCGTATTTGGAGAGGAGGGCTGCTCTTTGGAGGTAGGAGAGGTCGTCTTGGTTGAAGAATCTGATGACGTCGGCGCGGCGTTCGTAGGGGCGGTTGGCCTCGGTGTTGGCGACGTGGGCGGGTGGTGCTGCAGCCACGTAGAGGGGTGCGTAGGCGCCGATGCGGTACTCGGTCTCGAGTTGGGAGAACACGGTCGCTCGCATCGGCACGAGCGTGTTGAGCGCCTGGACGAGCCCGGGGGTGAGGGCGTAGGGGTCGGGCGGGTCGCGTCTGAGGTCGCGGAAGCCGGTGACGGCGACGGGGATCGCGAACAACAGCGATCGCGATGATCGGCGTAGCGGCCGGGATCCGGTGCGCGCAGGCGGATGAACCGTCCCGCCAGGAGAGCGATCACGGCGCCGGCGGCGGCGACCCAGACCGGCCAGGCAGGCCCGAGCTCCCCGAGGCGTCCCGTGTCGCCGCCCGGGTAGGCGAGCGCGAGGCCGACACCCAGCGCCAGCGCCAGGACGCATCCGGCGAGACGAAGCCTGCCGGCGAGCGCGGCGCCGCCAGCGAGCGCGAACGGTAACGGCAGAAACAGCACCAGCCGGCGCGCCTGCGACAGCGACGAGAGATCAGCCACGGCAGCGAACACGGGCGGGATCATGAGCACTGCGAGGACCGCGAGCGCCCCACCGGCCACATAGGCCGCCCAGCGCCGGCGGGCGGCCAGCATCGCCGCCGGAACGCACAGAAGCGCGGCTACCGTCGCCGCGCCGCCGCGCGAGATCGCCTCCGGCGACAGGCTGAACCATCCGCCGTGAACGTCGAGCTGGCCGCCGTAGGCTCGCCAGCCCGCGCGCCTTCTCGCCAGCCGAGGGCAGGAACGACTCCGTGTCGGCCACCGCCGGCCACAGCCACGCGAAGAAGAGGCCGGTCGGCACGAGCAGCGCCGCGATGCAACCGCCGATCCGCTTCCAGTCGGCCACACCATCCCGTGCCAGCGCCATCCTCGCCACAAGGAACCCCGCCAACGGCACAGCAACGAAGACCGCGTACGTCGGGTGCACCACCGCAAGAACACCCGCAGCCGCCGCGACCGACAGCAGCCGGCCCCGCCCCGCGCCACGTACGAACGAGAACACCAACGCCAGAAGCGCCGGCACGACCAAAAGCCGCGCCGCCGACGCAGGCAACGCAACCGCAGCGAACGCGCCCACCCCGTCATGCTGAAAGCCAACCAACGAGGCCGTCGCGATCGCCGCCGCCACTCCCCCAGCCCACGACACGAACAACGCCGCCCCTGCCGCGTACGCCAAAACAAGCGCAAACGGAACCAGAATCGCCGACAGATGCAACACCACCAACGTCGGATCGACCCCCGCCAACCGGCCGATCAACGCCAACACACCATGCCAGAGCGGAAACGCATACCCCGGATGAAGACCACCACCCCGGAACTCATTCACGACATTCACCGAATACAACACCGGCATCTCCTCGAGCTTGCGAACCCGAGCCAGATGAAACAACCCGTCCCCAGCAACCACCGTCGACGCCCACCACACAACCCCGCACAAGACCAGGCCCCCCACAGCAACACAGACCACAGGCCACACATCGCGGCGCTCGAGAGGAGCCGGACTAGCACGCAGCACCGCAATGACGCCGCCAACCGAGATCACGCCGACCACGACGACGGTCAACGACAACGACCCACCCGACGCGAACGTCAACGTCAACGCCACAAACACGGCCACAAGACTCCAGGCGAGCGACCCCGCCAACACCAAACCGAGCCGCCTCGGCCAATCCAACGCACGCAACACGAGAACGCCGGGAACGATCAGAACGCAGGCAGACGCCGCAGCCAGACGGAGCCCGAGCCCCGCACCCACGTCAGGAAGAAACCGCGACACCCCAAGCACCACCGGCGCGATCGCCACGAGCGCAAGAAAGCGAGCGGGGATGGCCGGAAGCCGTAGCCCGGGTCCAGCGCGTTCCGTTACGGATGCCACGCGTCAGCCTCCTCGAAGTAGCGCTCCTCGGCCAGGGTGACGTCCATCGCCGTGAGCGCGATCACAACGAGATCGAGCGGCCGGTCGGCCTCGAAGTCCCACGACGGATGCGCGATACCCGCGAGGCGACGGCAAATCGAGCTCCGGCTCACCCCGGCGGGACGAGACCGAGCGGTGCTCGGCCTTGTGATACGAAGGCAGCTCACGTGCCGCGCTCGGCGCGGACGACTGCCGGACGGGCGCTCCGCCAGAGAAGGATGGCGCCACCCGGAATGCAGCTTGCGATTGCGACGGCGTAGAAGAGGAAGCCTGTCGCAAAGGCAGCGTCTGCGCCGACCCCGAAACGGCCGAGGAACGCGACGAAGAACGCCTCCCGGACGCCAAGGCCATTGATCGTGAACGGCACCAGCATCACAAGGAAGAGCAGCGGCCCGAGGATCACGTAGACGAGCGGGGAGACGTCGACCCCGACGGCCAGCCCGCACAGCCAGATCGAGACCGTTCGCCCTAATTGCATGACGATCGTGACAACGAGGACGACGATGAGGGCGCGCGGCTGCGAGCGATAGCCGTGCATCGCCCGATAGACGGATCGAGCGGCCCGCTCCAGCCTGAGCTTCGACGCGAACGGGGCGAGCGGCCGGATCACGACCGCGGCTCGCTTCGAGAAGAGGAGCACGAATCCGGCAGCAACCAGAAGGAGGAAGGCAGCCTCGATCGCGACGAGATACTCGATGCCGTCGTACCGCCCGATGGCGACGACGAGGCCGATCGCGACCAGCACGAGCGTTCCCGCCGCGCCGATGACACGCTCCATGATGACCGCACCAGCCACCTCGCCCTTGTGATCTGGCCTCCGGCGGGAGTGCTCGATGATCCTGGCTGCGTCACCGCCGATCCCAGTCGGGAGTATCTGACCGGCCGCGTTGCCGATGAAGTAGAGCTTCGTCAGCCAGCCAAGCGGCTCGATAAGGCCCTTCGCTGCGAGAAGCAGCTGCCAGCGCCAGGCCATACCCACCGTAGTCACGAGAAAGAGTGCGAGGGAAGCGATCAGGTACAGGCCGTTGGCGTTGCCAATCAGCCTCACTGTCTGGCCGATGTTGATCTGCCAGACCAGGTACCCGATGATCCCGGCGCTCAGGAGAACCTTGAGTGCGATCGAGACCGGCCGGGGAAGTCTGCTCATGAGCCCACGAACCTCCGGTGCACGCGCCTCAGCGCTTCGATCGCGTTATCGAACCCCCTGAGAACGAGATGTTATAAGGAGCAGGAGATGAGGCTACATCCACGAGCTTTGGTCATCGCTTCTGACAACGTGGGTCGTTTGCGAGGATCTCATCAGCGATGAGTGTGATCGCGTCGTCGATCGAGGGATCGTACCGACCGCCCGCGGGCGCCTCCCAGTAGGCGTCCGGTGCAGCCCCGGGACCGATCGCGGTGGCGCGGTAGCGATCACCCGTGCCGCTGACTCCGGTGCGCGGGTAGAAGCCGTAGCAGAAAGTGCCGGTCGCGCGGTGTGTAAGAAACGAGTTCTCGCGCTTCCAGCCGGGGCCATACGGCGAGTCGAAGGTATCGAGATAGATGTTACGTCCGTAGCGATCGAGTGGATGTCCCGAAGGGGTGTTACTAGATCCGAAGATAGGCCGGCCCTGATATCGGTACTGGCCGAACAGATGCGTGATGCTGCCATGCTCGATCCAGTCGAGCCAAATCGACAGCTCCGGAAGCGGGCCGCGCCAGTGCGAGAGATGGAGCTCCCAGGCGCGAGCGAGGGGGTTGGCTGGGGAGCGCCCGTTGTTGGGCAGTAGCCTCTGCCAGCGTTGCACCGCCCAGTAGGAGCCGTCGGGCGCCTTTCGCGCAGTCACGAACCAGGCAAGCTCTGGGCCGTCGTAGGGTCGGGCGCGGTTGTCGAACCGCTTCCACAGCGGCTTTCCGAGCGTGCCCCACCCGCCGGAGTAATCGAGGCGCAGGCCGAGGCCTGCGTTGATCGCTCCCCACGCCAGAAGATGCCGTGGCTTACCTGCTTGCTCGTACGAGACGAGGGCTCGCCCCTTGCCATCGATCTGCAGGCGAATGGAGGTCGCGTCACGCGCGAAGATCACGGAGGAGTGTGCCGGAGCTGCAAAAGATGTCAATGCAAGGCACGTAGTCACGAGCAACGCGGTGCGGAGCATGAGTCCGGTTTACCTGCGCTCGGTGATGTCCGCCTCCCTCGAAAATGGAACCTGATGCGGGCGCCTCACCAGCACGAGCCCCGTTCATCGCCCATCGCCGCCGTCCGGTGGTGACGTTGAGCGGGCTCCGGCGTCCTCGGCTCGGGGCACTGCAGCCGCGGTCGTCGACCAGTCCAGACCCTCTCCTGAGCAACTCCGTCGCGCTCGACGACGTCGCTTCCAGGGGAGGTGGGGCAGGCGCGGCCGAGGTTGCGTCCGCCATCTCCTCCTCGCACTGGCTGCGCTGTTGCCTTAGCTGCGGCGAGGTCATCCACTACGGGCGAGCCGGACGGAAGAGTGGCAGCGGGGAGCGGCAAGTCCCATCTGCGATCCTTGCCTCAATCGGAGACCGTCCTCGCCAGACTGGAAGGACCCACGACAGACTGGAAGGATCGCACGATTTCGCTGCGCGAGGACGGCGCGGCGTACCGCACCGCAGACGAGCCAGCCGGAACGACGGACGTCGGGCTCGCAAGGCAGCCCCTAGAGCGGCTGCAGGCGCGTCGCCTGCACCTCGGCGAGCTTCTTGCGCAGGCGGCCGAACTGAGCCCTCTCGGCAGGCGTGCGCTTGTAGCCGGGCCGGGCGAGGTTGGTGGTCTCGAGGGGATCGGTCTTCAGGTCGTACATCTCCCACTCGTCGGGGACGGTGCCGGCGGGATCGTAGTACTGCGCGATCTTCCACCGGGTCTCGCGGATGCTGACGATGTGCTGCGGCGGCGGCACGTAGGGGCCGTGCGCCTGTCCGGACTGGTAGTCGTCGTACGTGAAGACGATGTAGTCCTGGACGGGTTCTCCCTGGCTCCCCAGAACGAGCGACGAGTAGTCACGGCCTTGCCAAGCCGAGCGCGCACTCTGCGGCGCGGCAAAGAGGCTCGCCAGGGTGGGCAGGAAGTCCACGTGCGAAACCAGTGCGCTCGAGCGCCGGGGCTGCGGGAACAACCGGGGGTTCGAGTAGACGAGAGGCACGCGAAGGGACTCTTCGTAGAAGTTGAAGTTCTTCTCCCGTAGGCCTCCGTGGGCCAGGCCCATCTCGCCGTGGTCGGAGGTGCGGATGACGAGGGTGTCGTCGTAGAGCGACGAGCCGGATGATGTGGTCACCGATTTGAGCGCGGCTAGGACGTTCACGAGGTAGTTGTCCGAGGCCCTCATGAGATTGCCGTAGAAGTTGAGGTAGTCCCGCTTCTGCTGGGGCGTTCGGGGCGTGCCGGTCAGGTTGAAGATCCTGAGGAAGGCCTCCTGCGCGCGGGGCTTCAGCCTGAGGTTTTCGTCCACCGTGGCCGGGAGGCCGATCTCACCCTCGAGCCACTGTCTGCTGTACCCCGCTGCCGCGAAGTTCCGCGGATACATGAGCACGTCGTGAGGGTTGACCAGGGAGATGATCATGAAAAACGGCTGCTCTGACGTCGCGACCGAGGTGAGGAACTCGAGGGCGCCCTCGTCACCCGTGCTGATGTCGCCCACCGACGTCATGAAGCGGCCGTCGTTGTTCGCGATGCCCCCGCCCATCTCGGGGATGCTCTGGTTGGCGCCGGCGTCGGCCGGGTTCCACCTGGAGAACCCGTACTCTGAGACGTCCGACGGACTCCAGGTGGAACCGGCGGGCTTGCTGCAGTGCCACTTGCCCTTATAGATGACGTTGTAGCCAGCGGCCGACATGACCGTCGCGATGTTCGCCAAGCTGTCTGGGGTCGGGAGCGGCACCTGGGGGTTCGCAGGCGGCTCCATGTCCGCCTCGAGTGTGTACTTCACCCCGTGCTGGGCCGGGAAGTACCCGGACAGGATCGTGGAGCGGGCGGGAGAGCACATGCACGCGTTCGTGAATGCGTTCTCGAAGGTCACCCCGTGCCGCCGGAGCTGCATGAGCCCCGGCAGGTTCCGCTGGGCCCAACCAATCGGGAAGTGCTGAATCGCCCGCTCCTGGTCGGTCACGAACATGACCACGTTCATCGGGGCCAAGCTCTCGGGGGGCCCAGTACCGGCGGCGCGCGCAGCGCGAGCCGAGAGGCCTCCGAGCCATAGAGATCCGGCGAGCACCGCCGATCGCTCGAGGAAGCGCCGACGGGAGATGTCCCCTCCGGACATGCCGGAAGGAGTCACTGCATCGCTCACCAGCCGAGCATACGACACCTTCAGGCGTCTGGCACTAGCTGTATGTCCCAGGGAGGTTGTTGACGCGCTGTGGAAGTGGAGTTGACCCGGTCTCGTTGACACCGTGATGCTTTCGAGCCTAGTAGTGGCTCGAGGGAGAAGCGTGAGATGCTAAGGACGAGACCGCCGTACCCGCCGGAGTTCCAGCTTGAGGTGGTGCGGATGCTGCGGAGTGGTGTGCCGTCGGCAAATCAGTTGGCGGCCGAGCGGGGCTGGTTCGGCGCAGTCGTTGCGTAACTGGCTGCGTCAGGAAGAGGCCGACCGTGGCGAGCGCCAGGACGTGCTGAGCACGCAGGAGCGGGCCCGCTTGCGACAGGCTCAGGCGTCGTCGCACTCGGGGTTGTGGTGGATCTTGTCAGCGTCCGTCGGGCACGCGCCGGACGCGATCCCAGCCGCGTCGGCGTTGCTGGTTGACGCGCGGGAAGGCGTGATCTAGCATCGGCCGCGTCGCTGACCGAGCCTTGGCCTCAGTTTGGCGAGGCTCGATCGTGGCTCGTCGTACTGGGGCTGAGCTGACCACTGGAGGTCCGATGGAGCAGCAGGTGGCCTACCGATCCAGCACTCACCCGCCGGAATCGGAGTACGACGCATTCGTCGGCGCCGAGGGCGGCGAGGCCGGCGTCGTTGCCTGGCTGCGGTCGACGGGCGCGGAAGGCCGGACGCTCAAGGCCGGAATGTGGCGCTGCGAGGAGTCCGAGTTCCCGTACCTGTTCGGCGTCGACGAGACCTTCGTCATGATCGAGGGAATCCTGCGGGTCGCGTTGGAGGACGGGACGACGTGGGACCTAGGGCCGGGCGAGACGGCGTCTTTCCTCAAGGGGACCCGCTCGACGTGGACGGTCGTCGAGCCCGTGCTGCATTTCTTCATCCAGACGGACTAGTTCGGATGGCCCCGAGGGAGACACCGTTCCACCGCGTTGGGCTTGCCGCGGGGGCCGAGATGCGTGACCTCTTTGGCTACTGGCTGCCGTGGCAGTACGCGCGTGGACATGTCGACGAGCACGTTGCTACGCGTGAGCGTGTGAGCATCTGCGATCTCGACTACATGGCCGAGTTTCGCATCCAGGGCCCAGAGGCCTCCCGGTTCGTCGAGCGTCTACTCACGAACGACTTTGCCGACCTCGCTATTGGGCAGGTTCGCTACACGGCGATGTGTAACCACGAGGGCAATATGGTCGACGACGGGACACTGTGGCGGATGGGCGAGAGGGAGTTCTTGCTCATCACGGGCAACCAGGACGACGGAGCATGGATCTCCGAGCAGGCCGACGGCTTTGATGTCGGCATCTCTGACATCACATCGGAGTGGACGACGTTGGCGGTGCAGGGACCCCGGTCGCAGGAGGTCGTCGAAGCGCTCGTCGGCTCCGAGCCGGTCAAGCCGCTGCGGTACTACCGTTTCATCCGCACCAGCGCGGCGGGGTCGGAGTGCACGCTCGCGCGCATGGGCTACACGGGGGAGAAGGGGTACGAGTTTCATGTGCATCCGGATGCGGCGGAGCCGTTGTGGCAGGCGCTTCTCGAGGCCGGGAGGGGCGAGGACATCCTGCCGTGCGGCCAGGCTGCGCTCGAGAGCCTCAGGCAGGAGGCTGGCTATCTCCTTGTCGGCAACGAGCACGATGCCGAGACCAATCCGCTGGAGGCTGGCATAGGTCGGGTGGTTCGCTTTGACAAGCCGGCCTTTATCGGGCGGGATGCGCTCGCCGCCGTGAGGAGGAACGGCGTCAGCCGGAGTCTGGTTTGGCTTCGCCTTGACGACGAGAGCGTCGCGGAGACCGGGGACGACGTCGCGATCGATGGCGTGTCGATCGGCCGGGTTACGAGTGGTTCGTTCTCGCCCACCTTCGGCCGGGGTGTGGCCATGGCCTACGTGGGACCCAATCACGCGATTCCCGGTATAGCAGTGACCGTGTGCACGAGGCACGGCGAGCGGTCGGGAACCGTGTCAACCATGCCCCTCTACGACCCCGGCGACGTCCGCACCCGCACCACGCAGCCGAGCAGGTAGGAGGTATCCGTGCTCCGTGACGCGGCCGCTCCGGTCTACGAGCTTTTCGCGCAGACAACGCTGAGACGGCTCGGTAGGGCCGATCTGGCGTGGCTGATCGAGACTCATCGGCAGAATCCGTTTGGCCCGCACCCCGACGAGCTCGCGCGGGTGCTGAACGTCTTCCGGGCCGCCGACACCGAGGGCAAGTACGTGATCGTGCGACTCGCCGACGAGGAAGGCTGGCGCCTCGCCAAGGTGACCGGCCAGCGGGATGAGGGGGCGGTCGCCATCGAGGATGTCGTGTACGGCTCGGTCGACGAGGCCGAGCATGCGGCGTTCGTCTCGCGACTGCGGGAGTTGGGCTTGCTCGGATCGACGGAGGCGGTGTCGTGAGCGAGTCGTGGAGGCCAGCGCTGTTCGGCTACGCGTCGCAGTTCAGCGTCGCCCCGGGCGATTCCATTTCGTTTCATGTCAGCGGAGAGGACGTCGAGCGGTACGCGGCGCGGCTCGTTCGGTTGCGCCACGGCCTCGATCGGCCCGATGGTCCCGGCTTCCGCGAGACGGAGATTGCCTCTGCGATCGACGGCGAGTATCCCGCGGTGCGTCAGCCGGACAACTCGGGGTCATACGTGGAGGTGCCGGACCCCGAGGGCCTTCTGTCCCGTTCCTCGTCGCTGTCCGCCTCGCTGGATTTGTTCCCGACATCGCTTGACGGGCGACTCCAGGGGGTGCTGGGGACGTGGGACGTGGATCGTGCCAGCGGCTACGCCGTGGTCGTGGAGGATGGCCGCTTGGCGCTGTGGGTCGGTGACGGGAACCAGCAGACCCGCATCTCAGTCGAGGAGCCCTTGCAGCCCCACACGTGGTACCGCGTCCGGGCGGCCTTCGACCTGCAACGCGAACAGGCGTGGATCGAGCAGACGCCGGCGAGGTCACGTGGGGATCGCGTTCTGCCGGCGGCGAATCGTGCGGCGCCCGGGCGCGCGGCGGGCACGCTGGGATCGAAGGCGCTCGTGGCGGATGCGCCCTTCCGGATGGCTGCCCTGTCGCGACGGCGGGACGAGGCGTGGGCCGCCTGCGCGCACTTCAGCGGCAAGCTGGGGAACCCGTCGCTGCGCGCGGGCGACGGTGCCGGTACTGCCCTCGCGAGCTGGGACTTCGCTGTGTCAAATCGCGCGGACCGCGCGCTTTTGCGACACGTCGCCGACACCTCGCAGAGCGCCCTGCACGGCACGTGCGTCAACACGCCGACGCGTGGTGTCACCGGTTCTGCCTGGGATGGAGCTGCCGAGGACTACCGGCTCGACCCCGAGTCGTACGGCGCGATCCATTTCCATGAGGACGACCTTGACGACTCCGCCTGGCCTGCTGCGTTCGAGTTCGTCATCCCGAGCGACCTGCGGAGCGGCGTCTATGCCGTCCGACTGCGCGGCGCGGGCGCGGAGGAACACATTCCGTTCTTCGTGCGGCCCGGGGCGGCCGACCCGCGATCGTCCGTCCTGCTGCTGATCCCGACCGGTTCGTACCTCGCCTACGCCAACGACCGTCTTCCGTTCGATGCGGCCGGCGCCGAACTGCTCGCAGGACACGTACCGGTTCTCCATCGAGACGACTTCCAGCTGCAACAGCACTACGACTTCGGCCGGTCGTGCTACGAGCTGCACCCCGACGGGTCGGGGGTGGTCTTCAGCTCGCGTCGACGGCCGATCATCAACATGCGGCCGGGGTACTACGGCTGGTTCACCGCGGAGGCGCCCTGGCAGTTTCCGGCCGACCTCTGCATCGTCGACTGGTTGGACGAGCTCGGCATCGAGTACGACGTCGCTTGCGATGAGGACCTGCACCGCGAGGGCGTCGACCTGCTCCGCCATTACTCGGTCGTCCTGACCGGGAGCCACCCGGAGTACGTGTCGGCCCGCGAGATGGATGCGCTGGAGACGTACGTCGACGAGTCGGGCAGGCTGATGTACCTCGGCGGCAACGGCTTCTACTGGCTTGTCTCCTACGACCCCGAGAGGCCGTACCTGATGGAGGTCCGGCGCTCGGAGAACGGCTCGCGCCCGCACCAGGCGTGGCCCGGCGAGCACCACCATCAGACGACCGGCGAGAAATGCGGCATGTGGCGCAGCAAGGGCCGTGCTCCGCAGCGGCTCTTCGGCGTGGGGATGGGTAGCGAGGGGTTCGATCGCTCGGCTCCGTACCAGCGCATGCCAGACAGCTTCGACCCCGCCGCGTCCTTCATCTTCGAAGGCGTCGAGCAGACGGACTTCGGGGACTTCGGGCTGATGGGCGACGGCGCGGCCGGTGCGGAGCTGGATCGGTACGACCTCGAACTGGGCTCGCCGCCCGAGGCGCTGCTCGTCGCGTCGTCGGTCGGCCTGCACTCAGACGACTACCAGCAGGTATCCGAGGACCTGCTGGAGACACCGCCGATCACGGGCGGGACACAGAGCGTGGCGGTGCGCTCGGACGTGGTGTACATCCCCATGCGCGGCGGCGGCGCCGTCTTCTCCGTCGGGTCGATCGCCTGGACCGGCGCCCTGTCGCACAACGGCTACCAGAACGACATCGCGCGCATCACCGAGAACGTGCTGCGGCGCTTCATGTCCGAGGGGTTCCCGCCCTCACCCTAGGGCGGCACGATCCCGACGCATGCGTGGCCGAGCCCCCGGCTGGCGTGGCTCGCGCCGTCGTTGACGCCACCGCCCGCTTCCGCAGCCCGCAACGATGGGAAACGATGAGCAGCCCACGTCGGAGGAGTTCTACGACATCGAGCGCAGGAAGGACGACCCGGACGTGTCTGCCAGGCAGTAACGCCTGAAACGGCCTGCTCAGAGACGTGTTCTTGCTCGGTGGTGCCTTACAGGGAATGCGGGCGTAACTGTCGCGTGCGCCAGGCTGCGCGCCAGTCAGGCGGCTGCCTTCTCTCAGCCGTCGATGCGAATCTGACTTGAATTCAGGGGCCGGGTCATCTAAACCGGTGGCGAAATCCTGGTGCCCATTTCGGGAAGGTGCTGATCCGTGCAGCGACTCTGGGCGTAGGCGATCGACTAACGTCCGCGTACTCATCAGCGTGCGAAGGAGGAGCGATCAGATGCCTCGGGACCGAGTCGCGATCGTCACCGGCGCCGGCAGGGGTATCGGTCGCGCGACGGCTCGGCTGCTCGCTCAGCGTGGCGCCCGCGTGCTTGCGGTCGCCCGTACAGAGAGCGAGCTTCGCAGCCTTGCCGACGAGGCGAGCGTCGAGTTCCTCGTCGCCGACCTTGCCGAGCCGGAGGCGTGCGAGCGGGTAGTCGCTGAGGCCAGGCGGTGTCTCGGACCGATCGAGATCCTCGTCAACAACGCGGCTGTGGGATCGGCCGGTGAACGCGAGATCTGGGAGCTCGATACGGCGGTCTGGCATGCGACGATGGCGACGAACCTGCATGCGCCGTTCGAGCTGACGCGCCAGGCCGCACGGGATATGGTCGAGCGCGGGTACGGACGAGTCGTCATGGTCAGCTCGACGTCTGGGGAGTTCGGCGGTGCGCGCATGTCTGCCTACTGTGCGTCGAAGCACGGTGTGCTGGGTCTCATGCGGGCGGCCGCTCAGGATCTCGCGCCGCATGGAGTGACGTGCAACGCTGTCCTTCCCGGGTGGGTGCGCACCGAGATGGCGGAACGATCCGCGGAGCGTGAAGCCGCCCGCCGCGCAATATCGGTCGACGAGGTGTGGGCAGAGCGCGGCGCCGGGTCTCCGGCAGGTCGGGTCGTGACTGTGGACGAGGTGGCGGCGACAATCGTGTTCCTCGCGAGCCAAGATGCGAGCGGCGTGAGTGCAGAGGCAGTAACGGTGGCGCTCGGTAACCCGTGGTGAGGAAGGCTGGCCCCCATCTGAGATTGCGGGCCTCGGGACCGATCCAGGCCAGTTCCGTTTTTTCGGAGTTGTGCTTAGAGTTGAGGCTGTCGGCCGTGGGCCGCGATGAACGGCCGCGGATTCTCCGGATCCCTGACTCGATCGGGGAGGTGGGCACGTTCCGATGCTGCGCGTTGGTGTCGATGTAGGCGGAACGTTCACGGACATCTTCGTCCACGACGAAGACTCGGGCGCGACCATGTCTGCAAAGGTCCCAACCACCCCGGAGAACCAGGCCATAGGCGTCGTGGAGAGCCTTCGCGCAGCAGGTGTCTCTCCTGCCGACGTGTCGTTCATGGCGCACGGGACGACGACTGGGACGAACGCGCTGCTCGAGCGGACGGGTGCTCTGACGGGTCTTCTAACGACGGACGGCTTTCGGGACGTCCTCGAGATCATGCGCACCGACCGTGAGTCGGGCTATGACCTGACATGGCGTAAACCGCGACCGCTAGTGCGGCGGCGCTCTCAGACGCGAGGTGCGCGAGCGGGTCGATAAGGACGGGCACGTGGACCTGCCGCTCGACGAAAATCAGGCCACGACGGCCATCGACGAGCTTCTCGAGTTCGGCGTCGAGTCGATCGCCATCTCGCTCATCCACTCGTACGCAAATCCTTCTCACGAGCGACGTCTCCGGGAGCTGATCCTCGAGATCAGACCGGAGTTGTCAGTCTCTCTCTCCAGTGACATCAACGCCGAGTACCGTGAGTTCGAGCGAACGAATACCGTTGTCATCGACGCCTACCTCAAGCCGATCATCGTTCGCTACATTCGACGCCTCGCCGCCGAACTCGAGAATGGCGGGCTCAGAGCGCAGCTCTTCATCATGCAAGGAAGCGGCGGGATGATTACCGCTGAACGAGCCGCTGAGAAGCCGATCGCAACGCTCGGTTCTGGTCCCGCGGCTGGCGCGATCGCTGCGGCGCAGGTCGGCGCTCAGGCCGGCCTTGGCGACATCGTCACGTTCGATGTGGGTGGCACGAGCACGGACGTATCGCTGATTCACGGCGGCCAGCCTTTCGTGACCCGAGCCAAGGCGATCGAATGGGGGCTCCCCGCCCGTGTACCGATGATTGACGTGGAGTCCGTCGGGGCCGGAGGCGGGTCGATCGCATGGATCGATGAGGGCGGCGGGCTCAAGGTTGGCCCGCAGTCGGCGGGGGCATACCCGGGGCCGATTTGCTACGGCCGCGGCGGGATCCTGCCGACGTTGTCAGACGCCCTCCTCGCCAAGGGCGTGCTCGGCGCCGAGATCGCTGACGGCCGGATTCGCCTAGATCGGGAAGCGGCCCGCCGAGGTATGGAGCGGCTTGCCGACGAGCTCCGCTTGAGTGTGGATCGGGTCGTCGACGGGATTGTCGAGATCTCGCAAGCGAACATGGCAAATGCGGCGCGCTCCGTATCGATCTGGAAAGGCCTCGACCCGCGGGATCTGACTCTTGTTGCCTTCGGAGGGGCGGGCGGCATGGTTGCCGGGCCCGTGGCTCGGGCGCTCGACATCCCCAGAGTGCTCATTCCCGTCTATCCGGGCAATACATGCGCAATGGGCCTCCTTATGACCGACATGCAGGAGGACGCGACGGTCGCCTACCTGGCGGAGGCGCGCGAGATCGAGATTGAGACTCTCAACGCTCGCCTCGCCGAGTTGCACGAGAAGGTCGAGCGGACGCTCGAAAGCCAGGGCGTCGAGCGGCGGGACATGACCTTCGACTACTTTGCCGACATTCGTCATCAAGGTCAGATTCACGAGCTGAGCGTACTGTTCGCGGAGTTTCCGGTTACTCGCACAACGCTCGAGGAGACCTTCCGCAGTTTCGAGCGGATGTACGAGGACGTCTATACCATTCGTCTCAAAGACCACATGCCGGAGATGACGAGCCTCAGAGTCAAAGGCATCGGCAAGGTCTCCAAGTATTCAATGGACGAATTCAGGGGCGACTCCAAGCTCGAGGCAAAGGGCTCACGCGACGTGTTCGCGCACGATTCGTGGCAGCCCGTCAACGTCTACTCTCGCTACAGCCTGCCCGCTGGCACGGTTCTCTCCGGCCCGGCGATCGTCGAGGAGCCAGGCTCGACGACCTGGATCGCGGGTGGAATGTCGGGGAAGGTAGACGGATTCGGCAACTTCATGATCACCACAAACGTCGCGACTGATGACAGCCGAACGGCGGCATTGGTCCAGGAGATCTGAGGTGGCAATCATCGAGAAGCCACGCACCGGGATCGATGCGGTAACGCTCGAGGTCATGCGGAACGGCTTCGTGCAGATCTGCGAGGAGGTCACGATTACGCTGCTGAAGACGGCGCACTCGGTGATCTTCAACGAAGGGAAGGATCTTTCCAGCGCGGTATTTGACAGGGACGCGCGCCTCATCGCGCAGGATATGCAGGGTTGCCCTGTACATATCGCGGCAATGCCCTTTTCGGTTAAGGCTGGGATCGCCCAGTACGGCATCGACGAAATACGGCCCGGCGATGTCTTCCTTGTCAATGACTGCTACACGGGCGGGACACACCTGCCGGACGTGACCGTCTTCGCTCCCGTCTTCTGGGAGGGCGAGCTCTTCGGATTCGTGGGGAACCGCGGCCACCACAACGACGTGGGGGGGATGGCGCCAGGCTCCATGCCCGGCGACGCGACCGAGATGTACCAGGAGGGCCTGATCCTCCCGGCCGTGCGGATCTTCGAAGGCGGCAAGAGGAACAGGGACGTCTGGAGCATCATCCTCAAGAACGTCCGCCTTCCGGCGACTACGGAGGGGGATATCACGGCCCAAACGGCCGGTGTCCAGACGGGTGCCCGGCGCTACGAATCCCTACTCGAGCGCTACGGAAAGGATCTCGTCCAGGCGGGGATCGACGAGATCATCGCCTACTCGGAGCGCCACATGCGTTCTGAGATCGCGCGGATCCCGGACGGTGAGTACCACTTCGAGGACTACATGGATACAGACGGCGCAACCGGGCGACCGGTGAAGATCGCGATGACCGCCCGGAAGTCCGGAACCGACATCGAGTTCGACTTCACCGGCTCGGACGCGCAGGTACCCGGTGCCGTCAACTGCGTATACACCGTGACCGTGTCGTCGGTCTATATCGGGATGCTGATGGTTACCGACCGCAACATCCACCCAAGCGAAGGCGCCTTCGCACCGGTGAAGGTCACGGCACCCAAGGGCTCATGCGTCAACCCGAACCCGCCCGCGTCGACAGTAAGCGGCCTCACCGAGACCTGCAACAGGATCATCGACATGGTCTTCGGCGCCCTCGCACCTGGGATTCCCGACCGAGTTGCGGCGGGCGAGCTCGGGTCGTGCAACGTCTACACGCTTGGTGGTCAACGTGCAGCCGCCGGCTACGGCGGCGGTGCCGGAGAAGGTGACGACAACTGGGTTGCGATCCTGAACCCGAAGGGCGGTTGGGGCGGGATGGCCAACAAGGACGGCTGGACCTGCATACAGGACCCATTGTCGAACTGCCGCATCCAGCCCGTCGAAGCGCTCGAGAACAAGTTCCCGATGAAGGTTCGTCGACTCGAGCTGCGCACCGGGCCCGAAGGCGCAGGCAAACACCGCGGTGGCTTCGGTCTGCGCCGCGACATCCAGGTCCTCGGCGATTGTGTTCTCTCGACATGCATTGATCGAAGCCTCATACCCCCGTTTGGGCTGTTCGGTGGGGCCGACGGGGCTCCGAACCTCATCTTCCTCGCGCGAAACGGCTCGGACGATTGGGAGCCCATCAGCCCTCGCCTCTCGAATCTCCCGCTCAAGGCGGGAGACACTGTCCGGATCGAGACGGCGATCGGTGGCGGCTTCGGGGATCCCCTCGAGCGGGATCCGGAGCTGGTGGCAGATGACGTCTACGACGGTTATCTCACGCAGAAGGAGACCGAAACGACCTATGGAGTAGTCCTCAATGAGGACCTGGCCGTAGACGAAGAGGCCACGATCAAACTCAGAGCGCAGCTCGGACCCAAGATTTCCGCCGAAGGCCAGGCGGGAACGTACCCCGGGCGCGAGTCGATCTTCCGACCACTGAAGAGGGGATCGCGTTGAGTACGAAGGACGCCAATCCCGGAGACCTTGCCTTGCTCCAGCAGGATGCCTTCCTCGCGGAGCCGTTTCTTGTCGATGTCCTTGCGAGCCTCGTTCGGACGAAGAGCGTCAATCCAGGCATCTACGAGGCAGAGATGGCCCGTCGCGTCGGCTCGTGGTTGGAAGGGACGGTCGCCGACGTCTCCTACGTCGAGTCTCTCCCCGGGCGGCCATCCGTCGGTGCAGTGATTCGGGGTCGGGGCGATGGTCCGCGCCTCGTTCTGAACGGGCACATGGACACCGTTGCAATCGACGACGCGAGCCTCTGGACAGTCGCGCCCTTTGCAGCCGAGGTACGGGACGGGTTCATCTACGGCCGGGGCTCATGCGACATGAAGGCCGGCTTGACGGTGCAGCTCGCCGTCGCTCACTACCTGAGCAAGTTCGCCGATCGACTCAACGGCGCGCTCGTTCTCCACTTCGCAGTCGGTGAGGAGTGCGGTGAGCGGGGAACTCTGTCTCTGCTCGAGGCGGGATTCGGAGGAGACTTTGGGATCACAACCGAGCCGACCGAGTTGAAGGTTGCAACCGCGGAACGCGGACTCGCGTTCTTCCGTATCCGGATCAAAGGACGATCGATCCACGCGAGCCGAGCGCACCTCGGCATCAACCCGGTTCCTCGCGTACGTGCTGTCCTGGACGTCGTCGAGGCGTACGAACATGAGGTGAAGAAGAGGACACACCCACTGCTGCCGAGTGGGTCATGCACGCCGACAGTCCTCCGGGCAGGTGTGAAGGAGAACGCGGTTGCCGACTATTGCGAGCTTTCGGTCGACCGCCGCCTCCTGCCGGGAGAGACGGTAGACGGTGAGATGATGGAGCTCGAGGCGCGCCTCGCCCGCATCAAGGATTTCGACCCTGATTTCGACTTCGAGATCTCCGTCGTGCCCTACCCGTTCGAGCCAGCCGAGATCGACCCAAGCTCGAAGTTTGCAGGCCGGGTACTGGATGCCGTCGAGAAGGTGACGGGCTCGCGCACGGAGATCTACGGGACGCCATACGGGAGTGATGTTCGTAACCTCATCAACGACGGCGGCATCGAGGCGATCACATTCGGGCCTGGAGATGTCGCCGAATGTCATTGTCCCAACGAACGCGTGTCGATCCACCAGGTACGCGATGCGGCTCGAGTCACCGCCAAGGTTGCGGCTGACCTCCTGCTAGACGCATAGCAAGTCGCCGGGATCAAGCTTCGGGGCTTGCTCATCGGTCGTCAGCCGGCGGCCGAACGTACCTGAACGACGATGGCAAAGAGGCTCCTCCCCACGCAGGCGCTAGGGCGACAGAATAGGCTGGCTCGCTGGTCGATCGGCGTTCGCGATGCGGAACTAACAGGGAAATTCGCTCTTGTCACCATCTGATCAGAAGGGGAGCCAGTGAATGCAGGTGACTATCTTCAGAGTTACGCCGACGGCTGGATGCGCGGAGATCCCGGAACGATCTTGCGCTCGGCCAGCGAGAACTACGTTCTCGACGATCCGGCCGTTGGTCAGGTCTCTCGAGATGGCTTCGACGTCTTGTGAAGTCATGCGATCAGATCTCGTTCTCGGGGGCTAGGTCTCTCCAGAGAGGCCGAGGCATGTCTGTGCCTCCGGAATCGACTCCTCGAGTAGGCCGACCAGACGATCCGTGTATTCGGGTGTTTGGCGTCCGAGGGGAGCGATGAGGCCGATGGCTGCGACCGGCAGCCCGGCTGGATCGAGAATCGCCTTCGCAATTCCCCATGCTCCCACATCCGTCTCCTCGGAGCTCATTGCCCACCCGTTCTCGCGGATCCGATCAAGCTCTGCTCGCAGTGCGGCAGGGTCCGTGATCGTGTGCTTCCCGACCCTACTGAGCGGCTGCTCAAGAATTGCCTCCCGATCCGGCATGTACGCGAATAGCGCCTTCGCGAGCGCACCGGCGTGTAAGGGCCACGTATGGCCGATATCGAGCGACAGGTAGACGAACTCTCGTCCTTCGACGCGATCGATGATTCGGGCTGAGGTGCGCCGCTCCCCGATGACGGCGATAACCGCGGTCTCTCCGCTATCGCGTGCCAACCGTCGCACCACCGGGTGCAGGTTCTCGCGCAGATCGATCGTTGCCACCGCGCGACGACCCAGGTCGACCGCTCCGAAGCCCAGGCGAAATCCGCGTCCTCGCCCGCGCATGAGCATCCCACCCTGCTCGAGCCCTCGCAAGAACCTGCTCGCCGTCGGAAGCGTGAGCCCGAGCTCACGAGCTACCTCCGCCGCCGCCCACTCCGGGCGATCGGGTTGGAAGAGGTCGAGGACGGCCAGCGCCCGCCGTAGGGTCTGTACGCCGTCGGACTTCGTGCGAATGGCACCTGTGCGGCGCTCGCGTCGTGCACCCTGTTGCGACACGTCGATGGGACGTCTACCTCGTTGAGTGGTTCACCAGGTCGCCCCGATGTCGCTGCTCACGCGGCAGCCCGAGGGATGGTGATGACGCTGTTGCCCCCATCGTCGACGACGAGCTGGTGGCCGGGAAAGAGGACTAGCGTCGTCGTCGGAAGCTCGGCGATCGCCGGTCCGTCGATCGCAGTCCCGATGGCTAGGGCCTCACCGTCGAAGACTGGCGTCTCGGCATAGCCGTTTGACTCAGAGAAGAAGACCTTTCGGGTTTCCTTCAGCACCTCACACGGCTCTTGACTGCGAGGTGCGGCTTGGTCGAGCGTGAGCCCCGGCAGCCGGCCCGTCGCGATCACACGCCAGGCGTTGAGGTCGACGGGCATGTCTCTGATGCAGTACGTGTAGAGGCGCTCGTGTTCGTCGTGGAACGTCGCCGCGATCTGCGCTGCGTGATCCGCCCCGATGTCCCCGGGAGGCAGGGGGATCATGATTTCGTTGATCTGGTACGGGTATTTGGCGTCCGCGGCCCGCGTAAGGACGATTTGGTCGCGCGCGAATCCCTGCGCCTCGAGCTCGGCGACCGCCTGCGTCTCCATACGGTCGAAGACCTCGTTGATGCGGGCGGGGTCAAAACGCCCGGTGCTGGTCGGATCCGTCACGAGGTACGTGTGCCGGACGTCTGCGACGAGCATGCCGAACGCGCAGAGCCCGCCGGCCATCTGGGGGCAGATGACGCGGCCGATTGCGAGCTCTTCGGCGATCTTGGCGGCGTGTGTGCCGCCGGCGCCGCCTCCGACTATGACGGTGTAGTCCCTGGGGTCGATACCGCGCATGACGGACACCGCTCGCATGGCGCCGACCATATTCGTGTTCACGATGCGGTAGACGGCTGCTGCAGCCTCGACGATGTCGAGGCCGAGCGGCTCCGCGATTCGAGCCATAGCCTCCTCGGACAATCTCCGGTCGAGCTTCATCCGCCCGCCGAGGAAGAAGTCGGGGTTCAGGTAGCCCAGAATCAGATTGGCGTCGGTGACGGTCGGCTCGGTACCGCCTTGGCTATAGCAGACCGGACCCGGATCGGCTCCTGCGCTCCGAGGCCCGACCCGCAGCATCCCTCCGGCGTCGACCCACGCGATGCTGCCGCCCCCGGCGCCCACGGACTGCATGTCGACAGCGGCAACGCCGAGCGGGACGCCTTCGATCTGCATTTCTCGACTCATCGTGAAGCGTCCTTCAGTGAGGACGCTCACCTCGAAGCTCGTGCCGCCCATGTCGATCACCATCAGGTTCTTCTCACCGCGCGCCGCGCCGACTGCCATCCCGCCGGGCGGACCGGCTGCCGGGCCAGAGCCGATCGCAAGCACTGGCCGTTTCTCGATCTCCATGACAGATGCCGAGCCGCCCGTGATCTGCATGATCAGGAGGTCGTAGCGGTACCCGTTGTCGCGCAGGTAGCTGGCCAGCTTGGTGAGGTACTGCCCGAGGACGGGCCCTACGTAGGCGCTCAGGACCGTCGCACACGTGCGAGGGTATTCGCGCAGCGCCGGCAGGATCTGCGAGGACAGCGCGACGTAGACGTCGGGGAGCTCCTCCTGGATCAGCTCCGCGATGCGATGCTCGTGCTGTGGGTTGACGATCGACCACAGCAGGCTGACGGCGACGGACTCGACGCCCTGCTCCTGGAATGTCCGCAGTGCCATGCGGACGCTCTCCTCGTCGAGGGCCCGCTCGACTTCGCCGGAATAAAGCACCCGCTCCGACACGCCCGCCCGTAGGTGGCGGGGGACGAAGTCGTCCGGAGGGGGCATGTGGAGGTTGTAGCGGTCGGGCTTGAAGCCGTCTCGCAAGAAGAGGATGTCGCGAAACCCCTCGGTATGGACAACGGCCGTCTTTGGCCCGCTGCGCTGAATCACCGTGTTCGTGGCGATGGTCGTGCCGTGGATGAACAGGTCGACGCCGGCGAGATACTCCCGGATGGTCTGGTCGTGCTCGCCAGCCAGCTCTTCGATCCCTGTGAAGATGGCTCGCTCAGGCGCCTTCGGTGTGCTCGGAGTCTTGTAGACCCGCAGCCGATTGTCCTCGTCGATGACGATGAAGTCGGTGAACGTACCACCGATGTCGACCCCGATGCGGATACCCACAGGCTCCTCCTAGAGCGTGAAGTCGGCGTCGAGCGGCGGATGCGGGTCGAGCTCGAATCGATCACCCTCCCGCATCAGCCCCTTGTAGAACGTTCCCGCATCGGCCGTCGTCGGAGCGACCACCTCGGTCGGTCGCTCGGCCGCGAGCCGCGCTCTGAGCGCTAGTGTCGCTGGGGCGTCGACCTCGAACGTTGTCCGATGCAGTATCACCCCGTAGTCGTGCTCCGCGGCTTCAGCGCTCACGAAGCCGTTGCGCACGTCGTCGCGGACGAGCTCCGGATCTCGCGTCAGCGGATCGCCGTAGCCGCCCCCGCCGCTTGACAGTGCGTACCACGACTCGCCTTCCTTGACCCGGAAGTACGAGATCATGCTGAAGAACGTCCGCGAGCCGTCGTTGTTTTCGCGGAAGAGTGCGCCGCCGTCGCCCGGGCGGCCGCCATAGACGCCGAACGGCGGATTGAACATCCCGTCGCCGTACGGATAGTTGTCTATCTGGGGCGTCCCGCGGGGCTCGACGTGGAATGTCAGGCCCGGGCCGCCTCGAGTACGGCCGGCGCCCATCGAGTCCGCGCGCACCTCCTGGGTGTGCACCAGCAGTGGGTAGTGCAGCTCGAGGATCTCGACGGGCACGAACTTGAGCCCGCCGATCGCGCAGGGTGCGTACATCAGCGGCCAGCCGTCGTACTCTCGGCATGCTCCTCCACCGGAGCTCCCGTTGAACAGGATGACGCCGAACGGCGTCTGCTCGCCGTCGATCCGGCGGTCGTAGCCGGTGGTGACGGCGTTCGGAGCGATGTGGCCGTATCCGGCGACGGCTTTCTCGGGAGCTGCCTCGGCTAGGCATTTCCAGACGGCGTCGGAGATTGCATCGGCGGGCACAATAGTGGCGTCGGCGGTTGCGCCCGGCCATTCGACGTTCGTGATCGTGCCCTTCGGCGCTGTCACCGTAATGTGCTTGAGGCAACCCTGGTTGTGTGGAATGTCGGGGTCGAGACAGGCGAGGATCGGTGTCGTGGCCGCATTCTGACACGTGGCCCAAGACGAGTTGACGCCACCACGAGCCTGCGGGTCGCTACCGCCGAAGTCGACGAAGATGTCGGATCCTTCGACACGCATCTCGCAACAGACGCGGATGTTGGTCTGTCCCGTGCCGTCCGAGTCGACCCACGACTCAGAGCGGTAGATCCCGTCCGGGATGTCCGAGATGTGGGCTGCAGTACGGCGATCCGCATAGGCGATCACCTGGTCCGCGAACCGCTTGAGTGTCTCGGGCTGCCAGCGGGCAAGCAGTTCGAGCAAGCGCCGTCTGCCGGTCTTGACCGACCCGATCTGGGACATAAGGTCCCCGTAGATGAAGTCGCGGTAGCGCATGTTCGAGAGGTACAGCTCGAGTACGTCCTTCCGCAGTCGTCCGCGCTCCTCGAGCTTGATCGGCGAGATCTGGAACCCCTCTTTCCAAATGTCGGTTGCCTGTACCGGGACGCTCGTTGCGAACGGGGACCCAACGTCCATCTGGTGACCCGTGGCCGCGGCCCAGAAGAGGTGCTCACCCTCGTAGAAGACGGGACATGCAACGACGAGGTCGCCGATGTGGGTCGAACCGAAGTAAGTGGAGTTGACCATAATCACGTCGCCCTCGTAGATCTCGTCACCGAAAAAGTCCGCGATCACCGAGATCGTGACGGGCTGGGCGTTCACGTGAATGGGAAGGCCGTCGAACACGCACAGCGCATTAGGCGGCGTCGCAGCATCGTAGATTGCGCAGGAGAAGTCTCGGCACTGCGAGAGAATCGACGACCACGCCGAGTACTCGAACGTCAGTGACATCTCCTCGACGACCGAGTTGAGGGCGTTGAACACCACGGAGAACGTCGTGGGATCAAGGCCCTTGGAGGGTCTCCGGCTCGGTTGCGGAACTCGTAGTCACGCCTTCCTCCTGGACAGTCGTTCGCCCTAGCGGGAGCCTGCGACGGACGCGCTTCGGCGGCGGCCGCCTGAGTCCGTGAGTCCACGGAGATAGTCGACGACGAGGGCGGTCGGCACGACATCGGCGTATCGGATCCCGACGTCCCGCAGATTCGCCTCGTGCGGGCCGATGGCTTGGTCGGCGACGCATTCGCGCGGGAGGATCGTCCGGTAGCCGTGCGAGAAGCTGTCGATTGTCGAGGCGCGGATACAGCCGCTCGTGTTCGCGCCCGTGAGAATCACGGTGTCCACCGTGTGTTGGTTGAGCAGCGTCGTCACCGGCGTCCCAAAGAAGATCGAGGGCGCCTTCTTGCAGACCAGGAAGTCCCCGTCCTGCCAGAGCCGAGAATCGACCTCAGCCTCCCAGGAGCCCTCGATCCATTCGTTCATCGCCGTGATCTTCCACGGCAGCATGTCGCTGCGATCGCGGCGGAAGTAGGTCGCGCAAAAGATCACCGGAACTCCTGCGTCCCGTGCGAACTCCAACAGTTTCGCGGTCTCGGCCACCGCGGACGCGACCAGCTCCGACTTACCCATCGGTGCCTCTGGCCTCGTGACTGCGTTCTGGAAGTCGACGACGAGCACAGCGGGCCGCTCGCCGAACCCGACCTCACGCTCGCCGTACCCCGCAACCTCATAGAGATCCTCAGTCATATACTCTCCCCGGTGTCATATTATGAGCGCAACGCTCGCCTAGTGAGCGAGTTTCTCACACGTTCGGCACGAGGTCAACGACTCAAAATACTGGTGCCCGACTGTCTCAACCCAGTCTCAGATCGACGGAACCATGCCACGCGGGCCGGCTTACCTTCCGGCCTCGGCCAGCCGGTCAGAGTGCCGGACTCCGCTTGCAGACGTGTTTCAGATGGGAGTAAAGTGTCCGCTCGCGACGGGCTAGTGTCGGAGGTCCGCGGAGCTTCGCAATTGCGGCGGACTCATATTCGAAGCGCCGTGGTGAGGCGCTCCAACGAACCGAGCGAGCAAGACGCATTGAAGCGCCGAGTGAGGACAGCACGGCGACATGAAGGCGGCTCTGCCGGATACAAATAAACGAGAGGGAAGAAGGGAGCGATAGATGGCACGAAACGTCAAGATTGCAGCCTGCAACTTTGCAGTACGGCCGGTAGCCGGGTTTGACGAGTTCGCAGGCCACGTACGCGGCTTGTTGGATCAGGCGCGAGATGCGGATCTTGTGCTCTTCCCCGAGTTGTTCACAGTGGAATTGTTCACGACCTTCGCGGATTGGAAAGAGACGCCGGTCTCCGAACTCACGAGGGTGGATAAATTCACAAACGATTATCGGTCGTTCTTCCAACGGGAGGCCAAGGAGCGATCCCAGTACATCGTCGGCGGATCGCATCTGATGAAACACGATGGCCGTTACGTGAATGTGGGTCATCTGTTCGACCCAGACGGCACGTTTCAGATTCACGTAAAGACCCATATTTTCCCGGCTGAGAGTGAATGGCAGACCGAGGAAGGCGATGCTCTCGAGGTCTTCGATCTTCCGTTTGCCCGGGTGGGGTTCAATATTTGCTACGAGGCGGAGATTCCGGAGGCGGCATCCGCGTTAGCTGAACAGGGCGCGGAGATAATTCTCTGCCCATCATTCACTTTCACTGAGTTTGGATTCTGGCGCGTGCGCCACTGTGCTCAGGCGCGGTGCGTGGAGAACCAGGTCTATTTCGTCCATTGCTGCACCGGAGGCCAGCCTGGGGCTCCCCTTCCGAACGGATGGGCGCAGAGCTCTGTGCTCACGCCGTGCGACACGCTTTGGACGCCGGCTGGGATCGCTGCCCAAGCCGACACGAACGTAGAGATGGTGGTACGGGCCGAGGTCGACATCGACAAGCTCTATGAGAATCGTGAAACGGGTGCTGCGCCGACGTACCGCGACCGGCGACGGCGTGCTGGCGTGTACGCAACGTGGCCTTCTCATCTCACGGTGCCAACTTCCTAAATGAACGGTTAGGTTGCGACAATGGAGAATGGCAGTCTCTTTCGGCGATTGAGAGCCACAAGCAAGGAGGCGGTTACCTATGGGCCATATTGAAATGCCAGCCGGCAAGCGGATCGCTGTCAACCTCGGCGTCGACTTCGATGCACAGAGTCTCTGGCTCGGAGCATTCAACATGCCGTCCCCAGCCATGATGGCTCGAGGGGAGTTCGGCGCGAAGGTCGGTGTTCCGAGGCTTCTTGAACTGTACGGCAAATACGACATCAAGACCACCTTTTTCACGCCGGGCCATACCATCGATACATTTCCTGACATCTGTAGGGAAGTGCAGGCACAGGGCCACGAGTTCGGGCATCACGGGTACTACCACGAAAATCCGACAAAGATTGACGCCGCGACCGAGCGGCGCCTGATCGAGCTTGCGCTCGAGACATTTGATCGACAGTTGGGCATGCGACCGGTTGGATATCGATCGCCGTACTGGGATTACTCAGATGCTACGCTCGATCTCGTCGAGGAGTTCGAGTTCATCTATGACTCGAGTCTGATGGCTCGCGACCTAGTCCCGTACCATCCTCAGCGCTGGCAGGTCCGATGGGAACAGGGCTGCGTAGCTGGAAAGGCTAGCAACGTCCTTGAGATCCCAACGAACTGGTATCTCGATGACTTCCCGCCGCTTGCCTACGTCGGAGGCATTCAGCCCGGGCAGCAGGATACGGAGACGATCTTCCGGCGGTGGAAGGACATCTTCGACTACGGCTATGAACGGGTTGAACACGCCTGCTACGCGGTGGCGGTTCATCCGCAGATCATCGGCCAGGCCCATCACATCATGTTCTTCGAGCGCCTGGTTGACTACATCAGGTCGAAGGACGGAGTCTGGTTTGCAACGTGTGAGGAGATCGCCCACGCGTGGGTTGATGATGACGAGGACAGGCGACTGATGGAACTCGAAGATGCTCGAGGCGTCGAGCCAGCACCAGTGGGTTCGGGCTGGCGCTGAGCGAATCAACGGCGACCACCACTGGGCCCGAGCTCTCTGCATTCCTGGCGGGCTCGGGCCCGATGGACTGGGTCAACACAAGCCGGGTCTGTCTGTCGTATTCCGAGTAGGGGAGGGTAGAGGGACTGTGCCACGCTTGAAGGAAGTCAGCGCTAAGACGGCAACTGCTGAACAAGCCGCAGTTCTTGCGGAGGATATTGCGTCCTACGGCGACGTGTTAAACACGACGCGGATCTACGCCCACGTACCCGAGCTGCTCAAGCCTCTCCGTGAATTGCACAGCGTCCTCGCTGAGAGGAACCTCTCGAACGACTTGGTGTCGCTCGCGAGACTCCGCGTGGCTCAGATCGTGGGATGCCCATTCTGAATGGATCTGAACGCAGCCGGGCTGCTGCGAGAAGAGGACGGGTTCCGCAAGCTCCAGGAGGTAGGCGCCTGGTCAAGCAGTGATGCCTTTTCCGAAGCCGAGCGAGATGTCATTGATTACGCCGAGGGCATGACACGTGACGAATACAACGTTTCCGACGAACTATTCGAAAGGGTACAGGAAAACGCTGAGTGACGGAGAACTGGTCGCGCTCACTGCGTGGATAGCGTTGGAGAATTTCTATAGTCGGTTCAATCGTGCATTCCGAATCGACGCCCAAGGGTTCTGCATCGTCCCCCCCGAACACACGACTCCTGGCGACGCAAGGGGCGAAGTCATAGGCGACCTCGGGAGGCGGCCCGCTCTGGTTCGCCGGTGCTAGTGAGGCTACGTATCTGTTGAATGGGAGAAGCTGGAAGGAATACGTGATGGCGAGGCTGAGATCGATTGAAAAGAGCGCTGCACCCGACGATGCCGTCGTGTACTACGAGCTCGATGAGAAGCGATACGGATATGTGCTGAACAATACCAAGCTGTATGCGTACAACGTCCCCGTGCTAAAGACAATGAAGGCAGTTGCCGCAGGCTACGGAGAGACGATAGCGCTGCCTCTTGCTCTGAAATCGCTGATCAGGATTCGAATTGCCCTTCTGAATGACTGTCCGTTCTGCGCAGATCTCCATGGTGCTATCGGGATCGATGGTGGACTGAGCGAGGCAAAAATCCGCGACATACTCAGCTACGAGACGAGTTCTGAGTATTCCGACGTTGAGCGACTGGCGTTGCAGTACGCCGACTGCATCACGCTCAGCTCGGAGGATGTCAGCGACGAGCTATTTGAGAACATAGAGGGTGTCTTCTCGGAGAGCGAGATTATCGAACTGACCTTCACGGTCGCGGTTGAGAACTTCTTCAGTAAATTCCATCACGCTCTTCATATCGAAGCGCAGGGCTTCTGTGCGGTACCGATGAAGACCCGCGAGCCTAGCACGTGATAGCCGGGTTGCGCCGCCCCCGTGCGTGCAGGGACTCACGGAAAGGGGCGGAGACGGACGTACGGGAACCCTCGGTGGGACAAGCCGGGGACTGGACTTGGACGCGTCTTACGTTTGGGATGTGCTCAGGCGTGTGGACTTTGTCGTGTGGGATAGGGAAGGAGTGATCCGGATGCCCGATCGGAGAAGCAGGCAACCTCGAAATGCCGCGCGTTCCACGCGAGCAGGCGATGCAGTTTCTCATTGGCCATGACCTGCCGCCTGTGATCCATGTCCAACCGGGAGAGTCTTTTCGTACTCGAGACGGAAGACGCCCTCGCCGGTCGGATCCGTTCCGCAGATCAACTCCCGATACCCGCAGATGTGCCGGAGCTTGCCCGACAGCCGCCAGAGTTGAATCCCTGCGCGGGCCCGATTCACGTTTCGGGTGCCTGCGAGGGAGATGTCCTTGCTGTGCACATCGAGAAGATCGAAGTGGATCCTCAAGGAGTGACGTGCTTCGTGCCAGACGTCGGCCCGCTCAGCGACTCCTATCGCTGGAGTGACTGCCGAGGCCCCTACACGCACATCATTCGGCACGAGCCGGGCCCTAGCGGAACGACACGAGATGGCCGCGGACTTCTGAGCGACCGAGTGAGTTGGGATCTGCAGCCTTTCATCGGCACGATCGGAACGGCTCCTGACCGCGAAACGGAGGCCAGCCTAGTCGGGCAAGGCTCGTGGGGCGGGAACATGGACTGCCGTGAAATTCGCGAGGGAAGCACGATCTACCTGAACTGCTATCACGATGGAGGCCTTCTCTTTGTAGGCGACGTCCACGGGTCGCAGGCGGATACGGAGTTCTATGGAATCGCAGATGAGACCCGCGCAGAGGTCACGCTGTCATGTGAGGTGATCAAGAAGAAGAGACTTCGAAATCCTCGTATCGAGAAGCCGGACTCATGGGTATGCGTCGCGAGCTACCGGCCTCTCGAAGATGCCGTGAGGATGGCCATGCTAGATCTCTTTGACATGATGACGAGTGAATATCAGGTTCCGCAGAAGGAGGCTTATATGCATCTGTGTGTGAATCCGGATGTTCGAGTGAGCGTATTCCAAATGATTCCAGTTCACCGCATTCAATATACGGTTGGGGTTGAGATACCGAAGCAATTCTTGGAGATGTACGCGTAGCCGGCGGTAAAATGCCTTGAGGCGGACAGAGTCCCGTTTTCAGCTGCGGGCGAAGTGCTAGGAGATCTGAGCCACTGCCTCACGTAGCACGGTACGCCCGACCATCTACTCTGTGGTGCGCGTTCGGACGTCGCCGGGGTCGTAGAGCGGCATGGTGGACACCGTCCCCGAGCGTTTGCCATGCGCCGTGCACACGGTCACCGTGATACCGGGAATGGCGTAGTTCGGCCGCACGTAGGCCATGCCCACACCTCGACCGAAGGTGGACGAGAACGAGCCACTCGTTACGAGGGAAGGGGTTACATGATCATCCGAAACGTCAGGACTCTCGAGCGCAGGGAGACACACCGTTCCGAGAGTCGTCGGTTTACGCCTAGAGTCAGCGTCCAGGAGCAAGGACACCAGGCGGTGGGTCTTGCGACCAGTCGCCGATCGGAGGTCATTGACAGGAGGAGGTCGAACGATCAGCTCATCAAAGCTACATGCGCGACAGTTGTCGAAATAGGCACACAGAAGGCCTAGCTCACAGGGAATGCTCACTCCTACCGTCAATTCGGGTCGGTGCGTGCCTGGGTCGATGCCGAGGCCGCCGCTTGCGAGGAGCGGGTCTGTTCACGAGACGACGTTCACCCGTCGGCACCTCCCCGAACCTGTGCTACTAGCCCAAGCTCGAGTAAGGAGCCGGCGGCGAGTACGCGAGCGTCTTCGCCGGTAGGCGCCACAAGCTGGACGGAGGCGGGGAGCCCGTCGTCAGCCGGGCCGCAGGGCAGCGCGAGCGCCGGCCAGCCGAGCGCGTTGAACGGGTAGGTGAAGCGGATCACCGCATCGCGGATCTCGAGGTCGTCCCGGATGGCGGGCGGAGCGACGAAGGCCAACGTCGGCGTGACGAGCAGGTCGACGCCCTCGACTGCCTCCGTTGCCCTCCTCCGGTATTCGTCCAGGCGGCACAGCGCGGTCTCGAACTCCGCGTCCGTCACCTTCAGGCAGCGCTCGAGCTTCGCCCGCACATTCTCGCCGTAGGCGTCGGCGTGCTCGGGGAAGAGCCCGCGGTGCGACTGGGCAACCTCGCGCATGAACACCGCCCCGACCCCCTCCGGGAACGGGAACGCAACGGCACGACGGCGTGGGAAGAACTCTGCCGCACGCTGGACGCGGGCCCGCACCAATGGCTCGGCGAGCTCGCACCCAGGCGACCCCAACCTCGAGCTCGTCGAGCGAGCCCAGCTCAACGCGTTCGAACCCAGGCGCGAGCGCCTCCACCATGCGCACGCACGTCTCGACATCGCGCCCCATCGGACCGGCGTGATCGAAGCTGGGCGCGAGCGGGAAGCAGCCCTCGAGCGGCACGAGGCCTCGGCTCGGCTTGAAGCCCACGACGCCGCAGCAGGCGGCCGGGATTCGGATCGAGCCGCCCGAATCCGAGCCGAGCGCTGCCTCGGCGAGGCCCGCGGCGAGCGCCGCCCCGGAGCCAGCGCTTGACCCGCCGGCCGTCCGGTCCGGAGCTAGCGGGTTCTGGACTTCGCCGAAGTGCGGGTTGTAGCTCGTGACGCCGTAGGCAAACTCATGCAGGTTCGTCTTGCCGACGTTCACGTAGCCGGCCGTCTCCAGCCGGACGACCGCCTCGGCGGAACGCTTAGGCACATGGTCGGCGAAGAGGATCGAACCGTAGGTGGTGCGCAGACCCGCCGTGTCGAAAAGGTCCTTCACGGCCAGGCGGATGCCCTCACCGACCCGCTCCGGACGTGCCAGAAAGATGCTCATGCCGCGACTCTAGACCGACCACGACCAAAGCTGTGCGGCCGCGGCGATGAGCGACGACCATGCAGACTGACGACTCACCTGCGGCGGTGCGGCAAGAAACGAGCGAGAAGCGCCTCCCTACTTCCCTCGAGAGTGGAGAGCCGCCCCTTCCCTGGCGGCTGACGGATCATGTGCCGATCGGCCTATCGGGTGGCCAGCGGTCACGAAGGATTCTCAGGAAGCACTTCATCTGGCGCGAGCTGGCCAGCAAACGGTGCGCGATGGTTGTGCGATGGTCCCTAGCCCGGTTTGGGTGTCCGTCTGCGATGTGGTGCGGACTCACTGCTCTGCCGTCCGTGTGGCAAGAACCCGCTCACCAAGCGGGTTTCCGCCGAGACATGTGGTACAGGGCAGGCGGGACTCGAACCTGCAACCCCGGTTTTGATGACCGATCTCTGATCGGAGAACGCGCGTCTGTCCGCTGGCTGCGAGACGAAATGCGCCTGCGGGGCGGAGATTGCGCGGGATTCCGGAGATCGCTCGAACGCGGCACTGGGCGCGCGGGACAGGGAGTTCCGACGCCCAGCCAGGGCCCTGAACGGCCCGAGATTAGACGCCTGTCGGTGCCGACGAGGAAGGCGGCATGGACCTGCCACCCATTCCGGACTCAGTCGGTGTCGGTCATGTAGCCGAAGGCGCGCCATCCGCCGTCGACGATGAGGGAGGTGCCCGTCACGAAGCTCGAGTCCTCCTCCGCGGCGAGGAAGAGGGCTGCCTTTGCGAGCTCTGCCGGACGGCCGAGCCGCCTCATCGGCGTCCGTTTCACATAGGCATCGATGGTCACGAGCCCTTCTTCGATTGCCCGGTCGACCATCTCGGTTCGGGTGACGCCCGGGCAGATGGCGTTGACGCGTACGCCGTGCTCGGCCCACTCGATCGCGAGGACCTCCGTCATGCTGACAACCGCCGCTTTGGGCGGCGTTGTAGGCGAGGCGCATCGGGAAGGCGACCATCGCGTTCATCGAGCCGGCCACTGCGGACAAGGAGAAGACCGATGAGGAATCGTGCAATCGCCATGATCAGCGCTCTGACCTTGATATCGGGCGCGTACGCCCTGCCTGCCGCGGCGTCACCGCCTTCGACAAACCCCCAGGGAATAGGCCGCCCGCGACCACTGCCCACAGCTCGATGGTGACCGTCCAGTGCAACGGGTCGGGCTCCTTCACCGACAACTTCGTGACGAACGCGAACGCCGCCTTCGGCCAGCAGACTGAGGTGGCGGCGTTCAATGCGACCCCGAACGCATCCGAATGTCAGGTCGTTGGCCCTTAGGCTGGAGAAGAATTGGGAGTCAGGTAGGTGCCGAGCGCGAGTCGGCAGCGCCGGGCCGCTATGCCGTACCGTGTAACCGGCTTGCGGTGCGCACCTGTTCGAGTGGTGCCAGCGATAAATGACGCGCGTGTGGGCACCGGTGTGTGCACCGCACGAGCATTTCCGGCACGCCTGACACGTCCTGCCGATGGAGCCATGCGGGGCAGCGCCCGATCGGAGCGTCGGACTCGCTGCCCGTCCTGGTCGCGGGTACCCTCACGGTATGAGCGCTGTAGCCGTTATCTCGATCGTCTCCTCGGCAATCACGGTGGTGGTAGTGATGGCCGGGTTCTTCTGGGCAGCCCGCGCTGACGGCCGTTACCAAAAGGAACATGATCAGATGACATCGCCCCGCGGTCTTCGAACCAGATCGTTGCGAGCGCCCCATACATCCACCCGACACGATCGTAATCGACCAACTAGGCCTCGCCCTGGGCAGCGAACCCCGCGCGGCTGAAGACACACTGGCTCAATCAAGAAACCCACTCGCTCGAACTCTCGAGGCTCCCCGAAGCCGTGTCCCGCGTGGGATGGAACAGAAGATCGCCCTTAAACAAAATTGCCAAGTGTCCCAGAACAGGGCAGGCAGGACTCGAACCTGCAACCCCCCGGTTTTGGAGGCCGATCTCTGTTCTGAGATCAGTTGCGACTAGGCAACCTCTTCCACGCCAAATATAGGAGGTGAAGTGTCGCCAAACGCAGCCTCATGGGCGGCTGACATCGGTCACTGGATCGGCGGTACGATCGTGCGAACGCGACCTGACCCAGGAGGTGGCTCCGATGGCGGAAGACCTGCAGGCACTCGCACGCCGCGCCTACGCAATTATTAGTAGCGGGGACCTCGACCAGCTGGACGAGATCATGGTGCCCGGCTTCGTCGATCACAACGCCGAACCAGACCAAGCACCTGGCGCTGAAGGCGTCAAGGAGGTTTTTCACAGCATGCGGTCTGGGTTCCCCGACCTGAAGCTGTCACCCGAGGCGATCTACACGGATGGTGACACCGTGATCGCCCGACTGCGCATGACCGGCACCCATAACGGCGAGTACTTTGGAATCCCTCCCACGGGCAAGAGCGTCGACATCACAGGTATCGACATCGTTCGCATCGAGGAGGGCAAGGCCGTGGAACGCTGGGGCGTCTTTGAAGGACTCAACCTGATGCAGCAGCTCGGGCAGGTCCCGGCTGGCTGAGTAACGCGGCCCACGAGACCATCCCTTACTACCCCTCAAAATATTGAGGAAGTCAGCGTCTAGATCACGCGCTACAGTGGGACGTGGGTCGTTTCCGTCTCGTGTCCGAGGTGAGGGGGATTCGTCACGTGACCCGGCTTCTCATCGTCTTGGCGACAGCCTTCGTCCTTTGTTGCGGCGACGCACTGGCGACTAGCACGGTTCGTTGATCGCCGTGGCAGGCCGAGAAGCGGCTGGTGCGGGGCGACATCCGATGTGACGACGGAGTCAAGTGGTACGTCACGCACGCCAACTGCGCTGGGATCGGCCACGCATCGGTGGGACCGAACGGTGGCCGACGCTACGCCCGGTTCCGCTGCTTCATCATCGCGTATGAAAGCCTCGAAACCGGGTACTCGATGGATGTGCTGCTGACTCCGATCTCGCGCACCAGTTACGAGGTTCGTCGCGGGTTCGATCAGGCCACCGGGCACCAAGCTACACCTAATTAGCAATCCTCAATAGACAGGTGGTTGTTGTTGCCCTCCCCGACAGACGCCGGTCTCGCTGGCGTCGCCTCTGCGGCTGCCGAGCGGACCAGGCCATCGGAAGGAGCTCAAGAGTCGAGAGTCGCGGAGAGGATGCGAGGACAAGGAAAGCCCACGGCTTGAGCTCGCCGGCGTCGTCCCGGGGGGCGGTGCAGACGCTCGTCCACCGAAGTGGGGGAAGATTAGAGCGTCCCCGCGGCGTCTACGGTCAGAGGCTTCCATGCCCGGCGCTTGTTCGACGGTCGGAGTTGACAGGTAGCTCGGTGGGGGCGCGGGGTGGGGTTCGCGAGAGGTCGTTGCGGCGATTGTGAGGGCGGTCTCTTCACCGGATCGTTGCATTATCCTGAGAGGCGGATGGTGTGATCTCTCTGGGGCGGCCCGGGGGCTTCTGGGTGTTCCCGCGTTTGGTGGGGGGAACGGCTGTCCGTGGCTCGGGTTCTGCCTGTGTCGTACCGGTTTGGTTTGTGTGTCTCGTGTTTTGTACGGGGGCGGGGTTGGTTGAGGGTGGGGAGGGAAGGTTGGTTCAGGGGGTTGATGCGCGGTCGTTGTGGCCTTCGGAGCGTGAGGTCGCTGACGAGTTGCCGATCGATGTTGGTCTGGTTGAGGCCGGGAGGGTGCTGTCGGAGGTGCCGTTGTGGTTTCACACGTTCGCGCTGGACCGGGAGCACGGTCTTTACACGCCGGGGAAGGCGCGTGATCATGGGTACCGTCTTGGGTCGATCCCGGTTTCGTTCGCGGGTCTGGCTGTTCTGGATGTCGGCACGTTCGATGGCTTTTACGGCTTCCTGGCTGAGCGGCGTGGTGCGGCGCGTGTTGTTGCGATCGATAGTGAGCAGTATGTCCACTGGGTGCGTGAGCGCTGGGCGGTCGAGTTGGCTGGCGGGGAGGGTTTTCGCGCGATCCACGGTCTTCTTTGCTCTGAGGTGGAGTACCGGCGGATGGACGCGTTCGCGCTTGACCAGGTGGAGGAGCGCTTCGATTTCATTTTCTGTTGCGGTCTGCTGCACCGGGTCGAGAATCCGCTCGGGCTGCTCAACGTCCTGGGCCGCCGCCTCAACGAGGGCGGGCGGATCCTGATCGAGACGTACGGGGTCAGGAACGGTTCGGGCCAAGACGGCGCGATCTACGTTCCGGCAGCCGGGGACGTCTACCGCCACGACCGCTACGTCTACTGGCAGTTCTCGGCTGGCGGCCTCGCGAACCTGGTCGCCTTCACCAAAACGCCACGCTTTGAGCTGCACGCGACACCGCTCGTGGACGGCCACCCGCGGATCATCGGGACCGCCTCCTGAGCAAGTCAGGAACTCCGACCCGCCATGAAGCCCGCTATTACCGTCAGGGCAGTATCGGCGGCACGCCTCGTGGAGCTGTTCTACACCGACGGCGAGATCACGGGCACATCTGACAGTCCAGCTAAGGCGACTGGTTCGGTCAGTCAACGTCTGCTTCACTGCGCAATCGGCGCCGCTCTGACCGAAGCCACGCGAAGTGCTCCTCGTGCGTTGCGCCCGCTGCCCACGCATCGATGAACGGTCTTCCCTGCAGCTCGTTTAGTTCGTCAAGCAGCCGCTTCTTCTCGCTGTTCTGCAGATCAAGCCATGGGTATCCGGGAAGCTGATCTCCAATTCCGTGAGGGAGGCCCTGGGGCTTGATGTGGTAGACGATCTCGTCGCCGTTCTCGACCCTCTCAAGGAGCAGGAAGACCTCCCCGCGCGCCCCGGGAACACTCAGGCGGACGCGATCCGCTCCGTTTCGTGTCGTGGTCCTCCGTCATGGACAGAAGGTCGCGGAGCTTCCTGCGAGCGAGGTGAGCGAACACCGCCTTATTGAGTTCATTGTTGGAGTCGAGAACGGCAGCACGTAGTCGCTGGATGGAGAGGTGGCGCGACAGGGAGTTGTCGAGGAGGAACAAGGCAGTTGACTAGCCGAGCTTGACGCCCAGCGGTGCGACACCGGGCAGTTGTAGGCTCAAGACATGCCGGCACGGTAGGTTGAGCCCGCTCTGATCCTCGAAAGGAAAGACCGTGATGCGCCCTTTGTCCACGCAACTTGTTGGGAGCTATACGAAGCCGGTTTGGCTGATCCGGCACCAGCGTGTGACTGCGCCGTTCGGAGACGATAGTTTCTGGCGGCCCGAACTCGAAGTCCGACGAGAAGCTCAGGATGATGCCACGTTGCTTGCTATCGCAGACCAGGAGCGAGCTGGCCTGGATATCCTCACCGACGGCGAAGAGCGGCGCCAGCGCTATGACACGTATTTCTTCCGTTTCGGCGGCTTGGATTTGACGCGTCTTGAGCGGTGGGCTGTAGATCGGCGCGACATGAGTTTCATAGATCTGGCGCCCGAAGTGGCTGAGCGCATGAGCCGCGCGGTCGTGCCTCGCGTTGTTGGTGAGATCAGCTGGCCCGGCCCGATGGCTGTCGAAGATCTTCGCTTTCTCAAACGGCACACACGCCGCCCTGTGAAGATGACAGTCATCGGTCCTCTCACGACCGCATGCCGGCTCGCGAACGAGTACTACATCGATGAGGAGGCTCTCGGGCTCGATCTTGCGGCTGCGATCAATAAGGAGCTGCTGGCGCTCGATGAGGAAGGACTAGACATAGTCCAACTTGACGAGCCTGATTTTCATTTTCGCCCCGATCAGTCAAGTCAGTGGGGGACACGGGCCTTGAATCGCGCGCTCGATGGCGTCAGGGCTACCACGCTGGTGCACATCTGCTACGGCTATGCGACGATCGGGACCAAGCGTATCGATCCAAGCTACGGAGAGGCGATCGAGGCGATTGCTTCATCGATAGCGGACGGGATTAGCCTTGAGTATGAACAGCCTGGCCACGGGCCGGAGCTACTGCAAAGCTGCGGCGATAAAGCGGTCATACTTGGCGTGTTGAACTTGGGTACGAACGAGATAGAGTCTCCTGAAAGGATCGTATCGCGCGTGCGTGAGGCACTCGAAATCGTCCCCGCAGAGCGACTTCACCTGGCGCCTGACTGCGGCATGTGGTTCTTGCCGAGAGAAGTCGCGTTTCAGAAGATCCGAGCAATGGTCATGGCCGCAGAAGTCATCCGCCAAGAGCTTTCACTCTGACCAAAAGCTCACGGACCGGTGGAGCGCCACGTGGGGTTCCTCGTGATGGCCGACCTCGACTTCGTACACGTGCGCGACGGCTGCCATCCGGCGCCACTCGGTGCAGCCGCCGGACCAGGAGGCGTCGAAGTTGCAGACGTCGACCGCGCCGAGCTCGAACAGGTTCTGGCAGCCGGCGGCTGAATGCTCGCTCTGGCCGGCGCAGGTGGGGATTCCTGCCCGCGCACGTACCTCGCGCAGCGAGCGTCGATCGGATCGCCACTGGCACGGCTCCTCGAACCAGCGGATGTCGAGCTCGCGGATCCTGTCGGCGACCTCGAGCGCGGCGCCAAGCGGGTAGCCCTGGTTTGCGTCGACGGTGATGACGAAGTCCGGGCCGGCCGTCTCCCGTACCACCCGGACGCGCTCCGCATCCTCCGCCGGGGTCAGCTGGCCGATCTTGAACTTGCATCCGCGGAACCCCATCTCGACCCATTCGGACACCTCGTCGCAGATGCCTTCCAGGTCCCGCCCGTAGTAGCCGCCGATGATGTTCACCGGCATGCGATCGCGGAACCCTCCCCACAGGCGCCAGAGCGGCAGTCCGCTCGCCTTGCCAACGAGATCCCAGAGCGCGTGGTCGACCAGAGCGAGCGCGACGAGCGCCACCCTGCGATCCCGCAGCTGATCGAACGTCACCGGGAACGCACGCGCCCAGCACCGCTCCACGCACAGCGCATCCTCCCCGATCACACGCGGCGCAATCTCGTCCCTGACGACGGCGACGATCCGTGCAAGCGTCTCGTCCTCGTCGCCCGCATAGGCCACACCGACGAGACCCTCATCCGTCCGAATGCGGATGACCACCGTCGCACGATTCGCCATCCTGTAATAACTACCCCGGTACTCCTGCGCGAGCCTGGAAAGTCCGGCTCGCCGGTACCTGTCCTAGTTGAGGATTGAGATCTACTAGCCTTTGCGGAGGGGCGCGGCGGGCGTGTGCCTTAGTTGGTGACTCCGGACTCGGTCGCGGGCATGACGCCGATCTGCGTGAGCAGTGAGGCGGAGTCGAAGTAACTGTGGAGTGACCTGATCTTGCCGTCGCGTAGGCGGATGACGTCGCAGAGCTGCAGGGTGACGGATCGCCCGGTTGCCGGGATTTCCCCGCCGGGTGATCGCAGCGTGCCTGTATGTGTTCCTCTGCCAGTGTGTTGAATGACGATGGTGTCGCCGGCGTCGGTCACGGTTTCGAACTCGACGCGTCCGTCGGGGAAGCCATCTGCCCACATGCGCGAGAACTCCTTGGCGCCGTCTGGGCCTTGGAAGCGGGTGTCTGAGCCGACGAGCACGATCTCACCGTCGCTTGCGACCAGGCTGGCGAGATGGTCGAAGTCTCGCTTGTTCCAGTCCTCGTAGAGCGTCCGCGCGATGGTGGCGTTGTCCTGGGCCATCCGAACACCTCCTCACACTGTGGCTGAAGCCACACCGCGCCCTCAAGCGAGGAGGGTACGACGTTCCGAGCCGACCCGCAAGCTGGAGGTATGGCGCTGTGATCGCTGGGATCTGGATCGTAATAGAGGCTCTTTCAGGAAGGTCTTGTGTTTCTCTCCCGCTTCATGCCCTGTCCTGATTGCGGCGCGTCGCTCGATCAGCGAGAGAGCGGCGTTCATCGCTGCGATCACCAGCGCTGGCTCGACTACCAGCTGTTCCAGCTCCGTGACGAGGTAGAGGGCTTCGAACGGCAGCTGGGGGCCTATCTCGCGACGCCGCGCGGACGGTTCGAACTCTGGTATGCCCGGCACAAGCGCACAGCTCGAGAGTGCCCGTAACGAGCGAACACGCCCTCTCGATCAGGCAGGCACGCGACTCAACCGCATGAGCTTTCAAGCCGCCGCCATGGCAGATGGCCGAAACTCGTCGACCGGCCTCCCGTTGGCGCCTGGTCGAGCAGCCCGTGTCACGTAAGGGACGATTGTCTGCTCAGAGGCGCGCGGCCTGCTGGGTCTGTCCGCTCGGGCGGGTGGTGTCAGGTCGGCTCGACGAGGGCGAGGTGTAGTCCCTTTCTTCTGATTCCTCTGATGATCTCGGGCAGTGCCTTGATGGTGGCTGAGCGGTTGCCGCCGCCGTCGTGGAGCAGGACGATAGAGCCGGGCGCGACCGCGCGTAGCACGCGTCGGCTGATCTGTTTTGCGGTTGTCCCGGCGCGCCAATCCTTAGGGTCGATCGTCCAGAGGACAACGCGCTGGCCGAGCTCGCCGGCGATCGAGACGACTCTCTCGGAGGAGGCGCCGCCGGGCGGGCGGAACAGCACCGTGTCGACGCCAAGGCTGGCGAGCGCCCGTGCCCCACCTTCGATCTCCTGACGGATCCGTTTGGGTGGCTGTCGGTCGAACGGGGGCGAGTAGGGGTGGCTGTAGGTGTGGTTGCCGACTGTCATTCCGGCGCGGAGCTGTCGCCGCACGAGTTGCGGATACCGCTCGACCTGGGCGCCGATTGTGAAGAACGTCGCCCGGGCCCGCATGCGCTCGAGGATCTGGAGCACTTTCGCGGTTGTGTTGGGCCAGGGCCCGTCGTCGAACGTGAGGGCGACGGCGCGGGGAGTCCGCGCCTCGCCGGTCGCTCGGAACGTCGACGACACCAGCTTGTGCGACTGCGCACCCCGCCTGACGATCTGCTCCCCAGGGGCCATGGAGAGGTCGAACTGCGGGTTAGCAGGAACGCCGCCGGCCACCGGGACGATCTCGCGCACCGTCGCCTCACGGCGATCCCGCCCGTGCACGACGCGGATAGCGTCGCCCTCATGCAGCACGGCCGAGCCCGGCACGGCGACGCCGTCGAGCAGGATCGCTCCAGCGTACAAGCCGGCCTGCAACACGTCGCCCTCAACGTCGAGCAGGTCTCCGGTCTCGGGCGTAAGCGCGAGGCTCGCCAGCGTTGAGTCGGCCGCCACCTCCCGCCGCGCCCCGTCGACCGAGACCGTGATCGCCTCAGGCCCACCCAACGGCGACAGCACCCAGACCAGCGCCCCCGCCCCGGCAGCCAGGACAACCAAAAGGACGGCGGCTCGGATCGCGCTCACGAGTTCAGGCTCATCTTGCCTTGCAGGCAGCGACGCTCGTGCCGTGTCTGCACGCCTGACGAGCCGCGGTCAGTCAACGAGCGGCACCGTGCGATGGTATTGCGACGGTCCTGGCTCCGCTTAGAGAGCCTTTCCGGCCCTTCCTTCAGCTTCCGATCACCCACCGTCGCCCGCCGCAACATCTGGAAATCGCCTGCTATTAGGCGCTTCTTGACCCCCTGATGTCTAACAGGGCAGGCAGGACTCGAACCTGCAACCCCCGGTTTTGGAGACCGGTGCTCTGCCAATTGAGCTACTGCCCTTCGGGTGGCGAATTGTACTCGGGTCACAGCTCGCCACGCCCCTAGACTCCGCAACATGGCCCGGCCGAAGCGTCGCTCGCTCGGTGTGCTGTTCCTCGGGATAGCCGTCTGCTTCATCGGCGTCGCGGTCTACGCGGTGACCGGCGGGGCATGGATCGTCGCCGTGGCCGCCGGGGCGCTTGCGGCGTGGATGGGTGAGCTCTCCTACCGTGCTCTCCGTTAAGGGTCGTATCCTTCAGGCCGTGGCGCAGGTCGAAGACGTTCAGACCCTCTGGGTGCAGTACAAGTCGGGGCCCGACCGGCAGCTGCGAGATCGGCTGATCCTCACGTACGCGCCACTGGTCAAGTACGTCGCCGGGCGCCTGGGGGCGAGCCTCCCTGCGCATGTCGACGAGAGCGACCTCGTGTCGTACGGCCTGCTCGGGCTCATCGACGCGATTGAGCGATACGACCTGAACCGAGACGTGAAGTTCGAGACATACGCGATCGCCCGGATTCGAGGCGCGATCATCGATGAGCTCCGCTCGCTCGACTGGGTGCCGCGGTCGGTTCGCTCTCGCGCGCGGGAGATCGAACGCGCGATAGCTCAGCTCGAGGCGCAGCTCATGCGGCCGCCGACGGACGAGGAGATCGCCGGGAAGATGGGCGTGACCGAAGAAGAGCTCGACGACGCGCTGCTCGAGATCTCTCGGTCGTCGATCGGTGCGCTCGACGAGCTCTGGTCGAGCCCGACCGGGTCGGGCGACGCCGTGTCGCTCGTCGACACGCTCGAGGACCCGAACTCGGTCGAGCCCGGCGGCGAGATCGAGGCGACCGAGGTCAAGGAAATGATCGGCGAGGCGATAGCGGCTCTGCCGGAGCGCGAGAAGCTCGTCATCACGCTCTACTACTACGAAGAGCTAACGCTGCGTGAGATCGGCGAGGTGCTCGGCGTGACCGAATCGCGCGTTTCGCAGCTCCACACGAAGGCGATCCTGCGCCTGAAGGCGCGGCTCGCTGCGGCCCAGTCGCGAGCCACGCTCGAGCGTTAGGGCTGAGCGGCCGGGCGCGACAGCTGGTCAGCGGCGGCGAGCCGCCGTGTATCGCCCATAGCTTTATCCACAGCGCGTTACACTCCCTCGGCCGGTAGGAACCGAAGGGAGGAACGTTCGTCCATGTCTGCGCACGATCCGAGCTCGATCCGTAACGTCGCTGTCGTCGGCCATCGTGGAACGGGAAAGACGTCGCTCGTCGAGGCGCTGCTCTTCCAGTCCGGAGCCACGAACCGCCTCGGCTCGGTCGAGCAGGGATCGACGGTGGCCGACTGGGACGAGGACGAGCACAAGCGACAGATGTCGCTTTCCGCGGCGCTCTGCCATCTCGAGTGGCAGGGCACGAAGATCAACCTGGTCGATACGCCGGGCGACGCCGGGTTCCAGGCCGACACCCTCGCGTCGCTGCGTGTCGTCGAGGGAGCGCTCGTCGTCCTGAACGGCGTCGCCGGGGTGGAGGTTCAGACAGGGCGTCTGTGGGCGCGATGTGAGCAGCTCGGTGTCTCGCGCCTCCTCTTCGTGAACATGCTCGACCGCGAGCGAGCGGACTTCTTCGTCGCCCTCGACCAGATTCGCGCGCAGCTCTCCGAGCGGTGCGTCGCCGTTCAGATCCCGATCGGACACGAGCACGAGCTGACGGGCGTCGTCGACCTGCTGCATCTGCGTACGTACATGACGCCGAACGGGCAGCGCGAGGGCTCGCCGGTCGAGATGTCGGCTGAGATCGCCGACCAGGCAGCTGAGTACCGGGAGAAGCTCGTCGACGCCGTCGTCGAGACGGACGAGGCGATCATGGAGCGGTACCTCGAGGGCGAGGAGATCGGCGGGGAAGAGCTCTCCCGCGCACTCGAGGCCGCCGTCTTCCGCGGAGAGCTCTTTCCCGTCGGCTGCGGAGCTGCCACGCAGAACCTCGGCACGACCGGTCTCCTCGATCTGCTCGTCGAGGGAATCCCGTCCCCGGCCGAGAAGATGGACGAGGCAGCGTCAGACGGTACGGCCGCGTTCGTCTTCAAGACCGTCGCCGACCCGTTTGCCGGCAAGATCACAGTCTTCCGGGTCCTCGCGGGATCGCTCAAGGGTGACTCGACGATCGTCAACTCGCGCACCAGGGGGAAGGAGCGACTCGGTCAGCTCATGGTGCTCCAGGGCAAGGATCACCAGCAGGCGGCCGAATTCGTCGCGGGCGACATCGGCGCCGTCGCGAAGCTCAAGGAGGCGATGACAGGAGACGTTCTCTCGGCCAGCGACAAGCCGCCCGAGGTCGACCCGATCGCGTTCCCGCAGCCGGTGATGAGCTTCGCGGTGACCCCGAAGGCGAAGGGCGACGAGGAGAAGGTGACCTCCGCGTTGCGCCGGCTCGCCGAGGAGGATCCGACCCTCGTACTGCGCCGGGACGAGCAGACGGGGGAGCAGCTCCTCGCGGGGATGAGCCAGATGCACGTCGAGGTCGCGGTCGACCGGCTCAAGCGTCGCTTCGGCGTCGAGGTCGAGCTGCACCAGCCTCGCGTTCCATATCTGGAGACGATCCGGAAGGAGTCACGCGCCCGGCATCGCTACAAGAAGCAGACCGGTGGCCGCGGCCAGTTCGGCGACTGCGACATCGTTCTCGAGCCGCTCGAGGGGCACGAGGGCTACGAGTTCGTCGACAAGATCGTGGGCGGGGTCATCCCGCAGAGCTTCCGTCCGGCTGTCGACAAGGGGATCCAGGAGGCGATGCGATCCGGTGAGCTCGCCGGCGCCCCGGTTCAGGGCGTGCGCGTGCGGCTGGTCGACGGGCAGTACCACAACGTCGACTCGTCGGAGATGGCGTTCAAGATCGCCGGCTCGATGGCCTTCAAGGATGCCTACGCCAAGGCCGACCCGGTGCTTCTCGAACCGATCATGTCGCTCGATGCGACGGTTCCGGACGACTCCGTCGGCGCCGTGAACGGCGATCTCAACTCACGCCGCGGGCGTCTGCTCGGGATGGATCCCGTCGGGGGGATGACGACGATCCACGCCGAGGTGCCGATGGCCGAGATCCTCACCTACAACCAGTCACTGGTCTCGCTTACGGGCGGGCGTGGTGACTACTCGATGCACTTCCTGCGCTACGAGGAAGTTCCCTCCCACATCGCCCAGAAGCTGATCGACGAGACGAAGAAGGCGAAAGAGGAGGCGAAGGCGTGATCGTCAAGAAGGTCGACGTCCTGCGCACCTGCGGGGTCTGCGACCGGACGCTGCTGCTGGGTGAGCGGGCGACGCGGTACTCGCCGGGCGGCGCGGACTGGGTCGACGTCTGCGCTCTCTGCGCCGACGAGGCGATCGCCCGTGGCTGGATCAGGGAGGGGAGCCCGACCACGCTGCTGGTCGCCGAAGGCAAGCGGCGCAAGCGACGGTTGCCGCACATCGGCCTGCTCGATAGCCGAAGAGGGGAGGCGGAAACGCCGGCGCTCCACGAGCCGATGCTGCGACGGCTCACGCCCCACGAACAGGCGATCCTCGAGGCAGCGGAGCTCTTCAACGACAGCCCGTACAAGCGCACGGTCGCCGGAATCGCCAAGAGTCTGGGCCAGCCGCAGGTCAGCCTGCTCCAGCTCTCCGGCACCAACCAGGAGGTCGTGATCAGCGTCGTCTGGGACATCTCCTGGTACCAGTACCGGGTGGTGCTCGACGGAAGCGCGCCGGTGCGCCTCGCCGGACGAGGCTACGAGACGGACGAGCTCGACCAGCGGTTCCAGGAGTGGAACGGGGTGCTCGACGAGGCCGGCAGCGTTCAGCCGGACATCCCGCGCTTCTAGTGACCGCGAGGACCTACCGGAACTACGTCGGAGGCGAGTGGGTCGACGCGACCGGAGGCGAGACCTTCGAGTCGGTCGATCCGGCGACCGGCGAGCTGATCGGCGTCTTCCCGCTCTCGACGGCGTCCGACATGGATCGGGCGATCGCAGCGGCGAAGGATGCATGGACGAGCTGGCGCCTCGTGCCTGCCCCGAAGCGAGCCGAGATCCTCTTCCGTGTCGCGCAGGCGTTCGTCGCTCGGAAGGACGAGCTGACCGAGCTGATGGTGCGCGAGATGGGCAAGGTCCGGGCCGAGGCGGGCGGCGACGTCCAGGAAGCGATCGACATGACCTACTACATGGCCGGAGAAGGTAGGCGCCTCTTCGGTCACACGACGCCTTCCGAGCTGCCCGACAAGTTCATGATGAGCGTGCGCATGCCCGTCGGCGTGGTCGGTGCGATCACGCCGTGGAACTTCCCGATCGCTATCCCGAGCTGGAAGATCGCGCCCGCCCTCGTCTGCGGCGACACCGTCGTCTTCAAGCCGGCAGAGGACACGCCGCTACTCGGCGAGCGCTTCGTGGAGATCTTCGAGGAAGCCGGCCTGCCACCGGGGGTGCTGAACGTCGTCCATGGCGCGGGAGAGACCGTCGGCGAGCACCTCGTCCGCCACGAGGAGGTCCCTCTGATCTCGTTCACCGGATCACGCGAGGTCGGCGCGCGTGTGCTCGAGAACGCGGCGCCCCACCTGAAGAACGTCCATCTCGAGCTCGGCGGCAAGAACGCGATCATCGTCATGGACGACGCGAACCTCGACCTCGCCGTCGATGGGATCCTGTGGTCGGCCTTCGGGACGTCGGGCCAGCGCTGCACCGCGGCGAGCCGGGTCATCGCCACGGGGAAGGTCTACGATCGCCTCCAGGGCGACCTGGTGAAGCGCGCCGAGAAGCTCCGGCTGGGAAACGGCCTCGATCCCGACACCGATATCGGGCCGGTCGTGAACCGCGCGGCGCTCGAGAAGATCCACTCGTACACGGAGGTCGGCGTGGGGGAGGGCGCGAAGCTCCTGACGGGTGGCGAGGTCGCGACCGAGAACGGGCTCGATCGGGGATTCTTCTACCGCCCGACGGTCTTCGCGGACGTCGACCCGGACATGAGGATCGCGCAGGAGGAGATCTTCGGGCCGACGACGGCCCTGATTCGTGCGACCGATATCGACGATGCGATCCGGATCGCAAACGGCGTCAGGTTCGGGCTGTCCTCCTCGATCTTCACGCAGGACGTCAACAGGGCGTTTCGCGCGATGCGCGACCTGCGCACGGGAATCACCTACGTGAACGCCGGCACGACCGGCGCCGAGGTTCATCTTCCGTTCGGCGGCATGAAGGAGACAGGGAACGGCCATCGCGAAGCCGGCCAGGCCGCCCTCGATTTCTACACCGAGTGGAAGGCGCTCTACGTCGACTACTCGGGCCACCTGCAACGCGCGCAGATCGACAACAACTGATGCAGGTCAGCGAGGTCGAGATTTGAACCGCAAGCTCGTCGTCTTCGTCCCACGGCAGGCGCTCGACGTCGTTCGCGAAGCGCTCTTCGAGGCGGGCGCCGGCCGGATAGGTGGCTACGAACGCTGCTCCTTCTACACCGACGGCACTGGAACGTTCGTCGGCGGCGAGGGAACGGATCCGACGATCGGACGGCCCGGAGTCGAGCAGCGGGTCGGGGAGATCCGGCTCGAGACGGTCTTCCCCGTGGAGCGCCAGTCCGAGGTCATCGCCGCCCTTCGCGAGGCGCATCCGTACGAGGAGCCCGCCTACGACGTGTACGAGCTCGTCGACGCATGAAGGCGCGGCTCTTCACCGACGGGGGCGCTCGCGGAAACCCCGGGCCGGCGGCGTCGGCCTACGTGCTCGAAGCGGACGACGGGACCGTGCTCGCGGCAAACGGCGAGGCGATCGGCGTCGCAACAAACAACGTCGCGGAGTACCGCGCGCTGACGGCGGGGCTCGCGAGAGCGCTCGAGCTGGGTGTCTCCGAGGTCGAGGTCGTGTCCGACTCCGAGCTCCTGGTCAAGCAGATGCGGGGTGAGTACAAGGTCAAGAACGCGGCGCTGATCGACCTGTCGCTCGAGGCGGCCAGGCTGGCCCGTCAGGTCGGGCAGGTGACCTACACGGCCGTACGGAGAGAGCACAACGTCCTCGCGGATCAGCTGGTGAACGACGCCCTCGATGCCGTCGCAGAGAACGGTTCGAGCGCTCCTCGCTGAACCACTTCTAAGCTATGCCCGTCGTGACCCCGAGGGGGAAGATCGTCCGCCTGGTCCCGGCGGTGGCTGTCGCGCGAACATACAGGCGCTGCTGGCTTCGACACGACCTCGTCGCCGGCCTCGTCCTCACGGCGCTGCTCGTCCCGCAGGGCATGGCCTACGCGGAGCTCGCGGGCCTCCCTCCGGTGACGGGCCTCTATGCGACCCTTGTTCCCCTCCTCGTCTACGCCGTCTTCGGGCCGTCGCGCATCCTGGTGCTCGGGCCCGACTCAGCCGTTGCACCGCTCGTTGCTGCCGCGATCGTGCCGCTCGCCGCTCCCGGAGACATGTCCGAGCGAATCGAGCTCGCGGGAATGCTGGCGCTCCTCGTCGGCGGCCTCTGCATCCTTGGTGGGATCGCAAAGTTCGGCTTCATGACAGACCTCCTGTCGAAGCCGGTCCGTGTCGGGTACCTGGCCGGGATCGCGCTGACCGTGATCGCCTCCCAGCTTCCGAAGCTCTTCGGCTTCTCGGTCGATGGAGACACCTTCGTCGCCGACGTACGAGGCTTCGTCGGCGGAATCGACCAGACGAACTGGCAGGCGCTGGCAATCGGCCTCGCGTGTCTTGCGGTCATCCTGGTCTGCGGGGCCTTCGCTCCGAAAGTGCCGGGCGTGTTCGTCGCTGTCGTCGGTGCGACCGTGGTGGTGGGCGCGCTCGGCCTCGCGGGCAGCGTTGCGGTCGTCGGCGAGATTCCATCGGGGCTCCCGTCGTTTGCGGTTCCTTCCGTCAGCGCCTCGGATCTCGGGCACCTCGCCGGCGCAGCGGTTGCGATCGCGTTCGTTGCGTTCGCGGACACGAGCGTCCTCTCACGGAGCTATGCCGGCCGCCTCAGACAGGACGTCGACCAGAACCGAGAGCTCGCGGCACTCGGGGCGGCGAACGCGGCGGCGGGCTTCTTCCAGGGCTTCCCGATCTCGAGCAGCTCCTCTCGAACACCGGTGGCAGAGTCCGCCGGATCGAAGACCCAGCTCACCGGGGTCGTCGGGGCGGTGAGCCTGGCCGTCCTCCTCGCGTTTGCGACGGGCCTCGTAAAGAACATTCCGTCGGCCGCTCTGGCCGCGGTCGTCATGGCGGCCGTCATCCGGCTGATCGACGTGGACACGCTGCGCCGCCTGTGGCGCGTCCGGCGCTCGGAAGCGGCGGTCGCTCTGGCCGGATTCCTCGGCGTCATGCTTCTCGGCGTCCTGCCCGGGATCGGGGTTGCCGTCGGTCTCTCGCTGCTCATCTTCCTGCAGCGAGCATGGAGACCCCACGACACGGTGCTCGGCCGCGTCCCCGGCATGAAGGGCTACCACGACGTCGGGCGGCATCCGGAGGCAGTGCAGGTTCCCGGGCTCGTCCTGTACCGCTTCGACGCGCCTCTCTTCTTCGCGAACGCCGACTACTTCCAGGACCAGGTCATTCGGCTCGTGCGGGAGAGCGAGACTCCGGTCTCATGGGTGATCGTCGCGGCTGAGCCGATCACGGACGTCGACATCACCGCCGCCGAGATGCTCGAGGACCTCGATCGCGAGCTTGCCGAGGACGGCGTCGAGCTCGCTTTCGCCGAGCTCAAGGGCCACGTTCGCGACCGGCTCGTCCTGTACGGCCTCGTGGAACGGGTCGGCCGCCATCGTTTCTTTCCGACGATCGGGGTCGCCGTCCGTGCCTTCGTCGAGCACAGCGGCATCAGCTGGGTCGATTGGGAAGACGCGGAGGGCGGAGCCGCGAACATCGCCCGCCCGGAGCCTGGCTCCTAGAGCTTCCGGCCGGGGGCTGCTACGAGCTGCGCTCGGGCTCCTTTGCGTGGCCCGTCCTACCCCACATGTAAGAAGTCGGTAAAGGATCGACCTGGACCCGCCCGATCGACTGGTCCGGCCTTGCGAACTCACTACGTATCACTACATTGGGGGACATGCCCCGGACCCCCCTTGCCGCCTTCGTCGCGGCCACGCTCCTTGCCCTGCTCGCTTTCGCGGCTCCGGTCGCAAGCGCAGACGTGGGCGACATCGGACACCAGGACCAGTCATTCACCGGCTACGGGAGCGGTGTGTCGCCCGGTCCCTCCGGCACGAAGCCGGAATCCAAGCTGTGGTTCAACGACGGCGCATGGTGGGCGGTCATGTTCGACTCGGCCTCCACGGACTTCCACATCTTCAAGCTGAGCGTCCAGACGCAGCAGTGGTCGGATACCGGCGTCGCTGTGGACGACCGCTCGACCACGCTTGCGGATGCGCTCTGGGACGGTTCCAAGCTCTATGTCGCCTCCCACGTCATGAAGGAGGAGGGGACAGGAACCAGTGGCAACCCGAGCCGCCTCTACCGCTACAGCTACAGCGGCGGGACGTACGCGCTCGACACCGGCTTCCCGGTTTCGATCAACGACACGAGCTCGGAGACGCTTGTCATCGACAAGAACCCGGGCGGCAAGCTCTGGGCAACCTGGACGCAGAAGGACAACACCGGGCAGCTGTTCGTGATGGTCAACACGACCAACGGCAACGACGCTCAGTGGGGGACGCCGTTCAAGCTCTCGAACAATCCGCTTCTCGGCTCGGCGGCTCACCCCCTTCGATGACATCTCCTCGGTCGTCGCCTTCGGCGGGAACAAGATCGGCGTCATGTGGAGCGATCAGGACTCCGTGACCCCGGCGAGCAGCGCGATGCTGTTCTCCGTCCACGTCGACGGCCAACCGGACGGAACCTGGAGCGCCCCCGAGACCGCGATCGGCGGCACGAACATGGCTGACGACCACATCAACCTGAAGGCCGACGCGTCGGGCCGCGTCTTCGCTGCCACCAAGACCGTTCTGAGCGGGACGCAGATCGTCCAGCTCCTGGTGCGGAAGACCGATGGAACGTGGGTCAAGCACCCATTCGGTGACGCCGGCGGCGGCTCCGGCAGCCTTACCCGTCCGATCGTCGTACTCGACTCGGCGAGCGCCCACGTGTTCATGACCGCGCCGGACACCGGCGGCACGATCGTCGAGAAGACGCTCCCCCTCTCGCAGGCCGAGACGGACGGCGCCGCACCCGGCCTGAGCACCGACAGGATCAAGGATGCGAGCGCCCTGAAGATGAACAACGCGACGTCGACGAAGCAGCTTGTGTCGGTCTCGACCGGCCTCGTCGTGCTCGCCACGAACAAGCAGACCAGCCCGGTCGACATCCGCGACTACTGGCACTCCTACGACACGCTGACACCCGCCGGGCCGGCGTTCAGCCTGATCCCGACGGGGCCTGCCGACTTCTCGAAGTTGAAGATCTCCGCGAATGGCGGTGTCACGGCGAATCTCTTCAGCTACATCGACGAAGGCATCGCGACTCCGGACGACGGCACGACGTACGTGCAGAACGACGCGACGATCGCGGGAGGCGCGGACGGCAACCTCGTCGTCCAGCTCACCGACACGCCGTCGAACTTCACGGCGATGACCGCGGTGACCATCGATATCCGCGCGAGGTTGATCAGCCGGATCGATGACACGACCGTCCTCAAGGCGCAGATCTTCAAGGCTGACGGCACAACGCCGCTCTCCGGCGAGGCCACAGTCGCAACGAACCCCGGCCTGAGCGCCTTCGCGACGGTCGCCGGGGTCACGCTCCCTGCGATCGTCGGTGGAACGAAAACCGACTGGGACGGGGCTCTGCTCAAGCTGAGCTGGGACTGGACTCAGGGCGGCGCCACGCCAGACAACGGCAACCGTCTCCGTCTGACCGCGACCGAGCTCCATGCCGCCTACTCGACCGGCGGCGGCGGCGGCGACGTGACCCCGCCCGCCCTCTCGACTGCCGCCGTGAACGGGTCGACCCTGACGCTGACCTACAACGAAGCGCTCGACGCGGCCTCCAAGCCCGCGAACGCAGCGTTTTCGGCGAAGGTGAACGGCGCGACCCGGAGCGTCACGAACGTCGCGATTGCCGGATCGGCCGTGACTCTCACGCTCTCGTCGGCGGTCGTCGCGGGCGACACCGTCACCGTCAGCTACGCCGTTCCCGGAGCGAGCCCGCTCCAGGATGTCGCCGGCAACGACGCGGTGGCTCTGACGGATCAGGCGGTCACCAACAACACCGCTGGAGGCGGCGGCACGACGGCCACCCTCATCCCGAACGGCGACGGCACTCGCGATGCGGCGATCAAGACGCAGGCCAGCGCTACGACCAACCTGTTCCAGGCGATCGACGACGGAATCGCGACGCCTGACGACGCGACCACCTACATCCGGAACGACAGCGGGCTGACGGGCAGGTTCTTCGCGCAGCTGACCGACACTCCGGCGAACTTCGTCAGCATCACGTCGCTGACGCTCGACGCCCGAGTTCCGGACGGTCGGCAGGGTCGACGACGCCATCACGCTGTACGCGCAACTCGTGAAGTCGAACGGCACGACGACCCTGTCGAACGAGGTTCCCGTCGGAACCGCCAATCCGGGAACCGGTGGCTGGATCACGATCTCGAACGTCACCCTTACCGGCCTCGTCGCCGGCACGAAGGCCGACTGGGACGGCGCGCAGCTGAAGCTACGCTGGGCGAACGTCCCAGGAGCGTCGAGGGCGACGCGATCCAGCTCCAGCTGACCGCCATCGAGCTCCACGCGGTGTACTCGACCGGCGGTGGCGGCGGCGATACGACGGCCCCGCTGTTCTCGAGCGCTTCGGTGAACGGGTCGACGCTGACGATGACCTACAACGAGGCGCTCGACACGGCATCGACGCCGGTGGCGACGCGCGTTCGCGGTCACGGTGAACAGTGTGGCGCGCGGTGTCCGAGCGTGCCAGGTCCGGGCTCGGTGGTCACGTTGACGCTGGCCTCGCCGGTCGTCGCCGGTAACACGGTGACCGTGGGGTACACGAAGCCGGTGTCGGGCGCGGTTCTTCAGGACGTTGCCGGGAACGATGCGGTCAGATTCTGCCGCCAGACCGTGGACGAACAACACAGGCGGCGGCGGCGATGTCACGCCTCCGAGCTTCGTCAGCGCTTCGGTGGTGACTGACGACGTTGACGATGACCTACAACGAGGCGCTCGACCCGCCTCGAAGCCCGCGGCGAGCTCGTTCGCCGTGACTGTGGCCGGCGTCGCCAGGGGTGTCTCCGCCGTTACCATCTCGGGTCGAAGGTGCTCCTGACGCTGGCTCCTCGCCGTCGACGGTAGGCCAAGTCGTGACGCTTAGCTACACGGCTCCCGCGACGCAACCCGCTGCAGGACGCGGCGGGGAACGACGCGGCGAGCATCACGAACAAGCCCGTCTCGAACACCGGACGCTAGCTTCAACCGCGATGATGGGGCCGGGATGCCACCGCGTCTCGGCCTCATCATCAACCCGGTCGCCGGTATCGGCGGCCCGGCCGCGCTCAAGGGCAGCGACGATCCGCGGCTCGTCGCCGAGGCCCGCGCTCAGGGCGCCGAGCCGCAGGCTCCGCTGCGGGCACGTCAGGCGCTCGCGATTCTGGCGGCGGCCGCCCCGAACGCCGAGATTCTCGCCGCGGCGGGGTCGATGGGGGAGACGGATGCGCGTGCAGCCGGGCTCGACCCTCTCGGGGTCGGTGCAGTCGGTGAGGTGACGACTGCGGCTGATACGCGCGCCCTTGCCGCAGAGATCGCGGAGAGCGGCGTCGATCTCCTGCTCTTCGCAGGCGGCGACGGAACCGCGGTCGACGTTCTGGCAGCCGTCGGCGATCGCATCCCGGTTCTCGGGATTCCCGCGGGAGTCAAGATGCACTCCGCCGTCTTCGCGGTGAACCCGCGCGCAGCGGGTGAGATCGCGGTGCGCGTCGCGGCCGGGAGGGCCACGCCCCTGGCGGATGCCGAGGTCATGGACGTCGACGAGGATGCCCTGCGCGCCGGGTCGGTGTCGGCTCGCCTTCACGGGTATCTGCGCGTGCCGTCCGAACCGACACGTGTCCAGGGCGGCAAGTCGCGCAGCCCGGCGAGCGAACGGAGCGCTCAGCACGCCATCGCGCGGTACCTCCTCGACACCGTGCTCGACGACCGGCTCTGCCTCGTCGGCCCGGGAACGACGACCGGCGTCCTCATGCGGGAGCTCGGGCTCGACAAGTCGCTCCTCGGCGTGGACGCCGTCAGGGGGCGCATCCTCGTCGAGGCAGACGCGGACGAGCGGCGGCTGCTGGAGCTCGCGGCGCCCGATGCGCTGATCGTCGTCACGCCGGTCGGCGGCCAGGGCTTCGTCCTCGGACGCGGGAACCAGCAGCTCTCGCCGAGGGTCATCGAGCGCGTCGGAGTGGAGAACGTCGTCATCGTCGCGACCGAGGCGAAGCTCGCTGCGCTCGGCGGGCGCCCGCTGCTCGTCGACACGGGCGATGCTCGGATCGACGCGGCGCTCAGCGGCTACAGGCGCGTCGTCACCGGCTACGGGCGCGAGATCGTCCACCGCGTCGCCTCGTAGGGGGTTATTGTCGGATCGTCCCGAAACGAGGAGGCCGCCTGCATGCCGGAGACGATCGCGCACCCCTACATCCCGAACTCGGTTCCGAGCATCAAGGAGGCGATGCTGCGCGAGATCGGCGTCGAGCGCGCCGACGAGCTGTACGCCGCAATCCCGGAGCGGCTGCGCTTCGGGCGGCCCGCTCGACATCCCTGCCGCGCGCACGCTCCGAGGCAGAGCTGCGCCGCCACCTCGAGGCGATGCTCGCGAAGAACGAGAGCTGCGCGGGAACCCTCAGCTTCCTCGGCGGCGGCTGCTGGCAGCACGACGTCCCGGCGGTGTGCGACGAGATCGTCGAACCGGGGCGAGTTCCTCACCGCCTACTACGGCGAGACCTACACCGACCACGGCAAGCTCCAGGCGTTCTTCGAGTACGCGAGCATGGTCGGCGAGCTCGTCGAGCTGCGACGTGGTCAGCCAGCCGACCTACGACTGGGGGTCCGCGGCGGCGACGCGCGATCTGCATGGCCGGCCGCCATCACCGGTCGCGGCACGGCGCTCGTGCCCGCCTCGACTCTCGCCCGAGCGACTCGCGGTCATCGACGGCTACTGCAGGCCGCTGGGTCGCCGTCGAGCGGATCCCGTTCGACTCCGACGACCGGGCCCCTCGACCTCGACGCGCTCGCTGCGCGCTGTCGGCGACGACGTCGCCTGCGTCTACGTCGAGAACCCGGCCTACCTCGGCACGATCGAGCCCGGGTCGCGCGAGATCGCCGACCGCGCGCACGCTGCGGGCGCCCTCGCGGTCGTCGGCGTCGACCCGATCTCGCTCGGCGTGCTCGAGGCGCCGCCGCGCTACGGCGCCGACATCGTCTGCGGCGAGCTGCAGCCGCTCGGCATCCACATGCACTTCGGCGGCGGCCTCGCCGGGCTTCATCGCGACGCCGGACGACGGAGCGGCTACGTCGCCGAGTACCCGACGTTCCTGGTCGGGCTCGAGCCGACGTCCGAGGGCGAGTACGGCTTCGGCGAGGTGCGCTGGGAGCGCATGTCGTACGTCCAGCGCGGCGAGTCGCGCGACTACGCGGGCACGACGCAGTGCCTCTGGGCGATCGCCGCCGGCGTCTACCTCGCGCTGCTCGGGCCGGACGGGATGGCGCGAGCTCGGGCAGGGCGATCATGCAGCGCACGCAGTACGCGGCGGCAGCGCCTCGGCGAGCTCCCGGGCGTGCGCGCGCCCGGCGCTCGACGCGCCCTTCTTCAAGGAGTTCGTGGTCGACCTCGAGCGACACGGGCAAGACGGTCGCCGAGGTGAACCGCGGCGCTCCGCGCGGCGGGCATCTTCGGCGGCCATGACCTCTCGCGCGACTTCCCGGAGCTCGGCCAGAGCGCGCTCGTCTGCGTGACCGAGGTGCACACCCAGGCCGACATCGACCGGCTCGCCGACGCGCTCGGCGAGGCGCTGGCCTGAGGAGGCATCGTGGCGACGATCGACGAGAACGCGTCGCTGCGCCCCTTCCACCAGGCGAGCTGGAACGAGCCGCTCATCCTCGAGCTGTCGAGCCCGGGCGAGCGCGGCGTCATCCCGCCGCCGGTCGAGTCCGGGATCGCCGAGGCCGTCGGCGACGGCGTCTCGGCGATTCCGGCGGCGCTGCGCCGCTCGACGCCGCCCGGCGCTGCCCGAGCTGTCGCCAGCCCCAGGTGCTGCGCCACTTCCTGCGGCTCTCGCAGGAGACGCTCGGCGAACGACGTCGACATCCACCTCGGCGCTCGGCACCTGCACGATGAAGTACAGCCCGAAGGTGAACGAGGCGCTGATCCGCTCGCCACAAGGTCACGCGACCTGCACCCGTCCCAGGACGACGACACCGTCGCAGGGGATCCTCGAGGCGATCTGCACCGCTTCGAGCAGATCCTCTGCGAGATCTCGGGCATGGACCGTTCACCGTTCCAGCCCGGCGGCGGCTCCCAGGCGGTCTACGCGAACGCGCGGATGATCGCGGCCTACCACGCGGCGCGCGGCGAGGCCCGAGCGCGACGAGATCATCACGACGGTCTTCTCGCACCCGTGCGACGGCGCCGGCCCGGCGACGGCCGGCTTCAAGGTCGTCACGCTCTACCCCGGCGAGCGACGGGCTACCCCGATCTCGACGCGCTCAAGGCGGCGCTGTCCGAGCGCACCGCCGGGCCTGATGATCACGAACCCCGAGGACACGGGCATCTTCAACCCGCATATCGACGAGTTCGTCGAGCTCGTCCACGAGGCCGGCGGCATCTGCCACTACGACCAGGCGAACGCCAACGGCATCCTCGGCATCACGCGCGCGCGCGACGCCGGGCTTCGACCTCTGCCAGTTCAACCTGCACAAGACGTTCTCGTCGCCGCACTGCTCGATGGGGATGCCCGTCGGCGCCTGCGGGGTCACGGCTGAGCTCGCGCCGTTCCTGCCGACGCCCGACCGTCGAGTTCGACGGCGAGCCGCTACCGCCTCGACGACGACCGCCCGCAGTCGATCGGCAAGGTGCGCGCGTTCCACGGCGTGCCGGCGACGGTCGTCCGCTCGCTACGCGTGGGTGCTGGCGCTCGGCGCCGAGGGCCTGCGCGAGGTCGCCGAGATCGCCGTGCTGAACAACAACTACCTGGCGAAGAAGCTCGAGGACGTCCGCGGCATCGAGGTGTCGTTCGCGGACGGGAACACGGGCGCCCGCCTGGAGCAGATCCGCTACAGCCTCGCGCGGAGCTGAACGAGGACACGGGCGTCGGCACGCTCGACGTCGCGCGTCGCACGGCCGACTTCGGCGTCGCGCAGTACTTCCCGAGCCACGAGCCGTGGCTGGTCGAGGAGCCGATGACGCTCGAGCCGGCGGAGACGGTACTCGCGGGCCGACCTCGACACGTACGCGGAGATCCTCAGGCAGATCTCCGACGAGGCCTACTCCGATCCGGAGGTCGTCCGCTCGTCCCCGCACCGCAGCACCGTCCACAAGATGGAGGGCGACACGATGAACGACCCGGAGCGGTGGGCGCTGACCTGGCGGGCGTACCTCCGCAAAGCGAGGTGATGGCTAGCTGGCCGGGCTGGTGGAGCGCAGGCGAGCAGATCCGTCGTCCGTTGGGCCGGGATGCTCGAGGCCGTAGAGGGCGAAGGCGGCTTCCTCCTGCTCAGGCGTGATGTGAACGTCCTTCCCCTTGTCGAGGATGCCCTCGTGGTAGCTCGGTGACTGCTTGACCACGTCCTTCGTGAACGGGACCTTGATCGTCGTCGCGTCACGCTCGGCGCCCTCGATCGGAACGATGTGTCGATGCGAGAACGGGACACCGCCCCAGAGCCCGAGCCACTCGGGCTTGCCTGTCGAGATCTCGGCGAAGATCATGTCGATGTTGCCGAGCGAATGGCCGTCGGAGCTGACGACCTCGTAGCCGTCGATGACACCGAAGTCCTCGATGGACATCTCTTCGAGCTTGGTCGGAAGCATCACTCCTCCTTCGGTGGGGGCGAGAAGCGTATCGTCTGGCAATGAAGGCTGTGCTGCTCACAGCCTTCGGCGGCACGGATGTCCTCGAGGCGGCCGAGGTTCCCGTTCCCGTTCCGGGCCCCGACCAGCTGCTCGTGCGGATCCGGGCAGCTGCCGTGAACCCGGTCGACTACCAGACGCGCCGGGGCGACTACCGGGACGAGCTGGCGCTTCCTGCGGTGATCGGCTCGGATCTCTCGGGCGTCGTGGAGGCAGTGGGGGAGAACGTCGGCGACTTCGCCAAAGGCGACGAGGTCTACGCCCAGCCGCGGACCTTCGAGGGGCACGGCGGCTACGCGCAGTACACGGTCATCGACGCGGCGATCGCCGCGCGAAAACCCGCGGGGATCTCGCACGAGGAGGCAGCGTGCATTCCGTGCGCGGGTGGGACCGCGTGGGAATGCCTCGTCGTGCGGGGCAAGCTTCGTCCGGGAGAGACCGTCCTGATCCACGCTGCTGCGGGCGGTGTCGGCTCCTACGCCGTCCAGATCGCCCGCGCCGCCGGCGCTCGCGTCTTCGCGACGTGCAGCCCGCGTGGCGCAGGCTTCGTGAGGGCGATCGGTGTCGACCGGTTGATCGACTACACGAGCGAGGACTACGCAGAGGTGATTCGCGCCGAGACTGACGGTGGCGTGGATCTCGTCCTCGACACGATCGGTGGCGATGCGATCGCGCGATCCGGCGAGGTCCTCCGCCCGTTCGGTCGGCTCGCCACGATCGTCGACATTCCCGACCCCCAGTCGCTGCTCCCGCTCTGGGACAGGAACGCGACCGTCCACTTCGTCTTCAGCCCGCCGAGCCGGGAGAAGCTCGACGCGCTCGGGGCTCTCGTCGAACGCGGCCAGGTGCGGTCGTACGTCGATTCGGTCGTTCCGCTCTCACAGGTCGCCGCGGCGCACGAGCGCCTCGAGCGCGGCGGAGTGCAGGGGAAGATCGTGCTCGACCCTGACCGCTAGCGGTTACTCGACCACGGCGACGTCGCAGCCGGCGTGCTTCTTCACGTCCGTCTCGACATCGAGCCCGAAGATGCGCCCGAAGAGGCCGTGATGATGGCTCCCGATCACGATCAGCCCGGCCTTCCGATCCTTCGCGAGGTCGACGATCGCGCGAGCCGGATCGCCGGCAGCCCAGAGATAGTCTGCGTCGACGCCTGACGGCTCGACACGCGTGCGCGCCTCGGCGAGCATGTGCTCGACCTCGGGCGTCTCCGGCAGTCCCACCGAGACCGGGCCGTCGTCGAGCGTCCCGTAGTTGCGAGGGTCGGTCGGGTTGAGGGGCAGCTCCTCGACCGCGATGACCAGCAGGCCGCCGCCTCGCTGCTTTGCCTCGTCGACCGCGCGATCGAGCGCACGCTGCGCCGCTTCCTTGCCGTCGTATCCGACGATGACCGGTCCGTCCATGACGCTAGGATCGCAGATATGGAGCCGCGAGAGCGAGAGGAGCATCAGCCGCGCGGTCTCTGGGTCCTGGTCGGCGGGCTCGCGCTCCTCGGCGTGATCCTCGCGGCGGTGATCGCGAGCTGTACCGGAAGTGACTCCGACCCGGGCGCAGCGACGACGACGGCTGCGACGACGACGGTGACGGCGGCTGCGACTGACACCGCTCTCGACGACGTCGAGACCACCGTGGGTGCAGCAGACGACCCGCCTTCGGTCACGGACGCGTTGAGTGGAAGCCCCGACTCGACCGCGACAGCCGATCTGATCGACACGGCTCTGGGAGCCGACGAGTTCGCGACTCTCGCGGCGCTGCTCGACGGGGCTGGTCTGACGGAGACGCTTCGGACCGAGGGCCCGTACACGGTGTTCGCACCGACTGACGCCGCATTCGCTGCCCTGCCCACGGATGTTCTCGATGCGCTGACGAAGAATCCGAACGCACTGAAGCGCGTCCTGACCTACCACGTCGTGCCGGGCGCGCTGCAATCCGCCGATCTGGCAACAGGGCCACTGGAGACCGTGGAGGGAGGCGCGGTCGACGTCGTGGCCGATGGCGGCACGATCACGGTCGGCGATGCGACAGTGACGCAACCGGACCTCGTGGCCTCGAACGGCGTCCTCCACGGCATCGACACGGTGCTGCTGCCGCCCGACCTCGACCTCGTCGCCATCGAGGACAATGCGGACTATGCCGTGTACTTCGCGACGGGGAGCGCCGAGCTGAACGCGAAGGCGAAGGCGGTCGTGGCGGGCGCGGCGGCTGCGATCGAAGAGCTGCCACCCGGGCCGACGATCACCCTCATCGGGGTCGCCGACCAGCGCGGCGACATCGCGTTCAACGAGCAGCTCTCGCGCGACCGCGCGGCAGCGGTGCAAACAGAGCTCGAGGCCCTCGGTGCGCAGGCCGACTACGTGATCGACGCGAAGGGCGCCGAGGCGAATCAGAACCTCGCCAAGGCCCGTCGCGTGAACATCGTGCTCCCGCGCTGATCAGCGCCGGGGAGCCGTCCGAAACGACTGCTCTACCTGGGCGAGATCGGGCGCCTGGGGATCGAGCGGAGTTGCCGGCTCCGGGCCGAGGCCGTCGAGGACGATCCCGAGGTAGCGAC
>CAVQCG010000004.1:0-953620 GCA_963710975.1 uncultured Thermoleophilia bacterium | reverse complement strand
CACGCATCGCGGCTCTCTTGACGAGCTCGGCGCGTTCCTCGAATAGCCGCCCGGCGCGAGCGGTTGCGTCCTGCTCGGTTTCGTCATGATGGTTCTCTCCTCGGTTTCGGGCGTGCGTGAACGGTGCAGCCGTTCCGCTCCCTGGGGCTGCGCGACCTGCCGCCGTCCGCTGCGATCCTTGGCGGGCTCGCTCCGCGGTTCTCCCGAACAGCGTCGAGGAGGGTTGACCATCCCCCGGTGCTATGAGGAGCCTCGTCGCTTCCGGGAGAACGCCGGACGGCTCGTGCCTGGTCGCCCGCATGGTAGCGCGGTCATCGAGCGCCAGCACGTGGGAAAGCGCGGGGGACCTCTTGCATCGTCAGGCTCGTATCTGCACTATGAGGGTCGCTCGCTGTCTTTAGTTGCACGCTGATTGTCGGCTGCGCCATAAGCAGCGCGGCCGTTACGGTGCGAGGTCAGCCGGAGACCGAGAACTCGTCTCCTCATGCTCTCCTGTTGCTCGTGTCGGAGAGGAACGCTCATACCTCCGGAAATTCGTCGCGCCGCCCGGCTATCTCAAGAGAGTCAGGGTCATGATCTATATGGAACTAGTGTCCCGTCGGGCCGCTTCGTGGCCAACGTTGCCTGCAAATCCCATACAGGGCCGGGCAAGAATAAGACCACCGCCTCGCCCAACAGGCGTGGGCGTGGACCGGTTATTACCTCCATCTCCGACTCCCACCTCCGGACAAACCGATGCTCGGACGTTGCAGGGACATTCGTCCGCGTCAAGGTCGTCATGACCTCCGTCGGAACCTAGGCCAGCCGTTCCGCCCTTGCGCCCCGGCAGTGTGGCGCTCGCGGTACCTGTTCGTCCGTCGGGACCTTGCTCAACGGTGGTTAGTGCGGCCTACTCGAGGCCGCCGGAGCGCCTAGAAAACGCTCCGAGAGCAAGCGCCTCGCAGCACGGAGTAAGGAGTATGCGAGACGCCATTATCGCCGCGGCGGCGATTGAAGCCTTGAAGTACGGGCTCAAGTCGTTACCGGCACCGGCGATAGGCATTGACACCGAGGGAGGCTCCGGCCTCCCACGCCTCTTATGTCAGAGGCTAGGGTGGGCGCTCGCTGGCCGTTACGGGGCGACGATGAGCTCGACGCGATTCGATCGACGGCTCGAGCTCGTCGACGTCGCCGTCGGAGTGACGCCAGACGCCCTCACGGCGAACGACCGTCACGGCCGCCGGAGCACCCTCGCTCCCGGCGTCGAGCGTATGGGCGGCGCCGTCGGCGACGAACACCGGCGTCGTGTCGTCGAACTCGACTTCGATCACCGGGGACACGAGCGGCCAGCCGCCCGGCTCGGTCAGCTCGAGCACTCCGCGGATCATCCCGGGCTTGCATAGCGACGCCGCTGATTACGTCCCGGAGATTGCTCGAGTGCCTTCGGCCCGGCACCGGCGGCTCATGGATGAGCAACACGTTCCCGGCCGGGATTGCTTCGAGCAGGAACTGAGCAACTTGAGCTCCGGCGCCGAAATCCACCCGGCGCCCCGTGCGAGCTCCATCCGAACGCGAGCTCCCATCCGTCCGGGAAGCGTGAGCGTGCGCCCGGCGTCCCGGCGGTGAGGTGAGCTCGCATCGCCGCCCGAATCCGCGCCCACGCCTCGGTATCGGATTCGTCCTCCCACTCGGGCCTCGCCGGGTCCCCATCGGGTCGCTCATAACGGCAGAAAAACGGCAGAACGTCTCGGAAACCCGTGCTCAGCTAGGCCGCATGGCTCCATCTACGAACACGCCGCAAACCCGCATGGCGTGGCGGGTTCGTCCTCGTTTGTCGCACGTTGGTATGGGCGCGATGGTGGTTTCCCAAGCTAAGGGTCGCGGGTTCGAGTCCCGTCGTCCGCTTGAGTCTATGAGCGGGTTCCCGGTGTGGTGAGGGTTAGCGGTCGCGCTTGTCCGACACCAGATCCACGCCATAACGTTTCTGCTCGTGGGCCGCGAGCCGGCGGCGGAACGCATCCTCGGAGTCCTGCGCCAGATGCCCGTAGGTGCGGTCGATCATCGCAACGCTCGTGCCGGGCGTAGCGGGCAACGTCGAACGTGGGGACACCGGCGGCGAGCGCGTTCGTGATGACGTGTGACGCAGCGGTACGGGCCCCGTTCCGTGAGGCCTGCCGCTTCGAGCGCCGGGTACCACTCGCGCTGACGCCAGTTGTGGAGGTTGAGGAGCCGCCGCGGGGTGCGGGGAAGAGGAGCGGTGTGTCGATCCTCGCCGGGCCGTGCCTCGAGCGCCGTCTCGGCGCGGGGTGCGAGCGGCACCCGTCGTCGCGACCGTGCGGTCTTCCCGTACGGCTTCAGTCCGTCCGAGAACGTTCGCTCCACGACCACAGTCCGCCCGTCGCGGAGCCAGTCGCGCCGCTCGACCGCGAGCCACTCCTCCGGGCGGAGGCCGGTCTCGGCGGCGAACACAACAAGCGGGCCGTAGTGGCCGAACTCCTCGGCGATCACGTCGACCTCGGCGGCCGTGAACGGGTCAACCTCTCGGATCTTCGGCTGCGGGTTGGGCCGAGCGAGCTCCGCCGGGTTCCTGGCCATGTACCCCCAGCGGACGGCGGGTCCGCAGCGCCTGGCGGAGCGATCCCATGACGGGTAGCGCATCCCTTCGGGAGCGTCCCGCGCCACGCTGCGAGCTCGGCGGCACGTGGTTCTAGCTCCCGGAGGGTGAGCCGTCCGAACGCGCTTCGGGTCACGAGCGGAGCCGAACGCGGTGCGTGGTCACTGTCCGGGCTCCCGTGTCGAGGCGAGTGACGCGAGCAACTCCTCGACGAACGCCTCTAGTGTCGGGTCGCTCCGCTCCACGGGTACCTCGAGGCCGAGGAGCCGCGGACGGACGGTCGCCGCCCACCACTTCCGCGCCTCTGTCCGTGACGCGAATCCGGAGCGGTGCTCTGCCGGCGGCCGTCCTCGAGCCAGCGGATCGCCCCAGCCTCGGGTTGTCCGGTAGGTGCTCCCTCGCTGCTCAGCGGGCATGGTCGCCGCCAGGGCGGGTGGGAAGGTTACGCTCAGAATGCATCAGGACTCAACCTCCTGGTGTCAGGGGCGGGGGCGTGTCGAGCGTCGCCCGCCCATTCATGTTGTGCTCCGAGTGTACCGGCGTCTCGACCGCTCGACATCCGTGAGCCGGAACCGGATAGCGCCGGACGGCAGCGTCACGAACGGGACCTCCCGGCCCGCTTCATCCGCAACACCGTTTCCGGGCACAGCGCCCAACGCTCGGAGAGCTCGCGGGTCGTGAGGAGACGGTCGTTCACGATGAGATCGGCTCGTGGCCCGCCGGATCGGCGCCGGCCATCGCCAGCTCGCCTCTCGCGCCTGGCCGATCACCCGGAGGGGGGTTACCGGAAACGAGCGGCTCCACAATCCTTCCTAGGTAGGAAGGGGTTGTGGATGACACTCGCAATCTGGGTTTCGGCACTCGGTGGGGCGGCCTGGTTCGTGATCGCTGCGGTCACAACATTCGCCCTGTGTAGGGCGGCGGCGCTTGAGAACGTCGTCACGTTCGAGGACGTCGCCACCGTTGCGGAGCCGTCGGTCAGTTTCTGACGAGCCGGGAGCGGTGTACGAGCGGCTCACGCATCGCTAGCCTCGCCGCCCGTCGGGTGGTTCGTCGCGGAGTTGGAGGGTGAGGTCGAGCAGTTCCCGTCGTGCGGGGGACGCGGCGAGCCAGTCGAGGAGCCGGGTCATTTCGGTGTCGGTGAGGACGGCCGCGACCAGCCGGACGACGCCGTATACGGGCTGCTCATGGCGTCCCTTCTCGGGTGCGTCCAGAAGGGAGTTTGAGGGCGGGGAAATCTGCGTCCCTACGTCCTGCGTCCTTATAGGTAGGGACGCAGGACGCAGATGACGCTGACCGCTTTCCTCGCCAGCGGACGCATCTGCGTCCCGCCTGCGTCCGGGTCGGGACGCAGATGAGAAATGGTGGGGTCATCGGCTCGATAGAGATGCGCTGCGCGGCGCTCCGGGCACTCCCGAATCGCGACATCGAGACCGTCGTTCGTGACGACGTTGAGGATCTGCCCGTCTGCGAATAGCCGGGCACGAACGCTTCGCCGACGCTGGGCGTTCGTGCCGGGCGTTGCCTTCTCGACCTTCGCCCAGCCCGTGCCGGGGTTCTCACCGATGAACGCGAGAATTGCTCGCCGAGGGTGTCGTCGTCGAGTTCGGGGGTGTCGTCAACCGCGAAACCCTCGCCGTCCGTCCAGTGGAGGCTGAGGGGCCGTCGCGTGGTGGGCGCTCGACCAGCGGGCCTTCTGGAAGTACAGGCGGGTGCGGCCGTCTCCCTGCCCGGTGACGTGTAGGAGCGCGTCTCCGGAGCCTTCCCAGGCGCCGGATACCTGACCGCCCTTGTTCTCATGGTGGACGAACACGAACGCGACTCGGCGCCCGGCAAGCTCCCGTACTTTCTCTGACGAGCCCCATGAAGGCGTTGACCTCGGCAAGGAGCCCAGCACCGCTCATCCCGGAGCGGGACAGCGGGCCGATGATCACCACGTCGATCTCGCGGCGATGGATGAGATCAGCGAGCGCGGCCTGGTCGTCGGGCTCGGCGAAGCTGAGCGCCGCCCATGGGGAGCTGACCACTCGGATGCGGCCGTCGATCGGGAGCCTTCCCAGGCGGCGAGCTTGCGCCGCAGCTTCGATCGGTACAGGGGCCGCGGGCCTTCGTTCTCGATGAGCAGGACGCGTAGCTTGCGGGCGACAGGGATGCCGAGCCACGCGTCGCCCGCAGCTAGGTGGCAGGCGAGGTCAACCATGAGGGTGGTCTTGCCCGCGCCGCCGTCGCCGTAGCACATGACGTCGCCGTTCTCGGGGACGACGACGTCATCCGGGCCACCGAGGAGCGGGTCGGCTCCGGGCTCATCGTGGGCAGCGAACTCCTCGATGGTTTCGTCTTGGATCGCGACCTGCTCCGCGTCGCTGACCGCTGCCGTCTCGAATGGTTCGTGGTCGTCAGCGTCGTACACACGCCCGGCGGTCACGGCCACCGCCGATCGATCTGGGCCCGCGCGTGGCTCAGAAAGCTCCTCGTGCTCGGCCAAGCGGAACACGAGCGCCGTGATCATCCGCCGAAGCTCGCGGTTCTCCCGCTCAAGCCGCGCCGCCTCGGCGACCCACTCGAGCGCGTCAAGCGCCAGCGCCGGACGCCGCGTCACCGCAGCCACCGCGACCCCTCCAACCGGCGCATCTCCGCCTCGAGGAACCGGTAGAGCAACTCGACGAGAACGACGTACTCCCTCGGCCCATCTGGTCGCGCCAGCCGCGGAGGAGGTGCGCGACGGCAGCCTGAGCAGCCTGCATCCCTGTAGTCCGCGCGCCCTTCACGCCCGCACCCCGAAGAGCGCGAGCGCGCGACCTACATCATCTGGTTCGGGATCGTCTGGTCCGGATCGTGAGCCCGGGGAACGAGCCCGGCGACCGGCAGTCCTACTACGGCTACGATGGTCACGGCGTCGGACACCGTGCCTCGCGACGCGCACAGCCGGCGCAGCCGGCCTTCGCCTGGCCCTCTCGAACAGAACAACGTTGCGGTGAATCCGCCTGAGCGCGTCGACGACTGGCACGACCAGCCCCTCTGGGAGCCCGGAGACGCTGCCCGGAAACGTTCTAGGCTGCACAACCTCCGTCACCTGTGCGGCACCCATGACAGGCGGTGCCACGGCCAGGCCGGGAGAACTGTCGGCGCCGGCGAGGTCAACGAAGGTCTGCATGTCTGTCCTTGTGCATATACAGGTGACCCCATTCATGCCAGACGGCGCGGACGGCGAGCCCTAAAGACGAGCGGCCCGCACGAAGCGAGCCACCCGACACCTGTAACTGCGGCGCGGGACCAGAGCACCGACCTCCGCGAGCGTACCACGCCGGTTCGGACGAAGTCGTGGTAAGCCCTTGTACGACTTCATGCGTTCACCGTAAGAGTCGCTAATGGATACGAACCGTTCCGAATGGCTCAAGCCTCGCGACGTTGCCGACGAGTTGCGCGTCAGCAGACAGAGCGTCTACGGCTGGATCGAACGGGGGGCACTACCCGCCGTCAGGCTCGGCGAACACGGCCACCTCAGGATCCGCCGAGACGACCTCGACGAGTACGTCCGGCCAGCCACCCGCCCCCGGGACTACCACCACACCACGCAGAAGCGATGCGGCAGAGCGGTACGAGCGGCCCGACCCCGGATTACTCCGCGATTGCACTGCGGCCATCGAGCCACTCGCTGACTCCATGATGATGAAACCCGACCCCCGTGCGTCGCACACAGGGCAGGGCACAGCAGGGGCGGCACAGACGGGGGCACTCACCCGGGGTACAGCAGGGCAGGCACCCCCACCACCACCCAGCACAGCAGGCAATGGCATGACCGGCCGGGTGGTACGGGCATGCGGGGCGAGGCTACCCAACGGCAGACCGTGCGGACGCGCAGCCGAGCACGGCAACCGATGCGACATGCACGAGGCCGGCGCTCGCAACGCATCACCAGCCAAGCGTGGCTACGACCGTAGGTACCAGGCCAACCGTGTTGCCCTCCTATCGACCGCAACTCATTGCGCGGTGTGCGGGGAGCGGCACCTCCCCTGACCCCCACACCGCCGACCACGTCGTTCCCGTTTCCGCTGGCGGCAGCAGCGAACTCAGCAATCTCCGAGCTGTTCATCGCTCTTGCAACTCGCGACGCGGACAACTCCAAGGCCAGGGGGGTACAAAAGATTCGTCGGCGCCACGGGGCGAGAGCGGTACCCCCGCTCTTTCCTGCGAGGAAAGTGTCGCTTTCAAGATGACCGACAAGAAAAGCAGCGGTTGGGGTGGGGCGAGGCCGGGTTCGGGGTGGAAGCCGCTGTTGCTGTCCGAACTGGTTCGCGCGGGTCGGTTCCGGGCGTCGAATCCCCGTCATCGAGTGCTTCTTCTCGAGGGTGAGCTCCCGGACGATCCCGTGTATGACGAGTTGTGCCACCTCCAGAGGATGTACCGGGGCCATAGCGGGCGGGGGCCGGCGGCGGCGTTCTTGGCGGGCTCGTTCGAGCGGGCGGCGGGAGTGTTGCGGGATGGGGTTGGCTCGACCTCTCACCGGGCGAACGATGATGGCGACTGCCGCCGCTCGTCACATGGGTGTGATCCGGCCGAAGCTGACTGCCGAGGAGGCCCGGACGCTGTCGTTTCACGAGGCCGGCCATGTGGTTTGTGCGCACCTCTTGGGCGGCTCTATCGGCCCGGTCACGATCACGCTGGCCCGACGGTGGAACGGGTGCGCGTTCGTCGGCGCGCGGCGCGTCCCGAGTCGCGATATCGAACGGACACCGTTCGGCGACCCCCTCTGTCTCTACCCGGCAAGGTTACGCCGGCATCTCGAGACGGCGGAGATCGATCAGCCTCGCTGGCCGCGAAGCGGAGTTCCTCGCATCCGAACCAACGAGGGACTATGTGCCAGAGCCAGAGCTCACCGTCGCCGATAGGGTCGCTCTTGGCCACGTGCTCGCGTTGACGCGAGAGGATGCGCGTCAGATCGCGAGAGGCAATGGCGATGAGCCGCCGCCCAAGAACGATGAGACCAGCGCGGCCGACTCCGTGTTCCTCCTTGCCGACCAGCGAAGCGCGCAGCTCCTCGCGCTCTTGCGCCTCGAGACCCGGATCCCTGCCCGGACTGAGAGATTCGCGAGGCTCTGCTCCGCGGTCGCCGGCCAGCTGCTTGAGCACGAATCCCTTGGCGCGCGCGACGTCCGCCGAATACTGAGAACCGCCGACGAGAGGGGAACATGTTGGCCAGGCTGAGAAACAAGACTGCTTCGAAGCCAAAGGCGGACGCAGTCTATTCCTGTTGGAACGGGTTCGTGACGTCGAATCGGGTGGTTCGGCGCGGCGATCGGCTTCCCGGAACCGATCCGATAGTCACGCGGTACTTCAGCTGTCTTGTGCCCGGCGAGCTGGATGAGGCCTTGTGGCCGAGTCCTGACGCGGCGATCAAGCTCTGGGATTCATATGACTGAACAGGGCGACGCTCGGGATCATCGCCGTCATAGGCTGGCTGCCCTGACGCCCGCCGATCCTCGGGGCAAGGATCGATTCGCGCTCTAGGTTTAGGGGCGCTCAGGCGTTGGCCCGGGCAATCATCCGCGGGAGACCCGGGGGTTCGGGAGTCAACTACAGACCTGGCTCCAGTTCGTCTGGGCCCACAGTTTCGCTCCGGGCTCAGAGGGGTTCATGGTCTTACCGACATACACCGCTCCTTGCCACGGGCTCCAAACCATGAAGTTCCCGCCAAGTCGGCCGCATACATCCCGGTGAGCTTTCGCCCGTCGCGGCACAACTGGTGCCAGTCAATCGGACCATCCCACTTCCCGACGGGGACGGAGCCATTCCACCCGTCCCAACTTCGGAAATAGGCTTGAATGATTTGAACGTCGAAGGGGTTCGCTCCCGCGAGTAGCAGCAATTCCTGGAACAGAAAGCGCTTGAACTCGAATGCGTAAGGCGTCGCCGAAGCGCAGACCCGGATTTCAGGGTATCCGTCGCCACCATCTTTGTACGACACGGATGAGTAGGGGGTGCAACCCTTGCAGCTCACCCAGGTGTTGGCCATATTGAACTGCGCCAGCTGATCGGCCAGTTTCGGTCCCGCTCCACCCCACCCGCGGATAACCGGCACGTAGCTGTTCGCCACCCGCGCGAAGGTTTCCGTGGTGGCATTCTGCTGCGCCCTGGAGCAGTTGATGATGCCAGTCACGGGCAGTTCGCGTCCGCCCGTCGGGTTTGCGAGTTTGTTTTGAGGTTTGGTCTTGGTCTTAGCGAGGACCGTGTCCAGTATGGCCTTGAGGGACAGGCTTTCTCCGACAAACGGCATTGGTTACCTCTGAAGCTCCGTTGATCCGTCGATGCAGCCGCAACCCGCCAGACGGCGGTCGCGAGCGAGCAGTTCCTCGCTCGAGGCGCACAGATGTCTGGCGATCGTGGCCTTGATGGTGAACAACCTTTCGTGCGGTTGGTCGGCCATCTCGCGACAGAATTGTCGGGCATGGTCAGCGAACCCGTCGGTAGGCATCACCCGTGCGATCAAGCCAACCAATTTCGCCTCGGAGGCCGTCAGTTCGCTGCGCGTGAGGAGCATGTCCGCCGCCACCCCAGATCCAGCGACCCGCATCAGATGTTTGACGCTTTCGGTGCCGACCAGCCCGAGGTCCGGCTGATCGGGCCCACGGTTGCGCGTTCACTCCCGAGCCGCAGGGTGCACGCCAATGCAAGCAAGCACCCACCGCCACTGGCAGCGCCGTCAATCGCCGCCACGGTGGGCTGTGGCAGCGACTCAAGCGCGCTCGTTGCTCGCGCCCAACACGTCAAGTCGCCGTTAACGGGCTCATAGCCGAGTGCGCGGGCCAATTCGTCATGGTCGATGTCGGGAATGAATCGGCCCTCAGAGCCGGTCAGCGCGACGAGTGTCGGGCCCGCAGCGTCAAGGAAACCCTCGAGCGTGTCCGCTAGCTCGGTGATCGCCACTAACGACACGCCGTCTGCCGAACCGCAGTACGTCAGAAACGCAACCCCGTCATCAAGGTCGAGGCTCCAACTCTGCATGAAGGAACCCTAAGTCCCTTGCGCCACAAAGCTCATCACTCACTCGGTTATTTCGATCCGGCGCGATACCTCGGGCTAAGGATCGCGCGGCTCCGCGGCTCTCTTCCGACTGCGGCATCTCCTAGGGCCGCCGCAGCTACGCGCCGGGAACCCGGAGACTCGCTTACGATGGGGGCGCGCGCCCCGGACCCCGGCTGCCCCGGCGAAACATGCCGTGACTGCCTCCGGCCGTGACGCGAGTCTCAGGCGGGCGCTTGTGGCCTCGAGGAGCGGCCGAGGTGCGCTCCCGGGGCCGCTAGGAATCGGCAGAGGCGACGCAGCTGGGCGATCACGCGTGGATCAGGGCGAGGCCTTCAGGACATGTCTTCGATGATGCGGATGAGTTCGTCTGTGCGGTAGCCCTGGTGGCGTGCGAAGCCGACGAGTTCCTTGGCGCGTTGGACGACGGCTCCTCGTTCGGGTGTTCCGGCGACGGAGATGCCTCGTCCGCGTCGGAACTCGAGCAGTCCCTCGTCGCGAAGGACGCGTAGGGCGCGAAGGACGGTGTTGGTGTTGACGCCGAGGATGGCGGCGAGGTCTTTGGCGGGTGGGAGGCGTTCGCCGGGTTTGGCCTCGCCGTCGGCGATGGCGCGGCGGATTTCGGCGGCGACCTGTTCGTAGAGGTCGGTGGGGTCAGTCTTGTCGACCTTGACATCTATCATGGTGATAGTCATACTATCTCAATCGTCTTCGAGGTTCGCTGTGACCGTACTCGCACCGCCTCCTCGTCCCCCTCGCACTGACGATCCGCATGAGTTCGACGCGCCCGAGGCGCTGATCGAGGAAGCGCGCCAGCGGGCGCGCAGGCGCAGGCAAGGGTATGCGGCAGCGGCGCTGCTGGTTGCTGCCGCCGCCGCGGTTGCCCTCCTCGGCTTCCACAACGGTGGCGGTGGCGCACAGAAGCCGAAGCCCGCGCCGCCCGTGCCTAGTTCCGTGTCGCGGGTTGCGCGCGGCGGACAACTCACGATCCTCGGCGTCGACCCCGGCGCACATGCCTCGGGTTACCCCGGTTGGTACGAGCTTTCCACCGTCGTGAGAGGGAGACTGCATCCGTTTATCCGCTGCCCCGACCGCGCCGAGTGGTGCGGCGAGGTCATGAGTGTGGCCTGGTCTCGCGACGGCGCCCGTTTGGCCTTCTCGGTCACGTCGTTCGGGGGCCCTGCGGCGTTCAACGGCCTGCATATCGTCGATCTACGAACGGGACAGGATCGCTGGCCGCTGACCACCTGGGGCTCCTGTCGACCTGGAGTGGTCGCCGGACGGCTCAAGGCTCGTCTTCGCTTCGGGCGGCTCGATCTACGTCATGGACGCCGCAAGCTTCCGGGAGCGGCGCATCGTGACCGGCAGCAGCGGGTTGGACTCCTCGCCGTCGTGGTCTCTCCAGGGAACCCGCCTGGTGTTTGCAGAGCGGCACGATCACCACTCGTCCATCTACCTCATCGACCCGGACGGTTCGCACCGCCGGCTCTTGGCCAGCGGGGCGTCAGCGCCGGCATGGTCTCCCGACGGCACGAGCGATCGCCTACCGCTCGAGCTGCGGTGGCATCAAGTTGATCACCGCTGCCGGGAAGGACGTGACGCCGGGCACCTCACGCTCTCCTTGCAAGACGATCGGGGTCGCCGGCTCCCCGGTCTGGTCGCCCAACGGGAAGAAGATCGCCATCATCGCGGCTCACGCCTTCACGCCCTTCGCGGGACATATGTGATGGATGCCGACGGCGGCCATCTCGCGTTCCTCACGAGCACGGACGGAAGGGCGCTGTCGTACGGAAACGGCGGATGCGTCCTGGCAGCCCCAGCCTCGGACATGAAACGACCGCCGCGCCGATGTCGCTCCGCAAGGCCCGATATCAACTGGCGCCGTCCCCGTGAGGGCGAACCGGTTGTCGGCGAGGGTTGTGGGGGCCGTCGTCGCGGCGCTTGTGCTGGCAGCCGTCCTGCCGGCAGCCAGCTCGGGCATGCGGGGCGGGTCGCTCTTCGACTACGACCGCTCGCTTCCGCTCGATGTCTCATGGGGCGGGACGACGACCTCAAAAGGAGTTGTTCGCCGGGGCTTGACTTTCGCCGCCGCTCGGGGCGCGCGAGTCGCGGCCTTGTTCGTTCATCCGGCCCGCGGTGGCCCGTGGCCGCTCGTGCTCTGGACGCCGGGCAGAGGCGGTGACCGGAGCGAGGAGCTTCCCGACGCGACCGCCCTTGCGCGCAACGGCGTCGCGTCGCTCCTCGTCGATCCTCCCCGGCCAGAGGTCGTCACCTGCAACCCTGCCAAGGACTTCGCCATCTTCGTTCGCTACGTGATCGGGCGGCGGCGTGCCGTCGATCTGGCACAGACACTCCCAAACGTCGACGGACAGCGGCTCGCCGCCGCCGGCTTCAGCTTCGGCGCATCCGTCACCGCTGACCTGGCAGGCATCGAGCCCCGGATCCGCGCATTCGCGCTCAAATCTGGGCGGGCGCATCACACCGGCTTCATGCGCCTCGCCTGCGCGCGACTTGGCCGGCACAAGCTCGACGACTACGTCGAGAAGCTCGCTGCGGTCAACCCAATCAACTGGATATCCAGAGCCGCCTCCGGTTCGTCCTTTCTCCTCCAGGACGGGACACGCGACCCGTGGAACCCGAGGAGCGATGTCCTCGCTCTCTACACGGCAGCCCCCGGAACAAAAGAACTTCGCTTCTACCCCGCAGGCCACGAGCTGAACGCCACCGCCTCCGCGAATCGCCGGACCTGGCTACTCCGGCAGCTTCGGCGATAGCAAACACCGGACTCGCGCACGCGCGGAAGCCGAGCAGGACGGTCTCTACGAGGTCGATCTCCGCTCGGTCATAATCCGCTGCCGTTGCCTAGTCCAACGGTGTGAACGGAAAATGGGGCAACCTCAATGAATGACTTCCCGCTCACGGGTGGCTGCAACTGCGGGGCCGTCCGGTTCGAGGTGACCGCGCCGCTCGTCGTCGCCAGCTACTGCCATTGCAAGCGCTGCCAGCGTCGGAGCGGAGCGGCGGCGTCGGCGAACGCGCACCCCGCACCTGGCACGTTTCGGATCGTTGCGGGCGAGGACAGGCTTCGTGTATGGAAGCCTGACGACGGCGGCGAGAAATGGTTCTGCGGCGACTGTGGCTCGTCGCTGTTCGGCCGCAATCCCAGTCACGCCGATCCGATCGGCATCCGGATGGGGGCGTTCGACGACGATCCGGGGATCCGGCCGAGCGTCCGTCAGTTTGTCGCCTACGCCGCGCCCTGGGAGCCGATCCCCGACGACGGATTGCCCCGCCACCCCGAGAGTCGCCACACGCCGCGTTGACGCCGCACCGTTCGCAGCGCACGAGAAGCGGGCGCGTCAGCCAGCGCCCACGCCCACGCACTTCTGAAACCCGCTTCTTTGAGTTACACCTTCACTCTTTGTAGCCTCGACGCCGTAGGAACGTTCTACACAGCGACGACCGGTGGGGCCCGGGCCGCCCAGCCGCATCCCCGGGAGCACTTGGTGATGTGGGCGGCTCCGGGGGCTAAATGGTGGGTGTCCGTTCGGCCTGTTTCACAAACACCCAACTTGTATCGCGATCCGGTCTTCAACCACGTCGGTCGGCCCCCGGTTGATGCAGGGCCGGCGGCTCACCCGGCTGCGGGCCGCCGGGTGAGCCCCTTCCCCCCGGGAAGGCCGCCCCCGCACCTGACGCTTCGCGAAGGGCGTGGTTGCTCCTCCGGCCGGGGCGAGCGACCCCGGACACAAACGAGTTCATGCCGGCAGAAGATGCCCGGAGCGGATGGCGCTCCGCTGGCTCGTCGCCCGCGGCATCCTCTCGCACCCGTGACAGGTGGGTTTGGCCGGCGATCGTGACGGAGCTCTGAGCCCGGCGACGGCTCAGGAGACGTCTTCGATGATGCGGATGAGTTCGTCGGTGCGGTAGCCGTGGTGGCGTGGGAAGTCGACGCGCGAGCGTCGGCGAACGCCTCGGTGACAGGCTGCCGTCTCGACACTCATCCCGGGCAGCTCCCGCCTTGGGGCGGTGCTCCGGCTTTGCGCCAAGCAGCTCCCACGCCTCCAATGCGCTGATCGTTGGATGCCCCCCGTCCTCCGATAGATCGCGCGCGCGGAGGATTGCGGCGGCGTGCCGCCAACTTGCCCTCCCGATGGTTCCGAGCTACAGTCGCCGGCGGCGTGCGCCGCTCGCGCGGTCGGACGCCACCCACGGAGAGGAACTGGAGCGACTTCTTGCGGGCACTTATCGCAGGTGGTGGCATGGCGGGGCTGATGACCGCTCTGGCGCTGCGGGAGTCGGGCGTCTTCACGACGATCGACGTCTTCGAGCAGACGCGCACGCCGAGCACCGCGGGAGCGGGCCTGAACATCCCCCCGAACGGCGCAAGGCTGTGCCGGTGGCTCGGCGTCGACCTCGACGGCGGTGACCCCAAGGGCCCCGACGGGGCAGTCGACGGCGGCAGGGCGGCGATCCTCCACGAGACGCGGATGGTCTGGGAGGACGGCTCGATCACGCGGAAGCCGCTCGACCACAACACCTCGGCCGGCGACAACGCCGGCTTCCACCACATGCACCGCCTCGACCTGCTGATGGCCCTCCACAAGCGGGTCCTCGAGTTCGCGCCGGAGACGGGCGTCAACTGCCCGATCCAGGTCCACATGGCCAAGCGCCTGGAGGCCGTGAGCCAGGACGACGAGTCCGTGACCGTGACGTTCTCCGACGGCACGATGGAGACCGGCGACCTGCTGATCGGTGCCGACGGCGTCAACTCCCGGGTGCTGGATGCGGTCTGGCCCGGCGTGTCGACCAAGCGCTGGACCGAGGTCGTCGTCTACCGCGGTCTGGTCCCGAGGGACAAGGTCGCCGCGGCGCGCAAGCCCGACGGCAGCCCGCTGGACCACAACCCCATCGAGACGATGTCGATGGACACCCGCGAGACCCCGACGGCGCAGACGCTCACGTACTGGGTCCGCGGCGGCGAGCTGCTCAACGTGTGGCTCGCCTACTACGAGCCCAACGCCGACGAGTTCGAGCGCGAAGAGGGCGACTGGTTCCCCGCCGACCGCGAGGAGATGGTCGGCAACATGAGCACGGCGTTCGAGGGGGACCCCCGTCACGACGACGTCGTCGCACTCACGAGCCTGATGGAGAACCCGACGAAGTGGGGGCTCCACGACCGGGACGCGCTCGAGAACTGGACGGAGGGTCGCGTGGGCCTGGTGGGTGACGCCGCTCACCCGATGCTGCCGACTTTCGGCCAGGGCGCTGCGCAGGCCTTCGAGGACGCCGCGGCACTGGGAAAGTGCTTCGAGCTCCACGGCAGCGACATCTACCGCGCGCTGTTGCACTACGAGCGCGTGCGCTACTACCGCGCGACGCGCTTCCAGTTCGCGTCGAAGTTCCTCTTCAAGCACCTCGAGCCGGCGGACTCGCCTCAGCGCCGGCAGATCCTCGCGGCGGTCAACGAGCGAGACTACCCCGTCTTCGATCACACCCAGCGTGCGGGCAGCGACGACTCGTGGATCTACGCGTTCGACGCGCGCGAGATCGGCGACAAGCTGCCGCTCAGGAAGCTCGGGCCGTGGGACTTCCGCTCGCGGACCGAGGCGCTGGGGAGCGCGCGCCAGGAGATCGCCCGCAGCCTCTGGAAGCCGGCGAAGCCATGGACCGGCGACCGGCCCGTCACACGCGAGGAGCTCGCGCAGCACACGTCGTTCGACGACTGCTGGGTCGTCATCCGCGGCAAGGTCTACGACTTCACCGAGTGGAAGGACCACCACCCGGGCGGGCCTTTCGTGGCCCGCATCTACGGCGGCAAGGACGCCACGGCGGAGTTCGGCGAATACCACAGCCGGCTCGCCGAGCGGCACATGGAGCACTTCTGCGTCGGGCCGCTCGTCGGAGCCCCCGCCGAGCGCGCGGGGGACGCCGTCTAGGTCGAGCCGCGTGTCGCTCCAGGACGAACGCACGATCTTGGTTAGCGCCGGCTCCGCCGTTATCCGGTAGATCGCCGCCCGGCCTCGATCGCGAGCGACTCGATGTGGTCGATCGCCGCATCGAGCGCTGCCTCTTACTCCGAGTCCTGTTCAACGGGAACGACGCGGTGGCGTTGCGTAACGGCGGGAGCATCGTCGACGTGGCCAGCCTTTCAGGAGCCGCCCGAAAGGAGGCGGAACCTGCCGGACTCGGTTCCTATCGCCGCCACGCCAAATCAACGCCAGAACGTCCCGGGAACCACTCATGGAGCGATGCGGGCCAGCGGGGCACGGATGAGCCGCAAACCCGCACCGCTGCAGTGTTTCGTGGTGGTTCGTCGCCGGTCGTCGCTATCGCCGTACTGGCTTCCCAAGCCAAAGGTCGCGGGTTCGAGACCCGTCGTCCGCTTCAAAAACCCCCGCTAAACGGGGGTTTTTGTTTGCAGTTCTGGCGACAGATTCGACTTCGTGTCCCCAGCGTGTCCCGAACTTGGCGACGGAACGAGGCGCTCGCGTCTCGTGTCCCCGGCGGCGGAATCGAGGTGTTACGTCAGCTGCTCGCCCGCAAGTGCAGAGCGCCCACGACACACGCACCGGAGCGCCCCGAGCCCACCCGCTACTACGGGAAGGAGGGCTTGACCGCACCGCACGGGATCTCGGTGGCACCCGACCAGCTGCGGTTGCGGCAAGGCGTGATGACGGTAGTAGGGTGGGCACGATGGATGCGCGGGCGCTTGGAGTTCGGAACCTAACGTTCGGGATGTTCGTCGAGCTGGGTCGCGCGCCGACCGCCGAGGAGGTGGCACAGGCGGCAGGGTTATCGAGCGCCGAGGTCGAAGCTGCTTGGGCTGACCTCCATCGCGAGCACGAGTTGGTGCTGGACCCCATCAGCAAGGGGATCCGGATGGCTATCCCGTTCTCTGCGGTGCCGACCGCCTACCGCGTCCAGGCAGCGGGCCGCTGGTGGTACGGCAACTGCGCCTGGGATGCAGTCGGCATCTGCGCTGCCTTGCATGCGGATGGTCGGATCGAGACGTCGTGCCCGGACTGTGGAGAGTCGATCACGGTCGAAGTGCACGAACAACGGGTCGATGACGAGAGCCTTTTCTTCCATTCGCTGGTTCCCGCTGCGCGCTGGTGGGACGACATCGTCTTCACCTGAAACACGATGAATCTCTTCCGGTCGGAAGAGCACATCCAACAATGGCTCGGGACACGCGATCCCGGAGCAATCATCCCGGTGGCCAAGCTCAGCGAGCTGGCGCATGCCTGGCTGAGCGATGAGCTTGCGCCGGACTGGCAGCCTCACAGCGACGAGCAGTACCAGGCGATCCTCGACCAGCTTGGGCTGACTGGGGACTTCTGGCGGCTGGCCTGACTCGCGCGTCCAGTTCGCCCGCTGGGGGTCGCTAACGCCTGCATTGCCCGAGCGGGTGGTGCCAGGGGGCCGCGTCAGTCCCTCAGACGCGGGGCCGCTGCGTGCATGACCCTGGGGGCGAGCCGTGGGTCGGGACGTCCGCCCGGCTTCATGGCGTCGTCACGGTCCTGGACTGGTTCGTCCTTCCCGGTCGACGTTGTCACATCGGAGGCATGGACGAGGGTCGGCTCGTCCGGCCAGAGAATGCCGAGCCGTGGAACCGACGGAGTGTAAGCTCGTGCTGGCCGTTGGACGAGAAAAGGGGAGTCGAGATGTGGAGACGATTGTTCCTCGCAGGATCCGTGATTCTCGCATCGCTGGCGCTTGCTGCGCCTGCCCCTGCGGCCTACCTGGAGAGTGCGCATCTGACCGTGGTGCAGCACGCGCAGAAGCCGACCTGGAAGGTGACGTATCTCCTGTGCCATACGGCCCCCGGACGCCCGCGCGCCCTGATCTCCGAGTTCACCTACCGCCAGGGCGCCAGGAACAGCACCTACCAAGCCTGGATGTGGGGAAAGAAGACGCTTCAGCCCCCGTCGGAACGTGGCGGCGGCCGCTGCTCCTGGTACCACTCGGAGACCTACAGGTCGCACTACCCGCAACGCGCCGGCTACGTGAACGGCGTGACGCTCGAGATCTTCGATCCGAATGGCCAGACGATCACTCGCTCGTTCCGCCTCCATCCCTGAGCCACGCGCCTAGCCATTCGAGCATGAGGCCAACGCCTTTTCCGCCGACTCTGCTCGTCGAGGGCGGGGCAGAGCGTCAGGTCGATCCCGACCGCGTCACGGTCACGGCTCAGATCCGAAGCGACGTCGCCCCGGAGTCCCCTGACGCCCTGCGGGCAGCGCTCGATTCGCGCCGTGCACTTCGAGAGCTCGTCGGCGAGCGACACCCGGGGGCGGCGGTCGTGGACACGGCCGTTCGCGTCGAGAGCCACATGGTCGAGCGGGAGGAGCGGACCGGCCCCGCCACGACCGAGACCCGATGGGTGGAGGCGGGCTACATCGCATCGTGCCGGGTCAGCGCCGAGGCATCTGCGACCGAAGCCGCAGCACTCGTCGCAACGTTCGGCGCCTCGCCAAGGGTTCGCCTGGAGACGCCCGTGTTCGCCCTGTCAGCGGCGCTCGAGCGCTCGGTCTCGCTGGAGCTCGACTGCGAGGCGATCCGAGATGCACGAGCCAGGGCCGAGGCAATGGCCGACGCTGCTGACTGTCGTGTCGAGGGCATCGTCTCGATCGGCGAACGACAGCGCGGCGGTGGCTCTGGGATCGAGCCACGCGGATTCGCCGCCAAGGCCGACGTCGATGTGACGACGACGGCAGACGATCTCTCGTCGCTCGCCGGGGAGCTCCGGCCAGAGCCCGTCAGGCTCGTCCGAGCGGTGCTCGTCCGGTTTCGCATCGAGTCCGCCGCCGGCTGACACGACACGGGCCAGGCGAAAGCCTGCCCGCCGTCGAGCGACAAGGCCTGCGTCAGGTCGCCCACGGGTTCTGACTTCGGCTCAAGACTCCACTCCTCGCGCCGATATGACTCCTGTGACAAGCCTGCAGCGGGGCGAGCGTCCGGGCACGCCTCGGGGGAGCGACGACCGGCTCTTCCGGGCGATCGTCGAGTCGGTCGCGGTCGGCATCGCGGTGGCGGACATCGACGCCCGTCTTGTCCGGACGAACCGCGAGCTCCAGGAGATGCTCGGCTACACGGCGGCCGAGCTCGAGGGCATGAGCATCGGCGCGATCACCCATCGCGACGACATCGACGCAAACCTCTCACTGCTCGGTGAGCTGGTCGCCGGGCGCCGGGACCGCTACCAGATGGAGAAGCGCTACGTCCGCAAGGACGGCAGCGTCGTCTGGGGAAACGTCAATACCGCCCTCGTGCGTGACGAGCAGGGACGACCGGAGTTCGTCGTCGCCACGATCGAGGACATCGACGCGCGCAAACGGGTGGAGGAGGGGCTTCAGGAAGCCGAGGCGCGCTATCGAACGCTCGTCGAGCAGCTGCCGCTCGTCACCTACATCGATGCGATCGACGCGCTCAGCTCCAACATCTACACGAGTCCGCAGATCGAGTCCCTGCTCGGCTACACGGTCGAGGAGTGGACAGGCGATCCCGAGCTCTTCGTGAAGGTCCTCCATCCGGACGACAGGGACCGCGTCCTGCGAGAGGTTGCCGAGGCCCACGCGTCAGGTGATCGGTTCGCGTCCGAGTACCGTCTGGTCGCGCAGGACGGGCGGATCGTGTGGTTCAGGGACGAGTCGCTCGCCGTCCACGACCAGCACGGCGCTGCCGCTCTACGACCAGGGCTACCTGCTCGACATCACGGAGCGCAAGGCGACAGAGGAGGCGCTCCGCGAGAGCGAAGAGCGATTCAGGTCGATGGCCGACGACGCGCCTGTCCTGATCTGGACGACGGACGAGCAGGGTCGCGTCACCTACTTCTCGAGGGGATGGCTCGATTTCACCGGTCGTCACAGCGGAACAGGAGCTCGGGTTCGGTTGGGTCGACAGCGTCCACCCGGACGACGTGGAGACCGCGCTCGACTCCTATCTCGACGCAATTCGCGAGCGCAAGCCGTGGCAGGCGCTGTATCGCCTGCGACGTCATGACGGCGCCTACCGCTGGATCGAGGATCGCGCCAGGCCACGTGTCTCGTCCGACGGGACGCTTGCCGGGTACATCGGCATCGGGACGGACATCTCCGATCGCAAGGAGGCAGAAGAAGCTCTGGTGCGGCGCGAATCGGTCCTCGAGGCGGTAGCAAGCCTCGCGGAGCAGCTCCTCCGTACCAGCTCGCTCGACGAGGTCGACCTGAGCGGGCTGGGCGAAGCCGCCGCCGCCAGCCGCGCATACGTCTTCGAAAGGCTTTCGACGTCACGCGACTCCGCGGTCGTGTCGCAGCGCTGCGAGTGGGTGGCCGAGGGGATCGTCTCACTCATCGACGACCCGGCTCTCGAAGCCTTCGACCTGGCGGCGAACGGATTCCAGGACTGGGTCTCATCCCTGTCGGCCGGGCGGATCGTCCACGCGCATGTCCGTGACGTCGCAGGGCCGGCGAGGGACGAGCTGACTCGGCAGGGCGTGCGATCGATCCTGATCGTCCCGATAGCCGTCGACGGAGGCTGGGGTGGCTTCGTCGGGTTCGACGAGTGCGAGCGCGAGCGCGTGTGGACCGACGGTGAGATCGAGGCACTGCGAGCGGCTGCAGGCATCTTCGGCGAGGCGATCCGCCGTCAGCGGGCCGCGCGCTCTCTCGGCGAGGCGACCGAGACGCTCGAGGCCGTCGTCACCGCGTCCCCCGCTGCGATCATGGGGTTCGACCCTGGCGGGAGGGTGATCCTCTGGAGCAAGGCGGCCGAGCGCATCTTCGGCTGGACGGCCGAGGAGGCAGTCGGTCGCTTCAACCCGTTCGTGCCCGGCGAGCGGCGCGAGGAGTTCCTCGGCTACCTCCAGCGCGGACTTGCGGGTGAGTCGTGGAGCAGCACGGAGCTCCGTCGTCGGCGGAAGGACGGCAGAGAGATCATCATCTCGGCCGCATCGGCCCCGCTGCGCAACGCGGACGGCGACATCGTCGGGATGACCTCCATCGCGTCCGACGTCACGGATCAGAAGCGCGTCGAGGACGCGCTACGCGAAAGCGAGGCTCGCTTCACGGCCTTCATGAACAACAGCCAGGCACTGGCGTTCATGAAGGACGACAGCGGTCGCTACGTGTACGTCAACGAGAGTTGGGAAGCGGTCGCGGGGCGTCCGGTCGACGAGATCATCGGGCTGACTGACTTCGACCTCTACCCTCGCGAGGTCGCGGAGGCCTACCGGGCCGCCGACGATGTCGTCCGGGAGAGCAGCGAGCCACTGCAGCAGCTCGAACCGCTCACCACAGCGGCGGGTGACGAGCGCACGGTGTTGACGCTCAAGTTCCCGTTCGAGGATCCAGCCGGCAGCGGCTACGTGGGAGGCGTCGCTTTCGACGTGACCGAGCGTGAGCGAGTGCAGCGGGCGCTTCGGGAGACGACCCAGATGCTCGAGGCACTCGTCCAGGGGTCGCCGGTCGCGATCGTGACCTCCGACCTCGACGGATGCGTCACCGGCTGGAACCCCGCTGCCGAGGCGATGCTCGGCTGGACCGCGGACGAGGTGCTCGGCAAGCCTGTGCCCCATATGGGCGACGACGAGGATGCGTCGATCCGATCCAGGATCGTCGAAGGCGAGGCGCTGTCCGACGCAGAGGGCACGAGGGTCCGCAAGGACGGGGCGATCATCGACGTGCGGTACTCGAAGGCACCGCTGCGAGGCGCGCAGGGTGCCGTCATCGGTGCGGTGGCGATGCTGACCGACGTCACGGAACGGCGGCGTGCTGAAGCGGCCCTCGAGGAAGCAACCAATGCACTCCGCGCGATCATCGACTCCTCGCCGCTGGCAATCGTGACCTTCGATCGGAACGGCCTCGTGACGAGCTGGAACGACGCTGCCGAGCGAACCTTCGGCTGGCCCGCGGCGCAGGTGGTCGGCCACCCGAATCCGATTCTGCGGCCGGAGGACGAAGCACCGTTCCGCAAGGCGATCGAGAGCGCCCTCAATGGCAGGTCATGGCGGAATGCCGAAACGGTTCGGCGCCGGGCAGACGACTCGGCGATTCACGTGAGCATCTCGTCGGGGCCTCTACGCGGCGCCGACGGGAAGACCGTCGGGATGGTGGCCATGCTCGCCGACATCAGCGAGCAGAAGCGCTCCGAGGCTGCACTGCGCGAGAGCGAGGAGCGGTTCCGCACGCTCGTGGCGAACGTTCCGGGCGTCATCTACCGGTGCGCGCCCGACGGCGAATGGACGATGTCGTTCATGAGCGACGCGATCGAGACCCTGGCCGGGTACGGCGCGGACGAGTTCATCGGCAATGCCACTCGAACCTACGCCGGGATCATCCACGACGACGACCGGCAAGACGTCGCGCGAGCAGTCAGTGACGCGCTCGCGGTCGGCGAGCCGTTCTCGATCGAGTACCGGATCACACACGCAGACGGCTCGGTGCGCTGGGTCTCGGAGGAGGGCCGGCCGGTCTACGATCCCGACGGCTCGCTCCTGTGGCTGGACGGTGTCATCTTCGACGTCACCGATCAGAAGCGCACGCAGGACGAGCGGGTGCGTACGCAGGCGCTGCTCGACTCCGTCGTCGAGCACATCCCGACACCGCTCTTCGTGAAGGACGCCGAGGAACTCCGGTTCGTCCGCGTCAACAGGGCAGCCGAGGAGATGTGGGGGTACTCGCGTGACGAGCTGATCGGCAAGGGCGACCGAGATTTCTTCCCGCCCGACCAGGCGGACTTCTTCATCGCCAAGGACACCGAGGTGCTGGGCGGCAAGCAGCTCGTCGACATCCCGGACGAGCCGATCGAGACCAGGGACGGCGGGAAGCGCTCGCTCCACACGCGCAAGGTTCCGATCCTCGGCGAGGACGGGACGCCGATCTACCTCCTCGGGATCTCGGAGGACATCACGGACCGGAAGCGAGCCGAGGCCGAGCGAGAGCGACTCCTTCGCGCCGAGCAGGAAGCGCGGGAAGCGCTCGAGGCCCAGAACGAGCGCCTCGTCGAGCTCGATCTGATGAAGGACGAGTTCGTGGCTCTCGTCTCGCACGAGCTCCGGACGCCGCTCACGTCGATCCTCGGCTACCTGGAGCTGATCCTCGACGGCGAGGCCGGCGCGGTGACCGACGACCAGCGCAACTTCCTCTCCATCGTCGAACGGAACTCTCAGCGCCTGCTGCGCCTCGTCGGCGATCTGCTCTTCGTCGCCCAGATCGAGGCTGGCAAGCTGGTCATCGACCGCGAGACTGTCGACCTCGTCGGACTGGCTCGCGACTGCATCGAGGCGGCGCGCCCTCGTGCGGCGGAGAAGGCGATCGAGCTCAGCCTCGACGCTCGCGATCCTACGGCGCTCGAGGGCGACCGTACGCGGCTTGCCCAGCTTCTCGACAATCTCGTCTCGAACGCCATCAAGTTCACCGGAGCGGGTGGACGGGTTGCTGTCCGGCTCGTGAGTCAGAACGGCCACCGCGTGGTGCAGGTCTCAGACACGGGCATGGGACTCTCAGCGGACGAGCTCGAGCGCCTCTTCGAGCGCTTCTATCGCACGGAGGGCGCGACGCATTGGGCGATCCAGGGCACCGGGCTCGGCCTGACCATCACGAAGGCGATCGCCGAGGCGCACGGCGGGACGATCGCCGTGGAGAGCGAGCCCGGGAAGGGAACGACCTTCATCGTCGACCTGCCCGCCGAGGAAGCACGGAACCCCCCGAATGACGCTTGAGTCAGCATCGTCGAGTGCCGATACGGAGTGCGTGGCGCAGATCGCCGAAGATGCGGTTCCGCTCGTCCTGATCGCGGACGACGACGAGGACATCCTCGCGCTTGTCGCGTTCCGCCTCGGGAAAGCCGGCTACCGGATCATCACCGCACCTGACGGGGAGCGGGCTCTCGAAGCCGTACTCCAGCAGTCTCCGGATCTTGCGGTCCTCGACGTGATGATGCCGAAGCTCACGGGCCTCGAGGTGACCGAGCGGATCCGCGCTACCGAGAGCGGTCGCCGTATGCCGATTCTCCTGCTCACCGCGCGTGTCCAGGAGGCGGATATCGCCCGGGGCTTCGAGGCGGGTGCGGACGACTACATCAAGAAGCCGTTCAGCCCGCAGGAGCTTCGCGCCCGAGTCCAGGCCATCCTCGGCCGCGGCTAGCCATGGGCAAGATCCTGGCCCTGACGGCGCTCGCGCTGTTTGCGGTGGGAGCGCTGTTCATCACCGTGCTCGCCTGCCGGCGGCTGTACCTCGCACGCGAGGAGCGGCGCCGGCGCACGCTCGAGCCCGAGCTGCGTCCGATCGCCTTCGCGCTGATCGACGGCGAACGCGTCGACGTGACCGATCTCGACGAGCGGGAGTCGCAGGTGCTCGCGGCGATGCTCGGACGCTACAGCCATCAGCTCACGGGGGCCTCGCGCCGTAACATCGCGACGTTCTTCGAGCGGAACGGTCACGTCTTCCGGGAGCTCTCCCACACGAAGGATCGCACGACCTGGCGGCGGGCGACTGCCGCGTACACGCTCGGGGACATGGGGTCGCGGGCTGCCGTGCCGGCGCTGCTCTCGTGCTTGAACGACAGGGCGCTGGACGTGCGTGGGGCCGCGGCCCGAAGCCTTGGCAAGCTCGGGTCGCCCGAGGCCGTGGAGCCACTCGTCCGGGCGCTCGTGTCCGGGTCGGTTCCGCGTGCGGTCGCCGCACAGGCCCTCCTTGGCGATCGGGCCCGCGGCACTCCCGGATCTCCGTCAGCTGGTCGACGACGAGGACGAGGGCGCTCGTGCGCGAGCAGTCGAGCTGGTCGGTCTGCTAGGGCATGCGAGTGACGGCGTCCTGCTCCTCGGACGGGTCCAGGATCCGGCGGCCGAGGTGAGGGCCAAGGCCTGCCGGGCGCTCGGCAGGCTGGGCGCTGACGACGCGGCGACGGGGCTCCAGGAAGCCCTGCACGATCGCATCACATTCGTCAGGGCGACGGCCGCGATCGGTCTGGGCATGATCGGCGATGCAGCTGCCGCGGACGATCTCGTGGCACAGGCACGCGATGACCGCTTTTCCGCCGCCCAGTCGGCAGCGCGGGCGCTCGCGCGGATCGACCCCACTCGTGTTCGTGGTCGAGGCCGCCGTCCCCGGCGCTGGGCCGCACCTGGTCGAGGAATCGGATCTCCTCGCGTTGCGAGCCCGATGAGGCACGCGATCGAGATCTTCGGGCTCGTCACGATCACGTACTTCGCGCTGCTCAACGCGATCTACCTCGGGTTCACGATGATCGCCTGGAGGAGCTTGACGAGCTACTTGCGGGAGCGCTCCTACTCGGCTGAGGCAGAGGCCTTTGCATCGCCGCTGACGCCGCCGATCTCGATCCTCTTGCCCGGCTACAACGAGGAGGCCGGTGTCGTCGAGAGTGTTCGCTCGCTCCTCTCGCTCCGGTACCCGGAGTTCGAGGTCATCGTGATCAACGACGGCTCGACGGACACGACCCTCGCTCGGCTCGAGACGGCCTTCGAGCTCGTCCCGGTACGGAAGGCGATGCGTGGGAGCATCCCGTGCGAGGCCATCCGTGGTGTCTTCGTCTCGCGTTCGAATCCGGGCCTGATCGTGATCGACAAGGACAACGGAGGGAAGGCAGACGCGCTCAACGCCGGTGTCAACGCGGCTCGGTTCCCGTACGTCTGTGCGGTCGATGCAGACGCGATTCTCGAGGAGGACGCGCTGCTCCGGGTCGCCAAGCCCCTGCTCGACGAGCCCGACCTCGTCGCTGCGACCGGCGGAATCGTCCGGATCGCCAACGGGTGCACCATCGAGCATGGTCGGGTGATCGAGGTGGGTCTGCCGAAGAGCCGCCTCGCCACGCTTCAGACGGTCGAGTACTTCCGTGCGTTTCTCGTGGGGAGGGTCGGCTGGAGCAAGCTCCAGTCGCTGCTGATCATCTCCGGCGCGTTCGGGCTGTTCCGGCGTTCGCTCGTGGAGGCGGTCGGCGGCTACTCGACGGGCACGGTGGGCGAGGACATGGAGCTCGTCGTTCGCCTGCACCGGCATCTCCGCGAGCGGGGCGAGGACTACAGGATCGAGTTCGTACCGGACCCCGTCTGCTGGACCGAGGCTCCCGAGGATATGCGCACGCTGTCGCGGCAGCGTCGGCGCTGGCAGCGCGGCCTTGCCGAGACGCTCTGGTGCCATCGGAAGCTGACGTTCAACCCTCGCTACGGCCTGCTCGGCATGTTCGGCATGCCGTATTTCATGCTCTTCGAGCTTCTCGGCCCCGTCATCGAGTTCCTCGGCTACGTCGCCCTCCCGATCGCGGTGATCCTCGGGATGCTCTCGGTCACGTACCTGATCGCGTTCGCGATCGTCGCGATCCTGCTCGGCGTGCTGCTGTCCGTCTCTGCCCTCGCGCTCGAGGAGTTCAGCTTCCGGCGTCATCGCTCGGGCATGGACGTCACCCGGATGCTGACCTACTCGGTTCTGGAGAATTTCGGTTACCGGCAGCTCGTCACGTTCTGGCGGGCGCTCGCGTACGTCGACCTCGCCCGCGGCAGGAAGGACTGGGGCGTCCACAAGCGCAAGGGCATCGGCTACGCCTCGACTCCGGGAGCGGCGCCCGGGCAGTAGACGTCCGGGGCAAGCGGGCGTTTGCTACCCTCAGCGGCCGTGAACGTGGCCGCCTGGAGCGCCTACGACGAGGGGTATTTGAATGCATACCAGTGGGCTGCAGCCCTCGCGGGCGGGGCGGCGCTGCCACAGGAGCAGTCCCAGGTTCGGCTCGGCCCGGGCGAAGTAGCGCACGCGCACATCGCCCCGGTTCACGTCGTCGGCTACTTCGGCGAGAACGCCCAGTATCGAAAGTCGTTCCTCCTCTTCGGCGGGCCGGTCGGGCTCGCTGTGACCGGCGCCGCGAGTTTCGCGCACAACAGGTCGCAAAAGGCCAAGGCCGAGAAGGCAGCGGTTCCACGCTGGCACGACCTGGGCTCGGCGGACGTCGTCGTGACGAGCCAGCGACTCGCCGTGACGGCGAAGGGGAAGATCGAATCGCTCTGGTATGCGGAGACCGGGCCGTTACAGATGACATCGGGCGGGAACGGGATACCCGCGGTTCAGCTTCAGCCTTCCGGCATGCCGGTCCTGCGGCTCGAGTCCTCATGGGCCCCGCTGCTCTACGTCTTCGTCCACTACCTGGTGGACGGGCAGGCCCCCGGCGTCCCGATGCCGGACGGCGTTCTCGAGCGTGCGCAGGCACAGGGCAGACTCGGCTCCTGACCGATCTGACCAGAGACGGCTGCGGCCAGCCCTTCGAGCGCCTATGATCGTGCCATCCCTAGTACAGGAGGTTGGGCATGAGCATCCTCGTTCGGTGGTCACCTGTATCGCTGACGGCGGCGCAGTACGACGAAACCATTCGCCGGATAAATGAAGTGCTTGGTGACTCCGGGCCCGATGGAAGCATCTTCCACTGCTGTTTCGGGACGGACGGGAACCTCAAGGTCAGCGAGATCTGGGAATCCCAGGAGAAGCTCGAGGCGTTCGGGAAGACCCTGATGCCGATTCTGGCCGAGGTCGGAATCGATCCGGGCACACCCGAGATCCTCCCGGTTCACAACACGCTCCCCTAGCGAGCACGCACGCGAGAGGCGCTCGTCTCGACTAGGTGGACGGCGTTTCCCCGGCATTCCCGGGAGGCCGGTACCGGTAGCCGAAGCCACGAATTGTCTCGACGAGCTCGTCTCCGTGGTCGCCGAGCTTCCGCCTCAGGTAGCCGACGTAGAGCTTCACCTGGTCGCGGGAGGCGGCGCCCGAATCACCCCAGGCGAGCTCGAGCAGCTGCTCCTGTGAGAGCACCTGATTCGGGTGGGAGACGAATGCGCCGAGGAGCTTGAACTCGAGTGGGGTGAGCGTCAGGTTCGTACCGCCAAGGCTCACCTGGCGCTGCGTGAAATCGACGCTGACGAGCGCGTCCGAGTAGGACTCGCGGGTGTCGGCCCGCTTGCCTTCGGACCGCCGAAGGAGGGCCTGCACACGAGCGAGGAGCTCCTGGCGCCCGAAGGGTTTCGTGACGTAGTCGTCCGCGCCGGACTTCAGGCCGCGAACCTTCTCGAGCTCGCTGGCGCGGGCGGTGAGCATGACGACCGGCACGTCGCTGAGATCACGAATCCGCTCGAGTGTCTGCCACCCGTCGAGATCGGGCATGCCGACGTCGAGGAGCACGATGTCGGGCTGCGCTGCGTAGAGAGCGCGCAGGCCGGCCCGGCCGTCCGAAGCTTCGGTGACGGCGTAGCCGGCGCGCTGGAACAGCTCTCGGAGGAGGGTCCTGATGTCGGCGTCGTCGTCGACCACGAGGACCTGAGGTTGCTTCATACGCTTCTCATACCGAAAGGAGGGGCGATTCCCTCCTTGGCAGGCCGACAATTTCAATCGATGGCGGAGATCCTCATTCTCGAGCCCCACCCTGAAGTCCGCGACTTGCTGCTGCGAATCGTACGCAGGCTGGGACACGAGCCGATCGTCATGCCGGACGCAACCGTCGACCTTCCGGTAGCCGACGTCGTGCTGCTCGAGCCTGCGGATGGCAACGCGCTGTCGGTTGCACGTGCCGTTCGCGAGGCCCACGGATCCGCTGTCGTATGCGTCAGCATCTATCCGCCTTCGGAGGGCGCGCTGTCCCTCGAGCCGGTCTCCTACCTGCTGAAGCCCTTCTCGCTCGTCGAGCTCGAGGACGCTCTCGTCACTGCGCTCGAGCGCGTCCGGCCCGCAACGGCAGCCTGAGCGACGCTCTCTGCGGGGTCTGCATCCCTGCAGGCATCATTGTCTGGTGGCGACCGACCGTCTCGAAGCGCTCCTGCAGCAGGCGTTCCCCGGTGCCGCCGAGGTCGCCGTGATCGACCGCACCGGCACGGGCGACCACTTTCAGGTGATCGTTACGACCACGACCTTCGACGGGCTTCCGCTCGTCGACCAGCACCGTCTCGTCTACGACGCGCTCTCGGAGCCGCTCGCCGACGGTACGATCCACGAGCTCAGAATCCGAACCAGGGGGAGTGTCTAGTGCCAGGAACCGAGATTCACGACCAGATCGAGCGGGTCATCACGGGCGAGCCGGTCGTCCTGTTCATGAAGGGCACGCCGAGCTTCATCGCCTGCGGCAACTCTGGGCGGGCGCTCGGCGCCCTGCGCGCCGTCGGCGCGCCGATCACGACGGTCGACGTCCTGCCCGACCCGAGGATCCGTCAGGAGCTATCCGCGATCTCGGGCTGGCCGACGATCCCGCAGGTATTCATTCGCGGCGAGCTCGTCGGGGGTGCGGACATCGTCGAGGAGCTCCACGAGACCGGCGAGCTCGAGCAGCGTCTCGACCAGCGGCTCGGCGACGGGTGGCGCGGGAGCGCCGCCGAGCAGGTCGTCGACGTCGTGGAGGGTGAGAGCCCCTTCCGCGTTGTCACGTGAGGCGCTAGAGACGGACCGAGCGGCGGAGCGCGAAGCCGAGGAGGACGGTCGCGCCAGAGACGGCGATGCCGATAATCCAGCCGCGGACGTCGAATGCGCCGAGTATGGCGCCGACGGCCGCGCCCACACCGAAGATTCCGAGCCAGCCGAAGCTCTGGATCACTCCCAGCTTGGCTTTCCGCCTGCGCGGGTGCTCGCGCCGGGCCTCGGGCGAGGCCGCCGCGGGGGTGCCTGGGCGCGGTGGCGGGTCGTTGGCCATCTCGAGGAAGTCTAGTTCTCGGATGGGCTCGTGAGGATGGCGCGGATCGCCTGAGTCGACGCCTCGTCGGGTGACTCGCTGATCACGGTCGCCGGGCGCTCGAACGTGGTCAGCGCGTCTCGGAGCGGCTCGGCGCGGAGGGTGCCCTCGCCGTAGGGCAGGTGCTTCGTCTCGTTCCTGTTCGCGTAGGCGATGTCGGAAAAGTGGATGTGAAACGGCGCTCCCGGGTCGAGAACTGCGTCGGCTGACCTCAGGATGGCGGAGAACGCCGCTGCGTCCGTATACGCCCCGTCGCTCGTCGCGTGGAGATGCGCGAAGTCGATCACCGGTCGTACCCAGTCGAGGCGGGACGAGATCTCGACGATGTCCTCCGCGCTGCCGAGATCGCGAACGCGACCCATGACCTCGACGCCGAACGGGACAGCGCGATCCTTGGTCTCGAGCCGCTCGCGCAACTCGCCAAGCTGTGTGACGACATCGTCCAGCGCGCGGTCGCGCTCGCGGCCGAGGAGAAACCCGGGGTGGATGACGACGAGCTCCGCCCCGCAGGCCTGCGCGATACCGGCCGTGTGGTCGAGCATTCCCAGCGCCCGTTTGTACTTCGCCTCGCGGTCGAGATGCCCGAGGAACGCGGCGAGTGGTGCGTGCACCGAAAGCGCAATGTCATGCGCGCGGGCGATCTCGCCGAGCTCGGCGGCGAACGGCTTCGCCATCCAGAAGCCGCCTTCGAAATCGAGCTCGCAGGCCGTGTAGCCGCGCTCGACGAGGATCTCGACAGCCGAGCCGCCGGATTCCCTGCTCGGGAGGCGGGCCGGACCGATGCGGACGGTTCCCATGTTCGGTGGTGAGGATATTCCGGTGCTAATGTTGATCGGAAAGTGTGGTGCCGGCGGGGGCGGCTGAGACCGAGCATGAGTCGGTGATCGTTCCGAGAACGAGCGGCGGCTCAGGCGAAGTGCCCCAGACGTCATCCGGCGGTGCCGCGGTTTCCGATCAATTTCCGATCAATCATCTAGGGGGCCGCGAGGTCCGTCCGATCCCCGCGCTACGTTCTTTCCATGTCGCGGCGACCATCTCGAATCGAGCTCCTCGAACTCGATATCGACCTCCGGCTGGCCGACCTGTGGGCCGAGGCGGCGGAGGTCGACGAGTGGAGCATCGAAGTCGTCGCCGCGCTCATGCGTGCGGCGTACGGGAAGGGGTACTGCGACGCGCTGATCGAGGACGAGCCGGGGAGTCTCTGCCGCGATCATGGGTACGTCGTGCCCGACCGCAGACCGTCCCGCACGACGTAGACGGGCGTTCGGCTGCGCCCGGCCGGCGCCGCCAGGGCTACAATCGGGTCGTGGCTCACAGGCGCGTTCCGGTGCGGCTGATGGTCGCCCTTTCGGTCGCGGCAGGTCTCGCGGTCTTCCTGCTCTACACGAGCTTCGCGGGTGGGGCGACGGAGTCATTGCGACCGAGCCAGATCGTTGCGGGGGACTACGCAGGCAAGAGCGTTCAGCTCGCCGGAATCGTGATCGGCCCGGTGAGCGGGGACTCGCGAGCCTCCGGCCTGCGCTTCAAGCTGAAGGACTTCGACGGCGGGCAGACCGTGCCCGTCGTCTATACGGGCTCGGTGCCCGATCTCTTCCGGGCGGGCCGCCATGTCTTCCTCCAGGGAACGCTGAACAACGGCACCTTCGTCGGGAAGCCGGACTCGCTCGTGACGAAGTGCCCGTCGAAGTACGCGCCGAAGAAGACCTCGAGCAGCTGACGTGCCGGGCCTCGGCCGCGCCGCCCTGGTCGTCGCTCTTGGGCTCGTCCTCTATGCCGTCGCGGCGGGCGGCTACGCCGCCGTCACGGGCCGGAGGCGCGTCGGAGACTCGGCCAGGAACGCCCTGGTGGCGTCATTCGTCGCCTGTCTCGCGGCCGCGGTCGTCCTCCTCGGCGCGTTCCTGACCGATGACCTCTCGTTCGCGTACGTCGCCGACCACTCGAGCCGCGACCTGCCGGCCCGGTACGCCTTCACGGCGCTGTGGAGTGGTCAGGAGGGCTCACTTCTCTTCTGGGTGACGATCCTGACGGGAATGGGGTCTGCCGCGGTCCTCCTCAACCGCCGCCTCGTCGCAGATGTCCTCCCGTGGACGGTTCCGGTCATCGCGGCCATCGCAGGCTACTTCGTGATCGTGCTCGTGTTCGTGTCGAGTCCGTTCACGACCGCGATCGCGCCGGTGGACGGCGCCGGACTGAACCCGAGTCTCCAGAACCCGTACATGATGGCCCACCCGCCGATGCTCTACCTCGGCTACGTGGGGCTCACCATCCCGTTTGCGTTCGCGATGGCGGCGCTCGCCTCGAAACGAACGGACGAGCGCTGGATCATCGCCACGCGCCGCTGGACGCTCCTGTCCTGGATGTTCCTCGGCATCGGCATCTTGCTCGGATCGAAGTGGGCGTACGAGGAGGTCGGGTGGGGAGGCTGGTATGCCTGGGATCCCGTCGAGAATGCGGCGCTGATGCCGTGGCTCGTTGCGACCGCGTTCCTGCACTCGGTGATGGTGCAGGAGAAGAAGAACATGCTCCGGGTGTGGAACATCGTGCTCGTCGCGCTCGCGTTCGGGCTCTCGGTCTTCGGCACGTTCCTCACCCGAAGCGGCGTGATCAACTCGATCCACAGCTTCTCGCAGTCGCCGATCGGCGCGTGGTTCCTCGGCTTCGTCTGCGTCATCGCGCTCTTCTCGATCGCGATGATCATCTGGCGCCTGCCCCTTCTCAGGTCGAGGACGAAGATGGAGTCGCTCATCTCACGTGAGGCGGCGTTCCTCTACAACAACCTGTTTCTCGTCGCCTTCGCGCTGACGGTCCTCTGGGGGGTTGCGTACCCGATGGTCTCCGAGGCGGTGCGCGGCGTCGCATCCACCGTGGGCGCTCCGTACTACAACTTCTTCGGAATCATCTTCGGGCTGCCGCTCGTGATCCTCATGGGGCTCGGGCCTCTCGTCGCCTGGCGGCGCGCGTCACTCCGGCAGCTCGCGAGGAGCGTCGCGTGGCCTGCCGGGGTCGCGCTCCTCACGGGGGTCGCTCTCCTCGCGGCGGGAGCCGGCTCGAGCCTGCTGGGGATGGTCGGATACACGTTCGCGGCGTTCGTCCTCGCAGCGATCACCCTCGAGTTCGTCCGCGGAACGCGCGCCCGCAAGGGGTTCGGCGATACGACATGGGCAGGGGCGTTCACGTCTCTCGTCGGTCGGAACCGGCGCCGCTACGGCGGCTATATCGTGCACGCGTCGATCGCGCTCCTCCTCATTGGCGCTGTCGGGATCGGCGTCTACGGAACGACGTCGATCCGCAAGCTCGAGCCCGGCCAGACGATGGAAGTCGGCGGCTACACCCTCCGCTACATCGGCTCGACCCAGGACACGGTCGCAAACCGCACGGAGCTTCGCGCACAACTCGCCGTGTCCCGTGGCGACAAGCAGCTCGGAACCCTCGCGGCCGGGAAGAACCGCTACCTGGAGGGAAACCAGGAGGTCTCGAACGAGGTCGGGATCCGATCTGACTGGCTCGCGGGCGCAGGACCTGTTCGTCATCGCCGACCGCTTCAACGCCGACGGCACGGTCTGGCTCAAGGTGCTCGTGAACCCGCTCGTGAACCTGATCTGGATCAGCGGGCTCGTCTTCCTGCTCGGCTCGCTCGTGACCATGTGGCCCGATGCCCGCGAGCAGCGCCGTCTCGCGAAGCGCTTCGCGGTCGCGCGGGCGTGACCGCCGCCGGGCTGATCCTCGCTGCCCTCCTCGGAGCTCTCGCGGTGCTGTTCGTCGCACGCCCGTTCCTGCGCGCCGGCGATCCGGATGCGACGATCGACGAGCCCAGCCAGGCCGAGATCCGGCGTGTCGAGCTGATCGAGGATCGCGACCGGGCGCTCTCGGCGCTCAAGGAGCTCGAGTTCGACCATCGCACCGGCAAGATCGGAGACGACGACTACCGTGAGCTCGTCGGTCCGCTCCGCCGGGAGGCAGCAGAGGCAATCAGAGCCCTGGATCCGCCTGCAACCGTGCCGGGCGCACATGGCCTCGAGCCGGTCGAGGAACCCCTTTCCCAGGTCGAGCGCGACCCGTAGTCAGGCGGCGTCGTCGAGACGGACGATTCGCAGATCCGGCAGGCCCCGATACCGCTGGTCGAGATCGAAGCCGTAGCCGACGAAGAACTCGTCCGGCACGGTGAAGCCGACGTAGCGGATCGGCAGGTCGTCGACGAGGCGGCGGTAGGGCCGGTCGAGCAACGTGCAGACGGCGATGCCCCGAGGGCCGCGGAGCTGGAGCGTCCGCACGAGGTAGTTGAGCGTCAGGCCCGTGTCGACGACGTCCTCGACGATCAGGACGTCCCGGCCGGCGATCGGCAGGTCGAGATCCTTGATGATCCGGATCGTCGAGCGTCCGCCGATCGCCCCGCCGTAGCCGGCGAGCGCAATGAACTCGAGAGCGTGCGGAACTGCGACCGCGCGCGACAGGTCCGCGACGAAGATGAAGGCGCCACGGAGGACCGAGACGAGGACGAGGTCGGCGTCCGCGTAGTCGGCGGCAATCTGCGTGCCGAGCTCTTCCACCCGTGCCTTCAGATCCCCCCGTGCCAGGTACACCTCGCCAACCCGCGGGTCGAGGCTCTTGCCTAGGAGTGGCGGGTTAGACCGTATTTCTGGGCGAGGCGCTCGAAGTCGCGCCGGTAGAAGAGCTTGACCTTGACGTCCGGGTAGCGCTCACGCAGCTTCCGGAGCTTGCGGTTCTTGCGAGTGACGAGCGACTGCTTCATGACGGTGAGCTCGACGTAGAGATCCTGCTCGGGGAGGTAGAAGTCTGGCGTGATCGCCTCGAGGACGCGACCGTCCTCGTCCGTCTCGAGCACGAAGGTGCGCGGCTCGTACTCCCAGGGCACCCCGTAGTAGTCGAGGATCTTCGCGCACTCAAGCTCCGCCTCGTTGACGAACCTCGGGCTGTCGGCTCCACAATATGCCTGGAAAACGGGTGTTTCCAGTATCATCTAGAGGCCAGGATACCTACCGCTCCGGACGGCGATCACTACACTCAGCGGCGACGTGAGGACGACTGGGGACGGCAAGCTGTGCCAGTGCGAGGCGTTCGCTGCGGTTACCGAGCGGGCGGCGCTTGCGAGCGGACGCTGGCTGGGCCGCGGCGACGTCGAAGGTGCTGCCGAAGCCGCTGTCTCGGGCATGCGAGCCGCGCTCGACCTGATGCCGATCGAAGGGCGGGTCGTCATCGGGAGCGGGGAGGAGGAGGGCGAAGGGCTCGCGGTCGACGAGCTCGTCGGGCGCGGTGGCCAGGCGGTCGATCTGGCCGTCGACCCACTCGAAGGGCCGTCCGTGGTGGCGCGCGGGGGGTACGGCGCGATGGCGATGATCGCGGTCGGCGACCCGGGGAGCCTGCCGCGGCTTCCGCAGATGTACATGCGCAAGATGGCCGTTGGGCCCGTCGCGCGCGGGCGGATCGACCTCTCGCAGCCCGTCGCGACCAACGTCATGGCCATTGCCGATGCGTTCGGCCGGAACCCGAACGACGTGACGGCGATCGTCCTCGATCGTCCCAGGCACCACGACCTGGTCGAGGAGTTGCGGCTGTCCGGTGCTCGCATCAAGCTGATCCAGGACGGCGACGTCACCTCGTCGATCACCGCCGCGATTCGCGGTACGAACGATCACCTTGCGATCGGGATCGGCGGAGCACGGCAGGCGGCGATCGCGGCGGCCGCGCTGCGCTGCCTCGGCGGCGAGCTTCAGGCGCAGTTCTGGCCCGTGTCGCGGAGCGAGATCGTCCAGGCACGCGAGTACGGGTTCGAGGACATGGACAAGGTGTTCACGATCGAGGAGCTCGCACCGAGCGACGTGATCGTCGCCGCGACCGGCGTCTCGACGGGAGACCTCCTGCGAGGCGTCCGCTATCTGGCCGACAGCGCGAGGACACAGTCGCTCGTCATGTGCACGCGGTGCAACTGGGTGCGGTTCGTCGACGGAACGCATTTCTTCGCCCGGGAGAGGCGCGAGGAGATCCGGCTCCTCGGGTAGGCCCCAGCGCACGCGGCCGGTAGACTGGCTCCATGGCAACCCGTGAAGAGGTGTTCGATGCGCTGAGGGTCGTCGAGGATCCCGAGCTCGGGATGGACATCGTCGAGCTCGGTCTTCTCTACGACGCCGAAGTCGAGGGCCAGAAGGTTCACATCACGTACAGCCTCACGTCGATGGGATGCCCGGTCGGGCCGCTCATCGAGCAGCAGATCACCGAGGTCGTGCAGGCGATGCCCGGCGTCGACGAGGTCGAGACGGAGCTCGTGTGGAGCCCGCCCTGGACCCCGGAGAAGATGTCCGACGACGCCAAGTTCATTCTCGGCTTCGGCTAGCCGATCAACTCGCCATTTCCGGCGCTCGGACGTCCTCGCTCGACTCCCTCGATCGCGGGATTGCCGTTCGAGGCTCCACCATCCCCGCCGGGGTGAGTGCGCGTTGACAGCGGTGCTGCCGGACCTCCAAGATGTCGCGATGCAGGTGGCGAGCCGTTGACGCCCTCCTGGCGGCGGCTCGTCGTCCTCGCCGTGGCGCTCGCATCCCTCGCCCTCCCGGCGGCCGCGGCCGCCGGATCGGACGGCCTCACTCGAGCGCTCGAGCGCGGCACCCTGACGCACGCGCAGTATGCCCTTGAGCGCGCCCGCTCGCTCTTCCAGCCGGCGAGCGTCCGCGCGCGCTTCGGCAGCGTCAGACGCGTCCAGGGATTCGAGGCGACCGGGATCCTCCGCGAGCTCGTGCTGCACTACGGTGAGCTTTCGGCTGCAGACAAGCGTGCAGCGAGCGCGATTCTCTCCCGGCCCGACGACACTCAGAAGCCGAATGAGCTCGGAGGGCACTACGACCCTGCGGTCGTCGGCGTCAGACAACTACCACTCACGACTGCCGGCCGACCTACTGCGTCAACTGGGTGACGGTGTCGAAGGACGCCGCAAGCCAGTCGTTCATCGACGATGTCTTCACGACGATGGACACGGTCTGGGCGACCGAGATCGGCCAGCTCGGTTTTCGGCCTCCGAAGAACGACTCCAACTCACCGGACCCGCGCAACGTCAACGGGTTGATCGACATGTACGTCAAGGACCTGCCGCGGGGGCTCTACGGGTACTGCACGACGGACGACCCGACCGCGTTCGACCCGAGCACGACGAATCTGGACGTCTCTGCGTACTGCGTCCTCGACAACGACTACCTGCCGAGCGAGTTTCCAGGGGCGGCGAACGGTCTTGCAGCGCTCCAGGTCACCGCTGCTCACGAGTTCTTCCACGCCGTGCAGTACGCCTACAACATGTTCCAGGACTCCTGGCTCCTTGAGAGCACCGCCGCCTGGATGGAGGATCGGGTCTACGACGACGTCAACGACAACTACCAGTACCTGCTGTCGAGCGCCCTGACCTCTCCGGGAGTTGCGCTCGACACGACGACGTTCGACGATCAGTACGACACCTTCAAGTACGGCGGCTGGCTGTTCTTCCGCTCCGTGACCGAGAGCCTCGACGACTCGGTGATCAGACGCATCATCGAGCTAGGCGGCTCCCCCCGAGAGCTGCTGTCCATCTACGCAGTCGACGAGGCGCTGAAGCAACGCGGATCGAGCTTCGGCGCAGCATTTGCCAGATTCGGCGCAGCGAACGTCTTCCCGCCCGCCTTCTACGACGAGGGCGATGCGTACAGAAGTGACGGTAAGCAGCTTCAGGCGCCTCTGGGGAGGCCGCTGACGCTCTCGGCGTCGAGGCGAGACACCGGGTGGAAGAAACGGACGCTCCTCCACCTCACCACCGGGTATGGCTATCTCGTCCCCGGAGGTGGTGTGAAGGCCGGGGCGAAGGTTCGTGTCCTGCTCGACCTGCCGCTCCGCACGCGTGGCTCGCAGGCTTCCCTTCTCCTCCGGAGTCGTGGGGGGGCGCTCAGCATTCGTCGCGTCACGCTGAATGCGGCGGGCGACGCAACCACCACGGTTCCGTTCGGCACCAACGTCGTCGTCGTGCTCTCGAACGTCAACCTGCGGCTGGCGGCATGCAACCAGCGAACCCCGTTCAGCTGCGGCGGCGTGTATCGGAACGACCCGGCTCCGTTCTGGTTCCGGGCACAGCTCGTCCAGTAGCCGCGCTCGCTCCTAGACGGTCGGCTCCGGTACCGCCCAGCGCCCGGGCGAGGGCTCTCGCAGCGGCACGACCAGCGCCAGTGCCGGGACCATCAGCACGGCCATCGCGATGCCGACGACCGCGATTCCGGACGACTCGAGCACGAAGCCGCCGGCGAGTGCCCCGACTGCGGCGGCGAGCGACGTGACGAGATCCGTGAACCCGAGCGCCCCGCCGCGCTCCGCGGGAGTCGTCAGATCGCTGATCGCTGCGGTTGCCCCGAGATAGCACGCCGACCAGCCGAGTCCTACGAGGAAGAGGCCGACGCCGATCAGCGGTGTCATGTCCGTGAACGACCCGAGAATCGCTCCGGTCGCAGAGAGCACGCCGCCGACGAGCAGTCCGGGGCGCCGCCCGTACCGGTCGAGGAGCGCGCCGACGATCGGGGCTACGGCGAACATCCCGACCATGTGGAAGCTGATGACGAGGGCGATCGCAAGCGCACTGCCGCCGTTCTCGTCGATGACGACAGGGGTGACGCCCATCACCGCGACCATTGCCGTCTGCGCCACTCCGATGGCGACGATGGCAGCGCGAAAGGGCGCCAATCGAAGCAGCTCGCCGAGCGGCCGCCCGGGTCGCACATCCTCCGGCTTCTCGTCCGAGAACGCAAGGTCACGCGGGTCCGGCCGCAGCGCGAGGACCGCAGCCAGGCCGACACAGCCGAGCGCCGGAATCAGCAGCCAGGGCATCACATCCGAGCCCGTGACCGCCTCGATCGCGGCGACGATGGGGGCGCCGAAGATTGCACCGAGGGTTCCTGCCGCCACGACGATGCCGACCATGCGCCCGCGGAGCTCACTCGGATACATGTCGGCGACGGCCACGCGGCCCAGCAGCCCCGCGCCGAGGCCTGCACCGAAGGGCACGGCCATGGCGAGGAGGGCCCAGGAAGAGCCGGCCGACACGGCGAGCGCACCCCCGATCCCCGCGAGGCCGAAGAGCGCGTACCCGATCGCCAGGCCGGGGCGGCGTCCGACGCGATCCATCAACCGCCCCACGACCAGCGCGCTCACCGCAGCCGAGGCGTTGAAGATCGCGAGCAGAACTCCACCCCAGCGCTCGCGGTTGGTGAGGTCGACGATCGCCACCACTGCCAGCGTGAAGAACGTCGCGCTCATCGCCAGGAGCGCACCCTGCGCGATCACCAGCAGGATCGTGTTCCGCCGGACGAGAGCGTCTCTCGTCGGGACGGGAGGCATCAGCCCGGGATCGAGAAGACGATCTTGCCGAACTGCTCGCCGGCCTCGAGGCGCCGGTGGCCGTCGGCCGCATCGGCCAGCGGATACACGCGGTCGACGATCGGCCGGAGCTCCTTCGCGTTCACGAGCTCGAGCAAGGCGGCGAAATCAGCGCGTGTCGCCATCGTCGAACCGAGAATCGAGAGCTGCTTCCACCACACGCGATGAAGCTGAGCGGGCGGATTCGGGCCGCTCGTCGCTCCGCAGACGGCGATCCTCCCACCCTCACCGGCCGCCGCCAGTGACGTCTTCCAGGTCGCCTCGCCGACATGCTCCACGACGACGTCGGCGCCGCGTTTGCCCGTCGCCACCTTCACGGCGGCTGCGACATCGCCCGTTGCATGGTTGACGGTGACGTCGGCGCCGCGCTCTTCCGCGCCGGCGAGCTTCTCGTCACTCGACGACGTCACGACGACTCGGGCACCGAGCGCCTTCGCAATCTGGAAGGCAGCCGACCCCACGCCGCTGCCGATGCCCCAGCAGAGCACCCACTCCCCGGGCTGGAGCCCGGCGCGCACGACGAGCATCCGGTAGGCCGTCTCCCAGACGAGCGGGAACGCCGCAGACTCTTCGAAGCTGAGATGCGGTGGTTTCGGCTGGACGTAGTCGGCGTCCACTGCGATCAGCTCGGCGTGCGTACCGTCACAGTGTTCGCCGATGATGTGCCTTCCATCGTCGAGGCCGGGGTTCAGCACGACATCCTGGCCGATCTCGACACCGGCGACACCGTCGCCGAGCGCCTCGACGACCCCTGCTCCGTCGGCGCCGAGAATCCGGGGCTTCGGCGCCGAAGGCATCCCCATCCGCGTCCAGACGTCGAGGTGGTTCAGCGACGCCGCCCGCAGGCGGACGAGCACCTCACCAGGCCCGGCGACAGGATCGGGTGCTTCCTCGTAGCGGAGTACCTCCGGCCCGCCGTCCTCGTGGATCACGATTGCCTTCACCGGGAGCGATCCTAGCGGGTGGTACCGTCCGCCCGGTGAGAACCGCCGAGCTGCAGCACGCCGCCCGGGAGCTTGGAATCGACGTCATCGGTGCGGCCCCGGCGGAGCCGTACGCGGCGACCGAGCAGGCCATCCACGAGCGCCGCTCGGCGGGGCTCTTTGCCGACATGCGCTTCACGATGGCCCAGCCAGACGTCTCGTGCCACCCGGAGACGCTGCTGCCGGACGCCAAGACCGTGATCTCCGCGGCGCTGTGCTACTGGGAACCCGGTCCGGAGCCACGGCGCGGGGAGGGCCGAATGCCTCGCTACGCCTGGCGCGACGTCTACACGGAACTGCGGGAGAAGCTCGACGGCCTCGGAACGCTCATCGGAGGCGAGTACCGCGTGCTCGTGGACGCAAATCAGCACGTCGACCGGGAGGGCGCAGCTCGGGCCGGCGTCGGCTTCTATGGCAAGAACACGCTGCTGATCACGCGGCGCTTCGGCTCCTGGGTCGTCCTCGGAACGCTGGTCACGGACGTCGAGCTCGACCCGACCCCACCGCTCGAGCTCGACTGCGGTTCGTGCACGCTGTGTATCGAGGCATGCCCGACCGATGCACTCGCCGAGCCCGGCGTGCTCGACTCGACGAAATGTCTCTCGTACTGGACGCAGGCGCCCGCGCCGATCCCGGACGAGTTCCGTGCAGATCTCGGCGACCAGGTCTACGGCTGTGATATCTGCCAGGACGTCTGCCCGTGGAACCGGGGTGTCGAGAAGCGACGTGCAGACGTGCAGCTCTCCCGCGAGGCCGAGCCCGTCGTCTCGCTGGTGGACTGGCTCGAGGCGGAGCCCGACGAGCTCCGCCACCGGTACGACCGCCTCTACGTGCCTCGGAACGATCCGAGATATCTGCGGCGGAACGCGCTCGTCGCGCTCGGAAACTCCGGGAGGGAGGATCTGGCGCCGCTTGCCGAGCCTTTCCTGGCGGGCGACGACGAGCTCCTCCGCGAGCAGGCAAGCTGGGCGGTTGCCCGTCTCTCCGGGCGCTCGCATTCGGCGTGACGATCCCAGTAGGGTCTGCCGGTGGCGGTCGAGTCCGTTCCGGTCGAGCGGTTGCGGCGCGCGCTGCGCGGGCCCGTCCTGGCGCCAGGTGAGCGCGGGTACGACGTGGCCCGCAGGACGTTCAACGCGCTGACCGATCGCCGGCCGGCGGTGATCGCGTGCTGCGCCGGAACCGACGACGTGACCGAGGCGATCGATTTCGCCGGCCGCCGGGTGGCGGGACTGACCCTCGGTGGAGGAATCGGCTCCGCTTCAACCACAACATCCCGCCCGCCGGGAGGTAGGCGCTAACGCTTCGCCTTCGCCCTTATCTTCGTCTTCTTCGGTGATGTGAGCTCGGCGGCGAGCTCGCGGGCTCGCGCGGCGACGCGGGGTCGGAGATCGGCCGGCTCGATGATGACCGCCTCGCCTCGATGGGAGAGCACCTCGCCGACGAGATACGACTCGGTACCGAAGTCGATCTCGCCGAGGGCAGCGCCGTCGACGAGCGGTACCGCGCCGCGTTCCATCCACCAGCGTGCAGCAACGGCCGAGATCCAGATCCGGGCGAGCCTACGCGGCGACTCGATGACGAAGTCGGCCCGTTGCTCGAAGCGTTCGTCGAGGAGCCGTGCGCTTCGCATCCGGTCGAGCCGGAAGCTCCGAGGCGCGTCCCGGTCGCGGTCCCATGCGTGGATGTACCAGTTCGGGAGGTCTCGGGAGATCGTGTACGGCTCGATCACGCGAGTCGACGTGGTCGTCTCGTCGGGCTTCAGGTACTCGATCTCGACGAGCCGGTCTTGCTGGATCGCATCGGAGAGCGTCCTGATCAGCGACTCCTCCTCACCCGGCGGCGCGGGGTCGGCCGACTCGCGCAGCTCGAACTGCCCGAATGTCTCCTCGAGCTTGCCCCGAACCCGGTCGAGCGGGGTGTGGGCGCCGGCCGCGATCATCGGCCCGACGAACTCGAGCGCGAGGCGGATGGCCCGCGCCTCGAGCGGGGTCAAGCGCGGCGCACGCCGGAACGCGTCACCGAAGAGCTCCTTCTCGACGCGGACCTGGTCGCCGTCGAGGGCCGCGTAGACCGCGTAGCAGCCACCTCCGAAGTTCACGAGGTTCAGGAGCTGCAGGTGGTCGTCGAGCTCCTCGTAGGGAATCTGAAAGCCGTCGGTCAGTTCGGTCGCTGGAATCACGGCGCGCTTGCCTTCGCCGCAGCGGGCGAGGAGGTGTGCGAGGAGCGCCTGCAGCACCGCGAACCGCTCGGGCGGGACGGGGCCCGTTGGCCGCTCCGGGATGGGGGCCTCCCCGTTCGTGACCAGCGGGGCCGCCGGCTCGGGAGGAGGGTTCTCGTGCGACTCGGCGATCCGCCGGAGGCTCTCGGCCACTTCGGCGACCAGCTCCGGAGGCTCGAGTGCGCGCGCCCGGCCATCCTGGCGCAGCACCCAGGATGCGAGCCGCCCGACGTCCGAATACTCGGTCACGAACACGCCGTCCTCGAGCCGGCCGCGGCCGGAGAACGACCGCTCCACCCACCAGGCGGTGTCGAGACCGACCTCGATCCTCGCCTCGCCGAGCGGCTCGCCGACCTGCCAGGGCGGGCGGCCACGATACTCGGATGGATCGAAGTCCAGTGGGAAGCGGAAGTCGCGCTCGCGGCGTGTTGCGAACGTGATGTCGCCGCGGATCCGCGACACGCGGAACGTACGCATGTCGTCCCGGTCGAGATCCTTCCCGACGACGTACCAGACGCCGTTGTCGGAGAAGAGCGCGTACGGGTTGACCGCTCGGACGGATACCTCGTCCCGTCCGATCGCCCAGTACTCGAACTTCACCGTCCGCTGCTTCGAGATGGCCGCATCGAGCTTTGCGAGCCGGCCCGAGGTCTCGGGTGAGTAGTCACGGTCGAGAACCTCGACACGCACCGCGGTCGCCGTGGGCGCCTCGACAGGCCCCGGCCGGCCGAGCGCGAGGTTCTGCAGCGCGAGCCTGAGCGGCTCGGCGTACGCGAACTGCCCTTCGAGAAGGAACAGCGAGGTCTGCAACGCCGCGAGCTCGTCGTCCGAGAGCTCGAGGGGCGGGAGGAAGTACTGCTCGGAACGGAGGGTGTAGAGCTCTTCGCCGGTGAACTCGTCCCGCTGGGACTGAAGCGGGACGCCGAGCCCGACGAGCTCGCTCCGGTCGGAGTAGAACCGCCGCGCGAACGCCTCGTCCGACATGTCGGAGTACCCCTCGACGCAGCTCTTGATGTCTCGCGCGGTGAGCGCTCGCCGCTCGGCCATGAGGAAAGCGACCAGCGAGAGCTGGCGGATCAGCTTGTCAGCATCGTGGGACACCGACCGTATTCAACCCGACCTGCGACGGCCGTGCTGCCTCGGCGGGAAAGATCCCCTGGAGGAGCGAGGTGAGAGCCGCCCGATCGGCGTCGCTACGCTGCGACCCGGCTCGAGGCAGCCGTACGGCCGGTCTCGAGGTGCTGATGCGACGGGCAGTACTCGCGCTCGGGGAGCGGTGTCCGCTGGCAGGGCTTGCCCTTGCGCGTCGTTGCGCGGCATCGTGCGGCGCCGCCGTCGAAGGCGCCGGCTTCGATCTGCTCCTCGACGTAGTTGACCGCGGCGCCGATTCCCTGGCTCACGGCCCAGGAGACCTGCGCCTGAGCCGTTATCGGAAAATAGCGCCGGATGTCGGCGAAGAGCGCGCGTTCCGGCTTCGCAAAGTACCGCGGATCACGTGCGAGCCGCTCCACGGTCTCCTCACACGCAGCGAGCACCTCGCGCCGGTACTCGAGCTGCGTCTCGATGTCGACGTACGGGTCGATCAGGTCCTTGATCGACCGGTAGATGGCCCGAGAGTATTGATACATGACTGCCTGGATTCTCTTGTTCATCAGCTATGTTCCAGTATGGAGTACAAGGGATGAAAGTCCTGCAAAGAACTCTTAAGCGCGTGTTAAGCAACGGGGTGTCTTTCAGAGCTTAGCCTGCTTTCGCCCCTGTTACAAAGTTGTGTCTGACATTGGCCTTTTCGCGGCCAGCGTCAAGGGCGGTTGCTACGGCGTCACCTGCCGCGTGTAGGCGTCGGAGAAACCCGCCGAGCGGGCCTGAGGAAGTGCGCTCTTCGCCTGGTCGAGCGACGAGTACACGCCGGTGAAGACGGCGTAGTAGCCGGGGCGGAGGCTCGAGAACTGCGACGAGACGAGCACCCCGACCTGGGGGAGCCCCGCTGCCGTTGCCCGTTGGGCCTGCGCCTGTGCCGCCGCCTCGCCCTGGCTGACGGGGATCGAGGCCACGATGACCGTGTACCCCGACTGTCCGGCCGGCCAGCCGGAGCCGGTTGCGGGCGGTGTCGTCGGCGTCGTCGCGGTGGGCTCGGTCGAGGGGTTGGTGGGCGGTGGCTCCGTCGGTGTCGGTGTCGTCAGGCTCGGCTCGGTTCCCTGTGGAACCAGGGTGGTCTCGACCGGGGGAAGGCCGGTGTCGGCGGGTAGGCCCGTATCGGCGCCACCGGTGGCCTGAGGAAGATCGGTCGACGGGACGAACGTCTGCGTCACCGGTCCGGCGAGAGTCGTTTCGAGAGGGAGGGTCGTGGTCGCGTTCGCCGACGGCGTGCTGTCGTCCCCGGTCGAGAGGAGAAGGCCCGCCACGACCCCGGCGACGGCGAGGAGCGCGATGAGGATCGCGGCCGCGATGAACGCTCCGGGGACGCGCGCCTTGCGGAACGCCGGCAGGCGCGCACCACACTCGAGGCAGTACTCCTGGTCTGCGGCGTGCGGAGTTCCGCAGTTGGGACACGTCTCGGGCCGGGGAGGCGCCTGGTCGTCGCCGGTACCGTCGGTCGGCTCCATCACCAGCTCCCCGGGGCTCGCGGCGCGTCTGGGGGGGCGAGGGCAGTCGGTCGCCCGCAATGCGAGCAGAACCTCGCGCCTGGCTCGAGCGCCCAGCCGCAGCTGCAGAGGATCTCGGTGCCGCTCTCGGTGCCCTGCGTCTCATCGGGGGGTCGGTCGACCGGCGGCGACTCGATCTCGGCGACCACCCGCTCGAGCTCGAGGATCCTCCCGGCCTGGGACGAGAGCAGGTCGGGATTCAGCTGTTCGCGGCGCACCATCTCGAGCGTGAGGCCTCCGAGATCGCGGATCCGGGCGTCACGCTCCCGCGCGAGCTTGTACAGCTTGCGGTGCGTCCCGAGCCGTCCCGGGCTGAAGGACCAGTCGAGACGGCTGGCCCGGCCGCCGGAGGCTGCACGCACCCGGCCCGGGTCCACCATGTCGTCGCGCTCGTCGGCCATCCGGGGAATTGAACCATGCGCCGGACAGAGGCTCTAGTGTTGCCCGGATGACACCGCAGGAGATCAGGGCTGTCGGGATCGTCGGTCTCGGGCAGATGGGTGCCGGAATCGCGCAGGTCTGCATCCTCGCCGGGATCGAGACCGTTGGACGCGAGCTGACCGCTCAGCTCGCCGAGCGGGGACGCGCGACAGTCGAGCGATATGTGAGCCGCGGCATCGAGAAGGGCAGGCTGACAGCGCAGGAGCGAGACGCTGCCCTCGCCCGGCTGACCGTCACGGACGATCTCTCGGCGCTCGCGTCGTGCGATCTCGTGATCGAGGCGGCCGTCGAGGATCTCGCAGTGAAGGAGTCGCTCTTCCGTCAGCTCGACGACGTCGTTCGGGCAGACACCGTCCTCGCAACGAACACCTCGGCGCTGCCTGTCACGCAGGTCGCGGCGGTCACGACGCACCCGGAGCGAGTGGTCGGCCTCCATTTCTTCAATCCGGCACCGGTGCTTCCGCTGGTCGAGGTCGTCCGAACCGACCTCACGTCTGACGAGGCGTTCGCTGCCGCGTTCGCGTTCGCGGAGCAGATCGGCAAGACCCCGATCGCCTGCCGCGACACGCCGGGCTTCGTCGTGAACCGCATCCTGATCCCGGTGCTCAACGATGCTGTGCGTGTCCTCGACGAGGGCACGGCGAGCCCAGAGGACATCGATACGGCGATGCGGCTCGGTACGAACTGGCCGATCGGCCCGCTCGCTCTGATTGACCTGATCGGCGTGGACGTGCACGTGCATGCGGCGGAGGCGCTCTGGGATGCCTACCGCGAACCCCGTTTCGCTCCGCCGGCGACGCTCGTTCGGATGCTGCAAGCGGGCCGTCTCGGCCGGAAGACGGGGCGCGGGTTCTACGCCTACGACGGCTGACTCCGCGGCTACCGGATCCGTCCGGAGTGAGCCGTAGGATCGGGCTCGTGACAATGTGCGCGTTGTGCCGGAGGAATCTCATGGCCGGGGAGCGCTATCGGCACTGGGAGCCGGGTGCGGCAGGGCGCGGGGAGCGGGTCGTGTGCGGGCTCTGCGAGCGCGAGGCCGTGCGCTCGGGCTGGGTTCGCTCCGCCCGGGAAGCCCAGCGCGAGAGCTCGGTCGGGCTCCGCGGAACCGTACGGCAGGTGGCGTAGCTCAGGCTGCGAGCAACGGGCCGCGCGCCGCCCATGACACGCCGGGATGGCGTTCCGCCGCGTCGGCCCAGACACGGTCAGCCTCCTCTCGCGAGATGAGCTCGAGCAGAACGGCGTTTCTCGTCGCCATCGCAGCGCGCAGGACGTGCGACTCGATCTCCGGGTTGCGCTCGGCCCTTCGCTCGACCGCCAGCCCAATCGTCTCGAGCCGTGCTGCGAGGAGGGTCATCGTGCGGTCGTGACGGGTATCCGGCGTCATCACCTGGACAGATGCTAGGTCGCTCGCCGGACTCCTTCGGCCGTGCCAGCGTAGTTCCTTCGTGCCTGTTTACACTTTCCTTACGCACCGCTGATTGCGTACCCACCCCCGGCAGTGATACTGCGAGCAGCACGATGGTCGTGGCCCGGCGCATCCTCATCCCCCTGATCGCGCTCGCCGTCTTTCTCGGGACGGCGACGGTCGCCGCCGCACGGCCTGTGATCCGCACGGATAAGGACAACGGCATCGAGCTCGTGGACGGAAACGGGCGCACGACGATCGGCCTACGGGGCGCGCTGATCGGGTCGGTTGGCAACGGGTGGGTGTGGGTCACCGATCTTCCCGGCAAGGTCGAGACGGACATCTTCGTGGTCGGCGACGACGAGAGCTTCCAGATCGATGCGCAGACGACGGTCTACCACGGCGACAACATCCGCTTCCGTGTCTTCCGGGGTCGCTGGCGCGTCAGGATCAAGGGCAATGACATCAACGTCAGCGCCGTCGGCGACGGCACCGTAGGCCTGGCCGGCAAGGGGCGCTACTCCGTCGCCGGCGGTCCGTATCGCCCGTGGCCCCTCGAGTGGAGAACCTTCAGGCTCGGCGGCTGAGCCGCCGACTCTGGAGGATGAGGGAATCGTGCAGGGAGTCCAGAAAGTTCTGGTCGTCGAGGACGAGGAGAGCATCGCTTCGTTCGTCGCGATGTACCTGAAGAAGGGTGGCTTCAACGTGTCGGTTGCCTCGACCGGGGCCGAGGCGCTCGCCCGAGCGGCCGCCGAGGGGCCGGCGTTGATCGTTCTCGACCTGGCTCTCCCCGACATCGACGGCATCGACGTGTGTCGGCGCATTCGCCAGCGCTCGGACGTCCCGATCCTCATGCTCACGGCTCGGGACGACGACGTCGACAAGATCATCGGGCTCGAGGTCGGCGCCGACGACTACCTCACGAAGCCGTTCAACCCCCGCGAGCTCGTCGCCCGGGTGAAGTCGATCCTGCGACGCACCGGCCCGGGCCGTCGCGCTGTCGAGAGCGCGACGCTCAGTCACGGCGATCTTCTCGTCGACTCGGGCCGCCGCGAGGCCACCGTGGGCGACGTCGAGGTGCAGCTCGCGCCGAAGGAGTTCGACCTGCTCTGGGAGCTCCTCGACCATCGCGGGCTCGTTCTCACTCGCGACCAGCTCCTCGAGCGCGTCTGGGGCTACACGTTCGCCGGAGACACCCGAACCGTCGACGTCCATGTGCGCCAGCTGCGGCGGAAGCTCGGTGAGGATTGCCCGATCGTCACCGTGTGGGGCGTCGGTTACAAGGTTTCGACCGAGCCGAAGCCCGCGCCGGTCACGTAGGGCGCTACCCTCAGACGATGCGGTCGCTTCGCTTCCGCGTTCCGGCCTTCTTCGTCCTCGGCGTGCTGATCGCCGGTCTGGTGACGACCGTGATCGCGGTTCGCCTCTTCCAGGACTACGCAGAGAGCCAGACCGTCAAGGATCTCAGGCGACAGGCACGGGCGCTCGCCGACCTCTACGAGGAGCAGGCACTCCAGAGCGTCGACGAGGGAACCGCGGCGCCGCGCCTCGCGGCTCCCCGACTGGAGCAGGCGACCGGCGCGAGGCTCTACTACGTGGGGGTGGAGATCTTTCCTGGTGAAGCGTCGGGCCTCCGAGCGTTGACACAGAAGCAGGCGGGCCTGGACGGCCTACCCGCGTCGACCGCGGACCTCGAGTTCACGCCGCCCGGAGAAGACCGGAAGTTCGTCGCGATCGTCGAGCCGATCGCGCTCGGCGGCGAGACATTCGGTGCCCTCGTCGTCGCGAAGCCGAAGGCCGAGCTCGGCGACCGCTGGCTGGTGCTCGTCTGGCGAGTCGGCCTTGCCTTCCTCGGCGGTCTCCTCGTCGCCGCCGGGCTGTTCGTGTACCTCTCGCGCCGCTTGACGCGACCGGTTCTTGCGCTCTCTGCGGCCGCCGACGAGGTTGCGCAGGGCCACTACGACGTCGAGCTTCCCCCTGTCACGTCACGGGACGAGATCGGCCACCTCACAGACCGCTTCCGAGAGATGACCGAACGTCTCTCCGAAGCCAGCAAGCTCGAGCGGAACTTCCTGATGACGGTCTCCCATGAGCTTCGGACACCTCTTACGGCAATTCGGGGTCATGTCGACGCGCTTCGCGAGGGGCTCGTCGAGGAACCTGCAGCGCGCGACGCGTCTCTCGACGTGATCCGCACCGAGACCGACCGGCTTTCCCGTCTCGTCGGAGACCTGCTCGATCTCGCCAAGCTGAACGCGAACAGGTTCACTCTCGTGGACGAGGAGGTGGATCTCGAGCGACTGCTGGAGCAGGCGTACCAGGGATTCGTGGAGGACGCGCGCCGCCGCGAGATCCACTACGCGCGCTCGATCGAGTCCGCTCCCGTGCTCATCACCGACGGCGATCGTGTTCTTCAGATCGTCTCGAACCTGCTGGCGAACGCCCTCGAATGGACGCCCGACGGTGGAGTCGTCATGCTCGGAGTCTCTCGCGCGGACGGTCAGGTCCGCGTATCGGTGTCTGACAGCGGACCGGGGATAGCCGAGGTCGACCGGGATCGAGTCTTCCGTCCGTTCTGGTCGAAGAACGGCCAGGGAACGGGGCTTGGTCTTCCCATCGCGCGAGAGCTCGCCGTCGCACTCGGCGGCCGGCTCGAGCTCCGGTCGGAGTCCGGCACCGGCTCGACATTCGACCTCGTCCTCCCCGCAACGTCCCCGCAAGGCCCCCGTGAGGGGGCCGCGCAGCGGGCGGCAGCACCGGCCGCGTAGTTCAGGCCGCGGGGCAAGGCCCGCGGGAGCGGGCCGCGCAGCGGACGACGTAGTCGGCCGCGTAGTTCAGGCCGCGGAGCAAGCGTCCGCTGTGGCAGCCCCGAGGCCGCGCAGCGGACGACGTAGTCGGCCGCGTAGTTCAGGCCGCGGAGCGGCCGTATCCGGCGTGGACGTTCCAGGCGTGGAAGTACCGCGCAGCGGCCGCATCCGGTACGCGACTTCGGCGAGCCGCATCCGCCCTGGAGGCTGACTCAGCTGCCGCTGATCGTGCTGCAGGCGGGCTCGTTCGCCGCGGCTTCGGAGAGCGCCGAGGAGTCCGGGTACTTGGTGCCGAGGTCGCCGAGGGCGCTTCCCGCCTGGTTCCCTGCGTCCGTGATCTCGGTAGCGATCTTCTGAAGGCCGGTTGCGAGAGCCGTCGGGTCGTTGGTGGGCAGGTCGTCGACCTCGGACTTCGCGGTCTCGAACGCGTCGCCGACCTTCGTGAGCTCGGACTGTAGATCGGAGGCGATCGCCTCGCCGTCGGTGACGTCGGGAGTGCCCGCCGCCTCGACATCCGAGACTAGCGTCCGCGTGGAGTCGACGACGTCGCCGAGGTAGTTGGTCAGCGTCGTCTTCACGGCTCCAACGTCGGAGACGTTGGAGAAGTCCGGAACGCCCTCTGTCAGAGACGTCTGCCATGTCGTCAGCGCTCCGCAGAAGTCCTTGACCCAGGCGCTTGCTGCGACCTTCTCGCCGCCGGCCGTGGTGGCGCTGGCGGCCGTGGTTCCGCCGCCGCTCGAGGTCGTTGCGCCGCCGTCGCTCGAGCTGCCTCCGCCGCAGGCCGCGAGGAAGGCGCCAGTAGCGGCGAGCACGGCGAGGGCGACGAACCTGCGGGCGGAACGCTTCTTCACGAGGTGAGGCATCGTATGATCGGGGCTGGATCGCGATCCCCCGATCGGGGGATGGGTGACGAATTGACCGCGTCTGAGCGGTGCTTTCCGCGCTCGTTTGGGGTCATGGCGGTGGATACGGTCGCTTCGCGACCTGGACTTCGCGGTCGGCTTCGCCGCCCGCTGCGCGGCCCGCTCCTGCGGGCCTTGCGGTTCGCCCGCCGGGCCGGATACGGTCGCTCCGCGACCTGGACTTCGCGGTCGGCTATGCCGTCCGCTGCGCGGCCCGCTCTGTGGACCGTGCGGTTCGCCCGCCGGGCGGAGACGGTCGCTTCGCGACCTGGACTTCGCGGTCGGCTTCGCCGCCCGCTGCGCGGCGCCTCTACCGAGGCGCCTTGCGTTCTTCCAGGCGGAGCAGTGACCCAGAGGGGGTGCGCTCGTCGAGAGCTCGCTCCAGGCGATCGAGCGTCCGCTCCAGCCGGTCGATCCGCCGGTCGACGCCGCGCCATCCCGAGACGATGAGGTCGACGAGCAACTCGAGATCCTCGACCCTGGCCTTCCGCTCGGCAGCGAGATCGGTGTGGAGGCTCTCCAGACGGCGAATCGTCTGTGCCGAGAGCCCGCGCACCTCGGCGAGCTGCCGGGCGACGGGGACCACCTCGGCGCGAAGCGAGTCGTGGAGGACATTCGAGACGCGCTCGGGCAGGGTGGCTTCGAGCTCGGCCGTGCTCTGCGAGAAGGACTCGAGCTGCTGCCGAGCCCGTTCGAGCAGCGCCGAGACCTCTTCCTTCTCGGCTCCGTCCGCGCGGAGGGCCGAGAGGCGAGTTCGGGCCCGCTCGACCGTGTCGTCATCCACGGAAATGACTGTACCGTTCGGGCCGGATGAGGACATCGGAGCTCGAGTACGAGCTCCCCGGGGAGCTGATCGCGCAAGTACCGCTCGAACGGCGGGACGCTTCACGCCTACTCGTCTACGACCGGCGAACAGCCGAGGTGCGGCATCGCTCGATCACGGATCTGCCCGGCGAGCTCGGCGCAGGTGACCTGGTCGTCGTGAACGACACCCGCGTCGTTCCCGGACGACTCCGCGTCCGGAGACCGGGGGGCGGCGACGCGGAGATCCTGCTCGTCGAGCGGCGGAACGGTTCCCTCTGGGAGGCGCTTGCGCGCCCGTCACGCCGGCTCCGGCCGGCGATGCGGCTCGACTCCGCGACGAACCCGGTGGAGCTCGTCGAGCACCTCGGCGACGGCCGCTGGCTCGTTCGCGTCGAGGGTGAGCCGGCGGGCGACGTTCCGCTGCCCCCCTACATACGTCAGCGCCTCGCCGATGCCGATCGGTACCAGACCGTCTACGCGAACGTGCCAGGCTCGGCGGCGGCCCCGACGGCCGGGCTGCACCTGACGCCCGCGCTTCTCGAACAGCTCGACGTCGAGCGGGTCACGCTTCACGTCGGTCTGGACACGTTCAAGCCGGTGTCCGAGGATCTCGTCGAGGACCACGTGATCCACGGGGAGCGGTACCGCGTCGATGCGACGGTGCGGGATCGGATCCAGGAAGCTGCAACGGTGGTTGCCGTCGGGACGACGACATTCCGGGTCATCGAGACGCTCGCGCGCGGCGGGCCGCTCGAAGGCCGGACGGACGTGTTCGCGACCCCCGGATTTGCCGTTCGGAGGGTCGACGCCCTGCTGACGAACTTCCACCTTCCACGCTCGACGCTCCTTGCGCTCGTGATGGCCTTCGCGGGTATCGAGGAGACGCGTGAGCTCTACCGGATCGCGATCGCCGAGCGCTACCGCTTCTACTCCTTCGGTGACGCGATGCTCATCCTGTGACCTTCCAGCTACTCGCACACGACGGCGCGGCCCGGGCAGGGGTGCTCAGCACGGCACATGGGGACGTGCTGACCCCCGCTTTCATGCCCGTCGGAACGAAGGCGACGGTGAAGGGAATCGACCCCGACGTTCTCCGAAGCCTGGGTGCGTCCATCCTGCTCGGCAACACGTACCACCTGCACTTCCGTCCGGGCGTCGAGACAATCGAGGCACTCGGCGGCCTTCATCGCTTCATGGCCTGGCAGGGCCCGATCCTGACCGACTCCGGCGGCTTTCAGGTGTTCTCGCTTCGCGACACGATCCGAGCGGTCGACGACGACGGCGTCTCGTTTCGGTCCGTGTACGACGGCGAGGAGGCTCGATTGACGCCCGAGCTTGCCGCTGAGATCCAGCGCCGGCTCGGCTCGGACGTCGCGATGGCGCTCGACATCTGCCTTCCGGCCGGCGCGACCGACGGGGAGCTCGAGGTGGCGGTGGAGCGCACGACCGCCTGGGGGCGCCGTCAGCTCCTGGCCCCGCGTGCGAGCGGCCAGCTCGTGTTCGGAATCGCCCAGGGCGGAGTCCATCCCGAGCTTCGGCGTCGCTCGATCGAGGAGATCGCCGCACTCGGCTTCGACGGCCATGCGCTCGGCGGCCTGAGCGTGGGCGAGGAGCGCGGGCTCATGCTCGACACGGTGTCCTGGGCCGCGCCGCTCCTTCCCGCCGAGAAGCCGCGGTACTTCATGGGACTCGGCGATCCGGAGGGAATCCTCGAGCTGATCGCCCGCGGGATCGACATGTTCGACTGCGTGTTGCCGACACGGCTAGGGCGCACGGGCACCGCGCTGACCTGGAGCGGGCGGCTGAACCTGAAGAACGCGGCATTCGGCCGGGACGAGCGCCCGCTCGACGAGGAATGCCGATGCCCGACCTGCATGAGGTTCACGCGGGCCTATCTGCGACATCTTGTCAACCAACGGGAGATGCTCGGGCTGATACTTTTGTCAGTTCACAACGTGCGCTTCGTACTCGACGTCACAGCCGGCGCGCGGGCGGCGATCGAGCTCGGGGAGTTCGGGGCCTACCGAGACGCCGCGCTCGGCCGGCTCGCAAGCGCCGAGCCTGGCTAGAGAGATGATTGATCGGAAATTGACCGGAAACCGTGGCACCGCTGGATGACGCCTGAGACACATCGCCTGAGCCGCCGCTCCTTCTCGCCCATAGCGCTGCTATGGGCTCGGAACGATCACCGGCTCATGCTCGATCCCAGCCGCCCTCAGCGGCACCACACTTTCCGATCAACCATCTAGGGAGGAACCAGTGGCTTTCATCATCGTTCTCGTCGCAATGCTGGCGTTCATGTACTTGCTGCTCATCCGGCCGCAGCGGGCAAAGCAGCGAAAGACCCAGGAGATGCTCAATCAGCTTGGCCCCGGCGACGAGGTGCTCACCGTCGGCGGGCTCTACGGCGACGTCATCGAGGTCGAAGACGACAAGGTCGTCCTCGAGATCGCCGAGGACGTTCACGTCGAGGTCTCCCGCCGCGCGATCGCCCAGATCATCCAGGACGAGCCGCCGGCGGAGGATGTGGCCGGCGAGATCGACGAGGCTGACGAGGAGTCGACCGACGAAACGGACGCCGAAGCGCTGGAGGAGACTGCCGGCGACGCGGAGAAAGAGGTCGAAGAGCGCGCCAGGTAACCCGGCCGCTACTCTCGTCAGATGCGCCGGTACCGCCTGATTCTCCTGCTCGTCGTGGCTCTCGTGGGTGGTGCCATCGCCCTCGCGATCACGAAGAGCCCTACGCTCGGGCTCGACCTCCAGGGAGGTCTCGAGGTCGTCCTCGAGGCGCAGCCGCCGCCGGGTCAGGAGATCACCACGGCGGACCTCGACAGGTCGATCGAGATCATGCGGAGCCGCGTGGACAAGCTCGGAGTCGCCGAGCCCGAGATCCGCAAGCAGGGCAAGAACCAGATCGTCATCGAGCTCGCGGGTGTCCACGATCAGGCGCGCGCTGCCGACATCATCGGCAAGACGGCGCAGCTCGAGTTCTACGACCTGGAAGGCGACCTCGTCGCGCCGTCCATCTCTTCACAGGGCTTTCCCGTAGCCCGCAACGCCCTGTACCCGGTGCTCAAAGCCGTGCAGAAGGACGCGAAGAAGGGGACGCCGAGCGCCTGGTACCTCTACGGGAAGGACAAGAGGCTGCTCGCAGGGCCCGAGCCGACGAAGCAGGACGTTCTCGATCAGCTTCCGGATGGAAAGGCGCCCGCCGGCTCTGAGTTCCTCGCCGTGCCGGCGAACCGCATCATCCTGACCTGCAGCGCCGACACGGCAGTCGTCTGTCCGGGCCTGAACGGAGCACCGGCTCCGGGCACGACGTACTACTACCTCTTCAACCACCAGCCCACGAACGCCGACGCGCCTGTTCCGGAGATGACCGGTGACGACCTGAAGCTCCGCGGCACGCGGCAGGACTTCGACCAGACGAACCAGCCGATCGTCGTCATGCAGTTCACGGACAAAGGCGCGGACACGTTCCACGACATCACGCGGGAGCTCGCGGTTCGAGGCAAGACGCAGACGCAGGTCCTCGCGAGCCCGGACCCACTCCTCCAGCACTTCGCGATCGTGCTCGACAACGAGATCCGCTCGTGGCCGTCGATCGACTACGAGCAGTACCCGGACGGCATCGCAGGGAACTCGGCCCAGATCACCGGCCTCGCATCGGTGCAGGAGGCCAAAGACCTGGCGCTCGTCCTTCAGACCGGTGCGCTCCCCGTTCGGTTCGAGCAGGTCGACCGCACGGACATCTCAGCGACGCTCGGGAAGGACTCGCTTCGCGAGGCGCTCATCGCCGCGATCGGCGGCCTGATCGCGGTCGCGATCTTCCTGCTTCTCTTCTATCGCTTCCTCGGCCTCGTCGCGATCATCGGCCTCGCGATCTACGGCGCGCTTCTGTACGGGGCGCTGCTGCTCTTCAACGTCACCCTGACGCTTCCCGGGTTCGCCGGCCTGATCCTGACGATCGGCGTTGCCGCAGACGCGAACGTCGTCATCTTCGAACGCATCAAGGAAGAGGTCCGGAACGGCCGATCGGTCCGTGCCGCGATACCCACCGGCTACCAGAAGGGCTTCAAGACGATCATCGACGCGAACGTCGTGACGATGATCACGGCGTTCGTCCTCTTCGCCGTCGCGACCGCAGGCGTCAAGGGCTTTGCCCTGATGCTGCTCATCGGTACGGCGATCTCGATGTTCACAGCCGTCGCGGCAACGCGGGCGCTCCTGGGCTTGCTGTCGGGCTTCAAGTGGTTCGACAACCCGGCCTTCATGGGCGCCAGCGCGATGAAGATCCCCCGCTGGCAGCGGATCGACTTCATCGGCAGGCGCAAGTACTGGTTCGCGGTCTCGGGAGCCGTCGTCCTCATCAGCGTGGTCTCGCTCGGGTGGCAGGGGCTCAACCTCGGGATCGACTTCAAGGGTGGCAGCCAGGTCGCCTTCGAGACGAAGGTGCCGCGTGACCGTCGACAGAGTCCGCGAGGAGGCGTCGGCGATCATCCCCGGGAGCGCCGTGGTTCAGGGGCGTGGCTCCGAGACCGACGGCCGCTTCTCGAGCTTCCAGATCAGGACGGAGTCGCTGACGCCCGACAATCAGGCGGAGTTGCAGCGGACCCTCCAGAACGGCCTGAACGTCGAGTCGTACTCGATTCAGAACGTGTCCGGGAGCTTCAGCTCCCAGATCCTGCGGGGCGCGATCCTCGCGATCATCGTCTCGCTGCTCCTGATCGTCGCCTACATCAGCTTGCGCTTCCAGTGGAAGTTCGCAATCCCGGTTCTCGTCGCGCTCGTGCACGACATCGTGATCACGCTCGGCATCTACTCCCTGACCCAGCGGGAGATGACGACGGCGACGATTGCCGCCGTGCTCACCATCCTCGGGTACTCGATCTACGACACGATCATCATCTTCGACCGCATCCGCGAGAACATCCCGCTCATGCGGCGCTCCAGCTTCGCCGCGATCGCAAACCAATCTCTCTGGGAGACGATCCGCCGGTCGCTTGCAACGACGTTCATCACGCTCCTGCCGGTGATCAGCCTGTTGATCTTCGGCGGGGACACACTGAAGGACTTCGCGTTCGCACTCCTCGTGGGCATCGTGTCCGGTGCGTACTCGACGATCTTCATCGCGACGCCGCTCCTCACCGTCATCAAGGAGCGCGAGCCCGAGTACGCGGCACGCAAGGGCGAGAACGAGCCCGTCGAGAAGATGCTCGACCCAGAGCCCGACGCGGCGCTCGGCGGTGCGGCCGTCGCAACGGCGAGTGCGGCTCGCAGGTCGCTGTCGCGACGGGACAGGCGGCGTGCGAAGCCCGAGGCTCCCGTCGAGCCCGCCGGGAACGGTGCGTCTCCTCAGCCGTCGACTGCGGTCGCCGACGACGTTCCGGTGGTCACCGACGACGCCCCGACCGACGGAGGCGCCGCGCCAATCGCAGAGTCGCCGGTCACGGACGCCGACCAGGCTGGAACCGACTCCGAGTCGGCGGTACCCGCGTCTGACGCCGACGAGGGCGACACGGGTGGAGCGGGCAGCGAGCCGGCACGTCCCGCCGACCCGGCGGCACGCCGGGAGGAGCGGCGCAGGCGACGAAGGACGAGGCCCCATGGGCGAGCACGCTGACGACAGCAAGAACGGAGAGGTAACCGAGCCAGTCGGAGAGCCGGAGATCGGCGAGGCGGGAACGGAAGCAGACGAGTCGAGCACCGACCTCGCGAACCACCTCCTCCTCGCAGGCATCGGCGCACTCGCTCTGACACGCGACAAGGCGGAGGCGATCATGGACGATCTCGTGAAGCGCGGATCTGAGCGTAGTGCCGACGATCCGGTTGCTGACCAGGACGCACCACCGGTGCGCGGGACGGCGCGGCTCACCGACCGGGCGGCGTCCGCGATGGCCGGTCTCTTCCGCGAGGTTGGACTCGTGACCGAGCCGACGATCGAGGATCTCGAATTGCGGGTCGCGCAGCTCGAGCATCGACTGCGAATCCTCGAGCGCAAGGCGGCAGAGGCAGCCAAGCCCGACGCGCCCCCAGAGACGCGACCCTAGTGCCCCCGGTCGGATTTACAGTCCGCCCTGGCGGCTGCAAGCAGCGCCGGGCGGCGTCCTCGGCTTGCTTTCACCGCCAGGATCGTGACCGTACCTCCGGCCGGAAGCACTTAGACTGCGCCGCATGCCGGCCACCCGGCGGCGTCTCTCGGAGATCACCCAGGTCGCTGCGCGGCATGGCTTCGGCTACCTGTTCAAGGAGCGACACTTCGGCCTGCACCCGCTCCGGCTGTCGCAGGAGGAGCTCGACGCCGGCGAAGGCTCCAGCTCGAGCCCGGCGACTACGCGAGATGCTCGAGGAGCTCGGGCCGACCTTCGTGAAGTTCGGTCAGCTGCTCTCGACGAGGCCGGACATCGTCCCTCCGGACATCGTGTTCGAGCTTCGCTCGCTCCAGGACGACGTGCGGCCCTTTCCGTTCGCCGAGGTGGAGCAGACGGTGCAGCAGGAGCTGGAGCTCACTGTCGAGCAGCTCTTCCTCGAGTTCGACGAGCTGCCGATCGCAGCGGCATCGATCGGCCAGGTCCACCGCGCGGTGCTCCCGAACGGCCGGCACGTCGCGGTGAAGGTTCAGCGGCCGGAAGCGCCGCGCCAGGTCGAGGCCGACCTCCAGCTGCTCTATCAGGCCGCGAAGATCATGAAGCAACGCGTGAAGGCCCTTCGGTTCATCGACACCGTGAGCCTCGTCGACGAGTTCGCTCGCTCGATCCGGCAGGAGCTCGACTACCGCACCGAAGCGCGAAACGCCGAGCGGTTCCGCGCGAACTTCGCGTCCTCCCAGAGCGTCCGCGTCCCTCGGGTCTACCCGGGGTACTGCGGCGGCCGCGTCCTGACGCTCGAGTTCCTCGACGGCACCCAGGTTGCCGACATCGATAGCGACGGGCTCGACCCACGTGGACGTCGGGCGCTTGCATATCTCATCGCCGACTCGTGGATGACGATGATCTTCCGACACGGCTTCTTCCATGCGGATCCGCATCCCGCCAACGTCCTCGTTCTCGGCCCGGGTCGGCTCGGGCTCGTCGACTTCGGGCAGGTCGGGACGCTTTCGCGCGACGACATGTCGAAGCTCACCGGACTCTTCATCGATGCCGCGAACGAGAACATCGAGGCGCTACCGGGGCGGCTTGCCGATCTCGGGGTTCGCTTCCCGAAGGAGCAGGAGCAGCAGTTCATCGACGAGCTTCGGGCCGTCTACGACAGGTACTTCGGGCGCAAGCCTCTCCGATATCGACCCGCTGCAGGTGATCCGTGAGGCGTTCGCGCTGATCTACCGGATGAACCTGCAGCTGCCGACACGCTTCGTGCTCCTCGACAAGGCGATCGCGACGCTCGGATCGGTTGGGGTCGAGCTGTACCCGGACTTCAACGTCTTCGAGGTGGCAAAGCCGTATGCGCGCGACCTCCTGATCGAGCGGTTCCGCCCGCGGCGAGTCGTCAGTCGGGCACGGGACGAAACGAGGGACTACGCGCGGGTTGTTCGCCGATTCCCGCTCCAGCTGAGCGACACGCTCGAGGAGGTTCGCGATGGGCAGTTCGAGATCGGCATCCGGTACCCGAGGCTCGACGAGCTGCTCCACAAGTTCGACATTCTCGCGAACCGTGGGGTCGTTGCGCTTCTCTGCGCCGCCGGAGTCATCGGTTCCGCGATCCTTGCCGGCACGGTGAAGGCGGGACCGGATGTCGTCGGCGTCAACGTCCTGGCCATCGGTGGCTTTGTCATCTCGTTCATCGCGGCCGCGTGGCTCATCGTGGCGGTCATCCGAAGCGGCCGGGTGTAGATCGCTTGACACGCTTTTACGCGAAAGGACATCTGGAGGCGTGCGGAAGCCGGTGGTAACGTCGTCGACATGGCAGGTGAAGCGGTACTCGTCGTCGAGGACGAGCTCAAGATCCGTTCGTTCCTCGAGCAGCAGCTGACCGACGACGGGTTCGACGTGGTCTCCGCTGATCGAGGTGGGCGGGCGCTGGAGCTCGTCGAGTGCGTCGATCCCGATCTCGTTCTCCTCGACGTGCGGCTTCCGGATGCGTCCGGGTTCGAGGTCTGTCGCAGGCTTCGAGAGGGCGAGCCGGGCAGGGCGTGGAACCGCGACGTTCCGGTCATCCTCGTCAGCGAGCGCGGAGACCCCGTCGACCGGGTGCGGGGGTTCGCGCGCGGCTGTGACGATTACGTCGTGCGGCCGTTCGTCTACGAGGAGCTTCTCGCTCGCATGCGGGCCGTGCTCAGGCGGGCAGCAGGCCCGGCTCGCCGTGAGCAGATCCGGGTCGGCGAGATCGAGCTCGATCGCCTTTCCCGAACCGTGCGGGTCTCCGGACACTCGGTGTTCCTCTCGGCGAAGGAATACGACCTGCTCGTGGCGCTCGCCGAGGAGCCCGAGCGCGTCTTCAAGAAGGAGGAGCTCCTTCGCGACGTCTGGGGTTTCCGCAGCCTTGGCCGGACGCGGACTCTCGACTCCCACGCGAGCCGGCTGCGCCGCAAGCTCAATGGCCACGGAGACAGCAGGTACGTGGTGAACGTGTGGGGCGTCGGTTACCGGCTCGTCGCGCCGGCGATCTGAAGCAGGAGGCCCGGAGACGGAGCGCCCTCAGCGGGAGTCGATCCCCATCATGGGCTCGAGCTCTCGGCGCAGGTCGAGAGCTGCGCTCGGGTGAGGGTCCTCCACGTCGGACTGGCCCACGACGGAGCCGGCCTTGACGCCGCGTACGAGCCGCCGGCCGTCGGCGAGGCCGATCGGGAGCGCTTCCCCGGCGAGCGAGACGTCTGCAGGGGCGAGGCGGCCCCAGACGGTCGCGCCGCCCTCTCCGTCGAGGACGTCCCCCGGCAGGAGGTCTCGCTTCGCCGTCGCGACCACGTCTGCCTCGAAGGAGCGGGGTGTTCCGGTTGCCTCGCCGTCGAGGGCCGGCGCGGAGGACGCTCACGGGGGTCTCGAGGCCGATCAGGTGGTACGGGCGATAGAGGGCCGCGTACCGGCCGCCCGCGCCGGTCGCGAGACCGTAGGCTTCGAAGCACGAACGCACGTAGTCGCTCGGCGCTTCGAACGTCACGTAGACGCCCCAGCGAAGGTCGTTCTCGACGGGGGTGCCGTTCCGGGCGAGGCTCGACACGACCTCGACAGTGCCCGTCCGGGTGAGAGAGCCGCCGTCCTCCACCGGAATACACACGCGCGCCAGCCGCTCCGCACCGCAGGGCGGAAACCGCAGGCCTTCGGCCTGAGGACGCAGTCCGGTCGCGTTCGCGATCGCGGCCATCTCGATCGCGGACTTCGTGCCGTCGACGAACGAATTGAACATCCTGGGATTGAATCCCTGTCCGGCGGCCTCGTCGGCGGTGAGACCGTAGCTCTCCCACACCGTCTCGGGCGTCGAACCGTGGTAGGCGGGGAGGTATTTCGTTCCCTTCCCTGCGCACACGACTTCGAGCCCGCATGCTCGCGCCCAGTCGACGAGCTCGCACACGAGCGCAGGCTGGTCGCCGTAGGCGAGGCTGTAGACGACTCCGGCCGTCCGGGCGCGCTCGGCCAGGGCAGGCCCCACGAGTGCATCGGCCTCCACCGTCACCATCACGACGTGGGAGCCGCTGCCTATAGCCGACAGCGCGTGCTCGATCCCCGCGATGGGGGAGCCCGTGGCCTCGACGACCACGTCGGCGCCAGATGCCTGGATCAGGTCGACCGCATCGTCGGTGACGGGGACGGTTCCCGGCCACTCGGAGAGATCGAGCGCGCGGCGGGCGCGATCCGCCGAGCGAGTCGGCCACGCCCGCGAGGTCGATGCCGCGAAGGTGTCGCAGCTGGGCGAGGAGCATCGTTCCGAAGGTTCCGGCGCCGATCAGGATGACCCGGAGCGGCCTCCCGGCCGCCGCGCGATCCGCCAACCGCTCGTGGAGCGGGCCCCGCATGGGGAGTCGTGCCGTCACGTCGTCAGACCCAGTCGCGTGTGACCGTCAGCCAGAAGGCAAGGCCCGCGTAGGGCCCGTAGCGGCGGAACCGACGGACGATCGTGGCGTCCTTGACCGGCCGGCCACCCGTGACACGAGCGTAGGTCGGCCTTGTCCAGGAATCGAGGATGAGTTGTGAGTACCGTCCGAGCATCATCATGATGTGGGCAGCCGCGTACGGGCCCACGCCCGGCAGCTCGAGCAAGCGGCGCTCGACCTCTGTGTCCGGAAGCTCGCCGGGATCGCCCTCGCCAAGTGCCTCGAGATCGATCGACCCCGCTGCGACGTCTCGGGCGAGCGTCTCCAGGTAGCGGCCACGGTAGCCTGCTCTGACGGTGTCGCGATAGAACGTCTCGCCGGCTTCAGCCATCGCAGCCGGGGTCGGAAACGCGCGTCCTTGCGCTCCGGTCGGAGGTGCACCGAGGGCGGGCTCGCCGAGATGCTGGACGAGGGCTCCGACCATTCGGACGGTTGCTGACCACGCGCAGTTGGTGGTACAGATCGTCTTCACGACGTCTTCGAACACGGTCGGGCTTCGCACCATGCGCCCGGCGCCGGTCGTCGCCCAGGCCAGAGCGGGATCCGTCGCCGCCAGCGCATAGAAGGGCGAGAGATCCTGGTCGAGGCGAAGCAGGTGGCGGACGCCTGCCGTCAGTAATCTCGTTTCGTGGACGCCGGGGCTCTGACCGAGCACGGTGAGCCCGGCCAGCCCGGGGCCAGCGCGGGCCACGATCACGGTCCGGGGGCGCATCCCTCGCACCCGAAGCGTGACCTCGAGCGTCCCGCCGTCGACGCGCAGCGGTGGGAGCTCGACGAGGCCGTGTGAGGAGATCGTCCGCTGCAGATCGACGGGCTCACCGCCCGCTCCGACGAGCTCGATCTCGGCGAGCGGCTCTCTCACGCCAGGGACTCTTGCTCCCATCTCGACACCGTGAACGCGGCCCCGGGCTCTGCGCCGATCGCGATGATCGTGGTACCGGGCTCGACTCCGCGTGCGCCACGGCGGACATCGGGGTCTGGAACGTGAACGAACGTCCCTGACGGCGCGTCGAATTCCTGGCCTGCGACGACGAATGTCGCGCGCCCCGAAGCAACGAAGAAGAGTTCCTCGTGCCTCGTTGCGCTCTCCTCGGTCTCCGAGTGCTCGCCGATCACCCAGTCGCCGGGGGAAACCGCTGTCATCGCGTTGACGCCGAAGCTCTGAACGCCCAGGTAGTGACGCACCGGTCGCCATTCGTACGAGCCTGGCTCCGGCGCGGCACCGATCGGGATGTCGGAGAGCTGCACTGCCGTGTAGGGCGGGTCTGCCATGAGTGGGCCTCCTCGTCGAAGAACCGTGCCAGCTGAGTCTACGAAAGGCGGCCGGGCGTCCCCCGGTCGTGTTGAATCTGGACTGTGGCGATTCTCGGTATCGACGTGGGGGGTACCTTCACCGATGCTGTTCTGCTCGAGGAAGGGAGTCTGCGAACGGCAAAGGTGCCGACGGCACGTCACCAGGACGACTCGGTGATCGCCGTCGCGCAAGCCGTCGGCGCCAGAAACGTCGAGCGGTTCACGCACGGGACGACTGTTGCGACGAACGCGCTGCTCGAGCGGAAGGGGGCGCGCACGGCCTTCGTCGCAACCGAAGGATTCGAGCATCTCCTCTTCCTGCGCCGCCAGACCCGTCCCGATCTGTACCGGCTCTGCGTGTCGCATCCGGAGCCGCTTGCGCCACTCGATCTCTGCTTCGGCGTTCGCGAGCGTATCGGGCCCGAGGGCACGATCGCTCCGCTCGACCTGTCGACGCTCGCGGATTTCGAGGCGGAGGCGGTCGCGATCTGCCTCCTCTTCGCGTTCCGGGACCCGAGTCACGAACGCGCTGTCGCTGACGAGATTCGCCGACGGCTTCCGTCAGCTCACGTCGTCGCGTCACACGAAGTGTCGCCGGAGTTTCGCGAGTACGAGCGCGCGTCGACGACGGCCGCGGACGCGTACCTCGGGCCCGTTGTCTCCCGCTACCTGCGCGCCCTGGCGACGCGGTGTGCCGAGGCGGGCCTTCCCGAGCCGCTTGTCATGCGCTCGTCGGGTGGTGTCGCAACGCTCGAGGAAGCCGCGGCTCATCCCTCGTGGATCCTCGTCTCCGGGCCCGCAGGAGGTGTCGTCGGGGCAAGCCTCGTCGCGCGGCAGGCCGGCTTCGACCGCGCGATCTCATTCGACATGGGGGGCACCTCGACCGACGTCTGCCTGATCGTCGACGGGCTGGCCGAGCGTTCCAGCGAACGCCATGTCGGTGGTCTACCGATCAGGCTGCCGAGCGTCGACATCCACACCGTGGGTGCCGGTGGGGGGTCTCTCGCCTGGGTCGACGCGGGTGGGGCTCTGCGGGTCGGCCCGGAAAGCGCCGGGGCCGATCCGGGCCCCGCGTGCTACGGGAGGGGCGGAACCCGGCCAACGGTGACTGACGCGAACCTCCTTCTCGGGCGTCTGCCCGACCGTCTACCGGGCGGTCTCGAGCTCGATCGGCGCGCCGCGACCGCAGCCCTCGCCGGCATCGACCCGGCTGGAGTCGTCGACGTCGTGAATGCCGAGATGCTGCGTGCGCTCCGCGTCGTCTCGGTCGAGCGGGGCCATGATCCACGAGACTTCGCACTCGTTGCGTTCGGGGGTGCGGGGCCGCTGCACGCGTGCTCGCTCGCCGAGCAGCTCGACATCGAAACCGTGCTCGTTCCCGAGGCGGCGGGCGTCCTGTCTGCTCTGGGTCTCGTGGCGAGCGACGAGCGACGCGATCACGTCCGGTCGGTCGTGCGGCCGCTCGCGGAGGTGGGCGAGCTGCCCGAGGAGGGTGAGGCCGATCTCCGCTATCGAGGGCAGTCGTTCGAGCTGACCGTCGGTCTCGGGGCCGACCTCGAAGAGCGATTCCACCTCAGCCACGAGGAGCGATACGGATACGCCGACCGCGAGCGGCAGCTCGAGCTCGTCGCGATACGAACGGCCGACGTGCGGCCGGGCCCTCACATCGAGTTCGCTGCCGCCGCGCCGATCCACGTCGCCGGCCCCGCCGTGGTGGAGCTCCCGGGCGCGACCTGCTGGGTTCCCCCCGGGTGGGTGGGGGATAGGGAAGGAAATAGCACGTTGATTCTCGCGAGAACGTGAAAATCGAGCTCCAGATCATCGGCAGCGCGCTTCGTGCGGTTGCCGAGGAGATGGGGGCCGTCCTCATCCGCTCCGCCTTCTCCGCCAACATCAAGGAACGCCACGATTGCTCGACAGCGCTGTTCGACGCTGCCGGGCGCATGAGCGCTCAGGCCGAGCACATTCCGGTTCACCTCGGAGCGATGCCCGAGGCCGTGCTGGCGGTGATGGAGCGCGACCCCCAACCCGGGGAGATCTTCGCCGTGAACGATCCCTTCACGGGCGGTACGCACCTTCCGGACATCACGCTGGTCTCCCGAACAGAGGTCGGCTTCGCCGTCTCGCGCGCCCACCACGCGGATGTGGGTGGAATGGAGCCCTCGAGCCTGCCCGCGAACTCGAGCGAACTGTTCCAGGAGGGTGTGATCATCCCGCCTGTACGGCTGGACGAGGAAGTCCTGAGGCTCCTACTTGCGAACATGCGCAACCCCGATGAGCGGCGCGGAGACCTTCGAGCGCAGATCGCGGCGCAGACGCTCGCGGGCCGGCGTATCGACGATCTCTGCCGGAAGCATGGGCCTGCCGAGGTGGCGGCGGCGATGAATGAACTGTTCGACTATTCGGAGCGTCGGATCCGGGCCGGAATCCGGGCGCTACCGGATGGGCGCTACGAAGCCACGGATGTCCTCGAGCCACTTGAAGGCGCGCTCGAGATTCGCGCCGCCGTGACGATCCGCGGCGACGAGATCGAGATCGACTTCGACGGTACGTCACCGCAGCACGACGGCAACCTCAACTGTCCACTAGCCGTCACCCGATCGGCCTGCTTCTTCGTCACACGCTGCCTCGCCGGGCCGGACATCCCTGCCTCGGGCGGCGCATATGTTCCCGTCCTCGTCAAGGCCCCCCGAGGCTCGCTCGTCAATGCACTTCCTCCTGCGGCTGTCGTCGCCGGGAACACCGAGACGTCGAGCAGGATCACGGACGTCTTGTTCCGCGCTTTCGGTCAAGCCGTGGACGTGCCCGCGCAGGGTCAGGGCACCATGAACAACGTGACACTCGGAAACCGTGGCTTTACGTACTACGAGACGATCGGCGGCGGTCAGGGGGCGTGTCCTACGGGGAACGGGCCCTCGGCCGTCCACGTCACGATGTCGAATGCCCTGAACACTCCGGTCGAGGCTCTCGAGCTGGCTTACCCGATCCGCGTGCGTCGATACGGCCTCCGGCTCGGATCCGGAGGAGCGGGGCTCTGGCGTGGTGGCGACGGTGTCGTCCGTGAGCTCGAGGTACTCGAGCCTTGTCGCCTCTCGCTCCTCACCGAGCGTCGTCGCAACGCTCCCGGGGGTGCGAAGGGCGGGGGAGCAGGGGCTCCCGGTCGCAACATCCTGAACGGCACAGATCTTCCGCCGAAGGTAACGCGCAGTCTCGCTCCCGGCGACGTGCTTCGGATCGAGACTCCCGGCGGGGGCGGTTTCGGTGTGCCAACTCGCGACGCGGTAGCAACCCGAGAGGAGTGAACATGGGAGCAGGGTTCTCGATCATGCACAAGGACCAGTTCGAGAAGGCAGGAGCCAAGTGGTGCCTTGCGCGCAAGTCGCTGGGACTTCGTTCGTTCGGGATGAATGTCGTCGATCTCCAGCCGGGCGAAACGATCCCACCGCACGACGAGCTGGGTCGGGAGCAGGAGGAAGTCTTCGTCACACTCCGAGGAAGCCCGACGCTCGTCATCGACGGGACCGACTATCCGGCGCCCGAAGGTACCTACGCCAGGCTGGACCCGGAACCTGTACGCACGGTTGTGAACAACAGCTCTGAGCCGGCGAGCGTCCTCATCGTCTCGGCACCGTTGTCGAGCGGATACGAGCCGATGGAGTGGGCTTGAACCGCGCGCTGATCAGAGCATCGAGCCCTCGAGGGCGAGCAGCTGCTCCTTCCGGCTCAGTCCGCCCGCATACCCGACGAGGTCTCCCCGCGCCCCGAGTACCCGGTGGCATGGAAGGACGATGGGGATCGGATTTCGGTTGAGCGCACGACCGATCGCACGGGCCGCCGACGGCTTACCAAGCCTCGCACCCAGATCACCGTACGTGGTCGTTCGCCCGTAGGGCACGCGGGCGAGTTCCGCCAGGACGAGTTGCTGGAAAGCTGGGAGCAGCCGAACGTCAGTGTCGAGCTCGAACTCGGCGCGAGAGCCTGCGAAGTACTCGTCGAGCTCACGCCGGGTCCGCTCGAGCGATCGAGGGGATCGCAGAACGCGGGGTCCGTGCTCACGCGCGGAGCTGCGCAACCTCGCGATCGGGTACCGGATCGAACGAGATACGGCACAGACCGAGGTCCGTGGCTGCGAGGAGGAGCGGGCCGACCGGCGAGTCGATGATGTCGTAGGCAACGTCGATCATTCCTTCGGTCGCGGTCGAACGGGAGCTGCCGCCCGGATCGGCCGGGACGCTCACCTCAACGCCCCTCTCGAGAAGTCGCGGACGCGGGACTCGACTCAGCGAGGGACACGGGCCGCTGCGCTCATGTTCGCTGAAACGCCCGAGCGGACGCTTCTGTGAGATTCGTGTCGAGTTCGTGCGTCTTCCGGCACGATCTCTGCTACACACGCGCGTGATCCCGCGCTACGCTCGAAAGCGGGTGGTGGTTCGGGGTGGCCCTTGATTTGACGAAGATCGAAAGGGGGTGCCATCTCATCTCGTCACCCCGACCAGAATGCTTCCGGTGACGATCAGGGCGGCCGCGAGCATTAGACGCCACCCGATCGCCTCGCTGCGACCGAGGAGGAGCGCAGCGAAGACGACCGCCCAGAGTGATTGCGTCGCGTTCAGCGGGGCCACGACCGTCACCGTCCCGCGCGCAAACGCCTCGATGAGCGCGACGTACGCCATGCCGAGGAGGACCGCCGCCGGGGCGAACGGGGCGATCGTGGCCCTGATTCGGCGGGTGTCGAGCAGCGTGCTTCGCCGTACGAGGAGGAGGATGACTGTCAAGGTAATGGCTGCGCCTGTCAGCGACGCTGCCGCGGCCGCGAGGGGTGCCGCGTCGTAGTCGGTGCTCGCGGCCCTGACGAGGTTGTCTCGAACTGCGAACAGGACGGCACACATCAGCGCAAGTGCGACGCCGATCGGGCGGAAGCCGACCGGTCGCGATCGCTCCCACGCGAGCAGGGTCCCTCCGGCGACGATCAGACCCGTTGCGATTGCGAGCACCGGGCCGAGAGGCTCTCCGAGAAACGCGACGGCCAGTACCGCGGCGATGATCGGCGCCGTTCCGATGAGTACGGAGGCACGCGCGGGACCGGCGTCCCGGATCGCACGGACGAACATGAGCTGCGAGAGTCCGGGAACCATCGCGCCTATGGCTGCGAACGGCCAGAGGTCATGGATCGTGCTCCGGCCGAACGAACCTGTCACGCCAGCCGCGATGACGACCAGCGCAGCGCCCATGGTCGAGATGACCAGCGGGGCGAGCTCCGGCTCGTGCCGCCGCGTGAGGCCGATTCTGATCGACACCGCCAACCCACCGAAGCAGGCGGCGGCGAGACACCCGAGCAGGACGGCAGCCACGGCGAACGGGAGTCTGCCGATGAAAGACTTCTCTCGTGCGAGTTGCCGTCGTCGGCCACGTCGAGTTTGTCGAGTTCGTGCGACTCGGGCGGCTTCCGTCCGTCGGCGACATCGTCCATGCCGCCGAGGCCTGGTCTGAGCCTGCCGGCGGTGGCGCGGTCGCCGCTGGCCAGCTCCTGAAGCTTGCGGGTGAAGTGACGTTCTTCACGGCGCTCGGCGACGACGAGCTGGGGAGACGTGCCTATGCCGAGCTCCAGGAGCTCGGCGTTCAGGTCGAGGCAGCGTTCCGGCCCGAGCCCCAGCGCCGCGCGATCACGGTGCTCGACGACCGCGGCGAGCGCACGATCATCGTCATCGGGGATCGGATGGTGCCGCATCTCGACGATCCTCTTCCCTGGCACGCGCTGGCCGGCTGCGATGCCGTGTACGTCACCGGGATGCGATCCCGCCGCTGTCCGCGCAGCTCGTGCGGCGCGCGTGCTCGTGGCCACGCCCCGCGCGCTCACGTCGCTCCGAACCGCCGCAGTCGAGATCGACGTCCTCGTCGGAAGCGGGAGCGATGAGGGTGAGCGGTACCGGCCAGGCGACCTCGTTCCGCCTCCTCGCGCGGTCGTCCGAACCGAGGGCGGGCTGGGCGGGTGGTACGAGCGAGCCGACGGTTCTTCTCATGCGCTTTGCCGCCGCCCCGCTCCCCGGACCGATCGCGGATGCGTACGGGTGCGGCGACAACTTCGCAGCGGGCTTGACGTACGGGCTCGGCGCTGGCTGGTCCATGGACGACGCGCTTGCCCTCGCGGCACGATGCGGGGCCTCGGCCCTGACCGGTCGCGGAGCGTACGCAGGCCAGCTCCACCGCGTGGACTGAGCCGAACGCTTCGTTGCGAACGGCTGCCGGCGCGAGGGTCCGGTGGGTCAGCACGCTTGTAATGTGGTGAGCTGTGGAGTAAAGTGGGGGAAAGTGGAAACTACCCAGGCGGGCGATCGATGTTTCTCGGCGAGTACGAGCACACCCTCGACGACAAGAACCGGCTCACGCTTCCGGCGCGCTTTCGGGATGCCTTCACCGACGGCCTCGTCGTCACGCGTGGGATGGACGGATGTCTGGTCGTGTACACGAAGGAGGGCTGGAACCGCTTCGTATCCCTTCGGCTCGATGGGCTCGACCCCTTCAGCAAGGAGGCACGCCAGATGAGCCGGTTCCTGTTCGCCGGAGCGACCGACGCGGAGCCTGACCGGCAGGGCCGCGTGATGATTCCCCCGGCACTCTTGCAGCACGGGAAGCTGGGGCGCGAGGTCGTGGTCGCGGGTGTGCGCGATCACGTGGAGATCTGGGATCGCGCCGCCTGGCGCATACAGCTCGAAGAAGTCGAAGGGAGTGCGGACCTTGTTGCCGAACGCCTTGCAGCACAGCGAGACTGATCACGTCCCGGTTCTCGCCCAGGAGGTTCGCGACCTCCTGGATGTCAGGCCGGGGGACACCGTCGTGGACGCGACGTTCGGCGCAGGTGGCCACGCCACGCTCCTCGCCGCCGATCTGGGCGGCACAGGACGCGTGATTGCCATCGATCGCGATCCGGCCGCCCGACCGTACTTCGAGCGATTCGAGAAGCAGGCCGGGGTGCAGACACGCTTCCTGCGGGGCGCCTTCGACACCGTTCTCGCACAGCTCGCCGCCAACGACGTGGGGGCTGACGCGATCCTGTTCGACCTCGGGATCTCGAGCATGCAGATCGATCGCCCCGAGCGAGGATTCTCCTATGCGGTCGACGCGCCGCTCGACATGCGAATGGATCCGTCGTCGCCGGAGTCGGCCGCCGATCTCGTCAACGAGTCGAGCGAACGCGAGCTCTCCGATCTCTTCCGGCGGTACGGTGAGGAGCGCTTCTCTCGCCAGATCGCACGCGCGATCGTTCTCCGTCGCGACGACCATCCGTTCGAGCGAACGGGGGAGCTCGTCGAGACGATCCGCTCCGCCGTCCCAGCCCCGCGCCGCTTCGGCGACGGCCACCCCGCGAAGCGCGTATTCCAGGCATTGCGCATCGCCGTCAACGACGAGCTCGGTGCCCTGGAACGAGCGCTACCGGCTGCCCTCGACATGCTCCGTCCCGGTGGACGCATCTGCGTCATCAGCTTCCACTCGCTCGAGGATCGAATCGTCAAGCGGTTCTTCGCGGCCGGCGCCCGTGGTTGTACGTGTCCGCCCGATCTGCCGGTGTGCGTGTGCGGCGTCGAGCCGAGCGTGCGCCTCCTGACGAGGAAGGCGGTCAGGCCGTCACCGAGGGAAATCTCGACCAACGCTCGGGCAGCGTCCGCCAGACTTCGCGCCGCTGCCAGGACCGCGGCCCGCTGATGGCGGTCGCCGCACCGCGGGCGCGCGCATCGGCCCGCCCGCTGCCAGAGCGCGCGACACCCGCCGAGCGACGGCCGGCGGCCCGTGCACGGACTCGACCGAGGCTCGCCCGAACGGTCGTCTGGATTGCAGTCGTGGCGGCGCTGCTCGGCGGGGATCGTGGCCCTGAACGTCGCGGTTCTGCAGCTGCGCATGGAGCGGGGCCGCATTCAGGCCGACATCGTGAATCTCCGCGCCGAGAACACTCAGATCGAGGCCGACATCTCGGCCGCAGCCGCCCGCGGTCGGGTCGAGGCGGCCGCCGGAGACGGCCTTGGCCTCGTCAAGCCGCCGCGGCCGACATATCTCAAGCTCGAACCCTCCCGGCGGTGAGCTGATGGGAGCGCGGCTCTCCAACCGTCGCATCCGCCTGCTCGTCGCGCTCTTCACAGCGGTCTTCGCCATTGCCCTGGCGCGCGCGGCCTGGCTCCAGGCCGTGCGGGCGCCCGATCTCGAGCGGTTGGCGACCAGTCAGCAGCGGGAGACGATTACGCTGCCCGCCCGCCGCGGCACGATCTTCGATCGCATGGGGGTCGAGCTCGCGATCGGCGAAGAGGCGACGACCGTCTATGCCAATCCCAGGGAGGTTCGGCGTCCGAGCGAGGTGGCTGCTTCCGTTGCGACCGACCTCGGCCTCGACGAGGCCGACGTGCTCACCGCCCTCTCCGACCGCTCGAAGACCTTCGTCTACCTCGCACGGAAGGCGGATCCCGACAAAGCTGCCACGCTCCAGAAGCGGAAGCTTCCCGGGATCGGGTTCTATCCGGAAGAGAAGCGGATCTACTCGCAGGGACGCACGGCCGCATCGGTCATCGGCTACGCCGGCGTCGACAACCGCGGGCTCGCGGGTCTCGAGCTCGAATATGACCGAGCTCTCACCGGTCGGGACGGGAAGGAGATCATCGTTCGCGATCCGTTTGGCACAGCTCTCGACGTCGTGGAGTCGGAGAAGGTGCAGCAAGGCAAGGATGTCGTGCTCACCCTCGACTCGCGGCTCCAGGTACGCGTCGAGGAGGTGCTGCACGAGACGAGAGTCGCGTGGGGCGCAAAGGGCGTGACGGCGGTTGTCATCGATACCCGAACCGGCGGGGTGCTTGCGCTCGCGCAGGACGCGGGATTCGACGCGAACCGCTATCCGGACGTCAAGGCCGACACCGTTCGCACGCGAGCCGTCACCGATACGTACGAGCCGGGCTCCACCTTCAAGGTCGTCACGGTCGCGGCGGCGCTCGACGACGGGCTCGTGACGCCGTCGAGCACCTTCACGCTGCCCGCCGAGCTCGAGGTTGCCGACCGAACGATTCATGACGCCGAGGAGCGCGGGACGGAAGACATGAGCGTCACCCAGATCCTCGCGCGCTCGTCGAACATCGGGGCGGTCATGCTGGCCCTGAACCTCGGGAAGGACCGTCTCGCCTGGTGGATCGACCATTTCGGGTTCGGGCATCGGACGGGAATCGACTTCCCCGGCGAGAGCCCGGGCATCGTCCTTCCACCGAAGAAGTGGACAGGCTCCACGATCGGCAACGTCCCGATCGGCCAAGGAATTGCCGTGACGCCTCTTCAGATGGCGTCCGTCTATGCGGCGATCGCGAACGGTGGGGTGTGGCTGCAGCCGCATTTCGTCGAGCGCGTAGGCGATGACGAGGTCCGGAAGCCGCAGGAGCGTCGGCTCGTGCAGCGTCCGACAGCGCGCGCGCTCATCGAGATGATGCGCGACGTGGTATCGGGGGGCACGGGCACCGAGGCGGAGGTCCCGGGTTACACCGTCGCCGGGAAGACGGGCACGGCCGCGAAGCCCGATGCGACAGGCGGGTACTCCGACTCGAGCTACGTCGCGTCGTTCGTCGGCATCGTCCCGGCTCGCTCGCCGAGGCTCGCCATCCTCGTTGCCGTCGACGAGCCGCAAGGCGACATCTACGGCGGAACGGTTGCCGCGCCTGCATTTGCGAAGATCGCCGAGTTCGCGCTGCAGTACCTCGACGTCCCACCCGACGCCACCGATCTCGGCGGCTCCACCTCGGGCGGGTAACTCTGGGGCCACCCCGAACCACCACCCGCTCTCGAGCATAATCGAGAAACACGCACGCGTGTGTGGTCGTTCGTCACAAAAGCCGGAGCAAATAGGCACTTTTCGCGCACACCGAGCCGAGGGTTCCGGATGGTGGCGTTGGTAGAATCCAGCCCTATCGACCTGGAGACCCTGAGGCTGGCCATGGGGGCGGCGCGCACCGGGCCCGGCGCGGCCGTATCCATCGGCGACCTGGCATTCGACAGCCGGGAGGTCACTCAGGGAACGCTCTTCTTCTGTGTCCCCGGTGCGAGTTCGGACGGCCATGATCATGCGGCCGAGGCGGTTGCTCGTGGGGCGGTTGCGCTCGTCGTCGACCGCTCGCTCGAGATTGCCGTCCCGCAGCTGCTCGTGCCGAACGTCCGGATGGCGATGGCGCCTGCCGCTGACACCTTCTACGGCCGGCCGAGCAGGGAGCTCGAGATCGCGGCCGTCACCGGAACCAACGGGAAGACGACGACGGCATTCCTCCTCTTCGCAATTCTCGCTGCGGCCGGCCGACGGCCGGGGTTGCTTGGCACCGTTGAGAGCCGTATTGGCGGCGAGCGCCGCCCCGTCAAGCACACGACCCCGGAGGCGATCGACCTGCAGCAGGCATTCCGCGACATGCTCGACGCCGGCGATCGAAGCTGTGCGATGGAGGCATCCTCCCATGCGTCTGCGCAGCACCGTCTCGACTGCGTTCGCTTTCGGGTGCTCGTATTCACGAACCTGACCCAGGATCACCTCGACTTCCACGGGACCATGGAGGCGTACTTCGAGGCGAAGCGACGGCTCTTCGTGCGCGCGGATGCCGATGGGACGCTTCCACCTGCTGCGGTCAACGTCGACGGTCCGTACGGCCGCCGACTCGCGGACGAGCTCCGCACGAAGGGCTCGAGGCTCGTCAGCTTCGGGTTCTCGGCCGATGCCGACGTCCGGCCCGACGGGCTCGAGGTCAGTGCGACGGGCGCTCGCTTCCGCTGTGGCGTAACACCGATCCATACCCGTCTGCGCGGTCGCTTCAACGTCGAGAACGTCCTCGGTGCCGTTGCAGCCGGGCGGTTGCTCGGCCTCGCGGACGAGGCGGTCGCGCGCGGGATCGAGCACCTCGCTGGGGTTCCGGGTCGGTTCGAGGCGGTGGACGAAGGGCAGCCGTTCTCGGTCATCGTCGACTACGCGCACACACCTGATGCGCTCGAGAACGTGCTTGCGTCCGCGCGTGCGATCTGCACAGGGAGGCTGATCTGTGTCTTCGGGTGCGGCGGCGAGCGAGATCGGACGAAGCGGCCGGAGATGGGACGAGTCGCCGCTCGCCTCGCGGACCGGGTAGTCGTCACCTCCGACAACCCGAGAGGCGAGGATCCGCTCGCCATCATCGAGGGCGTCCTCGCCGGAACTGCCGGTGAGAGCGGGACGGTCGAGGTCGAGCCCGATCGCCGAGCCGCAATCGGGCGCGGGATCGGCGGAGCCGAGGAAGGTGACGTCGTCGTGATCGCCGGCAAGGGTCACGAGCCGGGTCAGACCTTTGCGGATCACACGCTGCCGTTCTCCGATCGCGAGGAGGCCCGAGAGGCGCTGCGTCGCCTCGGGGCTGGAGTCGCCGCGTGATCCCGCTGACGCTCGACGAGATCTCCGGTCTCTGCCCGGGTCGTCTCGATGTTGCGCCTGGTGCAGCGCTCGTCACAGGCGTCGAGATCGACTCCCGCCGTGTCGGGCCGGGTGACCTCTTCGTCGCCATCCGAGGTGGGGTGGATCACGTTGACGACGCGCTCGCGGCGGGTGCCGCCGCGGCGCTCGTTCCTGAGGATCCGAACGCCTCCATGGCCGCCCTCGGACGGCGCTGTCCGTGACCGGAGTGACGCGCGTGTCGTCGCCATCACCGGTTCGACCGGCAAGACGTCGACGAAAGACATCCTCGCGGCATTGTGCCGCCCGCACAGGCGAACGGTGGCCGCCGAGCAGAGTCACAACAACGAGATCGGATTGCCGCTCACGCTCACGCGGATCGAGCCGGACACGCAGATCGTGATCGCCGAGATGGGCACGCGCGGGCCCGGCCAGGTAGCCGAGCTCTGCGCGATCGCCAGGCCCGAGATCGGCGTCATCACGACGATCGGGCCGGCACACCTCGAGTTGTTCGGCACGATCGAGGCGGTTGCCTCGGCGGAGGCTGAGGTCGTCGCCGGGGTTCCACCAGGTGGAGTCGTCGTGGTCCCGGCACACGAGCCGCTGTTGACAGAGCACCTGACGCGAGGCGACATCGAGACGATCTTCTACGGCGAGACCGGCCAGGTGCGGCTCCTGGGATTCGAAGCCGACGCCGATCGGGCGCGGCTCGACGTCGAAGCGTTCGACGAGCGTATCGCGTTGACGTTCAACTTCAGGGCGCGACACAACGCGACGAATGCGCTCGCCGCACTGGCCGCGTTCGTGGCGCTCGGGCTGCCGCTTTCAGGGGCGCAGCGGGGCGCCGACCGGGTCTCGTTCTCCCGCTGGCGGGAGGATGAGCGACCTCTCCCGGGCGGTGGCCTCCTGATCAACGATTGCTACAACGCAAACCCAGTTTCGATGGTGGCCGCGCTCGATCATCTCGCCGCGAGCGCTCGCGGGCGGCGGCGGGTCGCAGTTCTCGGGGACATGGCGGAGCTCGGCGCTGGAGCACCCCGCTACCACGGCGATATCGGCGCGGCCGCCGGCGCAGCAGGAGTCGAGGTGCTCGTTGGGCTCGGGCAGCTCGCCCGCGGCTACCTGGAGGGCGCGGACAGTGTCGCCACGAGGCTGTGGGCTCCCTCGGCCGACGAGGGCATACCTGCCCTGCAGGCCATGATCAGGCCGGATGACTGCGTGCTCGTCAAGGGCTCCCGTTCCATGGGCCTCGAAGTGATTGCCGACGCGCTCGCGGCGGCGACCGCCTAGGAGCGTTCGTGGTCCAGGTTCTCCTCGCGGGTCTCCTCGCCATGGTCATCTCGATCGCGGCGGGACCGAAGTTCATCGAGTTCCTACGCCGGAACGAGTTCGGCCAGCACATCCGCGAGGAGGGACCTCAGGGCCACGCTGCCAAGCAGGGGACGCCGACGATGGGAGGCCTGCTGATCATGGTCTCGATGTCGGTGCCGTTCCTCGTCTTCTCGCATCGGACGCTCGAGGCACTGACCGTCTTCTTCGTGACGCTCGGATGTGCTGCCATCGGCTTCGTCGACGACTGGACGAAGCTCACGCACCGGCGCTCGCTCGGGCTGTCAGGCCGATGGAAGCTCCTTCTTCTCGCGATCATCACGGCGTTCGTCGGAGTCGTCGTCCACCATCTGGACTTCTCGACGAGCGTCTTCCTCCCCTTGATCGACGTCGACCTCCAGCTCTCCTGGGGGTGGTACGTCCTCCTGTTCGTGATGATCGCGGGTGCCGCGAACGGCGTGAATCTCACCGACGGGCTCGACGGGCTCGCCGCCGGCACGGTCACGATCTCGCTCTTCACGTACACCGCGATCGGGGTCGTTGCCTGGATCGTCAGCCAGCGGGCCGGAGCGACCAGCATCGCCGATCTCGACCTCGCGATTCTCGGCTCGAGCCTGATCGGAGCCTCGATCGGGTTCCTCTGGTACAACGCCTTCCCGGCTCAGGTCTTCATGGGTGACACCGGCTCCATGGGGCTCGGGGGAGCGCTCGCCGCGTTCGCGATCATGACGAAGACCGAGATCCTGCTGATCCTGATCGGCGGGATCTTCCTGATCGAGGCGCTCTCGGTGATCCTCCAGGTCGTGAGCTACAAGCGCACTGGCAGGCGAATCTTCCTGATGGCGCCGATCCACCACCATTTCGAGATGAAGGCCTGGTCGGAGGCGCGGATCATGGTGCGCTTCTGGATCTTCGCGCTGATCCTCTGCGCGTGCGCGTTCGTCCTCTACTACCGGTTCCAGTCCCACTTCGTTGGCTAGAGCTCGTTTCACCCCGGCGACGAAACGTCAGCCTGAATGAGCTCTGACGAGCTCCCTCGGCGGGCCGTCGTCCTCGGGCTTGCGAGGTCGGGTGAAGCGGCCGCGCTCGTGCTCGCCCGCCGCGGGGTCCACGTCGTCGGCATCGATGCGCGGGCAGATCTCGACGCCGGGAGGCTTCGGGCGGCAGGTGTCGAAGTCCGTCTCGGCGCGGCCGCAGACGCCGCGCTTCCGAAGGACGTGGAGCTGCTCGTGAAATCCCCCGGTGTCCCGAGCGAGACCCCCCTCGTTCTCGCCGCGCGTGCGCGGGGCCTGCCTGTCTGGAGCGAGATCGAGCTCGGCGCGAGGATCGTGCGCCAGCCGGAGATCGGCGTGACGGGAACGAACGGCAAGACGACGACGACTGCGCTTCTCGGTGCCGTGTACCGGGCCGCCGGCCGCCCCGTTGCGGTGGCCGGCAACATCGGCCGTTCCCTGTGCTCGCTGGACGGCGACATTGGTCTGGACGAGGCAATCGTCTGCGAGCTTTCGAGCTTCCAGCTCGAGGACATCGAAACCCTCCGGCCGCGGGTCGCCGTACTGCTCAACCTGACGCCGGACCACCTGGATCGCCATGGAAGCGTCGACGCCTACCGCGACGCCAAGCTCCGGATCTTCGAGAACCAGACTCCGGACGACGTGGCCGTCGTCCCGGAAGGGTTCACCGCGATCGCCGGGCCGTGCGCGTCGCGTCGAGTTCTCGGGAGACGACGCGCTTCCCGCCGAGCCACTGATTCCCGGCGGGCACAACCGCGAGAACGCAGCCGCCGCAACGGCCGCGAGTCGAGCCGTCGGGATTCCCGACAGCGCGATCGCCGAGGCGCTTCGTTCCTTTCAGGGTGTCGCCCATCGGCTGGAGCCGATCCGTGAGCTTCGAGGAGTCCGCTTCGTGAACGACTCGAAGGCCACGAACCCGGAGTCGGCCGAGCGCGCGCTCGCCGCCTATCCGCCCGGGCTCCGTGTGATCTTCGGAGGAAGCCGGAAGGGCACGCCGTTCGACAGGCTCGCGCGGACGGCTCGCGAGTGCGGCGTGGCCCGCGCGTACCTGATCGGCGAGACCGCCGGCGAGCTCGCGGACGCGCTCACCGCGGAGCGGGTCCCGTTCGTCGTCTCGGGCGACCTCGCAACGGCAGTGCGCGAGGCCGCCGCCGACGCTGAGCCCGGCGACGTCGTCCTGCTCTCTCCGGCGTGTGCCAGCTTCGACCAGTTCGACGACTACGAGGCCCGAGGCGATGCCTTCAGGACGCTCGTGGAGTCCATGTGACCGCGGTTGTCGACCATCCCGCGAAGCGGGCGGCGAGGATGCGGCGGCGAGCGCGGGCTTCCTCGCAGTTCGAGCACGGACTGCTCGTGCTCGTCACGCTGGGGCTGGTCGCGTTCGGCCTCGTCATGGTCTACAGCGCGAGCTCCGCCCGAGCCGCCGTCGCCGCGGGCGATCCGGCCTACTACCTCAAGCGGCAGGCGATCTACGCGGGTGTGGGTCTCGTGCTCTTCGTCGTGCTCGCACGCGTCGACTTCCGCTCCCTGAAACGCGCAGCCGGGCCGCTCCTGGGAACGAGCCTCGTCCTCCTCGTCGCCGTTCTCGCGCTCGCCGCGCCGGTGAACGGCGCCCGGAGGTGGCTTTCCGTCGGCCCGATCACGTTCCAGCCGTCGGAGCTGGCAAAGATCGCGCTCGCGATCTGGGTCGCGGCCTACCTGGCGCGGAAGCGGGCTCCTGCGACCTTCAAGGAGCTGTTGCGCCCGATCGGCCTCGTCACCGGGGTGACGGCGCTGCTCCTGCTCGCCGAGCCGGATCTCGGAACCGCCATCGCGATCCTGATCCTCGTCGGGGCGATGCTCGTCGTCTCGGGCACGCCGATCCGCCTGCTCGCCGCCACCGCCGGCCTGACGATCACGCTCGTGCTGGCAATCTCGTGGTTCGAGCCCTACCGGCGAGCGCGCCTCCTCAGCTTCCTGAACCCCTGGGACGACTCGCAGGGCGCGGGGTTCCAGACCGTCCAGTCCCTGATCGCGCTCGGCTCGGGCGGGCTCTTCGGGGTCGGGCTCGGGGAGAGCGTCCAGAAGGTCTACTACCTCCCCGAGGCCTCGACCGACATGATCTACGCGATCATCGGCGAGGAGCTTGGCCTGATCGGGGCTGTCGGCGTCATCGTCGCCTACGCCGTATTCGGATACGCAGGCTTCCAGATCGCGCTTCGCTGCCGTGACCCGTTCGGTAAGCGGCTCGCGGCTGGACTCACCGCGCTCATCTGCGGCCAGGCCGCCGTCAACCTGGGGGCCGTCATGGGGCTCGCGCCGCTCACGGGGATCCCGCTTCCGTTCGTGTCGTACGGTGGCTCGAGCCTCGTCATCGGCCTCGCCTCCGTGGGCGTGCTCCTTAACATCGCTATGAGCCATGGGAGCGAAGTCGAGGTTTCGGTGCGTGATCGCAGCCGGGGGAACGGCGGGGCACGTCCTGCCCGCACTCGCCGTGGCGGAGGGGCTGACCGCGCGCGACGTCGCGGTGACGTTCGCCGGCTCGCCTGATCGGATCGAGTCGCGCCTCGTCCCGGCTGCTGGATACGAGCTCGATCCCTTCCGCGTGAGCGGCCTCCCGCGTCATGCGGGCCTCCAAACGCTGCGGGCGGCGCTCGTCGCCTCCGGAGCTCCGTTTGCGGCCGCCGGCATCCTCCACCGCCGCCGGCCCGACGTCGTGCTCGGTGGCGGGGGCTATGTCGCGGGGCCAATGGTGCTGGCCGCGGGTCTGATGCGCATCCCGAGCGGGCTGACGGAGGCGGACGCACACCTTGGTCTCGCGAACCGTCTCGCCGTGCCGTTCGCCCGTCGGATCTTCCTCTCGTATCCGATCGCCGGCCGCGAGGGATCCAAGTATGCGGTCGTCGGGCGCCCGATCCCGCATCGCTCGCGGGCGCCTGCCGACGCGGCAGTGGCGCGGAAGTGCTTCGACCTTCCGGTCGAAGGGCCCGTGATCCTCGTCTGCGGGGGCAGCCTGGGGGCGCGTGCGCTCAACGAGGCTGCGCTCGCGGCGTTCGGGGATGAGGGGCCGGCGGTCCTGCATCTGAGTGGCGAACGCGACTTCCCCGCCCTGTCGGCGCGAGCCGTCCGCCCGGGCTACCGGCTGCTCGCCTTCACCGACGATTTCGGCGCTGCCCTGGCCGCCTCCGACCTCGTCGTGTCGCGGGCGGGCGGCGTCGTCTGGGAGATTGCGGCAGCCGGAAAGCCCGCGCTGCTCGTCCCATACCCGGACGCGACCGCGGACCACCAGACGAAGAACGCGCGATGGTTCGAGCGGGGTGGGGGCGCAATCCTCGTCCCGGAGCCGCAACTCGACCTGCGCACGCAGGTCGACATCGCTCCTCGCCGACCCGCTGCGGCGGCAGGCGATGGGCGAGGCCATGGCTCGCCTTGCCCGCCCGGATGCCGCAGACGTCATCGCCGAGGAGCTGATCGCGCTTGCAGCCGCTCGCGGGTAGGCGACTCTGGCTCGTCGGCATCGGCGGAGCCGGAATGAGCGCGCTCGCGATCGTAGCCAAGGCCTGGGGTGCAGAGGTCGGGGGTTCCGATCGCGCGCGGACATCGTACGTCGAGCTCCTCGAGCGCCATGGGATCGACGTCGTCATAGGTCATGCGGCGGAGAACGTCCCACCGGGGTACGAGATCGTCGCGTCCTCGGCCATCGCAGCAACCAACCCGGAGGTGGGCTCCGGGGCGAAGCGGCGCGGCGAGCTGCTCGCCGAGCTGGTCGAGTTGCGCCCGTCGATCGTCGTCGCCGGCGCTCACGGAAAGACGACAACGACGTCGATGATCGCGTTCGTGCTGGATCGGCTCGGTCTCGACCCTGCGTTCCTGATCGGCGGGGACGTCCCACAGCTCGGGGGAAACGCCGGTGCGGGGGAGGGGTGGCTCGTCGCGGAGGGGGACGAGTCCGACCGCTCGCTGCTCCTGCTGCGCCCGCAGATCGCCGTAGTCACGAACGTCGAGCTCGATCACCATGCGACGTTTGCGTCGCAGGCCGAGGTCGAGCGCCTCTTCGCCGACTGGGTCGGAGGTCTTCCCGATGGCGCAGCGGTCGTCCGGGGAGCTGACCTCGATCCGCTCTCAGATCTCGTCCTCGCCGTCCCGGGGGAGCACAACCGTCTGAACGCCGCCTGCGCTCTTGCGGCACTGGCTGCAGCCGGGGTCGACGGCGCGGCGGCACGGGAGGCGCTCACCGAGTTCCGCGGTGCCGGACGGCGGTTCGAGGAGCGTGGTGAGGCCGGTGGCGTCCGCGTCGTCGACGACTACGGTCACCACTCCACGGAGATTGCGGCGACGATCGCCGCAGCACGGAGTGTGATCGGCTCGGATGGGCGGATTCTCGTCCTCTTCCAACCCCACCTCTACTCCCGAACCCTGTACCTCGCGCACGAGCTTGCGTCGGCGCTGGCGACCGCTGACGTCGTGTGCGTCACGGAGATCTACGCGGCTCGAGAGGATCCGATCCCGGGCCTCAGCGGGAAGGTCGTCGTCGACCGGCTGTCTGAGCTCAGGCCTGGCATGCCGATCGCGTGGGCTCCCCGGATCGAGGACGCGGCCGCGATCGTCGCCATGGAAGCACGGCCGGGAGACCTCGTGCTGACGATCGGTGCAGGCGATGTCGACCGTGCCGGCGACTGGATTCTCGACAGACTACGCCTGTGACGATCAAGGAGAACGTCAAGCTCCACAAGTTCACGACGCTTGGCACCGGTGGCCCCGCCCGGTGGTTCGCGAAGCCAGAGACCGTTCACGAGCTCGTGGATCTGCTCGTCTGGGCGGACGGACAGGAGGCTCCGGTCGCCGTGATAGGGCTCGGATCGAATCTCCTCGTGGCCGACGACGGAGTCGACGCCCTCGTCCTGAAGCTCGTAGGAACGCTCGCGTACGTCAAGGTCGGAGATCCTGCAAAGGACGAGGCGCGGCTCACCGCCGGTGGAGGTGCTCCTCTTGCCGTCTGCCTGCACCGCGCGCGTGATGCGGGGCTCGGGGGGCTCGAGTTCGCCTGTGCCATCCCGGGAACGATCGGCGGCGCGGTCTGGATGAACGCCGGCGCCTACGAGGGCGAGCTCGGCCAGATACTCGTGCGGGCGTACGTGGCAACCGCACGCGGCGCGACATGGCATACGCCGGAGGAGCTCGGTCTCGCGTACCGGCGCTCGTCGATCCGTCACGGCCAGGTGGTCGCCGCCGCCGAGCTCCAGCTCGTCCCTCGTCCCGTCGAGGAGATCAGGACGATCGTGGCCGAGATGCAGGCGAGGCGAAAGGACGCCCAACCCACCAACAAGCGGACGTTCGGCAGCGTCTTCAAGAACCCCCCGCACGACCTCGGTGCGGGTCAGATCCTCGAAGCCTGCGGCCTCAAGGGATACCGAATCGGAGGGGCGCAGATCTCGCCGAAGCATGCGAATTTCATCGAGAACGTCGGCGGGGCACGGACGGCTGACGCCCTGGCGCTCATCGGCGAGGCGCGCCGTCGCGCTCGGGAAGAGTTCGGGGTCGTTCTCGAGCCCGAGGTCGAGCTCCTCGGGGAGATCGCGATCCCGCCGCTCCCGGCATAGGGTTCGTCACCGCCGCGCGTCGGCTCTGGCCGCGCGGAAGGAGGGCCGGGGAGCCCGCCGAACTCCTGCTCATGGCCTCGACCTCGCGGCCCGCGATTGCGCTCGCCCGGCCGCCGGGAGTCCACCTGAACCTTCGGCTGTCGAGAGTGGCCCTCATCGCCCTGCTGACGGTCGCGATTGCCGGGCTGGCGTACGCACTCGCCCGGACGACATCGCTCTTCGCCGTTCGATCCGTCGAGGTGACCGGCGCTCCGATCTCCCTCGCGCGCCAGGTCGAGGCGAAGCTGGCCCGGTTCCGCGGCCAGAGTCTCGTGGGGCTCGACGCTCGAGGCATCGAGGCTGCAGTCGAATCGATTCCCGCGGTCAAGTCGGCCGAGATCGAGCGAGACTTCCCGCGGACGCTGCGCGTCGACGTGCGACCGGAGGTTGGTGTCGCAGTCGCCCGGCGTGCCGAGGACGCGTGGCTTGTCGCGGCGTCGGGCAAGGTGCTCGAGCAGATCCAGCTCGGGACGTTCGAGGGATTGCCGAGAATCTGGCTGGCGCGCACCGGTGAGCCGGTCAGCCCGTCGACGGTTCTCTCACGCGATGCCGGAGGCGCTGCAGCCGAGGCCGTGGCGGAGCTCCCGAGAAGCTTTCCGGTGAAGGTGCTCTCGGTCCACGGAACAGGGCGCGATCTGACGCTCATGCTTCGGGGCGGCACGGAGTTGAGGCTGGGCGAGCCTGTCGATATCGGGCTCAAGCTCGCCGTAGCCGCGACCGTGCTGCGTGGTCTCCCGCCGGAGGGCGGCGACTCCCTGGCGTACCTCGACGTGAGCCTCCCCGCCAGGCCAGTGGGACTGCCAAAGTCTCAAGTCGAAGCTTGAGGTTGAGACTTGCAGGACGTTTTCCCTGCATTTAAGGCATTGACAGGTTATGCCGATACCACGTACTCTAGAGCAACCTTCCGGTTGAGGTTAAGGTAGAGAAGGGTTAAGAGTATGAGAGATCAGGCAGGCAGCTATCTGGCAGTCATCAAGGTCGTCGGCGTGGGCGGCGGTGGGTCGAACGCCGTGACGCGCATGGTCGACGCAGGGCTCAAGGGTGTCGAGTTCCTGTCGGTGAACACGGACGCGCAGGCGCTCCTGATGTGCGATGCCGACGTGAAGCTCCATATTGGTGCGAAGGTGACCCGCGGGCTCGGGGCAGGCGCCGATCCGAAGGTGGGCTTCGAGGCTGCGATGGAGAGCCGTGACGAGTTGAAGGAGGCGCTCAAGGGCGCCGACATGGTGTTCGTGACCGCGGGAGAAGGCGGTGGCACGGGCACCGGCGCTGCGCCGGTGATCGCCGAGATCGCGCGTGAGCTCGGAGCGCTCACCGTGGGGGTTGTGACGCGACCCTTCACGTTCGAGGGCCAGAAGCGGGCCGATCAGTCCGAGCAGGGCATCAAGACGATCCGCGAGAAGGTCGACACGCTCATCATCATCCCGAACGACAGGCTCCTGCAGGTCGTCGAGAAGCAGACCTCGATCATGGACGCCTTCCGGATGGCCGATGACATCCTCAGGCAGGGTGTCCAGGGGATCACGGACCTCATCACCGTCCCCGGTCTCGTCAATCTCGACTTCGCCGACGTGCGGACGATCATGCGAGACGCTGGATCGGCCCTCATGGGGATCGGCATCTCGCAGGGGGACAGCCGGGGAGCCGAGGCCGCGAAGGCCGCGGTTTCATCGCCGCTCCTCGAGGCGTCGGTCGAGGGGGCGACGGGCATTCTCCTGAACATCACCGGGGGTCCGAACCTCGGCCTGTTCGAGGTCAACGAGGCGGCCGAGGTGGTCACCGGAGCTGCAGACCGCAACGCGAACGTCATCTTCGGCGCGGTCATCGACGACTCGATGGCTGACGAGGTGCGGGTAACCGTCATTGCAACGGGGTTCGACGGAAAGTTCCGCCGCGAGCGCCCGCGGACGGTTGAGGCGCCGGTGCTCGACGGCCCGCGAGATCGCGAGTCGAGTGAGCGCGAGTCCGACGGCTTCGAGGTTCCCGCCGAAGTGCTCGAGGTTCCGTCCTTCCTGCGCGACGAGTAGCGAGCCCCCAGGCAGCGAACGCGCCGCGGACTCCGGTGGACGGCGCCATGAAGGCTCCCCGGGCCGAACGGCTCGAGGTGAGCAACGGCGGAGGCGTCAGACGGCGCTAGGCGTTGCCTCCGCCGGGCATCGAACCGTGACAGAAGGCGCGCGCTTCGTCCACAGAAGCCACCATACGACTGGCCGGTTACTGTCTGAATGAGCCGGTCCCGGCGCATGACTGAGTGCGTCATGGAGACCGCCATCCACAAGAAAGGCGACGGATCGTGCCGAAGCGTCGGCAAGAGTGCAACAACTTCCCGGCGTCTCGCTTGGGGTCTGACCCCGGAGGGGCATCGGACGCAGAAGGAACGGGCCGCGGCTCGCTCACCAAGCCTGGCGGCGGGCTTACCTGGCGCGACCGGTCGACGACGTCACCGTGATCGTGAGCGACCGGGTCGCCGTCTTCGAGGCGGCGTCGGTGACACGTAGGGCGAACGTCGCGGAGCCACGAACCGTAGGTGTGCCAGTGATCGTTCCGTTCGAGGTAAGGGTCAGCCCGGTCGGCAGCGAGCCGCTCGCGATCGACCAGACGTAGGGCTGGGTACCGCCTGTCGCGGCGAGCACCTGGACGTACTGGACGCCGATCCTGGCGGCCGGGAGCGCTCCCGTGACGATCTGCGGGGCTGTGGACGAGCCGCCGCCTGTCCCGCTGAACAGCTTCAGGAGGTCCACACGGCCGTACCCGAGGCGGGGCTCGCGGGAGCTGGCTGCGACGCTGGCGGTCGTCGACTGGAGCAGCGACCTGACGGAGGCGGCGGTTGCGCCGGGGCGACCCGCCAGCGCAAGGCCGGCTGCGCCCGCGACCACCGGCGTGGCCATCGAGGTTCCGCTCCACGACTCGTAGCCACCACCCGGGACTGTCGAGAGGATCCCGACACCCGGTGCGGCGATGTCAACCCACGAGCCGTAGTTGGAGAAGCTTGCCTTCGTGTCGGCGTTCGTCGTCGCTGCGACGCCCATCGCAGCTGGGATCGCCCCTGGGTAGCTCGGCGCCGAGGTGCTTTCGTTTCCGGCCGCGGCGACGACGAGGACGTTGTGCGAGGTTGCGTAGTTGACGGCGTTCTCGAGGACGGTCGAGGAGCCGGGGCCGCCGAGGCTGAGGTTGACGACGTCGGCCCCGTGATCGGCTGCCCACGTGATCCCTTCTGCCACGGTGAAGTCGTCAGCTGAGCCTGATCCGTCCGGGAACACCTTGATCGCGAGGATCCGGCAGGCAGGGCAGACACCCGAGCCGCCGATCCCGTTTCCGGCGACGGCTGCTGCGATACCCGCGACGTGCGTCCCGTGACCGTACGTGTCCATGGGGTCGGCATCGTCGTCGGCGAGGTCGGGACCGATCGTGACGTTGGCCGCCAGGTCTGGATGTGTGTAGTCGACGCCGGTGTCGATCACGGCGATGACGACTCCTGGATCGCCCGTTGTCGTCGCCCAGGCAGTGGCCGCGTGGATCTTCGCCAGGTGCCACTGGGCGCCCTGCTGCGGGTCCGGAGCGGCGACCGCGGGTATCTCGAGCGGTCGATACATACGGGTCTGCTCCGCGGTGCGTACCAACGGTCTGCCCGACAGGCTTCCCGCTGCGTCTGCCGGAGCGAGAGAGCCGGCTGGAAGCTCGATCAGGTAGGCATTCAGGGCCGGAATCGCACCGATCACCCGGCCACCGACGGAGCCGGCGAGCTCGCGTGCAGCCGTAGCCCCCGAACCTGGTGCCAGAGTGACGACCACCGCCCTCGTTGGCACGGCTGCTCCAGCCGCGGACACGGCCGATGCGGCCACTAGCGCCACGATGAACACAACGAGGATTGCCGCAGCGCGATTCACGTCTCGCCTCTCATCGGCATGACCCGGGCCGGGGTCGAGCGCCCGAACGGGGGACGTTGCCCCGCTACGAATCAGCGAGCGGCGGGCAGACGGTGCCCCGTGCTGCGTCGACCGGGCGGAAGCTGCGGCCGAAGCGCAGGAGTCGCTCCTTCGAAACGCCCTCTGCGATCAACTGGACGGTGGTGCCCCGCTCACACCACTCGAGGCCCCAGGCACCCTCGCGGAAGGTGCAATCCCGGACGTCGCAGAGGTCGACCACGACTGCCTTCTTCCCGTGGACGAGCAGCGGCTTGGCGCCGGCGCGGCCCCGGAGGGAGGTGCCGTTGCAGTAACGCGGGCTCCCCTCGAAGACTTCGATCGTACGTGTGGAGCTGCCCTTGACGGTGTACATGCCGCGGAGGCTCTCCCAGGTGAGATCGTGGCAGTACGGGTCGACGATCTTCCGGACGAACCCGAGCTTCAGTCCGGCGGTATCGGTCGGGCGGTAGACGACCATGTCGAGCTGTGAGGCAGCCTGCCTCCACGGTTTCGGTGCGGGAGTCGGGGCGGCCGTCGTTGAGGCCGCCTGCGCGCACGCGGTGCTCACGAGGATCACGACTGCCCCGGCGACGAGGGCTCGGACACTCCCTGATAGGCGCAGATGCATCGTGAATGAGTGTAGAGCCAGGCTGTGAAGGGACCGTAAAAAAGGCCGGCCCCCGTGGGGGCCGGCCTTTTTCGTTGCTACTGACCTACGAGGGGAGAGTTAGACCTCGCAGTTGATCGCGACGTCCCCGCGGGCGAGTCCGGGCGAGCCAGGCTTGCACAGGTCGTTGCCAGGACCACCGTTGAGGAAGTCAGGCTGGGCGTTCCCGTACAGCTTGTCGTTGCCCTTCTGGCCCAGGATGGTGTCGCGGCCGTTGCCGCCCTGGAGCCAGTCGTTCTGCGCCCCGCCCTGGATGGCGTCGTTGCCATCCTGGCCGCTGACCTTGTCAGCGCCCGAGCCGGATGCGATCTGGTCTGATCCGGCACCACCGAAGACGGTGTCGTCTCCGCCCTTGCCCTGGATGGCGTCGTTGCCGCCGCGTCCCCAGAGGGCGTTGCCGTTGTCGTCACCGGTGATCGCGTCCGCAGAAGGACGAGCCGTTGACGTTCTGGATCGACGCGAGGGTGTCGTTGCCGTCACCCGACGCCGTGCCAGTGACCAGGTTGACCGTGACACCGACGCCGCCAGCACCCGACGACGCGTAGTCGACCGTGTTGGTGCCAGCACCGCCGTCAACAGCATCGTTCCCGCTGCCCGGGTTGATGGTGTCGTCACCATCGCCACCGTTCAGCTGGTCCGTGGAGGCATTACCACTGATCTGGTCGTTGCCACCCTGGCCGTTGAGGACGTTCCCGACGTCGGAACCGACAAGGATGTCGTTCCCGGCGCCGCCGTTCACGTTCTCCACGTCCACGTTCGTGAGCGGGGAGTTATCGCCACCAACCTGCTCACCAGGACAGAAGCTTCCGTCGAAGAAGCCCTGCTGCTGGCGTCCCGCTCCAGTCGACGAAGAAGCAGGTGGGTGCGGGGCCCGGGATCGGCGTGTCCGTGAAGGACAGGACGTGATCGAGGAACTGGAATCCGAAGAACTCCACGATCCCGATCGGCGGGCTGACGATGATCGTTGCCGGGCGGCAGCTCACGCTGAACCCGCCGATGGCGTCACCCTCATTGGTCGCGATGTCGCCATCGTTCGAGACACCGTCGAGGCTGCCCTGGATGGCATCCGTGCGTCCAGCCGCCTGAGCTGCAAGTCCGACGGCAGCGACAGTGTCGGCTCCGTAGTTCGACGTATCGGAGCCGGTGTCACCGATCTGACGTCAGCACCCTGCGGCGCCGTGCCCTGCTGGAACTGGTCGTTGCCAGGCCCACCCTCGACGCAGTCGTTGCCGGCGTTGTCGGTGAACACGTTGTTCGCACGGTTGTTGGTGAAGTTGGCCGAGATCAGGTCGTTACCCGAACCAGTCTTGACGTTCTCCGTCGTGAAGAACACGTCGTCGAACTCGTTCGTCAGACCATCACTGTTCGTATCAGCACCATCGTTGAACGTGCTGATCAGGCCAAGGTAGACGACGATGTTGTTCGTCCGCTTGTCGTAGAGGACCGGTCGGTACCGGCGCCACCATCGATCGGGTCAGCACCGTTACCGAGCGGCCCGTAGGCCGGGTTCCCGTCCTTGTCAAGCGGCTGGTTCTCGTCGAACGTATCGTCGCCGGCACCGCCGATCTGGACGTCGTTGCCAAGACCACCGGCGATGGTGTCGTTCCCGTCGCCGCCGTCGAGGACGTCAGATCGCCACCGTTGCCGTTGATGATGTCGTCACCACCGGCGCCGCCCAGGAAGTTGCTCCGGGAGTTGCCGTTGAGCGTGTCGTTGCCCTTCGTACCGATGACATGCTCGATGCCGACGAACACACCGGGGATGCCCGGTGATCGTGACCGAGCCATCCTCGTTGATCGTGATCGTCGCCGGCCCGTCAAGGCTCGACAGGTCGATGATGTCGCCGCTGACCTCGCAGCCGAAATCAGCAACCGGGAACGGGAAGTCGACAGGCGAGCCGCCGAACGGGAAGAAGCCCCACGTCGCCAGGATGTCATCCTGGATCGCACACGCTATCGAGATGTCCGGCCCGTTGCCGTCGACGAAGTCGTTCCCGCCGCCCGGCTGGATGAAGTCGGAGCACTCGCTCCCGATGATCGTGTCGTTCCCCGAGCCGGTGAAGATCCCGACCGGGACCGGGCTGGTGACGAAGCCGTCGGGCAGTGTTCTGGGCCCGACCGATCGCAGAGTCGCGAAGCCGGTTCCGTCTCCGCCCTTCAGGAAGACGACGTTGTCGCCAAGCCCGAGGTCGAGCTCGAGGCTGTCGATGAAACAGCCCGACACGACACGAACCCACGGACCGGCCGCCGAGCACACTGTTCTGGCTGACAACCCAGACGTCGGCGTCGGTCATCGGTCAGGAGACCCGCGTTCAGGTTGAGCAGCAGGTCACCGTACGTCGGGCAGGGCGAACGTGTCGCCGTTCGGCAGCGGTGACGGGCAGCCCGTCCCAGTTCGTCCCAGGCGCGCCATCCTGGCCGCCCGAGACGCCGTCAGCGGCATTCGAACCGGTGACCACCACGTCGTTCGCAGCCGCACCGAGATCGACGAACCACTCGATCTCGTTCAGGCCCGGTCGGAAGCTCGCCGAGTGAAACCGGGCGAGAACGGCCCCGCCGACACGTCGATCGTCAGCGTGTCGTTGCCGTCCGCGCCAGGCAGAGAGCCGGTGTGCACGTTGATCTGATCGGTGTTGATGACCGTGGCGACTGCCGCCGAACCCGTCACTGCAGAACGGCATGCCGTTGACCGTGATGCTCTGGCCGCTCCGCTTGATCGTGACTGTGTTGTCGAACGGCGGAACGGCATCGTTGATGACGATGTTGACGAAGTCCCGTCGCACCGTTCCGGAACGTGCACCCGACCGCCGCCGAAGCGGTTCCGCCGAGACTGAGGAAGAGACCGAACGCCGCAGCCAGCGTGACAAGCACGCCAACGGCTTTGCGCCGGCCCTTCCGAGTACTCGATGTACTCATATCACCCCTCCCAATCGCATGAACTCTCCTTTCCCAAAGAGGGCGTAGGTCGGTCGCGGAGCCTACCACCGGTTCCGGATGGAGGCAACCTGGCTCCAACTCTCCTAACAATCCGCTTACGCCCCGCATGACTGAACTCTCGGTATTTCGACCCGGAAACTTGATCCCCTCGCGCGCGCGAAGAAGAAATGGGCCGGAGTCAGCGAGTCGGAAATGGCCTGCACAGCGCGTACTGCGTCGCGAAATGCGCCGATCAGCGCCTCGACGAGCGGGGCCCTCGCGGTGCCCGGGCGCCACGCGGCGAAGACGCGGCGGCCGGGGGAGCCCTGAATTTCACGGGCGACCACGCCGCGGGTCGCGGCTGCGGCGATCTTCGGGACGAACGCGACGCCGACTCCTGCCGAGACGAGCACGCGCACGACTCGGAAGTCGTTCCAGATCGAGGCGATCGCCGGCTCGAAGCCCGCGGCCTGGCAGACGCGCACCGTGAACTCGTGGATCGTGCTCCCGGGGTCAGGCGCGATCCACGGCGTCTCGGCGAGCTCGCGGAGATCGAGCGGCTCGCCGGTACGACGCGCCGTCTTCTGGGAGAGCACCAGCATCGGCTCGCGAAAGAGCGTCTCCTGCTCGAAGCCCGAGTCGAGCGGCAGCGGTACGTAGTCGCACTCGAAGGCGACCGCCAGGTCGAGCTCACCGAGCCGCAAGCGGGGAAGGCTGAGCTCCGGCTCGAGCTCGACGAGCCGGAGCTCGACGTCGGGGTACTGAGCCGCGAAGGCGACGATGGCCGCGGGCACGAGCTCGAACCCGGCCGTCGGAAAGGCGCCGATGCGCAGCACGCCCGAGCGCCGGGCGACGATCGCCTCGAGGTCCGCCTGCGCGCCGGACAGCTCGGCGAGGATCGACTCCGTTCTCGCGACGAGCGCCCGGCCGGCGTCCGTCAGCTCGACGCCGCTGCGTGAGCGCTCGATCAGCGGGACGCCCGCCTCGCGCTCGAGGGCGGAGACCTGCTGGGAGACAGCGGAGGGCGTGAACGCGAGCGCCCTCGCCGCGGCGGCCAGCGAGCCATGGAGCGCGACCTCGCGAAGCACGGTGAGACGGCGAACGTCGAGCATCAGGAGAGCTTACCGCCATCGTCAGCAATCATCACTTGCGCTACACGTCTGAGCGAGTGAGACTTGCTGACGTGCAGACGCTTCGGCGGACGCCGCTCTTCGACCGCCACGCCGCCCTCGGCGCCCGCCTCGTCCCCTTCGCCGGCTGGGAGATGCCGGTGCAGTACACGTCGATCGTCGACGAGCACCGGGCCGTGCGCGAGCACGCCGGCGTGTTCGACGTGTCCCATATGGGCCAGCTGGAGCTGGCGGGGGATGATGCGCACCGGACGCTGCAAGGGCTCCTGACGAACGACCTGGATCGCATCGAGCCCGGGGAGGCCCAGTACACCCTCCTGCCCAACGATGGCGGCGGAATCATCGACGACCTGATCGTCTACCGCCGTGACGACGGGTACCTTCTCGTCGTGAACGCCGCCAACACGGCCGTGGACGCCGCCGCGATCTCCTCGGCTCGGGATGTCTCCGCGAATTGGGCGATGCTGGCGGTCCAGGGCCCAGAAGCTCTTCCTCGACTCGAGGTTGAGGTTTTGCCGTTCACGTTCCGGGAAGCGCGAATCCTCGGCGTCGACTGCGTCGTCTGCGGGACCGGCTACACCGGCGAACGGGGCTGCGAGCTGCTGTGTGCTCCGGACGACGCCGGGGGGCTCTGGGACGCCATTCTCGACCGCGGCATCACCCCGTGCGGTCTCGGGGCCCGCGACACGCTGCGCCTCGAGGTCTGCTACCCGCTCCACGGCCAGGATCTGACCCACGAGCGCACGCCGATCCAGGCGGGGTTGGGCTGGGCGTGCGCGCTCGAGAAGGAGTTCCCCGGGGTCGAGGTCATGCGCCGGGAGCGCGAGGCGGGGCCCGCGGAGCGTCTCGTCGCGTTCGTCATGGAGGAGAAGGCGATCCCGCGGCAGGGGATGCGCATCCTGGAGGGCGGTGAGGTGACGTCCGGCGGATTCTCGCCGATGCTCGAGCAGGGCATCGGTCTCGCCTACGTGCCGCGCGAGCGTGCAGAGCCCGGCACGCCGCTCACGATCGATCTCCGCGGGCGGCGGAAGGCCGCCCGCATCGTCGAGAAACCCATCTACCGGAAGGGGGCGTAGTGTCTCCGGCTTCTGAGGAGTACCCGGCCGACCTGAAGTATCACCCCGAGCACGACTGGGCCCGCATCGAGGGCGAGGAGGCGACGCTCGGGATCACCTGGCACGCGCAGGACGCTCTCGGCGAGCTCGTCCACTACGAGCCGCCTGCCGTCGGGACGGCAGTCGTGAAGGACGCGACCTACGGCGAGATCGAATCGGTCAAGGCCGTCTCGGACGTCATCTCGCCCCTCTCGGGCGAGGTGCTCGAGGTGAACCAGAAGGTCGTCGACGCGCCCGAGACGGTGAACGACGACCCGTACGGCGAGGGCTGGCTCGTTCGGATTCGCCTCGCCGATCCGGCAGAGGTGGAATCGCTGCTCGACGTCGTCGGGTACCAGGCCGTCCTCGACGCGTCCTAACGCGATGGCGCACCCGTTCCTGTTTCTGACCGAGTCCGACAGGGAGGAGATGCTCTCCGCGATCGGAGTCTCCGACGTCGACGAGCTGTTCCGTGACATTCCGGCCGGAGTTCGGTTCGGCCGAGAGCTCGATCTCGAGCCGCCGCTCTCCGAGCAGGAGCTCGTGGCGCACCTGGGCGAGCTCGCCGGCCGCAACGCGCACACCGGTGCCGAGCTCTCGTTCCTGGGCGCCGGCATCTACGACCACTACGTTCCAGCGGTGGTCGATGCCGTTCTCTCACGCGGCGAGTTCCTGACCGCGTACACGCCGTATCAGCCCGAGATGAGCCAGGGCGTGCTGCAGGCGATCTTCGAGTACCAGACTGCGATCTGCGAGCTGACGGCGATGGACGTGGCGAACGCGTCCGGCTACGACGGCTGTGTCGTCGCTGCCGATGCCTGCTTCCTCGCGAGACACGTCACGGGCCGCTCGAAGGTCGTGCTCGCCGAGTCGGTCAACCCGCAGGTCAGGCAGGTGGTGAAGACCTACGCGCCGGGGTTCGGTCTCGAGGTGATCGAGGTGCCCCATCGGGATGGGCTCACCGATCCGGACGAGCTTGGCGCCGCCTGCGGCGAGGCGGCCTGCGCCATCTTTCAGCAGCCCAATTTCTTCGGCTGCCTCGAGGCGGCGCCTGACCTCGCGGACGCGGCGGCGGCGGCGGGCGCGCTCGCGGTCGCGCACGTCGACCCGATGTCGCTCGGCGTGCTCGAGGCTCCGGGGAACTACGGTTGTGCGATGGCGATCGGCGAGGGCCAGGGGGCAGGCAACGCTCTCTCGTTCGGCGGGCCGCACTACGGCTTTCTCGCGGCCCGCGAGGAGTACATGCGCCGCATGCCGGGCCGCATCGTCGGCATGACGACCGACGTCCACGGCGAGCGAGGATTCGTCCTCACCCTGCAGACTCGCGAGCAGCACATCCGCCGCGAGAAGGCCACCTCGAACATCACCACGAACCAGACGCTGCTCGCCCTCGCGGGGCTCGTCTACCTCTCGTGGCTCGGCCCGCAGGGTCTCGCGGAGGTGGGGGAGACATGCGCCGCTCTGGCCGGCTACGCGAAGGAGGCAATCGGGCTCCCGCTCGCGTTCGAGCAGCCGACGTTCAAGGAGTTCGCGATACGGGTCGGCAAGCCCGCTGGAGAGGTCATTCGCGATGCACGTGCCCTCGGAGTCCATCCCGGCTATGCGCTTGGCCGAGACTATCCAGGGCTCGAGGACGCCTTGCTCGTCGCCGTCACGGAGCGGCGCACACCCGCCGAGATCGACCGTCTCGCCATGGTCCTGCACGAGGTGGTCCCGCGATGAAGCTCATCTACGAGAAGTCGAAGACCGGGCGTCGCGCGAGCGCACATGAATCTCATCCTCTACCTGAGATCGATATACCTCGAGCGCTACGGAGGGTTGCTCCTCCCAGGCTCCCGGAGGTTGCCGAGCCCGAGATCGTTCGGCATTTCACGGAGCTGTCCACGCGGAACTACGGTATCGACACCGGCTTCTATCCGCTGGGCTCCTGCACCATGAAACACAATCCGCGGGTCAACGAGCGGGTTGTCCAGCTTCCGGGGTTCCGCGACCTTCACCCTCATCAGGAGATTGACGGTTGTCAGGGGGCCCTCGAGCTGATGTGGAGACTCGAGCAGATTCTCGCCGAGATCGCCGGCCTCGACGCCGTGACCCTGCAGCCGGCGGCAGGCTCTCAGGGCGAGCTACTCGGGCTCATGGTCATGCGCGCGTACTTCGCAGATCGAGGCGAGAGCGAGCGCACGGAGGTCCTCGTTCCCGACACGGCGCACGGGACGAATCCTGCGAGCGTCGCGATGACGGGCCTGACGCTCGTCAATCTCGAGACCGACGCTCGAGGGAACGTGGATCTCGAAGGCCTTAGAGCTCGCCTTTCCGGCCGCACCGCGGGGCTCATGCTCACGAACCCGTCGACGCTCGGGTTGTTCGACGAGGGAATCGAGGCGATCACCAGGCTCGTTCATGACTCCGGCGGGCTGTGTTACTACGACGGCGCCAACCTGAACGCGGTCTGCGGAATCTCGCGTCCCGGTGACATGGGCTTCGACGTCGTCCACTTCAACCTCCACAAGACGTTCTCGCAGCCGCACGGCGGCGGTGGTCCCGGCGGTGGGCCGATCGCGGTCAGGGAGGCGCTCGAGCCCTACCTGCCTCGACCGGTGCTCGTCCGGACGGCAGACGGCTTCGTGCTCGACGATGACCGCCCGAAGTCCGTCGGCAAGGTTCGGGGGTTCCTCGGCCCGTTCGGTGTCTTCGTCCGCGCCTACGCCTACATCAGGATGTACGGGCCGCGGCTGAGGGAGATGTCAGAAGCCGCCGTCCTGAACGCCAACTACGTGCTCGCCTGCCTCAAGGACGACTACGAGCTGCCCTACGACCGACTGTGCATGCACGAGTTCGTCCTCTCGGCCCGGGCGCTGAAGCGCGAGCACGGGATCTCCGCACTCGACGTCGCGAAGCGCCTGATGGACTACGGCGTGCACCCACCGACGGTCTACTTCCCGCTCGTCGTGCCCGAGGCGCTGATGATCGAGCCGACCGAGACCGAGTCGAAGGAGACGCTCGACGCGTTCGTCGAGGCGATGCGCGCTATCGCACGCGAGGCCGCCGAGGATCCGACGATCATCAAAGAAGCGCCGCATTCGCGGCCGGTCGGCCGTCTGGACGAGGTCAAGGCCGTCAAGGAGCCGGTGGTTCGCTGGTCGTTTCCGGATGAGCCCGTTCTCGCTCGGACACCGGGTGATGGGCCCGGTGCCTGAGGTCAGCGGTTGGCGGCGAGCTGGCCGCAGGCGGCTTCGATGTCGCGGCCGCGTGTCAGGCGCACCGTCGCGGAGAGGCCGGCGCGATCGAGGACTGCCTTGAACGCGGCGATCGCCTTCGGCGATGACCCGTCGTAGGTGCCCGTCGGGTTGTACGGGATCAGGTTGACCTTGTAGATCCTGCGGTCGAGTAGCCGGGCGAGCGCCGAGGCCTGCTCGACGCGGTCGTTGACGCCGGCGAGCATGACGTATTCGACGAAGACCGCCCGGCGGCGGAGTGCGTAGTAGGCGTCACATGCAGCGAGGACGTCTGACAGCGGGTAGCGGTCGTTCACCGGCATGATCTGCGACCGCAGGGCGTCGTCCGGTGCGTGAAGCGAGAGCGCCAGCCGCACCTGGAGGTCGGCCCCGGTGAACTCGCGGATGCCGGGCACCCAGCCGACGGTCGAGACCGCCGTTCGCCGATTCGTGATTCCCAGAGCCGGCAGGTGCCGGCAGGCGTCGAGAACGGCAGCGAGGTTCAGCATCGGCTCGCCCATGCCCATGAAGACGCAGTGGTTCACCGTGTCGATCCGGCGGAAGTGGAGTGCCTGGTCGAGCAGCTCCCAGACCGTGAGATTCCGCCCGAAGCGCATCGAGCCGGTGGCACAGAACGTGCAGGTGAGGGGACAGCCGGACTGGCTCGAGAGGCAGATGGAACGCCGGCCGTCCCGGTACCGCATCAGGACTGCCTCGACCGGATGGCCGTCGGCGGTGCGGAAGAGCGCCTTCACGGTCCCGTCCTTCGCGTGTGATTCGGTCATCAGCTCGAGTGTCGAGAACGGCACGGATTCGCCGATCTCGCGGCGGAGCGAGACGGGGAGGCTCGTCATCTCGTCGTAGGAGCTCGCTCCGGCGGCGGCTCGCTCCCAGACCTGGCGAGCGCGGTAGGCCGGCTCGCCTCGGGCCGTCAGGCTCGTCTCGAGGAGCGCGACGTCCACGGCTCAGCCGCTCGGGTCGTCCGAGAAGAAGAAGGCCACCGCGACCGCCGACGTAGGCGGCGACGAGCAGAACGCCTCGGAGCCTGCTCGACTCCCCGTCGGCGAGGACGAGCGCCGTGAAGACGAGTGCGCCCGCCAGCGCTGCGAGCTCGATCTGCCTGAACGAGAGCGCCAGCGGGTCGATCGCCCAGGAGAGGATTGCGACGGCCGGGACGAGGAACACGGCCACCTGCGCGCTCGACGAGAGCGCGATCTCTGCCGCGAGCTTGATCTTTCCCCGGGCGGCGACGATCACGGCGCCGCCGTGCTCGGCGGCGTTCCCGACGATCGCCACGATCACCGCTGCGACGAAGAAGTCGGAGAGCCCCGCCTTCTCGGCGAACGTCTCGATCGAGCCGACCAGGATCTCGGCGACGAGGGCGGTCATCGACCGTCGCGAGTCCGAGGACGACGAGTGAGAGCTTGAACGACCACGCTTTCATCGTCCCGGGCTCGTCGGAGACGTGCAGGTCGTGGTGGCGTCGGAGCGAGTAGAAGGTCACCGCGACGTAGACGAGGAGCAGCACGATCGCGACCGGAAGCGACACGACCGCGAGCGAGTGACGCTGAGAGTCGCCCGTCCAGCCCGGGATCGACGGGATCAGGAACAGCACCAGTGACAGACCGATGAGCCCGAAGGAGACGAAGCTCGACCAGCGATCGAGGCTGCCGCGACCGCCGAACGCGAGCGAGAAGCCGAGGACGAGCAGAAGATTTCCAATCACGCTTCCCGTCAGCGAGCCCAGCACGACCTCTGTCAGGCCGTCCGCCACCGCGAAGAGCGCGATGATGAGCTCGGGGGCATTTCCGAACGTCGCGTTGATGAACCCCCCGATACCCGGGCCTGTGTGGTGCGCCGCGTGCTCGGTCGCTTCGCCGATCAGCCAGGCGAGCGGGATCAGCGCGGCAGCGGCGACGATGAACAGGGTGACGTCGCCCACGCCGAGTCGATCGAGCACGATGACGATCGGCGCGAGGACGAGCGAGAACCAGAGGAAGCGTCGGAACACCGGGCTGAGCCTACCCAAGGCTCCCGGATCGGCACGATTCCTCTCCCCGCGCTACCCCCGGCAGGCCGGTTTGTCAAGTCTTGCAGGGCGTTCACGGGTTCCGCACAATCGGACACATGGGAGGTCAGCAGAGGCGTCAGGTCGTCGGTGATCTACCGCTTCGACCACAGGACGAGACGGAGTGCCGCAGGTGCGAGACGCACTGCGACAAGGTCGTCTATCCGGGCGCCTGCGTCGACCGTGCCTGTCCCTTCGTCTACGCGTACGAAGAGTGGGGGCGGACGTACATCGGTTGCATGCAGAAGATCTACGACGTCGAGATCGACCTGGCGATCCTGTCTGACGCCCAGGGCAAGCGCGGTGGGTTCGGTGCCGTGAAGGCCAAGCGGCAGCCGCTGCCGATGTGCAAGGCCGAGGTCGCGCGTTGCTACGAGAATCGCGAGGGCACGCTCGGGTGCGTGAATCCCGAGTTCAACGAGCTCTCACGTGGGCGACCGTCGTTCCGCGTGATCGCCCAGGCCCAGGCCGACGCGGGATAGGCTCCTGCGAGCGTAGTGCCTGCTAGACGCTCATACGGAGGTCGGTTGGCACTTCTCGACCCTCCACTGTCACGGTTCTGGGACACCTGTGGCGGATTCGTGCGCTTTCGGGCGCTACGCTGAAAAGCGGGTGGAGGCGAGGGGTGGCCCCAGCGTAAGGATCGGGGTCAAGCGAGCCGAAGCGTGACGACGAATCTCGTGCCGACGCCGAGCTCCGAATCGACGGTCACGTCGCCACCCATTGCTTGTGTCAATTCTCGCACGATCCAGAGTCCGAGTCCCGACCCTGTCGTACCACCGAGGCGCACCGACGGCTCGAAGATGCGCTCGAGGTCCGGCTCGGGTATCCCCGGGCCTCGATCGGCAACCATGAGCTGCACAACGTCGCCGTGCTGCTCGAGCTGGACGGAGATCGGGCCGTCCGCCTGTGCGTGCTTGGCCGCGTTGTCGAGGAGGTTCGTCACGACCTGGCGTACGCGTTCTGGATCGGCGGCGACGTCCGGGAGAGCCACGGGGGCGTCGAACTCCACATCGGCTCTGTCGGCCAATGTCACCCGTGCCGCGGCGACCGCACGCTCGACGGGCTCGCGGACGTCGCACGGACGCACGTCGACGGGAAGAACGCCTGACTCGAGCGAGCCGAGGATCGCCAGGTCGTCCACGAGGCGGACGAGATGATCGCCGGCGTGCTCGATCACGGCCAGAAGCCGGTCGCGCGTCACGGCGTCGAGCGTGTCACCGCGCACGCGAAGCTGGGAGGCGGCCTCGCGGACAGCAGCTATCGGCGAGCGCAGCTCGTGCGCGACTGCCGGGACGAGCCCGGAGTCAGTCGCGCGAGACGCCCGATCCTCAGCCATGGATTGGCATCGGCGACGATGCCCTCACAAAGGGGCGCGAACCCGTAATCGTGCCCGCGCTCCTCGGTGTCCGCTTTGGGAAGGAGGTTGTGGATCGAGCGGTTTTCTCACAGTAGCAGCGTGATCGGCCATTGTGTCAACCGCGCGCCGCGGCACCGACCGCGGCCTCATGGAGCTCCCTCAGCTTCCGCAGCTCGTTCGCGTCAGGGCCGTGGCCGTCGGGGCCCGGAGTCTCGAGAATTGCAGGGAGATCCTGGATCCGCGGATCGGCGAGAAACGCCGAGATGCCATCCCCGAGGAGGCCCTCCCCGAGGTTCGCATGGCGATCCCGATTCGAGCCGAGCGGCGCCGCTGCGTCGTTCACGTGGAGCGCACGCAATCGCTCGATTCCGACCCGAGACTCGACCTCGTCGAGAAGGCCGGTGACGGACGCAGGGTCGGTCACGTCGACACCGGAAACCCAGAGGTGACAGCTGTCGAGGCAGAGTCCGAGACGAGGGTGGCCGTCGAGCCGGTCACAGATCGCGACGAGCTCGTCGATCGACCGGCCGATCGTTCCGCCCGCGCCCGCGGAGTTCTCGAGAAGAAGCCAGGTCGAGTCCGAGGTGTGATCGAGGGCCCGCCTCAGCGCCGGCACGACGCGATCGAGTCCGACGTCGAAACCGGATCCCAGATGCGAGCCGACGTGGAACACCACGTCGCCCTCGACCTCTCGGGCGACGCCAAGCGTATTCACGAGCGCCGCCTCGGACTTCTCGTAGAGATCGTCAGCGGGAGAGGCGAGGTTGATCAGGTAGAGGGCGTGACAGAGGACGTACTCGATTCCGGCCTCGACACGGCGCTCGCGGAACCGCTCGAGGTTCGCCGGATCGTGGTTCGTCGGGCGCCACATCCGCGGGCTCTGCGTGAAGATCTGCACCGCGTTCCCGCCGATCGCCTCGATGCGGTCGATCGCCGTGTGGATCCCGCCGGAGCTCGACACGTGGCCGCCGTACAGCACGTGGCTAGCATACGCGCGGTGTCCACCGGCCCTGTCCGAGTCCGCATGGCCCCCAGCCCGACCGGGTTCCTCCACATCGGAGGTGTGCGGACGTTCCTCTTCAACTGGCTTTTCGCGCGGGGAAGCGGTGGTTCGTGCCTCCTTCGGATCGAGAACACGGATACGAGCCGCGAGGTGGCCGAGTCGGTGGCACAGATCGAGCGATCGCTCACCTGGCTGGGCATCGACTGGGACGGTCCGACGACCTTCCAGCTCGACCGGATGGATCGCGCCTCCGCCGAAGCGCGCCGGCTCGTCGCCGAAGGGACCGCGTACGAGGAGGAGGGCGCGATCCGGATCCGCATGCCCGACGAGGGCTCGACGGGTTGGCAGGACGCGGTCAAGGGCTGGATCGAGTTTCCCAACGAGAAGCTCGAGGATGTCGTCCTCGTTCGCTCGGACGGCCGTCCGACGTACAACTTCGCCTCTCCGCTGGAGGATTGGCTCGACGGGATCACCCACGTGATCCGGGGCGACGACCATGTCTCGAACACGCCGAAGCAGATCCAGGTCCTGCGGGCGCTGGGGGCCGTCGCCCCCGTCTACGCGCACGTGCCGAACGTCTTCGGAACGGACGGGAAGAAGCTCTCGAAACGGCATGGCGCCGTGTCGGTGGACGAGTTCCGGGCGGCCGGGTATCGTCGCGCCGGCGCTCATGAACTTCCTCGCGCTGCTCGGCTGGAGCTTTGACGACAGGACGACGATCATGTCGCGCGAGGAGCTCGTCGAGCGGTTCGCTCTCGACCGGGTCGGCTCGAGCCCGGCCACGTTCGACTACGCGAAGCTCGACTGGCTGAACGGGCAGTACCTTCGCGCGATGAGCCTGGACGAGTATGCAGCCGTGCTCGTCGGCTACCTGGCCGAGACCGGCTTCGCGGGCGACGAAGGCACGATCCGGCGAGTTGCGCCACTCTGCCAGGAGAAGATCGCCACGCTCGGTGAGTTTCCCGGCTTCGCCGGGTTCTTCTTCCGCCGAATCGCGCCCGATCCGGCGCTCCTCGAGGGCTCGGAGCCTATCCTCGAGGCCGCGTCGGTTGCGCTCGCCGTGACCGAGCCATGGACGACGGAACGCATCGAGCAGGATCTACGGGACCTCTGCGAGCGGCTCGAGCTGAAGCCCCGGCAGGCGCTCCAGCCGATCCGCGTGGCTGTGACCGGATCGAAGATCTCACCCGGCCTGTTCGAGTCGATCGAGCTGCTGGGGCGGAACGAGACGCTCGAGCGTCTCCAGACCGCGGTTGCGGTCGCCCGGTAGGCGTCAGCGGATGCGCAGCGGCGCGCAGGCCGGGGGGCTCTGGTTCCCGGCCGGGTCGTAGCCGACGACGCAGAAGCGGTAGAGGCCGGCGCCGACGTTCGCACGCCAGTTCGCCCAGTAGCGCACGCCCTTCTCCGAGCGGCTGAAGCTCGTCGTGATGACCGCGATCGAGGCCCCGCTCGTCCGGTAGACGGTGATCTTCTCCTTCGTCCGCTCGCTCACCGCGTCGTAGATCGTGTAGTAGAGACGGATCGTCGCTCCGGCCCTCCCCGAGCTCGCGCTCGCCTTGACGATGGGCGGCTTCGAGTCGTTTCCGCTCGCGGTGAACGAGCGGAGCGGACTCGTAGAGGAGCCCGCACCGTTCTCGACGGTGATCCGGTAGAAGTACTTCTTGCCCGGCACGAGCTTCCTCAGCGACAGCTCGAACTGCTGGTCGCCAGTGTCGGGCGCGTACGCGGATGCGAACGACCCGAGATCGCGACTTCCGCCGTACTCGGCCACGACGGTTGTCGCGAGTCCGTTTGCGTCGACGGTCACCCGCACCTGAGCCTGCCCCCTCACCTGGGTCGTCACCGTTCCCGCGTGGTGGTCGGCTTGCCGACCGGCGCGACCGGATCCGACTCCAGTGTCCCGATGATGTCGGGTCCGACGCCGCTCACCCGGGTGTACACGCCGGGCGTGTCCGGACGCGCGCAGCCGGCGCCGAAGCTGACGATGCCGACTTCGAGCGGGAGGCCGAAGCCGTCGTCGACGAAGAGCGGCCCGCCACTGTCTCCCTGACACGTATCGATTCCGCCGGGCAGATAGCCGGCGCAGAGCATCGTGCGCTTCACGAAGCTGCCGCCGTAGACGTTCGAGCAGGTCTGGTCAGGAAGGATCGGGATCGACGCCTCGCGCAGGACATCTGAAGGATCGCCGTCCTCGGACGTCGTCCCCCAGCCGACGATCACCGACGGAGTTCCCTGCGCCGCCAGGGGCGCATCGGATGCGTTCGCGATCCGGATGGACGGCGAGTAGACGGTCTCGGGCAAGCGCAGGAGCGCCCAGTCGTTGCTCCGATTGACGCCCGGGTCGTACGCGCCCGTGTAGTAGTAGTCCGGGTAGATGAAGTCGCTCGGCGTCGACTTCGACAGGTCCGAGAACCCGATCAACACGGGGAAGTAGGGCTCGACGAGTGGGTTGCCGTCCTCGTCGAGGACGCAATGCGCGGCGGTGAGCACCCAGCGCTGGCCGATCAGTGAGGCGCCACACGCCCCGACGAAGTCAGCGCCGTCATAGATCTCGAGATACACCGCGTACGGCCAGTCGCCCGGGCGCGCGGGTTGCCCCCCGACGATCTGCGGGAATCGCTGGAGGCCCGGGGCTCCTCGGGCTTCCGGGAGCGCACCCTGGTGCACCTGGTCACGCGCTGCCGCCGCCTGCGCGAGGACACCGGCCGCGAGCGCGACGCCGACGAGCACGAGGAGACGGGTCCGGAGGCTCACCTGACCCGAACGTAGATGGCCTTCTGCGTGCTGTCAAACCGTTCTGGACCTCCGAGTGGGAGACATCCGTATGTCTCCCGATGGACCTCTCGCGGCTTCGTGCTCGTATAGTCCCCGCGCGATGGCGGGCCCTGGCCGAGACGAGCGGGCCTGGATCGAGGGAGCCCAGGCTGGAGCCGTCTCGGACCTCGAGGCGCTGTTTCGGCTGCACTGGCCCCGCGCCTACCGCGCCGCCTATCTCGTGGTTCACGACCACGCTGGTGCCGAGGACATCGCACAGGAAGCCTTCCTCGCAGCCGTTCGCTCGCTCGACCGTTTCGACCGCAGCCGGCCGTTCGGCCCCTGGCTCCACCGGATCGTCGTCAACCGGGCGATCGACTGGGCTCGCGCCCGCGAGTCCCGACGGGAAGCGCGCGGCACGGCAGATCTCGAGTCGACGATCGCCGGCCCGACGCTGCCGGTCGGCGGCCCTCACACCGAGCCCGACGCCCGTGCGCTCGCCGAAGGTCTCGCGAGCCTGCCACCCGATCAGCGTGCGGTGATCGTGCTTCGCTACGTCCTCGAATACACGCCGGGAGAGATCGCAGGTCTCCTCGAGCTCCCCCGAGGCACCGTGAACTCGCGTCTGCGGCGAGGGCTCGACGGGCTTCAGGGCCGGCTCGGTGGTGATCCGCGATGAACGAAAAGGATGTGCGCCGGCTCCTCCTGTCCCTGCCGGTACCCGACGAGCAACGGGCCGAGGAGCGGACGTGGGAGACGGTTCGCCGCGCGTTCGCCGATCGTGAACCGGTTCCGGCCCCGCGCGGCCGACCCTGGAAGCTGCTCGCCGTCGCGGTCGCGGCAGCCGCGCTGATCGGGATCGCCGTCAGCCCTGTCGGATCGGAGATCGGCGGCTGGATCCGAGACAAGGTGGGCCGCGAGCGAGTCGTCGGCGTCACGCCGGCGAAGCCGGCTCTCGTCGCGCTGCCGGGCTCTGGCCGACTCCTCGTTGCGTCGCCGTCGGGCGTCTGGGTCGTCGGCCATGACGGGTCTCGCCGACGCCTCGGTGCGTATGCGGCCGGCACGTGGTCACCGAACGGTCTCTTCGTCGCGGTATGGAAGGGACGGCAGCTGACTGCGCTCGACCCCGAGAGGACCGACGGGATCCACTGGTCGCTGACCCGCCAGCGCATCGCGGACGGCCGCTGGTCGCCGAGCGGATACCGGGTTGCGTACCGTAGCGGGAGGTCGTTGCGAGTCGTCGTCGGCAACGGCACCGACGACCGGCGCGTTGCCGGTCACGTCGCCCCTGTCGCGCCGGCCTGGAAGCTCACCGATGAGCACGTGCTCGCATACGTCGATCCACGAGGGCGCGTGCTCGTCGTCGAGACCGACGTCGGCAAGAGGATCTGGACGACGAGGCGCCTCCCGGAGCCGGTCTCGCTCGCCTGGACGGACGCAGGCCGGCTCGGCGTTCTGAGCCGGCACGAGCTTCGGATCTTCGACGGCAACGGCGGGCTGACTCGGATTCAGCGGTTCGGCGCCGGGGCCGGCGGCAGCCTCGCGGCGCGCCCGGGAGATGAATCCGTCGCGTTCACCGTCTTCTCGAGGGAGAGTGGCAACGGTGAGGTCTGGCTCTACGACATCGAGGCCCGGCGTGCGAGGATCCTCTTCTCGGGCGCGGGGCGGTTCGACGACATCGCCTGGTCGCCCGACGGTCGCCTGCTTCTTCTCGGCTGGGCGGCTGCCGATCAGTGGCTCTTCGTGGAGCCCCGCCCTGCGGGACACGTGATCGCCGTGTCATCGGCATCGGAGGGTTTCACCCCGGGAGCCGACGGGGAAGCGTCGTTTCCTCGCGTCGACGGCTGGTGCTGCCCCGAGTCGTTCCGCTGACGTCGAGGCTCGCTGGCTGCGGCGCCTCCCAGGAACGTCGACAGGACGCGCGGGCTCCGCCGACCTCGAAGGACTCATGACCGAACTCCGGTCGGAGAGCCCGCCCATCCTGTAATCCCCAACCTATGCGGTTCTCCGGCGCCCGCCTACTGGTCGTTGGGCAAGGCCGTGGAGTGGACCAGCGTCAGCTCGAGCTCGGCCTCGACCGCAAGGTGGATATCGCCGTGGAGATGAGCGCGTCCGATTCGGCCTACGACGCCGTCCGCCTCGATCACGCGCAAGACTTTGGGTTTGACGCGCGGAAACGTCGCAGCGGCACAAAGGCTCCGCGTCTTGAGATCTGGTTCAACAACGATGTAACAAACGTCATCGGTCTCTAGTCGGTGGACCCGCACAGAGTCGATAACTGACCAAGAAGGGCAAGGCATCGAGGCGCAGCTGAGGAGTTGCGAGCGGGTTGAGCAGATTTTGGGGATCATGGCAGCTGCGTGACGAGGAGTTACATGAACCGGCGCAGGCGGCCCACAGCAGGGCAGCCAGTAACTGCGTTCGATGGAGGCCAATGGGCCTCTGACCCGCCCTGAGTGTCGCGTGATCAGGCGGCGATGCTGACGTCGGATCGGGGGACCCGGAGCATCCGAGTCCCCCGATCCGGTCCGAAGTCAAGCCGTCAGCGTTGTACTGAGTCCTTGTAGCCCTGCCAGCGTGCCGTCAGCGCGAAAAGCACAACGATGTTGAGCGCGACGATCAAGATGTTCCAGAGCGGATACGCCTGCGGGTAGTTCGCCATGAACATGATCTGCTGGATCGCGTTCAGGCCCACGCCGACGATGGCGAGCCAGCGCGCCCAGCTCGCCCCGCTGAAAAGACCAAGCGCGGCAAAGACGAGCAAGACGCCCCAGAGGAGCGTCATCCAGCCCCAGCCGGTCACATCGACGATCGCAAGGCCCTTGGCCGTAGACACGACGTATTCGTCCCGGATAATCGCGACGAAGCCCTGGAGCACGTCGAGCGCGCCGACGACCAACAGCACGATGCCGGCGAAGCCGATCCACCCACCCATCGAATCTTGTGATGCCATCCCAGTTCCCTCCTGTTCGCAGACCGAATGCACTGATTCTGGTTGGCTGAGCGGATACCTCTGACGAACTCGACCTCGTCCGTCGACACCTAGGACGCTGGACGTCGACCGACCGCTCACCGAGACGAGCTCTCAGGTGAGCCGGACCCTCGGGCGTGCACCGCACGAGCACTGCGGGCACGCCTGACACGGTTGGCTGATGGAGCCATGCCGCCAGGCGCTCAACCAGGTCGTCGAGGATGGGCCCGCCTGGATTTCAAACCATGCCGGGGAGACGGCTTGGTAACGCGGTTTCCCGGTCGTGGGGCGTCGGCGTGGACGCACCACATGAGCTGGATCGCGCCCAACCGGTCTCTCGGCTCGATGACGCTCGCGGCTAGTAGCCGATGTCGCTAAGGGGTTGAGACCGATTCGGAGCCTGCAGTCGCCCCTCTTGGAAGTAGCGGTCGAAAGACCCGTCGAAGGGCCACTCGTGCCGGTGGATGCGGGTCAGTGCCTCGCCGATCGAGTCCCAGGCGCGCCGCACAAGCTCGTCAGGGTAGTGCATGTCGTCCCAGCGACGAACAAGATCCTCGAAGTCCTTGAGAAAGACCGACCGCTCGCTTTCGTTCCAGCGAAGATCCAGATCGAGATCAACCCAGACGATATGCCTGGCCGGCTCGATTCCGTGCAGCTGGGCGGCATGCACCTCCCCAGAGTCAATCGAGCCGTCGGTCGCCACGTAGGCGCAGATAACGAAGGAGCAGACGGTCGACGCGAGCCAGATCTCGGGTTGGGTGACGAGTTCCGACAGTTCTGCTGGGGTCTCAGGCGTCGCGCGCCGGAATCAACGAGCCAGACAAGCGTGTCCTCGTCGCTCGAGACAAGCTTGCTTCGTCGCGACTGACGACGGTCCCGTCCCACTTGTGTTTCTCGACGAGGATCTCGGCGAGCACGGCGGAGCCGCTAGCCGCTGGGCGCTGACGAGGGGTGGCCTGCGGCGGTGTGGAGGAGGTCGCGGATGAGGGATCCGCTGGCGACGGGGGTGGCGGCTGCGGGGGACAGTCCGGGTGCCTGAGGCGGGATGCGTACTTCGAGGGCAGCCGGGATGGACGCGAACCGCAGCGGCGGGTCGTAGGAGAGGGCTTCGCCGTCCACGCCCGCCTTGATCGGGCTGCCGGAGCGGACCTCGAACGTCTGTGCTGTCCATTCGCGCCAGCCCGAATACCGTGTGATGCGGCCCAGCGACTCCGCGAGCACGAGGTTCTCGAGCTGGAGGGCTGTCGTGACCTCGAGCGCGACGATCCCTAGTTCGCCCGTGTCCATCCGCGGCCGTGAGCCCATGCCGATGAGCGTCGTCAAGCGGTATGGATTGTTGGAAACGAGGATCAGCTGGGCCGTGTCGTGAGTGCTGCCTTTGGGGCCGTCGAACTCGAGGTCAAACGGCTCGGCATCGGGTCCGAGCAGCTGCGGAAGCATGTCAGCCGCGGTCTTGAGCTTGGCGTCGCGGTACGCGTCGGACTGGACGATCTCCGCATAGATCCCAAGCGAGACGTTGTTGACGAAGACATGGTCGTTGACCGTCGCCAGATCTACCGTCCGCGGGATCCCCGTGGTGAAGGCGACGAGGGCGCCGGCGACGTCGTCGCGATCGAGGCCGAGATCGAGCGCGAGGTGGTTCCGCGTCCCGGCGGGAACGCAGACGTAGGGGAGCCCGTGCTCCATCGCGACCTGGGCAACGATCGCCTGAGAGCCGTCGCCGCCCGCCATCCCGAGCGCATCGGCCCCACCGCGGACCGCATCGAGCGCCAGCTCGCGCAGGTCAAGCCCACGCTCGAGCAGAATCGGCTCGACACCACGCTGGCGTGCCCCTTCGACGAGATCGAACTTCTTGACCTTCCCGCCCCCCGACCACGGATTCATGATCAACACCGGCCGCTTCGGCGCAGGCGCAGGCTCACCAGCCACTGTCACTACCTTGAGCGTCTTCGCGTCCGTTCCCTGAGCGAACCGGACCAGAGCCGCAGCCGCCGCGACCGAGAGCACGAAGCCAACGACCTCGAGAACCGCGTCCTGCCACACCAGCACGCCGATGATGCCCGCGAACGAGACGACCGCAACGACCGCACCGACCGTCCGCAGAAGACCCCGCCGCGTCAACATGAACCAGATCCCAGCGAATGCAACACACACCAGGCCAACCACGATCAACGCAACCGGGAAATCGCGCACCAGGAACGAGACCAGAAAACCCAACGCAGCGACCAACGCGACCATCGCCAAAACAGCCGCAACACGCCTCTTCCAAGACGGCGACAGATCAGCCCTCATCGGGCTCCCCCCATAGCGCTGGACTCCCATGTCGTGCAGATGACGCCAACGTGCGCGCAGGTCAGATGCCTTCCTGTGCCTCGATGCGGCCGGGCTCAGACGCCCTCGCTCGCTTCTAGCCGTCCGGTGCGGATCGCCTTGGTGAAGGCCTTGAAGTCCTTCTCGTTCTGATCTGCGTAGCGGTCGGAGAAGTCGGTGACGGATTTGTCGAACCCATCGCCGTTGCCCAGGTAGGCAGCGATCGCGATCGGGTCGCCCGATCGGGCATGCGCACGCGCGAGCGTCCAACCGCACAGGCGGGCGTAGAACGCGAGAGCGGCAGGGCTCATCGCCTCGACCACCGCCGAGCCCTTCATGTCGCGGAGCTGACGCCAGTACAGGTAGCGATTGTCCTGCGCGCCCTTCGTCCAGCCCAGATAGATGTCGCTCGCCGCCTGCATCATCCGCTGCCCTTGCACGACGCGCTCGCCCGGCTGCTTGTAGCGACTCTTCGGGCAGATGGTCTTCGAGTACCGAGGCCGTCGCCTCCTTGACCTGCAGGAACAGCGGATCCTGCTGGTCGCGTCCCTGCAGCAGGGCGATGAACGCGCGCGTGCCGACGCTGCCCACACCGACGACCTTGCGAGCCATGTCGACCATCTCGAACCGCTCCAGCAGCTGGCGCCGGTCGTCCTGCAATGTTGCCCGGTAGGCGCGGAGCTGCTCGTGGATCGCGTGCTGCAGCTCATCGGGAGAGATGCCGTACATCGCCTCGAAGGTCACGGGCCGGGACGACGATGGGTGGCTGGCTGACGATCCGGTACCGGCCGTCCACCAGCTCGCCGAGCTTCGACAGCGCCTGCATGCTGTCGCGCGTGTGCGCCTTCTGCGCGACTTTCTTGGCCCGCTTTTCGTCCTGCTTCAGCGCCTTCTTCATTGACTTGTCTTCTCGCTTGAACCTATCGATCGCCGACATCAGATTTGCCTCGGACAGATGGGCGTACCAGATGTCCATCGTCGACATCTCGGCGAAATCGGCCATCGCCGTCCGGTAGGCGCTCACCGAGGCGAGCGTCGCGTCGCGCCCCTCGGCCTTGCTGAAGCCGTTGTTGCGCGCCGCGATCGCGAAACTCGCTGACATCCGCTTCACGTCGTACTCGAACGGGCCCGGCAGCGTCTCGTCGAAATCGTTCAGATCGAACAGCAGCTGCCGCTCGGGCGAAGCGAACACACCGAAGTTCGACAGATGCGCGTCGCCGCAGAGCTGAACCGTCAAGCCCGCCCTCGGCGTGTGCTCGAGATCGGCGGCCATGATCTTCGCCGCGCCCCGGTAGAAGGTGAACGGCGAGACCATCATCCGCCCGTGGCGCACCGGCACCAAATCGGGCTCACGAGTCGCGTTCTGCTCCTCCAGCAGGCCGACCGGGTCGGGACGGTCAGCGGCCGGGCCCCAACCCGCATGGTCGGAAGGGTCTGCCTGCTTGCGCGATTTCTTTCCGAGCGCCCTGCGTTCCTCGACACTCAGGTGCTCAACCTTGCTCCCCTCCATGGTCTGACCCTCCCTTTCGTCTTGGACTTGCTTGCCCGGATCGGCAGAACAGCCGAGACAGTAGGAATGTCCCGGCCGTCAGATCAGATGCGTTCGACCGCAGGTCGCTCGTCGGCTATGCCAGTTCCTTCGTGGCGCTCCCAGCGCACGATCATATCGGCCCAACTAGTTGCTCGCAGCGGCCTTGACCTGGTCTGCGCTGTCCGCGTCGACCTTCTCCTTCCTGACGTTGCTGGCGCTCGAGAGAGCCCTGTCGATGTCGCCCGCCCACTGCTCCTCGAAAACCGCCACGATGCCAGAGCTGTTGAGCGGCAGCGTCTCCTCCACGTCGTACTTGATCTCCTCTTTCTGAGCGTGCGACACGAGCGCGCCGGCACCCGCTCCGATACCCGCGCCGACCGCCGCGCTGGCAAGCAAGGCGGGCGGGAAGATCAGCCCGACGACCGCGCCTCCGACCGCGCCCCAAGCAGCGCCCTTGCGGGTCTCATGGAAATCGTCGTCGACGTGGATCTTCCCGTCGGCGCGCCGGCTGATGAGAATGAGCCCGTCGACCTTGATCGTATCGTCCTTGGCCAGCTCCTTGATGGTGTCCCAGTCGCCTCGGGCGGCGTCCGGATCGGCGTAGACCGCAACGTAGAGATCGACTGGTGCGTCGGTAGAAGATGCCATGGATTCCTCACTTCCTCGGGCGACCAGCACAGGGCCGGTCGCATGCTCCCTGAACTCCCAAGTAACTCCATGGGGCTCGAACAGCAAGCTATCCGACCGTTCCGAGACCGCATCATCCGATCCGGATGAAAGACATCCCGGCGACCGTCCGGGTTGGTCTCAACCTTGCCTGACTGGCTACCGAAATCAGGTTTCGCTTGCCCGGTTTGGAGCATGGAGCGTGACTGGCGGTCGTGCAGTATCAGCGACCAGAAGCGGGACTCGGGGATGTCGGCCGGGAGCCAACCCGGTTAGGGGTCGAGAGCGACTTCAGGGTCTCCGGGGAAACGCTATGCGACGAACCCATCGTGCTCTCCTTTTCTGGATTGCTGTTGTGGCCGGTGTGCGCGATCCCTCCGAGCCCGCCCAGGCGAAGGACTTGTCCGATGACTCAATCGAGCGTGTGGATCGTGAACGCGACCGCGAATCCGAGCGTCGTCATGACCCCGACCAGCTTGCCTCCGTGCTCGAATGCCTCGGGCATCATCGTGTCCGCGAGCATCGTGAGGATCGCACCTGCTGCGAAGGCGAGAACGAAGGCGACGGTGTCGGGTGAGGAGTTCTGGAAGAGGCCGTAGCCGGCAAGCGAGGCGAGCCCTGAGATCAGTGCGATCGCGATCCACATCCACAGGATCCGCGCCTTCTTCCAGCCGCTCGGCGACGAGGCCGGCTGTCGAGGAGATCGATTCGGGCAGGTTGGAGATGAAGACCGCCGCCAGATAGGCGGCGCCCACCGCCCCGCCTTTGTAGATCGTCAGGCCGATCACCATCGACTCGGGTATCCCGTCGAGCACGGTTCCGAGCACGATTGCGAGCGCGGAGCCGCTCTTTTGGTCGCCGTCTGCATCCTTGCGTTTACTCCCGCCGAAGCGGTCGATCAGCCGGTCGCCGCCGAAGAAGACCGCGCAGCCGGCGAAGACGCCCGTGATGACCGCTCCATGACCGGATGACTGTCGGCCGCCTCCTCGACCAGGTCGAATGCGACCGCGCTGATCAGCACGCCTGCGCCGAAGCCCATGATCAGCCCGATCGTGCGCAGGCTGATGTGGAAGATGAGCGCGACGATGGCGCCGATCACCAGCGAAGAAGCCGCCAGATTCCCCATCCGAAAGCTGCTGCCATCTATCCCCTTAGAAGCTACGCGTATCCAGTGAGCTCTCGATCGGGCCACACGCCGAACAGTCGCAAATCTCGCCCTAAAGAGGCTCATCCGAATCGGATGAAACGGGCTCAGCGCGAACGTGGCTCATATCGTGACGCTGACTGGGAAGGTGGCGATCCAGGCGATGGTGCCCAGGAAGAGGGCGACGCCGAACGAGAGCAGCACGATCCGGATACGGCGTGTCCGGAGCTTGGCGCTCATGCCGGCGAAGAACAGCGTGGCGGCGAAAAGCACGACTCCGAGCACGTAGTTGGTCGCTCGTTGAACGTCGGTCGTGGCCTCGGCGGCCGAGGCGTCTGCTTTCGCTTCGAGCCGTTCTGCCTCGGCCCGCGCGGCGAGCCGGTACTCGGGCATCGCGAAGGGCGTCAGCGGCGCGTTCGGGTTTTGCTGAGGTTTCGTCGCGATCCAGGCGTTCACGGCGGGCTTGAACTCCTTGCGAAACCGCTTGAAATAGAAGTCGGCGAGGCGGGTCTGGTCTTGCGCGTAGGCGTTGACCCACTGCGTGAACGTGGCCACGTCGATCTGAGTCTGTGTGTCGGCGAGGCTCGATGCGCGTGTTGACTCGATCCGCGCCGCATTTGCCCGGCTGAACGCTTTCGCCTGCTCGCCGTTCCATCTGCTCGCCTGGTAGCCGCTCCATGCGGTAGCGACGGTTGCCAGGGCGAGGAGCACGGCAGCCACGATCTCCGTCCAGTCGGCGCGTTGGTGCTCAGCCGTGCTCAGACGGGAATTCCTCGTGCGTCACACGGGACTCGGATGGTGGCACCGACGCTCTCGAGGGCCTGGTCTGCCGTCCGCAACGTTCGCTCCATCGCGACGGGCTTCAGACCGCCGACGCCGGGATGGAACGGGCGGTTGAGCGCGCTCAGCAAGAGCAGCATCATGACGACGACTGACGTAACCGCACCCATGAGAAGACCCTGCGTTATCGCCCGCTCGCCGCGGTCAGCGAAGAAGAGCATGTACACGAAGATGACGGCCGAGATGCAGAAAAGCACGATCCAAAGCGGCGTCGGTGTCACCCCTTCCGCGCCATGGATGCGATCGAGACGAGCCTCCTCACGAGCCGACGTCTGATCGAGCCACTTGTCGTAGGCGGACTGCTCGCTCGCGGTCTTCGGCTCGACTCCCTTGACGGTCTGAAAGAGCGCCACCGCCCAGGGATTGATCTCATCGCCCTGGCTGCCGTTCTCCATGCGTTTCCACTCGCCGTCCACCACCGAGCGCCCGTAGCAGATCAGCTGCCCGGTCAGTCGGCTGACAGAGGCGGTCGGGAAGAACTGGGCGGTCTCGATCTGCTGGGCCACGACAAGCGCCTCAGACTCCGCGCCGCTGCGCGACTGATCATAGGTGCTAAATGCCAGAAAGATGACGAAGCCGAGAAGCACGGAGAAACCCGTCGCGATCACCCCGAACACCCCTGAGGCACGATCGCCATCGGAGAAATAACTCCCCTCGGGCGCGCCGCGCCGCACCAGCAGCATCGCACCGACAGCGACGGCGGTCGCGGCAAGCGTGATCAGAAAACCCCAGAGCACATTCATTCGAGAGGTGGTCTCCTTGTCGCCGCGCCGCGCCATCCGAAGCGGCTCCGGGCAAGCCTATCGGCCTCAAACCGATTCGCGTCATCCGAATCGCATGAACCTTAGGCCCGCAGCCCCGAGCCACCACTCTTGGCCTGAGGCCGCCCGGGAGGACCTGCGATTTCACCCGATCCGCATGACGAAGGCGGGTGTCTCATGACCCATGATCGTGACTGATTCGAGGTGTGAAGACCGAAAGGAGACGGAGAGGTCATGGCGGTTGTGGAAAAGAAGGAGTCCTTCTGGAAGCGCCACCTGGTCGCTCTGATTGTCGGTGGCTTCGTTGTGCTCCTGGTGGTGATCGTCGCGGGCCAACTCCTCGAGGATGGGGACATTGCCGATTGGTTCGCCGGGTTGCCGGAGCAATGGGCCTATGTCATGTGCTTCCTGTTCGTCTGGTTCGATGCGGTCATCCCGATCTTCCCCGGCGAGACGACGCTGAGCGCAGCGTCGACGATCGCCTCAGGGGGAGGCCTCCAACTCGGGCTGGTCATGCTGGCCGGCGCGCTCGGCGCGATCGTCGGAGACACGTCCCTGTTTTGGATCGCCCGCAAGAGCGCGAGCAAGGCGCAGCCCCAACTCGACAAGGCACTGGAGAACCCGAAGGTGAAGTATTGCCTGGGACGGGCTCAACCGCTCTCCCGGGCTTCTGATCGTCGTCGGGCGGTACGTGCCGGGGATGCGCTTCGCAGTCAACGTTTCCATGGGGCTCTCCGACATCCCGTACCGCCGCTTCCTCGGCTGGTCGGCCCTCAGCGGAGTCCTCTGGTCGGTGTACACCTGCGCGCTGGCCTACTGGGTGGCGACGACGCTCTCGGGCTACCCGCTCGCGTCGCTCATCATTTCCGGGCTGATCACGTCCGCTGCCTTGGCGGCGGTCTTCTTCGTCGATCGCCACAAGAGGAAAGCAGAGGGCGCACAGCCAAGCAGCGAGAGTGCGAAGCCTGCGCCCCAGTCCGGCACCGCAGGCTCAGACAACTGAGGTCGGGGTGGGAAGAGCCGAGCGATCGAAGGATGAGAACGATGAGCGACGCCGAGGATCGAAGAACAGACAGCGGGGCGGATCGTGACGGGGGCGCTGGCGCCGGCCCCGACGATCGCTCGCGCACCAGGTTCAGTGCCGCGAGGGCGAGTGTGGCGAGCGCGTCTGAACGGCACGTGGCGGTCGCGGTTCCCTTCCGGGCTGCGACTCGGAGCCGGCGTGTTGCGGCGACTGTTCTCGCCGGGGGCTTCGCCTACCGGCTGTTTCTGTGGATGCTCCCGGCCGGTCTGATCTTCGGGGGCGCTCTCGGGTCTCATGAACGCCAACAGCACCGAGGAAGCAATTCAGAGCAGCGGCCTGCAGGGGGCGATCGGCGACGCGGTCGGCGACGCCGCGCGTTCCGCTCAGTCGGCCACGTGGTGGCTTCTCGCGGTCGGCGTGCCGCTCCTCCTCTGGGTCGGATACTCGGGTGCGAAGGCGGCACAGCTCATCCACGCACTCGTCTGGGACGAGCCTCCTCCCAAGACCAAGCCGCTACAGGGCTCACTTGTCTTCACCGCCACGGCGTTTCTGGTCTTGGCGGCGGGCACCGTCACCTGGTGGTTTCGTGACGAGACGCCGCTCGGAACGGTCCTTCCCGCAATCCTCACCATCGCACCACTTGCCGCTTTGTGGCTCGGGGTTTCACTCCTCCTTCCTCATGGGGACGCGTCCTGGCGGGAGCTGCTGCCGGGCGCGCTCCTCGTCTCGGTCGGCTTTGTGGTGCTGCACGAGCTGATCGGCAGCTTCCTCGCGCCGAAGCTCAAGGAATCGACCTCGCTCTACGGCGACCTCGGTGCTACGGCGACGTTCCTCTTCTTCATGTACGCGGTCGCGAGCCTTGTCGTCGCCGCACCCGTTCTCAACAGCTCACTCCACGACGAGCTCGCAGGAAGCGCGAAGCGGCGCGAAATGACGAGACGGTGCGGCCGGCGGAGGCTACACCCAGATGACCACACTGCCCCACAGTTATCGAAAGGAGCAAGAGATGTCATGCCCCGACGAGGAAGGACGGTAAATCGATGAGGAGTTACGACCCCAACCCTGCCCTGTCGCGACGGCTGAAACTCGCCGGGCTGCTGGTGCTCGTGGCCGCCGTACTGGCGGTCGCGGGCTGCGGCGGCAGCAGCGACACGCCCGCCGTATGTGACAGTCTTGACACCCTGAGCGCCGACGTCGACAGCTTGCAGAGCGTGGACCTGACGGCCGGCGAAGGAGCCCTGACTGAGATCGAGACGTCGTTCGACTCGATCCGAACCGACCTCGACGCCGTGAAAGCGGACGCCGCCGAGGAGTTCTCACAGCCGATCACGGGTCTCGAGAACTCGCTCGACGCCCTGTCCGCGGACGTTGACGCCGTGAAGGCGGCGGGCGACGTCTCCGCCGAGTCGGTGCAGACCTTGAGCGCCTCGGTCGCCGCCGTGACCGCAGCCTGGGAGGCACTCAAGACGTCCGCCCCGGACTGCAACCTCTAGAACGCTCGACCTCCGAAGCGGAGGGGGGCCGCTGCCGCGGCCCCCTCTCTGGTGCCCGCGGCTCGGTCGGCAGGGACCTTCGTCCGGACGTGTGCGAGCAGCATCGCTGCCGTCCTCGCGTGCAACCGCTCCCGACGTTCAGTAGGACGTGGCGGGCGAGGAGTTCACTCTGGCACCGACATCGCACCGGGACTCGCCTCGTGACGTCCGAGCGTCACGGCGCGCTCCCAGAGCCGAGCCTCCTAGCTCGTCTTCGCTGAAAGGCCGCCACGAACGTTGCATCCAAGCGCAGTCACGGGTCGAGGCCGTGCTCCGCAGCACGGCCTCGACCTCAGGGTGTGTTAGGGCTTCGTCCCGCCTACGCGTGCTGGCGAGCGATGAGGCCGACGTAGAGCGGGGCTCCCTACCCTCCGCTCGCGGCGGTGCTCTTGACGTCGTCGGCGCTGTCGCCGTCGACCTTGTGCTTGCTGACCTTGCTTGCCTTCGGGAGTGCCTTCTCGACGTCATCGGCCCAGCTCTCATCGAACATCGCGACGATGCCCGAGCTGCCCGGCGGGAGCACGTCTTCGACGTCCTCCTTGATCTCTTTCTTCTGCGCGTGATCGAGGATCGCGCCGGCGCCGGCACCGATCCCCGCGCCAACCACGGCCGACGCCAGGAACGCCGGCGGGAAGATGAGGCCGATGACCGCGCCACCAACAGCGCCCAGTGCGGCACCCTTGCCCACGTCGTTGGCGTTGTCTTTCACTTTGATCTTGCCGTCGGCGTCCCGACTGACGAGCACGAGGCCCTCCACCGTGATCACGTCGTCGCGGGCGAGCTGCTTGATGCTGTCCCAATCCTCCTGGGCAGCGCCCGGATCGGAATAGGTCGCGATATACAGATCAACGGGTGCGACACTCATGATCCCTCCTTCGGTTGAACGGAACCCCGCGCCTCGCGTCCGCAAAGATGAACGGCCCGAGCAACGCGGTTACCTCGAGCAAAGCCGTTTAGCGGGTGTCGAGCGTGGCCTCGCTTTCTCTGCAGCGGGCGATGCACGTCAGGAACCGCGCGAATCGCGTCTTCAGGTTCGTTGGGCTCGGTACTCACCTCTTTGTGCGGCCGTCTAGCTGACGACTTCGATCTCGCTCGGCTGCCAGGTCTTGTCGAAGAACGGCTGGAGCGGGCTGTAGAGGCGCAGGAGCGGGAACCAGCCCTTGCCTTCGGTCGTCTGGATCCAGTTGCCCTCCGGACTGTCCGAGGGTCGGTCCGGGCCGAACGTGATGGTCGTCGAGCCGTCGGCGTTCGCGGTCGCTGCCGGTGTCGGATAGGACTGGCTCCCGGCCCGTGGGAAGCGCTGGGGTGTCTGCAGCATCGAGCGTGTCTCGTTGTCGTACGCGGTGAACGACCAGAACCGGGCGGCCGGGATGTCCGGTGGCAGCGTCACCCGGTAGCTCTTCGCGCCGTCGAGGCGGTTTCCGTTGGCGTCCTTGACGGCGATGAGGTACTGCGACCCGATTCCGGTGAGCCGCATGCACATCGCCGGCGTGACCCCGGTGGCCGCGTACAGGAACGAGGTCCGGGAGTGCAGCGTCCGGACGCCGGTCGCAGGGAACGGCTTGATCCCCTCCTTCGTGACGAGCGGCGGCGGCGTCTCGAAGTGTACCCGCCGACCCACAGCATGTTGAACCACGCCGAGCCTCGTCGTAGTACGCGAACCCTTCCGATGCTCGCGAGTCGAACATCAGCGCCCGCGAGGTCGCGTCCCCGACGGCGGCCGCCTCCTCGAGGATGCGCCGCATCCGCTTGTCGGGCTCGAACGGCTTGCCCTTGACGATTCCGATCGCGGCCAGCTGCCCCATCAGCTCGGCGTCCGTGCTGCCGGCGGGCTCGTCCTGCACCACCTCGTTCATCAGCTCGAAGAAGCCGAAGTCGCTCGGCGGTACCGTGTTGAACGCCTTCCCGCTCCCCTCCACGAACACCGTCTCGGGGATCTGCGCCGGTGGCGCGGGCTGCACCTCGCCCTCGAGCAGCGTTGCGACGCTCGTGCCGTCGCCGCCCTGCGCGTAGGGGTAGATCTTCATCGTGCTCTTGATCGTCTCGACGGTCGGCGCCGGGTCGTTGTCGGTCAAGAACGAGCGGCCGAGCATGAGCGCCCTCGACGTGCGCGAGTGTCCGACGTAGTAGCCGCTGTCGGGCAGCGGGCCGTCGTAACCGGGTGGCGACGAGCAGGAACCGGCCGCCCTCGCCGCGATCCGGGCCCGGCAGGCCGAAGTCGATGATCCACCCCCACCACATGTCGTCGAATGACCCCGAGCGCCTGCGGCGGCGTCTCGACGACCATCGGCCCCGACGTGAGGTCGATGATGCCGAGGAAGTAGACCGTGTCGGCGTTCGCGGTCAGGAACACGGACTCCGACCCCATCAGCTCCGAGAAGATGAGGATCTGCGTTGTCCTCCACGCCCACGTCGTGGAAGCCCTTCCGGATCGCGTACGTCGATGCCCCCGCAAAGCCGTCGAGATAGACGTTCAGGCCGTGCACGAAGTCCAGGTGGTCGTACACCGTCTCAGTGGTCTCGCCGCTCGGCGCACCGTCGCGAAACTCAAGCGTCCCGAGCCGGGTCTCGAGCCGCTCAGGCACCGAGATCGAGCGAAGCATCTCGCTGGAAACAGTCATCTGTCACCTCCGCTACGTCAGCGCGACTCGCATCGCGCGCGATCTGTCAGTGCGAATACAGCGGGAGTATGGCGTGGCCCTCGCGACCCCACCTCATCCCAATCGAATGAAATCGGCCGGACGGAGGAGAAAGTCCGGACGAGGTCTCTTCGTGGCTGTCGTAGGATTGGCCGGTGGCGGCCGCGACGGTACTTCCCTTCGACCTCGCGGAGGCCAAGCTCGCGCCACCGTTCAGCCGGCCTGGCACCGTCGCGAAGGCGGACCTGATCGCCCGGCTCTGCGAGACGAGCGTGCCGTTCGCGACCCTCGTCGCGCCCGCCGGCTACGGCAAGACGACCCTCTTAGCGCGCTGGGCCGAGGCTGACCCACGTCCGTTCGCCTGGGTCGCACTGGACGGGGGGGATGACGACGACATGGTGTTTCTGCGCTACATCACGGCCGCAATTCACCGGGTCGAGCCTCTCGCACCCGAAGTCTTCGACGCGTTATCCGGGCCAGGTGGGGGCTCCTGGGCCATGCGCATTCCACGTGTCGGGAGCGCACTCGCGACACTCGAACACCCGCTGGTGCTGGCACTCGACGATCTCCACGCCATCGCCAACCGGTCCTGTCTGGACGCCCTGGCGGAGCTGTTCCGGTATGTCCCCGCCGGATCTCTGATCGCGGTCGCGAGCAGGGAGGAGCCGGAGCTGCCGCTTGCCCGCTGGAGAGCAGAGGGGTCGGTGTACGAGATCGGCGTTCAGAATCTCCGGTTCGACGAGGAGGAGGCTGATCGGCTGCTCGAAGCAGCAGGAGCCACGCTCGACACGACCGAGGTCCACAACCTGACAGAACGGACAGAGGGCTGGCCTGCCGGCCTGTACCTCGCAGCACTGTCGATGCAGGCCGGGGCGGGCGCGACGGGTCCCGAGGCCTTCAGCGGCGACGACCGGTTCGTGTCCGAGTACTTCCGACTCGACTCCTGTCCCGGCTGCCGGCGGATGATGCGAAGTTCCTCCTCTATACGTCGGTGCTGGACCGCATGTGCGGCCCTCTTTGCGACTCACTGCTTCAAGCCTCGGGAACAGCACAGACGCTCGCAATGTTTGAGCGGAGAAACAGCTTCGTGGTGCCCCTTGACCGGCGAGGCGAGTGGTATCGCTACCACCACCTGTTCGGACAGCTACTGCGAAACCAGCTCGAGCAGACCCAGCCGGAGGTGGTGCCCGTACTCAACAGGCTCGCGATGGACTGGTGCATCGCCAACGACCTTCCCGAGGAGGCGGTCGTTTACGGGCGGGCGGCCGGCGAGACACAGGTCGTCGCCGGCCTGATCGACGCTCTGGCGGCGACGCTCTACTATGACGGCCGAAGGGAGACCGCCCAGGAGTGGCTCGGGTGGTTCAGCGATGATGAGCTTAGGCAGTACCCAGCACTCGCCGTCTTCGGAGCGTGGTTCCATGCATTGACCGGGCGGACCGCTGACGCTGAGCGGTGGCTCGCTCTCGCCGACGGGGCAACCTCGGCGATCCCGCTCTCAGACGGCAGCGCCACGATCGAGCCCTGGGTCGCCATTCTGCGGGCGAACATGATGCGAAAGGGTGTCGAAGCGGCGCTCGCAGACGCCAACCTGGCGCTGGATCAACTCCCAACCGAGAGTAGTTGGTTGTCCACCGCGCTCTACATTCGAGGAATCGCAAATGCGCTGCTCGGCGCGACTGACCGTGCAGCGGACGACCTGATGGCAACCGTTGAGAAGGGGTTAGCAAGCGGCGCCTTCGAAGAGGTCTACCTTGCCCAAGCACAGCTTGCGCTCTTCGCCGTCGAGCGAGGGGCCTGGGCTGACGCAGCGCAGTACACGCGGGCAGCGAAGGCGCTCGTTGAGGAGTCGGGCCTCGGTGACTATTCGACAAGCGCGATAGTGCACGCGGTGTCGGCGCGTGTCGCGCTCCACAACGGGAGTCACGAGCAGGCCAGGACGGCTCTGATACGTGCGCACCGTCTGAGGCCAGCTCTCAACGAGTGCATTCCGTGGTTCACCGTTCAGGTTGGGCTCGAGCTCGCACGTGCCCACCTTGCGCTCGGGGAGGCGACCGCCGCCCGCACCATTCTCACCGAGACCGAGCGCGTGCTTGAGGTCAGGCCACGATTGGGCTCCCTCCTCGAGGACATCCGGGAGCTCCGCGAGCGCGTGGCAGCAACCGCTGGACCCGCTGGCGCCTGGGCAATGAGCCTCACAGGTGCGGAGCTTCGATTGCTTCCCTACCTCGCCACGCACCTCACGTTCCCGGAGATCGCAGCCAGGCTGTTCCTCTCCCCGAACACGATCAAAACCGAAGCGATCTCGACCTACCGCAAGCTCGGTGCTTCCTCGCGCAGCCAAGCGATCGAACGTGCCGTCGACTTCGGGCTCCTGGAAAGCTCCGTCTACCCCGAGCGGGCAAAGTTCATCCTGGATGGATGAGGCGCAGGCGAACGGCAGCATGTCAACTTTGAGCTACCAGCTTATGGACGAGTACAAGGAGCACCTGCGCCGGCTCGCGATCCACGACGACGCGCTCATCGCCTCGTTGACGGCGGCGAACACACCGACGACATCAGCCCTCGACCAGCGAACTGAGGCACTCGTGCGCATCGCTGCGACTATTGCCGTCGACGCGGCGACTTCCTCGTACCAGCACGCCGTCGGGGTCGCCCTGGCAGCCGGGGCGACACGGGACGAAATCGTCGCCGCCCTCGAAGCCGTGGCGCCGGTCACGGGCGCTGCACGAATCGTGCAATCCGCTCCGAAGGTCGCTCTTGCCCTCGGCTACGACGTCGAAGAAGCACTCCACCAACGCGATCCGTGACGAGAAGCGGTTTGATGCGAAAGACGGCGCCTGCCCGCACGCAGTCCTGGAACGAACGAGATGGACGCAAACAGATGGTGGCGTCGACCTTCATCATCCGCACGGCGTGGGCAAGGCAAGACCCTTCGCTCGCAAGGAATCCTTCATGCCTCGCGTAGGTCGTCCGAACGTCGTCGAGCGCAGCATGACGCGCTTCCTGCGCGAACCGCCGACCGTGCGGATGGCGTCCACCGTCATCGTTATCACCACTGCGACGGTCGTCGTCGTCAGCGGCGTCCTGATGCGGGTACTCGACCACAGCGAGTACTCGAACATCTGGGTTGGCATGTGGTGGGCGCTGCAGACAGTGACGACTGTTGGCTATGGCGACGTCACGCCGGCGAACCCGTCCGGGCGGATCATTGCCGCCTTCGTGATGCTTGAGGGCATCGCCTTCCTGACCATCATCATCGCGGCGATCACTTCGACCTTCGTTGCGCGAGCGACGAAGGAGCGGGAAACCGCTCAAGCCGGGGACGAAGTTGATTTCGAGGCGAGAGTCGAGGCCCGGCTGGACGGTATCGAGCAGCGCCTCGACCGGCTCGAAGAGATGCTCCGCAAATAGCCAGACCACGGGCGCTCTTCGAGAGACTCGAAAAACGCGACCGGACCAAGACCCATGAGTAGAGCCGACCTGCTCCGGGAGAGAGCCGCAGAGTACGAACTGAGAGCGCGAGCCCTGTCTGACGCCACGACCGTTGACCCCGCCGCCGCTCACGCGTCCGATGTCAGCGCTTTGGTTGCCGTCGTCCTCCTCGAACTCGGTGACGCCGAGGACTCGGGCGACCTCCGATGACTACGCTGATGAAACCAGACCGACGGGGAGCCCGTAGGCCGCTTGAGCGCGTTCGACGAGGCCCTCCTCAAGCCAGTTCGGGCGGTCTTGAGGATGGGTGAAGACGAGGATCTCGTCGGCCGGGAACGTCCGCAACGCATCATCGATTGCCTGCAGCGGATCGTCGGCTCCAACGCTGCCGCGTGCCGTTACCCCGAGGTCGGCGAGCACCCGAAGATCCTCATCGACTCGGGTCCTTGCGACTGCGCGAGCGGCGTCCTCCTCGTCTGTCCAATGCCGAAGGGGCGTGTTCAAAGCTGGAGCGACGACGAGCACCTCACTCTCACAGCCTTGTGTCCGTTCGCAGATCTCCTGTCGAAACCGTTCTGCGCCGATAGCCTCATCGGCGAGGACGAGGATGCGACGCCGCCCGTCTCCGGACGGAGCCGCTCTCTCGGCAGGCTCGACCGTCGGCTTCTCGCTCACGATGACAATCACGAAAGCGACGCAGGTGAGGGCGAGCGCCACGACGACGACGACGCCGAAACCGATCCAAGCACCTGTTGGAAGCGGGCGAGCAAAAGCGAACGTAAAGCCGATCAATGCACCGAGGACGAGCAGGAGTGCTCCAACCAGGACCGCAAGGGCCTCTGCTTGACCTCGATGCCTCTTCACGCCAACCATTCTAGGTTCGCCGCCGGAAAGTGCAGCATCCGCCCGCTCACGGAATCTGCATGCGGGAAAACCCTCACGGACTCGATGACACCCGGCAAGGCCGAAAGGACTCAGCCTCGGCCACGTGAACGACGGCGCTCGGCGAGTTATGGCGAACGTCGTCCGGTAGCCGGGGATCGGTAGGGACGCCACCGCCCGCGCTGACTTCATACGCGGTGGCGCATCCGCCGTGCTCGCCGCAGCCGCCGAAACGAGCAACGTAACACGTGGCCGAGCAGTTCTTTGAGGGCGTGGATGTCGCCCTGGCGCTCCTCGCGGAAGAACGTCGCGAACGCTCCTCGAGCGCGTGGACTTACCGTCTTCGACGTGTTTTCGCGATCGCGCGGAGGATGGTCCAGGCGACGCGACCATCTCGCTCGGGCAGCCTGACTTTAACTCAGTGGAGGTTCGGGATCACGTAGTCAGCAGGATCGAGCTCCAGTGTCTCGGCCGTGTAACACGGAGCGCCAGGACAGGCGTCTGATCTGCTCCATCGCGCGTGCGCGGTCGAGCGGGCGAAGCGATGAGGAGTTCTTTGTTCATCCGGGATCGGCTTCACTTCGACGGCCCCGCCCTTCTCTTGGAATCGGAACGTCCCAAGCACGAGATCAACGTCTCGCCAGCGCAGCGACGCCGCGGCCCCACGGCGTGCACCGGTGTACGCGACGAGGGGAGGCAGAGCGTCTCCGGCCACGTCTCGACCGACTCGAACATATCGGCAGAAGCAAAGGAGGCGCATACGGGATTCGAACCCGTGTTACCGGCGTGAGAGGCCAGCGTCCTAGGCCACTAGACGAATGCGCCCCGGAACGGGTCCCGGAGGCCATGGCCTCCGGGAAGCTCCCGGCTCGGGCCGGAAGTCGCTCCAGCTTAGCGAATCGATGGAGAGGGCGCGATCAGCAAGCGGAGCCAGATTCGAAGCCGATGAAGATCTGGATGATCTTCGAGCTGGGGCGAAACTTGAGCGGTGTGAAGTCGGTGAAGACCGCGCACCCGAGGTAGGTGCCCGTCACCCGGTAGACGCGCTCGCCATCCTCGAGCCTGACGACCTTCAGCGCGCTCCCGTAGAGCGACTTCAGCCTTCCGACGGCACCCCGGTCCATCATGCAGAAGCCGCTCGGGAAGCAGAACCGTGGTCCGGAGATCCCGATCAGCCGCACGCGGTTCGGCGTCGCGCCGATGTCGAGATACACGTCGAAGAGATTGGTGTTCGCGTACTGCAGGTACCCGTTCTGATTCTTGAAGACGGGCTTCCCGAGCTTCGCGACCACCTGTGCACGGGTCATGCCGAGGGTCACGCCCGCGCCGCCACGATTGACGCGGATCATCCCCTTCTCGACAACCGCTCCAGCGCCGGCGGGCATCGCCGCGACCACCACTGAGACGACGAAGAGGAGAGCGGTACGCCTCATGACCAGAGGATGCTAGCTCGCCCTGCGGTGCTCCTCCCGGCGGATCCTGGCGCGCATCCGGACGGGGACGACCTCCGGCCGACGGGTTGAGGTCGCAGCCGCTCGACAGAATGCCAGGACGAGGGCGATTTCGGCGGCGACAAGTACGGTCGCCACGACAACCCAGCCCCACCACGTCATCTCCATGCGCATCGACCTCCCATCCCTCCGCGCTCCACGCGGATCCGGTACTCCCTCTCAAGAGGTATGAGCCTTTCACTGCCGGAAGCTTGCGCAGCTACGATCAACGAGCAGTGGGGCGCCGCATCGCCGCAGTCATCGTCGCAGCGTGCCTGGCAGGGCTCATCGCCGGATCGGCGGAGGCTGCTCGAGCGCCGCAGATCGTCGGTGGAACCGTCGCTGCTCCGGGAGCCTGGCCCTGGATGGCCGATGTGACCATGCATATCTCGGCGTCGGGTGGGCTGTACGAGGGCTCGTGCGGCGGCTCGCTGATCGGCGAGCGCTGGGTCTTGACCGCCGCGCACTGCCTGACGCTCGATCCGGCGGAGTTCGGCGGCGGCAGCGTCCAGGTGACGAGCGTCCAGGTGAGGATCGGGGCCTCTGACCTCGCACTGCCCGGCGGGACGACCCTCACCTCGACCGCGTTCTTCCCCAACCCGACGTTCAACCTGGCGACGACGCAACGGGACTTCGCTCTGATCCGCCTGCCTGCGGCAATCGACGCTCAGGCGATCGCTCTGCCGACGACGGCCGATGCGGCGCTCTGGGCGCCAGGTACGGTCGCAACCGTGACCGGCTGGGGCGCGCTGAACGAGAGCGGGCAGTTCGACTCGAAGCTGCGTCAGGTCGAGGTTCCGATCGTGTCCGACGAGACATGTGGGTCCACCGCCTATTACGGCTCGGAATTCGACCCGACGTCGATGCTCTGCGCGGGGTACCCGGAGGGCGGGCGTGACTCCTGCTTCGGCGACAGCGGCGGGCCGCTCGTCGTGCCCGCCGGCCAGGATTCCTGGATCCAGGCCGGGATCACCAGCTGGGGCGACGGCTGTGCCCGCCCGAACAAGCCCGGCGTCTACTCCGCGGTCGCGACGCTCTTGCCGTCGATGCTGAAGATGCTGACGACAGACCCGGTCGCACCGGTGACCTCGCCGGCTGCGACGACAGGCACGGTTTCCGGCGTGTCCGCCGGCGGCGCAACCATCAGCGGAAGCGTCGTTCCCGGTGGCCTATCGACGTCGTTCCGGGTCGACTACGGAACCACCTCGTCCTATGGATCGTCTGTCTCGGGGTACGCCGGTGCGGGGACGAGCGGAGAGGACGTCAAGGCAGCCCTGACGGGGCTCGTTCCGTCGACGAAATATCACTATCGGATCGCTGCAACGAGCGGCGCGGGGCAGGGCGCCGGCGAGGACCGCACGTTCCGCACGAGTGCCCTCGCGGCTCTCGGCAAGGCGACGCTCGCAGGCAATCGGGCTCGCGTCGTGGTCACCTGTCTCTCGGGTTCGGCCGGAACATGCAAGGGCACTGTGCGGATCACGTCCGGGCAACTCGTCGTCGGAAAGACGAGGGTCTCGATTGCCTCCGGCTCGGTGGCGAAGGTCTTGGTGCCACTCTCCGGCGCGGCACAAGCCCGACTCGATGCGAACGGCCGGCTGCCGGTCAAGACGACGCTCACCATCCACGCGGGAGGCCTGTCCGCAACGCTCACGAGTGCGTCCATACTGAGGCGATGACACGGCCCCGCACGCGCCCCAGGATGGCGTCGTTGTGGCGCTCCACTGCCACGGTTGTCGTCGCAGCATGTTTGGCAGGGCTCCTCGCCGCGTCGGCAGGGGCTGCGAGGGCGCCGCAGATCGTTGGCGGAAGCCTCGCCGCGCCTGGCGCATGGCCCTGGATCGCGGACGTGACGATGTTGCTGTCTCGGGGAGCATCGGCATCCTGCGGCGGCTCTCTCATTGGCGACCGCTGGGTCCTGACGGCCGCGCACTGTCTCGATTTCTCGGATTTTGGCCTCGAGGTGGAAGGAATTCGCGTCCGCGTCGGCGCGACCGATCTCGCGAAGCCGGGCGGTACGACCGTCGAGTCCGAGTCGTTCTTCATCAGCCCTGCTTGGGATCCGGGGGCGATCCGGCGTGACTTCGCGCTCATTCGCCTTCCAAGTGCGATCGATGCCGAGGCCCTCCCGCTTCCAACGGGCAATGACGCCCCATTGTGGGCAACAGGAACGGTGGCAACCGTGATCGGCTGGGGGTCGCTTCTGGACAGCGGACAGTTCGATTCCCGCCTTCGCCAGCTCGAGCTTCCGATCGAGTCCGACCAGACGTGTACCGACGCCTACGGCTCCAGCTTCGACCCGGAGTCGATGCTGTGTGCGGGAAGTGGAATGGTCGATCAGCCCTGTTACGGAGACAGCGGCGGCCCGCTCATGGTTCCGGACAAGCATGGCGGCTGGGTCCAGGCAGGAATCGTCAGCTGGGGCGCGGGGTGCGCGGGAACGAGGCTGCCCACCGTATTCGCCGCCGTCGGAGCCCTGATGCCATCGATGCTGAGGATCCTCACGACCGACCCCGTCGCGCCGGTCGCGGCGCCGACGGCACAAACGGCGGATCCGACAGAGTTGAGCGCGACAGGGGCAAGAATCGGCGGCACGATCGATCCCGGTGGTCTCGCGACGACATACCGGATCGACTACGGCCGCACGTCGTCCTACGGGTCATCTGTCTTCGACTACGCGGGTGCCAGTAACGAGTCCGATCCATTCTCGACGGTCGTTACGGGTCTCGACCCCGAAACGACCTATCACTACCGCGTTGCCGCCGTGAGCGGCGCAGGAACCGCAACCGGTGCAGATCGGACCTTCAAGACGACGGCGCTCGCCGAGCTCGGGAAGGCGGTCCTCGCCGGCCAGAAGGCCCGTGTACCCGTGACCTGCCTCGCCGGGACCGAGGGAGCATGTTCGGGAACCCTCCGGCTCGTTTCGGCAACAGGCTCATTCGTCGGCAAGGCGACTCTCTCCATCGCCGCTGGATCAAGGCAAGGAGTTCTGGTCTCGCTGAGTCGTGCTGCCAGAGCGAGGCTCGAAGACAAGGGGCGACTTGCGGTCAAGTCGACGCTCGATGTCCATGCGGGAAGCCTGTCGGCGACGCTGACGAGTACGTCGACCCTGAGGAGATGAGCGGCGGGCGGGGGCGCCGTGTGGCCCCCGCCCGCAGGTATTCTCAGCGCGTTCGGGCGTGTGTCCAGTTCGTCCACGCCATGGATTTCCCGTCCGCACGCGACGTGGTTGCAAACTTCGATCCGTAGGCGAAGTTCGCAAGCCACGGCACCCATCCGTCGTCGCCCTGCGCGGGGAACCCGTCAACCGTGTTCAGCCACGTGATGGCGCGCAGAAGCGCCGAGTTCGACCAGCTGTACGCATCGGAGTACCCGGCCCTGTAGAGGAGCTCCGCTTGGACGAACGCTGAGCCGAGCGCCGCCCAGACGTAGTTCTCCTTCGGCGGCGGCCAGGCGAAACCACCCGATCGTCGCTGGTCGTCGGGAAGGACGCCGTCGACGCTCTTCCCCTGGATCAACGCTCCCTTCCTGTCGATCCCTACCGGGTTCGTGGGGTCGGCCTGCCAGGACATGTCACCGAACTTGAAACCGCTGTACTGCGACCGATCGCCGAGCCAGCCCTTGAACACCTGGACGGCACGAGCGAGGTCGCCGACGTCACCGAGATAGATGTCCGCAGCGACACGGGCAGCGCCGGCATGCGTGCCCCAGTTGTTCGCCCGAAGCTCGGCGGTCGAGATGAGCGTGTCCCCGTCGAGGCTCGCCGAGCGAACGCTCGAAAGCCACGAGCGGAACTGCGAGTCCTTCGCAGTGTCATAGCTCTTCAGGTTGATCAGGTCGGCGGCGATCACATAGCCGCCGAGGTTCCGGCCGAGTGCGAGCGTCCTGCCACCGGCCTCGGTGCCGACGGCGCTCATGATCGCGTCGGCCGCCTTCTTTCGATACGCGACGTCGCCGGTTCGCGCAAAGACGAGCGCGACGGCCAGGGTTCGGATGTCGTGGCCTGAGTTCTGGTCGGAGATCCTCGGAGTTCCGAGACTGCCGTCTGCGGCAGCCTTCACGGCCGACCAGGCGCTGCCGGTCATCGGCAACGCGCTGATCTCGGATTGCGAGAGCCATATGCCCTTCGCGGGTGCGGCTCCGGCAGGTGATGCGGCGACGAGCGCCGCGACGGCGATCGCGACGGTGGCGATCGCGCGCAGGGGTAACGAGCAGGCGGAAGCCGCCCATTTTGGGGGTGCGAGCATCGACACGCTCCTTTCAGCGAGTGCTGGAGGTTCAGGAGCCGGGCCAGCCGATCGATTCGAGTGGCGGCCGGTACCAGCGGCTCATGCGTGCGAGATCTCGCGCTTTCGTGACAAGAGTCGACGGTGGTGAAAAACTGGCGAACTCGTTGCTCGAGAGGACAACGGCAGCGGCGACGAGGAGTTGGAGCCGCTAGCGTCCACCATGAGACTCGTCGCGACGGAGTACCTATCGGTGGACGGCATCTTCGAAGAGCCGGGTCAGTGGTCATTCCCGTTCTTCAACGACGAAGCCGCGCAGTTCAAATGGCGCGAGCTCCAGGAGACCGACGCACTGCTGCTCGGCCGTAAGACCTACGAGGGATTCGCGGCCGCCTGGCCCACCATGGAGGGCACCGGCGAGTTCGGCGAGAAGATGAACACCATGCCGAAGTACGTCGTCTCGTCAACGCTCGAGACGGCGGACTGGGCCGGCTCAATCCTGATCCAGGAAGACCTCGCGACTGCGATCGGCGGGCTCAAGAGCCGGCCAGGACAGGACCTGCTCCTGTCCGGCAGCGCGCAGCTCTTCAACGGCCTCGCGCAGGCGAACCTCATCGACCTCTACCGCTTCATGGTCCACCCGATCGTCCTCGGCAAGGGCGCGCGCCTCTTCGCAGAGGGCATCGGTCAGGCCACCCTCGAGCTCACGCACCACGAGACCTTCGACTCAGGCATCGTGATCCTCGAGTATCAGCCCGCGGGATAGCCCGGGGGCCGCCTGTTCAAGAACGTCGGGACCGGGCCGGACGGCTACGAGTGCGTCGAGCTCGTCAGCTCACCTTCGGTGTCCCACTTCGCGCACATACGGAAGGGTTAGCTTCCGGGCGGTGCGGCGGGCGGCGAGCGCTCCTGCCGACGCGATCAGCCAGACCACGAGGAGTGCGGCGCCGGCGGCGATCGGCGGCCCGGCCACGAGCGCCCACACCGAGAAGATCCCGAGCAGGACGAGGCTCAGGGCGGCCCAGCTGGCGTACACCACCCAGAGCAGGAAGCGGACAACTCGCACGCGTAGCCCGAGCGTCCCGGCGCGAACGGCTGGTAGGACATAGCCGTCCAAGGCGAGCTCCAGCTGGCCACCCGGGATGCCTCGGACGCTCGAGGCGAGATCGCGCCCCGACCGTGCGCGTATGGCGGCATCGACTCGGGGTTCGAGCTGGTCCAGTTCGAGGTACCCATTCGCGTACGCGCGACGCAGGATCGAGACAGCCCGATCGCGCTCCGGGTCTCCAACGAGTGGCACCGTGAAATCGTAGCGGCCTGAGTCGGGCGTCGGCGCGACCGCGAAAGGCCCCTGATCGGGGCCTTGGTCTTACTGCGGGACCAGGACTCGAACCTGGACTACCTGATCCAGAGTCAGGCGTCCTACCATTAGACGATCCCGCACCGGTTCGGGCATTCTAGCGCCTCGAGAGGGCTACACCTCGAGGCGGTAGATCGGGACGAGGCTCTTCTCGGCCTCGGTGTCGATGCGGGCGACGACCTCGACATACGGTTCGAGGCCGGTTCCGCGAAGCTTCGCCTTCAGGAGCTCGTCGACCTGGTAAAGACCCGCCGAGTTATTCATCTGGATCTCGATGAGGACGGCGCGGTCGGTGCCGTCGGTGATGGTGACGCCCTCGATCGCCGCCGCCGAGACTGCATGGATCGAGCCACTGCCGCGCTCGAACGGGATCCGGGAGCGGCCCTTGGCCATGTCGAGTGCATCGGCGACCCTGACGATTCCCGCCTCGAGGGTGAGCGGGCGGCCTCCCTCGCGATGGCTCGTGATGGTCTGCAGGACCTCCGAGGCGACGACGGTCAGCTCGGGCTCCTCGTAGATGCCGTCGAGGAGCTCGTAGAGCTTCGGCGCCGCAAGGAGCAGGCTCGAGTCCTCGTGACGGTCGCGATGGACCGCCATGCCGATGCAGTGGAGGAGCCCGCCGAGGACGACGACCATCTCCGCGTCCGCCTGCTCCATCTCGTAGTCGCTGACCATCGCCGGCGCGATGTCGTGCTTGGCGAACTGCCGCAGCAGCTTCAGGGCGATGTTCGTGACGATCTGGATGTGGACCCACGAATGGTCGTTGATCTCGAGACGCTTGACCGCGTTGACGTTCGCGACGTGCCACCACGCCTTGAGCTGCGCGTCGTCGTTAACGCGTCCGACGAGCTCGCGGAGCCTGCGGTTCGAGCGCCACGGCAGGCGGATGCGCATCTGCGCGACTGCCCGCGCGGGAGCGAGGCTCGCCTCGCGGGCCACCTCGATGGCGGGCGGCGGCTCGAGGAGCTCGGGTGCGTCCTCGCCTGCTTCCATGACCTGACCTTACCCCTTGGCTGCGCGCAGGTCGTAGAACATGACTGTCCACGCGAGCGCCACGAACGGCATCGTGATCGAGTTCGCGACGACGCCCGATACGTAGATGTCGAAGAAGCGTGGCAGCGGAGAGAGGACGACGATGATCACGGTCGCGATGATCGTCGCGAACGCGACCGTGATGAGGACGATCGCGAAGACGCGCCAGGCGTCGCCCGAGACGAGGCGCATGCTCCGGCGAAACGCATCGACGACGCCGCGGTTCTCGAGGATCACGGCGGGCACGGTGACGCTCCAGAACGTCAGGAGCACGAGGCCCGGGATGATGAACAGGATCAGCCCGCCGGCGACGCCGATCGCCGCGATGATGCCGACGGCGAGCAGCGTCCAGAGCCGAGGCTCGACGCGCCGGAAGACCTCGCGGATCGTGAGGTCGACCTTGCCGTCACGGATATCCTCGACCACCACGACGAGCGCCCCCTGGAGCCAGAGAGCGCCCAGGATCGTCACGCCCGCGGCAACCGCGAGGAGCGCCCGCTGTCCCGAGGAGTCGATCGCCGCCTGGACGAGCGAGAGAAAGCCGAAGACGATCGCGGCGACGGCGATCAGGCGCCCGGAGTTGCGGGTGTAGAGGCTCCACGCCTGTCCGAGTACCTCGCCGATCCCGAGCCGCATCAGGCCCAGCCTACTTACCGCTCAGGCGACTGCCTGGGCCCAGTCGCCGTAGAGCGCCAGGTACTGGCCGTCCCGCGTGAGGAGCTCGTCGTGCGTCCCCTGCTCGACGACGAGCCCGTGCTCGAGCACGACGATCGTGTCCGCCTGGCGGATCGTCGACAGACGGTGTGCGATCACGAAGGCCGTCCTGCCGGTCAGCAGCGTCCCAAGGGCTTCCTCGATGCGCCGCTCGGTTGCGATGTCGACGCTCGAGGTCGCCTCGTCGAGGATCAGGATCCGTGGATCGGCGAGAAGCGCGCGCGCGAATGCGACGAGCTGGCGTTGCCCAAGCGAGAGCCGTCCGCCTCGCTCACCCACCTGTGTGTCATAGCCGTCGGGTAGCGCCTCGACGAAGTCGTCGGCCCCTACCGCGCGCGCGGCTGCGATCACCTCTTCGTCGGTCGAGCCAGGCCGGGCGAAGGCGATGTTCTCGCGGATCGATCCGGCGAACAGGAACCCCTCCTGCGGGACGATGCCGAGCTGCGTTCGGAGGCTCTCCTGCGCCACGTCGCGGAGGTCGTGGCCGTCGATCGTGATCCGCCCCTCTCGGGGGTCGTAGAAGCGCGCGAGCAACTTGGCGATGGTCGACTTCCCAGCGCCCGTGTGCCCCACGAGTGCGACGGTTGTCCCGGGCGGGACCTCGAGATCGAGGCCGTGGAGAACCTCAGGCCCGTCGCCGTAGCCAAAGCGGACATCCTCGAAACCGACGCGGCCCTCGACCTGCGGAAGCGGCCGGGCATCCGGTGAGTCGAGGACGTCGGGTTCCTCTTCGAGGACGTCGATGATCTTGTCGAGCGCGGCGACTGCTGCGAGGAAGGTGTTGTAGAGCTGCGAGAGCTGCTGCACCGGATCGAAGAAGTTCGCGAGGTAGCCGACGAAGGCGAACAGCGTGCCGATGGTGACCGATCCGCCGAAGTACAGATAGCCGCCATAGCCGAGGACGATCGCGATGGCGGCGGATGAAAGGAAGTCGACGAACGGGAAGTAGAGCCCGGAGAGGACGACGGTCTCGTGATTCGCAGCGCGGTAGTGCTGGTTGACCTCTCGGAAGCGGGCGCTACTTCGGTGCTCTCTTCCGAACGCCTGGATCACCCGCATCCCGGAGATGTCTTCCTGCAGCGAGGACATGACGGACCCGAGGTGCTCACGAACCCGGCGGTACGCGCGGCTCGAGCGGCGTCGGAAGATCATGGTTGCGGCGGCCATGAGTGGGAACACCGCGAGCGTCGCAAGCGCGAGGCGCCAGTCGAGGAGCACGAGGATGACGGCGCTGCCGACGAGGACGAGGGTGTTCTGGACGAGGCTCGTGACGCCGTCGACGACGAGCTGGTCGAGGGCCTCTACGTCGTTGGTGAGCCGGGAGATGATGGCGCCGGTTCGGTTGCGCTCGAAGTAGCCGAGCGAGAGGCGCTGAAGGTGTCGGAAGACCCGGAGTCGCAGGTCGGCGAGGACTCGTTCACCCACCCAGCTCGTCAGGTATGTCTGGGCGAGGCCTGCAGCCCAACCGATGGCGCCGATGACGACGACGGCCACCACGATCCACACGAGCACCTGGAGATCTCCTCCGAGGATGCCCTGGTCGATCGCGACCTTGAACAGGTAGGGAGGAGCGAGTGCCGCAGTCGTCGCGAGGAGGAGCGCGACGACTCCACCCGCGACCCGCCGGCGGTACGGCTTCGCGAGGCGCACGAGCACCGCGACGCGACGCATGGTTCGCGACCAGCTCCAGTCGTCGATCTGCGCGCGCGAGACCCGCTCGCTCACGGTGCCCGGCTGGTGGATCTTCATGCGGTCGCCTCCACCGTCGGCAGTGCGGCGAGGAGGCCGTGCTCGTGGATCTCTCGGTACACCGGGCTCGTCTCGTAGAGCTCCTCGGGCGCCCCTCGTGCTGCGATCCTGCCGTGCTCGAGCACGACGATCTCGTCGGCGAGCGAGATGGTCGACAGGCGGTGAGCGATGATGATCGTCGTCCGGCCACGCATCGCCTCCTGGAGCGCCTGCCGGATGCGAGCCTCGGTCGTCGCGTCGACGGAGGCAGTTGCGTCGTCGAGGATCAGGATTCGCGGGTCGACGAGCAGTGCCCGCGCGATCGCGAGACGCTGGCGCTGGCCACCGGACAGCGTGATGCCACGTTCGCCCACGACGGTGTCGTACCCGTCGGGGAGCCGCTCGATGAACTCGTGCGCCTGGGCAGCCCGAGCGGCCCACTCGACGTCTGCAGGCTCCGCCTCAGTGGCGCCGAACGCGATGTTCTCTCGCACGGTCGCGGAGAACAGAAACGGCTCCTGCGCGACGATTCCGATCGAGCGACGAAGCGAGGCGAGGTCGAGGTCACGGACGTCGACCCCGTCGACGAGCACGCGCCCCTCGGTCGGGTCGTAGAACCGCGGAATGAGCGACGTCAACGTCGACTTGCCGGAGCCCGTGTTGCCGATCAGCGCGACGATACGCCCCGGCTCGATCTCGAGGTCGATGCCGCACAGGGTGGGGGTCCCGGGCGTGAAGGCGAAGCTCGCATCCTCGAAGACGATCCGGCCGCCGCCCTCGGGAAGCGGCCGTGCATCTGGTGCGTTCGTGATCTCCTCGGGCTCGTCGAGGATCTGGAAGATCCGCTCACCTGCGGCCGTCGCCCGCTGGATCTGCCCGATCCACATGCCGAGCATGCGGAGCGGGAAGACGAGCATTAGGAGATAGATGTTGAAGGAGACGAACGCGCCGGTCGAGAGCGACCCTTCCGTGACGAGGTACCCGCCCGCGAGGAGCACGGCCGCCTGCGCGAGAAGCGGCAGGAACGAGAGCGCCGGGAGGTAGAGCGCCTGCTGTCGGGTGGCGCGCACCGACTGGCTGAACACCCGCTCGACGCGATCCCGGAACCTCGCCTCCTGTGGATCTTCCTGCGCGAAGGCCTTCACGACGTTGACGCCGACGATCGACTCCTCGGCGACCGTCGTCATGTCCGCGAGCCGCTGCTGCACGTCGCGCAGCACGGGGTGCGAGACGTGGCTGTACCGCCACGCCACGGCGACCAGGAGCGGAGTGATGGCGAGCGCGATGAGGGCCAGCCTCCAGTCGATCACGAAGAGGATGACCGTGACGCCGATCACCGTCAGGATGTGCTGGACGAGGAAGATGAGGCCGTAGCCGAGGAAGAAGCGGACGTTCTGGAGATCGACAGTCGCCCGTGACATGAGCTGACCCGTCTGGTTTCGATCGAAGAACCGGAACGAGAGTCGAAGCAGGTGGGAGTACAGGGCGTTTCGCAGATCGAACTCGACGCCCAGGGCCTGGTTTCCGGCGATGAAGCGACGTCCGACCATGAACAGGGCCTTCAGGACGCCGAAGACGAGAATCAGGCCGACCAGGATCCAGAGTCGCTGCTCGTCCTCGTCGAGCAGGGCGTTGTTGATCACGTCACCGGTCAGCCACGGAATTGCCAGGCCACACGCCTGCGACGCGACGGCGAGAACGATGGATATCGCGAGCGAGACCCGGTACGGCCGCAGGAACGTCAGGAGTCGCGCGAACGTGCCGAGCCGCGACGGCTCTTGCGCGGATGGGTCCATCTGGTAGCCGAGTGTAGACACCACTCGGTTCAACGACTCGCCGAGCGGGACTATGCCGCGGCCGCGCGCTGCAGGTCGTCGGACACGTCGGCGATCGTGTCGAGCAGGGCCGCCACGATTCCGGACGGGGGGCCAGCATCGCGCCGCCGGATCGCGACGATGTGTCTCCGGACGGGCTCCGCGTCGGTGATCGCCGCGGCGGCGAGGGTTCCTGCCTCGAGCTCCTCGGCCACGGCCGTGTATGGCAGGAGCGCGACCCCCAGCCCCTGGCGGACCATCTTCTTGGCGGCGTCGATGTTGTCGAGCTCCATCACGCCGCGGGGCATGACGCCATTCTCGCGCAGGAACGACGCCGTGACGTCGTGATAGCTCGACGAGCGGTCGAAGAGGATCAGCCGCTCGTCGCCGATCCGGGCGACCTCCACCTCGCCGGCAAGCGCGAATCCGTGCTCTGGATGTGAGACGAGGACGAGCTCGTCCTCGTAGAGCGGGATGCTCTCGATGTCCGGGTGGCGGAGCGCCCGAACGAGCCCGACCTCCACCTGGTGGCGGAGGACGAGCTCGAGGACCTCTTCGGAGTGGCCCGTGCGAACCGAGAGCTGCACGCTCGGATGGGCCGACTGAAGCCGCTCGAGGATCGCGGGGAGGACGTAGGTCGACACGGCCGGCGCGGCACCGAGCGCGAGCTGGCCGGCGCCGCCGCGACCGACGCCCGCCACGAGCCGCCTCCCCTCGTCGATCTCGTCGAGGGCGCGCTGGGCGTAGGGAAGGAACGCGCGGCCGGCCTCGGTGAGGCGGACGCCCCTGCCATGACGGATGAAGAGCGCCGTCCCGAGGTCACGCTCGAGCCCCTTCAGGCGGGCGGTGAGAGCGGGTTGGGTCACGAACAGCGCCTCCGCGGCACGGCTGACGCTCCCTCGGCGGGCGATCTCGACGAAGCCGTCAAGTTGCGCGAGGATCACGGCGAGATATTAACAATTTCTATGGTAATGATCAATAGGAACGATTGGACTGATGGGTTAACCACACCTACACTCCGGAGACCGCAACGTTGTTGCCGAGGCGGCAATGGCATTGCCAAATCGCTGAAAGGAGCTGTCGACATGGACGCAGGTCTCGCCCATCGAACCACCGAGTCGATCCGACCGCTCGACGCCCAGCCATCCGCGCGGCGCACCGGCCTGGTCTTGCTCGTGGCCAGCGCGTATCCCGAGTGCACGTGCCCGGACGACTGCGAGCGCGACCACCCGAACGAGTAAGCCGACGAACGACGAACACGAACTAGAAGGAGACGACGATGACCCAGCTACAGGAACTTGCGACGGACAGGTCGGCCGAGATCGAGCTCGTACCGACCCCGCTTCTCCCCGAGGGTTACGTCGTTCCCGCGTCGCGCTTCACGCATCCGTCGACCCGCATGCGTGAGCTGCTCGAGACCGAGCCGTATCTCTTCGGCCCCGGCATCTACGACCCGATGGCCGCGCAGCTCGTCATGTATCACGGCTTCAAGGCCGTCTACTTCTCCGGGTACTCGTTCGCGATGGGACACCTCGGGACGACCGACATGGACATCTACGCGAATGTGGAGATCGCAGACGCTGCTCGGCGAACGGTCTCGGCCCTTCGAAAGTTCCAGCTGACCCAGGCGGTCGGCGACCCCGAGAAGGGGATCGCGCCCAAGCACCTCGAGATTCCACCGGTGGTCGTGGACATGGACGGCGGCTATGGGAACATCTTCAACGTGCAGCGCACGGCCGAGCTCTACGTCAACGCCGGCGTTGCTGCCGCACACATCGAGGATCAGGTGCTACCCAAGCGCTGCGGTCACATCGGCGGCAAGGCGCTCATCTCCGCCTCCGAGATGATCGGCAAGCTCCGCATGGCGCGCGCCGTCGCCGACGACCTCGGGAACCAGGACTTCGTCATCATCGCGCGCACGGACGGCCTCTCCGCGGTTGACGCGCCGCAGCCGGAGCGCGGGCTCGACCTGGCCGTCGACCGGGCCTGCCGCTACCTCGACACGGGCATCCCCGACCTCCTGTGGTGCGAGTTCCCCACCTCTGATCGCGGGCCGCTCGAGGCGTTCGCTGAGCGGGTCACCGCCCGTTTCCCGGACGCCCGCTTCGCATTCAACTGGTCGAGCTCGTTCAAGTGGTTCAACGATCCCGACCCGATCACGTTCGCCGAGCTCGGCGACCTCGGGTTCAAGTTCATCTTCATCACGCTCGGCGGGCAGCACGCGATGGGCCACGGCCTGTCGGAGCTTCTCCAGCGGATGGGCGAGGTGCAGGAGCAGGGATACATCGAGCTTCAGCGCGAGGAGTGGGCCGAGGGCGAGGACTTCCCGACCAGAAGCCACCATTTCTTCTCGGGTGTCCCGTACCATCACGTCGTCGGCAAGGATTTCGACGCGGCCAGGCTCGGGTCGGAGTTCGCCGAAGATCTTCCCGAAGACCGCGTCGTCTGAGCACTAGGCCGAATCGTTGCCCGCCGAGGCGGGCCGATATCGGCCGGGGAGCGGCCCGGAGGGCCGCGGTCAAGCACTAGGCCGAATCGTTGCCCGCCGGCAAGGCGCGCGGAGGCGCGTCGCGCAGTGGGCGGCGGAGCCGGCCACGGAGGCTCGTCGAGGCCGGTGGCCTCGACACGAAGGGCCGATTTCGGCCGGGGAGCGGCCCGAGGGGGCGCGGTCACGCACTGCCGGGATCGCGCCAGGTCGGAGGGCTGGCTCAAAGCGGGCCGATACGGCTGGCGGCCGCGCCCCCACCTTACGAGCCGAGCAGCTGAAGCTCCTCGCTGACGAGCGCGACCGCACGCTCGAGTCGTTCGCGGTTCTCAGGGACGTTCAGCCACCCGCTCGCACCCGACGGGTGCGGAAGCGGGATCGCCACGGCGCTCCCGAGTCGGCGACGCGTCCCCACGTGGTCGGTCAGACGATCGATGCCGAGAACACGGTTCGCCGCGAGGCCGCCCACCGTGACGACGAGAGCCGGCCGAAGGAGACGGAGCTCGCCATCGAGCCAACCCCGGCACAGCTCGAGCTCGGTGGTCGACGGCCGGCGGTCTCCTCGCCCTCCTGCGTCCCTTCCCGGATAGCAGCGGGTCACCGAGCAGCAGTAGAAGGTCCGGTAGAAGCGCTCCTCGTCGAGTTCGAGCCAGCGTCGAAGCGTCCGCCCGGCGCGGCCGCGCCATGGGCGGCCTTCCTCCGCCTCGACGACGCCCGGCGACTGCCCGACCAGCAGGACGGGCTGGTCGCGTCCCTCGAACACAGGCGTCGACTCGATGGGGTAGCCGGCGTCCGAACAGGCCCGGCACCGACGGTTGGCTCGCTGGAGCGCTCGAAGAGAACGATGGCTCGACGTCGGCACGGCCCGTAGAGTCTGCCGGACGTGCTCCCACTCGAATCGGTCCCGAACTTCTCCGTCGCGCGCGACGAGGGCGTCGTCGCTGCGCTCGCGGAGGCAGTCGCTGCGCGCGCACGGCTCCTCGACGTACATGTCGATGCCGACCACAACCGCTCCGTCTACACGCTGGTCGGAAGCGGGGAGCAGCTCGTTGGCGCACTCCTCGCGGGAATCCGTCTTGCGGTCGAGCGGGTCGACGTGCGCGAGCACGAGGGCGTCCATCCACGCATCGGCGCTGCGGACGTCGTCCCGCTGGTTCCGATCCGGCCAGGGGACGAGCTCCGCGCCCGCGAGGCGGCGCTCGACCTGGCTGAAAAGGTCGCAGACCAGCTCGAGCTGCCCGTCTTCTTCTACGGCAGGCTCACGGAGGATGGCAGGGGACCCGCGTTCTTCCGACGGGGTGGGCCGGATGAGCTCCAGCGCCGAATCGACGACGGCGAGGTACGGCCCGATCGCGGGCCGGGGCGGCTCCATCCGACCGCCGGGGGCGTCCTGATCGGAGTGCGGCGACCCCTCGTTGCGTTCAACGTCAACCTGCGAAGCCGCGACGTGGGGATCGCGCGTGAGATCGCGGCGCTCGTGCGCGAGCGCGACGGCGGCCTGCCGGGAGTTCGCGCTCTCGGGCTCGATCTTCCACGTGCGGGCCTCATCCAGGTCAGCATGAATCTCGAGGACTGGGAGCGGACATCGCCGCACGAAGTCGTCGAGCGCATCGAGAGCGAGGCCGCGGCACGCGGGGTCGAGGTGGCAGGGAGCGAGCTGGTCGGCCTGATGCCCGCCGGGGCAGCGGTCGCTGCGGCAGAGCGATACCTTCACCTGCCCGACTTCGACTCGGCGAAGGTCCTCGAGCTACGGCTTCTCGACGAGTGATGGAGCCGGTCACACTCGATGGTGTGACTCTCGACGCAACCGCCGTCGAGCGGGTCGCGCGAGGGGTGCCGATCGTCCTCGACCGCGCCGCGCTTGATCAGGTCGGACGAAACCGCACGGCCCTGCAGGAGGCGATCGACCGCGGCGACACGATCTATGGGGTCACGACGGGCCTCGGGGCCCTCGTGCGCGAGCGTCTCAGCTTCGATCAGGCCGTCTCGGCCCAGCGCGATGTCCTACGGAGCCATGCCGCCGGGGTCGGCCCGCCGCTCTCGCGGGAGATCGTCCGCGCAGCGCTCGCGGTCCGCCTGAACGGACTGCTCCGCGGCCACTCGGGGATTCGGCCCGTCCTCGTCGAGCGCGTCGCGGCGATCCTCAACGCGGGGCTGACCCCGGTCGTACCTCGTACGGGGTCGCTCGGCGCGAGCGGAGACCTCGCGCCGTCCGCGCACGCGTTCCTCCCGCTGATCGGCGAGGGCGAGCTGGCCGGTGCGGATGGATCGGTGCTCCCGGCGGCGGAGGCTCTCCAAGGCGTCGGCCTCGAGCCGCTCGAGCTGGCTCCGAAAGAGGCGCTCGCACTCGTCAACGGAACCCACTTCATGGCCGCGATCGGGTCGCTGACGTCGCTGCGTGCGGGCCGGCTTCTCGACACGGCGGACGGGGTTGCGGCGCTGTCACTCGAGGCGCTGCGCGGCGAGCCCGCAGCGTTCGACGCCAGGGTGCACGAGCTGCGGCCGCTTCCGGGGCAAGCTCGAAGCGCCGCGATCGTCAGGGCGCTCACCGCCGGCTCGGTGCGTCTCGGCACCCGCGAGCGCGACGTCCAGGACGCCTACTCGCTGCGCTGCGTGCCGCAGGTACACGGAGCCGCGCGGGAGGGAGTGGGTTTCGCGAGCCGGCTCATAGCTATCGACCTGAACGCGGTCACCGACAATCCGATCGTGTTCGACGACCCGATCGACGTCATCTCGGCGGGGAACTTCCATGGCCAGAGCCTGGCGCTCGCCTTCGACGTGTTGAGGCTCGCTCTCGCGGATGTCGCGTCGATCTCGGAGCGGAGGACGTTCCGGTTGCTCTCGCCGTCGCTGAATCACGGTCTGCCGGCGTTCCTGACGCCGGAGGCGGGACGCTCGAGCGGATACATGGTGGCCCAGTACACCGCGGCAGCCTTGCTCGGGGAGCTCCGAGCGCTCGGTCATCCGGTGAGCATCGACTCGGTTCCGACCTCGGACAACCAGGAGGATCACGTGAGCATGGGCATGACAGGCGCGCTGTTCTCTCTCGAGTCGGTCGAGCGGGCGGAGACGGTCGTCGCGATCGAAGCGGTCTGCGCCGCGCAAGCGCTCGATCTCATCCCCGGGCGCCCGGGAGCCGGTGCGGCCCGCGTGCACGCACTCGTGCGCGAGCGTGTCGCGCCGCTCGTCGAGGACAGGCCACCCGCAAACGACATCGAGGCCGCGCGGGAACTCGTGGCCTCGGGAGCGGTGGCAGCCGTCGCGAGGGAGGCCGTCTGATGGGCGCGATGGCCGTCTACCGCCTGGCCGAGATGAGGCCGGAGGATCGCCGCCGGATGATGGAGCGGGCGACGGCCGAGATCTTCGACGCAGCGCTCAACGAGGGCGTCCGCGAGATCATCGAGGACGTGAGGCTCCGCGGCGACGAGGCGTTGGTCAGCGCCCTTCAGCGGTTCGACGCAGTCTCGTGCCCGGCAGATCGCCTCCGCGTCTCCGAAGAGGAGATCGCTACCGCCCGGACACAGGTGAGCGAGGAGGTCGTTCGGGCCATTCGCCAGGGGATCACGAACATCCGGGCGTTCAACAAGCGAGTCCTGGAAGGCGCGTCATGGCTGAAGGAGGTCGCGCCCGGGCTCGTGATGGGCGAGCAGGCCCGTCCGGTCGAGTCGGCTGCGCTCTTCGTGCCAAGTGGGAAGGGATCGTTTCCCTCGGTGCTCATGCAGATCGGAACGCCGGCGGTCGTGGCTGGAGTTCCTCAGATCGTGGTGATCGTCCCCCCTTGCGGCAGGACAGGGGATCGGCGTCGATCCCGCCGTGCTCGTGGTCGCGGAGGAGCTCGGCCTCACCGAAGTGTTCCGTTCCAACGGCCCGGCGGGCATCGCTGCGGTTGCCCTCGGCACTGAGTCGGTCCCCCGAGCACGGATGGTGATCGGGCCGGGAAGCCCGGCCGTCACGGCAGCGCAGATCCAGGTGCAGGCTCTCGGCTGCGCGACCGTCATGCTCTTTGGCCCCTCGGAGAGTCTTGTGATCGCCGACGACACCGCCGATCCGATCGTGCTCGCGGCCGACGTTCTGAACGAGGCGGAGCACGGCTCGGACTCGGCAGCGATCCTCGTCACACCCTCCGAGGAGCTGCTGGCCGCCGTCGGGCGCGAGCTCGACCGCCAGCTGGACGACCTCCCGGAGCCGCGCCGTGCGTACGCGGCTGCAGCCGTTTCCCGGTTCGGAGGCGCGATCCTGGTCGCCGACCTCGACGAGGCGTGTGCGTTCGCGAACGAGTACGCGCCCGAGCATCTTCAGATCGTCACGGAGGAGCCGGATGCGCTCCTCCGCGAGCTCGACCATGCGGGCGAGATCCTGCTCGGCCCGACTCCGTTCTCGGCTGCGAACTACGTCCTCGGCGTCCCGGCGACCCTTCCGACGGGCGGCTACGCGAAGCTCTCGTCGGGGGTCACGGCCCGGACCTTCGTGAAGACGAGCTCGATCGGACGGACGTCGCCCGAGGCGCTGGCCCGCCTTGCACCGTCTGTCATCGCTCTCGCCGAGCACGAGGGCTTCCCGGCCCACGCGAACGCCATCCGCGTCCGCGGCCTGTAGCGGAGACCGGCGTTCCAGCGGCCCGCGCGCCCACGTGTGTCGCAACGCGTTCGCAGCGTGCAGCCCCGGCACAGGTCGTCACACACGCGCGCGGATTTCCTCGCTACGCTCGTCCGCGGGTGGCGGTGCAAGGGGTCCCCAGGCGAGGGGCGGAAAACGCCGGGATCGTGTCGGCGATTCGTGAATAGAATCGCGAGGGGGTGGAGACCGCATGAGCAGCCCGAACGCCCGGGATCAGGCCGTCGAAGCGCTGTGCGGGGATCTTTCCCGGATCCGCGCGCCGCGTGGATCTCTCCTGAATGCCCGGTCGTGGCAGACGGAAGCACCGCTTCGGATGCTGCTGAACAACCTGGACGCCGAGGTCGCCGAGCATCCAGAGGAGTTGATCGTGTACGGGGGGTCTGGTCGGGCCGCGCGGTCGCATGCTGCCCTCAAAGCGATCGTTAGCGCTCTGCTCGAGCTCGGCGATGACGAGACGCTGCTGGTGCAGTCGGGCAAGCCGGTGGGGGTGTTCCGCACGCATCCGCGCGCGCCGCGGGTGCTGCTGGCGAACTCACTGATCGTGCCGCGGTGGGCGACGTGGGAGGAGTTCCGCCGCCTAGAAGCGCTTGGCTTGACGATGTACGGACAGATGACGGCGGGGTCGTGGATCTACATCGGGACGCAGGGGATCCTGCAGGGGACGTACCAGACGTTCGCCGCGGCCGGTGAGAAGCACTTCGGATCCGCGGATCTGACGGGACGGACGATTCTGACGGCTGGTCTCGGTGGGATGGGGGGCGCTCAGCCACTCGCAGCGACGATGTGTGGGGCCGCGATCCTGTGCGTCGAGGTCGATCCGTCCCGGATCGAGCGAAGGCTGGAGACCCGGTATCTGGACGAGACCGCGGACTCGTTGGAAGACGCGCTGGCTCGGGTGCGCACGGCTGCGTCCGAAGGACGGCCGCTATCGGTCGGCCTGGTTGGAAACGCCGCCGTCGTATTTCCAGAACTGGCACGACGTGGAGAGCCATTCGACCTGGTCACGGATCAGACTGCGGCGCACGACCCGCTCACGGGATACATCCCGACCGAGCTGCCGTTCGAGGAGGCTGCCGCGTTCCGGCAGCGCCACCCGGACGAATACCTGCGGCTGGCCCGGCAGTCGATCGCGGCGCATGTCAGATCAATGCTCGAGTTCGTCCGGCAGGGGAGCTATGTTTTCGATTATGGCAACAACCTGAGAGGGGAGGCGCGCGAGGCAGGAGTCGAGGATGCATTCACATACCCGGGCTTCGTCCCGGCCTACATTCGTCCGCTCTTCTGCCGCGGAATCGGCCCGTTTCGGTGGGCTGCGCTGTCCGGAGATCCCACGGACATCGCCGTCATCGACGAGGAGTTGAAGCGTCTCTTCCCGGAGGATGCGCTCTTGCAACGGTGGCTCGAGCTGGCACCGACGCGGGTCGCGTTCCAGGGGCTTCCGGCCAGGATCTGCTGGCTCGGGTACGGCGACCGGGCAAGGGCGGGACTTGCGATGAACGATCTCGTGCGAGACGGCAGCGTGTCTGCGCCGGTCGTGATCGGACGCGACCACCTCGACGCCGGGAGTGTCGCGTCACCGTTCAGAGAGACCGAGGCGATGCGTGACGGATCGGACGCGATCGCGGACTGGCCGATCCTCAACGCTCTGCTGAACACCGCCGCCGGCGCAACGTGGGTTGCCGTCCATCACGGCGGGGGCGTTGGGATCGGGAACTCGATTCACGCCGGGATGGTCGTCGTTGCCGACGGAACCGACGCAGCCGCGGAGCGGCTCGAGCGGGTGCTCACGACCGACCCGGGAATCGGCGTGATTCGCCATCTCGACGCTGGCTACGACGAGGCTGCCAGTTCCGCACGCGAGCACGGCCTGGGCTTCCCTGCGTGACCGGTGATCGGGAGAGCGCGGCAGCGTCACCCGGCCCGCGCGTGCTCGTTCGCGATCTCGTGCAGGTGGCGAGCCCGGCCGGCCGAGCGGCGCCGCTTCGCGGAGACGCGCTTGGAGCTGTCGAGGTGGTCGAGGACGCGTTCATCCTCTGCGATGGCGGCCGCATCATCGAGGTTGGTCGGATGCGTGAGCTGGCGGGAGTCGCCGGGATGCGTTGTCGAGATCGACGGGCGCGGGAAGTCGGCGCTGCCCGGGCTCGTCGACTGCCACACGCACGCGTGCTTCGGGGGCGACCGCGTCGAGGAGTACGCACTGCGAGCGCGCGGAGCGAGCTATGAGGAGCTCCATGCCGCGGGCGGTGGGATCCTTTCGACGGTCAGGGCGACGCGCGCGCTCGACGCGGACGGTCTACGGGCTCGCGTCGAGCGTCACCGGGGCTGGATGCTCGGGCACGGGACGACGACCTTCGAGGCGAAGTCGGGCTACGGGCTCGACCTCGACACCGAGCTCGCGTCCCTCGAGGCGATCCGGCTCGCCGGGGGGATTCCGACGTGGCTCGGCGCCCACGCCGTTCCACCTGAGTTCGCAAGCGGCGACGACTATCTGGACTTTGCGCTCGGAGAGGTCCTTCCGCACGCTGCGACGCGTGCGGAAGCTGCTGACGTCTTCCTCGAGCGTGGCGCGTTCGACGCTGTGCAGGCGCGCCGGTTTCTCGAGGCGTGTAGGTGCGCCGGACTCGCCCTGCGCCTGCACGGCGACCAGTTCACCGAGGCCGGGGCCATTCCGCTCGCCGTCGAGCTCGGCGCCAGGAGCGTCGACCACCTCGAGGCAACAGGTGGAGACGGTGTCGCCGCACTCGCCGCAAGCGACGTGTCCGGAGTCCTCCTACCCGCCAGCGCACTCTTCCTCGACCGGCCGATGCCCCCCGCACGGGCGCTCGTCGACGCCGGTGCCGCAGTCGCGCTCGCCACCGACTTCAATCCCGGCAGCGCCTTCTGCGACAGCCTACCGCTGGTGTGCGCCCTCGCTTGTACGCAGCTTCATCTCGGGCCTGCCGAGGCGCTGGCTGCCTGTACTGTCAACGCCGCCCACGTCCTCGGCCGCGCAGGGGCGATCGGGCGGATCGCTCCCGGCTATGCGGCCGATATCGTCCTCATCGACGCGCCGGATTGGCGGTACCTCGCCTATCACCTCGGCACGGACCACGTGGCGACCGTCGTGAAGGACGGCAGGGTTGTCCACCCGGAACCAGCCCGACCTTGAACCCGCCTGCGATACTGCGTTGGTGAACGCTCGACAGCCCGGAGACGCCTGATGCCCTGGTGGGCTCCGGTCGCCATCATCGGCGGCGCGGTCGTCGGAGCTTCGATCGGGGCGCTCCTTCTGCTCGGGACACCTTCTACCGGCGAGCGTGCCCCCCGAAGCCGGCAGCGACTCGCGTACGAGGAGACGGACACGACGAATTACGCGAAGTGGAACCCTGTCGCGTTTCTCGTCATCGGGGCGATCGTCGCGATCGTCGTCGGGCTGTCGATCGGGCTGTCGGTCGGCTGAGCGAGGGTATGGCATCCCGTCGACGATGACGTCGGCGCTGCTGCGATAATCGGAGGAGCAATGGCATCGAAGAAGCAGCGGCGACGTCGGGAGAAGCTCCAGCGGCACGAGTACGAGTACGTCGTCGAGAACGAGGAAGGCGAGGAAGTCCCGGTCGACTCACCCAAGGCCGCCCGGACTGCGGCGAGCACGAAGCAGCAGCCGAAGCTCGTCGACCGGCGCGGGAAGGAGATTCGACCGCCGTCGTGGGAGCGCGTCTTCAAGCGCGCGCTGATCTTCGGGCCGATCCTGCTCATCCTGGTCTTCCTGACAGGGCGCAGCCTCAGCACCACGGCAAAGATCCTGAACGCCGTGATCCTGCTCGCGATCTTCTTGCCGTTCAGCTACCTCGTCGACATGTTCGTCTACCGCTCGATGCTGAAGCGCCAGCGTCGCTCGGGCGGCGGTTGACGGACCAGCAGGCGCCCGTCCTCACCGGGAGGCGGGTCACCGTACGGCCCGTCGAGGCCGCCGACCTCGAGCTGCTGAGCGCGATCCTTCGTGAACCGTCCGTCGCCCGCTGGTGGCCGGACGACCCGGATGACACCGCTCGGGAGCTTGTCACGTCGACCGACTCGTGCGCATGCGCCATCGTCCTCGAGGGCGCAGTGATCGGGTGCGTCCAGTGGTGCGAGGAGAACGAGCCGGGGTACCGCCACGCGGCTCTCGACATGTTCGTCGCAACCGCTCACCAGGGACGAGGTCTCGGCCCCGAGGCCCTCCGCTTGGCGGCACATCATCTTTTCGCGGCCCGCGGTCATCACCGCCTGATCATCGACCCGCGCGTTGACAACCGGCGTGCGATCCGTGCGTACGAGCGCGTTGGCTTCCGGCCGGTCGGCGTCATGCGCGAGTACGAGCTCGGGTCGGATGGCGTCTGGCACGACGGCTTGCTGATGGATCTGCTGCGAGACGAGCTCGACGACGGGCCGGTTCCGGACGCCGGTTAGACTCAGCCCTCGATGCCCCTCGACGTCACCCAGCTGCCGCTTGGACCGATCCAGACGAACTGCTACCTCGTCAGGCGCCCCGGAGCCGACGAGGCCGTTGTCGTCGATCCGTCCGCTGACGCGAAAGAGATTCGCCTCGAGCTGGCCCGGCGCGACGCAAGCTGCGCGGCCATCCTCATTACCCACGGCCACTGGGATCACCTCGGTGCGGTTGCGGATCTGGCGGGTGGTACCGGCGTTCCCGTTCACATGGCGGAGGCCGAACGAGACCACCTGGAGAAGATCAACGAGTTCACCCCTGCGGGCGTTCACCTCCATCCGTACACGCCGGACGTTCTGCTCTCGGGCGACGAGATACTCGAGCTCGCGGGGATCACGTTCCAGACGCTTCAGGTTCCAGGCCATTCGCCCGCGCATCTCGCCTACGCCGCCGAAGGCTCGCTGTTCTCCGGCGACGTTCTCTTCGCCGGCTCGGTCGGGCGCACCGACTTCCCCGGATCGGACTGGCCCACCCTCGAGGCGTCGATCGGCTCGCTCCTCATGCGATTCCCGCCGGAAACCGTCGTCTATCCCGGCCACGGCCCGGCAACGACGCTCGGCGACGAGCTCGCCACGAACCCGTTCCTGGCCGGGCTGCGAGCGGCCGACGCGTGAACATCGAGGCTCCACGCGGAACGTCTGACGTCCTGCCGTCGGAGCAGCCGGCTCGCGAGGCGATCACGGCGGCGGCGGAGTCCGCCGCCGATCGCTACGGGTACGGACGGATCGTGACGCCGACGTTCGAGGACACCCAGCTCTTCGCTCGAACCTCCGGGCAGGGCTCTGACGTCGTCACGAAGGAGATGTACACGTTCGAGGACCGCGGCGGGCGCTCGCTCACGCTGCGGCCCGAGGCGACGGCGTCGATCGCGCGGGCCTATGTCGAGCACGGTCTTCATCGAGCGCCGCAGCCGGTGAAGACCTACTGCCTCGCTCCCATGTTCCGGTATGCGGCTCCCCAGAAAGGCCGCTACCGCGAGTTCTGGCAGATCGACTTCGAGGCGATGGGATCGGACGACCCTGCGGTCGATGCCGAGCTGATCCAGCTGTTCGTCGAGATCGCCCGTACGCTGGAGATCGAGGGTCTCCGGCTCGAGCTCAACTCGATCGGCGATCGCGCCTGCCGACCGTCCTACGTCGAGCGGCTGCGATCGTTCCTTGCCGATCACGCCTCGGAGCTCGACGACGATGCCAGGCACAAGGCTGAGTCCAGCCCGCTTCGCGTCTTCGATACGAAGAATCCCGCGGTACGGGACGTGCTCTCCGCGGCGCCGACGATCGGCGCGTCGCTCTGCGACGCGTGCCGCAGCCATTTCGACGACGTGCAGGCGTACCTCTCCGCCTACGGCGTGGACTTCGAGATCGTGCCGACGCTGGTGCGCGGCCTCGACTACTACACGCGCACCGTCTTCGAGTTCGTCAACGACGGCCTCGGGGCCGCCCAGAGCACCGTGTGCGCCGGGGGGCGCTACGACTACCTGATCGAGGAGATCGGTGGGCCTCCGACTCCGGGGATCGGTTGGGCCGCGGGCATCGAGCGGCTGACCATGTCGCTCGCGGCGATCCCCGAGACCGCCGGGATCGACGTCTTCTTCGTCTGCGGCTCCGATACCGACCGTGTCCGCGTTCTCGAGCAGATGACCGTGCTTCGGCGTGCCGGGCTGTCGTGTGACACGGATTACGCGGGCCGGTCGATCAAAGGGCAGCTGACGCAGGCGGGCCGCTTGCGTGCGAAGCGGATCGTCCGCGTCGAGGGCCAGCAGGCGACGGTCGGCGACTCGATGCCCGTTCCCGTCGGGCGAATCGCAGAGACGGTGCTCGGGTGACTCGTTGGCGCGACATGATGTGTGGCCAGGTAAGCGCCGAGAACGTCGGTCAGCGCCTCGTCCTCTCGGGCTGGGCCGACACACGGAGGGATCACGGCGGCCTCGTGTTCGTCGACCTTCGCGACAAGACAGGTGTCTGCCAGCTCGTCGTCAACCCGGAGCGGGCGCCCGAGGCCATGCCCGCCGCGCACGCGACCAGGAACGAGTTCGTGCTCCGAGCAGAGGGCGAGGTCGTTCGCCGAGCACCCGAGGCTGTCAACCCGAGCCTTCCGACCGGTGAGATCGAGTTGCAGGTCGACTCGCTCGAGATCGTGTCCCGCTGCCCGCCGCTCCCGTTCCAGCTCGACGAGGAAGGCGTTGACGAGACGTTGCGGCTTCGGTACCGCTGGCTCGACCTCAGGCGCCCGCGGCTGCAACGCAACATCGCGCTCCGGTCGAAGCTGGTGTCCACGATCCGCCGGGTCATGGACGACGCCGGCTTCCTCGAGATCGAGACACCGGTCCTCGCCAAGCCGACTCCGGAGGGCGCGCGGGACTTCCTCGTCCCGAGCCGGCTGCACAACGGTCGCTTCTTCGCGCTGCCGCAATCGCCCCAGATCTACAAGCAGCTCCTCGTCATCTCGGGCTTCGACCGCTACTACCAGATCGCTCGCTGCTTCCGCGACGAGGATCTTCGTGCCGATCGGGTGCAGGAGATCACCCAGCTCGACGTGGAGATGGCGTTTCCCGACAGGGAGTTCATCTTCGAGCTGATGGAGACCATGGCGACGGCGGTGTGGAGCGAGTCGATCGGCGTCGACCTCGAGGCTCCCTTCGCCCGGATGACGTGGGACGAGGCCGACCGGCGGTACGGCTCGGACAAGCCGGATCTCAGGTTCGGGCTGGAGATCGAGGATGCGACCGAGCTCACCCGCGGATCGCAGTTCGGTGTCTTCGCGAGCGCGGAAACGGTGCGCTACCTCGCCGTCCCCCGCGAGTTCTCGCGCGCCGAGCTCTCGCGCTTCGAAGACGTCGCGAAGGAGTGGGGCGCGAAAGGGCTCGCGTATCTGGTGTTCGGAGCCGACGGTGAGATTCGCTCGCCGATCGCGAAGTTCCTCTCCGAGGAAGAGGTCGAAGCGTTGCGTCCCGAGCCGGGTTCGACGCTCCTCTTCGGCGCCGACTCGCCGGAGATGGTGTCCCGGGTTCTCGGCCAGATCCGGCTCCATCTCGGCCGCGAGCTCGGCTTGATCGACGAGAGTGCGTGGCGTTTCCTCTGGGTGACCGACTTCCCGCTGCTCGAATGGGACGGTGACGAGGAACGCTGGGTTGCCCGCCACCACCCCTTCACGTCTCCGACCGCCGAGTCGGAGCCGCTTCTCGAGTCGGATCCCGGCGCGGCGCTCGCACAGGCGTACGACCTCGTGTGCAACGGCGTCGAGATCGGCGGCGGCTCGATCAGGATCCACCGCCCGGAGCTGCAGAAACGGATGTTCGACACCCTGCGCATCTCGCCGGAAGAGCAGCGAGACCGCTTCGGCTTCCTGCTCGAGGCGCTGGCGATGGGTGCGCCGCCACACGGCGGTATCGCGTTCGGAATCGACCGAATGACGATGCTCCTGGCGGGTGAGGGAAACCTGCGCGACGTCATCCCCTTCCCCAAGAACCAGGCCGGACTGGATCCGATGACGGGAGCACCGAGCACGGTCGAACCGCGGCAGCTCGACGAGCTCGGCATCCGGTTGAAGCCCGCCCCGCAGTAGCCTTCGGGCATGGTCGAGCTCCTCGGAGATGCCGGGCACGGTGACGACTGGGCCTGGATGCGCCTCTCGGTTTCGCGCGGGACCATCTGCGAGGCGACGGGCGAAGGGCCGGGGGTCAGAGAGCTTGCGGCTGCGGTGTCCGGGCTCGGCCTGTTGGCTGCGGCCGCGGTTCCGGGTGGCCGGCTCGCAGCCGATGCGCTCGCGAATGCGCTCGGCCCGGCGGTCCGCGCGCCCGCAGCGGCACGGCGCGTCGCCGTCGCGATGAGCGGCGGCGTCGACAGCGCCGTCGCCCTGCTGAAGGTGAGGAATCATGGCCTGGATCCTGTCGGGGTCACGCTGCGGCTGTGGCTCGATCCGGCCGGACCAGATGCCGATCGCGCGTGTTGCTCTCCGGAGGCGGTGATCGCGGCGCGGGAGCTCTGCCATCGTCTCGGTGTCCCTCACGTCACGCTCGACCAGCGCGAGGAGTTCCGGCGAGCAGTCGTCTCGCCGTTCGTAGCCTCGTATGCGCGGGGCGAGACGCCGAACCCCTGCGTCCGCTGCAACGGTTCGTTCCGCTTTGCGGCGCTCCTCTCGTTCGCGCGCCGGATCGGAGCAGCGCGACTCGCCACGGGTCACTACGCGCGGGTCGTGGAGCATCGCGGGCGATCGCTGCTCGCACGGGCGACGGACGCCTCGAAGGACCAGTCGTACATGCTCGGCCGCCTCGACCCACGCTTCGTCGAACGCCTCTGGCTGCCGCTCGGCGAACAGACGAAGGATGAGACCCGCGCCGAGGCGCGGGAGGCGCGGTTGGCGGTCGCAGATCGCGGCGAGAGCCAGGAGGCGTGCTTTCTCGCCGGAGACGACTACCGGGCCTTCCTGCGGCGCCAGGGCGTCGACGACCGACCCGGGTCGGTCGTCGACCTGGACGGCAACGTCATCGGACGCCATACCGGCTACTGGACCGTGACGACAGGCCAGCGCAAGGGTCTCGGAGTCTCGAGCTCGGATGGGCCGCTCTATGCGATTCAGAGTGTTCCGCGGCAGAATGCCGTCGTCGTCGGGCCACGGTCGGCGCTCGCACGACAGAGCGTCACCGTCCGATCAGGACGCCTCTACGTCCCCGTGACGCGCGCCGAGGCGAAGTTGCGGTACCGGTCGCCGGGCGTTCAGGCAGAGGTACGGCCCCGCGCAAGCGGCTTCCGGCTCGATCTCGACGAGCCGTTCTTCGGTGTCGCTCCGGGTCAGGCCGCCGTGCTCTACGAGGGCGATGCGGTCGTGGGCGCGGGCCTGATCGCCATGTCCCGGAAGGGAAGGTAGGATCCTCCCGTGCCCATCGCCGACTTCAGCGCAATCGACGTGATGTGGATCTGTCTCAGCATCTTCCTCCTCGTCGTCGCGGTCGCGCTGGCCATCCTCTTACTCAGGTTCGCCGGCACGGCGACGCGTCTGACCTCTCTCCTCCAGGGGCTCGAGGCTTCGGCGATCCCGTTGATCAACAAGGCGTCGGACTCAGTCGACCACGTCAACACCCAACTCGTGAAGGTCGATCTCGTCACGGACAGCGCCGTCGATGCCGCCGACTCGGCCGATACGGCCGTGCGGGCGGTTTCGATGGCCGTGACCAAGCCGATCATCAAGGCTTCAGGGCTCGCCAAGGGTGTCACGCACAGCGCGTCGGCCTTCATGGCGGGGAATGACGTCCGCTCGTCCCTCAATGCAGGGCGTGATGCTGCGCGACGACGCGAGCGGGAGGTGCACGCCGAGATCACGCGGATCGATCAGAAGTCCGCCACTGCCGCAGCGGCGGTAGCGCCACCGCCGCAGGCCTCAACGCCACAGGCTCAACCGGCGGACGCGGTCGATGTCTCGGAAACGGTGGAGGACACCGCAGCGCTGGACGAGACAGTGCCTCAGTCGCCGGCTCCCTGACCCGCCTGGGTCTCCGGCCTACAATCGAGTCCGTGCGGACGACCGACGAGCTTCGCGAGGGGTTCCTTGCGTACTTCGAATCGAAGGGACACCTGAGGCGTCCTTCGGCCTCGCTCGTGCCGGCGACCCACGACCCGTCCGTGCTGCTGACCACCGCGGGGATGCAGCCGCTCAAGCCATTCTTCCTCGGCCTCGAGACGGCGCCGGCCAGGCGACTGACGACCGTGCAGAAGTGCTTCCGCACGACCGATATCGACTCGGTAGGGCTCACCGCCCGCCACCTGACCTTCTTCGAGATGCTCGGGAACTTCTCGGTCGGCGACTACTTCAAAGACGGCGCAATCGATCTCGCGTGGGAGTTCGTGACCGAGCACATGCGACTTCCGACCGAGAAGCTCTGGGCGACCGTCTTCGCCGGAGACCCGGAGCTCGGTCTCGGCGAGGACGGCGTCGCGGTCAATGGGTGGGAGCGCGTCGGGATTCCCGCCGATCGCATTCGCGGCCTCCCGCGGTCTGAGAACTTCTGGCAGGCGGGGCCGACTGGACCGTGCGGGCCGTGCTCGGAGCTCTACTACGACCGTGGTGAGGAACACGGCTGCGGTCGTCAGGACTGTGCCCCCGGGTGCGAATGCGATCGCTTTCTCGAGTTCTGGAACCTCGTCTTCATGGAGTTCGACCTTCATGAGGACGGGCGGCTGACGCCGCTACCGATGCAGAACATCGACACCGGCCTCGGCGTGGAGCGTGGGGCGGCCATCCTCCAGGACGTCCACTCTGTCTACGAGACCGACGGCTTCGCCGCGATCATGGAGTGGGTCGAGAACGAGACGGGGACCCGGTACGGCGGGTCGGACGAGGCGACCAAGGCGCACCGAGTTCTCGCCGACCACGGGCGGGCCATGACGTTCCTCGCGGCGGACGGCGTGATGCCCGCGAACGAAGGGCGCGGGTACGTGATGCGCCGGGTCGTGCGCCGGGCCGTCCAGCACGGATCGCGGATCGGTCTCGAGTCGCCGTTTCTCGCTCGACTGTCAGACGTCGTCATCGGACTCATGAGCGGTTCCTATCCGGAGCTGGCGGAGCATCGCGCCGAGATCAGCGGGGTTCTCGGTGTGGAAGAGGAGCGATTCGCGCAGACGCTCGCAACCGGGATGAAGCTCTTCGACGAGGTGCTCGAGCGCAGCCCCGACGGAATCGCAGGTGATGACGCCTTCCGTCTCCACGACACGTACGGGTTTCCGCTCGAGCTCACCCGGGAGCTCGCGCTCGAGCACGGACTGCCCGTCGACGAGGACCGCTTCGAGCAGCTCATGGGCGAGCAGCGCGACCGGTCGCGTGCAGGCAAGGGGAGCGATGTCGAGCGTGCGGCCGAGTTCTCACGCGATGCAGGGTTCACAACGGTTTTCGTCGGATACGAGAAGACCGAGGTCAGGACACAGCTGGGTGCCCTCGAGGAGATCGGCGACAACCGGTTCCTGGCCAAGCTGCGTGAGTCGCCCTTCTACGCCGAGGGGGGCGGCCAGATCTCGGATCAGGGCGTACTCGAGGCCGAGAGCGGAGCGCGGGCGGACCTCGTTGCGTCATTCCGCTTCGGAGAGGATCAGATCCAGATCTTCGAGGGCAGTGGGTTTGTCGTTGGTGACCGCGTCAGAGCGTCGGTTCCCTGGCGCGTGCGGTTCCCGACGATGGCGAACCACACGGCAACCCATCTCCTGCACGAGGCGCTGCGGCGTGTCCTCGGCGAGCACGTGAAGCAGGCCGGATCGGCGGTGAGGCCGGACAAGCTGCGTTTCGACTTCTCCCACGGCCAGCCGATGACCGAGGAGCAGCGCGAGCTGGTGGAGGGCCTCGTAAACGAAGCCATTTTCGAGAATCACCCGGTTCACACGTTCGTGACCCCGATCGACGAGGCGCGGCAGCTCGGCGCGACCATGCTCTTCGGGGAGAAGTACGGGGACATCGTCCGCGTCGTCGAGGTCGACGGCGTCTCTCGGGAGCTCTGTGGCGGGACGCACGTTCGCTCGACGGCGGAAATCGGCGCCTTCAAGATTCTCTCGGAGAGCTCGGTCGGCTCCGCCACACGGCGGATCGAGGCCGTCACTTCGGGCGCTGCGGCGAGCTATCTCTTCGAGCGCGATCGCGAAGCCGTGAGGCTCCGCGACGAGCTCGAGGCAGAGCGAAAGGCCTGGAGCCGTCTCGAGAAGCAACTCCGTGCGGGAGCGGGCCAGGCCGACGATCTCGTTGCGCAGCTCGTCGCGACGGCTCGTGAGGCCGGCGGCGTGAGGATCGTCACCGGCGAGGTGGGGGAGATGGAGGCGGACGTGCTACTCGATCTCTCGGATCGAGTGAAGCAGAAGGCAGCGCCTGCCGCGGTCGTGCTCGGAGCGCGAACCGATGGTCGTGCCAGCCTCGTGGCGAACTTCTCGGAGGCGGCGGTCGAACGGGGAGCGAACGCATCCGATGTCGTCAAGGCCGCCGCAGCGCTGATCGGCGGGAGCGGAGGCGGGCGACCATCCATGGCGCGCGCCGGAGGCAAGGACCCGGATCGCATCGGCGAGGCCGTCTCGGCTGCCGAGCAGGCGCTCGTCGAAGCCCTGTCGTAGGCCCTTGAGGGAGGAAGGAGCGCCGGTCGCCCGGCGCTCCCTGCGTGAGGGGTCTCGTCTGCTCGCGGGTCAGCTCTCGCAGCGCGCGATGCTGTTCCGTCCCCCATCCGGATCACAGGCGTCCGTTCCAGGGCCGCCGTCGATCCGATCGTTACCCGCTCCTGCCGTCGCGCTGTCGTCTCCGTCGCCGGCCGCAATGCGGTTGTCACCGTCACCGGCGTCGATCGAGTCGTTGCCCGGGCCTGCCGCGATCGAGTCGTCTCCTGCCCTGCTCAGGATGGTGTCGCGCCCGAAGCCTCCTCGGACGCGGTCGTCTCCGGCGCCGCTGTCGATCGAGTCGTCGCCCGTGCCGCCAGCGATTCGGTCACCACCGGAGCCTGTGGTGATCCGGTCGGCGCCCGGACCGCCGCAGATGATGTCGTTGCCGCCGTTGCCGTCGATGACGTCGTTCCCCCGTCGGGCACGGATGACGTCATCTCCCGGAGTGCCGGTGATGACGTCGTTCCCCAGCGTTCCGAGGATCGTCGGAGTCAGTCCGCACAGCGTCCGGAACGACTGCTGGGCAACGGTGACGGTCACAGTTCCAGTCGCCGTGCTCGATCCGTCCGATAGGACGTACGTGAACGAGTCGGCGCCGCTGAAGCCGGCCGCCGGCGTGTATCTGACCTTTCCCGCGTCAGGCCCGGTGGCGATCACAGCGGCCGAGCCGTGCGAGGGCGACCCAACCGAGCTGACGAGGAGGGTCTGGCTGCTCTCATCCGCTGGACCGGCCGAGTCGTTTGCAAGGACGTTCACGACGACACTCGCGCCTGCCCCGGTGCTTACTGCGTCGCCCTGCGCCGTCGGTGGATCGTTGACCGGGGTCACGGTGACGACGACGTCCGCGGACTCGATGCCGTCGTGCCCGTCGGAAACGGTGTACTCGAACGTATCGGTGCCGTTGAAGTTGGCGTCGGGCGAGTAGATGACGCTGCGACCGTCGACGGATACCGTCGTCGTCCCGTGCTCCGCACCCTCCGCGGCCGCGACGATCAGCGAGTCGCCGTCGACGTCCAGATCGTTGTCGAGAACGGCGACGACCAACGGCGAGTCCTCGCTCGTAGTCGCGGCATCGTCGTCCGGGTCAGGATCGTCGTTGACTGCGGCGACCGTGATGGTGACCGATCCTGTCGCGGATCCCCCGTGACCGTCCGAGACGGTGTAGGTGAACGAGTCCGTTCCGACGAAGTCGATGTCGGGCTGGTACGTGATGCTGGCCGAGTCCGCCGTCGCCATGCCGTGCGATGGGTCGGAGACCGTCGTGACCGAGAGTGCGTCGCCGTCCGGGTCGGTGTCGTTGACCAGCACGGGAATCACGGTCGGAGCGGCGTCCTCGTCGACGCTCGCCGAGTCGTCGCTGGCCTGGGGAGCTGCGTTCGAGCCGCCGCCTCCGCCGCCGCCTCCACCGCCGCCCGACAGCGAGTGACTCCCGAGGCCGTCGAACGTGTCGATCGGCAAGCCGTCCCACTGGGACGCGGGATCGAACGCGTCGGCGCCGTTGGGATCGCCCGCCTGAACGGCGGCCTTCCGGCGAAGCGTCTTGTCCAGCGTGCTCGTGTCGCCGGTTCCCCATTCGACGCCCGGGTCGGTGCCGATCTGCCCGATCACGTCGACGATGGTCCCGCCGTTGCGTAGCGCCACGGCGTCGTTCCCGTTGTAGAGGAAGTTCGTCGTCGTCTGGTCGGTGACCGCGAGGACAGCCGCGACCGCCGTGCTGCGGGCGAGGACGAACACATCGCCGTTCGGGATCGATCCGGTCAACGGGATCGTCGCCGTTGCCGTCGGGCTTCCGTTGGCGAAGATCTGGACGTCGTATGCCCCGGTAAGCGTCACGGGCGCCCCGGTGCCGTTGAAGATCTCGAGTGCCTTGTTGTTGCTCGATCCTTCGACGTATTCGCTGAAGAAGAGCTCGGTCGGAGCGGCGGATGCCGTCCCGGCGATGCACGTCGCCAGAGCGGCGACGGTGGCGAGAAGCGCGATCCGCAGGCGCGGGCTCAGGCGTCGATCCACGGTTTCCTCCTTGGTCGGGTTCGACACTCACCATTGCGCCCAAAACCGCGCGCGAGACGCACGGAATGTGCCCTCATGGGAACGGAAATGAATCGGGTCTCCACTGGCTCGAAGCCGGTGCGCCGGGCCTGCCCGGTGCGTTGGCCGCAGTTCCGGGCCGATACAATTCGCCGCTCGTGAAGGTCCTCGCCCTCGACTACGGCTCGGCGCGGACCGGCGTCGCGATCTCTGACCCGAGCGGCACCCTTGCCCGACCGCTCGACGTCGTCGAGCGCGCCGGGTCCGAGGCGGGCCTGCGACGGATCGCCGCACTGGTCGAGAGCGAGGAGGTCGATCGGGTCGTCGTCGGCATGCCGATCACGCTGAGCGGTGAGCACGGATCGCAGGCGGTCGAGACGGATGCATTCGTCGAGTCGCTCAGGACCGCCGTCGCTGTTCCGGTCGAGACGTTCGACGAGCGGTTCACCACCCGGCTCGCGCATGCACATCCCGCACGGGCCGCCGAGGACGCGGTCGCGGCTGCCCATCTCCTCACCGGCTATCTGACGTGGACGAGCAGCCGCCCGGCGTAAACCCATCAGGACGGGGGAACGGGCCGGGACGGACGCAGCGCGAGTACCGCCGGCACCGGCCGTCACACACGCTGCCGATCGTGCTCGGGATCCTGCTCGGAGCCGCCGCGATCGGGATCGCCGTCGTCGTCCTCCGATCGAGTGGCGATGACACACCGGCCACGACCGTGGAATCGACGGCCGCTGCGCTGCCGACCCTGAAGATCGTGTTTCCCGAGGGATTCACGCGGGCCGAGATGGCAGGCCGAATCCGCGTCGTGAACAAGATCGCGAAGGAGAAACGGAAGCTCGAGACGTCGCTCTCGCCGAAGGAGTACCTCGTCGAGACGAAGTCCTCGCCGATTCCCGCGGAGTTCGGGGCGCCAGAGAAGCAGACGACGCTCGAGGGGTTCCTCTTCCCTGCGACCTACGAGTTCACGCCGAAGACGACGGCCAGTCGCCTGGTCGACCTCCAGCTCGCCGCCTTCCGCAAGGCGTGGGCGACTGTCGACCTGACCTATGCGGAGAAGCGCAACCTGACGCCGTACGACGTGCTGACCATCGCATCGATGATCGAGGCCGAGGTGCGTGTCCCGAGGGAACGGGCGCTAGTCGCTGCCGTCATCTACAACCGTCTCAAGGCCGGCATGCGGCTCGAGATCGATGCGACGCTCCGGTACGGGCTGGACATCTCGCCGGACAAGTCGATCACCCAGAGCCAGCTCGACGACAAGACCCCGTACAACACGCGGCTCCACAAGGGGCTACCGCCCACGCCGATCGGAAATCCGGGGCTGGCCTCGATGAAGGCAGCGGCGAAGCCCGCGAGCGTCGACTACGTCTTCTACGCGCGGAAGAAGGACTGCAAGAGCCACTTCTTCACCGCCAGCTTCGCGGAGTTTCTCGCCTTCCTGGACGGCCCGCGATGCTAGAGGTCACGGGGTCTACGAGGCTCGTTGGCATTCTCGGCCATCCGGTCTCGCACTCGCTCTCACCTCGGATCCAGAATGCCGCGTTCGCCGCCTGCGGGCTCGACTGGGCCTACCTTCCGCTTCCGTGCGAGCCGGAGCGGCTCGGCGAGGCAGTCCACGGGATCGCCGCGCTCGGCTTCGCGGGGGCGAATGTCACGATCCCACACAAGACTGCAGTGCTCGACTTCTGCGACGAGGTGGACGACGTGGCGCGGAAGGGCGCATCGGCGAACACGCTCGTCATCTCGGGCGGTCGCGTCCTCGCGTCGAGCACGGACGGGCTTGCTGTGACCGGGGCGGTCGAGGCAGCCGGTGCCCGTGTCTTGATGCTCGGAGCCGGAGGGGCAGCCCAGGCGGTCGCGACCGCGCTCCTTGACGCCGGCGCCGCCCGCGTCCGCGTCTACGCTCGCCGGCCGGACGCGATCGAGCGGCTGCTCGTGCACCTGACGAGCACCTTCCCGGGCGCCGATATCGACGGGCTCGAACATCCGGATGACCCGGACGCCACGATGATCGTGAACGCAACGCCGCTCAAGGAACAGCTTCCCGCGAAGCCACGTCAGGATCAACAGATCGTCGACCTCGCCTACCGTCCGGATGGCGTGCCCACGGCATTCGTGGCCGCCGCCAGGGAAGTCGGCTGCCCGGTCGTCGTCGACGGCCTCGAGGTCCTCGTTCGCCAAGGTGCCGCGTCGTTCGAGCGCTGGACCGGCATCCCGGCTCCTGTCGACGCCATGCGCGCCGTGCTCGAACCGTAGGCTATGGCGGCGATGACGTTGACCATGACAACTGCCGGAGAGTCCCACGGCCCCGGCCTTGTCGCTGTCGTGACAGGCCTTCCCGCGGGCCTCGTGCTCGACCGCGACGCGATCGACAACGACCTCCGCCGCCGTCAGCAGGGGTATGGGCGCAGCCCGCGTCAGCAGATCGAGACGGACGAGGTCGAGGTGATGACCGGCCTCCGCCAGGGGCGAACGCTGGGGACGCCGCTGACGCTCGTCGTACGGAACCGCGACCACAAGAACTGGACGCACGGCATGAACCCGTGGCCGCCTGAAGACGAGCCGCAGGGCAAGGGCACGAAGCCCGTGACGCTGCCGCGCCCCGGGCACGCCGACCTCGCGGGTGTCATGAAGTACGACCTTCCCGACGTCCGCGACGCACTCGAGCGCGCCAGCGCCCGTCACACGGCGACCATCGTCGCGGCCGGCGCCGTCGCGAAGTCGCTGCTCGCCGAGATCGGAGTCTCGGTCGAGGGCACAGTGCTCGAGGTCGGCGGCGCCCGCGGCGACGACGCGATCCGTGAGGTGATCGACGCCGCCCGGGAAGACCGGGACACGCTGGGGGGAATCGTCGAGATCCGCGCGACCGGGGTTCCCCCGGGCCTGGGCTCGTACGCGACGAAGGCCGAGCGGCTCGACGCGCGGCTCGCGTGGACGCTCCTCGGCACGCAGGCGGTGAAGGGAGTGGAGATCGGCGACGGCTTCGCGCTTGCGTCGCTCCGCGGGTCGGTCGCCCACGACGAGATATTCCGTGACGCCGACGGCTTCTATCGCGAGACCAACCGGGCAGGCGGAATCGAGGCCGGCATCTCGAACGGCGAGGACATCGTCGTCAGGGCCGCCATGAAGCCGCTGCCGACGCTCATGAAGCCGCTGCGGTCGGTCGACCTTGCGAGCGGTGAGCCGGCGACAGCCCTGGTGGAGCGATCTGACGTCTGCGCGATCGAGGCGCTTGCCGTAGTGGGCGAGGCCGTGGTGTCCTTCGAGATCGCCGCCGCCGCTCGGGAGAAGTTCGGCGGCGACTCGATCGGAGACTTCGTGGCGGCGCACCGCTCGTATCTGGAGCGGATCGAGTGGGTCCGGCGACCGGCCGTCATCTAGCCCTCGCCGGCTTCATGGGCGCCGGCAAGTCGAGCGCCGGCTCGAGGGTCGCGCACCTGCTCGAGCGCCCGTTCGTCGATGTCGACGTGGAGCTCGAGGCCCATGAGGGCCGCACGATTCCGGAGCTGTTCGCCGAGCTCGGCGAAGAGGGATTCCGCGAGCGCGAGGGCACCTTCACGCGAAGGCTGCTCGAACGGCCGGAGCCGTCGGTGCTCGCGCTCGGCGGAGGGGCCGTCGGCGACGCGGAGACTCGGGCCGCGCTGCGCGAGCGCGCGTTCACGGTGCTCCTCGACGTCTCCGTCGAGGACGCGTGGAGGCGCGTGCGCTGGAGCGACAGGCCGCTGGCGCGAGACGAGAGCGCGTTCCGGCGGCTCCACGCCTTGCGGCAGCCCCTGTACCACGAGGTCGCGCAGGCGGTCGCCCGCGATACCGACGGCGTGCTCCTCGCGGCCGGCGGGATTCACGTCGAGACGGGTGCGATCGCGAGGCTCGGCGACCTCGTCCCGGGGGACGCCGCGCTGACGCTGGTCGCCGACGAGAACGTGCTGGAGCTTCACCGGCCCGATCTCGGCGACCGTCTCGCGTCGACCCACACCGTGCCGTCGGGCGAGGCCGCCAAGTCTCTCGAGGTCTGCGAGCGGCTCTGGGACGAGCTCGCGGTCGATCGCTCGGCGTTCCTCGTCGCGCTCGGCGGAGGAACGACGACAGACGTCGCCGGGTTCGTCGCCGCCACGTACCTGCGGGGGCTTGCCGGCTGGGTTCCCGTGCCGTCGACGCTTGTCGGCCAGGTCGATGCCGGGATCGGCGGGAAGACCGGGATCGACCTCGCGAAGGGGAAGAACCTCGTGGGCGCGTTCAACGCTCCTGCTCTGGTCGTCATCGACCCGGCCCTCCTGACCACCCTGCCGGATCGCCAGCGGGCCGAGGGCATGGCGGAGGTGGTGAAGACCGGCCTGCTCGCCGGGCGCGAGGTCTGGCGCCTCGATGACGAGGGGATGGTTCGTGCCTGCGCGGCGTTCAAGGCAGCCGTCGTTCTCGCCGACCCGACCGAGCGAGGCCGGCGGGCGATCCTCAATCTCGGGCACACGTTCGCCCACGGGATCGAGGCGGCCGGCGGCTACGAGGGCCCGAGCCACGGCGAGGCGGTCGCGCTCGGGCTGCGGGCGGCCCTGCGGCTCTCCATGCGGCATCTGGGGCTCGACCGGTCGGTTCTCGAGACGGTCGAGCGCCTCCTCCCGGTCGAGCCGGCCCGCGTCGACCCTGAGGCTGCCTGGCGCGCGATGACCTACGACAAGAAGGCGAGCGGCGGCCGCATCCGGCTGGTGCTGCTCGAGGCACCGGGGAAGCCCGTCTTTCCGGTCGAGCTTCCCGAGGCCGAGATTCGCGAGGCGCTCGGAGCGCTCGTCGCCACATAGACTCCGGTCCCGTGCGCATCGCTGTTCTGAACGGCGCGAACCTGAACGCGCTCGCCGACCGGGACCCCGAGCTCTATGGCGGGATCAGCTACGACGAGCTGGAGACGCGGATCTACCAGTGGGCGATGGAGCTCGACTGCTCCGTCCGCTGCTTCCAGACGAATCACGAGGGTCAGCTCATCGACTGGTGCCATGAGGCACGCAGCTGGGCTGACGGCATCGTCATCAACCCCGGCGCCTGGACGCACTACAGCTACGCGATCAGGGACGCGGTTGAGCTCTTCGACGTCCCTGTGGTCGAGGTCCACCTCTCGAACATCGCCGCGCGCGAGGAATGGCGGCGGACATCGGTGATCGAGGACGTCGTCGTGCACCGCGTGGTCGGCCGGGGGCCCGACGGATACCGCGATGCGCTCGTCTGGCTCACGGAGCACTCGTGAGCCGTGTCGCCCGTCTACGCGAGCGGCTGCCCGACCTGGGCGCGGACTCGTTGCTCGTCACGAACGCGACGAACGTTCGCTACCTGACGGGGTTCCAGAGCTCGAACGCCGCCCTTCTCGTCGCTGCCACGCGGAGCATCCTCCTGACCGACGGTCGCTACCTGGAGGCCGCCGGCGCGATCCCGGACGTCGAGGTCGTCGAGACGACGCACGAGGCGCCCGGAGATCTTTCGGGGCGCCTGCGCGAGCTCGCAACCGGTCGGGTCGGATTCGAAGCCGCACACGTGAGCGTGTCGCGACACTCGAGACTCGCGGCGAGCGGCGTGGAGCTCGTTCCGGTCGAGGGCGCAGTCGAGCGGCTTCGTGCGGTCAAGGACGCTGGCGAGCTCGCCGCGATCCGGGCATCCGCACAGATCCTCGACCAGGCGTACGAGAGGCTCGCTCTCGAGCCGGTCGTCGGACGGACGGAGGCGGACCTTGCCTGGTGGATGGAGTCCACGCTGCGTGATCTCGGCGCCGACGACGTGTCGTTCGACCCCATCGTGGCGAGCGGGCCGAACGCGGCGAGACCGCATCACCACCCGGGCGACCGTCGCGTCGAGCCCGGCGAGACGTTTCTCGTCGATGCCGGCTGCGTCGTCGACGGCTACTGCTCCGACGGAACGAGAACGTTCGCGACAGGCTCCCTGCCGGCGGAGCTCGAGCGCGCCTACGCGGTGTGTCTCGACGCGCAGCTCGCGACGCTCGCGGCGGTGCGACCCGGCGCGGCCTGCGTCGAGGTCGACGCGATCGCGCGGCAGATCCTGGCCGACGAGGGGTACACCGTGTTCCACAACGTCGGCCACGCGGTTGGCCTCGAGATCCACGAGGATCCGCGCCTCGCGAAGGGGTCGACGGACATCCTCGAAGCCGGAAACGTCGTCACGGTCGAGCCGGGGATCTACCTACCGGGCCTCGGCGGGATCAGGATCGAGGATCTCGTGATCGTCACCGGCGACGGCCCCGAGGTGCTGACGCAGTTCACGAAAGAGCTGCGCCGCACGGCCCAGGGATAGAGCCTAACGAGGTTGCGACCGCCCGCCGCTAGAATCCACCGCCGTGGCAGAGACGATCTCCACCAACCAGTTCAAGAACGGCATGCACGTCGAGATCGACGGGCAGGTGTGGCGCATCGTCGAGTTCCAGCACGTCAAGCCGGGGAAGGGTGGCGCCTTCGTTCGGACGAAGTTGAAGAACGCCGAGACCGGGTCGGTCGTCGAGCGGACGTTCAGGGCCGGCGAGAAGATGCCCCGCGTCCACACGGAGACGAAGAGCGTGCAGTACCTCTACGACTCGGGTGACGAGGTCGTCTTCATGGATGCGGAGAGCTACGAGCAGATCAGCCTTCCGCGTGCGGAGATTGCGGACGCGCTCGAGTTCCTCCAGCCGTCGAGCTCGGTCATGCTGTTGACGCTCGACGGACGGCCCGGCGGCATCGAGCTTCCCGCTTCGGTCGAGCTGGACGTCGTCGAGACGGAGCCTGGGGTCAAGGGCGACACGGTCTCGAACGTGACGAAGGCGGCGACCCTCGAGACAGGCGCGGTCGTGCAGGTTCCGCTGTTCGTGAACATCGGTGACCGGCTCAAGGTCGACCCGCGCGAGCGCCGCTACATCTCGCGGGTCTGACGGCAGGCTCGGCGTGACCCAGCTGTGGGACACCACGATCCGGCTCCTGAGCCAGGAGCCGCTGGCCCGTCACGTCGGGAGCGCGAAGCTGCTCGAGCTCGCCGGCACGCTCGACAAGGCGGGGTTCGGCTGTCTCGAGGTATCCGGCGGCGGCTGCTTCGACTGGCTCGTCGAGGGAGGCGTCGAAAGCCCCTGGGAACGGATTCGCGCGCTTGACGCTCGCTGCTCGACGCCTCTCGGAATGGCCCTTCGCGGCCGGTTCCTCGTCGGCTCGCGCCCGCTCGAGGGCGACCTCGTGCGCCGGTTCGTCGCGAGCGCCGCCGAGAGCGGCATCGACGTCTTCCGGATGCATGACCCGCTGAACGACGTGTCGAATCTCGTCGATGCCGTCAAGGCCGTGCACGCCGCCGGCAAGGAGGCGGCCATCGGGCTCGTTCACAACCCCGGGCCCGGCGGGGAGCCCGACGAGCTCGTCGAGCGGGCCAAGGCCATCGCGGAGCTCGCGCCATCGAGGATCATCGTCAACGACCCGGCAGGATCGCTCGACGCAGCCCATGCGCGGGAGCTCGTCGAGCGTGTGCGTGACGCAAGCGGACTGCCTGTCGGTCTCTTCTGCCAGGGCGCCGCGGGACGCGCGCTGGCAGCCGCGCTCGAGGCAGCGCGTGGGGGTGCCACGCCCGTCGGCTGCACGATCTACCCGGTCGCGATCACGCTCTACCGGCCCTCCGCCGAGGCTCTCTCGCAGTCGCTCGGAGGCATCGGGGACGGAACGGGCGTCGACCTGGAAACGCTCTGGAGCGCCTGCGAGCTCGTCGACGCATCGCTCGGCGACGTGCCGGTCCCGCCGCTCTCGCCTCGTGACGCGGTCCGTGCGGCGGAGCACCGGCTCCCGGCGGGGCTCGTCGCGAGCCTCGACGACAGGCTGCGCGCGTACGGCCTCTCCGATCGGCTCGATGACGTCCTCGAGGAGCTCGCCCGGGTCAGGATGGAGTGTGGCTGGCCCCCGCTCGGCGCACCCATCTCGAACATCGTCGGGTCCCAGGCGCTGCTCCACGTGCTCTCGGCCCAGCGGTGGCAGACGGTCGTCGACGAGATCAGGCTGCTGGTTGACGGCCTGTACGGGTCGCCGCCTCACGCGATCGACCCGGTCGTGCGTCGGGCCGTGGAGCTCACCGCAGGCGACGCGGATCTGGTGGAGGCCGATCCCGTCCATCTCGAGGAGCTCCGCGATGCTGCCCGCGGGCTCGCGACGAGTGAGGAGGAGCTCTTGCTGCTCGCGCTCTTCGGTGAGGACGCCGAGATGCTCCTTCGCACCGTTCGTGCCCGTGCGAGGGGAGAGGAGTCGCTCGGGACGAGCGGTGTCGACGAGTCGCGCGCCGATCGAATTCGCGAGCTGATCGACCTCGTCCAGGAGTCCGGGATCGGCGAGATCACGATCGAGGAAGGCGAGATGCGAGTCACCGTCAGGCACGGCGACGAACGTCCTGAAGGGGTGATCGCCCCGCTCGCGCCGGCGACCGAGCTCACCGACGAGAGCCCGGTCGCGCCGTCCGACAACGGCGTCGTCCGGGTCGAGTCACCGATGGTCGGCACGTTCTACCGCGCGTCCCAACCGGGGGCCACGCCGTTCGTCGAGGTGGGCGACACGGTCGAGAGCGGGCAGACGCTCTGCATTCTCGAGGCGATGAAGCTCATGAACGAGGTCAAGGCCGAGGCAGACGCCATCGTGCGGTCGATCTGCGTCGAGAACGCAGCGCCCGTGGAGTACGGGCAGCTCCTGTTCGAGCTGGAGCCGACGGGCGCCCGCCCGCTCGACGCGGTCTGAGCCGGGTCCGGGTCCCGTGTTCCAGCGGATCCTCATCGCCAACCGGGGCGAGATCGCCGTCCGCGTGATCCGAGCGTGCAGCGAGCTCGGGATCGAAAGCGTCGCCGTGTACTCGACGATCGACCAGGACTCCCTTCACGTCAGGCTCGCGGACCGCGCAGTCTGCATTGGCCCGCCGGCGCCGTCCTCGAGCTACCTGAACGTCGCGAGCGTCATCGCAGCCGCCGAGACGACCGGCTGCCAGGCGGTGCATCCCGGGTACGGGTTCCTGAGCGAGAACGCGGCGTTCGCCCGTGTCTGCGAGGACAACGACCTGATCTTCATCGGACCGCGACCCGAGTCGATCGTCGTGATGGGTGACAAGTCACGGGCCCGGGAGACGATGGCAACAGCCGGAGTCCCCATCGTGCCCGGATCGTCGGTCGTGGACGGGAGCAACACGGTTCGACGCCTCGCGGACGAGATCGGCTATCCGGTGCTCCTGAAGGCAACGGCCGGAGGCGGCGGACGCGGGATGCGTCTGATCGATGACGCCGACGACGTCGAGGACGCATACGCAGCGGCGTCGGCCGAGGCCCAGGCGGCGTTCTCGGACTCGTCGCTCTACGTCGAGAAGGCCGTCCAGAGCGCCCGGCACGTCGAGATCCAGGTGCTCTGCGACGGCGAAGGAGGTGTGCTCACGCTCGGCGAGCGGGACTGCTCGATCCAGCGACGCCACCAGAAGCTGATCGAGGAGTCGCCGTCGCCCGGCGTCACGCCTCGTCTGCGCGAGCAGCTCGAGGAGGCCTCCGCCCGTGCCTGCGCCTCGATCGGCTATCGCGGTGCGGGCACGATCGAGTTTCTCGTCTCGGGCGAAGAGTTCTACTTCATCGAGATGAACACCCGGCTCCAGGTCGAGCATCCGGTCACCGAGCTGGTGACTGGCATCGATCTCGTCCGCGGCCAGATTCGCGTCGCCGCGGGAGACGGGCTGCCCGGAGAGGGCCGAGCAGAGCGACACGGCCACGCCATCGAGATCCGCGTCAACGCCGAGGATCCGGCGCGGGGATTCATGCCGACCCCGGGGACCGTGACGAGGTTCGAGCCACCGCTCGGCCCTGGCGTTCGTCTCGACACGCATCTCTACGAGGGCTACGCGATCCCGTCCGCCTACGACTCGCTTCTCGCCAAGCTCATCGTCTGGGACGAGGATCGCCCTGCTGCGGTCTCCCGCGCGTCCCGTGCCCTGGCCGAGCTCGTGGTCGAGGGCGTCCCGACGACAGCGTCCCTGGCTGCGGAGATCATGGCGAGCGACGATTTCCTGACGGGCCACTACACCACCTCGTACCTCGACGAGGCGGCAGGCACGATGACCGCGCTGAGCGCCCCGTGAGCGGTCGGCGCGCAGCCCGCCGCCAGGCGCTCTTCCTCCTCTACCAGTGGGACGTGACCGGGCAGCCTCTCGCCTCTCTCTTCGAGGGGGAGATCGATCCGTTCGCGGCACGGCTTGCCGAGGAGGTCGTCGCAGAGGCGCCGGAGCTCGACCGTCGCATCACGGACGCTGCCCGGGACTGGACGGCGGATCGCCTGGGCGTCGTCGAGCGCAACGTCCTCCGCATGGCGATCCGCGAGCTCGACCGCGCCGAGGTTCCCGTCGAGGTGGCGCTGAACGAAGCCGTCGAGCTTGCGAAGACCTACGGCGCCGCCGAGGCGGGGAGCCTCGTCAACGGAATCCTCGGCCGGATCGTCCGGGAGGCGGCGTGAAGACGACGAGTTCGTGGTCGTCGCGCCCGGGCGTTAGGGTACGGCCGTGAGCGAGCCAGAGGCAACGAGCGAGCGCCTCCAGACACTGCTCGACCGGCTGGAGGACGCCCGGAAGCGCCTCGAGGAGGCGGACGATTCGGAAGCCGCGGTCGACGTCCTGAAGGATCTCGTCGATCTCGCGAAGGAGGTCCAGGTCGAGGTCGATAGCCTGCGCCGCCGGGGGCCGGATGCACCGGCCGGATGAGCTGCGCTCGCTCGCGGAGGGCTTCCTCGGAGAGCTGCCGTTCTCGGCCGATCTCGGCCGGCTGGAAGCCGCGCTGCGCTACTCGCTCCTCGGCGGCGGCAAGCGGATCCGTCCCGTGCTGTGTCTCGCAACCGGAGAGGCCCTCGGGCGCCCGCCGGACGAGTTGCTGCCGGCGGCGTGCGCGCTCGAGCTCGTCCACACGTTCAGCCTCGTCCATGACGACCTGCCCGCCCTCGACGACGACGATCTCCGCCGCGGCCAGCCGAGTGCCCATGTGGCGTTCGGCGAGGCCGTTGCGATCCTCGCGGGTGACGCGCTTCTCGCCGAGGCCTTCCGGCTCGTCCTTCGGTATCCGCAGGCCGGGCCGGCGCGCGAGCTCGCCGCAGCGACGCTCGGGATGATCGGGGGCCAGTACGTCGACATCACGACGAACGGGGATCTGGACGGTGATGGGCTCGCCGCTCTCCACCGCCTGAAGACGGGGAAGCTCCTGGGAGCCTGCGTCGGGTGTGCGATCGAGGTGGCGCGTGTGCCGCCCGACGAGCAGGCCGACTGGCGGACGTTCGGGGACGACGTCGGGCTGCTGTTTCAGATCGTCGACGACATTCTCGATGCGACGGGGACGGTCGAGGAGCTCGGGAAGACGCCGGGCAAGGACGAGGCGGCCGGGAAGGTGACGTACGTCTCGCTCTACGGCCTCGAACGGGCACGCGAGATAGCCGACGAGACGCACGCGCGTGTTCAGGTCGAGCTCGGCCGGTTGCCGGTGGACACCTCGATGCTGGCGGACATCGTCGCGTCGATCCACGCGCGCCGCGCCTGATCGCCGGAATCCGGCGCGCCGCCGGGAGCGAGGCAATCCGCGAGGCGTCCCGATCGGGGTCAGACCCCTTCGAGACGTACACACATCCGGAACCGCTCTGACACGCCATTGGCACATGTCGCGAGAAAACGTCGGCAAAGGGTGTCTAGCCTGGCCGGATGCCCAGGAGAATCCGCTGTGAGTACCCCGGTGCGACGTACCACGTGACGACTCGCGGTGTGGACGGAGAGTTCGTGTTTCGTGACACGTTCGATCGCCGTCAGTTCCTCGTCCGGCTGAGGAACATCGTCCAGCGGTATGGCTGGCGATGCCTTGCGTACTGCCTGATGGGGACGCACTATCACCTGCTCGTGACGACTCCTCAGCCGAACCTTGCGGCGGGGATGCAGCACCTCAACGGTGGATACGCCCAGGCGTTCAACCGCTTCCATGCGCGGCGAGGACACCTGTTTGGCGCGCGCTATGGAGCTGCCGAGGTCGGGAGCGACGCGCACGTCCTCGCGGCGGTGCGCTACGTCGTACAGAACCCAGTCCGCGCAGGCATCTGCGATCTGCCCGAGGAATGGCGATGGAGCAGCCATCGGGCGACTTCAGGCCTGATTCCCGTACCGAGCTTCCTTGCTGCCGCCGATCTCCTTGTGCGTTTCTCGCCGAGACCAGCCCTCGCACAGGCGAGCTACCGTGCCTTCGTCGGCGATCCGGTCGAGACTGTCCCGTCGGGTCACTCGTACTACTCCGGGGCCGCGAGTACTCTTTCGGCGTGAAGAAACGCCTCGACGTCCTCCTTGTCGAGCGCGGTCTTGCGGAGACGCGCTCGCAGGCTCAGGCGCTTGTCCTGGCCGGGCGCGTGAAGGGATTCGACAAGGCCGGAACGGCTGTCGACCCGGATGCGCCGCTCGAGCTCACCGAGATGCCACGTTTCGTCTCACGGGGTGGCGACAAGCTCGCGAACGCACTCGAGCACCTCGGGATCGACGTCAGTGGCGAAGACTGCCTCGACCTCGGTGCCTCGACCGGAGGCTTCACGGATTGCTTGCTTCAGGCCGGCGCTGCGCGCGTCTGCGCGGTTGATGTCGGGCGCGGGCAGCTGCACGAGCGGATTCGCCGCGACGCGAGGGTGACGCTGCTCGAGCGAACCAACGCACGGCGACTCACGTGCGGCGAGTTGCCGTTTCCCCCGACCTTCGTCACTTGCGATGTCTCGTTCATCAGCATCCGCCTCGCGCTGCCGCCGTCGCTCCTCTGTGCCCGTCCCGGCTGGCGGGCGCTCGTCCTCGTGAAGCCGCAGTTCGAAGCCGGGCGCGCCGATGTCGGATCCGGTGGTGTCGTCCGGGATCCCGCGATACACCGGCGCGTCCTCAACGATCTCACTCGCACGGTTGCAGAGTGGGGCGCCACGCTTTCAGGAATCGCCGACTCCAGGCTCCCAGGGCCGAAGGGAAACCGGGAGTTCTTCCTGTCGCTCGCCGATCGCGCGACGGGTCACGAGCCCTCCGCCGAGATGATCGATGACTGGGTCGACGCTGCAGTCGGTTAGCGCGGTCAAGCGCGCAGCCGTCGTGACCCACGGCCGGCCCGAGGTGATCGGCGAGGCGCTCGCGCGGCTCGAGACCGCTGCGGCCGGGCTCGGCGTCCAGCTGCTCGACGTCGAAACCGCGGAAGACGTCGATCTGGCGATCGCACTCGGCGGAGACGGAACGATGCTCCGGGCGCTCCATCGGTTCCTCGGGACGAGAACCCCGGTGATAGGGGTCAACTTCGGGCGGATTGGGTTTCTCACCAGCATCGCGGCGGCCGAGCTCGAGGTCGGCCTTCGGCGCGCGTTCGCAGGCGAGTACAGAGTTGTCGAGCTTGCGACGATCGCCGCGTGCCTCGACGGGAAGCCGCACGCGGCCGTCAACGACGTCGTCGCAACGAGCTCGGTTCCGGGGCGGATGGTCGAGCTCGGCTCGACCCTTGGCGGCGAGATGCTCGGCGCGACTGCGTGCGACGGGATGATCTGCTGCACGCCTTCCGGGTCGACCGCGTACAACCTCTCGAACGGAGGACCCGTGATCATGCGGGGCCTCGACGCGATGGCGATCACCTTCGTCGCGCCGCATTCACTTCACGCCCGGCCGCTCGTCGTCCCCTCCGGGCTGGGTCTGAACGTCGAAAACGACACGCCAGACGTCTCTGTGACCGTGCTCGTCGACGGGCGCCGGGTCGGCGAGCTGGCACCCGGCCAGTCGCTCTCGGTCGACGTGGGCGCCCAGAAGGCGCTCCTCGCGCTGCTTCCAGAAGTGACGTTCTTCAGCCGATACAGAGATGTGTTCCTGAGTGCTTAGGCGGCTCCACATCGAGAATCTCGTCCTGATCCGCGAGGCCGACATCGCCCTCGGTAGCGGCCTGAACGTCGTGACCGGCGAGACGGGAGCGGGAAAGACGATCCTGACCCAGGCGATCGGGCTGCTGCTCGGCGCCAAGGGCGATGTGGCATTCGTCGGCCCTTCTGGGGGCGAGGCATACGTCGAAGCCGAGCTCGACCTGCCGGATGGGCTCCTCGACGAGCAGGAGTTCGGCTCGCTCGCGGAGCTGCGCCCTGAGGACGAGCCGGGACTCGTCGCCGCACGGCGCGTATTCGCAGACGGTCGCAGTCGCGCGTACGCCTGGGGTCGGACCGCGCCGAAGGAGGACGTGGCAGCGCTCGTCGAGCGGCTGATCGCGATGTCCGGCCAGTTCGAGCAGCGCCGTCTTGCCCGTCCCGCCCATCAACTCGACACGCTCGATGCATTTGCCGGAGAGGAGCAGCTGCGTCGCCGCCAGGCCGCGACCGTGGCGTGGCGCGCGCTCCAGGCGGCGCGGCTCCACCGCGACGAGCTGGCCGCCTCCGCGGCTGGACGTGAGGCTCGGGTCGCGGAGCTCGAAGCGCTCGTCGAGGCAGCGGACGGCATCGAGCCGGGCACCGAGGACTCGCTTCGCCGCGAGCGAGAGCGGCTGCGGAACGCCTCGGGAATCGCCGAGGCGGCCTCGAGCGCCGCCGACGCGCTGTCTCCGGACCGCGGCGATACGGACGGAGCAGCCGACCTCGTCGCGAAGGCGCACCTGGCGCTGGCTCCGGTGGCGGAGCTTGCGCCCGAGCTAGGGGCTGCATCATCGAGCCTCGCGGACATCGCGGATGTGCTCCGTGACACCGGGTCGGAGCTGCGAGGCTTTCTGGCGTCGCTCGAGGCGGAGCCGGGACGGATCGAGTCCGTCGAGGAGCGTCTTTCCGAGCTCTCGGACTCGAAGCGCCGGTTCGCCGTCTCGACGGACGCGGAGCTGGTGGATCGTGCCGCCGCCGCGCGCGACGAGCTGGCTGCGCTCGAGAGCGGAAAGGATCCTGTCGCCGTAGCCGAGGCCGCACTCGCCGACGCGGAGAGCCGGTACCTGGTCGAGTCACAGGCGCTTCGGGCTGCACGGACCGAGTCCGCCGTCCCGTTCGCAGATGCCGCGCGCGCCGAGCTCGCGAGCCTCGGGCTCGGTGACGGCGATCTCCGCGTCGAGATCGGCGAGCGCGATCCTGGCCCGGTGGGCGCCGACGACGTCGGGTTCCTGATCAGGCCGAATCCGGGCCTGCCGTTCGCACCGGTCGCGTCGACGGCCTCGGGAGGGGAGCTGTCCCGCATCGCGCTCGCCCTCCGTGCGGTTGCCCACGCCCAGGCTGGCGAGCCGACCATCGTCTTCGACGAGATCGATGCAGGCATCGGCGGCCGCACGGCACATGCGGTCGCGGAGTCGCTCGGACGCCTCGCCACCGTCTCCCAGGTCGTCGTGATCACGCATCTGCCGCAACTCGCGAGCGTGGCCGACCGCCATCTCAGGGTGGAGAAGATCGCCGGCGACCCGACGCACACGCGCATCGAGGTGCTGGACGAAGCCGAGCGCGCCGCAGAGCTCGAGCGAATGCTCGGCGGCGCCGAGTTCCTCGAGGCGATCCGATGAGGGTCCTCGAGTTCAACGGCACGGCGCGGCTCGACCGGCGCACCAAGCGGCTCGTCAAGCGCCTCGGGCCCGAGGACATCGCGATCATCGACCACGCAGGGCTCGATCGCGTGTCGGCGGAGGAGCTGGTCGAGTCGGGCGTTCGGGTCGTCGTGAACGTGTCCCCGTCGATCAGCCCGCGCTATCCGAATCCTGGGCCGCTCGAGCTCGTCCGCGGCGGCGTCTGCCTGATCGACGCGCCCGGCGCCCCGCTCTTCGAGCAGGTGCGCGAGGGAGAGCGCCTGTCGGTGCGCGGCTCGTCGCTCTTCCGGAACGGCACGCGCGTCGCCGTCGGGCACGAGCTGTCGAGCGACGAGCTCGAGCAGCTCATGGCCGAGCAGCAGGGCCGCGTCACCGAGGCGCTCGAGTCGTTCGCCGACAACACGATGCGGTACCTGCGCGAGGAGGGGAAGCTCCTTGCCGAGGGTATCCAGCTCCCGCAGCTGAAGACGCGCTTCCGCGAGCGCCATGCGCTCGTGGTTGCCCGCGGGCCCGGCTACAAGAAGGACCTCGCGATCGTCCGGGGGTACATCCGAGACTTCAAGCCCGTGCTCGTCGGGGTCGACGGGGGAGCGGACGCGCTGCTCGAGGCCGGCTACCGGCCGGAGGTCATCGTCGGCGACATGGACTCGGTCTCGGACGAGGCGCTCCAGTCGGGTGCCGAGCTCGTCGTGCACGCCTACGAGGACGGCGCCGCGCCCGGCCGCACGCGACTGGATCGACTCGGACTCCCCTCGACGCTCGTCCCGACGCCGGGGATCAGCGAGGACCTCGCGATGCTGCTCGCGTACGAGAAGGGGGCCGACCTCATCGTCGCCGTCGGCACGCACTTCAACCTGATCGAGTTCCTCGAGCGCAATCGCGCCGGCATGTCCTCCACCTTCCTGACGCGGCTCAAGGTGGGGGAGATCCTCGTCGACGCCCGCGGCGTCTCCCGTCTCTTCCGCCAGCGCGTCGGAATCTGGCCGCTCGTCGCATTCCTCGCCGCGGTGCTCGCCGTGATGGCCGCTGCCGTGGTCGCCTCGCCCGAGCTCCGAGACTTCATCGCCGCCCTCGTCGATCGCTTGCGCTCGATCCTCGGTCTCGAATGAGGGCGTGAGACGCGATGTTCGACCTCCGCTATCACGTCGCGTCGCTGGCCGCGGTGTTCGTCGCGCTCGCGGTCGGCATCGTGATCGGCGTCGCGATCGTCTCGCGGGGGACGGACGTCCAGGACGCAACGCTCAGCTTCCGCCAGGACAGGATCGATGCCCTGACGAAGCAGGTCGAGGCTGCGAACGCGCGCGCCAAGAGCGCGGCCGAGGCGAGAAGCACGTCGGACGAGCTGATGAAGAACGCCTACCCCGCCCTCATGACCGACCGGCTGGTGGACAAAGGCTTTGCGGTCGTCTTTCTCGGCCGCATCGATCCGGGTCTGCGGTCGGAGATCGAGGAGACCCTCACGGACGCGAGCTCCGGGCCTCCCGTCCGGCTGACCTCACTCGACCTTCCCGTCGACGCCGCGGAGATCTCGAGCTCGCTGGCCGCCGATCCTCTGCTCGCGGCGTACGGTGGTGAGGGCCGCCTCGGCGACCTCGGCGAAGCGCTCGGGAAGGAGCTGGTCGAAGGAGGGGAGACCCCGCTCTGGGAGACGCTGTCCGGGGACCTCGTCGCCGAGCGGACGGGCGCGCTCTCCGACCCGGTCGACGGCGTGATCATCGTCAGGTCATGGCTTCCTGCCCGACACGAAGGACCCGGACGAGCTCGCCGCGAACCAGGGGTCGGAGGAGCTCATCGACGGATTGACGAAGGGCCTCACGTCCCAGGGCCTCCCGGTCGTCGGTGTCGAATCGATCGGAGCGGACGTCGCGGCGATCGAGTTCTTCAAGGACGCGGGCGTCTCCACGGTGAACAACCTCGACGAGCTCGCGGGGCACGTGTCGCTGGCCGTCCTCCTCGGCGGCGGGGAACCCGGGCACTACGGCGTCGGCGCAGAAGCCCCCGACGGTGTCTCGCCGCCGATCCCGCCCGTTCCCACCGTGACCGTTGCCGGCGGCTGACCTCTCAATCCTCGTTGCGGCGCGCGACGAGGAGCAGCGGATCGGGCCGCTCGTCGCCCGGCTCCGGAACGGCTTCCCCGGAGTCAACATCATCGTGGGTGACGACGGTTCTCGTGACCGGACCGGCGAGGTTGCGTTCCGCGCCGGCGCGACGGTCGTCCGGACTCCCCGGCTCGGCAAGGGCGAGGCGCTGACCGCAGCCGAGAGCGTCGCTCCACCCGGCCCGCTCCTCCTCTGCGACGCTGATCTCGAGGGCGATCTCAGCCCGCTCATCGCCACCGACTCCGATCTCGCGATCGCCTCGTTCGCCGAGCGCGTCGGCGGAGGCTTCGGGCTGGCGAAGGAGGCCTCGAGGCGGCTGATCCGCCTTCGCTGTGGCTTCGAAGCAGCCGAGCCGCTCTCCGGGCAGCGCTATCTCAGCGCGCGAGCGCGAGCTGCCTGTTTCCCGCTCGCGCGCGGCTTCGGGTGCGAGCTGCGCATGACGATCGACGCGGTACGCGCCGGCCTCGACGTCTGCGAGGTCGAGCTCGACCTGTCCCACCGACCGACCGGTCGCGATGCTCCGCGGGTTCGTGCACCGTGGCCGTCAGCTCGCCGATGCCGTGTTCGCCTCAGGTCCTCTCGCCGTGAACTTCCGCGGGAATCGGCTTCCGCTCGTCGGTGCGGCCGTGATGCTCGGGGGTCTCGGTGCGCGCGGCCGGGACGCAGCTGCGGTTGCCGCGATCGCGGCCGTCGGGTTGGCCGACGACATCTGGAGCGGGCCGGAGCGAGGCTGGCAGGCTCACCTCCGCAGCGGGAGTACGACCGGCGTCCTGAAGCTCGTACTCGTGCCCGTTGCGGGATTCCTGGCAACGGGCACCGTCAGCGGCGCGCTCCTCGTGGGCCTGTCCGCGAACGCCGTGAATCAACTCGACACGCGTCCGGGGCGTGCGCTCAAGGCGTTTCTGCCTGCCGCGATACTGCTCCGAATGAGTGGAGCCGAGCCGTACGCGGTGCTGGCCGTCCTCCTGCTTCCATACGATCTGCGCGAACGGATGATGCTCGGTGACGCCGGATCGAACGCTCTCGGGGCCGTGCTAGGCTTGAGTCTCGTGGCCCGGCTCACCGCGAGGGAGCGCTGGATCGCCGTTGGATGCGCGGCGGCGCTCAACTACCTCGGCGAGCGGACGTCACTCGGCGCACTCATCGAACGGACGCCGATCCTCTCGACCTTCGACCGACTGGGAAGGGTGCGCGGATGAGCTCTCCGCAGACGAAGTACGTGTTCGTGACGGGGGGCGTCGCGTCGTCTCTCGGGAAGGGCATCACCGCCGCGTCGCTTGGCGCTCTCCTCAAGGCGCGCGGCCTGCGTGTCCAGGTGCAGAAGTTCGACCCGTACATCAACGTGGATCCAGGGACGATGAGCCCGTATCAGCACGGCGAGGTCTTCGTGACCGAGGACGGCGCCGAGACGGATCTCGACATCGGTCACTACGAGCGCTTCGTGGACGAGAACCTCTCACGGAACGCGAACCACACCTCGGGCTCGATCTGGTACGCCGTCATCCGCAAGGAACGCAAGGGCGAGTACCTCGGGTCGACCGTCCAGGTGATCCCACACATCACGAACGAGATCAAGGATCGGGTGCGCCGTGTCGCCGCGACGAGTGACGCCGACGTGGTGATCTCCGAGATCGGCGGAACCGTCGGCGACATCGAGTCGCTCCCCTTCCTCGAGGCAATCCGCCAGTTCCGCCGCGAAGAGGGGCCCGCGAACGTCCTCTACATCCACGTCACGCTCGTGCCGTTCATCGAGGCAGCCGGCGAGTTGAAGACGAAGCCGACCCAGCACTCGGTCAACGAGCTACGGCGCATCGGTATCCATCCGGACATCGTCGTCTGCCGGTCGCGCGACGACCTTTCGCGCGACATCCGGGAGAAGATCGCCCTCTTTGCCGACATCGAGACGAAGGCGGTCATCTCGAACGGCGACATCGACGACGTGTACCTGGTCCCCGCCGCGCTTCATGCGGAGGGTCTGGACGAGCTGGTCTGCGACCAGCTCGGGCTCGACGCGGCTCCTGCCGACCTGTCGGCCTGGGACGCGCTGGCCGAGCAGATCCGGCGTCGCGACGGCGAGGTCGTCATCGCGCTCGTCGGCAAGTACGTCCAGCTGCAGGACGCCTATCTCTCCGTGTCGGAGGCGCTCAAGCACGCAGGGATCCATCACGCGACGAACGTCAGGCTCCGCTGGGTGGACGCTGAGGCGACAAGTGCCGAGGACGCCGAGCGCCAGCTTGCAGGTGCGGACGGGATCCTCGTTCCGGGTGGCTTCGGAAACCGGGGGATCGAGGGCAAGATCCTCGCGGCCCGGGTCGCCCGTGAGACCGGGATCCCGTACCTCGGAATCTGCCTCGGGATGCAAGTCGCCGTGATCGAGTTCGCGCGCAATGCGTGCGGCCTGGAAGGAGCCAATTCGAGCGAGTTCGATCCCGAGACCCCGTACCCCGTGATCGATCTCCTGCCGGAGCAGAAGGAGATCGAGGACATGGGAGGCAGCATGCGCCTCGGCGCCGACCCGGTCGATCTCGCGGAGGACACGAAGGCGAGCGCCGCGTACGGCGAGGCCGTGGTCTACGAGCGCCACCGCCACCGCTACGAGGTGAACAACCATTTCCGACCCCGGCTCGTCGAGGCCGGTCTCGTGATCTCCGGCACCTTCCAGGAGGGGCGTCTCGTCGAGGTGATCGAGCTCCCGGATCACCCGTGGTTCGTCGCCAGCCAGTTCCACCCGGAGTTCAAGTCCCGCCCGACGCGACCGGCCCCTCTCTTCCGCGACTTCGTCGGGGCGGCGGTCGCGCGTTCGAACGAGCGCCACGGCGTCGAGATCGCAGCGACTCCGCAGGCCTGAGCGCTCCCGACCGCAGGGACCGAAGTACCATCCCGAGCGTGGCTGTGACCCGATCCGACGTTCTCACGCTCTTCACCGACCTGGCCGCGATTCCGAGCCCTCCGGGGCACGAGTTGCTCGTGGCAGAGCGTGTGATGAGGGAGCTCCGCGACCTCGGGCTCCCCGTCGAGGTGGACGCAACCGGTGAAAGCGTCGATTCGAACACAGGCAATATCTACACCCGTCTCGAGCCGACAAGCGGCGAAGCGGGCCTTCCGATCTTCTTCTGCGCGCATCTCGACACGGTTCAACCCATCGGTCCGCTCGAGCCGGTCGTCGAGGACGGCGTCGTGCGAAACCGCGGAGGGACGATCCTCGGCGCCGACAACAAGGCTGCGGTCGCCGCCATGATCGACGCAGTCCGGGTCCTGCTCGTCGAGAACCGGCCGCAAGCAGGCGTCGAGCTCGTCTTCACGACGCGTGAGGAGACGGGTTGCCAGGGCGCTGCAGCGTTCGACGTCACCCGCCTTGCCTCAGACGTCGGGTTCGTCTACGACCACGCGGCGCCGATCGGCGACATCGTCGTCTCCGCTCCCTATCATCGGGTGCTGGACGTCGTCTACCGTGGCCACGCCGCGCACGCAGGGATCAACCCTGAAGAAGGCCGGTCGGCCATAGAGGCGGCCGCCCGCGCGATCGCCGACCTCCGGCTCGGCCGGATCGACCACGAGACGACCGCGAACGTCGGACGCATCGACGGCGGATCAGCCCGCAACGTCGTCCCTGAGGCCTGCACGGTCATTGCGGAGGCACGATCGCGAGACGAGAAGAAGCTGCTCGGGCTGGTGCAGGAGATGGTCGACGCGTTCGCGTACGCCGCCGCCGTCACGGACTGCGAGGTCGAGACGCGAATCGACGAGATCTACCGCGGCTACCGTGTGGACGCCTCCGACCCTGCGCTCTCACTGGCGCGCAGGGCGCTCGAACGAACGGGCTTCGAGCCTCGGGACGTGGAGGTCGGCGGCGGGGCCGACACGAACGTCTTTCGCGCACGCGGGCTCGCGTGTGTCGTCCTCTCGAACGGGATGGCCGAGATTCACGGGCCCCGCGAGCACATCGCCGTCGCCGACCTCGAGGCGATGGTCGACGTGACGCTTGCCCTCGTCGACCTCGCGCGGGATGCCGCTTAGCCTCCGGCGCGGACGCGTCACCGCAGTCACCGAACGGGTCGCCGGCCTAGCCCGGATCGAGGTCGATGGGCGTCCGTGCATCGCGTACCCGAGGCTTACCGGCCCGGTCGCACTCGGGGATGACGTGATCGTGAACACCCAGGCTCTCGACCTCGGTCTCGGCTCGGGCGGATTCGACGTGCTCCACGCGAATCTCACCCGGGGCCTCGACCTCCCGGCCACACCCGGCGCTCACCTGATGAAGCTTCCCTATACGTCGCTTCAGCATGCGAGCCGTCACGGGGAGGAAGAGGGCGACCGCGAGCATTCAGCTTCCCTGGAAGGCACACCCGTCGTCTGCTGCACGCTCCACAGCCAACTGGCTCCCGTCTGCGCCGGGCTCGGCACGGGAGTCCGAGTTGCCTACGTCCAGATCGCAGGCGGGGCGCTGCCCGTCTCGCTTTCCGACAGCGTGCGGACGCTGGAGGCCTCTGGCTTGCTGGAGGTGGCGATTGCCGCCGGCCCCTGCCTGGACGGGGACGTTGCCTGCGTCAACGTCGTCTCCGCGCTCGATTGGTGCGCGAGGCAGGCGTTCGATGCGGTCGTCTGCTCGGTCGGGCCGGGGATCGTGGGCACGGGCACGCCGCTCGGCCACGGGGCTCTGTCCGCAGCCGAAGCCGCCAACGCAGCGATCGCTCTCGGTGGGCGGGCGATCCTCGCTCCACGGGTCTCGATGGTGGACGCGCGTCGTCGCCACCGCGGCGTGTCCCACCACGTTCACGCGGTGCTGCAGTTCGCGCTCGGCCCTGTCGCCGTGCCCCTGCCCGAAGGGATCGAGCTGGCAGAGGAGATCGAAGGATCCCGCGTTGTCGACGTCACGGGCTGGGAGGAGGCCTGCGCAGGCCTTCCGCTCTCGACGATGGGTCGGGGCCCGCGAGACGACCCATGGTTCTTCGCGGCCGCCTTCGCCGCTGGCAGGCTCGCCCGGGAGTGCCTCGAGTGATGCCGGATGACGTCCGGCGCGTGTTCTCGGGCCGCTGGCTCGACGTCGACGTGGAGCGCTGGGACGGGCGGGAGCGCGAGGTGGTCATCCGGCCGGATGTCGTCGCCGTCGTGCCCGTCGACCGCGAGGGGAGCCTGACGTTGGTCAAGCAGCTGCGGCCGCCCGCCCGGCGCGAATTGCTCGAGCTCCCGGCAGGTCGCATCGAGTCGGGTGAGGAGCCACTCGCGAGCGCTCGTCGCGAGCTCGTGGAGGAGACCGGGTTGCGCGGCGGCGTGTGGAGCGCTCCGAGGACGTTCTGGACGACACCCGGCTTCTGCCGAGAGCGGGTGCATCTCTTCATCGCCACCGATCTCGTCCAGGGAATCGCCTCTCCCGACGATGACGAGACGATCGAGCTCGAGCGCTGGCGCATTGACGAGCTCAGGGAGAGACTCGTCCAGATCGCGGACGCGAAGACTCTCATCGGCCTCCTGCTCTACCTGCAAGGCCCGTAGCTCGTCGCGGCTCTTTGCTCGGCGGTACGCTTCGCGCGCCATGAGGGTCGGAGTGGTGACGGAGGTGAAGGCTGACGAGCATCGTGTCGCGCTGACACCCGCCGGTGCGCGCGAGCTGGTCGAGCGCGGCCACGAGGTGCTGGTGGAGTCCGGAGCAGGGTTGGGGAGTGCGTTTCCGGACCAGGCATACAGTGCGGTAGGAGCGGTCATCGCGACCGTCTCGGACGTCTGGGATCAGTCGGAGCTGGTCCTGAAGGTCAAGGAGCCGCTCCCCGAGGAGTTCTCGCGGCTGCGTGACGATCTCGTGCTCTTCACGTACCTCCATCTCGCTGCCGACAAGCGGCTGACGTCGGCGCTCGTCGAATCTGGGGCAATCTGCATCGCGTACGAGACCGTCGAGACGGAGGATCGGCGGCTGCCTCTCCTCGCTCCGATGAGCGAGGTGGCCGGGCGGCTCGCCACGCAGATGGGCGCCTGGGCGCTCGAGAAGGCGCAGGGCGGACGAGGGATTCTCCTGGGGGGCGTGCCAGGGGTTCCACCCGCGAAGGTGGTCGTGCTCGGCGGCGGTGTCGTCGGCTACAACGCCGCGCTGATCGCTGTCGGAATGCAGGCTGACGTGTGGGTGCTCGACCGCTCCGTGGAGCGAATGCGAGAGCTCGAGATGATGCTGGACGGCCGTCTCACTCTGGCCATGTCGAATCGCCTGCAGATCGAGGAGGTGATCACCGGGGCGGATCTCGTCATCGGGGCAGTGCTCGTTCCCGGGGCGCGTGCGCCCAAGCTCGTGACGAGAGACATGCTCGGGTTGATGAAGCCAGGCGCGGTGCTCGTCGATGTCGCAATCGACCAGGGTGGGTGCTTCGAGACCTCACGCCCGACGACGCATTCGGATCCTGTCTTCGAGATCGACGGGATCGTGCACTACTGCGTCACCAACATGCCCGGCGCCGTTCCGATCTCGTCGACGAAGGCGCTCACCAACGTGACGCTTCCGTTCGTCGAGGCAATCGCCGACCGTGGCGTGCGCGGCGCGATCGAGCGGAACGCGGCACTGGCGCGCGGCGTCAACGTCGTCGCCGGGAAGGTGACGTACGAAGCCGTCGCAGAGGCTCATTCGCTGCCATACGTGCCCCTGGCAGACGCTCTGCCGCCTACCCCGGCGTAACCTCAGGAGTTCGTGGGCGTCGCCGCGTCCTTCGCGGCGTCACGCTTCTTCTCGAGCTTCTGCGTGCCCTTGATGACGGCGTAGGTCACCAGGGCGGCGAGCGTCACCACGGACAGGACCCAGGCGATGAGCTCGAGGATGCCGAGAAAGTCTGCCATGCGTGATTCGTAGAATAGCCGGATGCCACGCGTGTGCATCATCGTGCTCGATGGGGTCGGAGCCGGCGAGCTGCCCGATGCGGCCGACTACGGCGACGAGGGATCCGACACGCTCGGGAACGTCGCCCGCGTCGTCGGCGGACTCGACCTGCCGAATCTCGAGGCGCTCGGGCTCGGAAACGTGGAGCCGCTCGAAGGTTGCCCGCCGCAACCCGGCTCGCCCGCGGTCGTCGGGCGGCTGCTCGAGCGTTCGAAGGGAAAGGACACGATGAGCGGCCACTGGGAGCTCATGGGCATCGTTTCGGCACAGGCGCTCCCGACCTACCCACACGGGTTCCCGTTCGGCATCATCGAGGAGTTCGCACACCGCACTGGCCGCGGTGTCCTCGGGAACATCGCGGCTTCCGGGACGGAGATCATCCTGGAGCTCGGCGAAGAGCACCAGACGACGGGCAAGTGGATCGTCTACACGTCCGCGGACTCCGTCTTCCAGGTCGCAGCGCACGAGGACACGATTCCCGTCGACGAGCTGTACCACGCCTGCGAGATCGCTCGCGAGATCCTCAAAGGGAAGGACGCTGTCGGACGGGTGATCGCTCGGCCCTTCACCGGTGAGCCCGGCAACTACGTGAGGAGCGCGGGGAGACACGATCTCGCCCTCGAGCCACGGCGCCCGAACTACCTCACGCAGATCCGGGAGAGCGGCTCCACGGTCCATGCGGTCGGGAAGATCTCGGACATCTTCTCGGGACTCGATATCGACGAGTCGTTCCCGACCAAGTCGAACGGCGAGGGCATCGCGAAGACCGAAGAGCTGCTCGAGAATCTCGAGAGCGGCCTGATCTTCACGAACCTCGTCGAGACCGACACGCTCTGGGGCCATCGCAACGACCCGGAGAACTTCCACCGCTGCCTCCAGGACTTCGACCGCAGGCTCCCGGATCTGCTCGGCCTCCTGCAGCCGAACGACCTGCTCGTCGTCACCTCGGATCACGGCTGCGATCCGACGACGCCGTCGACCGACCACTCGCGCGAGTACGCCCTGCTGGTGGCCTACGTGGCCGGTCGGAACGTGGCGGGTCGCATTCACGAAGGCGAGTTCGCCGACGTCGGCGCGACCGCCAATGCCTGGCTCGGCGGCAAGGCTGCATCCCGCAGGCTTGCCGGACAACCCTTCCTGGAAGCCTGAACCGCCGAGGAGCCGTGATCCGGCCGGCTGAGCTGATCGAGCGCAAGCGAGACGGCGGGGCCCTCTCGGTCGAGGACGTCGAGGAGCTCGTCGCCGCGTACATGTGTGGTGCCGTCAGCGACGAGCAGATGGCTGCGTTCCTCATGGCGGTCTACTTCCGGGGGCTCAAGCCTGCGGAGACCTTCGCGCTCACGGATGCGATGGTTCGTAGCGGAGACGTTGTCGACCTCTCCTCACTCGGCCGCACGGTCGTTGACAAGCATTCGACGGGTGGCGTCGGGGACAAGGTCTCGATCGCGCTTGGCCCGATCGTCGCGGCGTGCGGTGTCCCGTTCGGGAAGATGAGCGGTCGGAGTCTCGGTCACACCGGTGGAACGCTCGACAAGCTCGAGGCAATTCCCGGGTATCGGGTCGAGCTCGAACCGCTCGAGTTCCTGCGCCAGATCGACGAGGTCGGGATGGCGATCGTCGGCCAGACGGAGGGGCTCGTCCCCGCGGACAAGAGGCTCTACGCCCTCCGTCATGCGACCGCGACGGTGGACGAGATCTCGCTGATCGCGGCGAGCATCATGTCGAAGAAGATCGCAGCCGGCGCGGACGCGATTCTCCTCGACGTCAAGGTGGGGGAGGGCGCGTTCATGAAGACCATCGAGGATGCGCGGCGCCTTGCCTCCACGATGCTGGAGCTGGGGCATCGTGCGGGCCGCCGTGTCGCCTGTGAGCTCACCGCGATGGATCAGCCACTCGGGTATGCCGTCGGGAACGCGCTCGAGGTTCGTGAGGCGGTGGCGGCACTGAGGGGCGAAGGCCCTGCCGACCTCCTGGCACTGCTGACGATGTCTGCCGCGACGCTCCTCACGCTTTCAGACCTCGGGATCGACGAGGCCGAGGCGTCGAGTCGTGTGGAGGTGGCTATTCGCTCGGGTGCGGCCTTCGAGGTCTACGAGCGCTGGATTCGCGCGCAGGGCGGTAATCCACAGGAGGACGCTCTGCCCACGGCCGCGGTCGTGCGTCCCGTCCCGGCGCTCTCTGATGGGTTTGTCCAGGTCCTCCGGGCAACTGGGATCGGCCAGGCCGCGCTCCGTCTCGCAGATGGTCGCCACCAGGGCCATGGCGATCACGACCCGGCGGCAGGCATCGTCTGCCTGGCGAAGCAGGGCGACCCGATCGAGGCGGGCCAGATCCTGGCCGAGGTTCACGCAGCCGACGACGACGCCGCAGTAGCCGGGGTTACCGAGGTGTCGGGCTGCTACCAGATCGGGCCGGAGCGGCACCCTCACGGTCCGCTGGTGCTCGAGATTCTCGGCTGAGCATCAGGCGGCGCGTGCATCCGGAGGGCTCGCCTCGGATGGCCGTCGATACCGTGGTTACCCCTGAAGCGCGCCCGCCCGGGGAGGACATGTCGATTCCGATCGTGGTAGGCCTCTCCACGATTCAGACGGAAGCCGGCCGTCCCGGCGCTAGGCTAGCCGCGTGCCCGAGCTTCCCGAGGTCGAGACGATTCGTTCACGGCTCGATCCGCTGCTCTCCGGCAGGCGGCTCGAGCACGTTGCCATCCTCGATGGGCGGCTGACGCGCCCGGAGCCGCCTGACGCGGTGGCAGCTGCTCTCGAGGGGGAGCGCGTCGTCCGGGTTCGGCGTCGGGGGAAGTATCTCATCATCGAGTTCGAGAGCGATCGTCACCTCCTCGTTCATCTTCGAATGACTGGAAGCTTCCGGCACGGCATCAACGGGACCCTCGAGGACGATCCGTATCTGCGTGCTGTTGTCAGCTTAGACGACGGATCGGACGTCGCCTATCGCGACGTTCGCCGGTTCGGAACCTGGGATTTCCTCGAGGCCGGCGAGCTCGACGGCTTTCTTGGGCCCAGGCTAGGATCCGAGCCACTCGACCCGCGATTCTCGGCAGCGGTGCTCGGCAGGCAGCTGGACGGCAAGCGATCGCCCGTGAAGGCTGCACTTCTCGACCAGCGTGTTCTCGCCGGCGTCGGCAACATCTATGCGGACGAGGCGCTCTGGCGTGCGCGGATCCACCCGCTGCAACCCGCCGGAAGCCTGCGCGCGTCTCACGTGAAAGCGCTTCACCGGGCGATTCGCAGCGCCCTGCGGGACGGCATCGAGCGCCAGGGTGCAACGCTTCGCGACTATCGCGATCCGTTCGGGTCCGAGGGGGGTATGCAGGACGATTTTCGCGTCTATGGCCGCGGAGGGCTGGCGTGTGTCAGGTGCCACACCTCCATCGTCAAGACACGGGTCGGGGGACGCGGCACGTGGTTCTGCCCCCGCTGCCAACTCCACGACGGCCAGTGAGCCTGTTCCTGCCCCAGGGTGTCTCTGTCGGCAACTGGACCGACACTGAGGCGTGGACGGGTTGCACGGTGATCCTGGCGCCCGAGGGAAGCGTCGTTGCCTGCGAGGTTCGCGGAGGCGGGCCCGGGACGAGGGAGACCGACCTGCTCTCACCAGCAGCCAGCGCATCCGGCGTGAACGCGATCATTCTCTCCGGGGGTAGCGCGTACGGACTCGCTGCGGCGGATGGCGTCGTGGACTACCTCGTCGAGCGTGGCATCGGGTACCGGACACGGGCGGGGATCGTGCCTCTCGTCGCCGGCGCGGTGGTCTATGACCTTGGGCTCGGCAGCTTCGATCGGCGGCCCGACCGGGCGGCCGGGTTCGCGGCGTGCGAGTCTGCCGGTCGCGAGATCCTGCGCGGGTGCGTCGGCGCCGGCACCGGGTGCACCGTCGGGAAGATCGACAGCCCGAGCGGGTGGACGAAAGGCGGCCTCGGCTTCGCAGGGCGTACGCTGGCCGGGGGTGGAAAGGTCGCTGCGCTCGCCGTCGTGAACGCGTTCGGCGAGGTTCTCGCCGAGGATGGGACGGTCCTGGCCGGGGTCTGGCGGGATGGCGCCTATCGCCGGACGGTCGACCTCCTCGCGTCGGGAGAGTCTCCGCTCCGCGCGCTGCGGGAGGCTACGACGCTCGTGTGCGTCCTGACCGACGCCGCTCTGACCAAGACCGACGCCTGGCTCACTGCGCGCGCCGCGAGCGCCGGGGTTGCGCGCGCGGTCGATCCCTCGGCCACGGCAGTCGACGGCGATGTCGTTTACTGCGTCGCAACCGGACGCGTACCCGTCGACGTCCTGACGGTCTCGGCCGTCGCGGCCGACGTCACCGCGAGGGCGATCAGAGATGGGATCCGGCAAGCCACCGGAGCACCCGGCTGTCCGTCCGCGGCGGACCGGGCTCGGGAGTTGACTCGCTGAGGCTTGGGCTGCGGCTTGGGCGGTGGGTGCAGAGCCCTTGCAGGCTCGACAGCCTTCGTGGCCGGCTCAAGCCGGCGACTGCGCGGACGGCTGCCGCCGTCGGTGTCGAGCCCTTGCGGGCTCGACGGGCCTTCGTGGCCGGCTTCGCCGTCCACTGCGCGGACGGCTGCCGCCGTCCTTGCTAGGCGGCGAGGTTGCCGTCGGTGTCGAGCCCTTGTGGGCTCGACGGGCCTTCGTGGCCGGCTGCCGCCGTCCTTGCGGCGAGGACGCCTTCGCGGTCGAGGCGCCAGAGCTCGAGATAGCCCCCGATCGGTGTCTCGTCGATGACGATCTGAGGAACCGTCCAGCCGCCCGTGAGCTCGTGGAGCCGCTCGCGGAAGTTCGGCTCCTGATCGATGCGGATCTCCTCGTACGGGAGCCCCCGTCGCTCCAGCAGCGCCTTGGCGCGTTCGCAGTAGCCGCACCAGTCAGTCGAATACATCGTGATTTCTGCCATTACCAGGGAAAACGATCGCTGCCGGTCTGCGATTCCCCACGGGCGCCTGCCGATATGGACCGGGCAGGTCCGTAGACTCACCAGATGGGCTCGCGCACCCGAAAGGACGAGGCGGTCGTCCTTCGCTCCCTGCGGTTCGGGGAGGCCGACCGCATCCTCCACCTCTTCACGCGGGACAAGGGCAGAGTGGGCGCTATCGCGAAGGGTGTCCGGCGGACTCGTTCACGCTTCGGGGCGAGGCTCGAGCCGTTCAGCCACGTCGACATCCAGCTCCACGAGGGCCGTGGCGAGCTCGGGACCGTGACCGGCGTCGACCTTCTCCGGTCGCATCAGGGATTGGCGAGCGATCCCTACCGAACGGCAGTGGGCCACATCGGGCTCGAGGCTGTTCTGCGGCTGTTCATCGAGCATGACGAGAATCCCCGGGCATTCCACGCGCTCGTGCGCTTCCTCGACGTGCTGGACGGTCCTCAGGCTCCACCTGCACGGGAGCGGGCCGAGGCCGTCTTCGACCCGCTTGCGCTCTCCTTCCAGCTCAAGCTCCTGTGGCTCGCCGGGTATCTGCCTCACCTGACCGGCTGCACCAACTGTGGCGCCGAGGGGCGTCTTGCAGGATTCTCCGCGGCAGCCGGCGGTGCGGTGTGCGCGGACTGTGAGATCGACGCCGTCGCGCTGTCACCCGAAGCCTTCGCGGGCATGCGTGCCCTGGTCGAGCATCCGCTGGCCGAAGCGCGTGAGGTACTGCTTCCCGGCCCGCCTGCACGTGAGGTTCTTCGGATCATCGAGTCGGTCTACGAGTACCACGGCGGCTTCCGCATGCGCACGCTCGCTCGACGGTAGGCCTGAGCCCCGCCGAGAGCGCCGTCTAGGATTCGCGTCCCGTGCCGCCCCCGACCTTCCAGGACATGATCTCGACGCTCGAGCGCTACTGGGCCGAGTACGGCTGCGTGATCATGCAGCCGTACCACACCGAGGTCGGGGCGGGGACGTTCAACCCGGCGACGGCGCTCCGCGGCGCTCGGGCCCAGGCCTTGGCGAGCCGCGTACGTCGAGCCCTCCATTCGCCCGTCCGACGGCCGGTACGGCGAGAACCCGTTCCGTTTCCAGCAGTTCTACCAGTACCAGGTGATCCTCAAACCGGCGCCTTCCGACGTGCTCGATCTCTACTTCGAATCCCTCGCCGCGCTCGGTGTCGATCTCGTCGCGCACGACGTGCGCCTGGTCGAGGACGACTGGGAGGGCCCGACGCTCGGCGCCTGGGGCCTCGGCTGGGAGGTCTGGATAGACGGCATGGAGGTCACCCAGTTCACCTACTTCCAGCAATTCGGCGGTCTCGACCTGGACCTGATCCCCGCCGAGATCACCTACGGGCTCGAGCGTCTGGCGATGTTCCTTCAGGGAACGCGGACCGTCTTCGAGATCGAATGGGCTCCCGGTGTCTCATGGGGCGACGTGTATCGCGAGAACGAGCGCCAGTGGTCGGCGTACAACTTCGAGCACGCGCCGGTCGACGTCCTCAGCCGCCGGTTCGAGGAGCACGAAGCCGAATGCCTCGTGCTCCTCGAACGGGGCCTGCCGCTGCCGGCCTACGACCAGGTGCTGAAGTGCTCGCACGCGTTCAACCTCCTCGACGCGCGGGGTGCGATCTCGGTCACCGAGAGGGCCTCCTACATCGGGCGGGTTCGAGCCCTCGCGAGGAAGGTCGCCCAGCTGTACGTCGAGAAGGAGACGGGTGCCGACGCTGCTGCTTGAGATCGGCTGCGAGGAGCTACCGGCGTCCGCCTGCCGCGAGGCGTCGAGGCAGCTGCCCGAGCTCTCGGAGAAGCACCTGGGCGTGCCGCCGGCGCACGTGCTCGTGGGGCCGCGGCGGCTTGCGGTTCTCGTCGAAGGCCTGCCCGAGACGACGCCGGACGAGGTGCGGCGAGGCCCGTCCGAGACGATCGCGTTCGACGAACGAGGAGAGCCGACGAAGGCGGCGGAAGGATTTGCGCGAGGGGCCGGCCTGGCCGCGGCCGATCTCGAGCGCCGAGACGGTCATGTGTGGGCGACCGTGCCCGGCGTTCGCCTCGCCGATGTGCTTCCAGACCGGATCTCCGAGATCGTCCGGGGCCTCGCGTTCGGCAAGTCGATGCAGTGGGTTCGGGGTGGGCTGCGCTTCTCGAGACCGGTCCGGTGGCTGATCGCGATGCTCGACGGTGAGACGATCGTGGTGGAGGTCGAGGGCGTGACCTCTGGCAGCGAGTCGTCCGGCCACCGTTTCACGCACGGCCCCGTCGAGATCGCAGGCGCCGGCTCCTACGTCGAGGCGCTGAGGGCTGCCGGTGTCGAGCCCGATGCCGAGGAGCGGCGTCGCGCAATTCTCGACGGGCTCGAGGCAATCGGCGGGTGGAGCGATCCCGGCGCCGTGCTCGAGGAGGTCGTGTACCTCGCCGAGAGCCCAGTCGTCCTCGAAGGCCGATTCGACGAGCGGTTCCTGCAACTCCCCGAGCGGGTGATCGTGGCCGCGATGCAGTCGCATCAGCGGTACTTTCCGCTCGGAGCGGGACGCTTTGCATTCGCCGCGAACGGGGGTGATGCCGACCTCGTCCGAGCGGGCAACGAGCGGGTGCTCGAGGGCCGGCTCGCGGATGCATCCTTCACCTTCGAGCGTGACGTCGAACTCGGGATCGACGAGCTGGCCGGCCGCCTGAGCGCGATCACCTTCGTCGCTGGAGCGGGCAGCATGGCCGACAAGACCGCTCGGCTCGAGCGGCTCGTCGATGCACTCGGCGGCGGCGATGCCACCCGTGAGGCCGCGCGGCTGGCCAAGGCCGATCAGGCCGCCGAGCTCGTGCGGGAGTTCCCCGACCTCGAGGGTCATATCGGCGCCGAGTACGCCCGCCATGCGGGGTACCCCGAGGCAGTGTGCCGGGCAGTCGAGGAGCAGTACCTTCCCGACTCGGCGAGCGGGCCGCTGCCCGAGTCCGAGGGAGGGAGGGTACTTGCGGCGGCCGAGAGGATCGACAACCTCACCGTCGCCTTCGCGCTGGGCCAGCGACCGACGGGAACGCGCGATCCCTACGGGTTGCGCCGTGCCGCGATCGGGCTCTGCAGGCTCGCGATCGGAAGCGGCTTCCCGATCGATGTGGCCGCGCTCGTCCAGATCGCGCACCGATCCCTGATCGACCAGGGGGCAGACGTCGCCGAGGGCCCACCGGATGACGTCGCCGACTTCGTTGCCGAGCGTCTCGAGGGACTCCTCGACGTCTCCGTCGAGTTCGTGCGCGCAGCCAGGGGAGCGCGACTGCCGACTCTCGGTCAGACTGCCGCGCTCGCCGAGGCGCTCGCTGCACTCCCGGACGAGCAGCTCGGCCCGATCCACACGGCCTACACCCGCGCGAGCCGGCTCGCCGGGAAGGAAGCCCACCAGGCCGCGCCGGCGCTGGATCGCGACCTCGTCTCGGAGGAAGCCGAGCACGAGGTAGTGGAGGCGCTCGATCGCATCGGGCCGGAGATCGACGGGGCCCTCGCCGACGGTGACGTCGCGCGGGCTCTCCATGGTGCCGCCGAGCTGGGGCCGCCGCTCGATCGCTTCTTCGAGGACGTCCTCGTCATGGCCGAGGATGCCGCCGTCCGCGCGAACCGCTTGCGGTTGCTGCTGGACGTCCGGGAGACGCTCGGGCGCGTCGGCGATTTCACGCAGATTCAGCGCTAGCCCGGATTCGTCAGCAAGCCGAGGCGGTGGGGGTCGGGAGGTCGGGTGATGCCCTGTCTGCCAGGCGATCCGCGGCAACGTCGCGATGCAGGTGACGGCCCAGTTAGACGCCGTGTGAGCGTGAATGTGCCAGTATCGGCGCCATGAGCGATCCCCGCACCGCACCGTACGGCTCCGTCCGCCTGGCCGACGTGGACACCCTGGCCCAGGTCGACCCCGGGAACCCGGACATCAACGACGGCGCGTTCCATCTCGTCCGTCGTCATTTCGACGTCCAGGCGTTCGGCGTCAACGCCGCGACGGGAAACGCCGGCGACGAGATGGTCGAAGAGCATCACGAGGCCGACGACGAGGAGAACCAGACGAACGGCCACCAGGAGCTCTTCGCCGTGATGACCGGACACGCGGTCTTCACGGTCGACGGCGAGGAGATCGACGCGCCGGCCGGGACGATCGTCTTCGTGCGCGATCCGGCGTTGCTCCGCGCCGCCCGGGCAACCGTCGACGACACGGCGATCTTCATGGTCGGAGGACCCGCCGGCGTCCCGTACACCGTCTCGCGCTGGGAAACATCGCTCGCGTAACCGAGCAACGCCCGGCGTCAGCCGGGCAGCGCGCAACGCGGCGCTTCGGGCGCCTGCGAGACGTAGCAGCAGAGTCACGGGCTGCCTCACTCTGCGGACCGCGATCTCTTGGCGCCCGCCGCTAGCTCCCGAGTGCCTGTGCCGGTAGCGTCCCGGCGATGAGCAGCGACGGCCCCGTCGAGATCCACGTCGTCTCCGATGCGACAGGGGAGACCGCGACCCGGGTCGTCATGGCGGTCGAGCGCCAGTTCCCCGAGCTGGAGTTCGAGGTCATCCGCCACCCACGGGTCATGAGTGCGGACGAGATCCAGCTCGCGGCGGCGCGGGCCCGGGGGCGACGGGCGGTCGTGGTCTACACGCTCGTCGATCCCGGCTACCGCGAGGTCATGCGGACGATCTGCAAGCGCTACCGGCTTCACTACTGTGACGTCCTCGGGCATCCGATCGATGCCGTCAAACGAGTCTCCGGCCTTCCGGCAACCGGCGAGCCGGGCGCGCAGCCCGTCCTCGACTCCAGCTACTTCAAGCGCGTGGAGGCGATCGAGTTCGCCGTCCAGGCCGACGACGGGGTCGCAGTACGCCGGCTCGCCGAGGCCGAGATCGTCCTCGTCGGCGTCTCACGCACGTCCAAGACGCCGCTGTCGATCTACCTCGGCTACCTCGGCTACAAGGCGGCGAACATCCCGATCGTGAAGGGGATCGAGCCGCCACCCGAGCTGTTCGAGATCGAGCGTGAGAAGATCGTCGGCGTCACGCTGAAGCCGGAGCTGCTTGCAGACATCCGGGCGCGCCGGGTCCGCCAGATGCGCGGCTCCACGCGGTCCTACGCCGATCTCGACGACGTCTACGAGGAGCTCGAGAGTGCCGACGCGATCTACCGGCGCCTCGGCTGTCCCGTGATCGAGGTCTCCACGCTGGCGATCGAGGAGACCGCATACCGCATCATCCGCCTGGTCGAGCTGCGCCAGTCGGAGAAGCGACAACGACCGAAGAAACAGCGTGCTCGATGACTGTTCCGGTCTCCGGGCATCCCCCGAAGCCGAAGATCGGCTGGTACTGGTGGCCGGTCTGGATGGTGCTGCTGGCGATCGGCCTGTTCTGGTTCTACGTCGTGATGACGCCCATCTGGATCGGGATCCGGCTCGTCGCCCGGATCTCCGAGCGGAAGGCGCGAAGCCGCGAGCTCCAGGGGTGATGCCGGGCGCCCCCGCCCGGCTTTCCGGGGGCGCCCGACTCCCCTATCCGGCAGTCGACCGTGGCTCGGTCTGAGCGCGGTGGCGCCGGAAGGCGAGGCGGCCCAGGAACGCGAGGGCCGCGAGAACCAGAAGGATAGGACCGGCGACGACCAGCGCGACGAGCGCGCCGCCTGCGACCTTCACGAGTCCGCGCGCTGCGGCGTGCCAGGCATCAGCGATGCTCCAACCGTCACCGTCCCCGGACGCGGCGATCGGTGCGCCGCGCTCGCTGACGAGCACGGTGATCGTCGCGAAGGACGTCTGGTCGTCGAGGTAGGCGAGCCGGCCGCGAGCCTCCTCGAGGCGGAGCTGCACATCGTCGAGTCGGCTCTGCACGGCCAGCGCTTCCGGGACGGTGCGCGTGCGCTTCAGGAACCCGAGGAGCTGCGCCTCGACGGCCTCCAGGTGTCGCTTCCGCGCCTGGAGATCGACGAACTCTCCCGAGACGTCCTGGCCCGACTCGTCCCGTGACTCGACCCGTCCGAGCTTCGTCAGCGACGCCATCGCACGGCTGTAGGCGTTCGCCGGGATGCGTGCGACGAGCGATCCGCTGACGAGGCGCTTCTCGTGTCCCTGGGTCGCGCTCGAGCTGGTGACGTAGCCGCCCAGCCCGGCGACGAGCGTCCGGGCCCGGTCGATCGTGTTGCCGAAGTCACCGCGAGCCACGGACAGCCCGAGCGACGCGGTCTGGACGACGCGCGGGCCGCCTGCAGGCAGGACCAGGCTGGCCGCGACCGCATCCTCGGGTGCGGCGGCTGTGGCTGCGGCCGCAGTTACCGCGCCGGCTGCGCTCGACCGTGCTCGCGGGCGACGCCTCCGCCGTTGCGTGATCAATTGCGGCCGTGTCACCCCCGCCTCCGCTGCACGCTGCTGTCGCAAGAGCGACCGTGACGACTCCGATACCCGCCAGGACTCTCCACATCGTCTGCCTCCTCGTCACCATTGCGCCTTCGACGCTCCCGGCAGCTCGAAAGTTCCAGGCCGAGGGTGGCCGTTACGAGACGTTCACGATTAGAGTCCGAAAGCCATGGGGCGGTACGTCTACAACTACGAGGACGCGACAGATGCCGGTCGCGAGCTTCTCGGGGGCAAGGGGCTCGGGCTCACCGAGATGACCGCGCTCGGGGTGCCGGTGCCCTCGGGATTCGTCGTGACGACCGAGGCGTGTGTCGAGTACATGCGCGCCGGCGGAGCGGTTCCGGACGGTCTCGACGACGAGATCGCTGCCCACGTCGTCCGCCTCGAGGAGCAGACCGGCAAGCGTTTCGGCGATCCTGACGATCCACTCCTCGTCTCGGTTCGCTCGGGTGCGGCCGTCTCGATGCCCGGGATGATGGACACGATCCTCAACCTCGGGCTCAACTCGACATCGGTCGAGGCACTCGGCCGCTCCACTGGAAATCCCCGCTTCGCGTACGACGCGTACAGACGCCTCGTCCAGATGTACGGCGAGGTCGTCGAAGGCGTGGATGCGCATCTCTTCGAACGGGCGCTGGCACAGCTGAAAGGCGATCGCGGCGTCCTCCTCGACGTCGATCTCTCGACCGAGGATCTGCGGACGCTCGTCGGGCGATTCGAGGCGATCTATCGCGACGGAGTCGGACAGGACTTTCCACAGGATCCCCGAGACCAGCTCATCCGCGCCATCCGCGCCGTGTTCGACTCGTGGAACACGCCGCGCGCCCAGGTCTACCGGCGCGCCAACGGGATCCCGGACGATCTCGGGACCGCCGCCAACGTCGTCCAGATGGTCTTCGGGAACAAGGGCGACACCTCGGCCACCGGGGTGGCGTTCACCCGGAACCCCTCGACCGGGGAGCCCGGCGTCTGGGGTGAATTCCTGGTCAACGCGCAGGGCGAGGACGTGGTCGCCGGAACCCGCACGCCGCAACCGATCGAGGAGATGGCGAGTGCCCTCCCGCGGGCCCACGAGCAGCTCGTCGACACGATGCAGCGCCTCGAGGGGCAGTACCGGGAGATGCAGGACATCGAGTTCACGATCGAGGACGGGACGCTCTACCTGCTCCAGACCCGCAGCGGCAAGCGGACGGCGGCGGCCGCGCTGCGAATCGCAGTGGACATGGCACGCGAGGGCTTGATCTCGCAGGACGAGGCAGTCGTGCGCATCGATCCCGACCAGCTCGACCAGCTCCTGCATCCGATGATCGACCCGCGCGTCGACGTCGAGGTCATCGCGGAAGGGCTGAACGCGTCGCCCGGCGCCGCGACCGGCCACATCGTCTTCGACTCGGACACGGCCGAGGATCGTGGACGAGCCGGCGAGGACGTCATCCTCGTGCGCTGGGAGACGACCCCTGACGACATCAACGGCCTGATCTGGGCACGGGGCGTGCTCACGGCACACGGTGGTATGACCTCGCACGCGGCCGTCGTCGCCCGCGGGATGGGCAAGCCCGCGGTGACCGGCTGCGAGGGGCTGTCGCTCGAGCCGGGCCTGGCGACGATCGGTACCCACCAGCTCGGCGAGGACGCCGTCGTGACGATCGACGGCGGCACCGGCAGGGTCATCCTGGGCGCAGTGCCGCTCGTGCCGCCACGGATGGACGAGAACTTCGAGACGATTCTCGGCTGGGCCGACGAGGCGCGGCGGTTGCGCGTCCGGGCGAATGCCGACACGCCCGAGGACGCCGCCAAGGCGCGCGAGTTCGGCGCCGAGGGGATCGGACTGTGCCGGACCGAGCACATGTTCATGGCCGACGAGCGGCTGCCTATCGTCCGCCGGATGATCATGGCGGGCTCCGAGGACGAGCGGCGCCGAGCGCTCGACAAGCTTCTTCCCATGCAGCAGTCGGACTTCGAGGGGATCTTCGAGGCGATGGCCGGTCTTCCGGTCACGATCAGGCTCCTCGACCCGCCTCTGCACGAGTTTCTGCCGCCGCTCGAGGACGCGGAGACGCCGCAGATGGCCCAGCGGATCCGGTCGCTGCGTGAGGCGAACCCGATGCTGGGCACGCGCGGCTGCCGTCTCGGACTGCTGTTTCCCGAGATCTACGAGATGCAGGTCCGCGCGATCGTCCGCGCCGCGCTCGCGGTCGAAGAACGGAGCGGCGCCGCGCCGCTCGTCGAGATCATGCATCCGCTCGTGGGGTTCGCGGAGGAGCTGCTACGGCTGCGGGCGCTCACGATCGAGACGGCCGACAAGGAGATGGAGGAGGCGGGGCGGCGGATCGACTACCACGTCGGGACGATGATCGAGCTCCCACGGGCCTGCATCCGCGCGGATGAGATCGCCGCGGTCGCGGACTTCTTCAGCTTCGGCACAAACGACCTCACCCAGACGACACTCGGCTTCTCGCGGGACGACGCGGAGGGGAAGTTCCTGACGCGATACCTCGACGACCGCATCCTCGACGCAAACCCATTCGAGACGCTCGATCAGTCGGGAGTGGGCGACCTCATGCAGATTGCGGTGGAGCGGGCGCGCGCCGTGAAGCCCGAGATCAAGCTCGGGATCTGCGGCGAGCACGGCGGCGACGAGCGCTCCGTCGGGTTCTGCCACCGGCTCGGTCTCGACTACGTCTCCTGCTCGCCGTACCGCCTGCCGCTCGCCCGCCTCGCCGCGGCTCAGGCGGCGCTTGCGGATGAGGGCGTGCGAGCCGTGACCGTCGGCGGCTAAGGCAAGGAGCGAAGCGACGCGCAGCGGCCGCGCCTGGAGGGTGCCAGGCCGCGGAGGCGGAGCCCGCGAAGCGGGCGGTCACGGCAAGGAGCGAAGCGACGCGCAGCGGTCGCGCCTGGAGGGTGCCAGGCCGCGGAGGCGGAGCCCGCGAAGCGGGCGGGCACGGCAAGCATCGTCGCATCCTCTGTTCGCTGACCGGTATTCCGGCCACAATGCGAGGATGAGCCAGCCCGACGATCCACGCATCGGCACAGAGCTTGCGGGGTTCCGCATCGAGCGGCAGCTCGGCCGGGGCGGGATGGGCGTCGTCTACCTCGCGCACCAGATCAGGTACGACCGGAAGGTCGCCCTCAAGGTCCTCGCTCCGGAGCTCGCGTCCGACGAGGGCTTCCGGGAGCGATTCGAGCAGGAGTGGCGCAGTGCGGCGAAGCTCGAGCACCCGAACATCGTTCCCATCTACGAGGCCGGCGACGCCGACGGGGTGCTCTACATCGCCATGCGCTACGTCGACGGCACGGATCTCGGCGCGCTTCTCGCACGAGAGGGCCGCCTGACCCAGGAGCGGGCCGTCGGCATCGTCAGCCAGGTCAGCGCCGCGCTCGACGCGGCGCACGCCCAGGGCCTCGTCCATCGCGACGTCAAGCCGGGCAACATCCTGCTCGCGGCGGGAGCCGAAGGTGAGAACGAGCACGTCTACCTCACCGACTTCGGCGTTGCCAAGCAGACCCGGACGGCAGGGCTCACCCGGACGGGGTTCTTCCTCGGGACGATCGACTACGCCGCTCCGGAGCAGATCGAGAGCAAGGAGATCGACGGCCGGACAGACGTCTATGCGCTCGGTTGCGTCCTCTACCAGTGCCTCACGGGATCGCTGCCGTACGAGAAGGACTCCGAGATCGCCGTCCTCTATGCGCATCTCAACGACCCGCCGCCCCGGCCGTCCGAGCGGTTGCCCGAGCTGTCGCCGCCGTTCGACGCCGTGGTCGCGAAGGCACTCGCGAAATCACCGGACGATCGCTACGCGACGTGCCGAGACCTCTCGACCGGAGCGCGCGCCGCGCTCAGGGCTTCGCCTCGGGCCGGGGCTCCAACGGTTGCTGCGGGCGCGGCCCCGACGCTGATCGATCCGGCACGCACGGTCGCCGACCGCCCTCCGGCAGCGGAGACCACGGTCGAGCCGGTCCGGCGGCCATGGTGGCGGTCGCCCGCGGCGTTGATCGCCGCCGCGGTGATCGTCCTCGCCGGGGCCGGTGCGGGGATCGGCATTGCCCTCTCGGGCGGTGGCGGTGGAGGGGAAACCGGCGCCGCTGCCTCCACGGGCACAGGGGCAACGTCCGGAACGGCGACCGGGGAGACTGCCACCGGCGCCACACCCGTCACCGACGACGGGGAGGGCGTTCTCGTCTTCTCGAGCCAGCGTGACGGCGACTTCGACATCTATGCATCGGCGCTCGACTCGAGCGGGCGCGTGCTGCTCACGCCCGGTGCGTCCGACGAGGGCGGGCCGCGATTCTCCCCGGACGGCTCACAGATCGTCTACTACGGCAACGAGGGCGGTGACTTCGAGATCTACGTGATGGATTCGGACGGCGGCAACGTGACGCAGCTGACGGACAACGACGTTGCGGATCTCTATCCGTCCTGGTCACGGGATGGCACGAAGATCGCCTTCACGGAGGAGGTCGACGGCGACGCAGAGGTGTTCGCGATGAACGCGGATGGGAGTGAACAGACCCAGCTGACGGAGAACGACGTCGAGGACCGCTACCCGACCTGGTCTCCCGACGGGACGGAGATCGCCTTCTCGACAGCCGCAACGGGCGGCTACGAGATCGCGCTGATGAACGCGGACGGCAGCGATGTCCGGTCGCTGACCGACAACGAGGCCGACGACGACGCGCCCGACTGGTCGCCCGACCGTTCGCTGCTCGTGTTCAGCTCGAACCGAAACGGCGCCAACTTCGACATCTGGACGATGACTCCGGACGGAGACGATCCCAGTCGCCTCGCCACGGCCTCACGCGAGGACGCGATCCCCCGCTGGGTCGGCGACGGTTCTCGCATCGTGTTCGACTCGAACCGGGACGGCGACTTCGAGATCTTCCTGATGAACGCCGACGGGAGTGGCCAGACCCAGCTGACGGACGACCTGACACCGGACTACGAGCCGGATATCTCGCTGACCGCGACGCTGCCCACCGCAGGAAGCACGGCGGAGTTCCTCGCAGATCCGAAGGCGTTTCCGACCGAGCGGGAGGCGCTTCTCCTGTCGTCGATACCGCCGACGACGAAAGCGACGTGCCAGCGCGAGGCCGCCGAAGACCGCGCGCGGCGCGCCGTGGCGGGCGCGGTCTGCACGAGCGGCAAAGTCACCGTGTACTACGACCAGTTCCAGACGAAGGCTCGCCATGAACGCGTACTACAACCGGCTCCTGCGCGCTTCCGGAGCGTCGCGCGATTCGGGCACCTGCGGCCAGGACGCGACGGCCGAGACGCCGTGGAACGTCGACGGAGTCGTCAAGGGGCGCCTCCTCTGTTACGAGTCGAGCCAGGGGAACGCCGTGCTCGTGTGGACGCACGACGGCCTCAACATCGTCGGTTTCGCCGTCAGGCAGGACGCCAATCAGGCCGCGCTCGCGAAATGGTGGAGCGGCCCGAGCTCGGGGCCGATCGAATGAGCGACGCATCCAGGGGCATGCACCGACACGTCGTGCTTGATAGAACACGCTTGATCCCATGAGCACTGGCGTCGATCTGGGAATCGGGACCGTCCTCGGGGGCTACCGAATCGAGGAGGTGGTCGGCCGGGGCGGCATGGGTGTCGTATACCGGGCGGAGCAGATACGGCTAGCCCGAAGCGTGGCGCTGAAAGTCCTCGCGCCGGAGTATGCGAACGACGCGAGCTTCCGCGAGCGGTTCGTGCGCGAGTCGCAGATCGCGGCCTCGATCGAGCACCCGAACATCATCCCGATCTACGAGGCCGGCGAGATCGACGGGCTTCTCTTCATCGCGATGCGCTTCGTGAACGGGACGGATCTGAAGACCCGGCTCGACCGGCGAGGGCGACTCGAGCCGACGTATGCGGTGCAGCTCCTCAGCCAGGTCGGAAGCGCGCTGCAGGCAGCACACGCGAGCGGTCTCATCCACCGGGACATCAAGCCCGCGAACATCCTGATCGCGCCGCCTGTCGACGCGAGCGACGTCGAGCACGTCTACCTCACGGACTTCGGTATCGCGAAGCGTGCGGCGGGCGCGGCCGGGCTGACACGCACTGGGCTCTTCGTCGGCACCCCCGAGTACGCGTGCCCGGAGCAGATCGAGGGCAAACCGCTCGACAGCCGGGCCGACATCTACGGGCTCGGGTGCGTGCTCTACCAGTGCCTGACCGGCAGTGTGCCCTACCCGAGGGACTCGGATGTGGCCGTGCTCATCGCCCAGATCAACGATCTCCCTCCGGTTCCATCCGAAGAGTGTCCCGAGCTGCCGGCCGAGTTCGACCAGGTCGTCAGCCGGGCGATGGCCAAGGACCGCGACGAGCGCTTCTCGACGACCAGCGAGCTCGTGACGGCAGCCCGAGAAGCCATCGATCTGCCCTCGACGGCGAGCGACCTCCCGGTCTTGCTCGGCGCGGAGTCAGCGGCGACTGTCATGGGCTCCGACAGCGTCACCGGCGAGTCAGCTCGCGACGAGCCGACGACCGCCGATCCCAGGCTCGCGATCCCCACGGCTGCTGCGGCCGCCGCAGCCGCGGCGACCGCGGCCGCATCGCCGATCGAGGTTGCGAACACGGTCGAGAGTCCTCCGGCCGAGACTCCCGAGGCGCCACCGACGACGCAGGCGCCCGTACCCGACGCAACCGCGCTCGACACGCCTGCCAGTCCGGTTGTCGAAACCCGCGCGGCGGCCCCGGAGGTCGCCGAGCCCACCGTCCCGCCGCCGCCCGTGCCGCCTCGCAGCGATGACGGCGCCCAGCCACCGCCTCGGCGCAAGAAGATGCTCGTGATTGCCGGAGTTGCAATTCTGTGCCTTGCCGCAGCCGGTGCCGCCGTCGGGGTCCTCGCGACGGGCGGCAGCGACAAGGTTGCGGCGGCGGCAACGGCCGCCAGTACCGCGACAACTCCGACGACTGCGACGACGCGACGACCACCGAGCAGACTGCGACGACCACCGAGCAGACCACGACGACCGACACGGGAGCTACCACGACCGAGACGACGCCTCCTCCCGAGCCCACCTTCACGAACGCGGAGCTGAAGCTCGTGGGGCTCGCCCGGATCTCGACGAAGCCCTGCAAGCCAGACAAGGCCCCTGTAGGGGCCGTCGCCGCCATCAAGTGCGGGATCGACGACCCTGTGAAGGTGCGCCACGTGCGGTTCCCCACGGTTGCAGCGATGACCGACTACTACGACAGCCTCATCCCGAGCGGGACGACGAAGAACGCGGGCACCTGTGGAGCTTCCGACCCGGCCGCCGAGAACGAGTACACGAACGCGGACGGCACCGAGATCGGGCGCCTGCTCTGCTACGAGGCGGGGACGAAGCCCCGGCTTGCCTGGACGACCACGTCAGAGCGGATCGTCTCCTTCGCCTACCGGACCGACGACCAGGGCATCGACTCACTCGTCACGTGGTGGGAGCAGCCGGGGTTCAAGCAGGCCGTCGATCCGGTGGTCACGACAACGACGACGTCGAGCAGCAGCGGCGGCAGCAGCACGGCGGCTCGAGTGGAGGCTCGAGCGGCGGGAGCTCGAGCGGGGGCGGCGGGTGCGACAACTGCTGACCTTCGGCCGCGCGGGACCTGTCACTTCAGTAGACACCCTCGCCTTGCGGAGCTACATTGAGTGTCTCATGCGGGGAGTGACAGTGTCTCTGCGGCTCGCTGGGCTCATCGCTCTCGTCGCACTCGTGCTGGTCGCGCCCGCTCAGGGCGCGAACAGCCAGGTGTACGACGATGCGGTCGGTGACAACGACGGCGCGGGTACGAACAATTTCGCTGCCGACATCATTTCCACGCGGGTCGAAAGCAGCGACAACGGGGATGTCACCTTCACCGTAACCCTGCGAAATGCCACCGGGGCAGCTGCAAAACGGCGACGTCTTGGAGATCTTCGTCGACTCCGACAAGGACCAGAGTACGGGTATTCAAGGGGACGAGTTTCTCATCGAGGCGTTCGGGGTAACCGGGCAGGAACCGTATCTTCAGTTCTGTAACCCCGGCCAGGGCGACTGGTCCTGCCAGCACGATACGGCCTCGTCCCATGTCTTCACGGCCCCGGAGACGCACGTTTTTTCCTTCACGTTCGGAACAACGTGGTCCGCGGTCCAGTTCCTCGTCCAGACCGAGTACGGCGACAAGTTGGACCAGAGCGGCTACTGGGAGTTCGATCTGCGCGCCGATACCGATGGGGACGGGATCAATGGATTCGCCGACAAATGCCCGACCAAGCCGGGCGGTCGCTTCGACGGAAATCACGACGGTTGCCCGGGACCGTACAAGTCGATGCCGAAGATCGGGATCAAGTACGGGCCCTGGACAAAGACGTTCACGTCGGTCCGGTACTCGGCATTCGGCGTGACCGGAGTACCGAGCTCGGCGAAGGTCAAGGTGCGAGCGGGCGGCGCGACGTTCACCCGTCGTGGCAGCGGGAGCATCCCCGGGCTCGCGCGCCGGAACCTTCCCGCCGGTATGACGATCACCTTCACGGCTTCTCGAGACGGGTGGTGCTCGCAGGTGCGAACGATCAAGATCAAGCCGTCATCGAGCAACGGCTACATCAACATCGGCGAGCGTCTGATCCACCCGGCCGGAATCGAGTGCAACTGATCAAGCGGCGGGTCGTCGACCCGAGCTGACTCAGGCGTATCCGCGTACCCGGAAGTACGCGATCGCGACGCTCACGGCGCAGACGCCGACGATCACGGCGATGCTGGCAAGCGTGCCTTGCGGGCCGCGGCCCCATTTCCACAGGCCGAGCATGACGACCGCCCCGCCGACGAGGCCGCCGAGATGACCGCCGATCGAGATGTTTCCGAAGGTGAACGTGAAGACGAGGTTCAGGACGACGATCGGGAGCGCCGCTCCACCGAAGATGCGGATGTGCTGGCGCTCGACCACGAGCGCCGCACCGAAGATCCCGAACACCGCCCCTGACGCACCCACCGTCGGCGTGTCGGGCGAAAGCAGAAGGGCTCCGGCTGAGCCCGCCAGTGCGGACGCGATGTAGAGGCCGAAGAAGCGCCAATGGCCGAGGTAGCCCTCGAGGATGCGGCCGAACCACCAGAGCGCGAGCATGTTGAAGACGAGGTGGAGCAGGCCTGCGTGCAGGAACGCATTGGTGCCGAGCCGCCACCATTCCCCGGTCGCGACGAGTGGCCCGAAGAGCGCTCCCTTCTCGTACAGCGTCCCGCCGATGTTCTGGATCCCGCTTCCCGATGCCATCTCGCCGAGGAACACGGCCACGTTGAGCGTGATCAGGGCGATCGTGACGGCAGCCGCGGGGAGGCGGTTGGTGGCGGCGGTCTGCATCTGCTGGGCGGCGCGTTTCGGCCCGGTCGGCACACCGGCGCATTCCGGGCAGCGGATCCCGACGGGACCGAAGACCATGCAGTCGGTGCAGATCGGCCGCCCGCAGTTCGAGCAGCTCACGGCAGTCTCGACACGCGGGTGCCGGTAGCACACCATCGCCTTGGTCGTTTCCGGCTGGGCCATGCGATCATCGTAGTGGCGAGGGCGGGGTAAGGGCTTCAACTAGGATCGCCGCCGTGCGCGTCCATGTCGCCTTCACACCGGCCGAGACCGTGTCCGCGCCCACGGGGATCGTGATCGACGTGCTCCGTGCCACCTCGACCATCGCGCAGGCGCTCGCGTCGGGGTATCGGCGGGTGCTGTGCTGCGGTGAGATCGAGGAGGCGAAGGCCGTGCGCGACGCCGAGGGAGAGGGGCTCCTCGCGGGAGAGCGGCAATGCGTCCGGATTCCCGGCTTCGATCTGGGCAACTCGCCGAAGGAGTTCACGGAGCCTCTGGGGGAGACAGCGATCCTCACCACGACGAACGGAACCCGGGCCCTGGTCGCTGCGGCGGAACGCTGTACGCGTGTCTATGCGGGATGCCTGCTCAACCTCGCCGCGGTCGTCGCGGCGGCTCGGAAGGACGGTGGCGATGTCACCATCGTCTGTGCGGGTGTGAAGGGGGAGTTCGCCATGGACGACGCCTACTGCGCCGGGCGGATCGCCGAGCTCCTCCGGGGTGAGCCGACCGATGCCGCAGTCGCCGCAATCCGGTTGCGACAGTCCTTCGCGACGGCGGAAGAAGGCCTCGGTGCGAGTCAGAGCGCCAGGAACCTCGTCGCAGCCGATCTCTCGGACGACATCGCCTGGTGTGCCCGCGAGAGCGTCCTCGACGTCGTGCCGCGGCTCACGCGGATGGTGGGAACGGCGGCAGAGATCACCGCGTGACGACGGCGATCGTGCTCTTCACGCGAGACCTCCGCGTGCACGATCACCCTGCGCTTGCCGAGGCGGTCGAGGACTCGGAACGGATCGCTCCGCTCTTCGTCCTCGATGACGGGATCCTCGCCACACGGTTCGCGAGCCCGAACAGGATCGCGTTCCTCCGCGACTCGCTCGTCGATCTCGACGCGGCGCTGCGACAGAGGGGAGGTGCCCTTGTCCTGCGGCGCGGTGACGTCGTCGCCGAGGTCATGCGGCTCGCGCGGGAGGTCGGCGCGGCCACGGTGTATCTCAGCGCCGACGTGAGCGCCTACGCCCAGGCACGCGAAGCCCGGCTCGCACAGGCCTGCCTCACGGAGCGGCTCGAGCTTCGGGTGTGTCCGGGCGCGACCGTCGTTGCGCCTGGAGATATCGCACCGAGCGGGGGAGACCACTTCAAGGTCTTCACGCCCTACTGGCGTCAGTGGACCCAGGTGCAGCGCCGGGCCGTGCTGGAGCCGCCCGCGCGCGTTCTCCTCCCGGACGGCATCGACACCGGGAATGGGACGGTCGATGCGCTCGCGCCCGGCGCGATCTCGCGGGAGCTTCCACGCGGGGGTGAGACCGCAGCGCGGGAGACGATCCGGTCCTGGATGCGCTCGAGCCTCGCGACCTACGGTGACCGCCACGACGATCTTCCCGGCGACGCGACCTCGCGGCTCAGCCCGTTTCTCCACCTCGGCTGCCTCTCGCCGCTCGAGCTCGACGTGAAGCTCCACGAGCGACCCGGGGCCAGCGCATTCCTGAGGCAGGTCTGCTGGCGCGATTTCTACCACCAGCTGGTGGCGGCGAACCCGCAGATCACGAGGGAGGACTACCGCACGAAGCGGGACGAGTGGCGAGACGACCCCGAAGGCCTCGATCGCTGGAAGAAGGGGCTCACGGGGTACCCGATCGTCGACGCGGGTATGCGCCAGCTCGAGCATGAGGGTTGGATGCACAACAGGGCACGGCTCCTGACGGCCTCGTTCCTCGTCAAGGACCTCGGGATCGACTGGCGGCTCGGCGCTGCACACTTCTTCGACCTCTTGGTCGACGGGGACGTTGCCAACAACGTCGGCAACTGGCAGTGGGTTGCCGGCACGGGTACCGACACACGGCCGAACCGCATCTTCAACCCGATCTCGCAGGCGAAGCGCTTCGACCCCGACGGGGACTACGTCCGGCGGTACGTTCCCGAGCTGGCTGGAATCGCCGGGTCAGCGGTGCACGAGCCGTGGAAGCTTGGCCCGCTCGAGCGGCAGCACCTCGACTATCCGGAGCCGATCGTCGAGCACGCAGAGGCGGCCGCGGCGTTTCTGCGGCGCCGGCGCCCAGAGCGATGAGCTTCGCTCAGCCCTCGATGATGTTGTGTACCCGGGAGGCCTGCGGCTGGCCGGGATCGGCCCCGACCTCCGCCATGATCGGCATCAGCGTCTTCCCGAAGGCGTCGAGCGACTCCTGGGAGTCCCAGATGTCGAACACCTGGATCTGACCGTCGGTCTCGAGGGCGACGTGGTAGAGCCTGCCGGCCGGGGCTCCGGCGCCGGCCGCCTCGAGCCGGCCGATCACGTCGTCGTACGCCGACGGGGTGAACGAGCTGGGTGTGAAGTAGAAGCCAAGAGCCATGTCTGTGCCGTCCTTTCGATTGGTCTGCGCGGCGGCTGGGCTCGGAGACTCTAACCGAGTCGACTATCGCCTCATTCCGAACACGAGAGGGTCAGCGCGGTGGGGTGACGAGGTTCGGCCGGACGTAGGCGGGCTCGAAGCCGCTTCGCAGGATGTTGCGGTGCGAGAAGCTCGGCCGGCCCTCCTCTGGAACGCCGGTCTCGGTGACGAGGATTCTCGCGCCGAGCTCTGCCCCGTCGCGAATCCGTGCGGCGAGGAGCGCGCTCTGGGCGCCCCGGCCGCGGAACTCCGGAAGCGCGGCCCCTATCCCGAGCCAGCCGATGTCTCCGGTGGCGTAGAGGACGGCACACGCGGCAGGCCGGTCACCGGCGAGCGCCAGGTAGCAGTGCCAGCCCGGTCGCCCGACGATTCCGCCCAGCCACTCGCCGGTGAACGCCGGGAGCCCGAATCCGCCGGATGCGACCCGGCCGAACTCCTCGGCCCGCGCGGCGTCGATCCGTTCGATGCGGAGATCCGTCTGCGTCTGTACATTCATGTCCGGCCGGCGCGTGAACTTCTCCCAGGCGTAGCCGGGTGAGAATCCCCGCCGCTCGAGCAGTGCCGCGAGGCCGGACGGACGGGCATCGGGACCGACGGCGACGAACGCAGCTCGTGCCGAGCCCCGCAAAGTGCCCCTGGATCGCCTCGATGTCGTCTCCGGTCGCTTCCCGCTCGAGCCCGAGCCCGATCGCCCGGTTGAAGAACGTCACGTCGGGAAGCGCACCGACGGCCAGGCAGATCGCACCTCCGACCTCCTCGACCGAGATGCCATACCGGGCGGCGACATCCCGTGGCGCAGCCAGGTAGACGTCGCGCGCTGCCTCGATCTCGCCTCGCTCGGCCGGGTGCATGGCGCGAAGGCTAGAGCCCTTTAGGCCGGAATGGAGACGCTACCCGCATGTGCCTGGAGCCAGGCGACGACCGGCTCCGCGTCAACCTTAGAGCCGCTCGTCGGTACCAACGACGAAACCTTGCCCTGGCCAGGCACTCGGTTCGGCGTAGAGTCGCGCGATGCGCAAGTGGCTTCCCCTCGCGATCCTCGCTGCGGCCCAGTTCATCATGGTGCTGGACTCGAGCGTGATGAACGTCTCGATCTCGCAGATCGTCGAAGACCTGAACACGACGGTCACCGGTGTGCAGAGCGCGATCACGATGTACACGCTCGTGATGGCGGCGTTCATGCTCGTTGGCGCGAAGCTCGGCGACATCCTCGGGCGTGACCGGGCCTTCGGCCTTGGCCTGGCCGTGTACGGGCTCGGCTCGCTGATCACGGCGCTCAGCCCGAACCTGACGGTGCTGCTGATCGGCTGGTCGGGGATCGAGGGGCTCGGCGCGGTGCTGGTGATCCCGGCGATCGCCGCGCTGACCGCGGCGAATTATGAGGGTAAGGAGCGGGCGTTCGCCTATGGGATGATCGGCGGCGCCGCGGGCGCGGCGATCGCTGCCGGGCCGCTGATCGGCGGCTATGTGACGACGACCTGGAGTTGGCGGTATGTCTTCGTCGGCGAGGTCGTGGTGGTGATCGCGGTGCTCATCGTCCACCGGCGCATGAAGCGTGCGCCCAAGCCGGAGGCGCCGCCGAAGCTGGACTACGGCGGCGCCGCGCTCTCGGCGGCCGCGCTCGGGCTGATCGTGTTCGGGATCCTGAAGAGCAGCACCTGGGGCTGGATCAGGCCGATCGACGCGCCGACGATCGACGGGCACGAGATCACGCCGCTCGGGTTCTCGCTGGTGCCGTTCCTGATCGTCGGCGGCTTCGTCGTTCTCGGCTGCTTCCTCGCCTGGGAGGAGCGCCGCGAGCGGCTCGGCCGGAGCACGCTCCTCAACCGTGCGCTGCTGAAGATCGAGACGCTGCGCGGTGGGCTGTCCTCGCTTTCCGCGCAGCAGCTGATCGTGATGGGCACGTTCTTCGTCCTGCCGGTGTACCTGCAGGTTGTGCTCGGCTTCGACGCGTTTGAGACGGGCAAGCGGCTCTTCCCGATGTCGATCTCGATGCTGGCCGCTGCGCTCATCGGGCCGAAGGTGGCAGTGCGGTTCGGGCCGCGGGCGGTCGTCCAGGTCGGCCTCGGGGCGATGGCGACCGCTGCGCTCGTGCTCGTCGGGACGATCGACGTGACTCTGAACGGGACGGCCTTCGCCGTGTCGCTCATCTTCTTCGGGATCGGCGCCGGGCTTCTCATGTCGCAGCTCGGCAACGTGATCATGTCCTCCGTCCCTCCGGAGGAGACGAACGAGGCCGGTGGACTGCAGGGGACTGCGCAGAACCTCGGCGCGTCCCTCGGCACCGCGCTGATCGGCTCCGTGCTCCTGCTCGGGCTGCTCAACGGGTTCAACTCGCGGATCGAGGAGAACCCGGCGTTGCCGTCCGACGTGAAGACGCAGATCGCTGCCGCCACCGAGGAAGGCATCCCCATCGTCACGACCGAGCAGGCGCATCAGGCGCTGCTCGACGCCGGGCTGGCGCCGGCCGAGGCAGACGCTGTCACGGCCGACTACAGCGACGCCCAGCTCAACGCGCTGAAGACGTCGATGCTCGCAGTCGCGTTGCTCGCGGTGCTCTCGTTCTGGTTTACGCGGCGGTTACCCGGAGGACCCGAGGGGCCGCCCTAGCAGCTACCGGCGCGGGTCCGGGAGCGCCACACGAAAGTCGTCTGCGATTCGCTTCTGCGTCCTCTGGCCCCGACTTACTTAGATAGGGGGAGGGGTACCCGTCGCACTACGCTGTCTACTCGCGGGCGATCTCGAGGCTCTTCGCCCCCTCCAGCCGCATTCGCCGACAGACGGCGTGGAAGGCGTCGGCGTCGTGGAGCCGGGCGAAGACGTTCACGGCGATCGGCCCCTCGGGCATCGAGGGGGTTGCGTCGAGGTCGTAGAACCAGCAGACCTCCGAGTAGCCCTGCTCGATGCCGTACCCCGAGCCCTTCTCGACCGTGAGGAAGCCAACGTCGCCAGCCCCCACAATCGTCGTCGCGTGCTCGCGCGGCACCGTGATCAGCTCGGGGAGGATGAGGTAGACCTCGCTCCCCGAATAGATCCCGTGGCGCGCGAGGCCGGAGACGGGGAGCGCATCCCAGACCGCACTGCACGTCTCGGGCGCCTGTTCCCAGAGCAGCCGCGCCGGCGCGGCCACGTCCTCGTCGAGGAAGCGCAGGACGATCTCGCGTTGCACGCGCAACAGTTATCACGTTCCGCCAGAATCCGCCGGGCCGACGGCTCGCCACAGTGGGGGGCTCCCACTCATCCCCGGAGTCGTTTGGGCCCATCGCGTCCACGCTACTCGGGCCGTTCGGCGACGGTGACGCGCCCTTGACAGGAGAACGTGTGTTCGTATAGAACACCTGTTCCTATGATTGCCTGTCTCACCATCCCATCGTTCTCGCTCCGGGCTGCGCTTCGCGGCCACCCGGAGCTCGTCGACCGGCCGGCGGCGCTCGCGCCGAGGCCGGGAGAGGTCGAGGCCGTCGGGCCGTGCACCGCCTCCGCGCAGGAGGCGGGTATCAGGCCCGGAATGCGCCTCGGCGAGGCCCTTGCCACCTGTCCTGCGCTCGTGCTCGTCGAGCAGGATCCCGCTGCCGCTCGAGAAGAATGGGAGCAGCTCCTTCGCCGTCTCGAAGCCGCGGGCATCGCCGTCGAGCCGATCAAGCCCGGCTGCGTCTACTTCGAGACGGCGGGCATCGAGCGGCTCTCCGGCGGCCTCGACGGCGCGCTCAGACGGGCCCTCGTCGCAGTCGGGCCCCAATGGGGCGCCCGGGTCGGAGCTGCCACGCGCCGCTTTGCCGCTCTCGCTGCGGCCAGCGTCGCTGCGCCGGGACGTGTCCTCGTCGTCGACGACGGCGAGTCCGACCTCTTCCTCGAGCCGCTCCCTCTCGACCTCCTGCCGATGACACCCGACCGGCGCCGCGAGCTGTCCGAGCTCGGCATCCGCAAGCTCGGCGAGCTTGCCCGGCTTCCCGGTCCGGCGGTTGCCGATCGTCTCGGACCGGACGGCGCAGAGGCCTGGCGGCTCGCCCGGGGCGAGGATGCGGGTCGGGTCGAGCCGCGAACGCCGCCGGAGGAGATCGTCGAGTCGCTTCGGTTCCCTGAGGCGATCGGCAACGCGCTCACGCTCGAACGGGCTCTCACGATGCTGATCGATCGCCTCCTTGCCCGGCCCGAGCGCGGCGGCCGGGCTCCGCGTGAGCTCGCCGTGTCCGCGCGTCTCGTCGGCGGAGGTTCCTGGCGGCACGCCGTGACGCTTCGCCAGCCAACGGCGGATCCGGCCCGGCTCCGGTCCGCGCTCGCCCCGAAGCTCGCCGAGCTACCGGCGCCTACGACAGAGCTGAAGCTCGAGCTCGGGGCTCTCGTCGAGTCCGTGGGTGTCCAGGAGGAGCTCGTTCGTCCCCGCGGCAGCCGTCTACACACCCTCCTCGAGGAGGGGTTGCGTCAGACCCGGGTTGCAGCGGGAGTCGATGCCGTGTGCACCGTCGTGGAGGTTGCGCCGTGGTCGCGTATTCCGGAGGCCAGGGCAATGCTCGTGCCGCGCGACGACTGAACGAGCCGCGATCGGCGCACGTCGCTGTCTCCGGCGGTGTTCCCGACGCGGTGAATCGCGTTCCGGTCGCGCAGATCCGTGAGGAGTGGCGCGTTCGCGAACGCTGGTGGACCGACCAGCCCGTACGGCGACGGTACTTCGACGTCGTGCTCGAGACGGGCGAGAACACGGTGGTCTTCCTGGACGAGTCGGATGGAACGTGGTATCGCCAGCGTGCGTGACGATCCCTAGGCCCGAAGGAGGAACCATGGCGGACTCGTACGTGCTTTCGCTCGACCAGCGCAATCCGGCGTTCGACCCGAACATCCCGCCGGCGCTCGAGATCGACCCCGGTGCCGTCGTGACGTTCGAGACGGGCGACGACGCGTACGTGCGCCTCGCAGCCGGGGAGCCGGTCGAGGAGATCGGGCTCGAGAACTTCAATCTCGTCACCGGGCCTGTATCGGTGCACGGTGCCGAGCCGGGCGACGCGTTGCGTCTCGAGGTGCTCTCCGTGACGGTTCGCCGCGCCTGGTCGGTCTGGCTTCCCGGGTTCGGCGGCCTCGGTGGCCGGACGGACGAGCTGCAGGCGCGCGAGATCCCGCTCGAGAACGGCACCGCGCGGATCGGGGAGATCACGGTCCCGGTCGAGCCGATGATCGGCTGCATCGGCGTCGCACCGGCCGAGGGTGTCGGCTCGACGCTCATGCCCGCATACCCCTGGGGCGGCAACATGGATCTCCGCGAGCTGACGCCGGGCGCGACGCTCTTCCTCCCCGTGCAGGTGCCGGGAGCGCTGCTCTCGCTCGGCGACCTCCATGCCGCGATGGGCGCCGCCGAGCCGACCTGGGTGAGTCTCGAGGCGGCCGGGCAGACAACTCTTCGGATCGGGCTCGAGAAGGGGATGGGACTCGCGCTTCCGCGCCTCCGGGTGGAAGAGGCGACGATCTGCGTCGGCATGGGGGAGACGCTCGAGGCTGCTCACCAGTCGGCGATCGACCAGGCGTACGACTTCCTGGTCGAGAGCGGCCTCGAGCCGTTCGACGCGTACACGTTCGCGAGCGCCCGTGTGGGGATGCGCTTCGGCGGGCCCGCATCGCCGATCGTTCTCGCTGTCGTCCCCGACCGGTAGCGGCGGACGTCGCCTCATGTTCCTGGGACGTCGCTGGCAAGGGAGGCAAGCATTCGGCACGCCGCCAGGCGGGAGCGGCAGGCGGCCAGGGACATGAGGTACGTCGAGCTCCACTGCCATTCGGCGTACTCGTTCCTCGACGGTGCGTCACAGCCGGAGGAGCTGGCGGCGCGCGCAGCCGAGCTCGGCTACGCGGCGCTTGCGCTGACCGATCACGACGGGGTCTACGGCTCGCTCGAGTTCGCCCATGCCGCCAAGTCGCTCGGGGTCAGGCCGATCACCGGCGCCGAGGTGACACTCGTCGGCGGCTCGCACGTCACGCTCCTCGCCGAATCGGCGCAGGGCTACGCGAACCTCTGCCGTCTCCTGACCGAGAGCCACGCTGAGGACCGGCTCGAGCCCTCGCTCGATCCCGAGCGGCTCGGGGATCTGAACGAAGGCCTCGTCTGCCTCTCGGGCTGCGCGCGACACGGGCTCGCGGTGCGGGATCCGAACGCCGCATCCCGGCTCGCGCACGCGTTCGGCCGCGAGCGGTTCCTCATCGAGCTCCAGCGTCCGTACCTGCGCGGAGACGCCCGCCGGAACGCGGCGCTGCGGGATCTGGCTCGTGACCTCCGAATGCGCACGGTCGCCACGGGCAACGTCCACGCCCACCATCCACGCCGGACACGGCTGCAGGACGCGCTCGTCGCGATCCGGCAGAAGACTTCCCTCGACGGCTGCGAGCCGGAGCGCCGGGGGAACGACGAGTTCGTCCTTCTTCCTCCGTCCGAGCCGGCCATGCGGTTTCCCGACGACCCTGACGCCGTCGCGATGACCGTCGAGCTCGCCGAGCGGCTGACGTTCGACCTGACCGAAGAGCTCGGCTACCGGTACCCAGACTTTTCGGACGGGGCCGAATCGGCCGATGTCCAGCTCGATCGACTCTGCCGTGGGGAGTTCACAGAGCGCTACCGGCACTCGGCGTGTCGCCGCGAGGCGGGCGTTCGCCTCGACGAGGAGCTGTCGCTGATCGCCCATCTCGGCCTGTCGGGATTCTTCCTCTTGCACTGGGAGGTGCTCGAGCTCGCGCGAGAGGTGGCGCTCGAGGTGCGGGGGAGAGGGTCGCCGAGGCTCGCCCTGCCACCCGGCCGCGGGCGCGGCAGCTCGGTCGGGTCGATCGTCTGCTACCTGACCGGTCTCTCCCACGTGGATCCCGTCGCGACGGGCCTTCCGCTCGGCCGATTTCTCAACCGGGAGCTCGCCTCGGTTCCGGATATCGACCTCGATTTCCCCCGTGACATCCGGGAGAAGCTGATCGTGGGCGTCACAGAGCGCTACGGCCGCGAGCACGCAGCACTCGTCGCCACGTTTGCCACCTACCGCTCGCGTGGCGCGATCCGCGAGATCGGCAAGGCCCTCGGGCTGCCGCCGGCCGAGCTCGAGCGTCTCGCCCGCACATCCGAGGGATGGGACGCCCGCGCCGTCGGACAGGAGCTCGCCCACCTCCCGGACGCCGACGCCAAGCTCCGCGCACCGCGCTGGCGGGCGTTCGTCGAGCTGTGTGGCGAGATCGCCGGGTTACCTCGGCACATCTCCCAGCACCCCGGCGGCATGGTCATCTCGACTCGCCCGCTCGTCGAGCTCGTCCCGGTCGAGCCCGCCGCGATGGAGGGCCGCCAGCTCTGCCAGTGGGACAAGGACTCCTGCTCTGACGCGGGTTTCCTCAAGATCGACCTGCTCGGCCTCGGCATGCTCTCGGCGGTCGAGGAGTGCGTGGACACGATTGCCAGGCGCCGCCGGGAGCCGATCGACCTCTCCCGGATTCCGCTCGACGACGCGGCCGTCTACCGCGAGATCCACGAAGCGGACACCGTGGGCGTCTTCCAGATCGAGAGCCGGGCACAGATGCAGAGCCTGCTTCGCACGCGGCCCGAGAACCTCGACGATCTGACCGTGCAGGTGGCGCTCGTCCGTCCGGGGCCGATCCAGGGCGGCGCCGTCCATCCGTACATCCAGCGCCGCCAGCGACGGCGCGAAGATCCGGACTACGTGCCGCCGTACGATCACCCACTGCTCGCCGTCCCGCTCGAGGACACGCTCGGCGTCGTCGTCTTCCAGGAGCAGGTGCTCGGGGTGGCGATGGCGCTCGCCGGCTTCACCGTCGGAGAGGCGGAGGGCCTCCGGCGGGCGATGAGCCGCAAGCGCAGTCGTGACGCGATCGAGGCCTACCGGCAGCGCTTCCTCGACGGCTCCGCCGCACGCGGAGTCGGGCGTGAGACGGCGGAGGAGGTGTTCACGAAGCTCCTCGGCTTCGCCTCCTTCGGCTTTCCGAAGTCGCATGCGGCGGCGTTTGCGCTGCTCGCCTACCAGTCGGCATGGCTGCGGCATCACTTTCCAGCCGAATTCCTGTGCGCGCTCCTGAACGCGCAGCCGATGGGCTTCTACCCACCGTCGAGCCTCGTCCGTGACGGGCAGCGACGCGGGATCGCCGTGCAGCCCCCCGACCTGAACGCGAGCGACGTGCTTTGCCGGCTCGAGGGAGACGCCGTCCGGGTCGGGCTCGCGTACATCAAGGGCCTCGGAGAGGAACCTGCGACTGCGCTCACGGAGGAGCGGCACGCGGGCGGGCCGTTCCGCAGCGTCCAGGATCTCGCGCAGCGGGCACCGCTCGAGCGGCCGCACCTGGAGGTGCTCGCAGCGTCGGGCGCGTGTGACTCGTTCGGCTGGCCGAGGCGGCAGCTCCTCTGGCGGCTCGGCCTCGTTCCCCGGACGGTCAGCGCCGGATCGGGCGGCGCCGATCGGCAGCTCGCCCTCCCGCTCGAGCCGGCGACGGAGATTCCCGAGCTCCCGGAGCAATCCGCCTGGGAGCTCATGCTCGCCGACTACCGAACGACGTCTCTCTCGGTGGGCACGCACCCGCTGGAGCTGCTCCGCCCGCACCTGCCCGCGGAGGTCGTCTCGAGCGCGGATCTTGGCGAGATCGCCCACAAGGAGCGGATCGCGGTTGCCGGGATGGTCGTCGCGCGCCAGCGCCCCTCGACCGCGAACGGGGTCGTCTTCATGCTCCTCGAGGACGAGCACGGGCAGGTCAACCTGATCGTCCCGCCACCCGTCTACGACCGCTACCGGGCGGCTGTCAGGGGAGAGCCGCTGCTTCTCGCCAGAGGCCGGTTCGAGCGCGTCGAGCGCAACCGGAACGTCGTCGTCGAGGAGCTCGTCTCGCTGTCGGCGTTTGCGCGCCGGGTCGCAAACGACGCCGAGGTGCGATCCGCGCTCCCCTCGGCGCACAGCTTCGGGCACAGATGATCGTCAGCGCCCGGTGGCGGTGAGTCATTTTCCTCCTGTAGCGTAAAACACGCTACGATTGCCGAATGGAGGCTCCGCCCCCTGTCTCCTTGCGACTCGGCCGCGTAGGGATGCAGGCGCTCGACGAGATCGCAAGACGCCGGGGGGTGACCCGCTCCGAGGCGGCTCGCCAGGCGATCGCCGAGACGGCCTCGCGCGAACGCCGTAGAGCTGGCCTTGCCGCCGAGGCACGAAGGCTTGCTGGAGATCCGGAATACCAGCGCGAGGCGCGCGACATCGCGGTCATGATGGAGCAGCTGCGTGATCCGTGGTGACGTCCACACGATCACGCTGCCGCGCAGACGCGGGCGCGTCCAGTACGGCCGACGTTACGGAGTCGTGGTGCAGGCCGACGATCTCCTCGCGCTCTCAACCGTCGTCATCTGTCCGACATCCCAGTCCACGCCCCCTGCGAGCTTCCATCCCGAGATCGTGATCGGTGAAGAGTCGACGCGCGTGATGTGCGAGATGGTCGGCGCTGTGGACGCGCGTGCGCTTGGCGAGCAGGTCGCTCACTTGACGCCGGCCGAGATGCGGGACGTCGACGACGCCCTCCTCCTCGTCCTCGATCTCGGCTGATCCTGCTTTCGGGGTCAGAGCCTGCGTTTGAACACCTGTGAGATTTCAGGCTCTGGCCCAACCAGGGCGGACGTCGTCCACTGTCCCATTCACCGTGATCCCCGGCGGGATTCAGTCGTTCCCGCACAGATACCGGTGAGCGGTGGCGAGGCGAGCACGACCGGGTTCGAGGCGATCATCGCTCACGCCGGGTAGGGAACGTCTCCTGCGGTCGGCTCCCCCACAGCTCGCCAGCGCGAGAGCATCTCAGTCGAGCTCGAACCCGAGTCGTGGGAACCGCTTGCGGGCGCGGTCGTTGAAGACGGCACGGTAGCTCTCGGCCATGTCCTCGTCGAGCGTCTGAGAATACGTGTCGCGGATCTCCTCGAGCTCGTCACGGCCCGTGTCGACGAGATCGACGAAGTCGCCGTACCGCTCCTCGGCCTCGTCCTTCGGGGACGAGTTGTACGCGTCGAGGGCTGCCTCCACGTCGTTGACGAGCCCTGCGTGATCCGCCTCGAAGAGGTCGAGCTGACGTTCGACCAGCTCCGCGAATTGGGGACGCCGGCGGCGGATCACGACAGGAGCGACTCGTAGAGGGTGAGATGCGCCCGAGCCGACTCGTCCCAGGTCAGCGTAGTCCTGGCCTTGCGGGCACCGTTGCGTGCCCCGTCGAGCGCGGCCGGATCGCGGAGAAGCTTGCCGACCTCGTCTGCGAGCGAGCCGACGTCGTCCGGCGCCACCACTGCCCCGGCGCCGAACCGGGAAACCGGCTCTGCGATTCCACCCACGTCGTACGCGGCCACGGCGACTCCCGCTCCGAGGGCTCGGAGCAGCGCCCCGCTCTGGTCGAGCTCCTCGCGGTAGGGGAAGAGCGCGACGGTCGTCTCCGCGAGCGCCCTGTCGATCTGGGCGTCGTTTGCGTAGCCGAGCCGCCACTCGATGCCGGGGAGACGCAGACGCGCGCCCAGCTCGAACGTCGGGTCGCCCACCACGAGGAGCCGGGCACCGCATCGCCGGGCGACCTCGATGGCATGGTCGAGCTGCTTGTAGGGCCTGATCGTCCCGAGGAGAAGAAGCGTGGCGCCATCGTCCTCGTACCGCGGGGTACCGGGGAACACGGGGTGCGGGATCACCGTGATCCGTTCCGGGGCGACACCCACCTCGCGGATCAGGCGGTCGCGGCCGTGCCGGCTGTGGACGACGACCGCGCCGAACGCACGGTAGAGCTCGCGCCACAGCTCACGCTTGCTCGCAGTCCGTCGGGGAAGGATGTCGTGCGCAGTGATGACCGAGCGGGGTCCGGGAGCCAGCAGCCTGCGGTCGAGCTGCGGGAGCGGCGCCCATTGCACGTGGAGCACGTCGCGCGGGATGCGGCGCAGGCGAGTCAGGCCGATGCCGTGCTCGACGGCCTTGATCGGCAGCCGGAGCGGCGAGCGTGACCGGAAAAGACGGGAGCTCGCGGGGTAGAACAGCTCACGCCGGGCATACGCCTCGGCGCGGGGGACGTCACCGAAGCGAAACGGCGAGGTGACGAGCTCAACGGTGGCTCCGCGGGCCGCGAGCGCGGTGGCCAGCTCGTGGTCGTACGGGAGGGTGTAGGCGGCGGGATCGAGGAGGAGGACGCGCATCGGACAGGCCCCTAGAGTACGCTCGCGATGCGACTGCTCGTCCGCTCCTGGAACGTCTTCCATGGCCGCACGTCCCCCGAGACGCGGCAGGTCCACGTCGAGGTGGCGGTCAGGCGCATCTCGACCGGCGACCCGGACATCGTGTGCCTGCAGGAGCTGCCTGTCTGGTCGCTGCCGCGTCTGCACCTGTGGAGTGGCGCAACGGCCTTCGGATCTGTTGCCATGCCGCCGGTGGGCGGGCCGTTCGCGCGGCGTCTGACCGATCTGGCGCCAGGGCTCCTCCGATCCGCGTTGACAGGCCAGGCGAACGCGACTCTGATCTCCCGCCGGCTCACGGTTGGGGGCCACGAGACGCTCGAATTGAACCCCCGCTGGTTCAGGCGGTGCGCAGCCAGACAGGAGGGCCTGACGGGATCCGAGACCCGTGAATGGGCACGGAATCGGCGCGTCGCACAGGTCGTTCGCGTCGGCTCGGGCGACGACACCGTGGTCGTCGCGAACGTGCACCTGACGTCACCGGCGGACTGCCGTGCCGCAGAACTCGAGCTCGAACGGGTGGTCGCCTTCGCGGAGTCGTTCGCATCGCCCGGCGAGCCGATCGCGCTCTGCGGCGATCTGAATCTCACGGCCTCCGGGTCGCGCCGGCTGCGAGATCTCGGGAAGGCCGGATTCTCGCCTCCGTCCGCGAGAATCGACCATATTCTCGTCCGCGGGCTCGAGCTCGTTCAGGGCCCCGAGGAATGGCCCGACAGCCGCCGAAGGCTCGGACAGGTCCTGCTCTCGGATCACGCGCCGCTCGAGGCAGCGATGATACGGCCATGAATCTCGCCTCCATCCGTGCCGGCCTTCCCGTCGTCGAGCGGCTCGCCTACCTGAACGCTGGAACCTTCGGCCCGCTTCCGGCACGCACGATCCAGACCGTCGAGCGGCAGAACCGGACGGAGCTCGAGGCGGGCCGCTGCGGCGCCTCGTACTGGGACGATGTCCGTGATCTTCGCCGCCGGGCCCGGGAGGCGATAGGTCGTGCGATCGGCGCACCCGCGGACGCGGTTGCTCTCACGCGCTCGACGACCGACGGGTGCAATATCGCCGTCTCTGCGCTCCGACTGCAGCCCGGCGACGAGGTCGTCACGACGGACGCGGAGCACTTCGGCCTCCTGGGAGCGCTCGCTGCGTCCAAGCTCGACGTGCGCGTTGCGGAGGTCAACACGAGGCCGGCCGCCGACGCGGCTGAGATCGTGAAGTCACAGATCACGCCCAAGACGCGCCTGATCGCGTTGTCGCACGTCCTCTGGACGACGGGGCACGTGATTCCCGTCGAGCAGCTCGCCGACGCAGGGATTCCGGTGCTCGTCGACGGCGCGCAGTCGGTCGGGGCAGCGCCGCTCGACGTGGCCTCGCTCGGATGCACGTTCTACACGGTCTCCGGCCAGAAGTGGCTGCTCGGGCCGGACGGAACCGGGGCGCTCTACGTGAATCCGGAGCAGCTGACCGGGCTCGATGTCTGCTTCCCCTCGTACTTCTCGCAGCAGAGCTACGAGGATGACGGCACATTTGTCCCGACAGACGGGGCGGCACGGTTCGACAACGGAACCGTTCCGGCGCCGGCGCTCGGGGGATTGCTCGAGTCGATCGCGTTCGCCGAGGAGGTCGGGTCCGAACGGTTTGCATATGCTCGCGCGACCGCCGAGCGCTGCCGGCAGGCACTGGCGGAGCGCGTCGAGGTCGTGACCGAGCCCGGCCAGTCGACGCTCGTCTCCTTCCGCCCGAACGGCGAGGCAACCGAAACGGTCGAGCGACTCGCCTCGCAAGGCGTTGTGGTTCGCGAGCTGCCGCGCCTCGGCTGGGTGCGGGCGTCCGTCGGGTTCTGGACGAGCGACGACGACGTCGATCGTCTCGTCGCAGGTTCCTGAGCGGGTCGCCTCGCGCCTTGGGATACGCCGGCTTTGCCGGCTGGACTTCGCGGCCTGGCGCCTTCGGCGCGGCCGCTGCGCGTCGCTTCGCTCCTTGCTGCGCGGGGGATACGGGCCTTCGGCCCTGGACTTCGCGGCCTGGCGCCTTCGGCGCGGCCGCTGCGCGCCGCCCTAGCGGCCGGCTTGCAGGCCCAACTCCACCGAAATCGGCCGGAGTGCGGCGATGACGAACGCAATGTGCTCGTCGAGATCCACTCCGAGCTCCTCGGCGCCACGGTAGACCTCGTCCCGGTGGACACCAGCCGCAAACGACGGCTGCTTCAGCTTCTTGCGCACAGACTTCGGCTCGAGCGTCGAGATCCCGTCCGGCCGTACGTAGCCGCAGGCGCAGATGAACCCGGAGAGCTCGTCGCAGGCGAACAAGGTCTTCTTGAGCGGCGTGTCACGCGGCATGGCGAGATGCTCCGCGTGGCTCAGGACACCCTCGATCAGGATGTCCGGGTAGCCCTCCTCTCGCAGGATCGGCGCCCCATCCTGCGGGTGCTTGTCGAGCGTGGGGTGTATCTCGTAGTCGAAGTCGTGCAGCAGCGCCGTACAGCCCCAGAGCTCCTCGTCCTCGCCGAACTTGGCCGCATACGCCCGAACGGACGCCTCGACGGCAAGCGCGTGACGCAGGAGCGATTCGCTCTTCGTGTACGTGGTGAGCGTCTGCCACGCTCGCTCGCGGGTGACCTCCATAGGGTTGGCTAGGATAGCCGGGTTCCGCGGAGCCCCGCCGCAACCCCGTTTCTGTCCTTGTCCAGCACACTTCTCTCGCAGAACCTCATGGAGTCGTTCGTCATCGACGGCGCGTACCCCCTCTCCGGGCATGTCAGGGCGGCCGGGAACAAGAACGCTGCCCTGCCGATCATCGCCGCCTGCCTCCTGACCGACGAGCCGGTGACGCTCACGAACGTCCCGGGCATCCTCGATGTCGAGACCATGCTCGAGCTTGTCGAGCATCTCGGCGCGACCGTCGAGCGGCGGAACGGCGAGGTCGTCATTCACGCGTTCGAGACGCCGCGGCACGAGCTCGACGAGGAGCTCTGCAAACGCATCCGCGCGTCGGTTCTCCTCGCCGGTCCGCTTCTCGCGCGCTGCGGCCAGGCGGTCGTACCGCCGCCCGGAGGTGACGTCATCGGCCGGCGCCGGCTCGATACGCACGTGCACGCCTTCGAGAAGCTCGGTGCGGACATCACAGTCGATCGGAGCTACACGATGCGGGCGGGCGCGCTCACGGGCTGCCCGATCTTCCTCGACGAAGCGTCCGTCACCGGCACCGAGAACGCCGTCATGGCGGCGGTTCTCGCGCGGGGCGAGACGGTGATCGCAAATGCCGCCAGCGAGCCGCACGTGCAGGATCTCTGTCGTTTCCTCGTCGCCCTCGGCGCGGACATCGACGGTATCGGGACCAACGTCATCAGGATCCGCGGGGTCGAGCGGCTCGGAGGAGGAACCCATCGGATCTGCCCGGATCACATCGAGGTTGCGAGCTTCATCGGCCTCGGCGCGGTCACCGAGGGCGAGATCGTGATCGAGGACGTCGAGCCCGAGCACCTGATCGCGATCTGGCCGAGCTTCGAGCGCCTCGGCGTCGAGTACACGATCGAGGACACGACGATCCGGGTGCACGGGCGCCAGGATCTCGTCGTGCGGGACGACCTCGGCTCGCAGATCCCGAAGATCGAGGATGGGCCGTGGCCGGCGTTCCCGGCCGACCTCACCTCGATCGCGCTGGCCGTGGCGACACAGGCACGGGGAACCATCCTCATCTTCGAGAAGATGTTCGAGAACCGGCTCTTCTTCGTCGACAAGCTTGTGGGGATGGGCGCTCGAATCATCCTCTGCGACCCGCACCGGGCAGTCGTCAGCGGACCCGCGCAGCTCTACGGGGAGCGAATGGAGAGCCCCGACATCCGTGCCGGAATGGCGATGCTGATCGCGAGCCTTGCAGCCGAGGGGCGCTCGACCATCGGCAACGTGGGGCAGATCGATCGCGGCTACGAGCGGATCGACGAGCGCCTCCGCGCGCTCGGCGCCCGGATCGAGCGCGTCGAGGGGTAACGACCCGACGGCTATCCGGAGCGAAGGAACGTGTCGAGCCGCTCGAGCGCGGGCTCGAGCACCGAGCGGTCAGACGCGTAGCAGAGCCTGACTGAGCCCTCGCCGCCCGCGCCGAACGCCGCACCGGGCGCCAGGCCCACCCTCTGCTCGAGCAGGAGCCTGCGACAGAACGCAACCGAGTCGTCGAGGCCGTCGATGCGCGGAAAGAGGTAGAAGGCGCCGTCAGGCTCGGGAACGGTCACGCCAGGCATGGTGCGCAGCGCCCGGAGACAAAGATCACGGTTCTCACGGAGGAGCGTGACGAGCTCGCGAACCCAGGGCTCTCCGTCCGCCAGGGCCGTCTCGGCCGCCTTCTGGGCGAACGTTGCCGCGTGCGAGACGACGAACTCGTTCAGCTGTGCGGCCTTCTCGCCCAGGTCGCGCCGCGCGACGAGCCAGCCGACCCGCCAGCCGGTCATGCAGTAGTTCTTCGAGAACGAGCCCACCACGATGACCGCGTCGTCTCGCGTCGCCTTGCAGAGGATCGACGGGGTCGGTGTGCCGGGTGGCTCGTTGCCGTACCACAGCCGTTCGTAGACCTCGTCGGCGAGGAGCCACAGGTCGTGGCGCCGGCAGAAATCGAGCAGAGCGTCCTGCTCCTCGGCTGTCGCCACCCACCCGAGCGGATTCGAGGGTGACGTGTAGACGAGGAGGCGCGTGCGGAGGGTCACTGCAGCCTCGAGCGCCTCGAAATCGATGTGGTAGCGCTCGCTGCGAAGCGGCTGGGGAAGCTCGCGAACGACGCCGCTTGCCATCGAGATCATCGCGGAGCCGTTCGGCCAGGCCGGCGTCAGGACGAGCGCCTCGTCACCGGGGTCGATCGCGCAACGGACACCCATGTACAGGGCCTGGACGCCCGACGCCGTGATGACGATCTCCGATGCCGGATCGAGCCCGACCCCGTGCAGCCGGGCGTACTGGCCGGCGAGCGCCGACCGGAGGGACGGCAGGCCGGCGTTCTCCGAGTAGTACGTGTGACCGTCGGCGAGCGCCTGCACCGCGGCGTCCTTGACGAACTGCGGCGTGGGGAGGTTCGACTCGCCGAAGTACAGCCGGAGCACCCCGTCCATCGACATCGCGAGCTCGGCGAGCTCGCGGATCCGCGAGTAGCGGACGTGCGACAGCGACGGCGCGAGGCCCGCCACGTCAGATGGCGGCAGCGTCTGTCTGCGGCGCCACCCGCGAGACGCGCTCGAGCCAGGGCACGGCCCTCAGGCGCTCGAAGATCTTGCGCGCCTCGTGCAGAAGCGCCTCGGCTTCGGCGGGCCGCTGCTCGGAGATGAGCCACTCACCGTGGTCGAGGAGCGTGACAGCCAGCCAGAAGGGGTTCTCGGCCTGACGGAAGAGGCTCTCGGCTGCCTCGAACTCGGGCTCGATCCGGTCCGAATCACCGCGGTGCGCGGCAAGCCGTGCGGACGCGCGGGCCTGCTGGGCTCGGAGCGACCGCGTCGAGCGCTGCCGTGAACGTGAACGCGCCAAGCCCTCCTCGACCGACAGCGGATCATCCGCTGCCAGGCCGGCGTTGACGAGGACTCCCAGGCCGTCGGCGAGGTACGGCGAGCCGTAGGTCTCGAGAGCGGCGACCGCGTCTTGCGCGATGCGCACGGCGGCTATCTGATCGGATTCGGCATCGGTCAGCATCGCGCGGATGAGAAGCGCGATACCGCGAGCCTGGAGGTCGGTGGACTCCTCCCAGGCCAAGGTGATCGCGATCATCCCCCGCGCCTCCCCGAGCTCCCCCCGCTCGATGTGAATCTGGGCGAGCGTGTCGGTGGGATAGTTGCCCATGGCGGCATCCTTTGCCTCCACAGGTATGTCGGCAGCGAGTGCGAGAGCCTCGTCCCAGTCTCCCAGGCGGTAGAGGTTGCTGATGAGATTCGACAGGAGAATCCACTCCCAGTTTCGGTCGCCGCGGCGCCGGGCGAGGGCGATGCCGTTTTCGCAGGCGGCCCTGGCTTCTCGCGTTTGATCGTGGAGCTCCCCGAGGTAGGCCAGGTTGTTGTATGCACGGAGGGCGGCGCTCGTGAGATCGTGGTCGAGGGCAATCCGGAGGGCCTCGCGAATCAGGGCGCCGCTCTCGTACGGGCGGTGCTCGAAGGCTATCGACTTCGTGTTGAGTGCCTGTGAGACGATCTCGGGAAGTTCGAGCGTCTCGGCGATGTCGAGGGCGAGCTCGACGCGCTTGGCGTGCAGCTCGGCGTTCCCGGTGAACATGTAGAGGCGGGCGAGCTCGTGTGCGAGGGTGGCGAGATCACTGTCCGGCTCGTCCGCCGCGAGCACGTCGAACGCCTGCTCCATTCGCTCGATTCCTTCCTCGATGCGGCCCCGCTCGTACAGGACGCCGCCGAGCCGGGCGGTCGCTCGGGCCGCCGGATGCGTCGCTCCCACCGAGTTGAAGAGATCGACCGCCTGCTCGAATGCGGCCACGGCCCCGTCGAACCTGCCGCTTGCGCGCGCCGCCTCTCCGGCTCGTTCGAGGAGACTGGCACGCTGCGATGGATCGTCTGCAAGCCCCGCCGCCTCTTCGTATCGCCGGTACGCCTCTTCGTTCGCAGCGAGCGACGCCGCCCGCTCTGCGGCACGTGTCAGGCGCTCGCAGGCCCGCGACTTGATGCCGGCCGCGTCCTCGGCCTCGGGTGCGGCGCGAAACGCTTCGAGGTAGTGGGAGGCGACGACCTCCACGATCTCCGAGTCCTCGGGCCCCCATTCCCGCTCGAGGTAGTCGGCGACGGCCAGATGGCGAGCCTTCCGCTCCTTGCGCGAGAGGGTGTCGTAGGCGACCTTCTGGACGAGTGCGTGCAGAAAGCCGTACTGGCCACGCTCCGGCGAGCGGGGATCGGCCTCGACCGAGAGGATCTCCTTCCGAACGAGCACCGAGAGGTGTGCCTCGACGTCGGGCTCGGCAGAGCCCGACACGGCCGCCAGGCCAGTCGCTGTGAAGGTCTTGCCGAGAACCGATGCATCTGCGATCAGGCGGCGCTCGCCGGAGTCGAGGCCGTCGAGGCGTGCGGCGATGAGCGCGTGCAGCGTGTCCGGAACGTCGAGCACGTCGACCTTCCGGGCGAGCCGAAACTCGTCTCCCGCCGGCTCGAGGACGCCACGATCGAGCAGCATCCGGACGGTCTCGACCGCGTAGAGCGGCACACCCTCGGCCCGCTCGCCGATCCGGGCGCGCACGTCCTCGGGAAGGCCGGGCACGAGGCCCTGCAGAAGCTCGTCGCGGACGTCAGCGGGCAGCGGCTCGAGCACGAGCGAGTGGAAGTTCCGCCTGCCCGCGCCCCAGGTCGGCCGGCGCTCGAGCAGCTCCGGCCGGGCCAGCGTGAGTACGAAGATCGGATAGTTGCGCGACCACTCGAGCAGGTACTCCACGAAGTCGAGCAGCGCCGCGTCGGCCCAGTGCAGATCCTCGAAAAGGAGGACGACGGGTGCCTCGGCGGCCATCAGCTCGAAGAACCGCCGCCACGCGGAGAAGAGATCCTGCTGGTCAGGCGCAGTCCGCTCGGCAAGACCGAGGAGGTGGGCGAGTCTCGGTTCGATCCAGCTGCGCTCGTCAGGATCGGGTACGTGCTCTTCGACCGATACCCGGAGCTTTGCCCGTGCGGACTCGGCGGGCTCGTCCTCGAGAATCCCCGTCCGCATCCGCACCATCTCCGCCAGCGCCCAGTAGGCGACGCCCTCGCCGTAGGCGAGGCAGCGACCTGTGTGCCACCAGATGTCGTCGATCAGGCCGTCCGTGTACTTGTCGAACTCCCAGCCGAGCCGCGACTTCCCGATCCCGGGAATGCCGATTACCGAGACGGCGCGAGCCTTTCCCTCGTCGGCAGTCGCGTGAAAGAGCCTCCTTCACGAGGCGCAGCTCCGCGTCACGCCCGACGAACGGCGGCTCGAGACCTGCGAACCGCTTGCCACCGCGCAGACTCGCCGTGACCCGCAGCGCCCGCCACAGGTGGACAGGCCCGGTCTTTCCCTTCAGCTCGCGCTCTCCGGCGTCCTCATACGCGATGGCGGAGTCGGTCAGCCTCACCGTCGCGTCGCCAACGAGCACGGTGCCCGGGCCGGCCTCGGATTGCACGCGGGATGCGGTGTTGACGAGGTCTCCGGCGACCATCCCCTGACCCTCGGCGCCGATGGTGACTGCCGCTTCCCCTGTGACGACACCGGCGCGCAGCCGGAGATCCGGGAGCGCCGGACTCGGCTCCGAGGGCCGTCACCTCGCCGACCAGGTCGAGGGCTGTCCGCACGGCGCGCTCGGCGTCGTCCTCCTGCGCGATCGGAGCGCCCCAGACCGCCATCACCGCATCGCCGATGAACTTCTCGACCGTCCCGCCGTAGCGGCCGATCACACGCCGGGCCGTGTCGAAGTAGCGCGAGAGCAGGTCGCGTACCTCCTCGGCGTCACGGCCCTCGGAGAGCGTCGTGAAGCCGACGAGATCGGCGAAGAGGACGGAGACGAGCCGCCGCTCCGCGTCCGGGGTCGTCGGAGCTGCGGTCGCAGCGGCAATGAGGGCCGTACCGCACTCTCCGCAAAACTTGGCGCCTGGCGTATTGGAGGCTCCGCACGCAGCGCACGCCAGCACGAGCTTCGCACCGCACTCGGCACAGAACTTCCGGCCCAGCTCGTTCTCGGTGCCACAGCTCGGACAGCTCATCCTGCAATCGCCTGGCTTCGCGAGCTCACGGCGTCGACTCGCTCGAGCCACGGCGCCGCCCGCAGCCGCTCGAAGATCGCGCGCGCCTCCTCGAGGAGGGGCTCTGCCTCACCACGCCGCTGGTCGCCGGCCAGCCACTCTCCGCACTCGAGCAGCGTGACCGCGAGCCAGAAGGGCATCTGCACCTCCCGGAAGCCCCCGATCGCCGTTCGGAAGCCAGCGTCGGCTCGCTCTCGATCGCCCTCGTGGACGGCGAGGCGCGCGGCGATTCTGGAGATGTGACCGTCGACCCGCACCGATCTGCGTCCCGGTGGTAGCGCCGTGAACTCGGCCAGGAGCGGACGGATCGCCTCCGGGTCTCCGAGCGCAAAGGCCGCCCACGCCGCTTCCGCGAGCACATCGGAGGCCGTGGCGACGAAGCCGGAGGTCGTCAAGGGTGTGACGGCCCGCGTGGCCGCGTCAAAGGCCTGCTCGTGCAAACCCGCGCCTCGGAGGAGGATGACGTCGTCGAGACCGGCGCGTCCCTGATCCTGCAGGTCCGCCGACTCCGCCCAGCGTTCGACGAGTGGCCGGAACGATTCGGCCGCGTCGAGCTCGCCGCGCTCGACGTGGATCCTGATCAGGGCATCGGCCGGGAAATCCTCCGACGTGAGCTCCCGTGCCTCGTCGGGGAACTCGGCGGCTGCGGCAACGGCGCCGTCCCAGTCACCGGTGAGGCAGCTGAAGTCCGTTCGGTTGCGGAGCAACGCCCATTCCCAGCCACGATCGCCACGCCGTCGCGCGAGAGCGAGGCCCTGGTCGGCAGCATGGATGGCATCGTCGAGTCGATCCTGCTGCTCTGCGAGGTAGCCGAGGTTGTTGTACGCGCGCAGGGCTGCAACGTCGAGATCGTGATCGAGCGCCGTCTGCAGCGCCAGGTTCATGAGTCCGACCGACTCGTGTCGACGCCGTTCGAGCAGCAGTGCCTTCGTGTTCAGCGCCTGCGACAGCACCTCTGGCAGGAACAGTGCCTCGGCCGTCTCGAGCGCAAGCTCGACGCGCTCTAACCCGGTCGCGAGGTCGCCCGAAAAGAGGTACGAACGGCCGAGCTCCGCGGCGATGGCGGCCAGGTCGGCATCCGGGGGGTCGGACGCGAGAAGCGAGAACGCCTCTTCGAGACGAGGAAGTGCTTGATCGAGCCTCCCCGACGACTGCAGGACGTGGGCAAGCTCGGCCGACGCGCGGGCGGCTGGATGCGTCTTGCCTTCGGCCTCGAAGAGCCTGATCGCCGTCTCGAGGTGCTCGGTTGCCTGGTCGTAGCGCCCATTCGAGCGCGCAGCCTCGCCGGCGCGCTCGAGCAGCTCAGCCGTCGCCTGCAGCTCGTCGGAGAGCTCGGCCGCCTGCTCGAAATACCGTTGCGCCTCCTCGTTCGCCGCGAGTGACGCTGCGCGCTCGGCGGCGCGCGCGAGTCGCTTGCAGGCCGTCGCCTTGATCGAGGGGGCGTCATCGGATTCTGGCGAAGCCTGATACGCGTTCAGATAGTGGGACGCGATGACCTCGACCGCCTCCTCGTCCGTGGGCATCGACTCGAGGTACGCAGCGACGGCAAGGTGGCGGGTCTTCCGCTCCTTCCTCGAAAGCGTGTCGTAGGCGACCCTCTGGAACAGGGCGTGGAGGAATCCATACTGCCCCCGTTCGGGCGAGCGGGGGTCCGTCTCGAGGGACAGCACCTCCTTCTTCACGAGCGACGACAGCAGCGGCTCGAGGGTCTGCTCGTCGTATCCGGACACCGCCGCGAGCCCGCGCTTCGTGAACGTCTTTCCAAGGACGGCGGCATCCTCGAGCACGTGCCGCTCGGCCGGATCGAGACCGTCGAGACGGGCCGCGATGAGCGCATGGAGTGTCTCTGGCACCTCGAGCGCCATCCACGGATCCGGTGACGTGGAACGCGCCGTCCTCTCTGGTCAGCAGCCCCCGGTCGACGAGCATGCGTACCGTCTCGACGGCGTAGAGTGGGACGCCCTCGGCACGTTCCCCGATCTGGCCGCGGACGTCGGCCGGGAGCCCCGGAGCGAGGCCGTCGATCAGCCTGTCGCGCGCTTCGTCCGGAAGGGGCTCGAGAACCATCGAATGGAAGTTCCTCCGGCCGGCGCCCCAGGTCGGTCGGCGTTCGAGCAATTCCGGACGCGCGAGTGTCAGGATCAAGATCGGGTAGGTGCGCGACCACTCGAGCAGGTACTCGACGAAGTCGAGCAGGCCTGCGTCGGCCCAGTGGAGGTCCTCGAACACCGCAACGACCGGCTGCTGCGTCGCGAGCAGCTCGATGAAGCGGCGCCAGGCCGAGAAGAGATCCTCCTGATCTGTCGCCGCGGCGTTCGGCGAGGCCGAGGAGATGTGCGAGCCGCGGCTCGATCCAGGCGCGCTCGTCGGGATCGGCGACGTGAGACTCGACGCATACCCGCAGCTTCTCGAGCGCCGACGAGGGAACCTCCTCTTCGAGAATTCCGGCGCGAGACCGGACCATCTCGGCGAGAGCCCAGTAGGCGACTCCCTCACCGTAGGCGAGGCAGCGGCCGTGGTGCCACCACACGTCTTCGACAAGACCGTCGATGTACTTCGCGAACTCCCAGGCGAGCCGCGACTTCCCGATCCCGGCGACGCCGATGACCGATAGGACTCGGCTCGTCCGGTCGTCCGCGCTCGAGTGGAAAAGCTCCTTCACCGTCCGGAGCTCCGTCTCCCGGCCGACGAACGGTGCCTCCAGGCTCGTCGCCCGCCCCTCACCGCCGAGTGCCGCCACGACGCGGGTGGCGCACCACAGCCGAACGGGTTCGGCCTTCCCCTTGAGCTCGTGCTCGCCCGTGTCGTCATAGGCGATCGCCGCCTCGCTCAGCCGCCGCGTCGTCTCGCCGACGAGGACGGTTCCGGGCGCGGCCGCGGACTGGACGCGCGCCGCCGTGTTGACGAGGTCGCCGGCGACCATGCCCTGGCCCTCGGCACCGACGGTGACCGCCGCCTCGCCGGTGACGACACCGGCCCGCAGGCGGAGATCGGGAAGGCCGGACTCGGCGCCGAGGGCGTTGACCTCGCCGACCAGGTCGAGCGCCGTACGGACGGCCCGCTCGGCGTCGTCCTCCTGTGCGATCGGCGCACCCCAGACCGCCATGACCGCATCACCGATGAACTTCTCGACCGTCCCGCCGTAGCGCCCGATGACGCGCCGGGCCGTATCGAAGTAGCGGGAGAGCAGATCTCGCACCTCCTCGGCATCGCGACCCTCCGAGAGCGTCGTGAAGCCGACGAGATCCGCGAACAGGACGGAGACGACCCGCCGCTCGGCTTCCGGCGTCGAGGCGGTCGGCCGAGCTGGGGTTGACCCAGGCGTCGTCAGCGCGGCGCCGCACTCCCCGCAGAATTTCGTTCCAGGGGTATTCGGGCTTCCGCAGGCTGCGCAGGTCGACTCGAGCTTCGCGCCGCACTCGCCGCAGAACTTCCGCCCCGCCTCGTTCGCGGTTCCGCAGCTCGGGCAGGTCATCCGGCCAGCGCCTCGGTGTGCGGTCGGACGGCGTCGAGTCCGCTCGAGCCACGGCCGCGCCTCGAGTCGATCGAAGATCTCGTGTGCCTCGGCGAGGAGCGGCTCGGCATCGCCGGCACGGCCGACTGACCACCGACAAGCCACTCGCCGTGCTCGAGCAGCGTGACGGCGAGCCAGAAGCGCATGCCGATCTCCCGGAACCCGGCGGCGGCCGCGCCGGAAGCCGGGTTCCACGCTCCTCGTGCCTGCCCCGGCGGACGGCGAGACACGCCTGCGAGGCGTGCCTCCTGACTCCGGATCGATCGGCTGCGGAAGACGGGGGAAGGTCGGCGCATCGCGCAAGCAGGCTGTCGGCAGTGGCCAGGTCGCCCAGCGCGAGCGCGTCGCGCGCTGCCTCCGCGATGCCGAACATGGCAGGCAGAACCTCTCCTTCAGCGATGAATTCGTCGAATGCGCTTCCGCCGAGCACCAGCGCGTCCTCGAGACGACCGTCGGCGCGTGCGAGCGCCGACTCCGCCAGCGCGCGCGTACCCGCGATACGAGGGGTCCTCGTCAGCTCGCTCACGTTCGTCGAGCAGCCGGCCAAGCTCCGCGGCCTCCGTCGAGGTCGCCACGCTCGACGTGCAGCCAGATCAACGTCTCGGTCGGGAAGCTGAGCGCTCCGTGGCGCGCCTCCTCGGGCATGTCCGACGCGATTGCAACCGCTTCGCTCCAATCGCCGGCCGCGACGAGAAACTCGACGAGGTTCGCGACGGCGAACCACTCCCAGTGTCGGTCTCCCCGCCGGCGGGCGAGAGCGACCGCGTCGCGCTGGGTCGAGATCGCCTCGTCGATGCGATCTCTTGTGTACAGCGTGTGCCCAAGGTTGCCGTATGCGCGCAGGGCGGCGGCCGTGTGGTCGTTCTCGAGCGCGATCTTCACCGCTTGGCGAACGAGCCCTTCGCGTTCGAACGGCCTGTCGGGCATCGTCAGCGCCTTCGTGGTCAGCGCCTGGGCAACGGTCTCGGCGAGGCTCAGAGACTCCGCGATCTGGAGCGCGAGCTCGACGCGTTCGCCCGCGAGCGCGATCTCGCCGGTCGCGCGGTATGCGCGCGCCAGGCCGGCGGCGAGCGCGGCGAAGTCCGCGTCGGGCTCTTCCGTCGAGAGCACCCCGTACGCGCTCTCCATGCGTGAGATCGGCCTCCTGGAGTCGGTCGCGGCTATAGAGGACGTCCCCCAGGCGGGCGGACACCCTTGCGGCCGGATGGGTCGCTCCCTGGGACTCGAGGAGCGCGATCGACTGCTCGAACAACGCCTCGGCACGCTCGAGGCGGGCACCCGCGCGGGCCGACTCCCCCGCGCGCTCGAGGAGGTCGGCCCGCGTAAGAGGATCGTCGGCCAGCTCGGCTGCATCGCTCGAAGTACCGCTCGGCCTCCTCGTTCGCCGCCAGCGACGCTGCGCGCTCGGCGGCGCATCGTGAGTCGGTCTCGCGCCATCGCCTTGATGTCGGTGGCGTCTCCCTCGTCCGGTGCGACGCGGTATGCCTCCAGGTAGTGGGCGGCGACGACCTCGACGACCTCGGAGTCATCGGGTCCCGAGTTCGCCTCGAGGTACGCGGCGACGGCAAGATGGCGCACCTTCCGCTCTCTGCGCGACAGCGTGTCGTATGCGACCCGCTGAACGAGCGCATGCAAGAACTCGTACTGCCCACGTTCCGGAGAGAAGGGATCGGCCTGGAGGGCCAGGATCTCCTTCCGGATCAACGAGGCGAGGATCGGCTCGAGCGCCTCCGCGTCCTCGCCGGAAACGTGCGCAAGACCCCGTAGCGTGAACGTCTTTCCGAGCACGGACGCGTCGTCGAGCAGGCGGCGCTCGACCGGCTCGAGGCCGTCCAACCGCGCGGCGATCAGCGCGTGGAGCGTTTCCGGAACCTCGAGCGCGTCCACTGACCCCGTGACGTGGTAGCCGTCGCCGTCACGGGTCACGACAGTCCGCGGTCGAGGAGCATGCGGACGGTCTCGACGGCGTACAGAGGGACGCCTTCCGCCCTTTCCCCGATCCGGGAGCGTAGGTCGTCTGGAAGACCCGGGACGAGTCCGTGCAGGAGTTCCTCGCGTGCCTCCTCCTCAAGCGGTTCGAGGAAGAGGGAGTTGAAGCTTCGTCGGCGAGCGCCCCATGAGGGTCTGCGTTCGAGCAGCTCCGGTCGGGCGAGCGTGAGGACGAAGATCGGGTGTGACCGCGACCACTCGAGGAGGTATTCGACGAAGTCGAGGAGCCCCGCGTCGGCCCAGTGCAGATCCTCGAACAGCAGGACGAGCGGGCCGGTCGCGGCCATGAGTTCGAAGAAGCGCCGCCAGGCCGAGAAGAGATCCTCCTGATCCGGGGCCGTCCGCTCGGTGAGACCGAGGAGATGACGCAGCCGTGGTTCGATCCATTCGCGCTCTTCCGCCTCGGACACGAACCGCTCGACGGTCCCTCGAAGCTTCGATCGCGCCGACGCGGGCTCCTCGTCCTCGAGGATCCCCGAACGCCACCTGACCATCTCTGCGAGCGCCCAGTAGGCGACGCCCTCCCCGTAGGCGAGACAGCGCCCGCGGTGCCACCACACGTCCTCGATGAGGCCATCGACGTACTTTTCGAACTCCCAGGCCAGGCGCGACTTACCGATACCCGCGACGCCGACAACCGAGACGAGCCGCGCCTTACCCTCGTCCGCGGTCGTGTGGAACAGCTCCTTCACGAGCCGAAGCTCCGCCGAGCGTCCAACGAACGGCGCCTCGAGGCCGGCCGATCGCCCTTCCCCTCCCCGCGTCCCGACGACCCGGAGCGCCTTCCACAGGTGGACGTCCTCGGCCTTGCCCTTCAGCTCGTGGGCCCCCGCGTCCTCGTAGGCGATCGCAGCCTCCGACATCCGCCTCGTGGTCTCGCCGACCAGAACGGTTCCCGGACGTGCGACCGACTGGATCCGGGATGCGGTGTTGACGAGGTCGCCGGCAACCATCCCCTGGCCCTCCGCGGCGACTGTGACGGCCGCCTCGCCGGTCGCGACGCCGGCGCGCATCTCGAGGCCGGCGGCGAGGGCGGAAACGGCGTCGATGAGGTCGAGGGCGGCGCGCACGGCGCGCTCCGCATCATCCTCCCGGGCGATCGGAGCACCCCAGACGGCCATCACTGCGTCGCCGATGAACTTCTCCACCGTCCCGCCATACCGCCCGATCACCTGGCGCGCCGTGTCGAAGTACTGCGAGAGGAGCTCGCGGACGTCCTCCGCATCCCGGCTCTCGGAAAGGCTCGTGAAGCCGACGAGGTCGGCGAAGAGCACCGACACGAGACGCCGCTCCGCCTCTGGCTGGGTCGGAGCGGGGAGGGGGCCGGCTTCCCCGCCGAGCGGCACTCCGCATTCCCCGCAGAACTTCATGCCGGGCGTGTTGGCAGCGCCGCAGGCGGTGCAGGCGAGCGCCAGCTTCGCACCGCATTCGCCGCAGAACTTCCGGTCGACCTCGTTCTGCGTGCCGCAGGTCGGACACTTCATCTGTGGAGCATAGGGCTCCGTGCTACGACCGAACGAGCGGCTTGTACTTGATCCGGTGCGGCTGGTCGGCCTCGGCGCCGAGGAGCGCGTGGCGGTGCTCCTCGTACTCCTGATACGAGCCCTCGAACCACGTCGTCTGGGAATCGCCCTCGAAGGCAAGGATGTGGGTTGCGATCCGGTCGAGAAACCAGCGGTCGTGCGAGATGACCACGGCGCAGCCGGCGAAGTCGAGCAAGGCATCCTCGAGCGCCCGCAGGGTGTCGACGTCGAGGTCGTTCGTCGGCTCGTCGAGGAGGATCACGTTGCCACCAGCCTTGAGGAGCTTCGCGAGGTGGACACGGTTCCGCTCCCCTCCGGAGAGGTCCGAGACTCGCTTCTGCTGGTCTGACCCCCTGAAGTTGAACCACGAGACGTACTGGCGGGAGTTCACCTCGCGCTTCCCGAGCTCGACGATGTCGTGGCCGCCCGAGATCTCCTTCCAGACGGTGTTCCCCGGTTCCAGGTCGGCGCGCGCCTGGTCGACATAGGCGAGCTCGACGGTGTCGCCCACGCGGAGCATCCCGCTGTCTGGTTGCTCCTCGCCCGCGATCATCCGGAAGAGCGTCGTCTTGCCCGCACCGTTCGGGCCGATGACACCGACGATGCCGCCGGGTGGGAGCGAGAACGTCATGTCCTCGACGAGCAAGCGGTCACCAAACCCCTTCGCGACGTGGTCGGCCTCGACGACGACGTCGCCAAGGCGCGGGCCGGCCGGGATGTGGATCTCGACGCGGTCGAGCTTGACGTTCTGCTCCTCGGCAAGCAGCTTCTCGTAGGACGCGAGCCGGGCCTTCGACTTGTCGTGGCGGGCCTTCGGGCTCATCCGAACCCACTCCAGCTCGCGGGCGAGGGTCCGGCGCCGGGCCGACTCCTGCTTCTCCTCCGCCGCGAGCCGCGCCTGCTTCTGCTCGAGCCAGGACGAGTAGTTCCCCTTGAACGGGATGCCGCGGCCACGGTCGAGCTCGAGGATCCAGCCGGCGACGTTGTCGAGGAAGTAGCGATCGTGCGTGACCGCGATCACCGTGCCCTTGTAGCGCTCGAGGAAGCGCTCCAGCCAGGCGACCGATTCGGCGTCGAGGTGATTCGTCGGCTCGTCGAGGAGCAGGAGATCCGGGGAGGAGAGGAGGAGCCGGCAGAGCGCGACACGCCGCCTCTCGCCGCCCGAAAGGGTCGCCACGTCCTGCTCACCGGGCGGGCAGCGGAGCGCATCCATCGCGGTATCGAGCATCTGGTCGAGGCTCCAGGCGTCATGACGGTCGATCTGGTCCTGCACGCGGGCCTGCTCCTCGAGAAGCGCGTCGAAGTCAGCGTCCGGCTCGGCGAACTTCGCGGAGATCGCGTTGAAGCGGTCGAGGAGGTCGCGCAGCGCGCGGACACCGTCCTCGACATTGCCGCGGACATCCTTGGACGAATCGAGCTCGGGCTCCTGCGAGAGAAGTCCGACGGTCGCTCCGGGAGCCAGCTCGGCGACGCCGTTCGACGGCTCGTCGAGCCCGGCCATGATCCGCAGCAGCGTCGACTTGCCCGCCCCGTTCGGGCCGAGCACGCCGATCTTCGCCCCCGGGAGGAACGAGAGCGAGATGTTCGCCAGCACCTGGCGATCCGGGCCGTAGAACTTGTCGGCCCGGTACATCGTGTAGACGTAGTCGCTGCTCACGACGGCAAGGATAGGCGCGGGAAGGCGCCGGAGGCGCAGCCCCGCCGGGCTGCAGCGGACGCACGTCAGCGCAGCGTGTCGATCGCGAGCTCGATCGAGCCTTCGAGCGCACTGATCACGGGCAGCGCAACACCCGCAGCCCGGTACTCGTCGATCCGCTCCTGACACTCGGTCGGCGTCCCTGCTGCGCAGAGGAGGTCGACGACTGACGTGGGGAGGACGCGGGCCGCAGACTCGACGCCGCCGTCCTCGAAGGTCGCGCGTGTCCGGGCGACCAGCTCCGGGTCGAGACCGGTCTCGCGTGCGATGTTCGGGAAGAGGGAGAGGTAGAGCGCCACGAAGCGGAGCGCTCGTGCCTTCCCTTGCGCCGAGTCCTCGTCCGGGGAGACAAGGACGACCATCGCGACGTCGATGCCTGCCGGATCCCGTCCGGCCGCGAGCGCGCCGTCCGCGAGCCAGCCGAGCGCACGACCGACGTACGAGGTCGGAAGGCCGATGTTCAGGAGAACGCCGTCCGCTGTCGCCCCGGCGAGCTCGACCGCTCGGCGCCCCGTCACGCCGAGGTACAGCGGGAGCTCCGATCCGGCTCCGATCCCGCCCTCGCCGAGAGCGTCTTCGATCCTGGCACCCGTGAGGTGAACGGCCTCGCCGTCGTAGGTGACCTCCTCGCCTCGCAACAGTGGGCGAAGGACGTCCACGTACTCTCGAAGGCGCGTGACCGGCCTCTCCCAGACGATGCCCTGGGGTGCGAGCACGAGCGGAGAGCCTGCCCCGAGGCCGACCGTGATCCGGCCCGGCGCGAGCTCGGCGAGACTCGCAAAGGTGACCGCGAGAACCACCGGCCCGCGTGTGTAGACGTTGACGATGCCGGTCGCGAGGCCGATGCGGCTCGTCTCGGAGGCGATTGCGGCCAGAGGGACGAAACCGTCTCGCGTCATGCGGGTCTCGGCCATCCACACCGACTCGAAGCCGTTCTCCTCAGCACGCCGGGCGAGACGCACCATCTCAGGGACGCGGGGCGCGCCGACGAACAGGAGACCGAGGCGCCGTCCGCAGGTCAAGGCTGAACTCTACTTCCGGCTCAGCCGAGAGGCGCGCCACTGCGCTGAGCTTTCGATGCCCGGCCCTACACTGATTTCGTGGACGTCATCGCAGGGCATTCGAGCACGGATTTCGACGCGTTCGCGTCGATGCTCGCGTGCCGTCACCTCTACCCGGGGGCAGTCGTCGCGCTCTCCGGCGCGCTGAACCGGAACGTCCGCGACTTCGTCCGGCTCCATGCGGACGAGCTCGACCTGACCGACATCTCTCGGCTCGACCTCGACGAGATCACGCGCCTCATCGCCGTCGAGGCAACGGATCCCGCTCGCCTCGGCGAGCTGGAGCAGGTTGCGCGCAGAACGGGTGTCGACCTCGTGATGTTCGACCATCATGTCGGGGTCGATTCCGAGAATCTGATCCGCTCGGACGACGGCGCCCTGACCACCACCCTCGTCGGCATCCTCGCCGAGCGCGAGATTCCCGTCACACCGGTCGAAGCAACGGCGTTCGCCCTCGGGATCCACGAGGACACCGGCTCGCTTACCTACTCGACGACCACACCCCGTGACGTCGATGCGCTGTCCTGGTGCATGCGTCACGGCGCCCGCCAGGAGAGCCTCGCCCGCTATCTGCGCACACCGCTCGGGGATGGGGATCGCGCGCTCCTCGAGGAGATGCTGAAGGCTGTCGAGCAGACTCGCGTCGGCACGGTGGAGCTGCTGCTCGTCGCTCTCTCCTGGCCCGAGTACGTCGACGGCGTGTCGAACCTCGTGCACCGACTCGTGGATCTGACCGACTCCCGAGCCACAGTCTGTCTCGTCGAGATGGAGGGGAAGGTCGTCTGCGTCGCCCGCAGCACGTCGGCGGACTTCGACGCGGGCGCCGTCGCGCGCGCGCTCGGCGGTGGAGGCCACGCCCAGGCTGCCTCCGCGACCTGGCGGGGCACGCTCGAGGACGCGCGCACGACCCTCGAGGCAGCTCTTCCGGCCGCTGTCCGGGAGCCGCAGACCGCAATCGAGATCATGTCGCGCCCGGCTCGCTTCATCGCGCCGGATGACACTGTCGCTCACGCGATGGCGCTGTGTCAGCGGCACCGACAGAGTGGAATCCAGGTCGGCAGCCCGACCGACCTCGTCGGGGTCGTGACTCGGGAGGATCTCGACAAGGCGATCGGCCACGGACTGTCCCATGCCCCGGTGAAGGCAGTCATGGGACCCGGCTCGGTCACCTGCGCCCCTGAGACGACCATCGACGAGTTGCAGCACCTCATCGCGGGCTCGCACACCGGCCGAATCCCGGTGGCCGACAGCGGACAGGTCGTCGGTGTCGTGACGCGCGGCGACCTCCTGCGGGCGCTCGGTGAGACTCCGAGCCAGGCACGACCGCACGTGCCGGCAAAGAGCCTCCAGAGCGAGTTGCGTGCGCTACCCGACCTGCAATCGGTGTTCGAGGCGGTCCAGGCTCTGAGCGCGCGCGTCGAGGGTGTGTATCTCGTCGGCGGCACCGTCCGTGACATCGTGCTCGGCGAGCCGGGGTTCGACATCGACATCGCGGTGGAGGGCGACGGCATCGCCTTCGGCCGCGCGCTCGCCGATGTCCTCGGAGGTCGGGCCGTCCCCCACGAGAAGTTCGGCACCGCAGTCGTGGTCTGGGAAGGCGGCCGTGTGGACGTTGCGACGACCCGTACGGAGTTCTACGACGAGCCCGCCGCGCTGCCGAGCGTCGAGGCCGCTCCCATCCGGCAGGATCTCTACCGGCGCGACTTCACGATCAACGCGATGGCGGTGTCTCTACGAGGCGAGGACTTCGGACGCCTCGTCGACTTCTTCGGCGGCCTCGCGGACCTCAGGGCCGGGGTCGTCCGCGTTCTGCACAACCTGTCCTTCATCGACGACCCGACCCGGATCTTCCGCGCGATTCGCTACGAGAATCGCCACGGCTTTCGCATGGACGGTCATACCGTCGCTCTCGCTCGAGCGTGTATCGACATGGGGCTCGTCGGCGAGCTCTCGTCGTCGCGGCTCCGGGACGAGCTCGAGTTGCTGCTGGACGAACGTGCCGTGGGGGACGCCGTTCTCCGCCTCGGCGACATCGGATTGGCACATGCCATCCATCCCCACCTTGCGACCGACGTCGAGACGGTCGCGCTGCTCGAGCAGGTGGACGCCCTGCGCGAGCGCTTCGCGCCGGGATCCCCGCGCTGGCGGCTCCGCCTTGCCGTGCTCGCCCGGAGGCTCCCGCCGGACGAACTGTACGACTGGTTCGCGCGCCTGCGGCTGCGTCGGCGCGACGGTGACGACATCGCCGATGCGGTCGCTCTCTCGGGCAGGCTCGTCCAGCGACTCGAGCTGGCAGCCGACCCAGCCGAGGCGCGGAAGCTCATCGATCCGCACGCACCCGACGGGGCGCTGCTCGCGCTCGCGCTCGCGCCGCCGGGCGTCGCCTCCGGGTGGCTCGAGCGTTACTTCCAGGAGCTCCGCGACGTGCGCCTCGAGATCTCGGGCGGCGACCTCGCGGCGCTTGGCCTCGAGGAGTCACCAAGGGTGGGCGAGGTTCTCGACGAGATCCTGCGCCGGAAGCTGAACGGCGAGCTCAACGGCCGTGACGCTGAGCTCGACGCCGCCCGCGCCCTGATCGGAGCCTGATGCAGCTTCTGGACTGGGTCGCCCCAGGCCCGTATCGCGTCGCCTTCTCGACCCGTATCGGAGGCGTCAGTGCGGGCCCCTTTGATTCCCTCAACATCGGACTGAGCACGGATGACGACCCGGACTCGGTGATCGAGAACCGCCGCCGGCTCTGCGCCGCCGTCGGCGCCGACCCGGATATCGCGACGATGGCGTGGCAGCAGCACGGAAGCCGAGTCGCGCGCGCCGCTGCCACCGGGATCCTCGGTTCGACCAACCGGTTCGAGCGATGCGACGGGCTCTGGACGGATGTGCCTGGGCTGGCCGTCGGCCTGATCACCGCGGATTGCCTTCCGATCGCGCTCTGCCGGGCCGACGGACCTCCGGCAATCTGCATCCTTCACGCGGGCTGGAAGGGGCTGCTCGCAGGAATCGTCGAGTCTGGGATCGAGACGCTCGGGACGGAACGCGTCGCGGCCGCGATCGGCCCCGGTATCGGACCGTGTTGCTACGAGGTCGGCGAAGAGGTAGCAAGACCCTTCCGTGCCGCGTTCGGCGACGACGTGGTGGAAGGCAGGAACCTCGACCTCTGGACTGCCGCAGAGTTGGCGCTGCACGACGCGGGATGCGACGAGGTCGAGCGGACCGATCTCTGCACCTCCTGCAACGAGGAGCTTTTCTTCTCGCACCGGCGGGATCGAGGACACACGGGGCGCCAGGGCGTGATCGCCTACGTCCTGACGGAGCTGTAGCCTGTTGCAGCTGTACCATTCGGCCTGAAAATGGGGCTCAAAAACGTCTGGAATCGCGCACTCGTCTACTTCGGCATCGCCGAGGAGGACGAGTACTGGGACGAGGAGTACTCAGCCGAAGACTCGCTCGAGCGCTCGTACGCCGACCGGCCCAACGTTCGCCGACTCCACTACGCGAGGCGGGGGAGCGCACAGGAAGACTTCGACGACTGGTCCGAGCCGGAGGCAACCGAGCCGGTTCCGGTGCCCACTCCGCAGGCAACGTCGTCTCGGCCTGCTGTGCTCGGCGGGCGGCGAGCCGCTCGGGCAGAGCGAGCGCCCCTCGAGGCCGTTGCGTCGTCAGTCCCCGCATCGGCGTCGCAGCGAGTCCATCTCGTCATCCCGCGGAGCTTCAACGACGCACAGTCGATCGCAGACAAGTTCAAGGAGTCGGTTCCGGTGATCCTCAACCTCCAGAGCGCCGACGCCGAGCTCGCGAAGCGCCTGATCGACTTCTCGAGCGGACTGACCTATGCGCTCAACGGCGGCATGCAGCGCGTCGCGGACAAGGTCTTCCTCCTGACGCCGAGGAACGTCGAGGTGTCGGCCGAAGAGCGCGCCCGCATGCTCGAGCGCGGGTTCTTCAACCAGGCCTGATTCCGGCGGGTCGGCCTCATGCTCCTAGCCGACGCCGTCGATACGGCGATCCGCTTCGTGACCGCCCTCTACTACGTCTACCTGCTGTGCATCCTCGTCTACATCCTGCTCAGCTGGATTCGCGTGCCGTACAACCGCTTCCTCAGCGCGTTTCAACGATTCCTCTACGACGTCGTCAACCCGTTCCTGATGGTCTTCAGACGCATGCTGCCCATGCTTCGGCTCGGCGGGATGGGTCTGGATCTCTCCCCGATCATCGCGATCCTCGTGCTCTCGGCTGTCTGGCGCCTCGTCGTCTTCGGCCTCAACCGCTTGCACTGACGAATGGCTGCTCGGCTACGCCTGCGGATCTCGCCCGGCGCCGCGCGCAGCGAGATCGTCGGCCGCCACGGCGACGGCTGGAAGGTGCGCGTGAGAGCAGCGCCCGAGCGGGGCCGGGCGAACGACGACCTCCTGGAGTTGCTGGCAGATGTCCTCGGCGTTCCGCGTTCGAGTCTCGACCTCGTCGCGGGCGTCTCCGCGCGAGATAAGGTGATCGAGGTGCAGGGCCTGACCCTCAGCGAGGCCGAGGCGCACCTCGAGGACAGACGACGAAGGGGGACCACGTGAACACCGATCGTTTCCGGGATCTCCTGCTCGAGGAGCGCGGGCGCGTCACCGACGCGATCGAGTATCTCCAGAAGGAGAATGCCGGTTCGCTCGAGGAGGAGACACCCGAGACCGGTGACGCCGATACCGCGACAGTCACCGTCGACAGGGAGATGGACTACTCCCTCGAGGAGAATTCGGCTCACGTGCTGACGGAGATCGACGCGGCTCTCGCTCGCATCGCGGACGGCTCCTACGGCAGCTGCTCGCGATGCGGCAAGCCGATCGGCGAGGAGAGGCTCGAGGCGATGCCGTACGCGACGCTCTGCATCGAGTGCAAGCGGCTGGAGGAACGAGGCTGAGCGAGCCGCCTCGCCTGACCGACGTTCGCGTCGGCTCGGCGACCGACGGGCGAGTCCCCGTCTCGGTCGCCACGCGGTCGCTCGCCGCCGGTCCGTACCAGTGGGCGGCGATGCTCGTCGTCGCGCTCGCAGCGGTGGCGGCCGACCAGGTGACCAAAGCGATCGTTCGCTCGCGTCTCGATCTCTACGAGGCCGTCGACGTCACGAGCTGGTTCCAGATCCACCATGTCCGGAACACCGGGATCGCGTTCGGCCTCTTCCCGGGGGCGGCCTCGCCGGTGACGATCCTGACCGGGGTCGCCGTCATCTGGATGCTCGTCTACTTCACGCGCGCCGGAGCCAGGCACCCGCTGATGCCGGTCGCGTTCGGATTCCTCCTCGGCGGGAGCCTCTCGAACCTCGTCGACCGAGTGCGTCAGGGATACGTCACCGACTTCCTCGATCCGAAGTACTGGCCGGCGTTCAACCTCGGCGACGTCTTCATCACGATCGGCGTCATCGCCCTGATCGCGATCTTCGTCTTCGGCGAGCGCCGCCCGAGGGTCAGTCGTATCTCGGGCCCGACGATCCAGTAGCGCATGACCACCCAGCTCGAGGTCGCCGTTCCGGCCGCTGTTGCCGGCGAGCGTCTCGATCGCTTCGTCGGAGGCCTGGAGACCGTCGGCTCCCGCGCGGAGGCCGAGCGCCTCGTCCGCGAGGGCCGGATCCTCGTTGACGGACGGCCGCGGTCGAAGAGCTACCGGCTCGAAGGAAACGAGGTCATCTCGCTCGACCTGCCGGATCGGCGCGAGTCGCCGCTCGAGCCCGAGCAGCTCGATCTCGTCATCGCCTACGAGGACGAGAGCCTGCTCATCGTCGACAAGCCGGCGGGACTCGTCGTCCACCCCTCGGCGGGTCACGCGACTGGAACCCTGGTCCACGGCCTGCTCGGGCGCGGCATCGCGGGCGGAGAGGAGCCCGAGCGGCCCGGCATCGTCCATAGGCTCGACCGCGACACGTCGGGCCTCCTCGTGGTCGCGCGGGATGCACAAACGCACCGGCGACTTCAGCGGCTGATCCGCAAGCGCGAGCTGACGAGGGAGTACCTCGCGCTCGTCCGCGGGAGGCCCCGATCGTGGCGAGGAAGGATCGAGGCGCCGATCGGGCGGGACCGAGTGGATCAGAGCCGGATCTCGATCGATACGGACGCTCCCCGCGCGGCGGTGACCCACTTCGACGTCGTCGAGCTACTCGGGCGACCACGCGCTGCTCCGGGTGCGGCTGGAGACGGGGCGGACGCATCAGATCCGGGTGCACCTCGCGGCGATCGACCTGCCCGTGGCGGGAGATCCGACCTACGGGGTACCGAACGACCTTGGCCTCGCACGGCAGTTCCTCCACGCAACACGCCTCGCGTTCCCACACCCGCTGTCGGGAGCTCCGGTCGAAGTCGAGTCGCAGCCGCCGGCCGACCTCGCAGAGCGCGCTCGATCGCGCCCGAGGCTAGCTAGAATCCCGGAGTCAATCGAACCCGACCCGGCGGAGAACGGGAGGGTGGCGGTGCCGGGAAGCCGATTCCCGGTCCATCCGCCCGCCGCCGGCCTGATGTGAAGCAACCAAGGGAGGATCGACCCATGTCCGTCGTCAGCATGCGCGAGCTCCTGGAGGCCGGAGTGCACTTCGGCCATCAGACGAGGCGCTGGAACCCGAAGATGCGCCGCTACATCTTCACCGAGCGGGGCGGCATCTACATCATCGACCTGCAGCAGACCCAGGCGCTGCTCGAGCAGTCTCACGCATTCGTGAGGAACATCGCCGAGCGTGGCGGGACCGTCCTCTTCGTCGGGACGAAGAAGCAGGCGCAGGATGCGATCAAAGACGAGTCGTCCCGCGTCGGGATGCCCTTCGTGAACCACCGGTGGCTCGGCGGGCTGCTCACCAACTGGCGCACGATCTCGGAGCGGATCGAGCGCCTGCACGAGCTGCGCCGCCTCCGCGACGAGAACCAGCTCGAGCTGCTTCCCTCGAAGGAGCGCATCTCGATGCTCGCAGAGCTCGAGAAGCTCGAGATCAACCTCGGCGGCGTAGCCGACATGAAGCGGCTCCCCGACGCCATCTTCCTGATCGATCTGCGCAAGGAGCAGCTGGGCGTTCGCGAGGCGCGCAGGCTGGGGATCCCGGTCATCGGCCTCGTCGACACGAACTGCGACCCGGACGACGCCGACTTCGTCATCCCGGGGAACGATGACGCGATCCGTGCCTGTAGCCTCGTGACGCGAGTTGTCGCCGACGGCATCGCAGCAGGTTCGCGCCGCGTCGACGTGGAGGAGTTCATCGAGCCGAACGGCAAGCCCGAGGCCCCCGAGGCCCCCGAGGCGCCGGCCGAGCCGGACGGTGAGACAGCAGTCGAGGTGGTCGAAGTCCCGGAGACCGTCGAAGTCGCGGAGACCGTCGAAGTCGCGGAGACCGTCGAGGTCACCGAGGTAGCCGAAGTCGCCGAACCGACCGGTGCAGCAGAGGTCGTCGAGATCGAGGAAGTGGTCGAAGCGACCGAGAGCGTCGAGGAGCCTCCTGCTGAGAAGAGCGCCGAATGAGCACCGTTCCGGCGAGCCTGGTCAAGGAGCTCCGCGACATGACGGGCGCGGGCATGATGGATTGCAAGCGCGCGCTGGCGGACACGGACGGCGATCTCGAGGCGGCCCAGAAGCTCCTGCGTGAGAAGGGTATCGCGGCAGCCGGGAAGCGTGCGAGCCGCGAGACGACAGAGGGCATCGTGCTCGCACAGGTCGAGGGCTCCGACGGTGCGATCGTCGCGGTCGGCTGCGAGACGGAGCCGGTCTCGGCGAACGAGGAGTTCCGCGCCTTCGCGCAGCGGATCCTGCAGGTCGTCGCCGACCAGGGTCCCGACGCGGTTGCCAGCCTCGACGGAGAACGGGTCGAGTTGGTCGCGAAGATCGGTGAGAACGTTGCCCTGCGCGGAGCGACGAAGATGTCTGCCGGGGACGGTGAGGTGCTGGCTGCATACGTGCACCCCCCCGCGAACAAGATCGGCGTGCTGGTACGCGCACGGGCGACGCCTGACCTCGCGCGCCTCGTCGCGATGCACATCTCGTTCGCGAACCCCGCGTACCTCCGCCGCGAGGAGATCCCAGAGTCCGCGATCGCAGCGGAGCGTGAGGTGTACGAGAAACTTCCGGACGTGCAGTCGAAGCCGGAGCAGATCCGTGAGAAGATCGTGGACGGCATGCTCACGAAGCGCTTCTTCGCGGAGTCGGTTCTCGCCGATCAGGCGTGGATCCATGACGACTCGCTGACCGTGGGCAAGGCGCTTGCCGAGCACGGAGCCGATGTCCTCGAGTTCGTCCGGTACGCGCTGGCGGAGTGAGCGCTACGCCGGACGGGGAGTCTCGAGGCGGCAGCGTCGCGGCCGGCGATCCTGTCTTCCGGCGAGTCCTGCTCAAGCTCTCGGGCGAGGCGCTCATGGGAGCGGAGCCCTACGGGATCGATCCAGACCGTGTCGCGGCAATCACGCGGGAGGTCGACGGCCTCACTCGGCGCGGGGTGGAGATCGCGCTCGTGGTCGGTGCAGGGAACATCTACCGCGGGATGGCTGCGGCAGCGGAAGGGATGGATCGCGCAACCGCCGACTATGCCGGCATGCTCGCGACCCTCCTGAACTGCCTGACGATCCAGGATTCGCTCGAGCGCCTCGGCTCGCAGACACGCGTCCTCTCCGCGATCACCGTGAGCGAGGTCGCCGAGCCGTACATCCGCCGCCGGGCGATCCGTCATCTCGAGAAGGGGCGAGTCGTGATCTTCGCCTGCGGGACCGGAAACCCGTTCTTCACGACCGACACGGCGGCGGCGCTCCGTGCGCTCGAGATCGGGGCCGAGGCCATCCTGATGGGGAAGAACGCGGTCGACGGCGTCTACGACGGCGACCCGCGACTCGACCCGGCCGCGAAGTTCCTCCCGGAGCTGACGCACAAGGAGGCGATCGAGCGGGGGCTGAAGGTCATGGACACGACCGCGCTCTCGCTCTGCATGGACAACGGGTTGCCGATCCACGTGTTCGGCCTCGACGACGAGCGGAACATCGAGCGACTCGTCGGCGGAGCCCGAATTGGCACGATCATCTCGACGCCTGGGAGGAACGCATGATCGATGAGCTGCTCGACGATGCGAAGCGCCGCATGGACAAGTCCGTCGAGGCGACGCAGCACGAGTTCAACACGGTGCGAACCGGCCGCGCGTCCGCCGCCCTTCTCGACCGCGTCTCGGTCGACTACTACGGCCAGAAGACCCCGGTGAAGCAGCTCGCGACGATCAACGTCCCCGAGCCGCGGATGTTGACCATCCAGCCGTTCGACCCCGGATCGGTGAAGGGCATCGAGCGGGCGATTCTCGAGTCCGACCTCGGTCTGACACCGTCCAACGACGGCAAGTTGATCCGGCTCCCGATCCCTCAGTTGACGGAAGAGCGGCGGAAGGAGCTCGTCAAGGTGGTCCGCCATCTTGCCGAGGATGGCAGGGTCGCCGTCCGCAACGTCCGTCGTGACTGCATGCACCACCTGAAGGAGCTCGTTCGCGACGGGGACGCGGGCGACGACGAGGAGCGGCGCGCAGAGGACAGGCTTCAGAAGCTCACTGACGAGCACGTCCATCGGATCGACGACCTTCTGAAGAAGAAGGAAGACGAGATCATGGAGGTCTAGATGGTTGATCCCGGAATTAGACCGGTGGGTCGAACCCGAAGATTCGTCCCAGGGAGCTCTCCGTGAACCGTCTCAACAGGCTGCGAACCCTCCGGAGCATGAAGCCGGTCTCCGAGGCCGAGCGGCCGGAGACCGCACGCTCGGTCGCAGTGATCATGGACGGCAACGCACGCTGGGCGAGGAAGCGCGGCCTTCCCGTCGTCGCCGGGCACCGGGCCGGCACGAAAGCGGCCCACCGGACGATCGAGGCGTGCCTCGATCTCGGGATCGAGTCGCTCTGCATTTTCGCCTTCTCGACGGAGAACTGGTCGCGCTCCCAGGAGGAGGTCGAGGCGATCATGCAGCTCTTCGGGGAGACGATCGAGCGTGAGCTGCCGAACCTCATGCGCAAGGGCGTTCGCGTCCGCTTCGTCGGTAGGCGCGATCGAGCGCCCGAGTCCGTGCTGCAGATGATGGACAACGTCGAGGGAGAGACGTCCCAGAACGCGCGAATGCAACTCTGGATTGCCTTCGACTACGGTGGTCGTGCGGAGATCGTCGCCGCAGCGCGCCGGCTCGTCGAGGAAAGCGTCGACAGCCGTGACATCGACGAGAACGCGATCGCTTCCCGCCTCTACACCCCTGACATGCCGGAGCCAGACCTCCTCATTCGTACGTCCGGGGAGCAGCGGATCTCGAACTTCCTGCTCTGGCAGGTGGCCTACTCGGAGCTGATCTTCGTCGATACCCTCTGGCCGGACTTCGGGGAGCGGGATCTCCGCAGGGCGCTCGAGGAGTATGCGACGCGCCGCCGGCGCTTCGGCGGCAGATGACCAACTGGCTGTCGCGCCTCGTCGTCGTCGCAATCGGCCTCCCGATCGTCCTCGGCGTCGCCTGGCTCGGAGGCTGGTGGATGTTCGCGCTCGTGGCCGTCGCGGGCGTCATCGGGATCGACGAGCTCTACCGGGCCGGAAGGGAGTTCCGGCCGCTCGTCCTCGCCGGCGTTGCCGGACTGATCGCCTGCCTACTTGGCGTCCAGCTCGGCGGCATCGGCTGGATGTCGGCAGGAGTGTTCTTCAGTCTGCCACTCGCGTTTCTCTTCCTGCTCTTCGTCGAGACGCGCCAGCGGGCGAGCATCTCCCTCGCCTACACGGTGCTCGGCGTGGTCTGGATCGGACTCGGGCTCGCGCACGCCATCCTGCTGCGTGCGATCCCCGAGAACGGACGGCTTGCGATCTTCACCGTGCTGATCACGGTCTTCGTCGCCGACACGGCCGCCTATCTCGTGGGACGGGCGATCGGGCGGCACAAGATGGCGCCGACGCTCTCACCCGGGAAGAGCTGGGAGGGGTTCTTCGGTGGCGTCGTGGGCGGTGTTCTCGCGGCCTGGATCATCCTCTACCGGCAAGGGTTCGCAGACGGGTGGAAGTCCCTCGTCCTCGGGCTCGCGATCGTGATCGCCGCGGCGATCGGCGATCTCATGCAGTCCCTCGTCAAGCGCGACGTCGGGATCAAGGACTCGGGACGTCTGCTCGCAGGGCACGGAGGAGTGTGGGATCGGATCGACAGCCTGCTCGTCGCCTGCCCGACGGCGTTCTACGTCCTGGCAGCGCTCGGTGAGATCACGCTCTGAGCCTGCACGGTGGCCGGAAGGGCGGCATCTACACTCAGGGTCAGGTGAAACGTGTTGCCCTCCTCGGCGCCACGGGCTCGATCGGCCGGCAGGCGCTCGAGATCATCGACGCGCATCCCGGGCTCGAGCTCTGCGCCGTGGCCGCCGGTCGCAGCAGCGACGACGTCAGGGCGATTGCGGCTGCGCACGACGTGACCCTCGTCTCGCTCGCCGGGGATCCGCCTCTGGATGCGCTCGTCGAGCTTGCCGAGCCGGACGTGGTCCTCAACGCCGTGGTCGGCTTTGCGGGTCTGCCCGCGACGCTTGCGGCGCTCGAGCTCGGGATCGATCTTGCGCTCGCGAACAAGGAGAGCCTCGTTGCCGCGGGCGAGCTCGCGCTCGCTGCGCAGGAGCGGGGTGGAGGACGGATCCTTCCCGTCGACAGCGAGCACTCCGCGCTCTTTCAGTGCCTCGAAGCGAGGCCACCGGACACCGTCGACTCGCTGGTGCTCACGGCGTCAGGCGGCCCGTTTCGTGGGCGAACCCGCGAGGACCTCGCCGCCGTGACACCCGCCGACGCGCTCGCCCATCCCACGTGGACCATGGGGCCGAAGATCACCATCGACTCGGCGACGCTCATGAACAAAGGGCTCGAGTTGATCGAGGCGCACTTCCTGTTCGGCGTTCCATACTCCCGGATCGAGGTCGTGGTTCATCCGAGCTCGATCGTCCACTCGCTGGTTCGCTTCCGTGACGGCGCCGCGCTTGCTCACCTGGGGTACCCGGACATGCGCGTGCCGATCTCCTACGCCCTCACCTACCCGGAGCGTGCAGCCACACCGATTACGCCTCTCGACCTCGCGGCTGGTCTGACCCTCGAGTTCGGCGCCCCCGACGAGGACGCGTTCCCGTGCTTGAGGCTTGCTCGCGAGGCAGGGGAATCCGGCGGCACCGCCCCCTGCGTGCTCAACGCGGCGAACGAGGTCGCCGTCGCCGCCTTCCTTTCCGACGCACTGCCCTTCCTCGGCATCGCAGACGTGGTCGAGCGGACGCTGGCGGCGGTGGAAGCGCCCGAAGCACGGAATCTCGCCGACCTCGTCGGGATCGATGCTGCCGCTCGGAGAACCGCGGAGACACTCTCTCGCGAACTGGTCTCGGCCGGATGAATCTCGCAATCGCGATCGGCGGCCTCGCCTTCCTGATCCTCATCCACGAGATGGGGCACTTCTTCACTGCCATCGCGGTGAAGATGCGGCCGCGAAAGTTCTACCTCTTCTTTCCTCCTGCGCTCGCGAAGTGGAAGCGCAACGGCATCGAGTACGGCCTCGGCTCGATCCCGCTCGGCGGCTACGTGAAGATTCCGGGAATGCACCAGCCGGCCGCCGGCGACGTCGACGTGCACTTCCACCGTGCTCTCGATGAGGCGCCGTGGCTCCGTTCCGCCGTCAACGGCGTCCGCCATCCGCTCGAGCGGGGCGACCTGGCCGCAGCGAAGTCGGCGGTTCCCGATCTGGAAGCGGAAATCGCCCGCGCCGATCTGAGCGAGCCCGCCCGCCGCGGTGCGGAGAAGGGACTGACGGACATCGGCGACGCCCTCAGCGATGACGCCTACTGGAAGGCGCCGGTCTGGAAGCGGATCACGGTCATCTTCGCCGGCCCCGCAACCAACCTCGTCTTCTGCGTTTTGCGCTGGCCGTCGTGTTCATGCTCGGTGTCCCCGCGGGCGTCACACGCGAGGTCAACACCGTGACCGCCGACTCACCCGCGGCGGGCGCCGGCCTCCAGCAGGGCGACGTCATCACCGCCGTCGGCAGGGAGCCGACGCTGACCTTCGATGCCGTCTCGAATGCGATTCAGGGCAGCAAGGGAAGCCCGATCACCCTCACCGTCAGGCGCGGCGGGGAGCAGACCGTACTCGGTCCGCTTCGGGCCGAGCTGATCGACGGAAAGTATCGGGTGGGCTTCGTTCCCGAACCGTTCCTGAAGAGCTACGCCTTCGTGCCGGCCGTCGGAAAGGCGTTCCAGCAGACCGGCGAGGTGACCGTGACGATCTTCAAGTCGCTCGCCGGGATCGTCACGGGGAAGACGCGTGACCAGGTCTCGAGCGCCGTCGGGATCGTCCAGCAGACATCGCAGATCGTCAACGAGGGATTCCGCTACTACCTCGGCGTCCTCGCGCTGATCAGCCTGTCACTCGCGCTTCTGAATCTCCTGCCGCTGCTCCCGCTCGACGGCGGGCACATCGCGTTCGCGATCGCCGAGAAGGTTCGCGGCAAGGCGATTCCGCGTCATGCCTACGAGCGGGCCTCGATGATCGGGATCGCACTGGTGCTCATCCTGTTCTTCATCGGCCTCTCGAACGACATCAGCCGAATCCGCGGCGGGTAGCTCGCCGGCGAATCCCGGCCTGCCCGGCCGGTAGACTGGCTCTCCGGTGGCCAGCGCGAAGCAGATCTCGGTGGGTGGAGTCCTGATGGGCGGGGGCGCACCCGTCGTCGTCCAGTCGATGACGCTGACCTACACGCACGATGTGGACGCGACGATGGAGCAGATCGGCAGGCTCTCGTCCGCCGGATGTGAGCTCGCTCGCGTCGCCGTCCCGAAGACCGAGGATGCGGACGCGCTGAAGAAGCTCGTGTACCTGAGCCCGCTGCCGATCATCGCCGATATCCATTTCAACGCCTCGCTGGCATTGCGTGCCATCGAGGCCGGTGTCGCGAAAGTCCGCATCAATCCCGGCAACATCGGCGGGCCCGACAAGGTCGCCGAGGTGGTCACCGCCGCGAAGGCAAAGGGGATTCCCATGCGGATCGGTGCGAACTCCGGCTCCCTGCCGAAGCATCTCGTCGCGCTCGCGCAGCAGGACACTGCCGCCGCGCTCGTTGCCGAGGCCCTCGAGCAGGTCGAGTTGCTCGAGAAGCTCGACTATCACGACTTCGCGATCTCCGTGAAGTCGAGCTCCGTGCCGACGATGATCCGGGCGTACCGGATGCTCTCCGAGAAGGTGCCATACCCCCTGCACCTCGGCGTGACGGAGGCCGGACCGCCCGGAACGGGGACGATCAAGAGTGCGATCGGCATCGGCGCCCTCCTGATGGACGGGATCGGCGACACGATCCGGGTGTCGCTCACCGCGGATCCGGTGAAGGAAGTCGAGGTCGCCTGGGACATCCTCAAGTCGCTCGGCCTGCGTGAGCGTGGCCCGATCATGATCTCGTGCCCCTCGTGCGGCCGCGACAACGTCGGGGTCGAGAGCCTCGCGGAGGTCGTCGCCGAACGGCTCAAGGCGTATCCGGAGGCCTTCGAGGTGGCGGTGATGGGGTGCGCGGTCAACGGCCCCGGTGAAGCTGGAGACGCCGACTTCGGAATCGCGGGGGGGAGGGACGTCGGGTTCGTGTACGCGCATGGGCGCGTGCTGAAGAAGGTCTCCTCGGACATCCTGATCGACGAGCTCTTCCACGAGATCGACCGGTGGATCGAGGACGGCATGCCCCGTCCGAAGCGGCTGAAGCTCGCAAAGCCGGCAGCGGTGCTGATGGCCGAGGCGGCGCAACGGCCGGTCGAGCAAGCCCCGGCCAGCACGCCGGCCTAGCTGCGCTTCGATGCGAGCGTCGAAGCTCTTCCTCCCGACTCTGCGGGACGATCCGGCCGAAGCCGAGGCCGCGAGCCACCGCCTGCTTCTGCGCGGCGGGTTCATCCGACCGGTGGGCGCGGGCATCTACACCTTCCTGCCGCTGGGGTGGCGTGTCCACCAGCGGATCGTCCAGATCGTTCGCGAGGAGATCGACGGCATCGGTGGGCAGGAGATGCTGTGCCCCGTCCTCACGCCTGCAGAGCTCTGGCAGCAGACGGGTCGCTACGACATCCCCGAGCTCTTCAAGGTCGACGATCGCGCAGGCCGCCCGTTCGTCCTGCCGATGACGCATGAGGAGACGTTCACGTTCCACGCTCGTGAGATCCAGAGCTATCGCGAGCTGCCGCAGATCCTCTATCACTTCGCGACGAAGGACCGGGACGAGCCCCGTCCCCGGAGTGGCCTCATCCGAGTCCGCGAGTTCATCATGAAGGACAGCTACTCCTTCGATCGCGACGAGGAAGGGCTCGACGCGAGCTTCCAGCTCCACGCAGGCGCCTACGGCCGGATCTTCGAACGTTGCGGGCTCGAGGTCTACGCCGTCCAGGCCGAGCCCGGAATGATGGGCGGCAGCGAGTCGATCGACTACCTCGCACCGGCCGGCGCCGGTGAGAACACGCTGGTGACGTGCGAACGGGGGGACTACGCCGCCGATCTCGAGATCGCCCTAGGCATTCCGCGTGCTCCCGAGTTTCCGACTCGGCTCGACGCTCCCGAGGAAGTTGCGACCCCCGGGATCACGACGATCGAGGCTCTCGCAGACGTCCTCGGCATCGACCCGGCGGCGACGTCGAAAGCCATGCCTGTCGTGAAGGCTGACGGGACACTCGTGCTGGGCCTGATTCGTGGGGACGACCGGCTGGAGGAGGCGAAGCTCGCAAGCGTGCTCGGAAGCGCGATTCGGCCAGCGACCGAAGACGAGATCCGCTCCGCGTTTGGGGCCGAGGCTGGCTCACTCGGGCCGATCGGCTTCAGCGGCCAGGTCGTCGCCGACGACGCGCTCCGCGAGGGTCAGTTCGTCGCCGGTGCGAACCGGACAGGCTGGCATCTGCGGGGGGTTGCTGCCGGACGCGATTTCGAACCTGAGTTCGCCGACATTCGGGTCCCCAAGGAGGGCGACAGCTGCCCGCGCTGCGGCGGCCGGCTCGGCTTTCAGACCGCGATCGAGGTCGGGCACATCTTCAAGCTCGGCACGCGGTATTCCGAGCCTCTCGGCGCGCTGTACGCCGACGAGGGCGGGACGGAACGGCCGATCGTCATGGGGAGCTACGGCATCGGCCCCGGGCGCATCATGGCTGCCGCGGTCGAGCAGCGACACGACGACCACGGCATCTCCTGGCCGCGTGCCCTCTCTCCCTACGATGTCCACGTCGTGGCGATCGGCGCAGCCGGTCCCGAGGCGCTCGACTTGGCGGACCGTGTGTCGGACATGCTCGAGGGCGCCGGCTTCACCGTGCTCCTCGACGAGCGCGACCGGAGGCCGGGAGAGAAGTTCGCCGACGCCGATCTGATCGGGTGCCCGCTCCGCGTGACGGTTGGCAAGAAGGCGCTCGAGGACGGAAAGGTGGACCTCCGGGCTCGTTCGACCCAGGCCGACGAGCGCGTCGCTGCGGACGACATCCCCGGGCGGGCTCGCGAGATCTGGGCCACACTTCCCTGATGCCCCAGAAACGGCGCTTCAGCGACCGGCCCTTCGGGGAGGCCATGACGGAGCTGATGGACGAGCGCGGCCTGACCTATCGTGCGCTCGCCTCTGCGACCGGTCTCTCGGCCGGCTATCTGAACCACCTGGTGCACGGAAACCGTCCGGTTCCCTCGAACGCGGTGATCGCCACCCTTGCGGAGGCACTCGGCGTGGAGCCCGAGCACTTCCGCGAGTACAGGATCCGGGTCATCACCGAGCGCCTCGAGGAGATGCCCGGGCTGGTCGACCGCCTGTACAAGCGGCTCACGGGCCTCGCATGATCCATGAATGGTGGGTGCTGCTCCTCCTCGGCTGGGGAGCAATGGCGCTCGTCATGCTCGGCCTCTGGGTCTATGCGACCGCCAGGAAGGACGCGAGCATCGTCGACGCCGGCTGGGGCTACGGCATCGCGATCACGGGCGTCCTCTACGCGATCCTTGCCGACGGAGACCCCGCGCAACGAGCGCTGATCGGCATTCTCGCCGGGCTGACCGGACTCAAGATCGGATGCTACGTCCTCGTGTACCGGGTGATCGGCAAGGAGGAGGACGGCCGCTACCAGACGCTGCGCGCGAAATGGGGGAGCCGTGCGAATCGCCGCTTCTTCGTCTTCTTCCAGGCGCAGGGGCTGCTCGACGTCGTGCTGTCCGTGCCGTTCCTCGTCGCGGCGCTGAACCCGTCCAGCCGGATCGGGCCGATTCAGATCCTCGGGGCAGCGCTCTGGGTAGCAGCAACGGTCGCTGAGACCGTTGCCGACCGTCAGCTCGCCGGGTTCCGGAGTGACCCGTCGAACAGGGGAAAGGTCTGCAACGTCGGGCTCTGGCGCACGTCCCGTCATCCGAACTACTTCTTCCAGATCATGACCTGGGTGGCGTTCGCGCTCGTCGCGACCCCGGCTCCGTGGGGATGGATCGGTTGGATCAGCCCGATCCTGATCACGTACTCGATCCTCTTCGTCACCGGCATACCGCCGACGGAAGCGCAGGCTCTCAAGTCTCGGGGTGACGCCTACCGCGACTACCAGCGGACGACGAGCCCGCTCATTCCCTGGTTCCCGAGGCGATCCGCCGCATGACCTCCTTCGTCGACGGGATGCTTGCCCGCGACCTCTTGCCGGACTGGGCGATTCGCACCGGCATCAAGGGGAACCTTGCCCTCCGGCTTCTCCGTGAGAGCGGTGGAGACGTCCAGGGGCGGCAGGAGGCGAGGCGCGCGTTCCTGCGTGAGCTTCGCGCCGGCCCGATCGCGATGGACACCACGAGCCCGAACGAGCAGCACTACGACGTCCCGGCCGAGTTCTTCCGGCTCGTTCTCGGGAAGCGCATGAAGTACTCGAGCTGCTTCTGGCCACCCGGTGTGACGACGCTCGACGGAGCCGAGGAGGCGATGCTCTCGCTCACATCGCGCCGCGCGCGGCTCGAGGACGGGATGGAGGTTCTCGACCTTGGCTGCGGCTGGGGCTCGCTCTCGTTCTGGATCTGCGAGAAGTATCCGCGGAGCCGAGTCCTGGCCGTCTCCAACTCGGCGGTGCAGCGCGAGGTCATCGAGGCTGACGCACGGGTGCGGGGAGTGACCAACCTCGAGGTCGTGACGGCTGACGTGAACACCTTCGACACCGCGCGGCGCTTCGACCGCGTCGTGTCCATCGAGATGTTCGAGCACATGAACAACTACGAGCTGCTGATGGCGAAGATCGCCGGGCTGCTCGAGCCGGGCGGGAAGCTCTTCGTCCACGTCTTCGCCCACCGGCGCCTTGCCTACCACTACGAGGAGTCGTGGATGGCGCGCACGTTCTTCACCGCGGGCACGATGCCGTCCGACGATTTGCTGCTCTACTTCCAGCGCGATCTCGCGCTCGCCGACCATTGGCGGCTATCGGGCAACCACTACGCCCGGACGGCCGAGGCGTGGCTCGCGAATCTCGACGACGGGATGGACGAGGCCCGCGACATCCTGAGGAGCGTCTACGGCGAGGAGAACGTCGACCGCTGGCTCGTGAACTGGCGAGTGTTCTTCATGGCCTGCGCCGAGCTCTGGAAGTTCCGCCGCGGTCAGGAGTGGATCGTCTCGCACTACCTGTTCGACAAGCGGGTGTAGGCTCTTTTCCCTCGAACGCGACGCGCACGAAGGAGTCCGATCCGATGAGCATGAAGACGAAGTACCTGCTGTCCGAGAAGCGGATTCCGGAGGCCTGGTACAACATCCAGGCCGACCTGCCGCACCCACTCCCACCGGTGATGCACCCCGGCACGGGAGAGCCGATCGGCCCGGCCGACCTCGCACCGCTCTTCCCAATGGAGCTGATCAAGCAGGAGGTGAGCCAGGAACGGTGGATCGAGATCCCCGATGAGGTCCGCGACATCTACCGGCTCTGGCGGCCGACACCCCTCTTCCGCGCGCGCCGGCTCGAGAAGGCGCTCGACACACCTGCACACCTCTACTACAAGTACGAGGGCGTCTCCCCGGCCGGATCGCACAAGCCGAACACTGCGGTCGCCCAGGCGTACTACAACAAGGCCGAGGGCGTCGAGAGCCTCGCAACGGAGACCGGGGCGGGCCAGTGGGGATCATCGCTCGCGATGGCGTGCTCGTTCTTCGACATCGCCTGCGACGTCTACATGGTCAAGATCTCCTACCAGCAGAAGCCGTATCGGCGAAGCCTCATGCAGGCGTTCGGAGCGACGGTGACGGCAAGCCCGTCGGACAAGACGAACGCGGGTCGCGCTGCTCTCGAGAAGGATCCGGACTCTCCGGGCTCCCTCGGGCTCGCCATCTCAGAGGCAGTCGAGGTGGCCGCGACGAGCGGTGGCCGAACGAAGTACAGCCTCGGCTCCGTGCTGAACCATGTCCTGATGCATCAGACGGTCATCGGGATCGAGGCACTCGAGCAGCTGGAGATGGCCGGGGAGTACCCGGATGTGGTCATCGGCTGCGTCGGCGGTGGCTCGAACTTCGGTGGCTTCGTGCTGCCGTTCGTGCGGAACAATCTGGTCGACGGCAAGAGCACGAGGGTCGTCGCGGTCGAGCCGGCTGCGACGCCGAGCCTGACGAAGGGCAAGTACGTCTACGACTTCGGCGACACGGCAATGCTGACGCCACTCGTCAAGATGCACACGCTCGGCCATTCGTTCATTCCCGCTCCCGTGCACGCGGGCGGCCTCCGCTACCACGGGATGGCGCCGATCGTTTCTGCGCTGTACGACCAGGGTCTGATCGAGGCGCTGGCGGTGCCGCAGAACCCGGTGTTCGAGGCAGCGATCACGTTCGCGAGAGCAGAGGCCATCATCCCGGCCCCGGAGGCTGCTCACGCGATCCGCGGTGCGATCGACGAGGCGCTCCTCTGCAAGGAGTCGGGCGAGGAGAAGGTGATCGCCTTCAACCTCTGCGGTCACGGGCACTTCGACATGGCGGCCTACGACGACTACCTGGCCGACAAGCTCACCGGACCTCGAGTACTCCGCGGAGGACGTCGAGCGCGCGATGGCCGAGCTGCCCGGGTAAGGCGCCGGAGGCGCCGCACAGCGGGCGGCGGAGCCGGCCGCGACGTTCAGCCGGCGGGAGCCGGCGTATCCGGGGCGCCGGAGGCGCCGCACAGCGGGCGGCGGAGCCGGCCGCGACGTTCAGCCGGCGGGAGCCGGTCGAGCGGCCGCGCCCCGGCCTGGGCACTCGATCGGTTGTCAGTAGCCGTTCAGTGGCAGATGCCCGAGCCGGTGTCCGTGAACGACTCGCCCGCGGCGGGAAGAAACTGCCAGTCGTAGCTTCCGGCGCGGAGCGTCAGCTTGAGGACGCCGTAGTCTTCGCAACCGCCTTGAGGTTCCCCACCGGCGATGCGGAGCCACCCTTCTCGATCCCGCCTGTCCCGACGATGAACTCGCGGATCCCAGTAGCCTGGTCGACGCCGCCACCGGGCGTCTGCGGGTCGAAGCGCTCGTAGTGATGCACGTGCCCGTTGAGCACGACCTCGGCGCCGTACTGGTATAGCAAGTCCCAGAGCGGCTTGAACGCGCTGTTCGTCTTGACGGTGCCGCTGCTCGTGCCGTTGAAGAGCGGATGGTGCCAGGCTGCGATCGTGCATCCGCTCGGATGGCTCTGGAGATCGGCGCGGAGCCATTGACCCTGCGAAGAAGTCGTGCCGCAGCCGCCGACCGAGGAGCAGTTCGAGTTGAGCACGACTACGTGCCAGGTGCCGAGGTCGAAGCTGTAGTAGCCCTTTGTCGCCTGGTGTGCCGTGTCCTGGCCCGTCTTCTGCTGCCAGTACTGGAAGTAGCCCGTCGCGCCGGACGTCTGATACTCGTGGTTCCCGACGACCGGATACGTCTTGCCGGCAAGCGGAGAACGGCCCCATGAGATGTCATAGGACGCCTGGAAGTTCGAGAGCGTCGCATTCTCGTACTGGAGGTCGCCGAGGGGCATTATTGCGTCCGGGTTGCCCGCGAGAAGCAGGTCGGACGTGGCTTTCTGGCGGCACTTCGACGAGGTCCCGTTGCCGCCGTTGAAGGAGGAACTGGTCGGGTCGCAGGCGATGTCGCCTGCGGTCATGAGCGTGACGCTGCCACCGGCGTTGAATGCAACGACCGGCCCGACCGGAGCGGATGTTGCCACGCCGGGCGGCGCGACGGCACCCGTCGCGGTCACCTGCACCTTGATCGTCAGGTTCACGTCGTCGGAGATCAGCAGATAGCCCTGGGGATCCGGGCTCGGGTTCGAGATGTTGGCGCAAGTCGTGCCCGAGCATCGCTGCCACTGATACGCGAAGGTGATCGGCCCCGTTCCGGACCACTGACCCGGAGTTGGCATGGAGAGTCTGGCCCTGCTGTGGCGTGCCCGTGATCGTCGGCGGCTGCCTGTTCGTCGGCGATGTCTGCTGCTGGGCCTGTGTGATCGGACCCACCTCGGACGAGAGCGCCACCCCGGGCGGCGCAACCGCGCCCGTCGCGGTCACCTGCACGCGAATCGTCGTACCCTCGTCTCCTGGGGAGAGCGTGTAGTTCTGTTGCACCGCGTTCGAGATTGGCGTGCACGTTCCGGATGTGCACTGTTGCCACTGATACCCGTAGGTAATCGGTCCAGTACCTGTCCACTGCCCGGGATCCGCGTGGAGCGTCTGCCCGACCTGCGTCGTACCGCTGATCGTAGGGGGCCCCTGGTTCGCAGGTGCAGTTCCTGTCCCACCTCCGGTCGTCAGTACGAGCTGCGGCGGGTTCGATCCCTCCCTGCTCGAGTAGTAGACAGCGTCGGAGACGCTGTTCCGAAGCTGGAAGCTATAGGTGCCGTCGCCCGTCACGAACGAGCTGACGTCGTACTCGACCCACGACCCAGTCGCCGGTCCAGCCGGCTCCGAGTCGAGGGCTGATCCGGTCGGCGCCGGCCCCGGCCAGACGATGGTGCCCTCGACCCACGAGTTGTCGAGAACCTTGAACACAGAGCCTGTGCCCACCGATGCGTCTGTGACGTAGACGCGCAGCTTGGCCGCAGAGACGGCGCCAACGCTCTGCACCGTGAAGCGCACATAGCCGTTGATGACCAGGCTTCCGCCGCCGCGTGCCCGGATTTCCTTCGTGGTCCCGTAGTTCGTCGACGGCGTATCGGAGCGAACGTACGAGTCGGCTTCGGGCGCGAGCGTCACGTTTGCGCTCGCCACGCCGGCGCCCCAACCGGCAAGCGCAGCGAGCGCTACGAATATCGATGCGAGTTGCAGCGATCGAGCAGCGAAACGCAGAGGAACGGCAGTACGCATGCGAGCGGGGGTCGCGGGGATACTCCGCACGGTAGCGCTGTCACGCTCGGCCCGCCACTGCGCGGCAAGCGCGAGTGCCGCGGCATCCTGCCGGTCGTGTACGAACCGAGCCCGGCCGGTTGAGACCAGTCATGGAGGCGCTGGACGCGAGTGCGCGAGCAGACCGTGCGAGGAAGCGTCTATCCGGTCACGAAGGGATAACCGGCAGGAGCGACGGCGCCCTTGCGGCCGGGGGCTCCCGAGGACTCCGAGCCCGCCGCTCCTGCCCCATGGCGAGAACCGAACGGGTCGCCACGATGTGGCTCAGCGTGCGGGCTTACGGTAAGCCTGGGCGTTTCCGGTATCTGGCTCGAACCCTACGCGGCGGTAGACGCGTCCCGCAGGGTTCGTGGCCTCCGTGACGATCACCCACCGGTCACAGCCACGGTTGCCGGCCCACCGGGCGGCAACCCCGAGGAGGTGAGAGGCCAGTCCCCGACGCCGGTGCTCCTCGTCGGTGCCGACGCTCTGGTAGCGCGCCGTCCCACCACCGCACTGGACGATGCCCAGCTCGGCGACGAGTACATCGTCCGCGAACGCCCCGAAAAAGGCCGCCACCTCCCGCTCGCAGAGCGCCCGCCACGCCTGCATCCGCCTGCGAGCGAATCTCTCATAGGACAGGGGGTCTTCCTCGCCGGTTCGGTCGTTCTCGGCCACCGACCGCGCCAGGGATTGCTCCCAGTCTCCTCCCTCAAGGCGACGCACTGTATATCCGTCGGGAAGCGGAGTCTGTCGGGGCAGGTGGCTGTAGTAAGCACATCGTCCAGTTCCACCGTGAGCCCCTGCGCGACCCAGGCGTCCTGGTCGTCGGGCATCCGGATCAGACCGATCGCGATCCAGGAGGCTTTGGGGAACGCCAACTGAAAGGTCTCAACCCACCTTCCCGCCTCGGCCACCGCGTCCTCATCCGTCACGAAGAGACAGTTGCCCCAGTGGAAGCCGGGGTTGTGCTCGGTACGGACGAGCAGGTGGTCTCCATGCTCCTGCACAGTCGAGCCGGTGAGCTCGAGAACGGCAAGGTCGGTCGCCCAGCCCGGAGGCAACTCGCGCATTCCCCAACCCTACTCAGTGTCCTCTCGCCGACGATCTAGTCCCATTCGGGGCGAGCGCGACCGTCACACGCGGCCTGGTCGCATCAATCTGCTCGCCAAGAACATCGCGCACAAATGGTGCGGTGCCGGCGACCGTGGCCGCCGCAGTCTGCGCGTGCTGACGGCTTGTCCGCAGTGACAGACAGTGAGTGTCAGTATGTGTCACACGCTTCGAGCGCGTCATGGTTGGCAATAGCGGATGTCTGCGGCGGTGAGAAGGCTCCGGGCGATAATCGGCGACGAGGCCGAGTCGCGCTGGGGGCTACCGGCGAACGCCGCGCTAGCGCTGTTCTGGCTGCCGATCGTCGGTGCCCTGGTCGTGGTGCTCTCGCGGGCGTGGAAGCCACTTTTCAGGTTCTTGACCGGTGAGGATCGGCTGTTGGAGTGGGGTCAGTTCGCCCTCTATGCAGCTGCGGCGATCCTTGCCTTCATGTGTGCGGTCAGGTTGCTGCGTTCGCATCGGCCGTGGTGGGGTCTTCTGTATCTGGCGTTTGGTGTGATCCTGGTGTTCATCGCGGGCGAGGAGATCGCCTGGGGGGAGCAGGTCTTCCACTACGAGGGCGCGGAGTTCATCGAACGATCGAACGAGCAGGACGAGCAGACGATCCACAACATCGGGAACGGCGTGAACGACGTCTTCGCGGCCGGACTCGCCCTTGCCGGCCTCTACGGTGCGGTGCTCCCCTGGCTCGAGCGTGCCCGCCCGAGCGCGCTCTCGGACTCGACAAGGCGGCTGTTCGTCCCGCCCTTGTGCTTGACGGCCGCGTTCGCGATCGTCTTCGTGTATCGGGTCTCTCGTTGGGCGGTGTTCCACGAGGATCACTTTACGATCGTGGAGTTCCAGGAATGGCCCGAGTTCTGCTTCGCGCTTGCGCTCGGCACAGCCAACCTACTCAACTACAGACTGTTACGGATCAGCGCGACGAGCCGCGTCGCCAAGCCCACCGAGGTAGATCCGTAATCGGGCTACGAGGCGTGGTAGATGAACGGCACCTAACTAGAGCACATTGGAACCGTTGCAACAGCGATGGGTAACGCTAGGCGGTATGGTTGGCCGATACGGGGTGTGGCGCAGCCTGGTTAGCGCGCTTGTCTGGGGGACAAGAGGTCCCGAGTTCAAATCTCGGCACCCCGATGAAGGAAAGGCCCGCTCAGGCGGGCTTTTCTGTTTCCGAGCTGGGGCCGGTTTGGAACGTGTTTTGGAACAGTCCGGGGGTCTCGGTACGCTGGAGCAATGTCGAACGGGGTGGTGATGGGGCCGCACACGAGGCCGCCGGAGCCGAACCGGCGGCATGGTGCCCGGTCGCGCGACCCGCGGCCGTACGACGACCGGGCGGCCGAGATCGAGCGGGAGCTTCTCGGGCTGCCGCACATCGGTGTGATCGACGCCCCGGCGTGCCGGGAGATCGCGGAGCTGATGTCACTGATCGAGCGGGTGGACTTGGCGCTCAGGGACGGCGTGATGGAGCGGTACGGGCACGCCCGCCGTCTGCTCGACACGCGGCGCAGGCTGTCGCCGGAGCTTCGCGAGTGGTTGAAGGAGATCGGCGGCACGCCCTTGGCGCGCGCGACGTGGACGCGCACGCTCGCAGAGGGGTCGATTGGGGAGCGGATACAGGCGAGGCTCGCCGAGTTGAACGGCGGCGGCTCATGAGCGACGAGGCACGGGAGCTGTTGCGCGAGATCGCGTTCGGGACGGACGCGCGGATCACACCGGCCGACCGGGTTCGGGCGCTCGCCGAGCTACGTCACGTCGAGCCGGAGAGCCGGAGCAATCGGAGGACGAACCCCTCGCCGGACTCGTGGAAAAGCTCCGGCCGGACCGACGACAACTCTCGTGGCGACAGCGCAGGAAGCTGCCACGGACGGCGGCGGCGCTCGCTGCCTTGGTCGAGTCGAGCGTCGCCGCCGAACTCGATCAGGCCGTCTGCAACGCGAGGATCTCGGCTCCCGACCTGGCGTTCATCAGTGGACCGGGCGGCGCAGGCCCGACAGGGATCACGCAGACGGCGGGCACGTCACCCGGCCCGAACCTCGGCACGAACGGCGGGTCGCCGACCTTCGACGTATTGAAGGACATGGTGGCCAGTTGTCGCCAGCTGAACGCCCCGCGACTGGCAAGAAAGCCGCGCATCTAGGCGTCTCACGCGAGCGCCTGTACAAGCACCTACACCACCTTCCACATGCTCGCTGGGGCGGCCGCATCCTGTTCAAGCGCAGCGAGCTTGACCGGTTCCTAGAGGACGGTCTCGGTGTCTGAACCGCCGGAGCCGGAGCGGACGTTCTGCCTAGGTGAGCCTGAATTGACCCGTTTGGGCCAATGACCGGGCGTCTGAGCGGCGGTATCGTCGAATGAAGTAGGAGGACCCACGACGCCACGACCCGTCGAGACGCGCTAGCCGCGTCGCATCGGGGTCGGTGCGCGGTCTCAAGCACAACTCCAGCGTGAGACCAATAGACAGGCCTCGCCACTCCACTGAGAGGGAATACATGTCCGCCAGCTCTACCCTGCCCAAGCGCCGCATGCGCTGGCTTCTTGGCATCGCCCTGCTTCCGGTCATGCTCGTCGTCCTCGCCCTCTACGTCCTCTTCCTGCCGTGGCAGCTCTTTGTCTGGCTGATGGACGGGCGGGACAGCCGCCGCATGCCGCTGATCCTCAACGCGCGAGCCTGACCGATGATGCATCCGCGCTGTCTCTAGTTTCATTACGCGGCCCGGATCAGCCACACTTCCCTGATGGCCACTGGCCTGGGAGTCGGCGGCGACGTCGAGCAGGCTCTGGAGAACGTCGCCGTCCCGAGCTACGTCCTCGACACAACGGGAATCGTCCGGTGGATCAATCCCGCAGCCGAGCAGCTTCTTGGCGACGTTCGCGGTCGCCACTTCACCTCGGTCGTCGCGCCCGAGGACGGCCGCCGGGCCCGCGAGCTGTTCTCCCGGAAGGTGCTCGGCAGCTCACCGGCCACCGATGCGACCGGGGTACTGGTGTCGACCACCGGCACGCGGGTGGCCGTGGAGCTCAACGCGGTGGCGCTCAAGAACGGTGAACGGGTGGTCGGCGTCTTCGGGCTGATCGAGGGACAGCCCGACGACAGGCCCACAGCGCCACCCCCGCATCTCACCCCCCGCCAAGTCGAGGTGCTTCGTCTTCTGGAGCAGGGCCGCTCGACGAAGCAGATCGCCGCCGAGCTCCATCTGAGCACCGAGACGGTCAAGAACCACATTCGTCGTCTCTTTCGGGCCCTCGGCGTCAACTCCCGACTCGAAGCCGTCGCAGCCGCCCGGGCCGCCGCATCACCCTAGTTGAATGTCCGAGAAGCGCGCTCCTGCAGGCCCTTTCCAGTCGCGGCAACTCGCTTCGCGCTACTGTGCCGAATAGAGGTCCCCGAGTTCAAATCCGGAGCACCCCGATCGAAAAGGCCCCGCGTACAGGGCCTTTCCTATGTCATCCCACGAACGAGCCGGCCTCGAGACGGGTGTTCCGGCAATCGACAGGGAGGAGGAGGAAATGAGCCAGGATGTCTACGAGAAGGGGCTCGATATCCGGAGGGATGTGCTCGGAGCGGAATACGTCGACCGGGCGATGCAGAGCACCGACGAGTTCGGCGCCGACTTCCAGCGCTTCGTGACGGAGTACTGCTGGGGTGGCTGCTGGGGGCGTGACGCGCTCCCGCGGCCGACGCGGAGTCTCCTGGTGCTCGCGATCCTCGCGACGTCAGGCCGGTGGGAAGAGTTCGAGCTCCACTTCCGCGCTGCACTCGGCAACGGCTGCTCGGACGAGGAGTTGAGGGATGCGCTCTTCCACGTCGCCGTCTACGCCGGCGTCCCGTCGGGTGTCTCCGCGTTCCGCATCGCTCGCAAGGTGCTCGCCGAGGAGCGGCCCGCGGCGTGACGGAGCGGGATGCCTCGGCTCGATCTCAAGAGCCACGGCCCATCTTCGACACCCTCACGCACGCGGCGGAGGCGGTGGGAGTTAGACGCCGAATAATCGTCAGTCCCACGAGGGCGAGCGCCGAAGTGGATACGGCCTGGGATCTGACGGCGGGTCAGCGACTCGCCTATCCGGATTTGCTGCTCGCCACGATCGCCAGGCTCGAGCAAGATCCGGCCCACGAGGCGGCGAAGGTGCCGAGCGCATGGCCGGCCCCGAGTACCCGGCGATTACGAACGGGCAGCCGGAAGACCCTCAGCTTGATCTCGATTTTAAGCTCGACAGGAAGATCGCTGTGTCACGACGGTTTCTGAAGCAGTCATCGGCGACCGTCCCTGCGACCAGGGCTAGACCTGCATCGAAAAAACCGTGGAACAGCCCCGTTTACAGGCTCTTCACGCCTATGACAGGGACGCAATGAAGTCGGTCGACTTCATGATCGAGGCGTAGTAGGGAAGCGTCTTCTCTATCGCGAAGTCATGCAGCTCGTCCGAGAACCCCTGGCAGCAATCGTCGAGGACGGTCACGTCGTAGCCGAGCTCCGCTCCGTACCTCGCCGTGCTCTCGACGATCCAGTTGGTGGCGATGCCGGCGAGGAAAAGGCGGTCGATGCCCTTGGCGCGCAGGATGCAGTCGAGGTCGGTGTGTGAGAACGCGCTGGAATTGAAGTTGATGACGATGATGTCGTCCGGCTCCGGCTTCAGCTCCTCGGGGACCGCTGCATCCCAGGTGCCCCGGATGAAGGCATTCCGCTCCTGGATCGATTCGATGAGCGGATACGTCGGCTTCTTCAGCTCCGGGAACCCGGGCCTGAACTCGATATTGACGTAGACGACAGAGACCCCCGCCTCGCGAGTCGCCGCAAGGACCGCTGCCGTCTTCTCGAGGCAGTTGTGCTTCTCGATCTGGGCGGGCGTGCCGGAGAAGGCAAAGACGCCCTCGTGCCTCACGAGCCCGTTCTGGTAGTGGAGCACCAGGAGTGCGGACCTGGAAGGATCAGTCTGTGTGCCCATCGTTCGCTCCTCTCGAGTTGACGAACCGCGAGACCCCACTCACACGTAGAGGCAGGCTAACCGTGGTTCGACCCCGGGGCAGGTGTCGCACGCGCGCCCGACACACCGAAGGATCACCAAGGAGGACTGACGCGTGAGTGAGCACCCGACCCCGGAGCACATCATGCAGGTTGGGCTGGGCTTCTGGGGCTCCAAGACCCTTCTGAGCGCAGTCGAGCTGGGGGTCTTCACCGAGCTCGCTGGGAAGCCGCAGGACATCGAGACATTGCGCGAGAGGCTCGGGCTCCATCCCCATCAGCCCGAGACTTCCTCGATGCCCTGGTAGCGCTTGGCTTCCTCGAGCGGTCGGGGGAGACGTATTCCAATACGCTCGCGACCGACACCTTCCTCGACAGGCGAAAGCCGTCCTATGTCGGCGGAGTCCTCGAGATGGCGAATCGTCGCCTGTACGGCTTCTGGGGCAATCTGACCGACGCGCTCCGGACTGGCGAGCTCCAGAACGAGACGAAGTCAGGCGGCGTGCCGCTCTTCGAGGCGCTCTACGCAGACCCGGTCCGGCTCGAGGGCTTTCTCGCTGCGATGACCGGAATCAGCCACGGAGCCAACCTCGCGATCGCCGAAAAGGTCTCGTGGGGCGGACTACACGACGTTCGCCGACATCGGCACCGCCCAGGGAGACCTTGCGGTGCAGATCGCGCAGGCGCATCCTCACCTCAGCGGCGTCGGCTTCGATCTGCCCCAGGTCGGCCCGGTCTTCGAGGACTACGTCAGCCGAAACGGGCCTGGAGAGCCGGCTGCGATTCCTCAGCGGGGACTTCTTCGCCGACGCCCTTCCGCAGGCGGACGTCATCACGATGGGTCACATCCTTCACGACTGGAGCCTCGAGGACAAGCGGATGCTGATCGGGAAGGCGTACGACGCCCTGCCGGCCGGAGGAGCGCTCGTCGTCTACGACGCGATCATCGACGACGACAGGTCACAGAACGCATTCGGACTCCTGATGAGCCTCAACATGCTCATCGAGACGGAGGCCGGCTTCGACTACACCGCCGCCGACTGCGCCGGCTGGATGGCGGATGCGGGCTTCGCAAGCACGCAGGCCGTACACCTCGTCGGGCCGGACTCGATGGTGGTCGGAATCAAGTAGCGGCGAGAAGTCGAGGCGACCGCGGCTCAGGATCCTTGCTGCTTCGACGGATCGACGGCGACGTGGGCGTATCCGGTCTGCGTCGAGAACTGGTCGTAGGAGTACTGCGTGACCGCCGGGCCGAGCACATCGACGTTCGCCCGCGCGAGGTAGGGGATCCAGGGCACCACGTCGTCCATGAGCGTGCGGTCGAGCTCCGCCCAGCACGAGGTCTGCTCCGGCCCGACGAGGGGCATGCACCGGTCGAGCTGGGAGGCGACGCTTGGAATCCCGGTGACCGTGCCGGTGACTCCGACGGTCTTCGCGATCGCGGGAGTCAGGCCGACGAGCGAGAGGTTGACGTTCCCCTCCGGAATGATCCGGTCCCCGTCGAAGAGAACGGCGAACGTCGACGCATTGGGGAAGTCCTTGCCCCAGGTCGGCAGGTGCGACATCGGGACGTCCTTCGACGGCGTCTGCAGGATCGTGAACGGATCGCCGAACTCCCGGGTCTTGACCTCGATTCCGACCTTCGCGAGTGACTGCTCGACGACTGGTGCCATGCGGTGCGGGGTCCCCGCGCTCACCGAGACGTCGAGGACTGCCTTACAGACATCGGCATCGCACACGCCGTCCCCGTCCGTGTCGTACGCCGACTTCGCCATCTCAGCCTTTGCCGCGTCGAGGTCACCGGCCGAGTCCGGGCTCGGATACGGATCGAAGCCGACGTTCTCGTCGCCCGTGATCGAGTCCGGGAAGACATGCGTGGCGATTGCGCCGGCGAGCTCGCCGCCCCACGCAAGTTGGAGGCCCCGCTTGTCCATCGCGAGGTTGACAGCCTTCCGCACGTGGATGTCGTCGAAGGGCGGCTGGGTGAGGTTCAGGAAGACGAAGGCGATCGCGTCCGCGTCGTTGACCTTCAGGCGGTCCTGCAGGTCGCCGCTCTGCGAGTACTGCTTCAAGACCGTCGGCGGAGCGGACGCCCATTCCCCTTCGAGCTCTCCCGCCTCGAGCTTCGCGAAGATGTCCGCGCCGTTCGAGTCGATCGTCAGCAGGAAGCCGTCAGGCAGGTTCTGGCGTGCCTCGGGATCATCGGTGGCAGGGTCGTATTCGGGGTTGCGAACGAGGGAAAGCGAGCTCTCCGGGTCGAAGCCGGAGATCGCCTTCATCGTCTTGCAGCTGGTCGTGTCGAGGGCATCGCTGCCCTCGATCATGTACGGGCCAGACGCGATGACGAAGCGTCCGTACTCTCCCGGCTCGGTAAAGCATCGTGCGACCTCGTCGGGGATCGGGCCGGCGGCGGGTAGCGCGAGCCGGTAGCCGAAGTCTCCAGTCGGCCGGGTGAGCCGGAAGACGATCGTCCTGTCGTCAGGCGTCTCGATGCCGGTGATCGTGTCTGCCTTGCCCTTCGCAAACGCAGTCATGCCCTCGATCACGTCGTAGTAGAAGGCGTACTGCGCTCCGATCGAGGGCGTCCCGATCCGCTCGAAGGCAGTGACGAAGTCCTTCGAGGTGATCTCCCGGTTGACCGGCGGGCCGAATCGGATACCGCTCTTGAGCCGGAAGCGCCAGGTCAATCCGTCCGTCGAGACCTCGGGCTCCCCGACCGCGAGGTCCGGGACAAGCTCGCTCCCCGCTACACCGGCGACGTGCCGGTAGCCGAGCAGGCCACGAACGAGCAGGCTCGAGTACAGCGAGAACGCGTCGAGGCTGTATTCGCCGGTCGGGTCGAATCCATCGGTGAAGTTGAAGGACTCCTCGACGCCGACCCGGTAGACGCCGCCCGGCGCCGCTGCGGCAGGCAGCGTATCGGTGTTCGCAGCACCCGAGCCGGTGTCCGGTACCCCGGCGGAGTCGCTGCCGCCGCAACCGGAGACAGCGACCAGAGTCACAAGGCCGAGCACAGCAAGCACTCCGAGCGTAGCTCGCACCGCCGATCCTCCCTCTGTCGTGGGACGCCACAATTCCTATCGGCACGACAGACGGAGACCTGAAGGCCATCGAACGCGTTCTGGCTAGAGTCAGGTCGTGGGCAGTACCGACCGCATTGACGCTCGCCGGCAGCTGTGGGGCGACATTGCCCTGTCGGCCGCCTTCACCATCGCGCTCGTGTGCTTCGGCGCCGCCTGTGGCTTCGTCGGCGCCGCCATCAGCGAGGGACGCTACGGCCCGCAGATCGCCGTCGGCATGGCGTATCTCATCACCGCTGGCGTCCTCGTCTACTACGCGTACCCAGCCGAGGACCGCCGCTGGTACCACTGGGTCATCTTCCCGGCATGCGCGCTCTCGGGCTTCCTGCTGCCCATTCCGCTCATCTACCTTCCGTGGCTGATCGTCCTCCGCCGACGCCAACGCGCCTGATCTCCGCGAAGGCGGCCGCGGGCATTGCCCTGACGACCCTCCTGATCGGCGGCTTCCTGGGAATCCTCTTCGACCATATCGCGGCGCGGGAGACGGCTCAGGAGTCGGTATCGAAGGTCCTCGACCGCGGGACGCTCCAGAGCCTTCCTGCGGGCCCCGTGAGCGTCGTCGCCGAGACGATCGTCCTGCCGTTGGGCTACGAGCAGTCCCAGCGCAACGGCGGACCCACGTTCACGTTCGTTCAGCGCGGATCGCTCGAGGTGGTCACCGCAGGCGTTACGACCGAGTACGGGCCGGGGTCGTTCTTCTTCGAGCCCGGGGGCCGGGCACACACCATCCGCGCCCTCGAGAACTCACGCATCGACGTTCTTCGCCTGCTGCCGCCCGGGGTCGAAGCGACCACCGAGCTCGGGTAGTGTCCGCGAGGTGAGCGAGGAGCCTCAAGAGAGCGTGATTGCGATTCTCGGCGCGGGAAAGATCGGCGAGGCGCTCGTCGCCGGTCTCGTCTCCTCGGGCTGGTGCGTACCGGACAGGATCGTGGTCACGGCTCGGAGAAAGGAGCGTCTGTCCGAGCTGCACGAGGCATACGGAGTACGCGGAACGCTCTCGAATCTCGAGGCGATCGCCGATGCCGGGATCGTCGTGATCGCGGTGAAGCCGCAGGACATCGGCGTGCTTCTCTCCGAGATCGGGGGTGCGATCACATCGGCTCAGACCGTGCTATCGATCGCTGCGGCGATCCCGACGGCCGAGATCGAGCGTCATCTCGCCGACACGGTTCCCGTCGTTCGTGCGATGCCCAACACCGCCTCGACGGTGCACGAGGGAATGGCTGGGATTGCTCCGGGTGCGCACGCAAGCGAAGCGCATCTCCGTCAGGCCGAGGAGCTCCTGGCCCACGTCGGGCGCACCGTGCGTGTCTCCGAGCCCTACATGGACGCGGTCACGGCAGTCTCGGGCTCCGGCCCGGCCTACTTCGCGCTCCTTGCCGAGTCGATGATCGAGGCAGGCATCCTGCTCGGCCTCTCACGAGAGAACTCGACGGATCTCGTCGTGCAGACGATGTTCGGGACAGCCAAGCTCCTGCGGGACGAGGGAATGCACCCGGTCGAGCTCCGCGAGCTCGTGACGTCGCCGGGCGGGACGACGATCGCTGCCATCCGGGAGCTCGAGCAGGCGGGTGTCCGGGCGGCGTTCCTGAACGCGATCCAGGCCGCCATGAACCGCTCGCGGGAGCTCGCCGCGGGCGGCTAGCCGCGCACCACCGCGGGGGAGTCCGCCGCGGCCAGGTAGCGCTTCGGGGTGCCGCTGCCGTCGGCGGGAACCGTCCAGATCTCCTCGTCGACGCGGTAGAGCACGTTCTTGTCGTCGAGCCATTCGATCTGATCGTCGATCGGCCGATCCTCGGCAAGCGGCGTCTCTTTCATCGTTCCGAGATCGAGGACGTGGAAGCGCCAGATGCCGCTGCCGCCCACGAGCTTCTTGTAGGCGATGCGGGTGCCATCCGGCGAGAGTGAGGGGCATTCGACGTTCTCGTGCACCACACGTGCCGTGCGCTCCTGCACGTTGCCCTCGACGAGGTACGTCGTTCCAGCCGTTCCCAGCGTCGCATAGAAGCGATTGGAGTCCGCTGCGAACGTGACGCCCCAGAAGTTGAAGTCGGGCGAATCGAACGCCTTGCCGTCACGCGTGACCTTGAAGTCCTTCTCGAGGTCTGCGACCACGTCGCCGCTCGCGGTGTCGATGATGGTCGCCTGGGTCGAGAATGTCCCGGGGTTTGCGTACGAGTGGCCTGCGGCGAAGACGGTCGCCGTTGCGTAGCGCCCGTCCGGAGAGACTCGGGCACGGCTCGGGAACCCTCCGAGAGCGATCTCGTGCGTCGGCCGAAAGTCGGCGTCGAAGAGTGTCGCGCGGTACTTGACGGCACTCACCTTCTCCAGGCAGATCCCCTGCCCGGCGGCGTAGTAGACGCGTTCGCACGTGAGACCTGTGAGCGTCGTCGTCGCGGCCGGATCACCAACTGACGCGACGGCGACCCTGCCGTAGGTCTCCGCAGCGCTTCGGTCGAGGCTGCGGAAGACGATCGGGTCTGCCGGCAACGAGACCGCCACGGTCTGGGCGGCCGGCGTCGAGCTTCCACCCGAGCCGAGCGCCGACCAGAGGACGAAACCGGTCGCGCCGACGACGCAGAGCGCCGTCAGGAGGGCGAATCCGAGCCCGCGCTTCCCGAGGCGTCTACGCGGCATAGGCAGCCTGAGCAGATGTGCGCCGCAACACGACCGCGGCAAAGAGAAGGGCGAGCACGAGGGCCCCGCCGAAGATCACGACGGCCGTCTGGAGGCCGGCCCAGGTCCAGAGCGCACCGAAGGCGATCGAGGCGACGAGTCGCGCCAGACCCGTCGCCGTGACCACGAGGGAGAGGCCGCTCGCCTGGAGCGACGCCGGGAGAACCGCACCGGTGAGGGCCATGAGGACGCCGTCCGTTGCAGCGTAGAACGTTCCGAGAATCGCGATGTAGACGAGGAGCACGCCGATGCCGCCGGAGGGGAGGAGCAGCGACAGGTAGACGATGAGAAGCAGGGCATACCCGGACACGAACACCCGGCCCCGACCGATCCGGTCGGCGAGTCGGCCAATCGGAACGGCCAGGAGCATGTAGACGAACGACGTCCCGACGAAGAGGAGCGGGAAGAAACTGGTGTCGAAGTCGAGATTCCGCTGTAGACCGAGGTAGATGAACCCGTCGCTGATCGTCGCGAGGCTGAGGACGGACCCGGCGATGACGAGCGCGCGGTAGCGGCTCCCCTTGAGGAGGCCGGCAGCGGAGCGCAACGTCACCTTGGGCTCCCTCGTCTCGGCTGCGGCCGGTCGCGGCGGCGGATTCTTGACGAAGAGCGCGAGGATGCCGAGCCCGATGAGGGCGAAGCAGAAGCTCACGACGAAGATCGAGTCGAACGAGTCAGGGGCAGCGAGGAGGATTCCGAAGCCGATGAGCGGCCCGAGCATGGCGCCTGTCGTATCGAGAGCCCGATGGACGCCGAAGGCGGTTCCGAGCTTCGCGCGAGGCGTGCTGAGGGAGATCATCGCGTCGCGCGGCGATGTGCGGATGCCCTTGCCGGTGCGGTCGAGCAAGACGACGGCTCCGACTGCACCCCAGGCGCTCCCAACGGCCAGGAACGCCAGCTTGCAGACCGCGGACAGGCCGTACCCGACCCCGGCAACGGTCTTGTACCTCTGCCAGCGGTCGGACACGAATCCCGACCCGACGCGCACGAGAGCCGACGCGCCCTGGTAGATACCGTCGATGATCCCGAACTGGAACGGCGAGAGACCGAGCGTGTAGACGAGGTACACGGGCAGGATCGTCGCGACCATCTCCGACGAGATGTCGGTGAAGAGGCTCGTCAGTCCGAGGAGAACGACCGTCCGGCTGACGTTCAGGCGGCGGGTGAGAAGCGCCCGGTGAACCCGGGCCACCGCCGCCGTGCTCTCAACCTGGTACACGCGTACGCCATCCGACCGGAGTGGTCGGCCATCGTCTTTCGCGGCCCATGATCTGACGCTAGCCAGGCCATCGCCAAGCCACGACGCCCTGTTCGGCTAGTCCTGGCTTGCGGTCCTGACCGTTCGGCTAGGGAGGCTCAGACGGTTGCGAAGACGTCAGCGCCGCAGCCGAAGACGAGCGCTGCCTCCACCTCGCCTACGGGGACGCTCGCGAGCGAGCGGTGGTCGAGGTCGATCTCGACGCTCCGCCAGGTCGTGAGGCCCAGCGAGGCCGCGCCTTCCGCCGTCCCGAAGCGGAGGAGAACCTCCGGCGGGACGACGTTGCGCCGCATCGCCTGGCGGCGAGCGATTCCCTCGAGCTCTCGCAGCTCCTCGAGGGGGTCGATGCGGACGTTCGAGTCGGTACCGATCGAGATCCCGATTCCACGCTCGCGTGATCCGCTCCACCGGCGCGAAGCCGTCGCCGAGGTTCGCCTCTGTCGTGGGGCAGACGCAGATCCGAGCCCCAGCCTCGGCGATCAGGTCGAGCTCGACATCGCTCGCGTGTGTTCCGTGCACGATCGTGGTTCGCGGGCCGAGGCAACCCGCCTCCGCAAGCAGCTCGACGGGTCGGATGCCGTGCTCGGCGACGCACTCCTCGATCTCGCGGGGTTGCTCGTCGGCGTGGACGTGGAGCACGAGGCCTTCCGACGTCGCGTAGCGCCCGATCTCCTCGAGCCAGTCCCGCGGGCACGCCCGGACGGAGTGGGGGGCGACGCCGACCTCGATCCCGGCCTTGCGCAGGCTCTCGACTTCGTCGAGGTATGCGGCCACGGATTCCTGGCGAAAGCGGGCGATGCCTCCGCGGCCGTAGGCGACGTGGAGGAGGACGAGGTCGATGTCGACCTCGTGCGCCGCTTCGGCGGCTGCAAACCCCTCGGCGACCCCGACGTAGTGAAACTCCCCGACCGCGGTGAATCCCGCTCCGAGCATCTCGCGGTAGGTCTCAGCGTACTGCGATCGAACTCCGTCGGGAGTGAGCCGGCCCGCCTCTACGAGCATCGCGTCGCGCCACGCCCAGAAGTCGCCGCCCTCGACCCGACCTCGCATCGACCGCTGGAACGCATGGCTGTGGGCGTTGACGAAACCGGGCAGAGACAAACGCTCGACCACGCGGCGAGACTAGCAGGAGCCGAGAAGCCGCCCGGACGGGGGGAGACTATCCTTGACTTCGTGGATCGTTCGGCAACGCCCTCGGTTGCGCCGCCGCTTTCGCAGCTCCCGAATGCGCTGACCGTCGCGCGTTTCGCGCTCATTCCACTCTTCGTCGTGCTCGTCCTGAGATCCGACGAGGGACACAGCGTCGCGGCGGCGATCGTGTTCGCAGTCGCGGGGATCACCGACCAGATCGACGGGTTCCTCGCCCGACGTTGGCACGTGGAGTCGGACTTCGGGAAGCTCGCCGATCCCCTCGCCGACCGGCTGATGATCGATGCCGCGATCGTCCTGCTCTGGATCGAGGGGAGGCTCCCCTGGCCTGCGCTCGCGATCATCCTCCTGCGAGACGTCATCCTGGTCGGTGGCTCCCGTTTCGCCGTGAAGCGCGGGTACACGTTCGAGGTCAGCTTCCTCGGCAAGGCGGCGACGTGGCTGCTCTACGCGTCGATCGTCGGGATCCTGGCGACGCCGGCCGGGACGGACTGGCCGCTCGTCCTCTTCTGGATCGGTGTCGGCGGCGCGGTGCTGGCCGGTCTCGACTACGTCGTCAAGGTCTGGCGGGTCGTCCGGTGAAGGCCGTCGTGATGGCAGGCGGGGAGGGCACCCGGCTGCGCCCGCTCACCTCGAACCAGCCGAAGCCGATGGTCCCGATCGTCGGACGTCCCTGCATGGAGCACATCGTGGAGCTCCTGAAGCTTCACGGCTTCGAGGACATCATCACCACGGTCGCGTTCATGCCGCAGGCGATCCGGACGTATTTCGGAGACGGTGAGTCCCACGGCGTCCGGATGCAGTACTCGGTCGAGGAGTCGCCTGCCGGGACGGCGGGCTCCGTCGGACTGGCCGCGGATCAGCTCGACGAGACCTTCGTCGTGATCTCGGGCGACGCGCTCTGCGATGTCGATCTCGGTGCGCTTCTCGCATTCCACCGGGAGCGGGGCGCCTCGGTCACAATCGGCCTGAAGAGCGTCGAGAACCCCCTCGAGTTCGGGATCGTCGTCACCGACGAGGAGGGCCGGATCGAGCGCTTCCTCGAGAAGCCGTCGTGGGGCCAGGTCTTCTCGGACACGATCAACACCGGGATCTACGTGCTCGAGCCCGAGGTCCTCCGTCACATTCCGGCCGGCAGGCCATACGACTTCTCGAAGGAGCTGTTCCCGCTGCTGCTCGAGATGGGCAGGCCGCTCTACGGCCACGTGATGGACGGCTACTGGCAGGACATCGGGAATCTCGACCAGTACCGGCAGGCGAACTTCGACGCACTCGACGAGCGGATCAAGCTCCAGATTCCCGGGATCCGGCTGCGCGGAAACATCTGGCTGGGGGAGGGGGTGGAGCTCGACGAGCTCGACAGGATCAAGGGCCCGGCCTTCGTGGGGAACTACTGCCGGCTCAACTCGAGCGCGACTGTCGGGCCCTACGCGGTCCTCGCAACCGGCGTGACGGTCAGGGAGCATGCGTCGGTCACGCACTCCGTGATCGATGCGGAGACGTACATCGGGCGCAGTGTGCTCATCGAGGGGGCCACGATCGGGAGGTCCTGCGACGTGCGTGCACACGCACGTGTCCACGAAGGCGCTGCCATCGGCGACGAGTGCACACTCGGCCCGGAGAGCGTCGTGATGCCGTCGGTTCGGGTGTACCCGTTCAAGGAGGTCGAGTCAGGCACGGTCGTCGACCGGAATCTGATCTGGGAGTCCAGAGCGGTCAGCCACCTCGGCGGTGCGGCCACCCTCTCGGGGCTCGTCAACGTCGACCTGACTCCCGAAGTCGCGCTCCGGCTCGGAATGGCGCTCGGCACGGCTCTCAAGCGCGGCTCGAGCGTCGTCGCGAGCAGATCCCAGCAGCCGGCGTGCCGGCTCATCAAGCGGGCGCTGATCGCGGGGATCTCGTCGACCGGCGTTCACGTCGAGGATCTTCGGATCATGCCGGCCGCGGTCAACAGGCACCTGCTCAAGTCGATCGGGGTCGAGGTCGGCGTTCACGTCCGCCCGAGCGAGTCCGACGCGGAGGCAGTCCAGATCCAGATCTTCGAAGCACCGGGTATCCAGGCGACGCCCGAGCTCGAGAAGGAGCTGGCGAAGCACTACTCGCGTCAGGAGTTCCGGCGAGCGTCCTACGCAGACCTGGGTGACCTGACGTTCCCGTCGCGTGCCGTCGAGACCTATATCGCCGACCTTCTCGCGACCGTCGATGTCGATGCGATCCGGCGCCGTGGATTTCGCATCGTCGTCGACTACAGCTTCTCGTCCGCGTCGCTCATCCTGCCTCTCGTCCTCGGCCCGCTCGAGGTCGAGACGGTCTCCTCCCGGGCTCACCTCTCCGCGAGGCCGGTTCAACCGGCTGTCAGCCTGCAGGAGTCACTCCTCCACGTGAAGCGGCTCGTGACGGCGGTTGGCGCAGATGTCGGCGTCGTCATCGACCACGCAGGTGAGCGGATGTACCTGGTCGACGAACTGGCGAACGAGGTGCCGGTCGAGCAGGAGCTCCTGCTCCTCGTGTCCCTCATCAGCCGAAACGGCAAGACGGGATCGCTCGCGTTCCCGATCACGACGACCAGCCTCGTCGACGAGCTCGCTTCGGGCACCGGCCTCGAGGTGCGGCGGACGCCGGTGTCGCTGTCGGCGCTCACCCTCGCGGCCGCGCAGGAAGGCACGGTCTTCGCGGGGTCCGTCGGAGGCGGGTTCGTGTTTCCGAGCTTTCTCCCTGCCTACGACGCGGTCACGAGCGTGACCAACCTGCTTCAGCTGCTCGCACCCGTCGAACGGCCGCTCTCCGACCTGGTTGCAGAGCTCCCTCAGTCGACGGTCGTCCACAGGCAGGTGCGCTGTCCGTGGGCGCTCAAGGGCACGGTCATGCGGATCCTCACCGAGCAGAACAAGGGGAAGCGGACCGATCTGCTCGACGGGATCAAGATCTTCGAGGACGGAGGATGGTCACAGGTGGTGCCGGATCCCGACGAGCCACTCGTCCACATCTACGCGGAGGGCGTCACTCCAGAGGACGCAGGACGACTGGAACACGAGCTACGCGGGGCCGTCGAAGAGATCATCAGCGCGGGGGAGGATTCTGCGCCTGCGCCCTGAACCCTCAAGTCGAGGTTGAAGGATTTTCAACCTCATGCTTTACTTGAGGGACAGCTACCTCCATCGTCGATCGACACTGGGAGTCTCCCGTGGATGCTCTTCCCGATCTTGCCACCGTCTCCGACACCGAACTCCGTGACCTGATTCGCGGCCTCCTGAAGGAGGAGCAGGACATCTCGTACCGTCGCAGGCTGTTGCACGGCAAGATCGACATCTTGCGTGCGGAGCTCGTCTCGCGGCTCCACAAGCAGGTGGAGGAGGGCGAGAGCCCGCTGCGCGACGTCGACCTCGGCAAGCTCACCGAGATCCTCGCCGTGAAGGCCGCTCCCCGGATCAGCGAGGAGGAGCTGGGCGAGATCGACAAGGACGGCGGGTGACCTACGTCCACTGTCCAGAATGCGGCTTCCAGAATCTCGAGGCCGCACGATTCTGCGAGAAGTGCGGAGCGCCGCTCATCCCGGATGACAGCGGCGACCAGACGCTCTCGTCACTGCTACCGGCGGACGGAGACGAACCCGAGTCAACCGAGTCCGATCTCGGCGTCGAAGGCACTGCCCTGATCGTCCGGTCCGGCGCAGGACGGCCCGGGGAGACCTTCGCGCTCTCACGAGATCGCTTCACGATCGGCCGCTCGCCCGACGCCGACATCTTCCTCGACGATGTGACCGTCTCTCGGCGGCACGCACTCCTCGTTCGGCGAAGCGGTGCTTTCACGATCGAGGATCAGCGCTCGCTGAACGGAACGTTCGTGAACCGACGGCGAGTCGATGCGAGCGAGCTCTCGGACGGTGACGAGGTGCAGATCGGCAAGTACAAGCTCACGTTCCTGGAGCGCTAACACCATGGCAACCGTCCCCAAACCACGTGTCGAGCGACCGTTGACGATCGGAGCCGTGTGCCGACGGCTCAAAGAGGAGTTCCCGGACATCTCGATCTCGAAGATCCGGTACCTGGAGGACCAAGGCCTCGTGCAGCCGCAGCGGACACACGGCGGGTACCGGCTGTTCGGCGAGGACGAGGTCGAGCGCCTACGGACGATCCTCCGGCTCCAGCGGGACGAGTTCCTCCCGCTGAGGGTGATTCGCGAAGAGCTGATGATGCCGGGCCAGGGAAAACGCGACAGGCGAAAGAGCAAGGTGACTGCGCTGCGCTCGCGGCTTCAGGCGCCGCTGATCTCGTTCGACGATCTCTGCGAACGCTCGCGTGCGAATCCCGACTTCGTTCGCGAGCTCGAGAACTACCAGCTCATCGAGTCGCTCGGAGAAGACGGCGTCACGGGCTATCCCGAGAGCGATGTCGAGGTGGTCGCCGCCTGCACTCGCCTGAGTCAGTACGGGCTCGAGCCTCGTGTCCTCCGCAAGCTCCGCACGAATGCCGACAACGAGGCAGGCCTGCTCGAGCAGGTCGTCGCACCGTACCTGCATGCACGCAACCCCGAGCGTCGGCAGGCGGGACTCGACGACCTCGAGAAGCTGGCCGGGCTCTCGACCGAGCTCTCGCAGCTCCTCTTCTGGAGGGCGCTCAGAACACTCGTTCCGAGGTAGTGGCTCCGATCGACCTCGAGGCCAAGATCCGGGACGTCCCGGACTTCCCTCGACCGGGCATCGTCTTCAAGGACATCATGCCGCTCCTGGCAGATCCAGCCTCGCTCCGCGAGGCGGTCGAGCGCCTGGCGGCCTTCGCCGAGCCGCTCGAGCCCGATCTCGTCCTGGGAGCGGAGGCTCGCGGCTTCATTCTCGGCGGGGCGCTCGCCGTGCGGCTCGGCTGCGGCTTCGCCGCAGCGCGCAAGCCCGGCAAGCTGCCGTGGCGTACGGTGAGCACCGAATACGCACTCGAGTACGGTGTCGACTCCCTCGAGTTGCACGCAGACGCGGTGGCATCAGGCGCTCGCGTGCTCGTGCACGATGACGTCCTCGCGACGGGTGGAACCGCCTCGGCGAAGGTCAAGTTGGTCGAGCGTCTCGGCGGGGAGGTCGTCGGCCTCGCGTTCCTCGTCGAGCTGGCGTTCCTCGGTGGGCGTTCGCATCTGCCAGGCCGCGAGGTCTTTTCGGTCGTGACGTACAGCTGATAGCCGCTGGATGAGTCACACTTGGAGTCGTGTACGACGGCTTCAAGGCTCGCTACACGTTCCCGTGTCCGGCCCGGCGGGAGGCGTCGATCCCCTTTTCCGCCTTTCGCACGGTCGAGCAGCTCCCCGGCGTACGCCGACCTGCGGTCTTCGACATCCGGTTCTCCTGTCCCTGCGGCGGCGAGCACCCGGGTCTGCTGACCCATCGGGACCTCGACTGGAGCCCGCTCGGCGGCACAGCAGAGGCGTTCTTCGACGTCATGACGGGCCGCTTCGAGTCCGTCAACGACATGCTCGTCGACGAGGCCGCCCACCGGATCACGCACGGACGCTGGCCCTGGACGTTCTTCTGTGTCGCGGAGACGAAGCCACGACCGGCATACCCCTCCGCATTCCGGGTACTCGAGCCGGCGCACGGGCGCATGGTGGTGGCCGTCCGCTGCCCGTCGTGCGAGTCCATCTCCGTGAATCTGGTCTCCCGCGATCACCTCGACGTCCCGTACTACTCGGACCGCGAGGTCGAGGTGGTCGACCACGTGTTCGGCCGGCGTGGGGGAGGCGGACTCGACGATCTGGTCGAGGAGCTGCACTCCGGGCCCTTCGGTCGGTCACGTCAGCCACTCGCAGGACACCTCGAGCACGGTCACTCGCGCCAGGGATGAATACCACTCGCGCCAGGGATGAAGCACGGTCGGATCGCCCGACGATGACTCATCCATGGTGCAGATGAGTCACAGCGTGCTCGAGCCGGGCGGCCGGGGGAGTCTCCTCCTGCTCGACCATTGCGCGCGCATCGAGCGCTTGACCGGGAACCGGGGACGGAGCGCCAGAGAGCGCCTCGAAGCCGAGCTCGGATCAGATCTCGCCCGCCGGCTCCTGGGGACGCTGTGCCGGGACTCTGGTGCCCGACGCCGGCCGGTCGACGTGAGCCTGTGAGGCCTACGCTCGCCGCGCGTCGTCGCCGAGCAGGAGGACCGTGAAGAAGATCACCACGGCGGAGAGGATCGAGGCCACCACCGAGACGCCGAGGCTGACGCCGACGGCAAGCATGAACACGAAGACGTAGAACGCGAGGCCGACGCCCCAGATGATGGAGCTCGTTTCCCGACTGAGGGCTGGCCCGCGGAGGTGCATCGGAGTCAACTCTACTCCACGATCTCACTGGCCGCTACGGACCAAGAATTCGCCGAGCCGGTAGCGTTTTCGTCCACCCCGCCAGCCGGCTTTCCGCTTGCGCGTACAGCTGCCCGGTGAAGCTTCGACCTACTCACGCTCCGTGCTCGGCGCAATTGGGAGACTAGGTCTTTTCCGGACGCTTTGCAAGCGGACGAACGACAAAATTCTCGCAAATTGCGACGTTTGAATTACCAACACATTTCTCCACAGAAATACGAAACTTCTGTGGATTGTGTGGAAATCGCGGGAGTATCGAGGGGGTCAGCGCGGTGAAAGAGCCGACCGCGTGTACTCGCCGTTCGGGTTCCAGAGCATGAAGCCCGAGCTGTCCGCCCGCCGAGCCGCGTCGACCTGCTCCGCGACGTCGGAGCTCGAGTATGACCGATACAGCGAGAAGTCCTGCAACCAGGGCACGATCCGGACGTCTCGACCCTCGAGTTTCCGCCGGAAGTCGAGGAGGGCGAAGCTGACGGTTCGACCCGGAACTGCATCCGGATCCGGGATGTTGTACTCGCCCGAGCCGAAGTGGGAGGGATAGACCATCGGGTAGATGGCATCGAGGTACTTTCCGAGGAGCCGAGGCCTCTGGCCTATGCCGAGGTCGCGCGTCGCCGAGAGCCCGAACAGGGCGGCGGACACGTCCACGCCGAACGGCTTCAAGCGGTTGGTTGCGTACTGGACGAAGTCCGCGATGGTCTGCCACTTCGGCTCCGCTCGCTTGCCGCGATAGACGGCCGAATCGATGTCACCGTCGCTCGGAAAGCGGGCGTAGTCGAACATGATCTCGTCGAATCCCGCCTTCGCCGCTGCGACCGCGATGTCGACGTTGTACTTCCATACCTGTTGGTCGTACGGGTTCGTCCAACCGAGGCCGCTCGTGTTGCGCCAGACGGATCCGTCGGCCGTCCGGATCGCCAGGGCGGGCCTGCCCTCGGAGAGGCGCGGATCCTCGAAGACGACCACACGGCCGATCAGGTACACGCCGGCGGCGTGAGCCTTCTTGGCGACCTCGGCTGGGTCGTAGTAGCGCTGGGCCGCACCGACGCTGCTCGCGAGCGGGACGAGCCGCGAGCGGAACCCGACCTCACCGTTCTCGTCCTTCACGTCGAGCTCGAGCGCCGTGAGTCCACGCCGCCGAAGCTTCAGGTACTCGTCGATCTTGCCGGGTACCGAGGCGAGCGCAGCCGAGACGTGAACGCCTCTGATCTCCTTGGGCGGCCCGCGCTCGGCGGTCGTCTCTGCCGGCATCGACGCCGTTGACTCAGCCCCGGCGGTGCCAGACGACTTGTCACCACCCGTGAACAGCTTGGCGTTCAGCGCGAGAGCGACAAACGCGCCCACGAGCACAGCGAGAATTGCGACGGATCGGATCTGGCGTCGCCTTCGCGCACGCCGTCGGCGGTCGCGGAAGCGGTCGCTCGGATCGATCCGGCCTGGAAAGACTGGCGGATCGTTGAACACGAACTAGGAAAGCTACGCCCGGCAGACACTCGGCGCAAGCCGCTGTGGATAGCGGGGGGTTGTGGACAACGGCACAACGTCCGTATCGGACGGTGTCTCTTCGTCCAACTTGACATAACGCACGTTATCGTGCGTACTCGAGGAGGACGGGCTCTGCGACGCTCCTCGGGCTCTTCCCACCCGGACGAACGTCCACTACGGTCAGTTGTGCGGGGAACGCAGAGGAGAAGGAGCGCTGCGGCACGCCCCTATCCAAACGAGGCGTTCCCCGCACCATGACACCATAGACCCCAGGGACTTCGTGTGAGAGATCAACGCTCGCTGCTGGCCATCGTCGTGCTGTTCGTGGTCCTTGCCGCGGCGGCGTGCGGCGGCAGCGACCCCGCCGGCGATGCTGGAGCAGGCGGAACCACTCGGGTGACGCTCCTCGCAGCGGGTGATATCGCCGAGTGCGAGACGAACGGCGATGAGCAGACGGCTGCCCTGCTCGCGGAGTATCCGAACGCGACGATCGCGACGCTTGGCGACAACGCGTACCAGCACGGGACGAGCCAGGAGTTCGAGGACTGCTACGGGCCGAGTTGGGGCCGGTTCCGGGACCGGACGCGTCCAGCTACGGGAAATCACGACCACGCCACGAAGGATGCCGAAGGATTCCACGAGTACTTTGGTGACCGTGGCGGGCCGTTCGACCGCTACTACTACAGCTACGACCTCGGGGCGTGGCACGTCGTCGTCCTGAACAGCGACTGCTGGCGTGTCGGCGGCTGCGGCGCAAGCGATGATCAGATCTCGTGGCTTCGCGACGATCTCGACGAGCATCCGGCCCGGTGCACGCTCGCCTACTGGCACCGACCGCCGTTCAGCTCGGGTCGGTACGGCGATCCGGAGGCGACCGATCGGGTCCGCCCGCTCTGGCGGGTTGTCGTCGACGCTGGTGTCGAGCTCGTCCTCGTCGGGCACGAGCACAGCTACGAGCGATTCGCGCCGATGAACGCCGAGGGCGACGCAGATCCAGAGGGAACGCAGCTGATCGTTGCCGGGACAGGCGGCGGCAACCTGCGTCGCTACGAGAGGCCTCCGCTACCGACGACCGAGATCCGAAACGACGAAGCCTGGGGCGTGCTGAAGCTCACCCTTCGAGCGGGAGGCTACGACTGGCGATTCCTTCCCGTCGCAGGGAAGACCTTCACGGATGCGGGCTCCCGCTCGTGTCGTTGAGCGCGTCCTCAGTCCCCCTCCAGAAGCGGGTGGCCGGCAGGGACGACAACCTTGACGTTGTCGAACGTGCAGGCCTCGAACCGGCAGTCGATCGCACCGAGCGCACCGACGTACACGCTTCCCGTGTCCGCACGAACGACGCAGTCGGCTTTCGACGGCTCGAAGTTGCAGTCCTCGAGCACGACCCGATCACCGATGCGCAGATGCACGGGACCGAGCAGCCGGCAGCGGTTGAAGGCCGTGCGGGCGATCACGTGCTCCTCGCCTGCATCGGTCACGCGGCGGCGCCGCAACAGATAGAGAATGACGTCCTCGTCTTCGAATGTCGTTGGCATCGCTGTCCTTTCTCTGGCCGCGGTCCCGGACCTCGCGGGCAGCTCTCTCCCTGGTCTCAGCGTAGGTGACCGTTGACGGCTGTCGATCACCCGCTCAGGGTATGGAAACGGGCGCTTCCCTGCTAAGGTGGGCAGCAGGTCGGCGCACGGCACCCCGCCGCTTTCCGCGACAGACTTGCGCGCCGGTGGGAAGATATGGCAGAAAGGACAACGCATCAGGCCGATGGCTGAAGAGACGACTGCCCATTTCCCACAGAGTGAGGAGCTCCAGCAGCTCCTCGAGACGGCCGAGACGACCGGCTTCGTCGATCACGCCGATCTTCTCGAGGCGATCGAGGCTGCGGAGCTCGAGACCCAGCACCTCGATGCGCTTCTGCGCGAGCTCGAAGAACGCGGAATCGAGGTTCTGAACAAGCGGAACGGCGCCGGCGAGGCCGAGCCGGTCTCGACGAAGGCGACGGCCGACCCGTTCGAGGCAGCAGTCGAGACGACGACAGACGCGCTCCAGCTCTTCCTCCGCGAGATCGGCCGGCACCCGCTGCTCACCGCGGCTGACGAGGTCGAGCTTGCGAAGCGGATCGAGCGCGGCGACATGGCTGCGAAGCAGCGGATGATCGAGTCGAACCTCCGGCTCGTGGTCTCCATCGCGAAGAACTACAGAAACCAGGGCCTCCCCTTCCTCGACCTGATCCAGGAAGGCATGTTCGGGCTGATCCGAGCCGTCGAGAAGTTCGAGTGGCAGCGCGGGCTGAAGTTCTCGACGTACGCGACCTGGTGGATCCGGCAAGCAGTCCAGCGTGCCGTCGCGGACAAGGCCCGGACGATCCGGATGCCCGTCCACGTGGTCGAGCGCATGCAGAAGATGCACCAGGCCGAGCGGCGCCTCTGGATGCAGCTCGCCCGGGAACCGACCCTCGAGGAGATCGCGGACGAGGCGGGTTTGCCCCTTCAGCAGGCGACCGAGGTCCGGGCGGCAGCACGTGCCTCCACGAGCCTCGACCAGCCGATCGGCGAAGACGAAGATGCGGTGTTCGGGGATCTCGTGCCCGGCGACGGGCCTTTGCCCGAGGAGGAGACGGAGCGACGCCTTCGGAACGAAGCGCTCGACCGTGCTCTCGAGGCCCTTCCCGTCCGTGACAGGCGCGTGCTCGAGCTGCGGTACGGTCTGCGCGGCTCCGAGCCGCACACGCTGGAGCAGATCGGCAAGCGGCTCGGCATGACCCGTGAGCGGGTGCGCCAGATCGAGGTGGAGTCGCTGAACCGCCTAGCGTCGCTGCGCGAGATGGACGGCGTCGCGACCCGATAGGGCCGTCAGGGCGCTGCCGTCGAAGAGCCGGCCGGCCAGATCGCCGAGTCGTTCCGTTGCCGTCGCGAATGCCTCGTCGAGAAACGGCGGCCTCGCCGCCCGGTGGCCGTCGGACCCGACGAGGTCGGCAAGGCCTCGCTCTGCGAGCCACCAGCTCAGCTCGAACGAGGCCGGGCCGTGGTATCCGGTGAGACTCGAGCTGTTGAGCTGGATCGGCCATCCCCGTTCGACGAAGCGCCCGAGTCGAGCCGGGTCGGCGAGAATTGCCTCCGCGCGCTCCGGATGGGCCAGGATCGGCCGCATGCCGAGCTCCTCCGCGTGCTCGGCAACGGCATGCGTCTGGTCGACATCGCCCGTGAACGGAAACTCGACGAGCACGGACGGGATGTCGAGGTCCTGGAGCGCATATCGCGTCAGATCCTCGTCGAGCAGCGCGACGGACGGGGTCAGCTCGAAGCCGAGTCGTAGCTCGAGCCCGTGCTCGAGCGCCACAGGCGCCATCACCGCATGCGCCTCCCTGACCGCGGCCTCCCGCTCGGGGCTCAGCCGCTCGACCGGCCAGACGTGAGGTGTCCCGTAGAGGACGTCCGTGCCGCGCCTGGCAGCCTCCCGGCAGAGCGCGAGCCCCTCTGCGATCGACGACACGCCATCGTCGCCCGAGGGGATGACGTGACTGTGAACGTCGAGGAAGCCCGGCACGGATTGACCGTACCTGGCCGGCGCTATCCCGCGCGCAGGTAGAGCTTCAGGTCGGGCGCGACCGATTGAAGCTGCCGGAATGCGCTCGACTCGAGCTGGCGCACCCGCTCTCGCGTGACGCCGAGCACCTTCCCGACCTCTTCGAGCGACCGGGGAGATTCCCCGGCGAGCCCGTACCGCAGCTCGAGCACGCGTCGCATGCGCGGATTCAGGTGTTCGAGCGCCTCGTCGACTTCGACATCGCGGAAACGGTCCGTCGTCACGGTCTCCGGCTGGTCGGAGCCCGTGTCTTCGATCATGTCGCTGTAGACGGAGTCTCCGTCGCCGACCGGGGTCTCGAGGCTGACCGGCTCCTCGACGAGATCGAGGAGCTGGTGCACGCGCTTCAACTCGAAGCCGGTCTCCTTCGCGATCTCGCCGGGCTCCGGCTCGCGCCCGAGCTTCTGTGCGAGCACGCGGCGCGCCCGCGTGACGCGCCGTAGCTGGTCCACGACGTGCACCGGAAGGCGGATCGTTCGCCCCTGGTCTGCGATGGCCCGTGTGATCGACTGACGGATCCACCAGGTGGCATACGTCGAGAGCTTGAAACCACGCTTGTAGTCGAACTTCTCGACGGCGCGCATCAGGCCGAGGTTGCCTTCCTGGATCAGGTCGAGGAGCGGAACCCCGCTCGACTGGTAGTTGCGGGCGATCGACATGACGAGGCGAAGATTGCACTCGACGAGCCTGCGCTTCGCCTGGTCGTCTCCGAGATCCTTCCGGCGGGCGAGCTCACGCTCCTCCCCGGCGGTGAGCAGCCTGCCGTCGCCGATCTGGCGAACGTAGAGCTTGAGCGGATCCTGGGTCTCGGCAGCGACCGCAACAGGCTCGTCGTAAGGCTCGTCGTCGGCCTCCTCGACCTCTGCATCGGCCTCCTCGACCTCGACGTCGACCTCGTCGTCATCGACCTCGGTGACGAGCTCGAGCCGGCGTCCGTACAGGCCCGATTCCTCGGTCGCTGACGGGGCTTTCGAGAGCGGACGCCGTCCCACACGCCGATCATCGGCAGGCTGCCCTCCGCGCTTGAGGACTGCATCTCAGGCGTGGTCGTTTCTCGCCGTTCCGGGTCGCACGGTCCCGTCGCCCTCGACGTCGAACCCGTCGGCGACGAGTCGCTCGCGAATCACGAACTGGAAGGTCGACCACGCTCCGCGGCCCGCCTCGAGCAGCCGGTAGACCTGCCACTCGGTCGGCATCGACGGATCCTTGCGACGGGCAGCTGCCCAGTCGGCGAACTTCGGCAGTCGGCCGAGGTGTTTCGCCAGCTCGACACCCTGGTCGAGGACGCGTTCCAGGCGCTCCTCGCCGACGGGAACGTCGAATCCGGCCTCTCGGAGAGCCGCCGTCAGCGATCCGAACGTGTGCCAGTACAACGACTTCGACGGCATCCGGCCGCGCCGCCGCTCGAGATCCTTCACGGTAGGCGTTCGGCCAAGCTCGTCCCCGAGCTCCCGTAGCAGGCGGAGCAGATCAGCCCGTGTCGCAAAGCGCCTCGGTACGAGTCCTGCCTTCCGCTTGGCGGCATTCCAGCTCCCGAACCGCTCGACGACGGTCTGCGGGTGCACGCTGCTCTGCTGATCCGCCTCGAACTCCCTCATCGTCGGCGATCGCCCCAGGCGGACCGCGCACGCGCGGAGCTCAGCGACGATCTGCTCGTCCGTATACCGGCGGCGCAGATCCTGACGGAAGACCGCCAGGGCTTCCTGATCGATGCGTGCAAGCGCACCGGGTCGTTTGCGTTCCATCCGTTCGCAAGAAAGGATATATCATCCTGTCGCTATTGCAAGTAGCCGAGGTCAGCCAGGACGCCCCCAGCCTCTGCCTCGATCTCGCGCACCTGTTCTTCTGTGAGCTCCCTTCTGTAGCGGCCGACTGAAGACCCGTACGCGCCAGAAAGGGCCGAGGCAAGCGGTTCGACGGGCGAGCCAAGCCGGTCGGCGAGCTGTTTTGCAACGGCTTCCGGGCGTGCCACGATCTCCTCATAGCGCACCTCGTGGACGAGGTCGGCTGCACTTCGCGCGGCCTCGACGTACCGGCGCCAGGCCCAGGCCGCACGTCTCGTGTCGCTGGCCCGTGCGAATTCGGCTCCCCGCCCCGGCTCGACCCAGAATCGGGTGTGGGCTCCGTAGGCGAGCCCCGCATCGTCCTCCCCACCCCGGCTGGCACTGAGCCAGCCTCGCTCGAGCAGCGAGCAGACGACATCCCGACCGTCACGGACGATATGGACGAGCACGGCCTGTGGAAGCCCTCGAGCGACCGCCTGTGCAACGTAGGCCGTCTCGGGCGTCTGCTCGACACCTCGGAGGTCACTCACGAGTCCAAGCCTCCTCGCGACGCTCAGGATGCGGCGGATCCGTGGTGCAGCCTCGGCCGGTGTGAGGTGCGCGAGCTCCGGGATGGCGGCTTTCAATGCGGCGACCTCACCGAGATCGACGAAGCCCGGTGTCGAGCCGATCGAGCCGGCCAGGAAGGTGGTCCCGGAACGGGGGCTGCCGAACACGAAGACCATCCGCTCCTCGAGCGGGCCGACTGCGGCGCGGATCGACGGCGGGCGCTTCCCCGCAACCCGGCGTGCTGTGCGGAGTTGGAGGGCGGCGGAGCGAAGCGGATTCTGCACGGGGGTATCGTGTCATGAGCGTGAAGCTCACGGTCGGGCACCTGTACCCGGGCTACCTCAATATCTATGCGGATCGAGGGAACGTCGCCGTGCTCCGCCGCCGTTGCGAGGAACGGGGAATCGAGTTCATGGTGCGCGACCTCGACCTCGGTGATGTGGTCCCGGGTGACATCGACCTCTTCTATGTCGGCGGTGGCCAAGATCGCGAGCAGGCTCGCGTGGCGCCCGATCTCGTTGCGAAGGCGCCTGCATTGAGGGCGGCAACGGAGGCAGGAGCTGCGCTTCTTGCCGTCTGCGGTGGCTATCAGCTCCTAGGGCGCTCGTACCGCGAGCGGTCGGGCCGAGAGATCCCCGGCGCCGGCCTTCTCCCCCTGGCGACCGTTGCCGGCGAGGTCCGGATGATCGGAGACATCCTCCTCGATTGCGACATCGATCCCGGCGAGGAACGCTCGATTGCCGGCTTCGAGAACCATGCAGGTCGCACCTATCTCGACGAGGGCGCAGAACCCCTCGGGCGCGTCGTCTTCGGCTTCGGGAACAACGGCGAGGACGGCAACGAAGGCTGCCGTGTCGGCAAGGTGGTCGGAACCTATCTCCACGGGCCCTTGCTCCCCCGGAACCCGTGGCTTGCGGACTGGCTGATCGGCCAGGCGCTCGCCCGATCGCTCGGCGAGGTGCCCCTGCTCCCAGCGCTCTCAGACGGCATGGAGGAGCGGGCGTTCGCAGTTGCTGCCGGCCGTGCGAAGGCACGAGGCGGGCAAGCCTAGGGAGCCCAGAGCGCCCCGAGGTACACGACCGGATCGCCCGGCTGCCAGCGGCGCAGGAACCGCTGGATCGGCGGGTGCAGCGCGATCTCGGAGAGTTCCTCGAGGTCGAAGAGCCGGTGCCCTCGCACGGCGGCATCGCTCGAGGTGAGCGCCTCGAGGGAGCGGTCGCCGAGATGGCCGGCGAAGATGATGTGCACGATGTGGCGCGGCGCAAGCGACGCGGATGGGCTGATCGACTCGGCAAGCGCAATCGGGCCTTCGAGCGGCAGATCCTCCTCGATGCCCAACTCCTCGGTCAGCTCACGCTGCAACGCCCGGACGAGTGTCTCGCCGCCGTTGACGCCTCCTCCCGGCAGCAGCCAGTACTGCTTTCCGGGCTTCTCGTGGCGGCAGAGGAGGATCCGGTCGTCACGCCGCAGGAGCGCGGATACGCGGATCCTCGGCTCCATCACAGCTGTGATGAGCCAAACCCGCGCGCGCCGCGCGTGCTCTCGGGGAGCTCCTGCACCTCGATCGCTTCCACGACGGGGACAGGCAGGACGACGAGCTGCGCGATCCGGTCTCCGATCTCAGCGACGAAGGTCTCGTTGCGGTCGGTGTTCAGGAGCACCACCTTCACCTCACCCCGGTAGCCGGAGTCGATCAGGCCGGGTGCGTTGACGATCGTGATTCCGTTGTCGGCTGCAAGCCCGGATCTCGGCTGGACGAACCCCGCGTACCCCGCCGGGAGCGCCACTGCGATTCCCGTTGAAATCGCCGCCCGCTCGCCTGGTCGCAGCTCGACGCGCTCGCACGCGGACAGATCGAGACCCGCATCTCCGGGGTACGCGCTTCGCGGGAGGATGGCCTCGGCCCGGAGGCGGACGACAGGAAGGTGGATCACCGGTGTGGACGAGCGACGGGCTCGCTGGCCTCGCCGACGATGTACGGCGCGAACCGGGATCGTTGAAGCCGCGGAAGCCGGGCGACGAGGAGCACGCCCTCCGGAAGGTCCTGCCGTTCGTCGACCGGCGCCCCGAGCTCGTACAGCTCGGCGAGACGAGCGCCCTCCGAGTGGGGAATCAGAAGGCGTACCGGCTCGAAGCGCTCGGCAAAGCGCTCCGCGACACGCTCTCGCAGCTGGACAAGACCCTCACCGGTTCGGGCCGAAATCTGGATTGCGTCTGGGTGGCGATTACGGAGCCGGCGGCGTGCCAGCGGGTCGAGCGCGTCGACCTTGTTCAGCACGAGCTGCGTGGGGATGTCGACGGCACCGATCTCGCCGAGGACGCGTTCGACGGCCGCGATCTGCTCGGTCAGGCGATCGCCCGGCGCCGATCCATCCGCCACGTGCAGGATGAGATCTGCAGCGAGCGTCTCCTCGAGCGTCGCCGCGAAGCCCTCGACGAGCTGCGTCGGAAGGCGTCGGATGAACCCGACCGTATCGGTGACCAGATATCGGCGGCCCTCGTGCTCGAACGCTCTCGTCGTCGGGTCGAGCGTCTCGAAGAGCCGGTCGTCGACCGAGACGGAGGCGTCGGTCAGGGCGTTCAGCAACGTCGACTTTCCGACGTTCGTGTAGCCGGCGAGCGCGACGAGCGGCGTGGCGGCCCGGTGGCGGGCGGTCCGCTGAGTGGCTCGCTGCGTCTCGAGCGACTTGAGCTTTCGCTTGAGGAGGCCAATCCGGCGGCGCGCGAGACGCCTGTCAGTCTCGAGCTGAGACTCGCCCGGGCCGCGCGTCCCGATGCCGCCTCCGAGGCGCTCGAGGTGATGCCACATTCCGCGCATTCGCGGGAGGTTGTACTCGAGTTGTGCGAGCTCGACCTGGAGCTTGCCCTCCGCGCTTCGAGTGTGCTGCGCGAAGATGTCGAGGATGAGCTGGGTTCGATCGACGACGCGAAGCTTCAGCGCATCTTCGAGTCGCCGCTGCTGACTCGGATCCAGCTCGTCGTCCACGATGACGGACTCCGCGTCCCCGGCGGAGACCTGAGCCTGGACCTCGACGAACTTGCCCTTGCCGACGTAGGTACGGGGATCCGGCCTGGCCCGTCGCTGTACCAGCTCGCCAACCGGCTCGACGCCGGCAGTCCGCATCAGCTCGCGCACTTCGCCGAGCTCGTCGTCCTCGTCGGCATCCGGCCGGAGCACCGCCACCAGGAACCCCCGCTCGGGCTCGGCTCCGGGCGCAGGATCCGGTTGATGGTGTGCCACCCCGGGGATTCTGCCACTCGCTCCCGGCGCGCGCGCCCCGCCTGGCTACATTTCCCGTGCGATGGATGCTGCGACGGAACGGCGGCTGGCAGAACGGACCCTCGGGCTCGTGAACATTCCGTCAGTCAGCCGGAACGAGGCGGCGATTGCCGAAGCCGTCCAGGCGGCCATCCCCGTGAAGTCATTCGACGAGCGCTTTGCGGACGGGGAAGGCTTCTTCTACGTCACGGAGCGCTTGCCGGAGAGGCCGCTGATCCTTCTCGCCGGACATCTCGACACCGTCCCGATCCAGGACAACCTCCCAGGAAGAATGGACGACGGCTGGGTTGTCGGCCTCGGCGCGAGCGACATGAAGGGTGGGCTCGCGGTGATGCTCGAGCTCGCAGCCTGGCTCGACGAGGCGCGGCCCGACAGGGACGTCGACGTCGGCCTTCTCTTCTTCGCCCGTGAGGAGCTGCCGGCTGACGAGAGTCCACTTCCCGCGATCTTTGCGGCCTGCCCAGAGCTCCGGGAGGCCTCGCTCGCCATCGTCCTGGAACCGACGGACAACACGATTCAGGCGGGCTGTCTCGGCAATCTGAACGCAACGCTGACCTTCCGCGGGCTGGCCGCTCACTCCGCACGGCCCTGGCACGGCGTGAATGCAATCGGCATCGCGGTCGACAAGCTGCTTCCCCTGACGCAGATCGCACCCTTGCCCGTCGACATCGAGGGCCTGACGTTCACCGAGGTGCTGAACGTCACCCAGATCCACGGCGGTGTTGCGGACAACGTGATTCCCGATCTCGTGGAGTGCCGTCTCAACTTCCGGTTCGCGCCGAACCGGACCGTTGCGCAGGCGAGGGCGAGGCTCGAGGAGCTCGTCGGCGACAGCGGAGAGCTGGCTGTCACGAGCTATTCGCCTCCGGGTCGCGTGTCGGCGAGAACGCCCCTCGTCGAGCGGCTCCGGGCCGCGGGTGACTATCGAATCGAGCCGAAACAGGCCTGGACCCCCGTCGCCCAGTTCACCGACGAGGGGATCGACGCCGTCAATCTCGGGCCCGGCGCAACCGGATACGCACACACGAGGGATGAGCGAATCGCCGTTGCTGAGCTCGGCAGAACGCTCGAGGCCCTCCAGCGGTTCGTCACGAGGTTCGAATAGGCATGCACAGGTCGCCGCTTCTCGACGAGCTCGGAACCTATCCGTTCGTCCGCCTTGACGACGCGAAGCGGCGGCTCGGCGACGCGGGGGTTCCGATCATCGACTTCGGCGTCGGCGACCCGCGTGAGCCAACCGCGCCGGTCATTCGTGAGGCTCTCGTCGCCGGGATGAGGGAGACGATGGCCTACCCCAAGGCGCGCGGCCTCCCCGAGCTGCGCGAGGCAATCGCCGGCTGGCTGGGGCGACGGTTCGGCCTGGCGCTCGATCCGGAACGGCAGATCATCCCGACGCTTGGTGCAAAGGAGCTCATCTTCAGCCTCGCCCAGATCGTCGTCGATCCGGCTGGAGGCCGCGACCTCGTCCTGACGACTGAGCCGGGATACCCGGTTGCAGAGCGTGGCGCACGGTTCGCGGGCGCCGAGGTGCTCCGCCTCCCGCTGCTCGAGTCGAATGGGTATCTCCCGGATCTCGACGCGGTCACGGAGTCGGACTGGAGGCGAGCAGCGCTCGTCTGGGTCAACTACCCGAACAATCCGACAGGCGCTGAGGCACCGCCCGAGTTCTACGAGCGTCTGGCGGAGCTCGCGGCAGAACACGATTTTCTGCTCGCCTCCGATGAGGCCTATAGCGAGCTGTACTTCTCCGACCCGCCCGGTAGCGCTCTCCAGGCCGGCTGCGAGAACGTGATCGCGGTGCACAGCCTCAGCAAGCGGTCCTCGATGACGGGGTACCGCTGCGGGTTCGTCGCCGGATCGTCCGATGCCGTTTCGGCGCTCGGGCTCTTCAGGCCGTCCATCGGGACGGCGCCGCAAGAGTTCGTCCAGCGCGCTGCCGTGGCCGCATGGAACGACGAATCACATGTCGAGGAGGCCCGTGCACGGTACGCACGCAAACGTGAGGTCCTCCTCCCCGTTCTCGAGCGGAAGGGCCTCCGAAACGCGGGCGGGCCTTCGACGATGTATCTCTGGATCGGGCTACGAGACGGCGACTCGTCGGAAGCGTTCGCTCTCAGGCTCCTCGAGCACGGACTGGTGGTGGCCCCGGGCTCCTACCTCGGTCCCTCGGGCGAGGGCTACGTCCGCCTTGCGCTCGTCCCGACCGAAGAGCAGTGTCGGGCAGCTGCCCGCATCCTCGAGGAGGTCCTGTGACCGACGTCCATGATCTGGAGCGCACGATCGAGCGACTCTGGGGGCTCTCTGCCGAGGACGCGATGGAGGGTGCTGACGCCGTGAGCGAGGTCATCGATCTCCTCGATGGGGGCCGCCTGCGTGTTGCCGAGAAGCGTGAGGGCATATGGACCGCGAACGAGTGGGTGAAGAAGGCGATCCTGCTCTCCTTCCGTCTCCGGCAGTCCGAGCCGGTCGAGGTGGGTCCGTTCTCGTATTTCGACAAGGTGCCGCTCAAGCGGATCGTTCCGGAGCTGGGCGTTCGTGTCGTACCGCCCGCGGTGGCGCGGTACGGCGCCTACCTCTCGGAAGGAGTCGTGCTGATGCCGAGCTACGTCAACATCGGCGCGTGGGTCGGGCCGCGGACGATGGTCGACACCTGGGCAACCGTCGGGTCCTGTGCCCAGATCGGCGCAGATGTTCACCTGTCGGGAGGGGTCGGGATCGGCGGCGTTCTCGAACCTCCTCAGGCTACCCCGGTGGTGATCGAGGACGGGGCCTTCGTCGGCTCTCGATCCATCGTCGTGGAAGGAGTCCTGGTCGGCGAGGAGGCCGTCCTCGGGGCGAATGTGGTGCTCACCGCGTCGACGCCGATCATCGACGTGACTGGCAATGAGCCCGTCGAGTACCGAGGCCACGTACCTCCCCGTTCGGTGGTGGTACCTGGCTCGCGCTCGAAGGAGTTCCCGGCCGGCACGTACGAGCTCCCGGCTGCGCTCATCATCGGCCGCCGCACGGAATCGACGGACCGCAAGGTCAGTCTGAACGACGCCCTGCGGAGCTATGGCGTCGCTGTCTGAACCTCGGCGAGGAGTTCCTGCGCGACTTCGCCCCGGCAGATCTCCTGTGCCGGGCCCGTCAAGCGGGCACGCCACTGGTCGTCGAGCTCGACCACGAGGTCACCCCCGGGGAGCTTGACGGTCACCGGGCTCTCGCACCGACTCCGAGCGATCATCGCAGCGGCGGCAGCGCAGGCGCTCGTTCCGGAGGATTGGGTCTCCCCCACCCCGCGCTCCCAGACCCTGACGGTGATCTCGTGGACGTTCTCGACCCGAACGAGCTGGACGTTCGTGCGGTCGGGGAAGCGTTCATGCTGCTCGACGAGCGGGCCGAGGCCGAGGAGTGCCTCTCGATCGGGCAGGCCCTCGATGACCGCATGCGGGTTTCCCACCGACACCGGCGTGAACTCGAGCTCCGCGCCTCCGACGTCGAGCGTCTCTGAATCTCCCACGATCACCGCACCGAGATCCTGCTCCACCAGCAGACCGCCTCGCATCGTCGCGTCGACGATCCGAGCGCCCACGGTGACAGTCACGCGGTCCGCGTGACTGCGTCCGGCTAGCCACCGCGCGGCGATGCGGGTGCCGTTCCCGGATAGCTCTGCAGTCGAGCCGTCCGGGTTCCAGATCACGATCTCGGCTGTCGAGCCCTCTACGTCGACCACTTCGAGCACCCCGTCGCCGCCGATCCCGCGGTGGTAGTCACAGAGGAGCCGAACGAGCTCCGGCCAGAGCGCGCCGCTGTCAGCCCGCTCGACCAGCAGGTAGTCGTTGCCGAGCCCGTGCCATTTCGAGAATCTCATCCGCAATCTCGCCCGGTGGGCGGTCGGCCTGAACGGTAACGATGCCCGGGATCCGGCGCATCCATTTCCTCTGGTACGCGGCGTACTGCCCCGTGCGCAGCTCGATCGCTGCGACCGCGTCCTCGCGGCTGAGCTCGGTCAGCTCGCGCAGCCCGATCAGCTCACGCGCAGCGGGCGAGATCGAGCCTGCAAGAGCCCGTTGGGCTTCAGCCTCGGCCCCACGTTCGACCATCGTCTGCGTCCGTGCCCGGATGCGGTCACGAAGGATGTCACGATCGACCTCGAGGCCGATGAGCAGCGTCGGATGGCGGGTCTTGTCAGACCAGAGACGGTCGTCTCGCGGTCGGAGCGACCGCCCGATGTCGGCGAGCTCGAGCGCGCGCACGACCCGCCTCCGGTCGTTGGGATGGATTACGGTGGCGGCTCGCGCATCACGCTCCCTCAGCTGAGCGTGGGCAACGGCAGCACCGCGACGGTCGTAGAGACGCTCCCAGCGGGCTCGTGAGCCGTCGGGCGCGACGGGTGGGATGTCCATGTCGGCGATCGCGGCCCGGAAGTAAAGTCCGGTGCCGCCTGCCAGGATCGGGATGTGTCCGCTTCCGAGCGCGGCGTCCACCTCACCGTGCGCACGTGCCGCGAACTCGCCCATGGATCCTTCGTGAGCGAGTGGCCAGATGCCCACGAGTCGGGTGGGATGCGTCGGCTGATTTGTGAGGACTCCAACACCGCGGTACACCTGCATCGAATCGACGGAGATGATCGTGGCGGGCACCCGAGCTGCGATCGCCTCGGCGACAGAGCTCTTGCCTGACGCGGTCGGTCCGAAGATTCCGATCACGAGGCCTTCGAGTGTCGTGGCGCCCTTGTCTGAAACGGACATCTCCCTGGGGCCGCCGCGGGCCTCCCTCCGCTTCAAGCGTACATTCCAGAAACGCGCGGAACCCGTGCAGGGCGCATCGGGCGCGTCACGAAACCGCGACAGATGCGCGCTGGCTACCGCGGAGTGTCATCGAAGTCGAGCCCTCGATCAGGACAGGTACGAGATCTCCGATCTGAGCGTCTCCCGCAAAGTTCACGGTCGTGTTGCGCCTGGTTCGCCCGCGAAGAAGCATCGGATCCGTCCTGCTCGGCCCCTCGACGAGCACCTCCTCGACGCTCCCCACGCGTTCAGCGTTCCGTTTCGCTGCGACCTGTTGGACGACCTCGATAAGTCGCTCGATCCGCGTTTGCTTCAGATCCTCGGCGACCTGATCGGGGAGGGTGGCAGCCTCCGTGCCATGCCGTGGGCTGAAGACGAAAGTGAACGCTCCGTCGAACTGCACTTCCTCGACAAGCGAGACCGTCTCCTCGAAATCCTTCTCGGACTCGCCGGGGAACCCTACGATCAAGTCGGTTGTGAGCGCGAGCTCTGGAATGGCATCACGCAAGCGCTCGACCAGGACGAGATAGCGCTCTCGCGAGTATGTACGGCGCATCGCCTTCAGGATCCTGCTCGAGCCTGATTGGACAGGAAGGTGCGAGTGCTCACAGACGGCATGGCATTCGGCCATGGCGTTGATCACCGGCTCCCTGAAGTCTTTGGGATGAGGGCTCGTGAACCTGATGCGCTCGATACCGTCGACTCCGTCGATCGCCCGCAGGAGCCCGCCGAACTCCCTGACGCTCCGAGGAGCCAGATCTCGACCCCACGAATTGACGTTCTGACCAAGGAGCGTCACCTCGCGCACGCCATCGGCGGCGAGTCGCCTCACCTCTCCAATGATGTCGTCGGGCTGGCGACTCTGCTCACGACCTCGCACCGCGGGCACGATGCAGTACGCGCACTTCGAGTTGCAGCCCATCGAGATCTGGACCCATGCCTGGTACTGACGCTCACGCCGCACGGGTAGGTGCCCCGCGAAATGCTGCCACTCCGCGAAGCGCCCGCGCGGCGCCTCTCCACCCGCGCCGAGCCACTCGGCGAGATGCGGGATCGAACCGGGACCGAACGCAACGTCGACGAACGGGTAGAGCTCGAATAGCCTCTCCCGCTGGGCCTCCGCGTAGCACCCTCCGACTGCAATCACCCGGGTCGGATCGCGATCCTTGAGTGCCCGGGCCTGCGCGAGGTGAGCCGCGAACCGCTGATCCGGCTTCTCGCGAATCGTGCAGGTGTTGAAGACGATCACATCTGCCTCTGCCTGGGACGGCGCCTCGCCGAGCCCGAGTTCCTCCAGCAATCCCTTGATCCGCTCGGAATCGTGGGCATTCATCTGGCATCCGAACGTCGTGAGGTGATACCTCTTCACTTGGCGAACTCCACGGCTCGGCTCTCCCGGATGACGGTCACCTTGATCTGACCGGGATACTCGAGCTGGCTCTCGATCTCTCGGGCGATCTCGTGGGAGAGAAGAACGGCGACGTCGTCGTCGACCTCGGTCGGCTTGACCATCACGCGGATCTCGCGTCCTGCCTGAAGGGCGAACACCCGCTCGACTCCCTTCTTCTGCGACGCGATCTTTTCGAGGTTCTCGAGACGCTTGATGTAATGCTCGAGACTCTCACCGCGTGCTCCGGGGCGCGATGCGGAGATCGCGTCGGCGGCGATGACCAGAACCGCCTCGACGGTCTCCGGCTGCACCTCGTAGTGGTGGGCCTCGATCGCATGAACGACCTCCGGGGCCTCACCATACTTCCGCGCGAGCTGTGTGGAAATCGCTGCGTGGGGCCCCTCGACCTCGTGAGTCATCGCCTTTCCGATGTCGTGGAGGAGTGCTGCTCGCTTGGCCGTCTTGACGCTCACGCCGAGCTCGGCCGCCATGATCCCGGCGAGGTGGCAGACCTCGAGGGAATGCTTGAGGACGTTCTGCCCGTAGCTCGTCCGGTAGCGGAGTCTCCCGAGCACCTTGACGAGCTCGTCGTGAAGCTTGCCGATGTTCGCCTCGAACACGGCCTGCTCGCCCGCCTGACGAACGTGCTCTTCGATCTCCGCCTTGGACTGGTAGAACATCTCCTCGATTCGCGAGGGATGGATACGCCCGTCCTCGACGAGCTTCAAGAGCGTCTGCTTCGCGATCTCCCGGCGCATGCCGTCGAAGGACGAGAGCACGACGGCCTGTGGGGTGTCATCGATGATGAACTCGACTCCGGTGAGGTTCTCGAGCGCACGGATGTTGCGTCCCTCGCGGCCGATGATCCTGCCCTTCATGTCGTCGGATGGAAGTTGGACGAGCGACACAGTCGTCTCGGCGGCGTGGCTCGCGGCCACGCGCTGGAGCGAATCCGCGACGAGGTTCCGGGCCCGCTGTTTCGCCTCGGTCTGTGCTTCCTCCTCGACCTGGCGAACCATCCGTGCCATCTCGTGCCTGACAAGCTCCTCCGAGCGCGTCAGCAGCTCCTGCCGCGCGTCGTTGACCGTCATCCCCGAGATCCGCTCGATCTCGCTGAGCTGGGCAGCCCGGGCTTCCTCGGCCTGTCGCTCGAGCGTTACGAGCTGCGACTCGCGATCGGTCAGCGACTGCTCTCGCCTCTCGAGCTCACTCAGCCGTCGGTCGAGCTCCTCGTCCTTGCCGAGAACCCGTTCCTCGATCTTGATGATTTCCGCCCGGCGATCCTTCAGTTCCTGATCGATCTCCGCGCGTAGCCGCACGTTCTCTTCACGCGATTCGACCTGAGCCTCTCGTCTGATCGACTCGGCGTCTCGCTCCGCATCGGCGATGAGTCGTTCCTGCTCGACTCGAGCCGCCTCGTCGCGGCCCTTCGCGAGGTGCCGCATCGCCAGGGCGGCACCCACGACCCCGATCGCGAGACCGATCAGGATCCCTACAACGAGAAATAGCATTGATTGCTCCTACGTCGTTGCCCGTAGGAACGGCCGTCAGTCGAATCTGCGTGAACTCCTCACCGAGCCAGGCGGCGAGCAGCGATGTTCGTCATCACGTGCGTGGTTCGGATTCCTCCTGTGCGCTCGTGTCCTTGGTCATGTCTCGTCCTGGCTTGTCTCGTTCCGATCTCGCACGCCGATCCGGCGAAAAGCCGTGCCCATGCAGGCAAGAAGTTGCTGGTTGGTAAACGTCATGGTAGCTCTGTCTCGGGCACGGCGTCCAGATGAGCCAAGGCCGAGTCGATGGCGTCCTCGCCGAACCCTCGCCGAAAGAGCAGGCCGGGAAGCCTCCGCGGCTCGACTTCGCGGGCCAGGGCGTGCACACGCTCCTCCTCGGGCGGCAGCTCCGCGAGGGCGCTCGTGATCTCCGGCCGCTGGAGTCCTTCACGATCGAGCCGGGACTCGATGACACGATTTCCGTAGCCTTGCCGGGCAAGCTTCTCCGCCCGTGCACGGCAGAGTCGAGCATCGTTCACGAGTCCGGCGCTCGTCAGCGCCCCGACCGTCTCGTCTGCGACTTCACGGTCGATTCCCGCAGAACGCAGACGCGCTCTGAGGACCGCCTCGGAGAGATCGCGCCGGGCCAGCGCCGACAGTGCTATCTCCCGGGCGCACTCCAGCCCGGACTCGACGCCGCTCCTCATGGAAACCTCCTACTACGCGACCTCGGCAACCTCGGAGATCTCGTCGGCAGGCTTGAGCGGAACCACTGACGGTGCGATGCGAGTGGACACGATCGCATCGCCGAACGCGGCTCGCAGACCGTTCACGATCTCCGTCGACACATCAGGGTGCTCGCGGAGGAAGGCAACGGCGTTCTGACGACCTTGGCCCAGCCGTTCGTCGCCGAAGCTGAAGTACGAGCCGGACTTCTGGACGACCTTCTGATCGAGCCCGACGTCGATGATCGAGCCCTCCCAGGAGATGCCGGTGCCATAGATGATGTCGAACTCGGCCTGCTTGAAGGGCGGCGCTACCTTGTTCTTGACGACCTTGACTCGAGTGCGATTCCCGATCGCCTCGACGCCCTCCTTCAGCGTCTCGATCCGCCGCACGTCGAGCCGGATCGACGCGTAGAACTTCAGCGCCCTACCTCCCGGCGTGGTTTCGGGGTTCCCGAACATGACGCCGATCTTCTCGCGGAGCTGGTTCGTGAAGACACATACCGTCCCGGTCCGATTGAGCGTGCCTGCCAGCTTGCGCAGGGCCTGGCTCATGAGCCGTGCCTGCAGGCCCACGTGGCTGTCACCCATCTCACCCTCGATCTCGGCCTTGGGCGTGAGTGCCGCGACCGAGTCGATCGCAACCACGTCGAGGGCGCCGCTGCGGATGAGGAGCTCGGCGATCTCGAGCGCCTGCTCACCGTTGTCGGGCTGTGAGACGAGGAGATCGTCGATGTTCACGCCGATTCGTTGTGCATAGGTCGGATCCATGGCGTGCTCGGCATCGATGAAGGCACAGATCCCGCCGAGTCGCTGAGCCTCGGCGATCACGTGATAGACGAGGGTCGTCTTTCCCGACGACTCCGGGCCGAAGATCTCGACGATCCGACCGCGGGGAAGCCCGCCGATTCCAAGTGCGAGATCGAGAGAGAGACATCCGGTCGAGATGGCTGGGATCGCCTCGCCTACCTGGTCGCTCATCTTCATGACCGACCCCTTGCCGTACTGTCGTTCGATCTGTCCCAGCGCGGCGGTGAGTGCTTGGTCGCGGTCCAACGTCAACCTCCTAGGGGTACTGCTTCGACGATCTCGTACTGCGCCCCACCGGGCCGCAGAACGGAATGATAGAGAGCCGCTTCGGACGGACTGATCGTTCCGATCCCGGGAAGCGGCGGGCGCAAGCCGGGGCGCTCGCGAAACCGTGCGACCGTGACGTGCGCGAGCCAGCGGCGGTGCTCCGGCTCATAGCTCCCCAGACGTTCGAGACCGTCGGACAGCCGCTGCTGGAATCCGGCTGCACCACCGGCGTGGTCGTCGAGCACGAGCATTCCCACACGCTCTGTCTCGCGGTAGCGCAGGATCGTGAGCTCGCACCGCACCCCATCCTCGGCAGCGGTGCGAAGAACGGCCACCAGATCACGCAGTTCGTCGCGAGGCCTGTGGCCGAGGAATGCCAGGGTAACGTGCAGGTCGCTCGGAGGGACTCTCCGGACGTTCCGGGCACCACGAAACGCGTCCTCCTGCCAGCTCGCGAGTCCGTCGGCGACATCGCCGGGAAGCGGAAGTCCGTAGAACAGGCGAAGTCGCTCACGTTCCCCCACGCTAGCGCCGATCGTCACACGGGAATGTCGCCAGACTGTGCCAACACGCGCCGCAGGAGATGCAAGGTAAACGCCGTGGCCCGACCTCGGATGCGCTCACGATCTCCGGGGAGCTCGATCCGAAGCGCATCGGCTCCGCCCGCGCTCTCGACATGGACGAAGACGAGCCCGACCGGCTTTCCGGGAGATGCACCCCCCGGTCCCGCGATCCCGGTCACGGCTGCCGCGACATCCGCTCCAAGCGCACTCCGCGCCCCCTGGGCCATCGCTGCCGCGGCCTCTGCCGACACGGCTCCGTGGGCCTCGAGAATATCGGCCGAGACACCGAGCTGCACCATCTTGACGGCGTTCGAGTAGGCCACGACTCCTCCCAGGAAGACGTCGCTTGCGCCGGCGACCGCTGTCAGACGAGCTCCCACGAGCCCGCCCGTGCACGACTCGGCGGTCGCCAGCGTCACGCCGCGCGCCCGTGCCCGAGAGAGGACGATCTCCTCGACGGACTCTTCATCCTGCGAGAAGAGCTGGTCGCCGAACTCCGCGCGAAGCGCCAGCTCGAGTGCCGTGCCCTCCTCGAGCGAGCCGTCCTCGCTGAAGAGGTCGACGTGGATCTCGAAGTCGCGCGCGCAGATCGTGACCTCCGTGCCCGCCCTCTCTCCGCCCGCATCTTCGAGCGCGCGTGCGACGGCCGACTCACTAGGCCCGAAGAACCGGAGGACCCGGTGTCGGCGCGGGCGGATCCGTGCGAGAACGTCCTGGAAGGCGTCGGTGGCGATCGCGCGAGGCCACAGACGGCGCAGCTCGCCAGGCGGCCCAGGCAGTGCGATCGCAACCGTTTCACCGACCGAGAGCAGAACCCCGGGTGCCGTGCCCGCGAGACCGAGCGATATCGCCCCCTCGGGCAGTGACGCCTGCTTGCGGACGCCGCCCTCGAAGTCGGCATAGGGGCGCCCCAGCCGGTCCGCGAAGCCTCTCGAGATCGCTTCGATCTCGTGTTCCAGGAGCGTGTCGACCGCGAGCACCCGTCCGGCTGCATGCGCGAGGCACTCGACGGTTCGGTCGTCGTGCGTCGGGCCGAGACCGCCGGAGAGTACGCACACGTCCGCCCTCAGGCCTTCGGCGATCGCACATTGGAGCTCGTCGGGCCGGTCGCCCACGATCGAGATCCTGACTACGTCGAAGCCGAGCCGTACGAGCTCTGAAGCCAGGAAGGGGCCGTTCTCGTCCCGGCGATCGCCGCGCACGAGCTCCGAGCCCGTGACGACGAGGACGGCGCGCGGGCGGTCAGCCACCTGTCAGGGCTGCGCTGCGGGCCGGATACCCCGGGCCGTGACCGTGATAACCGTGGTCGACGAGTCGAGTCGCGGAAGCCGCTGTCCGTTCAGCGTGAGCCGCACGTTTGCCGGTTTCTCGACGGAGACCCAGAGCTTCTTCCCGACGAAGCGCTGGCTCTCACCGCTCTTCGTGATCGTGCCCTCCCAGACGAGGTCGCCCGCCGCAGAGCCACGCCGTACCTCCACCCTGCTCGATCCACCTGAAGCGGTGACGAGCAGCGTCGCGATCTCCACCGCGCTCGAGGTGGTCGCGGCCCCGGTGCCAAGCTCGGGGATGGATGTGTCGGCTGCACCCGCCGTCTCCTGCCCGGGCGCGTCCGAGCCCGTGAACTGCCACGCCGCGATCACGAGCACGGTGACGGCCAGGATGCCCGCAAGGGCGATCAGGACGGCATGCGACTCGAGGCGCCGTCGTTGCTTGGACTGGCGCCGTGGTCGCGACGAAGGCGCAGGCTCTTCGGCGAGTGAGAATCGGGAGTTGTACTCGTCGACGTACAGCTGCCCGTCGAGGCCGAGCCGGTCTGCATAGATTCGCAGGAATCCCTTGACGTAGGTGTCACCGGGCAGCTGGTCGAAGCGCTCCTCTTCGAGAGCGCGCAGATACTTGGCACGGATCTTCGTCTCGGTCTCGAGGTCGACAAGCTCGAGGCCTTGGCGGATCCGCGCGTCGCGAAGGCTGTTCCCGATCTCGAACACGCGAGCCCGCCATTGTAGCCGTGACGGCGCCATCCGGACACCGTCCCGCTGCCGCTGCCGGTGTACTCAGGCGAGCCAGAGGTCGAGCACCGCGAACACACCGACGGCCAGACCGGCGGTCAGCGAGACGAGCAGTGCCACCACGCCGAGCACGCGCGCGGTCACGGCGACGCCATCACCGCCGATCCGACCGAGCGTCTGCTGGAAATCGAACCGTGCCCGCCGGGCCAGCGAGATCGCGACGAGCGCGAAGACCACGGCGGCCGGGACGACGAGCAATGCGCGGAGCGGATCGATTGTGTCGACGAATCGCGGGACCGCCGCGACGGCTACGAGGAGCCCAACCGCGATGAAGGCGCAGGCGAGCGCCCCGATCGCCTTCCCGTTCCGCATCGCGCCCCACTGTAGCCATCCAGTCGGCGAAGCCGCCGATCCATCTGCCGTAGCGCCGTTCAGTTCGGCACACCGTCCCGTAGCCCGGTGAGCACCAGGTCGAGGTCGCTCTCGGCGACGAGGACCCGCCGGGGCTTCGACCCTTCGTAGCCGGAAATCACGCCGCGCCGCTCGAGCATGTCGACGAGGCGGCCGGCGCGGGTATAGCCGACTCGGAGCCGGCGCTGGATCAGCGACACGGACGCCGTCTGCGTCTGCACGACGATCTCGATCGCACGCTCGAGCAGCGGATCCTCGTCCGGATCCAGATCGTCCTGCTCGTCGCCGTCTCCGCCCTCCCGCTCAGGGATCTCGAGAATCGACTCGTCGAGCTCCTGCTCGCGTTGTCCACGGCACTGCTCGACGATCAGCGCGATCTCCTCTTCGCCGACATAGGCCCCCTGGACGCGCTGCAGACGGGAGGTACCAAGCGGCTTGAAGAGCATGTCACCCTGACCGAGGAGCGCCTCGGCTCCGGATGCATCCAGGATGACTCGGCTGTCCGTCTGGCTCGAGACCGCAAATGCGATGCGCGAGGGGACATTGGCCTTGATCATCCCGGTGATGACGTCGACGGACGGCCGTTGCGTGGCCAGGACAAGGTGGATCCCGACCGCTCGCGATTTCTGCGCGAGCCGGATGATGGAGTCTTCGACGTCCTGAGGCGAGATCATCATCAGATCTGCCAGCTCGTCGATGACGACGAGAAGGTACGGGATCGCCTCCTCCCCGCGCTTTCGCAGGACGCGGTTCAATTCCGGCAGGTTTCGCGCCTTCGCGACGCTCATGCGTTCGTACCGCCTCTCCATCTCCTCGACCACGTTTGCAAGCGCTGCGGCTGCGCGCTTCGGGCTCGAGACAACGGATGTGAGCAGGTGTGGAATCGACTCGTAGAGCCCGAGCTCGACGCGCTTCGGATCGATGAGGATCATCCGTACGTCGTCTGGAGTGGCGCGCAGAAGCACGGAGCAGAGCAGCGTGTTGATACACCCGGACTTGCCCGAGCCGGTCGTTCCGGCGATCAGCAGATGCGGCATCCGCGCGAGATCCGTCCAGACGGAGGCACCGGAGATGTCCTTGCCGAGCCAGACCGCCAGAGGGCTTGCGCTTGCGGCCGGAATGTCGTCGTAGATGTCACCGAGCGTCACCAGGTTGGGCGAGAGGTTCGGAACCTCGACGCCTACCGCCTGCTTGCCGGGAATCGGCGCGAGAATACGGATCTCGGTGGTCGCGAGCGCGTAGGCGAGATCGTCCTTCAAGGCGGAGACTCGCGACACCTTGGTGCCCGGCGCGAGTTGCAGCTCGTAACGGGTGACCCGGGGGCCCGAGACCTGCCCGATGACATTGGCGTCGATACCGAAGTGCGCCAGCGTCTGGACGAGCGCCTCGGCCGTCCGCTCGGCGGCCTTCTCGGGCTGCCCGGCCACCGGCCGCGACCGCTTGAGGAGCGAGCGATCGGGAAGGACGTAGTCCTGATGCTCGAGGGGTGTCTCGAACTGAACGGACGAGACGGACTCGTCCGTCGGCACGTCAGAAGCCTCAGGGTCGTCTGACCCGGGCTCGTCCTCGAGCGCCAGCTGCTCGAGAAGAAGCGGTATCGATCCCGTCGAGTCGTCGGCCGAGGCGCCAACCACGTCGGAATAGGCCTCGACACCGTCGATGGGAGCGGCGCGCGGTTCCTCCCAGGCAGGCGCCAGCGTGTCCGACATCCCCTGCACCCGCTCGACGGAGCGCCTGGCCGCGCGGGCAGTGTGCCGTGCCACGTGCTTCCCGGCCCGTGCCGAATGTCGAAGCAGCGCCCCGATCGAGGCGCCGGTGACGAGGACAGCCCCGGCGAGGAGTCCGAGCACCGCGATGATCGTCACTCCTGTCTGGCCCGTCAGCTTGTCCAGTGCGATGTAGAGGATCGCTCCGACCACGCCGCCGAACTCGTCGACCGTGTCCATGTCGAGGGATGTCGGCGCCGGGCCGTCCGGGCCGATGCCGAAGAGACCACCTCCACAAGCGAGGAGGATCGAGATCGTGAGAACGATCAGGCCGGTCCGGAAGGGGCTGAGATCGACGAGGCTCGAGCGTGCGAGGAAGAGCGCCCCGATCGACCCGAGCACGATCGGGATCACGACGTCTGCCTGGCCGAACAGCACCCCGAGGCTCGTGGCGACCCTATCCCCGAGGAACCCTCCATCCCAACCGAACCAGAGGACGACGATCAGGAACAGGGAGATCGCAACCAGGCAGAGCCCGGCAAGCTCTGGATGCTGGTGCTGCGGGCGGGCCGACTTCCGCGGGCGTCTGGGCGAGCCGCGGGTCGTCGTCTTCGGGCGTGCCCGAGCGGCACGCTTCACCGGCGCCATGACGTCCAGTTCGCGCAGCGCCGGCACCTTCCTCCCGACCTGAGCCTGTGGTCGAGGCTACGCGGCCAGCGCGCGAAGATCGTCGACCGCGCCGAAGAGATTCTCCCGCAGGTCGAATAGGCCGGCCCACAGCGAGGCACGGTCGGGAGCCGACTCAAACCGTACGGAGGTCGTCAGCCCCTCGAGCGCACGGATCAGGACTGCGAGCTCCAGATAGGCCTGTGCGACGCGATGCGGGGCGACACAGACCCCGGCTCGGCGCAGCACCGGCTCCCATTCGAGGAGCTCGCCGGGACCCGGCTGCCCGTACCAGGGGCGGCCCTCGGCCACGTCGCTCTCGAGCTCGAGGAGATACCGGTCGAGCGGCCGCTCCAGCTCGGCAAGCGCCGTCTCGGCTCGCTCGGCCGCACGGCGGAGGGCAGCCTGCCGCCTGCCGGCCGTACACGGCTCGGGCTCGCCCCGTGCCCATCCGTCGAGCAGGCGGCAGAAGGCAAGCGCCGAGGCCTCGCAGGCATACAGCGTCTGCACGAGCCGGGAGGTTGCTGCATCCGAGACGCCGTACGACTCGATGAGCGTCGGCCAGGCGGCCGCCATCTAGACCTCGACGACCACAGGGAGGATCATCGGCCGCCGGCCGGTGCGGCGGTGCACCAGCTGGCCCACCGCGTCGTGCAGGTGCTCCTGGATGAGCTTGAGCTCTGCGATCCCGTCTGCGAGGCAGTCCTGGATCACCTGGGCCGCCTCGTCGCGCGCCTCGTCCAGCAGCTCTCCGGGATCGGCAAACCCGCGGGCGATCACCTCGGGAGCCGCCACCTCGCCACCGTTGTGGGGCGCGATGGTCGCGACGACGATCAGTACCCCGTCCTCCGCAAGATGGCGCCTGTCTCGGAGCGAGGCGTCCCGCACGTCGCCGACCGCAAGCCCGTCGACGAAGGTGATTCCCGCGGGAACGTCTCCGACGATTCGCGCGCCCGCGGCCGAGAGCTCGACCACCGAGCCGTTCTCGGCAATCGGTATGCGCTCCGCGGGGACGCCTGCATCGCGCGCGAGCCGGGCGTGGGCGGCCAGCATCCTGTACTCGCCGTGCACCGGCATGACGGAGCGCGGGCGAAGCAGTGCGATCATCGTCCGTAACTCCTCCGAGTTCCCGTGCCCCGATGTGTGAACCGGTGCAATCTCCTGATGCAGGACGTCAGCCCCCGCCTTCGCCAGGCGGTTGATCGTGTCGTGCACCTTCAACTCGTTCCCCGGAACGGGCTTGGCCGAGATGATGACCGTGTCGCCGTCTTCGACCTGAACGTTCTGGTGGTCGCCGTAGGCGATTCGTACGAGCGCCGACAGGGGCTCCCCCTGGCTTCCGGTGCAGAGGATCATCGTCTCGTCCGGGTCGATCTCGCCCAGGTCGCCCGGGCGGACGAAGATGTCCTCGGGGACGTCCATGTAGCCGAGATTCCGCGCGATGTTGATGTTCTTGCGGAGCGACCGGCCGATCACGCACACGTGGCGATCGGTCTCGATCGCCACGTCGATTGCCTGCTGCATGCGATGGACGTTCGAAGCGAAGGATGCGATGAGCACGCGACCGTCGAGGCGCGGGATGATCGACCGGAAGGCCTCGCCCACGGTTCGCTCGGACGGCGTGACCCCGGGCCGCTCGGCGTTCGTGGAGTCTCCCAGGAGTAGGTCGACGCCCCGATTCCCGATGTCGGCGAGCCGCCCGACGTCGGTGCGGAATCCGTCGACAGGCGTGTGGTCGATCTTGTAGTCGCCGGTGTGGACGATCCTGCCACCAGGCGTGTCGAGGACGACGGCGACCGCGTCCGGGATCGAGTGCGCCACCCGCACGAACTCGGCCGTGAACGGCCCGATGGCGACCGGGTCACCCTCTGGCTCGGCCTCGATGAGCTCCGCCGCCCGCAGCAACCCGTGCTCGTCGAGCTTCGACTTGATCAGGCCGATGGTGAGCCGCGTCGCCCAGACCTCCGGGATCGCTACCTCGCGCAACAGATACGGCAACGCGCCTACGTGATCCTCGTGGCCATGTGTGAGGATGAGGGCGCGGATCTCGTCTTCACGGTCGCGCAGATACGAGAAGTCCGGGAGCAGCAGGTCGACGCCGAGGTGCTCGTCCCGCGGAAACGCGAGGCCGGCATCGATGACGACGATGCCGTCGTCGGACTCGATGACAGTCATGTTCTTCCCGACCTCGCCGAGCCCGCCGAGGGGGATGATGCGCACGCGGTCGCTCTTCAGCACCGGAAGAGTGTAGCCCCGGGCAGCGCGAACGCCGGTCTCAGACGGCGGCCGGAGCGAGCACGCCGGCCCGCTCGAGCCCGGTGCGCAGGAGCGCTTTCTCGTCGTCGGACGCCTCGACCAGCGGCAGCCGGAACCCGCCGACATCGTGCCCGGCCATCGCGAGCGCGGTCTTCACCGGGATCGGGTTCGTCGTGATCGCGAGGGTGTCCATCACCGCGTGAAGCTCGTCGTCGATCGCCCGGGCACCGGCGAGATCACCGTCCCTGTAGCGCCGGATCTGCTCCTTCACCCGCAGGCCGACGAGATGGGTGTACACGCACACGCCGCCGACGCCTCCGATCTCCAGGAACGGCTGGACGAGGTCGTCGTTCCCCGCGTAGAGGTCGAGACGGGTCTCGTCGGCGATGAAGCGGGCCTGCTCGAGATCCGTGGTCGCCTGCTTCACCGCCGCGACGTTCGGAATCTCCGCCAGCGCCGAGATCGTCGCCGACTCGATGTTGACCACGCACCGCTGGGGGATGTTGTAGACCACGATGGGCCGGTCGGTGACGTCCGCCACCGCCCGGAAGTGGCCGACGATTCCACGCTGCGGCGGCTTGTTGTAGTACGGGGTCACGACGAGGAAGCCGTCAACACCCAACTCGTGTGCCTGCTCGGTCAGATGAGCCGAATGCGCGGTGTCGTTCGACCCTGTTCCGGCGATGACCGTCGCACGGTCACCGACCGCCTCGAGCGCCGCCTCGAAGAGCGACAGTTTCTCCGCATCGGTGAGCGTTGGTGACTCGCCTGTCGTCCCGGCGACGACGAGACCGTCGGAGCCGTTCTCGACGAGATGGGCGGCAAGCCGCTTGAAGGCGTCGAGGTCGACGGCGCCGTCGGCCGCGAACGGCGTCACGATGGCCGTCAAGACCTCGCCGAGCATCTCGACCAGTCTAACCGAGGAGCACGTCGAGGCCGGTCGTCAGCCCGGCGGGCAATGTCGACAGCTTCTCGAGCGCCAGCAGCACGCCGGGGACGAACGCCTCGCGGGATGTCGTGTCGTGGCGAATCGTGAGCGTCTGACCCTGTGCGCCCAGGATGACCTCCTGGTGTGCAACCAGCCCAGGTAGACGGACCGAGTGAATCGGCACGTCACCGGGGAGGCGGGCGGCGGTCGCGAGCGCTGTCCCCGACGGCGCATCGATCTTCGTCTCGTGATGCAGCTCGACGATCTCCGCCGCGGGCATGAACCGCGCGGCCTCCTCGGCGAAGCGCATCATCAGGACAGCGCCGATCGCGAAGTTGGCCGCGACGAAGCACTGGACCCTCGACGCGCGTGCGAGCTCGTCGAGCTCTACGAGCCCCTCTTCGGTCAGACCGGTCGTGCCGATGACCAGCGGGACCTCAGCGGTGAGCGCCTTCCTGGCGTTCCCGAGCACAGCGGCAGGAGCGGTGAAGTCGACCGCCACCTCGATCCCGGTGAAAACCGGCTCCTCGCCCAGCTCGACGCCGGTCACCTCGTGGCCCGCTTCGCGGAGTCGGGGGCCGAGCAGCGACCCGACCTTCCCGTCGCGACCGAACAGGAGGATCTTCACGCCGCTGCCAGGTCGAGGAGCGCCGGATTCACATGCTCGACGGCCTCGTGGAAACGCGACTCGCTGGGGCCAATGCCAGCTGCCGACAGCCGGTCGCCGGCGAGCAGCGACGCCGCGAGCTGCCCGACGCCGTCGACGTTCACGGCCTCGATCTCGGCGAGGATTCGGTCGAGCGACAGGAGCTCGGAGTCCGTGATCACTGACTTGCCGAGCCGTGTCATTCGGTTCGACGTGGACTCCATCGAGAGCATGATCCGCCCCTTGAGGTTCTCCTTCGCCCGGTGCAGCTCGGCCTCCCCCACACCGCCGCCGGCGATGTCTTCGATCTCCCTGGCGATGATCTCGAGGCAGGTTGCGAGGTTCTCTTCCCGCGTGCCGACGTAGACGCCGAGCTCGCCCGTGTCGGCATAGAGCGCTGCGAACGTGTACACGGAGTATGCGAGGCCGCGCTTCTCCCGGATCTCCTGAAAGAGCCGGGAGGATGCCGACCCGCCGAGGATGCTGTCGAGAATGGAGGCCGTGAACCGCCGCCGGTCGGATCGGGCGATCGCGGGGCCGCCGATGCACACGTGGTACTGCTCGGTGTTCTTGTGCTGGAAGGAGATGCTCGCCGCGGGCGGCGCGACGAGCGGCGGTCGGGCCCGCGGTTTCCGAGCGGGTGGTGGTGCCTTCTTCGCAGCCATCCGCTGGCACATGTCGACGAGCCGATCGTGGTCGACGTTCCCGGCTGCGGCGACCACCAGATTGTCCCCCACGTATCTCGCGCGGTGATACGCGCCGACGGACCGGCGAGTCAGCCTCGAGATGGCCTTGCCGGAGCCGATCACCGGCCGCCCGAGCGGGTGCTCTCCGAAGATCGCCTGGGTGATCAAGTCGTGGATGAGATCCTGTGGAGTGTCCTCGTACATCGCGATCTCCTCGAGGACGACCTCTCGCTCCGAGTCGAGGTCGGCGAACGTCGGCGCAAACACCATGTCGGTCATGACGTCGAGCGCGGTCTCCACGTGCTCGTCCATGATCCGCGCGTACACCATCGTGTACTCACGCGTCGTGGCTGCGTTCAGCTCACCGCCGATACCGTCGAAGATCTCGGCGATGTCGAGGGCCGAGTAGGAACGGGTGCCCTTGAAGAGCATGTGCTCGAGAAAGTGACTGACACCGGCCCGCGAGTCGTCCTCGTCCCGCGACCCTGCGCCGATCCAGAATCCGATCGTGACGGATCGCACGCCGTCGAGCCGCTCCGTCACGACCCGTTCGCCGTCGTCGAGCGCGCTCAACAGGTACGTCTGCACCGGGCCATGGTAGCCCCGGAGCTACGCTGCGCCGTTGACGCGATACCGCGGCCCTGGCGTTCCGACGAGCTTCGCGAGGCTCGACAGAGCCTTCAAGGGGCCACGAGCGACGCCGTGAGCCTCACCCGGTGACCCGAGATCCCCACACAGCAGCGCTTCGACGACAGGCCAGACGACGCGCGGCTTCGAGAGCTCGAAGGCGAGGCGTGGGAATCGATCGAAGGCGAGCTTCGCGCTCCACGACGCTGCGGTATGCCTCGCCAGCGCGCTCTTCAGTGCGTCGTCGTAGGGAGCGACGCTCGACGTGCGGCCAGCGAGGAGGGCGAGGGCGGACTCTGCCGCGATGCGAGCCGAGACGAACGCCTCGAACATGCCGTCTCCCGACAGGGGGTCGACGAGCCCGGCCGCGTCCCCGACGACCATCGCGCGGTCGCGGGCAAGCGGAGCGTCAGGTCGGCGGAGCGGAAGGCGATGACCGCGCAGGTTCTCGAGCGACGCGAACGGGACGCCGTACGCGCTGCAGTAGCGGCGGAGGTGGTCGCGAAGTTCAGGACCTGTCCGCTCCCAACCGCCGACGCCGATGTTCGCGTGATCGCCCTTCGGGAAGACCCAGCCGTACCCGCCCGGCACGATCCCGAGCTCCACGACGGCCTTCCCGCGGTACGGCTCCTCCCCGATGACGGAGTACGGAAGATTTCCTTCGAGCGCGACGCCGTACGTGGGCTGGGTGCCGAGATCGAGGCGCTTGGCGACGAAGCCGTTGGCACCGTCGGCACCCACGAGGACCTCCGCCGTCATCCGCTCGCCGTCGACGTCCACCGCGACCTTCGTTGCGCTCAACTCCACGGATACGACCTTCGACGCGTCGCGGAACGTCGCGCCTGCTGCTGCCGCCTGCTCGGCCAGATGGGCGTCCAGATGCCGCCGCTGCGTCATCAGGATCAGCGGTCGATCACTCTCGCGCACATAGCGGTGCTTGTAGCGGACACCGAACTCGACGCTTGTCACCACGTGCTCGACCACCGGATCGACCGGAATCGGAAGCTGGCGGACGGCGCGCAGCGTCAATCCGCCTCCGCAGGGCTTGTCGCGGGGGAACCGCGCCTTGTCGACGAGCAGAACCGACGCGCCGTCGCGTGCAAGGCGGTACGCCGTCACGGAGCCGGCTGGGCCGGCCCCGATGACGATCGCGTCGTAGTGTGTCACGTGACCCGCAGGGTCAGTCGCGACGCGGCGGCCCGTCGCGCCTGGGTCCGCGATCGCGTCCGCCCCGCCGCTCGCCGTCACGCTCGCGGGGAGCAGGCGGCGGAACGTCCTTCGCCTTTTCCATCAGGTCCTCGGGGCTGATCAGCCCGCCTCCGTCGTCGTGCTTGGCCACCAGCTTCAGGCCGATTCGCCCACGTGCCTTGTCGACCTCCTGGACGACGACGTCCACCGTGTCTCCCCGCGAGAGCGCCTGCTCGATGTGGGCGAGCCGGCCGGGGCCGACGTTGGACACGTGGAGGAGGCCGTCGGTGCCCTTTTTCAGCTCGACGAACGCCCCGAAGTCCGTGGTCCGGACGACCTTGCCGGTGAACGTGTCGCCGACCTCGGGCTCGCGCGTGAGGGCACGGATCGCGGATGCCGCCGCATCGGCCTTGTCGCCGTCGGTCGCGTAGACGAGAACCGTCCCGTCCTCCTCGATGTCGATCTGGACGTCGTGGTCGGCCTCGAGGGCGCGGATCGTCTCACCACCCTTGCCGATGACGAGCCCGATCTGATCCGGGTCGATCGAGACCGTGGTGATCCGAGGAGCGTGCTGCGGAAGCTCCTCACGCGTCTCGGCGAGGGTCTCGGCCATCCTGTCGAGGATGAACTCGCGCGCGGCCTTGGCCTGGCTCAGAGCGTTTCGCAGGATCTCCTGCGTGACACCCGTGATCTTGATGTCCATCTGCAGCGCGGTGACGCCGAAACGAGTGCCCGCGACCTTGAAGTCCATGTCGCCCAGGTGATCCTCGGCACCCTGGATGTCCGTGAGGATGACGTAGTCGTCACCTTCCTTGATCAGGCCCATTGCGATCCCCGCCACAGGACGTGTCATCTTCACGCCGGCGGCCTGCAGCGCAAGCGTCGAGGCGCACACCGAACCCATGGACGACGAGCCGTTCGACTCGAGCGTCTCCGAGACGAGACGGATCGTGTAGGGGAACTCGGATGCGTCGGGGATCATCGGCTCGAGCGACCGCTGCGCGAGGTTTCCATGGCCGATGTCGCGGCGCTTCGGGCCCCGCATGAAGCCGGTCTCCCCGACCGAGAACGGCGGGAAGTTGTAGTGGTGCATGAACCGGCGCTCCTGCTCGAGCGAGAGATCGTCGATCCGCTGTCCTTCCTTGGCCGTTCCGAGTGTCAGGAGGGTGAGGATCTGCGTCTGTCCGCGAGTGAAGAGCGCCGAGCCGTGCGTCCGCGGAGCCACGTCGACCTCGCAGGTGATCGGCCGGATCTCGTCGGTCCCTCGGCCGTCCGGGCGCCGTTTCTCGACGGCGATCTTGTGCCTGACGAGCTCCTTGTAGATGGCCTCGGAGGCCTTCTTGAGGAGCTGCTTCGTGAGTGCGTCCTTGACGGGCGTCTCAGCGGCCTCGTCACCTGCGGACCCGCCGGGAGCGACGGGGAACGGAAGCTCGACCTCGTCCATGATCCTGCTGTAGAGAAGGTCGCGCTTGGCCGATTTCAGCTCCTTCGAATCCTGCTCCGCATCGGTGAGCGCGCGTAGCTCGCCCTCGAACTGGCGTCGGACGGGATCGAGCACCGCTTCGAGCCGCGCCTGCTCGACGATGAACGCGAGGCTCGCGCGCACCTGACGCCGGCGGACGATCTCGTCCTCTGTCGAGTCCATCGTGAGCGCCGGGCAGACCTCGCTCTCGATCTCCTCGGCAGCAGCCCCGGCCTCGCGCAGCCCGGCAGTGGCGATTCGCTCCCGGATCCTGTCCGTGTACCGAGACTCGAGGTCGCTCGTCGTTTCCGGATCGAGCATCTTTGGCTTGCCCGCGGCACGGCGGAGTTCCTCCTGTGCCTCGCACAGGCCCTGGATCTCGCGGTGCGCAAGCTCGAGCGCCGCGACGAGGGTGTCCTCGGCGATCTCCTCGGCCCCGCATTCGACCATCGCGATCGCGTCCTTCGTCCCGACGACGAGCAGATCGAGCTTCGACGCCTCCTGCTCGGGAAGGGTCGGGTCGACGATGAAGGTGTCGTCGTCGTCCATTCCGATCCGGACGGCCCCGACAGGACCGAAGAAGGGGAGCGACGAGATCATGAGCGCTGCAGACGCGCCGTTGATGCAGAGGACGTCGTGGCCCACGATCTGGTCGGCGGACAGGACGGTGGCGATGACCTGTACCTCGTTCTTGAAGCCCTTTGGCCAGAGGGGCCGGATCGGCCGATCGACCATCCGCGCGGTCAGAATCGCACGTTCGGTGGGCCGCGCCTCGCGCTTGAAGAAGCCACCGGGAATCTTCCCGGCTGCGTACATGCGCTCCTCGATGTCCACCGTGAGCGGGAAGAAGTCCGCGCCTTCGCGCGCCTCCGGTCGCCCCTGCGCCGTTGCGAGCACCATCGTGTCGCCCGATCGGACGACCACGGCGCCGTCTGCCTGCTTCGCGAGATGCCCGGTCTCGAACCGGACCTCGCGCCCTCCGACGGAACGCGTGACCGCGTGCCGCTCCTCAGCAACCATCGTCATGTTCTCCTCCTTGTACCTCGGGCAGAAGGAGGCGGAGGTTTGAGGCAGCCCCTCGACAGGGCTCTCTCAAACTTCCGCCGGCCGACTGCCGGCCGAGGCTAGCGCCGTAGACCCAGGTCCTGGATCAGCTGCCGGTAGCCCTCGAGATTGTTCTTCTGGAGGTAGTTGAGGAGCCGCCGGCGCTGGCCGACGAGCTTCAGAAGCCCACGCCGCGAGTGGTGATCCTTCGCGTGGGTCTGGACATGCGCGGTCAGGTCGTTGATGCGACGCGTCAGGAGCGCGATCTGCACCTCCGGCGAGCCCGTGTCGGACTCGGTACGGCCGTGCTGGCCGACGATCTCCTTCTTCACCTCGGTGGTCAAACTCATCGACGGAAGGCTAGCAAAGCATTCGTCGAGCAGTGACCTTCGACTACCGTCCTGTCCCGATGCGCAGCTGGAACGACGCCGCCGGGATCGCTGCCGGCCACCCCGCGACGGCCGAGGTGGGCCTCGAGATCCTCTCGGAGGGTGGAACGGCGGCAGATGCAGCGGTCGCCGCAACGCTGGTCTCGTGCGTCGCCGAGACCGTGATGACGGGCATCGCGGGCGGTGGGCACGCGATCTGGTGGGATGCGACCACGCGGAAGGCCGAGCTGCTCGACTTCTTCGTGGCGGTCCCCGGGCTCGACCTGAATCGTTCGCCCGCACGTATGACCGAGCTCCAGATTCCCTTTGGCGACCAGCCCGTCCCGTACGCAGTCGGTATCGCCACCTGCGCCGTGCCGGGGGTTCCCGCAGGCATGGACGCCCTCTGGGCCCGCTTCGGACGCCTCTCGTGGGAGCGGCTCTGCGAGCCGGCGATCTCCGCTGCCGAGACCGGGGTGCCTCTGCCTCCGGCCCATGCCTCCTGCCTCGCCATGCTCGAGCCGGTGATGACGATGCGGGAGGGCGCTCGGATCTACTCACCCGCCGGAGTCCTCCTGCGACCGAGCGATCTACTCGTCCAACCGGGTCTGGCTCGGGCGTTTCGACTGATGGCCGACGAAGGGTCGAGGACGTTCTACTCGGGGACGATCGCAGCCGAGTTGCTCGGGCTGATGGACGAACGGGGCGGGCCCGTCACGGCCGCCGATCTCGCTGCGTACCGCCCGTACTGGCGCGAACCGGTCGCCTGCGCGTATGCAGGAACCCGCGTCCTGACCCGTGCTGGTCTCTCGGGTGTCGCCGAGACGCTTGCCCGGCTGCCCACCCTCTCCTCGCGTACGCCGGAACAGAGGGCGCTCGCCCTCGTGCCAGCTCTCAGCGGCGCCGATATCCACGGCCACACGACGAACGTGACCGTCGTCGATCCGGCCGGGAACGCTTGCGTCGTGACGACGAGCCTCGGACTCGGCTCGGGCGACTTCCTTCCGGGCCTCGACATCCACCTGAACAGCATGCTCGGCGAGTCCGAGCTCCTCGTCGGCGAGCTCGATCCGGGCGAGCGGATGCAGAGCATGATGGCCCCGACGGTGGCTGTCGATGCAGACGGTCTCGCCCTGGCGGCCGGCTCGGCGGGTGGCAGCCGTCTCCGCAGCGCACTCGTCCAGGTGCTTGCAGGGATCCTCGACGAGGGGCTCCGCCCCGACCTCGCGGTCGACCGGCCTCGCCTCCATCCCGCCGACGGCGTGGTGCACGCAGAGCCGGGCCTCCCGGAAGGCGTCTACGCGGCGCTCGAGGAACACGGGTACCGCGTGAACCGGTGGGCAGAGCTCCACCACTACTTCGGCGGCACGAGCGTCGTCGCCTGGAACGGTTCGGGCGCCGACCCGAGAAGGAGCGGCCGCGCACTCACGCTCGGCTAGGGCGCCACGGGTCGCTGCGCGGCTCGCGCGTTCGCGACGTCCACGCCGATCTGGTCGATCAGCGCCTGCTCACTCTCGAAGGCGCGCTCCTCACGCAGCCGCTGCCACACCTCGAGCCGGATGGTCTGGCCGTAGATATCGCCTTCGAAATCGAGCAGGAAGGCCTCGACCCGCCGCTCGTCCCCCCCGTAGTGCGGGTTGACTCCGACCGACAGCGCGATCCGGTGGCCGAGCGCTTCACCGGCGTAGATCCCGTAGGCGGGAACGAGCAGGTTGGGTGGAACGGCGAGATTTGCCGTGGGATAGCCCAGTGTGCCGCCGCGCTGATCCCCGCTGACGACGAGCCCTTCGATCTCCGGCGGCCGTCCGAGCAAGTCCGCCGCACGCCCGATTTCACCCTCGCGGAGCGCCGCGCGGATCCGGCTGGACGAGACGCCTGCGACCAGGGGAACCGGCCGTACGTCGAAGCCCAGCTCCCGCAGGAGCACGACATCGCCGCTGCGCGCATGCCCGAAGCGGAAATCCTCGCCGGCAAGGATGATCCGTGCTCCGATCGGCTCGAGGCACGTCGCGACGAACTCGGCGGGCGACAGGCGCGCAAACTCCGTGGTGAACTCGACGACGAGCACATCGTCGGGACCGATCTCCTCGAGCAGCTCGAGCCGCCTCTCGAACGTCGACAGGAGCTGAACCTCGTAGCCGAGCACCTCACGGGGATGGGGATCGAACGTGACGACGCATGACCTCAACCCGCTTGCCTTCGCAGCAGCGACCACCGCCTGGTGCCCTCGGTGGACGCCGTCGAACGTCCCGATCGCGACCGCCCGGTCCGCCGGCGGAAGCTCGCTCGGGTCGCGCGCCACGATCACGCGAGAACGGTCTCCGGCCTGGCGATGCCGCCACTCGCCTGTCCGACGGCGACGAGCTGACCCTGATGGACGAGCCGCACCGGCCCGTCTCCACCATGTTCGATCGACCGGCCGGTCCGGATCAGGATGTCCTCCGACTCGTCGAGCTCGATCTGCGGGAGGAACGGCAGTGCATTCAGCGGGGCGAGTACCGTCTCCTCGTCGGCATCCGCCACCGCGAAGGGGCCGACCGCGGTTCGCCGCAGGGAGACGCAATGCCCCCCGAGAGCGTCGGCGATCGATCGCACATAGGTCCCGCTCTGAACGTGGAGCTCCAGCTCGAGCTCCGGGCTGTCGAACCGCGTGACGCGAATCTCCTCGACGACGCTCCGCCGTACGGGCATCTCGACGGAGACCCCCCTCCGGTAGAGGCGGTAGGCGCGCTCGCCCCCGATCCGGACCGCGGACGCGGCGGGCACCGGAAGCTCAACCTCGCCGCACAGCGCCTCGAGGGCGGCGTCGAGATCCTGCGGGATCTCGGTCTCCTCGAGCTCGTCGCCTTCCGCATCGCCGCTCGTCGTTCGCACTCCGAGCCTGATCTCTGTCAGATAGCGCTTGTCGAGGCCCACGAGATAGCGCGCGAGGCGGGTCGCTCGACCGAGAAGAACGAGGAGAAGCCCGCTCGCTCGCGGGTCGAGGGTTCCGGCGTGGCCGGCTTTCGTTCCGTACCGTCGCCGGAGCGAGCTTACGGTCGCGAACGAGGAGGGGCCGACCGCCTTGTCGGCAAGGACGAGGCCGCCCGAGTCGGTGAGGCTCACGCCCGATCGGCCTGGGCGAGGTACTCCCGGCGGATGAAGTCGACGATCTCGTCGACAGACTTCTCGCTCGAGAACCCGGCGGCTTGCCGGTGACCTCCGCCGGCGCTCATCCGTGCGATGGCAGACACGTCGATGTCCTCCGCAGTCGTTCGGAGACTGACCCGTCGCGTCGGCCCGTTTCGGGTTGGCGGCTCGCGAATCAGCGCCACCATGTCTGCACCCTCGACGGCACGGAGGTGGTCGATGATCCCCTCCGAGAAGGGCTCCTCGGCTCCTGCCTCGTCGAAATCGCTCTTCGCGAGGACCGACACGATCACCCGGCCTCCCTCGTAGACCTGAGCGTGGTCGAGCGCCCGCGCGAGGAGCTTGAGCTTCGCAAAGGCCACGTTCTCGTACACGCCCTGGAAGACGCGGTGGACGTCCGCACCGGCCTCGACGAGCTCGGCTGCGAGCCTGAGCGTCTTCGGAGTCGTGTTCTGGTACTGAAACCGGCCGGTGTCCGTGACGAGGGCGATGTACAGCGCCTCGGCGATCTCAGGCGTGAGCCGTACGTCGAGCTCGGTGAAGAGATCGCGGAGGATCTCGCCGGTCGACGAGGCATCTCCGACGACGAGGCTGAGACCACCGAACCGCGTGTTGTCGTGGTGGTGGTCGATGTTGACGACGAGGGGAGCTCTGTCGAGAAACGTCGAATCGGGGCCGATCCTCCGGGTGTTCGCACAATCGAGCGCCATCACCAGCCGCTCGTCGGCGTCCTCCGGGAGGTCGCGCTGAAGCTCTCCGAGATCCATGAAGTCGTACTCGGCCGGCAGCGGAACGGCCCCGGAGAGGTACATGACGGGGTCCTTTCCGATCTGGTCGAGCGCCAGCTTCGCCGCGAGAAGCGACCCCAGGGCGTCCCCATCGGGATTCTCGTGCGTCGTCAGGAGGATGCGGTCGTGGGATTGGATCGCGTCAGCGATCCTCCGAAGGATCTCCTGCGTCTGTGGTTGAGGAACTGAGCTCATCGAGCAGCTTTGAGAGCCGGACGCCCTCCTCTGCCGTCCGATCGTACTCAAAGACGAGCTGGGGGGTCCGCTTGAGGTGCAACTCCTCGTTCACGCGGCTCTGCAACACGCCGCGCGACGACACGAGGCCGGCAAGCGTTTCGCGCGTCTTCCGCGCCGATCCGAGGACGCTGACGTAGACGGTCGCCTGCCGGAGATCCCGAGTCGCTCTGACGTCGGTGACGGTCAGAAACCCGATGCGTGGATCCTTCAATTCCGAGACACCCTCGGAGAGAACGGCCCGGATGGCCTCGTTGACGCGGCGCATGCGGTCAGTCATCGAGCGTCACCACCTCTCGGACGGCGCCGAGAACCTCATATCCCTGACCCAGAACATAGCGTTCTGCCCCGTCGAGCAGCGCGAGAACCTCGCGCTGCTCCCGCGCGACGCAGGCCAGCGTGAGCCGGGCGCGCTGCCAGACCTCGTGGTGATCGACCTCGGCGATCGAGGCGCCGAAACGTCGAGAGAGCTGGGCCTTGAGCGAGAGGAGCTCTCGCCGCTTCCCTTTCAGCGAGTGATTCTCGGGGAAGAAGAGCTCGATCGAGAGGATGCCGACGTACCCCGAGCCCATGAGGCTCCCGGGCGAACTACTCGCTGGCGGCCGGCGCAGCCTCGCCGTCGTCCGCCGGAGCCACGACCAGGTCGGTGCGCTCGACCTCACGTGTTTCGTAGAACTCGATGACGTCGCCTTCCTTGAGGTCGTTGAATCCTTCGAGCTGGATCCCGCACTCGAAGCCGCTCTGTACCTCGCGCACGTCGTCCTTGAAACGTCGGAGGCTTGCAACCCCGGTCTCGTAGATCACTGTCCCGTCGCGAACGACTCGAACCTGGGCATTCCGGCGCACGGTCCCGCTCGTGACGTAACACCCGGCGATGACGCCGAGGCGCGAGATCCTGAAGAGGGCACGAACCTCGGCCTCGCCGATCGTCTCCTCGACCCGCTCGGGCGAGAGCATTCCGACGAGCGCCTGCTCGATGTCCTCGGTGAGCTGGTAGATGACCCGATACGTTCGGATGTCGACGCCCTCGCGCTCGGCAAGCGCTCGGGCCTCGGCATTGGGACGGACGTTGAAGCCGACGACGATCGCGCTCGAGGCCGAGGCGAGCATCACGTCGCCTTCGGAGATCGCTCCGATACCCGTGTGGATGACGTTGACACGCACCTCCGGGTGCTGGATCTTCGTCAGCTCGCTCTGCACTGCTTCGAGCGAGCCTTGCACGTCGCCCTTGATGATGATGTTGAGGTCCTGGACGACGCCCTCGCCGATCCGCTCGAAGAGGTCCTCGAGGGATGTGCCGCGCTTCGACTGCTGCGCGAGCTGCTCGGCCCGCAGCCGCTGGCTACGAAGCCCGGCGAGATGCCGCGCCTGCCTGTCGTTCTCGACCACCCGGGCGTGCTCACCCGCCTGGGGCGGCTTGTCGAAGCCGAGGATCTCCACGGGAGCCCCTGGCTTCGCGTCCTTGACACGCTCGCTCCGGTAATCGTGCAGCGCCCGTACCTTGCCCCATGCGTCGCCTGCGACGATCGCGTCACCGACGCGAAGCGTGCCGCGCTGCACGAGCATCGTCGCGACCGGGCCTCGCCCGACGTCGAGCCGGCTCTCGATGATCGGCCCGGAGGCCGGAGCGTTCGCGTTAGCCGTCAGCTCGAGCTCGGCATCGGCGACGAGAAGCACCTTCTCGAGCAGGTCGTCGAGATTCTCGTGGGCCTTCGCGGAGACATCCGAGAACTGTGTCGTTCCACCCCACTCCTCCGGCTGAAGGCCCTCGGCAACGAGTTCCTGCCGTACGCGAGTGGGGTTTGCGTCCTCACGATCAATCTTGTTCACCGCGACCACGATCGGCACCCCTGCGACCCGCGCGTGGCTGATCGACTCCTTCGTCTGGGGCATGACGCCATCGTCGGCGGCGACGACGAGGACTGCGATATCGGTGACCTTTGCACCACGCGCACGCAGCGCCGTGAACGCCTCGTGCCCGGGCGTGTCGAGGAACGTGATCCGGCGACCGCCGTGATCGACCTGGTACGCACCGATGTGCTGCGTGATCCCGCCCGCCTCGGTCTCGACGACGGCGCTCTCGCGAATCGCGTCGAGGAGCGTCGTCTTGCCGTGGTCGACATGGCCCATGATGGCCACGACCGGGGGCCGCGCCGTCAGATCGTCCGGATCGTCCTCGTAGACCTCGGGCTCGATGTCCTCTTCGGCAGCGTGCTTGATCTCGACCTCACGGTCGAGCTCACCGGCGATCAGCTCGATCGCTGCGTCGCCGAGCGACTGCGTGATCGTCACCATCTCGCCGATTCCCATCATGATCTTGATGATCTGCGATGCCGGGACGCCGAACGCGGACGACAGGTCCTTGACGGTCGCCCCGGACGCAACGCGGACGGGTCCCGTCTTGTCGACGGGCGCCTGAACCTCGCGCGGAGCCTTCGGCTGGGCTTCGGTTGCACGATTGCGCTGGTCGGCACGCGGGCGCGGCTGGTCGATGACGACACGCCGCTTGCGCTTGCCGCCCGGTGTGCCCTGACGAGGCCGCAGCGGGCGCTGTGGCTTGTTTCCCCCGTTTGCCATCAGATCAAGCCTATCCCGGCTCGCAAACTGCCTGCAAACCCCCTGGAAGATGCACCGGTCGCCCCAACGTGCGGGCGAATCCACGCCGCTCGTCGGCGCGATCGAAGCACGCCGGTCGTCTGCAGGTGTACACGCCCCGCCCGGGGATGCGCGCTCGAGGATCGTGCTGAAGCTCGCCGTGCTGGCTTGCGAATCGGATCAGCGTGGCCTTCGGTGCCTTGCGGCCGCACCCGGCGCACGTCCTGATCGGATCCGGCATGACTACGCAGCTTCGCCGTCCTGCATCGCCAGCTCACGGTGGGCAGGGATGCCGCAGTAGCGCGAGCCTGGAACCGCGGCGTTCGGGCAGCGCTTGCCGGTGGAGAGCACGGCGGAGCACCGTCCGGAGTACTCCTCACCGGACGCATCGTCACCCGCATACGCGGCCTCTGCCTCTGCCTCTGCGAACTGTCGCTCGGATTGGATATCGACCTTCCACCCGGTCAGCCGCGCAGCGAGACGAGCATTCAGCCCCTCCTTGCCGATGGCGAGCGAGAGCTGATCGTCAGGGACGATGACGGTCGCCTCGCGCGAATCGTCGTCCACGAGAACCTCGCGGACCCGCGCCGGAGAGAGGGCCTTTGCGATGAAGCGGGCCGGCTCCGAGTTCCAGGGGATGATGTCGATCTTCTCGCCGCGGAGCTCCGACACGACCATCCGTACTCGGGAGCCCCTGGGTCCGACGCACGCACCGACTGGATCGACTCCCTGGGCATGCGACTGCACCGCGATCTTCGACCGGTACCCGGGCTCACGACTGACGCCTCGGATCTCGACGAGGCCGTCGGCGACCTCGGGGACTTCGAGCTCGAAGAGCGTGCGGATCAGCTCCGGATCGCGGCGAGAGAGAATCACCTGGGGCCCCTTCGTTCCGGAGCGAACCTCGGTGATGACCGCCTTGATCCGGCTTCCCTGCTCGTAGCGCTCGCCGTCGACCTGCTCGGACCGGGGCAGCAGGGCTTCTACCTTCCCGAGGTCGACGAGGACGTTGTTCCGGTCGCCTGCCTGCTGCACGATGCCGGTGACGACCTCGCCTACGCGATCGACGTACTCGTCGTACATCATCGCCCGCTCGGCTTCGCGGATCCTCTGGAGAATGACCTGTTTCGCGGTCTGAGCGGCGATCCTGCCGAAGTTCTCGGGCGTGACGTCCTTGCGGCTCATCAGATCAGCCGGAACCTCCGCCCAGTCGATGTCGAGGTCGTCGTCGGAGATCAGCGTGTGCGACCGCTCGCCGGTCTCCTCCTCGGTCGCCTCGAGCGCGGCGATGGCCTGCTCCCTCGCGTCCTCCAGGAGCCGTTCCTCGAGATCGGCGGGCAGCTCGATCGCGTAGACGCGGAAGTCACCGCTCTGGTTGTCGAGCGCGACCTGTGCGTGTCGAGCAGCCCCTGGCGTCTTCTTGTACGCGGCCAGAAGCGCGTCCTCGAGGGCATCGACGAGCGTGTCCGACTCGATCCCCTTTTCCTTCTCGATCGTCCTTACAGCTTCGAGAATCTCCCTGCTCACGGCTACCGTCCCTCGTCGATCAGGTTGGCCCGGACGATCGCGTCGTACGGGATCGCCACTTCATCGTCCTCGACACCGAGCGTCACGACGTCGGCTCCGGCATGGTTGATCCGACCGCGGAAGCGCTTCCGGCCGTCGAGCGCGAACGCCACGCGAACCGAGGCACGCCGTCCTTCTGCGTCGGCGAAATGCTCGCGGGACCGAAGCGGTCGCTCGATCCCGGGTGAGGAGACGTCGATCGTGTAGCGATCGGAGTACTCCCGCAGGAGGTCCGTCACGCGCCCGCAGAGGGCGTGATCGACCCCGTCGGCGTGCTCGATGTAGACGCAAAAGCGGTCAGGGCCGAGCAACTCGACGGCGAGCACCTCGACGTCGGGTGTTTCGTTCGCAAGCCGTCGCTCGACCTCGTGCTGAAGCTCTCGTTCTCTCTCGTAGACCTGCGTCATGTGCGTCTCCGCCCGCCTGGGCCGTTCACGATTTGTCCCCACTCACAGAAAGCGGGCGCAGAGCGCCCACTTCCAACAGCTGGAATCTGTGGTGGCGTTGTCAAGGATAGCAGGCTCTTTCCGGCGGGGACACTAGCTCGTGCTGTTTGTCTCGACAACGATCGTGACAGGACCGTCGTTCTCGATCGCGACCAGCATTCGAGCCCCGAAGCGACCCGTCTCGACCGTGATGCCCGCGCTGACGAGACCCTCGCAGAAGGTGTCGTAGAGCGCCTCGGCCACGCGACCGATCGGTTTCCGTCGGATTCGCGGCGAGGCCTGAGGCGAACCTGAGGAGGTGCCGATGGAGAGCTGCCGCTTTGGCAAGACGATCACGCCCGGCGGGTATCGGGTGGATGAGGTGACGGCCGCTCTGCAGAAAGAGATCCGCCGAGGCAACGAATGGCATGCCCTGCAGGTGGGCGACCCCGTCGGTCAGGTGAGCGTCTGCTGCTCGCCCTCGGAGCGCCGACGCCGGCGACGCTGCTCGATCTGTTCGTCGGTCGGCTTCATTGAGAAGGTGGCGACAAACCGACGGGCCCGAACCCGTCTTAGAGTACGGATGGAAACGATGGCCGTCCCGGATTTCCAGACGCTGATGCGTCCGCTGTTGGAGGAATAGGCAGCGGGGGGCGAGCAGCGCATTGCTGACGTCCGCGCACGGTTGGCAGCGAAGTTCGGGCTGAGCGAGGACGAGCTTGCTGAGCGGCTTCCCAGCGGCCTGGCAAGGACGTTCGACAACCGTGTCGGGTGGGCTGCGACGTACCTGTACCGCGTTGGCCTCCTCGCCAGGCCGCGGCGCTCGGTATACGCGATCACGGAGCGAGGTCGGGAGGTGCTGTCGGCGAACCCAGAGCGTGTGGACCTGGGTGTGCTGTCGCAGTTTCCCGAGTTCCAGGAGTTCAGAAGGGCGAGTGGCGCGCGCAAGTGGACGGCCCCGTCATCCGCGACGGCGTCGCGGCCGGATGTCGAGGAAACGGCGACGCCTGAGGAGCGTATCGAGGCCGCATATCAGGAGCTGAGAGAGGCCCTGATCGAGGAGCTGAGGGAGCGGATCGCAGTTGTCTCTCCAGCCGCGTTCGAGGACATGGTCCTCGACGTTCTCCATGCGATACCGATGCACAGACTTACGCTGACAGCGTGTCGCCTCGTGTGATCCTCGTGGACGGCAGACGTCTCGCCGCTCTGATGATCGACCACAAACGTGGGCGTGAGCGACCGCGAGACATATGCCGTGAAGCGGGTGGATAGCGACTACTTCGGCGACGAGGGATAGAAAGAGAACCCACGCGCCGGGGCCGGTTTTCCGGTGCTCAGTCCTCGGCAATCTCGGCATCAAGCCGATCGTCGCCGCGCCGTGGTGGCTACGGCCGTGCGTAGGTGATCGTCACCGTCGCCTCAGCGAGGAGGTGACCCTCGACCGCGGCGTCGAACGCGCTCCGGTCGGCGCCCGGGGCGAGCCCGGTTTCGGTGTCGAGCGCGACGAGCTGGAACCGGTACGTGTGGGACTCCTGCGTGGGCGGGCAGGGTCCGCCGTAGCCAATCTCCCCGAAGCTGTTCTCGCCCTGCGCGAGCGGCGTCGGTCCCGCCACCTCGGGCTCCGCGGGGACTCCCTCGGGGAGCGAGGTGACTCCGGAGGGCATCGAGTAGACGAGCCAGTGGGTGAAACCGTCGGCGTCCTGGTCGTCCATGACGAATGCGAGCTCCTGCGTCCCGTCCGGCACGCCTCGCCAGGACGCGGCCGGGGAGACGTCGGCGCCGTCACACGTGAAGCGCGCGTCGATTCCCGGGTCACCCGCCTCGACGGTGAGCTCGAAGTCAGGGAGGGACGTGGTCGTGGTGTCCGGGCTTCCATCGCCGCCGCCGCAGCCCGTGACGATGACGACCAGCACGGCGGCGAGGACCGAGAACGCGCCCGAGCGCACGCGACGAAGCGTAGCGTCAGGAGGAGCAGCAGCGCGGCCGCATTCGTCTGGACGTTTGGCGGTTTTAGGTGTCCCCTCTCCCCCACCTTTCCTCCCTTTCAGACTCCGGCGCGAATTAGCCATCTGCTCTTTTGAGCAGTCGATCGGCGCCCGGGCACGCCGACTCGCCTGACCCGACCAGCAGGGCTCGCCGGCGCTGGAACCCGGGACCGGGAATGTGCCAGAGCGGCCCCGGTTTGGCGACGGGACAGGAGGTTCCGCCGCAGACGAGTCTAGGCGGGTTCGTCGTCGTCGTCGTCCGCCAACTCCTGATCGAGCGCCTGGCGGCCGATCTCGTTGACGACGGCGAAGTACGCGTCGACTTCGGCCTCGGCGAGGGCCAGCTCCGCTGCCGCCTCCGGTCGTTCGAGGGCTTGCCGCCGGCGTTCACGTAGTTCGCGCTGTCGTGTACTTCGTTCCTGTCGAAGCTCGAGGTCGACGACCAGCGTCACGATCCGTCGCGTCGAGGCCGGGCTGGCCGAGGACTTCTCGATCGCGATCGTCGCCTGGCAACGCATCGACGTCGGTCTGGTCGGCCCCAAGGGCTTCGCGATCGTTCCCGACGTGCCGGCACCCGCCGGCCTGCTGCTCGCGGCCGAGGAGCCCGCCCCGCAGCCCGAGGCGAAGACGACCAAGAAGTAGCGCCTCAAGGCGCTTCGAAGAGTGAGAGGTCCTCGCCCGAGAAGGCTCACACCGGCAAGCGAGGATCTCTCACGTTACGGGCTCGCCTCCGTGGCGGCTAGACCGTAGCCGGCGCGGCGAGCCCGGCTCGCGTCCAGGATCTTCGCTTTGGAACTCTCGCTTTTAGTCTTGCCATGCCTCGCGCGTGACATCGCTCGCAGCCCGGCGTGTAGTCGTCGAGAGCCGAGCCGCAGCTCGCGCAGGTCGGGTAGGCACGTCCGTTGCTCTCGGCGAGCAGGCCGCGACGCACGGTCTTCCTCGACCAGGCGCTTGAGGGCTCGTCGCTCCTCGCCGTTGATGACGTGAACACGCAACGACCACGATTGTCGCGTGCCAGCGGGCGATACGATCCGTAACGGCTCTCTCGCGCGCTCCTGTCGCGCGTTCGCCGGCCTCGACCCCGAGTAGTCGGCTCGAGCCCGGCGGAGTACGCGCTGTATGCTTGCCCGCTACGCCTGACGAGGAGGTACAAGCCTGTGGGTTCCGTCATGGTCACGCTCGAGAACATGTCGCAAGCAGTCGACACTGAAGACCTCGAATGGCTGCGGCACCGACTGACGGTCCGTCTGCCCGAGCGCGAGGCCGATGCGCTCATACAGAAGCTCGACCAGGTTCTGGCGTCGGCCGAGCCACGCACGCTCGTCCTTAGCGAGTCTGAGGCGGGCTTCGTGCTCGTTAACCTCGAAGGAATCGACGAGCTACCGCCGCGCCTGCGCGAGCTCCGGGATGGCATCGAGCAGGAGTAGTTAGCCGTTCGGCTCGCCACTGGCGACGCGGGATCGCCACGGCTCGAGGTTCGTTGACGCCGACGCCCGGCGGAGTCTACGGATGAGGACGGCTGTGGCCGCTCTCGGCCCATCTGCATGGGCTCCGATCGGCCGCCGTTTGTACGCCGTGTCCAAGAACCAGTTGACGACGCTCGCCGTCCTTGTCGCCGTCTACGTGTCGAGGATGATCGTGACCGGCCCGTCGTTGACGATTTCTACGACCATCGGCGCTCCGAAGACGCCCGTCTGCACGGGCACCGTCTCCCGTAATGCCTCGCAGAAGGACTCGTAGAGCGGCTCGGCCTGCTCCCTCGGTGCCGCTCTCGAGAAATCCGGCCTGGTTCCCCTCTGCCTTTTACTATCGGCGATCAGCGTGAACTGGCTCACGACGAGCACGGCTCCTCCGGTGTCGATCACGCTCCGGTCGAACCGGCCGTGGTCGTTCTCGAAGATCCGCAGAAGCCCGACGCGGCGCGCGAGTGCTCGGGCATCCGCGTCGGTGTCGGATCCGGCGACCCCGAGCAGGACGCAGAGACCCGGGCCTATCTCGCCGACCGTCTCTCCGCCCACGAGGACCCGTGCAGACCGAACGCGCTGGACGACTGCCTTCACGCCTCGCTGATGCTAGAGCCTTCGCTCAGTGGTAGACGTAGACCGTCTCACCAACCGGCGACTGGTTGTAGAGCCAGTCCGCCGTCCAGATCGGGATCCGAACGCAGCCGTGACTCGCCGGATAGCTCGGCACCGAGTACCAGCCGTGGATCGCAAAGCTGTTCCCGTAGAAGGTCATCGTGCGGTAGAGGATCCCCGAACCAAGCCAGGTGGTCGTCGATAGGGCCTTCCAGCGAATCTGGTGGCGTCCCTCTGGTGTGTTCCCTGTCGCCCCCGTCGATACCGGGAGCACCGCCCTGACCGCGTCTCCTCGAACGACCATCAGGATCTGCCGCGTCTTGTCGATCTCGATGTGCAGCGCAGGGCCCCGGTAGCGAGGCTCGAGGACGTTCGCCGTCTCGAGCTTGCGCCAGGTTTCCGGGCCCACGACGCCGGTCCGGGGAAGCCTGTAGGCCTTCTGGAAGGCGATGACCGAGTCCGTCAGATAGGAACTGAATGTGGAGGCGATGCCTGGAACATGGAACTTCAGCGCGGCCAGTCGTTGCGTGAGTTCGCGCACGTCACGGCCCGACGACCCCGACGAGAGGGTCCGTCCTTGCGCGCTCAATCGCCCACCTGCTGCCGTCTCCGAGAGCCCGGACGCTGCGGGTAGCCGAACCTCGATGAAGAACCTGCCGATTCCGGCCGTGACGATCGTCGTCGCGAGCCGGCCGTGGCGGACACGGGCGGTGCGCCGGCCCACCGTCTTCCCATCCCGCTTCACGAGCACGACGGCCCGTGCAGCGTACGAGGAGGGGACGATCCGCGCAGAGACCTTGATCCCGGCGAACGCGCGTCCGTGAGCCGGCTTGACGGACACCTTCGGAACGACGTCCAGGGGCACGGCCTCGCTTGCCGCACCGACCGGGAGCACGCGTGCTCGGATGCTGCCGGTCGTCATCGGGACGACGTCGACGTCGAACGCCCCGCTCATGTCCGTCGTCGTCCGCGCGAGCTCCGTCCAGCCATAGCCGGATACCTGCTCGATGACGATCTCCTGAGCCGCCGCCACCGGTTGGACGCTTCCCGCCAGCTGAACGCGATCTCCGTACTCGACCCGTGCAACCGAAGCGCTCAGGGACACAGTCTGCGGAGCGGTGTCCCCCGTACCGGCCAGTGCCGACCCGAGCATCACGAGAGCAACCGAAACCGCGATGAAGATGATCGTGCGACGCATCGCTTCGTGGTTCGATATCGGCCGCTCCTCTCCCCCACTTGAGGGGCTACGAGGCGAGTCGGAACTTCACAGCCAGCTGAGGTCGGGAAGCCGCGCCTCGTCGATGACCTCGACGGGGATTCCGTAGATATCGAGCGCTGCTGCGATCCTCGCTCCGGAGGTGCGAAAGGGCGTGAGCGACCGCAGTCGCCGGCGCTGCGGAACGACCAGGAGCTCCGGGTACGCGTAGGCCGCACGCCAGCCCCATGCGCCTTCGACGACTCGCCCCCACAGGCGTACCCGACCGATGACCCGGTGGACAGCGCGCGCTCCATGCTCGAGCGGCGACGTCAGGTACGGGAGGGCAAGCTCGGGCGTCGCCACGCCGTAGATGCCGCAGCGACAGTCCGCGTACGGGGGGCTGTGGAGAGGCATCCGTGACCAGGGCAACGGCGCGAGCGGCCGGCGGCACCGTGCGGTGATCTCGACGCCGGGCTCCCAGACCGTGTGGTACACGAGTGAGCCAAGCCGGAGCGTGCCCTCCGCCTCGATGACGCTCCAGACACGCCATCCGGCTCTCGGCTCGATCGCATCCGGCGCACGCAGCAGAGCCTCCGTCATCATTGGATTAGACGACGTGCGCCGCGAAGAGGCTCCTCAGGGGATCAGGCCACCGAGTGTGTCCCGGATGCCGTCGATGACACCCTGGATGTCGTCGATTCGGCTTTCCACGGCGCGAACAGCTCCGGTCTCGGACTCGAGCTTGTCGATCTGCTTCTGCTGAAGGGCGACCTGCCGCTGCAGGCCGGCGACCTGTCGCTGCAATTCCTCGACGTCACCGCTCGAGCCACAACCCGCAGCCAGCAACGCTACAAGCATGAGAATGCCGCCCAGCCGCCTCACGGCGCAGGGAATCTCGGGTCCGCCCGGATCGAGTCGAAGTCCGCGTCCGATTGCGCCAGCTCGCGGAGCTCCTCATCGACCGCAATTGCGCTCTTCAGATGCTCGAGAGCAGCTTCGACCTCCCCGTCGAGAGCCTCGTAGCACGCGAGGTTGTAAAGCAGCGAGCCGTTCTCCGGATAGTTGCGGAGGCCCTCCGAGATGGTCGTGCGCGCATCTCGTTGGGTAGGCGCTCCAGCCGCGCGGAACGAGAATTCCCACGGCGAGACTCGAAACGCCTCGCCGAGAGCTCCTCCGACGGCTAGCACCGTCGTCCCGGGGTCGACGGCAACGGCCGACCGACGCTCCGCTGGATCGTCGAGGAACACCAGGGTGCCGGCCGGAGCATCGACTTCCTCGCCGTCGACCCTGAAGATGGCGCGACCCGAGACGACGACGTAGAGCTCTTCGTGATGACCTGCGCCCCCCGAGAGCTCATCGTGCTCCTCGACGACCTGATCACCGGGCTGGGAGCCGGTGTACGCATTGACTCCGAACGCCTCGATGCCGAGCTCGTGCCGGACAGGTTTCCAGACGAGGCCGTTCTGCCCGCTGACCGGGATCCCCTCCAACTCGTCGAGGTGGACCGCTCGCACGGCGCGAGCGTAGCACCGGCCGAGACGGCGTGGACGCTCGCCGATCGCGGTGCTAGCCTCGCGCCGTGGATCTCCTCGAGGGCGAGCAGCTGATCTGGAAAGGCAAGCCAACGTGGCGCGCCACGCTGTCCTTCTACATCGGCTGGGGCCTCGCCGCACTCGTCCCGTTCGTCGTCATCTTGCTCGTGAACATCTTCACGGATACCGACTGGCCCATCTGGCTCGGCGTCGTCATCAGCCTGATCCTGCTCGCGATCGTGCTCCTGGCGGGCTGGATCCGGCGTTTCTTCACCCAGTACACGGTCACGACGAAGCGCATGACGATCCGCGAGGGCATTCTCGCGAAGCGCGAGAGCACCGCACACGTCGACCGGATCCAGAACATCACGATCACGCAGAGCCCTATCGACCGCATCATGAAGGTCGGAACCGTGGACTTCGACACCGCGGGCGAGCAGGGCAGCGCCCAGCTCCGCTTCTTCGGCGTCGACGACCCGCAGGATCTCCGTGACCGCGTCGCCCGAGCGAACGAGGCGCGCAACGACTCCGACGACCGCCAGAACGGCCTGGGAAACTAGATTCCGGCTGCGGGCTTCTCGCCGTCCCCCGGTGTAAACCGCTCTGTCGAGCCCAGCTCAGTGTCTTCGAGTCCCCCGAGCCCACCTCCGCCGATCGCGTCGGCGTCGCCCGGATAGCTGGGCGACCAGTCGAAATCCTGCGCGCCTGCGCGACGACGCCGCACGATTGCAACCGCAGCTGCGGCCGCCGTCGCGATACCGAGACCGACCAGCAGCTTCTTCATCGTTCCCCACCTTTCATCGTGTCCACTCCCAGGGCTGCACCGGAAGCCTACGCGACAGCGGGCGGTCGGTGGCTAGGTCCCGGCGATCCGGTAGACCACCCCTGCGAGCGAAACGGCGTAGAGCTCGCCGCGCGCATCCTCCCCGAAGCTGGAGAGCTGTGGCACGGTCAGATTGAGCGGTTTGACGTCCGTCGCGACGCCGTTCACCGGCAGGAAGCTCGTGAGCTTGCCGGAGCAGTAGTCCCCGAACACGTACCGGCCGGCGAGCGACGGAATCGCTCCTCGATAGCGAAAGCCCCCGGTCACGCTACAGCCGGCGGAATGGGAGTAGGCGTAAATCGGAAACACGAGCGTCCCGGTCGGATCGGGCGACTCACCCGAGTAGGGAACATTCCCCTCGTAGGGTCGCCACCCGTAGTTCTCGAGGCCGGGTGAGGTCGCCGGCGTGAAGTCGATCTCCTCCCAGCTTCCCTGGCCGACGTCGCCGACCCAGAGGTCGCCGGTCAGGCGGTCGAAGCTGAAGCGCCACGGGTTGCGGAAGCCGTAGCCGACGATCTCCCAAGTGGCATTCGGGTTCGAGGTGTTGAGACGGAGTATCTTGCCGAGGAAGGAAGTCAGGTTCTGCGCGTGGTTCTCGGGATCGCCGGCGCTCCCACCATCGCCGAGCCCGGCATACAGGTAGCCGTCGCGACCGAAGGCAAGCTGCCCTCCGTTGTGGTTCGCGTACGGCTGAATAACGGTCAGCAGCGTTCGAACGAGTACAGGTGCGCCAATGACGACTGCACGGTATTCGGCCACCACCGTGTTCCCGGCGCGATCCGTGTAATCGACGTAGAACAGCCTGTTCGTCGCATAGGCCGGCGAGAATGCCAGCGAGAGCAGCCCCTGCTCGCCGCAGCAGCTCACGAGGGCCGAAATGTCCAGGAACGTAGTTGCTCCCCTCCCGCCGGACACGCGGACACGCCCTCCCTGCTCGACGAAGTAGAGGCGCGTCGGATCCGAGCTCGGTTGTACGAGCTGGACGGGTCGCTGAAGCCCGCTCGCGATGGGGACGAGCCTGAGCGTGGTCGCGGTCCCGCCTCCACCCCCTCCTCCGGGCGGTGGCCTGCCGGCCTCCGCGCCAACTGCACCGAAACCGACAGCGGCCGCGAGGGCGACGGCGAGAGAGATCACGCGCACGCGATTCACAGCGCTCAAAGCTACCGACCCATCAGGACGCCGGCGTCACCCGTGCGGGGCTGCCATCTAGAGGCGGTCGTCGGGATGCCGGTGCTGCTCTGCCCGCCACTCCTCCTGATATGCCTCAGCCTCGGCAAACTCCTGCTCGTTCCGGCGGCGCGAGGCCTCGTCCTCGCCCGGTTCGTGCTCGCCGCTGATACGTGAGCGGCGCATGACGAGGAAGGCCGCGACGAGCAACGGAACGACCACCGCGGCGAGGATGATGATCGGGAGCATCCCGTGATACTAGACCTGGCCCCGAAGGCCCGATCAACCGACGCGGTCGGGTCGGCCGCTGCGCGGCAGGCGTTCGGCTCGCCTGCCAGGGGAGGCGGCGGGAACCGAATCCGCAACGGACCGAGCGATCAGCCGGCGCCGCGGTTCGCCTTCGTCAGGTCTCCTCGGCTGATCCAGAAGAGCATTGCCTCTCGGTCGCAGAGGTTGCGCCAGGCAGAGATACTGGCTTCCTCGACCAGGAGCGCCTCACCTTGGCGGAGTACGGGTGCCCCGGAAGAGAGTAGAACCTGGACCAGGCCGGAGGCGACGGCAACCATCTCGACGCCCTCCCCCGCGTTGTCCGTGAATGCGGAGCCGTGCGGTGGGAGGTAGACGGCGTGAATGCGGTAGCCAGATGTTGGATCGTCGAGTAGCGGAAGTGGCTTGCCGCCGCCGCGTTCGCGGGGATCGTGGTGCTTGGCGAGTCGGTAGCCAGACCGGACTGTTCCTTGAAGGAGTTGGTCGAGGCCGATGTTGAGCTTGTCTGTCAACTCGAGCAGTGTCTCGAGTGAGAGTCCACGACGGCCACGCTCGGCTTGCGACACGGCACTGGGGGTCACCCCGGCGAGTCGAGCGATCTCGGACTGGCTGAGGCCGAGTTCCGCCCGAATCGCGCGTAGAGCCTCGCCAAGACGCGCGAGTGCGGGCGCGGGTGTCAAGACAGGTCCATCCTGTCCATTCTCGTAGCGGTATACCCGGCCTTCGACCCCTGGGCTTCGTCCCTCCGCCTTCCAGACACGCAGCCGGTCATCACCTAGAACCAGTACGCATTGGGGTACGAGCCGGAGCGCCTTTCGGAGCACCGGGTCGCGGAGCTTCGTCGTCACTGTCCAGTAGGCGATAGCGCCGAGTTCGAGCAGAAGCGAGGAGGCGGAGGAGAACAGCTCGGCGGCTGCGGGTGCCCCCCAGGCCTCCACCATCGCGTCGAGACCGTCGAAGAGCAGCAAGTCCCGGTCGAAAGTGTGGCAACTGGACGAGATCGTCTCGAGCAGCCGAGCCGGAGTCGACAGCGGGCTTCCGGGTCGGGCGTCAAGAGTCAGGAGTTGCGGGTAGAGGGACTGAAGTTGACCTGGGTCGCGCGTCAACGTGACGTATGCCGCGAAGTGATAGCCGGCGGCGGAGTCCGCGATGGCTCGATAGAAGGGCTCGGCAGAAACGTCCTCCTCCAGCTCCCAGACGACGCTATCGCCCCAGTACAGGCCCTCCAGCGCGTCGTCGAGTTCCCCGAGCCCGGTCGTTGCGGCACTCCCGAACTCCTCCAGACCCGACGTCACAGACAACCTCCAGCGGTAGACGCGCGGAGCTAGCTCGAAGTCCTGCCCGACTCGCGACGACACGCAATGGTAGGGGACCACGGACATCCGCGACGCTGTCAGGTTTCTCTACGGACAACACGGCAAGAGCGCATTCGTTCCGTCCATTCGTTCCGTCCGATATTGCAGACACCCCACGGTTCGATCGAGCCGGCGGAATTCGAACCCGGCTGATCGGGAGCTCCGGGAAATCGTCCATGATGAGCCTGACTGGGAGGGCAGGTACGGGGTCTTCCTCGTCGACGTCTCCGCGGCCGAGGTCACCATCACACCCGTCGCGGTTCGCTACTGACCCGAGGTGGGTGACTCCTCGAGCCGTCCCGGGGCAGAACCCGGGGATGTTAAATCCGCGCGCCGCGACGTAGGGCCGTGGCCTCTCGAGAATTGCTGTTGTGGTTGCGACCTGGGTGGTTAGTGGTGCGCTTCCATCGATGCGTTCGCCCCCCGCCGTATCGTGCTCTGTTCCCGGATTTGCTCTCCTAGCGGAAGATCACGGAGAAGTCGGCCTCCGGGTTGATAGCCCCTCTTGTGTTGCCGTTGCTATTGCCGGGGTAGATGACGAAAGAGCCACGCGACCCTGTGAAGATGCCGCCTGCGCCCTTCGTCATCAGATGGGACGAGCCTGAACCCTGGCCTTGGAAAATAGCCGGGTCGAGCCAGCCGCTGATGCGTATCCAGCCCGCCGCGAGCTTGATGGTCACGTTCGCGTTGACCACGGTCGGAGAGGCAAACGAAAGGACGCCGGACAGCGTGCCCTGCGCGCCGAGCTGGAGCGGCCCCTGAGTGTAGGTCAGCCCATTCACCTCAATAGTCTGATCGACGACAAAGAAGTCTCCCTGGCTTGGCCCCACTGGGGCGACATCGTGGTAGCCGCCGCCGTCGTCGTCCGAACCGGCGAAGTCGATCTGTCCTTCCCATCCTGCGCTCGCCATCGGCACCACCACCAGCGCACACAACGAAACCACGGCCGGCACGATCCTCCGTCGCATTTTCACAACCAGATCCCTTCCTCGTTACTGTCTAAACGCTGTATCGGGGATTGATCGGCATTGGCCGGAGAGAATCCGTCACCCCGACGAGGGGAACGGCGAAACGAACGGCAGGACGAGATCGGGCAGAGATGACGCCTCGACCCCTGACGGCCCAAGCACACTGGCGTGGCTGGCGCGTGACCGAGGTGTGGGAATCGCAGGCCGACTTCGAGACGTGGTTCGATGCTTCCATCAAGCCGTCGTTCCTCCGCGGATGGCCCGATCATGCCGTCGATCACCATTGACGACGACACCCGCTTCCGCCACGCCGCACCCGCGATCTCCACCTAGACTGCGAGAAGGGAACCCTCGTGAAGGCATTCGTCCTCGACAGCTTCGACGAGCCACCGGCGGTTCGGAACGATCTCCCCCAGCCTGTGCCGGGCGACAACGAGTTGCTCGTCCGTGTACGGGCCTCCTCGGTCAACCCGGTCGACGTCCACATCGCCGCCGGCGCCCTGAAGGCGATGGCCGACTACGAGTTCCCCGTGACGATCGGCCGCGACTTCGCCGGCGTCGTCGAGCAGGTCGGCTCGGCCGTCAGCCGCTACCAGGCCGGCGAGCAGGTGTTCGGCTTCCTCCCGCACGTGAATCCGTCTGTGCACGACGGCAGCTGGGCCAAGCTGATCTCCGTCCCCGAGGACAAGTTCGTCGCGACGGCGCCGCAGAGCGTCGACGCCGCCGCGGCTCGGCGCTGCCCCGCTCGCGGGCATCACCGCGCTCGCCACAGCCGACGCGTTGCAGCTCGACGAAGGCGACACGGTGCTAGTCGTCGGCGCGAGTGGGGGCGTCGGCAGCTTCTTCGTGCAACTCGCCGCAGCAGCCGGCGCGACCGGATCGCTGCCGCACTTCCCGAAGATCAGGTCTATCTCCGCGGACTCGGCGTTGCCGAGCTCATCGACCGCAACGCCGAACTCGCCACGACAGTCAGCGCAACACATCCCGAGGGAGTAGACGCGATGCTCGACCTCGCCACCTTCGCCCCCGACGCATCCCCGCTGAAGGATGGCGGCTGCCTCGCCTCGCCGCTCGGCGCAGCAGGCGAAGGCCCCGGACGCTTCAACGTCATGGCCCAGTCGACACCCGAGAACCTGAAACGGCTGGCCGAACTGATCGACGACGGCACCCTCGGCGTCCCGGCCAGCAGAGCTTTCGACTCGATCGCGCAGCCGAGGCGATGCAGACACAGCAGACCGCAGCACATCCAGGGCAAGCTCGGGCTCGCGATCGCCTAGCGACAACTTCTCGGGTGGTCGGACTGCGCCGCTGGACCAGAGGCCGATTCGCGAATCGTTCCCGCCGCAATCAGAGAAAAGCCCTGCTATTCGGGATTTCATGGAGGCGGCGGGAATCGAACCCGCGAAAGGTTCCTATCGGGGCGTCTTCCGGAGCCAGAACCGAGTTCGTCTGTTCCCTAGCTGTCAGGCAGGGCGTCGAGTGCCTTTATCAGAGGCGCTGCCAGATCCGGGTACTTCTCGACTACCTCGATCGCTTCCTTAAGGTTTTCGTCCGTATGGTCGGGGCAGGCCGGACAGGTCGACGTCTTGACCAGTTCGTCCACCGCCTTCTTGACGGCCTGCTCATCGCCACTGGCGACGGACTCAAGCACGGCCTCTAGTGTAACCGCTTGCGCGAGCAAAGTCCGAGGACTCGGAATCTTCGGTCGTCGCCGCGTCGCCGGTATCTGCGGCTGTTTGCGGTATGTCGCCGCACGCGGCGAGTGGGTACCCCTCCCCGAACGGCCCCTGCGCGTCCGGAGGCTGGTAGAAGCGAACGTCGGGCGGGATCTCGACGTTGTTGCCGCCACGGTACGAGACGTCGACTACAACGACGGCATGGGCGCCGCTCTGAAGGTCATCAAGCGTCGGCGTGTCACGCCCCAGCATTGCCTTGGCCTGTTGCTCTGGCCAGATGCCGTCCTTCGCGCCGACAGGAAACGCTGGCCCTTCGTGTTCGACCCCGGCGAAGGGTGCTCCTAGGTCATCACACGTTCCCTCGGAAATCAACGCGAATTGGCGAACGCCCTCGTCGTTGCTTACCTGGATGGCGACGTCGACCCCGGGGGCTTTCGGAGTAAACGTTGCGGTCCCAGTCTGTCCGGACGCGTTCTCCTCGTGGATGTCCACGGTGATCGCGTCATCGCTCGCCGCCGCATCCGTAGCAGTGTCCGCGTCGGTAGCCAGCGTCGTCGCCGTGTCACTCGCTGCTGCTTCGGCGCTGGTCGCTGGCGGCTCCTCGCTCCCGCCGCAGGCCCCGAGTGCAACGACCGCCAAGACGATCGCGACGACAACCGCCGAGAATCCGAATCGTTGAGGCATCTGACCTTCCATGGTGACCGTCCTTGTTGCGGCAACCTGACTGAGTAGCGGTTGCTACTACGGCGTTTGTAACAGTGTCGAGTGTCGCGCTGGAAGCACGGTGGAGCCGCGCTGGAACCTCGGCGAACAGCCTGGGCGTTCTCGAACTGCGGCGCCGGACCGCCACCGAGGTCGCCGCGGTGAGGAACTCGGTGCCGACGGCGGGTGAGAACAGCCCACCCTGGAGGACGGGAAAGGAGGCTCCGCACCCGTCCTAATCGATGTCGGCCGGTAAGACACGCATGATGGGGTGATGCCGAGTTCTTTGACGGCCACCAGGCGGTTGGAGGTGTTGAACTTCCGGGCGTCTCGTGCGGAGCGGGAGCGTTGGGACGCGTTGGCAGAAGCTGCGGGGGTGCCGTTGTCTGTGTGGATCAGGTCGGTGCTCGAGCGCGAGGGCCGACGCCTTGAGCGGGAGGCGCTCTCGAAGCGTGGCGAGGGGTTCTACGGCTGCGTCTGCGAGCCTGGCCCGCCGAACGGGGCGCACTGTTCTGTCTGTGGGGAGCGTCGGTACTGGACGCAGGTGCGGCGCTGGAAGGCTCGGGAGCGGATGCGCCGGCTGCGGGCGGAGCGTCGCGGGGAGCGTGCCTAATGGCTGGGAGGCGGGCTGGTCCGTCCTCCGTCGTCGCGGCAGCTCGGGTTGAACCCGCGCGCGCTGGGTATCGATCGACGCGGACTATCCGGGAGCACGGTGTTCCCTATCGTCGTCAGGTTCGACGACGTGACCGTGTTGGTTCCGCGTCGGGTCTGCGGCGCAGGTCGCGGACATGGGTGCGGCCGCGCTTCGGTGAGCGTGCTTTCAGCTTCGTGATCTCGGTGCTTTCGATCGGTGCAGCGTGCGGCGGCCTGAGGTCGATCAGGGCGTTGGCGCCGGTTGCCGGTCGGCGTTGGCATGCCGTGGCGGCTGATCGCGGCTGGTGCGAGCGCGGTGACCTGGATGCTGGCGGGTCGCAGGGCCGGCGGTTGTTGCGCCGGATGGAGGGCGCGGCGACGGCGCTTGGAGGAGGCTAGCGCGGCGGCGAGGACGGCCCGGACGGTCGACGGGTACCACTGACGGCCGCCCTGGGCGGTCGGGACACGATCCCGGTTAAGCCCGCCTGCGATCGCCGGCAGTGAGAGCCCATTCGTCCGCTCGTCCCGATCCGTTCGCGAACGGTGTCGGGCAGCGTTCGTGGTCGTCCGATCTTGACGCCCTGTGCTTTCTTGACGGCGAGAGCCTCGCGGGTTCGCTGGCCGATCAGGCGGCGTTCGTACTGGCGAAGCTAGCGAGGACGTTCGCCATCATCTCCCCTGCCGGTGTGCTCGTGTCAACACCGAGGTCGAGAGCGACCAGCGCCCAACCCTGACGGCGGCTCCTCTCCATCAGGCGGCGAAGTCGAGCAGGGATCGCGAGAGACGGTCGAGCTTCGCCACGATCAGAGCGTCTGCCTCCCCGGACTCGACTGCGATGAGAGCGGCTGTCAGCTCAGGTCTGCCGGCGAGGGCCTTCCCGCTGACGCCTGCGTCCTCATAGACCGAGGCAGCTCCCACCCGCGCCGATCACCTCAGCTCTGATCGCGTCGCGTTGAGCCTCCAGACCGCGCCTGAACCGGCCTGTTCCTCGGTCGACACTCTCGTGTACCGACGACTCGCATGCTTCGCCTCCTCCTCTGACCAACCGATCATCTTACAGAACGACCTTGATGTCAACCGTCTCAGGAACGTCTTCGATGATGCGGATGAGTTCGTCGGTGCGGTAGCCGTGGTGGCGTGGGAAGTCGACGCCGAGCGTCGGCGAACGCCTCGGTGACAGGCTGCCGTCTCTACACTCATCCCGCGCAGCTCCCGCCTTGTGGCGGTGCTCCGGCTTTGCGCCAAGCAGCTCCCACGCCTCCAATGCGCTGATCGTTGGATGCCCCCCGTCCTCCGATAGATCGCGCGCGCGCGGAGGATTGCGGCGGCGTGCCGCCAACTTGCCCTCCCGATGGTTCCGAGCTACGGTCGCCGGCGGCGTGCGCCGCTCGCGCGGTCGGACGCCACCCACGGAGAGGAACTGGAGGGACTTCGTGCGGGCACTTATCGCAGGTGGTGGCATGGCGGGGCTGATGACCGCTCTGGCGCTGCGGGAGTCGGGCGTCTTCACGACGATCGACGTCTTCGAGCAGACGCGCACGCCGAGCACCGCGGGAGCGGGCCTGAACATCCCCCCGAACGGCGCAAGGCTGTCCCGGTGGCTCGGCGTCGACCTCGACGGCGGTGACCCCAAGGGCCCCGACGGGGCAGTCGACGGCGGCAGGGCGGCGATCCTCCACGAGACGCGGATGGTCTGGGAGGACGGCTCGATCACGCGGAAGCCGCTCGACCACAACACCTCGGCCGGCGACAACGCCGGCTTCCACCACATGCACCGCCTCGACCTGCTGATGGCCCTCTACAAGCGGGTCCTCGAGTTCGCGCCGGAGACGGGCGTCAACTGCCCGATCCAGGTCCACATGGCCAAGCGCCTGGAGGCCGTGAGCCAGGACGACGAGTCCGTGACCGTGACGTTCTCCGACGGCACGATGGAGACCGGCGACCTGCTGATCGGTGCCGACGGCGTCAACTCCCGGGTGCTGGATGCGGTCTGGCCCGGCGTGTCGACCAAGCGCTGGACCGAGGTCGTCGTCTACCGCGGTCTGGTCCCGAGGGACAAGGTCGCCGCGGCGCGCAAGCCCGACGGCAGCCCGCTCGACCACAACCCCATCGAGACGATGTCGATGGACACCCGCGAGACCCCGACGGCGCAGACGCTCACGTACTGGGTCCGCGGCGGCGAGCTGCTCAACGTGTGGCTCGCCTACTACGAGCCCAACGCCGACGAGTTCGAGCGCGAAGAGGGCGACTGGTTCCCCGCCGACCGCGAGGAGATGGTCGGCAACATGAGCACGGCGTTCGCGGGGGACCCCCGTCACGACGACGTCGTCGCGCTCACGAGCCTGATGGAGAACCCGACGAAGTGGGGGCTCTACGACCGGGACGCGCTCGAGAACTGGACGGAGGGTCGCGTGGGCCTGGTGGGTGACGCCGCTCACCCGATGCTGCCGACCTTCGGCCAGGGCGCCGCGCAGGCCTTCGAGGACGCCGCGGCACTGGGGAAGTGCTTCGAGCTCCACGGCAGCGACATCTACCGCGCGCTGTTGCACTACGAGCGCGTGCGCTACTACCGCGCGACGCGCTTCCAGTTCGCGTCGAAGTTCCTCTTCAAGCACCTCGAGCCGGCGGACTCGCCTCAGCGCCGGCAGATCCTCGCGGCGGTCAACGAGCGAGACTACCCCGTCTTCGATCACACCGAGCGTGCGGGCAGCGACGACTCGTGGATCTACGCGTTCGACGCGCGCGAGATCGGCGACAAGCTGCCGCTCAGGAAGCTCGGGCCGTGGGACTTCCGCTCGCGGACCGAGGCGCTCGCAGCGCGCGCCAGGAGATCGCCCGCAGCCTCTGGAAGCCGGCGAAGCCATGGACCGGCGACCGGCCCGTCACGCGCGAGGAGCTCGCGCAGCACACGTCGTTCGACGACTGCTGGGTCGTCATCCGCGGCAAGGTCTACGACTTCACCGAGTGGAAGGACCACCACCCGGGCGGGCCTTTCGTGGCCCGCATGTACGGCGGCAAGGACGCCACGGCGGAGTTCGGCGAATACCACAGCGGGCTCGCCGAGCGGCACATGGAGCACTTCTGCGTCGGGCCGCTCGTCGGAGCCCCCGCCGAGCGCGCCGGCGACGCCGTCTAGGTCGAGCCGCGTGTCGCTCCAGGACGAACGCCCGGTCTTGGTTAGCGCCGGCTCCGCCGTTAGGCCCTCCAGCCGACTAGCCAACCACTCGACCTTGGTGATCTCGGCAGAACTGACGGCACGACCGACCGAGGGCAGCACCTCTCCAACTCAGCCGGCCGCCCACCGTGTCCCAGCTCACACCGAAAGCACGCGCGAGAGCGAAGCCGGGGGTTTAAACTCGCCCACCCCCACGGTAGGCACCTGCACGGCCGATGCACGAAACAAGGCACACCGCGATCACCGACTTCATCCGCCATACCGGGAATCTCAAACTGGCACAACAACTCGCTCGTCATGAGTCGATCTCGACGACGGCGGACATCTACGGCCACCTGGACGACGCTGACCTCGAGCGGGCGCTCTCAAGTATCGAGCATGAGCGTTGACCGACAGAATCGCGGACAACCATTCCGACCGGCGGCAACTATTCCGACCGGCTTAACACAGCAATACCGCTCCGTTGAGCGGTTTGATGGAGGCGGCGGGAATCGAACCCGCGTCCGCGGTCGCACCGGGGAGAGCGTCTACAAGCGTAGCCTGCGCTTTCGCTTTCGCCCGGCGGCCGGCTCGCAGGCGGCCTACCGACGGGCTAGCCATCCTTTGGAGTCCCGCGTCGGGCGATTGGCTCTCCCTCGGCGGCAAGCCCGTTCGTTGACGCCGGATTCCGATCCACGGGCCGAGATCGGGCCGACGCGCTACCTAGTGACTAGGCGGCGAGTGCGAGTTCGTTGTCGTTCGCACTTGCAGTTTCCCGGTGGATTTACGAGGCCGACCGGGGACCTCGGCTTGCAGCTCATCCGGAGAACCGACCACGTCGAAACCTGATCGCCCCCGTATGTCGTCCTACGAAGTGTAGCGCTGCGTCTTCAGCACCCGCTCCATGTCGCGCCGCGCCTCGCGATCGGCGATGTCGCGCCGGCGATCTCGCGTGTCCTTGCCGCGGGCGAGAGCGAGCTCGAGCTTCACCTTCCCGTCCTTGAAGTACATCCTGGTTGGGATCAGCGTCAGCCCCTTTTCCTGCACCTTGCCGATCAGCGAGTCGATCTCACGCCGGTGCAGAAGCAGCCTTCGGTCGCGATCCGGATCATGGTTCTGGCGGCTGGCCTGTGGATACTCCGGAATGTTGGCCCCGACGAGGAAGACGTCGCCATCGCGCACATGCCCGAACGCGTGCTGGATGTTCGCCTTGCCGGCCCGGAGCGACTTGACCTCCGTCCCGGTCAAGACGATGCCCGCCTCGTGACGCTCGAGGAGCTCGTAGTCGTGCCGGGCACGCCGGTTGTCGGAGATGAGCTTGGTGCCGCTTCCTCGGGCCATACGCGTCGATCCTAGACCCGAAGCGGCGATGCCGGACCAAAGAAGTCGCCGAGCCGGGTGCGCTGTCGTCCTCTACGCCCGGCGAACTTTTCGCTCCGAGAACGGCCTTGCGGCCTCCCTCGATTCGTACGGCCTACCGGAGAAGATTCGGCCTACTGGCGCCCCGTGCTCGGCGCAAGCGGGACACTACGGCCACGGCCGAACCCGTGCAAGTCACCCGGATCTGATTTCCTCGCAAAGTGCGAGATTTATCTTCCCCGCCGTCCGGTCGATCGACTCGACGGTGACGGAGATCGGATCGCCGAGGCGATATCGTCGCCCGCTCCGGCGCCCGACGTGGGCCGTTCCAAGCGGGTCGAGCTCGTAGTAGTCGCCCGGAAGACGACGGACCGGGACATAGCCCTCGAACACGTCCTCGAAACGAACGAACACGCCCGACCCGATAAGGCCGATGATCTCCCCGTCGAAGCATGCGTCCCAGCCGAGCTCGAAGAGCGTGCGCTCGAGGAGCCACGCGAGGCAGATGGCGTCCGCGGCGTACTCGACGTCCGCAGCCTCGCGTTCCCGGACGGAACACCACTCCGCGAGCTCGGGCAGATCGCCGGGGAGCGGGTCGTCACTCACACCGAGCTCGTTCAGGAGCGCTCGATGGCAGATCACGTCAGGGTATCGGCGGATCGGGGACGTGAAGTGGCAGTAGGCGCGGCTCGCAAGACCTGAGTGCCCGAGGTTCCGCGGATCGTAGTGCGCCTGCTTGAGAGCGCGCAGGACGAGGGACGGGAACGCCTCCTTCCCGCGTTTGGCCTGACCGGTGTACGTCGAGACGCGCGCACTGATGCGGGCAGCGAGGCCGGCAGCCTCCGCCGGCGGCAGATCGTCCGGGGCGGCCGGAGTGGGCACCCCGAGCTCCTCCAGCTTCGCCACCAGAAGCTCGACCGCCTGAGGGTCGGGCGGCTCGTGCACCCGAAAGAGCGCTTCGCGGCGGCGGCCTGCAAGGAGCCGGGCCACCGCTTCGTTTGCGAGGATCATCAGCTCCTCGACGAGGCCGTGAGCGAGCGGCTCGCTCTCCGACCAGGCGCGTTCCACCCCGCCGTTACCGTCCAGCCGGAAGGCGATCTCACGGGTCTCGACGTGGAGCGCGCCACGACCGTAGCGCCGGCGTCGAAGCTCTGTCAGCGACGTCCCCGGCAAGAACCAGGGCGTCGGCAACCTCAGCGTCGACCCGTTCTCGACCGGTCAGGATCGCCTCGACAGCGGAATACGTGAGACGCTCGCGGCTACGGATCAGGCTCCGGTAGAAGGTCGGCTCGCCGAGCTGGAGATCTGGGCCGAAAGGCACTTCGACCGTCACACAGTTTCGGTCCCGTCGTGGACGCAGGCTGCAGAGCCCTGCCGACAGGGCCTCCGGCAGCATCGGCTCGACCCGCCCGGGGACATAGACGGAGAGCGACCGTTCGCGCGCGTCGATGTCGAGGCCGGACCCTGTCCCTACGGAGGCTGCAACGTCTGCGATGTGCACCCAGATCCGGAACCCATCACCCTCCCGACGGACGCTCAGCGCATCGTCGAAGTCCCGCGCATCGTCAGGATCGATCGTGAACGACAGCAGATCGCGCAGGTCGACGCGACCTGCTTCCGGCTCTCCCGGGTCCGCCGGGAGCGCGTCGGCCTCACGCGCGGCTTCCTCGTCTCTCTCCGGGACTGACCGGATGCCCCGATGGAAGAGAAACCCCTCGAGGACGGGCTCGATCCGGCCGGAGGGACCGAGAACCCGCTCGATTCGTGCCCGCCCCCGTCCGGCCGACACGACGATCAGGTCGCCGCGCCCGGCGTCCCCGAGCGTCTTGCGATCGAGCACGAGCGGTGTGCCCGGCTCGAAGAACGGTTCCCCGACGACGAGCTTTCCCCGTCGCGACAGCTCGCAGACGATCGGGACGATCAGCTACAGCTGCCCGACGAGAACGCGTGCCGCGGCGACGACACCCTCGTCGGGCCGTGTCCGCGGGTCGTCCACGGCCTTCACCTGAGGGCGGATTCCCCTGCCTCCGATGCTCGAGCCCTTCGGAGTCAGGTACGTCGCCGTCGTCAGCTTGAGAGCACCCCCATTCGAGAGCGCGATCAACGACTGCACCGTCGCCTTTCCGTACGTTCTCTTCCCGACGACTGTCGCCCGCCCGTGATCTCGTAGGGCGCCGGCCACGATCTCCGCCGCGCTCGCACTTCGCCGGTCGACGAGCACCACGAGAGGTCTTTCGGTGTCGACCGAAGCGCCCGAGACGGTGAATACCCGGGTCGCCTGGTTCACGCCGCTTGTCGAACAGACCGCGCCGCTCTTCAGGAAGAGCGACGCCACCCGGACAGCCTGCGTCAGGTACCCGCCCGGGTCGCCTCTGAGGTCGATGATGAATCCTTCGGCGCCCTTGACCCGGAGGCCGCGCGTCGCCGCTTCGACCCGCTCGGCTGCATTCCCGAGGAACGAGCCGATGCGGATATAGCCGAGGTGATGCCCTGCACTCGTGAAGATCCGCGAGCGCACGGCAGACAACTCGATGTTGCGCCGCACGACGTTGAAACGCATCGCATTCTTCTGTCCCGGACGGCGGACCTCGAGCGCGACGACGGTCCCTTCCTCGCCTTTGATCAGCGCAAGCGACCTGTCGAACGGGATCCCCTCGGCACTCTCGCCGTCGATCGACACGATGACGTCTCCCGTGCGAATCCCGGCCTGCCGTGCCGGGCCGTTCATCGAGGAGGTGACGAGCAGCCCTCCGTCAGTGCGGTCGACGCGCAGTCCTACGCCGAAGTACTTCCGGCTCAACCCCTCCTGCAGCGCCTCGTAGGCATCCGGGTCGAGGTACTCCGTGTACGGGTCGCCGAGTTGGTCGAGCATCAACGGAATCGACGGCTGCGACAGCATCGCTGCGGAAACATGTCGGTAGTAGGCCTGCGCCAGAGCCTGACGAACCTGGTCGAGCGCCGATGGAGGTGTGGCGGGGGCCTCAGGGATCGGGAATGGCCCGATACCTCGAAGCGGACCGTGATGCCACGTTGTCGTCACCGGAGCCAGCGCCGCAACCGGTTTCGCGTCACGGTGGAGATACAGCGCAAACGTGACTGCTCCAGCGAGCAGCACCAGGCCGCATCCGATCGCACCCGCTCGTCTCATTTGCGAATGGTTGTGATGCGTGAGTATACGGCCCGGGCCCCCCGAGCCGCTCCGCTCAGACCTTGAGAAAGCGACGCAGCGTGATACCCGACCCGAGAGCGCCGAGGAAGAGACCTGCCGCCACGAGAATCACGGCGACGACCCCGAAGCTCCATGCATGCACGTCTGTTCCAGCATTCTTGATCGTGTCGCTGAAGATGGCGGGCAGAGCGAGCTTCTGGCCGATGAAGAGGAGAACAACGGCCAGCACGCTGCCGACCAGCCCGCAGATCAGCCCCTCCAGCATGAACGGGCCCCGAACGAACCAGTTCGTCGCTCCGACGAGCTTCATCACCTCGATCTCCCTTCGCCGCGAGAAGATCGACAGGCGGATCGTGTTCGCGATGAGGATGATCGAAGCCACGAGCAGGAGGAACGCGGCGATCAGGAAGACCAGCTCGATGATTCCCGCCACCTTGAGGATGCGGTTGGTCTTCTTCTTCGCGTAGTCGACCTTGTCGACCCCGACAGGCGCAGGCTTCAGACTGCTCGCGATGACGTCGACGTCCTCCGCGCGCTTCGGAGTCACTTCGTACGCGTCAGGCAGAGGGTTGCCGACGAGGTTCTGGGTCAGCTCGGGAGTCTCCTTCTTCATGCGCCGCAACGCCTCGTCCCTCGACACGAAGACGATGCTCTTCACCTCTGGCATCGCAAGCAACTGCGCCTTCACCGCATTGATCTGTTTGGGCTTCGCGTAGCCGTCGCACGACAGCGGTGTACAGAAGAAGACCTTGACCTCGACCTCCTTCTTCACGTGGTCCGTCCAGGAGACGACCCACGACCCGAGCGCGATGAAGAGCCCGAGGAGGAACATGCCGATGAGCACGGTCATCGTGGCGGCAACCGTGGTCGAGAGGTTGGCGAAGATCGAGCGGGTTGCCTCGCCGACGAAGAGCTTGAACCGCTCCACGCCTACCCGTAGCCTCCGCGGCGCTCGTCGCGCAGGAGCTTCCCGTCCTCGAGCGCGATGACACGGCGGCGCATCTTGTCGACCATCTCTCGATCGTGTGTGGCCATGACGATCGTCGTTCCTGTCTGATTGATCCGGTACAGGAGCTGCATGATGCCGACGGACGTGTCCGGATCGAGGTTGCCGGTCGGCTCGTCGCAGATCAGGATCGGCGGGTGGTTGACGAACGCGCGCGCGATCGATACGCGCTGCTGCTCACCACCGGACAGCTCGTCCGGGAACGAGCTCATCTTGTGAGAGAGCCCCACGAGGTTCAGGACCTCGGGAACCTTCGTCCTGATCTCGCGCTTGGGTTCGCCCTGCACCTTGAGGGCGTACGCGACGTTCTCGAACGCGGTGCGGTTGGGCAGCAGCTTGAAGTCCTGGAAGACGCACCCGATGTTCCGGCGGAGAAGCGGGGTGAGCTTTCGCTTCAGGCGCGCCAGCTCACGGCCGCCGATGATGATCCGCCCGTCGGTGGGCTCGAGCTCCTTGATCATCAGGCGGATCATGGTCGACTTCCCAGATCCCGACGCCCCGACGAGAAAGACGAACTCGCTCCGCTCGATCGTGAACGAGACGTCGCTGAGGGCAACGACGTTCGGCTCGTACACCTTCGTCACGGCGTCGAACACGATCATCGGACGCCCGGTGCCCGTCTCCGGCTCGCCTTCCGAGACAGCAGCCGACGGCACGCCGTTCGACCGAGGCGTGTGGCGTGTCAGCTCGGGATCCTGCGCAGCAGTCACTTCGCGGAGTTTCGGGGGTTCGGGCGTAAGTCCTTGCGCGGCTCTCGGCCGCCGGCACGCGCCCGGCTTCTTCCTCGACCCACCAGTCTACCGGAAGCGGGCGTCACGCCACCTTCCCAGCCGCCTGGGCGAGAAGATACGCGTGGATCAACCCGTCGAGACGTCCATCGAGGACGGCCTGCGTGTTGCCCTCTTCGAGGCCCGTGCGGTGATCCTTGACCAGCTGGTACGGGTGGAGAACGTAGCTGCGAATCTGGCTGCCGAACCCGATGTCCTGCGCGGCGCCTCGCTCTGCCGCGATCTCCGCTTCGCGCTTCTCCTGTTCGACCTCGACGAGGCGGCTTCTCAGGATCCGGAGCGCCGTGTTCTTGTTCGATAGCTGGGACCGCTCGTTCTGACACTGAACAACGATCCCCGTCGGGACGTGCGTGATGCGCACCGCGGAATCGGTCTTGTTGACGTGCTGGCCACCGGCCCCACTCGCACGATAGGTGTCGATCCGAAGGTCCGCCTCGTCGATCTCGACGCCCGCACTCTCGGGCACGAGCGGACTCACGATCACCTGGGCGAACGACGTGTGTCGCCGGTGAGCCTGGTCGAAGGGCGAGAGCCGGACGAGGCGATGCACACCGCGCTCTGCCTTCAGCACGCCGTATGCGTTCTCGCCGGAGACCGTGAACGTCGCGGACTTGAGGCCTGCCTCCTCGCCCGGCGAGGCCTCGACGAGCTCCGCCGAGAAGCCGCGATCGTCGGCCCAGCGAAGGTACATCCGGAGCAGCATCTCGGTCCAGTCCTGCGCGTCCGTGCCGCCGGTTCCGGCGTGAATCGTGACGACCGCATCCCCGCCGTCGTACTCGCCACGGAACAGGGCAGCTTCCTCGAGACGCTCGAGCTGGCGCTTCAGGGGCTCGAGCGAGACGGCGATCTCATCCAGCTCCCCGTCGTCGGACGCCAGTGACGAGAGCTCGTCGAGGTCGTCGAGCTCCGCCGCCAGGCTGTCGTACCGCTCGAGGCTCTTCGTCAGGCGAGCGTGCTCGGACGAGAGCCCTGCTGCGCGCTGTTGATCGTCCCAGAAGCCCGGTTCCCCCATCGTCGCCTCGAGCTCGGACAGGCGGACACGCAAGGAATCGGGGTCAAAGGTAATCACGGACCCAGCCGAGCTGGGCCCTGATCTCCTCGAGGTCGCTCTCGATCGTCGCGCGCTCAGCCACGCGTGTTCACGCCCCGTGGCACTTCTTGTACTTCTTCCCGGAGCCGCAGGGACAGGGGTCGTTTCTGCCAACGCGCTCGGCATCGGCGACGACGCGCTGCGCCACGACCGGAGCCGTCGCGGCCGCAACCCCGCCTCCGTTCTCCTCGACACCCGCGGCGGCAATCGCGTCCGAACCGGTCAGCGACTCGTGCTCGTACACGAGGTGATCGTCGTGCGCCTCCGGCTGAAGCGCCTCGGCCTCGTCTCTCGCGAGCTCGACGCGGAGCAGGTAGCGGACAACCTCCTCGCGGATGGCGGCGCTGAGCTCCTCGAACATCACGTGACCCTCGGACCGATATTCGACGAGCGGGTCCTTCTGCGCCATCGCACGAAGATGGATGCCCTCGCGAAGGTACTCCATCGACTCGAGATGCTCGCGCCAGCGAACGTCGACGACCTGCAGGACGAGATATCGCTCGACCTCGCGCATGAGCTCTGAGCCAAGCGATTCCTCTTTGGCCTCGTACGCGTCCCGGGCGTCGTCCTGGAACTCCTCGACGAGCTCTTCACGAGTCATCGCCGCCAGATCGAGCTCGTCCGGCTGGATCTCCGTCTCGTACAGGCCCCCCATCTCGGCGAAGAGGCTGTCGACATCCCATTCCAAGACGTCGCCCTCCGTGTGTTGGAGAACCGCGCGCTCGATGACCTCGTCCATCCAGTCGCCGATGTCGCTCGACATATCGTCGCCTTCGAGAACCTTGCGGCGCTGCTCGTAGATCACCATGCGCTGGACGTTCATCACGTCGTCGTACTTGAGGACGTTCTTTCGCGTGACGAAGTTCTGCTCCTCGACCTTCTTCTGCGCATTCTCGATCTGCTTCGTGAGAATGCCGGCCTCCATCGGCTCGTCGTCGGGAAGCTTGAAGCGGTCGATGATCGAGTAGATGCGGTCGCCTGCGAACAGCCGCACCAGGTCGTCCTGGGCGGACAGGTAGAACCGCGACTCGCCCGGATCGCCCTGCCGGCCGGAGCGGCCGCGAAGCTGATTGTCGATGCGGCGCGACTCGTGTCGCTCGGTCCCGAGCACGTAGAGCCCGCCGACCTCGCGAACCCCCTCACCAAGCTTGATGTCGACGCCGCGGCCTGCCATGTTGGTCGCGATCGTCACTGCCCCTGGCTCTCCGGCGCCGATGATGATCTCGGCCTCACGCTCGTGCTGTTTCGCGTTCAGGACGTTGTGGGGAATTCCCGCGCGCGTCAGGAGCTGTGCAAGATGCTCCGAGACCTCGACGGAGATCGTCCCGACGAGGACCGGCTGGCCCAGCTCGTGACGCTCTCGGATGTCGTCGATGACAGCCTGGTACTTGATCTCCTTCGTCTTGAAGATGTAGTCGTTGCGGTCGTCCCGTGCCACGGCCACGTTGGTCGGAATCTCGATCACAGACAGGTCGTAGATCTCCTGGAACTCCTTCTCCTCCGTCTTCGCGGTTCCGGTCATGCCCGCGAGCCTCTCGTAGAGACGGAAGTAGTTCTGGAGCGTGATCGTGGCGAGCGTGACGTGCTCCTCCTTGATGCCGACGCCCTCCTTCGCCTCGACTGCCTGGTGCAGCCCTTCTGACCAGCGGCGGCCCTCCATGATGCGCCCCGTGAACTCGTCGACGATCTTCACTTCGCCGTCGACGACCACATACTCGTCGTCGCGGTGGTAGAGCGATTCCGCCTTGAGCGCCTGGATCAGGTGGTTGACGAGCTGCGCGTTGCGCGGGTCGTACAGGTTGTCGATTCCGAGGGCAGCTTCGACCTTCTCGATCGCTGACTCCCGCGGCGACACCGTCTTGAACTTCTCGTCGAACTCGTAGTCCGCATCGTCGTCCGGGCTGGCGGTCTTTTGCGCCTTCGGAACGAACTTCGCCGGGACGCCCTCGAGCTGGCGGACGATGCGCGCCATGTCGTAATACGTCTTGGCGGCGGTCTCGGGCTCACCCGAGATGATCAGCGGCGTCCGCGCCTCGTCGATGAGGATCGAGTCGACCTCGTCGACGATGGCATACCGGTGGCCGCGCTGGACGCAGTTGTCGAGCGAGACGGCCATGTTGTCGCGCAGGTAGTCGAAGCCGAACTCGGAGTTCGTCCCGTAGGTGACGTCGGCCGCATAGGCGTCCTTCTTCTCGCTGAAGGGCATCATGTTCCGCAGCGACGAGGACCGCATGCCGAGGCCCGCGTAGACCGGGCCCATCCACTCGGAGTCGCGCTGGGCCAGGTAGTCGTTCACCGTCACGAGATGGACGTTCCCGGCCGCAAGCGCGTTGAGATACAGGGGCATCGTCGCGACCAGCGTCTTTCCCTCACCGGTCTTCATCTCGGCGATGTCGCCCTCGTGAAGCACGATTCCACCCATCACCTGGACGTCGAAATGGCGCATCCCAAGCGATCGCTTCGCGGACTCGCGCACGGCAGCGAAGGCCTCGAAGACAAGCTCGTCGATCGGCTCTCCGTTGTCGAGGCGCTGCTTGAAGTCGGCCGTCTTCGCGACGAGATCGGCATCCGAGAGCGCCTCGAACTCCGGCTCGATCGACGCGATGTAGTCGGCCTGCTGGGCCAGCCGCTTGAGCCGGCGGCCCTCGCCCATGCGGAGGAGGCCTTCGAGAGCTCCGTAGTTGGAAGACATGCCTAGAGGGTAGCGGTCGAAACCGGGAGGGTCAGAGGGGATCGACGGTCAGATCCCACCGCCCTCCCACCTTGGAGGCACGAGCCACGAACGCAGAGTGACGGCGCCGGCCCTCGCGCTCGAGCAAGTCGACCGCGTCCCCGACGAGCCGGTCGAAGGTCTCTCGCTCCTCACCGTCGACGACGACGGATCGAGCGCCGTCGGGGCCGACCGCCACGGTGATCTCGTCCGCGTCGACGCCCGAAGGAAGATCGATCTGCTCGAGATTGACGCGCCTTCCGGCAAGCGCCCACTGCACCGAGCCCCGCCGAACCGCGACTGCTTCCAGGGGCGCTTCCACGTGCTCGCCCACACGCGATGCGAGGCGCTCGAGGACGACACCCGGCTCGATGCCCTTCCCACGCACCACGGCGCCGCTCGGCAACACGCTGAACTCGATCTCGCCGGTGACCGTCTCTTGAAGCTCGGGGATGTCGACGATCGCGACGTACTCCCACTCGGCCGGGCGCGGAACGCCCGAGACACCAGCCTCCACCCAGCGCGGCACAACTCGCGGGTCGACGATGTCGTCACGGGTCATCCTCTGGGCTCGATGAGGCCGTAGTTCGCGTCGCGCCGCCGGTAGAGGACGTTGACCTCGTTCGACTCGACGTTCCGGAAGCAGAAGAAGTCGTGGCCGATGAGCTCGAGCTGGAGGACTGCCTCCTCTGGCGTCATGGGCTTCACCGCGAACTGCTTGGTCTTGACGATGACGGGCTCGGCCTCGTCGGCGACGACGGGGCGAGCATCCTCGATGCCCACCGGGTGAGCATGGCGCGCGAGCTGCTTGCGCTGGCGCTTCTCGCGGTAGCGCTTGGCCTGACGCTCGAGCTTCTCGACAAGCAGGTCGATCGACGCCTTCATGTCGTCCGAGCTCTCTCTGGCGCGAAGAATCGGGCCCTTCGTCCACACGGTCGCTTCTGCAACCTGGCTCGCGGAGATCGACGGATTCTTCTCCACCGCGAGCTCGAGCTCGAGCCGTGTCGCGTCGTTCAGATGGCGGTCGAGCTTCTCCAGCTTCTCCTCCGCATAGCGGTAGAGCGAGTCGCTGACCTCCATGTTCTTGCCCTTGACCTGAAGTCTCACCGGAGCCTCCTCTTCCTTCGCCGGCGCTCGCCGGCGAGTTAGAGGCCTGATGCGAGAGGCGTACGGTCACTTCACATCAAGCCTCTAGGTCGCGGGAAACAGGTGGTCAACTCTACCCCACCGGCGGGCACGTCAGCGGTGGCCCCGGAGGGTTCGCGCGAAGGTCACGACCTCCACCTCGCGGGCGCCTGCACCCACGAGCGCACCTGCCGCAGCACTGACGGTGGCCCCGCTCGTGTAGACGTCGTCGACGAGGACGACCGTGTATGGCGAGGGCCGCACGGGCCTGAATGCCCCTGCCACGTTCCGGCGACGATCGGCGAGTGGCAGTCCTCGCTGTCGCCGCCCGGAGTGCCTCCGCACGAGAAGGTCGAGCAGGGGGAGCTGCCAGCGGAGGGAAAGCTCGTGCGCGAGTGCTGCGGCGGGATTGAAACCGCGCCAGAGCGCGCGTTCTCCCGCAGCGGGTACGTACGCGACAACCTGCGCTCTCGGTGGCGGGACAGATTCGGCGACGAGCTCTGCGGCCAGGCGCGCGAGCCCTCTCCGGCCACCCTCCTTCCACGCCCCGACGATACGGGTCACAGGTCCTTCGTAGGCGACAGCGGCCCGAGCCGAGACGAACGCAAGGCGGCGCCCGGTGCACTCGAGGCACCGAGCAACGGGCCAGGAGACCTGATTTCCGCATCGCGAGCAGAGCGGTGGCTGAATCAGGACGAGCGAGCATCGACAATCGCCGCAGAGACTGGCGCCCTCGACCCCACATGAGCTGCAACGATCGGGAAGCAGGAGGTCGAGCAAGCCCACGGCTCGAGCGTAGATCGACTATTCGCGCGGATCGCGCGCCGGGCGTTACGAATCGAGCGCGGCCGGGTATCGAAGGATGCTCTCGGCAAGCTTCGAGGCGTCTCCGAAGATCCCCGCGATGGCGATGCCTTCGTCCGGGACGACGCTTCCGGGGAGAAGGGCCGCGCTACGGATCGCCGCGCGCCTTCCGACCCTCGAGTCGGCGCCGATCGCGGCGGGGCCACGGATCCGGGCGCCCTCCTCGATGATCACGTTCCTGCCGAGCACGACCGGACCTTCGACCTGCGCGCCCGGGTCCAGCTCGTACCCCGACTCTGCCCACACGCCCGGAAGTATCTCCTCGCCGGGAATCTGGAGCCGGACACGCCCGGAGACCGCGTCGAGGATCGAGTTTCGCAGCTCGTCGAGCCCACCGACGTCGTTCCAGTAGGCCATCGTCGTGAAGGCGTACACCGGCTCTCCCGCAGCGACCAGCGCAGGCCAGACGTCCTCGCCGAAGTCGTAGAACGTGTCCGCCGGAACCCGATCGAGCAACTCCGGCTCGATCACGTAGACGCCGCAGTTGGCAAGATCAGACCGGGCTTCGTCACGGCGAGGCTTCTCCTGGAAACCGCGAATCCGCGTGTCGCGGTCGAGGATGACGACGCCGTACGCCGACGGATCGTCGACGGGCTTGACGGCGAGCGTTGCGAGCGCACCTGTGCGGCGATGATGGCCGAGGAGCGCGGTCACGTCGACGTCGTGGAGGCCGTCGCCGGATGTGACGAGAATCGTCTCGCGACCCCAGAAGTCCTGCAGGCGCTTGGTACCACCCGCCGTGCCCATGAGCTCCTTCTCCTCGGACCAGCGGATCCGCAGGCCGAGCGCCGATCCGTCGCCGAAGTAGCCCGTGATCAGCTCCGGCAGGACGTGGATGTTGATGCCGACCTCGCGGACGTCGTGGGAAGCGAGCAGGTTCAGCAGGTGGTGGAGGACCGGGCGGTTTGCGATAGGCACCATCGGCTTCGGAATCAAGTCCGTCAGGGGACGGAGTCGCGTGCCGAGCCCGGCCGCCATGACCATCGCCTTCATGCCGTTGCCTGCTGCCGTTCCGCCGCGGCGGCGAGTGAGCCTGCATAGGGGGCCCGATGCACGCCCGCCTCGCTCACGATCGCCGTCACCAGATCCGCCGGTGTGACGTCGAAGGCGGCGTTCCGAGCCGGGAAACGGTCGGAGACCTCGAGCGACGACCGCTCCTCGACGACGATCCCCTCCCCCGAGGATGTCCCGCGGTCGATCGTGGATGTCGGCGCGACGACGATGAAGGGAATGCCGTGATGAGACGCGAGCACCGCGAGACTATACGTGCCGATCTTGTTTGCCACGTCACCGTTCGCGGCGATGCGATCGGCGCCGACGACGACCTGCGACACGCCGCCTGATGCCATGACGGATCCGGCAGCGCCGTCGACGATCACCGTGAACGGGATGCCGAGCTGCTCGAGCTCCCAGGCGGTCAGCCGAGCCCCCTGGTTCAGCGGCCGGGTCTCGCCGACGTAGACATGCTCGAGACGCCCCTGGTCGTGGGCGGTGCGCAACGCACCGAGAGCAGACCCGAATCCGGCCGTCGCGAGCGCACCCGTGTTGCAGTGGGTCAGCGCGCGAGCACCGGGCGCGAACAGCGACGCCGCATGCTGTCCCATCGCCACGCAGCGGGCAACCTCCGCTCGGTGGATCTCGCGTGCCCGCCCGGCCAGCACGTCGGGATCGGGTTCGGCCTTTTGCATCTCGGCGACGGCCCAGGCGAGGTTGACCGCCGTCGGCCGGGCGCCCACCAACGTGGCCGCAGCGAGGTCGAGGTCCTCGCCGTTCCGCGCGGCGAGTGCATAGCCGAACGCCGCTGCCACGCCGATGGCGGGCGCGCCGCGGACTGCGAGCACACGAATCGCCTCGGCAACCTCGGAGGCCGATCGGCAGTCGAGATCCACCACCTCACCGGGCAGGCGCCGCTGGTCGAGGATGACCACACGGTCGTCCACGAGCCGAACGACGTCCTCAGGGGCGAGAACCCGTTTCAGAATGACGACCCGCCGATGGGGTGCGCCCGGTGGTGCGAGGCGACGCAGGGAGCGCCAATACCGAGCCAGGTATGGGCGCGACCGAGGACGCCGCATCGCGCCGCCGGGCGCGGCCCGACGGCAGCGTGCTTCATCCTGAAGCGGGTTCTGAGGGGATCGATGCCCGTCTAGGTTCCCTCGTCCCACGAGGAGAGGTATCGCTCCTGCTCCTCCGTGAGGCGATCGATGGCGATCCCGAGCGTTTCGAGCTTGAGCCGGGCGATCGCGTGATCGATCTCCTCGGGAACCTCGTACACCTTGCGCTCGAGCTCGGCCGCGTTCGCAACGGCGTACTCGGCCGAAAGCACCTGGTTGGCAAAGCTCATGTCCATGACGGCCGCGGGATGGCCTTCTGCCGCGACGAGATTGACGAGTCGCCCTTCCGCAAGGAGGGAGATCCTGCGACCGTCGGCCAGGACGAACTCCTCGACCATGGGCCTCGGCTTCCGGACATCGACGGCCAGCCGGCGGAGCGCTCCGATCTCGATCTCGACGTTGAAATGCCCGGCATTCGCCAGCACGGCGCCGTCCTTCATCCGTCCGAAGTGGCTGCCGTTGACGACGAGCTTGTCCCCGGTCGCGGTGACGAAGACGTCGCCGATCTCGACCGCTCTGTCCATCGGTAGCACCTCGAAGCCGTCCATGACAGCCTCGAGAGCCTTCAGGGGATCGACCTCGGTCACGATCACGTGTGCCCCCATCCCACGGGCCCTCGAAGCGACCCCCCGGCCGCACCAGCCGTATCCGGCGACGACGAACGTCCGCCCGGCCAGCAGGATGTTCGTCGCGCGAATCACGGCCTCGACCGTCGACTGGCCGGTTCCGTAGCGGTTGTCGAACAGATGCTTCGTTCGCGCCTCGTTGACCGCGATCACGGGGAACGCGAGCTTGCCGTCGGCCTGCAACGCCTTGAGCCTCAACACCCCGGTCGTCGTCTCCTCGGTGCCTGCGATGACGTCACCGAGCTGCTCTCGGCGCGCAGAATGGAGGACGCCGATGACATCGGCGCCGTCGTCCATTGTCAGGTGAGGTCGATGGTCGCATGCCGCCTCGATGTGTGAGTAGTAGGTGTCGTTGTCTTCGCCGTTGACCGCGAAGGTTGGGATCCCGTACTCGGCTACGAGCGCCGCGGCGACGTCGTCCTGCGTGGAGAGCGGGTTCGAGGCACAGAGAACGACGTCCGCTCCACCGGCCTTCAACGTCCGGGCGAGGTTCGCGGTCTCCGCCGTGACGTGAAGGCAGGCGGAGACGCGATATCCCGCCAGCGGGCGCTCCCCCTCGAATCGCTTCCGGATCGAGGCCAGAACCGGCATCTGGCGGTCTGCCCAGTCGATCCTCCCGACTCCTGCCGGCGACAGGCCGATATCCCGGATGTCGTACCGGTTCGCGCTCGTGGCCATCGCCCGGATCAGTCTAGCGCCGGGCCTTGCGCAGCCCTGCCGTACCGATCCTCGAGCCGGACGACGTCCTCGAGCTGAGGAGTCGACGTCTCCAGGAACACGCAGTCCTCGATCGCACGGAGACGGTGAACCGTTCCAGGCGGAAGGTGGAACGACCGGCCGGGAGTCACGACCTCCAGGCTCAAGGGGCCGTCGATCTCGCCCAGCTCGACCTCGGCAAGGCCCTCGTGGAGGTAGATGGTCTCGTCCTTCACCTCGTGGTACTGGAGGCTCAGCTCTTCTCCGGCCCGGACGACGAGCACCTTGCCGCAGTACGTGTCCGTGAGCGCGTAGTGGATCTCGTATCCCCACGGCTTCTCGACGCGGCGTACGCCGATCTCGAACCTCGTCGCGGGCGTGCTCATCCGGAGCCGAGCCACTCTGGATGCTCCGCGACGTACTCCTCAGCGATACGGAGATCCTTCGGGGTGTTCACCGTGAGCCAGGTGCCCTCGTGGCGATACGCGCGCAGACGACCCTCTGCGGCAAGCTCGGGGAAGGTCGAGCGCTCGTGATCACCGCGCTCCGGGAACCGAGCGAGCGCATCTTCGCCGAGCACGTAGATGCCGCAGTTGACCCAGTACGGCAATGCCGGAGCTTCCTGGAACCCGCGAACCACGTCTCCGTCCAGATCGACCACGCCGAACGCAGACTTGAGCGGAGAGACCGTGATCGTCGCAGCGGCGCCCGTCCGATCGTGGGCGTCGGCAAGCGCCGCGAAGTCGAGGTCGATCAGCTCGTCTGCGTTGAGCGCGAAGATCGGCCCGCCCCCCTCGCGCACCGACGCTGCATAGCGGATCCCACCCCCGCGCCCCAGCGGCTCGGGCTCGGCGACCGGCACGATCTCGGCGCCGAGACCACCGAGCTCGGAAGCGAACAGCGGATCCTTGCCGGCTGCGCAACTGACGATGACGCGCCGGACGCCGGCGGCCACGAGGCGCGCCACGAGGTACGCAGCGAGCGGTCGCCCGGCGATCTCTGCAAGGGCCTTGGGCTTGCCACCCACAGCATCACCGAGTCGCTCCGCCTTCCCGCCCGCAAGGAGAATGGCTTCCATTGGCCCCTACACGAGGCTCGGTCGGCCGATCGACTCGTAGACGAACCACGCCGCGTGCGCCTCGTCAGGGTCGAGGACATTCCGCCCGTCCACCACCACCGCGGTCTTCATGACACGACCGGCCTCCTCGTACGGGAACGCACGCACCTCGTCCCACTCGGTGACGATCACCGCGGCATCCGCCCCGCGAAGCGTCTCGATCAGGTTGTCGCTGAGGGCCACTCCGGGCAACAACGGGCGTGCCTCGTCGATCGCGACAGGATCCCAGGCGCGTACGTGCGCCCCCTCGGCAAGCAGGCGGGAGGTGAGCACGAGGCTCGCCGCCTCCCGCATGTCGTTCGTGTTCGGCTTGAAGGCGAGGCCGAGAAGAGCGATCGTCTTTCCCCGGAGCGAACCGAGGTGCTTCGTCAGCTTGCCGACCACCCGGCGCTTCTGGAGCTCGTTGACCTCGATGACGGACGTGAGGAGCTGGAAGTGGTAGCCCGAGTTCCCCGCGAGCTGTTTCAGCGCGGCAATATCCTTCGGAAAGCACGATCCCCCGTAGCCGATTCCGGCACGGAGGAAGCTCGGGCCGATCCTGTTGTCGAGGCCCATCCCCTTCGCCACGACCGTCACGTCGGCACCGGTCTCCTCGCAGACGTTGGCGATCTCGTTGATGAACGAGATCTTCGTCGCGAGGAAGGCGTTCGAGGCGTACTTGATCATCTCGGCCGACGGGACGTCTGTCGTGACGATATGGGCACCGATCGGCTCGTACAGGCCGGCGACGGCACCGCCCTCCTCCTCGACGAACGACCCGATCACGACGCGGTCGGGACGCTGGAAGTTCTCGATGGCGGTTCCCTCCGCCAGGAACTCGGGATTCGAGACGTAGCCGACTCGCTGTAGTCCACGAAGGTCGAGCTCCGTTCGCACCTTCTGGCCGGTGCCGACGGGAACGGTGCTCTTCATGACGAGAATCGTCGGGGTCTCGAGCACGGGAATCTCGTCGAGGACACGCCAGACCGCGGAGAGGTCCGCGTCGCCCGAATACGTCGGCGGCGTGCCCACGCAGACGAACACGATCCGTGCTGCCGAGAAGACCTCTGACGCCTCGACGGTGAATCGCATCCGTTCGCGGTTCGACGCGACGAGCTCCGTGAGACCCGGCTCGTAGATGGGCACGGTGCCGGCCTCGAGATCGGCGATGCGGTCTGCGACGACGTCGCGTACCACGACCTCGTGCCCGAGCTCGGCGAAGCAGGCGGCGGTCACAAGGCCGACCCAGCCTGCACCGAGCACCCCGATCGGCTCGCGAACGCCGCTCACTTCAACCCGGCAAGCGGCTGGAGGCCCTTCGCAATCGCGAGCATCGTCTCGTTCGACAGCTCGCGGAGAATCGTGTTCGAGACCCAGTAGACGGCTCCGTTCTCCTCGAACGCGACCATCTGGAGCCGGGCTCCGTCGTAGTAGAGGCGGTATGTGCGTCCGCCAGACTTCTTCGTGACATTCTCTCCCGTGAGGATCGGGGGGTCCGTCCAGCTCGTCTCTTGCACGCCCCAGTAGCTGCCGTAGTTGCTTCCCCGGTACGTGATCCTGATCGCATCCCGCCGATTCACGGTATAGACGCGGACCGGGACCTCCGTGTCGAGGCTCGACTGCGAGTCGATGACGGTCGGAACGAGAACCGGGAAGTCGACCTGCCTCTTCGCCTTCCTGAGATAGGGCAGGACAGCGTCGTAGCTCTCGACCACGGACGGCGGCTGGTGCTCCGGCGTCTTGTCGATCGCGATCGGGGCCAGCGAGCCCTGGAATGTCGTCCCGACCACGACCTCGAGCATCGTGTCGAAGTCCGGTGCTGCGACGGAGATCGCCTCCGCGTCCCCGAACTGCTTCGCAAGCGACGTCGCGGCCGCCTTGGCTCCAGCTTTCGCCGGGTCGTAGCGGATCTCGGTGTTGAAGTAGTCATAGCGGTCGGCGTTCCCTGTGTTCACCACGAGGTAGCCACGCTCCGCGAGCTTCAGACCGACCTCGTTGGCGATCCCGTCGACACCGTTCCCGTTCAGCACGAGGAGGGACACATCGGATGGCTTCGGCGTCGCCGACGTCGGCGGCTTCCGGCCAACCGCGGCCTGCGTCGCCTTCTCGGCGGCGTTGACATCAGGGTTGAGGAAGTCCTGGACCGCCTTTTCGACCGCCCCTTCCGTCGGCTGCAGCTCGAAGTCCGTCGGCGAGAGCTGCTCGACCTCGATGTTCGACTGGAAGAAGTGCCCGGCCGGCAACTCGTACAGGAAGCGCGCGTAGCCGAGCACGGTGCCGAGATCGAGCTTCTTCTTGCCGCCGCGACCAACCTCGACCGTGTCGGTGATTGCATTGATGATCCCGGGGAGCTTCGTAATCGAGAAGTTCGACGAGATCTGCTGCTTGAGCGCCTTCACGAACGCCTGCTGGCGCGCGCTTCGATGGAAGTCCGAGTCGGTGTGGCGGAAGCGCGCGTAATCGAGCGCCGCGCCACCGGTCAACCGCTGGTAGCCCGGTTGGAGATTGATCGCCGCGTACTGCTCGCCGCTCGAGTTGTCGTTGAAATAGCGCCTGTCGACGTCGACGTAGACGCCGTCGACCTCGTTCACGATCCGCTTGAACCCGGAGAAGTTGACGACGATCAGGTAGTTCGGCTTGAGCCCAGTCAGCTGCTGGACCGTCTTGACGGTTCCGAGCGGCCCGCAGTAGGTGTATGCCGCGTTGATCCGGTCGACCGTCGCCAGGTTTCCGTGGCAGGCGGGGATCTCCACCCGCAGGTCGCGGGGGAACGACAGGAGCGACAGCGTGTCGTTGGTCGGGTCGGCCCGCAGCAGCATGATCGTGTCCGAGCGCCCGACCACGTCGGCTTCGGGCCCCTTGCGCTGGTCGTACCCGATGATCATCGCGATCGTCGGCTGACCGGGGAGCGGCGCGTCGAGAATCTCCTCGGTTTCCCTGACCGCCTGCGACTTCGCCTGAATGGCATTGACGGAGTTGGTCAGGTAGAGCCAGATACCACCGCCGAAGGCACCCGCTGCGATGAGGATGACCACGACCAGCCAGCCGACGATCTTCCCGGCGAGGCGCCAGCCGCTCCTGTGCCATGCCTCGTAGCGGGTTTGCGGGCCGAGGGGCGCAGACGGGTACGCACCCAGGATGGGCGTTCCCGGTCCGCGGCCGTTGGTGTGGCCGCCGCGAGTTCCTCTCTTCAGGGTTGTTCGCACGGCGTCTCGAATTCGAAAGCCTTCGGAGCGACGCTCACAAAGGCCTCGTTGAGGATACCCCGGTCACCGGCCGGACGCGCCGCTCACACGGTCTCATTTCGTGCCAACGGCCGGAAAGTCCTCCACCGGGAGGGCTCAGTGCGTGTCTTGGCGCTCAGTCGCGTCCTGCGACGGCGAGCTTGTTCTCCGCGTGGCGAAGACGCTCGGATGCCATCCAGCGATCGACACCCTCCTCGCCGGCATCGGAGCGCTCGAGGAGCGCACGCGCCTCGTCGGCCTGCTGCCGGGCGAGCTCCACGTCGATGTCCTCCGCCCGCACGGCATCGTCGACGAGCACGATCGCACGATCGCGATGGACCTGGAAGTAGCCGGGCCCGGTCGCAAATGCGGTCCAGGCGTCCCCGATCCTGATTCGCGTCTCCCCCGCCTTGAGCATGGCGACGAGCGGCGCGTGCCGCGCGAGGACCCCGATCTCACCGGCCGCCCCGGGCACGACGATCATGTTCGCCTCTCCCTCGAAGGCTGCCCCTTCCGGGGTCACCACGGAGAGGTCGAACGTCTTCGTCGAGGTCTCCGACACGGAAGGCCCTACGACTCGTCGGTCATCTCGCGGCCACGGGCAACGGCGTCGTCGATCGTCCCGCAGAGGAAGAACGCTCCCTCGGGGAGATCGTCGTGCTTGCCGTCGATGATCTCGTTGAAGCCCGCGATGGTGTCGTCGAGGCGAACGTACTTCCCGGGGGTTCCGGTGAACGCCTCGGCCACGAAGAACGGCTGCGAGAGGAAGCGCTGGATCTTCCGGGCCCGGGCGACCACGACCTTGTCCTCGTCCGAGAGCTCGTCGATGCCGAGGATCGCGATGATGTCCTGCAGGTCCTTGTACCGCTGCAGGATCTCCTGCACGCGAACCGCGGTGCGGTAGTGGTCATCCGAGACGATGCCCGGCTGGAGCAGGCGCGACACCGAATCGAGCGGATCGACCGCAGGGTAGATCCCCTGCTCCGAGATCGCTCGCGAGAGCACCGTCGTCGCGTCGAGGTGCGCGAAGGTGTTCGCCGGCGCCGGGTCGGTCAGGTCGTCAGCAGGCACGTAGATCGCCTGCACCGAGGTGACGGAGCCGCGGTTCGTCGAGGTGATGCGCTCCTGCAGCTGGCCCATCTCCGTGGCGAGCGTCGGCTGGTACCCGACGGCGGACGGCATGCGCCCGAGCAGGGCCGACACCTCCGACCCTGCCTGGACGAAACGGAAGATGTTGTCGATGAAGAGGAGCACGTCCTGGCCCTGCTCGCGGAAGTACTCCGCCATGGTCAGGCCCGAGAGACCAACGCGGAGCCGGGCTCCGGGAGGCTCGTTCATCTGGCCGAACACGAGCGTCGTCTTGTCGATGACGCCGGACTCGGTCATCTCGAGATAGAGGTCGTTCCCCTCGCGTGTGCGCTCGCCTACGCCCGTGAAGACCGAGAGCCCGCCGTGCTCCTGCGCGATGTTGTGGATCAACTCCTGGATGAGCACGGTCTTGCCGACTCCGGCGCCGCCGAAGAGTCCGACCTTGCCGCCCTTCACGTAGGGCGCCAGCAGATCGATGACCTTGATGCCCGTCTCGAAGATCTCGAGTGTCGGCTTCAGATCCTCGAACGCCGGCGGATCGCGGTGGATCGGCCACCGCTCGTCGAACTGGACTGCTTCTTCCTTGCCGTCGATAGCCTCGCCGAGAACGTTGAAGAGCCGCCCGAGCGTTCCGGTGCCAACCGGCACCGAGATCGGAGCGCCCAGGTCGGTCACGTCCGTGCCACGCGAGATCCCGTCTGTCGAGTCCATCGCGACTGCCCGCACGGTGTCGTCGCCGAGGTGCTGCTGGACCTCCGCGATCAGATCGATACCCGGGCGACCGTCTGCACCCGCGACGGCGATACGAAGCGCGTTGTAGATCTCGGGCAGCTTGCCGGGGAAGACGGCATCGACGACAACACCTTTGATCTCGACGATCTTGCCGGTGTTCGGAGGCGCGAGGGTCTCGGACATGTGACTCCTGGTCGGGTGTTACAAAGTTTCGACCAGTCTACCGGCTCGACCCCGGACGTGCGCGCCGGCGATGCCCCGGAACTGCGCCGGTTTAGACGGGGTTACCGGGTGGTTCGAGCGTCGGCCGCGGGAGCGGATTCGGTGTCACTTGATCGTCCTGGGGCAGGAGCGCGATATCCGGGACCGAGGGAGGTGTCACGGGATTCGAATCGCTTCCGCCTGTGCCGACGACACTTCCGATGCCCGCCCCGACAGCGAGGACCGCAGCCGCGATGACGATCCGGTAGCGGACCCGCGGGCGGGGCGCCGTGGAGACGCGCGGTGCGAGCCGCCTCGACGGCTCTTCAGCAGGCGCTGCCCTCACGAGTCGCGTCGTGAGCTCGATCTGGGCCGCGTAACCGGCGCAGTCCGCGCACCTGGCGAGGTGACGCCGGAGCAGGAGGCGCTCGAGCTCGGACAGCTCACCGTCGAGTCGCAGCGAAACCCACTCGCGCGCGCGAAGGCAACTCCGATCGTGATCGTGGGCGTCGCTGGCCATCTCTATGACTTCCGACGATAGCCGACGCGAGAGGTTAGTACTCGTTAGAGCTTCGAACCCAGAGCTGCGGAAGGATCCGTGCCACGACCCCGCGAGAGCTTCGCTCATGTCGTTCCACAGGAGGCTCCCGGAGTGCCCTCAGCCGCCGGCGCTTCGCCGCTCGCATCTCTCCCGCCGCCACCCGGGCAGCGTGGTCGAGGTGTCAGACGTGGCTCGCGATGAGCGTTGGCTGAAACGCCATGCCGGAAGGATAGACCCGGGACCGTGAGGTTCCGTTACGCGTGAGTCGCGCGCTGGAGGTCGTCGCCCTGCTGGAGGGGGTACCAGCAGGCGACCTCCTGGGCCGAGCCCACCGGGTGGAGCTCCGGGACATCGGTACGGCAGGACTCTGGGACCTCGTCGCCGATCGCCCACCAGGCGAGCCTTCGGGCAGCGCGGGTGGAACGGGCAGCCAGGAGGCGGTGCGACCGGGGACGGAACGTCGCCAGAGAGGACGATCCGACCGTGATGCTCCTGCCCGTCCGTTTCCCCCTTCGGCACGGCCGAGAGCAGTGCGGCAGTGTACGGATGCCGCGCGTTCAGATAGACCTCGTCTGCGGCGCCCAGCTCCATGATGCGGCCGAGATACATCACCGCGATCCGGTCGGAGACGTGCCGGACGACACCGAGATCGTGGGAGATGAACAGATATGTGAGATCGAAGTCCTGCTGGAGCGACAGCAGCAGGTTCAGGATCTGCGCCTGGATCGAGACGTCGAGCGCCGAAACGGGCTCGTCGCAGACGATGAGCTTGGGGCTGAGCGCGAGCGCCCGTGCGACCCCGATGCGCTGCCGCTGACCGCCAGAGAACTCGTGGGCATACCGGTTGTAGTGCTCCGGGTTCAGGCCCACCCGGTTCATCAGATCCTGCACCTTCGATCTCGTCGAACCGGGAGTCTTGTGGACGGCGAACGGGGCACCGATGATCTGGCCGACGGTCTGACGCGGGTTCAGGGACGAGTACGGATCCTGGAAGACCATCTGCATCTCGCGCCGCAGCGGCCGCATCTGACGCCTCGAGAGCTTCGTGATGTCCTGGCCGTCGAAGCGGATCACGCCCTCCGTCGATTCGAGGAGCTTCAGGACGAGTCGTGCCGTCGTCGATTTCCCGCAGCCGGACTCTCCTACGAGCCCGAGTGTCTCGCCGCGATAGATGGTGAACGACACGTCCTCGACGGCATGGACGTGCCCGACGGTGCGCTGGAGCAACCCGCTCTGGATCGGAAACCGCTTCGTGAGGTGCTCGACCTCGACGAGAGGCTCGCGTAGCGTCCGTCCGCACAGGCGAGGCCGGCGCAGGTGTCGCCGCCTGGCTCACGCCACCACCTGTGCGCGCAACGACTTGCGCTCCGCCCACAGGCGCCGCTTGTCCTCGATCGTCAGGTGACACGCCTCGGGGTGGCCGCCACCGCGGTCCCGGAAGTCCGGGCGCTCCTGGTCGCACGGCGCGAACTCGGTGAGGGCAACGGGGATGGAACGGGCAGCCCGGTGGAACGAAGATGAGCGACGGCGGCGAACCCTCGATCGGCACGAGGCGCCTCGACTTGACGCCGGCATGCGGCATCGACTCGAGCAGACCCCAGGTGTAGGGATGAAGCGGCTGCGCGAAGATCTCGTCGGTCGGGCTCGCTTCCATCGCACGGCCCGCGTACATGACCATGACCTTCTGTGCCACCTCGGCGATCACGCCCAGATCGTGGGTGATCAGGATCACGCCGATGTCGTACTCGGTCTTGACCCGGTCGATCAGCTCGATGATCTGCGCCTGGACGGTCACGTCGAGCGCCGTCGTCGGCTCGTCCGCGATCAGAAGGTCGGGGTTGTTCACGAGCGCCATGGCGATCATGGCTCGCTGCCGCATGCCGCCCGAGAACTGATGCGGGTAGTCCTTCATGCGCTCCCGCGGGCTCGGAATCCCGACAGCCGACGAGGAGCTCGGCCGACCTGTCGAGCGCAACTTTCTTCGAGACCTTCTCGTGCGCGGTGACGGCCTCGGCGAGCTGGTCGCCGACCTTGTACATCGGGTGGAGACAGGCGAACGGGTCCTGGAAGATCATCGCGATCTCCTTGCCCCGGATCGCCCGCATCTCGTCCGGCGAAGCGCGTCAGCAGGTCTCGGCCCTTGAACTGATCCGCCCGTTGATGTTCGTGCGCTTGCGGTTGAGGAGCCCCATGATGGCGAGGTTCGTGACGCTCTTGCCCGAGCCCGACTCCCCGACGATGCCGAACGTCTCGCCCCGGCCGACCGTGAACGAGAGCCGGTCGACCGCCTTCACGACGCCGTCTCGGCGTCGGGAACTCGACCTGGAGGTCCTCGACCTCGAGCAGCGTCTCGGCCCGGCTTACTGGTACCGCACGCGCGGGTCGAGGTACGCGTAGACGATGTCGACGATCAGGTTCAGGACGACCACCGCGACGGCGCCCATGAGGACGACAGCCACGACCACCGGCAGGTTCGAGGTGAACGTCGCGCGGATGATCCAGATCCGACCCCTTGCCGGTTGAAGACCGTCTCGACGATCACCGCGCCGCCGATCAGGAGCGCGAGGTCCATGCCGAACATGGTGATGACCGGCGTCAGGCTCGGCACGCAGGCCGTGCTTGCATGATGACCTTCCGCTCCGACAGCCCCTTCGCCCGGGCCGTGCGGATGTAGTCCTCCCCCATCGTCTCGAGGAGGTTGCCTCGCGTGATGCGCGCGTAGAACGCCGCGTAGAGGAGGGCGAGACGAGCCAGGGCAGGATCAGATGGGTGAACCACTCCTTCGGGCTCTGGGAGAACGGCACGTAGCCCGTGCCCGGGAGGATGCGGAGCTTCTGCCAGAAGACCCAGAGCGCGAAGAGGCCGAGCCAGAACACCGGCGCCGAGACGCCGAAGAGCGCGAAGCCCATCGCGGCGCGGTCGAGGATGCGTGCCCCGCTTGATGGCGGAGATGACGCCGATCGCGACGCCCATGATCGCCCAGACGAGCGCGGCGCCGACCGCGAGGAAGATCGTCCGCGGCATGCGGTAAGCAGCTCGTCGCGCACCGGAGACCCGCGTGTCGTACGAGAACCCGAGGCCCGGCCAGCCCCACTCGTCGCCGGTCACGAGGCGCTTGAGGAACAGTCCGTACTGCTCGTACCACGGCCCGTCAGCCCGAAGCGCTCCCGCACCTGCTGCGATCGTCTCGGGGGTCGGCGACTTCCCTGCAAAGCGGAGTGCCGGATCGCCCGGCGGCATCACGTAGAAGATGACGTAGGTGAGAAGCGTGACGATCAGGACGACGAAGATCGCCCAGATGATCCGCCGGACTACGTAGGCTGTCATCTCAGCTCACGCTCTCCCCAGAAGGCGGGGCCGCCCCTGCCCGGGGCGGCCCCTCTTTCTCGTCTCCCTAGCCCTGTTGCTGCTTCGACGGATCGACTGCGACGTGCACCCAAGCCTGGGCGCCCGTCGCCTGGTCGAACGCCCACGAGGTCACCGAGTCCGCAATGATCACCGAGTTGTTGCGCCAGATAAAGGGGACGTAGGGAACGACCTCCTCCATCAGCTTCTTGTCGAGGCTGCCCCAGCACGTCAAGCGCTCGGTGGCGTCCGCGATCGCGACGCAGGCGTCGATATCGGAGTTGATGCTCGGCACGCCCGCCGGCCGGCAGGGTGATCCCGATCTTCTGGGCCTGCGCGTCCGTGATTCCGACCAGCGTTTCGTTGTAGCTGAACGACGGCGTGATCGTGCGACCGTCGAACAGGTAGAGGAAGTACGTGTAGGCGTCCGGGTAGTCAGGGCCCCAGCCGGAGCGTTCCGTTAAAGACGACCTTCTTCTGCGGCACGAAGACGAAGCTGTACGGATCGTCGAGCTGTCGCGTCTTCAACTCGACTCCGATCTTCGCGGCGGAGCTCTCGATCACCGGGATCATGCCCTTGTCGCGGGCAGTCGTCCCTTGATGTTGACGATGCCCTTGCATTCTGGGGCGTCGCAGATCCCGTCCTTGTCGGTGTCGTACTTCGACTGCTTCATCTCCTCCTTCGCAGCGTCCTCGTCACCGGCGAAGTCCGCCGACGGATACGGGTCGTACCCGTCGAGCTCCGGCGGCGAGAGCTCCGGCGGAAGGATATGCGTCGCCGGGTCTCCGATTTGCGAGCCGCCCCAGGCTCGGATGAGCCCGGTCTTGTCCATGACGAGGTTCATCGCCTTGCGCACATGGACGTCGTCGAACGGCGGCTGCGTCAGGTTCATGGCGAGGTAGAACAGCGAGGCGTCGGGATCCAGCTTCAGGTTGTCCTGAAGATCTGGATCCTCGGTGTATTCCTTGATCTGCTTCCCGGTCTCGACCGGCGACCGTGTCGTCGATGATGCCCTGCCTCACCTGCGCGAAGATGTCGTCCGCGTTCGAGTTGATATCGAAATGGAACGCGTCCGGGTAGTTCGAGCGCACCTCCGGCGAGTCCGTCGCCGGGTCGTAGTTCGGGTTGCGGACGAGATGGAGAAACTTCTCGGGGTTGAACCCGGAGATCGCCTTCATCGAGTCGCAGCTCGAGATGTCGAGCTGGTCGGATCCCTCGATCATGTACGGGCCGGACGAGATCCCGAAGCGGCCGTAGTCACCCGCCTTGGTGAAGCACTTCGTCACCTCTTCCGGAAGCGGGCCGCCGCCGGCATGGCGAGCCGGTAGAGGAAGTCTCCGGTCGGCTTCGTCGAGATGGAAGACGATCGTCTTGTCGTCCGGCGTCTCGATTCCCGAGATCGTCTTCGCCTTCCCGTCGACGACGTCCTGGAAGCCCTTGATCGGTCGTGTAGTACAGCGGATAGCCGAAGCCCCCGATGTCCGGGTTCGCGATCCGGTCGAACGCCGTGACGAAGTCCTTCGAGGTGATCTCTCGGTTGACGGGCGGCCCGAACTTGATTCCGTCCTTCAGCGTGAAGGTGTAGGTCAGCCCATCGTCCGAGAGCGTCCCCGTGTCTGTCGCGAGATCCGGGACGATCTCATTCCCCTCCGGGGCGGGCGCGCCAATATAGGTGACCAGCTTGCGGACAAAGAGCGTATAGAGACTCCACCCGAGCGCCGTGTACTCGCCCGTGACGTCGAAGGCGTCGGTGAAGTCGAAGCTCGACTCCCAGCCGACCCGATAGGTGCCTCCAGGCTGAGGGTTACCCTCTCCGCCCTCGCTCCCGCCGCTGGTATCGGCGGACCCGCTCGTGTCGGCGGGCGCGGTCGTATCCCCGCCCCCACTGTCGCTGCTGCCGCCACCGCATCCTGCCGCGAGCGCGGCGAGCAACGCGACGGCGGCAATGGCCAGAATGCCTGCCAGTCTCCTGCGTTTCACGTCGGTACCCCCTCGTCTGGGTTCTGCAAGCCTCGCCCCCTGGTGGCTCGGCCGCGTGACTCTACTCCAAAACCATGCGACGGCAAGACTCGGTCGAAGTTAGTCGAGAAACAATGACTGTCAACGATCTGTTCTCGGATCGAAGGCGTCGCGGAGTCCGTCCCCGAGGAGGTTGAACGAGAGCGTCGTCGCGATCAGGAAGAGACCCGGGAACAGCATGAGCCACCACGCGACGTCGAAGATCGCACGAGGCGTCGGAGAGCATCTGTCCCCAGGACGGCGTGCTTGGCCGGAACGCCCACCCCGAGGAACGACAACGCTGCCTCGAAGAGGATGTTGGCTCGGGATGAGGAGGGTCGAGTAGACGATGATCGGGGCGATCAGGTTCGGCAGGACCTCCTTGAACATGATCCGGATGTTGCCGGCCCCGAGCGAACGTGCCGCCTCGACGTACTCCTTCTCGCGGATCGACAACACGTTGCCGCGCACGATGCGTGCGATATAGGGCCAGCTGAAGATCGCGATGATGAAGATCACGAGCCCGAGGCCTGGCTGGACGAGCCCACCGATGCACCCTTCCTTCGACGTCCCGCAGGCTGCGACGATTCCGATCGCGAAGAGAAGGAGCGGGAGCGCGAGGATCACGTCGATACAGCGCGAGATGACGGTGTCGGTGAACCCCCGGAAGTAGCCTGAGATCAGACCGAGGACGGTGCCGATGACAACAGCCACCCCTGTGGCCACGATCGCAACGAGTAGTGAGGTTCGCGCACCGTAGAGCACGCGGACGAAGACATCCCTCCCGGACTGGTCGGCACCGAAGAAGAAGTCGGCGTTCGGACCCTTCGGGAGCCCGAAATCGTCGAGCATCTGAGTCTGGAAGAGCTCGTTCGGGCCGTGGCCGACGGCCCTCGCGATCAACGGGGCGAAGATGGCGAGCAAGATCAGGAGGCAGACAGTGAACAGGCCGGTGATCGCCGCCTTGTCCTGTCTTGAACCGCTCCCAGAACAGCTGACGCGGCGACTTGCCTTCGACCGCATGCTGAGGCGCTCCGGGTGCAGCCTGTACCGGCTCGGAAACGGCCGTCACGCGATGGTGCCCTCCACCACGGGAGAACTGTAGCGCGCGGCTCTCCGGAAAGCGACCGGAATCGTGGCCGAGCGCTCTACACTCCAGTGCTGGACGCGGGAAGGAGACAGATGGAGATCGGAGAGCCTCGCCGGACGATCGTGATCGAACCGATCGAAGATCCTGTGCCGCGGGAGGAGCCGGAGCGGAAGCCCAGCGAGCCCGCCGAACCTACCCCTGAGCGCGAACCAGCTAGGGCGCCGTAGCCCGGTGCCCGCGGCCGCTGCGCGGCCCGCCTCCGCGGGCCTTGCGACGTGAACGGGCGCCTCCGGCGCCCTCCACGTCGCGGCCGGCTCCGCCGTCCGCTGTGCGGCGCCTTCGGCGCCTTACTGAAGCGCGTCAGCGCCCGCGACGACCTCGAGGATCTCCTGCGTGATCTCGGCCTGCCGGGCGCGGTTCATCTCGAGGGTCAGCCGGTCGATCAGCTCGTTCGCGTTCTTCGAGGCGTTCCGCATCGCCGTCATGCGAGCACCCAGCTCGGATGCTGCCGATTCGAGAAGCGCGCGGTAGATCGTCGTCTCGACGTAGGCCGGGAGGAGCCGAGCGAGGATCTCCTCCGGTTCCGGCTCGTAGATCGTGTCGCCTTCGAGCGCGAGATCGTGTGCGGACTTCTCCTCGTCCTCGTCCAGAACCGTGCGTGGAATCGGCAGCAGATCGACGGTCTCGACGACCTGCGTCAGCGGCGAGATGTAGCGGTTGTAGACCATGACGACCCTGTCGACATCGCCCTCGACGAACAGTTCGACGACGCGGTTCGCGATCGCAGCGGCGTCGGAGTACGCCGGCCGGTCGGTGAAGCCCGTCCACGCCTGAGCGACCTCGTACCGCCTGAAGGTGAGTGTCGAGCGACCCTTCTTGCCGACGGCGAGCCACACGGGCTTCTGGCCGCTCGGGAGCTCCCGCTCCGTCGCGAAGGCCCGCCGGAGCACCTGGGCGTTGAAGGGCCCGGCCAGACCGCGGTCGCCGGTCACGGCGAGAATGCCAACCGCCTTGGTGTCCTCGCGAGTCTCGAGAAGGGGCAGACGACCGGTCATGGGCCCGGCCGCTCTGGCGGTCGCCGTCATCAGCTCGCGCATCGCGGTCGGCGTATGGACGCATCGCCTGGATCCGTGCCTCGGCACGGCGGAGGCGAGCGCCCGCGACGAGCTCCATCGCCTTCGTGATCTTGCGGGTGTTCCGGACCGATCTGATCCGGCGCTTGAGGTCTTGCTGCGAGGCCATGCTGCCGAGCTACGTGCTCGCTCCCACGAGACCCGTCTCCTCCTGCACGTTGAACGCGTCCTTGAATTTCGTGATCTGCTCCACGATCCGCTCCTGCAGCGAATCCGAGAGGTCGGCAGTCTCGCGGATCTCCTTGTAGACCGTTCCCTCGGTTCGCAGGTACTCACGAAGCTCGTCCTGGAAACGGGGTACCTGCGCGGTCGGAATGTCCGCCAGGTGGCCGTGAATGCCGGCGTAGATCGCAACGACCTGCTCCTCGACCGGCCACGGCGTGTACTGCGGCTGGTTGAGCGACGCGACCATCCGCTCGCCGAGCGCGAGCGTGCGGCGCGTGACGTCGTCGAGCTCGGAGCCGAACTGGGCGAACGCCTCGAGGTTGCGGTACTGCGCCAGGTCGAGCCGGAGCCGTCCGGCGACCTTCTTCATCGCCTTCGTCTGCGCGTTCCCGCCGACGCGCGACACCGAGATGCCGACGTTGATGGCCGGACGCACGCCCGAGTAGAAAAGGTCCGACTCGAGGAAGATCTGGCCGTCGGTGATCGAGATGACGTTCGTCGGGATGTAGGCCGAAACGTCTCCGGCCTGCGTCTCGATGACCGGGAGTGCCGTCAGCGACCCGCCGCCGAGCTCGTCGTTCAGCTTGCACGCCCGCTCGAGGAGGCGTGAATGCAGGTAGAAGACGTCGCCTGGGAAGGCCTCGCGGCCCGGCGGACGGCGGAGGAGGAGCGACATCTGCCGGTAGGCGTCGGCGTGCTTGGAGAGATCGTCGTACATGCACAGGGCGTGCCTACCCGAGTAGAGGAAGTGCTCGCCCATGGCGCAGCCTGCGAAGGGCGCCATCCACTTGATCGGCGCAGCCTCGGATGCCGGAGCGCTGACGATGATCGTGTAGTCCATCGCCCCCTCGTCCTTCAGCCGCTGATGGACCTGCGCGACGCTCGAGGCCTTCTGGCCGATGGCGACGTAGACGCAGACGACGCCCGAGTCCTTCTGGTTCAGGATCGTGTCGATCAGGATCGCGGTCTTGCCCGTGGAGCGGTCGCCGATGATCAGCTCCCGCTGACCACGTCCGATCGGGATCATCGAGTCGATGGCCTTCAACCCCGTCTGGAGAGGCTCCTTCACGGGTTGGCGCTCGACGACGCCTGGCGCCTTGAACTCGATCGGACGCCGCTCCTCCGTCTTGATCGGGCCCTGGCCGTCGAGAGGATTCCCGAGCGCGTCGACGATACGCCCGATGAGAGCCTCGCCGACAGGCACGCTCGCCAGGAGGCCCGTCCGCTTCACCGGTTGGCCCTCCTCGATCTTCTCCCAGTCGCCGAAGAGCGCTGCGCCCACGTTGTCCGCCTCGAGATTGAGCGCAAGCCCGGTCACGCCGTGCTCGAACTCGAGCATCTCCATGGCGAAGGCGTTCTCGAGGCCGTACACGCGGGCGATCCCGTCACCGATCTGCAGAACGGTTCCGACCTCGCTGAGGCTCGTCTCGACGTCGAAGTCCTCGATCCGCTGCTTCAGGATCGAGGTGATCTCTTCAGGGCGAAGTTTCACTGCGAATCAGCTCCTTGTTGCCAGTTCTTGACGGAGAGAGGTGAGCCGACCGCGGACGCTCGCGTCGGCGCGGAACGATCCTGCCTGGAGGACCATGCCGCCGATGAGAGAGGGGTCGACCGAGCGCGTCGCATCGACCTTGCGCCCGGATGCCTGCGCGATCTTGGCGATGATCTCGTCGGCCTCGGCAGCGCTCAGGTCGCGCGCCGTGATGAGCTCGACGTTCAGGATCCTCTCCTCCGCGGCGACGAGCCGCTCGAACGCACGGTGGATCTCGGCGATCTCGCCGAGCCGTCCCTTCTGCGCAAGCAGCTTCAGGAAGTTCGCGAACAGCTGGCTGGCATCGCCGAAGACGGCGTCGAGCCCCGCCTGCTTCGCCCGCACGTCGATCCTCGGGTTCAGCAGCAGGTTCCGAAGCTCCGGAGATGCCTCGACGGCCTCGACGAAATCCGCGAGGTCTGCGCGAACCTGCGGCAGGCTGCCCTTCTCCTTGGCAGCGTCGAAGAGTGCCTTCGCGTAGATGCTCTGGGCGACGGCCAACTCGCCCTAGTTCCTCGACGCGAGCTTGTCGAAGTCGATCTCGTCGACCGCCTCGTCGATCAGGCGGCGCTGATCGTCCTCGTTCAGGACCTTGCCCGTGACCTTTTCGGAGGCGACGAGCGTCAACTCGATCACCTCGCGACGCACCTGCTCGACGAGCCGCTGGTTCTCCGCCTCGATCGACTTGCGGTTCTCCTCGAGGCGGCGCTCGAGATCGGCGTGCGCCTCCTCGATCGTACGCTGGCGCTGCGCCTCGCCGACCCGTCGGGCCTCGGCGAGGATCTCCTCGGCCTGCGTGCGCCCCTCCGCGACGAGCCGCTGATTCTCGGCGAGCAGCTTACGGGACTCCTCGCGAGCCCTGTCCGCCTCTTCGAGCGCCTCGCCGATCCGCTCCCGCCGCTGGTCGATCAGGCCCTGGATTCGTGAGAACGCGAGCTTCTTCAGCACGAAGAACACGATGATGAACGTGACGATCGTCCAGATCATCAGTCCCGGGACGACCGAGATCAGGTCGCCCGAGTCGCTCTCGGCAGCGAGGACGCTTTGGCTCAGCCTCTCCATCGGGTCGTTCCCTTAGACCAGGACGTATGCGAGTAGGCCGCCGAGAAGCGCATAGAACACCACGGCCTCGGTCAGGGCGAATCCGAGCCACTGGATGCCCTGGAGCTCACTCCGCAGCTCGGGCTGGCGGGCGACCGCCTGGATCATCGAGCCGAAGATGTAGCCGATGCCGATACCGGCGCCGACGGCACCGAGGCCGACGCCGACGCCGAAGGCGATCGCCTTCCCGAGGTCGGCGACGTCACCCGTCGTCTGTGCCAGAAGAAATTCCACTACTCCCTCCCTCTTCCTGATGCTTAGTGTTCCGGTTCGATTGCCCCGCCGATGTAGATGGCGGAGAGGAGCGCGAAGACAAAGGCCTGGATCGTGACGACGATCGTGACCTCGAAGATGTAGACAGCGGTCGCGACGGGAATCGCGATGACCGCGATCACGAGCGACTCGAAGATGAAGATCAGGCCGAGCATGACGAGGATCAGCATGTGGCCTGCGAGCATGTTGGCAAAGAGTCGGACGGAGAGCGAGATCAGCCGCATGAACTGCGAGATGATCTCGAGCGGCACGATCAGGACGAGCAGGCCGCCCGGAACGCCGGTCGGAATCCAGCTCTTGAAGTACCTGACAGGGCCGTTGTAGCGAATCCCCTCGACCTGCGTGGCGATGAACGTGACGAGCGCGAGCGCGAGCGTGACGCTGAGGTTCGCCGTCGCCGCGTAGATGCCCCAGGTCGGGAGCTCGACGCCAGCAATCGTGAAGTGCTCGTCCGAGATCGGCAGAGGAATGAAACCGACGATGTTCAGGATCCAGATGAAGAGGAAGAGGGCCGCGCAGTACGGGAACCACATCGGCAGCGCCTTCTTCGGAAGGTTCCCCTCGGCGATCTGCGTCTGCACGAGCTCGTAGACGGACTCGCCCATCGTCTGCTTCCGGCTCGGCTTCAGGCGAAGGCCGAAGCGCATGATCCAGATGCCGATGATGCACGTCAGCGCCCCCCCGACCAGGAGGTAGACCACGGCCTTGTTGATCGAGAGGTCGATCGGCCCGAGGTGGATCGAGACCCATGGGGGGAGAGCGAACTCGTCCTGGGGCTGGAAGTCCTCCGAGGACGCGAGCAGGAGGCTCGTGACGGCCTGGATCACCGGCGCTCGCCACCGGAGAAGTACATCGACAGGCTGAGGCCAAGCTCGAGGGAGTAGGCGATTGCGTAGACCAGCGCGCCCGCGACGGCGACCTGGGGATTCACCGTGGCGACGACGATGGCGACGACCATCAGCAGGATCCCGCGCGCCATCATCCCGAAGGCCGCGATGCCCGATCCGGCGAGGTTCGGCGCGCCGATGCCGGCGCGGTCGAGCACGAGCCCGAGCAGCTGGCTGCCGACCCAGAGGACGGCCCCGAGCGCCCACCCCTTGATCGACCAGCCCGCAATCAGGAACACCGGGAGAGCGAGCCCGACGACGATCCCACCGGCGAACAACGGCACGCGTCGATCGGGGATCGGGCGCGGTGTCATGAGGGCCACGAGCGACTCCCTACACGTTCCGGTAGCGGACGACGACGGCGGCAACGCTCGCGGGAACGCCGATCAGGGCTCCCGCCGCGACGCCGTACCCGATCGACCCGGCGGCCAGGCCGATGAGAGCGCCGACACCGACGCAGACGACGAGGACGGTAAGCAGGAGCGCGCCCGCACCGAGCGGGTCGAACTGGGTGCGCTGCGACATGGCTGCCACTCCTGTCATCGAGCCGACGCCAGCTTACCAACTGGCCGAACTTCGTGACAACCGGAAGCCGCGTATTCAGGCTGAAACTTCGGACTTTCCGTCCGACTTTGTGCCGCGGGAACGGTCACGCGCTCTTGCGCGCTCGGCGGCCCTCCGCCTCGCGCCGCCAGATCCCCCATCCCCGAACTCGCCGGAGCTTCAGGATCTCGAGCAGCAGCACGATGTAGACGGACGCTGCGAGAGCCACGAACCCGATCGCGCCGACGAGCACTGTCGGCCAGACGTTCCAGTGACCGTGCGCGCGGAACGGGATGAAGCGGGTCGCGAGCGCAGCGCCCGCGAGGATCGCGCACCAGGCCCAGAGGTAGAGCACCGCGCGGCGCTGGGAGAAGCCGATGTCGGCGAACCGGTGATGCAGGTGCCATGCGTCCGCCTGGTAGACCGGAAGCCGGTACTTCAGCCGCTTCGCCACGACGAACGACGTGTCGATGATCGGAATCGCGAGCGCGAGGAGAGGCACGAACAGCGCGACGGTGGCCGCGGTCTTGAGGAGACCCTGAATCGAGACAGCCGCGAGCGTGAAGCCGAGCAGCATCGCTCCCGAGTCGCCCATGAAGATTCGTGCCGGATAGAAGTTGTGACGCAGGAAGCCGAAGCATGCACCCGCGACGATTGCGGAGAGAACCGCCGCCTCGGGCTTCCCGAGCGACAGCGAGATGATCGCGAAGGTCGCCCCTGAGATGCCACAGATGCCCGCGGCCAGGCCGTCCATCCCGTCGACGAAGTTGACCATGTTCATCAGCGCCACGATCCAGAGGACGCTGACGGAGATGGCCAGCCACTGGGGCAGCTCCTGGACGCCGATGAAGGGGAACGTGAACCGATCGAGCGTGAGCCCGAAGGCAACGGGAATGGCCGCCGCGCCGAACTGCCCGCTCAGCTTCGCCCACCAGGGGAGGCTGTAGAGGTCGTCGAGCAGGCCGACGAGCGTTGCGACGGTGGCACCGATGAGGATCCCGCGGTAGACCCCGTCGAGCGGGAGGAATGCGATCGCCGGGATGAACACCGCCAGGAAGATGGCGAGGCCGCCCAGCCGGGGAACCGGTCGCCGGTGGATCTTCCGCTTCTCGTCGGGCTGGTCGACGACGCCGAACACCCGCGCGACCCCGCCGATGGCGGGAGTGAGCACGAGCACGATCACGAGGGCCACGAGGAAGCCCCACAGGACGTCCTTGTGGTTCTGGAACGTCTCGAGCATCCGCTACAGGGTAGTACGACCGGTCACATGTTCGACCGCCGCACGCCCAGCCCTGCGGGGCCCCCTACTTCGTGCCGTAGAGCCTGTCGCCGGCGTCGCCGAGCCCGGGGAGGATGAAGCCTTGCCCGTTCAAGCCTCGATCGATCGCGGCGACGACGATGTGGACGTCCGGGTGGTCGCGATGGATCCGCTCGATGCCCTCGGGCGCTGCGATCAGCGCGATCAGCCGAATCGAGGTCGCGCCGGCCTTCTTCACCGTCTCGACGGCCGCGGCCGTCGAATTGCCGGTCGCGAGCATCGGGTCGAGCAGGAGGACGTCCCGTACCGCCACATCCGCCGGAAGCTTCACGTAGTACTCGACGGGCTGGAGCGTCTCCTCGTTGCGGTAGAGGCCGATGAAGCCGACCCTCGCACCCGACACGAGGGAGAGCACGCCGTCGAGCATGCCGACTCCCGCACGGAGAATCGGGCAGACGGCGACCTTCTTTCCGGAGATCCTCTCCACCGAGGTCTCCTCGTTCGGGGTCTTGACCGTGACCGTCTCGGTCGCGAGGTCCTTTGTCGCCTCGTACGTGAGCAGCAGCGTCAGCTCGTTCACCAGCTGACGGAACATCTGGGTGTTCGTCTGCTCGTCTCGCAGGAGGCCGAGCTTGTGACGTACCAGCGGGTGGTGAACCTCGACGACCCTCGGAGGCCGATCAACCATCAATAGGTCGGGAAGCCGCGGAAACCCGGGTAGAGCGGATGTCTCGTGCACAGTTCATCGGTGCGCGAGCGCAGCCCCGGAAGGTCGGGATCCGGAGCGAGAACGCTCGCGATGATGTCTCCGACCTCCCGCATGTCTCCCTCGTCGAATCCGCGCATCGTCACGGCCGGGGAGCCCAGCCGCACGCCCGAGGCGACGGTGGGCGGGCGCTCGTCGTAGGGAACCGTGTTGCGGTTCACGGTGATCCCGACATCGTGCAAGCGCTCCTCCGCGTCCTTGCCCGTCCACTGCGAGCGACGGAGATCCAGCTGGACGAGATGGGTGTCGGTACCACCCGTGAGCAGCTCGAGCCCACCCGAGACAAGCGACTCGGCGAGGGCGTCGGCGTTCGCCCTGACCTGCCCCTGGTATGCCCGGAAAGGCTCGGAGGCGGCGATCTTGAAGCACGTCGCCTTGGCGGCGATCGTGTGGCAGAGCGGCCCACCCTGCATCCCCGGGAAGACGGCCCGATCGACTGCCTTCGCGTGCTCCTCCCGGCAGAGGATGAAGCCGGCACGCGGCCCGCGCCAGGGTCTTGTGCGTGGTCGACGTCACGAAGTCGCAGTGCGGCATCGGGTTCGGGTTCAACCCGGCCGCAACGAGCCCCGAGAAATGCGCCATGTCGCACAGGAGAAGCGCCCCGGCCTCGTCGGCGATCGTACGGAACCTGTCCGCCTCGATCACGCGCGGGTACGCAGATCCTCCGCACACGATCAGCTTCGGCCTGTGCTCGAGCGCAAGGCGCCTGACCTCCTCGAAGTCGATCAGGCCGGATTCACGCTCGACGCCGTACGAGACGACCGAGTACAGATGACCCGAGAAGTTGACCTTGTGCCCGTGGGTCAGATGGCCGCCGTGATCGAGGCGCATCGCGAGCATCGTGTCGCCGGGCTCGAGCGCCGCGAAGTAGACGGCCATGTTCGTCTGCGAGCCGGCGTGCGGCTGGACGTTCGCATGCTCCGCCCCGAAGAGGCTCTTCGCCCGCTCGATGGCCAGGGTCTCGATCTCGTCGACCACCTCGCAGCCGCCGTAGTACCGCTTGCCCGGGTAGCCCTCCGCGTACTTGTTCGTCGGCACCGACCCGACGGCCTCGAGCACGCTCGGCCACGTGAAGTTCTCCGAGGCGATGAGCTCGATCTGGCCGCGCTGGCGCTCGAGCTCGCGTCCCACGAGGCCCGCAATCTCCGGGTCGACCTCCGCCAGGCCGGCGGTGCGAAGCACGTCGATGCTGTCCACGACAGTCGCCATCCGGAGGATCGTAGTCGGCAGTGTGCGCTCAGGCGAGCGCGGCCTGCGCACGCTCGAGCGCCTGGGCCGCCGGAACGACCCCTTCGCGGACGACGCGCGGATCGCCGCCCGTCAGGTCGACGACGGTCGAGGGGGTGCCCGGCAGCGTTCCACCGTCGATGATCGCGCCGACGGAATCGCGTATCTCCCCTGCGAGCTCGTCCAGGCGACGTGGGTCCGCCACCCCATGGAGGTTCGCACTCGTGGAGGCGACCACACCCGCGCGTGCGAGAACCGCTCGCGATTCGGCCGGCAGCTCGGGGACGCGGATGCCGATCGCCTCGGGCGTACCTCCGCAGAGCCAGCGGAAGCGCAGGGCCGGATTCGGTAGGACGAGCGTGAACGGTCCCGGCAGGAGCGCCCGCACGGTGGTCGCCGTCCGGCCTCGAAGCTCCGGAATCGCATCGAGGATCGCCTCGATGTCTGCGGCCATCAGGGAGAGCGGCATGGATCGCGGCCGTCTCTTCAGCCCGTAGAGGTCGAGCACAGGTCGTTCCTGGGAGCCGTCCGCGACGAGCCCGTACACAGTGTCGGTCGGGAGGACGACGGCCTTGCCGGCGCGGATCGCGGCGACTGCGTCGTCGATCGACCCGGCCCCCGGGCCCGGGCTCACGGCTGCCGGCCCTCGACGATCCGATCGCGAAGGCTCAGATCCTGCGTCCACGCGACGTCCTCGTAGCCGAGCGCACGGAGCTCCGCCGCGACGTCCTCGGCCTTGTTCTCGCCCGATTCGAGCACGAGCCACCGGCCCGGAGCGAGAATCTCGCGACCGCGGCGGGCCACGGCACCCGTCTGCCCGGCGCCGACGACCGCCTCGTAGGGCTCGAAGAGCCGGATCTCCGGGTCGAGTCCGTCGAACTCCTCCGGAGCGACGTACGGCGGATTGGAGACGACGAGGTCGAACGGCCCTCGCAGGCCGGCGACCAGATTGCCGAGAACCAGCTCGACCCGGTCCTCGAAGCCGGTGCTCCGCCGGTTCTCCGCGGCCAGCGCGAGGGCGTCGGTCGAGATGTCCGTGGCAACGACCCTGGCCCCCGGATGCTCGTCCGCGATCGAGAGCGCGATCGCGCCGGAACCCGTTCCGACGTCGAGGACGAGCGGCGACGGAATCTCCGCCAGGTGCTCCAGGCAACGCTCGACCACCATCTCCGTCTCCGGCCGTGGAACGAGCACGCGTGAGTCGACGGCGAGGGTCAGCCCGCGGAAACCCCACTCGCCGAGGATGTACGCGGCAGGCTCGCGACGGACGCGCCTCGAGACGAACGCGCGGAACCGCTCCTCCTCCTCCGCCGAAAGCCGACGGTCCGGATCTGCGAAGAGTGCGGTCCGCGAGACGCCGAGAGCGTGGGCAAGGAGCAGCTCGGCGTCGACGTGCGGCGAGGGGCAGCCGGCCGTCTTGAGCTCGCCGCCGGCGCCCTGAAGGGCGTCACGGACGATCATGCGGGGGTTGCCACCTCGAGAGCACGGCGTCGCTCCTCTGCGGCAAGCGCCTCGGTGAGCTCCTCGAGGTCGCCCCCGAGAACGCCGTCGAGCCTGTGCACGGTGAGCTTGATCCGATGATCGGTGACCCGATTCTCCGGATAGTTGTAGGTCCGGATCTTCTCCGACCGCTCACCCGTTCCGATCTGGGCCCGCCGCGCCTTCGAAAGCTGCTCCTCCTGCCTGCGCCGCTCGAGCTCGAAGAGGCGCGCACGCAGGACGCGCAGCGCCTTCTGCTTGTTCTGAAGCTGCGACTTCTCGTCCTGCATCGCGACGACCAGCCCGGTCGGAAGGTGGGTGATCCGGACGGCGGAGTCTGTCGTGTTGACGCTCTGCCCGCCGGGGCCCGTCGATCGGTAGACGTCGATCTTGAGGTCACCCTGGTCGATCGCGACCTCGACGTCCTCCGCCTCGGGCATGACCGCGACGGTTGCGGTCGAGGTGTGAATGCGCCCCTGCGACTCGGTCACCGGGACGCGCTGCACCCGGTGCGTGCCTCCCTCCCACTTGAAGACCGAGTACGCGCCGTCGCCCTTCACGGCGAAGGTGACCTCCTTGAACCCACCGGCCTCGTTCGGGCTCGACCCGAGGATCTCGACCACGAAGCCGCGCCGCTCCGCGTACCGGGTCAGCATGCGGAGGATGTCCGAGGCCCAGATCGCGGCCTCGTCGCCTCCGACGCCTTGCCGGACCTCGACGATCACGTCCTTCGAGTCGGCGGGATCCCGCTCGACGAGAGCGAGCTTCAGGTCCTCTTCGAGCTCTGCAAGACGGAGCTCGGCATCGGGCAGCAGCTCTCGCAGATCGGCGTCTGCCCGGGCCGTCTCGACGTCGGCACGGGCCTCCTTCCACTCCTGTGAGAGGCGGTATGGCTCCTCGAGCTCCTTCAAGCGCCTGCCCGCCGAGGCGGCTGCGTTGCGATCGGAGAAGATCTCGGGGTCGCTCATCCGCTCCTGCGCCTCTGCATAGGAGCGTTCGAGCTCCACTACGAGATCATCGATCGGCATGATCGCCAAGGATAGATGCGGGCGATCCGGACTCCGCTCCGTGCCGGGCGGCAGCGATGCAGAGGCGTTCGAGGGCGTCGCCGCTCCGCGACCAGACGGCGTGCCGCTCGACGAATCGGCGGCCGTCGGCCGCCAGGCGCCGCCGCTCGGCGTCGTCCCGGAAGAGGCGGACGACCGTCCCGGCCACGCCTCCGGGTGCTTCCGCGACAGCGAGGGGTGGCGCCTCGCCGTCCATCTCCATTCCGGCCGCGACGACCGGCGTCGTCACCACCGCAACCTCCATGGCCATCGCCTCGAGCACCTTGTTCTGCTGGCCGGAGGCGAACCGGATCGGGGCGACGAAGACGCCCGCTTGCTCGAGGTACGGGCGGAGATCATCGACGAAGCCGGTCACGGTGACGTCCGCCCGTGAGCCTCTTGCGAGCAGCTCGGGACGCGCATCGCGACCCACGATCAGAACCTCGGCCTCTGGAACCTGCTTCTGCACGAGCGGCAGGATCTCGTCGGCGAGCAGCTCTGCGGCGTCCTCGTTCGGCTTGTAGTCCATCACTCCCGTGAACACGAGCCTGCGGCTTCCTCGCGACTCGGTCCGTCTCGTCCAGTAGTCCAGATCGACCCCGTTCGGTATCACGACCGCCCCGGTCGACGTGCCGACGACGGCGTCACGATCGCGGGCCGAGATGAACGAGACGTACGGCGTTGCCTGCGCGAGCCGGCGCTCCTGACGGCGAACGGATGCCGCATAGGCGAGCAGGGCAGGACGGTGCCGAAGCGGGACGAGCGCCGCACGCTGCCGGATCCGCATCGAGTCCGCGTCGCAGATGTCCGCGACGAGAGGCAACCCTGCGGCACGCTTCCAGACCGGCAGGAGGGGCTTCCCGTGCAGCACCGCGACGTCGAAGGGGCGCTCGGCATGAATCTGCGCGAGATCGTCGCCCATTCGCGTCATCGCGGCCCGGTAGGCGCGCAGCCGCTCGTGGCGCCGCCCGTCCCGAGCGACCGCGCTCTCGTACACGCGGATCTCGTCCGCGTGCGCCGCGGTTTCGTCGACGACCTCACCCGGGACGGGCACCTCACTCAGCGAGAGCAGGGTCACGTCGTGCCGGCCTCCGAGCTCGCGGATGAAGTGGTACGAGCGAGCCGAGCCCCGCATCTGCGGGTGCTGGAACGCGAACGTGAGGAAGACGATCCTCACGATTCTCTGGCCTCAGCCTCTGAGACCTCAGCTCTCGAGCGTCGCCCGGTGGGTGATCGCGACTGCCGCGAGGGCCTTCGAGACCGGGCAGTTCTCCGCTGCCGCAGCGGCGGCAGCCTCGAAGCCGGCTGCGTCGATCCCGGGGACGCGACCGCGAACGTCGAGCTGGATGCCCGTGATCCCCTCCCCAGCCTGGAATCCGACGGTCGCAGTCACGTTGAGCTCATCAGGTGGGGTTCCCTCCCCGGCAAGGCCGTGCGAGAGCGCCATCGAGTAGCACGCCGCATGCGCGGCGGCGATGAGCTCCTCCGGACTGGTTCCCGCATCTGTTCGCTCGGCGCGCGCCGGCCAGGTCACGGCCACGTCATCGAGGACACCGCTCTCGGCGGACACCCTCCCGCTTCCCTCCATCAGACTTCCGTTCCAGACGGCAGTTGCCTTCCGCTCGACGGCCATGAGGCTCCCTTCGTGTCGTGTGTACTTCGCTACGCCATGATCTCGACTTTGCGCTCCTCCGGGGTCGTCCGGCCCTCGAGCCGGAGAACCTCGCGAAGCGCCCGAATCGAGACCTCGATCTGATCCAGCGTCGGCTCGCGCGTCGTCAACCGCTGGAGCCAGAGACCCGGAGCGAGAACGGCGCGGAGCACAGGGTTGCTCGAATGTCGGCCGGCGAAGCGGATCACCTCGTAGGCCAGGCCCGCGATCAGCGGGAGCGCGAGGATACGCGACGCGATCAGCCAGTACCACGGCAATTTCCCGAAGAAGGCAAAGACGAAGATGGCGATGACCATCACGTACAGAAGGAACGCCGTCCCGCAGCGAACGTGGATCAGGCTGTGACGCTGGACGCTCTCCGGCTCGAGCTCGTCCCCGGCCTCGTAGGCGTTGATCGCCTTGTGCTCGGCGGCGTGGTACTGGAAGACGCGCCTGAGGTCGGGCCAGAGCGAGATCAGCGTCAGGTACGCGACGAAGATCCCCACCCTGATCAGCCCTTCGACGATCACGAACCACCGGTCGCTGATCGGCAACCAGTTGGAGATCAGCGCGGGTGAGACCTTGAAGAGGACGACCGCGAACCCGATGGCGATGGCGAACGCGAAGATCAGCTGCGTCCGCGTCAGCTCCTTCGCGGGCTCGCCCTCCTCCCCCTCCTCCTGGGCCGCGTAGTTCGCCGAGATCGCAAGGGCCCTGAAGCCGATGGCGAGTGACTCGCCGAGCGCCGCGACCCCCCGGATGACCGGGAGCCGGAGCCAGCGATGCCTGAGGAGCACCGAGGAGATCGGGTAGTCGACCTGCGCGATCTCCCCGTCCGGCTTCCGCACGGCGAGCGCCCACGCAGACGGACCGCGCATCATGACGCCCTCCAGGACTGCCTGACCACCGATCGGCGCGCTCACGGGGTCAGGACGCGCTCAGGAGCGGCGCGGCTGGGCCTTCTCGAGGCGCCGCTGGAAGCGCTCCACACGACCACCCGTATCGAGAAGCTTCTGCTTTCCGGTGTAGAAGGGGTGACAGGCCGAGCAGATCTCGACGTGCAGGTCCGATTTCGTCGACCTGGTCTCGAACGTGTTACCGCACGAGCACCGCACCGTCGCGAGAACGTAGTCAGGATGGATCTCGGTCTTCATCTCGAGTGAGGATATCAGAGACAGTTTCGGGCACCACGTTGCCTCCAGAGACGACAAGGGCCACCGCACGCGCACCTCGAACGTCGATCTTGCCGGCAAGCAGCGCTCCGACGGCCGCCGCGCCGCCCGGCTCGACGGCGAGCTTCGCGCGCTGGTACAGGAAGCGGAAGCCCTCCCGTATTTCCTCCTCGCTCACGGTGACGTGCTCGACGCAGTAGGCCTGGCAGACCGCAACGGGAAGCGCCCCGGCAAAGGGTGCATTCGAGACCGTCGGCAATCGACGCGGGAGCGACCGGAACAGGCCTCCCGGCGGCGAGCGCGGCCCCGAGCGCGTCCGACAGCTCGGGCTCCACGGCGATCACCCGTACCGATGGGGCCATGGCCTTCGTGGCGACCGAGATCCCCGCAACCAGGCCCCCGCCTCCGACGGGTACGACGATGACGTCGACACCGGGAAGGTCGTCGCAGAGCTCGAGGCCGACGGTTCCCTGCCCTGCGATGACGAGAGGGTCGTCGAACGGGTGGACGAAAAGACGGTCGCCACGGATCTCCTCGAGACGCGCGAACGCCTCCGCCGGCCCGGCCGACTCCTGATCGACCGAGGCGCCGTAGCCGACGGCAGCAGCGGCCTTCAGCCGGCTCGCACCGCGCCACATGACCACGACGCAGTCGATTCCCTCCCGCGCGCTCGCATACGCCAACGCACCGGCATGGTTGCCGGCGGACACACTGATCACGCCGGCGCGCCGCTCGTCTGCACTCAGGGCGTCCAGCCGCGTGAAGACCCCGCGGGGCTTGAAGGAGCCGGTTCGCTGGAAGAGCTCGGCCTTCAGGAAGACCGGGGCGCCGGCGATCCGGCCGAGCGTGGCGGACGACAGCGTCGGGGTGCGGTGAACGCGGTCACCGAGACCGGCGGCTGCCCGCTCGACATCGATCCCTGGAAGGACGCCGTCGGGGGAAGCCGCCACGCCTGTCCCTACATCAGGGTGTAGTCGGGCCCGTCGCCGCCCTCGGGAGGCGTGAGCCGGCCTCCCTTCGCGGTGATCGCCCCGCACTGGACGCAGTTCGAGGCGGTCACCTCGACCGTCACCTCGTCTCCGGCGGCTCCGTTGGCGACGATCTCGTAGACCTGCGCGGGGCACATGTTCACCCAGGTCTCCGCCAGCTCGCGCGGAACCTGGTGCCGCACGCGGATGTGATCCGGTGCGTCGTCGCGTGTCTTGTTTCCGGAAAGGAAGACGCTCGACAGCTTGTCGAAGGTGACGACGCCGTCGGGCTTCGGATAGCTCTTGCCGGCGGACTGGTCGGTGACGGCGGCGTCGGCATCCGCGACCACCTTTCGATTCTTCCTCGGCACCTTCCCGAGCGACGCGGTGGCGATGCCCGCGCCGATAGAGCCCCGGAGGAAGCCCTTGTGAAAGGCTGGGCGCATGTTGCGTACCCGCTCGAGGTCACGCCAGATGAAGCTCTCCCGGATCTCCCGGTCATAGCTGTCGAGACCGCCAGGCTCCCAGGCCGTTCCGCCGGGGCCGATCGCATCGATGGCCGCCTCGGCAGCCAGCATTCCCGAGCGCATTGCATAGTGGACACCCTTCAGCGCCGGCACGTTCACGAGGCCGACGCCGTCGCCTGCGAAGAGCGCTCCGGGAACGGCGAACTTCGTCGGCATCGACTGGATCCCGCCCTCCGGGATCGTCTTGGCCCCCCAGGAAACCCTCGTCCCGCCCTCGATGATCTTCCTGACGAGCGGGTGCAGCTTCAGCTCCTGCAGCATGTCGTGCACCGACAGCGAGGCATCGGTGTAGTCGAGCCCGACGACGAGGCCGAGGCAGACCATCTCCTCGCCCATCGGGTAGATGAAGCTTCCGCCGAACTCGCGATACTTCGACCCGCCGCGGAGCGGCCAGCCCATCGTGTGGACGATCTTGTGCAGCGGCTTCGGAACCTCCCACACCTCCTTGACACCGAGCGCATACGTCTGGGGAGCCTCGCCGGCGACGCCGAACTCCGAGATCGCCGCCCGGGTCAGGTGACCGATCGTGCCCTCGGCGAGAATCGTCGCCCGCGCGACGATGTCCGACCCGGGCTCGAAGTTCCCGAGCTCCGTACCGTCCTTGCCGCGCCCGCGGTCGCCCGTGCGGACACCGACCACCCGGCCACCGCTGACGAGGAGCTTCGCCGCCGACGTCTCGGGGACGATCGTCACGCCGAGCTCCTCCGCCCGCTCGGCGAGCCACCGGGAGATCCGGCTCATCGAGCCGATGTAGTTCCCGTGGTTCAGCATCGTCGGCGGCGGCGGGATCTGCACCGCACGCTTCGAGGTCAGGTAGTAGACCGCCTCGTGGTCGACGGGCCCGTAGAAGGGCATGTCGTCCGCACGCATTCCCGGGAAGAGCAGCCTGAGCGAGCGCGGATTGACGACAGCGCCGGAGAGCACGTGCGAGCCACAGGCCTTTCCCTTCTCGACGACCGCGATCGGAACGTCACCGAGACGTTCGCCGAGCGCGGGATCGTCCTCGAGGAGCTGCCCGGCGCGAATCGCCGCGACGAGCCCTGCGGGCCCGCCTCCGACGACGAGGAGCCCGACGTCGATCCGTTCGTCTGCCGGGTCGGTCGGAGCCGTGACGAAGTCTCGCTCGGAAACGGGGGGCGGGAAGTCTGCCGGACGAACACCCATGATCAGCCCTTCCGCGCGCGGACGAGCTCGGTCAGCTTCGGCACGATCTCGAACAGGTCCCCGACCACGCCGAGATCGCAGAAGTCGAAGATCGGCGCGTTCTTGTCCTTGTTGATCGCGACGATCGTGCCGGAGCCCTGCATCCCGACCTTGTGCTGGATGGCGCCGGAGATGCCACACGCGACGTAGAGCTTCGGCGCGACGGTCTTGCCCGTCTGGCCGACCTGGGTCGAGTACGGATACCAGCCGGCGTCCACGACTGCCCGCGTCGCCGCCACGGCGCCGCCGAGCGCGTCGGCGAGACCCTCGACGAGACCGAAGTTGTCGGGCGACCCGAGCCCGCGCCCGCCCGCGACGATGATCTCCGCCTCGTCGATCGCGGGCCCTTCGCCGGCTGCGACCTCCCGATCGGCCATCGTGGCCCTCGTCGAGAAGTCCTCGAGCTCGACGGCTACGTCGACGACCGCAGCGCCACCGCCGCCTGCAGGCATCGCCTCGAACGTGCCGGAGCGGACGAGCCCGATGCGCGGCGTCGCCTTCCAGCCACAATCGACGAGCACCGAATCCTGGAGCGCCGGCCGCCGGCCGACGAGGTCTCCGCCCTCGGTCCGAAGCTCGGTGAGATCCCAGTTGAGGCCACCTCCGGCGCGCGCCGCGAGCCCGGCCGCGACATCGGACGCGAGGACCGAGGCGCCGAAGAGCACCGTGTCGAGCCCGCTCGTCTCGAGAATCCGGGCGAGCACGTCGACCCTGGGCTGCGGCAGAGGGCTCGCGAGCTCAGGCGAGTCTGCCACGTAGACCGTCCTTGCGCCGTAGCCGCCGACGTCCGCGGCGAGGTCACGGACTCCATGGCCTGTGAGGCACGCCGCAACGTCGTCGAACAGCGACGCTGCCTTCGAGAGGACGCCGAGGGACGGCTTCTGCAATTCCCCCGCAGCGTGTTCGACGAAGACGAGGCAGCCCGGCATGGCTAGATCAGCTTCTTCTCGGCCAGGTACTCGACGATCCTGTCGGCGGCCGCGGCGTCATCCTCGATCAGAAGCGTGTCACCACGAGGCGGGGGAGGCAGGAGCGCGATCACCGTCGTGCCGGAGCCGCTCTCGCCGATCTCGGCGTCCGTGAGACCGAGATCGGCCGCGGTCAGCGTGTCCTGGGGCTTCTTCTTCGCGCCCATGATCCCCTTGAGCGACGGGTAGCGCGGTTCGTTGATGGCATCCGATACCGCGACAACGCACGGCGTCGGCGCCTCGATGTGCTCATAGCCGAACTCGGTCTGGCGCTTGACGGCAACCCGACCGTCGGCCACGTCGAGGCTTGCAGCCTGCGAGACGAGCGGAAGGCGAAGGCGGTCGGCGACCGCCGCCCACAACACGGCACCGTCCGAGTCGGCCGCCTGCTGGCCGAACAGGACGAGATCTGCCTGCTCGCGCTCGAGCGCCTTCGCCAGCACCAGGCTCGTCGCGAGGAGATCGGAGCCCCCGAGCGCCGGGTCGGACACGAGGACCGACCGGTCGGCGCCCATTGCGAGCGCCTTCCGCAGAGAGCCGGCGGCTCGCTCGGGGCCCATCGAAACGCACACGACCTCGCCACCCTGCGCCTCCACGAGCCGGAGCGCTTCCTCGACGGCGGAGAGGTCCCAGGGGTTCAACGCACCCTCACCCGATCGGTCGAGACGGAGCGTGCCTGGATCCATCCGCCGTGGCGCGGCGCTGTCCGGAACCTCCTTCACGCAGACGGCGATCTTCATCCGGACGGCACTCTAACCATCCCCACGAGGGGGCCGCGAGACGAACGTTCCGGAAAGCGATTTGCTAGGGTCTCCCACTTCGTGCGCGCACCGGAGCACAGCCGTCGCCACCGGACGACCGCTCGAGTGGCCCTCGCCCTCCTTCTTCTGTGGGCCCTCGCAGGGACCGCCGACGCTCGTGTCGAGACGATTGCCAAAGGCGTCCCCGCAACGATCATCTTCCCGGTGGTGGGACCGACGTCCTACACCGACGACTTCGGCGACCCACGCGGCCAGGGGCGCCACGAGGGCAACGACCTCATGGCCGCCTGGAAGACCCCCGTGGTTGCCGTCGAGCCGGGGAGGGTCCAGATCTACACCGCATCCTCGAGCGCCGGCTGCATGCTCTACCTGTTCGGCGCGAGCGGGACGACGTACATCTACATCCACCTCAACAACGACCTCACGGCGAAGAACGACAACAACGGCTCGTGCAAGCCGGGGATCGCCTACGCTGAGGGGCTGAAGACGAACCAGAAGGTCCGGGGAGGACAGCTCGTCGGCTACGTCGGCGACTCGGGCGATGCCAACGGCGTCGGCACCCATCTCCACTTCGAGCTGCATCCCGGCGACCGCGGAGCCGTGTCGCCGTACAAGTGGCTCCGCCGCGCCAACCATCTCCTGTTCCCCTACTCGCCAGCGTTCAAGCGGGGGGCGGCCGGTGCGGCGACCCTGACGCTCGACGGTACGGTGACCGCCGTCTCCGTTCCCGAGCCTCCGGCCCAGCCGCCCGACCCCGTCCAGCCGACCGACCCGACCGATCCGGGGACGGGCGGCACGGACGCGGGAGCCGGCGTCGGAACCGATCCGGGGACGGGGAACGGGGACGGAACCGACCCGGGCACCGGCGGCGAGCCGCAGGCGCCGTCCACGATCTCGATCAAGGTCACGAGCGTCACCCTGTCTGTCGGCGGGAAGTATCGCGTCACGAAGACGGTCACGATCACGGTGCCGGCCGACGCCATCCTGCAGCGCATCAAGGCTGGGGGGCCCGTGAACGCGAAGATCGGGTCCGTCAAGGTGGGCGAGAAGGTCACCGTCACCACGGCACCGATTCAGCTGACGCTCAACACCCAGCTCGGGAAGCCGGGCACGCTGACGGCCGCCCGGGCCGTCTTCCGCAAGGCCTGACGCGTTCGAGACCTACTTCGGTGCGGGGCAGCGGGCCGTCTTCGGACAGGTCCGAAGCACGGTGATCTGAGGGAAGCCCTGCTTCCCCGTCGGCCACGTCAGCGACAGCAGGACAGAGGACGCGTTGTTCGCGTAGTTCGACTCGACCAGAGGGCGGCCGCGGTTCACCCGGTGGACGAGGACGTACCGTCCTGCCGCAAGACCCGTGATGTCGACCCATTGACCGTCGAGCCACTGCCGGTAGTTATCGCCGTACCCCGGTGCGATGCCTTCCTCCACCGCGAGGAGGCCGGTGTCGCCGAGCCCGCAGTCCGACACGAACTCCGGAGGACCCGGAGGGGACGCGAGACGCGTTGGGTCGAAGGCGTAGCGATCGCCGAGACAGAACCCGGTCTTCTCGTCCGGCCTCGCGATCTTGAATCCCTTCTGCGTGCGCAGCTCGTAGATCATGAACGGCTCGAGGTGCCAGTGCTCGTGCGTGGGATCGACGATGTAGCGCATGCTGCCGACGCCCTGCTTCGTCACGGTGGAACCGTTGCGCAACCGGATCACCTGCTCTGCATTCATCGTCTCGCTGCCAATCGAGGTACGCGCACCACGGATCCAGAGCACCCCGGCACCGATGTTCTCCGCGGCAGAGACGAAGCTCAGGCGCACGTGCCGATTCCCGTCGACCGCAACGATGCGGGCCTGAAGCCCGAAGGGGGCAACGGGGTCGAGGTCCGGAAGCAACGCGCCCGCGGGAACGTTGAAGCTCGGGCCGGCGGGACGCGCCAGCACGACGGACACGCCGACGGCTGCGAGAGCCGCAAGCGCGACGACGGCGACGATGAGCCGCCGCGCAGGCCTCACGTTCGCTCCGCGAGCGCCGGAACGCGATCGAGCGCCCGACTGAGGGAACGGGCGGCGTCCGCGGGGTCCGCGGCGTCTCCGATCGCGCGCACGACGGCGATCCGGCGTGCACCGGCCGCCACGACGGCGTCCACGTTCGACGCGTCGATTCCGCCAATCGCAAACCACGGCACACGCGAATGGTGTGCGGCATACCGGACGAGATCGAGCCCGACCGCCGGCCTTCCCGCCTTCGTCGGGGTGGCGTACACCGGGCCGACGCCGAGGTAGTCGGCGTTCGCGACGTCGATCTCCGACGGAGCATGGGTCGAGAGGCCCACCGGCAGACCGAGCATGCGCGCTGCCTCCACTGGTAGGTCGTCCTGGCCGACGTGAACGCAGTCGGCCTCGACGATGACGGCGAGATCGGGCCGGTCGTTCACGATGAACGGAACCCCGAGGCGGCGCGTGACGGCGCGGGCCTCGTCCAGCACAGAGAGAAGCTGACGATCGTCCAGCGACTTCTCGCGGAGCTGAACGGCATCGACGCCACCTGCTACCGCTTCCACCAGAAAGTCGGCCAGATCGGGTCTCGCGCCGGTGACGAGGTAGAGGCGGCTGTCGTCGAGCATCTCTGAACGCTAGCCGCCCGCTACCGGTCGCGCCACGATGACGACATCTCCGTCGGCGAGCTCGGTCGTCGCGTAGGCGATCCGCTCCAGGGCCTCGCTGTTCAGCTCGACGAGCGCGTAGCGTCCCTCGAGACCGAGGCGGTCGAGGAGGCGGTTGACGGTCTCGCCGGGCTCGAGCTCGTGCGCCTTCCCGTTGACCGTACAGGTCACGGCCCGGACACGGCTCCGACGGTCGGGCTCGACGCGACCGCCTCGACATGCTCCTCCATGACACCGGCGAGGTAGGCAGTCCGACCTGCCTCCACGCCGAGGCGAAAGCCCCTGGCCATTGCCACCGGATCTCCGGCCCGTGCAATCGCAGTGTTCACGAGCACAGCGTCGGCCCCGAGCTCCATCGCCTCGGCGGCGTGCGACGGCGCGCCGAGGCCCGCGTCGACGACCACGGGCACGGTCGCCTGCTCGATCATGATCCGGATCGCCTCGAGGAGCTTGAGGCCCCGCCCTGAGCCGATCGGTGCTGCGAGGGGCATGACGGTCGCGCAGCCGGCGTCCTCGAGCTGTTTCGCGAGCGCCGGGTCCAGGCATCACGTACGGGAGAACCGTGAACCCGTCGGCAACGAGAAGCTCGGCGGCCCTCAACGTTCCGACGGGGTCCGGAAGCAGATACCGCGGATCGGGGATGACCTCGAGCTTGATCCAGTCCGGCAGCCCGCCGGCGCGCGCGAGCCGGGCGATCCGAAGGGCCTCCTCCGCGGTCGCCGCCCCCGACGTGTTCGGAAGAAGGAGCACGTCGTCCGGGAGAAAGCTCGTGATGTCCTCCCCGGGTGAGTCGAAGTCGATCCGTCGCACCGCCACGGTGACCATCTCGCACCGCGACTCGACGATCGCATCGCGCATCGTCTCGAACGTGTCGTACTTTCCCGTTCCGGTGATCAGCCGCGACCGGAATGTCCGGCCCGCGATCACGAGTGGATCGTTGTCGCTCATCCCGCTCCCTCCGCTGGCATGACCCAGATCAGGTTCGCCGGTCGCAGCCTCGTGGCCACCTCTCAGCCCCCGTAAGGGACTCCCGCTCGGTCAGGCTAGCAAGGCCGGCCGAGAGGCCGGCCTTGCAGCGACCGCGGGCGCAGCCCGCCAGGGCGCGAAGGCCAGCCGGCGCCAGCCGGCGTATCCCAAGGAGCGAAGCGACGCCCCCGACCGGGGTGTTCGGCTGCTGCGCAGCCGTGAGCCTTCGTGGCCGGCTTTGCCGTCCACTGCGCGTCGCTCCGCTCCGTGCAGGTCACCGCCCCCGGAACCCGGGGACGCCCCCGTTCGGCTGCTGCGCAGCCGTGAGCCTTCGTGGCCGGCTTTGCCGTCCACTGCGCGTCGCTCCGCTCCTTGCAGGTCACCGCCCCCGGAACTCGGGCTCGCGCTTCTCCGAGAAGGCCGCCATCCCCTCTTTCTGATCCTCGGTGGAGAAGAGCATCGCGAAGAGGCGCGCCTCGGTCTCGAGGTTCGCGCGATGGTCGCCCTGGAGCGCGAGGTTCGTTGCTTCCTTCGCGTAGGCGAGCGCCAGCGGGCTCTTCGTCGCGAAGGCGTGACACAGCTCGAGCGCCCGTGGCATCAGCTCGTCGGGTTGGTGCACCGCGTTTACGAGACCCCGGGCAAGAGCCTCGTCTGCCTCGACCATGCGGCCGGTGAGGATGAGCTCCTTGGCGAATCCGAGCGACGTCGTCCGCGCGAGCCGGAGGCTTCCGCCCCATCCCGGAAAGATCCCGAGGTTCACTTCGGGCTGGCCAAGGCGCGCCCGCGAGGATGCGAGCCGGATGTCGCACGCCAGCGCAACCTCACACCCACCGCCGAGCGCATAGCCGTTGATGGCAGCGACGGTGGGCTTCGACATGGTCTCGAGCAGCTCCCCGATCCGGTGGCCCAGCTCCCCCCATCGCCGGGCCTCGAGGACGGTCAGGCCGTGCATGTACTTGATGTCGGCGCCCGCGATGAACGCCTTCTCACCCGCGCCGGTGAGGAGAACCGATCGAACGTCTCCGTCCGACGCAAGCTCCTCGAGGCGGTCGCACAACTCTCCGGCGTGCGGCAGATCGAGGGCATTCATCGCTTCGGGTCGATTCACCGTGACCGTCGCGGTGCCGCCGGAGCGCTCGACGTCGATCGGCATCAGTCGTGACTCACGCTGACGCGGGGACCCGTTCGCGCAGGAAATCGACGATCTCCGAGAGCGGCGCACCCGGCGTGAAGATCTCTGCGACCCCGAGCTCCTTGAGAGCGACGACGTCATCCCGTGGAATCGTCCCGCCGACGACCACGATCACGTCCTCGGCACCGTTCTCACGCAGCAGATCGAGGATTCGCGGGACGAGCGTCATGTGCGCGCCGGAGAGAATCGAGATACCGACGACGTCTGCATCCTCCTGGATCGCCGTCTCGACGATCTGCTCCGGCGTTTGATGAAGACCCGTGTAGATCACCTCGAAGCCCGCATCGCGAAGGGAGCGCGCAATGACTTTTGCCCCCCTGTCATGACCGTCGAGGCCCGGCTTCGCAACCACGACGCGTATCGGCCGGCCCATGTACGCAAGTATATGGGGGTGCAACTCACCGTCATCGGCTCCTCGCCCGCGTGGCCGAACCCGGGTAGCGCGCACTCCGGCTACGTCGTCGAGGCGGGCGGACGGTTGCTCCTCGACTGCGGCCCAGGCGTCCTGTCGCGGCTCCGCACCAACGGTCTTCTCGCCGTCGACGCGATCGCGATCACGCATTTCCACCTCGATCACTGGGGCGACCTCGTGCCATGGGTCTGGTTCACGAAGCACGGCGGCCTACCCCACAAGCCGGTTCTCTGGCTTCCGCCGACCGGCCGGCGCGAGCTCGATACGTTCGCTGGCTGGTGGGGCCATCCGGGAATGTTCGAAGAGACGTTCGAGATCGCCGACTACGAGCCGCAGGTCCCGTTCGAGGCCGCAGGCTTCCGGCTGGTTGCCGAGCCGATGCGCCACTATGACATCGAGGCGTTCGGATTCCGCGTGGAAGGGCCCGGTGACGAAGTGCTGGCCTATTCGGGAGACACGGGCCCCTGCGACAGCCTGCCGGTGCTCGCCGCAGAGGCAGATCTCTTTCTCTGCGAGGCGACGCTCACCGATGCGGGCGAGGACGCGACGCCTCGCGGTCACCTCTCGGCGGCCGAGGCGATCGCGGTGGGGAACCCCCGGACGATGCTCACGCACCGGCCCGCCGAGCTCCCGACCCCGCCCGGCGTGGAACGCGCGATCGACGGGCTCGTCGTCCAGATCTGAACCACCCGGTCGCCGGACTCTAACCCTGCGGGACGGTCCTGCCGATAAGGCTTGCGACATGGCGCGTCCCGGCATTCTGACACCCGTCGAAGCGCCCGTTTCGCGGAGCGCCGGGGAGCAGGCCCGCGCTGCCGACCTGATCGAGACAGGGACCCCCGCACTCGTCCTCGGTGCCGACGTCACAGCGCTTGGCACGGTCAGATGTCTCGGGCGTGCCGGGATCCGGCCGTATCTCATCGGACGCGAGGGCGACTTCGCGGCACGCTCGCGGTGGGCGAAGTCACTGCACGGCTACGTCCCGGCGACTGTCGAGCCCGGCGAGCTCGTCGGCACCCTCGAGCAGCTCCCGCTGGAACGCGCCGTTCTGACCCCCTGCAGCGACGCGTGGTGTGAGGCCGTCACGGCGCTTCCCCCGGCGACCGCAAGAAGGTTCCCCGTCAGCATGCCGTCGCAGGCAATCATCGACGCCTTCGTCGACAAGGGGGCTTTCGCGACGCAGCTCGCGCAGTCCGCCGTGCCGCACCCGAGAACGATTCTCGTCGATTCGGCCGATGACCTCGACTCGGTCTCGGACGCCGACCTCCCGCGCTTCTTCCTGAAGCCGCGTACGTCGCACCTTTTCAATCAGCGATTCCATTGCAAGGCCTTCTCCCTGAGCGACCGAGCGGATGCTCGGGCCCGGTACGCCGAGATGGAGGAGGTGGGTCTCGAGGCTGTCCTCCAGGAGTACGTTCCCGGGCCCGCCACGTCGCACTACTTCATCGACGGCTTCGTCGATCGCAAAGGCGTCGTTGCGGCGCGCTTCGCGCGGCGCCGGATCCGCATGTACCCGACTGACTTCGGCAACTCGAGCATCATGGTGAGCGTCCCGCTCTCGGAGGTATCGCAGGCGGTCGGCGACCTCGACAGGCTGCTCGCGGACGTCGGGTATCGCGGAATCTTCAGCGCCGAGTTCAAGCTCGATGCGCGGGACGGCGTCCTGCGCATCATCGAGATCAACACCCGCGCCTGGTGGTACGTCGAGTTCGCGGCGCTCTGCGGGGTCGACGTCTGCCGGCTCGCGCATCGTGACGCTCTCGGGCTCCCCGTCGACCCCATCGGCGAGTATCGACTCGGCGAGCGGTTCGTCTTCCTCGGACAGGATCTCCGCGCATTCCTCGCGCTTCGGGACGAGCATGCCCTCGGGTTCCCCGCCTGGATCCGGTCCGTCGCAGGTGCTCGTACGGCGATTCTCCGCTGGAACGATCCGATGCCGGCGGTCGCGCGATCGGCCCGGCGACTTCGCCAGGCAACGCGCCGGCGGCAGTGACGGCGCGCCTCCGCGGCAGTGGGCAGGTGTGCGCGGAGCTCGAGGCGCTCGGCGTGCGAACCGTGTTCGCCCTCCCGGGCACGCAGAACGTCAGCCTGTTCGAGGCGCTCCGTCGATCCAGGCCTGCGCACCGTGGTTCCGGCCAGCGAGCTCGCGGGCGGCTTCATGGCCAACGGCTACGCCAGAATCTCCGGCCGGCCCGGCGTCCTGCTGACGATTCCCGGCCCCGGATTCGCGTACGCGCTCCCCGCGCTCGCCGAGGCTCGGCTCGACTCCGTACCGATCGTCCATCTGACCGGAACGCCGGCGGAGAGCCCCGGCTCGGCGTTTCAGCTCCAGGCCATCGACCAGGCCACGATGGCTGCACCGGTCGTCAAGGGGACGGTACGTGCCGATCGGCCACACGAGATCTCACCGGTGCTACGGCATGCGTTCGCCCTCGCTCGCGGCGGCGAGCCGGGACCCGTCCTCGTCGAGCTGTCACCGTCGGCCCTCGCCGGCATGGCCCCGCCCGGACAGGCCGCGTCCGGTCAGGGTGAGCCGACCGCCGATCCGGAGCTCGTCGCCCGACTCGCTGGCGAGCTCACCCGCGCAACCCGGGTTCTCATCTATGCAGGCCAGGGTGCGGCCGCGGCACCGGATCTGCTCCGGGAGCTCGCCGAGCGTCTCCCGGCGCCGGTGGTCGCGACGACCTCGGCACGGGGCGTCCTTCCCGAGGACCACCCCCTGGTGCTGCCGTACGACCCCGTCGGCGGCGGGATCGACGAGCTCAACGCTCTGATCGAGAGCTGTGATCTCGTGCTCGCTCTCGGCTGCAAGCTCGGCCACAACGGGGCAGCGGGCTTCAAGCTTCGCCTCCCTCGCGAGAAGCTCGTTCACGTCGATGCCTCGCCCGAGGTCCTCGGCATGAACTATCCGGCCCGCGTGAGCGCCGCCGGCGATGTTCCGGGACTGCTCGCGGCGTTGCTCGAGGCCAACCCGCGACACGTCTCCGGCTGGATCGCGGACGACATCGCACGGGCCGCCGCCTCGCTGCGACGCTCGCGAGTGGGACAGGGGCCAGAGTCGACGCTTCCCGAGCTCGTCCCGAATCGCTTCGACGCGTTCTTCGGGGCGCTGCGCCGGGCTCTCCCCCGCGACCGCGTGCCTCGTCACCGACTCTGGCTTGCATCAGTACCTCGCGCGACGGCACTTCGACGTCCTCGAGCCCCGAGGCCTGATCGTTCCGACCGACTTCCAGGCCATGGGCTTCGGGCTTCCGGCCGCCGTCGGCGCCGCGCTCGCGGCACCCGACCGCCACGTCGTCGCCCTGATCGGGGACGGCGGGCTCGCTGTCTCGCCCTCCGAGCTCGCAACGGCGGCACGCGAAGGCGTCCGCCTGTCCGTCATCGTGCTCACCGACGGCCGGTACGGGCTGATCCGGCTCCAGCAACTCGCCGGGGTCGGCCACGAGTTCGGGATCGACCTGCCACCCACGACACTCCGGGATCTCGCTCGCGCCTATCACGTCGGACACGCTCGCCTGGAGGGCCCCGTCGACGCAGCGCTCGCCGAGGTTCTCGACCGTCCGGGCGTGACCGTGGCGGAAGTGCGCGTCGAAGCCGAAGGGCCCGCACGGGCGTCGCGACGGAAGGGAACCGTCAAAGCGAGACGTGACCGCGCCCTCGCCCATCTGCCGTTCGGGATCGGCGAGCGCTAGCCAGGAGATCGACCCGCCCGCGCCGAACCCGTTCCGTACGCCCATCCGGGCGCGTGGATCATGAAGATCATCGGGTACGGCGTGATCGTCATCGCCGTCGCACTGGGAGTTGCGGCGGCCCTGGCGGCGACCTGGTTCTTCCTCGTCGGCGGCATCCTCGATCTCGCCGACGGACGGACGATCTCGAGCGGCCTCGGCCGGATCGACGAATGGAATCGTGAGTACGCCGATCGGTGGGGGCGGACGCGCCTCGGTCTCCTGAAGGTGTTCGTCATCGAGCCGATCGCGCTCGTGATCATTGCGCTCGCGGCGCGCGCGCTCGTCTCGTTCGGGAGGCGGCTCGCAGGGGACGCCCGCAGGCCCGCGGTGTCCGAGCCGCACGCCGCCGAGTTGCCCGGCCTTCCGACCGAGCCGGAGACGCGGGTCGCGGAGCCCGAACGCCCTCCGCCGGTCGAGGCCTGGGATCACTCGCCGCAGTGGGACGTGCCCCCGCTCCCGGCGGCCCTGATTCCACCGCCTGCCGCCGAGGAGGCCGCGCGCGACCCCGGCGGAGCTGCCGGAGGACGTGCACGAGCCCGAGCTCGTGGATCTCGCGTCGGCCGCGGGCATCGGGGACACCATCTCCCTTCGCGCTCTGACGGAGGGCGGGACGATCGACGCGACGATTCGGGACGTCGTCGACCCGGTGGGGAGCCCCACCGAGATCGGAGCAGACCGGTACGTCGCCGTGCTCCTCGAGGTGCACAATCCGGGCGGCGGCACGTTCGAGGACATGCCGACCGGCGGGGCGTTCGTGATCGGCAGCGACGCCGAGAGCTACCGGACCGGCGCGCAGAAGATGGAGCCTGCGCTCCGCGAGATCCGCCTCGAGCCGGGCGATCGCTGCGAGGGTTACCTCTCGTTCAAGCTTCCCGCCGGCATCCGCCCGGCAGGCTTCCGTTTCACGCCGAACCTCGGGCTCGCACCCGACACCGGCGAGTGGGCGCTACGAGATCCGGCCGAGGTCCTCTGAGGTCTCTCCAACCCGGTCGGCCGACGGCCTGAGGTCGTCCACGAGCGTGCTCCCGGCAGGTCCGCCCTCCGATGTGCCCTCGAGCTGCGCCAGCGTCGACCGGAGAAGCTCGGAGAAGCGCTTCCGAGTCTCGCGCTCGCGCTCCTCGAGCAACTTGATCTCTGCGCGAAGCAAGTCCGCTCGGCGCTCGGTTTCGCCGACGATCGCGCGCGCTTCGGTCTTTGCTCCGTCGAGGGTCGTTTCCGCCTGACCGACGATCCCGCGTGCCTCGTTGCGGGCTTCCTCGACCGTCGCCTCCGCCTCGAGCCTCGACTGCTCCTTCAACTCGTCGGCCGAGCGCTGCGCGATGACGAGCGTATTGCGAAGCGTACGCTCGAGATCGCGGGACTCGGCGGAGTCCGCCTCAACCTGCTTCAGCCGGGACTTCAGCTCGTCTCGCTCCCGCTCTGCTGACTCGCAGCGCGAGGTCAGGTCGCGGAGCATCCGGTCGACTGCTGCGGGATCGTATCCCCGGAAACTGCGTGCCAGCCCGGACGCAGGGGCTTCGGCGGACGAGTGCGACATGTGGCCTCCTTCGAGCGGTGCGACGGCTTTCTCACAGTGACTCGTAACAGACGAAAAAACAAGAGGATCTTTCAAAGAACGAGCAAAGCAAGGGCAAGGCTGATCCCCGCGGCAGCCGCGACGAGCGTGATGCCGTACGTCCCGACGAGAGCGAGGCCCCGATTCGAGCGAATTGCGGCAAACGCGAGAAGCCAGAGCGGGAGCCCGAACGCGACGAGCAGCGCCGGAGCCGCCTTCGTCAGCATCTCGCGAGCCGTCGGGGACGAGGATCCTTCGGTCGGAGCCCCGCTCGCCTCGACGGCTGTCGTCGTATCGCCCGTGTCCCGGACGAGGGGCGACGTCTCGAGCGGGACGAACGAGTGCCAGTAGCGCCGCGTGAGATTGTTCGAGGCGAGGATGACGAGCCCTGTTCGGCTGGTCACCGGCTGCTTCGTCGAGGTCGCATCGCTCATGTCGGGCGCACGGACGTCGCGAATCACGGGGATGCCGACGCCGGGCTCGAAGTAGATCGAATCGATCGGCGCCATCTTCATCTGGACAGCCCCCTCATGTGCATCCGGCACGGGGCGAGTCGTGATGACGAAGACGATGCCCTGCTCCTCGTCCACGACGCAGATCGCCCGCGTGAAATCGTCGAAGACAGTTCCCACCGTATGCCCCGACCATTCGCCGCTATCGGGATCCCGGACGAGTAGGGAGATCAGCGTGTCGGAGGGCCCCTTCTCGGTCGTCTTCACCACGGCGTAGACGCGGCCGGTCGAGTCGCTCTTCAGGTTCACGTGGTCATCCGCGCTCCCGAGATCGGTGATCTCCTCACTCGGGCTCCACTCCCGCGCGGGACGACCGTCCTCGTGCACGGCGAAGAAGAACGACCGTGTCTTGTGACTCCCCCAAAAGACGCCGACCTTGTCGCCGTCGAAGGCGATGACCGACGAGATGTCCGGGCCCACCTCGACGCCCTTGACCGGCACGACGAACGGTGCCCCCCAACTCCCTTCTGCGTCCACCGTCCGGTTCACCATCACCTTCCCGTTCTCGACCCACGTCGCCCAGAGCGTCCCTGTCGAATCCAAGTCGATGACGAGCGTCTTGCTCGAGACGGCGTTGATACGGGTCGGGAAGCCGTCGTCGAGGATGTACCGCCTTCGATCCGCCCGGTAGCTGAAGCGGTAGAGAAGGGACGGCGACGCCGTTGACCGCTCGGACGTGACGTGCGACGCGACATAGAGGTGACGACCGTCCCAGAGCGTGTCCGCGCGGCTCGCGACCCTCGGGTCGAGCGGCGTCCCCGTGTCACGCCAACGCTGTTCCGTCTCGTCCAGGCGAAAGATATGGAAGTCCCCGCTCCGTACGTCGAACAGGCTTCCCCACCACGAACCGTCGTTCCACCACAGCTTCGACTCCGGCTTCGATCCGCTCGGCGAACGCCGCGCGCCCTCGAACGACGGACCGCGGTATCCCGCGTCGCCCTCTGCCGAGGCGCTGGGAGACGCGTGCAGCGAGAAGTGGTCGACTCGCTCTCCAGTCGTCGCGATCTGGTAGCCGTCGAGCCGCTCCTGATTGGCTACGAGATACAGAAAGCCCTGGGTCGCGCCCGACGCGAGCCGCCGCGGGTATAGCCGGGGACAGCTTTCGAGGCCGTACAGGCGAGAGTTGCCGGCGCCGTCGACGATGTAGGTGACGCCGTTCGACGGCTCGAACCGTTGGTAGTTGTGGTCGTCTCCGGAGAGCACGAGCTGGACTCCGTAGCGCTCGAAGAGCGGCACGAGCACGTTTTCGACGTCGACGCTGCCGCGGTACCGGCCACATGTGTACGCGGGCCTGTGCACGACGACGACCTTCCAGCGCGCCGTCGAATGCGCGAGCGCGCCCTCGAACCAGGCACGTTGCGCGCCGTCCGTGATGCCCGAGCTCGAGCTCCCGTCGAGCACGAAGATCTCAACGTCGCCGACGACACGTGTGTAGTACGGGCCCGGCATCTCGAGGATCTCGTACTGGAAGACTCCGCTGTCCTGCCCCTCGACGTCATGGTCTCCAAGAGCACCGGCGACCGCCACTCCAGCTTTCCCCAGCCACCCGAAGCTCGCCTTCCAGTTCGCCCGAAAGGCTGCCGGGTCATCGGTGTAGTCGTTGTCACCGAGGGTAACGAGCAGGTCAGCGGGATTCTTCTCCTCGAACCGTCTCACGGCGGCCCCGAATCGCTCCTGCGCCGCCCCGCCTTGGCCGACGTCGCCGACTGCGAGAATGCGCGTCTCTGCCCCGGCCGGCACGGCGAGCGCGAGCGCCGCGACGATGGCCGCGGCAAGTGCGATCGCCAGCCGTCCGCGGCCGGAAGAGCCCGGTGCGGCAGCCCGAAGCTCGACCCCCACCCAGCGAATCGTACTCTTGTCGACACCGTTCTAAAGCCCAGGTATCGCCCCGCCGATCTAGGCTGTGTGCGGATCCCCAGCGTCCTCGATCCCAACGAGAGAGAAAAACTCCCCATTGAGCCGATACGTGGTCACCGGTTGCGCCGGCTTCGTCGGGTCGCATCTCGCCGAAGCCCTGGTCGCCGCCGGCCATGAGGTGCTCGGCATCGACGCGTTCACGGACTACTACCCACGACAGATCAAGGAGCGGAACCTCGAGACTCTGCGCGGCGACTCGTCGTTCTCACTTGCCGAGGCCGATCTCACCGAGGAGAGGCTCGAGCCGCTCCTCGAAGGAGCCGACGGTATCTTCCACCTCGCGGCCCAGCCGGGTGTCCGCGGCAGCTGGGGGACGTCGTTCGCGGTGTACGTGAGTGACAATATCGTCGCGACGCAGCGCCTGTTCGAAGCGGCCGGTGGGCTCGGCATCAGGATCGTCTTCGCGTCGTCGTCGTCCGTCTATGGCGACGCCGAGGCGTTCCCGACATCCGAGAGCGCCCGCCCGCGTCCGGTCTCTCCCTACGGTGTCACGAAGCTCTCCTGTGAGAGCCTGGCAACCGCCTACCAGCGGAACTTCGCTCTCGACTGGGTCGGGATGCGGTACTTCACCGTCTTCGGCCCCCGCCAGCGCCCCGACATGGCGTTCGCCCGGATCCTCACGGCCCTTGTAGAGGGAACGCGGTTCACGTTGAACGGCACCGGCGAGCAGTCGCGCGACTTCACCTACGTCGGCGATGCGGTCGACGCGACGGTCGCGGCGATGGATCGAGGCCCGGCCGGAGCCATCTACAACGTCGGTGGCGGCGCCGAGACCTCCATGCTGGCCGTGATCGAGATGTGCGAGGCAATGAGCGGCAGCGTCCTCGACCTCCAGCGGGACGACGGGGCCGCCGGGGACGTCCGGCGTACGGCAGCCGACACCACCCGGATCCGGTCCGAGGTCGGCTGGTCGCCAAAGACGCCCCTCGCCGACGGCCTCGCCGCCCAGTTCGAGCACGTCCTTGAACACTCTGCAGGCGCCGAATCCGAAACCGCGCGCGAGGTCTCGAGATGAGCCCGGCTAGAATCCCGCGAAGGCCGCAGCGATGACGCCAGCCAGACGGGAAGACCACGGGTACGGCTCGATCGGCTTCGTGCCGGTTCTCCGGCGCTGGTGGTGGCTGCTGATGATCGCGGCGATCGTGGCCGGTGCCTGCGCCTACTTCATCACACGGAACGTCTCGCCCGAGTACGAGTCGCGAGTGCAGCTCCTCGTCGGACCGATCAATACCGACATCGATTCCCAACGGGCCGCCGGCGGGCTCGCCCAGACGTACGCAACGCTGGCGAGCTCGACTCCGCAGCTGGAACAGACCATCCGCGACCTCGGCCTCCCGATGACGCCCACGCAGCTCGACTCGAAGGTGACCGTGACGGCCAACGCCGACACTCGAGTGCTGATCATTCGCGCCCGAGATGAGAACCCGGAGCTGGCGGCGACCATCGCGAACAAGCTCGGCGACAATCTGATCACCCTGACCTCGAGTGGTACGACGACCCGTCCGGAGGGTGTCCTCAGCGTGATCGACAAGGCCGCCCCCGGCGATCGCGTCAGCGCGGGCACGACATTCGTCATCGCCCTCGCTGCCGTCGCCGGATTCGTCGGCATGCTGCTTCTCGTTCTCCTTATCGAGTACGCCCGCCGGGTGGTCCGCAGCGAGGACGAGATGGCCGAACTCGCTGACAGCCCGTTTCTCGGCACCCTGGGCCTAACCCGTCGCAGGCCCGGCTCGCCGCAGGCGCTCGTCGTCGAGTCCAACCCGGGCTCACCATCGTCTTCCGACTACCGGCTCCTTGCAATCGAGATCGAGTACTCGAGGCGCGAGGACCAGGAGCCGATCCGCAGCGTGCTCGTCACCGGGTTGCAGATCGACCAGGGGGTCGGGGAGGTCGGGGCGAACCTGGCCGCGGCCTTCGCTCGCGGAGGGCGACGCGTCCTGCTCCTCGACGCCGACGACGCGGGCGAGGTGACGACGCTTCTCGGACTCGACAAGGCCACGCCGCCGGCTGAGGCAGAACGGGGGCGGTCGACGCGAGGGGCGCTTCCCACACGGTTCCGCTCGCTGTTCACGCCGACGCTCGAGGTCGTCCCCCGCGGAATCATCAGCTCGTCGGAGATGACAGAGCTGCAGACCGTCGAAGAACTCCGCGATCGCCTCCTCGAGAGCTACGAGATGGTCGTCATTGCCGGTGCACCGGTCCTCGATTCGGCAGCGACCCTGACATGGGCGCGAGGCGCCGACTGCAGCATCCTCGTCGCGATGCTCGAGCGAACGAAGCGTGACCTGGTGACAGACGCGGTGGAGAGCCTTCGACTCGTGAACGCACGACTCGTCGGGGCGGTACTGACGGAATCGCGGTTTCTCGACCGCTTCCGGGGCAGAAGCAAGGCACAGCACGGACAGCGTGCGTGGGCCGTCGCGGACGGAGGCGGTAACTCTGGTTCCCCGTCGGCGGTCGTGGAGGGCTCGCAGGCGACGAACGGGCCGGGGCCCGCCATCCCCCAAACCCGCAAGACACGTTCCGGTAGGTAACGGCAATGGGCGGCCCGGCCGGTCACACGGCGGTGTCGGCCGGAGGGCTGGCCGGGTCGGAGCGTGAGGCGAGAGACGGCGTGGGCCTGAAGGTGGCATACGTGATGTCGCGCTTCCCGAAGCTCAGCGAGACGTTCGTCCTCAACGAGATGGTCGCGCTCGAGAAGCAAGGTGTCACGGTCGAGCTCTATCCACTCCTCCGCGAACGGGGCGATCTCGTGCAAGAGGGTGCGCAGCCGTTCGTCGCGCGCGCCCACTACCTTCCGTTTCTGTCGTGGCCGATCCTTCGAAGCCAGGCGCTACTGGCTCCGCCATCGCCCGCGAATCTACCTCGGCACCCTTCGCGACATCGTCCGCGAGACCTTCGGCAGCATCAACTTCCTCGTCGGAGCGCTCGGGATCTATCCCAAGGTGACGCACGCCGCCCGCCTGATGAAAGCGGACGGAGTCACGCACGTTCATTGTCACTTCGCCAGCCATCCGGCCGTAGCGGGCCTCGTGATCCATCGCCTCGCCGAAATCCCCTTCAGCTTCACGGCGCACGGATCCGACCTGCACGTCGAGCGCCGGATGCTCTGCGTCAAGGTCGCGCGAAGCGGAGTTCGTGGCAGCCATTTCGGCGTACAACCGGAACCTCATCCTGCACGAATGCGGCCCCGAGGTCGCCGACCGGGTGGCGGTGTTGCGGTGTGGCGTCGATACCTCCCGTTTCCGCCCGGCACTGCGTCCACGACCAAGTGGGCCGCTCTCGATCGTGTGCGTCGGGACGCTGCACGAGGTCAAGGGACAGGCCTACCTCCTCGAAGCGTGTCGCCTTCTCGACGCTGAGGGGATCGCGTTCCGGTGCACGCTCGTGGGGGACGGGCCTGACAGGAGAATGCTCGAGGAGCGGATCGCTGCCGCTGGGCTGAACGGTCGCGTCGAACTCGCCGGCAGCCTGGTGCAGGACGACGTGGCACGCCTCGTCCAGTCTGCCGACGTGCTCGTCGCACCGAGCGTCCCGACTCGCTCCGGGAAGCGCGAGGGTATTCCCGTCGTCCTCATGGAGGCACTCTCCTGCGGCGTTCCCGCTGTTGCGAGCGATCTCTCCGGGATCCCAGAGCTAGTCGAGGATCGGGTCACGGGACTTCTCGTTCCACCCGGGGACGCGAACGCGCTCGCCGAGGCCCTGCGCGAGCTCGAGGAGGATCCCGAGTCTCCGGCTGCGTCTCGGCCGGGCAGGCCGAGCCAAGGTCGAGCGGGAGTTCGACCTCGAGACGAACGCCGGCTTGCTCGCAGCCCGGTTCACGGGGGAGGTGCAAGCGTGATAGCGGCTCTCTTCTGGCTCGCCGTCGGCCTGCTCGCGTACACGTACCTCGGCTTCCCGCTGCTCGTCCTCGCCACGAGGCGTCCTCGTTCCCAAGCGCTTCCGTACCGCCGACATCACGCCGGCGGTGAGCGTGATCATCGCCGCACACAACGAGTCGGCAGGTATCGGAGCGAAGGTCGAGAATCTCCTCGAGCTCGACTACCCCGAGGATCGTGCTGGAGATCGTCATCGCCTCCGACGGCTCGGACGACGGAACGGACACGATCGTCGCCTCGTACGAGGAGCGCGATGGCCGGGCCGTCAGGCTCTTGTCGCTTCCACGGCGCGGGAAGGCAGCGACGCTCAACGCCGCAGTCGAACGTACACGCGGCGAGATCCTCGTCTTCTCCGACGCGAACTCGATGTACGCACCGGACGCTGTAAGGCGAATCGTCCGTCCGTTCGCCGATTCCGCCGTGGGCGGCGTGGCCGGCGACCAGCGCTATCTGACCGACCGGAGCGTCGACGGAATCGCCCACGGCGAGGACAGCTACTGGAGCTTCGACCGTCGGTTGAAGAAGGCGGAAAGCGCGTCCGGTTCCGTGATCTCCGCCACTGGCGCGATCTACGCGATCAGGCGACCGCTCTTCGCTCCTGTTCGGGCCGATGTCACCGACGACTTCTACACGTCGACCGGCGTGATCGCCCAGGGTCGCAGGCTGGTGTTCGCGCCGGACGCCGTCGCGTACGAGCCTACCGCCGCGTCCGGCGGCGACGAGTTCGGCCGCAAAGTGAGAGTGATGACCCGCGGGCTCCGCGGCGTGATCGCGCGACGCCACCTGCTCAACCCGTTCAAGCATGGCTTCTACGCCGTCCAGCTCTTCTCACACAAGGTGCTACGCCGGCTGATGCTGCTACCGCTTGCACTCCTGCTCGCCACCAGCGTGCTCCGCTGGGGGGAAGGCTGGCCGTATCAGGTGCTCACCATCGTCCAGATCGTTCTCTATGCACTCGGTATCGTCGGGCTCCTCATGTCGCGCACCTCCGTTGGCAAGGCTCAAGCTGTTCTCCGTCCCGGCCTTCTTCTGCCTCGTGAACGCTGCCGCTGCCTGCGCCGTCTGGAACGTGATCCGAGGCCACCGCATCGACCGATGGGAGCCCCGGCGGATCGACGAGCCGAGAGGCCCCGACGATGCGCCAAGAAACGACCCCTCATCCTCTGAGGGAACCGGAGAGGATCTCGCGTGGCGACCAAAGAGCTGACCGCCCACCGCGGCTTCGGCTTCGCCGGCCTCATCCGGCTGGGGCTCGGCGTCGGCGCCGCCGTCTTCCTTGGTCTGCTGGCCGTCGACCACCCGCTGGTCGCGCTGCTCGTCGCCGGCGTCGCGCTGCTCGCAATCGCGATCGTCGTCACCCCTGACGTCGCAACGCTTGTCGTCATCGCGATTCTCTACACGAACGCCGCGGCCGTCGGAGTGAAGACTCACGGTCTCCCCTCCTCCCTCGGCTACGCGTTCCCGATACTCCTCGTCGCCCCGCTCGCGTATCTCCTCATCGTCAGGCGGAGCCCGCTGGTGATCACCCCTGCCTTTCTCTGGATCATCGCCTTCTTCGCGGTGAACGTCGTCGGGACACTGCTTGCAAGCGACCCGCACGCGGCGCTGTCGGAACTCGTCTCGCTCCTCGTCGAGGGTGTCATCCTCTACTTCCTGATCACGAACGCCGTTCGCACGACGGCGCTGCTGCGCAAGGTCATCTGGGTCGTCGTCCTCGCGGGCGCGCTCCTCTCGTGCCTCACCGTCTACCAGCAGGCGACGAAGACGTGGGAGAACGGGTACGGCGGCTTCTCGGTGGTGAGCTCGAACAACGTCGGCTTCAAGGTCTCGGAGGCGGGGCTGAAGACCGAGACGCAGCGTCGGAGCGGAGGCCCGTTCGAGAACGGCGGCGAGAACCGCTACGCGCAGGTCCTCATCGTCCTCGTTCCGCTCGCGCTCTTCCTCGTGATCGTGGAGCGGCGGCTCTTGATGCGCCTCACGGCCGCTGCCTGCCTCGCCGTGATCGGTGCCGGGATCGTCTACACGTTCTCCCGCGGCGCGGCGATCGCGTTCGTCGGCATGACGATCCTCGCAGTCCTCTTGCGGGTGATCCGATTCCGGCACCTCGTCTTGCTCGTCCTCGGCGTGGCGCTGCTCCTCATCGCAGTTCCCTCCTACTGGGTTCGGCTTTCCTCTCTCGAGACGCTGCCCGGTACCGCCGACCCCACATCTGGGCAACCGGCGCCGGACACATCGATCCAGGGACGTAGCACCGAGAACCTCGCCGCCCTTCTCATCTTCGCCGACCACCCGATCGTCGGCGTCGGGCCGGGTCTCTACCCGCAGTACTACCAGCTCTACGCCGACCGACTCGGCGACTACTCGAACCAGCTCGACATCCGACTCAAGTACTCGAGCCGTCAGGCCCACAACCTGTATCTCGGCCTCATCTCCGAGACAGGGATCCTGGGCCTCGTCACCTTCCTCGGAGCCGTGCTCGTCACCTTCCGCGACCTCCTTCGGGCCCGGAAGAGGTGCCTGCGTGACAAGCCCGAGCTCGCGCTGCTCGCCTCATGCATCGTGCTCGCACTCGCCGCGTATCTGATCGACGGGATCTTCCTCCACCTGGCGTACCAGCGGTACTTCTTCTTCATACTCGCCCTGGGAGCCTGCGCCAGCGCGATCGCGCTCCGCGCGGCCGTCGCCGAGGACGAGCGCCCCGACGAGGAACCCGAACACCTGCGCTACTGGGCGCGGCGGAGGCGGAGACCCCGCCGTCGAGCAGCTCACCGGGTCCGGTCGGTCAGCCGGCCGGCCTGACGACGGCCTGCCACGGGACGAGCTTGAAGTTCTGGTTCTCGTCCCCGTTCTTTCCGTCCTGCGCGACGAAGACGCCCTGCGGGAACCGCCGGGCCGAGATCGGCGGTCGTGACGTCGATCCCATCCGTCTCTTCGGCGCCGCCGATCCCGTCCCCTTCGACGATCTCGAAGGAGCCGAGGTAGTCGTTCGCGCCTTCGCGCCGGTACACGGCGAACGAGTTCGAGCCCTGGCTCGAGGCGATGAGATAGCCCTTCGCCCCTGGCTCCGGCGCGATCGTCAGGCCCTCGATGTCCTTCGCCAGGTGCCCGCCTCCCGTCCAGTCGACCCTTGCGCGAGCCGTGCCCGCACCGGGCTCGGCACCGTACCGCCAGATCGCGACGTCCTCCTCGCCGATGTAGAAGCGGCGGAGCGCGTCATCGGCGACACATCCTTCCGTCTGCGAGCCCACGTCGAAGGCCCGGACCCGGCGAGCGTCGACCTTCCCTCTCTTGGTGCGACTTTCGAACAGCTGCCACTGCTCGACCTCGCCCTTCTCGCTGTCGACGAAGACGTAGAACTTCCCGGTCTTGCTCGAGCTGCGTACATGCACAGGCCATAGGCTCCGATCGACAGCGCGATCGGACGGGCTCGCCGGCGACGAGCGTCCCGAGAGACTCGGATCGACGCGGTAGAGAGCGATCGCCTCCTCGTCGCGCTGCGACGCAGCAACGAGCGCGACCTTCCTCCCCGCCAGGGGGAATTCCGCCCGCACATCGACGTTGTTCATCGGCCCGTCGGGAACCTCGTGTATCGACCTTCCCGGCGAGGTCGTAGACGATGAGGCCGCCCTTCTTGTCGGTGCCGATGATCGTGCTCTGCGCGACGGGTCGGCCGGGTCGACCCAGATCGCGACGTCGTCTGCCGCGTCACCCGTGTGCGGCACCGGGGCCGTCTGGACGGTCGCCGACACCTCCGGGTTGATCTCCGCCGACGCGGGCGCAGCATCCGCCACCGCCGCTCCCGCAGGCGACGAGTCCAGCGGCCGCGGCGAGGAGTATCCCGACCGCTGCTCCGAGGCGTCGGAGGCTCCCCATTCTCCTCTGAGAGTAGTGGAGTCCGGGCAGAATCAAACCGGGGTGGTGAAGCTTCGCGTATCGAGGTTGTGGCCTCCGGGGATCGCAGCTACAGTCTGTGGGTGGCTCGCTTCCTGCGGCAGCGCGCCGTGGCGGTACTCGCCGTCACTGTCGCAATTGGCGCTCTGTCCCTCGCCGCACCTGCAGTCGCGGGTGCCGTGACATCGGGACCCAGGGCCCTCGTTCGCGGGTGCGAACGCGAGCGTCCCCCCGAGCGGGCCGAAGCCCGAGTCGAAGCTCTGGTTCAACGACGGGCTCCTGGTGGGGCTACCTGTTCGACGGGGCGACCGCCCTCGGCCCGACTTCCACATCTTCCGGCTTCGACACCGGGACGCAGACCTGGACGAGACACCGGAGTCGCGGGTGACTCGCGCTACGAATCACGACCGCCGACGTCCTCTGGGACGGAACGCATAAGCTGTATGTCGCCTCCCATTTGTTCAGACGACGAGCACCGGCACGGCCAAGAACCCCGCAATCTGTCTACCGCTACAGCTATGACGCCGCGCGGACACCTACTCGCTGGACGCCTGGGTTCCCAGTGGTCAGATCAACAACCGAAGCACGGAGACCCTCGTCATCGCCAAGGACTCGACTGGGCAGCCTGTGGGCGACCTGGACGCAGCGCAGTCCAACAAGGTCTGGGTCAACACGACCGTCTGCTCTCCGGCGGCGACGACGCAGCTGGGTCACTCCGTTCGTCGCTGCACGACGCGCCGCGCAACGCCCGGCATGAGCGAGCGACGACATCTCGTCGATCATCGCCTTCGGAGGCAACAAGTCGGCCTGTTCGGTCGAACCAGTACGACGAACGCCGACACTTCGCGTCCACAACGACGGAGCGGCCGACACCGCGTGGACGCATGAGACTGCGACGGCCCCGGCTCGAACTCGCCGACGACCACATCAACCTGAAGACGTACGGGAGGCAGGTCTTCGCCGCCGTCAAGACCAGTCTCGGCGGCACGAACCCGCTGCTCGGCTGCTCGTTCGGACACCGGCCGGAAACTGGGCGGCCCACGTCTTCGGGCTCTGAACCGAGAACCACACCCGGCCGATCGTGCTCCTCGACCAGCCGCCGGGCTGATCCACATGTACGCCGGGCACCCCGAGTGCACGGGCTGGGAACGATCTACGAGAAGACGCTCCCGCTCGCCGACGCAGACAATCCGGTCGACTTCGCGCCCGGCCTGGGCACGCTGTTCATCGACCCCGACGGACGACACGAAGCTCAACAATCGACGTCGACGAAGCAGAACCTGCGAGCGTCTGACCGGCTCCTCGTCGGCTCGCGGCGGACAAGTCCACGACCTGTACTGGCACGACTACGATGCCGCTCGTGCCTGACACGACCGCGCCCGTTCTCCAGACTGCCGCCGCGAACGGCGCGACGTTGACGCTCACATACAACGAGGCCCTCAACCCGGCTTCAGTCCCGGCCGCGGGCGCTTTCTCGGTGAACGGCGGGCATTCCGTGACCGCCGTGAACGTCACAGGCTCGACGGTCGCCCTCACGCTCTCCCCGGCCGTCATCGCCGGCGAGGCGGGCCTGACCCTCAGCTACACGCCGGGCGCCAGTCCGATCGAGGATCTCGCCGGGAACGACGCCGCCGCACTCGTCAACCAGGCGGTCACGAACTCGACCGGCGGCGGGGGCGGCGGCTCGCCCACGCTGCTGCCGAACGGCGACGTGTCGACGAGCAGCCTCGCGAAGACGGGCGGGACGACGCTTCTTCGACGCGATCGACGACACGATCGCCGGCGCCGACGACTCGCACCACCTACATCAACAACAGCGGGACGGCGGGCGCCAGCTTCGTCTCGGCAGCTGACAGACACGCCGAGTGGCTTCACGTCGATGAGCGCGCTGACGATCGACGTCCGTGCGCGGACCACCAACCGTGTCGACGACAACCTGACGCTGTTCGCGCAAGTCTTCCGCTCGGACGGCGTGACGCCGCTGACCAACGAGGTGACGGTCGCGACGAATCCCGGCACCTCCGACTGGTACGACGACGGTCTCGGGCATCTCGTTCACCGGCGTCGTCGCGGCCGACAAGGCGACCTGGGACGGCGCGCAGGCTGAAGCTCGCTGGGCCTACGCCGCTGTCGGCGCCTCGGACGCGGCGCAAAGCTGAAGGTCACCGCGGCGCAGCTCAACGCGACCTCGGGCGGAGGCGGCGGCGACGTGACGCCGCCGGTCTTCCAGTCGGCCGCCGTGAACGGCGCGACGCTCGACGATGACCTACAACGAGGCGCTCAACAGCGGCTCGGTGCCGGCCAACGGCGACTTCGCGATCAGCGGCGGACACTCCGTCACCGGCCGCAACGTCACCGGCTCCACCGTCGTCCTCACCCTCTCCCCCGCCGTCGTCAACGGCGAGACGATCACCCTCAGCTACACGACAGGCACCAACCCGATCGAAGACGTCGCCGGCAACGACGCCGCCAACCTCGTCAACGCGGCCGTCACCAACAACACCCCCGGCGGCGGCGACGTGACGGCGCCGGTGTTCCAGAGTGCGGCGGTGAACGGGGCGGCGCTGACGATGACCTACAACGAGGCGCTGAACACGGGCTCCGTGCCCGCCAACGGCGACTTCGTGATCAGCGGCGGACACTCCGTCACCGGCCGCAACGTCACCGGCTCCACCGTCGTCCTCACCCTCTCCCCCGCCGTCGTCAACGGCGAGACGATCACCCTCAGCTACACGACAGGCACCAACCCGATCGAAGACGTCGCCGGCAACGACGCCGCCAACCTCGTCAACGCGGCCGTCACCAACAACACCCCCGGCGGCGGTGGCGGCTCGTTGACCCTCCTGCCGAACGGCGACGGGATCTCGCCTGCGGGCAATCGATCAAGGTGGGCCGGTCTCCCTCTTCGACGCCATCGACGACACCGATCGCGGCCGCCGACGACGGGACGACGTACGTCATGAGCAACAGCAGAACAAGCGGGCTCCACTTCGCTCGAGATCTGACGAATACGCCTGCGGCTTCGGGTCAGATGCGTCACGCTCACGATCGACGTCCGCGCGCGAACCACCAACTTGGCGGACGACAAACGTTGCTGCTCGCACAGGTCTTCCAGCGCGGACGGCGTCACGCCGCTCACGAACGAGGTCGCCGTCGCGACCGACGCCGGCCCTCTGCCGGCTTCACGACGATCTCCGGCGTTCCGTTCACCGGGCTCGTCGCGGCCGACAAGGCGACCTGGGACGGCGCGCGGCTGACGCCTCCGCTGGGCCTACACCGCGGTCGGCGCCTCCGACAGGACACCACACAGATCGTCTGACCGCGGTCGAGGTCGACGGCACCTTCTGAGCCGCCGTCAAGGCGTTCCACCGCAACGGCCGATCCGGGTAGGAGTCGGCATGTTCTCGCGCGCGAAACCCACGGATACGCTTCCGGGCATGGACGGGCCGGCTCAGAAGGAGGAGGACGCCGAGGCACCCCCGGAGCCTTCTGACTCGCTCCGCCACGGCGCGACGCGGAAGCAGGTTCGCGGCTCCAGCCTGCTTCTCGTCGGCCGGATCCTCTCGCTCGCGGTCAACTTCGTCGTCCAGATCCTGATCGTCCGCTACCTGACGAAGGCGGACTTCGGCGCATTCGCCTACGCGCTCTCGCTCGTCGCCCTCGGGCAGAGCATCATCACGTTCGGGCTCGACAGGGCGATCACGCGCTTCATCCCGATCTACGAGGAGCGCAAGGAGTACGACAAGGTCTTCGGGACGATCGTCATGGTCGTCGGGACGATCCTCTCCCTCGGGCTCGCGCTCATCGCGTTGACGTTCGGGCTCCAGAGCCTCATCTCCGGCCCGATCGCCTCCGACCAGCAGACGATCACGCTGATCCTGATCCTCGTCTTCCTCGTCCCGATCCAGGCGATCGACGGACTCCAGACGGGGATGTTCTCCGTGTTCTCGAAGCCGAGGTCGATCTTCTTCCGGAAGTACGTCCTGGCGCCCGGCTTCCGGCTCACGGTCGCACTTCTCGTCGTCTTCGGCGGGAAGAGCGTCGTCTGGCTCGCCGTCGGGACTGTGATCGCCGGTGCGGCCGGGGCGGCGCTCTACAGCGTCCTGCTCTACTCGGAGATCAAGAAGCGCGGGCTCCTCGAGCATTTCCATTTCTCCTCCATGCAGATGCCGGCGCGGGAGGTCTTCACGTTCACGGTCCCGCTGCTCTCGTCCGATCTCCTCTACACGGTGATGAACACGTCCGATGCGATCCTGGTCGGCCACTTCGATGGGGCGACCGGCGTCGGAGCCTTGCGCGTCATCGGTCCGGTCGCGCAGATGAACCAGATCGTCCTCGCGAGCTTCAGCCTGCTCTTCACCCCGCTCGCAGCGCGGATGTTCGCGCGCCACGACCGTGAGGGGATCAACGAGGTCTACTGGGGCACCGCCGTCTGGACCGCGGTGCTCTCGTTCCCGATCTTCGTGCTGACGTTCTCCCTGGCACAAACCGTGACGGTCACCCTCTACGGGGCGCGCTACGAGAGCTCGGCGGTGTACCTCGCTCTCCTCTCGTTCGGGTACTTCTTCCAGGCCGCGCTCGGGTTCAACGGCCTGACGCTGAAGGTCTACGGCCTGCTCCGCTACATCTTTACGATCAACATCCTCGCAATGCTTGCCAACCTCGCCCTCAACTTTGCGCTGATCCCGATCTACGGGCCGCTCGGCGCCGCGATCGGGACGACGGCGACACTCGTCGTCCACAACCTCTTCAAGCAGTGGGGCCTCCGCCGTGCGGGCGTGGACATCTTCGAATGGCGTTTCCTCCGGATCTACGTCAGCATCGCTCTCGGCGCCGGCGTCCTGCTCCTCGTCGAGATCTTCGCCGACCCGCCGTTCGTCGTCGCCCTCGTGCTCGCGGGAGCCGCCTCCCTGGCCGTGTTCCTCGTCAACCGCCATCTTCTCGAGGTAAGCAAGACCTTCCCCGAACTCCTCCGGTTCAAGGTGGTTCGCCTGCTCCTCAGGCAGTAGCTCATGCTGGACACGACGTTCGACACGCGTTTCGACCCCGCCTCCAACCTGAAGGGGGAGTCGGTCGGGGCGAGCTGGCGCTTCCTCCTTCCCTCGCTGGCGCTCGACCGAGTCGTCGTGCTCGGCGCGACGTCGGACGCGACCCTACGCGCCCTGCGGCAGACAGCCCGGGAGGTCATCGTCGTAACCGACGTCCGGCAGGGCTGCCCCCGGAAGCGCCGACCTCCTCGTCCTCGGTGATGTACGCACCGCCGCAGACGGATGCGGGCCGACTCGTCAGACCTGGAGGCATTGTCTTTTCGGAGCGACGCCGCTCGTTCGGCAGTCAAGCAGACGATCCGGAGCTCTTCTGGGTTGCTCCACCGACCGGCGAGATCGATGCCGCGGCACCGCTCACCGACCGAGCCGCAGTCGACTTCCTGTCAGAGCATGCACGCCATGACTCGGGCGTCCGGCGCACTCCCGCGCAACGGACCGCACGCGTCCTGCGGCGGAATGCGCTCCGCGCACGTCTGAGGCCCCGAGTTGCCACGCTCGCCGGACGACCCGCCGGACCTCCCGCCTACCTGTGCGACATCGCTGCGACGGCCGGGCTCGACATCGCCGGCTGGCGCTACGCACTCTCTGCACCGGGGACGTACGGCTCGAAGAAGGTGCTCGTCTTCCTGTCGGACCCAGTCAGATGCTCGTCCGTCGATCGTGGTGAAGCTGACCCGCGACTCGATCTTCAACCAGCGCCTGGAGAACGAAGCGCAGGCGCTCGAGACGCTCGAAACCCGAGGGTTCGGTGAGGGTACCGTGCCCCGGGCAGTGTTCACCGGGGAGCACGCCGGGCTGGCCGTGGTCGGCGAGTCTGCCGTGAACGGTGTCCCGTTCCGGCTGCGATCCAGTGGACGCGCGGACTGCCGGTGGTTCGCGGCTGCAATGGGCTGGCTGCTCTCCCTCAGCGCCGCGACCGTCGACCGTCACGGCGTTGACCCGGTCGCCGTTGCATCGGCGCTCGAGATCCTGCTCGACAAGTACGTCGACGTGTACGGCCCTCCCGACGAGCACCGCGCGTTCCTCGCGAGCCAGATCGACGAGATTCGCCGGAGCGACGAGCCTTTTCCGCTCGTGTTCCAGCACGGCGACTCCGGAACATGGAACGCGCTCGCGCTGCCGGACGGGCGGGTCGCGTTCCTCGACTGGGAGGCGGCCGAAACGGAGGGAATGCCGCTGTGGGATCTCTTCTACTTCGTCCGGTCGTACGCGGTCTCGACCGGATCCCGCCGGCGGGCCAACGTGGTCTTCCTCGCAGATCCCAGGCTCGCCCGAGCGCTCTCCCTCGCAATCGACGAGCACGCTGCGGCAACAGGCCTCCGCCGCGCGCTCGCGCGACCCCTTTTCTACACCTGCCTCATGCACCGCGCTCTCAAGGAAGCGACGCGCCTCCGCTCTGACCGGCTCGCGCGAGGGCACTACGCTACCCTCCTGGGACAGTGCATCGACCGGCGGGACGACGAGCTGCTCTCGAGCATGCTCACACCGGACGATGCCGGGTCATGAGACGAGAGTCGAAGGAGGGCCGGTAGAGCCGATGACGACGGGTGACAGTGAGAGCCGCCGCATGCTGGTCGTTGGCCTCGACTCAGCCGCGCCCGAGCTCGTGTTCGGGACGTTCCGAAACGATCTGCCGACGATCACCAGCCTCGCCCGTATGGGATCGTCCGGGCTCCTCGAGAGCACCATTCCCGCGATAACAGTCCCGGCCTGGTCGTGCATGATGACGGGCCTCGACCCCGGTCAGCTCGGGTTCTACGGCTTCCGCAACCGCGCCGATCACAGCTACGACCGGATGACGATCGCAAATGCGAAAGCGGTTCGCCAACCGCGGGTGTGGAACCTCCTCAGCGACGCCGGCAAGCGGGTCGGCGTGATCGGCGTGCCGCAAACGTATCCCGTCCAGACCGTCAACGGTCAGATGGTGAGTTGCTTCCTGACGCCGTCGTCGGAGAGCGAGTACACGTATCCGCCTGCCCTGAGGGACGAGATCACGGCCTGGATCGGGGGCGACGAGTTCCTCGTCGACGTCCCCAGGTTCAGGTCGGATGACAAGGATCGGATCCTCTCGGACATCTACCGGCTCGCCGACCAGCACTTCACCGTGTGCAAGCGCCTCCTCGAACGCGAGCGATATGACTTCTTCATGACCGTCGACATGGGCCTCGACCGGATCCACCACGCCTTCTGGAAGTACATGGACCCGGACCATCCCAAGCACGAGCCAGGGAGCCGCTTCGCCGAAGCGATCCACGACTACTACGTCTTCGTGGACGGCAAGATCGCAGAGCTGCTCGAGCTCGTGGACGACGACACGATCGTGGTGGTCGTCTCCGACCACGGAGCCAAGGGGATGGTTGGCGGCCTCTGCATGAACGAATGGCTGATCCAGGAGGGATACCTGACGCTGAAGGAGTACCCCTCCGAGGTCGTCCCGCTCGACAGCGGCGAGATCGACTGGGCGAAGACGAAGGCCTGGGGGGCAGGCGGCTACTACGGTCGGCTGTTCATGAACGTCGCCGGCCGCGAGCCCGAGGGTGTCATTCCACCGGAGGACTACGAGCGGGAGCGCTCGTTGCTGATGGAGAAGCTCGCTGCAATCACCGACCCCGACGGAGTGAACATCGGGACCGTCGCCTTTCGTCCCGAGGATGTCTACCGGTCGATCGAGAACGTCCCGCCAGACCTCATCGTCTACTTCGGTGACCTGGACTGGCGCTCGGTGGGGAGCGTCGGTCTCGGGAGCATCTGGACATTCGAGAACGACACCGGCCCGGACGATGCGAATCATGCGCAGCACGGCATCTTCGTGCTCCACGACCCCGCGAGCCCCGGCCGCGGCGCGGATCTCGGCACGGTGCCCATCTACGACGTGGGCCCGACGTTGCTGGCGCTCCTCGGCCGTGAGATCCCCGACGGGGCCCGCGGCCATGCTCTCGGCCGCGCGAGCGACGTCTACACCAGCGAGGAAGAGGCAGAGGTCACCGAGAGGCTCCGCGATCTCGGCTATCTCTAGTCGCCCGCGTACCCGACCGATAGACCGATCGTGTCGTTCCTGAGGAGACGAGAAGGCGGCGATCAGCGGCGCCGCGTCGTCGTCATCGGCCTCGACGGCGTGCCCTACACGTATGTCCGCCGGCTGCTGGACGCCGGCGAGCTTCCCAACTTCAGGGCGATCGTCGACGAGGGCGCGCTCGTCCAGATGGACACGACGGTCCCGAACGTTTCCTCGGTCGCCTGGTCATCCTTCATGACGGGGCAGAATCCTGGCAAGCACGGAATCTACGGCTTCGTCGATCGTCGCCCGGACTCTCTCAAGGTCTTCATCCCGACCTCTCGAGACATGCGTACCCAGGCCCTCTGGGAGATCCTCAGCGGCGCCGGGAAGCGCGTCTTCTCGATGAACGTCCCCGTGACCTACCCGCCGCGCGACGTCAACGGCATCGTGGTCGGCTGCTTTCTCAGCCCGAACGCGGAGAAGGCCGCGCCGAATGCCGAGGTGGCCGCCGCGCTCAGGCGCATGAACTACTGCGTCGACGCCGATCCGTGGCGGGCACACGAGGACAAGGATGCGTTCCTCGGTCACCTGGACGAAGTCTTCGAGCACAGAATCGAGGCGATGCGCTACTTCTGGCATCAGGAGCCGTGGGACTTCTACATGGCTCACATCATGGAGACCGACCGCCTCCATCACTTCTACTGGCAGGAGATGGAGGAGGGTCATCCGCGGTACGCACCCGCGTTCCTCGATTTCTATCGCCGCGTCGACGAGGTGCTCGGCGAGGTGCGAGGCTGGCTCGACGAACGGACGACGCTCGTCGTGCTCTCGGATCACGGCTTCTGCACCATCAAGGAGGAGGTCTACGTGAACACGTGGCTCCGCGACTCCGGGTACCTCGAGCTCGGGCCGGACGCCAAGAGCCTCGAGGACATGACGCCGGCGAGCCTTGCGTACAGCCTCGATCCGGGCCGCATCTTCCTGAATGTCCGCGGTCGCGAGCCGAACGGCCGTGTCGAACCCGGCCGAGAGTACGAGCGCGTGCGCGACGAGATCGCCGACGCCGCGCTGACGATGGTGGATCCGGCCTCCGGCGAGGCGATCGTCAATCGCGTCTACCGGCGTGAAGAGCTGTACTCGGGCCCGTTCGCAACCGCGGGAGCGGATCTCGTGCTGGCAACGAACGAGGGTTTCGACCCGAAGGGCTCCTTCGGAAAGCAGTCGTTGGTCTTCAAGGGGCCGACCCTCGTCGGGATGCACACGACCCCGGACGCCCTGCTGTACATCCGCGGCGTTCACGCCGTCGAGCGCCGTCCGGGAATCGCCGACGTCGCGCCGACCATTCTCGAGATCCTCGGAGTGCCGGTGCCGTCGGAGATGGACGGAGCGAGCCTGCTCGACGGCACCTAACGTGGGCTCCAACCCGAACATCCTCCTCGTTGTGATGGACTCCGTCCGCGCGGCGAACTGCTCCACCTACGGGTACGAGCGCCCCACCACGCCGCGTCTTGACGCTCTTGCGGCAACGGGCACCGTGTACGAGCAGGCCATCTCGGTCGGCTGCTGGACACTTCCCGTTCACGCGACGATGTTCACCGGCCTGTTCCCGCTGAACCACGGCCTCACGATCTCCACGGACGCCCTGCCGGATGGCCACCCGACGCTCGCCCGGCGACTGTCCGATCTCGGATATGCAACCGCGTGCTTCTCGAACAACCCCTACATCAGCGAGGCGTCCGGGCTCACCCAGGGCTTCGACACCGTGGAGGAGTTCTGGCGCTCGACGCGACCGCGCGGGACGGCCAAGCCGAAGGGCACGAGGCTCGACGAGCGTCTCGAGCGCATGGGTACGGTCGGACGCGCCGCCCGCCGCCCCACTCGGGCAGCGCTGCGCTTTCGCCGACAGGTCAAGCGCTGGCGCGAGTGGACGGCAACCGCCGACTCGGGCGCCGCGTCGACGAATATCGCGATTCTGCGCTGGCTCCAGTCGGCGCGGCACGGACAGAAGCCCTTCTTCGCTTTCGTCAACTTCATGGAGAGCCACGAGCAGTACCGCCCGCCCTATCCCTACAACCGGGAGTTCCTGCCCGTTGGCGTGTCCCGCTGGCGGGCAGCCAGCCCGGGGGCGAAGCATGACATCCTCGCCGCACCCACGCCTCAGCGCGATCAGGAGCTGCGCATCATTCAGGGTCTGTACGACGGTGCCCTCGCCTATCTCGACCAGCGAGTCGGAGAGCTGATCGAGGCGCTTGACGGCACCGGAGCCGGCAGCGAAACGCTCGTCGTCGTGACGTCGGATCACGGCGACAGCCTCGGCGAGCACGACCAGCTCGGCCACCGTGTCTCCCTCTACGAACCGCTCGTCCGCGTACCGCTCGTCGTCCGGCTCCCGGGTCGCTTCACGGCCGGCGCGCGCTTGTCCGATCCGGTTCAGCTCGGCGATCTCTTTCCGACGATCCTCGAGCTCGCCGGCGACATGTCGACCGACGCGAGCGTGGGAGGATTCCGGAGCCTCCTCGGGACATCTCCGCCGCGCCGTGCGACCGTCGCGGAGAACACCGCCCCGAAGGCCCTCGGAAGCGTCGGACAGCGCATGTGGCGTGGCGAGCGATACAAGCTCGTCCTCACCTCGAGCGGCCTGACGGAGCTCTACGACCTCGCCGCCGATCCCGGAGAGACGCGCAATCTCGCCGAGCAACACCCCGACATCGTCACGTCCCTGTCCAACGAGCTCGACGCCTGGCGGCGGTCTCTCGAGGGAAAGACGATCGAAACCCGCGAAGCGGACTTCGACGAGGAGACGCTTCGCCGGCTCCAGGGGCTTGGCTACGTCGGCTGAGACCGCAGGATCGACTCACCCGGGTGGGAGATCTCGGCGTCCCTCGCCACCCTGCTGGGTGACGACATCTCCTCGATCGAGGGACGCTCCATCACTCGTTCGAGGGGCGACCAGCGCCAGGGCCCGTTCGATGAAGACGGGGTCAGGCAATGCGGCAACCACTCCGACACATCTCCGTTCCCGCGCTCATCGGCTGCGCCGTTCTCGCGCTCCTCGCACCAGCGGCCGCGCGCGCGACGGTCAAGGGAATCTGGCTGAGCTCCTCCGAGATCGCGTCGCTCCCCATGACGGGAAGCGCATGGACAGCTGTCAAGCGCGCCGCCGACGGCACCTCCGGGGCCGCGAGGGTCGCTGATCAGAACTCAACGCACGACGTCAGCACGCTTGCCGTCGCACTCGTTGCGGCTCGAACGGGCGACAACGCCTATCGCGCGAAGGCGGCCGCTGCGATCCTCAGTGCAATCGGCACGGAGTCGGGCGGAGGCGAGCTCGCGCTCTCGCGGAATCTCGCCGCGTACGTCATCGCAGCAGATCTCATCGACCTGGCAGCCTACGACCCGGCCGGTGATCAGAAGTTCCGCGGCTGGCTGAGCACCGTTCGCTCCGAGGTGCTCGACGGCGACACGCTGATCTCGATCAATGAGCGTCGCGCGAACAACTGGGGGACGAACGCCGGCGCGGCGCGCGCCGCGGTTGACGTGTATCTCGGCGATGTTGGCGACCTCGGCAGGGCGGCGGCGGTGTTCCGGGGCTGGCTCGGCGATCGAAACGCGTACGCGGGCTTCGACTTCGGCGACACGTCCTGGCAAGCGGACCCGGCCAACCCCGTCGGGATCAATAGGAAGGGCGCGACCATCCTCGGAAACTCCGTCGACGGCGTTCTTCCCGACGACCAGCGCCGGTCCGGGCCGTTCAGCTGGCCGCCGCCGAAGGAGAACTACGTCTGGGGCTCGCTCGGGCCGGCGTTCGTCGAGGCGGAGATTCTGAGACGGTCAGGATACGGCGACGTGTATCAGTGGTCGGACGCAGCCCTCAAGCGCGCGATGGACTGGCTCCACAACGTGGATCAGTTCCCCGCGCAGGGTGACGACGGGTATGTCCCGTGGATCGCGAATGCCGCCTACGGAACGGCCTATCCGGCGCCCGCGCGTACGTCGGGCAAGGCGATGGGCTGGACCGACTGGACGCACGGCGGCGGTGCAGCGCCGACCTCCGGGTCCAACTCGCCGCCGACGCCCACGCCGACACCCACGCCGACGCCGACACCCACGCCGACGCCTACACCCACGCCAACGCCAACACCCACGCCAACGCCAACGCCCACCCCCACGCCGACGCCGGCACCGCCGACCGCAGGCGGCAGCGCGACAGGCCTGCCGGTCACGGCCATTGCGGATGCCCAGGTGAACTCGGCCAAGACAACGAAGAACTACGGCGGCCTCTCGACGCTGCGTGCTCAGCTGTCCAGCGGCTCGGATCCGGCCGTGTACAGGACCTACATGACCTTTACGGTGACGACCTTGCCGGCAACGACCGTGAAGCTCCGCCTCTTCGTGACCGACGCAAGCGACAATGGTGGACTCCTGTACCCGGTCGCGGGAACCTGGACGGAGTCGGCGATCACCTGGTCGACCGCGCCGGCCATCACGACACGACCGATCGGGAGCCTTCCGGCGTCGCCCGCTGGAACATGGACTGCGATCGACGTCTCCAGGATCGTGACCCGCCCCGGAACGTACAGCTTCGCCATCGGAAGCCCCAGCACGAACAGCGTGGCATACGCGAGCCGTGAAACCGCGAACGCGCCGACGCTCGTCGTCGGAGGATAACGCCGCCTCTCGAACGTGGCGCGGTCTTCGGACCGGCCCTAGAATCGTCGGGTTCCAGCAGTCGATGGAAGTCCGCCGTGAGGAGAGTGCCGACATGCCAGCCCTCGTCCGCCTGACGCCCTTCGCCGTTCTCACCGTGTTGGTCTCCGCAGCGCTCGCTCCGACGAGCGCCTCTGCGGCGACGTGCGCCGCCACCGGCTCGACGGTCACCGTCAGCTCGACCACGAGCGAGACGATCACGCTGGCGCGTGTGAACGACGCGATCGCCGTCAACGGCATCGCCTGCCCCGGCGCCGCGCTCGGAGCGATCGTGTCGATCGCCGTCGAGGAGGCCACAGACACGATCGCGGATCAGACGCTCGTCATCGATCTGGAGGGCGGACCCTTCGGCGCGGGTATTGACATCTCCGTCGATCTCGGAGGAGGCTCGAATAGCCTCGCCGTGAAGGGAGGGAACGCGGCCGAAACCTTCCGCTGGGGAACCGCCGGCCTGGACCTCACGGGCGACGGCCAGCCGGACGTCACGATCGCGAACGCCGACGGACTCGTCGACCGCTCGCTCGAGGGCTTCGGCGGCGACGACCTGCTGATCGGCCAGGGCGGCCTCGGAACCGGGTCCCACTCACGTCCGCAGTGACGCTCCGGGGCGGTAATGGTAACGATACGGTCGTCGGAGGCGACGGGGACGACGATCTCCGCGGCGGAGACGGAAACGACACGATCCAGGGTCGTGCTGGGACGGATACCGTGAGCTACGCGAGCGCCCCGGCCGCCGTGACTGTCGATCTCGCAGCCGGCACGGCGAGCGGCGAGGGAGCCGACACCCTCTCGGAGGTCGAGAACGTCTCGGGCTCGGACTTCGGCGACACGCTCACGGGAGACGGCCTCCCGAACGTCATCAAGGCGAAGTCCGGCGACGACACGATCCTCGGCGGCGAGGGCGCGGACACGATTCTCGGTGACGACGGGAACGACGTCGTTGAAGGAGGGCCGGGTGACGATTCCCTTCAGGGAGGACTCGGTGACGACACCATGACCGGAGACGACGGCGACGACACCCTCTCGTACTCGAACGCAGCCGCGGGTGTCACCGTCGACCTCGCCGGCGGCACCGCAAGCGGAGAGGGAACCGACATCCTTTCCTCGTTCGCTGTCGTCGTCGGTTCCGATTTCGCGGACACGCTGCGCGGCGACACCGGCGCCAACGTGCTCAGAGGTGGACCAGGAAACGACACCCTGCAGGGCCGACGAGGAGGCGACAACCTGTCCGGAGACGCCGGGAACGATCGGCTCGGCGGAGGCGCGGGATCGGATCGTCTGCGCGGTGACGACGGTGCCGACGCGCTCTCGGGCGGAGTCGGCGACGACCGGCTGGAGGGCGGTACGGGCAGCGACCACCTGCTCGGGGAGCGGGGCAACGATCGCCTCCTGGCGCGAGACCACACGCGCGACGTCGCCAACGGCGGACCCGGACGCGACCGAGCAGAGATCGACCGCCGCCTCGACGTCGTCACCAACGTCGAGAAGCTGAAGCACCTAGCGGAGCCTAGCCGGCGTGGGTCCAGTCCGTCCAGCCCATGTTCTTGCCGGGAAGAACGGCCGGGGCAGTTCGGAAATCCGTGCCGTACCGCGCGTTGACGAGCCATGGGATCCACGCATCGTCGTTCTCGGCCCACCAGCCGCGATACTGCCGATCGACGCTGTCGAGGAACTCGACCGCGCGACGGAGTGCCTGATCTGACCAGTTCCACGTGTCGAACCCCTGGCGGCTGAGGATCTCGGCCTGCACGACTGCCCCGGCAAGAGCGCCCCACGGATATTCCGTGTGCTTCGGGGGAAACTGATACGAGCCGCCCCGGCGCATCTCCGCGGGGAGGGCGCCGTCGATCAGATGACCTTGTCTCGACGCGCCTGACGGGTTGACCGGCACCGGCTGAGCCGGATCCGCCTGCCAGTCGAGCTTGCCGTACCGGAAGCCCGCGTACGCCGATCGGTCGCCAAGCCATCCCCGGAAGACGAGGGCCGTGCGCTCGAGGTCGGCTCGGTCACCCAGGTACACGTCGATCGCCGCGCGACTCGCCCCCGCATGCGTCCCCCAGTTGTTCGGACGTATCTCGTGCGTGCTGACGAGCGTGAGGTCGTGCAGCGACTCGTTTCGTACCCTTCTGAGCCAGTCCGTAAACTGGCCGTTTCGCCCCGGGTCGTACATCCGCAGGTTCACGAGATCGGCGGCGATGACGTACGAGACGAGATTTCGGGCGAGAGCGAGCGTGCGGCCTCCGCGCTCCGTGCCGATGGCGCTCATGATCGCGTCGACGGCTTTCTTGCGGTAGGAGTCCTTCCCCGTCCGGACGTAGACGAGCGCTACGGCGAGCGTCTTCACGTCGTGGCTCGAGTTCTGGTCGGAGAGATTCGCGCGGCCGAGGGCACCATCGGCAGCCTCGCGGAGGCGTCGCCATGCCGCCCCTCTCTTGGGAAGCTGGTGGATCTCGTCGTACGTGAGCCAGATGCCCTTGTCGACCGGACGAGCGCTCCCAGCGGAGGTGCCCGGCACGACGAGCGCCGCCGCCAGCGCGAAGAGCGCGGCAACGCCCACGAGCGCGAGCACACGTCCCGACAGCCAACGAAAACGTCGTGCCGCAGATCGCGAGCCCGGAGATGTTCCGGTTTCAGCCATTCCGTGTCGCTCTGGTCGGGGGGATCGACCTCTCATGACGGTAGCACCGCATTGTTAAGAAGAGGTGGTGCCGATCTTCCTCGAGACCTTGACGGCGATCTTCCGTAGCTCCGCGAACCCTGGTCGGGGATCTCCGGCCGAGAGGATGTCGAAGCCGTCACCCGGCCACAGGAGGCGCGCTGCCGCAGTTACCGCAGCGCGGCGCCGGGGAACGGGCAGGAACGCATACCGCCGCCGACCACGGAGCGTGGCGCCGATCCAGACGACCTCCAGCTCGAGATTCCGTGACTTGACGCCGACCTGGTAGTCCGTTGCGGGCCGTCCATTGGCAGGAACGTGGCCTCCGAGGTACAGGTCGGCGAGACGTGCCGGGAAGTCCATGCCGCTCTTCACGGCGAGCGGCAGCGAGCCCCAGATCCTCCCGTTGATCTCCATCAGCTTGGGGCCGTCGTTCCCGACCTTGAACTCGACCATGGCGAGTCCCGTCCACCCCATCTCCGAGAGGAGCCGCACGCTGTGGCGGTACAGCGCAGCGCTGAGAGGCACGCTCTCACGGAGCGCGCTGGCACCGCCCGTCAGAGGCACCTCGTGGATCCGCCGGTGCTGGAACGCCGCGAGCGGCCTTCCGTCGACCAGGAGCAGCTCGACGCCGTGCGCTTCGCCCGCTCCGTATTCCTGGAGCAGGACGGCACACCGCCCGACGAACTGCTGCATCTCCTGCGCGAGCCCGGCCGGGTCCGCCGCGTACCCGACCCCGAACGACCGGATCCCGTGTGCCCCGCCGTAGACGCGTGACGACTGCGGCTTCAAGACGACGGGCCAGCCAAGCTCACCCGCTGCCTCGACAGCCTCGTCGACGGTCGTGACGAGCACCGTACGAGGGGTCGGCACGCCGAGACTCCGGGCGAGCTCGAGTGTTGCGAGCTTGTCGCCCGTGAGAGCGAGTGCGTGTGCGTCCGGGAGAGCGAGCGCGGAGACTCCGTCGAAGCGATCACGGGCCCGCGACAGGGGCAGGACGATCTCGTCGGTCACCGGGATGACGAGGTCGACCCCGTGATCGATTGCAGCCGCCCGCAGAACCTCCACAGCACGCTCAGGCCATCGCTCGGGTGCCGGATACAGGACTTGCCCTGACGCGAATCGAGAGGAGAAGCCCGGGCTTCGGGGGTCGGCGTCCGCCGCGAGGACCGTCATTCCCCTCCGGCCCAGCGAGCGGATGATCGAGATCGCGCTTCCCCTCCCCGCGTCCGTGACGAGGACGGTGCTCATGCGCGACCCTCGCCGGCGCAGGCTCGTTCACGGATCAGCGCGACGACTCGATCCGTCACCTGACCGACCGGGAGCGTCGCGTCGACAACTGCGAAATCCGGTGCAACCTCAGCGAGGCCGAGATAATCGGATCGCCGGCGCTCGAGCAGCTCGAGCGAGCCCTCTCCCTTCCGGACGAGGAGGACGTCCGCGGGCGCGTCGAGGTAGACGACGAGATCGGGCTTCGGATACGCCTTCTCGAGAACGAACCCGTGAATCCGTCGGCTCAGCGGTAAGCCCGGGCCGCCCTCGATGTCGTAGGCGTGGTAGTCGGCGAAGAAATGCCGGTCGAAGATCACGATGATCCCCTGGCGCCCGTAGGACCAGGCGAGGTACTGGCGATACCACTCCTCGGCCAGGCGATTCGTCGTCCGGAGAGCGGCCTTTCCGGATCGGAGAGCCCGCGTCGGCATCCCGGCGGCAGATCGCGGCCCGAGCACCTCGTCGCGGTCTCGTGGGCCGCGATCGTCGGGAGCTGCTCCCTGGGCGCGTTTCAGCGCCCGGATGATCCTCGTCGTCGGCAGCATGTGGTTGGAGGAGTCCGCGCTGACCCCCATGTACAGGTACTTCACGGAGGGACGAAGCTCGTCTTCCAGCGCCCGTGCGACTGTGGTCTTCCCCGCTCCGTCCGGACCGATGAGGGCGATCGTCAGCACGCTCTGCGCTCCACCGGCTTCGGAGGTCGAGGCACGACGGCAGCAAGTGCCTCGGCGACGATGCGCGCGCTCTCACGCCAGACGAAGTGCTCCTCGACATACGCGCGTGCTGCCCGATCGGGCTCGGCCCGAGGGCCTGCTGCCAGACGCTCGACGATGTGTCGTGCGAGGTCGCCCGGCGAGTGAGCGACCACGAGCGGCGGCCTCACCCCGTCCCCTGTGCGAAGACCGCCGGCCGCGAGCGGCGACGCGACGACCGGGACCTCCATCGCCATCGCCTCGAGCACCTTGTTCTGGATGCCTGCGCCGAAGCGGAGCGGAGCCGCGAAGACGGCAGCCGTGTCGAGGTATGGCCTGACGTCCTCCACGAACCCGGTCACCGTCACCCCCGGCGCCATCCCTTCGCGGCGGAGCCGATCTGTCGGATCGCGGCCGACGACGAGAAGCTCTGCCGCTGGGATCGAGCGACGCACGACCGGCATGACCTGACGGATCAGGAGAAGGGCGGCATCCTCGTTCGGCGGGTAGTTCATCTTGCCCGTGAAGACAACGCGATCGGCGCCGAGTGTTGGTGAGGTCCGATGCCAGAACTCGATGTCGACACCGTTCGGCACGACCGACGTCCTGGGATCGAGCCCCGTTCTCCGGACGTCGGCGAGCAGAAGGTCGCGGTCGCGGGCCGACGCGAACAGCAGGATTGAACCCCGCCGCGAGAGGCCACGCTCCGCACGCTTGAACTCGGTGTACTGGAGAGCAAGCGCGGGAATCCGGAACGGGCTCGCGAAGCGCATCTCCCCTCGCGCACGTGCCGAGGCCGTATCGCAGACGTCGACCACGATCGGAAGCTCGGGCAGGAACGCGAGGGCCGGGAACGTCCGCTTGCCGCTGAAGATGACCGCGTCAAACCGCTCGCGGCGTGCGAGATCCGCGGCCTCCCGGCCGAGCCGTTGCGCCGCCCCGTCCGCGCGACCCCCGGTGCAGAGCACGGAGAGACGGTCGCGTACCTTTCGCGCCCGGGAATCCGAGCGACTCGAGGACGGGAACGTGCGGATGCGCTTCGTGTACGGCGTCAGCGCATCGCTGTCAGCGTTGTCGAAGTCGCCGCCGACGATCGAGAAGAGGGAGATCTCGTGGTGTTCCGAGAGCTCCCGGATGAGGAAGTAATGGCGCAGGTAACCGCTCGTAAGCGGGTACGGAAACCCGTTGGTCACATAGAGAATTCGCACGAGGGGGTCTCCTCACACTGTGTCGGCCTGGTGAGGTTTCCGCAAGCTGATGCGTTCCAGGCTCTCAGACCCAGCCGAGCGCGCCTGCGTGCTTCACGGCGAGGCGCCAGTACGCGTCGGGCCTTCCGCCCTCGGGCTGGCCCGGTGCCCCTGCTCGCTCGGAGTAGCGGACGGCGTCCCTGGCCCACGTCGAGATGAAGAGCGGCTCGATCAGCGGGTCGGGAACACCTTGCCGTGTCGCCTCGTCGCGGATCAACCGCCCGGCCCAGGCGTCCGCGCCGACGAACGCGCGCAGGAAGGAACCTTCCCGGGTGGCCGGCGACTCGGCTCCGTCTCGTGCTGCCGCGACATAGGCGAGGAAGAAGCACAGATCGTTGAGAGGCAGTCCGTGGGGCTCGGCGAGCTCCCAATCGATCACGCCGAGCGTCCCGTCGCCCTGCACCAGGAGGTTCGGGTGGCTCAGGTCGCCGTGCTCGAAGACGAGCGGGAAGCCGCCCTCCCGTAGGGGCTCCGTCAGTTCGAGCGTCCGCACGACCAGCGGCTGGACGTCGGCGCCGAGCCGCTCCGAGTGAGCATGGAGGGGGCGGGACAGGAGGCGGTCGAAGACGTCCGGCTGGGGAGCTGTCAGTGGAAGCCGGCCGAGCCAGTTGCGCACGGTGCGGATGGAGCCGTCCGGATCGCTCCGTACGGCTCTCGGGTTCAGCGGCAGCCCCCGGATCGCCGTCTCGACCAGAACAGGCCGGCCGTGGACATCCTCGAAGGCAACGACATGGGGTACGCCGCCCCGGACGCCGACGAATGCGGTCTCCAGCTGCCTCAACACGTCGGCCTCCCGCTCCACTCCGCCCCTGTCCTCCGCAAGCCGCGGGATCTTCGCGACCAGACGAGGCCCGGACGAGCCGGCCGGGGCAACGAGCGCGATCACGTGGCGCGACGTCGGGAAGGTCGGGGTCACCAGCAGTTCGGTCATGCCGCCGGTGATGTCGATGGCGTCGAGCTCGAGGGTCGCGATAAACGCCGAGGTGTAGCTCACCGAGGCGCCCTTCCCTCCCGGAAGCCGCCCGACGACGCTCGCGCAGGGAATCACACGATCCAGCTGCCCGAGCCGCATGAGCAGCTCCGCGACCGCCGCCTTCCCACGAGACCGCACGCTTGCACGCCGACGCGACAGCGCGAGCCGAACGGCATCGGGCTCGTCGAGCGGAGCGATCTCCGCGCAGCGGTCGAACCCGGGCCAGTGCCAGCGCGACGCAACACCCTCGAAGCCGCGGCGTTCGAGTGCCCCTTCGATCCGACGCCGCGAGCGACCTGACGTCTCCACGTACACCCAGCCGCCACGTCGGGCGAGCTCCGCCGCGGTCTCGACAAGCTCCCCCGACGCGTCCACCACGACGACGAGGTCGTAGCTGCCAATCGCGTCCTTGCCCGCACTCCCGTCGCTCACGGAGAGCGCGAAGCGCTCGAGCGCCGACCGCAACCCGTCTGCGACGGGCCCGACGCAGGCGACGTTCCCGAGCCGGGCATCCGACAGGAGAAACCGCCAGTCGACGCGTCGGGCGAGCTCGAGGTCGTTCGCCTTCACCGGCAGAGCGGCGCCATCGCTTCGCGAAGAGCCGTCAGCGAGACCGGATACGGATGCGCAACCAGATATGCCGGCTTTCCCGCGAGCAGCTGCAGAAGTCGCTCACGCTCGATCCCTGGAGCGGCTTCGACCAGCCCGCTCGACTTCCCAGGGAACGCGAAGCGAAACTTCAGGTAGAAGCCCGTGAAGTCGAGTCGTTCGTACGCGAGAGACGACGCCATGCGACCTGCCACCTCGGTCGGATCGATCGGCCGGACGTCGATGCCGGCGTCATCGTGACTCACGACCAGCACGAGGCGGTCGAACGGCGCCTCACCCACCCAGGACGGCGTTCCGAAGAGCACGTCGGGCTTCACGTCCACGTAGCGCTGTCGCTCGAGCAGGGGTAGCGCCCTCCGGGTCGTCTCACTCCGTGGGAGAGCACCACCGAGCGAGCGCGCGATCCGAAGCGCCCGTAGGCGCGCCCGGGCACCGGAGTCGATCCGCGAGCGGTACGCGGGCAGTTCTTGGAGATGCCAGTCCCACACGCGGATCGGCTCGGGGATGCCCGACACGCGGGCGCCGTCCGACGACACGTAGATCCACTCGTCGCCGACGTAGCGGGCCCCGTGTGCCACGAAGGCGAGGAGAGCCTCGGTCTTCCCCCCTTTCGACCAGCCTGTCGTGACGACACCGATCCCGGAGCTGACGAACGCGGACGCGTGCAGGGGAAGCGCGCCGTTCGCAAGCGCGGTGAGATTCACGATCGGGATGAGGAGCGGCACCGCGGGCAGGCCGCGCTCGCACACGATCTCCGGTCGCTGACCCACAGCATCGAGCGGGATCCGGACCCTGGCCCGCGCCTTGTGCTTCGAGCGCAGGACGAGGAACGCGTCCTCGGTGAACCCGGCGTCGTCAACCCCGAGGTAGGTCACCCGGCGTGTGTCGAGACGATCGACGAACCGGATGACGATGTCGGGTTGACGCGCGAGCGGCGACTGAATCGGGCCGAGCTGACGCGCAACCGCACGAGCGTCCCCGGGCGAAGCGTCCACGAGCCGGATTCCCACGGTCCCGTGAAGGTCGAAGTCGTAGGCCGAGACCGCGAGGCTAGCCATCGCGGAATGATGCCCCCGGCTCCGGCGCACCGCCCCACACCTCCCGGTACCGATCCCAGATGAGCGCAGTGACCCGGCGGCGAACGTCGTCCGGCTCCCTCGCCGCGTCGACGACCACCACGTGCGGGATCCGCCCGCGAAGCGAGAGGTAGCGCTGCCGTTGAGCCTCGAGGCCGGCCAAGGTGTGCTCGCCCTTCCGTGCGTGCAAGAGCTCGGCTGGAGCATCGAGGACGATGACGAGATCCGGGAGCGGACACGCATGCCCGAGCAGCCATCGTCGCAGGCGCGTCCGGGCACTCTCGGGCTTTCCGGCGGGGAGCCGAGCGTCCAGGGTGTAACGGTCGAAGACGACCAGGCGGCCGCGCCATTGGTGCAATCGCGCCTTCGTCGAGACGCCCCGAAGCCGCGCCAGTCTCGTAACGAGATCGAACCCGGGCGGCCCACCGCGGGTCGTGGAGCCCGCTGGGTAGAGCCCGGCGTACAGGCGCCGCGACGGGAAGGGGAACTCGAGCGCGGCCGCGAGAGTCGACTTCCCGGCTCCGTCAGGGCCGAGCAGCACGACGCGGAGGCCTCGCCGCGACACGATCGTCTGGAGCTTCGAGAGGTGCCTGAGGAACCAGTTCGCTGCCCTGTGCGTCGAAACGCTGAGAGGCTCGCGCCTGGTGAGACGACGGCGAATCGGATTGGCCATGGCTCCCAGGGACGTCCAGTCTTGCCGGCGGACGAGCATCAACGCGCCAGTCGTGCCGACGTCGGCGGGCAGCGCCGTCGACGCCACGGCCGCGCCCGGCCCTTCGATCTCGACGCGCGACGAAAGGTCCGCCAGGCGCGCGGCGTGGTCGGCCCGAATCGATCCCTTGTCGAGAAGGCAGTGCAGGAGCAGCGTCCAGAACTCATCGTCGACGGCCAGCCGGCGCTCGCCTCCTGTGCCGGAGGCACGGGCGAGGAACGGGGCCGCTGGCGCGATCCGGAACTCGAGCAGCCTCCCGAAGGCGATCGACGTCACGACGTCCAGCTTCAGCCAACGATCGGCCTCCTCGGCGTAGGAGAGAAAGAATCGGTGCGGCGCTCGGCCCCAGGCCGGCATGCGGACGTACCCCTGATGTGCGAGGGAGCGCTCGAGGAGGTCTGCGCTCAGCGGCTCGGCGAGCAGGTCGATCTCCTCGACGGGGTCAGCGTCGGCACGGGAATCGCGAACGAGGGCGGCGGGGACACCGGACGACTCGAGCAGGTCGAGTACCGATGCCGCAGCGACGGATGCCGTCAGGCCCCGGAACCCCTGAACACCGACTTGACCGTCCACCAGATGATCTTGACATCGAGACCGAGCGACATGTTCTCGATGTACTGGATGTCGAGTCGGAGACGCTCGTCGAACGTCGCGGAGTTACGCCCGAAAACCTGCCAGAGACCGGTGATTCCGGGACTGACCTCGAGACGGTAGGTGTGCCACAGATCGTAGGTACTGGCCGCGAACGACGTCGGCCTTGGCCCAACGAGCGACATGTCACCCTTGACCAGATTGATGAACTGGGGGAGCTCGTCGAGACTCGTCCTCCGCAGGACCTTGCCCACCCGGGTCACACGCGGGTCGTCGAGGATCTTGAAGTCGGGGAACGGAAGGATGTTGAGATGCGCGAGAGCCGGCTTGAGCTCTTCGGCGTTCCGCACCATGGTCCGAAACTTGTACATCTTGAAGCGAATCCCGTGCTGTCCGGTCCTCTCCTGCGCGAAGAGCGCCCGGCCCGGTGAGTCGATCTTGACTGCAGCCCAGCAGAGCAGCAGCAGCGGGACGACGATCGGCATCACGATGATGCAGAACGCGATGTCGAAGGCCCGTTTCAAGACGAGATAGCGCCTGCTGACCGAAGGCATCTGCCTGGTGCCGCTCGCGGCGAGGGCTACGTCGACTCGCCCGTCGGCCGTTGCGGCCTGAGCTCGATCTCCCGCAGATGGGGCGCCCGCATGGTCGCGACATCCCGCGGCGTGCCGGGTAGAGGCTGGCCGCGAAGCTTCGCAAGCAGCGCCCCGCTCGTCGACCCGTCGATCGGGAAGGCCGCGAGACGGACTCCCTCGTCCGGCAGCACCTCCGGAGCAAGCCGGCGCACCCGCGAGAGAAACGCGTCGCCCATCGGCCTGTCGCTCTCCGGGAGCAGCACGTAGACACTCGCGTCGGCAATCCACGCTCGGTCGACACTTCGCAGGAAGGCGCCCACCTGGAGCATCTCCTCGTATGCCGCCTGACGGCATGGAATCCGTATCACCACGAACGTTCGCTCGTATCGCCGGCTTCGGTTGAGCTCACGGCTGAACTCGTCCCAGGGGTCCGGGCTATCGAGCGGCACGAGTGCGGGAGGAACGCTCGCGCTGTCGCTGCGCCTCACCAGTGACCCGAGTCGGGCGCGGATGCCCTGCTTTGGTTGTTCCGTCGTCATTGTTTTCGTCCGGGGTAGCGAGCCCTCAGGCGCTGCGCCGGTGGCCTCTGTGACATCGGCGCGCTGAACCGTGCGCTTGAGCGCAGCATCCGGCTCCCCTGGTGGCGATCCATTGAGCTCATCGAGTGCGTTTCCCATCGTCCTACCTCCTTCTCGAGCCTTCCAGTCCGGCCGGGCCGAGAGCCCGGCCCGCCCCTACGCTGCGTCGGGGAGGAGACCGGGTGGTCGCTCGAGTGGAGAAACGAATGCAACGGGACGCCAGATGTGTGCCGAGGTTCGCAGGCGCCTGAGCAGTGCCGGCGCGATGAGACAGAGCAGTGTCGCAGCGAGCGCGAAGCCGCCGAAGGAGATGCCGCCCCCCGAGGAGGCTCCGGCAGGGCCGTTTGCCGCAGGCGGGGCAGGCGGCTGAGTCGGAAGATCGAGCGGCGCATCCGCGGGTGGCGGAAGCGCCACAGGTTGCCCCGCCGCCGCCCAGAAGAACACGTCTCGGAGCGAGCGTGAGTCGGGCGGAGGCGTCGCAAGGCCACCGCGAGCGGCGGCCGAGGCCCTCATGCCCGACGTGGCCGCGCCCTGCTCGATCAGAGCTGCGAGCCCCGGCGCAGGCGACGCGAGCGGGATCATGGGCACGAGGGCCGGCGATGGATCCGCCGGTGGTGATGCCTCGCCAACGACAGCCGGTGCTAACGCTGGTTCTGGCGGATTCGGAGCCGGTGCCGGGTCTGCGGGAGCCGGGGCGGTGAACCCAGTTGCCGCAACGTCGTCAGGCGCAGTCGCCTGCCCCTCCGTCTGGGCCGCCGGAGGTGAGTCGACGCCCTGACCGCCCTGCGGAGGAGCCGCAGGCGGCGGGTCTGCCGCGGGCACCGGATCGGTCGGCGGGACGGCACCGCCGTCGGCCGGAACGGGGTCGGCCGGAGGATCGGTGCCGGTCGAGTCGGGAGCCGGGTCGGGAGCCGGATCAGGAGCGGGCTCGGCGCCGGTCGCATCCCCCGGGGGAGGCTCGGTAGCCGGATCGCTCGGCGGTGGATCTGCAGGCTGGCCCGACGGCACGGGGTCCGGCTCTGCAGGCGGCGCGGGAGCGGGGTCCTGCGAAGTACCCGGGTCCGCAGGGGGTGGATCGACAGGTACTGCGTCGCCGTCGACCACAGGCGTGCCGCCGCCATCGGGCGCCGAGACGTCGCCATCGGCCGCGGTCGGCGGGGCATCACCGGTGGAGGTCGTGTCCGGAGGGGCTGGATCGTCGACGGATCCGTCGTCGAGCGCGGCAGGGGAGGTCGATGACGGGTCTGCTGTCCCGCCCGTCACGTCATAGGATGATGAAGCCGCTGCGACACCGGCCTGGGCGAAAAACGCCCACGCGACAACCGTGACGAGCGCCATCCACGACCGGGTTGCCCAACGTCGTCGTGGGCAAGACTCCGTCCGCACCAGCGGCACCTCCAGTGACAGCAAGAACTCTCAGCCCCGAGGAGCTCCGGGCGAGCCCGGAACCTGGCCCGCAGACTACTTCCAGGGGCGTTCCTTGTCAACTCCCGACACGGCCAGACGGGCAGGAGAGTCCGCCCCCCAAGAGGAGGTGTTCAGATCGGGAGCGGTACGTCGCCCAGGACACCTCGACGTGGCAGGGGCGTCACGAGCTTGACGCTGGGCCAGGGGTTCTCGGCGACGATCGTGAGCGCGCGATCGATCTCGTCTTCGCGCGCCCCGCGCATCATGCGTCCCCCGCGCTCGTCGGCACAGGCGCCGGTCCACGCTCCGACCGGCACTTCGTTGTCGAGTTGAACGCTCTCGATCTTCCCTCGGTCGAGATCGACCGTGACGACGGCGGGAAGTCGATAGAGGACACGTACCTTGGTCACCTTGCTCCTTTGCTCCAACTAGATTGAGCCCAGGATCCCCCAAACGGAGGAGTGTGTGGGGATCCAAGCCGTGAGGATCTTGTGACGCCTTGGTTAAGCAGCCCGCATCCGACGCCGATTCCCGCTAGGTGGATTCCCGCGTGCCAGAGCCACGGACCACACGGCATCTCAGCCTTGACCTGAGCTTCAGGAGCCCGCTGCTGCCGGCCGGTGCCCTCGCGGTCGCGATATGGCTGATCTGGGCTGCAGTCAACGGTGGCTTCGCACCGACGCAATGGGGGCTCGTGGGCGCCGCACTCGCCCTGCTGCTTGCGATCGCGGCTATCGCATCGCCTCCCCGCGTGGCCGCGTGGGGTCGTGAGCGCGTCGTGATGCTCTCGGCGCTCCTCGCATTTGTCGCGTGGAACTACCTGTCGATTCTCTGGGCGGACGTCCCTGCGGACGCATGGGCCGGTGCCGACAAGACCCTCGTCTATGCCGCCGGCTTCGCGCTGTTCGCCATGTGGCCCTGGACACCCAAGGGTGTGGTCACCATCCTCGGGCTGTTTGCCCTGGGAGCGGCTGTCCTCGGGGTCGTCACGCTGGTTCACATCGGTAACGCAGCCGACGCGACAGGCTTCTTCGAGGAGGGTCGGCTCCGATACCCGCTCGGTTACGTCAACGGGAACGTCGCCTTCTGGATGTCAGCTGCCTGGCCGGCGCTCTACCTGGCAGCGAGCTCCGGGCTCCACCCGGCGATCCGAGCACTCGGGCTCGCCGCAGCCGGACTCTTCGTCGACCTCGCGGTACTCGGGCAGAGCCGCGCCTGGCTGTTCCTGATGCCCGTTGCCGTGATCCTCGCTCTTCTCCTCACGCGCCAGCGGCTCCGCCTGATCCTCGCCGGGGGGCTCGTCATCGTCGCAACGTTGATCGTTCTTCGTCAGCTGCTCGACGTGCACGACCAGTTCAACGCGAGCGAGATCGACGACGTCACGATGGGCTCGCAGCCGTGGCTGATCCTCGGCGCCTGCGCTGTGCTCGCCGTCGCCGGGGCGGTGTGGGGTGTGCTCGATCCGAGGGTCACGATCGGGCGCCGAGCCCAGCTCGTGCTGACGGGCATCGTGGTCGCGTTCGCGCTCGCAGGCCTGGCTGTCACCGGCGCGGTGGCCGCAGCGAAGATCGATCACCCCACGACCTGGATTCAGGATCGCTGGGATGACTTCGCGGGTGGTGCGTCTCGCGACGACAGCGAGGGCTCCCGCTTCACCGGGTCGCTGAGCTCGGGCCGCTACGGGGAGTGGAAGGTCGCGTGGCTCGAGTTCGTCGACCATCCGGTTACCGGGATCGGGTCGGACAACTACGCGGCGGCGTACCTCGAGAGGCGCACCGACAACTTCCGCGAGCCGCGGTACCCGCACTCCATCGAGCTCAGGCTGCTCAGCCAGCTCGGCGTCGTCGGGACGGCACTCTTCGTCGTGTTCCTCGCCATCGGGCTCTGGCTGGCATTGAGTCGCCGTCGACGCCTCGACGCTGTTGCGGGCAGCGCCATCGGAGCCGCGATCATGATCTTCGCCTACTGGCTGCTCTACGGATCGCAGGACTGGTTCTGGGAGCTTCCTGCACTCGCAGGGCCGGCGTTCGGCTTCCTCGGCCTCGCTGGGGCGCCCATGGTCGTCCAGAACGGCGAGGCTGACACGGAACTGCGCGGACCCCGCCGCGCAGATCGGATTGCGACGTCGATCGTCGTTGCGGCGATCGCTGTCGCCGGCGCTGCAGCGCTCATCTTCCCCGGACTGTCCGCCTCGTACTCGGACGCCGCGCTGAGCGGCTGGCGGCTCGATCCGGCCGCCGCATACGCGCGGCTCGATCGGGCTGGCGCTCTGAACCCGCTGAGCGCTGAGCCGTATCTGCTCCAGGGCTCGATGGCGCTCGAGCTCGGCGACACGTCGCGCGCCCGCGCGGCGTTCACGGAGGCCCTCCAGCGCGAGCCGAAGAACTGGTACGCCTACCTGCAGCTGGCAATGCTGGAGGGGTCGCTCGGCGACGATGCAGCGGCCAGGCGCTACCTGAACCGCTCGCTGGCACTGAATCCGAACGACAAGGTGGCCGACAAGGTGCGCCGGCTGCTCGACCAGGGGAGGGCGATCGACCCCAACGAACTGAACCAGCGGTTCGTCACACAGTTCGCCACGAGATTCCCGGGGTCTTTACGATCGCCGACGGGTGAGCTAGGCTAAGTGCACTGAGTCACCCAGAAGGAGGATAAACCCCGACATGAGACATCGCCTTGGCAGCCTTATCCTGATCGGCTCGCTGTTTGCCCTGGGCGTCGTTCCGGCGGCCTTCGCCAACGACGATCCGACCGGCGGCGTCTACGGCGGCTCGGCGGGGAACGTCCAGCAGGATCTCGCATCCGGCGCGCTCGGCAACGACGGAACGCTGCCCTTCACGGGCATGAATCTCGTTCTGATCGCGGTTGCCGGGGTGGCGCTGATCGCGACGGGACTCCTGCTGAAGCGCCGCTCGAGCTCGACCAACAGCTAGACCCGCATACGATTTCGAATCTCAGACGCCTGAGCGCGTGCGCTCAGGCGTCGCCGTTTCTCCGTGGCCGCTCCGTACGTCCTCTGCTACCACGCCGTCTCGTCCGTCTGGCCGGCGCGTCTCGCGATCTCGGAGACGCTGCTCGCCGAGCAGGTCGGGACACTGGCTCGACGCGGGTATCAGGGCCTCACGCTCGCGGATGCGGAGCGACGTCGGACGAACGGCACGCTGCCCGAGAAGTCGGTCGTCGTGACCTTTGACGACGGCTATGCGTCGACGGAGCGTGCGAGACCGATCCTCGATCAGTTCGGCTTTCCGGGAACGATATTCGCGGTCACGAGCTTTCCCGACTCCGGGCGCCCGCTCTCGTGGCCCGGAGTCGACCAGTGGTCGACGGGCGAATGGGCGGACGAGATGACGCCGCTCGGCTGGGACGGGCTCGCGGCACTGCAGGAAGCCGGCTGGGAGGTCGGCTCGCACACCGTCACCCACCCCACCTTGCCCGAGAAGTCGGATGCAGCACTTGCAGAGGAGCTCGGTGCATCGCGCGAGACGATCATCGCGCGGCTCGGCTCATGCGAGACGATCGCGTACCCGTACGGGCTGGCCGACGAGCGTGTCGCGGCCGCGGCCGGTCACGCCGGCTACCTGGCCGGCGTGACCCTGACGCCCGTCCACCGAGCGGACGAACCACTCCTCCGGCCCCGGATCGGCCTGAACCGGAAAGACACCGGCCTGCGGCTCAGGACGAAGCTCTCGCCGGCCTTCGTCGCATTCCGCCGGACGCCGCTGGCACACGGTGCCGACTGGGCGAATCGGCGTCTACGCAATCGCTGATTCCCGCGCTAAGGTGAGTCTTGGATGAGACGTTTTCGCGGTCGCCTCGGGACGATCCTGATCGTGGTCGGGGTTGTAGCGCTCCTGTACGGCGCGGCGATCTATTTCTGGCGCGACCCGGTCACCGACCTGTACGCCCGGTACCGCCAGCACCAGCTCTCGGGTCAGCTCGACAAGGAGTTCGCGCAGTGGCGAGCGGCTGACCCCGAGACGGTTCCCGCGAGCACGGGCGCAACCGACGAGGCGGCAAATGTCGCCGCGAAGGAGAACGCCATCAGCTCGGCTGCCCGCCGCTTCTACGACAGCCTCGAACCGGGGGAGGCACTGGGTCGAATCATCATCCCGAGGATCGGGATCGACCCCGTGTTCGTCAACGGAACCGACTGGGGCAGCGACCTGTCCCGTGGCCCGGGTCGGTACGAGCGGACGTTCGTGCCGGGTCTCGGCAAGGTCACTGCGATCGCAGGTCACCGCACGACCTTCGGAGCGCCGTTTCGGAACATCGACGATCTGAAGCAGGGCGACAGGATCACCCTCGAGCTCCCATACGGCACCTTCGACTACCGCGTAACCGGTCACGAGATCGTGAAGAACAACGACTGGAGCATTCTCGAGCCACGCGCCTACGACGAGCTCGTTCTCTCCGCGTGCCACCCGCTCTACAGCGCTTCGCAGCGGTGGATCGTCTACGCGCGCCTCGCGAAAGTCGAGCTGCCCGACGGGCAGACCTACCGTCCCCCGGCCACAGAGGCCGTTGCGGCAGGAACGGCCGCAGGCTCGTAGGTTCCTACGCGGAGATCTCCACCGGCGTTCCGGCGGGAATCTCCCGGAACAGCCAGGTCAGCACGTCGTTCGCAACGCGCAGGCACCCGTGTGATGCCGCCTGGCCGATCGATCCCGGGTCGTTGGTTCCGTGGATCGCGATCGGGCCGCCCTGAACCCAGTCCTGCAGGACGGGAGAGAACGCACTGATCCCGAGTGCCGCAGGCCCGAACGGCCCCCAGGGATCCCGGGCGACCAGGCGCTGGTTGACGTAGTAGCTCCCCGTCGGAGTCGGGGTGATCGACGCCCCGACGGCGGCCTCGAGGGTTCGAATCCTGTGGCCGAGGCGGTACACGTCGATGCGCCTCGCCGACAGGTCGACCTCGATCCGGGTATCGACGTGGCCGACGCGCACGTCGCTGGCGCGGACGAAGCCGGTGAGGCCGTTCGGGCGAAGTGGAAGCTGCACCCGGTACCAGACGGCACGGCAGTTTCGATCCGAGATCTCGGCGAGGATGCCGAAGACGGTCGGAAACCCGTTCACGTTGCGCCGCCCGAACGTGTGGAGGGGTCTTCCTCCCGGTCGCGCATAGGCGACCGTCCTGCCGCTTGCGACGGCTGCCCAGGCCCGGCGAGCGGTGCGGAGAACGCGTTCGTGTCCTGCCCTGCAGCGTTTCCGCGCGGCGGGTGGAGCGAGATCGGGGAGACTCGCCGCGGCTGCGTCGAGCGATGGGTTCGCGGCGGCGAGCGAGGCCGCCACGTCGGCGCTCCCTCGGCCCTCGCCCGTCTTCGTTTGACCGCCGCACGCGACGAGCACGAGCGCCAGGCATCCAATCCACAGAATGCGCCGCACGGCACAAAATCGTAACCAACGGCGGACACCTGGCCGAGATGTTCGCCGACCGGGGTCCCTATACTCCCACCTTCGTGCGCTCCCCGAAGCACTCGAACGGACGGTCGGCCGGACTCGTACTGACGCTCGCCGTCCTCGCAGCTCTCGTCTGGGCAGCCCCCGCGGGAGCCGTCCGGCTCTCCACCGACGAGACGGCAACTGCAGGGATTGCCGCGTCGATCAACGACATCCGAGCAGACCAGGGGGTGCGCAGGCTCGTGCGCTCGAGCCGTCTCGCCCGCGCGGCCCGTGCTCACGCAACCTCGATGGGCAAGAAGGGCTACTTCAGCCATTCGACGCTCGGCGGGTCGGACATGGGGCACAGGCTGCAGTCCTACTATCCCGCCTCCAAGCGCGGCGTGTACGCGATCGGCGAGGTGCTCTACTGGCAACAGGGTCGCGTCACCCCCGCCGAGGTGACCGCGGCCTGGCTCGAGAGCCCGCCCCATCGCTCGGACCTCCTGGCTGCTCGCTGGCGGGAGATGGGAGTCTCGGCCGTCTACGTCGAGAATGCGCCGGGTGTCTTCCACGGCCGTGACGTCACGATCATCGTGGTCGACTTCGGCGTTCGCCGGTAGCTCCGAGCACCGTCGATCACTCGTCCGGGGGAGCCTCCCGTCGCCCTCGGTGCCGATCCGCGTGAGAGAGCATGCACCGCATCCTTCTCCTCACGCTCGTCGCGGGTCTGTGCGCGGGTCTCCTCGCAGGATTTGGTTCCGCTGCAGTGGTCACAGCCGGGGGCGCCACGTCGATCGTGACGCGGACGGACGTCGAACTGTCGGTGCTGTCCCTCATCAACGAAGCGAGACGCGACCACGGCCTTCGGCCGTTAAAGGCCTCGAGAGCGCTTGCGCGAGCTGCGGCAGGACACGCTCGCTCGATGGCCAGGCTCGGATTCTTCGCCCACGAGTCGGCAGACGGAACCAGCGCCGGCGAGCGCCTTCGGCGTGCCTATGGTGGCTCCCAGGTCGGTGAGACGCTGCTCTGGCGATCGCCCGACGTGACACCCGTGGAGGCACTTCGAATGTGGCTCAAGAGCGCCGGCCATCGCCGCATCCTCCTGAGCGGAAGCTTCCGCGACATCGGGCTGTCAGCCGTCCACGCGACAGGTGCTCCCGGTGCCTTTCAGGGTCGCGACGTCACGATCGTCGTCGCGGACTTCGGCGCACCCTAGCCGCGCGAGGCGCCCGGCTTCCACAGGGGCTCCCCCACCCCTGCATCGGCGTTCGCGCCGCGGGCGAGGATGAAGAGCAGGTCGGAAAGCCTGTTGAGGTAGGCGAGCGCCGCCGGGTTGACGGGGGACTCCTGCGAGAGCGCTACGGCAAGCCGCTCCGCTCGACGGCAGACCGTACGTGCGAGATGGAGCCGCGACGCAACCTCGGTGCCACCGGGAAGCACGAAGCTCCTGAGCGGCTCGAGCCTGTCGTTGACGGTGTCACAGGCCCCCTCGAGCCAGGCGACCTGATCGTCCGTCACCCGGAGGCGTTCGCGCGTGTCGTCGATCGGAACCGAGAGGTCGGCGCCGAGATCGAAGAGTTCGTTCTGGACACGCTCGAGCCAGGCGACCATCTCTGCGGGCGGGGCTGCCGCCAGAACGAGTCCGACGGCGGAGTTCAGCTCGTCGACCGTTCCGTACGCCTCGATGCGCGGGTCGGTCTTCTGGACCCGGCTCCCGTCGCCGAGGCTCGTCTCGCCCGCGTCGCCTCCCCGAGTGTAGATCCGCGTCAGCCGGACGGGCTCGTCGTTCCTAGGCATAGGCGTAAAAGCCCTGGCCGGTCTTCCGCCCGAGGCGCCCCGCGTGCACGTACTGGCGAAGGAGTGGGCACGGCGCGTACTTCTGGTCGCCGAAGCCCTCGTGCATGACCTCCATGATGGCCACGCAGGTGTCGAGTCCGATCAGGTCGGCAAGCGCGAGTGGGCCCAGAGGATGATTGAGGCCGAGCTTCGCGATCGTGTCGACGGCGTCGGGCTTGGCGACACCCTCCATGACGGCATAGGCAGCCTCGTTGATCATCGGCATGAGGATGCGGTTGGCGACGAAGCCCGGGAAGTCGTTCGACTCGGCGGGAGTCTTTCCGAGATCTCGAGAGAACTCGACTATCGACGCCGCCGTCTCCTCGGAGGTCTCGACACCTCGGATGACCTCGACGAGCGCCATCAGCGGGGCGGGGTTGAAGAAGTGCATGCCGATGACGCGGTCGGGTCGTCGCGTTGCCGCGCCGAGACGGGTGATCGGGATCGACGAGGTGTTGGAGGCGAGGATCGCGCTCGCGGGAAACAGCGCGTCGGCCTGGCGGAACACCGCTTCCTTGGCGGATGCATCCTCGACGATCGCCTCGATCATCAGATCGGCCGGCACAGGCTCCGTCGCCGGCTCGATGCGCGCGAGCACATCCTCCGGATCGTGCTCCGCGCCTTTCGCGGCGAGCTTCGCAAGGCTCGTCCGGATGACGTCGAGCCCTCGGTCGACGGCCCCGGGAGCAGAATCGACAAGCGTCACGCGACGTCCTGATGCGGCAACGACCTGGGCGATCCCGCCGCCCATCTGGCCCGCCCCGACGACCAGGACGTGCTCGAACGTCATGCGGCCTCCAGGATGATCGCGTCCCCCTGGCCGCCACCCGAGCAGATCGCGGCCAGGCCGAGTCCGCCGCCGCGACGGCGCAGCTCGTAGGCCAGAGTGGTGACCAGCCGGGCACCGGAGGCGCCGATCGGGTGCCCGAGCGCGACCGCACCGCCGTTCACGTTGACTCGATCGGGGTCGGCCCCCAGCATCCGGGTGGAGTGCAGCGCGACCGAGCAGAACGCCTCGTTGATCTCGACCCGCTCCATGTCCCCGATGCTCGCGCCCAGCGCGTCGAGCGCGCGCGCCCCCGGCGAGCCCCGGTGCCCGGGCGAGGTAGGCGAAGTCGTCGGCTGCGTAGCCGGTTCCCACGATCGTGGCGAGCGGCACGATGCCATGTTCGCGCGCGTAGTCCTCGCTCACGACCACGAGTGCGGCCGCTCCGTCGTTCAGCCCGGGCGCGTTGCCGACGGTCGTGGTGCCCTCGGGATCGAGCACGGGAGGCAGCTTGGAGAGCTTCTCGAGCGACGTGTCGCGCCGCGGCGCCTCATCGTGGTCGACTCCCTCGACCGTGACGATCTCCTCGCCCAGCACTCCGCTGTCGATTGCGGCGACCGCCCGTTCGTGCGAACGCAGGGCCCAGGCGTCCTGCTCCTCGCGGCCGATGCCCAGCTCGCGCGCTACGAGCGACGCCTGCTCGATCATGTGACGGCCGTCGAAGGTCGAGACGAGGCCGTCGTGCAGCATCGCGTCGACGACCTCGCCGTTGCCCATCCGGTAGCCGAATCGCGCCTTGGGGAGGAGAAAGGGCGCCTGCGACATCGACTCCATCCCTCCTGCAACGATGACCCGCTGATCACCCGCTCGGATGATCTGATCCGCGAGCGTGACGGCGCGCATCCCGGAGGCACAGACCTTGTTGAGCGTCTCGGACGGAATCTCCCTGGGCAGGCCCGCCGCGATCTGAGCCTGGCGAGACGGAATCTGCCCGACCCCGGCCTGCACGACCTGACCCATGATCACGGAGTCGACATCAGCCGCCGGAACGCCTGACCGATGGAGCGCCTCGCGGATCGCCCGCCCGCCGAGCTCGACCGCGGGAAACCTTGCAAGGCCTCCTGCGAACTTCCCAAACGGCGTGCGGGCCGCCCCGACGATGACGCTGCGTGTCATGCCGGGGAGCGTACCGGTCGGCCTCCGGTTGACGCCCACGGCGCGCTTGCGTACGCTGACGATCGTGACGAGCCTTCTCCGCACCTGGTGGGCCTGGCGCCGCGAGCGGAGCGGGAGCGTCGCCTAGGACCGCGAGGCGACACCGGCCGTTCCGCTCGAGACCTTCCAGACCGGGGGGTCTTTTTCGTTTGACCGCGACGACCAGAGGACATGTTGACCGAGACCGCAACCGAGATCCCAACCGACCTGATCACCCCGCTCGGCGCCTACCTGCGCCTGCGTGAGGACGGGCCGAGCTTTCTCCTCGAGTCGGTCGAGCGAGGCCGCCTCGGCCGCTACTCGTTCGTCGGTTGCGGCTCGCGCATGGTGACGTTCGAAGAGGCGGAGACGCTCGGAGCCCCGGTCGTCGGGTATCTCGGCTACGACTTCGTCTCGAAGCTCGAGCCAACGGTGCCGCTCCCCGACCCCGGCCCGGAGCTTCCGGAGAGCCGGTTCGTCGTCGTGGACACGCTCGTTCGCTTCGACCACCCGAGGGGAATCGCCGAGGTCGTCTACGGCGACCCCGGCGAGCTCGGCCGCCGTCTCGAGGGGCCGCTTCCACCGACTCCGCGTGGAAGCGGCGTGTCCGGGCCACTCGTCAGATATCCGGACCAGGCCGAGCACGAGCGCCGCGTCCGCCGGGCGAAGGAGTACATCCGCGCCGGCGACGCCTTCCAGATCGTCGTCGCCCAGAGGGCGCTCAGACCGACATCGGCGTCGGCCCCGCAGCTGTACCGGGCGCTCCGCCGCGTCAACCCGTCGCCGTACCTGTTCCTCCTCGAGCTCGGCGACCTCGCTCTCGTCGGCTCCTCACCCGAGACGGTGGTGAAGTGCGAGGGGCTCCGGGCGAGCCTGAACCCGATCGCGGGGTCGATCGCGCCGGGCGAGGGTGACGGTGACGTCCTGCTCGCGTCCGAGAAGGACAGAGCCGAGCACGTCATGCTCGTCGACCTCGGCCGCAACGACCTCTCGCGTGTCTGCCGGGCGGGAACGGTCAGGGTCGAGCGCTTCATGCAGCCGGAGCGCTTCTCGCACATCACGCACCTCGTCTCGGAGGTCGTCGGCGAGCTCAGGGAGGAGGCCGACCCCTTCCAACTCCTGCGCGCGTGCTTCCCCGCAGGCACCGTCTCGGGCGCACCGAAGGTGCGCGCGATGCAGATCATCTCCGAGCTCGAGGGATACCGGCGCGGCATCTACGCCGGCGCGGTCGGGTACGTCCTCCCCGACGGGACGCTGGACACGTGCATCGCGATCCGCACGCTGGTGCTGCGGGACGGCATCGCAATGCTCCAGGCCGGTGGCGGCATCGTCGCCGAGTCGGATCCGGCGGCGGAGCACCAGGAGTGCCTGAACAAGCTCGCGGCTCTCGAGGCAGCGATCGACCTCGCCGAGGCATCCCCGTGAAGCAGCGAATCCTGCTCGTCGACAACTACGACAGCTTCACGTACAACCTCGCCCATCTCCTTCAGGAGCTGGGCGCCGAGGTGATCGTGATCCGAAACGACAAGCTCGACGCCGATGAGGCCGAGGCCATGGCACCGACACACCTCGTCATCTCCCCCGGTCCCGGGCGACCTGCAGATGCCGGCGCGACCATCGCCATCGTCCAACGGCTTGCGCCGACGACACCGACGCTCGGGGTCTGCCTCGGCCACCAGGCGATCGTCGAGGCGTTCGGCGGCGAGGTCGGCCAGGCCAAGCGGCTCGTGCACGGAAAGGCGAGTCTCGTCGAGCACGATGGCCAGGGGATCTTCGACGGCCTGCCGAGCCCGCTCGAGGCCGGCCGCTACCACTCGCTCGCGGCCGTCCGGGTGCCGGACTCACTCGAGGTGAGCGCGACCACCGATGACGGCGAGGTGATGGCCGTCCGGCACCGCGAGTACCCGGTCGACGGCATCCAGTTCCATCCCGAGTCGGTTCTGACCCCGCTCGGGCCGGACCTCGGCAGGCGCTTCCTGAGGCGTCCATGATCCAGCGAGCCCTCGCGCGCCTCATGGACGGTCGCGACCTCACGCGCTCCGAGGCACGCGCGGTGATGGACCAGATCATGAGCGGCGAGGCGACATCGGTCCAGATCGGAGCGTTCCTCGTCGCGATGCGGATCAAGGGCGAGACGCCGGACGAGATTGCCGGCTGCGCCGAGGCGATGCGAGGGCACGTGCTCGCGGTGCATCCGCGGCGGACCGACCTGGTCGATACGGCCGGCACCGGCGGCGACGGCGCACGCACGTTCAATATCTCGACGGCAGCCGCGCTCGTCGCGGCGGGCGCGGGCGCAGGCGTGGCAAAGCACGGAAACCGGGCGGTTTCCTCAGCCTCGGGGTCGGCAGACGTGCTCGAGGCCCTCGGCTTCCGGCTCGACCTCGAGCCGAGCCGGATCGAAGAGTCGATCGACACGCTCGGCTTCGGATTCCTGTTTGCGCCCTCGCATCATCCGGCGATGCGCCACGCGGCGCCAGTGCGCCGCGAGCTCGCGACGAGAACCATCTTCAACGTCCTCGGCCCACTCACGAACCCTGCCGGTGCCCAGGCACAGGTCGTCGGCGTCTACGCACCGGATCTCGTCCCGACGATCGCCCAGGTACTCGTGCAGCTCGGCGCCGAGCATGCATACGTCGTCCACGGCGCCGACGGGATCGACGAGCTTTCACCGACCGGGCCGAACCTTTGCGCCGAGGTCGTTGACGGCACCGTGCGCGAGTTCGAGCTCGACCCGCTCGAGCTCGGCATTCCACGCTGTGCGCCTTCGGAGCTCGCGGGGGACTCGCCCGCCGGGAACGCGGACGTCATCCTGCGTATCTTCGCCGGGGAACCGGGCCCGCGCCGGGACGCCGTGGTGCTGAACGCCGCGAGCGCGATCGCCGCATCGGGGCACGCGCGGAGCCTGCCGGAGGGAATCGACATGGCCGCCGAGACGATCGCGAGCGGTGCCGCGGCGGCGCGACTCGAAGCGCTCGTCGCCTTCTCCCGCGAGGCCGTCGCCTGATGGCCCGCTTTCGGGATGCGCTCGCCGCTCCAGGCCTGCAGGCGATCGCGGAGGTCAAACGGCGCTCGCCGTCGATGGGCGACCTTCGCCCGGAGGCTGACCCGGCGACAATCGCCGCAGGGTACGAACGGGCCGGTGCCGCCGCAGTCTCGATTCTCGTCGACGCCGAGCGGTTCGGCGGGAGCTGGGACGATCTGCGCGCAGCGCGCGCCGCCACCTCGCTGCCGTTGCTCGCGAAAGGGTTCTTCTCGAGCGAGGAGCACCTGCGCGAGGCGGCCGATGCAGGCGCCGACGCGATCCTCCTGATCCTGCGCGATCTCGACGACGCCACGGTGGCTCGCCTCGCCGCCACAGCTGCCGAGCTGGGGCTCGACGCGTTCGTCGAGGCCCATGACGCCGCCGAGTTGGCCCGTGGCGTCGGGCTCGGAGCCGACCCGATCGGGATCAACGCGCGCGATCTCTCAACCTTCGAGGTCGACCGACGTAGGCAGCTCGAGCTGGTCGCCCAGGCGCCGCGCGACCGGGTCGTCGTGGCTGAGAGCGGGATCTGGAGCCGGGCGCAAGGTGCCGCCGCCGAGCTTGCCGGCGCCGATGCGATCCTCGTCGGCTCGGCGCTGATGAAGGCGCCCGACCCGGCAGCGAAGCTCGCCGAGCTGATCTCCCGGCCGCTCGTCAAGATCTGCGGATTGACGCGCGACGAGGACGTCGCGGTCGCCGCCGAGGCGGGAGCAGACCTGGCGGGGTTCATCCTCGCCGAGACCCCGAGGCGAGCCCCGGGGATCCTGGCCGTGCCCGAGACGATGCTCTCGGTCGCGGTTGTGGTCGGCGACGTGGAGGTGACAGGCGCGGACCTCGTCCAGCGCTACGGGGCGGAAAACGGGCACAGGAGCCGCGACGCAGTGCTGCTACGGGACGGCGAAGCTGTCGCTCGCGTCCTCGATCTTCCGTGGCTCGGTGAGGACAACGACAACTGGCAGCGGGCGGCGGTGGCCGCGGGACGGGTCGTCCTCGCGGGGGGCCTCGACCCGGAGAACGTGGGTGCGGCAATCGCGGCGGCGAAACCGTGGGCGGTCGACACGGCCAGGGGCGTCGAGGAGTCGCCCGGAATCAAAGATCACGAGAAAGTGAGGGCATTCGTGGAGGCGGCACGGCGATGACACAGACGGAAGCGCCTGGCTACTACGGTCCCTACGGCGGGCGATTCGTGCCGGAGACACTCGTCCCGGCGCTCGACGAGCTCGAGCAGGGCTGGCGAGCCGCGTGGGCGGATCCCGAGTTCCACCGAGAGCTGGAGTGGCTCCAGCGCTCCTACGTCGGTCGGCCGAGCCCGATCACGGTCGCCGACAGGCTCGTTCCTGGGAAGCGCCTCTACCTCAAGCGTGAGGATCTCAATCACACCGGCGCGCACAAGATCAACAACGCCCTCGGACAGGCGCTCCTCGCGCTCCGGCTCGGCAAACGCCGGATCGTGGCCGAGACGGGAGCCGGGCAGCACGGCGTCGCGACAGCAACGGTCTGCGCCCGTTTCGGGCTCGACTGCGTCGTCTACATGGGAGCCGAGGACATGCGCCGCCAGCGGCCGAACGTCGACCGGATGCACTTGCTCGGGGCGGAGGTACGTTCCGTCGAGTTCGGAACGAAGACGCTCAAGGAGGCGCTCTCCGAGGCGATTCGTGACTGGATCACGAACGTCGAGACGACGCACTACCTGATCGGAACCTGCGCCGGGCCTGCCCCCTATCCCGAGCTCGTGAAGGACCTCCAGTCCGTCATAGGTCGTGAGGCCCGTGCGCAGATGCTCGAGCTCGCCGGCCGCCTACCCGACGCCGTGGTGGCGTGCGTCGGCGGCGGCTCGAATGCGATCGGGATGTTCGCCGGATTCGTCGACGACCCGGATGTCAGGCTCATCGGCGTCGAGGCGGCCGGCGCAGCATCGCTCACGAGCGGCCGCTCGACCGTGCTCCACGGCGCGCGGTCTGCGACGCTCGCCGACGAGGACGGGCAGATCCTCGACGCGCACTCGATCTCGGCAGGCCTCGACTACCCGGGCGTCGGGCCGGAGCACGCATGGCTCCGAGACACCGGGCGGGTCGAGTACCTGACCGCAACCGATGCCGAGGCACTCCTCGCGTTTCACCTCCTCTGTGAGCGCGAGGGGATCATTCCGGCCCTCGAGCCCGCCCACGCACTGGCGCGTGCGGTGGAGCTCGACGAGGAGGTCGTCCTGGTCAACATGTGCGGCCGCGGTGACAAGGACTTGCAGTCCGTCCTCGAGGCCGAGAAGCACGATGGGTAAGCAACTCTCGATCTACCTCATGGCCGGCCGGGAGACGCCGGAGCTTGCCGAGGCCGCTGTGGCTGGTGGTGCCGACCTCCTCGAGATCGGCTTTCCCTTCTCCGATCCGCTCGCAGACGGGCCGGTCATCCGACTGGCCGGGGAGCGGGCGCTGGCGAGGGGCATGCGGACGGGCGCCTGTCTCGAGTGCCTTGCAGACATCCGGTCGCGGGTCGACGTGCCGCTGATCCCGATGACCTATGCGTCCCTCCTCGAAGCCCATGGCTACGAGCGCTTCTGGGCTGATGCCAGCGCGGCCGGCGCAACGAGCCTGATCGTGGCGGACCTCCCGATCGAGACCGCACCCGAGATCCCTCGCGTGCAGCTCGTGGCACCGACCTCGCCGACCGAGAGGATCGCGCTCGCCGCGACCCATACGGACGGGTGGCTCTACCTCGTCTCGGTCGTCGGGACGACCGGTGCGCGCTCGAGTGTCTCGTCCCAATTGCCCGACCTCGTCCGCCGCGCCCGGACGGTGACGGGGGTGCCACTTCTCGCGGGCTTCGGCATCGCAGGACCCGATCAGGCGGCCGAAGCCGCGCGGCTCGCGGACGGCATCGTCGTCGGCAGCCGTGCGATCGAGATCTCCGAGGCGGAGGGACCGGAGGGCCTCCAGAGCTTCGTCGCGGGGCTCCGAGACGCGCTCGACGGCATCGCCGCCTGACCGGAGGACTAGACCTCCACCGGCCGGGTCGAGAACGCGAGCTGCCAGTCCTCTTCGGTGCGGCCGTCGATCGAGAGCTTCCACACATAACGACCGTCGGGTTCGAGCGGGAGCGGTGTCAGGTTGATGGCGAGCGGAAGGTCGATAGGAGTACCCGGCTTGACGCCGGCTGGGCGCCCGACCTCGAACTCGCCGCCGATCTCGATCGGCGCCTCCTCCGAGTCACCAGGCACGGCCACGGCCCCGCCGTCGCTGTCGAGAAGCTCGAGTCTCCACGTGTGCCGCCGATTCGTCTCGTCCCAGGGGACCTCGATCTTCAGGGCGATGGCCATGGGCGTCGGGTCTGGACCGACCAGCGACCAGCCTCCGCCCAGGATGTAGAGCTTTCCCTCGACTGCCTGCGCCGAGTCGGCGAGCATGAGCGTGACCCTCATCGAGCACCTCCTGCGACGTCGTGTCGCATCCAGACGTTCGGTTCGACATACCGGCCTTCGTCCCGTACCCGGTCGATCTGGACGGGGACGAGTGCGGAGGGAACGACGTAGTCTCCGCTCTCGGGGAAGGCCATTCCAGTCCAGTCCTCCCACTCGGCGACCGTACCGCTGATCACGATCGAGCCATCGGCGACGCCCAACAGCTTCGCACCCAGGCGATGGTGCACGCGCAGCCAAGGGTCGAAAGGAAGTCCGTCGTCACGGGTCCACCGCATGTAGGACTCCATCGGGGCCAGCGGGTACCTGTCCTTGTGTGTTGGCCGCACCGGGGCGACCAGGCAGTCGAGGTCGTTGCGAGACGCGACGTCGGACATCGCCTGAACCACGTGCGTGCTCAAGCCGCGACCTTGACAGTCAGGCCTCACGATGGCCTGCAGCGCGCACAGCGTCGTCGGTGGAACGCCGTCGGTGAACCCGCGGATCGCAAGCGGAAGCACTCCGGTTACCCCGTGGGGCAGGCCCTCGACGGTTCCGTCCCAGGCAAAGGGAATCGTGTTTCCGATGGCAACGATGCGCTCGTCTTCGAGAAGCGTGAGTTGATAGTCGGCAAAGTGCTCCTCGAGCCGATCCCAGTGCTCGCGCACCATCGCATCGTGAAAGAGGAAATCCGCCCAGACCGACTGGAAAGCCTCTTGCCAGTCGTCGTCGGTGAGCGGCCGCTCGGCGGAGGTGACGACTCGGAGGTTCATGTGCGTCCGTTGCCGGCGGTGGCTCCCGGCGGCCTGAGCACGGCAAACTGGTCGGTCACCTCGAGCTGACGAACGCGGAAGCGGAACAGCGAGGCGGGACGCCCGCCGGCGCGCCCTGGCTCTCGGCGGCTACCCGTCGGCTCGAGGAGGCGGCGGCGGACAAGAATCCGTTGCAAATTCGTGGCCGACACTTCGTGGCCGAGGGCGGCGGAATAGAGATCGCGCAGCTCGGAGATGGTGAATGCCGCCGGTGCGAGCGCGTAGCCGATGTTCGTATAGGACAGCTTCGCCCGCAGCCGATCTCGACCCGCGAGGACGATCGCCTGATGGTCGAACGCGAGCTCGGGCAGTGAATCGACGGCGTGCCAGCTCGTGTCGGTGGGAAGCGCAGGGTCGACGTCGCTCGGAACCAGGCCGAGATAGGCCGTCGCAAGCTCCCACTCGCCGGGGAAGCGATCGGGATCGCTTCGCGTCTCGAGCTGTTCGAGGTGCGAGAGCTCCCGCACGTCGACCTTTGCCGCGAGGTGCCTGCGAATGGACGTCTCGAGCGTCTCTCCCGGCGCGAACGACCCTCCGGGCAGCGACCAGAACCCCGCGAACGGCGCCTGACCTCGCTGCCAGAGCAGCGCCTGTAGCCGGCCGGCCCTCACCTGGAGGACGACTGCGAGCGTCACATGCGAGGGTCGGCTCATGTTTTCGCCCGTGGAGCTGGAACTGCTACACTCTTTCCGAGGTTTTCGATCAATGGTCGTAAACTACCACGTTCGAGCCGCTCGATGATGAGGGACACCGCCGATCTGATCGTCGTTGGTGGGGGCATAGCAGGGCTCGTCGCCGCTCTGAGTGTCCCCAGGGACACCCGCGTGAAGGTCGTCTCGAAAGGCTCCGTGCTCTCATCGTCGAGCTGGCTCGCCCAGGGTGGGGTCGCTGCCGCACTCGGCGCCGGCGACTCCCCGGCGCATGCACGCGGCGGATACGTTCACCGCCGGCCGTGGGCTGTGCCGTCCGAGCGCTGTCCGGGTTCTCACCGAGGAGGCGCCGGCGCGCATCGTCGATCTCTCCGAGATGGGGGTCGAGTTCGACGAGGGGCTCGGGCTTGAAGGAGGTCATTCGCACCGGCGCATCGTCCACGCCGGAGGCGCCGCGACCGGCGAGCGGATCGCACGGGCCCTTGCGGAGCACGCGGCACGGCGCACGAACATCGAGATTGCCGACGGCCTGCGCGTTCTCGACCTCTGGACGGCCGGCGACCGCTGCGTCGGCATCGTGACCGACACTGGGACGGTCGCTGCGAGCGCAACCATCCTCGCAACCGGCGGGCATGGCTGCCCTCTGGGAACGGACGACCAACCCCGCTGGATCCGTCGGAGACGGAGCCACGCTCGCATTCCGTTCCGGTGCCGCGCTCGCCGACCTCGAGTTCGTCCAGTTCCATCCGACCGTTCTCGCGACAAACGGCCTTCTGCTCTCCGAGGCGCTCCGCGGGGAGGGGGCCGTGCTGCTCGACGAGAGAGGGCGAGCGCTTCACAGACGAGCTCGCGCCGCGCGATGTCGTGGCACGCGCCATCGACGCGCGCGGAACCGCGTTGCTCGACCTTCGACCGGTCGACCGCAGGCGCTTCTCAGGACTGATTGCCAAGCTCGAAGCGCAGGGCTACGACCCGGGTGCGGAACCGATTCCCGTCGCGCCCGCCGCGCACTACACCATGGGTGGAATCGTCACCGACCTGGACGGGCGCACGGAGATCCCGGGCCTGTACGCAGCCGGCGAGTGCGCCTGCACCGGCGTGCACGGCGCCAACCGTCTCGCGTCGAACTCGCTGCTCGAGTGCCTCGTCTTCTCCAGGCGGGCCGCTCTCGCTGCGCTGGGCGAACCGGGTCTCCCGAGCCTCCTCCCCGCTCCGCGCGAGCCCGAGCCACTCCCGCCTGTCACGCCGGACCTCCGTCGGGCGATCTGGCAGGAGGCCGGCCTCGTTCGCGACGCCGCGGGGCTCGAACGGCTCGAGCGCTCGTCCCATCCTCTCGCTCGGCTGATCGCGACCGGTGCTCTGCGCCGGAACGAGAGCCGCGGCGGCCATTTCCGGATCGACCATCCGATCGAGGATCCCGGCCTCGCCGTTCACATCGTCCACCGGCCGGGTGAGGAGCCGGCGCTCGAGCCATGGGCATAGCGACTATTGGGGAAGCCGCACAGCAGGTGATCGATGCTGCACTCGCCGAAGATGTCGGCGAGGGCGACCTGACGACTGACGGCCTGTTCGGGCCGGGAACTGCGTGCACCGCCGAGCTGCTCCTCAAGGAACCGGGGACAATTGCCGGGCTCGGCATCGCGACCGCGGTCTTCACGACGCTCGATCCGAGCGTCGAGATCGACCTCACCGTCGCAGACGGGCGCGAGATCGACGACGCCCCGGCGGTCGTCGCACGGCTCGACGGCCCCGTGCGAGCACTGCTGACGGGCGAACGAACGGCCCTCAACCTGCTCGGTCAGCTCTCTGGCGTCGCGACACTCACTCGCCGCTACGTCGATGCCGTCGAGGGAACGGGCGCGGTCATTCTGGACACGCGGAAGACGACACCAGGGCTGCGTGCGCTCGAGAAGGAAGCCGTGCGCTGCGGCGGCGGTCGGAACCACAGGTCCGGCCTCGACGACGCGATCCTCGTCAAGGACAACCACCTACGCGTCGCCGGAGGCATCACGCCCGCCGTCGCACGCCTCCGCTCAGAGCGGCCCGGCATCCCGATCGAGGTCGAGGTCGAGACACTCGACGGGCTCCGCGAGGCGCTCGGCGCAGGCGCTGAATGGATCATGCTCGACAACATGGGCACGCGGCTCCTCCGCGAAGCCGTTGCCATCGCGGACCACCAAGCTGTTCTCGAGGCGTCGGGCGGCGTCACGCTCGACACGGTTCGCGAGATCGCGGAGACGGGGGTCGATTTCATCTCGGTGGGTGCGCTGACCCATTCGGCGCGCTCCCTCGACGTCTCGATGGAGGTCACGTGAGCACCATTGCGCCCGCCCAGTCGATCACGGAGCTCCACGATGAGGTTCGCGAGCTCGCCCGGATGCGTGAGGCAGTCATCCTGGCGCACAACTACCAGGTACCCGAGGTGCAGGACATCGCGGACTACGTCGGCGACTCCCTCGGACTCGCGCGCGAAGGCGCGGCGACCGACGCGCCGGTGATCGCCTTCTGCGGCGTCCATTTCATGGCGGAGACCGCGTCGATCCTTTCCCCGGACAAGACCGTCCTGATCCCGGACCTGGACGCCGGATGCTCGCTCGCCGCGTCGATCACGGGAGACCAGCTGCGAGCCTGGAAAGCGGAGCATCCCGATGCCGTCGTCGTCTCGTACGTGAACACGACGGCGGACGTCAAGGCGGAGACCGACTACTGCTGCACCTCCGGCAACGCCGTCTCGGTCGTCCAGGCGATCCCTGAGGGTCGGGAGATCCTGTTCCTCCCCGACCTCTATCTCGGCCTCTGGGTCGAGCGGGTCACGGGTCGCAAGCTCACCATCTGGATGGGTGAGTGCCACGTGCACGCGGGCATTCGCCCAGCCGACATCGAGCGCTGGCAGGCGGAGGCGCCCGATGCGGACTTCCTCGTCCACCCCGAATGTGGCTGCGCGAGCCAGTGCATGGCGTTCGGGAACGACAACACGCACATCCTCTCGACGGAGGGCATGATCAAGTTCGCGAGGCAGTCCCCGAAGGAGCGATTCCTCGTCGCGACGGAGACGGGCATCCTGCACCGGCTTGCGAAGGAAGCGCCCGAGAAGCGCTTCGAGGCCGTCTCGGAGCGGGCGATCTGCAAGTACATGAAGATGATCACGCTCGAGAAGCTCCGCGACTCCCTCCGCGACATGAAGCACGAGGTCAGAGTCGACCCGGAGATCGCGGCCCGCGCGCGCCTCGCCCTCGAGCGCATGGTCGAGATCGGATAGGCAAGGAGCGAAGCGACGCGCAGCGGCCGCGCCGAAGGCGCCAGGCCGCGAAGTCCAGCCGGCGAAGCCGGCGTATCCCGCAAGGCCCGCCGAAAGGCGTGCCGCGCAGCGGACGCGGCCGAAGGCCGCCAGGCCGCGAAGGCCCATCGCCGCCGCCAGGCGGCGATACCAAGGAGCGAAGCGACGCACAGCGGCCGCGCCGCAGGCGCCAGGCCGCGAAGGCCATCGCCGCCACCAGCCGCAGGCGCCAGGCCGCGAAAACCTATCGCCGCCGGCAGGCGGCGATACGCCGCAAGGCACGCCGAAGAGCGTGCCGCGGAGCGGATACGCCGGCTCCGCCGGCTCGAACTACGCGGCCTGTTCGGCCGCTGCGCGCCGCTCCGCGGCTCGCTCCGCGAGGGATACGCCGGCTCCGCCGGCTGAACTACGCGGCCTGTTCGGCCGCTGCGCGCCGCTCCGCGGCTTGCCGCGTGGGGGCCGGCACCACACCGGCCCCCACGCTCTCTCCCCTCCCCTCGAAGCCTCATCTCGAGGCGTTGACCTACGCCCTCGATGGCAATCTCTTGCCGGAGGCCCGACGGGAGGATGACCCCAGGCTACGCGCTGTCTGTTAGGAACGCGTGAGGTACACGCCCGTCAGACCGACTCGTCGTCGCCAATCGTGACGATGTTCACGACCTCGCAACCAACCGCGATGTCGATCGCGCGCACGTACGCGACGTCGGTTCCCTGTCCGCAGTTCAGGTAGTCGGAAGCGCCGTCGTCTGCGCGCGCATGCAGGATGTCGTCCCCGGGGCCGCCGTAGAGGGTATCCCGCCCGAGGCCGCCACCCATCCGATCAGAGCCGCCGTCCCCGAACAGGGTGTCGGCCCCGGCATTCCCGCGAAGCCGGTCGTCGCCCCATCCGCCCGCAACGTTGTCGGCGCCATCCCCGGCGAGGACGAAGTCATTCCCTCCGTCGCCGCGGATCAGGTCTCCGCCGTCGCGGCCGTCGATCGCGTCGTCGCCAGCCTTCCCGTAGATCTGATCCCGGGCAGACGTGCCGGCGAGGATATCCGGGCCCGGCGTGCCGACGATCAAGGCAGCCGTCGCCACCGAGGCGACCGCGAGTGAAGCGACCGCGATGACCGCGGCGATCAGCACTCTCCGTCTCATGGTTCCTCCTTCGTCTGGTTCTCTTGGACGAGGAGCATCGAACCAACGCGACAAGGGCAGCCTGTGCGGATTCGGTCAGCGCCCGGTTTGGCTTTGTAAGGATTCAAGCGCCATGACGATCCTCGACACATACGTCGATCGAAGGAGCCCCGCCTTCGGCGAGCGGCACGCCGCGATGCAGGGGCTCGTCGGCGAGCTCCGCGAACGAACCGCTGCCGTCTCGGCCGGTGGTCCAGCCGAGGCCGTCGAGAGGCACCGTGCCCGGGGAAAGCTCCTCGCGCGAGAGCGCATCGACCGGCTCGTCGATCCCGGTAGCGCGTTCCTCGAGCTCTCGGCGCTTGCGGCCTGGGACTGCTACGGGGGCGAGGCCCCTGCCGCAGGGATCGTCACAGGCGTCGGCGTCGTCGAGGGTCGGCAGTGCGTGATCGTCGCGAACGACGCCACCGTGAAGGGCGGGACGTACTTCCCGCTGACCGTGAAGAAACATCTGCGGGCACAGGAGGTGGCGCTGCAGAACCGGCTTCCCTGTATCTACCTCGTCGACTCCGGCGGCGCATACCTCCCCATGCAGGCTGAAGTGTTCCCCGACCGGGATCACTTCGGACGGATCTTCTTCAACCAGGCGACGATGTCCGCGACGGGGATCCCGCAGATCGCGGCGGTGATGGGCTCCTGCACGGCCGGCGGCGCCTACGTACCGGCGATGAGCGACGAAGCCGTGATCGTGCGGGGAACCGCGACGATCTTCCTCGGTGGCCCGCCGCTCGTGAAGGCGGCGACGGGCGAGGAGGTCACAGCCGAGGAGCTGGGCGGGGCCGAGGTGCACACCCGTCGGTCGGGAGTCGCCGACCACGAGGCGATCGACGACGAGCATGCCCTCGCGATCGTCCGGGAGATCGTCGCCAACCTCGGCAGCCGGACTCCCAGTGCGCCCTGGAACGTCGAGAAGCCCGACGATCCGCTCTACGACCCGCTCGACGTCTACGGGATCGTTCCGACCGACCACCGCGTCGGGTACGACGTCCGCGAGGTCGTCGCGCGCCTTGTCGACCGCAGCCGCTTTCACGAGTTCAAGCCTCTCTACGGCGAGACGCTCGTCTGCGGCTTCGCCCGCCTGGAGGGGTACCCGATCGCGATCCTTGCGAACAACGGCATCCTCTTCTCCGAGTCTGCGCTCAAGGGGACTCACTTCGTTGAGCTCGCGTGCAAGCGGCGGATTCCGCTCCTCTTCCTCCAGAACATCACCGGCTTCATGGTCGGAAAGGAGTACGAGGCCGGTGGCATCGCCAAGGACGGTGCGAAGCTCGTGACCGCCGTGTCGTGCGCCCAGGTACCCAAGTTCACCGTGATCATCGGAGGCTCGTTCGGCGCGGGGAACTACGGCATGTGCGGCCGGGCGTTCTCACCGCGCCAGCTCTGGATGTGGCCGAACGCTCGGATCTCGGTGATGGGCGGCGAGCAGGCGGCGGCCGTCCTGTCGATGGTCGGCGACACGGATCCAGAGCCGATCCGTGCGACGTACGAGAGAGAAGGCAGCCCGTACTACTCGACAGCCCGGCTCTGGGACGACGGGATCATCGATCCGCTCGACACCCGCCGCGTGCTGGCTCTCGGCCTCTCGGCAAGCCTCAATGCGCCCATCCCCGAGACGTCGTTCGGCATCTTCCGGATGTAAGGCAAGGCGCGAAGCGCCGCGCAGCGGACGCGGCCGAAGGCCGCCAGGAAGCGGCGAAACCGCCCAGGCGCGAAGCGCCGCGCACGGACGCGGCAAGGCCCGCGAAGGCGGCCGCAGGGCTCGAAACCGCCGAGGACGCGAAGTCCAGCCGGCGAAAGCCGGCGTATCCCAAGGCGCAAAGCGCCGCGTCCGTCACAGAACGATGTGCTCCGGCACGACCTCGCCGCCGGCGAAGCGGCCGAGCCGGTACGGCCGCAGGTCGACCGACGCGACACCGTCGAGGATCAGCTCGGCCACCGCCCGACCGACGGCCGGCGACTGCATGAACCCGTGGCCGGAGAAGCCGCACGCGCAATACAGATCGTCGCCGAGCCGGTCGATGATCGGATGCGCATCGGGCGTCATGTCGTACAGCCCGGCCCACGCGTTGGCGGCGCGAGCACTCTCCGCGGGAGGAAATCTGCGCCCGAGGCGCTCGAGGCGATCACCCACGACCGTGGTGTCCACCTCAGGCTCCGTCCCCCAGCGCGGAGGATCGTCGACCATCGCGATCACCAGCGATTTCCCGCGCCGGCGGAAGTGGAAACCCGTCTCGCTCTCGATCACGAGCGGGAGGCGTTCCGGCAGACCCTCCAAAGGCTGTGTCTCGATCAGCTGGCGTACGAGCGGGCGAATTGGGAGCTCGATGCCGAGCCGTTCGGCCAGATCCGGGGAGTCAGGCCCGCACGCGATCACCCGGATCTCGGCCTCGACGTCCCGAACATCCGTCTCCTCCCGCACCTCGACGCCCAGCGACGCCGCTCGGGCAACGACCTCGCGGGTGACCGCGACGGGGTCGGCAAGCCCGTCCAGCGGGCCGAGGACACCGCCCTGTACGTCGTCGACCGCGAGGCCTGGTGCGAGCTCGCGAATGCGGGCCGGCCCGACCTCCTCGACGGCAACGCCGAGCTGCTCCTGCAACTGGCGCCGTTCGGTCAGCTCGGCGAGCCCATCGTCGCTCGTCGCCAGGAACAGGTAGCCGACCTGGTGGAAGAAGGATGCGCCCAACTCCTCGAAGAATGCGAGGCTCTCCTTCGCGAGCATGACCTCGGCAGCAGTCGAGAACTGCTGGCGGACACCGCCGAATGCCTTCGCGGTCTGTCCACCTGCGATCCGGCCGCGGTCGACGAGCATGACGTCTCTGGCTCCTCGCAGGCCGAGGTGATAGGCGATGCTCGCACCGACCGCGCCCGCACCGGCAATGACGATCCGAGTCATGGCCGAGAGACTCTAAGCTGACACAGGTGAGCGCGCTGCGAGTCGAGCGGGACGGCCGGATCCTTCGTGTCAGCCTCGCTCGGCCCGAGAAGCGAAACGCATTCGGTGCAGAGCTGATCGCAGAGCTCGGCGACGCATTCGCCGACGTCGGCGACGCTCGCGTCGTGCTTCTCGCGGGTGACGGACCGAGCTTCTGTGCCGGCGCCGATCTCGAGTGGATGCGCGCCTCGGCCGGGCTCAGCCCGGAGGAGAACGTGGCGGACGCTCTCAGGCTGCGGCGCGTGCTCCAGTCGATCGAGGGGTGCCCTGCGCCGGTCGTCTGTCGCGTGCAGGGCCACGCCTTCGGTGGCGCCGTCGGCCTCGTCGCGGTCTCGGACATTGTCGTTGCAGCCGAGGACGTCGTCTTCGCGTTCTCCGAGACGAAGCTCGGGCTCGTTCCCGCGGTGATCTCGCCGTTCGTGCTGGAACGGATCGGGCCAGGGCAGGCTCGGCGCTACTTCATCACCGGTGAGCGCTTCGACGCCCGAACGGCGCTGCGGATCGGACTCGTCCACGAGGTCGCTGCCGATCTCGATGCGGCGATCACCCATGTGCTCGACGAGCTCTTCACTGCCGGCCCCGAGGCTGTCCGGGCAGCGAAGCGCCTCGTCCTCGACGCGCCCCTCGGAGACGAGACCGCCGGCCGGATCGCCGATCGCAGAGCGAGCTACGAGGGGCAGGAGGGCCTGCGCGCGTTTCTCGAGAAGCGCCCGCCCGCATGGCGATCGGGCGACTTCTCGTAGCGGCTCGCGGCGAGATCGCGGCCCGCGTCATCCGGACGTGCGACCGCCTCGGGATCGAGACCGTCGCAATCGCGGCGACGGACGATCGCGGTGCGTACCACACCCGGGGAGCGGGCCACGTTCACGAAGTCGCGGGCTACCTGGACGGTGAAGATGTCATTCGTGTCGCGCTCGAGTCGGGCGCCGACGCAGTTCACCCCGGTTACGGCTTCCTCGCCGAGCGGGCCGAGTTCGCGGAGGCCGTCGAGGCGGCCGCGCTCGAGTGGGTCGGCCCTCCGCCGCACGCGATGCGCCTCGCCGGGGACAAGCTGGCTGCGAAACGCATCGCTCGTGAGGCCGGAGTGCCCACGGTTCCGTTCGGCGCGCCAGAAGACGTCGGGTTTCCGCTGATCCTGAAAGCAGCGGCCGGCGGTGGAGGGCGCGGCATGCGCATCGTCCACGATCCCGCGCTGCTCGACGCCGAGGTCGAGGCCGCCAACCGCGAGGCTCGGGCAGCGTTCGGCGACGGCGCGGTCTTTGCCGAACGCCTGGTCGACCGCGCGCGACACGTCGAGGTGCAGCTCCTCGGTGACCGGCTCGGCAACCTGACCGTCCTCGGCACGCGCGACTGCTCGATTCAGCGGCGCTATCAGAAGGTGTTCGAGGAGGCACCCGCGCCTGGGATCGAAGCGATCGGCCCTGCGCTCGACGAGGCCGCGCTCGCGATCGGGCGCGCGGCCGGCTACCAGAGCGCGGGTACCGCGGAGTTTCTCGTGTCAGGCAGCGAGTTCTGGTTCATTGAGCTGAACGCGCGGCTCCAGGTTGAGCACCCGATCACCGAGGCAGTCACCGGGATCGACCTCGTTGCCGAACAACTGCGGATTGCGAACGGAGAAGCGATCGGTCCTGCACCGACGGAGGACGGCCACTCGCTCGAAGCGAGACTGTACGCGGAGCACCCGACGACCTTTCTTCCGCAGGCGGGCCGGATCGAACGGCTCGAGCTACCGGGTTGGATCCGCGTTGACGCCGGGGTCGAGGAAGGCGACGAGATCCCTGTCGCCTACGACCCGCTGATCGCAAAGCTCGTCGTTCACGCCGAGACGCGCACCGAGGCCTTCGACGAAATGGCGAGTGCGCTCGCCGAGACCCGCGTTGGAGGTGTCACGACGAATCTCGCCCTGCAGCGCTGGATCGTCGCCCATCCGGTCGTTCGCGCGGGAGCGGTATCGACGTCCTTTCTCGACGAGTATCCGCCCCTCTCGCGACCCACGGACCCCACACGGCCGTGGTCGGACGGCTGGCGCCTGAACGGCCAGGCGGCGCAGCGCCGACCACCGCCGCGACTCGCGCCGTCGGGCGCTCGCTCCGTGGACGGACGAGAGTCGACGGAGATCCGCGCGCCCATGCCCGGACGAGTCATCCAGATTGTCGTCGCCGAGGTAGATCGCGTCGCGGCACGCCAGCCGATGGTGCTTCTCGAGGCCATGAAGATGGAGACGCCGATCTCGGCGCCACACGACGCCGTGTCTCCCGGATCGCCGTCGCGGCGGGCGACCACGTGGCTGCGGGTGATCTCCTCGTGGAGGTGGCCGAGTAACACCTGATTGCGGACGATGCGTTTCGGTGGGAAGATTTCGGGGCTCCGACAGCGGGCGACGAGTTCGGAGTCGGTGAGGGCCGCCCGGGGCATCGTATGGACGCATTATCCGTCGAAACGGAAGGGTGCGATCAGGAGAGCGCCGCAGCCCGAGCTCGCGCCGCTGCGTCCACCGCAGCCGCGACGAGGGCGGCTCCACGAACGACCCGGTCATCCGACTTCGTCGCACCCAGGTTGATCTCGACGAGACCCGCCCCGATCCTCGCAGCGGCCACGGCAAGCTCTGCGGCGGCGGCGGCATCCCCGCGAAGGTTCGGGTTGCCGTGCTCCGCGACCGTTGCCGCCAACTCCGCGACGTCTCCCGCGATTTCGGCGATCTCGAGCGGAACCGCCGCGGCGCCTTCCAGCGCCCGTCCGATCGCCGCGTTTCGAGCATCCGGATCGCCGTGGCGCGGCTGGCGGAGGGCGGCGAGAGCCCGCTCGTAGGCCTCCGCGTCGGCCCGCGCCAGCGGTTCGGCGCGCGCCCGTAACCGCTCCGCCTGGGCGACGGCTCCTGCCGCGCCGTCCCAGTGCTCACGGGAGAAACGCGCGGCCATCGCGGCGAGTGCCGCTGCTGCCGCCAGGGCGACGGCCGCCACGGACCCTCCGGCCGGAGCAGGCGTCTCGGCGGCAATCGACTCGAGGAGATCGCGGACGGTCAGACCGATGTAGTCGTGCGATTCCGTCACGGGCCGTATCGTACGCCCGTGCATCTGGACGGTCTCCTCGAGCTCGGCGCTCATGGATAGGGCGAGAGCCGTGGTCGTCGGGGGCGGCATCACGGGTGCCAGCGTCGCCTACCATCTCGCCAGGGCGGGCTGGACGGACATCGCGCTCGTCGAGAAGGGCCAGTTGACCAGCGGGTCGACGTGTCACGCCGCTGGTCTGGTCACCCAGTTCAACCCTTCTCCGGCCATGATGCGCTTCCGTCGGTACTCGATCGAGCTCTACGAGGAGCTCGGCGTCTTCGACGCCGTCGGAAGCCTCCGGATCGCATCAAGCCCCGAACAGCTGATGGAGATGAGGCGCGCGGTCAGCCGGGCGAAAGGGATCGGCCTCGAGGTCGAATTGCTCTCTCCCGAGGAAGCCGTGGGGCTGATGCCCGCCGCGACGGCGGAGTCGCTCTACGGCGCCGTCTGGGTTCCCGAGGACGGCTTCCTCGACCCGCACACGGCGACCTATGCCCTCGCCGAGGCGGCCCGCGGCCTCGGGGTGACGCTCCTCACGGGAACCCGGTTGACCGGCATCGAGCTCTCCGCGAAGCGCAAGGTCACGGCGGTTCAGACCGACCATGGGCGCATCGAGACAGAGGTCGTCGTCAACGCCTGCGGGATCTGGGCGCCGCAGGTTGCGGCAATGGTCGGCGCACGCGTTCCTTCGACGCCTGTCGACCACCAGCACGTACTCCTGAAGCCCGTCGACGGCCACGAGCTTCCTCGCGACATGCCGTGCTTTCGCGACCCCGACAATCTCGTGTACGGCAAGTCCGAGTCGGGCGGGATCATGTTCGGTGGGTATGAGCCGGATCCGGTCGCCCGCTGGATCGACGGTGTCCCGTGGGATCACGGTGAGCAGTCGCTCCCTCCCGATATGCCCCGCTTCGAGCAGCTGCTGCGCGGCGCGGCGCGCCGCTTCCCGTTTCTCGCGGATGCCGAGATCGTGAAGCTCGTCTGCCACCCTGACGCGATGACGCCTGATGCGCAGCCGCTCCTGGGACCGATTCCCGGTGTCCACGGCTTCTGGATGGCAGCGGGGCTTTCCCTGAACGGCTTCGGCGGAGCCGGCGGGATGGGCAAGACCATCGCCGAGTGGATCACCGCAGGGGAGCCCGAGCTCGACGTCACCGGCTACCGAGCCTGGCGATTCGGAACGGCCTACGAGGATCCCGTCTACACAGCCGAGACCTCCCGTGAGGCCTACCGGTACTACTACCGCCTGCGCTACCCGCTCGACACGGACGAGTGGGGCCGCCCGCATCGCACCGGCCCGCTTCACGGACGCCTGCAGGATCTCGGCTGCGTCTTCGGCACGAAGAACGGCTGGGAGCGTCCCGACTTCTTCGAGCCCGGGAAGCCCTGGCGTCGCGCGGGCGCCGACCAGCGCCGCTTCGGCTGGACGGCGCCGCCGTGGTTCGAACGCCTGCGTGTCGAGCACACCGCCTTCAGGGAGCGAGCCGGGATCATCGACATGAGCTCGTTCGGGAAGATCGAGGTCAGCGGGCCAGGTGCACTCGACCTGCTCGAGCGGGTCTCCGACAACCTCATCGATCGGCCCGTCGGCAGTGTCGTCTACACGCAGTTCCTGAATCCCCGAGGAGGGATCGTCGCTGACGTCACGGTTACGCGCCTCGACGAGGATCGCTTCCGCGTCGTAACGGGAGCAGGATTCGTCGACGGCGACCTCGGCTGGCTCCGCATGGGCATCCGTGACGGTGACGCACCGGTCGAGATTCGCGACGTCACGGCCGAGCACGCCGTCATCGGATTGTGGGGGCCGACCGCACGGGTCATCCTCGGCGCGACCACCGAGGACGACGTCTCGAGCGCGGGGCTCCCGTTCAGAACCGCACGTCGAATCTCGATCCACGGGGCGCCCGTGCTCGCTCAGCGAATCACCTACGTCGGCGAGCTCGGCTACGAGCTCTATGTCGAGCCCGAATGGGCGGCACAGGTGTGGGATCAGCTCGTCGCGGCGGGGCGGGAGCACGGAATCGAGCCGGGAGGCTACCGCGTTCTCGAGTCGCTGCGGATGGAGAAGGGCTACCGCTACTTCAGCACTGATATCGGCCCGCTCGACACCCCGGACGAGGCTGGGCTCGGTTTCTGCGTCGCGCTCGACCGCAAGGGCGACTTCGTCGGCAGGAACGCTCTCGAGCAGGCGCGCCGTCACGCCCCGGCCCGCCGACTGAGAACCGTCGTCGTCGGAGGAGAGCAGCCCCTGACGCTCTACGGAGGCGAGGCCGTTCATGCTGCAGGGCAGACCGTCGGCCGCCTGCGGAGCTGCGCCTACGGCTACACCGTCGGCCGCAACATCGCCTACGCGTACCTTCCGACCGACCTCGACACGGAGGCAGCGCGTCTCGAGGTCGAGATGTTCGGTGAGATAGTTCCCGCGAAGGTCGCCGCTGACGTGCTCTACGACCCGGATAACGCGCGGATTCTGGCCTGATGGCGGGTGCGAGGGTCTCGATCGACGAGGTGGTCGGCCGAGTCGAGCTGTGGCGCGAGCAGGACGTCGAGGTTTCGCCGCTCTCCGGGGGCCTGACGAACGACAACTACCTCGTCGAGGCCGACGGGACGAAGTACGTGGTGCGGATCCCGGGGACATCGACCGACCTGCTGGCGATCGATCGGCAGAACGAGCATGTGAACGCCCGCGCAGCCGCCGAGGCGGGAGTCGGCCCGGCGGTGCTCGCGCACCTGCCCGATCTGGATGTCATGGTGCTCGAGTTCCTCGAGGGCGAGACGATGTCCGGGGAATCGCTGCGCTCGCCGGAGATGGCCCGCCGGATGGCCGCGTCGATCCGTCGCCTCCACGCGGGGCCTCGCTTCCTGCTCGATTTCGACATGTTCCGGACCACCGATCGATATCTCGGGCTCTGCAACGAGCGCAGCATTCGCATCCCGGACGGGTTCGAGGACCGCATGCCGACAATCGTCGACGTCGAGCGGGCCATGCGCATGCACCCTGCTCCCACGGTGCCGTGCCACAACGACCTGCTCGCCGAGAACTACATCGACGACGGGGCGACGCTCTGGCTGCTCGACTACGAGTACTCGGGAAACAACGACCCGACCTTCGAGCTCGCGAACACAGCGCAGGAGTGTGAGTTCGACGACGACCTGAGAGCAGTCCTCTGCGAGGCGTACTTCGGCTCTGCTGACGACGGCCTCCTCGCCCGCATGCAGCTGAACGCCCTCATGTCCGACATGGGCTGGACGCTCTGGGCGGCGATCCAGGAGGAGATCTCGGAGATCGACTACGACTTCTGGGGCTGGGCGATGCAGCGGTGGGCGCGTGCGGTCGCGATCATGGACTCCTCGGGCTTCGACGGCCTGATCCGGACGGTGGAGCGGGCATGACAGGCAACGGACTCGACGAGCGGTCGGTCGACCTGGATCCGATCGCTCAGTTCCGGTCGTGGCTCGGAGCAGCTCGCGATAGCGGGATTCCGAACGCCGAGGCGATGGTCGTTGCGACCGCGACGCCCGAGGCGCTGCCGTCGGCACGGGTCGTCCTGCTCCGTGGACTCGACGAGCGAGGATTCGCCTTCTTCACGAACTATGAGAGCCGAAAGGCGCACGAACTCGAGGCGAACACGCACGCAGCGCTCGTCTTCTACTGGGAGCCGTTCGGCCGTCAGGTGCGTGTCACCGGTCGGGTCTCGCGCGTGTCGGCGGCAGAGTCCGAGGCGTACTTCACGAGCCGCCCGCTCGGAAGCCGGCTCGGCGCCTGGGCCTCGCCTCAGAGCGAGCCGATCGCCTCCCGGGCCGAGCTCGAACGACGTCTCGCGGAGATCGAGAAGCGATTCCCGGACGGCGACCCGCCTGTGCCGCCGTTCTGGGGCGGCTACAGGGTCACCCCAGAGACGATCGAGTTCTGGGAGCACCGCGATAGCCGCCTCCACGACCGCGTGCGCTACACGCGGCTCGAGCACGGCTGGCAGATCGAGCGGCTCGCGCCGTGACGCGGGTCAGAAGAACAGATCCTTGAGCTTCATCGCGAGCGCCATGTCGCCGTCGACCTTGATCTTCCCGGTCATGAACGCCGTCATCGGGTTCTGCTTGCCGGCCCGGAGCTTGGCGAAGACCTCGTCTTTCATCCAGATCATGCAGTCAGCCGGATCAGTCGCCTCGGTGACCGTTACTTCGCCGTCGACGACGGCCACGCGCCAGCTTCCCTCTCCCTCGATGTCGAACCGGTAGGAGACGGTCTGACCTGCCACCTTGGCCGGATCGATCCGGCCTTCGAGCCCTTCGAAGAACTCACGTGCGCTTTCGGCCATCTGGTGCGCTCCTAGGTCGTGGGTGCCGCGGATGTCGCCGCAGGTTCTACCACCCGCGCCCGCCGGCGGCGCGGTAGCCAGAGCGCGAGCACCGCGCCCAGCGCCGGGCCGACCGCCGTCACGACGAGGGCCGTCTCGAGGTCGATCGAGTCGGCGACGCCCCCCAGCGCGACGGCGAAGATGCCTCCGAGACCGATTGCAAGACCGACCGAGAGCCCGGACGCCATCCCGATCCTGCTCGGCATGTACTCCTGGCTGAGGACGACTGTCACGCCGAACGTGCCGATCACCGCAGCGCCGGCCGCGACGAGCGCGACGTCACCGGCAACGCCTCCAACGAGGATGTACACGAGGATCAGGGGAACGGACACGGCGTAGCTCCCCACGATCACCGGCTTGCACCCGAAGCGGTCTGCGAGCTGCCCGCCGAGCAGCGCGCCGATCACACCTCCGAGGAGAAACAGCGACAGCAGCCGCGTTCCCCACTGGTCGCTCGCGCCCTGGGAAACCTCCCAGAGCGGCACGAACGTGAACAGCCCGTAGTGGGCGATGCTTCGCAGCGCGATCACGCCCAGGAGCAACGCGAACGCGCGCGGGTGATCCTCCTCCTCGTCGTGCCACAGCCGCCGGCCCCCGGCCGGTATGAACCGGCGGATGTAGCCCGCCTGGGACAGGAGAAGGGCGGCGACCACGATTCCCGGAATGGCCATCAGGAGACCGCCCTCGAGGCCCAGGGCGAGGATGAGAGAGGACGCGACGATCGGGCCGAGCGCGAACCCCAGGTTGCCGCCGACGGTGAAGACGGCCATGCCGCTGGCGCGCCTCGAGCCGCTCACGAAGCTCGCGAATTTCATCCCCTCCGGGTGGAATGCGGCCACGCCGAGGCTCGAGACGAGAACCGCGAGCAGGAGAAGCGGATAGGTGGGCGAGACGGCCGCGAGCGCAATGCCGACTCCGGCCAGGGCGATGCCGGTCGGCAGCAGCCACATCGCCCCGCGATTGTCGGACCAGAGGCCGAACGCCGGTTGGACGATCGAGGAGGCGAAGGTGGCGACGAGGACGACGGCCGCAGCGAGCGTGTACGAGAGGTCGAGCTTCGGTGTGAGGAAGACGAGGAGTGCGGGGACGGATCCCTGGGCGAGGTCGGCCGCGAGGTGGCCCGTGGACAGGCTCGTCATCGCCCTTCGATCGACGCCGACGCTCACCGATCCAGGATAACGGCGAAGTTGGGGCCGGCTAGGCGGCCTGGAAGCTCGGGCTGTAGCGCGCGATCAGCGCTCGGGAGAGGTCCCACTGCGCGCGCACGATGGCGAGGCGGTTTCGCTCCAGGTCGGCGCGGTCGGCGGCTGCGGCACGAAGTTCCTCACGCTCGCGCAGGAGCTCGTTCAGGCTCCTCTGGAGGTCTTCGACGGCAGGGGTCGACTGCTCGCTCATCGCAAGGGTCAGGGTAACCTGCCCACCGGACACGATGCGCAGGGAACCGCTCCATGTCACCACTGACGACACGCCTCTGGCACAGGTCGAAGCTGATTTCCTCGCCCTCCCCGTCAGCGAGCCGGGTCGACTGTCGCCCGCAGGCGTCGACGTCGACGTCTCGCTGGGCGGTCGCCTGGCCCACCTGATCGCCGACGGTGAGCTGAAGGCCGCCACAGGAAGCGTCACCCTCGTGCACACCCTCGGCGAGCTTGGCGCACACCGCGTCGTGGCGGCGGGCGTCGGCAAGGCCGAGGAGTTCGACGCCGATGCACTCCGAACCGCGGCCGCACGTGTTGCGGCTCGTGCAGCCGGAATCGGAGGCGGAACGATCGCCTGGGCGATCGACGGCGGCATCTCGCTCGACCTCGTCGAACAGGCTCGGGCTGTCGTGGACGGAACGGTGCTCGCTACGTACGATCCGGGCGCCTGGAAGACACATGGCGAGCGGCCTGGCGCGCTGACACGCCTCGTCCTCTGCGGGCCCGGTGGAAGCGCGGTCGCGGCAGCCGCGACGAGCGCACATGCCGTCGCCGAATGGACGAACCGCTGCCGGGATCTCGTCGACATGCCCGCGAACGAGCTGACTCCGAAGCGGCTAGCCGAGTCCGCCACGGAGATCGCCGCTGGCCTTCCCCATCTCCGCTGCGAGATCCTCGGCCCGCAGGAGATCATCGGCGCCGGGATGGGGGCGTTCGCCGCCGTCGCCCAGGCCAGCGCAACCGAGCCGCGCCTGATCGTCCTCGACTACGACCCTCCCGGCGCACGCGACGACATGCGGCTCGGCCTTGTCGGGAAGGCAATCACCTTCGACACGGGTGGCATCTCGCTGAAGCCGTCAGGCCGGATGGACGAGATGAAGTCGGACATGGCAGGTGGAGCGGCTGTCCTCACGGGCGTCGCGGCGACTGCCGCGCTTGGCCTGCCGCTTCGCGTCGTCGCCGTCGTTCCGGCGACCGAGAACATGCCGGGCGGCCGCGCCTATCGCCCCGGCGACATCGTCACAGCCCTGAACGGGAAGACGATCGAGATCACGAACACCGACGCCGAGGGGCGCCTCGTGCTGGCCGACGCCCTCGTGGATGCTCGCCGACGCGGTGCGACGCACATCCTCGACATGGCGACGCTCACCGGCGCGGTCGTCGTCGCGCTCGGAGACTTCTACGCCGGCCTGATGGGCAACGACCAGGACTGGCTCGGCCAGATCCAGGGTGCCGCAGAAGCGAGCGGTGACCACGCCTGGGTGCTGCCCCTCCACGAGACGTACGCGCGCTACATCAAGTCGATCTACGCGGACATGAAGAACTCGTCAGACCTGCGCCAGGCCGGGCCGATCTACGCGGCGCGATTCCTCCAGGAGTTCGCAGGCGAAGGCCCGTGGGCGCACCTCGACATCGCCGGCACCGGCTACCTGGAGCGAAGCCGCGGCGACTACTACACGGCGAAAGGTGCGACGGGCTACGGCGTCCGGCTGATCGCCGCTCTCGCCGAGCGCCTGGCCCACGCCCCATGAACCTGGACATCGGCGAGGAGCGGGAGCTTCTCCGCCGGACGGTGCGAGCGTTCGCCGAAGAGCGCATCGCTCCCGTCGCAGAGGAGCTCGACCGCGAGCACCGGTTCCCGTACGAGATCGTGGCCGGCCTCGCGGAGCTCGGCCTGATGGGGATCCCGTTTCCCGAAGAGGCCGGCGGAGCGGGCGCTGACACGCTCTCGTATGCGATCGCCATCGAGGAGCTCGCGCGCGTCGACTCCTCGGTCGCCATTACGGTCGCCGCGCACACATCGCTCGGAGCAATGCCGATCCACGTCTTCGGGACCGACGAGCAGCGAGCACGCTGGCTTCCCGACCTCGCCTCAGGCCGGAGACTGGCCGCGTTCGGCCTGACCGAGCCGGGGGCGGGCTCGGATGCCGGGGCGACCCGAACGCGGGCGGAGCTTCGCGGCGGCAAGTGGATCGTGAACGGCTCGAAGATCTTCATCACGAACGCGGGGACGACGCTCACGGCCCTCGTCACGATCACCGCTGTGACGGGTGAGCGCGACGGGCGGCCGGAGATCTCGAACCTGGTCATCCCGAACGGGACGACTGGGTATGAGATCTCGCCGCCCATGCGGAAGCTCGGCTGGCACGCGTCCGACACGCGCGTGCTCTCGTTCGAGGACTGTGCGGTTCCGGAGGATCACCTCCTCGGTGACCGCGGCGCGGGTCTCAAGCAGTTCCTGGAGATCCTCGACGGCGGGCGGATCTCGGTCGCTGCGATGGGACTCGGTCTCGCCCAGGGTGCTTACGAGCTCGCCTCGAAGCATGCACGGGAGCGAGAGCAGTTCGGACGACCGATCGGCCGGTTTCAGGCGGTCCAGTTCAAGCTGGCGGACATGGCGACCGAGATCGACGCTGCACGAGGGCTCGTCTATCGCGCGGCCTGGCTGAAGGATCAGGGTCGCCCCTACGCGCTCGAGGCGGCGATGGCGAAGCTCTTCACGGGCGAGCTCTCACACCGGGTGGTGAGCGATGCGCTCGAGCTTCACGGTGGTTACGGGTACATGGAGGAATCCGCGATCGCTCGTTTCTACCGTGACCAGAAGGTGCTCGAGATCGGCGAGGGAACGAACGAGGTTCAGCGTCTGGTGATCGCCCGCCATCTCGGCTTCTGACGCCCATCCCGCGTTCCGCCGCCGTCCCCAGAACCGTGTCGGAAGTGTGTCCGCCGCTCCCCATGTCGATCGCCAAACCCTGCGCGATCTTCCTGTCCGGAAACCCGTCCGCCCCTCGGCCGCATCCCAGCCTGACCACTTCGTGACGAGATCTAAGCGCTTTGTGCCAAAACCGTGCCCGAAGAGCGCCAGCTCGCAGGCGTCCCGAAAGGGGTCTGACCCCTTCCTGAAACGCTGCCCCGATCGACCGGCGATCGTGCGGATCGCTTTCGCATCGGCGACCGACCGCGCAGCGCTCCAGGTTGGCGTCAGGTGACCCGCTCGGCCGGATAGCCCCACTCGGCCATCAGCCCGAGCAACTCCCGGCAGTGCTCCTCGCCGCGAGTGAGAAGGATCAGCCCGATGCCCGTGTCGCCCATCGGGAGGTCCATGCCCTCGCGCTCGTGGGTGACCTCGAGGACGTTGACGCTTTCTGCTGCGAGCCGGGTCAGAAGCCGTCCGAGCTGTCCGGGACGATCCGCGACGCGCGTCCGCACGACCAGGTGACGACCGGCCCGGGTGAGTGCGTATCTGGTCACCTCGGTCAGAAGACTCGCGTCGATGTTCCCGCCGGACAGCACCACGCAGGCCGGCCCCGTGGCCTGGAACCTTCCCGCTCAGCAGAGCCGCCACGGGCGCTGCGCCCGCACCCTCGACGACGAGCTTCGCGCGTTCGAGCAGCAGCACGATGGCCTGCGCGATCTCCTCGTCCGACACCGTCTCGACCGCCTCGAGGCGCTCCTCGAGGATCGGGCGGGTGAGCGTGCCCGGGTGCTTCACAGCGATCCCGTCCGCGATGGTCGGTCCGAGAACCGTGCCTCCGGCATACGGCGCACAGCGCTCGGCCTGGACACCGACGAGCTTCACGGACGGCCGCATCTCGCCGAATCCGAGAGCGATTCCTGACGCAAGCCCTCCTCCGCCCACCGGAACCAGGACGACCTCGACGTCGGGTAGTTGCTCGTCCAGCTCGAGGCCCAACGTCCCCTGGCCGGCAACGACTGCCGGATCGTCGAACGGATGCACGATCACGGCGCCCGTCTCCTCGGCGCGTGCCCGCGCTGCGACAAGCGAGTCGTCGAGCAGTTCACCGACCAGCACGACGTCGGCGCCGTAGTCGCGTGTCGCGTCGGCCTTGGCCAGCGCCGGATTCTCGGGCATGAACACGGTTGCCCGGATTCCGGCTTCGCGGGCGGCCCAGGCAACCGCCTGGCCGTGGTTCCCTGCGCTTGCCGCGATCACCCCGGCGGCGCGCTGCCCCGCGTCGAGCGACGAGATCTTCGTCACCGCCCCACGCACCTTGAACGATCCCGTTCGTTGGAGATTCTCCGCCTTCAGGTAGACAGGCCTCCCCGTCAGGCGGGAGAGCGTCTCCGAACGCTGGACTGGCGTCTGACGAGCGACCCCCGCGAGCAGCGCGCGTGCCGCCTGGATGTCAGCTGTCGTCGGACGATCGACCATTGGATTCGATCCGGAAGACTCGCTCGAGGATCTCACCGACAGCCGTCAGGGGGTCGAGTTCCCTACGCTCGACCGCCCTGAGGATGCGTCGAAGCTCCGGGTCATCCGCCACTGCCCGCTCGAGATGCCCCCGTGCACGGCCGCTCGCAAGAGCGAAGACCTCAGCTGAGAGGCTTCTGGCACGCCGATTCGCAAGGCGTCCGGCCTCGTCGAGAAACGCCCGGTGCGACTCGAGCGCAGCCCAGAGCTCCTCGATCCCCACGCCCGTGATCGCCTCCGTCAGGACGATCGGAGGCGACCACTCTCTGGTCGGTGTCAGCGCGAGCACGGCGCGTACGTCGCGCAGCATCGTCTTTGCCATGGGCTGGTCGGACTTGTTGATGGCGATGACATCGGGAATCTCCATGACACCCGCCTTGAGAGCCTGCACCGAGTCCCCCGATCCCGGCATCAGGACGAGAGCGACGGTGTCAGCAACCTGAGCGATCTCGATCTCGCTCTGCCCGGTTCCAACCGTCTCGAGCAGGATCAGATCCTTGCCGGATGCGTCGAGAAGCAACGCGGCCTGCAAGGTCGCCTCGGCGACGCCGCCCAGATGCCCACGGGTCGCCATCGAGCGAATGAAGACCCCCGGGTCGAGAAAATGCTCGCTCAGGCGAATCCGGTCGCCGAGCACTGCACCCCGCGAGAACGGGCTCGACGGGTCGACGGTGACCACTCCGACCGTCTGGCCCAGGCCTCGCACGTGGCCGACGATCGCGGCCGCGAGACTCGACTTCCCGACTCCCGGCGCACCGGTGATCCCGACGGAGTAGGCGTTCCCGGTGGTCGGGTAGACCCGTTGCACGAGCCTGGACGCGATCGGGTCGCCGTTCTCGACCAGCGTGATCGCTCGCGCAACCGCACGCCGATCGCCGCTGCTCACTCCGGCGACCAGCTCCTCGAGCGTGAACTCACGAGGCATCAGGCTTCGAGCGCGACCGAAGAGCCGATGTTTATCATCGTGAATACATCACTATGCAAGTGCCACGTAGCAAACCTACGTCGGGGTCGCACGGATGCTCTCCAGCACCCGGCCGAGAGCCTCGAGGCATATCTCGTTCTCCTCGGACGTCCCGACCGTGATCCTGACCGCCCCGGGGGCGCCGAAGCCGGCGAGCGGCCTGACGATGACCCCCTCGCTCAGCAGAGCCTGAAACAGCGGTGCGCGCGTCTTCCGACCCGGTCTCCACGTAGACGAAGTTGGCGACGGCGGGGGTCGCCGGACGAAGCCCGATGGCCTCGAGCCCGGAGACGAGCTGCACGCGACCCGCTGCATTCGCACGACGGCGACGCTCGAGCTCGGCGCCGTCCGCCAGGCTCACGAGCGCCGCATCCTGTGCGGGCTGGGTGACGTCGAAGGCGTTCTGCACCTTCCGGATCGCGGTCGACGACGTCCTCCGGACCGACGCCGTACCCCGACCCGGAGCCCCGCCAATCCGTAGATCTTCGAGAACGTCCGAAGGACCATGCACCGCTGACCAGCCTTCAGGTACTCCTCGATCCCGTCTGGATAGCCGGGATCCTCGATGTACTCGAAGTACGCCTCGTCGAGCGACCGTCAGCACGTGGCCGGGAACGCGTTCGAAGTACGCATCGATCGTCGGCCCGCGTCGACCATCGTCCCGGTCGGGTTGTTCGGATTGCAGAGATACACCAGCTTCGTGCGCTCGGTCACGGCCCCGAGGAGGCTGTCGAGGTCGTAGAAGTCGTCGATGAGCGGCACCCGAACGGCACGCGCGCCGACCTTCATCGCGTCGAGCACATAGCTTGGGAACGACGGCCAACCGCACACGATCTCGTCGCCCGGATCGAGGCAGGCGAGCGAGAGATAGAGAACGACGCCGTCGGCGCCGGCGGCGGGTGCGACGGACTCGGGCTCCACTCCATGCCGCTCGGCGAGCGCCGCCCGGAGCCGGTAGAAGCCCCCGTCCGGGTAGCGATTGAGCTCCGCCGCCCCGCGCCGGAGCGCTTCGAGCGCGATCGGGGAACGGCCCGAATGGCCCCTCGTTCGACGCGAGCTTGACGACGCGCGAGAGCCCGAGCTCCCGCTGAACCTCCTCCGCCGGCTTTCCCGGCTCGTACGGGCACGATGCCGTCGATCGCGCGGGCGAAGAAAGAGGCCTCGATCCTGGCAAGCGCCGCGGAATCCATTGCGCAGACCTTACTCTGTCGCCATGGACGAGATCGGCCTCTTCCCCCTGGGTCTTGTCCTCCTGCCGGGTGAGCGGATTCCGCTCTCACATCTTCGAGCCTCGCTATCGCGAGCTCATCGGCGAGTGCCTCGACGAGCAGCGCGAGTTCGGCCTGATCCTCGCTGATGAGGACGGCACCCGTGAGGTCGGGACGCGAGCCGCGGTCATAGAGGTCGCTCGAGCGATTCGACGACGGGCGGCTCAATATCGTCGTCGAAGGACGTGAGCGACTTCCGCTCCTCGAGGAGACCGCCGGGCGCTCGTTCATGACCGCACAGGTCTCGTCGCTGACCGATGAAGGCGGGCTGCCGACTGCAGCCGAGATCGACCGCTGCCTGGCCGCATACCGGCGGGTTGCGGCCGCCGCCGAGGCCGAGCCCGAGGAGCCGGACACCGATGCCGAGTCCCTCTCCTACTGGCTTGCCTCCAGGGTCGACTTCGGGCCCGAGGTGAAGCAGGAACTCCTCGAGCTACGCTCGGAACGGGAGCGGGTCGTGAAGCTGGCTGGCCTCCTCGACCGCGCGCGAGAGGCGATCGCCTGGGCGAAGACCGCACGCGAGCGCGCAGCGACGAACGGCCGGGTGGAGCCGCCGGCCGAGTAGGGCACTCGTTCCAGGATGACGCTTCGTCGCCGGCGGCCGTCATGGCCGCGAAGGCCCGTCAAGGACGCAAGGAGCCTCAATACGCACGACGTATTGATGCCACCCGAGGACGCCGCAGCTGTGCCGGCGCAGCGCGTCCCGGCGCCTCAAGACTCGCACTTTGAGACGACCGTCCTGAGCGTCTATGTCGCGCTTGACTCCGTGAACCGGACGCCCCGATGCCTCCCACAGATAGTACGAAGCGCTCGGCCCGAAGCTCTGCTCGTACTCGACGACCCGTGGGTCACGGCCCACCTCCTTCGCGCGTTGCGCATGACGCAACAGGTTCGGATCGTCTCGCTCCTCCCACACGAGAATCAGGTGCGCGGCGGTCATGAACTCGGCGACGAAGGTGCAGCCCGCGGCAGGACACGGAAAAGGGCTCGTGCTGACGCAGTACCAGCCCGAGTGGTCGGTACCGGAGTCGTCCGTCCAGAGCGTCTCCTCTGTGGCGAGGTCCGACATCCTCGAGAGTGACCGTGCCTCTGCCGGGCTCCGCCTGCTGAGCTCACGCGGGAAAAGCATGCCTGGCCAATTACACTATCGCTCATTAGATATATCTGCAGAACCGCTCATAGCCAGTTTCGCCATGAGCATCGGCATCGACGAACTCGTCGCCGCGACGGAAATGCCGACGTCCTGTAGCCCTCGCGACGGTAACCCAGGCTCTCGTAGAGCGCGATCGCCGCGCAGGTTGTGCGGGAAGACGTGCAGCTCGATCTTCGAGATCCCGCTGGCTCGAGACCAGCTCGTCTGCCGACGCGAGCAGCGCAGTCCCGACTCCCTCGCCCGCGCGCCGACCGCGCAACCATCAGCCCGACGTCGGCAACGTGGCGGCTGGCCGGATGGCCGTCGCGCGCGATCGTCAACCGGCCGACGATCCGTCCCTCGCTCTCGGCGACGAAGACTCCGACATGACGCGAGCGCGGCCACGGCCCGCAGATAGTCGCCGCTCGCTCCGCGACCGATCGCCACTCCCCGTCGGCTATCAGCCATCCCTCCGGCTCCGCGCCGACGGACTGCGCCAGCTCGACCAGGGCACTCGCGTCACGCGGACGGGCGGCACGGATCGTGACGGTCACGCGACGACCACGCCCGCACCGCCTCGCCTCGGATCGCCCGCGGCCTCGAGCTCTCCGCCGGCACCCAGGGCAACCGCAGAAACTCCGCCGAAGTAGAGGTTGCGGTCCCGGCCGGGCCAACGAATGACGTCGTATCCCCACTCCTCGCAGCTGATCTCGCCACCGCAGTCGCGTCCCGCCCTCCAGGTGGAGATCTCCGCCGTCGAGGTGAACACGGGGCGTGTCGATCGCCTGCCGAAGCCCGAGACCATGGTCGACGACGTTGACGATCGTCTGCACGATCGCGCCGCGCAGCCTCTCCGAGCCGGCGCTTCCGAGCACGAGTCTCGGCCGCCCGTTGCGAAGGAGGAGACCGTCGGTGCCATCATGCTCGTCAGGCGGCGTCCCGGGACCGCCGCCCTCCCGGATGGATTCAGGTCCAGCTCCCCGAGCATGTTGTTCAGATGGATACCAGTCCCGGGCACGATCACCCCGGACCCGCATCCCGTCGACGAAGACAGTGAAGCCGCGTTCCCGCGCGTATCGATGACGCTGATGTGAGTCGTCGACGGCAGGCCCGCCCGCTCCGGCATGACCGGGCGGGCCTCTCCGGAGCGGATCTCCTGGACGGCGAGCTCGACAGCCGCGTCGTCGAGCAGCCGTCGCGGCAAGCCCGCCCCGGTGCAGATCGGACGTGAACCGCCCCTCGCGAGCCCGAGTCGAGGCTCGGGCTACCTCGGCGAGCCGACCGATCGCCGCCGGCGTTCCCGGAGCGCCGGCGACTCCCAGCCTGTCGAGCAGCCGAAGGGCGTACGCGATGAGCACGCCACCGGCCGAGGGCGGCGCGTTCGAGACGACGTCGTGGCCGCGATATGCAGCCGTGACCGGCCGCCGGTGGATGACCCGGTACGCGGCGAGATCGGTCCGGCTGACGCGCCCGCCGCGCTGGAGCACCTCCGCCGCCATGCCTGCGGCGAGGTCGCCGCGGTAGAAGGCGTCGGGTCCGTCCGACGGCGATCGTCGAGAGCGTCTCCGCGAGATCAGCCATCACGACACGTTCGCCGGAGGCAAGGCTGCGTCGCTCACCGTAGACCCGGCGCCCATCCGGATCGTGGCGGAGGACGGCATCGAGGACTTCGTGGAGCAGCGCCTGCGCGGCGTTCAGCTCGACACCCGACCGGGCCAGGATCACGGCCGGCTCGATCAGAGCAGCCCATGGCATCGTGCCATAGCAGGCGATGAGCCTCGGCCAACCCGGCGACCATTCCCGGGACAGCACACGACGGCGCGTCGATCAGGAACCGCTGGGTCGTGTCCCCGCTTCCGAACGGGATGTCGACGGCTTGCATCTCGGCTCCGGCTCCCGCGCCCTCGCGCCCCGGAACCTCGACGAAGAAGTCGAGCAGCGAGTCGCGCCCGTCGCGCGCGCGATGCACGAGCATGAACCCTCCCGCGCCCGGCCCGGTCAGCGGGCTCTCGCTGATCCAGGCGACGAACGCCGCCGCGATGCACGCGTCGACCGCATTGCCCCCGTCCTCGAGGGCCTGGGCGCCCGCCGCCGCTGTCAAGCGGATGGCCCGCAGCCACAGCGCCTCTCATGGCAGGAGGGTATGCGAGGCCCAGACCGCGGGGCCCCTGGCGGTCAGCGGGCGTCTACAGATCCCGCAGGAAGCTCGGCGGCTCGAGCGTCTGTGTCTCGCCGCTCGTCAGGCGCGAGGCTGTCGGGCGAGGCCCCTTGCCGATCCCCGTCGCGATGACGGTCACCCAGATCTGACCGTTCAACCGTGGGTCGATGGTCGCCCCGAAGATGATGTTCGTGTCGTCGGTCGCCGCCGCCCGGATCACCTCGGCTGCCTCGGTGACCTCCACCAGCGAGAGGTCGTCGCCGCCGGCGATCGAGAGCAGGATCCCTCTCGCACCCGTGATCTCTGCGTCGATGAGCGGTGAGTTCAACGCCCTCTGCGCGGCCTCGTTGGCGCGGTTCTCGCCCGTCGCGAAGCCGATTCCCATGAGCGCAGACCCCGCGTCACGCATGATCGTCCGAACGTCCGCGAAGTCGAGGTTGATCAGACCCGGCATCGTGATCAGGTCGCAGATTCCCTGCACGCCCTGCCGGAGCACGTCGTCCGCGATCCGGAACGCTTCGAGCATCGACGTCGACCGGTCGAGCACCTCGAGCAACCGGTCGTTCGGGATCACGATGAGCGTGTCGCACACCGAACGGAGCTCGTGCACGCCGCTGTCGGCCTGCGCCTGCCGGCGGGTGCCCTCGAAGCGGAATGGCATCGTCACGATGCCGACGGTCAGAGCGCCGACCTCGCGCGCGATCTTGGCCACGACGGGCGCCGCGCCTGATCCCGTACCGCCTCCCTCTCCGGCCGTGACGAACACCATGTCGGAGCCACGGAGCACGTGCTTGAGCTGGTCGTAGGCCTCTTCGGCAGCCCGGCGCCCGATATCGGGATCGGCGCCCGAGCCGAGACCTTGCGTGAGCTCGCGACCGATGTGCATCTTCACCGGCGCTTCCGACGTGCGGAGCTGCTGGATATCGGTGTTGACGCTGATGAACTCGACCTGGGAGATGCCGGCCTCGATCATCCGGTTGACGGCGTTGAGGCCCCCGCCTCCGACCCCGACGACACGGATGACGGCGAGGTATGCGGCCGAGTCGGGCCGCGGCGTTCTCGAAGGCCGCGGCGCCTCCCGAGCGCGCTCGACCGACAGCTCGGCGATGCGGGCGGCGGGCGGCTCGGGCCGGGGCTCGGGCTCCGGCACCGCCTCGGCGACCTCTTCATGTCGCGGCTCTGCCGGCTCGGCCTCGAGCTCGATTGCCTCCACTGTCGCCTCCTCCATCTCGAACGGGTTCGCGGCCTCGACGGTGGGCATGTCCTCAACAGGCATCAGGGGACGCTCGGCGCGGCGTTGCGCAGCCTCCGTTGCCTTGAAGAGCTCCGTCAGCGGGCCCTCACGCATGCTTGCGCGCCGTCGCACCGTTCAGCACCTCCTTCGCCAGCTCGCGGTAGGCCTGCGCCGCGGATCCGGTCGGTTCGTACTTCAGCACGGAGCTCCCCTGCACCGGGGCCTCCGCGTAGCGGACGGTCTTCCGGATACGAGTCTCGAACACCATGTCGCCGAAGTTCTCCTTGAGCATGTCGATCGCCTCACGGCTGTGAAGCGTTCGACCGTCGAACATCGTCGGGAGGATCCCGCGGATGTCGACAGTCGGGTTGAGGTTCTCGCGGATCATCCCCGAGCGTGTTCTGGAGCTGGACGAGTCCGCGCAGTGACAGGTACTCGCACTGCACCGGGACGATCACCTCGTCGGCCGCGGTGAGCGCGTTGATGGTCAGCAGGCCGAGCGACGGCGGCGTGTCGATGAGGATGTAGTCGTAGTCGCCGCGCACGGGTAGGAGCGCCTTCTGCAGCGCTCGCTCGCGCCCGATCATGCTCGACAGCGCCAGCTCGGCACCCGCCAGATCGATCGAGGACACCGCCACGTCGACCTCCGCGTGGTGGATGATCTCCTCGATCGGGAGCGAGCGAACGAGGACGTCGAACATCGAGCGCTCGAGCTCGTCGGGGTTCATCCCCTGACTCATCGTCAGATTGCCCTGCGGGTCGAGATCGACCGCGAGCACGTGCAGACCCTGTTCGGCGAATGCGACAGCGAGATTGAGCGTCGTCGTGGTCTTCGCCACGCCGCCCTTCTGATTGGCGAACGCGATGACCTTGCCCAGGGCTGCTCCTTCGGAGGCGGGCGCCTTCGAGTCGAGGCGCGAGAGAAGGGACACCATGGCGCCCTTCTTTCGTGCCAGGCTAGCACAATCCTCCTCGGCCTCATGTCGCCGCTTCCCCGCTTGCTGAGCCAGATCGCGGCGCATCGAACGAGACTGGAGAGTGCCGTCACGACCGATCGCAGACGGGAGGTGAACGGCGATCTCGCTCGCGGCCACTACCGTATCGCCATGTCCCTCCTCGACCGCCGCGTGCTCTTCGTCACCGGAAAGGGTGGCGTCGGAAAGACAACCATCACGGCTGCGATCGGGATGGCGGCCGCCGCGTCGGACCGGCGAACGATCGCCGTCGAGGTCGGATCCCGGAACCAGCTCGCAGAGCTCTTCAACGAGGACGGTGCAAGCGGCGGCGAGATCCCCCTCTACCCGAACCTCACGGGGCTGTCGATCGATCCGCAGCACGCGCTCGAGGAGTACCTCGTCATGACGATCCGCGTGCGCGCAATCGCAGAGAGACTGGCCGAGAGCCGTGCGCTCGGATACGTGGCGGCCGCAGCACCCGGCCTGCGCGAGATCGTCACCCTCGGAAAGATCATGCAGCTGACCGAGCTTCGGGTCCGGGACGGGTCGCCGCGATACGACCTGGTCGTCGTCGATGCCCCCGCGACAGGGCATGGGATCGGATTGCTGAAGACGCCGCAGCAGTTCGCCGAGATTGCTCGCGTCGGCCGCGTGAACGACGAGTCTCGCCGGATCGCGGCCCTCGTCGGCGACCGGAGTCGAACCGCAATCGTGCTGGTGACACTGCCGGAGGAGATGCCCGTCAACGAGACGGTCGATGCGATCGGCCGGCTGGCCGAGATCGGCCTCGACGCAGACTGCGCCATCGTCAACGCGATGGTCCCGGAGCTGTTCGATGAGGCGGATGCGGCGCTGATTCGGGCCTCCAGGCCCGACCGGCGAGACGGGCGCGGCGGCCGCGCGGGCGGCTCTGTCAGCAGTTGCTCGTCGGGCCGAGCAGTCCAGTGAGACCTCCCGGCTCGCGATGGAGACCGCGCTTCCCCAGATCGAGCTTCCGTTCCTGTTTCGTGCCGACGTCGACCTCGATGCAGTCGGCGAGCTCTCCCGCCTGCTTGCCCCCTCGCTGGAGGCGATCGCGTGAACCTCGAGGCGCTGGTTGGCGAGCGCGAGATCATCGTCGTCTGCGGATCCGGCGGTGTCGGGAAGACGACCACGAGCGCTGCCATCGCGCTCGGCGCAGCACGACGCGGGAAGCGCGCGTGCGTCCTGACGATCGACCCGGCTCGCCGGCTGGCGAACTCCCTCGGGCTCGAGGAGCTGGGAGACGAGGCGCACGAGGTTCCGCTCGCCGGGGCGAAAGGCCAGCTCTTCGCCATGACACTCGATGCGAAGCGAACGTTCGATCACATGATCGAGGAGTACGCGCCTTCTCCTGAGGCGCGGGATCGAATCCTGACGAACCGGATCTACCAGCAGCTGTCGAGCGCGGTCGCGGGCTCACAGGAGTACATGGCGATGGAGAAGCTGTACGAGCTTCACGATGCAGGGGAGTACGACCTCCTCGTGCTCGACACGCCGCCGAGCCGGAACGCCCTCGACTTCATCGACGCACCCGACCGGGTCACTCGTTTCATCGACAGCAAGACCTTGCGGGTCTTCATGGAAGGTGGAATGAAGGCAGGCGGCAGAGGTCTACGCGCCCTCGGGAGGGGCTCTCTCGTCGCCTTCAAGGCTGTCGAGCGCGTCATCGGCGTGTCGTTCTTCTCGGACATCACGGAGTTTCTCCTCGCGTTCGACGGGATGTACGACGGCTTCAAGGAGCGCGCCGTCGACGTGCGCGCGCTGCTTGGCGACCCGCGGACCGTGTTCCTTCTCGTGACAGCGCCGGAGCGACGACCGATCGACGAGGCGGTCTTCTTCTGGCGGAAGCTCGTGGAGGCGGAGCTGCCGTTCGGCGGGGTCATCGTCAACAAGGTCCATCCGACGATCCTCGGAGACGACCGGCACCGGTCAGAGACGGCCCTGCACCGGGCGGCGACCGGGCAGCTCGCGGATGCGGGACTTCCGGCAGAGCTGGCGGGGCGGGTAGCCGATGCGTTCATCGCCTACCAGGCGCTCGCTGATCGCGATCGGGAGAACGTGCGCATGCTGACGCGCCGGCTCGGCCCGCAACCTCTCCTCGAGATTCCGTTTCTCGACGAGGACGTTCACGACGTGGCGGGGCTCGAGCGACTCGACGAGTTCCTCTTCACGGATGCGCGCGACACGCGCTCCAGATACCGCAAACCCGTCTGGCGACTAGAACCTCATCGCGAGCAGGGACAGCATCTCGAAACAGGCGTTTGCCGCGAGCAGCGCCGTCACCCCGGAGGGATCGAACGGGGGGCTCACCTCGACACAGTCGAAGCCCCGGAAGTCGAGCCCGGCGAGCGACCGGAGAAACGTCAACGCTTCCCGGCTCGTCGGGCCACCGACCTCGGGCGTCCCGGTCCCCGGTGCGAACGCTGGATCGACGAAGTCGATGTCGAACGAGAGAAAGCACGGTCCGTTCCCGACCCGCTCGCGGACGCGCATCGAGAACTCAGCGGGCCCGAGCGCGGCCAGCTCCTCGTAGGAGAGCCCGTCGATTCCGACCTCTGCCGGCATGGTCATGTCGCCGGGGCCGTAGAGCGATCCTCGCATGCCCGCCTGGATCGACCTTGCGGGGTCGATCAGACCCTCTTCGACAGCACGGCGCACGATGCTCCCGTGAAAGATCTTCTGTCCGAAGTACTCGTCCCACAGGTCATGGTGCGCGTCGAGCTGAATCAGCCCGAGGGGTCCGTGCACGGCAGCCAGCGCTCGTAGCTCCGCGAGCAGGACCGTGTGGTCTCCGCCGAGGCAGAGCGTGACGATGCCCGCTCGCGCGACGTCTTCAACCGCGCGTCGCGTCCGATCGAGCGACTCGACGACGTAACCGGGCACGGTCGGCGCATCTCCCCAGTCGACGATCGACAGCCGCTCGGCGACGTCCACTCCGAGGAGTGGGTTGAAGTTCCGGAGCAGCGCCGAAGCGCTGCGGATCGCCTCCGGCCCGAACCTTGCGCCGCTACGGAACGAGACGGCATCATCCGTCGGGATTCCGATGACTGCGACGTCGACGTCGACCGTCTCGCGCAGGTGCGGGACGCGCATGAACGTCCGAATGCCCGAGTAGCGCGGCGTTTCGAGAGCGTCCGGCGGACCGTAGCGCGGCACGGCGGGCGATTATACGGTCGCTGCTTCGGCCACCACCTCCTCGGGCGCCTCACTCATGGTCTCCACGCCCTGGAGCGGCGGGCTCCCGACGGCGCGGTCGAGAGCCGACTCGAGGCCGGCGAGCGCCATGCGAGCACGCTCGGTGCCGACGCCCTCGGCAGCCGCCCATGCGTGACCGTCGACGAGGAGGCCGCGCAGTTCACCGAGGAGTTCCGCCGACCCTGCTCCGGCGTTGCGGAGCTCCTCGATCCGCTCGAGCCGCGAGAGAACCCGTGCCGCTTCGTCCATGGATCGACCGTAGCGCCTCCAGACGCACGAACGTGTGACGCTCGTGCCGCCCCTGTGTCGTGATGCTCACGGAAGGCGCAGCGCGCCGGAGCGTGCTCATCGGTCTGACCGGCCGCCGAGACACGATGGCGGCCCGGTCGACGAGGTCGAGATCGTCAGCCGGCAGCGACCACGCGAGCGGCGCCGGTGACCTGTGGCCGTGGCCTCAGCCCGAGAAGCGACTCGTCGAGAGCGGCAACGAGGGCCTCCCTGGAATCCGCGAGCACCGACTCGACGAGTGCCCGACGGACGGCGTCCTCGGCATGGCCACCCGGCCCGTCGCCATCGACGAGGGATCGAAGCGTTTGCACGAGCTCCGCCCGGTCACGCGCAGATTCGCCGAGCAGCGCGGCTGCTCGCATCGCCGCTGCCCAGGATCCCTCGTCTCCGCCCAGTAACGTCACGAGCGCCTCGCGAAGCTCGTCAGCCCTTAGAGGGCCACGGTTGAAGAGCGCGATCTCGTAGCGCTCGAGCGCTTCGAGGAGCTCGCCGTCTCCGTGCCCGTCGGTCAACCTCCGTAGGAGCTCGGCGGCGAGCTTGCCGCGAAATGGATCCAGCCGCGTCGCTTCGCCGGGAGGCTCCTGTGATGCGAGCGGTGGAACGGGCCGGATGTTGTACGGCTGCCAGTCGAGCCGTTCGAAGAGCACCGGGCCGGCGGCAATCGCCCCGGGTGTCGCCAGCCGCAGCACGCTGACGACTCGGGCGATCTCGGACGGAGCGTCCGGAACCTGCGGCGCAGCCGCGTCGAGCTCGCGCTCGAGCTCGATCAGAAGCGTCCTGTCCACCTCCCGCCCGAAGTCGCGCGGGAGGAGCCGCCCCGCATCGGGCCAGGTGACGCTGAACTCGCCGTTCGCCGCCGGACGAACGCGAAGCCCGGGACCGAGCTCGATCGTTCCTCCGGCTGTCAGACCCACCACCGGCGCGAGGGCGGCGTAGGAGCGGGTTGCGCCGAAGAGGGTGCTCTCGAGCTCGCCGTACACGTGATCGAAGGCGTCGTCATCCCAGTCGAAGCCTCCGCACCGCTCGGCGAGCCGAACGAGGAGCGGGATCAGCACGATGCGCCGGAGAGCCTCGTCCTCACCCGCCTTGGCACTCGTGTGCGCGCGAGCGAAGATGCCCGCAGCAGGCTCGTCCTTCAGCGCGATGATCGCGTCGAGCGCATCCTCGCGAGCGCCGAGCCATCCCGCCCGCAGATCGACGAAGGCACCGACGAGCGGGCGGTATTCGTACAGGGTCGGCCGATCGACTCCCCCGTGCTCCTCGAGCGAGACCGGCATGTCGGCGCCCGCCTCGAGCTCGGCCGCGAGCGCGAAGAACGACCCGAGGCAGAAGTTCCGAAGCGTGCGGTAGAGCGCGGGAGACCTGACAGAGCGCTGAGCCACCCCGGACGCTTACGCCCTCGCAACCCCCGTTCCTGCCTGGCAGGTCGGGCACCAGTAGGCCCTCCGCGCGGCGTCGCCTAGCCTACAGGTCGCGATCCTCGTGCCACAGCGCCGGCACGGAAGCCCACCTCGACCGTAGACCCACCGAGACCGACGACCCCCTCTCATCGCATTCGCGACGTCGGCGAGAACATGACGAAGCTCCGTGTCGGAGAAGTCGGCGAGCCGACGCCATGGAGACACGCCCGCGACGAAAAGGCCCTCCGCGCGCCACATGTTCCCGATTCCCGCCACGATGCGTTGATCGAGGAGGACGTTGGCGAACTCGGACCGCTGGTCGGCGCCACGGAGGCGGACGACGATCGCGTCGAGGTCGGGAGGGTCGTCCATGATGTCCGGCCCAAGCCGATCGACCTCGCCACGGCCGAACTCGAGGACAGGTCCGTTCCAGAGGATCGCCTCCTGCTCGTCCCGCGGAGCACGAGCCAGGGCGTTCCACGACGAGGGGCGCCTGCGGGTCGAACGTGCCAGCGCCCGCGCATCCGGAGGTGGCTTCGCAGCACGGTGCCGTCGTCGAAGGTGAAGAGCAGGTTCTTGCCGACCGCCTCGACCCGATCGAGCCGTCTCCCGTCTATCCGGGGTGCGATACCGAGTACCTCGGCGCGCGGATGCGGCGTCTCTGCGGCGACGACCTGACCCTCGAGCACTCGGAGCCGGGCTGCCGCACTCCTCAAGCTGTCGCCCTCTGGCACCCGTTCAGCGTACGCAAGGACGGCGAATGCCGTCCGCGCAGCGGCCGAACAGGCCGCGAAGGCTCATCGCGGGCGAAGCCCGCGATACCACGACCCGAACGGCGGCGACGCTGGCCGCGGAGGCTCATCGGGCAAAGCCCGCGTACGCAAGGACGGCGAATGCCGTCCGCGCAGCGGCCGAACAGGCCGCGAAGGCCCATCGCGGGCGAAGCCCGCGATACCCAGACGCGGACACGCCGCAAACGCACGAGGTCCTCCGCGTCTCCGGTCTACCCGAGGAGCACACGGCTACCATCGAATCCATGGCGGCGGTACTCGAGGGCTGGCGGTCGACCCAGGGGCAGCGCGAGGACGGGGCTGTCGAGTCACTTCAGGTGGCTCGCGTCGACAGGCCGGTCGTCGCCGCGAGCGAGGCTGGGGCAGCGCTTCTCGGTCGGCGATACTGGGCCACCGTACGCGAGGCGACCGGGAGGATCGTCTGTCCGCTCGAGGACGCGGGTCGGACGGAGGTTCGTCTCTTCACGCACGGCCCGCTCCTCCTCTCCTTCGCGGAGCCCCAGCTCACGGTCGCGAGCAGCCGCGTCGAGTGTCGCTTCCCGATCACCGGCGGGCTCCTCGCGCGCGTGCCGAGCGGGGCCCTCACCCTGGCGCAGGAGGAAGACGGCGACGTCATGCTCAGCTCGCGGGTGACCGGCTTCTACCCGCGGCTTGCGGCGAAGCCTGGCCGTCCACCGTGGACCGGGCCGCTGTATGCCTACGTCCAGTCGTGGGCGCATGTCGCCATCAGTAAGCGGTACTTCTCCCGGCTGGCACGGGAGCGCCGATGAAGATCGCCGTCTTCGGAGCGACCGGCATGATCGGCCGCTCGCTCGTGCCGACTCTCGAGCAGATCACGAGGTCGTCGCCGTATCGCGCCGCCCGCCGGACGGCGTGGACACCGGCGTAACGCTGGGTTGCCGCCGACGTCGTCGATCCGTTCGCCGTCTCCAGGCCCTCGACGACGTCGAGATCGTCTACTACCTCGTCCACTCGCTCGGCACGACCGATTTCGAGCGCGCGTGATCGCCGCGCGGCGCGACCATGGCGCGCAAGGCCGAGCGGCCGGGGTCCGCCAGATCGTCTACCTCGGCGGGCTCGGCGACGATTCGCCCGACCTCTCGCCGCATCTGCGCAGCCGGGCCGAGACGGGCGCACGGCTCGCCTCCGGATCGGTGCCCGTGACGACCCTCCGCGCAGCAATGGTCGTCGGCAAGGGCAGCGCCGCGTTCGAGACGATCCTGGCGCTCGTCGACCGGCTCCCGGGCATGATCTGCCCGCGCTGGGTCTCGACCGAGACGCAGCCGATCGCCCTCGAAGACATCGTCCGCTACCTCGCCGGGGTTGCGGCCCGCGAGGCGATGCTCGGCCAGTCGCTCGACGCCGGCGGGCCCGAGGTGATGACCTACCGGGAGATGATCGAGCGAATCGCGCGCCTCCGCGGCAAGCATCCGCTGATCGTCGAGGTGCCGGTCCTCACGCCCGCGGCTCTCCTCCTACTGGCTCACCTCGTGACGCCGGTGCAGGCCTCGGTCGCGCGGCCGCTGATCGAGGGCCTCCGCAACGCGACGATCGCTCACGACGACCGGATCCGCACGCTCGTTCCGCTCGAGCTCACGCCGTTCGACGAGGCCGCACGAGCCGCGATCGAAGGCGGCCGCTGAAGCCGTCGCCCCGGGGAATCAGAGACCGCGGCCGGGCGTTGTCGAGCTTCATGAAGATCACAGTCATAGGCAAGGGGAACGTAGGCGGTGGGCTCGCCCGGCTCTGGGGGCAGGCAGGTCACGAGGTGGCCGCACTGGGCAAGGAGGGCGGAGACGCGTCGGACGCGGATGTCGTCGTCGTAGCTGTTCCCTCCGCTGTCATCGCGGAGGCGCTTGGCAAGGTCAGCGGGATCCAGGGCAAGGTGACGATCGACGCCACGAACGCGTTCGGCGGCCGGAACGAAGAGTTCGAGTCGCTCGCGCACGAGGTCAAGTCGATCATCGGCGGCCCCACGGCGAAGACGTTCAACATCAACTTCGCGGCGATCTACGACGAGGTCGGCACGCAGCGGGTGAGGCCCAGCAACGTCTACGCGGCCGACGAGGCAGCCAGGAGCCTGACCGAGCAGTTGATCCACGACGCCGGCTTCGATCCGGTCTTCGTCGGCGGGCTCGATCAGGCTCGCGCGGTCGAAGACCTGCTCGGGGTCGTGTTCGCGATCAGCCAGGCCGGCCTCGGCCCGTTCTTCTACCGAATTGCGCGACCCGGCGAGCTGTGACTACGCCCTGACCGCGCGGACGAGCAGATCGATCGCCTCGGGCGCGCCGTCGATATCCGGCATCGGCCTCGTCACCCGTTCCGCCCGTACGACCGTGAGCTCGGGGACGTCGGCGACGATCTCGGCCTCGGTGCACAGCACGTCGGGGCTGCTCGGCCCGCCCCATCCCTCGGCGATGTTTGCAAGATGGTGGGCGACCACGAGCAGCGTTCCACCAGGGGCGAGCGCGGCTGCGGCATTCCGGAGCACCGTCCGGCGCTCGACCTCGGGAAGCTGCAGGTAGAACACGACGACCAGGTCGTACCGGGCCCGTTCCGCCTTCCAGGCCAGGAGGTCGGAGACGACGAAGTCGGGAGCGACACCGCGCTGCGCGGCCAGGCGGCGGGCCTTGCGGATTCGCGACCTCCGAGAAGTCGACTCCCGTCACGTCCCACCCGTGCTCGGCGAGCCAGACGGCGTTGCGGCCCTCACCGCACGCAAGGTCGAGCGCCGTTCCCGGTGCGAGGTCGGCGACCTCCGAGACGAGGAAGCGGCTCGGGGCCTCCGTCCAGAGAAGCTCCCGGCCGGCATACTTCCGATCCCAGTCCTCACGGTTCATGGCGGTGCTCGGAAGGCTAGACGGGCTCGAGCGGCCGGTGCGGCCCGGTCGGCGAGCTCGGCAACGATCGGATCGCCCGGACGCACTACCCCTCCGACGAGGACGATGCCCATGACGCCCGCCTTGCGGAGGAGGCTCCCGCGCTCGTCCCGCTGGAGCGTCGCCGCCATCAGACCGGTCTGGATCCCGTCGAGTTGTGTACATGGGTTCCGCAACCCGGTGACCTCGACGATCGCCGTTTCGCCAAGTCGCAGGCGGGCGCCGGTCGGTAGCTCTAGCAGCGCAATGCCGCGTGTCGTGATGTTCTCTCCCATCTGCCCGGCCCGGAGGGCAAAGCCGGCGGCGTCGAGCTCGTCGTGCAGCTCGGCGTGGAGCAGGTGCACCTGGCGGAGGTTCGGCCGGCTCGGATCCCGGGCGACTCGCGACCGGTGCTGGACGGTCACGCCGAGGTGTGCGTCGCCCTCTATCCCGAGCCCGGCGAGGAGCTGGACACTGGCCTGATTCCACTTCGTGACCGTGTGCCCCGCGCTTCGGCTCACGGCGACCACGGTCGCGCGGGTCACGCCCTGAGAACTGCTCGCTTCGGCCCGGCGAGGAATCCCGCCTCGACGAGGAGGTCGAGAACCGCGCTCTCGATGACCGGCTCCCCGTCGAAGCGCTCGACCGCCAGCCGCCTGGTCCGCGAGCGCCGGACGTGCTCGACGAGTGCCGCCAGCGCCGGTCGGAGCCACTCCTCGTCGGGCTCGCGCAGCGGCACGAGTGACTTGCCGCCCCGCTCGACGAACAGCGCGGGCTCGCCGCCGAGCAGGACGACGAACGCGCCCGCGACCCGCGACGCCCGTCCACCTGCGCGCTTCGGCCACGGGAGAGCTGCGCCGTACGGCTGAGCCGGATCGGCCGCCGCGATGACGAGCGGGTCTTCGTCCTCCGGCCGGTCCCGCAGCCGCTCGACTGCTCCAGGAAGCGCGAACTGCGCGCCGCCGAGCCCCTCGACGAAGTACCCGCGCCGGCAGACCCCGACGGTCTCGAGCGTTCGGAGCTCCCGGTACACCGGTGCGTAGCCCCCGGGGACGCCCTCACCGCGCACACCGTCCCGCGTCACGATCCCCTGGCGCTCGAGCAGCAGCTCGGCCAGAGCCCGCGGGTCCGGCTCACCAGGGAAGAGCCCCGTCGTCAGCGACCAGCGACCCTGGGTCGCCGTCGAACCGTCGCCGCGCTGGCGGGAGAACCGCCGGCGACTCCGCTGAACGGGTCGCGGCGTCGCGTAACGGCGCCGGGCGCGGAGCGGCTGCCACGCATCGTTCGCGACCTCCCCTGCCCAGACCAGGATCCCACAGTGCGGGCAACGCGACCTCTGCGTCGAGCCCCAGAAGCAGCGACGAGATCCCACCAGAAGAGCGCCCCCGGCGCGAGAGCGGCCCGCATCCGCTCTGCGGCCTCACCCTCGGGCGACGCCAGGGCACCGGGGCGGCCCAGCAGAGGTGCGTCGTCCCGGTAGAAGAGCGCGACCCGCTCGAGCCCGGCGCCGACCCAGACGACCTCGCCCGAGGCACAGAGCTGATCGAGCCACGAGGGCTGGTACCCGGGAACGCGCCGAGGCAGGATGTCGCTCTCCCAGAGCGGGACGGGGAGCGCGATGCCCTGCAACGGGACGAGCGCCTCCCGCAGCGATGCCTTCCGGTCGATGCCCTGCCAGGCGGGCAGGAAGCGGGCAAGCGCTGCGTGGTCGACCGGCTCGACCTCCTTTCGCAGGCGGGCGAGCGTCGCGCGGCGAAGGCGCCGGAGAACATCGGGGTCGCACCATTCTCGTTCGGTTCCGCCCGGACGCAGCTCTCCGCGGACAAGCCTTCCGTCCTGCTCCAGCGCTGCGAGAGCCGCCTCCGCCCGATCGGCTGCGAAGCCGTAGCGCGCCGCTAGCTCGCCGGTCGTGAACGGCCCGCGGCCGCGGGCGAAACGGACGAGAACGAACGCAAGCGGGTTCTCGCCCGCGTCGAGGAACGCATCCGGAAGCCCGCCCGGAGGCATTGCGCCGACGGCGTCCCGGTAGCGGCCCGCATCCTCCGCCGCGATGAGCCTCGGCGCCCCTCCTATGCGAACGCGGATCGCCCGGCGCTCGGCCTCGAGCTCGGCGGCGAGCGTCTCGTCGAACTCCCCCGGAGCGAGATCGCCCCGGCGGAGCAGCAGGTCGTGCAGCTCGTCGGGCGTACGCGCGCGGCCGCGAAGCTCGTCCTCCACCTCCGCCATCGCGTCGCCGTCGAGGAGGTCTCGCAGCTCCTCGGCCCCGAGCAGCTCCCGCAGCAGGTCCCGGTCGAGCGACAGGGCCTGCGCGCGCCGCTCCGCCATCGGGGTGTCGTCCTCGTACATGTAGGTCGCCGACGTAGTCGAAGAGGAGCGACGAGGCGAACGGCGAGGCTGACGGCGTCTCCACGTCGACGAGGTCGATGCGCCGGCTGCGCAGGTCGGCGAGGAGGCGCTTCAGCGCGGGCAGGTCGAAGACGTCCTTGAGGCACTCGCGATAGGTCTCGAGGACGATCGGGAAGTCCGAGTAGCGGCGCGCCACCTGGAGCAGCCCCTGCGCCTTCAGCCGCTGCTGCCAGAGCGGGGTCCGCTGCCCGGGACGCCGCCGCGGGATGAGGAGCGCGCGCCCGGCGTTCTCGCGGAAGCGCGAGCCGAAGAGGGCGCTGCCGGCAAGTTCCTGGACGACGAGGTCCTCGAGCTCCTCGGGCGCGATCAGGACGTCCTCGGTCGGTGGCGGGGTGTCGGCGTCCGGGAGGTGGAGAGCGATGCCGTCGTCCGACCAGATCGCGTTCACCTCGAGCCCGAGCGACTCGCGCAGCCTGTTCCCGAGCGCCAGCGACCACGGAGCGTGCACGCGCCCGCCGAACGGGGTCAGGATGCACATCCGCCAGTCGCCTATCTCGTCCCGGAAGCGCTCGACGACGACGGTACGGTCGGAGGGAAGCGCCCCGGTCGCCTCCTCCTGCTCGCGCAGATACGTGAGGAGGTTCGTGGCTGCACGACGGTCGAGGAAGTGATCGCGGGTGAGACGCGCGACGGCCTTCTCGTCGTCGAGAGCAACCAGCTCGCGGCCCGCGCGGCCGATTGCCTCGCCGAGCTCGTACGGGCGGCCCGTCCCCTCGCCCTTCCAGAACGGCACTGCCCCCGGGATTCCGGGAGCCGGTGAGACGAGCACGCGGTCGCGCGTGATGTCCTCGATACGCCAGGTCGTCGCGCCGAGCATGAACGTCTGGCCCTGACGGGCCTCGTAGACCATCTCCTCGTCGAGCTCGCCCACCCGGCCGCCGCCGTCGGCGAGGAAGACGCCGAAGAGGCCTCGGTCGGGAATCGTTCCGGCGTTCGTGATCGCAAGCCGCCGCGAGCCGCCCCGGCCCTTGACGACGCCGTTCACGCGATCCCACGTGACGCGCGGGCGCAGCTCCGAGAACTCCTCGGATGGATAGCGGCCGGAGAGCATGTCGAGCGTGTTCTCGAGCGCGGCGCGAGAGAGATCCCTGAAGTTCCACGCCCCGCGAACGAGCTCGTGCAGCTCGTCCACGGAGATCTCCTCGTCGGCCGTGATCGCGACGATCTGCTGGGCGAGGACATCCAGCGGGTTGCGCGGGATCTGCGTCTCCTCGATCGCTCCCTCGCGCATCCGCTGCGCGACGACGGCCGACTCGAGGAGGTCAGCCCGGAACTTCGGGAAGATGCGGCCCTTCGACGTCGCGTCGAGGGTATGGCCGGCACGGCCGACGCGCTGGAGACCTCGGGCGACGGACTTCGGCGACTCGACCTGGATGACGAGATCGACCGCGCCCATGTCTACACCGAGCTCGAGTGACGACGTGGCCACGAGCGCGGGTATCTCGCCCTTCTTGAGCAGCTCCTCGATCTCGACTCGTTGCTCGCGGGCAAGCGAGCCGTGGTGGGCACGGGCGATCGGCTTTTCCGCGAGCTCGTTCAGACGCAGCGCGAGTCGCTCGGCGAGGCGACGGTTGTTGACGAAGATGATGGTCGAGCGATGCGCCTCGACGAGCTCGAGGATCGCCGGGTAGATCGAGGGCCAGATCGAGCGCGACCCGACCTCGACGCCGGGAGCCATCTCGACGCCGTCTGCAAGCACGGGGGTCGAGAGGCCCGCTGCGCTCGGCAGCTCGCGCATGTCTTCGACCGGGACGACGACCTCGAGGTCGAGCTGCTTCGCCCTGCCCGCGTCGACGATCTCGATCGGCCGGCCGCCCGAGACGAAGCGCGCGATCTCCTCGAGCGGTCGCTGCGTGGCCGAGAGCCCGACGCGCTGGATCGGGTCCGGCGTCAGCCTGACCAGCCGCTCGAGGCTCACCGCAAGGTGCGCGCCCCGCTTCGTACCGGCTATCGCATGCACCTCGTCGACGATCAGGTACCTGACGCTCTCGAGGTTCGCCCGCGCCTGCGAGGTCAGGAGCAGAAAGAGCGACTCCGGCGTCGTGATCAGGATCTCGGGCGGCTTGCGGAGCATCGCCTGGCGCTCCTTCTGGGGCGTGTCGCCCGTGCGAACCGCCGACCTGCAGACCGAGGCCGATGCCGGCGAGCGGCCCGCGGAGGTTCCGCTCGACGTCGTAGTTGAGCGCCTTCAGCGGGCTCACGTAGAGCACCTGGAGGCCACCACCCGGTTGTGCCTGGTCGAGCGCCCAGAGGAACGCTGCGAGCGTCTTGCCCGATCCGGTCGGCGCCTGGATCAGCGTGTGTGCGCCCGACGCGATCGCGGGCCAGCCGCTCGTCTGGGCGGGCGTCGGGGCATCGAACGTCTGCTCGAACCACGTCCTGACCGCCGGGCTGAACGGCGCGAGCGGATCCACCCGCCTAGCGTAGCCATGCCGGCGGCGCCGGGGACACGCGTCAAGGCGTCAGCCTCCCGCCCTGCCCTCGTCCATGTGGCGTCCACTCCTGGGCCGCGTCTCGATACGATCTCCTCATGAGTTCGAAGATCGCCGACCGGCTCTGCTTCACGGGCGACGACGAGGCCGACCGGCTGCTCGTCGAGGAGCCGCTCGCGCTACTGATCGGGTTCGCGCTCGACCAGCAGGTGCCCCTCCAGCGCGCCTTCGCCGCGCCGCTCGAGCTGAAACGCCGCATCGGGACACTCGAGGCGGGCGCGATCGCTCGCATGGATCCCGCTGTCCTCGACGAGGCATTCCGGAAGAAGCCGGCGCTGCACCGCTTCCCCGGGTCGATGGCCAGCCGAACGCAGGAGCTGTGCGCGCTCGTGGAGGAGCGCTACGGGGGCGACGCCGAAAGGATCTGGACGGAGGCAACGGATGCCCTGGATCTGCAGAGCCGGCTGTACGACCTCCCGGGCTTTGGCGACATGAAGGTCCGGACGATTCTTGCCGTGCTCGCGAAGCAGCTCGGCGTCCGGCCGGCCGGGATCGACGAGCTCCTTCCGAAGCACATGTCGCTCGGTGACGTGGACTCACCCCAGGCGCTCGAGGAGTACCAGGCGGCGAAAGCGCGCGCACAAAGCCTCGCTGCGCGCCGCGCAGGAGCCGTAGACCGCCGTTTCACATGTCGGCCGCAAGGGTCGCCCAGCCGAACCGGGGCTGGCCGACCGGCTCGCCCGACAGCGGGTCGTAGAACTCGTTGAAGCCTCCTCGCTCGACGAGCTCGCGTGAACGCTCGGCGATGGTGTTCGCGAGCTCCGTGAACCCGTGTGCTCGCAGGCCGCCGACGAGGAACCAGTTCGTGTTCATCGACAGCGGGCCGCGCCAGATGAGACGCGTGCCGCTCACATGGATCCCCGGGACGAACGTCGGCTCCGATCGGGCAACGGACGGAATCGGGTACGCCGTCCAGAAGTGCCGCCGGTCGGTGAGGGTCTCGACCAGGCGCTCGACGATACTGAACGGCAGATCCTCGAGGACGAGCGGCATGAGCGAGCCCACCGTTCGAATGCGGCTTGGCACCTCGTGCGGCCCGTACAGGTTCCAGAAGAGGCCGGCGTCCTCGTCGTAGCTCCGCTCGAGAAGGGCGTCGGTCAGCGCCGTCGCCTGGCGATCGCTCCATGCGGCGAGGTCGGCCTTCCCCTCCGCGAGCGCGAGCCGGCCGAGGGCCCTCAGCCCCTGTCCGTAGATCGCGTTGACGAGCACGTCCTCCTGGTGACGCCGGCCCCGGAAGATGCGCTCGAGGTCGTACCGGTACCTCAGCTTGTTGAGCGCGCTCGGCCATCGCGTGCGGACCATCACCCCGACTGGATGCCGTCGGTTGGCGCCGACGGGAGGGTCGTACATCGGGCTGTAGTCGAGCCCGCTCTCGAACTGGGCGATGATCGAGATCAGGTCGTCGCGATCGGGATCCCGAGCTCTTCGCCAGCCAGCGGTAGTACCGCTCGAGCGCCGGCAGGCTCTCGCTGCGAAACGACGTGTCGCCCGATGCTGCGACGATTCTCTCCACCGCCTGGGCGATCACGGGAGGTTGCATGTGCCGCGTCACGCGGGGCAGCCGGCCTCCCGGGACGAGCATCGAGATCTCACGCGTCTCGAGGAAGTTCCAGTGGTAGGGGGCGCGACGGATCCGCGACTGATCCCAGAACACGACGTGCGGAATGAATCCGCTCGGCTCCTGCCAGGCGAGGAGGCCGCGCAGCTCGTCTCTCGCCCGCTCGGGGTCGGTGCGACTCCAGACGATCGCGTGGAAGCACGAATCCCAGAACCACTGGAACGGATACTGGCCGTGCGACGGAATCGCGTAGCGGAACGTCTGCCCGTCATGGCGCGTCGATTCCGTATTGGCCGTCAGAAGGCGGGAGGCCGCCCGGTCGAGACTCTCGGACACGCGAGGCTCTATGGAACGCCCGCCAGCAGAAAGGCGCGATTCTCCTTCAGCATCTCCCGGGCGATGACGAGGCGCTGGATCTCGTTCGTCCCCTCGTAGATCTGCGTGATCTTCGCGTCTCGCATCATGCGCTCGACCGGATATTCCTTCATGTAGCCGTAGCCGCCGAGCACCTGGACCGCCTCCGTCGTCACCTCCATCGCAATATCGCCGCAGAAGAGCTTCGCCATTGCGGATGCCTTGGTCAGCTCGGGGCCGTCGACGCCCTCGTCGATCATCTGGCCCACCGTGTAGAGGAGTCCTCGGCCCGCTTCGCATTTGGTCTCCATCTCGGCCAGCTTCGCCGCGATGAGCTGGTGCTGCCCGATCGCCTTCCCCATCGTCTCGCGGCTCTTCGCATACTCGAGCGCGTAGTCGGTAGCCCCCTGCGCGATCCCGAGGGCCTGGGCTGCGACACCCGGGCGTGAGCGATCGAGGACGCGCATCGCGATCCGGAAGCCTTCGCCCTCCTCGCCGACCAGGTTCCCGGCCGGAACCCGGCAGTCGGTCAGGAACAACTCGCCGGTCGTCGACCCCTTGATCCCCATCTTCGGCCTCGACCCGCCCGACCTCGAAGCCCGGCGTTTCGGCCTCGACGAGGAAGCACGAGATTCCTCGATGGCCTACACCCGGATCGGTCTTCGCGAAGACGGTGTAGAGCCCGGCAACGCCGGCATTCGTGATGAAGCGCTTCGATCCGTTGAGAACGTACTCGCCGCCGTCTCGGGTCGCGGTCGTCAGCATCGCTGCGGAGTCGGACCCCGACCCGGGCTCCGTGAGCGCATAGGCCGCGAGCCACTCACCCGACGCAAGCCTCGGCAGGTACGGCTCCTTCTGCTCGTCCGTTCCCTGGAGCTCGAGGGCGATCCCGCCCAGGGACTGCACGGCGAGAATGAGCCCGCTCGTCGCACAGGCCTTCGAGATCTCCTCGATCGCGACGAGGCACATGAGAGCGCCGGTGCCGGTTCCGCCGTAGCGGGCGGCGAACGGCAGGGCGAAGATGTCGTTCTCGCGGAACAGCTGCACGACGTCCCAGGGGAACTCACCCGTCTCGTCGATCGCAGCCGCTCGCGGTGCGATTCGCTCAGCCGTCAGCGTCCGAACGAGCTCGCGAAGCTCGCGCTGCTCCTCGGTGAGGCGGTCGTGGGCCACTCACCGACGATTGTAGTGTGACCGCCGGGACGCCTTACGCGGCTCGTTACGGCGACGTTACCTCGTCGTAACGTAGCGACGACCCGCCCCTTCGCCTGCATGCCGCCCGCAAGTGCGCTGCAACCCCGCAGGCTCACGCTCGCCTGATCGCGGTCGCCACGAGGGTGGCCGCCGACAGGGAGGAGTGGAGGATGAGACGGTGGACGATCATCGTCCTGGCGCTGATCGCGTGTTCGGCGGTCGCCGCAGGGGGCGCGACCGCGGCGCCGACACCCGCGCAGCTCCAGCGCCAGATCAAGGCGCTCCAGAAGCAGGTGTCCGCGCTCGAGGAGGATGTCACGGCCCTCGAGCAAGACGCCGCGACGGAAGAGCAATGCGAGACCGTCGTACCGGTCGCCCGCTACGGCGGCTTCGGCGGCGAGGGGTACGTGTACGCGACGAACAACGGGAACGACCTCTTCATGACGAGCGCTCTCGACGTCGTGGAGAACACCGTCGGGGTCGATCCCGACCTGTTCGTCTGGATGCTCGTCGTCGACAACTCCTGCGTCGTCTCGAGCTCGTCGAGCCGCGCGCAGGCGAACGCCTATCGACCGGCGGCCACGACGCACGGGCTTCTGGCCAAGAAGGCCACCGCGCATCGCTGATCGCAGCGCTTGCAAGGGTGGGGAGGCTCCCTGACGGGGGCCTCCCCACCCTCCCGACCGTCCTGTGAATCCCGCGAGTATGTTGGAGCAGTGATCCTCGAGAACGGGACGGTGCGGACGATGGACCCGTTCCTGCCGACGGCGCGCGCCCTTGCAATCGCAGGCGACCGGATCGTGGGTGGCGTCGGGGCGCACGAGCTTGCGCTTCCCAGCCCGGAGCGCGTCGATCTCGGCGGACGTTGCGTCCTTCCCGGCTTCAACGACGCCCACGTCCACTTCCCGACCTGGGCGCTCGCCCAGCGCCAGGTCAGGCTCGAGGGGTGCAGATCGCTGCCGGAGGCGGTCGATCGGGTGCGCGCGGCGGTCGCAGCTGCCCGACCCGGCCGCTGGATCGTCGGCTACGGGTGGCGGGACGCCGACTGGGATCCGCCCGGCATCCCGACACGAGAGCTGCTCGACCCGTTCAGCGGCGACATCCCGATCGCTCTCTGGGCGAAGGACGATCATTCACTCTGGCTCAACTCCGCGGGACTCGCCCACGCCGGCGGCGATCTGGTTGTCGCCGGAGGCGTCGTCGAGGTCGACTCGACGGGCGAGCCGACGGGCCTGCTCCGGGAGGAATCTGCGTGGCGGTTCCGCGCCCGGCACATCACGTTCCCGGAGAGTGAGGTGGCCGACGCCGTGCGCTCCGGGATCAGGCTGGCCCACGCCCGTGGCGTCACCGCCGTACACGACAAGGACGGCTGGCTCGGTGCCCTCGGAGTCTGGCAGCGACTCCAGCACGAGATGGGTCTCGGAATCAGGGTCTGGCAGTCGCTTCCGCACGAGCGCCTCCCGGAGCTCATCGAGCTCGGGCTTCGTCCCCGCCTCGGGGACGAGTTCCTGCGCCTTGGTTACCTGAAGGCGTTCATGGACGGCACGCTCGGCTCGCGGACTGCGTGGATGCTCGACGGATCCGGTGTCAGCATCACGAACGGCGAGGAGCTCGCCGACATCGCCCGGCGAGCGGCGCACGCCGGTTGGCCGATCGCTGTTCACGCGATCGGAGACCGGGCGAACCGGGAGGCTCTCGACGCGTTCGCCGCAACGCAGGAGGAGTGGAGCTCCCGGGGGCTCCGGCCTCGCATCGAGCACGCCCAGCTCGTCGATCCCGTGGACATTCCGCGCTTCGCAGCCCTCGGCGTGGCCTGCTCGGTGCAGTTCTCCCACGCGCCGTCCGACCGTGACCTGGCCGACCGCTGGTGGCCGGACGCGCAGGGCGCCTACGCGTTCCGGGCTCTCTGGGACAGCGGCGCGGTGGTTGCCAACGGCTCCGATGCGCCGGTCGAGGACCTCGACCCGCTCCTCGGCATCCGGGCTGGAGTCGCACGCACGCTCGACGACCGGGCCGCCTGGCACCCGGAGCAGTCGTTGACAGTCGAGGAAGCCATCGTCGCCTCCACCGTCAATCCCGCATGGCTGGCCGGAGACGAGCGAAACCGGGGCCGCCTGGTGCCCGGATGTCTCGCGGATCTCGTGGTGCTCGACCGGGATCCGCTCTCCTGCACAATCGACGAGCTGGGCACGCTCGAGGTCGTCGCGACGATGGTTGGCGGTCGCTGGGTCCACAATCCGCCCCCCTGGCCGTAGCCGGGGAACCGGCTACACTGGGTCTATGAGAACCATGCGGCCCGTTCACGACGAGGCGTGTGCCGTCGCCTGTACTGCGGAGATCATCGGCTCGAAGTGGACTGCGATCATGGTTCATGATCTCTCCGAAGGGCCCCGCCGGTTCTCGGAGCTCGAGCGCGCCTGCCCCGGGATCAGCCCCAGGACGCTGTCGGAGCGCCTCGACATGCTCGAGCGCCAGGGCATCGTCGAGCGGCAGAGCTATCCGGAGTCCCCACCGAGGGTGGAATACGAGTTGACGGCCAAGGGTGATGCCCTCCTGCCGATCATCCACGCAATGAGCGACTTCGGGCACTCGTGGCTCGTGAACGACGACGAGCACGCGAAGACGCACGGGCGCCGCGCCCGGGCGCACGCGCACCGCTAGTCCGGGTATCTCAGACCGGCGAGCCGATCGGGACGAGGGCGCGGGATGCCCCCTCGATCGCGCGCTCGATGTCCTCGCGTGAGACGTCGTGGTGCGTGACCGCTCGAAGAAACCCCTTGCGACCTGCGGCGGAGAGGAGAACGCCCTCCGACTCGAGTCGCGCGGCGGCCTCGGACACGGTCAATCCCATTGCTGTCGCATCGAGCAGGACGAAGTTCGTCTCGACCTCAGCCGGATCGACGGGCAACCCCGCAGCCGCGAGACCCTCGGCCAGGCGCGTTGCGTTCGCATGGTCGTCAGCGAGCCGACCGACGTTGTGGTCGAGAGCGTAGATGCCGGCCGCGGCCACCATCCCGGCCTGCCTCATCGCTCCGCCGAACAGGTGCTTCAGACGTCGTGCCTTCGCCATCCGGTCGGTCGAGCCCGCAAGAAGCGCTCCGAGCGGGCAGCCGAGGCCCTTCGAGAGGCAGAGCGTCACCGTGTCGAACTCCCGGCCGATCTCGTCTGCCGGGATACCGCTCGCGACAGCCGCGTTCAGCAGCCGCGCCCCGTCGAGGTGCACGACGAGCCCCGCGTCACGACCCGCCTGGACTGTCTCTCGCAGGCGGTCGATGGGCCAGACCTTTCCGCCGCCGCCGTTGCTGGTGTTCTCGAGACAGAGAATCCGGGTTGGCGCGAAGTGCGGACCGTCCGGGCTGATCGCCTCGATGACCTGCTCGGCGCTGAACACGCCGCGAACTCCCTGAATGGCCTTCATCGCGAGGCCCGAATGGACAGCGGGCCCACCGGCTTCGTAGCGGAACACGTGCGCTCCGGCCTCCGCGACGACCTCGTCTCCCAGCTCCGACGAGAGTCGCAGGGCGATCTGGTTCGCCATCGTCGCAGTCGGGAGGAAAACCGAGGCCTCCTGACCGAGGAGCCCCGCGACCCGCTCTTCGAGCGCGTTGACCGTCGGGTCTTCACGCCTCTGCTCGTCGCCGACGACCGCGTTCGCGATCGCGCGCCGCATGCCCTCACTCGGCTGGGTCGCGGTATCGGAACGGAGGTCGATCACACGCGGGATTCTACGCGGGCCGGTTCGTCGACCCGCGCCGGCTGCGCACCGGCGATCGGAGCGTTCATGATCGCCCGCCGCTTGCGCTTCCGGAGGCCCTCTGCAAGGAAGTAGCTGCCGAGGACGAGGACGAGCGCGGCCGCCTGTGCAACAAGGCCTTGCCAGGTCGGGAACAGCCCCAACCACAATCCGGCCCAGTACGGCAGGCGGAGACCGTCGATCGGCGTGACCGGAAGCCAGCCGACGGTTTGCAGGATCTGGACCGTCGTCCCGACCATGACGACGAGCACCCAGAGGATGAGCGCTCCCGTCGCGATCAGCATCTTCTTGTGCGGCAGCTTCCGCTGGAACGTGATCGTCGCGAAGCCCACGGCGACCGTCGCAGCGAGCCCGAGCGCAACACCGAGGAGGACGCGCCCGGTGCCCGCCTCGAGAACCAGTGCCTGCAGGAAGAGCGCCGTCTCGAACCCCTCGCGGTAGACGCTCGTGAAGCCGAGCGCGGCCAACCCGATCAGCTGTGCGGTCGCAGCTCCGACGATCCCAGCGCGCACGAGGCGTTTCTTGCGTCCGTGGAGCCCCGCGAGATGCTCATTCCAGTAGACCCGGTGGTAGAACCAGTTGAGGATCACGAGAAGCATCGCGATCGCAACCAGGGAGACGATGGCCGCGAGCTTCTCGCCATACCGGTTGAGCGAGCCGAGGACGGTCTGGGCGATCACCCAGGTCACGGCAGTGGCGCCGAGTGCAACGAGCGCCCCGAGCAGCAGCGGCTTGCGGAAATGTCGCTGGGCACCGACCATCCCGGCCATCAGCGCCGCGAGGATCAGGACAGCTTCCAGGCCCTCCCGAAAGACGATCACCGCGGTGTTCGACACGACGGCGGAGGTCGATTTCGGGCCGGCGCCCACCGCCTCCTCCGCATCGCGCAGCGCGACATCCAGTGCTCCGCGCGTTGCCGCCACCTCCTGGCTCGTCGCGTGCCGCTCGAGAAGCTGCGCGAGCCCTTGATACTCGTCCGCTCCGTACCAGAAGAGGCCCTCGCTCCGGACGAAGAGATCCTGCGCCAACCCTCGGAGGCGCTGCTCCGGGCCGAACTCGAAGAAGGCGTACGCCTCGAGCCGCGCCGCCTCAGCCTGCCCGTACTGACCCGCGGCGACCGCACCCTCCATGCGGTCGAGCGTCGCCTCGATCACGTCGAAATCGGCCGTCGCCCCGGCGTCCTTCCACTCCTCTGGAAAGACGTCGTCGCTCAGATCGAGTGCCCGTTGCGCATCTGCCTCGATCGACGACGGGTCCGCGACCTCATCGCCACGGCTCGCGGCAGTCAGTGCTGCCCCAAGTGAGTCGACGAGCTTCGTGATCTCCGCTGTCTTCGCCGCATCGCGCTCGGCGAGTACCGACTCCAGGTCGTTGAGCGCTGCGGCGACCCCGTCCCGGAAGTTGACCGCCTCCTGGATCTCGAAGTCCTTGGTCACCCTCCCGTTCGACACGCCGCGTCCATACTCGACCGGTACGAGAGCGAGGAATCGCTCGAACTGACCGGCGCGGCGCTTCTGCTCCTCGAGCGAGAGCGGTGCCGCCCGGAATCGGTCGAGCAGACCGTCGACCTCCGCTCGCGCAGCGGCGTACCCAGCGTCGTCGCCGGCGAGAGCGCTAGCGGCGAGGGCGGCGAACGCCGCCTCTGCCTGTCGGGTCTCGACCGTTCCTCTCTGCTCCTCGTAGGCGCCCGAGAGGATGTCGAAGTATCCGGCGGCGAGCGAGGCCGCGCCCGCCCGCTTCGCATCGAACCCGGCCGAGCTCGCATCGTCTCCCTGGGTCAGCGCAACCCTGAGGCGCTCCTGATACGTGTCGAGCAGATCGGCACGCACGATGGCCGCGGCCTCACGCGGCGTCGTCTTCCCTTCGACGAGCAGCTTGACCGCCAGGGTCGCGTCGGCCCCCGGGCGGGAAAACCTCGTTGGCGCTCGGAACTCCCGGACGAGCAGCCACTGCCTGGCAGCGCGGCTGTCGCCGGCGGCGATGCGGTCGAGCACGATCCGGTAGCTGCCGAGCACGATGGCGGTCGACACGCCGGCGCGAGCTGCCTCGAGCGCGATCACGTCACCGTCGGCCACCGCCTGACTGGCCCTCGACAGGCCGAGGCGAACCGTTCGAGCGGCGGCGGGCGCGTCGGCGGCGAACTCGGGCTCGAGCCCGTTTGCATACGACTTCTGCGCCTGCTCGACCCAAGCGGATGCGGCGCCCGGCCCGTCGATGATCAACGTCTCTTCTGCCTTGGCCAGCTGCTTTCGCACCTCCGAGGCCGCACGCCAGGGGGGCGGCCCGTCGGTCACCGCAGCGACCGCCGAGATCGGAGCGGCCAGCGCCGCGGCCAGCGCCGCAAGGAAGACGAGCCTCCGCATCCGCTACTGCTGGATCGGGATCCCCAGCTCCGCCGCGACCTGCGAGACCTGGCCGGCGATCGTGGATCCGCGCTCCTGCGCCTCGCTTCCCAGAAGGTCGGCTTCCTCTGCGGTGAAGCGCTTGCCGGACTGCTCCTGGTCGTAGATGTCCTTGACGAAGTCCTTCAGATCGGCGAGGTCCGCGCCCGTCTGCTGGCCCTGCGCCGCATTCGCCGCCTCGATGACCGGCTGGATCCCGGTGTAGATCACCTCCAGGCCCGCGATGATGTCCGTGATGTCCGAGAGGCGCGAGACGACGTTGAAGGCCTCACCGGTCGCCTGTTCCCCCGCGACGAAGCGCGACACCTTCCACGAGTTGAAGTACTCGCTCATGGTCGGCGACATGACCACGAGCGCGGTCAACGCATCGGATTCGGTCGGCCGCCACGCCTGCGCCTTGTCGGCCAGCTCGTTCGCGTAGAGGTCGAAGGTGTCCGCCGCAGCGACGAGGAAGTTCGCGTCGGGAAGCACCTCTCCGAACTCCGTCGTGCCGTCGCCGTTCAGGTCCGCCGGAACGCCTTCGTCGATGTCGGACGGAAGGGTCCCCCAGAGCGAGCCCTCCGTGATGTTGTAGAGGTTTCCGGGCTGCTTCAGCACCCGGCCGTCCGGAAGCTCGAGATCGAAAGGAACGGCGCTGGCAGGATCCTCTCTTGCGCTCGAGCCCGCGTCGATGATGACGTCGTAGGTCGCAAGCGACGGCGTACCGGCGACGATGCCTTCCATCCGCTCGTAGAGGGGGTTTCCAGCGATCCAGTCGCTCTTCATCTTCTCGAGCAGGGGCCCGACCTCTGCAGCATGGTCAGCCCAGAGCGCCTCGTAGTCGAACCCGGCAGCCGTGGCAAGCTCGAAGTACCGGGTCGCGTCCGCTTTGAACTCGCCCGTGAAATCGGTGAGCTTCCCGGTCTGGCTCAGCAGGTACGCCTTGATCGCACCGAGGTCGGCCGAGGAGGTCGTGGCCGTCGTGGCCGCCGGCACGGTCGATGCGGGCTCCGGCGACGTCACCGTCACCTCCGAGCCACCACCGCAGCCTGCGAGAACGGCCACGATCGTCGTCGCGGCAAGCGCCGCGGCAACTCGGGGGCGGCGGCTCATCGAAACGGGTCTCACATCTCCTCCTTGGGGGCGTCGGCTTCGGTGAATACGCCCATCCCGACCGAGCGGCCCACCGACGCCTCCACCATGGAAGCGCGTATCGGCCCCTCGCCGAGGCCCAGGAGCGGACCGAGGCCTCCCGGCTCCCCGGCGAGCGCAAGGGCGATCGCCACGCGAGCTCTGCACGGTGTGGTCGACACGCCGAACCGGGTCGAGAAGCCGACCCGGCGAGCGACCCCGCCGGAATACGTCAGGGTCACGACACAGCCAGGAACGGCGTGGGCAAGCGAGATCGCGAGCCGGACGGCCTCGAGATCGCGAACGGTCGTTTCGGGATTCCCGGGCGCCGTCGTCATCCGTAAGGCTGACCTTACATCAGGTCCGCCTTACATTTCAACCGCGAAGCGCACCAAACGACGTCAGCAGCTCCCTCGCCGTCTCGATCCCGAGTGGGATGTACCTGGCGAGGAGGCGCTCGTTCGGCGAGTGGATGTTGTTACCCGGGACGGCAAAGCCGGTGAGGATCGTCGGGATCCCCTTCTGCATGAGCGCGGGCATGATCGGGAGCGTTCCTCCGCTTCTCAGGAGCAAGGGACGCCTGCCCAGCGATCGCTCGAACGCATCCTGCGCGAGGACGACAGCCCGCGCCTCCGGCGCGACGAGTGACGGCTCGCTCACGTCGCCGAGCTGCTCGGATCTCGAGGTGCGCCCCGAGCGGCGTCGCCTCGCGCAGCAGACGCTCGAAGGACGCAGCGATCAGACGACCGTCCTGCCCCGGCGCGATCCTGATCGAGACGTTCGCGTGGGCAGTAACGGGAAGCACGGTCTTCTGAAAGTCCGGCTCCCCACCGTGGATGCCGTTGACGTCGACCGCAGGCCCTGCGAGGGTGCGTACGTAGAACTCGTCTGCAGCGCCCTGATCCATCGCCACGGCGCCGTTGCGCTCGAGGACGTGGGCACCCGGGTCGAGGTCACCCCAGCTTGCGAGCTCCTCGGACGTCGGTGGAGCCACGCCTTCCCGGAGCTCGTCCGGAACGGCGACGACGGACGAGAGCGTCTGCATCAGCGCGTGCACGGCGTTGAGAGCCGCACCGCCGTAGATGCCGGAGTGGAGGTCGCGCTCACCGGTGCGAAGCGCAACGTGGAAGTACGCGAGTCCGCGTGTCCCGATGTCGAACGCCGGCACGTCGACCTCGGGCATTCCGCTGTCGAAGATCACGCACGCATCTGCACCTCGCTCGTCTGCCCGGAGAACGTCGACGATCGAGGACCCGCCGATCTCCTCCTCCCCATCGCAGGCGACCCGGACGTTCACGGGGAGCGCATCCTCCGCGGCGAGCAGTGCGGCCGCTTTCAGGAGCAGGTAGAGATTCCCCTTGTCGTCGCTCGTGCCCCTGCCGTACAACCATTCCTCGCGAACCTCGGGCTCGAACGGCGGCGACTCCCAGAGGGAGAGATCACCGGGAGGCTGGACGTCGAAGTGTCCGTAGATGAGAACGGTCGGCGCGGCTGCTGAGTCCCACGACGCACGGATCTCGCCGATCGCCAGCGGGTGGGCACTGGTGTCGACCAGCTCGCACTCACCACCCGCACCACGGACGAAATCACGGACCCACTGCCCGGCGACCCGCACGTCCGCCGCGTGCGCCGGATCAGCGCTGATGCTCGGGATGCGGAGCCAGGTGAAGAGCTCCTCGAGCCAGGCTGGATCCCGTGTCACCACGCGGGGAATCTACGCGACCGTCTCTGGGTCCGGCGCTTCGGCCCGTGCCTTCAGCGCCTCGTTCATCGCGACGAACCCGCCCTCGGCCGTAGCGAGCGTCTTGCCGGTGAACGGAACAAGGAGACCTCGGAACGTCTCGTAGTGTCGGAACCGGGTCACGCCGTCGCCACGATCCTCGAGCACGAAGTGATGCTCTCCGTCGAACAGGCCACCCACGCCGAGGCGACCGAGCCACGCGAACGCGCGAGGTGGCTCCGCTTCGATGACGGTCGGCTTGAAGGTCATCGGCTTGGAACCCGGCGCCCCGAGCACGACCTCGAGCCGAGCGCCCTTCCGCGCTTCTCCCTCGGCGCTCCTGATGAACGGATTCCAGTCGGGGAACGCAGCGAAGTCCATGAGGATCGACCAGACGCGCTCCCGCGGAGCCGCGATCTCGATGGATGTGTCGATGCGGCGCATCCGGACAGATCGTACTCGGCTCGCATACGGCGGGGACATCCGAGGATCTCCACGGCAGATACGGGCCTTCGGCCCTGAACTTCGCGGCCTTCTCGGCCGCTGCGCGCCGCCTCCGGCGGCTTGCCAGATACGGGCCTTCGGCCCTGAACTTCGCGGCCTTCTCGGCCGCTGCGCGCCGCCTCCGGCGGCTTGCCAGATACGGGCCTTCGGCCCTGAACTTCGCGGCCTGGCGGGCTCCGCCCGCGGCCGCTGCGCGGCGCTCCGCGCCTTGCCCCTACGCCACGCCGCGGAGCTTCTGCGCTTCCGCCAGCGCTTGCAGCTTCCTCAGGCTCTGATGCTCGATCTGGCGAACGCGCTCGCGGGTAACGCTGAAGGTTCGCCCAACCTCGTCGAGCGTCCGCGGCGGCTCGCCGTCCAGCCCGTACCGCATCTCGAGGACGCGCCGCTCCCGAAACGCGAGCATCCCGAGCGCCCGCCGGAGCGTCTCCTGACGCAGCGTCAACTCGGCCGCCTCCTCAGGACGCAGCAGCGTCTGATCGGCGATGAAGTGTCCGAACTCGGACTCGTCCTCGTCACCGACCGGCTTCTCGAGCGATACCGGGGTCTGCGCACTCCGCCGGATCTGCTCTACCTCCTCGACGGGGAGCGCCACCTCCCGTGCGATCTCGGCCGCCGTCGGGTCGCGACCAAATTCGCCAACCAGCTTGCGCTCGGTCCGTGCGATCTTGTTCAGCTTCTCGACAACGTGAACGGGCATCCGAATCGTCCGCCCCTTGTCGGCGAGCGCGCGGGCCACCGCTTGCCGGATCCACCACGTCGCATAGGTCGAGAACTTGTAGCCACGCCGGTAGTCGAACTTCTCGGCAGCCCGGACGAGGCCGATCGTCCCCTCCTGGATCAGATCGAGGAACGGCAAGCCCTGGTTGCGGTAGTTCTTCGCGATGGAGACGACGAGTCGGAGATTCGCAGCAACCATCTGCTGCTTGGCGAGATGATCGCCGCGCTCGATCCGCTTGGACAGCTCGACCTCCTGAGCGGCCGTCAGGAGCGGCACCTTGCCGATGTCCTTCAGGAAGAGCTGGAGCGAATCCGTCGAGACCTCCTTCACCGCGTAGTCGAGCTCGACCTCGGGCTCCGGCCGGTCTGCCTTGTCGTCGACGACCTCGATCTGCAGTTCTTCCAGCGTGTCGTAGAACTCGTCGATGTCCGACGGCTCGAGCCCCATCTCGTCGAGCGCGAGCGAGATGTCCTCGGTCGTCAGGAACCCGGCCTCCTGTCCCTGTCGAACGAGCGCCTCGGCTCCATCATGCTCGAGCATCAGGGGCTCCTCCTGCTCACGCTGAACGTAATTTGACCGTAGTCACGGGTGTCCTTCGTGTCAACGAGCACATCGTGACGTTCGTTGCCCATTTCCGGCGCGACTTTCGCATCTGAATCGGACGGCGTAGCCGGCGGGTTGTTAGCTGTCTGTCGATCCTCCGCCGGCCTGGGCCTCGTTCAGGCGGTTCAGAAGGAGCGCAGCCTGCCGTGCGTAGATCGACGCCGGCTCGGCCTTCGCCGCTTCCTCGAGCTGCTTCTTGGAGCCCTCCACGTCGCGCAGCCATAGGAGCGCGAGCCCGAGATGGAAGCGAACGACGGCCGCGTCAGGATGTTCCTTGGAAAGTGGGCCGAGCTTCGAGAACGCCCTCGACGGATCATCCTTGGTGAATCGCACGAGCGCTGCGGCAGTCTGGGCCTCGACGTCGTCCGGATCGATCTCGACGGCGCGATCGAACGCTGCGGCGGCCGAGAGCGGGCGACCCACCCGCTGGAGCGCGGTTCCGTAGAGAATCCATGCTTTGGCCGTACCCGAAGTGTTCGCCCGCCGCTCGAGCTCTGTGAGTTGCTGGAGCGGAAGAAGATCGGCGACGTCTTGCGGAACGCTTGCGGACGGCACGAAGAACGGGCGACCCTCGGGCATCTCCGGATGGAGAAGGCCTTCTGCCCGGATCGCGGCAGCCGAGTCGGGCTCGACCCGCTCGGCAGCCTTCCATGCTGTCTTTGCCTCGGCATCCTGGCGAAGCCAGAAGCGCGCGAGGCCGAGGTGGAGCTGGACGAGCGCGCTGCCCGGGTGTGTGTCGGCGAGATCCTGCAGGTCGGCCACGGTTCCGTCGGGCCAGCGAGCGAACGCAGCCCCGACCGCTGCGTAGAGCGACGCCGGGTCGTCCTTCAGCACCTGCTCGAACCGTGTCAGTGCTTGATTGGTGTCGCCGTTCTGGTAGAGCCGAACGGCGTTCTGCAGTGCGACCGCTTCGTTTCTGTCCTCGACCAGGAAATCGAGCGCAAGCGGTGGATTGCCGTCGCGCGGTCCGGTCTCGACCTGTGCAACCTGCTCTGTCTCGCCGCGCCCAGTCCATGCGACGGCCGCGGCGATTCCCGCCGCCGCGAGGCACGCGACTGCCACGGCAACGTACACGCGTGGCCGGGAAGACATGCAGCGAGCGTAGCGTTAGATCTCCGCGAAGGGTTGCACTCTCCCGCTCGCTATACTCTTGAAAGCAATGGCTACGTACCGCGAACTTCTTCGACAGGTCAAAGGCGAGATCGAGGAGATCGATCCCGCCCGCACGGCCGACGCTATCGCGAGCGACGATCCGCCCGCGGTGATCGACGTGCGCGAGCGCGACGAGTGGGAGGAGGGTCATCTCCCGGGCGCTGTCTGGGTGCCGCGTGGCAACCTCGAATCCCGCATCGAACAGGCCGTCCCGGACAAGGACAGCCCGGTCATCGTGTACTGCGCCGCCGGCAGCCGCTCGGCGTTCGCCGCAAAGACCCTCGACGAGCTCGGCTACACGAACGTCTCCTCGCTGGCCGGCGGGTTCACCGAGTGGAAGCGCAACGGCTTCCCGTACGACGTCCCGCGCTCACTCCAGCCGGAGCAGCGCGCCCGCTACAGCCGCCACATCCTCATTCCCGAGGTGGGCGAAGCGGGACAGCTCAAGCTGCTCGACTCGCGTGTTCTGCTTCTCGGCGCCGGCGGGCTCGGCTCTCCGGCCGCTCTGTACCTCGCAGCGGCAGGCGTCGGCACGCTCGGCATCATCGACCCGGACACGGTCGACGCGTCGAACCTCCAGCGCCAGGTCATCCACTCGACGGCAACGCTTGGCGAGGCGAAGGTGCTCTCCGCGAAGAAGACGCTGGAGGGGATCAATCCCGACGTCAACGTCATCCCGTACCAGGAGCGTCTCGACTCGGAGAACATCGACAGGATCCTCGGAGAAGGCTGGGACGTGATCGTCGACGGCGCCGACAACTTCCCGACCCGGTACCTCCTGAACGACGCGTCGGTCTGGCACGACATCCCGGTCGTCCACGGCTCGATCTACCGCTTCCACGGCCAGGTGACCGTGTTCAAGCCACATGACGGGCCGTGCTACCGGTGCCTCTTCCCCCAGCCTCCGCCCCCCGAGCTGGCACCGAGCTGCGCCGAGGGCGGAGTCCTCGGCGTGCTTCCCGGGATCATCGGATCCCTGCAGGCGAACGAGGCGATCAAGCTCCTGCTCGGGATCGGCGACCCGCTCGTCGGCCGCTCGCTTCTCTTCGAGGCGCTCGAGGGCTCGTTCACGGAGATCAACCTCCGCAAGGATCCCGACTGCCCCGTCTGCGGCGAGCACCCGACGATCACCGAGTACATCGACTACGTCGAGTTCTGCCAGGGCGGTGCCACACACGTGGTTTCCGGATGACGAAGGTTCGTATTCCCCCGACGCTCCGCGCCGAGGTCGGCGGCGTCCGTGAGGTCGAGGCCGGCGGCGCGACGATGCGCGAGGTGCTCGACGATCTCGCGTCGCGCTTTCCCGGGCTCGGCGCGCAGGTGCTCGACAACGGCGACATCGCACCGTTCGTGAACGTCTACCTGAACAACGAAGACGTCCGGACGCTCCAGGGCCTCGACACGCCCGTGGCAGACGGGGCGACGGTGATCCTGCTCCCGGCCATGGCCGGCGGCCAGGTTCCCGTCGAGCGCCGTGCGCCGGCGGTCGCGTCGAGTGTGCTCGATCTCGTCGGCTCGACGCCGCTCGTCGAGCTCTCCCACCTCTCCCCGAACCCGAACGTCAAGATCTACGCGAAGCTCGAGGGGCAGAACCCGACCGGCTCGATCAAGGATCGCGTCGCAAAGACCATGATCGAGACGGCCGAGGCGAACGGCGAGCTCGTTCCCGGCCGGGAGCTTCTCGAGCCGACGAGCGGCAACACGGGAATCTCCCTCGCGATGGTCGCGAAGGTCAAGGGCTACACGCTCACCTGTGTCATGCCGGAGAACTCGACACCCGAGCGGATCCGTCTCCTCGAGCTGTTCGGGGCGAAGGTCGTCTTCTCTCCCGCCTCCGAAGGGTCGAACGGCGCAGTGCGGCTCGCCCTCCAGATGGCCGAGCGCGAGCCGAAGTACTACATGCCGTTCCAGTACGCGAACGAGGCGAATCCGCGTGCCCACTACGAGGGCACGGGTGCCGAGATCGCCGAAGCGCTCCCGCGGGTCGACGCCTTCGTCGCCGGCCTCGGCACCGGCGGCACGCTCATGGGAAGCGGGGAGCGGTTGCGCGAGTCGTTCCCGGACATCCAGATCGTCGCCGCCGAGCCCCTCCAGGGCGACCCGGTCATGGGTCTCCGCTCGCTCGAAGACGGCTACACGCCACCGATCCTCGACATCGGAAAGCTCGACCGCAAGATCCTCGTCTCGAACGAAGACGCCGTGCGCGGAGTGAGACAGCTCCTCGACCGCGAAGGAATCTTTGCCGGAGTCTCCTGCGGCGCGGCCGTTCACGTCGCGCAGCTGATCGCCAGCGAGCTCGACGAGGGCGTCGTCGTCACGGTTCTCGCGGACGGTGGTTGGAAATATCTCTCGGCCTCGTTCTGGACGGAGCCTCTCGAGGACGTCGAACGGTCGATGGAGGATCGCGTCTGGTGGTGATTCCGGCCGGCGTACGCTCGTCACTCGTCGAGCACGCCGAGGCGGAACAGCCGAACGAGGCGTGCGGCCTCATCGCGCTCAAGAGCGGCGTTGCCGAGCGCTACATCCCGGCGCGGAACGCCGCTGCCAGCCCGTATCGGTTCGAGCTCGAGGCCAGCCCTGATGTCTGGTTCCTCGAGGACGAGGGCTACGAGCTGGCCGTCTTCCACTCGCACCTCTCCAGCCCGCCACGGCCCTCGCGCACCGACGTCGAGAACATCGGGCTCTGGGCGGGGCGGCCGTACGTGATCCTCACCGTTCGAAGCGGCGAGCTGGCTGCGTGGACAATCAGTGACGGCCGCATCGACCCGCTGGAGCTCGCGTAAGCCGCCGAAGGCGGCGCGCAGCGCCCGCGGCCGCAGGCCGCCAGGCGAAGTCCAGCCGGCAAGCCGCGTATCCCCCGCGAAGCAAGCCGCCGAAGGCGGCGCGCAGCGCGCGGCCGCAGGCCGCCAGGGCGCGAAGTCCAGGGCCGAAGGCCCGTATCCCCGAAGGAACGACCCTCCCCGAGTGCATGGTCGGGAACCATCCGAGTCGCTCCGCCGTCGAACAAGCGTGCACGGGAAACGGGAGCGCTTCATGACGGCCCGTACGGCGCTGCTCGCCACCGTGCTCGTCCTTTCGTTGGCCCTCACTGGCTGCGACGGCTCCGGCGGCAAGATCCTGACGGTGGATCAGGCGAAGGACGCCACGGGCTCTGTGTCCGTCAAGGGATTCCTCGTCGCGCCCGAAGGGAAGCCAGTGAGGCTCTGCAGCGGCGTTCTCGAGTCCTATCCGCCGCAGTGCGGCGAGCCGTCGATCGTCGTCGAAGGGCTCGACCTCGCGACAGTCGACGGGCTGACGAAGACCAACGACCCGTCCCTTGCACAGGTCACCTGGTCGGAGCGGGACATCACCGTGAGCGGAACGCTCGACGGCGATGTCCTTACCGTGGATTGATCCCCGGAACCACCGGGGGCCGGTCAGAGCCGGCCCCCGATTCCCTCCAGGACGCTACGGCTCAGGTGACTTTCAGCGTTCCCTTCATCGTGCTCGCATGTGGGTCGCAGCGGAACTTGTAGGTGCCCTTCTTCAGCGTGAGCGTCCACGTCGTCGTGCCGGTCTTGGCGACGGACGTCTTCACGTTGATGCCGCCCGGGCCGCTCAGGTGGAAGTTGTGGATCGAAGACTTGTCCTTGATGACGAACTTGTACTTGCCCGCCTTCACGCTCTTCTTCGAGAGCGTGATCGTGAAGCCGGGGCCCACGGTCCCGTTCAGCGTTCCCTTCACCTTGCTCGGGGCGCCCTGGGCGGCACCGACGGCTACGAGGGCAACGACGACGAGGGCCACGAGAGCGAGTGCGATCGACCGACGCATGGAGCTCCTTTCAGTTGGTATCCGTCACCGGATACGGACGGGCCGAGTGATCGGATTTCCGCGTCGGACCCGCTGTGCATACTGGTTCGATGGCTCTAGGCTACCGGCAGCGCGCAAGCCCGGAGTGCCGGTGATCGTCGCGCACCTCGACCTCGACGCTTTCTTCGCGGCAGTCGAGGAGCTGGAGCAACCGGAGCTTCGAACGAAGCCGCTCGTCGTCGGAGGAGATCCGCGCGGGCGCGGAGTCGTCGCTACGGCGAACTACGTCGCGCGGCGCTACGGCATCCATTCGGCGATGAGTTGCGCAGAGGCGCGGCGGCGCTGCCCACAGGCAGTGTTCGTCCGACCCCGCCATAGCCTGTACTCGGCGTACTCCCGGGCCGTCTGGACAGCGGTTCGAGAGGTGTGTCCGACGGTCGAGCGCACCGGCCTCGACGAGGGATACCTCGACGTCGGTGAGGTAGCGAAGGACTTCGCCCGCGCGCGGGTCGTCGCCGAAGCGGTGCAGGCAGCGGTTCGAGCGACCACGAGCCTCTCGGCGTCGCTCGGCGTCGCGACGTGCAAGGTGGTCGCCAAGGTCGCGAGCGATCGCCGGAAGCCCGGGGGGCTGATGGTCGTCCTGCCGGGGCGTGAGGCAGCGTTCCTCGAGCCGTTCGACGTCCGCCTCCTGCCCGGCGTCGGCCCGCGCGCCGAGGGGCGCCTTGCGGCTGCCGGAATCGAGACCGTCGGCGGGCTCGCGGGGCTGACAGACGGCGAGCTCGGCCGCCTTCTGCCCGGGAAGGTCGGCCGGCTGCTCCGCGACCGAGCGCGCGGGATCGATCCGCGACCGCTCGAGACGGAGGGCGAGACGATCTCGATCTCAACGGAGGAGACATTCGAGCGCGACGTCACCGACCGCGCGGAGCTCCACGGGGAGCTGCGCCAGATGGCCGAGCGAGTGGCTGCCCGCCTGTCGGAGTCGATGCTCTCGGCCCGCACCGTCACGACCAAGGTGCGCTACACCGACTTCTCGATCAGGAGTCGATCTCAGTCACTGCCGGTCGGAATCGACGACCCGGCGCAGATCGGCGAGCTCGCTTGCTCCCTCCTCGACCGCGCGCTCGACGACCGGCCGGGAGCCCTGCGCCTCGTCGGGGTCGGGGTCTCGAACCTCGACCCGTACCGCCAGCTGCAGCTCGGATGAGATCTGGGCTCTAGGACTTCACGCAGAACCCGGCGCCGTACAGGTCTTTCCAGACCTTCGCCGGCGCAGCACCGCAGGGGAAGTCCGCTGTCCCGAACTGCGTGACGCGCCAGCCGGACGGCCGCTTCCTGAGCAGTGCCGTCGAGGGTCCGACCGTCGGCGATCCGAGGTTGATCCGCGCGTAGCTCGTGTTGGCGGTCGAGATCCAGATCCTCGTGATCCGGTCGTCAGGCGCAGCCGGGGAGTCGGGCATCGCGAGGAATGCGGCCCACGTCGCCCGGATCGCGCTTCTCTCCCCCGGCTTCGGGGGACGCTTCGCGGCCGCCGTGCCGGCAAGCGCGCCGAGCAGGCCCGCCGTCAGAGCGGCGATCACGAGAATCCTCACGGCACCCCACCTCACGAGGCCACGCACCCGCCGAAGAGATCCTTCATGACGGCCCGTGGCGCCAGGTTGCAGCCGAAGCCGCCCGATCCGAAGTCGATGACCTTCCAGCCCCTCGATGTGGCGCGGAGGAGCATCGCGTCGTACCCCACCTGCTTGATCAAGATGTCGACTCGCGCGTACTGATGGTTCGCGGTCGAGACGCGTATGCGCAGGATCGCGGTGTTCTTCAGGAATGCCGGCTCGAGGTTCTTCTTCAGCCAAGCGTCGGTCGAGGCTCGGATCGCCTGCCTCTCGCCGGCCGACGGGCGCCGGCTGGCCGAGGCAGTCGATGCGATTCCTCCGGCGGCGAGCACCAGGACGACGAAGAGGGCGGCGAGGCGGTAGGACATCCGGTTCCGAAGCGTGACGCCATCGCACGACAAGCGCAACCCCCGTCGGCACCAAGATCCCCCTATAGGGTCACCGACGCCGATTTCCGGCTCCAAGGTGGTACGTTCCTGACCCGACATGCCCGCCAGTCCGTGGAAGCGACTCGCCGAGACCGAGCCCGACCGCGAGTACCTCGCGATCGTCACGTTCCTGCCGCTCGAGCGCTACCACGACATTCCCGAGTTTCTCCGAACGACGAGGACGGTGACAGACCAGCTCGAGGGTTCGTCCGGCGCTGTTGGCTACTCGGTGTCCGCGCACCTCACGCGCAAGCAGTTCTGGACGCTTTCGGTCTGGCGCGACGCAGCGTCGTTGACGGCGTTCGCCCGGGGCGAGCCGCATCGCGGCGTGATGCGTCGCTATCGGGCCGAACAGCCGGGGTTTCGAAGCGCCCGCTGGACGGTCGCGGCTGCGGACCTGCCACCGAAGTGGCGAGACGCACGCTCCCGGCTTCAGACCGCAGGCGATTCGAACGGCTCGAGCGCCGGATAGAGCGCGCGGTAGCGCTCGTACCCGGCGGCGTAGGCCTCCTGCCAGGCGGGAACGGGCTCGACGACATCCCGTTCGCGCACGCACCGCTCGACCGCCTCGTGCACGTCCCTGAAGACGCCACCCGCAACCCCGCCGAGGAGCGCAGCGCCGTACGCGGCCCCCTCTTCCACCGCGACGCGCGCGAGCGGAATGCCGAGGACGGACGCAACGATGCGAAGCCAGACATCGCTCCGGGCGCCGCCACCGAGCGCCCGCGCCGACTCGGGCGCGACCCCGAGACCCTTCAGCAGCTCCAGCGAGTCTCGTAGCCCGAACGCCACCCCCTCGAGCACGGCGCGGACGAGCGCCCCGCGATCGTGGCGGAGCGAGAGGCCCACGAAGGCGCCCCGGGCGTCCGGGTCGGCGTGCGGCGTGCGTTCCCCGGCGAGGTACGGCAGGAACGTGAGCCCCTCCACCCCGGGCTCCCACCGCTCCGCCTCCGTGGTCAGGGCCGCGAAGTCTGCACCGGGAGCCACCGCATCACGGAGCCAGCGAAGCGACCCCGCCGCGGAGAGCATCACGCCCATCGCATGCCACGCGCCGGGGACCGCATGGCAGAACGAGTGGACGCGCGCCTCGGGATCCGCCCGAAACGAGGGCATGGCGGCGAACACGACGCCCGAGGTGCCGAGTTGCACCGACAGTGGACCAGGCCGGTCGACACCGACGCCGAGCGCGCCTGCCGCCTGATCCCCGGCCCCGGCCGCAACCGCGATTCCCGCCGGAGTCTCACCCGAGACCTGCGGCGACTCGTGCACTCGCGGCAGAGGGTCGCGCGAGAGCTCCAGCAACTCGAGCATCTCCGTACTCCAGCATCGATGAGCGACGTCGAAGAGCAACGTCCCGGATGCGTCCGCGACGTCGATCGCACGCTCCCCGGTCAGGCGCAACCGGACGTAGTCCTTCGGCAGGAGCAGGTGGGCGATCCGCCGGTAGACGTCGACTTCGTTGTTGCGGAGCCACAGGAGCTTCGGCGCGGTGAACCCCGTCAGCGCTCTGTTTCCCGTGAGCCTGATGAGACGCTCGAGGCCGACGCGCTCCTCGATCTCGGCGCACTCTGCAGACGTCCGCTGATCGTTCCAGAGAATGGCGGGGCGAAGGACGCTCAGCTTCTCGTCGAGGACGACGAGACCGTGCATCTGCCCTGAGAGGCCGATGCCGGCGACGTGCCGGGCGCCGAGCTGGTGGAGCGCCGTCTGCGTCGCCTTCCACCAGTCGTCGGGCTGCTGCTCCGCCCAGCCGGGGCGCGGAGTGGAGAGCGGATACTCGACCTCGGCGCGGCCGACGACGCTCCCGTCCGGCGTGACCGCGAGCGCTTTGACGCTCGTCGTCCCGACGTCGATGCCGACAAGCGTAGGATCAGTCGCCATGGATGTCCTGAAGATCTCCGACGGCCTCTGGCGCTGGACTGCACCCCATCCCGACTGGAAGCCCGGCGAGGGCTGGTCGCGCGACGTCGGGTGCGTGTACTACGAGGCACCCGAGGAGGTCGTCCTCATCGATCCGCTCGTGCCCGCGGACGACGAGGAGACGTTCTGGACAGCTCTCGACCGTGACGTCGAGCGACTCGGCCGGCCGGTCTGCGTGCTCGTCACCGTGAGCTGGCACGAGCGAACCGCCGACGCAGTCGCCTCGCACTACGGCGCCCCGGTCGTGCGGCGGGGAGATGCCGTGCCACTCCCGTCCGGCATCGAGGCCTTCGAGACCAACGACGCTGCCGGCGAATGGGTCTTCTGGATTCCCGAGCACCGCGCGCTCGTGCCGGGCGATGTCCTCATCGTCGAAGAAGACGGGCTCCGGGTGTGCCCCTTCTCCTGGCTTCCCGAGGGAACCGATCCGGCCGTCTTCCTCGCGTCGCTCTCGCCGCTTGCCGGACTGCCGATCGACCGCGTGCTCGTCTCGCACGGGGAGCCGATCCTGGCCGGAGGCCGCGCCGCACTCGAGCGTGCTCTCGCTCAGGCGCACCAGTCCTCCGCCACCGACAGGTAGACCGCCGCACAGCGCTCGGCGCTGGCCAGGTCGACCCACTCGACCTCGCTGTGGATGCCTGCGCCCGCGGGGCCGTAGAGGACGGTCGGAATCCCGGTCGAGCCGAGGAGCGCCGAGTCGGCCCAGAACGGAACACCGACGACCTCGGGCCCGCCGGCATGCCTGGAGACGACCCGGGCGATCTCAGCGTCCTCGTCGACTTCGAAGGGCTCGCGCGAGAACTCGATCCGGATGCTGCCGTCGACATCGCCGAGGAGTGCTTCGAGCTCGCGCTCGACCTGCTCGACGGTCTCACCGGGAACCGTCCGCCGTTCACCACGCAGCACGCACCGGGCGGGGTAGCTCGAATACTCCTGGCCTCCCTCGATGAGCGAGGCGTGAAGCGAGCCGCTGCCGAGCAGGCGGTGCGAGGGCGACGACCGAAGGTGCGCATCCAGCGCCTCCAGCCGAACGAGGACGGCGCCCATGCGGGCGATCGCGTCGACTCCGAGATCGGGGCGTGACCCGTGCGCTGCACGGCCATCGGTCTCGATCACGAAGGATGCGAACCCCCGATGCGCAACCGCGAGGCGCTCGTCGGTCGGCTCCGTGACGATCGCAGCATCGGCGCGTCGCCTGGCGACGATCGCCTCCGTGCCGGCACTCCCAGCTTCCTCGTCGGCGACAGCGGTGACGATCACATCGCCGCGGAGATCCCGATCCTGCGCTCGAGCCGCTGTCAGCAGTGAGGCCGCAAGGCTCGCCTTCATGTCGAGCGAGCCTCGCCCGTAGAGCAGCCCCTCCTCGATCCGGCCCGAAAACGGCTCTTCCATCCCGGTGACGCCGACCGTATCGAGGTGGGCGTTCAACATCAGCGAGCGACCTCCACCCCGCCCCCGCGCCGTCGCAACGACGTTCGGTCGCCCAGGAGCAGCCTCCTCGACCTCGACCTCGAGCCCTGCGCGCTCACACCACCGTGCGACGAAGCACGCGATCTCTCGCTCGCCCACTCCACCCGGGCTCACATCGGGGTTGACGGAGTCGATCGCGACGAGCTGCCGCGTCAGCTCGGCGAGCTCAGTCACGCGCCCCGAGCGCTGCATAGACGATCTCGTACGCTCGTACGGCGTCCTTTTCGAGCTGGGCCGCTCGAAGCGCCTGGTCGTCGACCCGGGCGGCCACCGACTCGATGAAACGCCACTGCAACACGCTTCGCCTCACGGCCGCGACGGCGTCCTCCGTGTACGGATAGAGGTCGAACCCGAGACGCTCGCCACGCTCCCCGTACCCGCAGCGGCGGAACTCGAGCGCGAGCTCGAGCGTCTCCATGAACGCCGTCGCGCCCACCATGTTGTCGTCGTCGAAGGTGCCCCACCCCGAGTTCGCGTGCTGGTGGCCGAGCAGCCCTTCGGCGTCGAGCATCGCCGCATACTCGGCAAGGCTCTCGCCGTTCATGATCAGGTGCTGCCAGTCCATGTTGACCTTCACGTTGTGAAGGCCACCCTCACGGAGCTTGTGAATCACGTGCAGGGTCATGCCGATGTTGCGCATGAAGATCTTCATCGCCGGCTCGGAGTTCTTGTGCTCGAGGAACAGCAGGATGCCGTGCTCGCGGCATTTCTCGGCGGCCAGCCCGATTCCCTCGAGGAACCAGGCCCAGCTCTCCTTGTACGGCGTCTGGAACGGGTAGTTGTAGCCCTCGATCCCGGGCCAGATGATGAAGTGCGCGCCGACCCGGCCGGCGAAGTCGGCTGCGGCCACGGTGCGGCGCTGCGCCTCCGTGCGGATCGCCGGGTCGGGTGAGCAGAGCCCGCCTCGGCCGAACAGCGGATCGAGATGCAGACCCGTCGCGACGCAGTAGATCCCGTGCCCGTCGAGCGCATCGCTGACCTCGTCGAGGTTCTCCTCGGACAGCTCCTGCGGGTAGTGGAATTCGTAGTCGTCCATGAGGTCGCCAAGGCCGTCGATCGCCCGCCGAACCCGCTGCGCGGTCGACTCGCCGGCGTGCTGGGGCTGGTACCCGCCCGGAACGAACCGCGTCACCATCGACCCCATCGCCCAGATGCCAAGACTCGTCTTCATGGTCCCCCCTCTCCTGCCTCGTCTCCTTCAGGCTCCTCGCCGAGCCGGAAGCAGTCGTGGACGACCTGAACCGCCCGCTCGGCGTCGACCGCGCGCACGACGCACGAGATGCGGATCGGCGACGTCGAGATGATCTCCATGTTGATCCCGGCATCGGCGAGTGCGTCGAACATGTCCGCTGCGATACCGGGATGCGTCTTCATCCCGGCCCCGACGAGGGAGATCTTCGCAACCTCCGGATCGGTCGCGACCCCCCTCGCCTCGACGGCCGACGCGGCCGAGTCGAGAATCGGCTGAGCGCGCCCGAGCTCCTCCCGCGGCACGGTGAACGAAATGTCCGTCCGGCCCTCGGCGGAGACGTTCTGGACGATCATGTCGATGTTGACGCCCGCGTCCGCCAGTGGGCGGAAGACACGGGCCGCGACACCGGGCCGGTCCGGGACGCCCATGATCGTCACCTTCGCCTCCGAGGTGTCGTGTGCGACGCCGGAGATGATCGCCTGCTCCATCCGTTCCTCCTCCTTCCGAACCCACGTGCCCTCACCGGGATTGAACGACGAGCGCACGTGGACGACCACTCCGTGATTCCGGGCGAACTCGACCGAGCGCATCATCAGTACCTTCGCGCCGCACGCGGCGAGCTCGAGCATCTCGTCATACGAGATGTCATGGAGCTTTCGCGCCGACGGGACGACTCGCGGATCGCTCGTGTAGACGCCGTCCACGTCCGTGTAGATCTCGCAGACGTCCGCGTCGAGAGCGGCAGCCAGCGCCACTGCGGTGGCGTCGGATCCACCTCGGCCGAGCGTCGTCACGTCGTCCTCCGTGGAGACGCCCTGGAAGCCCGCCACGATCGCGACCTGACCGCCCTCGAGCGCCTCCCGCACCCGCCGCGCGCGAACCTCGACGATCCGTGCCTTCCCGTGCGAGGTGTCCGTCCGGATCCCAGCCTGCGATCCCGTGAACGAGATCGCGCGGCGCCCGAGGTCGATGATGGCCATCGAGAGCAGCGCCATCGAGATTCGCTCGCCGGCGGTGAGGAGCATGTCGAGCTCGCGCGGGTGTGGACGGGCGGACACCTGTCCGGCCAGGCCGAGCAGCTCGTCGGTCGTATCGCCCATCGCCGAGACCACGACGCAGACCTGGTCGCCCTTCGCCGCCGACGCGACGACGCGCTCTGCCACGCTCGTGATCCGCTCCGGGTTGCCGACGGAGGTTCCGCCGTATTTCTGGACGATCAGCGCCACGCGCTCAAACCTAGCGTGTTCAGGCCGACTGGTCGTTCCCGACCGCACAGTAGGGCTGGTCGACCTCACGAGCGGCCAGTGGGCGAAGGCGAAGCTAGTCGACCACGGCAGGCTCGGGATCCGATTCAGGGAGGAACTCGATCTCGAGCTGCTCGATGCGCGGGCCGTCCGTCTGGATGACCTCGAACCGCAGGCCGTCCCAATGCACCTCGTCCCCGCTCGTTGGTGCACGCCCGAGCTCTCCGAACACGAAGCCGGCGAGGGTGTGGTAGTCCTCCTGAGGCAGGTCCTGCTTGAACTGCTCGTTGAAGTCGTCGATCGGAAACGTTCCGTCGACCCGCACGGTGCGTTCGTCGATGTGCTGGACCGAGTCGTCCGGAAGGTCGTACTCGTCAGCGATCTCCCCGACGATCTCCTCGAGCAGGTCCTCGAGCGTGACGATCCCCTGGGTTGCCCCGTACTCGTCGACGACCACGGCCATGTGCTGGTTCGCCCGCCGGAAGTCGGTCAGGAGCGGGCCGAGGTCTTTCGTCTCGGGAACGAAGTACGCGGGCCGCAGGATGTTCTCGATCACGACGTTCTGGAGACCGTTAGCGTAGAGCGCCGAGAAGAGATCGCGGACGTGGAGGACGCCGACGATCTCGTCGAGCGATCCCCGGTACGCCGGATAGCGGGTGAAGGGCGAGTCGATGATCGCCGCCAGGCACTCCTCCGCCGGAAGCTCCACCGCGACACCGACGACCTCGGGCCGCGGGACCATGACGTCGTGGACCTCTTTCTCGGCGAAATCGAAGACCTTGTAGAGCATCTCCTCCTCCGCCTCTTCGATCACGCCGGTCTCCTCGGCCTCGGCCAGCATCGAGCGAAGCTCCGCCTCGGAGCCGATCATCCCGCCGATCCGCGCAGACTTCATGCCGAACAGCCGCAGGACGAACTTCGCCGAGCCCTGCACGACGATGACGAGCGGGTGCGACGCCTTCTGGAGGAAGTCGACGAACGGGGCGAAGAGGCTCGCGATCCGCTCGGAGCGCTGCAGCGCCCATGCCTTCGGGATCAGCTCGCCGAAGACGAGGCCGAGGTACGACAGGATGACGAATGCGATCACGAACGACCACGTTCGCCCGACGTACGGCTCGAAGTAGTGCGAGATGAGCGGCTCGCCGATGGCACCGAGGAGGATCGAGAGCACGGTGATCCCGATCTGGAGGGTCGAGATGAACCGCGTCGGCTCGTCCATCAGGCGCAGTGCGGAGCCGGCGCCGCGGACGCCCTGCTTCTTCATCTCCTGGAGCCGCGGCCTGCGGGCGGTGACGAGCGCGTACTCGACCAGCACGAACCACCCGTTCCCGAGCACGAGGAGGATCACCAGAAAGATCCTGAGTCCGTCGCTCAAGCCCCATCTCCCGGGGCGTAGGTACTGGGCGGGAAGTCGCCGTCCAAGATGCGCTTCGAGTATAGCCCCCGCCTCGGCGATCTCTGGCCAAAAGCGAACGTATGTTCTATACTCCTCGCATGAGGCGCGCCACCTACCTCGAGGACACGTGCAAGACGGCGCTGAACCGGATCCCGAACGAGGCGCGGGTGCCGTTTCGCTGGACCGTGAATCCCTATCGCGGCTGCGCGCACAGCTGCCACTACTGCTTCGCGAGGGCGTACCACACGTATCTCGATCTCGGTATCGGCGACGACTTCTCGTCGAAGATCGTCGTCAAGACCAACGTCGCCGATGTCCTGCGACGCGAGCTGGCCTCGCCGCGCTGGCAGGGTGAGACGGTGGCGATGGGGACGGCGACCGATCCGTACCAGCAGTGCGAGGGACGCTACCGGCTGACGCGGGGGATCGTCGAGGCGCTCGCGGACGCGGCCAACCCCCTGTCGATCCTGACGAAGTCGACCATGATCGCCCGCGACCTCGATCTGTACCGCCGTCTCGACGGGCAGGCCTCGCTGACCGTGATGATGAGCGTCGGGACGCTCGACGAGGGCGTCCGGCGGGTGATCGAGCCGGGCACGCCTCCGGGACGGAAGCGGCTCGACATCCTCGGCCGCTTCGCGGACGCGGGAATCAGGACGGGTGTCCTGGTCGCGCCGATCCTTCCGGGGCTGACCGACGACGAGGAGCACCTCGACGAGGTTCTCGCCGCCTGCGCCGAGGCGGGCGTGAGGTCTGCGTCGGCGATCGTGCTGCATGTCCGACCAGGGATTCGCGATCACTTCATGCCGTGGTTTCGTGCCTCCTATCCATGGCTGTACCCACGCTACGTGGAGCTCTACGGCCGCCGGACGTACGCGCCGAAGAGCTACCAGACGGAGATCACCGACAGGTTCGCGCGGCTCCGGCTGCGGCACGGCATCGGTGTCGCGGACGGCCGGCGGCAGCAGCCCGGACGGATCATCCAGCAACAACTCGCCCTTGCCGTCTAAAGTCGGACAGCCGATGCGCCGACAAGGAGGGTGACAAGGCTGTCCTCCGTATGGGTTACGAAATCACTTGCCTCATCGCCGACGACCACGAGGTCGTCAGAGAGGGACTCCGTCTCTCCCTCTCCCGCTCCCCGCACATCCGGGTGATCGGCGAGGCCGGTGACGGTGAGAGCGCCATCTCCCTCGCGGAGCGGCGCAAGCCGGACGTCGTGATCATGGACATCCGGATGCCCGGCATGGACGGGCTCGAGGCAACCAAGCAGCTTCACGACCGTGTCCCCGACACAGCCGTCCTCCTCTTCACCGCCTTCGGCGAGCGCAGCCTCCTCTCGCGCGGCCTCGACGCCGGGGCGAAGGGCTACCTGCTGAAGGAAGCACCCAATCAGACGCTCGTTCGCGCGATCGAAAAGGTCGCGAGCGGCGAGGGATACGTCGACCCGGCGCTCATGCCGTCGTTCCTCAACCGCGACGGTCACGACCTGCTGACGCCCCGCGAGCGCGAGATCCTCCAGCTCCTCGCCGACGGCATGTCGAACGGCGACGTCGCGGCGAAGCTCTTCATCAGCCAGGAAACCGTGAAGAGCCACGTGCGTCACATCCTCGCGAAGCTCGAGGCCGACACGCGCACCCATGCCGTCGCAATCGCCCTCCGCGATTCGATCATCGACTAGAGGCTCGATGTGAGATGGGCGTGCGTCTGGGGAGCCGCGTGCACCAAGGAGCATGGTCGACTCGATCGATGGCAAGGCTGGTTGCCTTGGTGGCGATGGAGGCGGCCATGATCCGCTGCGTGCAGGCCCCCATCCAGGCGTGCGCTCATGTCACATCGAGCCTCTGAAACCGGCGCGTTCGCACTGGGCGGGCTCCTCGGAGCCGGCGTGGCGATCGTCCTCGGCGTCCGCAGGGAACGCGCTGCCGTCCAGCGCGAGTCGCGTGCAGCGGACGAGCGCGAGGCGGAACGGGCCTGGCTCTCGGCGCAGCTCGTGACGGCCGAGCAGGACGAACGCCGGAGGCTCGCACTCGCACTTCACGACGGGCCACTCCAGTCGCTGTCCGGCATCGCCCTCATGCACGACGCGGCCGTTGCGGCGCTCCGAGAGGGGAACGTCGAGGACGCCGAGAAGCTCCTCGAGGGCTCCCTCGGTCGGCAGCGCGAGACCGTTCAGACCCTTCGCGACCTGTCGTTTGCGATCGAGCCGGTCATCCTCCGTGACCGCGGGTTCTCGATCGCCGTCCGGGAGCTTGCCGACCAGATCGAGCGCGCGCAGACGATCACCGTCGAGCTTGCGGCCAGTGCGGGCGACGGGCTCGGCGAAACGGCGCAGGTCGCCCTCTACCAGACCATCCGTGAGGCTCTGGCCCAGGCCGTTCGCCGGCAGCCGGCAACGGTCTCTCTTTCAGTCGAGCGACGCACGGACGGCACCGCGATCGCGACGCTCGCCGACGACGGGATGGACGAGCGGCGCAAGTCGAGCCTCGACGAAATCGCGGAGCGGGCTCGGGTCGCAGGCGGACGGGTTGATCGGCGAGCAGGGGTCGCAGGTGGAACCGTGGTGACTGTCACGCTTCCGCCTCACGCGGCGGCCGTGTAGCAGCGCACTGTCGCTCGATACAGTCCTCCGCTCACCTAGACGCTCGAGAGAGGGAGGACGAATGGCGCGCGGTCAGGGTGTGGTTCGGGAGTTCAAGGAGTTCATCATGCGCGGGAACGTCGTCGACCTTGCCGTCGCCGTCGTCATCGGCGCGGCATTCGGCGCGGTGATCGCGTCACTCGTCAGCGATCTCATCACGCCGCTCATCGCGGCGATCTTCGGCAAGCAGGACTTCTCGAACCTGACGTTCACGATCAACGGGAGCGTGTTCAGATACGGCTCGTTCATCAACGCGCTGATCACGTTCACGACCGTCGCCGCGGCGATCTTCTTCTTCGTCGTGAGGCCGGTGAACTACCTGCGCGAGCGCCAGGCAAGGGGTGAGGAGGAGGCGCCGCCACCCACCGAGGAGGTCCAGCTCCTGACCGAGATCCGCGACACCCTCAAGACGCGGAGCTAGTGCTCCGGGATGGAGCACTAGAGACCCGCCACGGACTCGGCCGCCGCGATCCCCAGCACGAGCGCGGCGGCCAGTCCGCTGGAGTAGCCGCCGGTCGAGATTCCCCCCACGTCGCCCCCTGCCGCATACAGGCCGGGAACGGGGCAGCCATCAGGGTCGAGCACTCGCGCTCGGGTATCGACGACCAGGCCACCGAGCGTCGTCGTGATGGCAGGTGCAACGTGGACGGCGACCTCGTCGCCACGGTCGTCGACGCGTCCTCCGGCGGCCTCGGCCGCTGCGATCATGTCCGAGATGGACCGATCTCGGATCCGCTCGGCGAACGCCGACTTCGGGACGGCATACCAGGCACGCGCGCCCGGCTGGACAGCAGTCCACTGGACCACGTCGATCTCCGACCACGTGATGCGCTCCCTCGCGTACGGGAGCCCGGCGTCGGACTCGACCCGAGCATGACGCGCGTACAGCTGCGCGGCGGCAACGAACGCGTCGGGCCCGATGCGAGCGGGTGGCGCAGGCATGTTCCGACCGTAGAACTCGTTCATTCCTCGACTCGTTCCGGCCCCGGCCGCGAGCGCGAGCCGAAGGCCGTCACCGCGGCTCCACGGGTTCGCCCGCAAGAGCAGGTGATCGGCCTCGGACGTGACGTGACGTCGAACGAGGTCGGTGTCGCCCTGGAAGCCACCGGTTGCCAGCACGGTCGGCACGCCCGCAGGTAGCTCGACGAGCGGCTCGTCGAGGCGAAGCTCACCTCCGGCACGGGCGAGGGCGTCGGTCAGCCCGCCCGTCGCGAAGCGCACGCCCACCGTCCGCGTGTTGCCGGTTTCCTGCTCGACCACCGGCGCGCCGAGCGCTTCGAGCCAGACGAGCGCCTCGTCGAGACGGTTGACGATCAACTCCTGCAACGACGGGTCGCCGCCGGGACACTCGAGGCGAAACGCCTCGGGCGATGAATATCGCCAGATCACGCCGCTTGAGAGAAGCATCGAGCCGCCTGGCGGCGATCCCTTCTCCAGCACGAGCGGCCGCAGCCCGAGTTCCACTGCCCGCGCCGCAGCCGCGAGACCGGCCATCCCTGCGCCGGCGACGACGAGATCAGGCGTCGTGCTCAGACGAGGGAGAACGAGGGCTTGTGCTCGACGTACTCGAGCTTGATTCGCTCGGGCCCCCACACGAAGACGGCCAGCGTGTTCGGCGCATCGACGATGTCTGCGATCTCGAGCCCCATCTCACGTGCCTCCGCGATGTGGTCGCGAGCAGAATCGACGCGGAGCCCGAGATGGTGCAGGAGCGGCCGCTCGGAGTCGCCGGGATCGCCGGCCACGAGGTTGATCGCCGAATCCCCGGCGGTGAGGCCGCCCGACTCGACGGTGAACCCGAGCCCGGACAGCTCTCGATGCACGCGGTCCGGATCACGGACGACGAAGGTGACGTGATCGATGTCGTACTCGACACCGTCGGCGTGTCGCTCGACCAGCGTCAAGCCCAGGGCACCCGGCGCCACGAAGTGCGCGGAGGCTCCTGACCGCTCTACGTCGATGCCTGCCGGAAGCGCGTGCACGGCAGCGTCGACATCGTGGACACGGAGTCCGATCCGGTGCAGCACGCCCGGATCCCGCGGCCCGTCCCCCGGGAACAGCGTGAGCTTCCCTCGGCGAGCGTCAGAGCCAACGAGCGTGAAGCGCTCGTTCTGGTCGATCACGTGCATTCCCAGATGCCCGGTCAGGAACGCGGCGAGCGCATCCCTGTCGTCGACCCAGAGCGCAACGTGGTCCAGCGTCTCGATCTGCATGGCCTCAGAGTACCCATGGCGACCGCGGGAGAAACGCGATCGCGTCTACCCGATGGGGGTGACATCATCTCGACATGACCGATACCAACTCTCCCACTCCTGATGGAACCGAGATCAGCCCGAGCGAAACCCGCCACATCGCGACCGGACTGATCGTCTACGGCATCGTCGGCGTCGTGCTCGCGATCGCCTCGATCGTCGCGCTCGTCGTCATCAATAGCCGTATCGGCAACGTCAGCGACGACGTCACCGTCCGGATCGACACGCTCGAGACGACGATCTCGGCGACGTCTGCAAGCCTCAACTCAGCTGCCACCTCAGCGTCCGGGTTCTCGACGACCCTCGGCACGACATCTGAGGCGCTCGCCTCCGCGGGCAACGTCGTCGGCGAGCTCAGCCCGGCGTTCGTGACACTCGGACGGCTGGGGGGGCTGTTCGGCTCTGCAGGGGACAGCTTCCAGGCAGTCGGACAGAACCTCGCCGACCTCGGCCCGTCGCTCCAAGCGCTCAGCTCGAATCTCGCCCGGAACCAGCAGCAGCTCGCCGACACGAGCGAGACGGTGCAGAGGCTCGCCGGCGAGCTCGACAAGGTCCAGGAGGTCCTCGAGAGCGGCACGATCGAGAACCGCGTGAGCGAGGGTTTCGGGTTCCTCAGGGCCGGCCTCATCGCGATGACGGTCTGGCTTGCGTTGCCTGCCATCGCCGCGCTCTTCATCGGTATCTGGCTGAGGCGCGCGGTCGCGCCGGGTACATGAGGCCCGTCGGGGCTAGACTCCCCTTGCGGCGAGCTTCGTCGCAGGGGACTTCCTTGGAGGCATGGCAGTGACGTACAGCTTGTGGGGACAGGCGACCGCGCCCGAGATCGAAAGCTTCTCGGGTGAGCTCGCGGCGGCGCTCGAGCGCCGGGGGTTCGCGCCCGCCGAGGACGCCGTCACGGCGGACCTCGTGATCAACAGGATCGACGCGACGGCGCCGAAGCCGTTTCGCCGCCGAGCACGAGGAACGTTCGTCGCCGCGATCCATCAGTACCCGGAGCCGCCCAGCGACGTGCTTCAGATCAACTACCCGCTGATGGTCGGCGCGCTGTCGAACATCATGATGCTCTACGTGCCGGGGAAGGGCGTCTGGTTCACGACGATGGAGCGCGGTCACTACGGGATCGAGGCGACGAACGGCGAGACCGCGCTGGCCGACGAGGTGATCGAGCGACTCGTCCCGCTCGCAACGGCTCGGCTGATCATCGACAACGAGTTCAGGACGGATCTCGAGCCGGAGTTGTGGAAGGGCGACGAGATCACCGAGGAAGTCATCGAGGCCGGCCGCCGGCTCGGCGATCTCGACCTACTCCCCTCCCCGTTCCCGATCGAGGACATCCTCGACGAACGGGAGATCCGCTACGTCAAGCGCCTCTACGGCATCGGCGGTCTGTCCTACGGCAACCTCTCCGCACGCAAGGACGAGCGGCGGTTCTGGATGAGCGCGAGCGGTGTCGACAAGTCGAAGCTCGAGATCCCCGGCCGCGACATCCTCCTCGTCTCGGGCTACGACGAGGAGAACGGCCGCATGGTGCTCAGCGTCCCTCCCGACGTCGAGCCGCGACGCGTCTCCGTGGACGCGATCGAGCACTGGATGATCTATCAGGCCCACCCCGACGTCGGGGCGATTCTCCACGTCCACGCCTGGGTCGAGGGCATTGCCGCCACCGACATCAACTTCCCGTGCGGCACCGAGCAGCTCGCGGAGAGCGTCGCTGAGCTCGTCGCGCAGGAACCCGATCCGGCGCACGCCGTCATCGGCCTGCGAAACCACGGAATCACGGCGACCGGCGACAGCCTGCCCGAGATCCTCGACCGCGTCGAGCCGAAGATCCTCCGCCAGATCCCGATGTCCTGAGCCGCGGATGTCCGCGGACTGGAACGCGGCGTCGTACCATCGAGTGTCGGGCCCGATGGAGGCGATGGGCCTCACGGTGCTCGCACGCCTTCAACTCGTCGGGGACGAAACCGTTCTCGACGCCGGTTGCGGAACGGGGCGCGTCACGGCTCACCTGGTCGACCGCCTGCCGCGCGGCCACGTCATCGCCGTCGACGCCTCACCCGCCATGGTCGCCGAAGCGCGCGAGTACCTCGGAGACCGAGCGGACATCCGGCAGGTCGACCTCCTGGAGCTCGAGCTCGGTGAACCGGTCGACGCCGTGTTCTCGACGGCGACGTTCCACTGGATCCTCGATCACGAGCGGCTGTTCGGCCGACTCTTCGCAGCGCTCCGGCCCGGCGGTCGCCTGGTTGCCCAGTGCGGAGGGCACGGGAACATCCGGCAGGTGCTCGCGGCCGCCGACGAGGTGGCAGCCGCGCCGGAGTACTCAGACGCGTTTGCCGCCTGGCGCCGGGCGTCGCACTTCGCAACCGCCGAGGAGACGACTGCCCTGCTGGAGGACGCTGGCTTCGCAGACATTCACTGCTGGCTCGAGCCGAACCCGGTCGTCCCGGACGACCCCCTCGCCTATCTGACCACCATCGCGCTGCGCGACCACCTGTCGCGCCTTCCTGGTGACCGGCAGTCCGAATTCACAAACGACGTCCTGACGCTCCTGCCGGAGCCGGTCACCGTCGACTACGTGCGGCTGAACATCGACGCCCGCAGGCCCGGGTAGCCCTTACCGATACGCGACCGCTTCGCCGTCGCTGCCACGGGGGTCGCGGCCGGCCGAGCCGTCCGCTCAGCCCCGGAGGTACTGCGCCACCGTGTCGGCGATGGTCTCCTCGAGCGGTCGCGTGTGGAACGAGAGCTCCCGCACGGCCTTCGCGGGGTCGTAGAACCACCAGTCGGCGGCAGCGGACACCTCCTCGGACCGTACCGGCCAGGGCACGATGCGCGCCCCGGCGACAGCCACCTGACGCGGGAGCATGACCTGGCGTCTGTGGACACCCGCGATCTCTCCGACCCGCCGGAAGAACGCCTCGTGGCTCAGGTTGCCCTCCTGGGAGGTGAGGATCGTGCGCTCTCCCGCTTTCCCCTTGTCGGCGAGTGTCACGAGCCCCTGTGCGACGTCTCGCGCGTCGACGTTCGAGAGGCCCCCGGCCACGAGGATTCGCAGCGTCCCCTGCAGGTAGCGCTGGACCGGCCAGGTGTTAACGCGATAGACGTCGCCGGAACCCTGCAGGAAACCCGGGTTCGCGACAACCGCGTCCACGCCTGCCCGGGCAGCCTCCAGCACGAGTTGCTCACCCTTGCGCTTCGTCAGCGAGTAGAGCGACCTATCGGCGCGCGCGGGGTACCGATGGTCTTCGTCAGCCCGCAGCGAGGGAGAATCGACGGGCCCGACCGCGGCGACGCTCGAGACGTGCACGAGCCGTGCCCCAGGCTCGAGGGCTGCGAGCACCGAGCGAACTCCGTCAACGTTGACCCGCTCGAGCTTCTCCCGCAACGACTCCGCGTATCCCACGATGCCGGCGAGATGGAAGACGCGCCCGCAACCCGCAGCCGCCGCTCGAACCCTTGCACCGTCGAGGATGTCCCCACGAACCACCTCGACCTCGAGTCCACGGAGGAAGCTGTCGTCGGTGCCCTCGCGAACGAGTGCGCGTAGCGGGTCTCCCCGCTCGGCGAGGAGCGACACGAGGTGCCGCCCGAGAAAGCCGGTCGCGCCGGTGACGAGCGTCGTCAACCGGTCTCCGGCATGAACGTCGGGAAGTTGACGCCCTTGAAGGGCTCGTATGCGCCTCGCACCTGGTGAACGTGCAGCTCGCTGTTCCGCCCACCCCACTCGTACAACTCTCGAATCAGCACCCCGCGGTCGACTGGCACGAGGTACAGCGCGGTCCTCCCCCGGTACCCGTCCAGCTCCGCGGCGACCAGGGCAAGCGCGTCTGCGTCGGTGCGTGCGATTCCGGGCCCGAGCATCGTGAACGAGGGGTGGCCGATCGAGGCGAGATAGCCGTCGAGCACGCCGTCAGGGCTCTCGATCACCGAGAGATGCCAGAGGCCGTTCTGGTTCTCGATGAAATGCCGGTAGTCCTTGGCCCGGCTGATCCCGGCGAGATCGAGCTCGAGCGCCGCGATGGACTCGACGTCGTCGAGTCGCGCGTCTCGAACCCGGTCGAGACCGGGCACGGCCCTGCCGAGGCCGTTGCTCGGGACGGAAAGGAGCATGTCCTGGTAGGTCGAGTATGGAACGAACCCTGACCGCGTGTAGAGCGAGAACGAGTCGATGTTCATCGCGCTCGAGATCAGGCGCAGTGGCTTCTGGCGGCTGTCCGTGAAGTCGGTGATGAAGTCGACGAGCTTCCGCCCGACTCCCATGCCGAAGTAGATGGGATGCACGTTCATGATCCCGAACGACACATGGGTCTCGCGCTCGCGGTAGAAGCACGAGCCCATCAACCTGCCGGTTGCGGGATCCTCGGCGACGACGCAGTAACCCGGGTCCAGGGCCTCGTAGACCTCGCAGAAGAGACGTGTCGTCGCGGGGCCACCGGCAAAGAGCGGGGGCCTCCCGTTCGCCACACACCAGTAGTTGAGGGAGACGTAGATCAGGTCGGAGACCTCAGACCAGTCGCTCGTTTCCATTGCCCGCAGCCGGGCCTCCGACATTCCCTCTCCTTTCCCGGGGGGCCGCGCGGATCATAGGCCGGGGCGCCCGCCCGCTCGGAATGTTGCGTTGGACGCTGGAACCGCGGTACGGTACCGTCTGACGGGGCGGAGGGTGTTGCGGCGACCCTCCTCCCCGCTCCTACAGCGGGGCCGGAAAGGAGGCGCGGTGGCGCCGCCCATTCGCGTCAGCGGACTGGACGCGGAAGAGGCTGAAGATCTCGCCCGGGCTCTCGGAGCCCGCGGGTTGGTCGGCAGTCCGGTGTCGCATGGCACCCGCTGGAACGTCGAGATTCGCGATTCCCACGAGGAGACTGCGCGCCTCCTGGCCGACGTCACGGCGGCGCTCGAGATGTGGCTCGCCGAGCACGGACGCGCCAGGCTCACCGTGCGCATCGGCTCCGATCTCCACACCGTCGAGGCTGCACCGAGCCTCGACGAGTCGCTGCGCCACCGGATCTCCGGTTCGGCCGACCGCCCGCCGTCGCTGCGCTAGCCACCGCTCCCGTAGGATCTGCCGATCGTGGAGATGCTCACGCCGGCTGCGCGGGACTTCGTGTGCTCGCTTCATCGAGAGTTCAACGCGCGCCGTCTCGAGCTCCTCGCGCTGCGCGTCGAGCGTGAGGAGAGGCTCTCCGCCGGTGAGCTTCCAGGCTTCCTCTCCGCAACCGAACCGGTTCGGACGGGTGACTGGCAGGTTGCACCGGTGCCCGCTCCGCTGCAGGACCGTCGCTGCGAGATCACCGGACCTGTCGACCGGAAGATGATGATCAACGCCCTGAACTCGGGCGCCCGGGTGTTCATGGCCGACTTCGAGGACGCGAACTCGCCGACGTGGACGAACGTGATCGAGGGTCAGCAGAACTGCCACGATGCGATCCGCCGGACCATCTCGCTGGACCAGGGCGAGAAGTCCTACCGGCTGAACGAGCAGACGGCCGAGCTCGTCGTGCGGCCGCGCGGCTGGCATCTCGTCGAGAAGCATTTCGACGTCGACGGCGGGCCGATATCCGCGAGCCTCTTCGACTTCGGCCTCTACGCCTTCTGGAACGCCCGCGAGCTCCTCGAACGCGGAAAGGGGCCGTGGTTCTACCTCCCGAAGCTCGAGTCGCACCTCGAGGCACGCCTGTGGAACGACGTCTTCGTGTACGCGCAGGAAGCGCTCGGAATCCCCCAGCAGTCGATCAAGGCGACAGTCCTCATCGAGACGATCCTCGCAGCGTTCGAGATGGACGAGATCCTCTACGAGCTTCGAGACCATTCGGCGGGCCTCAACGCGGGCCGCTGGGACTACATCTTCAGCGTCATCAAGAAGTTCCGCGACCGGCCGGACATGCTGCTCCCCGACCGGGCCCAGGTCACCATGGCCGTCCCGTTCATGCGGGCCTACACCGAGCTTCTCGTGAAGACGTGCCATCGCCGCAGCGCCCACGCGATCGGTGGCATGGCGGCGTTCATCCCCTCGCGGCGTGACCCCGAGATCAACGCGGTTGCGCTCACGAAGGTGCGGGAGGACAAGGTGCGCGAGGCGACCGCGGGGTTCGACGGCACCTGGGTCGCTCACCCAGACCTCGTGCCCCCGGCAACGGCTGTCTTCGACGAGATCCTCGCCGACCGGCCCAACCAGGTCGTACGCCAGCGCCCTGAGGTGGACGTCTCGCCGGAGCAGCTCCTCGATGTCGCATCGACGCCCGGCGAGATCACCGAGGAAGGGCTGCGGACCAACGTCGACGTCGGCATCCGCTACATCGAGTCGTGGCTCCGCGGCGTCGGCGCAGCGGCGATCCACAACCTGATGGAGGACGCTGCCACCGCCGAGATCTCGCGCTCCCAGGTGTGGCAGTGGGTTCGCCACGGCCGCTTCACCCGCGACGAGGTACGCGCAATCATCGACGAGGCGATGGCCAGCCTCGGCGACGGGGGCCGCTACGCCGAAGCCCGGACGCTCTTCGAGCAGGTTGCCCTGGCCGACGATTTCCCTGCATTCCTCACGCTTCCGGCCTACGAACTGCTGGACTGATGGCTCACCCTGAGGCGAACGCCGTGCCCAGCGCGGAGGCCGCCTCGTCCAGCATCGCATTGGCGGGCGGGATCGCGGCCGGCATACGGATGCAGCCGTGGATCAGGCCCTCGTAGCGGCTCAGCTCGGCCGTCACGCCGGCTGCCTCGAGGCGTCCGGCGTATGCCTCACCCTCGTCGCGTAGAACGTCGAACTCGGCTGTGATCACGAGCGCGCGCGGTACCCCCGCCAGGTCGCCGGCACGCAGGGGCGCTGCCTCCGGGTCCGCGCGGTCACCATCCGGGCCGAGGTACTGATCCCAGTACCAGCGCATCGCGTCGCGCGTGAGGCCGTAGCCCGTCGCGTTCTCGAGGTACGAGGCGGTATCCAGATCCGCATCGGTCACCGGGTACACGAGGAGCTGAAAGGCAAGCGAGAGGCCCGTCGCGCGGGCTCGGAAGGTGACGGCCGCAGCGAGGTTCCCGCCCGCGGAGTCGCCGCCGACGGCGATCCGGGCCGGATCGGCGCCGAGAGATGCGGCGTGCTCGGCGACCCACGCCGTTGCCGCCCAGGCGTCGTCGACGGCCGCGGGAAAGCGATGCTCGGGCGCAAGCCGGTAGTCGACCGCCACGACGACACACGGCGTTCGCGCGCAAAGCGCACGGCACACCCCGTCGTGCGTGTCGAGGCTCCCGAGAACCCAGCCGCCGCCGTGGAAATAGACGAGCACGGGACGGGCGCGCTCGTCACCGAGCGGTTCGTAGACTCGGATGCGGACAGGGCCGGGAATCGTCCGGTCGACCACCGACCCGACAGGGTCGGTCGGACCGAAGAGCTGCGCCGCCGTCGCCTCGAACCCGCGGCGCGCCTCGCTCGGCTCCGACTCCCAGACCGGCGGCACGCCGGCGGATGCGACGGCGTCGAGGTATTCGCGGGCGACGGGGTCGAGAGGCACGACGTCAAGCCTACTGTGGCAAGCGGGTAGTCTCCAGATGAGATGGCAGACAGCTTCGGCAGCCGGTCGACGCTCGCCGTCGGGGACGCGAGTTACGAGATCTTCCGTCTGGATGCGCTCCAGGCCCGGTACGACGTTCTGCGCCTTCCGTACACCCTCCGCATCCTGCTCGAGAACGTGCTGCGCCTCGAGGACGGCGTGACGGTGACCCCCGCCGACGTCGAGGCGGTCGCCACCTGGGCCGCGAAGGAGGAGCCGAGCCGCGAGATCTCGTTCATGCCCGCCCGCGTGCTGCTCCAGGACTTCACAGGCGTCCCCGCGATCGTCGACCTCGCAGCGATGCGCGATGCCATGCACGATCTCGGTGGGGACCCGGCACGCATCAACCCGCTCCTCCCCGCGGAGCTCGTCATCGACCACTCGGTGCAGGTCGACGAGTTTGCCTCGCGCTTCGCATTCGCTCACAACGTCGAGCTCGAGTTCGAGCGGAACCGCGAGCGGTACGCCTTCCTGCGGTGGGGACAGGCCGCCTTCGAGAACTTCAAGGTCGTCCCGCCGGGCACCGGAATCGTCCATCAGATCAACATCGAGTACCTCGCCCGCGTGATCGAATCGCGTGAGACGAGCGGAGTGATGCAGGCCTTCCCGGACACCCTCGTCGGCACGGACTCACACACGACGATGGTGAACGGGCTCGGGGTTCTCGGCTGGGGGGTCGGCGGCATCGAAGCCGAGGCGGCAATGCTCGGTGAGGCGATCTCGATGCTCGTCCCCCAGGTCGTGGGTTTCAAGCTTTCCGGCAGCCTCCCGGAGGGCGCCACGGCAACCGACCTCGTCCTGACCGTCACCGAGATCCTGAGACGCGTCGGAGTCGTCGGCAAGTTCGTCGAGTTCTTCGGCCACGGGCTCGCCGGGCTTCCGCTCGCCGACCGGGCGACGATCGCGAACATGGCGCCCGAATGCGGCGCGACGTGCAACTTCTTCCCGGTCGACGAGGAGACGCTCCGGTATCTCGCCCTGACAGCGCGCTCCCCCGAGCGGATCGCGCTCGTCGAGGCGTACTCGAAGGAGCAGCACCTGTTCCACGACCCCGACGAGGAGCCGGTGTACTCGGAGGTCGTCGAGCTCGACCTCGGCGCTGTCGAGCCGAGCCTTGCCGGCCCGCGGCGACCCCAGGATCGGGTGCCTCTCTCGGGCGCAAAGCAGGCCTTCGCCGAGGCTCTGACCACGTTCGGCGTCGGCTACAACGGCAGATCGCTCGACGAAGGCGGTGTCGAGTCGTTCCCGGCTAGCGATCCGCCCGCCGACATCCAGCCGGGTCACGCGACGGTTCCGTCAGGACGAGCCCGCGCCGCCACGAAAACCCCCGCTCCCGTGCGCGCATCGGTCATCCAGGACGGCGAGACGTTCGAGCTCACCCACGGCGCCGTCGTCATCGCCGCCATCACGAGCTGCACGAACACGTCGAATCCTGCCGTCATGGTCGGCGCCGGGATACTCGCGAAGCGCGCGATCGAGCGTGGGTTGACGCGGAAGCCCTGGGTGAAGTCGAGCCTTGCGCCCGGGTCGAAGGTGGTCACGGAGTACCTCGAGCGCGCCGGCCTGACGCCGTACCTCGACGCGCTCGGGTTCAACCTCGTCGGCTACGGCTGCACGACCTGCATCGGCAACTCCGGGCCGCTCCCGGACGCCATCGCCAGCGCGATCGCGGACAGCGGCCTGATCGCGTGTGCCGTGCTCTCGGGGAACCGCAACTTCGAGGCGCGCATCCACTCGGAGGTCAAGGCGAACTACCTCGCGTCCCCTCCGCTCGTCGTGGCGTACGCGCTCGCCGGTCGGATGGACATCGACCTCGCGACCGAGCCGCTCGGGCAGGACGCCGACGGAAACGACGTGCACCTTGCCGATCTGTGGCCGAGCCCGCGCGAGATCCAGGAGACGATCGACCAGGCGCTCCATCGCGACATGTTCGCGTCGACCTATGCCGACGTCTTCGCCGGGGACGAGCGCTGGAACGCGCTGCCCGTGCCCGAGGGCGAGCTCTACGCCTGGAACCCCGACTCGACGTACGTGCGCCTGCCGCCGTACTTCGACGGGATGCCGCCCGGGCCGGAGGGAGTCGCCGACGTCGCAGGTGCACGGTGCCTCGTCATGGTCGGCGACAGCGTCACCACCGACCATATCTCGCCCGCCGGCTCGATCCGTGGTGACAGCCCGGCCGGGCGCTACCTCTCCGATCACGGCGTCGAGCGCTCGGCGTTCAACTCGTACGGATCGCGGCGCGGGAACCACGAGGTGATGGCACGCGGCACGTTCGCGAACGTGCGGCTGCGAAACCAGCTCGCGCCCGGAACCGAGGGATCGGTGACCGTTCACCTGCCTGACGGAGAGCAGCTCTCGATCTACGAGGCGTCTCTCCGCTACCAGGAGGAGGGCGTGCCGCTCGTCGTGATCGCCGGCAAGGAGTACGGCTCCGGCTCGTCGCGTGATTGGGCCGCGAAAGGCCCCAATCTCCTGGGCGTGAGGGCGGCCATCGCCGAGAGCTACGAGCGGATTCACCGGTCGAACCTGCTGATGATGGGGATCGTCCCGCTCCAGTTCGCGTCCGGCGAATCGGCTGCGTCTCTCGGGCTGACGGGGCGGGAGACGTTCGACATCACCGGTCTCGACGACGGCGAGGCGCGGGAAGCCACCGTGAGAGCGACCCCCGACGGCGGCGAAGCGATCAGCTTCCGTGTCCGCGTACGGCTCGATACTCCGCGCGAGCGCGAGTACGTACGCCACGGCGGGATCCTCCGCTACGTCCTTCGCCGGCTCGCCGCGTGACCCGGCTCGTTGTCGTCGTACCGCTCAAGGAAGGCGCTCGGGAGTCCGCCCGTCTTCTTGTCGCGGACGGTCCACCCGTTCGATCTCGACAGTACCGCGCTCGAAGCCCATGAGGTCTACCTGACCGAGAGCGAGGCGGTCTTCGTATTCACCGGGAACGACGCACGCGAGGAGCTCCAGGGCATCATCGGCGACCCCGGTGTCTGGCGGGCGGCGACGGCATGGCGTGAATGCCTCGCCGGACGGCCGAGGATCGCCGACCAGGCGTTCGCCTGGAGTCGCGGCTGACGCCTGCGCGATCCACCAACTGGCGACTCATCTGTCCCGCTCGCTCGTCACCTTGAGGAACACGGCGCCGGAGAGGACGCCCGCAACGCTCAGACAGACGGCGAAGGCAATCCAGACCCCTGCAGGAAGCGGACGCGTCAGCGAGATCGCTCCCACAGCGACGGCGGCCATGGCAAGGATGAGATCCGTGGCGACGAGCGCGCGAACGAACCCTCGGGATCGTACGAGTCGCTCCAGGATCACGAGCTGTGAGGGAGGAGAACGATCAGGGCTGGCGCACGACGAGCACCGAGCATCGCGCCTGATGCGCGACGCGTTCGCTGACGCTCCCGAGCGCACGCATGCCGTGCTTGCCACGGCTTCCGATCACGAGAAGATCGGCGTCGTGCGAAGCTTTGACGAGCACGTCGACGGGCTTCCCACGCGCTTCCTCGGCCGCCGGGTGGGCTGCGGCGACAGCGGCAGGATCGACATGCTTGCCGCCGGTCGCGACCAGCTGGGACAGGGTCCCACCGAGGCGATCCTGCAGCGCGGACGCTACCGAGAGGGCGGCGGCTGATTCGGGAGAACCGTCGATGCCGACGACGATCGAGGTCGGAAACTCGCCTTCCTGATGGCGTTCCCGGGCGATCAGGACAGAGCACTGGGCGTCGTGCAGCAGGGTCGTTGTCAGGCTGCCGATGAGGATGCCGGTCATCCGCCCGTGACCGTGAGTGCCGATCGCGAGCAGGGTCGCACTCTCCTTTTCGATCTCGTCGAGAAGCCCGGCCTCCGTCGGGCCGTCGATCAGCCGCGTCTCGCAGGGATGGATGGGAGCAACCGCCTCGACGGCCTGATCGAGCGCCACCTGCGCGTCGCCCTGTAGCTCCTGCGCAACGCTCGCCGCAGCCCAGCCGGCCTGCGCGGCAACCTCGAGCTCGATTGCGCTCGCGAGAACGAGCTTCCCGTCGGGTGCGACGACGCGCGCAGCCTGTTTGGCAGCTTCGAGGCTCTCGTCCGAGCGGTCGACGGCACACACCACCGTGTCGAAAACGTCTGCCACGCCGTATAGCTTGTCGATTTCTGCGCGCGCGTGCAGGCGAGCCGTCTACCAGGTCTTCGCCGTGCCGGTGAGCGGGGCGGCCTTCAGCCTGATCCGCACGTCGACGGCGCAGCATCCGTGCGGGAACGCGAGCACCGGATTGAGATCGAGCTCCGCGACCTCCGGCAGCTCCGAGCCGAGGAGCGCCAGGCGATGAACGAGATCCATCAGCGCAACGGCATCCACGGGCGGATCGGCTCGAAAACCTCGCACCAGCTGCCCGGCTTTTCCCGAGAAGACGAGCTCGCGCGCGTCGATGTCCGTCAGGGGCGCGATCCTGAACGTCGCCTCGCCGATCAGCTCGGCGAGCTTCCCTCCCGGGCCGAACGCAACGAGCGGCCCGAACAACGGATCCTGGACGAGGCCGGCGAGAAACTCGACTCCTGAGCGGACGAACGGCTGTACGAGGAGCGGTGGGCCGATTCGCGAAGCTGCCTCCCGAACCGCGTGCTCGTCTGCGAGATCGAGCGCGACACCGCCGATGTCGGTCTTGTGAATCCCGGCGGCCGCGCTCTTCACGACCGCGGGAAACCCGAGCTCCCGCGCCGCCTCGACCGCCGCGTCGACCGAGTCGACGGACCGTTCCGCAACGAACGGGATGCCGAGCTTCTCGAGCAGGCGCCCCGCGTCCTGGGCAGAAAGCCACGACTCCTGCGACTCCGCAAGCACGGCGGCGACGATCGACCGAGCACCTTCGAGATCCACGCCGTCGAGACGAGGCGTGGCGCCAGCAGGACGCCTGAGCCAGTCCGTCCGGTCGGCTGCCCGGGCGAGCGCCCGGGCGGCCGACTCCGGGTAGAGGAACGGCGCGATTCCCGTACCGGGACGCCGCAGGGCAGCAGGAATGCCGTCGGAGCTCATCACCGTCGCGAGGACGGGCTTCGTCTGACGATCGGGGTCAGCGAGCGCGCGGCAAAGGGCCAGCGCGACTTCGTCCGCCTCAACCCGTGCCGCGGGTACGAACAGGACGATCGCCGCGTCGACCCCCGGATCGGCAAGCAGGATCGGGAGCGCCTCCTCATAGAGCTGCGCGGTTGCCGAGCCCAGCATGTCGACCGGGTTTGCGAGGCTCGCTTCGGGCGGAAGAAGCTGCGTCAGCGAGTCGGTGGTCTGGGTGGCGAGCGCAGGCAACTCGAGTCCGGACGCCTCGCACGCGTCGGCGCACAGGATCCCGAGCCCGCCGGCGTTCGACAGGAGTGCCACCCGCCTCCCCTCGGGCGCGCCGGCGTTCGCGTAGAGACCGGCGACGTCGAGCAACTCCTCCAGCGTGGACGCGCGGATCACCCCGGCCTGGTGGAACAGTGCATCGACGGCCGCCTCCGAGCCGGCAAGCGCTGCCGTATGCGAGCTCGCTGCGCGGGCGCCCGCACGGCTCGTCCCGCCTTTCATCGCGAGCAGTGGCTTCCGCCGGGCAACGCGCCGGGCAACCCGACCGAACTTCGTCGGATTTCCGAATGACTCGAGGTACAGGAGGACGACCTCGGTCTCCGGATCCTGCTCCCAGTACTCGAGCAGGTCGTTCGACGAGACGTCCGCCTTGTTCCCGATCGAGACGAACGCCGAGAACCCGAGCCCCCGGCTTCCCGCAGCCTGGAGGAGCGCCAGGCCGAGAGCGCCGCTCTGCGACGCGAACCCGACCGGCCCCGGTGGGAATGCACCACCGGCGAACGTCGCGTTCAGCCGTGGCAGCGCCACCGCGATACCGAGGCAGTTCGGGCCGATCAGCCGCGCGCCGTGACTCCGGATCAGCTCGACCAGACGCTCCTGACGCTCGGCACCCTCCGTGCCCGTCTCGGCAAAGCCGGCGGAAATCACGCAAACCGCCCGGATCCCGGCGGCGAGCACCTCCGCCACCGCGTCGAGCACGCCGGCAGCCGGAAGGCAGATGACGGCAAGGTCGATCTGCGTCTCGATCTCCCGAACCGACCGCACTGCCGGAATGCCTGCGACGGAAGCTCCCGAGCGGTTCACCGGAACGGCGTGACCGGTGAACCCGCCCTCGACCACGTTCCGAAAGAGCGTTCCCCCGATCGATCCCGGACGCGCCGATGCACCGATCACCGCAACACCCTCTGGACGGAAGAACGGCTGGAGCGACGCAACGACGCCGACGTGGTCCCGCCGGTCGACCTCCGCGCGGTAGGCGTCCGTCGGAGCGATCGGGAACCTCACCTCGACGGTACCGCCCTCGAGCTCCCGGACGACGTCGAAGCCCGCGCCGGCGAACACCTGGAGCATCGGCCGGTTCTCGGCCATGACCTCTGCGACGAACCGCTCGATGCCCGCCCGTCCGGCAGACTCCGCGAGCTGCTCGACGAGCCTCGTTCCGACGCCCACCCCCTGGAGCGCATCCTCCACCGCGAAGGCGGCCTCGGCAACCGCTGGATCGCGAAGGCGCTCCCAGCTCGCAAGCGCCACCACACGCTCTTCGCCCCCTTCGACGAGCGTCCCGACGAGCGCTCCCCGGTCGATACCGTCCGGCGAGAGGAACGGTGCCACGAGCCCTGGAACGACGGCCGGATGGCCATGAAAGCGGTAGTAGAGGCTCCTGTCCGAGAGCCGTTCGACGAACTCGAGCACCTGCTCGGCGTCCGCCTGCGTCGGCACACGCAGGCGCATCGTCCGACCATCCCGGAGGATGACGTCACGAACAGGCTGCGTCTGCATCACGCCCCGCCGGCCTCGGACCCCGCACGAACGATGAGAACCGGGCGCTCGGATCGCTGGAGCACGCCGCTCGAGACGCTCCCGAGTCGAGCGCCGCTTGCGGCTGTCCGCCCGTTCGCTCCGAGAGCGACGAGGTCGGCATCGAGCTCGACGGCACGACGAAGGATCGCGTCAGCGGGATCTCCGTCGAGCACCTCGGTGACGCACGGAACGCCGCGGCGGCGCGCCCGCTCTTCCTGGCCGCCGAGCAGCTCCGCCTCACCCGGGCCCCGGCTCCCGCCCGGTGCGACGTGAAGGACCACCATCGCCGCGCCCTGCGCCTCGGCGAGCTCGAGCGCCGATGCGAACGCTGCAAGCGCCGCGGCCGAACCATCGGTTGCGACGACGATCGTCCTCACCGTGGGCTAATCGCGGTGGCTGCGATGTTTCTCGGACGGAACGACCTCCACCGGGCACTGTGCATGCTGGACGCAGTAGTGGCTCACCGAGCCGAGCACGAAGTCGTGGAGCCTCCCGTGGCCGCGTGAGCCGACGACGAGCAGCTCGGCGTTCTGCGCAGCATCCACGAGCGCGCGTTCCGGCCGATCCTCGATCACGGCTCGCTCGACCTCGAGCCCTTCCAGATCGTCGCCCAGCTCGGTGATCGCCTCGTCGATGACCGTCTCGGCGGCGCCTTTCATCGCGTTGATCGTCGCCTCTGGGTCGGCATCGATCGGCCCCGAGTACTCGACGAGAAACGGATCCGGGACCGATTCGAACACCGGCATGATCCACGCATGGACGACGGTGAGGCTCGCGCCGCGGAGACGGGCTTCGGCAGCCGCGAAGCGCAGCGCTGCGAGCGAAGGCTCCGAGCCGTCGACGCCAACGACAATCGTTCCCATGGCCGGTGCGAGCGTACAGGAGCCTGGCTCCAGGGGCGATTTCGACTGTCTTTTCCGGACAGGAATACCCCGGACGGGGGATTCCCCCGATCGGGGTATGCCCGATCCTCCATTCCAGGGGAATCGTGGAGGACGAGACACTGCGGGCAACCATCACGGACGACACACACGGCGACCCGGGCGAGCGCGCTTCCGAGGCGATCCTCGACTCGTACCGGCGCCTTGCCGAGGTCTTCCACGACGTCCTCTCGGAGCAGAGCCTCGACTCACTCCTCGACCGCGTCGCCGACACGCTCGCCGATCTCGTCCCCTACGACACGCTCACCGTCTACCGGGTCGACGAGACCGATCGAACGCTCGTCCCGGTCATGGCGCGCGACCGCTGGGCGGCCGAGATCCTGGCAACACGCTGCCCCTTCGGCGTCGGGCTCACCGGCTGGGCCGTCGAGCACGAGAAGGCCGTGCTGGTCAACCAGGTTCAGAACGACCCGCGCGCCACCGTCGTGCCTGGGACGCCGGCCGACGAGCCGGAAGCGCTCGTCTCGATTCCGCTGATCGCCCGCGGCCAGGTCAAGGGCGCCCTCAACGTCTACCGGCTCGGCGTGGATGCGAGCTTCACCGCGGACGAATTCGAGCTTGCGCAGAGATTTGCCGACGCAGCCGCGCTTGCGCTCGACAACGCGGAGATCCGGGCACGGCTCGAGCACCAGGCGCAGACGGACTCGCTCACCGGTCTCTACAACCATCGCTATTTTCACGAACGCCTCCGATCCGAGATCGGACGGACGAGTCGCGGCCGAGGTCCCGTGGCGGTGCTGATGATCGACGTCGACGACTTCAAGCGCGTCAACGACGTCTACGGCCATGCGACCGGCGACCAGGTGCTCGCACGCGTTGCGGAGCTGCTCGTGCAAACGGCACGGGTATCGGACGTCGTCTGCAGGTTGGGCGGCGAGGAGTTCGGCGTCATCATGAGCGACACCGGCCTCGATGACGCCCGCGCGTTCGCAGTCAGGATCGACGAGCGGCTCGCTGAGGCGAGCTTCGATCCGGCCGGGAACCTGTCGGTCTCGACCGGGATCGCACAGGCACCGGAGCACGCGATGAATCCGCGCGAGCTCGCCGCGTGCGCCGAGGCGGCCATGATGACCGCGAAGACCAAGGGCAAGCGCCAGATCGTGGTATTCGGACAGGAGGCCGACCAGCGCCCGGAGGACCCCGAGAGCGGCAGGCGCGACGCCCGCTCGATCGCCCATCTGAAGATGCTCCAGAGCCTCGTCGGGAAGCTCAGCAGGCTGAACGACGTCTCCGGGATCGGTGAGACGATCGTGACCGAGCTTCGAACGCTCATCGACTACCACAACGGCCGCCTCTATCTGGCCGAGGGCGACAGGCTCGTGCCGATCGCGTTCCGCGGCGAGCTCGGCGACTACCGCGACGAGACGGCCGACGTGCTCGAGTGCCGGATGGGAGAGGGAATCACGGGTCGGGTCGCCCTGACGGGCCGTAGTGTCCTCATCCCGAACGCGCTCGACTGCGAGTATGCGGTGCAGGTCCCGGGAACCCCGAGAATCGCCGAGTCGATCGTTGCAGTCCCTCTGCGCTACGCCACCGGTGTGCTCGGAGTCATCGTCATCTCGAAGCTCGGCGAGAATCAGTTCGACGAGGACGACGTACGTCTGCTCGAGGTGCTGGCCGGACATGCCTCGGTAGCGCTGGAGAACGCGCGACTGTACGACGCCGAGCGACGCGAGGCCGAGCGGGCACGAGAGAGCGCGGACATCGCAAGCTCTCTCCTCGAGCTCGGCCGCGAGCTCGCCCTCGCGGAGACGGTGGACGAGGCGCTCAAGCGCATCGTCGGATCGGCCGCCCGGATCCTCGGCTCTCCGAAGACGTCGATCTGGCTCCAGGACGTCCCCGGCGACGACCTCGTCATCGGTGCCGAGTTCGGCCACTCCCAGGAAGAACGGACGTCGCTCGAGGGCGGCCGGCTCCACGCCGATGCGTTCCGGTCGATCGTCCGCCCGGAGCGTCCCGTCGTCGTCGACGGCACCGTTCTCTCCCGGGTCGGCGAGCTTGGCACCGCAGCGTCCGGGCGCCAGGCGCTGGCCGCTCTCAGACTCGATGCCGGACGGATCGGCTGCCTCATCGTCGCCGTTCCGGCCGGAGACGACCAGGCGTCGGCCAGCCGGAAGCTGCGCCTTCTGACCGGGCTGGCCGACCAGGCCGTGCTCGCGATCGGCAACGCTGCCAACTTCGAGAGCCTGGAGAAGACGTTCCTGTCGACGGTCGAGGCACTCGCCAACGCGCTCGAGACCAACGACGAGCACACCCCATCGCACGCGCGGTCTCTCACCGACATGGCCCTCCAGGTCGGCCGAGAGGTAGGCCTCGACGGGCCGTCGTTGAAGCGGTTGGAGCTCGGCGCGCTCTTCCACGACATCGGCAAGATCGGGATCCCTTCGGAGATCCTCGCCAAGCCCGGGCCTCTGACGCCCGAGGAGCGGGCCGAGATGGAGCTCCACCCGACGTTGGGCGAGCGGATCCTCGCCCCGATCTCGCGGCTCGCCGACATCCGGCCCATCGTCCGTCACTGCCACGAGCGCTACGACGGCACCGGCTACCCGGACGGGATTGCCGGTGAACGGATCCCGATCGAGTCGCGCATCATCTTCGTCTGCGACACGTTCCACGCGATGACGACCGATCGGCCGTACCGGCGCCGCCTCCCCCAATCCGAGGCCTTCAGCCGCCTGCAGGCGGCCGCCGGGACGCAGTTCGACCCGCGCATCGTCCAGGTGTTCCTCCGGGTGAACGGCGAGGAGAGCACCGTCCTCCGCGCGTCCTGACGGGGGTCTCCCGCCGTTACGACCTCTCGGCGATCTCGTCGAGAGCGGCCGCGATCCGCCAGTACAGACCATCCTCGCCCGGAATGGACGCGACCACTCGTCGCCCCTGCGCGCGGCGGATGCGGGCGCGGCGGTAGTACGTGAGGAGCTTCGCACGGATCCTGCGCGCCGTTGCGGGCGTCGGCGGAACGAGCGCGTTGGCGAGCGCCCAGCGCCAGGCGTCGGCCTCCGCTTCGAGCTGACGGAGAGAGCGATTCCCGGGAGACAGCAGGTGCCCGAGCTCGTGGAGCGCGGTGAAGTACGTGACCTGGCCGCGGATCTCGGGCACGCGGATTCGCGCGCGCCGGCCCCGCGAGGGTGCGGCCCGGTAGGCCACCGCACGCCGCCCGTCGGCCAGCTCGACGTCGACGCCGCCCGCAGTTCGCAAGCTCGAGCACGTGGCGGCGAAGGTACGGAAGAACCGACCGCGTCGACTGTGCGCTCACGGGGCGAAGAGCGTCAGGTCCGGTTCCCGCTCGCCGCGCAGCACCTCGAGATCGACCTCGACGCAACGAATCCCCCGCGCCTCGGCGAGCGTCACTGCCTGAGGCTTGAACCGCTGCGCGGCGAGGATCCCGCGACAGCCCACCATCGCCGGGTCGAGCCTCAGGCGCTCGAGATAGCGACCCAGTTGCTCGACGGACTCGATGACGCCGATCCGCTTGATCTCGACCGCGACCCAGCCGCCGTCGCCGTCGCGGCACATGAGGTCGACAGGGCCGATGTCCGTGGGCCACTCGCGCCGGACGAGCCGCAACCTCTCCCCGAGCGTTTCCGGCCTTGCTGCCAGCTCGAGCTGGAGATCGCGCTCGACGCCGTCCTTCTCGAGCCCCGCGGCCTCGCCCATCTCGTGCGAGAGATCGATCAGGAGCTCGAGGATGCGAATCTCGAGGCGATCCTCGGTCTTGCCGGCGCGCTTGCGCACGATGATCCGCTCGAGCGGATCCCCTTCCTCCTCGATCGCCGTCGGCGGCGTCATCCAGTTCAGCGGCTTGTAGCCGCCCGCATCTGCGTGAACGAGCACGGCGCCATCCGACTTCAGCATCACGAGCCGGGTCGACTCGGGCAGGACAGCCGTCAGTCGACCCGTGTACCGGACCTCGCAGCGGGCGACGATGAGACGCACGGGGTGGAAACCGTATCGTCTCTTTCGGACAGGTCGATCAGTTCCGGCTCGCCCAGTTCTCCGGACCCGGTTCGTCGCTCTCGTAGCGCCTGAGCCCGGTTTCCAGCGCCTCGCCCGGAGCGAACCGCGCGAGCACGCTCCCGATGACGGGGGTCATCGAGTCGAGGACGTCGGCGACGAACCCGGAAGGGTCGTCCTTCTTCGCGACGATGGTCGCAGCTTCATGGAGCGCGATGAGGGCGTAGACGAGCTCTTCGTCGGTCATTCGCTCGACTGCCCGATCGCGCATCGCCTGCCGCAGGCGGCGATCGACATCAGGGGGGATCACGCTCTCAGTGTGGCCGCTCCGTGACGAAACGTCCATGCCCAGCCGATTCGAGGTGCGGGTTCGCCGCAGAGCAACTCGGTGCCCCCACCGATGCCATAGCCTGGCTCCTAAGCGACCATGGCAGAAGGCGGAAAGCATCTCTGCCGAGACTCTTCGAGGAGGAGGAAGGCATGGCCTTCGGCCACATCATCTGCGGTATCGATGGATCTGCGCAGAGCCTCGCGGCGGCCGCTCAGGCCGCTCGTCTCGCTGAACCCGGAGCCGAGATCGTCCTTACCGCCTGCAATGAGCCGGAGATGACCACCCCTCGGCGCGAGGCGCTTGCAGCCGCCGAGGGTGTGATCTCGCCCGGCCACGTGGTCCGGTCGATCGAGCAGCCAGGCGTCGCCTCCGAGGAACTTGTCGAGGCAGCCAGGGCCGCCGGCGCTGACCTCATCGCTGTGGGCTCCTTCGGAATCGGCCGCCTCGCCGGGATACTCATCGGGTCGGTCGCGACGACCGTGCTACATAACGCGCCCTGCAGCGTGCTCGTCGCCCGAGTGGCGCAGGCCGATCCGTGGCCGCGCACGATCGTCGTCGGCGTCGACGGATCCGACGTGTCGGCTCGCGCCTTTGAGATCGGGACATCCATCGCGACGCACCTCGAAGTTCCCCTCCGACCGCTCATCTCCATCTATGGCGAATCCGGATACGAGCTCCAGGCAGCTCGGGCGCTGGCACCAGATCTGGAGGAACGTGAGGCCGGCGCAGTCGACGCTCTCGTCGGGGCGGCCTCGAGCAGCGATCTCATCGTCGTCGGCAGCCGCGGCCTCCGCGGAGTGAGAGCGCTCGGGAGCGTCAGCGAGCGTGTGGCACACGAATCCGACGCATCGGTCCTTGTCGTCCGCGAGTCGTAGCCCGACGTCGCGGGAGGGCCGGAACGGAGAGGCAAACGATCCGCGGACTACGTCAAGAGACGGTGGCCCAGTCGTTCTTGATGCTGACAACCGTCCAGCCGCTCGTGCGGGCCTGCTCGAGTGCCTGCTCGGCACCGCTCGTGTAGTCGAATTCGCGCTCGCCGTCGTCGTGGAGAACGAGCAGGGGAAGGAACGCCCTGTCCTGACGCTGGGTGAACTCGAGCATCGGGATGTCGCCGTTCGAGTTGCCGGCGGCAGGAGCGGTCGGCGGCCGATGCGGCTCCAGATACGGATCGGCTTCTGCGGACCATCGTCGAGGTAGTCGGCCTCGGCCTCGTGCGTGATCGTGCCGCCACGGTCGTTGCTTGTGTACTCGAGCGCAGACGCGCTACCGATCACCCCGGCGGGTTCTGCGAACTCGGCCAGGTAGGGGCGCGCCGCAACCACCAGACTCAGCGACGAGTCACGGGAACCGCCCACCGGCAGTGATGCCGCGTCGCGCCGTCAAGCACGCCGGTGGCGACCGTCGTCAAGACCACCTCATCAGCGAACCCAAACCGGCGTCCCGTAGCCCGCGAAGCGGTAGACGCCCGGTGCCTCGATCGGCGGCACGCGCACGCAGCCGTGCGACGCCGGATACGAGGGCACGCTCGGGTATGCATGCATCGCGAAACCGCCGACGAAATAGCTCGCATACGGCATCCAGGTGCTGAACGCCACCGACCAGGAGAGGACTTCCTTGCGGTAGACGGAGAAGTGCCCTCTCGGGGTTCGCCCGTACGCGCCCGTCGAGACGTGGATCGCGCGAACCGTGCGCCCGCCCTCGACGAGAAGGAGCACCTGGCGTGCCGTGTCGATGAGGACTGCACGTCGCAGATGGGCCCAGGGCACGGGGATGCGGGCTCGACCGAGCGCTTGCCACGTCCGCCGGTCGACGATGCCGGTCCAGTCCGAGCCCGAGCCAACCCTGGAAGGCGACCACCGCGTGCCAGGTGCGCTCGTCGAACGTCGCGCCGCCTGACCCAGGCGGCAGATAACGCAGCCGGACGAGGTCGGCGCGCAGCCGCCGGACATCGGCGCCCCGGCTCCCGAGGCGCAACGTTCGCAGCGCTGGGACCCGAACCGTCACTCGCTTGCTCGTAACGGTCGCCCCGGCGATGGTTGCAGACGTGCACCCTCCCGGAGCAATGGGCTCCGGGCACCCTGCCGGATCGTCCCGCACCGGCACGGCGGCGGAGGCCTCGAACACGGTCGTTCGCACGAGGGCGCGCCGCAGCCGAAAGCGTCCCTGCGATCCCGTCGTCGTCGAGCCCGCAGCAGCGAGCGACGCGCCGGAGTGCCCTGCGAGGAACCTGACCCTGGCTCCCGCCACCGAGCTTCCCGCCGCCGTGAGAATGCCGGACAGCGTGGCTCTACCGCTCACCCGGTCGAACGCACCCTGCAGCGTGATTCGAACCGGTAGATATTGCGTCGATCGACTTTCGACGCCGGGCGCCGACCCCGACGGCGTCGCCACCGCGCGCCACGCATAGCCGCCCGCCGTGTCCGGTGTCGTGAAGACGTCGTCGAGCCGCAGCTCGAGCGCGGCGATCAGTGCATCGGTCGGAGGGCAGACCTCGAGCCGGTAGGAGGCATAGGCGGCAGCAGGATCCGGCTGCTCGACGGCATCCACGCCAACGAGAAGCTCGCCGCCCTCCCCGAGCGCCAGCCGCCACACCGTCGCGTGACCGTTCGAGCCGCACGCGGCATCTTCCCCCGCGACCGTCAGATCGCCGCTCGCCTCGGCGCCGACCCTCCCGTCTGGAGCGTGGCCGATCCACTCCCGACCCGCGTCCCCGCGGAAGCGTCGATGCTCGCCCCGAAGCCACGCGGCACGAAGACGAGAAGGCTGGTCGCGGAAACCGGCGGCCGGATTGCGATCGACGTCGCGCCCCGTGCGTGAAGTGCGCTCGGTCCCGAGACGGTGAGATCGGCACTCGCAAGGCCGGGAAGCGCGAGCGCTGTGACCGAGAATGCAACAGTGAGCCAGACACGCATACGTCCAATCCTTCCACGAGCGCACGACGGAGCCGTCTAGCCACCCGGATCGGAGGGAACGTGCCGCACGGCGAATGGCTGTACGGTGGCGGTGGAGGAGCCAGCGAACAGATTGGAGAAGTCAGGATGGGCGAGCAAACAGGAATGCCGGGAGAGCTGCTCTACGAGTACACGTGCAGTTTCACGCAGGTGGTGGAGTACGGCACCTCGGCGGAGGCATTGTTCGCAGGCCAGACGCCGCCGCCATCCGAGGGAGCACGGGTCGACGTCTATTTCGAGGGGCCTATCGCTGGAGCGAAACTGAACGGGACGGTCAAGGGCGTGGACTACCTGCATATCCGCGCCGATGGCCGCGCCCAGCTCAACATTCACGCAGAGATCACGACCGATGACGGAAAGAAGATCGCGCTGGCTGCCGACGGCGTGGCGATTCCGCAGGAAGGATCGCCTGTCTTTCGAGCTCCGGGAGAACGTGACGCTCACAACCAACCATCCGGAGTACGCGTGGGTGAATCCGATCCAGGTCTGGGCACCGGGGACGGTCGACGTGTCGAAGGGAGAGATCCGGATCAAGGGATACGCCGTCTGACAGACAGAAAGGCCCCGCTTCCGGGGCCTTTCCGAGTAGCGGGGGCAGGATTTGAACCTGCGACCTCCGGGTTATGAGCCCGGCGAGCTACCTGACTGCTCCACCCCGCGACGAAGACGAAAGTATAGCTAGGATCGCGTGAAATGCCCTGGTGGGTCTGGCTTGTCGTCGCGCTCTTCGGCGTGATCCTTCTGCCGGCCGCGGTGGTCACCACTCGCGCCGTGATGCGGCTCGGGCGCGCGTCGAGCTCGCTGAACTCACAACTCGAGGCCCGTCTCGCGCGCTTGCAGGGGCAATCCGAGGAGCTCAACCGGCTCAGCGCGCGAGCGAGCCAATCGGCCGAGTTCGCTCGTGCCCGCATCGACGCGGCTCGGATCTCGTTCGGCAGGGTCGAGACGCTCTCCTGGGCTCTGAAGGACGTTCAGACGCTGATCAACGGTGCCCGCGGCCTCGTGCCGCGTAAGTGACGCGCGTCGCGGTCGTCGACCTCGGGACGAACTCCACCCGACTCCTCATCGCCGACCTCGAAGGCCGCGCGCTGCGCGAGGTCGATCGTCGTCTCACGATCACGAAGCTCGGCGAGAACGTGGATGCCGGTCGGCGTCTCCAGCCCGCTGCGATCGCTCGCGTCGAGACCTGCCTCTCGGAGTACGCGGCCGTTGTCGAGGCCGCCGGCGCACAAGAACGCCTGGCCTTCGCAACGAGCGCCGTTCGCGACGCGCTGAACGGTCGGGAGTTCCTGGCCCGCGTCGAGGCGACGTTTGGCTTCGAGACGCGCCTGCTGAACGGGAGCCAGGAGGCGCTCCTGACCTTCCGCGGCGTCTCGAGCGGGCGTTGCCTTCCTGATCTGACAGTGGTCGTCGATCTCGGCGGCGGCTCGACGGAGCTCATCATCGGGCAGGAGGAAACCGTTGCGTTCCACACGAGCCTCGACGTGGGCTGCGTCCGGCTCACGGAGCGGTACCTCGCCTCCGACCCGCCGACCGCCGTGGAGGTCGAGCGCCTCCGCGAGGAGGTGCGCTCGCTCCTTGGCACGCACGTCGCCGAGACCGTGCGGCCGACACGAGGGATTGGAGTCGCAGGCACTGTCACGACACTCGGAACCTTGCGACTCGGGCTTCCCGAGGAGGACCCCGAACGCCTCCACGGAGAGCTGCTGCCGGCGGAATGGATCGAGACCGAGGCCGCTCGCCTCGCCTCGACTCCCACCGCTGAGCTCATCGGGGCTCGCGGCCTCTCCCCCGGTCGCGCGCCCGTGATCGCCGCGGGTGCGCTGGCGCTCGCCGAGATCGTCGCGTTCTTCGGCCTCGCCGGGCTCGAGGTGTCCGAGCGCGACATCCTCCACGGCGCAGCGCTCGACCTGGTGAGATGATCCTCCGATCGAGGGAGCAGCCGGGGACCGAGAAAGCCGAATCGACTGGAGTGAGACTGTTCGCTGCGGTCGCCACCCTGTCAGCTGCCCTCGCGCTCGCGGGCGTGGCGACATGCTGCTCCGAGCCGGCTCGAACGTGCTGGCTGAGCGTGCCCGAGCCGACCTCTCGTCCTTCACGGGGTGGCTCCGCTCCGGCCCCACTCCCGCGCGCGGCTTCATCGGCGAGGTCGGTTGGCCGGGGAACCCGACTGCAGGAGGCGATCTGCGCTGGAACGACGTTGCGAGCTCCTGGTATCGGGATGCAGCGAAGTCAGGGCTCTGGGTGGCCGCCTGGGCGAGCGGTGAGTTCTGGTCGAGCTCGTACAAGCTCCTTCTCTACGCCGGCGGCTCCGCAACACCCCAGGCGGCTGTGCTCGAAGCGCAGGCATCGACGGCGAGACGTGGCGTGAACGTCGCCGGAGCCGAGTTCGCAACACCTGTGAACGAGGCTGTGAGCGGCTTCAGCAACGCAAACCCGGGACGGCCAGGTGTCGATTACCTCTACCCGTCACAGGCGACATTCGACGCGCTCGCAGCCCGTGGAACGGGCTTCGTCCGCCTCCCGGTGCGGTGGGAGCGGCTCCAGCCGGCCCTCGGCGAGCCACTCGATCCGGGCGAGGCCGCACGGCTGGTCGCTGCCCTCGACCGGGCACACGAGGCGGGTCTCGACGTGATCGTCGACGTCCACAACTACGGCGCCTACTACCTTGCCGACGCGTCTTCCGGCCGCGGTGTCCGGCGCCCGATCGGCTCGACCGCCGTCCCCGTGACAGCGTTCGCCGACCTCTGGCGTCGGCTGTCGGAGCTTCTGGCGGGCAATCCGGCGGTCACCGGCTACGGCCTCATGAACGAGCCGGTCGGCATGCGTGGCGCGGCCGTCTGGGAAGCAGCCTCGAGATCAGCCGCAGCTGCCATTCGCGGGACGGGTGACACCACGCGGATCTTCGTCCAGTCATACGACTGGGGTGGCGTCAGGCAGTTCGCCGCCGAGCACCCGAGGGGCCCCTGGCTCCGTGAGGCGAACGTCTGGTACGAAGCACACCAGTACTTCGATGCGGATCGCTCGGCACGGTACGCGGCCTCGTTCGACGACGAGGCCGCGCTCGCAGCTGCGAAACGCAGCTGACCTCGGCCCTAGGACTCCTCGCGCTCGCGAGACGTCCGGCGCAGAACCCAGCCGCTGAGCGTGAGGACGAGGCCGATGATGATCAGCGGCAGCGTGAAGACGTTGCCCGTGAAGGGCAGTTCTCCTCCATACATGTGTGGTGCCTCCTTCTAGGTTGTGACGTAGCGGGGAGGTGACTCCCAGGTGCACGATTCGACGACCGGTTGGCGGATGGTCTTGACGATCGCGTGGATGAAGACCGCGCGGTACATCCAGTCGACGATGAAGAACAACGGGGTGAGCACGAGCAGCCGCCACTTCCTGAGCGCGATCGCGGCGGGGATCGTCCAGGCGAAGTAGCCCACGGCTGCGCCGATCGCGATCAGCCACGGATTCACCCAGATCCCCGCTGCGATCAGCGCGATCATCAGGGGGCCACCAAGGATGTAGAGCACCCAATCGGCCATCTGGAGCAGGTAGGCGAAATCGAACCAGGAGCGCCGGAGCCCGCAGCGGTGGCCGCGCACGCCCTGGAGTGTTCCCCAGAGCCAGCGGAGGTTCTGCTTGTACCAGGCGCGGTACGTCGTCGGGTCCTGGATGTGGGCGACGGCCTCGGGTGCGTAGACGATCCGGCCAAGGTCCCGCCGCTGCGTCTCGAGCGTCCAGTAGGTGTCGTCGACGATGTACGGCGTCTTCTCGACCAGCACCTGGTCGAGCAGGCTCGAGCGGTACACCGAGTTCGACCCGGAGATGCAATTCAGGATGTTGAAGGAGCTCTGCGCGCGGCGCATCGTGACCTGATAGCGCCAGTAGGAGTAGGCGCGGCTCGCGACCCAGAGATTCCAGCGGGTCTCGTGCGTCCAGTTCGTCATCGTCTTGCCGACGACGATCGCGACGCCGTCCTTCATCCGCTTCATCGCCTGCTCGACGAAGTCCGGTGCGACGACCGTGTCGTCGTCGAGGATCGCGATCGCATCGAAGCGCGCCGTCAGCGCGAATTCCGTGATCACCCGGTAGATGGCGGCGGGCTTGCCGACGTTCTCGGCGAGTGCGAGCACGACCGCCCCGGCCTGCTCCGCGATGAGCGCCGTCCGGTCGCTGGAGCCGTCCGACACGACGAAGACCGCTGCCTGCCCGGCGACTGACCGCACCGTGTCGCCGATCGTCGCCTCGCCGTCTTTCGAGGCGATGACGACTGCGACCCGGCCCTTGTCTTTGACGTTTGTCTTGGTCATCTCAGAAGGGGTAGTTGCCTGTCCCCCTTCTGGGTATGAGCGATCTGGAGGGTGAATCCGGTCGGAGATCGGTGTGAAGTCGGTATGAGCGAAAACTATGATCCGCGGTCGTGCGCGTACTCGTGATTCAGCACGACGACGACAAGCCGCTCGGCCGCCTGGAGAGACCGTTACGCGATGCGGGGCTCGACCTCGACGTGCGGCTCGCGGGGCATGATCCGGTGGTACTCGGGGATCATGTGGCGGTCGTCGCACTCTCCGGCTTCGCGAATCCGGTCGACGAGAGCGAGGCGGTCGTGTCGACCCGGGCGGCTCTCCGGACAGCCCTCGAACGCGACCTGCCCGCGCTCGGCATCTGCCTCGGAGCCCAGCTCCTCGCGCAGGCTGGAGGCGCGGCCACCGGCCGCTGCGAGTCGGAGTACGGCTACGGGCCGGTTCAGCTCGCGGCCTCGGCGCAGAGCGACCGTCTGCTCTGGGGTTTGCCTGCCGAGATCGAAGTCTTCCACGCGCACGACTTTGCCGTCTCCCTCCCTCCGGGAGCAATGCCTCTGGGACGAACCGCGAACGCGCTCCAGGCGTTCCGTCTCGGGCCCGTCGCCTGGGGCTTCCAGTTCCATCCCGAGCCGAGCGTGGAGATCGTCGACGCCTGGGTCGCGAGCCACCAGGACTTCCTCCGCAGTCGCGGTGCGAACCCCGAAGATGTCGCCGAGGATGCGCGGCGGCTCGATCGGGCCGCTGATGACCTGGCGACCAGGATCGCCGGGGGGTTCGGCCTCCTTGTCCGCGATCGCTCGAACTGATGGACAAGCCCCTCCACCCGGAGCAGCGCCTGGAGAGTCTTGGGCTCACTTTGCCCGCGCCGCCGCCTGCGCTTGCGCACTACGAGATCGCAGTCCGAACGGGAGACCTTCTCGTCCTCGCCGGGCACGCGCCGCTGCTCGACGGCGAGCACCAGTACGTCGGCAAGGTCGGGCGCGACTGGACAGAGGCGGAGGGCTACGACGCCGCGCGGCTCACAGCGCTGAACATGCTGGCGACGCTGAAGGCAGACTCGGCGACCTCGGCCGCGTGCTCCGGGTCGTGAAGCTACGCGGCATGGTCTGGGATGCCGCAGCTCACTACCTCCCATCGAGGAGGGGTTTCAGGTCAGCGGCCGATCGCGGGCTCTGGCTGGGACTCCTTCTTGGGGTTCAGGTGCTTGCGGTACCAGAGAACGTCCGCTCCTGATGGGAAGTCCTCGACTCGCCCCACCAGTTCGTAGCCGGCGCGCGCATAGAGGCGCCGTGCCTGAAAGTCGTACGTGAAGTGGACGGTCTGTGTGCACCCGCGCGCCGCCGCCTCGGCTTCGGCGGCGGCGAGGAGGCGAATCCCGAGCCAGCGACCTGTGAGACTCGGATCCACCCAGAGGCTCTCCAACTCGCAGCAGTCGCCCCACGTCCAGCCGCTGATGCCGGCCACGATCCTGCCGGCGTCGCGAACGAAGATCGCCAGCTCGACTTCGTCACCGAGTCCCATCGCGGCGGACGCCTCACGACGGATCTGCGTTTCGAGGAATTCGACGTCGAGCGGATCCGGGTCGTCCTCGACCTGGAACTCCACACCAGCCCTGTCAGCCGACGAGCTGCTCGATCAACGAGGCGTCGTCGAAGTACGTCCGGAACGACCGGATCTTCCCGTCGCGGAAGTCTGCCACCGTTGCGCCGGCCATCTGGACTCGCCGTCCCGTCGCTTCCAACACCGCATCCTCGCTGAGGACGAGCGGCCCCGTGTGCTCGGCTTCGATCAGCCATTCGGCGAACGCCTTGTTGCCCACCTCGTCGAGTCCCCGGAACATGATGACGACGTTGGAGAACGCCATCTCACGGAGGGCGGCGAGCTCGGCGAGTGCTTTCAGCCCCGACACGGACGCGTACGGCGACCACCCGACGACGTCATCGGTGAACAGCGTGCCCAGATCAACCGATTCGCCACCGACCTCGGCTTCGAGCGCCTTCATCAGCACGTCCTTACGCGATTCGCTCATGGCAAACCCCCTTGTCCCGCTGTTTGTCGATCGGCTGGTCCGAGGTGCGTTTCAGGAACCCAGGGCCTTCGCCTTGGCCGCCGCGAACTCTTCGTCTGTCAGCGCGCCCGACTCGTGCAGCTTGGCGAGGTGTTCGATCTCGTCTGCCGGATCTACCGGAGGGGGCGCATACTGTGCCGGAGCTGGCGGAGGGGGTGCAGGCTGCGCCGCCTGAGGAGGCGGAGGTGGCGCTTGCTCCTCATAGTCGTCGGCTGGGGCCTCCTCGTCGACCGGTTCCTGCTCGTTGTTCTTTTTCGTGTAGTGGTGAGCGACGCCTGCTCCGACCGCTGCTCCGGCCACGAGCGCCCGGCGCCTGGTTCGTCGCCTGAATCCCATGGAAACTCCTTCCCGTTCGTTGTGACACCTTGGCTCGCTGCAGCGTCCAGATTCGGACGCCAGCGCGAAGGCTAGATTACACGAGTGCGGACGCCGATTAAGCACTCGCCGGACCCGATGTACGCGGAGTTCGAGGTGCACCGTTCGATGATCTGCGACCGCGTCCGCACCGAGGCCTTCATGCATGCGATCGGCTCGGTGGTGCGCCCTGGCGACATCGTGCTCGACGTCGGGGCAGGAAGCGGCATCCTGAGCGTCTTCGCGGCGCGGGCAGGGGCTGCACGCGTCTACGCCGTGGAACAGACATCGGTGGCTGTCCTGGCACAGGAGCTGGCCGCTGCCAACGGAGTCGCAGAGATCGTCACGGTGATCCACGGTGACGTCATGGACGTCGAGCTTCCGGAACGGGTCGACATGATCGTCTCGGAGTGGCTGGGCGGGTTCGGGATCGACGAAGGGATGCTGGGTCCGGTCATCGCAGCCCGTGACCGCTGGCTCAGACCGGGCGGAGTCATGATCCCCCACCTCGGTCACGGCCTGGGCCGCGCTGGTGCATGACCGCTACCTCGAGGAGACGGTGCAGTTCCTGCGGGACAATCCGTACGGCCTCGAGCTCGACGACCTGATCGAGAAGACCGTCAACGAGATCTCCTACTCCGGCGGCTTCCGACACCTTGCGGCCAGTGACAGCCGCTCCGAGCCGAGCCGGTTGTGGACGACAAACGTGGGCCTGATCCCGCTCGAGCAGGCGCAGGCGCCGCACGAAGCCGAGACGCTCCTGCAGGTCCGCGACCACGGAACGGCAAACGCGCTCGCACTCTGGTTCAGCGCCGACCTCGCACCCGGTATCTCACTCTCCGTTGGGCCCGGCGACCCACCGACGCACTGGGGGATGACGACAGCCCCGCTACGCCGGTCCGTGGAGCTCACGCCCGGCATGGTCGTCGGTGCCAGAGTCAGGACCGCCCCGGCCCGCCCGGCCGGGACATGGACGAGTTGGGCCATCGCGATGCCGGGCGCCGACTGGGAGGAGCACGACGAGCAGTCGATCTGGGAGGAGATCGACGACTGAGCGGTCTCAGGAGCCCCCATGGTGGCTCCTGAAAACCGATCCGAGCTGCTCCGCCTCACCCTCGTCTTCGCGCTAGCTCGTCAGCCCGGAGATGCCGTTTCGCAGGAGGGCCAACGCCAGGAGGATGATGATCACCGCGGCGATTACCGAGACATGACCGATGAGCCAATCGTGGACCCGGTTCAGCATGTGTTTGGTCCAGGTGGGTGCAACGATCAGCATGATGATCGCGATCAGGAGCGGCAGCAGCGACATGACGGCGAAGAACAGCCAGTCGACGATGTACTCCGTCGCGCTGGGATCGAGCTCCGAGATGGTCTTCAGCGCGATCGGGATGAAGCCGCCCGGGTTTGCAAGCGTCGCGCCGGCGGCGACGACCGCGATGACGGGCGATGACGCGACCTTGCTCATCTTCGCGACCATCCCGTCGACCTTCTTCGGATCCAGAGGTTTCCGGGCGAACCGCACCGCGAAGAGCAGCAGGAGCACGGCAGCGATCACGTCGATGACGGCGACCCACGTCTTCGGGCTCGACGGCGTGTCGGAGGCAGCGACGTCGCCGATCACGAACGCCGCGATGACTCCGATGACCATCGTGATGCCGAACGCCCCCAGGTAGAACCACAGGCCCGTGCGCAACGGCCGGTCGCCGAGCACGAGTGCCAGCACGGAGAACGTGAGCGTCGTCGGCGACACCATTGCCGCCAGCGCGACGAGGACGAGCTCGGTGTCGATCCAGCCCATCAGGCGGGCTCCCGGTCATCGGTCGACACGACGGTCGTGTTCGCAATGAAGTCCTGAAGCCCTTTCCGGCGGCGGCTGAAGAGGACCGGCAGGAAACCGGCGAACATCGGCACGATGGCGAGCAGGAGCCCGAACAGGCGGAGCACCGATCGGCCGAGGCTCGGCGGATTGCCGCGGGCATCCGTCACGCGCAAGCGCATGAGTCGCATCGCGGGCGTCTGCCCGAGAACCGTCCAGAAGAACACGAGGTACAGGCCCACCGCGAGCGTCCACCCGGCGCCCGTGACTGTCCCGACCGCCCGGCCTGACCTCTCCTCACCGACGAGTGACCCAACAAGCGACAGGAGGCCAAGCGTGACGAATGCGATCAGACCGGCGATGCAGATGTCGATCCCGAACGCCACCGCCCGGGTGAGGAGACCTCCATAGGCGACGGTTCCCGCAGACTGAGCCAGAGGCCGCCGAAACCAGCGATGCACCGTACGCTCGGCAGCGTCGTCGAGCCTCTCGGTTCGGTGGCGCACGCCTCCCACCATCTCGCCGGCGAGAGAACTGGTCTGCTGGGTCAGCGCGGCGCGAATCTCCGGGCTTGCCGCGATTCGCTCGATCAGCTGCTGGAGCTCGGGGCTCCGCAAGCACTCGATCGGTCACCTCGACCGTCAGGCGGCTGTCGAGCACCTGCTCGACGATCCGTCGTGTCCGCTCGTCGTCGAGTGTGGCAGCGACCGAGTTCTCGAGGTCCGCAGTCGTGAGCACCCCGGCCACGACGCGCTCCGCGACGTGGTGTTCACCGAGCGATTGGGCAACGCTGTCCGTCAGCGGTCCGGCAAGCACTCGATCGACGGTGCGCTCGAGCTCCGGCGCCTCGAGCAACTCCGTCGCCGTGCTTTCGATCTGACGGCGGGCGGCCCGGCTCTCTGACGTCAGCCTGGCTCCCGCCCGATGCAGCACCGAGCCGACGATCGGCGCGCGAGCGGCGACCCGTACAGGAGCGAGCACGACCCGCGTCACGGCCGCCCCCGCACGGGCGCCGGCGAATGCTGCACCGAGCGCCATGTCCCGACCGCTGCCGGTTTCGCGCGCAACGGCATGACGCGCGTCGTCCTTCTTCGGAACTCGGTTCATAGCTCCTCTTCCCGAATGGTCACCGGTTTGAGCGAGCCGCCCGTGCTCCTGTCGGCAATTGCAGCGCGCAGCTCAGATGCCTTCCTGTGCCTCGATTCGACCTGATTTGATCGCCTCGGTGAGCGCTGCATGATCGCGTTCGGTCTGATCGGCATACGCCTCGGCAAACTCGACGATTGCACGGTCGAACGTGTCCCGGCTCCCGAGGTAGCCCGCGATCGTCGCGGCGTCGCCCGAGCGGGCGTGCGCACGAGCGAGCGCCGCTCCGCAGACCTGCGCGTAGAGGACGAAGCCCTGCGGAATGGACTCCTCGATTTCGAACGAGCCTTTCATGTCCCGCAGCTGCCGGAAGTAGTAGTGGATGGTCTCGTCCCGGGGACCATTCACCCAGCCGAGGAAGAGGTCGCTCGCTGCCTGGCTGAGCCGCTGGCCGCAGACGACACGCTCCCCGTGGTGGGAGTATTCGCTTGCGCCCGCGTACGGCTCGAGCACGGATCCCTGCGCCTCCTTGAACTGGAGGAACAAGGGGTCATCGTCACCCTTTCCGATCATCAGCACCATGAAGGCTCTCGTGCCGACGCTGCCCACGCCAACCACCTTGAGCGCGATGTCGACGAACTCGTAGCGCTCCAGCAGTCGCTTGCGGTCGTCGGCCAGCGACTCCTTCATCTGCACGAACGCCGACTCGATCAGCTCGTCGATATCGGGTACGTCGAGATGCTGGATCAGCGGCGGCGCATCCTTGATCCGGTAGGACCCGTTCGTCTTCTCCGCGAACTTCGCCAGCGACCCGAGGCTCGTCCGGGTCTGTGCCTTGGCGACCGTCTTCCCGACTCTCTTCGCCTGTCGGCGCGTCAACGGGAGAGCGGCCATCAACGCAGCGACGTCGATGCGGGAGTACCAGATGTCGAGGTACCCCATCGGCGCGAACCCGATCATCTTGGTGCGATACCACTCCGCGCACGCTCGCGCAGCCGCATCGCACTGCTTCTTCGAGAAGCCGACTGGAACGGCCCGCCACGACGATGCTCGCCGCGAGGCGCTTGACGTCCCACTCGAACGGCGCCGGCAATGTCTCGTCGAAATCGTTCAGATCGAACACGAGATTACGCTCCGGCGTCGCGAAGATCCCGAAGTTCGAGAGATGGCAATCGCCGCAGGCCTCGACGCGGAGCCCACTCGACGGCGTCCCGGCAAGATCAGCCGCCATCACCGCGGCTGCGCCACGCAGGAACGTGAAGGGCGACACCGCCATCCGCCCGTAGCGGATCGGCACGAGATCCTGCAACCTCGTCTTCGCCTGCTCCTCCAACACGGAGACGGGGTCCTGGCGGTCAGAAGCCGGCTCGAACGCTGCGTGGCTCGCCCGCGGGGCTTCCTTTCTTCGTGCCCGGCCAGCCGCGTAACGCTCAGCCACAGTCGGGTTGCTCTTCACGGCCACGTTCATCATCGACCTCCGATTGTCAGTGCACCTCGGCGAATACTGTCACGTCTCGCCCCAGGGCGATTCATTCGAATCGGATGAACGGTCGCTGGGCGGGAGACGGTCTCGCGCTTTTCTTGTGCCGGGGGCGGGAGTCGAACCCGCACGCCCCGAAGGACAGAGGATTTTAAGTCCCCCGCGTCTCCCGTTCCGCCACCCCGGCAGGTGCGGCTACATCCCGGGTTGTAACTGGTTCCCCGGGTACTTCTCCGGGCCCTGGAAGATGTGCTGGTCGCGGAATGCGTTCGCAGCGTCCTCGTCGAAGCCAGGGCACACAGCCAGATGGGTCCATGCCGTGAAGGCGACCTTGTCCCCCAGCGAGGGCAGCGGCGCAACGAGTAGGGCGCTGGGGTCCTGCGCGTACCAGTCCGTGATCTGCTGAACCGTCTCCGGTGAGACCTTGTCGCCGTACTGCACGACGATGCCCCCGTGCTCGAGGTTATGCACGGAGTTGATGAACGGCACGGGCTGCGAATAGATGTTCCAGAGGGCCCACTGAGGGTTGTGGCTTCCGCTCGTCGGCGGAAACGAGTTGTACTTGTACCCCTTCGGGAGCTTGTCTACGTGCGTGCGACCCTCCGACGGGAACGTCTGGTCGGTGCAGCCGGCGGCGGAGAGTGCTGCGGATGCACTCTGGCCCCCGGTCGCGAGCACCACGCCGACGACGACCGCGACGACCGCGACGACGCCGACCACGGCAACGATGATGACCCTCGTCCGGCGAGGGTCCCGGGGACCGCCCAGTCCGCGTGACTCCTTGCGCGTCTTGGGGGCCTGAACCGTCCGAGGAGAGGTCGTTTGCGGAGCCCGCGGAGGAGTCGGAACTCGGCTCTTCTTGGCCACGACATGAGGGTATCAAGCACCGTCGCCGTCCCCGGCGGAGAAGAATGCGGCCACCTCGGCCCGGTCGTCAACCAGTCTGGCGGGCGGCAGGGCAGCAAGGAAGCGCTTACCGTAGAGGCGTCGCCGCAGGCGAGCGTCGAGAATCGCGACGACCCCGCGATCCTCGTGGCTCCGGATGAGACGGCCGAATCCCTGTCTCAGCTGGAGGATCGCCGTCGGCACCGAGTACTCGGCGAACCAGTCACCGCCCTGAGTGGCGATCCGCTCGCAGCGCGCCTGGACGAGCGGGTCGTCCGGCGGCGCGAATGGGAGCTTGTCGATCACGAGAAGCGACAGCGACTCGCCCCGAACGTCAACGCCCTGCCAGAAGGTCGACGTCGCGACGAGCACCGAGTCGACCTCGGAGCGGAAGCGCTCGAGGAGTCGTTCACGGGGGACGTCTCCCTGCCGGAGAACCGGATATGGAAGCCCGTCCGAGAGTCTCGGCGCAAGCTCGTCGAGCATCCGGTAGGAGGAGGTCAGGACGAGTGCGCGACCCCGCGACAGGCTGCAGAGAGCGAGCACCTCGTCGGCGATCCGGTCGGCGTATCCTGGCATCCGGGGCTCGGGGAGATCCGCCGGGACGTAGAGGAGTGCCTGCTCGCGAAACGAGAACGGTGAGTCGAGCTCGATCTCTCGCGCGCCATCGAGGCCGAGCCGACCACGCAGGAAGGCCGGCTCGAGGGTCGCAGAGACCAGTACCGCGGTGATGCCGCTCTCCCAGAGTGACTCCCGCAGAGCGTCGGCCACATCGACGGGAGCCCACGCAACGGCACCGTGCTCCGCCCACACCACGATGTCGGGAGCAGGCTCCATACACGCCTCCAGGTCGCGCGCAGCCGCCAGGGCACGCCGCCCGAGCGCGTCCGCATCCTCGCCGCTGCCCGCCAGCGACTCGGCAAGCCTGCCCAGAACGGCTCCGAGCGCAAGCGCATCGTCGAGCGTGGGCGCGACGTCGGCAGCAACGAGCCGACGCCTCCCCCGTCCCGAGTCGAGGGCCGAGAGAACGGCGTAGCCCAGGCGCTCGAGCTCCGCGAGCAATCTGCCGGGCGGCTCCTGGCCCCGTTCGCGCGACGATCGCTCGACGTCGCGGGCCAGCCTGCGCAGTCCTGCCAGAGAGACGCGCCCGCCGAACCACGTCGCCGCCGCATCCTCGAGCCGGTGCGCCTCGTCGAAGATGACCGCATCGTGCTCCGGAAGCACGGAGCCGCCGTCCGCCGACCGGCGCAACCGGACTGCGGTGTCTGCGAGATAGAGCGCATGATTCGTGATCACGAGGTCGGCGTCGGCGGCGTGAGTGCGAGCACGTTCCGAGAAGCACGTGGCTCGCACGGGACAGTGCCGCCCGATGCAGCGATCGCCTCCTACAGCGAGCTCGGCCCAGAGCGACGCACTCGGCTCGAACGGCAGCTCAGCCCGATCGCCGGTCTCGGTCGTGTCGATCCAGCCGCGGAGCTCCTCGTATGCCATCGCATCCTCATCCGTCCTGAACAGCCCGCCCACCGCGCCCCCCAGGAGACCGAAGCCGTCGAGGCTCCGGCGGCACAGGTAGTTCTCACGGCCTTTCAGCAGGACACATCGCACGTCGCGCTCGAGCGCCGCCGCGGCGGCGGGAACGTCGTTCGAGAGCAGCTGCTGCTGCAGCGCCTTCGTCGCGGTGGCGACGACGACGCGCTTGCCAGACGCGAGTGCAGGGATCAGATAGGCGAGGCTCTTCCCGATTCCGGTGCCGGCCTCGGCGAGGAGATGGTCGTCGCGATCGAGGGCGTCGGCAACGGCCTCGGCGAGCGCCTCCTGCTCGGATCGAGGCTCGAAGTCGCGGAGCACCGCTTCGAGACGACCGCCGGGACCGAAGTACTCGCGCACGCTCCCGAGGCTAGATGATCCACCTGCCGCATACGATTCCCGCTGATGCTCATTCCACGAATCGGCGCAATCGTGTTGCTCGTCGCCTACGGCTTTGCCGTCGCGTCCATCGGGCGGCTCATGTACGTGACGGCGCGGGAGGGCTACTCGAGCTGGATTCCGGTCGCGATCCTGCTCGCGCCATCGGCGATTCTCGGCATCACGTCGGCCGTGCTGGTCCTGCGACGGAACCCGCTCGGCACTCGCCTCGCGCTTCCCTTCTGCATCGTCCTCGGTGCCACCGCGATCATGACCTTCCTCCAGCTTCCGCCCGTCGGGAGATTCCTCGACGACTACCAGAAGGCAGAGCTCGCCCGAGGCGTGACCGTACCGCCCTACCTGGCCAACCAGGGCGTCACCCCGGAGGAGTACGTCGAAAGCCAGGTCGGCGACGTTCGTGGCCAAGGGGCTATCGGCGCGATCGCGGTGATCGTCATCTACATCGCGACCGTTGTCCGAGGCGGTCGCGACCGGATCGAGGCCCAGAAGCGCTCGGAGGCCGCAAAGGCGGAGAAGGCGAGGGCGAAGGCCGAGAAGGCGAAGGCCTAGGAGCCGAGCGGTTCCGGGCAGAGCCACGGCTCTGTCCGATGCGAGCGCTACGCTGATCGACCCCATGGAACGGAGATCCAGGTGATCGCGGCGCTCTTTCTGATCCTCGGACTCGGCGCAGGAGCTCTCGTCGGGTGGCTCGCGCTGCGCGGGCGGATTCACGGCCTCGAGAGCCAGCGCGACGCCGAGCGCGACGCCTGTCACGAGCTCGAGCGTCGTGTCACCGAGCTGACGACGACGCTCACGCTCGAGCGCCAGGCAGCCGCCGATCGAGCCGGCCTCAAAGACGAGTTCGCCGACGCCTTCAAGGCGCTCTCCGCGGAGGCGGTCAGCCAGCTCAGGGCACAGTCGACCGACGATCTGGAGACTCGCGAGAAGGCCCTCGAGCGCATGGTTGCGCCGATCAGGGAATCGCTCACCAAGGTCGACAGCGGCGTGCGTGAGCTGGAGAAAGCCAGAAGCGAGGCGTACGGATCGCTGACCGCCCAGGTGAAGTCCCTTGCGGAGACCCAGGATCGACTGCGCACCGACACGGCGAGTCTCGTCACCGCGTTGCGGGCTCCCGCGGTTCGCGGCCGCTGGGGCGAGATGCAATTGCGCCGCGCGGTCGAGGCGGCGGGAATGGTCGGGTATTGCGACTTCGTCGAGCAGGAGACGGCGCACGCCGAGGGCGGGGCGCTTCGACCCGATCTCATCGTCAAGCTTCCGGGCCACAAGAACGTGGTCGTCGACGCCAAGGCGCCGCTTCAGGCGTATCTCGACGCGCTCGAAGCAGCTGACGACGAGACTCAGCGGGCACGGCTCAAGGATCACGGCCGCCAACTGCGCGACCACGTGACGAAGCTCAGCGCAAAGTCGTACTGGGAACAGTTCCAGCCGACGCCCGAGCTGGTCGTCCTGTTCGTTCCGGGCGAGTCTCTGCTCCAGGCGGCGCTCGAGCAGGATCCACGCCTGCTCGAGGACGCGGCCCGGCTCGGTGTCGTGCTCGCATCCCCGGCGACGCTGATCACAGTGCTACTCGCGGTCGCTCGGGGCTGGCGTGAGGAGACGGTCGCGGAGAGCGCACGGGCCGTCAGCGAGCTCGGCAAGGAGCTCTACGACCGAATCCGCACGATGGCAGATCACTTCGTCAGGGTGGGAAAGAGCCTCGACGGCGCGGTCGGCGCGTACAACGATGCCGTGGGGTCACTCGAACGGCGCGTTCTCGTCACGGCACGACGATTCTCCGAGCTGGGTGTTGTCCAGCGCGCGGAGATCGCCGTGCCCGAGCCGATCGAGCGTACCGCACGCGCGCTGCAGGCTTCCGAGTTGACGGCCAGCCCATTCCGCGCGACGGTGCTCGATGGCGAGCCCCTTCGCCGCGATCTCGGCGACGACGACGCGCCGGCGGTCGACCCGGGCCCGGGCGACAACGTGGCTGACGCGGCCTGAACCCTGGTGTATTCGGTCGGGACGCTGGCGTCCCGACCGAACCCCGATATCGCAGATCTGTAACCCTTCACTCTGGAGCTGACACCGAAGGAACAATCGGGCTCAGCGAGTCGTTTGACCTAGTAGCGAACAATCACGTTGCGAGCACTCGGTGCAGACGTAGAGAGGACTGATCGTGGGCGGGAACGAACCGCATGAGGTGATCATCGTCGGCGGTGGGCCGGCCGGCTATACGGCCGCCCTGTACACCGCACGCGCCAACATGAGTCCGCTCGTCATAGAGGGGTTCCAGTGGGGCGGCCAGCTGATGATCACGAGCGACGTCGAGAACTACCCCGGCTACCCCGACGGCATCCTGGGCCCCGAGATGATGCAGGACTTCCGACGGCAGGCCGAGCGATTCGGCGCCGAGTTCATCACCGACGACGTCACACGCGTCGACTTCTCGGAGCAGCCCTTCCGCGTCTGGATCGGCGATGACGAGTACCGCACCAGAACCGTCATCGTTGCCACAGGTGCGACTGCGCGCCAGCTCGGCCTGGAGTCCGAGCAGAAGCTGCAGGGACGCGGCGTCTCGTACTGCGCCGTCTGCGACGCAGCATTCTTCCGCGACCAGCAGGTCATCGTCGTCGGCGGCGGCGACTCCGCCCTCGAGGAGGCAACCTTCCTCGCGAAGTTCGCGACCAAGGTAACCCTCGTTCACCGGCGGGACGAGTTTCGAGCCTCGCCGATCATGGTCGACCGTGCAAGATCGAACGAGCGCATCGAGTTCGTGCTCGACTCCGTGGTCACGGACGTATTGGGAGTCGACGGAGGGCGCATGACGGGCGTCCTCGCGGAGAACGTCAAGACGGGCGAGACGGCCACCGTCGCGGCCGACGGCCTCTTCGTCGCGATCGGTCACGACCCGACGACCTCGCTGTTCGAGGGAATCATCGACATGGACGAAGCGGGGTACATCGTCACGAAGGGGAAGACGACCGAGACCAACATCCCCGGCGTGTTCGCGGCCGGCGACGTTCAGGATCACGTGTATCGCCAGGCGGTCACGGCCGCCGGGTCCGGCTGCCAGGCGGCGCTGGACGCTGAGCGCTACCTCGCCGCGCTGGGCGCCGGCGAGAGCGATCTCGCGGCCGTCTGACGGCGGAGTCCGGCGGGGCAGGTCCCGCGTCCAAGCACACAGGGTGTGTCAGCGCATTGCCGTCTCCTCGCGGGGGCTTTCCCATGACACGCCGGTCCGCTGTGCCTCCGCACGTCGAGCCTCCACCCACGCCTGAAGCTGCTCGACCGCGTCGAGCTCGCGCCGCAATGCTCCGATCTCCGCCGACTGCTCCTCCGGATCCAGAGGGACGGCCAGCGGAAGCAACCCTCGCCGCTCGAGTATTTCGACGACGTCAGCTGAAAGGTCGGACCGTGCCTCGTGCTCGATCGCGGCCCGCCGGAGACGTCCGCGCGTGCGCTCGAGCCGGGCCGACAGAGCGGCTGCCTCCGCGGCGAGGGTGTCTGCATAGAGCGCAAGATCGACCGAATGCATGGACGCAGCGTAGGCTGGAAAGGCGCACTCGATACGCCGTGTCTGTGCCGAACCAGCAACGACGTGGAACGAACACTGACCGTGTCGCGCACCGTGTGAACTCCTACGGGATCCGGCTTGACGGGCAAAGCTCGGTCAGTGGACAGATCTCGCACCGGGGCGATCGAGCCATGCAGATCCGTCGGCCGTGCCAGATGAGGAGGTGCGGAAAGCGACCCCAATCCTCACGCGGCACGATTCGTTGGAGATCACGCTCGATCTTCGCGGGGTCGTCATGGCGCGTGAGGCCCAGCCGCTGCGAGAGACGACGCACGTGTGTGTCGACGACGATCCCCTGGGCCGTTCCGCGCTCGGCGGCAACGACGTTCGCCACCTTCCGACCGACACCCGGGAGCCGGACGAGGTCGGCCAGCTGCGTGGGCACCTGACCGTCGTAGTCCTCGATCAACATCCTCATCGCCCCACGGAGGTGCCTCGCCTTGAGGCGGTAGGTGCCGGTCGGCCGGATGTCGCGCTCCAGTTCCTCGAGCGGAACCGCAAGGTAGTCCTGCGGAGAGCGGTACTTCCGGAAGAGCTCACCCGTCACGCGGTTCACGGTGACATCCGTGGTCTGTGCCGAGAGCACGGTTGCCACGAGAAGCTCCAGATCGGAGTCGAAGCGAAGCGCGATCATCGCGTCAGGATGCTCGTCGGCGAGTCGGGCGATGATCGCTACGATCCGCAGCCGTCTCGGTCCAACGCGTCGACGTGCTTCACGCAAATAGCTCGTCGGCACCGATGCTCACAAACCGGTGCCCGACTCGGCGGCGAGCCAGTCCCGTTCGCCCTCCGGGTACGAATCGGTATCGCGGTACATCCCCGCACATACGCGGCCGAGAACCGGGCAGCCGTTGCACGCGAAGTCGCTCGGGGTCGGATGGAACCCGCCCGCGTCGACTCTCGCGATCACAGAAGACAGCTCCTCGCCCAACGCGGAGAGATCACCGGTGCCGAACGTAAGCTCGACGGCGTCGTCGGGGCGTTCGAGAAACACGTAGACGACCCTGACCTCTGACGCCCCTGCCTTCAGCGCCGCGAGCGCGTAGATCAGAACCTGCAGCCTGTACTCCGACTCTACGACCGCACGCGGATCGAGCCCATCGAGTCGATTCGTCTTGTAATCGACCACAAGCGCGTGATCCGCCGCACGGTGAAACAGGTCGAACACCCCGTGCAGGAGCGTTCCGCCGTGCTCGAATGCGAACGGAAGCTCTTTCACCACTCCTGCCAGCCCGGCAACGGCCTGCGCCGTGGTGGAGCCTTGCCAGGCACCGACAAGGGTGCTGACGCGTTCGACGTCATCGTCGGTCGCCGTTGGATATCGAGCGAGAAGCGACTCCCGGAGGACTCCCGTCGCAGAGCCCGACTCGAGCAGCACATGGACCGCATCACCGATCTCGGTCGCTGCGAGCCCCCCTCCGCTCTCGCCTCGCGCGGGCTCCTCCTCGGAGAGCCCGATGATTCGCTGCGCGTAGAACCTGTACGAGCAGCGCTCGAAGAGCGCGAGCGCGCTGTAGGAGAGCTGCCGCACGATCCGTGTGGGAGGCTCCGGAAGCGCCGGCAAAGGTGGCAGCTCCGACTCGTGGGCTTCATCCCGGTCCGGCAGTCGGAAGAGCTCGAGTTGCTCCGTCGGTGTCCCAGCGACCGGCTCCAGGTGCGTCGACCACCGGTCGACGCGGAGAAGCACGACGGCGCCGTCGATCTCGAACTCGCGAGCGCCGTCGACGTCGAGTCCGGCTCCGATCCTGTCCACCACCCATCCGATGGGCGTCCCCGCAGCATCGTTCCGGGTCGGATCGAACGACCCGGCCAGAATCAGGCGATCGATCGCGCGTGTCATCGCAACGTAGTAGAGGCGCCGCGTTTCGTCCGCCTCGGCGGCCGCGTCGGCACGCTTGACTTCCTCGTACCCGAAGGCATCGCGATGCCTTCCCGTAACCGGATCGGCAACGCGGAACCCGAAGCGCCCATCCGGCAGGCAGAGGATCTCCTCGGGCGCCGGCCGCCCCGGGCGTCGCCCCGCATCACAGACGACGACGACCCGGAATTCCAGACCCTTCGCCGCGTGAATCGTCAGGAGTCTGACGGCCTCAGCTCCCTCCTCCTCAGCCACCGCCTCGACTTCTCGGGCGCCTGCCTCCTCCTGGTCGCGGACGAAGCGGACGAAGCCCTCGAGGTCGGGACCACGAAGCTCCTCGTATGACCGTGCGAGCCTCGCGAGCTTCCGGAGGTTCGCGTATCGCCGCTTGCCGTCCCAGCGCGCGAGCACCGCGAGGTCATAGTCGTGCTCGGTGACGATCCGCTCGCACAAGCGCTCGAGACCGATCGATCCCGAGAGCGGAACGAGTCGCTCGTAGCGCTGCCGAAACGCCACGAAGAGACGCCGGTCGCGCGGGGAGAGAGCCTCCGGCGGCTCCCGCTCGAGTCCCGAGAACAGCGGCCGGCGGCCCGCAGCGCGCCGGAGCAGGACGAGGGCGTCGTTCGAGACACCCACGAGCGGCGATGCGAGAACGGTGACGAGCGCCTCGTCGTCATAGCGGTTCTGGAGTAGCCGAAGGTAGGCGAGCAGGTCGACGACCTGCTGCTGCCCGAAGTACCCGCGACCCGTCGCACGATAGGTCGGAAGGCCCTCCGATCGGAGAGCTGCCTCGTACGCCTCGGCGCTCGTTCCCGCCGCGAACAGGAGGACGACTTCACCGGGTGTGCAGTCGCCGGCGTCAACCAGCTCGCGTACCCGCCGAGCCACGTGACGCGCTTCGGCGGTCCGCCAGAGAGTGCCGGAGCCCCTGTAGCTCGCCCGATCGGTGACCAGAACCTCGACGGCCGGGCCAGAGAGCGGATCCGGAAAGAGCGCCGATGCCGACAGCGGCTCGAATCCTTCGCCGAAAGCGGAGCCGAACAGATGGTTGACGACGTCGAGGACCTCGGGGCGCGAACGATAGTTCTCGGTCAGCGCGAGGACGCCGCGGCTCTGCGACCGCCGCTCGCGGAAGACGTCCACGTCTGCGTGGCGGAACCGGTAGATCGACTGGAACTCGTCTCCGACGAAGAACAGCTCGTCGCCCGCGATCAGGTCCACGATTTCGCATTGAAGGCGATTCGTGTCCTGAAACTCGTCGACCATGATCGACTGGAACCGGAAGCGCGCCTGCTCCCGAACGGCCGCGTTCTCGCGCAGCAACTCGCGCGCCCCGAGCTGGAGATCCTCGAAGTCGAGGGCGGATTCGCGTTCCTTCGCGGCTCGGTAGGAGCGGTCGAACGCGCGAAGGAGCAGCTCGAGGAGCTCTCGGTCACGTGCTGCCACCCGATCGAGCGCCGCACGCTCGACGGCCTCGACCGCCTCGGAGTACGCGGCTACGCGCTCCGAGTCCATCCCCCCGGCTGGAAGGGCAATGTCCGACAGATCGAGCAGGCGTTCCGGCAGCACCTCGTGCCCGAGCAATCTGACGGCTTGCTCCAGCGTCTCCCTGACGGCATCGTCAACCAGCCCCTCGGCCTCCAACGCCTCACCTGCGCGGCGCCCCAGGTCCGCGAGCCGCGACTCCAGCTCGGTACTTGGACGAGCAGCAAGATCGAGTGGCAGGCCCGCGGAACGAAGTCGCTCGAAGACTCCGGTGAGCATCGACTGGAGCCTGCGCGCGCCGTACGTCGCAAGGAGCTGGAGCCGTTCCGGTTGGCGCTCACGGCAGAACCCGCCGAGAGCAGCCATGAACGCCTCGGATCGGAGAACGCGCGCCTGGCCCTCGTCGAGCACGCGAAACCGGGGGTCGAGGCCGGCATCGAACGGATGCGCGCGAAGCAGGCGCGAGCAGAAGCCGTGGATCGTCGAGACCCACGCCCGATCGACCTCTCGGGCAAGGTCACGACGGCCGAGATCTCGGAAGCGCTCGCGTATGCGCTCCTTCAGCTCCCCGGCGGCTCGGTCGGTGTACGTGATCACGAGAACGGAGTCGACGGACAGTCCACGGTCGGCAACAGCTTTCACGTACCGCTCGACGAGCACCGTAGTCTTGCCCGTTCCGGCGCCCGCCGAGACGAAGACGATTCCGGATTCCTCGATCGCAGCCAGCTGGGCGGGATTGACGGTCGGCGCGGGCATCTACGGTCGCTCGATCCGGCACATCGTCCACCGCTCACACCAGCGCGGACAGGTGTGGCCACGGGGATCGTGCCGGACATCACCGGCGCGGATCCGCTCGACGGCCGCGCGCGCGCGTTCCTGCGCCCGCTCGACTGTCGCCCAGAAGCCATCCTCGTCGAGGTAGTCGGCAGCGGCGAAACCGGGCACGTCGTCCTGGAACTCCCGACGGAGCATCCCCCGGCCTTCCCTCTCCCCCGAGAGCGAGCGGTAGAGGCCTCCGAGCGGCTCGATCCCGACGAGATCACGAAGCGCGAGCATGTACAGCGGGATCTGAAGACGGCCGTCTGACTCGATTTGCTTCGCCGAATGGGCCGTCCCCGACTTGTAGTCCTGGACGATCCCCCGGGCCGAGAACGGGTCGACGTCGATCCGATCCATCTTCCCGGAGACGGTGAACCCCCCGAGCTCGAGGCCGCGCTGAAGCTCCGGAGCCGCGCGATCGTTGCCGAACCCGACCTCGAACCGCCTCGGGACGAGCGGGAGGCCCAGCGAGACGTCCTGTCGCACGAAGTGCTCGAGGTCGCGTGCGAGCGTCCCCTCCAGCTCGAGAAAGTCGATCTCGTCGAGCTCGAGCCGCACCTGCCCCGCGAGGGCGCCTGCCAGGCACTCGAACAGGAATTCGATCGCCTCGTCAAGCCGCTCGGGATCGACCTGGTCGGCGCCGAACCGCTTCGGCAGCCCCGCGTAGAAGCGGTAGAGCGCCTGGTGCGCCACCTGTCCGCGAAGCCGGGGATCGACCTTGGCGTCGATCGGGCGAGGGTCGATCACCCGATCCACGAACCAGATCGAGGAGCACTCGCCGAAGGACTCGAGCTCCGTCACCGAGAACCGCGCCTGATCGGCGAATCGTGCTCGCGCTTGCGGGTTGACGAGCCTCGTCCCACGAGAGAACGCACCGAGCGCTCGCTCGAGCTGGCGACTCCAGCCGCTCGCGGCTGCGAGCGAGCGTGCGATGCCCTCGCTCTCGGCGGCCACGGCGGCCACGGCCCGGAGCCTCTCGCGCTCGGTCGGCGCTTCGTGAAGCTGCCACGCGAGCGCCGAAAGCGGACGCCTTCGCGTCCACCGCTCGACCTCGTCCGCGACGAATCGGGAGCGGACATCCTCGTAGAACGGACTCGCCTCGAGCGGTCGCCCCTCCTCCGTCGCCGCCTCGCGGACGAGGTACAGCCGGCGCCATGCCCTGGTACAGGCGGTGTAGAACAGATACCTGTCGCGTGCGATCCGGTCGATGGGAACGAGCCTCCGGCCGCCGCCACGAGCCAGCTCGAGCGTCCGGCGTGTCTCGTCTGACAGGAACGGCGTCTCGGCGGCTCGATGCGGAAGCACGCCCTCCTCGAGACCCAGGACGAAGACGATCGAGAACCGTCGCGTGCGCGCCCGGAGAAGGTCGACGACCGCCACGTGTCCCGACTGCTGCCGCCGGGGGAACACGGTCGCCCGTTCGAGCGCCGCGACGATCTCTTCCCTCTCGGACGCTGCGCCGAGCCCGGCCCAACCGTCGAGTTCGCGGAGGACCTGCCGGATCGACTCCTCGGCTTGCAGATCGCCGTCGGCGCTCTCGCCGAGCGGAGGGCTGTCGAGACCCCAGGCAGCCTCGAGCATCGTCCGGACGACCGCATCCACCGACTCGAGGGCCGGTGCCTCGGAGCGGAGGAGTGCGAGCGTAGGAGGCAGCTGCCCGAGGTGCTGGACGGTCTCCGCCTCGACGCGGTCGCGTGCGGTGATCGCCCGGCCCCTGAGTCGCCCCTCGACGAAATCCACGCGGCCGCGCGGAAGCCCCGAGTACCTCGAGCGGAGAAACGCAAACAGCTCCTGCCTACCACCGTCCAACCACGCAAACCGGAGAAGCGAGAGGAGCGCCCTTCCGAGCGGAGTCCGCGGCACGCGTATGAAGCCCTCGATCTCGTACGGAATGCCGAACGCCCCGAAGGACGTCTCGAGGGGCACGCGCAGGAGCTCGAGGGACGGAACGATGACGCCAACCTCGTCGGGGCTGAGACCGCTGCGAAGCAGCCCGAGGATCTCGTCCCCGACAAGTTCGAGCGTTCCCCGCTTACCCGCCGCCTCGAGGAATCTGACGCTGCCGTCGAGCGGCGCGGGGCCTCGATCTGCGTCCTCGAAGAGCACGCGCTCGAGGTGGGCGAGCGCCGGCGCCTCATACCAGTTCTGTGCCGGGAGCTCCTCGATCGCACGTCCGGCGAGACCGGCGAGGTCGTTGGCCGTGCGCTCGAGCGCCGCGAACGCGGGACGGGCCGGCTCGTACGGCAGCGACACGACGACCTCCGTTCTCGCAGCCAGGCCCTCGACGAGAGCCCACTGGGCGCCCGTGAGATCCTCGAAGCCGTAGACGAAGACCGGCGACTCGTCCCAGGCCTCGAGGTCCGTGGCGATGGCCCGCGCCGCCCGCGCCGCGATCAGCTCCCGATCGATGACGCCGAGGCGTTCGAGCTCGCCGCGGTAGACACGGTAGAGACGCCCAAGCTCACCCTCGACCTCCTCCGGCTCGACGAGCGCGACCTCGAGCTCGGCAATCGCCTCTCCCAGCGCATCGCCGAAGCCACCGAAGCGCGCCGACACGTCGAACTGTGGTGTGTCCGTGACCGAGATGACCCTGCGGAGGAGCAGCGCCCGCTGAAGCGGGGACAGCACCGCCTCCGTCTCGACTCGCCGGGCTACGCGCCGGGCGAGGCGATCGAACGTGCCGATCCAGCCGCCGAGAAGAACCGGGACACGCGCCAGGAGATCGCGTTCGATCCGCTCGACCTCGTCTCGATTCGGCACGACGAGGTACGGCTCCCGGTCGAGCGCGGCAACGTAGCGATCGAGTAACGTGGCGACCTTGCCGGCGTTCGCCGGGCCCGTGAGAAGGGCCAGCGACACCCGGCCTATCCTAGATGGTTGATTCCACGGAATCGCCTTCGGCGGGACGCCAGCCGGTCGCTCTGGGGCGCACGGCCTTGCGGGTATGGGTCGGCAGGGCCTCGCGCACAAGGCCGGAAGCGGCGGTCAGATCTGCGACGGATCGCTGACGGGCAGCCCGGCGTCCTTCAGGAGCTGACGCAGCATGATCGCGTTCGTGGGAGCCTGCGCGATCCAGCTCGTCGCCGGCTGGTCGGGATCGTCGAGAAGTGCCGTCTGAGCAGGCTCGGGCGAAGGAACGGCGCTCCGGCCGTTGTTGTTGAAGAACACGTACGCGTTCGCGCTGGTCGCAGCGAGCTCGCGAAGAGGCTCGATCCATTCGGTCAGCTCGGTATCCGAATAGAGATAGTCGAACCGCTCGGCCGCGGTCTTCGCCCGCGTGTTCCACGTCGCCGCGTTCCTGCCGTGCATCCGTACGTAGGCCGTGTCGCTCGTCGTCGTAGGAATCGTCGGTAGAACGTTCTTCGCATCGCTTCGTGGCGCGTCGACGACGACGATCGAAGCGCCGAGCTCCTCGAGGAAGCGAAGCACCTCCGCGCGGTTGTCCTCGTCGAGCCACGACCGGTGACGGAACTCGACGAGCATCTCGTCGCCACGGAGATGTGCCTTGGCCCATTCGAGATAGGCGAACGACTCGGCGCGGGGCACGACGTACGGCGGGAACTGCATCAGGATTCCTCCGAGCTTTCCGGCGGCACGGAGGGGTTCGAGCGCATCGTGGAAGCGGGCGAACACCTCGGCTCGAACCTCCCGGGCTGGATGATCCACACGTCCGGTAGGGCCGACCTCGACCGCGCCACGGAGATCGGGAGGCAGCTGCTCGATGCGCACTGCATGTCGCGTCATCAAGCCGAACGCCTTGATGTGGAAGACGAATCCGTGAGGAGTCCGCGCTGCCCAGCGCGTCGCGTTCTCGGCACTTGGCAGCGTGTAGTAGCTCGAGTCGATCTCGACGGTGTCGAAATGCTGCGCGTAATAGCGGAGACGATCCTCGCCCGTTCGCAGGCCGCGGGGGTACCAGAGCTTCGTGAGCGCCTCGTCGGCGAACGAGCACGTGCCGACCCGGATCGTCGCGGCCAACGATTACCCGCAGGTGTATCTCAAGCCGCGACGCGGCCCTGGCGGGCGAGGTCGCGCTCGAGTCGCTCCTCGGCGCGGGCCCGGGCCAGAACGTCCTTCTGAGGACCGAATCGTGCTCGATTGCTCGCGGCGCGCGCCTCGCCCCAGAGCGCCTCGATACGGGCGTTCAGGGCGACGATCGCCGCCGCCTTTTCCGGGTCGTGGCCGTGGGAGAGTCCGTGCCAGAGCTCCGTGCGCTCCTCGGTCAGCCGCTGGAGCTCGCTCTTGATGTCCGTGAGGGTTCGAGATTCCATAGTACTCCTGAGAACGGCAGGGTCTGTACAGGTATTCCGGGCAGGCGGCCGGCCGGATTGCGGTCAGTAGACTGGCCAGGCGATGGACACGAAGACGATCGTCGTGCTCGAGGGTGACGAGACGGGACAGGAGCTCCTCGACGAGGCACTTCGCGTTCTCGCGGCAGACACGATCGGATTCGAGCTGGAGTTTCCGCGCTACGACCTCTCGCTCGAGTCGCGCCGGAAGACGGGTAACGAGATCGTCCACGAGGCGGCGCGGGCGATCGTCGCCGCCGGCCTCGGTCTCAAGGCGGCAACGGTCACGCCGGAGACAACGGGTGATGTGGGCAGCCCGAACCGCATTCTTCGGGAGGAGATCGGCGCCCAGGTCATCGTCCGGACCGGGCGAAGGATCCCCGGCATCACCCCCGTCGGAGGTGTCCACGCCCCGATCTCGGTCGTCCGCATGGCCGTCGGCGATGCCTACGGTGCGAGGGAATGGCGCGAGGGATCGGGCGAGACCGAGATCGCCTACCGCACGGAGCGCATCGATCGTGGCGTGTGCCGTGCGGTTGCCGAGTTTTCCTTCCGTCACGCGTTGCGGACGCGCGCGAAGGTCTTCGGCGGGCCGAAGTACACCGTCAGCCCCGTCTACGAAGGAATGCTGAAGGAGGAGATGGATGCCGCTGCAGCGCGACATCCGGAGGTCCCGTACGAGCCGCATCTCATCGATGCGACCTTCGCACTTCTTCTCGCATCCGGCGGTGACCCGATGGTCATCCCGGCCCTCAATCGCGACGGCGACATCCTCAGCGACTTCGTCCTGCCGCTATTCGGCTCGATCGCGGGCTCCGAGTCGCTCGTCGTCGCGTTCGGCGACGAGTACCGACCTCGGGCGATCATGGCCGAGGCCGCTCACGGGACAGCCCCCTCTCTCTTCGGGAAGAACGTCGCGAACCCCCTCGCGATGATCCTCGCCGGCGCCGCGCTGCTCACCCACATGGAGGATCGAGATGCTTCGGCGGCAGGTCGTGCGGTGCGTGAGGCCAGCCTCGAGGCGATTGCCGGGGGCGTCCGGACGGCCGACCTCCGTGGACACAGCGGGACGACCGAGTTCACGGACGAGGTCATCGCGAGGACACGCCAGAAGCTCGAGGTCTGGTCGGCGCTGTCCGAGGTGTGACGAAACCGCATGGTTGAGCGGTTCAGATCACGCTAGGTGCTCTCAGATTCGCTCAGATGGGTAGAACTTTCTACCCCACCGTAGAGACGCTTCTCGAGCCGTTCGGCCTCCTCGCGGAACACGACGCCGGCCAGGTGCAGGTACCGGCGAGGGCGTAAGTTTCCGCCGGCCGAAGTCGTTCCTCAAGCTGATCACGGCCTGGGTCTGGCTCCTCGGCCTGGCTGCGCAGATCGCCGGCGTTGGGCTCCAGGCCGCGGCGCTTGACCGAGGGCCTGTTTCGATCGTCCAACCGCTACTCGTGACATCGATCATCTGGGCGATCCCCCTCGGCTACTTCCTGACCCGTCAGCAGATCTACAGGCGCGAAATTCTCGGGGCGGGCATCACCGTCGCGGGGCTCGCTATCTTCGGGGTCTACGGCGATCCGAGCGCCGGCGTCGACGACGCGCCGGCGTCGGATTGGAGCAGCGCGATCATCGTGATTGCCGCGGTCTGCGTAGCGCTACTCCTATTCGCCAACCCCGGCGGCCCGAGCACCAAGGCGGCCCTCTTCGGAACGACGGCCGGGATACTCTACGGGCTCTCGGCGACGCTCATGAAGCCCGTGGTCGAGAACCTCCACACCGAGGGATGGGCGGTCTTCGAAAACTGGGAAGTGTGGGCGATGGCGATCGCCGGCATCGTCGGATTCCTCCTTCAGCAGATCTCCCTCTCGACGGGGAAGCTCGTCGACTCCGTCGCCACAGTGTCTGTCGCGAACCCGATCGTCAGCGTGATTCTCGGCGCACTCGTCCTCCAGGAGACCCTGAGCCAGGATCACCTCGTCCTTGCGATTAGCGGGCTTGCGATCGCGCTTCTCGGGGCGGCGGTCATCGCCGCAACACAGGAGAAGACGAAGGAGGGAACGTCCGAGCCGGACGCGTCCCAGGACGTCACGGCACGCGATGCCGCACCAGGCGTCCAGCCGAATTCCTGAACGAGCGCGGCGTCATGCTCGGCCGTGTAGGCATCCATGCCGTTGATCCCTCAGATTCTGGTCTATGCGTTGGTCGCGGCCTTCAGCCCGATTCTCCTCGTTACGACGCTCACGGTGCTCCTAAGCGGACGAGGACGCTCGAACGGGCTCGCGTTCGCGGCTGGCTTCCTGGCTGCCCAGGCCGTCGTCTGCGGCGTCGGCTTCGCGATCGGCTCGGCAACGACGTCGGGACCGCTGAGCGGCCGGCCGACGGTCCTCAACGTCCTCGAGCTCGTGTTCGGTGTCGCCCTGCTCATGGCGGCGTGGCGCCAGTGGCGGCATCCCGAGCTGCATCGCCCATCTCGACCGAGACCGCGGCTCGACGCGGTGCGCGCGAAGCTCGATCTCGCAACGAGGCTCCAGCACCTGAGACCGCGTCTCGTCTTCTCGCTTGGCTTGGCTTTCGGCGTCGGCCCGAAGCGTCTCGCAATCACCCTGCTCGCAGTCGCGCAGATCAGCATTGCCTCCCTACTGCCGATCGAGGAGGCGGCGCTCATCGTGCTGTTCATCGCCGTGGCGAGCATCCCGGTGCTCGTTCCGGTCGGCATCTACCTCGTCGCAGGACGGCGAGCGGAGGGCTGGGTCGTCGCCACGAAGGGTTGGATGGTCGCGAATCAGACCAGTCTCAGGCACTAGTCGACCGCCGTTTTCGGACTTCTGTTCCTGATAGACGGACTAGTCAGGCTCCTCTAGCTGAAAGGATGAAGACCCTGACGATTGGAAGGCGAGATGAAACAGCAGTCTGAGATCGCATACGGCGAGGAGGTGGCCTGGAGCCCCGGGCGGCCGCGTCTCAGCGCACCGCGAGTCGTATTGTCCTGGCTCGTAGCAGCCGCATCGCTGATGGTCGCGGCGTGGCTCATCCCGGGCGCCGACGTGAACGGCTTCGGTGGCGCGCTTGTCGCCGCTCTCGTGATCGCGATCCTGAACGCGCTCCTCCCGCCGCTGATCGCGGCCCTGCGCCTGCCGTTCATGCTGCTTATCGGCTTCGCGCTCATCCTCGTGCTCGACGCGCTGATGCTTGTCGCCGCCGACAACATCACTGACGGCGACATCTCGGTCGACTCGTTCTGGTCAGCACTCCTAGTTGCGCTCGTCGCTGCGGCACTTCGGCGTCATCCTCGATGTCGTGCTCGGGACCAACGATGACGACACCTACACGTTCCGCGTGACGCAGCGTATTGCTCGCCGTTCCGGAGAGCGCGTTCTGACAGACGCTTCGGGGATCGTCTTTCTCGAGATCGACGGGCTTGCGCTGCCGGTGCTTCGCCGCGCCATGCGTGATGGGAGCGTCCCGACGATGGCCGCATGGCTCGCAGACGGATCCCACCGGCTCACCGAATGGGAAACCGATCTCTCGTCCCAAACGGGCGCTTCACAGGCCGGGATCCTGCTGGGTTCGAACGAGGACATTCCGGCGTTCCGCTGGGTCGAGAAAGAGACGGCAACCCTCATGACCTGCTCGGCGCCGCCGGATTGCGCCGAGATCGAGCGCCGGCGTGCCACCGGGATCGGCCTGCTGATCGACGGAGGCGCGAGCCGCGGCAACCTCCTCTCGGGCGAGGCCGACCATGTGATCCTGACGGTCAGCAAGATCGAGGCCGAGAAGCAGGCGAACCCCGGCTACCGTGCCTTCCTTGCAAACGGCTTCAACGTGACGAGGATCCTCGTCCTGATCTTCTGGGAGATCGTGCTCGAGGTGATCGGGGCCTGGCGGCAGAGAAGCCGCGACGTGCGTCCGCGAGGGCACCGCGGAGGCATCTATCCCCTGCTACGCGCCGTCCTGTGCGTGTTCATCCGCGACCTGATCGTCTACGGCGTGCTGACCGACATGATGAAGGGCCGCCCGGCCGTGTACGCGACGTTCTCGAGCTACGACGAGGTGGCGCATCACTCCGGCCTCGAGCGCTCGGACACGCTCGAGGCGCTCCGGAAGCTCGATCAGCAGTTTGCGCGTATCGATCGAGCGCGCCGCTACGCCGCCCGCCCGTACGAGATCGTCGTCTTGTCGGATCATGGGCAGACGCAGGGCGCGACGTTCAAGCAGCGCAACGGCTACGGGTTGGACGATCTCGTCGAGCGCTCGCTCGCGAGCGGTGACGTCACGGAGATCGGAGGCGGCGACGAGCAGAGCTCGATGGTCGGCCATGCCCTGACCGAGGCCACGGGCAAGAAGGAGAAGCGAGCGAAGAACGACGTCTCGGACAAGCACGTGGTCGTTCTCGGCTCGGGGAACCTCGGGCTGGTCTACCTGATGGAGGAGCGGCGGCGGCTGACGCTCGAGGAGATCGAGGAGCGGCATCCCCGCCTGATCCCGGCGCTCCGGGAGCATCCCCACATCGGTTGGATCCTCGTACGCTCGAGCGAGCACGGCGCGGTCGTGCTCGGTGGCGAGGGCGCGCGCTACCCGGCGGACAGCCGTGTCGACGGCATTGACCCGCTCGCACATTTCTCGCCCACGGCGGCCGCACATCTGCTCCGAACGGACGGGTTCGATCACGTCCCGGACATCATGGTCGGCAGCTTCTACGATCCCGTGCTCGACGAGGGCTGCGCCTTCGAGGAGCTGATCTCGTTCCATGGAGGAATCGGCGGCCCCCAGACCCGCCCGTTCATCCTCTCACCGGCGACGCTCCCGCTCCCGACGGAGCCGATCGTCGGCGCCGCGGCAGTTCACGCGCTGCTCAGCGCCTGGCGGCGTACCCTGAACGGCCAGGGCGCATGAACGTCGGGCGCCCGGGGACCCGCCAGAGAACTCCGATCCAGGGCTACAACGTCAAGGGCCGCCAGCAGCTTCCGGCGCCCTTACCGAGACCCACTCTTTAAGAAGCACGCGCGGTCAGACTCCGACTCTGGTCGCCTGGAAGCTGACCAAACGCCCTTTAGAGATCCTTTCGGCCTTTGAATTCCTCCAGCGCGACCTCGGTGTCGTAACCGAGCGCGAGGGCGAGCCTAGGCGCGGCAGCCGTCACGCGAGGCACTCCGGCCGTCGGCATGATTGCGACGAGCGTGTCGACGATCTCGTCTGGGGTGGCGCCCGCGGCTAGCGCCGCGTCCACCCCCCACTGGTACGAGGCGGTCGGGGCGTCCAGAGCGACGAGCGCGCCGAGGTTGATGAGCGCGCGGGTCTTCGGGTCGAGCGACGGGTTACTGTCCCGAAGCTCGTGGTGCATGAGGATCAACTCGACGAACCGGTCGTCGCGGATGGCAAGCTTCCGTAACACATCCTGGTAGTGCATCTGACCTCTTTCGAGCGGCCGGACGAATGCTCATTCCAGCGAAGACCGCGGCCGGCCGCATCATCCCGTCGGGATGATGCCGCGGGATCGGATCAGCTGGCGAGGCCGAAGATGCCGTTCTCCATCTCGGTGGTCCACGCGTATGTGTCGGCTTCGGCGTATTGCGGACGACCACGACGAGCGGCCTGCCCGTATGCGCCCACTGGTCGCAGGACAGGAAGGACGAGCGCGCTGCTGAGGTGATTGGCTCGCGTACTTCGGCTGCTGCGCAGCGTCCGCCCGCAGCGACGCCCGGGCTTACGTAACGAGACGAGCGCGGCGGCCCGAGGCTCGCCGACGTTACGCAATGGGACATCAAGCGGTACACCGCGCGGGTTGGGAAGTCCGGCGGCTCGCGGTCTCGCATCCGTGCGCACGATGTTGTCGACCGCCGTCACCGAGGTTGGACCCCGTCGTGGTCGGCCCAACTGCCGGAGTGCTGCGTGTGGCGGCAGCCGCTCCCCGACTTGCGCTCGGCTACGACACCGAGGTTCGTGGAGGAATTACCACCCGGAGAGGATGCTAAGAGCCGCTGCTCGGATTTCATCCCTTTTGGACGATGGAGCGGCCGTCGCGAACCGAAACACTCCCGAAAACGACGAGAGAAAGTGAGGTCGAGAATGCTGCTGGCGACGGACTTCCCATTTCTGAACATCATGTGGGAGATGTTCATCTTCGCCGTGGTCGTCATGATCATCTGGGTCGTGATCATGTGCCTGATCGACAACTTCCGTCGTCGCGATCACGGCGGCTGGGCCAAGGCGGGCTGGACGATCTTCCTGATCTTCCTCCCGATCATCGGCATGTGCTCGTACATGATTGCCCGTCCGGCGGTGGACGAGGGCGTTCTCTGAAGAGGCGGGGCGCTCGGAGGTTGGGACGTGGCCGGCAATGGCCGGCGCGTTGGTGTCCTCCTGCGGACGCTGTCAGCAGACGAGGTGTCACAACGAACGGGAAGGAGTACCCATGGGATTCAGGCGACGGACTAGGTGTGGGACCCACAGACCTGTGAGACGCGGCTGATCGGTGGCCGGCCGCCGAGTGAGCTGTGCGGTCGGTGCTTGGTTGTACCAGCGCAGGTAGCCGGGGAGGGCTCGGGCGCGGTGAGCGCTTGTGGGGTAGGCGAAGCGGTAGGCCCACTCGCGCAGCAGGGTCTTGACGAGCGCTTCGGCTTTGCCGTTGGTCTGCGGCCGGCGGGGCCGGGTGTAGCGGCGGGCGATCCCGAGCTCGGCGCAGGTGGCCGCCCAGGCGAACGAGCGGTAGCCGTTGCCGTTGTCGCTGAGGACGCGTTCGACGGTGATGCCGCGTCTCGCGGTACCAGCCAACGGAGCGGCGGAGGAACGCGACGCACTCGGTCGGGCTTTCGCTCGGCAGCAGCTCAGCGTAGGCGAGGCGGGAGTGGTCGTCGATCGCGAGGTGCAGGTACTGCCAGCCGGCGCGGCGGTTGCGGGCGAGCCGGTCGCCGTGGATGCGCTTGCCGACTGTCCAGAAGCGGCCGAGCTTCTTGATGTCGACGTGCACGAGCTCGCCCGGCCGCTCGCGCTCGTAGCGGACGACCGGCCCGCGGGCGGGCCCGCGCAGGCGGGAGACGCCGTAGCGGCGCAGCACCTTCCACACCGTCGAGGCGGGCAGGCCGAGCTGGCCCGCGACGATCAGCAGGGCCTGCCTTCGCGAACTCGCGTGCCGCCAGGATCCGCTGCTCGAGCTCCCGCGAGCAGCCGCCGCGGTTGATGCTCGCGGCACCGGCGGCCGGTCACGAAGCGCCCCCCAGCCGCCCTCCTGGTAGCGACGCCAGAGCCGGTAGCCGGTCGCGCGGCTCGCCCCGCAGGCGGCCGCGGCCGCCTGCGGGCTCTCACCAGCAAGGACAAGCGAGACGAGACGACAACGCGACTCGAACGAGAAACGCATCCGCTTGGGCGGGCACACTTGATCATGCATCTGGGCCTCCTCTGGCGAGCTGGGTCTTGGTCGACCACCAGGCTCGCCGGAGGCCCGGACGCAATCAGCCGTCTCGCAGGTGTGTAGGCAACAGAACTAGGCGGCGGGCGCTGGTGGCCGGAGCAGCGATTGCTCACCATAGGACGAAGAAGCGCTACGAGCAAGAAATGGCGGACGAGGAGGCCCCCGCCGACGACTATCAGGAGCAAGCGCCACCTCCGCCTCCTCCGGCGGCGCAGCCTGCACCCCCTCCGCCAGCTCCGGCGCAATATGCGCCCCCTCCGGCAGATCCGGCGGACGAGATCGAACACCTCGCCAAGCTGCACGAGTCGGGCGCGCTGACAGATGAGGAGTTCGCGGCGGCCAAGGCGAAGGCTCTGGGGTCCTGACGAACCTCGGACAAGCCGATCGACAAACAGCGGGGCAAGGGGGGTTTGTTATGAGCGAATCGCGCAAGGACATATTGATGAAGGCGCTCGAGGCCGAGGTCGGTGGCGCATCGTTCGATCTGGGCACTCTGTTTACCGACGATGTCGTCGGTTGGTCGCCGTACGCGGCCGTGTCGGGGCTGCCAGCACTCACCGAGCTCGCCGCTTTCCGTGAAATAGCGTTTTCGAACGTCGTCATCATGTTCCGAGGACTCGACGAGGTAGGCAACAAGGCCTTCGCCGAATGGCTCGTCGATGCCGATCACACCGGGCCACTTGTCCTCGGCGGGGACGACGCGGTACTGGACGCAACGGGACGGCATGTCCAGTTGGCCGGCTTTACGGTGGCAGACTTCCGCGACGGGAAGATCCGGTCGTTCCGGACGTACTTCGACGACGTCTCGTTGATCGAGCAGATCGTCGGCGCCTGACCGGGCAGGCGCTGTGGCGTTCCACGTCGAGAACGACCCCGATCCGCTTGACGTCGAATTCCTGGAAACGCAGATCCGTCGTGAGGCGTCCGCCGCGATGGGACTCGGTGACGAAGTCGAGCTGGCGATCTTCGTTCGCGACGCCGGCAAAGTCGTCGCCGGCGTCAGCGGCTGGACGTGGGGCGACTGCTGCGAGCTGAAGAGCCTCTGGGTGGACCCGAGTCTCAGAGGTCGCTGGCTCGGGATTCGGCTTCTCGCCGCCGCTGAAGCCGAGGCGGCAGCGCGCGGGTGCACGCAGACCGTCCACTTCACCTACGATTTTCAGGCTCGTAGCCTCTATGCGCGGGCCGGCTACGAACTGGTGGGTCGAGTCGAGGACTTCCCGTCAGGAGCGGACGCTCTTTGGTACCGCAAGCGCCTGAATCCAACCGGAGTTCCGGCCGAGCGGGGGATCGAAGTTGATCCCGGTCGCGGAGACGCGATCTCCAGGCGATCCTCAAGTCGAAAGGAACGACGCTGAGCGCCCAGAGGAACCCGAAGGCCTTGCTCGTGTACTACACGTTCAGCCAGCAGACCGGAAGGGTCGTTGAGGTGATGGCGCGTGAGGCGCGAGCCGCCCTGGCTTGCTCCCTTGTTCAATCGCCGCCCGTGCTCGTCGCGGACGCCTGTACTCTCGGCGACCGCGTCGAGCACTCTGTTGAGGGTGTGCTTCGACACGAGCGAGACGGCCCAGCCGGTGCCCGGAACGAGCGGGCGGAACCGGGCGTCCCAGGACACCAGTGTGCCGCCACCGGGTGACTCCTCGAGCGCCACGCTGCTCGTGTAGTCGCGCACCGGAGCGCCCTTGGTCATGCGATACCGGATGACGTGTCCCGGGCCGACGTCGGTGATCTCCTCGTGGACCGTCGCCAGGCCGACTTTCACGACCCGGACCAGTCCGGTGCCGTCGGCCGCTCCCGGCCGTTCCACGCGCACGTCTACCCCGCGACCGGGCGAGGCGCCGGGATTGCCGATGACCTCCCAGACGCTGTCGACCGGAGCGTCCAGCGACCTCGTGATCGTGAAGTGGTTCACGTGGGTTCGCTGTCCCTATGCGCTCACTCCGTGCGCGACCGCGTGGATGGACGCGTGCTCGTGCAAGCGCCTTGTCGTCGTCGTGCGACGTCGGCGGCTTGAGGTCGAAGACGACCTTCTTGACGGTGCCAGTGAACGGATACGGCGCCTTGTCCTCGTAGGCCAGGTCGACGACGAGGCCGTTGTCACGACTCACGTCCATACCTGCGTAGGACGTGAGCATCATCGCAGCCGTCTTGTCGATCCGACCCTCGCCGATCTGCTCGCCGTTGGCCCAGAGCGTGACGTTGCCGCCGCTGCCCGGCTTCGGCTCGTCGGCTTCGAACAGCATCTTCACGCTGACGTCGCCGGTCGGGATCTTCTCTGCCGACGTCTGCTTGTAGCTCTCCACGCCCAGGAACGAGTAGGTGTGGTTGAGCTTGCCCTCCTCGTCCACCCAGAGCCCGAATCCGCCGATGAAGTCGGCGTTCGCGAAGATGACGCCTTCGGCGCCGCCCTCGGGGATCTCGAGCTCCGCCTCGATGGCGTACGAGCGACCTGCGACCCGGGGAACGAGCCCCTTCTGCACGTTCTGGACGTCTCCCGCGAACGTATAGCGGGTGACCGTGGGCAGAGGCGGCAGGATGCCGAAGAAGACGCAGATCGAGCCGAGCAGCGGCAGCGCCCGGTTGCGCTCGGCTTCCTCCCAGAACAGCTTCTTCAGCTCCGCGAGCTTCTCGGGGTTCTCCGCCGCCAGGTCATTTGCCTGCGAGAAGTCGTCCGGCAGGTAGTACAGCTCCCACGTGTCCCGCTCGGGGTCCCACTTGCCGGGGGCGAACGGGGCGAGCGCCGCCGGCGAGAAATCCCACGGCGCCTTGTCGAGGCGCGCGCACGCCCACCAGCCGTCCTTGTACATCGCCCGCGAGCCGATGATCTCGAAGTACTGCTGGGTGTGCCGCTCCTCGGCGGCCGCGTCGTCGAACGTATAGAGGAAGCTCGTGCCGTCCATCGGCTCCTGCTCGATCCCGTCTACGACCTTCGGCTCCGGGATCCCGGCCGCCTCGAGGATCGTCGGACCGACGTCGATGCAATGCGTGAACTGCGGGCGCAAATCGCCGCCCGGCTCGATCTTGCCGGGCCACGCGACGACCAGTGGGTTGCGCGTCCCACCCAGGTGGCTCGCCATCTGCTTGCCCCACTGGAAGGGGGTGTTGCCGGCCCACGCCCAGGCGGCGGCGATGTGCGGAGCGGTGTGGTCCCCGCCCCATCCCTCGATGCCGCCGTACTTCTCGATCAGCTCGAGCTGCTGCGGGGGATCGATCGCCAGGCCGTTCAGGAACGTCATCTCGTTGAACGAGCCCGTCGTCGTCCCTTCGAGGCTAGCGCCGTTGTCGCCCCAGATGTAGAAGATCAGCGTGTTGTCGAGGTCGCCCATCTCCTCGACAGCGTCGAGGAGGCGTCCGACGTTCCAGTCGGCGTTCTCCTGGAATCCGGCGTAGACCTCCATCTGTCGCGCGTAGAGCTTCTTCGAGGCGTCGTCGAGCGAGTCCCAGGCGTCGAAGAGATCGGGCCGCTCGGTCAGCTTCGCGTCCTGTGGGACGACGCCGAGCCTCTTCTGGCGCTCGAAGACCTCCTCGCGGAGCTTGTCCCACCCCTGGTCGAACTTGCCCTTGTACCTGTCGGCCCACTCCTTTGACACGTGGTGCGGCGCGTGCGCGCAGCCGGTCGAGTAGTACATGAACCACGGCTTCTCGGCGTCCTGTGCGCGGACTCCGTGCAGCCACTCGACCGCCTTGTCGGTCAGGTCATCCGGGAAGTAGTACGGCTCGCCGTCGGAGCCCTCGGGCACGCCGACGTTCGTGTTGTCCTGCGTGACGAGCGGATCCCACTGGCCTGCCGCGCCGCTGAGGAAGCCCCAGAAGTGGTCGAAGCCCCAGGACTGCGGCCAGTGGCTGAACGGACCCGCAGGACCCTGCTCGCGGTCCGGCGTCAGATGCCACTTGCCGAACCCGCCGGTTACGTAGCCGTTCTCCTGCAGGGTGCGCGGGAACGGGGCACAGCTGCGGGGGACCGCGCCCGTATAGCCGGGGAACGGGCCGGGGAACTCGGCGACGGAGCCCATACCCACGCGGTGGTGGTTGCGGCCCGTGAGCATCGCCGCCCGTGTCGGCGAGCACAGCGCCGTCACGTGGAACCGGTTGTAGGTGACGCCCTGCTTCTGGACGCGCGTCAGGTTGGGCGTCGAGATCGGCCCGCCAAAGGTGTCCGGTTGGGCGAACCCGGCGTCGTCAATCATGACGAGCAGTACGTTCGGCGCACCGTCAGGCGCCTTCGGCCCAGGCAGGATCGTCCAGTCGGCCACCGACTGGTCGATGGTGTGGCCGATCGTGCCGCCGAAGTTCCTGTCCGGGATCGGCAACACGGTGCGGTCGGGCACGAACTTGCCCATCGCCTCCGCGAGGCCGTCCTTGAGCGCCTTCAGACCCTTCTTGTCCGACGGGACGACCGATTTCGCGAGCGCTCCCGGGAGCGCCTGCTCGACGGCGAGCCGCTGCGAATCGTCGAACGACGCGATGATCGCGGCCGTCCCGGGCGGAAGGTTCTCGCCGATCGAGTCGTGCATCTTGGTCTCGACCCTGTGGTCGACGAACCTCCCGATCAGGCCACCCGCGGCCGCGCCCACCGCCGTGGCCGCCAGCAGCGGCGGGGCGGCGAGACCGACCAGGACGCCCACGCCGCCGCCCCACTCGACTCCCTTGCGACCGCGATGGTCGGCCGTCTGAGCCACGTTCACCGAGCCATCCTCAGCGTGGGTGATGAGGATCGCGGCCTCCATCTCGACCTTCTTGTCCGCCACGAGCTTGGCGAGCGCGTCGAAGTCCTCCGTCGCTGCGTCGATGCCCGGGTAAGCGCCAACCAGGACATCGGTCGTTGCATCCGCCATGTACGTCATCCCCTTTCCGGATGGGTGCTGGTTCTCCCTGTCGTCAGCTGCCAGCGCTCGACATCACCCGACAGAACGTCGCGGGCGAACTCGGCATCCACCACGATGAGCGATGCGAAAGGCAGAACGCGAACAGTAGTACCGATGCCTCGGCCGGGCCATCATCCGATGTGGACGATCATCGGTGCTGTCTCCGCCAGGCTGACATCCCCGAAGAGGTACGTCGATACCCCGCCGTGCCCGAGTCCAGGCCGAGACCGTTGGCCAGCTCATGTCGAGACGCTCACTGGGAACGTGGCGATCCAGGCGACGGTGCCGACGAAGAGGGCGACACCGAACGAGAGCAGTACGACCCGAAGACGTCTCGTCCGAAGCTTCGCACTCATTCCGGCGAAGAACAGCGTGGCAGCGAAAAGCACGACGGCGAGCACGTAGTCGGTCGCGCGCTGCACGTCGGTCCTTGCCTCGGCGGACACCGCATCTGCCTCCGCTTCGAGTTGCTTTGCCTCTACACGTGCGGCGAGCTGGTACTCCGGCATCGCGAACGGCGTCAGAGGCGCGTTCGAGTTCTGGAGAGGTTTCGTGGCGATCCAGGTGTCCACTGCCGGCTTGAACTCAGGACGAAAGCGCTTGAAATAGAAGTCGGCCAAGCGGGTCTCATGCTGCGCGTACGCGTCGATCCACTGCGTGAAGGTCGCCACGTCGATCTCCGTCTGTGCATCAGCGAGCGCGGAGGCGCGCGTCGACTCGACCCGCGCCGCGTTCGCCCGACTGAACGCCTTCGCCTGCTCGCCGTTCCACCTGCTCGCCTGATACCCGCTCCAAGCGGTGGCGACAGTCGCCAGAGCGAGAAACACGGTCGCCACGAGCTCGACCCAATCGGCGCGTTCGTGCTCGACCGGACTCAGACGAGACCTCCCCTCTCGTCACACGGGATCCGAACGTCGGAGCGGATGGCTCCTAGCGCCTCATCGGCGATCCGCAGGGTTCGCTCCATGGCGACGGGTCGGAGACCGCCGACCCCAGCATGGAACGGCCTGTCGAGCGAGCTGAGCAGAAGCAGCATCATGACGATGACCGACGTGACCGCACCCATGAGAAGTCCGCGCCAGGCTTCACCACCACTGAAAAGATGCCGACCAATGCCTTTCGCGCAATGGATCTCAGTTTCTACGTGAAATAGTGTGAAGCCCACGGTCTTGTCGGGGACGCAGTCGGAGCCGGAGACGTGGGAGCCGGCACGGACATTGCATCTCCTCTGCGATCCCGAAGGAGGCTTCAATGTTCGAGGGTGCCGCAAACCAATGGACCTCCCCTTACTGTCGCTGGATGAACGGCGAGTGGCCGTTCGTCCTCGCACACCTGCGCGACGATGCTGTTCCGGCGCGACTGGAACGCCCTGCAGGTGCAACGCTGGCTCGGACATCACAAGCCGTCCTTCACGCTCGACGTGTACGTCTCTCTCCTCGGCGAGGACGTGCCGGAGCCGACATTTTTCGACGCGCTGACCGCCGGCTGTGCGACCACTGTGCGACCAACCTGCGACCCAGACCGACGGGCGCCGAGAGGCCCTGACATGGAGCCTCCCGGCTTTCGGCAACGCCTCACGAGCAGCCGATCCGCGGCCGCGTCTTCCCTCCTGCGCCCACGGTCGCAGCTCGTTCCGGCCGCTAGGGTCATGACGTGAAGACGCAACGCTGGTTCATGGGGGCGGTGGTCGTGCTTGTGCTAATGCTGTTCAGCCCCCCGGCAGCAGCGTTGGCTGGGCCACAGACGGCGACTGTGCCGCTCACGATCGTTCCGATCGGCGGCGGCCAGCTCAAGATCGGGATCGAGCTTCGCCTCGGCGGTGGGCCGCGCCGGCTCTATACGTTCGACACCGGCTCGTCGGGTTTCTATGCGGCGTACAACCCACTCTGGTGGCCGGTTTTCGATCCGGTGCCGGCCCCGACGATCGAGCAGTCCTACGGGAGCGGCTTGACGTTCCAGGCTGAGCAAGTGCGGACTACCGTCGGGATACCCACCACCGTCGGCGAGGTCGAGGCCGAGGTCGAGGTGGCGAAGATCACCGACGCCTCAGGCACATCCTTCGGGCCGAGCGGTGAGTCAAGCTGGGCCGACGATGTCGCTGCTGGCCGGCCGCCGCTGTACGGGCGCTTCTTCGGCGACTTCGGCTCCGGGCTGCGTGAGCAGAATGGCCTGTTCGCAGTGCTGCCACAACTCACCGGCAATTTGTCGAGCGGGTTCGCTGTCCAGCTTGGCTGCTCGGCTTTTGGGCCGAGCCTCGTAATCGGGCTCACCAGAGCGATCCGCTCCCGGGTCACGTCGTGGATCACGATGCGGGCCGTCAGACAGTCCCCACCATTCCCGAACAGCAATCGCCCAACCTACGCACAGAAGCTGTTCGCCGCCAGGTTCTTGTTGCGCGGCAACGGAGCCTCGTACTCGTTCCGGACCGGAGCGATCCTCGATACCGGCGGACCCACGACGAATATCCACCAGCACGGCAAGCTGATGCTCCCCGACGCGCTCCTCACTTCCCCGGAAGTCCCGACCCAGGTCATCCCCGGCGCCCGGTTCCGCGTGACGGCCGAGGGCACCGAGTTGCTCGATCTCCGCACGGGCCGGACGCTGGGCGTCAACCAGGTCGCCGTCACACAGAGCAGCGGCAAGGCGGCCTACGTAAACCTGGGATTGGTTCCGTTCTTCCAGTACGACGTGGTGTTCGATATCCAGCGGGGCTTGGTGGGGTTTGCTCCGCCTTGTTCGTTGCCCAACTCGGCTCGTCTGTACCCGCAGCGGCCGGTTCACGAGCGCGTACCCACGAACCCGAACCTCCCTCGGACTGTACGAAAACATTGAGCAAAGCCGCTGGCCAACGGCCCCGGCGCCTGTCTTGACAACGGGCTTTACGCAATGATGGGATGATCGTGGTCGGGCGGCGAGGCAAGCCAACGCCCAGAGTGAGAAGGGACGGGCAAGGAGGCAGGCCACCCGCCGCCCACGAGAGCCACGGGGCGGAAGGGCGGCGGTCTGATGTCCGAGACCGTCGAACGTGAAAGGACCGCATACATGACCTGGGTACCCGCTCTTTTCGCGAGGATGACGCGGGGCTTCGGGAAGCCTCGCTGGGCCCGCTTTCGAGACCGGTAGAGTCGCCAGGGACTCAACCGAGAGTGCCGCCGGGCTGGAGTCCAGGGAAGAGATATGAGAGGAATGTGATGAGCACGAACCAACAAGGGAGGGCTGCGCCGTCGGCGCTGGCGCGCCTCGCTCGCTTCGTTATGCGGCATCGTCGGCTGGTTGTCGTCTTTTGGATCGTGCTCACGATCTTCGGCGTTTTCTCGGCGCAGCAGGTGTCGACGCGCTGGCTCGAGCAGTTCTCGATCCCGGGGTTCTCGGCGTACGAGGCCAACCAGCGGACGCTTGACACCTTCGGGTCGGGTGCGCAGGCCCCGAACGTCGCGGTGCTGCGCGTCAAGGGCGACGTGACCGAGAGCACGGCAGCGCGCGACACGCTCGCCCGGGTTTCGGAGGAGTTCCCGCAGTTTCGTACCTCGTCCTACTTCACGACGGGGAGCCTGGCGTATGTCTCCCGCGACCGGCACACGACTTTCGCCACGTTCTATCCGCCGGGTCGGCCGAGCTTCAGCTCGGACGCGCACTTCGACGACATTCGCGCAGCGCTCGAGCGGGCCGCGCCACCCGGTGTGGAGACGCACGTAACCGGGCGCGACGCCCTCTACGACTCGCAGGGCACCGAGGCAGGCGGCCCGAGCGTGTTGACCGAGGCGTTGATCGCAGGCGCCGGGGCGCTCGTGATCCTGCTCTTCGTCTTCGGGACGCTCCCGGCAATGCTGACGCCAGTTCTGATCGCTGTGGCCTCGATCCTGAACACCTTCACGCTGATCTGGCTGCTGACCTACATCACTGACGTCTCCATCATCGTCCAGTTCCTGGTCGCCCTGGTCGGCCTCGGGGTGGCGATCGACTACGCGCTGCTGATGATCTTCCGCTTCCGCGACGAGCTACGGCACGGCCGCGATGTCGAGGCGGCCGTGGTCGAGACCGTGACCCACGCCGGCCGCTCCGTGATCGTCTCCGGATCGACGGTCGCGATCGGCCTGCTCTCGATGGTGATCATCCCCGTCCCCGTCATCCGCTCGATCGGCATCGGCGGCATGCTGATCCCGGCTGTCTCCGTGCTCGTGGCGATCACGATGCTGCCCGCGCTGCTGTCGCTGCTCGGGACCCGCATCAACTCGCTGCGAGTGATGCCCAAGCGGATCGTGGAGGGCTCCGACCTCGAGGCCGGCTTCTGGTGGCGCTGGGCGCACCTGGTGATGCGCAGGCCGATCGCTATCGGCGCCGCGGGACTGGTGATCGTGGCGCTGCTGCTCGTCCCCGCCGTACAGCTGAACCCGGCCGAGGCACAGGCCAAGGACCTGGCCGGCGCCAAGACGGAAGACGCGGTGGTCGGCCTGAACCTGCTCACGGAATCGGGCATCTCGCCCGGCGCAGTCAAGCCCTTCGTCGTGCTGATCGAGAGCAACCCCGGGTCGCAAGCGCTGGACACCGTGGTCTCGCGGCTCGAGACGACTCCCGGGATCGCCGGCGCCTCCGCACCGCCCGCGTGGCGCAAGGGCAACACCGCCCTAGTGGAGGCCATCCCCTCCCAGGACGGAGCGGCAAAGCCGGTGCGCCAGACGATCTCCAACCTCCAAGACGACGTGCTCCCCGCCCTCGAAACCCAGATCGGTGGGAACATCCAGCTGACCTTGGGCGGAACGGCCCCCGAGGACCGCGACTTCGTGCACGCGGTCTACGGCAAGTTCCCCTACGTGCTGGCCTTCGTGATCCTGCTGACCTTCGTCCTCTTGATGCGCGCCTTCCGCTCCGTCTTCCTCGCCGCCAAAGCAGTGATTCTCAACCTGATCTCGCTGGCCGCTGCCTTCGGGATCATCGTCCTCATCTTCCAGCAAGGCCACGGAGCCGAGGCGATCTGGAACATACACCCGACCGACGCCATCATCTCCTGGATCCCCCTGATGATCTTCGCCTTCCTGTACGGCCTATCTATGGACTACGAGGTCTTCATGGTCTCTCGCATGCGCGAGGCCTACGACGAAACAGGAAAGACCAAGGAGTCGATCGCGCTCGGACTGGCCCGGACAGGCAAGCTCGTGACGAGCGCCGCCCTCGTGCTCGCACTCGCCTTCTTCGTGCTCTCCACCGGCCCCGGCACGGACATCAAGCAGTTCGGGATCGGGCTCGCAGCCGGGATCATCTTCGACGCAACCGTGATCCGGGCGCTCCTCGTACCCTCGATCATGTGCCTAGCCGGGCGCTGGAACTGGTGGCTACCCAAACCCGTCGCACGCGCGCTACGCGTCCAACCAGGGCGAGCAGCACTCGAACAACCCAGCAGTCGCTAAACACGCCCGTCCGCAGGAGCGAGTACCGGACAGCCCGAACGTGCGATGGCCAGACGCACATCTGGGCCGCGTGGCCTTCGCGGGCTCAATCACGATCCTGTTCTTAACGGCGGCCTGCATCTCGCAACTGACCGGGTCAAAGGGGACGAACCCGATCGATATCCAGGGTGCGCGATGGTTTTGCGACGGTCCTAGTTCCGCTTGGGTAGCCTCTCCTGCTCCCTGAGCGGCTTGTCCGTGGCGATCGTCTGCCCAGGGATAGCACCTAAGCTGCCTGCTCAGAGGCGCTTTTTGCTCGATGATGCCTAACAGGGCAGGCAGGACTCGAACCTGCAACCCCCGGTATTGGAGAACAAGGGTCGTCACCGCGATTTGCAGGGGGAATACGGTCTTGAGTGTCGCGTGCGCCAGTTCAGTTCGTCCGTGGGCTCTGAGTTACGGTTGGACCCGCGCTAGGTTCCGAGGGCGGGGTTCAGTCGTCGATGTATTGGCCGATGAAGTTCAGCGCCGCTTGTGTGTCTACCCGAGCTGTCCAGTCGGTCGAGCGGCAGTACGTATCGCCCCAGGAGGTGACCGAGACGATGATGTCGGTCTCGCCAGCTCCCGCCCCGAGGAAGTGGGGGCCGCCCGAGTCGCCAGAGCAGGTGCCACCGTTTCCCGTGGACGGATTCATCGCTAGCAGGAGCCACCCCGCGCGGCGGTCAGAAAGACGTCAGCAGCGACGAGCGTGCCCGTGCAGACGCCGAAGTATTGCGTCTGCCCGTCGATCTCCGCCTTGACGACCAGGGCCCCTACATTCGGGTGGGCACCGTTGTCTGGCTGGCCAATCGGCCCTTCGTATCATTCCGTCCGGCGCACGCCTCCCCACTATCTCAGGGCACGGCTTGATGCGGTTCCCATTGGCCGCGCCGAGTCAGCTACGGATCGCTGGAACTCGCCTCTTGATCGCGACCGGGAGGCGGCAGCGAGTGTCGACGAGATTCCCCCGCTCGTTCGACGGCTGATCGAGAAGGCGTCGGAGAGATTCGTGATGACGCCTGTTCTCGTAATTCGGCTCGGCTGGCTGGCCTCGGACACGGATCGTGCTCGCTACGCAGCCGACGAGCGACTGACCCCCTGTTCTGTGTCCGATCGTGGCGCTTCGCGGCGGAGGTCGAGACATGCTACGCCGCACGTGAAAGCGACTCCCCGGCGCGAAAGACGGGGAGCCCGAAGCGGTCGCGCGCACGCGATACGAGCTCGTCCCCGAGCCGAGTCGAGCGCTCGGGCAGGGCTGCGATTACGATCTCGTCGGCCTGAAACGTCCGCAGTGCATCCGCGATCGCTAGGAGCGGATCGGCGTCGCCCACGCGGCCCTCTGCGTGAACTCCGCGATGTTCCAGCCGTTCGACGAACGCGGCGACCCGCTCCTCCGCTCCGCGGCGGGCGGCATCCTCATCAGACATCCAGTGCCGAAGCCACGAGTTCAGTGCTGGCGCGACGACCAGGACTTCCGCCTCCGGCATCTCCGTATGAACCGCAGTGTCGAGAGCGATTATGAGCACGCGGACGGTTCGATGGAGGCTTGCTGCGCTCATGCTTGTTCCTTTCAGAGTGGGTGACCTCGTGCATGGAGACACCGGCAGACCGACGCCTATTCCCGCTCTGGCGGAGATCCGTGGTGTGCGCACCGAAACGCTCTCAGGAACACGAGCGCGCACCGCGAGCGCCGCGTAGACGCCGCGGAAGGATTGAAACCGCCGGCGGTTGCGTTCTAGCCCGCGTCGGAATCCTCATCACGCGCGGGAATAACTTCGGCGGAAGCGGGGTCATCCACGGTGTGAGGTCTTGCTGCGCCCTTCACCTGGACTCGGCTCGAGTTTGCAGCCGCTCACTCGGCGTCCCAGTCGGGGCGATGAAGTCGTGTTTGGCGCGACGAGCAAAGAATCTCCTACGTGCGGGCCCTCGGGCGGCGCGACGCGACGCCGTCGCGCACCCGGAGCTACCGTTCCTGTCACTGTGTCGATGAGACGTCGTCGAGAAGACGAGTTGGGCAGTCAGGAGATCGCCGAGCTGGCGGCGCTCGCGGACGGGTCGCTCGCGCCCGACCGTCGTGGCGCGCTCGAGGCACGAGTCGGGGCGTCGCCTGAGCTCGCCGAGCGGCTCGCCGAGCAGCAGCGCGCACTCGCGCTCGTGCGTAGCGCCGAGGCTGGGGTCGAGGCGCCGGCGAGCCTGCGAGAGCGCATCGACGCGCAACGACCCACGCGTCGCGGCCCGGCCCCGCGTCGGCTCATCCTCATCGCCGCTTCCGCGAGTGCTGCGATCGTGGCGGCCGTCGCGATTGGGTTGGCCGTGTTCAACTCGGGCAGCTACGACGAGCGCTTCCAGGCTGCCCTCGCAGCGACCGCGCTCGCGCCCGGCGCCAGGGGCGAGGCGACCCTGACCAAGACGTCCTCGGGCTGGCGGATCGAGCTCGACGCCACCGGACTTCCTCGCCTCGCGGACGGACGCTTCTACGAAGCGTGGCTCCGCGACCCCGCGGGCGTGCTCGTCCCGGTCGGAACCTTCAACGAGGGCCAGAGGGTCACGCTCTGGGCGGGCGTTTCGCCGAACGAGTTCACGACGCTGACTGTCACGCGCGAGCAGGCCGATGGCGACCAGACCTCGTCGGGCGAGAAGGTCCTCGTCGGAACACTCGACGTCGACGACTCAGGCTGAGCCGCTTTCGATCCGGCGCACGACCTGTTGCCGGGCGCGGTAGAGGCGACTCATCACGGTCCCCTGGCGGATGTGCAGAGCGCGTGCCGCCTCCTTGTAGGAGAGCCCGGTGATGTCGACGGCGACGAGGACGTCGCGGAAATCGTCGGGGAGCGCGGCGACCGCGGCGTAGAGCTCGCCGGCCTCAAGCGCGGCCTCCGGCTGAAGCGCGTGCGGGTCGGCGATGAGACCGAGCTCGTCGGGAAGCGGGTCCGGACGCAGCCGGCGGCTCTCGGTCCGCTTCTGCGTCAGGAACGTGTTGCGCAGCGCACGCAGGAGATAGCCGAGGTCGTCCTCGCTGCGGAGGAGGCGCGGGCGGGCGAGGACTCGCGCGTAGGTTTCCTGGACGAGATCCTCGGCGTCCTCTCGGGAACCGCTGAGCGCCCAGGCGGCCCGGTACAGCCGATCGAGGTGGTCTCCGAGACTGGCGGGGTCGAGGGGGCGCTGCATCGGGCGCTGGCCTACCACGGCAGATGCGTCCAGGCACGCATGGGGCTCGATACGCACGGCGAGATCCATCGGTTTGTCTCTGTTACGGCACGATGCTGTGGTTGAGGTGGAAGACGTCGGCCGGGTCGTAGCGCCGCTTGACGTTGCGGAGTCGGTGGTAGTTCGGCCCGCACTTCAGGCGCCGTACGGCCTGCAGAGCGCGCTGAGACGGAGCTCCGACTCACCGGCGCACGTTCGCGCCGAGTCGTCCTCAGCAGGCTCGACTCGCTGACAGCGAGCGAACGTCGAATCGCCGAGTTCGCGAGCCAGAACCTCACCAAAGAGGACCTCGCACAAATGGTGTTCATCACCGACCGCACGGTCGAAGGTACACCACGCGCGTCTTCCACAGATTGCAACTCGACTCGCGAAGCGAACTCGCGGCCGCTCTGGCGAAGGACATGCCAGTCCCAGCCTAACGTTGTCTCGGCGCCAGCGATCGCCGCCCATGCCGCGCTTCGGCGGCGACAGCAAGCCCGGGAATAGACGCCGGCCGCCGGTGTCTTAGAGCACGAGAAACAACCAAGGAGGGAACATCGACATCATGGTCTTACATCCGTCCATCCATCTTGAGATCGCCCGCCAGCGACATCAAGACCTGCTGGCTCGGGGCGAACGTCACCGGATCGCAAGGGCTGCTCTCGCCGGCAGGCAAGAAAGATCGAGGCCGGTGGTCGATAGAGCCGCCAAACCTGTACGAGCCGTCGCCAACGACGATCGCCCCTCGCCGGCAACGGGCGAGTGCATGAGCGTGCCGGCTGACCTCATGGCGTCACCCGAGTAGATAGCCGCCGTCCGGGTGCGGACAACCGAACAACTCAGTCGGATGCCAGCACCGGTAGGCGGGTAGTAGCACGATCGCCGCCGGCTTCGGCGACCTCGATCCTAGAGCAACGCATTCAACACTCAACACGATGGACAAGGAGATCAGCAATGACAGCAATGAATCTCAGGCGCTCATTCCGCCCGTTCGAGAGCGATTCGGACGGCGACGCGAACGCCGTCCCCGCCCAGGTCTCGGACTTCAAGCCGAGCTGGCTCGCAACCGTGGTCAGCGCAAAGATTCGGCGCGGCGCCTTCGGGCTGGGTTCCCCACGGAACAACTGAAAAAGCCGCCGGAGTGTGCCAGCGGGCCGCGAGGTTGGGGTGCCTGACATGGTCACGAACGGCGTGCCGTGTCCGTGGAGGCCGTGACGGGCTGACCCGACCACGGTCAGGTGGCCGGCGGCGCCGGTCGCCTCGGGGCCTGGAAGGGAAACATGCGATGCAGCACAAGCTGACAGCCAAGACGGGAGCCGGGGGCTCGCCTCGTCGCTCTCGCCGAGACCCTCGCGCAGAACTTCGCGAGCCGCGCAAGCGTCCACGACCGCGAGGCCAGCTACCCATTCGAGGACGTCCGGGCCCTCAGAAGCGCCGGCTACTTCGCGGCGCCGATTCCCGAGGAGCACGGCGGGCTTGGCGTCACGTCGACCCACCGCGTGGTCGTCGCCTCGAGCCGCCTTGCCCATGGAGACGCCTCCGTGGCGATCGGCGTCAACATGCACCTGGCCGCGGTGCTGAACATCGTGCGCCGCTGGCAGATGGTCGTCGCTGCCGGGAACGAGCGGCGCACAGAGGCGTTCGCCCGCTCGATGGAGAGCGTCGCGCGAGACGGCGTTCTCATGGCCGCGGACGTGGGTGCCGGCGCCTTCATGCACCCGCTCGGCGCCAACCGGGCCTACGACCTCGTCGGCCAGGTCGCTCTCGGCCTCGAGCCCGCGCTCAGCTAACGATCATGAGGACGACGCAGACACTCGTGATCGGCGCCGGCCAGGCCGGTCTCGCGCTCAGCCGCTACCTGACCGACGCCGGGCACGACCATGTCCTTCTCGAGCGCGGGCGCATCGGCGAACGCTGGCGCTCGCAGCGGTGGGACTCGCTCGCGCTCCTGTCGCCGAACTGGCTCAACCTGCTCCCCGGCGCTCCGGAGCACAGCGACCCGGACGGATTTCTCGCCCGGGAACCGTTCGTCGCATACCTGGACGCGTACGCCACGTCATTCGACGCGCCGGTCGAGGAGCGCGTGACGGTCAAGGCGGTCGACCAGGTCGGAAGCGGCTTCCGCATCGTCACCGATCGCGGCGCCCTGGCTGGCCGCGAACGTGGTCGTCGCGACGGGTGACGCGGCCGATCCCCGCTTGCCTGCTCAAGCCGCCGCGGCGCCGGCGGGGCTCACCCAACTCCACGCGAGCGGCTACCGCTACCCGGGCGCCCTGCCGGACGGCGGCGTCCTGGTCGTGGGCGCCGGCCCGAGCGGCCAGCAGATCGCGCTCGAGCTCGCGCGTGCCGGACGGCGGGTCGTCCTCGCCGTCGGCCGCCACGCCCGCATGCCTCGCCGCTACAGAGACCGGGACATCTGGTTCTGGCTCGACGCGATCGGCAACCTCGACGACAAGATCGACGAAGTCCCGGCGCCGGAGGCCTCGCGCCGAAGCCCGCACGCTGGCGCTTACCGGCACGAACGGCGGCGAGGAGCTCGACCTCGGCCGATTGAGCGACCTCGGTGTCGTCGTCGCCGGGCGCCTGCGCGGGTTCGACGGTCACCAGGCGATCTTCGCCGACGACCTCGACGCCCACGTCGCCCACTCCGACCGGCGCCTGCGCCGCGTCCTCGCCCAGATCGACCAGCACGTCGCCGGCGACTCCGGCCCGTGGGCGGCGCGGGAACCCGAGCCGGTGCCCGGGCTCGCGCTTCCCACTGGCCCCGGCATAGTCGACGTGCGGGCCGAGCGTCTCCAAACCGTCGTATGGGCGACCGGGTACCGGCGCTCGTACCCGTGGCTGCGGGTCCCGGTCCTCGACGAGACGGGCGAGATCGTCCATCGCCGCGGCGTCACACCCGTTCACGGCATCTTCGCCCTAGGCCTCCGCTTCCAATACCGGCGCAAATCCCACTTCATCGGTGGCGTGGGAGAGGACGCGGCGTTCCTCGCCGAGCTTCTCAGCCGGAGTTACGCGGCTGGCTGTGCCGCCTGAACCGACGAAGGAGGTGCTTCGATGATCGACACGGTCCGCCGGGTTATCTCACCACGGGAGAGAAGATCCGCATCGATCCGACGCGGAATCGTAGAAACAGCCATTAGCCTCCTTTAGTGCCGCCTCGTCGTAGGACAGCCCGGCGACATCGCCGGCGACGAGCGCGTCCCTGAACTCGTCTGGAAGTTCCAGGATCGCCGCGTGTACACGACGGTGCTGCACGGCCTCGGCGGGATCCTCTCCGGCGCGGCCGGCCACCGGGAGATCGTCGGTGAGCGCCGTCGTCTGCGGGCGGCGGCTCTGGGCCCGCCGCTGGCTGATGAGCGTGTTGCGCATCGCGCGCAGCAGGTAGCCGAACTCGTCCTCGCCGCGGAGGAAGCGAGGGCGCGCGAGCACACGGGCGTAGGTCTCCTGGACGAGGTCCTCTGCCTCCTCCCAAGACCTGTTCCAGGCGCGGGCGGCCCGGTAGAGGCGCGGCAGATGCTCCACCGCGCGGTCGGGGTCGAGCTTTTTCGGCCCGATCACACTGTTTCGCCGCCGATCGAAAAGACCGGGAATGAATCGCCGTATCCGGGCGTCAGTCTCAGGTGGAAACGAAGAACCGACAGGAGGTCATCCCATGAAACGATTGCTGATTCTCAGCGCCGCAGTTGGCACCGTCGCCGCCGCACTGGCGCTGGCCGCCTGCGGCGGCGCTGGCAGCAGCGATACGCCGTCCGCCTCAACTGGGAGCGGTACCGCAACGGTGTCGGCTCAGGACATCGGCGACCAGAGGGCGGTCCTCGTGGACTCTGCTGGCAACGCTCTCTATGCGTCCGATCAGGAGACCGCCGCGGGAATGGTGCTCTGCAACGCCGGCTGCACGTCCTTCTGGACGCCGCTCACGGTGAGCGGGTCCCCGACGGGCGGCTCTATCTCTGGCACGCTTGACGTGGTCACGCGACCGGACGGCTCGAAGCAGGTGGCGCTCGACGGCAAGCTCCTCTACTCCTTCGCGAAGGATCAGCCGGGCAAGGTCGCCGGCGATGGCTTCGAGGACGCCTTCAACGGCCAAACGCTGACCTGGCACGTCGTACATGCCGACGGCAGCACCGGCTCGTCGGGCGGCGGCACAGCAACGCCCGGCTACTGACGCACGGAAGCTGCACCGCGGCGGTCACAGACTCCGTGGCCGCCGCGGGCAGCAGCCGGCCAGGGTCCAGGAGGGGTAGGAGTCGGGCCCAACGGCTCGGACGGGTGACAGCACGATCGCCGAAGACCGCGGCCGTCGTAACCCTGGGGTGTCGAAGAACGAGGAGGTACACCATGAGCGCGACATATTCAGGCACACCTATGCGGGAACGTTCCCATTTGCAGCCAGCCGACGTGCGGGAAGCGGGCAGGCCGGGAGCGTCACGGCTTGAGCTCATCGCAGCATGGAAGGAGCGGCACGGTCAGGTGGACATGCACCGGATCTCCGGCCTACCGCGACCGCGCGGGAACTAGGACGGCCCGCCGAATAGGCGGAGCGTCCTAGTTAAGAGTTGCGCCGCGACGAGCGGCTTAGGAACCTCGACTAGGGGTTGTCGGTCGTGTCCTGCTTCGGTTCGCGGAGCGTCGTGCCGCTGTCTCGCAGCCAGACTGAGACGTGGCTTGGCTGCATCGTCTCCCGGACGGCTGCAGCAAGGTCAGCGGCGAGTTCGTCGAGGTTGACCTCGTCGCGGAGCCGTGCGCTGAACGCGGCGAGGGTCTGTTCGGCGTTGTAGCGGCGGCGGTAGAAGCGGCGGTCGACGAACGCCTGGATCCGCCGGCGGACGGGGCGGAAGAGGGCTGCAACGGCAAGGGTTGAGCCGGCGATCGCGAGGTCGTTGCCGCGGGTGAACCCGCTGAAGATCTGCTGGAGCGCGATGACGATGCCGAAGTAGAGGCCGGCGAGTCCGGCGGTGAGAACGCCGTAGACCAGGGTGCGGCGAACGACGACATCGAGGTCGTAGAGGTGGTACCGGAAGATCGCGATCCCCGCAGCGATCGGCAGGCTCGCGAGCCCGAGTGCTCCGACCACCGACAATGCATCCGTGAACGAGCCGATCAGGAAGAACGACACGATGAAGATCGGCGCCGCGGCGAGAAACCAGCGCAGCTGTTGTCGTTCGACCGGGCCACTCGTCCTGTACCGGACGAACATCGACACGAGAGCGAGCAGCAGCGCGAGTATCGCTGCCGGCCAGGCCCAGTCACTCTGGGTGAAGAGGGGGAAGTCAACCTCGACCGGCTTCTCGGCACCGCTGATGGTCTCGAGCGTGCCGGGTTTTAGCGCGATACCCACCGCCATCACGAGGAGCGATGCGGCCCCGAGCCAGGCTACGGCCCGCCACCTGCGTGAAAGCAAGTGGCCAGTCGGGAACAGAAGAGGGAGAAAAATGCCGAGGCCGAGCGCGGCAGTCGCAGCGAGATCCGCCACCAGACCCGCCCAGGAGCCTCCGGGGAGTGTTCCAGGCGACTTCCGCAGCGCGTAGATGGCGTACTCCTGGCAGAAGAAGACGAACTCGAACCCGACCCCGGCAGCGACGAAGATCCAGCCGACCCGGTTCCCGAACCGGCGAGACACGATCAGCGAGCCGACCGCCGTGTAGGCAAGGAACGCGACCATCAGCGCCGGGTCGGCGATACGCGGAAGCGTCGAGACCTCGATCGAACGAGTGAGTGTCCAGAGCGCGAGCCCGGCGCCGGCAAGGACGACCGAGAGCCCGAACAGCGACCAGACGATGCTATTCCTCATCCTCGCCCTCCCCCGTCTGAGCCAGATCAAGACGTGCGCGGCTCCACGTCTCGCGCACGACCCTGGGGCGGACGGGTTCATCCCGCCATTCTCAACAGCAACCGTCCCGAAAGCGTTACGAAGGCATATGGGACCTCTTGCCTTGATCCCTCGTACATCTCATGGAGCACCGTCGAGTTGCATCCATAAAAGCGATTCTCGGGAGGCCACGGCCCTACGTCAGCGCGCGCTGATTTAACATCCCCGGCTTCGCTCCCGGTCGCGTTCTGTGTGCGCCAGGGGACGATGGGGGACTCGCTCGAGTGCTGGGAGGTGTCGCCCTGGTGGCGCCATCGGTCAACCTGTGGTCACCCATAGAGAGGACTGGTACGGCGGTGACGGGGCGCGATTCGCTCCGGAGCATGAACGGCGCCCGCCGCCGCCGCCTCACACAGGAAGCCCCGCCACCCCATGGAGCCACCCGGTAGTCGAACCATCAGCTTCCCATCTAGGGCGCATCCGAAACCCACCCTTGCTGTGGCGGTTCCGGACTGAGCAGCTTTCACGACGCGACAACCTCAGCGGCGTCAACATAAAGACCGTCACTCGAGCTGGCACGATCCCGAGCAAGTAACTCTGCGACCTCACTAGCTCTGCAGCTGAGACCCGCGGCTTCGGCACTCGGGTCAGGAGCGAACCGCTACGGGCGTGATAGTGACCTCGGCGACGGAGAAGTCGGCGAGGACGATCCCGTAGCGGCCCGTCCAGTCAGGCTCGTCATGAACGATCTCCCGCAGTTCCCGATCAGCGTCCTCCAGGGACGCGTAGAACTCGACGATCTCGGCTAGGTCTCGGTCGTGGAGGCCATAGAACTGCATGGTGCAACGATGACGGTGATCGGCTTTGCTGTCGAGATGGCTCGGATAGACACGCCCTTTAGTCAACGTTGCCCCTCCGAACGTGACCTTTGAAGACACGATCGAGATTCCAAGTCCGGCCCGGAAGGTCGAACTAGAACGCGATGCACCGGGGCAGTTGACCGGCGCGTGTGTTCGGGACGAGTTCCGGGCCAAGCGCACGAAGTGAACTGCCGTCCCCCGAGCTCGGCGAATCGCCGATGTGAAAGCTCCCGGACGGCACAGGGATCGGCGGGTGGGCAATCCGGCCGGATCGAGCACTGCCCGTCAAGAAGCGCCCCACGAGCGGGGCCGTTCGCTCCATGTCAACGGGTGAACTCGAGCCCGCCGATCCGACCAGACTGCTCCCGGCCCGACCTCCTTTCTAATCGGTTAGAACCGACTGCCGTCGATCGGCGTGAGCTCACCCATGCCGCTCGGGCCCCACCGGTCGTCGCTGTGTAGAACGCTCCTACGGCGTCGAGGCTACAAAGAGTGAAGTGTGTAACTCAAAGAAGCGGGTTTCAGAAGTGCGTGGGCGTGGGCGCTGGCTGACGCGCCCGCTTCTCGTGCGCTGCGAACGGTGCGGCGTCAACGCGGCGTATGGCGACTCTCGGGGTGGCGGGGCAATCCGTCGTCGGGGATCGGCTCCCAGGGCGCGGCGTAGGCCACAAACTGACGGGCGCTCGGCCGGATCCCCGGATCGTCGTCGAAGGCCCCCATCCGGATGCCGATCGGATCGGCGTGACTGGGATTGCGGCCAAACAGCGACGAGCCACAGTCGCCGCAGAACCATTTCTCGCCGCCCTCGTCAGGCTTCCAGACACAAAGCCTGTCCTCGCCCGCAACGATCCGAAACGTGCCAGGTGCGGGGTGCGCGTTCGCCGACGCCGCCGTTCCGCTCCGACGCTGGCAGCGCTTGCAATGGCAGTAGCTGGCGACGACGAGCGGCGCGGTCACCTCGAACCGGACGGCCCCGCAGTTGCAGCCACCCGTGAGGGGGAAGTCATTCATTGAGGTTGCCCCATTTTCCGTTCACACCGTTGGACTAGGCAACGGCAGCGGATTATGACCGAGCGGAGATCGACCTCGTAGAGACCGTCCTGCTCGGCTTCCGCGCGTGCGCGAGTCCGGTGTTTGCTATCGCCGAAGCTGCCGGAGTAGCCAGGTCCGGCGATTCGCGGAGGCGGTGGCGTTCAGCTCGTGGCCTGCCGGGTAGAAGCGAAGTTCTTTTGTTCCGGGGGCTGCCGTGTAGAGAGCGAGGACATCGCTCCTCGGGTTCCACGGGTCGCGCGTCCCGTCCTGGAGGAGAAAGGACGAACCGGAGGCGGCTCTGGATATCCAGTTGATTGGGTTGACCGCAGCGAGCTTCTCGACGTAGTCGTCGAGCTTGTGCCGGCCAAGTCGCGCGCAGGCGAGGCGCATGAAGCCGGTGTGATGCGCCCGCCCAGATTTGAGCGCGAATGCGCGGATCCGGGGCTCGATGCCTGCCAGGTCAGCGGTGACGGATGCGCCGAAGCTGAAGCCGGCGGCGGCGAGCCGCTGTCCGTCGACGTTTGGGAGTGTCTGTGCCAGATCGACGGCACGCCGCCGCCCGATCACGTAGCGAACGAAGATGGCGAAGTCCTTGGCAGGGTTGCAGGTGACGACCTCTGGCCGGGGAGGATCGACGAGGAGCGACGCGACGCCGTTGCGCGCAAGGGCGGTCGCGTCGGGAAGCTCCTCGCTCCGGTCACCGCCTCTGCCCGGCGTCCAGAGAACGAGCGGCCATGGGCCGCCGCGGGCCGGATGAACGAACAAGGCCGCGACTCGCGCGCCCCGAGCGGCGGCGAAAGTCAAGCCCCGGCGAACAACTCCTTTTGAGGTCGTCGTCCCGCCCCATGAGACATCGAGCGGAAGCGAGCGGTCGTAGTCGAAGAGCGACCCGCCCCGCATGCCCGAGCTGGCTGCCGGCAGGACGTGCTACCAGCACAAGCGCCGCGACGACGGCCCCCACGACCCTCGCCACCGACAACCGTGCGATTCGCCGTTGGTCGGCTTCAGCCGGTAGACGGCTCCGAGCTGCGTGACCGGGTAGAGCTCGCCGTTCGGACCGGCCAGCAACGAGTCGAAGTACGCCGGGAACGAGCGCGCGATGTCTCTGACCTCGCCAGACCCGGAGACGAGCGACACCCGGTCGAAGAGCGTCAGTCCGGCGAACGCGAGCGCCCGTCGGGGAGAGCCGTCAGAGCGGAGAACCACCGGCGCCACAGCGCCCGAACCGCCCTCGTGCTCGAAGACGGTCGTTACTTCTCGACTCCCGTGCGACCGGCCCTGGGTAATCGCTCTTCGCAACAGCCTCCCACCAGAAGACCGCTCGGGATCATCGCGCACGAGATCGCGCATGCTGGGCTCGGGCCCAACGTGCCGCCCGAGCAGATCCCCACTAACTCCGAGGCGCGAACGCACGAGCAGGCAGCGATGTGGGGATTCCCATGGACAAGCCACGGCTCTTACCCAGAGGTGCTGTTCTGACTGCACAACAGCTGCAAGGCTGCTGAGCGTCGCCAGGCCCGGTCTTGCTCGAACCGACCTTATGGTGCCCCTAGCCTGATCCACACCTGCTTCGAGGGGGTACATCATGAGGCGTTACGAGTACAAGGTGATCGATACGGAGAAGGAAGTCGAGGCCGACCTAAACAAGCTAGGTGCGGAAGGCTGGCAAGTCGTCGGCGTCACGGCGAAAAAGCAACTGTTCCTTGCCGCACCCGCCGCGATCATCCTGATGCGTGAGATTCAGCCAACCGGCTGACATGCGCCCGGGTCAACGGATCGGCCGCCGGCTCAGACCCAAACCCGTAAACAACCGACACATAGCTGCGGCGAGCCTCTAGCTCGCGCTCTCGCCCCCACGCGCTAGTCGACCGCTCAAGGTGGCACCAATCACGGATCGTCCCGCGCAACGTTGAATAACTCGACGTCGCGCCCCACACTAACTCGAGCACATCCCCCAGCCCAAGCACACGAACCTACGCCCGCCCCGCTTGCCACGAAAGGGCGCGCCGAACCCGACAGCTGGACAACCTGACGAACACGCGCTTAAGAAGGAGCCCGTGCAGTTCTTGGGCCTACACGACCGTGACGTCGTGCAGCCGGCGGGAGGGAGTCCGCCGGCTGCACGGTTGGGCGGGTTATTTGGCGGTGATGGTGCCGAACCGTCCGCCCTTTTCGTCGCGGGGGCCGGCGGTGAAGAAGAGGGTGTCGGTCGGTCCGTTGGCCGGGGCGCCGTTGCCGAATTCGAGTGCCCAGAGGCCGCTGATCTTGATCTGCTTCCCGCGCGGGTTGCGAAGCGTTCCGCGTCGGTTGAACTTCCCGTTCGGACCTAGCTTGTAGGCGTTGATCTCGCCGTTGCCGAAGTTGCCGACGAGAAGGTCGCCGCTGAACTTCCCGAACGCCGCTGGGGCTTTCGCGAGGCCCCACGGTGCGTTCAGCTGACCACGAGTGGCGACTCTCCCGAGCAGCGTTCCGCTCGTGTCGAACCTGTCGACAAAGCCGAGCCCCTGCCCCCGGACATCGTCTTCGCGGTCGGCGTCCTGCTTGGCGTAGGTGACGTAGATCGTGCCGCCGATGTTCTGAATGCCGAAGGGGGCGAAACCAGAGGGGATCTTGCCGTCCACGAAGGCGCCCGGCGTGTCGACCAGGCCGAAGCTGCCGTCGAAAACATCAACTCGGCCGTTGTGGAAATCGGTCGCGTAGAGAAAGTCGCCGGCTGGGGTCGAAGCGATCGCCAGGCCCTTGTAGATCGCACCTTGGCCCGACCGATCGACAGCTACCTGAGACGCGGTCGAGGGCGCCGGCGGCGGCACAGCAGGGCTCCAGCCGCGGATCTTGCCGTCCTCGCTCGAGAACAGAAATAACGACGCGCCCGAGTTCGTCCCATCAGTAACAACAAAACTCGTCGTGCCGTTAAAGACGGTTCCGGTCGGGCCACCACCCACAGAAACGACAAGCGACATCACGGTTCCCGCCGCGTCATACAACGTCGAAACGTCGGTGCCATTGTCGGCAACCCACCACGGCGACGTCGGCCCCGCGGCAAGACCCCACGCATTCACGAGATTCGGATCGGTGCGATCCGAGACAAGCGTAGTCACCCGATACGCGTTCTGATTCCCGCCCGCCAGGCTCGCGCCAGCAAGCACCCCAGCGACCACGCTCACGACCACGAAACCCAGCACAGGACCCAACAAACGATCGCGTCGCAGACACCATCTCATCACGACCTCCTTCGATAACACCGTCCGTCTACAAGAAGCACTACCCGCGAAACTCATCAGCGGATTCCCACCCCGCACATCACCAGCGACAGAACACGGATCGGTGAGCCGCTAGATTCCCCCCAGCTAGTTGCCTCTGCGAAAGGCCCGAGACGGAGCGCTCCCGGCCGGCCTGAGATCATGCGGAACGTCCTCGTTATCAGCTCCTCAGAATGGCCCATCAGCGCGTTGCGGGCCGCGCTCGGGGACGACATCGACGAGTTGCGGGTCGTCGTGCCCGCCGTCCACCAATCCCGCCTGCAGTGGCTCACGAACGCCGACGACGACGCGCGAGAGCGAGCCAACGACGCAGCAACCTTGATCGCCGACGCGCTGCCCTCACAGCAGACAGACGCATCAGCCGGCGACTCCGACCCGCTGCTTGCCGCCGAAGACGCGCTCCGCGACTTCGCCGCAGACGAGGTAGTCGTCGTCACACGCCCCGACGAAGAAGCAACCTGGCTCGAAGAAGGCAGCGCAGACGAAATCACCCGACGGCTCCGAGGAATCCCGGTCACCCGCCTCGTCGTCAGCGACAGCGACTAAGGGCACGACACAGCTCGGCGAGGACTCTCCATTCTCCCCCGAAGATCGACCCGCTCCCGGGCGACAAGCACCACCCCCGTTTCCCAAGCGGTCACCGCGGCAGACCGGAGCCACCGGGAAGAGATAGTGCCCCGGTCCGACCGAGCCTCCGCGCGGCTTGTCGCACGCGTACTCGCAGCCAACAGTGAGTAGGAACAGGGGTCGGTGTGGCTTACAAACACCCGAAATAGATAGACAACACGTCGACTAGGGACAACAGCTCTGGGCCGTCCCACAGTTCGCTGGGTTTTCCCGGAGCACGGGTAGAGACGCTGAAGATCGGTAGAAAACGCTGACTGCGATCCGTCCTTCCACCGATGACGTGGGGGCCGGGATCGCGCAAGGGTCCCCGTGACCGGCTGAAGGAGGCGCGATGACGCTCGGCGTAGCACGCGCCCAGCGGGAGAGCATGACCACCCTCGTGGGGCGCGCCGACGAACTGGATTCGCTCGAGCATGTCCTCGGCGAGCTCGAGCGAGGATCGGCCGGGTGCGATCGAGCTGGTGGGCGAGCCGGGGGTCGGCAAGACGCGGCTGTTTCGGGAGATCGCGACTGGCCGCCCGCGGCTCGAGCGTTTCGAGCCCGAGGCCCCGCAAGAGGTCTAGCCGGCCCACGTCCCCGCATAGACCGTCCAGAGACGGCAGGGAAAAGGAGCCTACTCATGACCGTTTCAGCAGACGAACAGAAGACGATGCAGCGCGTCGTCGTCGATCACTTCGGTGGGCCCGAGGTCTTGAGGGTGGTGGAGGACGACGTCCCCCGGCCGGGGCCGGGCGAGGTCCGCGTCAGGGTTCTGGCCGCCGGCGTGTCGTTCACCGATGCCCAGCTGCGCGCCGGCACGTATCTCGGCGTGCCGAAGCCGCCGTTCACGCCCGGCTACGAGCTTGTCGGCGTCGTCGAGGAGCTCGGCCCGGGCTGCTCGCGGCTGCGTGTGGGAGACCGTGTCGGCGCGCTGACGGTGTGGGGCGCCGACGCGGAGCGCGTCTGTGTTCTGGAGGCGAACGCGGTCGAGGTGCCCGAGGACCTCGACCCGGCAGAGGTCGTGAGCCTCGTGTTCACGTACATGACCGCCTACCAGCTGCTTCACCGCACAGCGAAGGTGAAGCGCGGCGAGACCGTGCTCGTGCACGGCGCGGCCGGCAGGGTGGGCACCGCGGTCCTCGAGCTGGGCGCGGTTGCGGGGCTTCGGATGTACGGGACCTGCTCCGCGCGCGACCAGGCCGCCGTCGAACAGCTCGGCGCGGTGGCGATCGACTATCGCGCCGAGGACTTCCTGGCGCGGGTGCGCGAGCTCCCCGGCAAGGGCGTGGACGTCGTGCTCGATGGGATGGGCGGCAACACGTCGCTGCGCTCGTTCCGCGCGCTGCGGCCCGGCGGACGGCTCGTTGTGTACGGCCACTACGCCACGCTCTCGCACGGGCGCAAGAGCTGGCGAGCCTGGATCGAGTGGTACGCGGCCACCGCGACCGTCGGGCTCTGGGGTGTGCTCTCGCCCCACCGGCGGGTGTCCGCCTACAGGATCCAGAAGCTGCGCGGCAACCGCCACCAGGCGCTTCCCGTGGGCGGGAGGGCGCGAGCGCTTCCCGTGGGCGGAGGTCCCCGCGACCCGGAGTCGTTCCGCGAGGACTTCCGCGCGCTGCTCGAGTTGTTGCGTGAGGGCAAGATCCACCCGGTCGTGGCCGAGCGCCTGCCGCTGTCGGAGGCGCGCCGCGCGCACGAGATGCTCGAGAGCTCGGCGGCGAAGGGGAAGCTCGTGCTCGTGCCGTAAGCCGATGAGCGTTGTCCCTGCCGACGGTGTAGCGCGGGTTGTGGCCGGTGGTGCTCGGCGGGCGCCGCGGGCGCGCTACCTGCCCATCGCCGAGCACGGCCTGATCGGCGACCTGCACACCGTCGCGCTCGTCGGCACCGACGGGACGATCGACTGGTACTGCTGCCCGCGGTTCGACTCGCCGAGCGTGTTCGGCGCGATCCTCGATAAGGAGAAGGGCGGCCATTTCCGCATCGCCCCCATGCGGGAGGACGTGACCGCGAAGCAGCTCTACCTACCCGACACGAACGTGCTCATCACCCGCTTCCTCACCCCTGACGGCGTCGTCGAGGTCGACGACTTCATGCCGATCTCGAGAGGCGAGGAGCGGCACCGGCACCGCCTCGTCCGGCGGGTCGTCTGTGTCCGGGGCGAGCTCGAGCTGGTGGTCGAGTGCGAGCCGCGGTTCGACTACGGCCGGGCTGCGCACGAGGTAGTCGAACACGAGCAAGGAATCGTCTTCCACTCGAAGAACCTGTCGCTCGCGTTCGAGGGGCCGAGCCGGTTGGACGTGACCGGCACCGGCGTCAGGAGCGAGTTCACGCTGCGTTCGGGCCAGAGCGCGACGTTCGTGCTGGAGCAGTGTCACGACGGGTTGCCGCGCGTCCACTCCGAGGATCACACACGGGCGCTCTTCGAACAGGCCGTGGCGTTCTGGCGCGGCTGGCTCGCCCAGTCGCGCTACACGGGCCGGTGGCGCGAGACGGTCCATCGCTCGGCGCTCACACTCAAGCTGCTCACCTACGCGCCGACCGGCGCGGTCGTGGCCGCCCCCACCACCAGCCTGCCGGAGAAGCTCGGCGGCGTACGCAACTGGGACTACCGCTACACGTCGATGCGCGACGCCGCCTTCACGCTCTACGCGCTGCTCAGGCTCGGGTTCACGGAGGAGGCCGGCGCCTTCATGCAGTGGCTGGAGGGGCGCTTCCGCCACGCGGCCGATCGCGAGTCGGGCCGGCTGCAGATCATGTACCGCATCGACGGGCGCGAAGATCTAGGTGAGGAGGAGCTCTCGCACCTGGAGGGCTACATGGGCTCGGCGCCGGTGCGGATCGGCAACAGGGCGGCGACCCAGCTGCAGCTCGGCATCTACGGCGAGCTGATGGACTCCGTCTACCTCTGCAACAAGTACGGGCTGCCCATCTACCACGACGGCTGGATCGAGCTCATCCGCAACCTCGAGTGGCTGATAGACCACTGGGACCAGCCCGACGAGGGGATCTGGGAGACGCGCGGCGGCCGCCGGGACTACACGTACTCGCGGCTGATGAGCTGGGTCGCGGTCGAGCGCGCGATCCGGGTCGCCCGCCAGCGCGGCCTGCCCGCCGACATACCGCGCTGGAGTGCGGTACGGGACCGCATCTACAACCAGATCATGGAGCGCGGCTGGCACCCCGCCCGGCGGGCGTTCGTCCAGCACTACGACAGCGACGTGCTCGACGCCTCCCTGCTGCTCATGCCCCTGTGCAAGTTCATCGCGCCCACCGACCCGCGCTGGATCTCCACGCTCGACGCCATCACCGCGGAGCTGGTCTCCGACAGCCTCGTCTACCGCTACAACGTCGACGCGTCGCCCGACGGGCTCGCCGGGAAGGAGGCGACCTTCTCGCTCTGCTCCTTCTGGTGGGTGGAGGCGCTCGCCCGGGCCGGGCGACTCGACGAGGCGCGGCTGGCCTTCGAGAAGATGCTCACCTACGCGAACCACGTGGGACTGTACTCCGAGGAGATCGGGCCGACGGGCGAGCAGCTCGGCAACTTCCCGCAAGCCTTCACGCACCTGGCGCTGATCAGCGCCGCCTACAATCTCGACCGCCAGCTCAGGTGAGCGCCGGCCAACTCGTCCTGGGCGGCGCCACCCGGCTCAAGCCTGAGCCGCGCCGCGACTTCCAGCGCCTAGGAGGGCGGCAGGCTTTGGTCGTCGTCGGTGACCCGGCTCGAAGTCCGAGATACGAGGAGCCGCAGCCCAGCGTCGTACTCGTTAAGGTCGCGCAGGTCAGCGTGACGCGCGTCCCAGGTCCCGTCTTGCAGGTCGCGCGACTGCCTGTACGACACGGTTGACGATAGCTGGGGACATGCGTGCGAAGCCTGAGGTCGAGCTGCGTGCCCCGGCGTCGAGTACCCGCTCTGGGTGAGCCCAGAAGGAACCCAGTGTCCAGTCGGGCGTGTCGCGGGCGATCGGCACGACTTCAGCTCGGCGACGAATCCGAGTGGGACGATCCCCCGTATTCAACGGTATGCGGGCACAGATCAAGGAGAAGAGCGAGATCGCAAAGGGAACGCTTTTCGTGACCTTCGACCTCCTCGGGCGTCAGGTGGACTTCAAGCCGGGCCAGTACTTCTGGGTCACGCTTGTCAATCCGCCCTACGACGACGAGAAGGGCCCGCGACGGCACATTTCGGTCGTTACCTCGCCGAGCGAGCGCGGCGTGCTAGGCATTTGCACGCGTGCCCGCGACTCGGCCTTCAAACGCTCTCTCGTCGAGCTCCCGGTCGGAGCGGAGGTCGACGTGGAGAAGCCAAAGGGCACGTTCGTCCTTCCTGAGCAGACGGATCGGCCGTACGTGTTCATCGCCGGTGGTATCGGCATCACGATCTTCCGTTGCATGCTCCGTTACATCACCGAGGAGAACCTTCCTCACCGCGTCACGCTCGTTTACTCCAACCGCGACCGCGAGTCCGCGGCGTTCCTCGACGAACTCATCGACCTCGAGCGAACCCAGCCGAACCTACGGCTCATCCCTACCATGACCAACGATCCGGCCTGGCAGGGCGAGACAAGGCGAATCAACGCGGCCCTCCTCAGCGACTACCTCGACGGCGATCTGGGCTCATACACCTACCTGGTCGCAGGCCCGCCGGCAATGGTAGACGCGACCGTGGAAACGCTCCAGGCAAGCGGCGTCCCAGAGGAACACATCAGGCCCGATCGCTTCAGCGGCTACTAAGATTCCGCGCCATCTGTTCACGAGCACACGATCGCTGATGGATGACGAATCAGCGCTGAAGGCCTCGGCTACTCACTTCTACGTCGTGTACCAGTGGACGACCTCAAGAAACCGGGGCCGCGGTTCGTGCCGCACCGACCGCGGGGTCAACGCCAACCCAGGAAAGATCAACCGCTCACGGCCCTGATTGGCTGATGCATTGATTGACGAGAACGACGCACGTGTGGTTGCAAAGCAACTGAGCCTGCTATCCGAGTAAAGGCCAAGCTTACGTACTCAACATCGGCGGCCGCACGGTTGGTAGGGGGTATTCGAGCCAGGCTGCCGCTGGAGCGTAAATATGAAGCCGATCGCGGGCGCGAGCCCGGGCTGCCGAAGCCCTCGTACCCCGCGGCAACATACCCAGCGATCGTATCGCCAAAACTCAACGGCACCAGCCTGTTGGTCACGTGCCTACGCCGCTGAGGCACCTTGCGTCTCTGACCTCTGGCGATTCGTCCTCTCAGTGGAAAGAACATTCAGTCGCGCCCGTGGATAGAACGCTATTGTTGGATGGAAGCCGATTTCGTAAAATCCCTGCATCTCGGCCTTTTCGCCCCCGTAGCTCAGTGGATAGAGCAGTGGTTCTGTTAACTCAGGACGGCCCGCTAAGGTCGGTTTCGAGTTGGTCAATGTTGCTAACTATCCAATCCCAATGAGTGAAGCACTCCGACTCGTCGAGCCGAATCCTGCAGCCTGGCCTGTGACGTTTTCGGTCTTCCAGAGGTCTCTTGCGCGGCGCCGTCGACGGACGTACCTTCGACGCATCCATCTAGCCGAAGGAGCCCGCCATGACCGGCAAGACTGTCCTGACGATCCACAGCCCGTCGATCCGGACGATCGAGACCGAGAAGATGGCGCGGACGCCGCTGAGCGCCGAGATGCTGCTCCGCCTGGCCGAGCCGCTGAAGGATGTGCGGCGGAGCCTGCTCCTGCTCGACGACGCGCTCGGGGTACTCGAAGTCGACGTCGAGGACGGCAAGGTCTCCTGACGGAAGGACCGACAGTGACCGGCGCGAACCCGTCCGGTGCGGGGACGGTCACCGGTGTGTAAAGGGCTTGCCCGGGTACGGCAGCCGGGCAGCCCGCCGGCCCCGTCTAGAGCCGTACGTCAGATAGGTAGATGATTTCGGTAGAAAGTACGCCTAGATGTCTTGGTTAAGCGAAATACGCCAGAAGCTCGAGGTCTGGTCGGCGCTGTCCGAGCTGTCCGAGGTGTGACCGGCGCTCGCGCCTATTTCGCGGGTCTCGATCCGCGCCTGTCGCGCGCCGCGTGGACACTCGAGCTCGGCTTCCTCGTCAACGCCTTCGGAACGGGCGTTTCTTTCCCGTTCCTGGTCATCTACCTCCACAACGTGCGTGAGATCGGGCTCGGGACGGCCGGCCTCGTCGTCGCGACGATCGGCGGCGCCGGACTGGTCACGGGACTTGGCGTCGGCTCCGTCGTCGACAGAGTCGGGCCCCGGCGAATGCTCTGGATCGCACTCGCCCTGCTCGCCCTCGGCTACGGGCTCTTCCCTCTCGTTCAGGTGCCGTGGCAGGCCTTTCTGGCTGCCCTGCTCGTCGGCATCGGCAGTGGTGGCTTCTGGCCAGCGCAGCTGACGTTCCTCTCCAGACTCGTCCCCGCAACCCGGCGTCACGCAGCCTGGGGTCTCCAGCGGACGTTCCTCAACCTCGGCCTCGGGCTCGGTGGGCTCGTGGGAGGTCTGATTGCACGGACTGACGATCCTCAGACGTTCACGGTCCTGTTCGCCGTCAATGTTGCCTCGTCGCTTCTCTACGCGCTCGTCCTCGTCGGCGTCAAGCCTCCCGCGGCCCCGGCGTCCTTGAAGCGCGCGCCTTCGGGCCGCCGGACGGGATATGCGGCCGTGCTTCGCCACCGGCCCTTCATGGCCCTCATCGCACTCAACGTCATCCTGATCTCCGTCGGCAATGCCCAGCTCGAGCTGCTGCCGGTGTTCGCGAAGAACGAGGCGGGCGTCAGCGAGACGGGCATCGGCCTCGTCTTCCTCGCCGCGATGCTTGCCCTCGTCATCTTCCAGCTTCCCGTCGCGAAAGCGCTCGAGGGGCACTCCCGCATGCGCGCGCTCGCGCTGGCTCCCATCTTGTGGGCGGGCGCCTGGATACTCGTCGAGTTTGGCGGTGCCACGTTCGAGGGCGTCGCGGCGGCTGTCGTCTTCGCAGCCGCAGCGGTCGTCTACGGCATCGGCGAATGCTTCCACGGACCGAACTACGGACCTCTCGTCGCGGACCTCGCCCCGAAGGAGCTCGAAGGCCGCTACTGGGCGATCTCGTCCGGCTCGTGGGAGCTCGGGTACGTCATCGGGCCGGCGGTGGGAGGGTTCGTGCTCGCTGCAGCGCCGTTCGCCCTGTGGCCCCTGGCAGCGGTCGTCTGCCTGCTCGCCGCTGGGGCGGCGGTCGGGCTCGAGCGCGCGATCCCGCTGGCGCTCCGGCTCACGCCGGCCTAGCTCCCTCTAGCGGGATTCGAGGGGAGGGTTCTGGACGTTGTGCTCGGTCGCGTAGGCCTCGACGAGCGGGTCGACCACGTCCATGCCCTCGGGATAGGCGTAGTTGATCCGGACGAAGGGCTCCCATTTCTCGGGGAGCGCGTCCTCGGGGAAGATCGCCTCGACCGGGCATTCCGGTTCGCATGCTCCACAGTCGATGCATTCCTCGGGGTCGATGACGAGCTGCCGGTCGGCTTCGTGGATGCAGTCCACGGGACACACGTCCACGCAGGACTTGTCTTTGATGTCGATGCACGGCTCGGCGATGATGTACGTCATAGGCCGTGAGTCTAACGACTCGACGAGACGCGCAGGCCGGCTACTGCACGAGCTCGTCGACCAGCTGGGGAGCGCGCTCGGCGAGCGCGGACCGTGCGACGACGCGGTCGAATCCCGCGGACTTCGCTCGTCGCAATCCGTCGGTGTCCGTGTGGTTCGTGAACCCGAGAATCGGGGTCTCCGGATAGGCGTCGGCGACCTCATCTGGATCGACGCGCGCGATGTCGACGATCACCAGGTCGGGCGGATCGATGCTCTCCGTCGTGACAAGCCGGTGCGTCTTCCCGAGGAGCACGTCGAGCTTCCCGCGGAAGAAGAGATCGACCCCAGCCACCAGGATCGTCGCCACGCGCATGAGCGTAGCACCACTTCCGGGTGGCGAGAAGGGACCGCATGACGGAGACCGACCCCGTCGAAGCCGCCTACGAGGCCGGCCTGGCGCTCATCGGTGCCGGCGCATACTTCGAGGCACACGAAGAGCTCGAGCTGGCATGGCGTTCATGCGGGGCGTCCGAGCGAGACTTCTTCCAGGGGCTCGTCCACGTTGCGGTGGCCTGGTATCAGTCCGAGCGCCACAATCGTGTGGGTTGTGACCGCCAGCTCGAGAAGGCCACTCGTCGCCTGAAGCCGTACGCACCCCGCTACCGCGGCCTCCGCGTCGATGTGCTGCTCGAGGGAATCGCAGCAGCCCGCGGGACGTTCCCGGAGCTCCCGCCGGTCGTCATCAGCCGATACCCAGGAAGTCGCGGACATGGCTGATCCCGGAGTTGAGCCACCAGTCGCGCCCGAAGAAGAGCAGGAGCCCGATCGCCACGAGAATCCCGCCGCTCACGACCCTCACGGTGCCGTAGTGGTCGCGGAGCCAGCGCGAGGCGCTCATCACCCGACCGAAGCCGATCCCCACGAGGAGGAACGGCACGGCGAGGCCGAGGGAGTAGACGGCGAGGAGGATCGCGCCCTTCCACGCGGTCGTCGAGTTCGAGGCAAGGGCGAGGATCGAGGCAAGCACCGGCCCGACGCAGGGAGCGGCGCAGACCGCGAACGCACCGCCGAGGAGGACACGCGAGCCGCTCCCACGCGCCTCCTCGAGCAGCCCGGGGGCAGCAAGGCGGTCGAGGTACGGAAGCGGCAACAGCCCCATGAACGCGAGCCCGAGGACGACGATCACGATTCCGGCGATCTGCTTGACGAGGCGCGGGTCGTCGATGAGCCCGCCGGCGCCCGCGATGACCGTGCCGAGGAGGACGAAGACGACCGTGAAGCCGGCGACGAACGGCAGGCTGGCGATGACGACCTTCCGGCCGGCCACGCCGGGCTGCGACCCCGAGACGGCCGCGAGGTATCCCGGCACGAGCGGGAGAACGCACGGCGTCACGAACGAGAGAAGACCGGCCAGGAAGGCGAGGGGGATCTTCGCTTCCATCGACGGTCTCCGTCAGCCGTCGTACCGGGCGAGCTCCTCGTCGAGGCGCCGCTCGAGCTCGGGGTCGAGCCGGCGGTGACCGTTCAGGGCGGGATCGCCGGGCCCCGCCCGCTTCGCCCTCGACGATCTCGTCCAGCGCCAGGCGAGGGCGCCCACCACGGCGGCCGCGATGCCGAGGCCGATGAACGGCAGAAGCCAGGCCAGCAGGTTGAAGCCCTTCTTCGGTGGGGCCGCCAGCACCGCTTCACCGAACTGGTCGACGAGCTTCGCCTTGATTTCGCTCTTCGTGTCCCCCGCCGCGATACGCCCTCGGATGAAGACACGCATCCGCTGTGCGATCGGGCTGTTCGAGAGGGCGAGCACCGTGTGGCAGGTCGGGCAGTTGACCTCGTTCTCGAGCTCGGCGAGTGTCGGGCTCTGCTCGCTCGCGAGCGCGGGCGCAGCGAGCACGAGTGCTGCGATCAGCGAGAGAACGACGCGCCGCACCACGTCAGCGTGACTCCGGATCGGTCGATCCAGCGGCCTCTGCGCCCTGCTCGAGAGCGAGTGCGATGTTGTCGTTCAATTGCCGCTCGGTCACGGGGCCCTGGACACGCTCCCCGACGAGCTTGCCCTCACGGTTCACGAACCAGGTCTCCGGGAATCCGGTGACGCCGAAATGGCCCAGCGTTGCGCCTGGCCCGTCGTGAACGTTCGGATACGTCAAGCCGTACTTGTCGACGAATCCTGCGGCATCTCCGATGAAATCCTGCGAGTCGATCCCGACGACGACCACGCCCTTGTCCTTCCACTCCTCCCAGGCGGCCTGAAGCCGCGGCGCCTCTTCACGACAGGGAACGCACCACGAGGCCCAGAAGTTCAGAACGACGGCCTTGCCGCGGTAGGCGGCGAGATCGATGGTCTCGTCCCCCGAGAGCGTCGGGAGCGTGAAGGTCGGAGCCACCGGATTCGAGCCCTTCGCCACCCCCGAGGCGACGTCCTGGCCTGCCTGCCTGGAGGCAAGCTGCCAGCCCAGCAGGGCGAGGAGAAGGCAGACGACGCCAACCGCGGCGATCTGCAGGACGAGCTTGCCGCGCAGAGCCATTGGCGACTAAGCGTACTGCCGGCCCGCGATCTGCGGCGCAGGTCGAGCGCCGGCTACGCGTTCCGGATGAAGACCGGCGTGCCGACTCTGACGTGCGCGAAGAGCCACTCGGCGTCCGGGATCAGCATGCGGATGCACCCGTGCGACGCGGAGTAGCCGATCGAGGCTGAGTCGGGAGTTCCGTGAATTCCGACGAGGGGCGCCGTCAGACCCATCCACCGCGTGCCGAGCGGGTTGCCGGGCCCCGGCGGAATCGGCTTCGCGTCCTTCGCCCAATCGGAGTCGGGCGGCGGATACCACCAGGGGTTCTTCCACATCTCGGCGATCGAGAAATTGCCGGTCGGCGTGGGATACGCCGACTGCCCGGTGGCAACCCCGAACTTCCGCCAGAAGCGCTGCCCCCGGTAGAGGTAGAGCTGATTCGAGATCCGCCGAATCACGATGATCGGCCCGAAGTTCTTGAGGGTCACCGTCGGCTTGACGACTGTCGCCTCGAGCGTCAGCGGCCCCCGGTCGCCGGACTTCAGCGCCCGGATGATCGACTTGCGCATGGCCGACTCGTTGATGTCGAGGCCGTCCCGCGGCTTTGAGATTCTCGGCCTCAGATTGACCAGCCGCAGTGTCGAGTTCTTCGGAGATTGGGCGAAGTTGCGGTTCAGGTAGGCCACGTAGTCGTCGAGGACAGCGCCCTTGACCGTCACGACCATCGTGATCGCACGTCCCGGGACTGCCGTGAGCGCCCGGTTCACCGCGCCGGCGACGTATGCCTTCCCGCCGAGACGATCCGGGGCAGCCCACCAGTGCCGCTTCTTCCACGTGAACTGCACGGCGGTGTCGAACGCCGCCTGAACGGTGATCTTCGCCTGGTCGGCGGTCATCCCGCCGACGTCGACGCCGTAGACTGTGACTCCCGCTGCGATGACCCCCGGAGCGGTCGTACCACCGGTGTCGGTCGTCCCGCCGGTCTCGGCAGGCGGCGGAGCATCGTCGGCGCTGGCCAGCGGCACGGCCACAGCGGCGACCGCGACGAGAAGGATCGCGATTCGGCGAAGCACGGACACGATTCTAGCGACCGAGCCCGTCAGCGCTACGCACCAAAATGGTGATCCTCACGAAGGACGTGTTCTTCGCGAGACCCGAAGATCCTCGGATCGTTCGAGATGACGCCGTCGACGCCAAGCGCGACGACCTCGTCGAGCAACGCCTCCTCGTCCACGGTCCACACGAAGACCGACGCGCCGAGGGCATGGCACCGCTCGACCGAAGCGCGCGAGAGGACCGAGAAGTGGATCATCGCCGCGCCTGCCTCCGCGGCCCCGATCATCCCGCCGATGCGGTACGGCAGAGCCCGTTTGAGCGTGGCTGCACCCGCCCGGGCAACCGGCTTGAGGAGACGTCTCGAAGAGATGCCCCGCCGATCCCACGGGTACGAGATACCGGTCCGTAGCTCGGGCTCGAGCACGCGTAGTGCCCTCAGGCTGCGGGAAAAGAACGAGCATGCGATCGTGCGCTCGACACAATCGTGGCGCACGAGAGCCTCCACGACCTGTGCTTCGAACCCGTGCCATTTCAGATCGAGGTCGATCCCCGTCGAGATCGGCGCCTGAGATGCGAGAAACGCGAGTGCATCGTCGAGGTGAACGGCTCCGGCCCGGATCTCCTCGCGGGAATGAGCGAGAACCAGCCGTCCGTCAGGCGCATCGACCACGTCGAACTCGACCATGTCGACACCATGAGCAAGTGCGGCGGCGAGCGATTCGATCGTGTTCTCAGGGGCGAGCGCTGCGGCACCCTTGTGTCCTACTCGGACATATCCGTTCCCGCCGGCGGCCATCCCGCGTAGCTTGCCAGTTTGCGTCCGTCGCCTCGAAAGGCGACAATTCCTTCACATGGCCCTGAGCGCCCCACGCCAGCGCACCGAAGAGAGCGCGCCCCCGATCGACGATCCGCATGCGGTCAGACGCGCCTTCATCGAGCACCGACGGAAGCGGGTCGCACGGATCGAGCACAGGCGCGAGAGAAAGCAGGCCCGCCGGCGGTTCTGGATCCTGGTCTCGACCCTCCTGCTGCTCGCCGTCTTCCTGAGCGTCACCATCTGGGCGCAGATCCAGTCCGTGTTCGGGATCTAGAGCGGCGATGGTCCGGTCAGCCCTGACACGATGACCGAACCCGGCAGGCGTGAGCTGCGGGTCATCGGGAGCCCGGGTGACATGTTGGCCTGGGTTTCTGCTCTCGTTCTCTCGCTCAGCGCGTTCATGGGCTGGTACGCGGCCGCCGGCCCGAGCTACACGCTCTCGGTGATCGGCTGGCACACCGGGACGATCGGCAAGCTGGTGTTCTTCGTCGGTCTCGCCGGGCTCGTGCTGCTGATCCTCAGCGTGACGGGCTTCGAGCTCCCACCCAGCATCCCGCTCGGCGCGATCGTCGCAGGCATCGGCGCGGTGGGGACGGTGCTGGTTCTCGTCCGGCTGATCGACATCCCGGATCGCTTTGCCGGGAGCGGACGCGGAATCGGGATCTACATCAGTCTCGCTGCGGCGGTGCTGCTCGTCCTCGCCGGCTTCCTGAAGGCGAACGACGAGCTCTGAAGGAACACCCTAGGGCTCTGATCCAGTCTTGACCGTGACCGTCGCCGAGGGGCCGACGGTGGACGGCTTGAGCGTACGCACGAGCGTCTGAGTGCCACCCGGAGTCGGCGCGTCCTCGAGCGCGCGACCGATGGCGAGACCGACGAAGAACACCACTGCGATGACGAGCGCCCACACGACGAGCAGTACCCACGGCCGGCCTCGCCGGCGTGGGCGTTGCCCGGGCGCACGACGGGGCACTCCCCGGGGCGTGGGATCGCTCTGCGGCTCGACCGGCTGCCCCTCCACGGGGCAAGTCTACGGCCGGTAGTCGCCGGCCCCCCGGGCGTAGAGGGAGAACGCGGCGTCCTGCACGAGCGCGGCATCCCGGATCCCGACCCTCGGGCTGGGCGGGACATCGTCCCGCACGAGATCCCGGACCCAGTCCTCGGCCTCCGCGTGGGCTGCGGCGAGCTCGGCGAGGGTGAAGTGCTGGCCGAACCGTCGCCGCAGCTCCGCGCAGGCCGCATCCACGAGATCGCACAGTTGCCGGTACCGCTCCGGATCTGCCGCCTCGCCCGCCAGCCGACGGCTCCCCTCGTCCCACTGGTAGCGCGCGCTGTCGATCACGCCCGGTCGGTCACGGCCGCCTCGCAGCGTCCATCCGGACACCATCGCTCCCCTGCTTCCTCGGCGATGTGCTCGCCGAGGCGGTAGCCGGGGCGGGCGAGCGCGAAGGCCACGTGCGCATGGAGACACTTGAGCCGCGTGGGGTTCTTGCTCCCGGCGATGCCGCCCGCGAGCTCAGGCCGGAGACGTCTCTGCTCCGCCGTCCCCTCGGCGAGACTCTCCGCGAGAACCGGGTCCGCCGTCGTGGCCTCGGACCAGCGGGCGACTCCGCCACCCGCCTCGAGCCTCGAAATCGCCGCGACGAGCCAGGGGCAGGTGAGCCAGAACGTCGTCGGGAAGGGCGTCCCGTCGTCCGCACGGGGCGCCTGCTCGGTCACGGCGGGGAATCCATGGGGGCAGCGGACAGCCACCCGGCGCAACGCACGGACGGGCCGGCCAAGCTGCCACGAGACCACCGCCCGATCATCCACGGGCTCATGGTACGTGCGCGCGCTTCCAGCCTTCGATCCCGCTGACGATGAAGAGTCGTTCGCCTGGCTTGACGAGTCCGAGCCTCCGCGCCTCCCGTTCGACGAACTCCTCGGTGCCGGCGAGCGCCAGACGCTGCTTCAACCTCTCCTGCTTGCGCACGAGCGTCGCCTTCTCGGCCCGGTGAACGGCGACATCGGCCTTCGCGTCGAAGTAGGCACGGATCGGCTGGACGTACCCGAACGCGATAGCGAGCACCACCGCGAGGCCCAGCCAGCGCAGAATGGCGAACGACCGGCGAGAGGCTCGGGGGGAACGGGCCACGGGCGTCCCGTTCGACCTCTCTGCTGCGGCTCCTTCGCCGGGGCGGCCAGCTCTATGCCTGCTCGACCTTGATCAGGTTCGTCGTTCCGGGCGTGTTGACCGCACTGCCGGCGGTGATGACGACGCGGTCGCCGGGACTCACCAGGCCGGTGGCCCTCGCAGCTTCGAGCGAACGAGCCCACAGATGCTCGACATCCGGCGTCTCGTCGATCTCGCAGGGGACGACTCCCCACTCGATCGCCATCTGCTGGAGGGCATCGCGCCGGTGGGACGCAGCGATGATCGGACGGCGCGGCCGATGCCTTGCGACACCCGATGCGGTCTTGCCCGAGAACGTCGGGACGACGATCGCCTGGGCGGAAAGCACCTCGGCGATGTCGCACGCCGCATTGGTGATCGCGTCACGGATCGTCGGGAACGGCTGCTCGGCGGTGCGGGCGAGCTCGTGCCTGTAGCCGAGACTCGGCTCGACGGCCTTCGAGATTCGATCCATAGCGAGGACGCTCTCGACCGGGTAGCGCCCCATCGCCGTCTCTCCGGAGAGCATCACTGCCGCCGTGCCGTCGAGTATTGCGTTCGCGACGTCCGACGCCTCGGCCCGCGTCGGCTCCGGCCGGGCCAGCATCGACTCGAGCATCTGCGTCGCCGTGATCGCCGGCCTCCCGTGCTCGAGCGCCGACAGGATGATCTGCTTCTGGACGAGCGGAACCTGCTCGGCGCCGATCTCGACGCCCAGGTCGCCGCGGGCGACCATAACGGCGTCGGAGGCCTCGATGATCGCACTCATCTCGCCGAGCGCCTCGGCCTTCTCGATCTTGGCGATGACGCTCGTCGTGGACCCGAAGGCCCGGAGCCGCTCGCGTAGCCCCCTCACGTCGTCGACCGATCGCACGAACGAGAGCGCGACGAAGTCGACGCCGAGCTCCACCGCGAACTCGAGATCTCGCAAGTCCTTCTCGGTGAGCGACGGAATCGGGATCGGCACGCCCGGGACGTTCACGCCCTTGTGCGGGCCCACCTCCCCGCCGACGGCAACGCTGCAGGTCGCGCGACCGCCGCCGACCTGCTCGACGCGGAGCCGCACGAGCCCGTCGTCGATCATCACCTCATTGCCCGGGCGGAGCACCTCGGAGAGCACGGCTGGGGCGATGGGGAGGTCATCGCCTTCGGCAACTCCCTCCCCGGCGATCGTCACGCTCTCGCCGGTCACCAGGAATCGCGGGCTGTCGAGGTCGCAGATCCGTAGCTTGGGTCCCTGCAGGTCGGCGATCAGGGCAAGCGGCCGTCCCGCACGATCCTGCGCCTCGCGGATGAGGCGCGCGCTCGCAGCGTGGTCGGCGTGGGAGCCGTGGGAGAAGTTCAGCCTTGCCGCGTCCATACCGGCCGCGACGAGCCGGTCGACCACCTCCACGCTCGCACACGCAGGCCCGACGGTGCAGACGATCTTCGTGCGGCGCCGGCCGACGGTCACACGCAGAGGCTACTCGCTGTCTCGCGCGAAGGCATGTCTTCCGGGGTACGTCGCCTGCGTGCCGAGCGCCTCCTCGATGCGGAGAAGCTGGTTGTACTTGGCGACTCTGTCTGTGCGTGACGGCGCGCCCGTCTTGATCTGGCCGGCGTTCGACGCGACGGCGAGGTCGGCGATCGTGGTGTCCTCCGTCTCGCCGGATCGATGCGAGATGATCGCCGCGTACCCGTTTGCACGACCGAGGGCGATGGCGTCGAGTGTCTCGGACAGGGTGCCGATCTGATTCACCTTGACGAGGATCGCGTTGGCCACGCCGAGCTCGATGCCTCGCTCGAGACGCTCGACGTTCGTGACGAAGAGATCGTCGCCGACGAGTTGCACGCGGTCGCCGAGTCGTTCCGTCAGCTCGTGCCAGGCATCCCACTCGTCTTCGGACAGCGGGTCTTCGATCGAGACGATGGGATACCGATCACAGAGCGACTCGTAGAAGCCGATCAGCTCGAAGGTTGACAACGTCCGGCTCTCACCTTCCATCCGGTAGGCACCGTCGTGCCAGAGCTCGGTCGCAGCAACGTCGAGAGCGATCGCCACCCGGTCGCCGTGCCCTGCTCGGTCGGCAGCCTCGAGAATCGCCTCGATGGCCGGCTCGATGCCCTCGAGGTCGGGGGCGAACCCTCCTTCGTCGCCGACTGCGGTCGCCAACCCGCGCTCGTGGAGGAGCCCCTTCAGGGAATGGAAGACCTCAGCGCCCACCTGGAGTGCCTCCGAGAACGTCCGGGCACCTACGGGCACGACCATGAACTCCTGGACATCGAGCGAGTTCTGTGCGTGCGCGCCGCCGTTGACCACGTTCATGAGCGGAACCGGCAGCACATGGGCGGCGTTCCCGCCGATCCAGCGCCAGAGCGGTTCGCCTGCGTCTGCCGCAGCCGCCCGTGCAACGGCGAGCGAACACCCGAGAATCGCGTTGGCGCCGAGTCGCCCCTTGTTCGGCGTCCCGTCGAGGTCGATCAGAAGCCGATCGACCGCCTTCTGATCGGCGACGTCGACGCCCACGAGCGCGGGAGCGATCTCATCGACGACGTTCGCGACCGCGTTCTGTACTCCCTTTCCCAGATAGGCGTGAGCGTCACCGTCCCGCAGCTCGACCGCCTCGAACTGCCCGGTCGAGGCACCCGACGGGACGGCGGCACGACCCATATTCCCCGATTCGAGCTCGACGTCGACCTCGATAGTTGGGTTTCCCCTCGAATCGAGGATCTGGCGCGCGGCGACCCGCGCGATCCTGCTCGTCATCGACGTTCCTCCTCCTTCGCTCGATCGAAGTATCTGTCCTGTTCGGAGACCGGGAGCGCGGCAAACATCCGACCGTCGCGGTGCGCAAGCCTCTCAGCCGACTCGACCCGCGTGACGAACCGATCCGACGAACGGCGCAGCGCGAGCTCTGGATCGACGTTGAGCCGGCGGGCGACGTTGACGCAGGCAAAGAGCACGTCGCCGAGCTCCTCCTCGTGTCGTCGGTCCGGCTCCGTCTCCGGTGCGGGGTCGACGCCGCGAAGCTCGGCTCTCACCTCGCGCACCTCATCCTCGAGATCGTCTATCGCCTGGGCCGCGCTTGCGTACTCGAACCCGATCGTTGCTGCACGGCGCTGCACTTTCTTCGCGTAGAGCAGCGCGGGGAGCACCTCCGGGAGGTCGTGGAAGATACCGTCGCGTCCCTCCTGCTCGGTCTTCAGCACCTCCCAGTGTCGCTTCACCTCGCCCGCCGAATCGAGACCGACGTCGCCGAACACATGCGGGTGCCGCCGAACGAGCTTGTCGTGGATCAGCTTCGCAACCGTCGAGAGGTCGCCCTCGCCGCGCTCGTCGAGTATGAGCGCGAGGAAGAACGTCTGGAAGAGTAGGTCGCCGAGCTCGTCGAGGAGCTTCTCCACGTCGTCGCCGAGCGCGGCGTCTGCGACCTCGTAGGCCTCCTCGACCGTGTGCGGGACGATCGTCCGGACTGTCTGGGCACGATCCCACGGGCAGTCACGCCGGAGGCGCTCGGTCAGCGCCTGCAAGTCGAGGAGGGCTGCAGCGAGACCGTCGCCGCCGCTCAACGCTACGGGCTCGTCGAGGTGGCCCCGGTATCTGCGAGAGGCTTGAACCCGACGGCGTAGCTGATCTCGCCGGCGTGCTTCTTCTCTACGTCGCTGATCCAGGCGTTCATCTTCTCGTTCTTCTTCTGCTGCAGCAGCTGCTCTTCGATCTGCCCCTTGACGTCATCGAACGACTGCGTCGCCGCCGGCTTCGTGTCGTCGAGCGCCTTGATGATGTGCCAGCCGAACTGCGTCTTCGTGGGATCGGAGTACTCACCGGTGTCGAGCGCAAACGCGACCTTCTCGAACTCGGGCACGAAGCTGCCCTTCTGATCGGTCAGCTTTCCGCCGTCCTTGGCGGATGCCGTGTCCGTCGAGTACTTCTTGGCAAGCTCGGCAAAGTCGGCGCCTTCGTCGAGTTGCTTCTGGATGTCTTCGGCTTCCTTCTTCGTCTTGACGAGAATGTGCGCGACGTCCCGTGACTCGGGCGTCGTGAAGTCTTTCTTGTTGTCCTCGTAGTACTTCTGTACCTCGTCCTGGGTGACCGTGACGCCCTTCGTGACCTGGTCGAAGACCTTCTGGTTGATGATCTGGGCGCGGATGTCGTTCTCGACGTCCTGCTCGGTCAACCCCTGCTTCTTGATCTCCGCCTGGTACTTCGCCTTGTCTCCGTTGAAGTACTGGTCGACCAGCTCGGTCAGCCGCTTCTGCACGTCCGCGTCCGCGACCTCGATGCCGAGCGACGTCGCCTCCTTCTCGAGCAGGACGCGCTGGACGAGATAGTCGACCGCCTGGCTCTTCAGCTGCTCGTACTCGGGCGACCCCGCCTTCGGGAAGTCGCGCCCTTGCGACTTGTACGCCTGCTCGGTCTGCTTGAAGAAGCGGTCGTATTCGGCCCGGGTGACCTTGGTCTCTCCGACGACGGCGATGGCATCCGCAGGAACAGCCTGCGAACTCGTGTCCGCGCCAGTGGAGCCGCTGCCCCCACCACACCCCGCGGCGGCCACGGCAAGTGCGGCTGCGAGCACAGGCAGAGCAAGGAGGCGAGGCAGCGACATGAAGAGAGAGGCGCAGGAAAATCAGGCAGCGAGCCGAGTTGCGAGTATAGCATCGACCAACTCGAGCGCCCGGGTGAAGGTGTCAGCCCTCACGCCAACCTCTCGTTTCGCGCTCGTGTAGACCGCCGTCTCGGCCAGTCGTCGGAGCTCGCGGAGGTCGTCGGAGCCGAGAACGAGTGGTCCGACGGATGCCTTTCCACCCCGAACGACGAGGTAGTCCGCGCCGATGCGCGCGAGCTTCAGCTTGGCATCCTGGATCGAGAAGAGCGTCTCGACCGGATCTGGGATCGGCCCGAACCGATCCTCGGTCGACGCGCGCAGCTCGCGCAGCTCGTCCTCGGACTCTGCGAGCGCGATACGGCGGTGGAGGTCGATCTTCGCCGCCTCGGCCGAGATATAGACAGCGGGGATGAACGCGTCAACGTGAGCGTCGACCCTGACCGGCCGGGTGACGGCCCGGCGAGATCCGGAGAGCTCGGCAACGGCCTCTCCGAGCAACTCCACATAGAGCTCGAAGCCGATCGCCGCGACGTGTCCCGACTGCTCGGCTCCGAGAAGATCGCCGGCGCCGCGAATCTCGAGATCGCGCATCGCGATCGCGAAGCCGGCCCCGAGCTCCGTGTGATCCGCGAGCGTTGCGAGCCGCGCCCTCGCCTCGGCCGACAGCTCCATCGAGTCGGGGTAGAAGAGGTAAGCGTGGGCGACGACGTCGCTTCGTCCAACACGGCCGCGTATCTGGTAGAGCTGCGCGAGCCCGAGGGCGTCTGCTCGCTCGACGATGAGGGTGTTCGCCTGTGGGATGTCGAGGCCCGACTCGATGATCGTCGTGGACACGAGAACGTCGGCGTCTCCCCGGATGAACGCGAGCATCCGATCCTCGAGCTCGCGCTCGGGCAGCTGGCCGTGAGCGACGAGAAAGCGCAGCTCGGGGCAGAGTTGGCGCAGCTTCTCCGCGGCCTCGTCGATGGTCTCGACTCGATTGTGCAGGAAGAAGGCCTGTCCCCTGCGTGCAGCCTCGCGGGTGAGAGCATGCTGGAGTAGCTCCTCGTCGTACTCGCCGACGTGCGTTCGGATGGGGCGCCGTCCCTCCGGTGGCGTCTCGATGACGGTGACGTCGCGCAGCCCGGCGAGCGACATGTGCAGCGTCCGCGGGATGGGAGTGGCGGAGAGCGAGAGAACGTCGACTTCCAGACGGAGCTGGCGCAGAAGCTCCTTCTGCGCCACCCCGAAGCGTTGCTCCTCGTCGACGACGACGAGACCGAGATCCTTGGGAATCACGTCGCGGGAGAGCACCCGATGCGTCCCGATGAGAACGTCGACCTTCCCATCGGAGAAGTCGCGCAGGACTGCCTTGACGTCGGCCGGCTTGCGGAAGCGGGAGACCATCTCGACGCGGACCGGAAGATCCTGATAGCGCTCCCGAAACGTACTCCAGTGCTGCTGCGCGAGCACGGTGGTCGGGGAGAGCACGAGTGCCTGCTTGCCGCCCGCGACGACGACGAACGCTGCGCGCACCGCAACCTCGGTCTTGCCGAAGCCGACGTCCCCGCAGACGAGCCGGTCCATGGGCCTCGCGGACTCGAGATCCTCCTTCACGGCCTCGATCGCGCGCTGCTGATCCGGCGTCTCCTCGAACGGGAAGCTCGCTTCGAGCGCCTCGATCAGTTCGCCGTCCACGTCGAAGGCAACCCCCTCGGCACGCTGTCGTTGCGCGTAGAGAGCCAGAAGCTCGCCGGCAAGCTCGCGTGCTCCTTCTCTCGCCCGTGACTTGATGTTCTGCCATGCCTTGCCTCCGAGTCTCGACAGGGCCGGCGCTGTCGCCCCGGCTCCGACGTATCGCGAGACCTTCCCGATCTGCTCGTGCGGGACGTACAGCCGGTCCTCGCCCCTGAAGGCGAGGAAGAGGTAGTCACGCGTAACCCCTGCAACCGTCTTGGTCTCGAAGCCAAGCAGGGCGCCGACACCGTGGTCCTCGTGCACGACGAAATCCCCGATCCGGAGATCGGCGAAGCTCTGAAGCGCGCGTCCGAGTCGCGCGTCTCCTCGCGGCGGACGCTTGCGAAAGACCTGCGTGTCGGGAAGGAGCGTTATCCGAAGGTCGCGCGAGACAAAGCCACGCCGTGCCGGTGCAACCGCGAAGACCAGGGCGGGGTCTTCGGGAAGCCCGTCTCCTGGCTCGAGCAGCTCAGCCTCCACCCGCCTCAGCATCGACATGGTGCGTCGAGCCTCGCCCGGGTGGGCGAAGGTCACCACGACGCGATTTCCGGCGTGTACGAAGGCCGCGAGCTCGTTCTCGGCCTCGGAGAGACCGCGAGCGGCAATGGCCGGGCGTTGCGCCTCGAACGAAAACGGCTGGCCGGACGGGAGCGGATCGAGCTCCGCGGCCGGAGTCAGCTTGACCTCTCCGCCGAGCTCCTCGAGCCACACGGACCGGACCCGGTCGAACTCCCAGACGATGTCGCACCCCGGGAACGCCGGGACGAGATCGGCAGGTGCCTCCACGGGGCCGGCGTCGTCCATGAGGTTCGCGTCGCCGAGATCGAGTCGTCGCTCCGCCGCGGGGTAGATCACCGCCTCCTCCACCGGATGGAGTGTTCGCTGGGTGAAGGGAGAGAACGCCCTGATCCCTTCGACCTCGTCCCCGAAGAGCTCGACACGTAGCGGCTCACGGCCCGTCGACCGGAAGACGTCCACGATGCCCCCGCGGACTGCGAACTGACCACGCTCTTCCACCCGGTCGACGCGCACGTACCCGGCGAGTGCGAGCTGTTCGACCAGCCCGTCGATGCCTGGCTCGTCAGCGACCTTGATCAGGAGGCTGCTGGAGCGCGCCGAATCGGGCGGGATGCCCTGGGCGAACCCGAGCGCCGAGACGCAGACGAGCCCACCGCCTTCGAGCACGTCGAGCGCACGAGCGCGCTCGCCCACGAGGTGAGGCGGCGGAGCGAGACCGCTTTCGTAGGACACGCCCCGCGACGCAAACAGACCGACCCGATCGACTCCCAGAAACCAGCCGGCTGCGTCCGCGAGGTCACGCGCATCCGCGTCCTCGGGGAGGAGGCACACCGTGCCGTGCCCTGGAGGGCGGGCGAGAACGACCCCAGCGACGACGAGCGGTAGCAAGGGCTCCGAAACACGCGCGCGCGCAGGCCAAGCACGCACGAACGACCGGAGTCGGTCGCTCGTTGCCAGCTCGCGCGCGAGCGTCTCGAGTGCTGCGGGGACCATGGGGAAAGACGGAACGGGCGGTTCCGCCAGCTTCATCGTAGCCCTGGCTCTCGAGGCCGCGAATCCACTCACATTTCCTGGCCCGCGGGGGCCACCCCGAACCACCACCCGCTATGAGCGTAGCGACGGAACCCGCACGCGTGGCGCACCATCTGCAGCGCTTTCGAGCCGAGTTTCAGGAGCGTTCGTTGAAGCTCTGCTGGGCTGCCTCGAGGCCTTCCAGCGCAATCGCTTCAACCGCATCGGCCGCGCGGGAGACAATCGCGTCGACATCGACTTCGGTCTGGAACGGCGACAGGACGAAATCGGCAACCGGCCGACGGTCACCACGCTCAGGTCGTCCGACCCCGACTCGAACCCTGAGGAAGTCGGGAGACCCTACGTGCTGGACGATGGAGCGGAGACCGTTGTGCCCGGCGAGGCCCCCGCCGAGCCTGATCTGGAGCCGACCTGGCCCAAGATCAACCTCGTCGTGGACGACGAGCAGCTGGTCGAGTGGCAGCTTGAAGAACCGTTGTGCTGCGCCGACCGAGCGGCCTGACTCATTCATGTAGGTCTGGGGCTCGAGCAGACCGACTCGGAGACCGTCGAAGCGAACATCCGCAAGGCGTGCCGAGAACTTGGATCGGAAGGATGCTGTGTGCCGCCGGGCGATCTCGTCGATGACCATGAACCCGACGTTGTGTCGGGTAGCTGCGTACTCTCGACCCGGGTTCCCGAGACCCACGACGAGCAGATCGAGTGTCGAGGCCGGCTCGCCCCGACGGAGAAATCGCACCGTTACTCGGAGGCTTCGCTCTCGGACGCCGGCTCGCCGGCCTCCGACTCGGTCTCGTCGGCCTCGCCAGGCTCGCCCTCGACCTCTTCCACCTCGTCCTCCGGCAGGTCGACCCGCCGCGGCGCGGTCACCGACGCGACGACCGACTCCACATCGTCGAGGATCGTCACGGCCTCCGGCACCGTGATCTCGGCGATCCGGACGCTGTCACCGATCTCGAGCGCCGATACATCGAGCTCGAACCGCTCTGGGACCGCCATCGGCAACGCCTCGACAGTCACCTCGCGCATGATCTGACTCAGGAGCCCACCGAGCTTGACTCCGGCTGGCTCACCGATGAGCTCGACCGAGACCTGCGCCTGGATCGGCCGATCGAGTCGCACCTCGTGAAGGTCGACGTGAAGGAGCGACGAACGGATCGGATCGAGCTGGTAGTCCTTGAGGACGGCGTGGTGCTCCTTCTTCTTGCCCTCGAGCACGACGTCCAGGATCGCGTGCGTTCCATGCTCGCCTCCGAGCGCTCGCCGCAGTTCGCGCTCACCGACGTAGAACGGCTGGGGATCTCCGGACCCGTACAGCACGCCCGGGACGAAACCGTCGCGACGAAGGCGGCGCGCGAATCTGCTACCGCAGTCGTCACGCTCCTTGACATCGAGTCGCACGCGTTCCCCGGCCATATCGGCCGCGTAGTGTAGCCAAACGAGCGCGGAACCCGTTGGCCTGGCTAGAAAAGCTGGTTCTCGCCCGCGAATATTGCCGAAACCGACTCGTCCGAGAAGACGTTGCGGATCGATTCCGCGAGGATCCGTGACACCGTGAGCACCTGAAGCTTGGGCGGGCGATCCAGTGGGTTGATCGGAACCGTGTCCGTCACGACGATCTGGGCGATATCACTGTCGGCAACCCGTTGCAGTGCACCGTCTGGAAACAGCCCGTGCGTCGCGCAGGCGTAGACCTCGCTTGCCCCCGCTTCCTTGAGGGCCGCTGCTCCGGCGATCAGCGTGCCACCGGTCACGACCATGTCGTCGCTCATGATCGCGACCTTTCCCTTCACCCGACCGATCACCTCGGTGACCGTGGCCACGTCATGGGTGGGGCGCGTCTTGTTGAGAATGGCGAGCTCACCCTCGAGCATCTCCCCGAACTTACGCGCCATCTTCGCCCGACCAGGGTCTGGCGACACCGAGACCACGCCGTCCCCCCAGATGCCGCGGTCGCGAAAGTGCTGCGCGAAGAGCTTGAGCGCCGTCATGTGGTCGACGGGAATGGTGAAGAACCCCTGAATCTGCCCGGCGTGGAGATCCATGGTCAGCACGCGATCCACTCCGGCCGCCTGCAACAACTCCGCGACGAGCTTTGCCGTGATCGGCTCACGTGGAGCCGACTTCTTGTCTTGGCGCGAGTACGGGTACCAGGGTAGGACCGCCGTGATCCGCTGCGCTGAAGCGAGCTTCGCAGCGTCGATCATCACGAGGAGCTCCATCAAGTGGTCGTTGACCGGCGGGGAGCCCGACTGGACGATGAAGACGTCCGCGCCACGAATCGACTCGAGATAGCGGCAGTAGGTCTCGCCGTTCGCGAACGTCTTGAGATCGACCGCACCAAGCTCGATGTCGAGCTCGTCGGCGATCCGCGACGCCAACTCGGGATTCGACTGCCCCGCGAACAGCATCAGCCTCGGCGTCGGGCTGCGCTGCAGCCAACGGCCTCGCTCCTCGATCGGGCGGGGAGTTTCGAGCGTCTCGAGCCCCGGCAGAGTGGTCAACTCAGTCACGCTGGCTTCCTCCACCATAGCCCTCTTTGTTCACCTGCCGCGAGCGAGCGATCGCGAGCGCTCCAGCCGGTACATCCTCCGTGATCGTCGACCCGGCTCCGACCCATGCATCGTCTCCGATCTCGATCGGAGCAACGAAGACATTGTGGCTGCCCGTGTGGACGTTGCGGCCGATTACCGTCCGCTGCTTTGCAGAACCGAGCTCGGGCCGGTAGTTGGCGGTGATCGCCCCGGCGGCGATGTTCGTCCCTTCGCCTATCTCGGCATCCCCGATGTACGAGAGATGCGGCACCTTCGAGCCGCGCCCGATGCGGGAGTTCTTGACCTCGACGAACGCTCCCGCTTTGGCATCCACCTCGAGCTCTGCGCCTGCTCGCAGGTAGCAGAACGGTCCGACGGTCGCACCCGCGGCGATCGCCGCGTCCACCGCCACGACGTGGGGGCCGACCTCGGCATCACGCTCGACATGGGTCGAGCCGCGGAGAACGGTGAACGGCTGGATCACCGCATCGGGCTCGATCGTCACGTGCGGGTCGATCCAGGTCGTGGCCGGGTCGACGATCGCCACACCGGCGAGCATGTGATCACGGTTGATGCGATCGCGAAGTCCCGCCGCAGCCTGGGCGAGCTCGACGCGGGTGTTGACGCCCTCGACATCCTGGGCATCAGCGCAGCGGTGAACGGCTGCCTTGCGGCCGCCGGTCACGAGGAGCCGGACCGCATCGGTGAGGTACAGCTCACCCTGGGCATTCTGCGGATCGAGCTTCCCGATGACCTCCCAGAGCGCATCCGCCTGGAAGAGGTAGATCGACGAGTTCACTTCTCGGATCTCGAGTTGCACGTCTGAGGCATCGACAGCCTCCACGATCGCCTCGAGCGAGCCCGTCTCGCTCCTGACGATTCGGCCGTAGGCACGAGGATCGGGAGGCTCGAACGAGAGAACGGTCACCGTTGCTCCGGACCGGCGGTGCTCGCCTGCCAGACCCGCCAGCGTTTCGGTGGTGAGCAGCGGCGTATCACCCGGCAGTATCAGGACATCGCCGGCGAATCCCTCGAGGGCCTGGCGCGCCGACGCCGCCGCATCTCCCGTGCCCCGCGGGTGCTCCTGCACGGCGAGTTCCACGCCCGCAGGGAGGGTGCCGTCGAGCTCGGCCCTCGTGTCCGGCGAAGACACGACGACGAAGGGATCAGGAGCGAGTGGTGTCACCGCCGAGACAACCCAGTCGAGGAGGCGCCGGCCGAGAACGTCGTGGACGTGCTTCGGCCTGCTCGACTTCATTCGCGTGCCGAGCCCTCCGGCCATGACGATTGCTGCGAGCGGGGATGTCATCGGAAGGGAATCATGGCTGGGGCGGGAGGATTCGAACCTCCGATCACGGGACCAAAACCCGTTGCCTTGCCACTTGGCTACGCCCCAGTGAACCGGTCAGACGTGAACGTGAGTCAGATGCCAGCCTCCGGCCGGAGTATATGCATCCAGAGCCGCGGCTCCTACCGATCGACGAGGAGCGCGACCACGACCACCGCGGCCACGACCGCGAGGGCGACGATGACCGCGGCTCCGATCGCCCAGAGGATGATCGGAACGAGCAGCACGATCCCCTGAGACAGCGCGAGAGCCCAGATGGCTTGGCGCACGGTTGGGTTCTTCACCGTCCGGCCCCACACGAAGTAGACCACGATCAGGAGCGCGGCAATGCCGACCGCCGTCCAGCGGGGGACGACGCCAACGCCGATCAAGATCCCTTCGACCGCGGCGAGCGCGAGCGCCGCACGAAACCAGATGCTCTCGAAGAGCCCTTTTCGCTCGGCGGGCTCGCCCGAACCGTCCACACGTCGAAGCTATCAGACCGGTGCCAACACCCAGGTTCGCGTTTCGGGTGGCAAGGCTGACGCCGCCTCGGTCGCGCTCGCGCGATGATGGAAGAGCCCGTACACGGCTGGTCCTGCTCCGCTCACGTCAGCCCGAAACGATCCCGCTGCTCGAAGCTGTGGAAGAAGCGCCGACCCTCCTGATACCAACGCGAGATCGTTCTGCGGAAACCGGGCGAGATCCTCGGATCCCAGGCATGAACGCACGGTTTCACGGACACTCGCGGCTCGTTCCTCGAACCCCACCTCCCCCCCGTGCTCGTCAAACCGCGCATAGACGTCAGCCGTGGATCGCTTGCCGACTCCTGATTCGACTGCAAGCACGATCCAGTAGTCCTGCGGAAGGGCGAGCGGCGTCAGGCGCTCGCCTCCGCCCTCGACGAGCTTCGGGCCCGGCTCGAGGAAGAACGCCACGTCCGAGCCGACCCCAAACGCAACCTCGGCGAGCTCCCGCCGACCGAGCGGGCTGTCAAGGGTCTGGTTGGCCAACTTGAGCGCCGCAGCGGCGTCAGCACTCCCTCCGCCGAGCCCCGCGGCGAGCGGAATCGACTTCTCGAGCCGAACACGCCAACGCGGTTCGACGCCCGCGGCTAGCCCGAGCGCGACAAGCGCCTTCCGGACGATGGTATCGCCGTCGAATCCTGTCACCTCGAGTGGCAATCCCGCCTCCAGACTGACGTCGTCCCAAAGGTCGACGTGCTGCATCACCGTCACGACCTCATGGAGTCCGTCAGCCCGCCGAGGGCCGACAGCCAGCGCGAGGTTGATCTTCGCCGCTGCGCGGCTGGAGACCGATCTCATTTGAGGAGCCCGACCAAACGATCGAAGTCGGACGGTTCGAGCGCCTCCGCCCGGATGTCCGCAGGCTTGCCGATCGCGGCGAGGGCCGCCACGGAGCGACCCCTCGGAGCGACGCCCGCAAGCTCGAGTGCGTTCGCGAGCGTCTTTCTCCTGTGCGAGAAGGCTCCTTGAACGATTCGCTTGAGCGGCCCGTACTCGGCGCCCCACGAGCGGATGCGCCGGAGGGCGACGAGCGCCGAGTCGACGTTCGGTTGTGGCCGGAAGCAACTCCTGGCGACAGGATGGAATCCAATTCTGCGCGTCGTGAGCTGGACGAGCACCGATACTGCCCCGTAACTCTTCGTGCCCGGCCGCGCCACGAATCGATCGGCCACTTCGCGCTGAAGCATCACGCACCACAGCTCGATCGTCGGCATACCGTCGAGGCTCTCGACACAGAGCGGCGTCGCAATCGAATAGGGCAGGTTCGCGACGAGCTTGGCGGGCGCCGGCTCCAGGCGCCCGAGGGGCAGAGCCATCGCGTCACCCATGAGAACACTCACGTTCTCGGCTCCTGAGAGAGCATTGCGGAGAGCAGGCTCGAGCGCACGATCCAGCTCGACGGCATGGACAGCCTCAACTCGCGGTGCGAGGTAGGTCGTGAGAGCGCCGAGCCCGGCACCGACCTCGAGAACGACGTCATCGGAGGCGAGCTCGGACAGCCGGCCGATCACATCGAGGATGTTCTCGTCTATCAGAAAATGCTGGCCGAGATCTCTATTGGGCGCGAAAGGGGCTCCGCTCACGGGAGACCGAACGCCCGAGCAGCGTTCTCCTGAATCTGTCGCTCGAGGACGTCCGGCGCGTCTCCACGTGCCTCCGCCAACGTCGCGAGGATGTCTATGACGTTCGCGGGCTCGTTCGGACGGCCGCGGACGCGTTGTGGGGCGAGATACGGGCTATCCGTCTCGCCGAGCAGCCGGTCGGCCGTGACGCAGGATGCGGCACGCCTCAGATCAGCTGCCCCGGGGTACGTGACGTTGCCGGCGAAGGAAACGTAGTACCCCCGCTCGAGCGCCTGCGGCAGAAGGCCCGGCGACGAGAAGCAGTGGAGGATCACGGGGACGGATTCGGGGACGTCCGCAAGCAGAGAAAGCGTCTCGTCGTCAGCCGCGCGTGAGTGGATGACAAGCGGCTTGCCGTGCGCGAGAGCGATCTCGCATTGCGCCGCAAAGAGTGTTCGTTGGAGCTCGCGCGGCGCATAGTCCCTGTAGAAGTCGAGACCCGTCTCACCCACGGCTACGGCACGAGGATGACCGATGAGGCCTGCAAGCTCGTCGAGATCCGACTGCGTCGCTTCACTCGCTTGATGCGGATGAATCCCGAGAATCGCGAACACTCCGTCGGACCGTTCAGCGAGAGCGAGGGCGGTTCGGCACGACTCGATACCCGACCCGACCGTAAGGATCCTGTCGACCCCTGCGGACTGCGCGCGGGCAATCACCTCGTCCGCCGGATCGGCACACGAATCGAGATGGGCGTGAGTGTCGATCACTCAGCCGCGACTGGTGCGTCGACCCGTGGGAAGAGTGGTGGCGCGGCCTCGATCCCGGTGGACGGCTCGGTCAGACCGTACGCGACCCGATCCCAGGCAAGCTCGTCCGACTGTCCGAGCGCAGCGAGGATACGCGGTGCTGTTTCCGGAAGGTAGGCGGCCAGCGCAAGCGCCAGGACGCGAAGCCCGTCGGCGAGGTCGAAGAGTGTGCGATCGAGCTCGACCGCGAGCGACTCGTCCTTCGCGAGTTGCCAGGGTGCGCGCTCCTCCGCATAGCGGTTCAGCTCGCGGACGACCGTCCACGCGTGCTCGAGCGCACCCGTCAGGTCGAACCTGTCGATCCGGGCGGCCACCTCGGGGCCGACACCGTCCAGAACGGGTCGCAGCGGCGAGTCCCAGGGTGCCTCGGGAAGCTCTCCGCCACGGTAGCGCGCGATCATCGCGGTCGTCCGCGAGACGAGGTTGCCCAGCTCGTTTCCGAGCTCACGCTCGTACCGCTCATGAAGGCCCGCGATCGAGGCGCTCCCGTCCTGCCCGAAGGGCGTGATTCGCAGCAGGAAGAAGCGGACGGGATCCACCCCGTAGACCGACACGAGGTCGAGCGGGTCGATCACGTTTCCGAGCGACTTCGAGATCTTGCGTTCGTCGATCAGGAGGTACCCGTGGACGAACAGCTGCCGCGGCACCTGGTACCCGGCCGCGAGGAGCAGGGCGGGCCAGATCACGCAATGAAACTTGAGGATGTCCTTGGCCAGCAGATGCCTGACCTCTGGCCAGAAACGCTGCCGCAGATCCACTCCGTCGCTCGCGTAGGTCAGCGCGCTGACGTAGTTGATCAGAGCATCGACCCAGACGTAGATGACCTGCTCGGGATCCCACGGCACTGGGATCCCCCACCGCTGGCCTCCGCGGCTGATCGAGATGTCCTCAAGCCCCTGCTCGATGAACCGCCGCGCTTCGTTGTACCGGATTCTGGGAAGGACGAACTCGGGGTTGTCGTCGTAGAGTCGAAGCAGTACGTCCTGGTACGCAGACAAGCGGAAGAAGTAGTTGCGTTCCTCGAAGTACTCGGGAACCGTCCCGTGTTGGGGACACTTCCCATCGAGCAGATCGCTCTCGCTGTAGAACGACTCGCAGGCGACGCAGTACAGCCCTCGATACGTATCTTCGTAGATCTCTCCGGCGTCGTAGATCCGCTGAACAAACTCCTGGACGACTGCCTTGTGCTCGTCATCCGTCGTTCGGATGAAGAAGTCGTTCGACGCATTCACCCGTACCGGCAGCTCGCGCCAGATCGCAGCCATCTTGTCGACGAAGCTCCGTGGATCGAGACCCTCGGCTTCGGCAGCCTGTGCGATCTTCGTCCCGTTCTCATCCGTACCGGTCAGGAAGAACGTCTCTTCCCCTCGCTGCCGGTGGTGCCGCGCGACGACGTCGGCCGCGATCGTCGTGTACGCGTGACCGATGTGAGGCGTCGAATTCACGTAGTAGATCGGTGTCGTGATGTAGTAGCTCATCGACGGCAATGATACGGACGGCGCGGCGCGGCTCTGGCAGCCCGAGGAGAGCGCGCCCTTCGCTTCGGCGGCCTCTGCCGCGACCCCGATAGCGGAGCGCTGCGCCATGTGAGAGATGTGTGAACGGTTCGCCGTCAGTGCGTCCGCCACCGCTCTCCAGGGCGGGGACGATTCCCTCCACCGGCGGCTCTTCGGTGATTGGCTCGAGTCGATGCCGTCGACGCCAGAAGATCCTCACCGCGAGGAGAGCCGATATCAGCGCCATGCCGACCGGTATCAGAGCGTCAGGCGTTCCTTCCGTATCGACGCGAAGCCCCGCCCCTGCCTCGGCAGATGCCTCGAGGAATACCGTTCGGGTCGCGGCGCGATCGTCGCGCGCAGGCGAACCCTGGTCTTGCCGCCCCGAGGCGCCGGCGATTGCGAAGCCTGCATCATCCTGGGCGCCCTTCCTCGTCCTGAATCGTTGCCTGGGCCGGGATCGCGCCCCCTCGCCCGCGAGATGCGTTCGCGTTCCTGTCGACGCAGTAAACCGACGGCTTTCGGTCAGCGCGGCTGGATCGTGCCCGGCAGCCTCCGTCGCGGGGGCCGGCACGTCCGATCCATGATCCTCGGGCTCGGGGCTCAACCCGCCGAGGGTGTACTCGGACTCCATGTCTCCGATCGTGCTCTCGACGGCCTGCGATGCCGCGCCCGCTTCCTGAGCCACCGGCTCCACGACCGACGCGCCGGTCGCCGTGTCCGGCGCTTGGGGGCTCGACTCGGCTGTCGTCACGGCCGCGTCGGTGTCGACGATCGAGCCCGATGCTTCCGTCTCGGCTTCCATGCCGATCGAGGCTCCAGGAAGCAGACCCAGAGGGTCGACGTAACCGTTGGGATCCGACGCGATCCGGACGCCGAGATGGACATGGGGGTCTGGCACGTCCGCCTCGCTGCTCGCTCCCACCGTTCCGATCGGATCTCCCTCGGCCACGATGATGCCTCGCGAGACGCTCACGGTTCCGAGCTGCTGAAGGGTGACCGCGTAGCCGTCGGGCGTTCGAATCGTGAGCGTCCGGCCGCCACCTGGCACCCGGCCGGCGAAACTCACCGATCCACCTGCGGGCGCACGCACCGGGCTACTCACCGGGCCGCCGATGTCGATCCCTCGGTGTTGCCCTCCCTCGTAGGGATCCTCTCCGATGGAAAACTGCTGCAGCACCGGCCCATCGACGGGCCAGGTCCAGGCGAGCGCGGGCACAGCGCCGACCAGGAACGCGATGACGACCGGGAGCAGGACGACGAACCTTGTCATGTCTTGCCTCCCTGTTGTCTCTACTGACGACAGCAGGATAGCGCGCGTGAGAACCGTTGTCAATACTGACTACAGCGAGTCGCGATAGAGCTGGTTTGCCGGAATCCCCGACACGTCGCTCACGAGGCGCGCCGCTCGGCGACGCGGAATGCCGGCTGCGATCATCTCGCTCACCACTGCCTGGGAGGGGCCAGTTGCCCTGGGCGTCTCGACCGTCACGCCCAGCACGACGGTGATCTCACCTTTCGGCGGATCCGAGTACCGGCGAGCGAGATCGCTCGCGGTACCGCGGACGACCTCCTCGAATCGCTTTGTCAGCTCGCGACAGACGGCGACCGGCCGATCCGGATCAGCGGCCGCAAGGCTGGCGAGGACTGCTGGAAGGCGTTTCGGAGACTCGAAGGCAACCACCGGCCAACTCCACCCCCCCAGTTCTTGCCAGAGCGAGAGCCGTTCCGCCTGGTTGCGCGGGAGGTAGCCGAGGAAGGCGTACCGCTGGCCGGCGAAGCCGCTCAGCACGAGCGCCGTCTCGACGGCCGACGGGCCTGGAAGGACCGTCACCGGCAGGTCGCGGGCGATCGCCTCGGCGATCAGGCGTGCTCCTGGATCGTTCACGCCGGGAAGGCCGGCGTCGGTCACGAGGGCGACGCGGCATCCCTCTTCGAGGAGCGGGATCACCTCGGCGGTTCGCCGAGCTTCCGAATGGCGCTCGTAGCTTCTCAGACGCCCGGGTATGCCGTGGCGGTCGAGCAGGATCCGCGTCCGTCGGGTGTCCTCACAGAGCACGAGATCGGCGACCTCGAGCTCCGCGAGAACTCGCAGGGTGACATCGTCCAGATTTCCGATCGGGGTTGCGCAGACGGCCAGCGGCACCGCGCGAAGGCGCTACCAGAGCCAGGTATCGACGGGTGCTGCCACGGGCTCCGGCTACCATAACCCTTCGCAGTGCCGAGCAACGACAAGCCCTATCGCGTCTACCGAGGCGGCCGGTCCAGGGGCCCGATCAAGCCGCTCGACCCGCCGCCGAGCGGGCCGGAGCGGGAGTCGCGACCCTCTCGAGGAGCGTCGCCGGGAGTCGCCGATCCGCAGGCCGTCGGAAATGGCCAAGCACCGGCGTACGCACCGCCCAGCGCCGAGCCGCAGGTCGAGCCGGGACGCAGAAGAGAGCGGCCGCCGCGACCTCCCCGCACGCGCCGTCGCGCCGTCAAGTGGACGCTCGGCATCGTGCTCGGGCTCATACTCCTGGCCGTCGCCTGGGGAGCTGCCGGGTACTTCTCGCTGCGACACGGTGTCGCGCAGGCAAACGACCGGCTCCCGAAGAGCGCTGCGGCAGCCTTGTCGCCACAGGACGGCTCGCTTCTCTCGAACCCGACGAACATCCTGCTTCTCGGCACGGACAACGGGCCGGGCCGCGACGGACCAGGCCGGTCCGACTCGATGGTGCTCGTGCACACCGATCCGGACAAGCACACCATCTCGATGCTCTCGATTCCACGTGACCTCAGAGTCGACATCCCAGGCCAGGGGCTCGACAAGATCAATGCGGCGTACGCGTACGGTGGCGCGGCGCTCGCGATCCGCACCGTCGAGAGCCTCACCGGGCTTCCCGTGAACCACGTCGTGATCGTCGACTTCTCGGCGTTCGCGGAGTTGATCGACGCCCTCGGCGGCGTCACGATCGACATTCCGAGGAGAATCGTGTCGAATCACTTCGATTGCCCCTACAAGACGGAGGCTCAATGCGACCGCTGGCCCGGATGGCAATTCCGGAAAGGCACGCAGACCCTTGACGGGCGGCGCGCCCTCGTCTACTCGCGTATCCGCGAGAACACGCTGGATGCGAATGAAACAGACGTGACGAGAGGCACGCGTCAGCAGCAGGTCGTCTCGGCGATGACTGGCAAGCTCGTCGGCTTCAACGGGTATCTGCGCCTGCCGCTCATCGGCGCGGACGTCGCAAAGCCGCTTGCCACCGATCTGACGACCGGGGAGCTGATGCGCCTTGGCTGGGTCAAGTTCCGAGCATCGACGACCCTTCGCTGCCACCTCGGCGGCGACCCGGAGGAGATCGACGGGGTCTTCTACCTCGTCGGGAGCGAGGAGAACGTCTCCGTGATCGGCATGACGACGGGTAAGACGGCGCCACAACCCCCACGTCCGGGAAGCCCGTTCGCCGCCGGCTGCGAGGTGAAGACCTGAGCCCGAGCTAGAGGCTAGGTGTCAGAGGAGGAGCTCTTCGAGCCGTCCGATGACGACGTCGAGCTGTCAGACGATGCCGTACTCGCCGGGGACGATGTCTTCTCTTCCTTCTTCTTCGGCTCGGTCTTCGCGCCCCCGTCGCCGTCACCGTTCTCACGCTTCTTGCCCGATCCGTAGTCGGTCGAGTAGAAGCCCGACCCCTTGAAGTGCACGGCGGGCGCGTACAGGACACGTTCGACGGGACTCGCTCCACACACCTCGCACGCGCTCGGCGGCGGATCGCTCATCCGCTGGAAGAGCTCGAACGTGTGGCCGTTCTGGCAGCGATAGTCGTACGCCGGCATTACCCGTCTGATCGTATCAGCAGACCTCACATGATTGGCACTCTCGACTCCAAAGTGCCAACTCTCGCGTGGCAGGCACGCTGATACTCTCATTCGGTGCCACCCGTCGGCAGTCCAGGCGACACTTCGCTCCGCTCCTTCCGACTCGGTATCGGTCTGACGACGGCGGGCGTTGCCGCGTTTCTCCTCGCTCAGCTCCACGCGTGGCCGCCACACGAAGACGAAACGCTCGCTCTCTTCGTCGGGCACGAGCCGATCGGGCGGCTTGTTCATACCGTTCTCGACCAGCGCGGTGGCGCGCCCCTCCATTTTCTCCTCACCCACCTCGTTACCGCTGTCTCTCCCACGTTGACCGCGTTGCGGCTGATCTCGGTCGTCTTCGCGGTTGCGAGCATCCCGATCGTGGGGATGGTTCTCGCCCGCCTGGCCGACAGGCGAACGGCCCTGGTCGCCACGGCCCTCGTGGCAGCGAGCTGGGTCACGCTCTTCCACGGAATCTACGGGCGGATGTACAGCCTGTTCCTCTTCACCAGCATCCTCTCGTTTCTCGCGCTTCTGCGCGCAATGCGCGACAACGGCTGGCTCTGGTGGAGTCTCTGGGGACTGTCGATCCTCGCCACGCTCGCCTCCCATCAGTACGGGGCCTTCGTGCTAGCGATCCAGGTCGGCTACCTCGTCTTCGCACGTCTCAGGCGAGAGGCCTCCCTTCGCCCAGCCGTGTGGGTGCTCGTCGTCGTCGTCGTCGCGGCCCTCCCGCTCTGGCGATCGAACCTCGTGCTCGCCTCACGGTTCGATGTCGGAGTCGGGGGAGGAGGGTCACAGCTCGGCGGTCCCCTGCCGGTTCTCGAGTATCTCCGTGCCGCGCTGGGTGACTTCGTGGCCGGGTGGACCGAGCTGTTCGTCGTGGTCGCGGCAGTAGCCGTCTACGGGCTCGTCGTCCTGTTTCGCCGGCGACTGCCCACCTTCGTTCTCTGCCTGCTCACGTTTGCCGTGCCGGTCGCCGGCCTGACCCTGGCGCGTGTCGGCGGGAGCGTGAACGCTCCCGAAACCCGTCATCTCATCTTCGCCCTCCCGTTCTTCGCCCTCATGATCGCCGCCGGCCTGGTGAGCGCGGTCGGCCGGGCCGGCGAGCGCGCACCGGCCGTGCTCGCGCTTTCGGTGGCGGGTTTGATCGCAGCCGAGCTCGCGTGGGGCTGGGCGTCGACGCCGACGCTGTATGCGGGCGAGCCCATCAAGCGCAAGCAGGCACGTGAGGAGGCAGAGGCCTGGCTCGCAGAGACGAGTCGCCCCGACGATGTGTTCTTCGGCTACGACCCGCTCTACCTCGGCGCGCGGGAGCGCGGCGCCGACGTCGGCGCCATCGTCGTCCCTCGGGCTGACCCGAAGCTCGCCCTGAAGGCGCTGACCTCTCAGGCCGACCCGCTCGGTCGCGGCGTCTGGGTGCTCGACGCCAGTGACGGCAGCCGCATCGTCTCGAACACGTCACAGCGCCTCGAGATCTCGGATCGCTCCCCCGGGGCCGCGTTCGAGACCCGCACGTTCGGGCCGTTCCTGATCGTGCGCACGATCGAGCCGACGGTCACCCCGTATGACTTCCTCTGGGATACCGTCGCCGTGCAGCGCATGGGCGTCTGGGACCTGCGGATCGCGACGGCGGAGATCAACGAGCACACAGCCCAGGTGGCGCTCCACGAGCTCCAGGCCGAGCAGGCGGGAACCGCACTCGGGGTGACTAGAGCGAGACGATGAACTCGCGCATGCGGTCGAGCGCCAGGTTCAGGTTCTCGACCGAGTTGGCGTAGGAGAGTCTGAGGTTCGGCTCCCCCACCCGCCCGAACGCCGTGCCCGCAAGCACGGCAACGCCGGCTTCCTCCAGCAACCGGCTCGCGAGCTCCTCGGCCGGGATCGGGACATCCGCGACGTTGGGGAACACGTAGAACGCCCCGAGGGGCAGGCGGCATGAGACTCCCGGAAGATCGTTGAGGCCCGCCACCACCACGTCCCGCCTGCGCTTGAACTCCCTGATCATGCTGTCCGGCTCGTCCTGGGGGCCTGTCAACGCCGCGATCCCTGCGTGCTGGACGAACGGCGGCACGCACGAGGTCGAGTTGACGAAGAACCGCACCAGCGGGTCGACGAGCGCCGGCGGTACCGCCGCGAACCCGCATCGCCACCCGGTCATCGCATACGTCTTCGACAGGCCATCGAGGAGGATCGTCCGCTCGAGCATCCCCGGAAGGCTTGCGATGCTCGCGAAGGCGCCCTCGTAGAGCATCCTCGAGTAGACCTCGTCCGAGAGGACCCAGGCGTCGCTCGCCTCGATCAGCCGCGCCGTCTCCACCAGGTCCTCCAGCGGAACCACCCCGCCGGTTGGATTCTGCGGCGAGTTCAGGATGACGAGCTTCGTCCGTGGCCCGATTCGCGCTGCAAGGTCGGCGGGATCGAACGTGAAGTCCCGCTCCTCGACGAGCGGAAGCGGGACAGGGGTCGCCCCGATCCAGCGAATCGCCGACTCGTAGATCGGAAAGCCGGGGTCCGGATAGACGACCTCGTCGCCGGGATTGCAGACCGCCAGGATCGTGAAGAAGAGAAACGGCTTCGCACCGTTTGCGACGAGGACGTTGTCCGCCTGGACGGGCACGCTCCGCGTCCTCGAGAGCTCGTCCGCGATGACTTCGCGGAACTCTGCGACGCCCGCACTCGGACAGTAGTGCGTCCCGCCGGCCAGCATCGACGCGTATGCCGCTTCACAGATGTGGGCGGGCGTATCGAAATCGGGCTCGCCGATCTCGAGATGGATGACGTCCCGGCCCTGACGCTCGAGCTCCCGGGCGCGGGCGAGCACGGAGAACGCCGTTTCCGTACCGAGGCGATCGAGGCTCTCCGCGAGGCCGGGGGCGGTCGGGCTCATCGCACGCGAGCATACAGGCGCCCTCACACCCGCCACGGGCGCGCTGAATCGCGCTCCTCTCGCTGGCGCCGTGGCGCTCGGATCGGAGGAGATCGATCGATCGGGCTATGAAGCTCAGGGAGGAGCGACGAGCAGCTCGAGGCCGCGCGCAAGGACGCGGGTGCCCAACTCGCAGAACTTCGGGTCCGTCAACTCGGCCGGCGAGTGACTGATCCCGCCGCGGCTCGGGACGAAGAGCATCGCCGCAGGGACATAACGGCCGAGGATCATCGCGTCGTGCCCGGCGCCGCTTGCAAGCCGCATCGACGTCGCGCCCTCGCGTTCTGCGGCGTGCTCGAGCGTCTCCATGAGTCCGGCGTCCATCGGACACGGGTCGAGCCGATGGGTCTCGACGAGATCGAGGCCGAGGCCCTCCTCCTTCGCGAGCGCCTCGAGCGTCTCGCGAACGAACCGCTCGACGCCGGAGAACCCCTCGTCCGTCGAAGAGCGAACGTCGATCGTGAACTCACAGGCTCCCGGGATGACGTTGAAGCCACCCGGCTCGACCGAGATGATCCCGACGTTCGCGGTCATGTCCTCCCGAGAGCGCGCCTCGTCCCTGAGCGCCAGAACTGCGCGGCTTGCGCCGACGAGAGCGTCCCTCCGCGTCGCCATCGGGGTCGTGCCGGCGTGGTTGGCCTCACCCGTGAAGCGCACCCTGAAGCTGAGGATTCCCACGACGGCGGTCACGATGCCCACGTCGATCCCCGCCGCCTCGAGACGCGGGCCCTGCTCGATGTGCAGCTCGAGGTACGCAGCGACGCGATCGACGGCGCGGGCGTCGTCGATGTGTCCGAAGTCGTAGCCGAGGGCGGCCATCGCCTCGCGCAGGGTGATGCCGTCTGCATCGATCCGATCGCCGAGATCGCTCAGATCGTCGCCGACGAACGCACGGCTTCCGAGCATGCCGGTGCGAAACCTGCTGCCCTCCTCGTCCATGAAGGAGACGAGCCAGATGGGCCGTGCCGGCTCCACCCCTTCCTCCTTCAGAAGCCTGATCGCATCGAGCGCCGCGAGAACACCGAGCGCGCCGTCGAACCGGCCGCCCGAGGGAACCGTGTCGAGGTGGGAGCCGACGAGGACTGCCGAACCTGCCCCGGCCTCCCACTTCCCGAGCACGTTGCCTGCAGCGTCGATTTCCGCCCCGAGTCCGAGCGACTCGAGCTCGTCGCAGAGCCAGTCACTCACGTCGGCCAGCTCGCGCGACCACGCGTAACGGGTGACGCCCGTCCCGACCCCGCCGAAGCGGGCAGCCGCCTCGAGATCAGCCGTGATCCGCATGCTTCTCCGGCCTCGGCGCCGTTCGCGCAGCAAGCCGCCGTCGCTTGACGTACCGGAACCCCTCGACCGCGGCGGCGATGCCGAATGCGATCGCCAGTGCGAGGAGGATGCCCTTGATGGGACTGTCCTCGAACGCCTTGCCGCCGAAGTAGCCGATGAGGGCCGCGTAGGTCCCCCAGAGGATGCCGGCGATGAAGTCGAAGGCGAAGAACCTGGGCCACGGGTAGCGCAGGACACCCGCGCCGACGGTGGTCGCAGTCCGTCCTCCGGGGATGAAGCGAGCGATGATGATCAGGTAGCCCCCGCGTTCGCGGAGCGCACGCTCCGCCCAGTCGAGCCGACTGCGGCGATCGCCGGCGAACAGCTTCCGCTTCACGAACGGCTCGAGGGTACGCCCCAGGAGGTAGCCGATGTTGTCGCCCACGATAGCCCCGGCGGCGGCAGAGACGATGATCAACTCGAGGCGCAGGTGCCCGTTCGCCGCGAGCACGCCGGCTGCCACCACGGCGGTCTCGCTCGGAACGATCGGGATCACCGCGTCGAGCGCGGCGAAGAGAAACAGGATGCCATAGGTCCAGTTCGACTCCGAGATCAGGTCGAGGAGAGAGTTCAGCACGTCGACCGCTCATTGAACCGGAAATCAGCTTGTACGACCCTCCGAGCACGGATCGGGGGAAGCGGTCAGACTACGCACCAGATGCCTGCTGACCAGTACGCGCTCGATTCGGCGGAGGTGCGCGACTTCGTCACCACGGTTCGCGCCGCGATTGCGTCGTCGCCTACTCCCCAGTCAGCGTGCGATGCGATCCGGCCCCGGTTTGCCGAGCTCCTCGCAGACCGAGACTGGCTTCCCGACGAATTCCGGCAGCCCGCGCCGGAAAGCGGGATGGGCGGCGGGATCGGGCAGTGGGCCCTGTTCCGAGCCGGCGACGGATCGCTCTCGCTCTTCTCCCTCGTCGTTCCGCCCGAGGCCCGGACGCCGGTTCACGACCATCTCGCGTGGGGTCTCGTCGGTCTCTACCAGGGGACGCAGGACGAAGAGGTGTTCGGCACCGGGCGGGGCGCCCTCGAGGTTCTGGAGCGGCGCTCGCTCGAACCTGGAGACTTCTACGCGCTGATCCCTCCCCGCGACGACATCCACCGTGTCACGACGACCTCCGCGGAGGCTTCCGTCTCGATTCACCTGCTGACGAACGACACGGGGTGCGTCTGGCGCCATGCGTACGAGCCCGACACCGGCGAAGCCAGGCCCTTCCGCTCGGGCTACGTCAACGCTCCCTGCCCCGAGGAGTAGCGGCATTTCCACCGAGCGTTTCATCGAGCGGATGACCTGGGAGGAGGTCGAAACCCACATCGCTGCAGGCGTCGACGCCGTCCTGATTCCCATCGGGACGACCGAGCAGCATGGCCCCCACATGCCGCTCGACACCGACTGCCTCATCGCCCGCTCGCTGTGCGCCCGGGCGGCGACGCTCGGACACGAGGAGGGTGTCACCATCCTCGTGGCGCCGACGCTGAACGTGACGCTCTCCTGGTACCACATGCAGTTCCCGGGGAGCATGCGTCTCTCGACGACGACGTTTCTACAGGTGTTCCGCGAGATATGTGATTCGCTCGTCCAGCACGGCTTCCGGAACCTCATCGCGGTGAACGGCCACGGTGGGAACATCGCCGCGCTCACGGTCGCGGTGAACCACTACTTCGAGACCACCGGGCGTCGGGTCTTCCTCGTCCAGTGGTGGGATCTCGCGGCCGACGTCCTCGCGCCTGTCGAGGGGCCGATGATCCACGCAGAGGAAGCGGAGACATCGCTCGCGCTCGCGCTCGGCCAGCGCGTCCTCATGGAGCGAGCGACGCGCGACGCGTACGACCGGGGCGCGGCGGTGAGGGACGCCGGGCTGCCGTGGACGTCGCTCGGTCAGTACGGGATGCGCCACGCCGGCCCGAAGGTGGTCGTGCCGATGGACATGCTCCGCGACATCACTGCCTCGGGCGTCGTGGGCGACGCGACCCGCGCGAGCACCGAGCTGGGCGAGCGGCTCGTCGAGGCGCTCGTCCCCCGGATGGTTCAGGTGGCCCGCGAGATGTCTGGAAAGGAGGCGTGATGTCACGCTGTGTGATCGATCTGAGCCAGCCACTCTCCGGACAGACCCAGCTCCATCCCTTCTTCCCGACCGTTCAGATCCTGCGGCAGATCGTGCATGCAGACGCCGCGCCCGGGAAGAAGTCGTTCGATGCCGAGATCATCGTCACCTCGAATCATGCCGCCACCCACGTCGATGCTCTCGCCCACTTCGATCCCGCACCCGGGGCCCCGAGGATCGCCGAGATGCCGCTCGACACATTCTGCGGCGAGGCGATCTGCGTCGACGTGCGACAGTATCCGGCAGGGCACGAGGTCACCGTCGAGGAACTGGAGAAGGCGCTCGAGGCGGGCGGGCTCGAGGCGGGCAGCGGCGACATCTTGCTGTTTTGCACCGATCACTACAACCGAACCGCGGGTACACCCGCGTTCCTCAACGGATTCTCGGGTGTCGCTGCGGAGTGCGTCCACTGGATGGCAGACCGCGGCGTGAAGATCTTCGGCGTCGAGTCGATCAGCCCGGACCTCGTCTACGAGACGGATGCGTATCCAAACCACCGCGCGTGCGCCGAGCGTGGGATCACGCACTACGAGAACCTCAACAACCTGAAGGAGGTCGTGAACCGCCGCTTCGACTTCTACGGGTTCCCGTTGAGGCTCGAGCCGGCCGCCGGATCGCCGGTGAGAGCAGTGGCGATCGTCGACGGGATGATCTAACCCGCCGGGCAGGTCAGGCGTGTGGCACGAGCGCCTCGGCTGCCTGTTCGAAGCACGCCATCGGCGGTGACGTCAGACCGAGGCCGACCATTCCGCGACCCCGTTCCGGGTGAACCATGACGATGTCGATCACCGGGCGGATACCGGTTGCGACCACCTTCAGCACGTCGATCCCGACAGGCGCCCCTTGGTTTCCGAGAGCGGGTATTCGGTAGTGAGGATGCTCGGCGAGCGCAATCTGCTTCGTCTGGTCGAAGATGGTCTTGGCTCCTCGATCGTCGAGCCCGAGGAGCGACCAGAGCGCCGGCGCAGCCGGTAGCACGGTCGCACCAAGACCTGCGCACTCGACGAGAAGCGAATCGCCGCAGCCGGGCCCTACGTCGTCCTCGTCAAACCCAGCGAGCAGGGGCCCGACAGGAAGCTCGGCCGGGGCCGTGAACCAGCGATCGCCAAGGCCGGAGACCTTGATCCCGCACTCACGACCATTCGCGCCGGCCGCCGTGACCAGGCTGGAGCCCTCGATTCCTGCGCCAGAATCGAGCGTGAGATGCGATGCAGCAAGAGAGCAGGCGACGAAGAACTGGGGGTTCCCGGCCAGGAACGCGAGGATCCGAGCAACCACGTCCGCGCTCGTTCTGGCCTTCGCGAATCCAGCCGCGAGCCGCTCGGCTAGCAGCGATGTCGCCGCCGCGTTCCGGTTGTGAAGCTCGTCGCCGCGGCACAGCGCCTCGACGATGATCGGCCTGAGCTCGATTCCTCCGAGTGCCCGGATTGCGTCGTCGAGCGCCGGTGCCACCTCGTCTCGGAGCCACGTCAGGCGGTCGAGCACCTCGTCGTCGAACACGCCGAGAACCAGCGTCGCCCCGAAGCCCTCCATCAGGAAATGGTGGGCCCGAGCGCCCGTCACCCGGTCCTCGACTACCACCACAGGCATCGACCAGGTGATCGCGCCCGCGCCCCCAGCCATCGCGTGGTGATCCTGGGCGGCCGCAAGCCGGATCTGTCCGCTCGCCAGTTTTGCCTCTGCCTCGAGGGCATCCGATGCGAGGCCTTCGAACAGCGCTGCGCCGATCAGTCCGCCGTGCAGCAGGTCACTCAGTCGCGCCCACGGCGCTGGTGGCGCGGCGTGGAGAATGAGGTCGGGCGTGAGGCCCGGCACGACCTCGCCCGCAGGCCGAACGCCGACGAGCACCGGGTTGCTCGCGAGGACATGCGCGACCGCGCGGCGGTTCGCGTCAGCGTTAGCCGTGCTCATGCCGCTCAGGGAGGCCGAAGCGGCGAGCGGTTCCCTCCTCCGAGTCCCAGGAGATGAAGACCGCCGGCTCGTCTCCGACCACCCAGGTGTCGTGCCCAGCCTCGACGATGGCGAACTGCGGCGCCACGACGTCGTACTCGCATCCGTCCTCGTAGACCCCGGCGATCCGACCCTGGGCGAGGAAGCCGAGGTGCGTGTGCATGCAGTACGGCGTCCCGGAGACGGGCTGCATGTGGGTCGACCAGCGCCATCCCGGCGGATAGACCGTCCGCTTCAGCCGGCCGTTGCCGGCCCTGAGCGTATCGATCTCGAGCCCACCGACCTCGTGGTGCCTGCCGCCTTCGATTGGATCGGTGAGGCTGCTCATCGAGGCACCTCCCCGGTCGTGCCGTCGGCCCCGACGAGCGAGAAGAACTTCTCGTCCTGGATCGTGTCCGGGCTCGGGAAGGCAATCTTCGAGTGCGACAGCCCGAGCGTCACGAGCGTCTCCGCCATCTTGATCCCCACGGGCCCCGGGTTGATGACCGGACACGGGAGATTCTTCGCCATGTAGTCGCCGGCCTGGTGCATCGTGGTCGAGCCGAGAAGGATCACGTCGGCACCGTCCTCCTCGATCGCCGCGCGAGCCTCGGCCGTCAGCTTCTCGAACATCTCCTCCTCCTTCCCGGCGAACAACGCCTCGACGTCTGGCGGGATGTTCACGGCACGCACCGAGGCGCATTTCTCCCAGAGGTGGTACAGGTCGAGGTTCTTCTCGTACAGATGCCGCCATCGATCCCACATCGTCACGATCGAGAACCGCTTGCCGAGCATGATCGCGACCGCGTAGGAGACGAGGCCCGGTCCGATCACCGGAATCGTGAGTCGCGAGCGGAGCGCATAGAGCCCGGAGTCGGACACCGTGTCCATGATCACGGCGTCGTAGCCCTCGGCCTCGGCACGCAAGCCAGCCTCGGTGATGTACACGTCGAAGAGCATCGCCTCGTAGTAGTCGGTCACGAACGTGGCGCTGTTCCGGACAGGAATGCACTCCACCGTGGTATCCGGGCCGAGGAGCTCCTGCGGGATCTGGGCTGCCCGGTTTGCAATGCCCTCGTCGTCGAAGGGAAACGGGATGATGAACTTGATACGCACGGCCCTCCCTCCGCTCGTCGTGTTGACGCCGATCTTCCCACATTAGACTCGCCCGCATGTCGAGCGGTCTCTTCCCCGCCCTGAACGATCCTCCGCGGGGGGAGGCGATCAGGGTCGACGGGCGGGCGCTCGGATACCCGGATCTCGCGGGTGCCGTCGCCGGAGTTGCCGCCGGGGTCGCTGGGATGGAGCGTGTCGCCGTCTGGGCGGAACCCGCGCTCGAGACCTGCGTCGCGGTGCTCGGCGGCCTGGCCGCGGGTGTCGCGGTGGTCCCGATCAATCCGAGGGTCGGCGAGCACGAGCTCGCGCACATCGTCGGCGACAGCAGCCCCTCGGCGGTGCTCTGCGCGGATCGGGTGGAGCTTCCCGCCCGCGCGGCTGAGCTCGCGAGGCTGACCGTCGATCTCACCAGCGCCCGGCATTCGCTCCCCGACGAGCCGCCGGACGAGACCGCTGCCCTCGTCCTCTACACCTCGGGGACGACGGGACCGCCGAAGGGGGTCGTCCTCTCCCGACGCGCGATCGAGTCGAACCTCGACGCGCTCGCCCAAGTCTGGGGCTGGACACCGGCTGACGTGCTGGTCCAGGGCCTTCCGCTCTTTCACGCACACGGCCTGGTGCTCGGAGTTCTCGGGCCGCTCCGGGTCGGCGGACGGTTGCACCACGTCGGAGGCTTCTCGCCCGAAGCCGTCGCAGACGCACTCGATGAGGGTGGAACGATGCTGTTCGCCGTCCCGACGATGTACCGGCGGCTGGCGGACGCCGCCGAGGCCGACGCCTCGATCGCGGCTGGCCTGCGAAGCGCGCGGCTCCTGGTCTCGGGCTCTGCCGCTCTCCCCGCACGGGAGCACACGCGAATCGAGAACCTGACCGGGGTGCGGGTCGTCGAGCGCTACGGCCTGACGGAAACGCTCATGAACTGCGCCGTGCCGAGCGGCCAGGGCCGGCCAGGGACGGTAGGACTTCCGCTACCCGGGGTCGACGTCCGTCTGGTCGACGATGGCGGCGAGACGATCGAGGCGAGCGACGGCGAGACGATCGGCGAAGTCGCCGTGCGCGGCCCGAACCTCTTCAGCGGGTACCTCAACCGGCCGGATGCGACCGCCGCGGCGATGCGCGACGGCTGGTTCTTCACCGGCGATCTGGCGACTCGGGCAGCCGACGGGTTCGTCAGCATCGTGGGTCGCCGCGCCACCGACCTGATCAAGACGGGCGGCTTCAAGGTCGGGGCCGGGGAGATCGAGGGAGCCCTGCTCGAGCACCCGTCTGTCGCCGAGGCCGCCGTGACCGGCGAGCCGGATGACGACCTCGGCGAGCGGATCGTCGCCTGGGTCGTCCTTCGCGAAGACGCGCCTGCATCCGACGCCGAGCTCGCCGATCACGTCTCCTCCCTGCTCGCGCCGCACAAGCGGCCGAGGGTCGTCCTGTTCCGGGACCGCCTCCCCCGAAACGAGATGGGGAAGGTCAAGAAGGCGGAGCTGCGGTGATCCTCGTCCGCTCGCCGAATACGCCGACTGCGGAAAGCTGACGGACGCGCTCCGGTGAGTAGCCGCAGAGGTCCACGAGTACCTCCTCCGTCTGCTCCCCACGGAACGGTGCACGCCGCACCGGCTTCTCCTCGTCCCCAACCCGGAGCGGCGTCGCGACCGACCTCACCGGGCCGAACCGCGGGTGGTCGTGTTCGACGACCCCGCCCCGGGCGATGACCTGCGGATCGGCGAGCGCGTTCGCGACGTCGTGTATCGCCGAGCTCGGGATTCCCGCGTCGCCGAGGATCTCGAGCCATTCGGCGCTCGTCCGGGCGGCGAACGCCTCGCCGAGGATCAGGAGCAGATCGTCGCGGTTTACGTCGCGCGCTGCGAAATCGGTGAAACGTGGATCTTCCAGGAGCTCGGGCCTTCCAACTGCGTGGCAGAGGAGCTCCCAGAACCTTGGCTTCGGACACGCCACCACGATCCAGCCGTCGGAGGTGCGGACGTTCTGGAAGGGCACGATCGACGGATGTGCGGAGTTGGGCATCCGCCGCGGTTCGTAGCCCTCGGTCGCGACCCACGTTCCGACGTACATCAACTCGGCGAGCGCGGTCTCGAAGAGGGAGATGTCACAGTCACAACCCACGCCGTCGCGGCGGGCGCGCCAGAGCCCCGAGAGCACCGCGATTGCCGAGACGTAGCCGCCCGACAGGTCCACGAGCGACAGCCCCGACTTGGTGGGCGGGCCGCCTGGCTCCCCGGTGAGGCTCATCCAGCCGGCAAGCCCTTGCATCATGTAGTCGTACCCGCCCTCCGCCGCCCGCGGGCCGGTCATGCCGAACCCGGAGAGCGAGCAGCAGACGATCCGGGGATTGACGTCCTTCAGCTGGTCGTAGGTCAGGCCGAGCTTGCGGGGCTGGTCCCCCTTGAGGTTCGAGTAGACCGCGTCGCTCTCGCGCACGAGATCCTCGAGCACGCCTCTCGCCTCGGGGTGACGCAGGTCGAGGGAGATGCTCTTCTTGTTGCGGTTGAAGGTCTCGAAGAAGAGCGAGTCCTCCCCTTCCTGGAAGGGTGGGACGTAGCGCCCGACGTCCCCACTCGACGCAGGGTCTTCGATCTTGATGACCTCGGCGCCGAGATCGGCGAGCTGCAACGTCCCCCACGGTCCCGCTCCGAACTGCTCGACTGCGACGACACGGACGTCGGCGAGCGGGAGAGTCATGGCTCGTCGCGCTCGGCAACGACCGCCCCGTCGAGCATCGCGTGCACCATCGCGTCCTTGCGGACATGGGGATTCGGATATGCGCTCCGGCTCTGCGTCAGGCCGAGGCCGAGCATCGTCTCGGCGAGCTTGTACGTGAGGGGGCCCGGGTTGATGACCGGCACGGGAAGGTTCTCGACGAGGTGCGCGTGTGACTGGTGCATGGTCGTGGACCCGAGGCAGATCACGTCGGCCCCGTCCTCGATGCAGCGGAGTCCCTGCTCGACGAGCTTCGGGAAGACGACCTCCTCCTTCCCACCGAGCAGGTTCTCGACGTCGGGCGGTGTGTCGATCGAGCGCACGGACGCGCAGAGGTGAGCGATTCCGAGCTCCTGCATGCCCTTCTTGTAGAGCGCGATCCACGGATCCCACTGCGTCAGGACCGAGAATCTGCTTCCGAGCATGAGCGCTGTCAGGTACGAGGCGCGCCCGGGCCCGATGACGGGGATGTCGAGGACGCTCCGAAGCGCGTTCGCCCCGGAGTCGCTCATCGTGTCGATGCACACCGCGTCATAGCCGTCCTCCTGTGCGCTCAGTCCCGCCTCGTACATGGCGACGTCCGCGAGCATGAGGTCCTGATGGGAGTCGTAGAGGGCGGGCCCAGCTTTTACGGGCCTGTAGTCGAAGTCGATCTCAGGCCCGAGCTTGACCGAGGCGAGCTGCGCCCGTCGGTTGGCGAGGCCCTCCTCGTCGAATGCGAAGGGAACGATGACGACGACTCGCGCCATGATTGAGCCCCTTTCCTGTTATGCGTGACGGCGGGTCCGCGAGAGATCGCGCCATGCGCGTTCGTAGAACGGAACGAGGAAGTCGAGGTGGCTCTCCATCTCGACGGCAGCGCTATCGCCGTCGCCTGCCTCGATCGCCTCGGTGATCAGACGGTGGTGCTCGTTGATCTCACGGTGGAAGCGGCGCCCGAGCGCCGAGCGCGCGAGATTCGTCTGAAGCGCCGAGAAGACCGGCTGGGCGGCGATGTAGAGGAGCGTGTTGCCGCAGCACTCGACGAGGGCGGAGTGCCAGCCCTTGTTGTAGACGAACTGCTCCTGGGTGTTCAGCTTCAGCGGCTCGCCGGGAATCGTCTCCCGCAGTCGGTCGAGATCCGCGTCGCTCCGCCGGGCAGCGGCAAGCCGGGCGGCCGGTACCTCGAGGAGCTTGCGCGCCTCGATCAGTTCGGGGAGCGTGACGTCTCGTGAGTCGGTCAGCAGGTTGATGTTCGACTGCAGGAACTCCGAGATGTGGTCGACGGTGGGAAGCGTGACGTAGCTCCCGCCGCCTGCACCCTTCGCCGTCCTGAGCAGGTTCTGTGCAGCGAGGACGCGGAGGGCCTCCCGTACCGTCGCCCGGCTCACCCCGAACTCCCGCGCGAGGAGTGCCTCGTTGGGAAGCCTCTCCCCGGGCGAGAGCTCGCCGGTCATGATCAGCTGGCGGAGCTGGTCGGCAACCTGCTCGTAGGCCTTGCGGACCCGCCGGACAGGTACCGGGCCCGGCTCTCGCTCGACGGATCGCAGCAACCGGTGGAGTCGCGGCTGGGTATCGCCCGCCTGGTCCGGCTGGACGCTCATGGCGTGCCGGTCACGTGATTCCAAATTCCGCGTTGCCCGCGACCGAGGTCGGGGAGGACGACGGGGGCAACTCACGGCCGGCGAAGAACTCGGTCAACGAGTGTCTATCGCGCTTCGCCGCAAGCCCGGCCCGCAGCTTCTCGGTCGCCTCGGTGTCGATCGCCAGAGTGTGGTCGTCGGAGAAGACGACACCGTACGCATCCCGCGCCAGCTCGAGCGACGTGAAGTCGTCGAGGACGTCCTCCCTGACCATCGCCGGGTCACGCTCGAGCGGATCTCCGTAGCCTGCCGCGTTCGGCTCGCGAAACTCGATGAACTCACCGGCCGCGAAGGGAATGCCGGTGACCTTCGCTTCCAGGGCCTCCTCGCGCGGCGTGTCCGGATTCTTGCGACACGACGCGGTCAGCCCGTCCCAGCCGCCGAAGATCCCTCTCGGCGGGTCGTACTGGCGATCGCCCTCACAGGAGTACGTGCCGTCGACCAGGAAGCGGTTCCGCCTGATGATGCCGATGCCTCCTCGCCACTTTCCAGGTGCGGCCGGCTCGGGGCGCAACTCGTACTGGTCGCACCTGACCGGGAAGCGCATGTCCAGCTCCTCGATCGGGTTGTTGCGCGTGTTCGCCATCAGGTTGTCGACCGAGTCCATGGCGTCCTTGCCGAACCGGCCGCCGTAGGCGCCCTCGTTCACCTCGAGGTAGAGCCAGTACTCGCCTGCGCTCTCGTCGAAGCCGGCGTACGCACAGAAGTGGATGCCGGCAGAGTTGCCGGCCGTGACCTTGTCGGGCAGCGCATCTGCCAGAGCGAGAATCGTGTTGTCGACGACGCGCTGCACCTGGGTGAAGCGCGAGAAGCAGGCGCGCGGGAAGTTCGGGTTGAAGATGCTTCCCTTCGGCGCGATGACGTTGACCGGCCGGAAGACGCCGTCGTTCTGCGGCACGTGCTCGGGGAACATCACCTCGTCGAGCAGGATCGTCCGGACGGCGTAGTACGCCCCGACGAGGAGCGAGCCTTCGAACGGAACGTTGAAGCCCGTCGGAACCTCCGGGTTCGATCCGGTCAGGTCGATCGTGATCGAGTCGCCCTCGACGATGACCTTCGTCTCGACGCGCAGGCGAACACCCCGGTTCCTGGCGTCGTCGTCGAGCCAGCCCACGATCGGGCCGTACTCGCCGTCCGGGATCTTCGCGATCTCGGTCCGGAGCATCGTCTCCGAGTAGTCCATCCATTCGTAGGCGGCGCTCATCACGACATCGGCGCCGTAGCGGTTGACGAGCCGCAGGAAGCGCTCCTTGCCGAGCTGACAGGCGGCCAGCATGGCGTTCATGTCGCCCCGGTTCATGGTCTCCGTGCGGACGTTGTCGAAGATCATGAGGTCGAGGTCCTCGTTCAGCTCGCCGCGCTGGTACCAGCGGAGCGCGTTGTACATCTTCGCCTCGGCGAAGACGTCGAAGGCGTCTGCGTTGATCCCCGGGAACGAGCCGCCCACGTCGAGCACATGAGCGGTCACCGCTGCGAATCCGAGCAGCTCCCCCTCGTGGAAGATCGGCACGGCCACGGCGACGTCCGGCGAGTGGGAGGCACCGAGGTACGGGTGGTTGTGGACGATGACGTCGCCATCCTCGATCTGCCCCTCGAGCCGGTGGAGGAAGCCGCGGATGTACCAGGGCAGCGAGCCGATGTGCATCGGCGTCGAGTCGGACTCGCAGAGCTCGCGGCCCTGGGCGTCGAAGATGCCGGCGCCGAGGTCCTCGGACTCGCGGATGATCGAGGAGTAGCTCATGCGGAAGAGGACGCCCGCCATCTCCTTTGCGATCGCGTGGAACGCCCCGCCGAGGACGCGAAGCGTGATGGGGTCGACGTCGACCCGCTCGCGGGTCGGCGGGCCGGGCTGCCGGCCGACTTCGTACTCGACGACGGACATCAGGCGCTGACCTCCATTCCTGCGGCGAGCGCCTGCGCCTCGGCGGACGCGCCGACCTCGATGACGATGTTCCCGAAGCGATCGACCTGTGCGGTGAGCCCCGGCGGGATCACGGTCGTCGTGTCGTACTGGTTGACGATCGCCGGCCCGTCGAGGCGGTTGCCCGCCTTCAGCGCCGACCGGTCGTAGTAGCGCGTGTCGACCTGGCGCAGCTCGCCGCCGACCCGGAACCACGCCTTCCCCTCATGGCGAAGCGCCGAGTCGGACGACTCGCCGCCCGACTCGACCTCGGGCGTCGAGAGCTCCGGCATGAGCCCGATTCCGCGGACACGGACGTTGGGGATCTCGATGTCCGACTCGTCGAAACGGCGCGAGTACTCGCGCTCGTGAATGTCATGGAAGTCGGCACGGATCTTCTCCGCCCAGCTGTCGTCGATCGCGCCGGACGGTGCGTCGACCCTGAGCTCGTACCCCTGCCCGAGGTATCGGCAATCCGCGATTCGCTGGATGACGAGGCGGTCGGCAGGCACGCCGTCCTCCTCGAGCTGCGCCCTGACCTTCTCCTCCAGGCGCGCGAAGTGTCCCTCGAGAACGTCCCCCTGGAGGGTCGAAAGCCGCTGGTAGGCCGTCGAGACCTCCTCGTAGACCATGTCGGTCGCAAGCAGGCCCAGGGCCGCCGCGATTCCCGGATACGGCGGTACGAGCACGTGCGGCGTGCCGACCTCGAGCGCGATCTGTGCCGCGAAGAGCGGGCCGGCGCCGCCCTCGGCGATGAGCGCGAAGTCGCGCGGGTCGAATCCCTTGCGAACGGAGTTCTCCTCGATCGACTGCACCATCGAGTGCGTCAGGATCTGCACCGCGCCCATCGACGCCTCCTCGACAGACATCCCGAGGGCCTTCGCCGGCCCGTCCTCGTACGCGGCGCGGGCGAGGTCGGCCCGAAGCGACATACCCCCGCCGAGGAACGCCTCGGGAAGCAGCCAGCCCAGATTCACCATCGCATCGGTCGCCGTCCCCTCGGTTCCGCCGCGGTCGTACGCGGCCGGGCCTGGATCGGCCCCCGCGGACCTCGGCCCGACGCGGAAGATGCCGCCCTGGTCGACGTACGCGATCGACCCGCCGCCGGCGCCGATCGTGTCGACGTCCACCATCGGGATCATCGCCTGGTAGGGGCCGACGCGCGTGTCGAGCAGATGCTTCATCCGGAGGCGGCCGTCCTGGGCGAGGCCGATGTCGGCGGACGTACCCCCCACGTCGAGCGTGATGACGTTGTCGTAGCCCGCCTGCTTTCCCGCCCAGATGCCGCCCACGACTCCCGCGACCGGCCCCGACATGAGGAGGTTGACGGGCCGCGCGACAGCTCCCTCCGCCGTCGCAACGCCGCTCGCGGAGGTCATCAGGTGAAGCCCCGTCCTGACGCCCATGGCTCGCAGCTCGTCCTCGAGCCGGCGCACGTAGCTCGCGACCACGGGCCCCACGAACGCGTTGAGACAGACGGTCGAGAAGCGCTCGTACTCCCGGTATTGCGGCAAGACGTCGGACGAAACCGAGAGGAACGCCTCTGGAAACTCCTCGCGCACGATGCCGGCGACTCGCTGCTCGTGCTCCGGATTCAGGAACGAGAAGAGGAAGCAGACGGCGACGGACTCGACGCCCGCCTCCTTCAGCTTCCTGACCTGCTCGCGCGCTTTCTCCTCGTCGAGCGGGACCAGTACCGACCCGTCCTTCGTGATCCGCTCGGGAACCGTCAGCCGGTAGCGGCGCCTCACGATCGGATACCGCTGCCAGGGGAGGTCCTGGTAGTTCGAGAAGTTGAGCGGCTTCTTGTGGCGGGCGATGTGGAGGATGTCGCGGTAGCCCTCGGTCGTGATCATCCCGACCTTCGCGCCGTTGTGCTCGATCACGATGTTCGTGGCGATCGTCGTCCCGTGGAACACCTGGTCGAGCTCGTCGGCTGGGATGCCGGCGTCAGCGGCGAGGTCACGAATGCCCTGGACGGTTCCCTGCGACGGATCCGCCGGCGTCGTCGGCAGCTTGTGGACGAGGATCTGCCCCGCCTCGTCGTCGACATAGATGAGATCGGTGAACGTCCCCCCGACGTCGACCCCTACGCGTTTCATCCCTCGATCTCCTTTGCGTCGCCCTACGGTGTGAGGACGATCTTTCCGAAGAAGTCCCGGCTCTCCATGCGCTCCATCGCCGCCTTCGTCTCGGCGAGCGGGAACGTGGAGTCGACGAGGGGCGTGATCTGGCCGCGATCGGCCAGCTCGAGCACCTTCTCGAACTCGTCGCGTTCGTAGACGAACGAGCCGATGACGCTCTTCTGGCCCCGGAACAGCGGGATGAGGTCGAAGTCGACGACCTCCTGGGCATGCGCGCCGCACGTGACCAGGCGACCGCTGAACTTGAGGCAGTCGAGGCCCTTCTGGAAGAGCTCGCCGCCGACGTGCTCGTAGACGACGTCGACGCCCTTGCCTCCCGTCGCCTCCATGACGGCCTCGACGACGTCCGTGTTCGTGTAGTTGATGCCGACGTCGAGGCCGAGCTCCTTCGCTTTCACGAGCTTGTCGTCACGGCTCGAGTTCCCGATGACGTAGGCACCGCCGAGCTTTGCGAGCTGAACGGCTGCCGAGCCGATCCCGCTCCCGACGGAGTTGATCAGCACCGTCTCGCCGACCTGGAGCTTCGCGCGGTTGAAGAGCATGTGCCACGAGGTGGCGAAGGCGACCTGGAGCGCGGTCGCTGCCTCGTCGGAGAGGGAGTCGGGGACGCGCAGGAGCTGCGATGCGGGACACACGATCTTCTCGGCGTAGCCACCGGGTGCGGTCACGCCGAGGAATGCGGCGCCGCCGCCGAGGAGGTACGGCGCGACGCGGTCACCGACCTCCCAGCCGTCGACTCCCTCCCCGAGCGCTTCGATCCGACCGACGATCTCGACGCCGTTCGTGTGCGGCAATGTGATCGGGAAGCGCGAGACGCCCTCGCGGATGTCGACGTCGAGGTGGTTGAGCCCGCAGCCGTCGACTCGGACGACGACTTGCCCCGGCCCGGCCTTGGGATCATCGACCTCCTCGAGCTTCATGACATCGAGGCCACCGAACTCGTGGAACCGCACAGCCTTCACGCCTCAGACCTCCCGTGCACTGGGTACAGAGACCTGTGTTTATGTCTGACTTCCAAAAGCCTGTCAAGCGGCACCCGACCCGTTCCCATGACGAGGCGAGTTGACAGGATCCGAATGTCTGACTTATAAACATGAGGCGCACGACGAATGACGTCCGCCCGCCTCTCGAACCTCCGCTCGGTCCTCTTCGCGCCAGGCAGCGACGAGCGCAAGCTGACGCGCGCGCTCGAGTCGGACGCGGATGCGGTCGTGGCCGATCTCGAGGACTCCGTGACGGTCGAGGAGAAGCCCGCGGCGCGTGAGCTGGTCGCGCGGCTGCTTGCCGCGCCCGCGACGACCTGCCTGCGGATCGTCCGCATCAACGGCACGGACACGGAGTTCTGGGAACACGACGCTGCCGCTCTGGCGGAACTCCCACTCGATGCGATCGTGCTGCCGAAAGCGACGCCCGAATCGGTCGACGCGCTCGGCTCGAGCGGTCCGCCGCTCATCGCGATCGTCGAGACCGCGCTGGGCGTCCGCCTCGCCTTCGAGACGGCGTCCCGACCGCGCGTCGCGGCGCTGGCCCTCGGTGCGGCGGACCTCGGGGCCGAGTTGCGCCTCGAGCCCCGGGTTGACGGCCTCGAGATCCTGTTCGCCCGCTCCTCGCTCGTGGTGGACTCGGCGGCCGCCGGGATCCGCGCGCCGTTCGACGTCGTCCACCTCGATACTCGGGACGACGAGGGCCTCGAGGCGGAGTCCCTACTTGCCCGCTCGGTCGGCATGGGCGGGAAGATGTGCATCCACCCCTCCCAGGTCGGCGTCGTGAACCGCGTATTCGCGCCGGACGAGAGGCAGGTCGACTGGGCCCGACGGGTCGTCGCGGCCTACGAGGAAGGCGTGAAGGACGGCCGGGGCGCGATCGCCCTGGACGGCGAGATGATCGACCTGCCCGTGGTGGTACGGGCTCGGAGACTGCTCGAGAAGAAGGAGACGGGATGACTCAGCACACGGAGACAGAGGCCGCGCCGAAGGTCTGGCGCGGGCGCTTCTACGAGGACTTCGACGTCGGCGACGTCTACCAGAGCCGCCTCGGCCGGACGATCACCGAGACCGACAACATCTGGTTCACGCTGCTCACGCTGAACACGAACCAGATGCACTTCAACACCCCGTACACCGAGGGCACGCGCTTCGCCCAGCCGCTCGTCAACTCGGCGTTCACCCTCGCCCTCATCACCGGCATGACCGTTCCGGACACGAGCGAGAACGCCACCGCCAACCTCTCGTGGACGGACATCAAGCTCCCGAAGCCCGTGTTCATCGGGGACACGCTGTGGGCCGAGAGCGAGATCACGGACAAGCGCGAGTCGAAGTCGAACCCGAACGTCGGCATCGTGTCGATGCGCTGCCGCGGAATCAACCAGCGGCATGAGGTCGTCATCGAGTTCAAGCGGACGTTCATGGTCTACAAGCGCGACGCACCGGAGGTGACCGACATGTTCCCGGCAACCGACGACGACTGGACGGTCTGACATGGCCACGGCCGCAGAACGCTTCACCGCCTGGACGACCAACCTCCAGTTCGACGACATCCCCGGCGACGTCGCCGACGCTGCGAAGCTCCACCTCCTCGACACGCTGGGTTGCGGCCTCGCCGCGCACGCCCTCGGTATCGCGACAGAGGGTCGGTCCACGATGGCCGAGCTCGGCGGCGACGGCCAGTCGACGGTCATCGGCCACGGCGGAGGCATGCCCGCGCCGAACGCCGCATTCGCCAACGCGATGCTCTGCCACGGCCTCGACTTCGACGACACGCATTCGGACTCTGTGAGTCACGTCTCGACGGTCACCTGCCCGGCGGCACTCGCGGCGGGCGAGGCGCTGGGCTCGACCGGCCGGGAGGTGCTGACGGCGGTCATCGGAGCCAACGAGGTCGTGACCCGCCTCGGGATGGCGGCCTCGAGTCAGTTCCACAAGCGTGGCTTCCACCCGACCGCGATCTGTGGGATCTTCGGCGCGACGACGGCCGCGGCACGCCTCGGCGGGCTCGACGCCGAGACGGCGACGAGCGCGTTCGGCCTCGTCGGCTCCATGGCCTCTGGCGTCTTCGCCTACCTCGAGGACGGTACGGCGACAAAGCCCCTCCATCCGGCCTGGGCTGCGCACGGGGCGCTCATCGCCGCCCGCCTCGCTGCCCACGGCGCGGAAGGGCCACGCTCGATCATCGAGGGCAAGTTCGGCCTCTACCACGCCTACCTCTCAGCCGAGAGGGGCGAGATCGACATCGAGACACAGCTCGCCGACCTCGGATCGCGCTGGGAAACACCGCGAATCGCCTACAAGCCGTATCCCGCCTGCCACTTCATGCACGGTTCCCTCGGTGCCACCGCCGAAGCGATGGGGTCGGAGCTCGCAATCGAACAGATCGAGGAAGTCGTCGTGACCGTGCCCGCGGCCGGCGTCTCGCTCGTGCTCGAGCCCGCCGAGGCGAAGATCGCTCCCCGTTCGGACTATGAGGGGAAGTTTTCGCTCCAGTACTCGACGGCGGCGATGCTCGTGCGGGGACACGTCGGCGTCGCCGACTACTCCGACGAGGCGATCAGCGACCCGGCCGTGCTCGCCCTCGCGCAGAAGGTGCGCTACGAAACGAAGGACTATCCGACATACCCGCAGGCGTTCCCCGGCGGCGTTCGCATCCGCCTCGCCGACGGTTCGACGCGCGAGGCCGACTTCCCCTACCAGAAGGGCGGTCCCGAGAATCCGCTCACGCCGGACGAGATCCGCGCGAAGTTCCGTGGAAACGCGTCACTCGCACTCTCGGACGCAGCGCTCGAGGCGCTCGAGGAGGCTGTGCTCTCCATCGAGGAGCAGGACGACATCGCGGAGGTGCTCGCCCCGGTCGCCGCCGCGGAGGTCGCCGCCTGATGGCGATCGCGGGTCTGACAGAGGAGCAACAGGAGATCGTCACCGCCGTCGGCGAGTTCGTCGACCGCGAAGTCATCCCGGTTGCGTCAGACCTCGAACACGCGGACGAGTTCCCGGAGGCCCTCGTCGAGCAGATGCGCGAGATGGGCCTGTTCGGCGTGACGATCCCGGAGGAGTACGGCGGGCTCGGCCTCCCGCTCGACACCTACGCGCTGATCGTGATGGAGCTGTCGCGGGGCTGGGTGACGCTCTCCGGGATCGTGAACGGCAGCTTCATCGCCGGCTACATGATCCGCATGCACGGCACCGACGAGCAGCGGCAGCGCTACCTGCCGCTCCTTGCGGCGGGCGACATCCGCTCGTCGTTCTCCATGACCGAGCCGCACGCCGGCTCGGACGTCCAGTCGATCCGCACGGTGGCCGTGCGCGAGGGGGACGAGTTCGTGATCTCGGGCCAGAAGATGTGGGTCACGAACGGCTGGCGCTCGGGGATGATCATGCTGCTCGCGAAGACCGACCCCACAGCCGACCCGCCGCATACCGGCATGACCGGCTTCATCGTCGAGAAAGAGCCGAAGGTCTCCGATCTTCCCGGCCTCACGATTCCGATGCCGGGCCCGAAGAAGCTCGGCTACAAGGGCGTCGAGTCGACAGAGCTCGTCTTCGACGAATTCCGGACGCCCGCCGCGAGCGTTCTCGGGGGTGAGGCCGGCATCGGCCAGGGCTTCAAGTACTTCATGAGCGGCATCGAGGTCGGACGCGTCAACGTCGCCGCCCGCGGCGCCGGGCTCGCCAAGGCGGGCCTCGACGACGCGATCCGCTACGCGAAGGAGCGCGAGGCCTTCGGGAAGCCGATCGGCCACCACCAGGCCGTCCAGCTGATGCTCGCGAAGATGGCCACGCGAGCCGAGGCAGCGCGCCTCCTCGTCGTCCAGGCTGCCCAGAAGAAGGCCAGCGGCGAGCGCGCCGACCTCGAAGCCGGCATGGCCAAGTACTTCGCCACCGAGGCCGCGCAGGACAACGCTCTCGACTGCATGCGCATCCACGGTGGGTACGGGTATTCCCTGGAGTACCGTCCGGAGCGCTACTACCGCGACGCGCCGCTCCTCCTGATCGGCGAGGGCTCGAACGAGATCCAGCAGCTGATCATCGCGCGGCGACTGCTCGAGCGGGCAGCGGGCTGAAGCGGACCCGGGCTTCTCGACCGACAATACTTCGCCGATCCGATCACTGGTGATCTTTTCAGACTAAGCTAGACTAGACTCATGAAACGGGACGTGGTCAACGTCCACGAGGCAAAGACGCATCTCTCCCGCCTGCTCGAGCGGGTTGAGAGCGGCGAGGAGGTCGTCATCGCCCGCTCGGGCAAACCCGTCGCCCGCCTCGTGCCGATCGCGGAGCCCGTCACTGAACCGCGACGACCGGGTTCGCTCCGGGGCTCGATCAGCTACGCCGAGGATTGGGACTCGCCCGAGATCAACCAGGCGATCGCGGGAGAGTTCGTCGAAGGGCACAGCTGAGGATCCTTCTGGATACGCACGTGCTCGTCTGGTGGCTCGTCGACGAGCCGGCACTCTCGGCTCAGGCGAGGTCCGCGATCGCAGATCCCGAGAACCTCGTGGCGGTGAGCGCGGTAACTGCCCTCGAGCTCTCGATCAAGTCTGGAATCGGAAAGATCAACGGGATCGAGCTTATTCGAGACCAGCTCGACAGGGAACGATTCGAGAAACTCGCGATAACCCACGAGCATGCGTGGGAGGCCGGGGCACTCCCCCTGCACCACCGAGATCCCTTCGATCGGCTCCTGGTCGCGCAGGCGAGACTCGAGGGGCTGACGATCGTCACACGTGACGCAGCACTGGGGGCATACGACGTCGTCACGCTCCGTGCGTGACGCGGCTAGCCGAGGTCGATCCCCTTCGCACGGAGCTCCGCTCGGGCTGCGTCGGTCTTCCGGAGACCATCCGCGCCGAGCACGCGCAAGACCTCGGGCGCCTTCAGGAACTGGATCTCTTCGTAGGCAACGACCTGGAAGTGGTTTCCCCATGGGTCGAGGAAGTCGAGGCCGCGGCCGGGCAGGATGTCCGCTCCGACGTCCTCCAACGCGCGCCGGACTGCTTTCACGTCGTCGACCACGAGCCCGACGTGGCGGTGGACGTCCGGCGGCTGCGTGCGGCCGGCCGACAGTGCGAGGAACTGGTCGCCCATGTCGATGAACGCCATCCGCGCGCTGCGGCCGCGGAGCCTGAGATCGAAGAGCGCGCCGTAGAAGGCGAGCGCCTCGTCGATGCTGCCGACCTCGAGCGCGACGTGGTTGAATCCGAGCGCCTTCGCCTTCAACGTTCCAGACCCGGCCTGTGCCTCGGTGACCGTTCGCGGCATCCCGTTCTCCGCCGACAAGCTCCTCCCCGACTTCTCGGGGCAACAGCTTATCCTGCTCGGCGGGATCCTCCTCACCTTCGCAGCGGCTCGGCTCTCTCGCAGTCGCGCTCGTCGTTCCCGAGAAGCAGATCTCGCTCCTTTCGGGGACGATGCAGGCCTTCAAGGACATGCTCGACGCGATTGGCATCGGCTGGCTCGTGAAGCCGGTGGCGATCATCATCGTGCTCGGCGGAATCGCCCACCTCTCACCCTGGATCATCGGTCCGGCGAAGGGCATCGCCGCAGTGGCACGCCGCGGCTACCTGCCTCCTGCGATGGGCCGCCTCAGCAGGAACCAGATCCCGACGACAGGGCTCGTCGTCCAGGCAATCGGGGGGACGGCCTTCAGCCTGCTCTTCCTCTTCCTGCCGAATGCGAACACGTCCTACGGGATCCTGACGGCGATGACGGCACAGGTGATCATCGTCATGTACATCCTGCTGTTCGCGGCCCTGATCAAGCTCCGCTACTCGAAGCCCGACGTCGAACGCTCGTACCGGCTACCGGGAGGAAAGCCCGGTGCGTGGCTCATCTGCGGGGCGGGGATCTTCGGCTGCTCGTTCGCCTTCATCGCCGGCTTCTTTCCGCCCGGCGACTGGGCCACATGGGACACGGCCCAGAAGATCACCTACTACGGGATCGTCATCGGCGGGTTCGTCCTGCTCACGATGCCACCGTTCCTCGTCCGCGTCGTCAAACGTGACGGCTGGCCCGTCCTCGCCGAGGACGAGGGTGCAGCGCTCGAGCCGAGCCCGGCGCCTATCGAATAGCGTTAGGCCGGCTCGCCTTCCGGGGCGAGGTCTCCAGGCGCCGTCTCCTTCGCAGTACTGCGTGCCTCGACAGCGCCCTGTGAGCCTGCGAGCATGTAGAGCCCGACGAGCGCGATCGCGAGAGTCGCGAAGCATCCGACCAGAGCGAGTGTGCTGTCGTGGAGCTCCTCGTCGAGGATCGTCATCCCGAGTGCGACGCCCGCGATCGTGTCGAAGGACATCGTCGTCGCGATCGCGGGAGCGAGGGCGCCGGTCTGGAGCGCGCTCTGGCTGAGCGAGAAGGCGACGACGCTGACGCCGATGAGCGCGTACAGGTGCCAGTTGGCGACGACGGCCACGAATCCGTCGTCGAATCGGTCGGTCGTGGCCTTGGTCAGTGCGGCGGTCAGGCCGAAGAGCACCCCGGATGCGGTGCCGAGGAGGGCGGCCCGCAGGCCTGGCTTCCGTCCACGCGAGGCGACGAAGAGCACGCCCGCGATCGCACCGAGCACTGCAGTGGAGATCAGCCAGTCACGTGGCCGGGCGTCGTCCTTGCCGCCCGCCGGGTTGCTGATGACGGTGAACGCCGCGAGCCCTGCGGTGACGGCGATTGCTCCGATGATCTCGCGCTTCCCGACGCGCTGTTGCGTGAACTTCGCTCCCAGCGGTAGCGCGAAGACCACACTCGCGACGAGGAGCGGCTGCACGACGATCAGCCGGCCGATGGCGAGAGCAGCTGCCTGCGCCGCGTAGCCGAGTCCGTCGGTGACGAGTCCGAGGAGCCAGACCGGTCTGCGTGCGAGCTTGAGGAGGAAGCTTGCCTTCATCGCGTCGGCACCCGTCTCCTGCATCGCACCGCGCTGCTGGAGCACCATCGCGATGGCGAAAAGGAGCGCGGCGATGAGAGCGAGGATGATGGGCCACATCGCTAGGGCCGATTCTCGCAGACAGCTGTCATGGCCGGGGTCTGCCTGATCAGGCCGAGTCGCGCGGCCATCCAGTCGAACGACTCCTGGAGGGTCGCCGTCCAGACCCTCGCCGTGTGCCCGCCACCGGGCACGATGACGAGACAGGTCTCGAGCCCCGCTTTCTCGGCGAGCGGCACGACGACCTTCGCGGCATCGTATGGCCCGCTGTCGTCGGTCCCGACCTGAAACCAGCCGCCGATCTCCGGGTACCGCCGCTCCCGGAGGAGCGCGGTTGCGAGGTGCCCGCGATACGCCACACGATTGCCGTTGAAGAGATCCTCGACGGTGTTGTCGCCGAATTGCGGGCCGCCAAGGCCCTCGGAGTTCATGAACGTGCGAAAGAGGCCCGGATGGCGCAGCGTGAGCACCATCGCGCACATGCCACCCTCGGACAGCCCCCCCAAAGCCCACGATCGGGCGTCCGATCTCGTCCCGAACGTCCGGATGACCCAGTTGCGCACGTCCACCGTCAGATAGGTCTCGGCATTTCCCTGCGAGGCATTGACACATTCCGTGTCGCGGGTGAAGCCCCCGTTGATGTCCGGCATGACCAGGATCGGCGCGACGCCGCCGTGGGCCCGTGCGAAACGATCGGCGGTCAGATCGGCGAGGCAGCATCGCGTCCAGTCGTCCGGCGATCCCGGCTCGCCGTGGAAGAGCATGATCACCGGAAGCTTCGGCCTCGGCGTCTGGAACCACGCCGGGGGGAGGTAGACGTTCGCGTCGCGCGCATGGAAGCCCGACGCCGTGTTCGGCACGGGGAGCGAGACGACCTGCCCGTGGTCGGGCACGACTGTGCTCGTGAGGACGTCGGTCGAAGCCTGGTCGGCCGCATACGTCCCGAACAACTCGTCGAACTGTCGGAAATAGAGGTAGTACGCATTGATTCCGGCCGCGACCGCAAGCACGGTCAGCACCACCGAGAGCAGGCCCAGAGAGACACGCCAGCGCGCCCGTACCCGCCAGAAGATCGCCGCCGCGAGCGCCGCCAGCGCGACCGCGCCGATGCCGGCAACCGTCCACCAGTTCGCGATCGGGAAGCTGAACGCGCCGGGCACCGTCAAGGCTCCGCGAGGGTAGCTCTTCGCCCGGTCGCGTCCGAATGTCTGACGTTAGACTCACGGCCCATGGACTTCACGATTCCCGAGGAGCTGACCGAGATCCGCACGGCGGTTCGGGAGCTCTGCGAGCGGTTCCCGGGCGAGTACTGGCGGGCCCTCGAGCCTGACAGGTACCCGGAGGAGTTCGTCGCCGCGCTAACCGAGAACGGCTGGCTGGCCGCCCTGGTTCCGGAGGAGTACGGCGGCGCCGGTCTCTCCCTCACCGCCGCGAGCGTCATCCTCGAGGAGATCAATGCCACAGGCGGGAACTCCGGCGCCTGCCACGCCCAGATGTACATCATGGGGACGATCCTGCGGCACGGTTCGGAGGAGCAGAAGGAGCGCTACCTGCCGAAGATCGCGTCGGGCGACCTGCGACTCCAGGCGTTCGGCGTCACCGAGCCGACCGCCGGGTCGGACACGACCAAGATCCAGACGACTGCCGAGCGGGTAAACGGGGGCTACGTGATCCGCGGCCAGAAGATCTGGACGTCGCGGGCCATGTACTCCGACCTGATGCTCTTGCTCGCACGCACCACGCCGGTCGACGAGGTCGAGAAGAAGACCGAGGGGCTCTCGACGTTCATCGTCGACATGAAGGCCGCGCTCGAGGCCGGGACGATGACGATCCGCCCGATCAAGACGCTGATGAACCACGCGACGACGGAGATCTTCCTCGACGGTGTCGAGGTTCCCGAGGACGAACCTCGTGGGCGTCGAGGGAAAGGGGTTCCGGTATGTCCTCGACGGGATGAACGCAGAGCGCGTCCTGATCGCCGCGGAGTGCGTCGGCGACGGCCGCTGGTTCACCGAGAAGGCGACCGCGTACGTCTCCGAGCGCGTCGTGTTCGGACGCCCGATCGGCGCGAATCAGGGAGTCCAGTTCCCGATCGCGCAGGCGCACGCTCAGATCGAGGCGGCAGATCTCATGCGCTACAAGGCGGCGTGGCTCTTCGAGCAGGGCCTTCCCTGCGGCGCCGAGGCGAACATGGCAAAGCTCCTCGCAGCGGAAGCCTCATGGCAGGCTGCGAACGCGTGCCTCGACGCCCACGGCGGCTTCGGCTTCGCCGAGGAGTACGACGTCGAGCGCAAGTTCCGCGAGACGCGCCTCTACAAGGTCGCGCCCGTCTCGAACAACCTCATCCTCGCCTATGTCGGCCAGCACGTCCTCGGCATGCCCCGGTCGTACTAGGCGGAACGCTGGCGACCGCGAAGCGGACGCGCCGAAGGCGCCGTGGACGCGCCGGCGAAGCCGGCGCGGCCTAGCAAGCCGGCGAAGCCGCGCAGCGGACGCGCCGAAGGCGCCAGGACGCGAAGCCAGCCGGCAAAGCCGGCGTACCCCGCAAGCCGGCGAAGCGGCGCGCAGCGGACGCGCCGAAGGCGCCAGGACGCGAAGTCCAGCCGGCGAAGCCGGCGTACCCCGCGCGCAGGCTCCGCCTGCGTGCGACCCCTGGCGGGCTCGCTGAACCCTTTGCGGCCTGCTCGGCCGCTCCGCGCAGGCTCCGCCCGCGTGCGGTCATCCCCGAAACACTGCGAGCATCGCGACCCCGACCATCGTGGTCAGCACCCCGAGGCCCTGGAGCGGGGTAAGGCGCTCGCGGTAGACGAGCAGCCCCCCGATGACCGCGACGATCGCGTACTGGGAGGCGAGGACAGCGGCGATCGCAACCCCGTGCTGTGCGCCGAGAAGAAAGAACGCGTACCCACCGAGGTCGAGGGCAGACGTCGCAACCACCCAGGGGATCAGCGATCGTGGGAGAAGAAACGCACCCGGTGAAGCCAGGGCGGGCAGCATGACGATTACCGCCGCGATGCGGGATGCGGCCAGCGTCCACACGATCCCGAGAGCCTCTGCTTCTCCGCCGGCGACGAACGACACGCCAAATGCGCAGGCGGCGGACAAGGCGAGGATGAGCTCCCGACCGGTGAACTGGCCGTGGCCGCCCGCCCCTCGCGGGATCCCCGTGAGGACGATCCCGGCCACGATGACTCCGAGAGCAACCGCCACGCCAGTGTGCAACACCTCCCCCAACGCGACCACCGCGATGACGGCCGCAATGGCGCCATCGGTCGAGACGATCGGCGTGACGAGGCTGACGTTTCCGCTCCGTACCGCGAGCGACCAGAACGTCCAGCCGGCGATGTAGGCGAGCCCCGAAATCGCGCCGAACGCCCAGCTGGACGCCCCAGCCGCTGGGAATGGAACGAAGAGAAGCGCCGGGCTGACGAAGACGAGCCCGAGCAGCGCGACCCAGCCGAGTGACCGGCGAGTTCCAACGATCCGCACCTGACGTGTTGCGACGACAGCGCCCGACCCCCAGGAGAGGGCAGCGAGAAGGCCGAACACGAGTCCGAGCACCGGCGCATCCTACGGAGCCGGTCTCGCGAGGCTCATCTCACGGGAAGAGATCCCGCTCCGGCGGCATCACGAGCTCGCGTGCGGAGCCGTGGTCGCCGGGGACGCGGTATCCACGAATGAGAGCGCCCGGAACCTGGTTCGCCTTCCCCATGACGAGCTCGGCAGCGCCTGCAAGCTCGTCGGCAATCGCGATCAGAGTCGCCTCGAGCGGACGACCGCGAGCATCGCGCCCACCACGAAGGTCGAGCAGGGGCGCCATGCCTGCGACCCCGATCGCGATGTCCGTCGTCCCCTGCCGCCAGGCTCGCCCGAACGAGTCGCTCACGACGACCGCGGGCGCGACGCCGAAGCGAGCGGCGAGCTCGTCACGCAGCCGCCCGGCCGATGCGTCAGGGTCGACCGGCAGGAGAACGACCCAGTCATCGCCGGGAGTGTTCGACCGGTCGACGCCGGCACTGGCACACACGAAGCCGTGCGCCGTCTCGGCGATGACGAGCTCATCGCGGCGTCGCCTGATCCGCCGAGCCTCACGAAGAATGACGTCGAGATGCTCTCCGGTCGGGATACGCTCGACCCGCCCCTCCGCCTTCGAGACCGCCTTCTGGGCGACCACGATGACGTCACCTGCCTCGAGACCACCAGCCCGCTCGACCGCGTCGCCGATAAGAGTCGAAAGGTCGTCGCCTGCGGTGATCTCCGGGATCCCGTGAAGCGGGACGATGCGGATCTCGCTCACGGGAGGTCGGTGATCGTGATCCCCGTGTGTGCCTTGTAGCGCCTGTTGATGTTGAGCAGGACGGCGGTGAGTGTCTCGAGCCACCGGGCGACCTCGAGCGGTCCGGCGTCCACGACACGGCCGGTGACGACCTGGGCGCCGAGCGCCTCGACATCCACCTTCGCATCGGGATCGTCGCCGCAGATCAGCACATCCTCGTGCAATTCCTCGTCGATTCGAGCAAGCCCGCGCGAGCTGACCGTGTGGAATCCCGCGACGACGCGCGCCCCGGGCGCCTCGCGAGCGACGATCTCGGCCAGCGACACGGGCCCTGGCTCTGCCGTCGGCTTTCCGTCACGGAAGACGACCGCCGTTGCGACGCTCACCGCGACCTTTCCGTCGAGGAACGGCGCCAGCTCGCGCGACATCTCCTCGACGCTCGCCGGAGGAATCGAGAGGAAGACGATCTCCGATCGCTCGCATGCCTCGGCGTTCGAGACGAACTCGTCGCGTGGCGTGCGCGAGCCGATGACGACCTCGTGACCGTGCGCACGCAGGCGCCCCGCGAGGCCCTGCCCGAAGTCACCGCTGCCGCCGACGATCCCGATCACCGAGCACCCCCTGGAGTATCTGCCGGCCCACGTCCTCCCGCCGACCGGGATCCACCATAACGGTCTCGCAGACCACCGGGCGCATGCCGAGCGCCTCGACTGACGGGGCGAGAGCCTCGTCGGCCCGATCGAGCACGAACACGTCGACGAGGCCTTCGTAGAGTCGGGCAACGCCGAGTGCACTCGCCTCGTGGCCGAGGGTCTCCATCATCCCGGCCAGCGGTCCACGGATCGCCCGGCCCCCGATCAGCGGGGAGACGGCCGCGACCGGACCCTCCACGCGTCTCAGCGCTGCCTCGATCTCGCGGACGGCGAGGATCGGCCGGATCGAGACGAACGGGTTCGAAGGCGCGATCATGACCGAATCGGTGCCGCGCAGCGCATCGAGAACGCCCGGGGCAGCGACGGCCGACTCAGCGCCCTCGTAGCGGACGCCGCGCACCGCGTCGGCGTGACGCCGGCCGACGAACCACGTCTGGAAGTCGAGCTCTCCCACGTCGGTCTCGACGAGCGTTCGCAGGCGGTCGTCAGTCGCCGGAAGAAGCCTGACGGTGACCCCGAGCCTCCTTGCAAGGTGATTCATGACGGCCGAGAGCGACTCCCCGTCTCTCAGCAGCTCTGTCCTGACGAGGTGCAGCCCGATATCGCGATCGCCGAGCGTGAACCACGCGGCCCCGCCGAGCCGGTCGGCCTGAGCCAGGGCGCCGTACGTCTCGCCGCTCACGCCCCATCCGCGTGCCTCGTCGAGAAGGCCGGCGAGCGTATAGAGCACCGTGTCGAGATCCGGCGAGACGTGGAGTCCGAGGATCTCGAGGTCGTCACCGACGTTCCCGATGGCCGTCACAGCTTCCGGTCCGGCAGCGCGGGCCAGGGCATCCACGAGGCGGGATCCGCCGAGTCCTCCACAGAGGACTACGACACGCTCAGACACGTATGCTCATGGCGTCGTGCTCGCGATCATCCCGGTGAATTCTCCCTTTTCCGCAAAACGCCGGCTCGACCCGCTGCTCTCGCGGGATCAGCGAAGCGATCTCGTGCTCGCGATGCTCGCCGACGTCGTCGAAGCATGCAAGGCTGCGCGAGCGATCGACGAGATTCTGGTCGTCAGCCCGAATCCGGCCGTGGCCCCCGAAGGGACGGCGATCCTGGTCGACCAGGGAAACGGCCATGCTGCGGCCGTCGCACAGGCGCTCGCGTCCTGCTCGGCAGAAGGCGCGCTCGTGGTGATGGCGGACTGCCCCCTCGTCCGTCCGGCGATCCTCGACGTCCTCTGCGAAGCCGCGCAGCCGATCGCCCTCTGCCCGGCCCAGGACGGAGGCACCAACGCGCTCGCGCTGCGCCCGCCCAATGCGGTCGAGCCGGCGTTCGGCGTCGCCGGAGGAGCACGCGTCGTCGTCGAGCGATCGCGGGAGTCGGGTTTCGACGCCGTCGTGGTCGAGGACGAGCTCGTCGCTCTCGACATCGACACGCCGGACGACGTCGACAGGCTGCTCGAGCTCGGGGCCGGAACGCACACACACAGCCTGCTCGACCGGGTGCTTGCGCCGACCACCCGGTCACGCGCCAGAGCCCGATGACCGGCCTCGAGTCGAACGGCGCCGGCCTGCAACGCCTGTCGGACGCTGACGCGCGTGGCCTCGTGGACGTCGAGGTTGCGGCACTCCTCCCTGCTGCACAGAGGCTTCGCGCTGCCGGGAAGGGCTCGCTCGTCACCTTCTCGCCCAAGGTCTTCATCCCGCTGACGAAGCTTTGCCGCGACGTCTGCCACTACTGCACGTTCGCGCAACCGCCTCGCCGTGGGGAGCGCGCCTTCATGACGGCCGACGAGGTTCTTGCCGTGGCGCGGGCCGGAGCCGAGGCCGGCTGCCACGAGGCACTCTTCACTCTCGGTGACAAGCCGGAGCTCCGTTACCGGGTCGCTCGTGAAGAGCTTGCGGCGCTGGGGTGCGAGACGACGATCGAGTACCTCTCACGGATGGCGGAGCTCGTCCTGGAGGAGACCGGGCTGCTCCCGCACGTCAACCCCGGAGTGATGACAGCGCAAGAGCTGGACCTTCTCCGCGACGTGTCCGTCTCGCAGGGGATCATGCTCGAGACGATCTCGGAGAGACTCTCGGAGCGCGGCGGGCCGCACTTCGGATCCCCGGACAAGCGCCCGGACGTCAGGCTGGAAACGCTTCGTCTCGCGGGCGAGCTCCAGATCCCGTTCACGACGGGAATCCTGATCGGGATCGGCGAGACCCGGCAAGAGCGCATCGACGCGCTGCTCGCGATCCGCGACCTGCACGAGCGGTACGGCCACATCCAGGAGGTCATCGTGCAGAACTTCCGCGCGAAGGCCGACACGAAGATGGCCGCCCACCCTGAGCCGTCGCTCGACGATCTGCTCTGGACGGCCGCTGCCGCCCGCCTGGTCTTCGGCCCCACCATGAACGTTCAGGCGCCACCCAACCTTTCCTACGACGACTTCCCGCGGCTGCTCGACGCGGGCATCAACGACTGGGGTGGCGTCTCGCCGGTCACCATCGACCATGTGAACCCCGAAGCTCCGTGGCCGGAGATCGACCGGCTGACGCGTGCGACCCGAAGCCGCGGACTCGAGCTCGCGCCGCGCCTGGCGATCTACCCGGAGTATCTGGCGGACGCCGAACGCTGGTGCGTCCCGACCGTCGCGACCGCGGCGCTGCGAGCCTCCGACGGAATGGGTCTCGCGCGGGATGACCGCTGGTCCGCGGGCGTCTCGACGTCGATGCCGGCGAGCCACAGGAGACAGCTCGCCCCGAGCGGCTCGATCGTGAACGCCGGGGTGGCGCAGGCGCTCGGGAAGGTCAGCCGGGAGATCGTGCTCGACGAGGACGACATCACCTGCCTCTTCGAGGCGCGTGGCGCGAGCTTCGACGCGGTGACGCGAGCGGCGGACGACCTCCGGCGCGAGATGTGCGGAGACACCGTGACCTACGTCGTCACGCGGAACATCAACTACACGAACGTCTGTTACTTCCGCTGCGGCTTCTGTGCCTTCTCGAAGGGCAAGCTGGCCGAGAATCTCCGGGGGCCGGCGTATCTCGTGCCACTCGACGAGATCGTCCGGCGCTGCCACGAGGCCTGGGCCCGAGGGGCGGTCGAGGTGTGCCTCCAGGGCGGCATCCACCCCGGCTTCACCGGTGACTTCTACGCCGAGGTATGCGAGGCGATCAAGCAGGAGCTGCCGGATCTCCACGTGCATGCGTTCTCGGCGCTCGAGGTCTGGCAGGGCGCGGCGACGCTCGACGCCTCGCTCGAGGACTATCTCGCGCGGCTTCGAGACATCGGCCTCGCGTCGCTGCCCGGGACGGCGGCAGAGATCCTCGACGACGAGATCCGCGCGATCATCGCCCCGGACAAGGTCAACACGTCCCAATGGCTGGAGGTGCACGACACCGCGCACCGGGTGGGTCTCCGCTCGACGACGACGATCATGTACGGCTCGGTCGAGGGGCCGCGAAACTGGGCACGCCACCTGATCGCGCTTCGCGACCAGCAGGAGCGCTCGGGTGGCTTCACCGAGTTCGTGCCGCTTCCGTTCGTGCACATGGAGGCACCGATCTACCTGAAGGGCGGCGCCCGCCCGGGACCGACGTTCCGCGAGGCGCTGCTGATGCATTCGGTCGGTCGCCTCGCCCTTCACCCGCACATCACGAACATCCAGGCCTCCTGGGTGAAGCTCGGCGTCGACGGTGCCCAGGCGGCGCTCCGCGCCGGCGCGAACGACCTCGGCGGGACACTCATGAACGAGTCGATCTCGCGTGCAGCGGGAGCGAGCCACGGGCAGGAGATGCCCCCCGAGCAGATGGAGGCCGCGATCCGGGCGATCGGCCGGACGCCGCGACAGCGCACGACGCTCTACGGAGTTCCGGATCGGGAGCGAACTCGCGCGTCCTTCGGTGCCGGGCCGCTCTCGGAGCCCCGCAACCCACCCGTGAACGACCGGAGGCTCAAGCGGCCGCCGCGTCTCGTGCGACCCGGTCTGGCCGTTCGCTGAACGCGGTTGGACGACGAGACGCTCAAGCGGCGGGCCTCCTCCTTCGGAGCCGCGGCTGATGTCTACGAGCGAGCTCGTCCCGGGTACCCGCAGGACGCCGTCGCCTGGTTGATCGGGCGCCCGAACGCACGCGTGCTCGATGTCGGAGCGGGCACGGGCAAGCTGACCCGGGCGCTGACTTCCGCGGGTCATGACGTCACCGCGGTCGAGCCCGACGAGCTCATGCGCGCGAGTTTCGTCGAGGCCGTCCCCGGCGTAGACGTCCTGGCCGGTTCGGCCGAGCACTTGCCCGTCCCGGATGCCTCGTTCGATGCGGTCACAGCGGGTCAGGCGTTTCACTGGTTCGATCTCGACCTGGCGTTCCCCGAGATCGCCAGGGCTCTTCGGCCCGGCGGCGTGCTCGCGGTCGTCTGGAACGCGCGAGACGAGAGCGTCGCCTGGATGGCCGAGTTCGGGCACATCGTCCATGGCGGGGACGGAACCACCGACCTCCCCGACGAGGACGAGGACTTCGGCCTGCTCTTCGGGCCCGTCGCCCGGCGCACCTTCTCCCACTCGCACCCGCTTGACGCGAATGGCCTCGTGGAGCTCGCGGCGTCACGCTCCCACACCCTCACGCTTCCCGAGGAGCGGCGCCGACACCTTCTCGATCGGGTCGACGTGCTCGCGCGGCGCGAGTCGGCGAGATCGCCAAGCGGGCAGATCGAGATTCCGTATCTGACGGTGTGCCTGCGGGCTATCCGTCGTTGACGAACGAGCGTTAGTTCGTCTACCCTCAGGCGGTGCTCGCCGAGGCGAAGGTTGTTGTCATTGGCGGCGGCGTCGGCGGCCTCTCCGCTCTGTACCACCTGACGAAGCTCGGTTGGACGGATGCTGTCTTGCTCGAGGAGGCCGAGCTGACCAGCGGGACGACGTGGCACGCGGCCGGACTCTGCACGCAGTTCTCGGGGAGCTACAACCTGATGGGCCTCTTGAAGTACAGCCTCGACCTGTACCGGTCGATCGAGACGGAGACCGGCCAGCCGGTCGGCTTTCACCCGACGGGATCGCTGCGCCTGGCACAGACGGGCGATCGGCTCGACGAGTTCGCGCACGTGCAGGGCGTTGCCGATCTCCTCGACGTGCCGTTCGAGATCGTCGGGCGGGATCGCGCGGCGGAGCTCTTCCCTCTCATGAACCCGGCCGGGGTGATCGGCGCGGCGTATCTGCCGACAGACGGCTGGGTCGATCCGACGAGTCTCGCCAACGCCTACGCAAGGGGTGCGATTGACCGGGGAGGCCGCATCCACCGTCGCACGCCGGTGACCGGAATCGAGCGTACCCCGAACGGCTGGCGGCTCACGACGCCCTCGGGCGATGTGAGCGCGGGGGTCGTCGTTCTGGCCGCCGGCCAGTGGTCGCGTGAGCTCGCGCGTATGGTCGGAGCGACGCTCCCGATCGTCTCGATCCCCCACCACTACGTCATCACCGAGGCCGTCGTCGGCCTCCAGGCCGGCGACGACACCCTGCCCGTGCTGCGTGACCCTGACGCGAGCTTCTACGCACGGCAGGACAACGAGGGCCTCGTGGTCGGGCCGTTCGAGCGGGAGATCGAGCCGTGGGCTCTGGGCGGGATCCCGAAGGGGTTCCACAACCGGCTGCTGAAGCCCGAGCTGGCGAAGATCATGCCGTGCCTCGAGGCCGCGGCTGGACGGATTCCCGTGCTTGCCGAGACACCGATCAAGAAACCGATCAACGGCCCCGACGGCTACACGCCCGACGGCCGCTGCCTGATGGGGCCGGTTCCGGGACTGAAGGATTTCTTCGTCCTCTCGGGCTTCTCGATCTTCGGGATCGTCTGGTCGGGCGGCGCCGGACGCTACACGGCCGAGTGGATCGTCGACGGCCAGCCCTCGGACAACATGTGGGAGGTCGACGTCCGCCGCTTCGGCGACTACGCGGGGACGGCCTACACAGCCCGGCGGGCGATCGAGGTGTACCAGCGCGAGTACGACAGCCACTTTCCCGAGGAGGAGCGGCCCGCTGCTCGCCCGCTGAAGACCGGGCCGCTGTACGACCGACTCGCTGCGCGCGGAGCCGTGTTCGGGGCGCGCTTCGGGTGGGAGCGCCCGCTCTGGTTCGCGAAGCCCGGCGGGCCTGACCGAGGACGTCTACTCCTTCCGGCGAGGCAACTGGCACGAGACGGTCGGCGAGGAGTGCCGGTCAGTCCGCTCCGCCGTCGGCGTGCTCGACCAGACGAGCTTCGCGAAGTACGAGATCTCAGGGCCCGGTGCGGAACGGCTCCTCGACCGGCTCTGTGCGAACCGACTTCCCGCGGAGGTCGGGCGCATGTGCCTGACGCAGATGTGCACGCCGAAGGGAGGGATCGAGGCCGATCTCACGGTCACCCGGCTGGCCGAGGATCGCTTCTACGTGATCTCAGCCGCGGCGACCGAGACGCACGACCTCGCGTGGATCCGGGCGCACGCACCCGACGACGGCACCGTCCGCATCGAGAATCTCACCGCCCGCCGCGGCGTCTTGACACTTGCCGGCCCACGCTCGCGCGACCTTCTGCAGGCGATGACGCGCGCCGACGTCTCCAACGACGCCTTCCCGTTCTTTCGTTGCCGGCAGCTCGAGATCGGTATGGCCCTGGTGCAGGTCCTCCGCGTCTCGTTCGTCGGCGAGCTCGGCTACGAGCTGCACCATCCGGTCGAGTACCAGCGCCACCTCTACGACGCCGTGCTGGAGGCAGGCCAGCCACTCGGCCTCGTCGACTTCGGCTACCGGGCGCTCGAGTCGATGCGCCTCGAGAAGTGCTACCGACTCTGGGGTGCCGACATGTCCGCGGACTGGACGCCGCTGATGGCTGGGCTCGAACGCTTCGTCGCGTTCGACAAGGGCGACTTCGTCGGCCGCGAAGCCCTCCTTCGGGAGCAGGAAACAGGGAGTCCCTGGACGCTTTCCTGCCTCGTCATCGACGCGGACGATGCCGACGCTCACGGACACGAGCCGGTCTACGCGCGTGGCGACCGGCCGATCGCCTACACCGCCTCGGGCGGATTCGGGCACACCCTCCACGCATCGATCGCCCTCGCCTACCTCCCGACAGCCCACGCCGCGCCCGGCACCGAGCTCACGGTCGACATCCTCGGTACGCGCCGGACCGCCACCGTCGCCGAGCAGCCGCTCTACGACCCCGAGAGCCGATGCCTGCTCGCCTAGTGACGCGAGAGCGCGGCCAGGATGAAGTCCGCGTACATCTCTGCGATCTCATGCGCGCTCATCGGGCCGCCGTCCTGGTACCACGTGTCGACGAAGGTGCACATCCCGCCGATGCCGAAGGTGATCACGGACGTGCTGGGAACCGCCCAGCCGCTGTCCGCCCGGCCCGCCTCCAGGATCTCCTTGAAGAGCCCGGTGTATTCGTCGCGAATGCGGATGACGACGTCGCGCCGCTCAGAGCCGAGCGCATGCAGCTGCTCGTCGGCGACACGCGCCTGGAACCGCTTCTCGGCGTGATAGACGACGTGCCAGACGACAAGCGCGCGGAGCCGCTCGGCGGGCGATCGGGCCGATTCGATCGCCTCTCGCCCGCCAATCAGCAGCTCGTCCATCGTGCCGAAGGCAATCCGGAACAGCAGGTCTTCCTTGCCCGGAAAGTGGTTGTACAGGCTCCCGGCCTTGATCCCGACGGCCGCCGCGACCTCGCGCATGGTCGTCGCGTGATACCCCTTCTCGTAGAAGAGTGCGGTCGCCGCAGCGAGGACGCGCTGCTCGGTGCTGACCTCGCTTGACACAGCCTGCGTCACGCGCGCAGAATAGCACGCTAACGAACGCTAGTTAGTCGGAGAGGAGTTGACGATGTCGAGCCCGCTCTACGTTCGAAACTCAGCCTGGCGCCTCGTGCCGGGCCGCACCGTCCACGTGGTCATCGACGACCAGAACGACTTTCTCCATCCGGAAGGCTGGTACGGCGTGAACGGGATCGACATCTCCCACATGCAGCGCGTGATCGAGCCGACGAAGACGCTGAACGAGGAGTGCCGGCGCCGCGGCGTCCCCATCGTCTGGACGCGTCACGGGACGAAGAGCCTCGAGGACGGTGGTCCGTTCATGGAGATCCGCGAGATCCTGCACGACGGCGGCCTGCGTCAGGACACGTGGGGTTATGAGATTCTCGACGAGCTCGACTCGCGCCCGGAGGACTGGTACGTCGCGAAGAGCCGACTGTCGGCGTTCTTCCAGACGAACCTCGAGCTCGTGCTTCGGGGCCTCGACGCCGAGACGGTCCTGATCACCGGCGTGCTGACGAACCAGTGTGTCGGAGCAACGACGAAGGACGCGTTGTTTCGGGACTTCAAGCCGATCGTCGTCGAGGAGTGCACGGGCACGACGCTGCCGCATCTGCACGGGCCGGCGATCGAGATGATCAGCGTCGGCTGGGGCCAGGTGAACACGCTCGAGGACACGCTCCGAGAGCTGTCGGCCTTCCCCACCGTCATGGCAGCTGCCTGACCACGACGAGGAAGGAAGGAGCGTCCAGCATGGCGATCGGCGCGCAGTTCATGTGCCAGGACTTCGAGGAGTGCATGGTCTCGGTCGAGAAGGCGGAGGAGTCGGGCTACGAGTACGCCTGGTTCATCGACTCGCAGATCCTCTGGCAGGACGTGTACGTCTACATGACCAGCGGGCTCGATCGGACGGACAGGATCGTCTTCGGCACGGCGGTGACGAATCCCTGGACGCGCCACGTCACGGTGACCGCGAGCGCCTTTGCGACGCTCGCCCAGTTGCATCCGGGGCGGCTCGTGATGGGCATCGGCCGGGGTGACAGCGCCGTGCGAACGATGGGCATGAACCCCGTTCCGACGAAGATGCTGCGCGAGTCGATCCCCGTGCTTCGCGACCTCATGGCGGGCAGGACGGTCAAGCTGAACGACGCCGACGTCCACTTCCGCTGGGTGAACGAGGATGTCGGGGTTCCGATCTGCATGTCCGCGACAGGGCCGAAGAATCTCCGTGCGGCAGGTGGGCTCGCCGACCGGGTGATGCTCTACGTCGGCGTCAACCCCGTGTCGGTGCAGTGGGCGGTCGACCACGTCCGCGCGGGCGCCGAGGAGGCGGGGCGTGATCCTGAATCGGTGAAGTTCTCCGTGCTGACGGCGATGTGGGTCTCGGACGACCAGGAGGAAGCCTGGGCGAAGTGCCGCTGGGCGCCGGCGGCTTGCGCGAATCACATCGAAGACACCATGAAGCGCAACCCCGAGCACGGGATGCCCGACCCGATGACGCGCCTGCCGCAAGCGCGGGATCACTACGACTACTACGCTGGCCACCTGGACTCGGCGGCCGACCACACCGACTATCTGACCGGCGACCTCGTCGACGACTTTGCGATCGCGGGCACGGCCGCGAAGTGTCTGGCCAAGGTCAGAGAGCTCGAGGCGCTCGGGATCGACGAGGTCTCCTGCGCCTACTTGAACGGCGAGCTCGACCAGATGGCGCGGGTCGGGCGCGAGATCATCGCTCCTCTGACCGCGGCCGGGGTCTAGACGGTGAAGCGGATCGGCGTCGACGTCGGCGGGACGTTCACCGACCTGATCCTCCTGGACGAGGAGTCGGGTCGCGTCAGCGTCGACAAGGTGCCGTCCACGCCGGATGATCCGGCGCGCGGCACGGTGCGGGGGATCAACGACCTCTGCGGCAAGGCAGGTGTCTCGCTTGCCGAGGTCGAGAATCTGCTGCACGGCACGACTGTGGCGACGAACATCGCGCTGACGCACTCGGGCGCGGAGGTCGGGCTGATCACGACGGAGGGGATGCGCGACATCCTCCACATCGCGCGCCACAAGAAGCCCTACAACTTCTCGCTCCAGCAGGAGCTCCCCTGGCAGTCGCGCCCGCTCGTCAAGCGCCGCCACCGCCTGACCGTGAAGGAGCGCGTCACCGTCCCGAACGGCGACGTGCTCGTCGCGCTCGACGAGGACGAGGTGCGCGCGCGGGCCCGCGAGCTCAAGGCCGCAGGCGTCGAGGCGGTGTCCGTCTGCCTGCTTCACTCGTATCTCAACCCGGCGCACGAGCAGCGGATCAAGGAGATCGTGCTGGAGGAGTACCCCGAGGCGTACCTGTCCGTGTCGCACGAGGTGCTGCCGCTCTATCGCGAGTTCGAGCGTTTCTCCACGGTCTGCCTGAATGCGTACGTCGGGCCGAAGGTCGTCGCGGTACGTCGCCCGCTTCGACGAGGCGATGACGGAGGCCGGGTTCGCGCACGGCGTTCAGCTGATGCAGTCCTCGGGCGGCATGGCGACGGTCGAGTCGGCCACCGCGCGGCCCGTGAACCTGCTCCTCTCAGGCCCTGTCGCGGGCCTGATCGGCGGGATCTGGGCCGGGAAGGTCGCGGGGTTCGAGAACGTCGTCACCCTCGACATCGGCGGCACGTCGGCCGACATCGGCGTCGCCGCGGGCGGGCAGCTGCGCATGCGGCACCTGCTCGACACGAAGATCGGCGACTACCAGGCGATGGTGCCGATGGTCGACATCGACACCATTGGGGCCGGCGGCGGCTCGATCGCCTACGTCGACCCCGGCGGCGTCTTTCGCGTCGGACCCCAGTCCGCGGGCGCCGATCCGGGGCCGGCCTGCTACGGGCGAGGCGGCACGCTCCCGACAGCGACCGACGCCCAGCTCGTCCTCGGCCGGCTCCGCGAAGACCGAGGACTGCTCGGCGGCGCGATGCGCCTCGACCGCTCACTGGCCGAGACGGCGATGAGCGAGGTCGCCGTCGAGCTCGGCATGCCCGTCGAGGAGGCCGCGCTCGGCGCGCTCCAGATCCAGAAGTACGGGATGACCCAGGCAATCGAGCTGAACTCGCGTCAGGCGTGGCTACGACCCGCGCGAGTTCACCCTCGTCGCGGCGGGCGGCGCAGGACCGCTGTTCGCGTGCGATATCGCGCTCGAGCTCGAGATCGCCCGCGTGCTCGTCCCGCCGCACCCGGGGATCATCGCCGCGACCGGCCTGCTCGCGACCGACCTTCAGCACGAGTTCGTCGCCACCGAGCGGCACCAGCTGAAGAGCCTCGACGAGGCCCGCCTCACCGCACGCTTCGAGGAGCTGGCCGCGCAGGCGACGACCCAGCTCGACGCGGACGCGGTTCCCGACGAGCGGCGGCTCGTCCGGCGACTTGCCGACTGCCGCTACGCCGGGCAGGGATACGAGGTGCGAACGGAGGTTCCCGCCGGTGCTGTCGACGCCGCCTGGGTCGAGGAGCTGAAAGAGCGCTTCCATCGCGCGCACGAGGCCGAATACGGCCATAAGTTCGACGCGCCGATCGAGATCATCAACGTCCGCGTGGTTGCGATCGGCCGCGTCGACGAGCTCCGGGCGACCGAGGTGGAGCGTGGCGACGGCGATCCGTCCCGTGCGAAGACGCTCGAGCGTGAGGTCGTCTTCGACGTCGACGGCAAGGCAGAGCGGCACCTCACGCCGTTCTACGAGCGCGAGCTGCTGCTGGCGGGCGACAGCCTCGTCGGGCCTGCGGTCATCGAGCAGTACGACACGACGACCGTGATCCCGCCTGGGCTGGCCGCGGAGGTCGACCGACACGGCAACGTCGTCATCGACTGCACGTCGCGCCAGCGGGCCGAAGGTGCCCGCGGCGCCGGCCTCGCCACCCCGATCCTGATGCGAGTCGTCGGCGGAGCCTTCGCGTCGATCGCCAAGGAGATGGCGGGAGTCCTCTATCGCATGTCGTACTCGTCGATCATCCGCGAGTCCGAGGACCTGGGCGCCGGCATCTTCGACAGGGATGGGAACGAGCTCGCCGAGTCCGACTCGACGCCGATGTTCATGGGCGCGATGCCGAAGATCGTCAAGAACGTCATCCGGATCCTCGGCGACGACATCCACGACGGGGACGTCATCCTCCACAACGACCCGTACGGCGGCGCCACACACTCCCCCGACGTCGCGATCGTCATCCCGATCTTCTTCGACGGCGAGCTCGTCGGCTTCTCGGGTGCCTCGGCGCACGTTCTCGACATCGGAGGCGCCTACCCGGGCCTTGCCATCGACCTGGTCGACAACTGGTCGGAGGGAAACATCTACCGGGCGGTCAAGCTCCAGGACAAAGGCGTCTGGCAGGCTGCGCTCTGGAAGCACATCCTCGAGAACGTCCGCACGCCGAGCTTCAACAACGGCGACATCCGGGCGATGATCGCCGCCTGCGAGCTCGCGAAGCGTCGCTACGTCGAGCTGCTCGGCCGGTACGGCCAGGACACGGTGCTGTCGGTCGCGCGGGCGTGGCTCGAGTACTCCGAGCAGATGCTCCGCCAGGAGATCGCGAAGGTGCCCGACGGCCGCTACGAGACCGACGTCGGCTGGCTCGACGACGACGGCGTCAACCGTGGCAAGCAACTGCCCGTCAAGATCGCCGTCGAGATCGCCGGCGACGAGATCACCTTCGACCTGACGGGGTCGAGCGACGAGGTCCCAACCGGCTACAACTGCCCGTACGAGGGAACGACCGTCTCGGCGATGACGTTCATCACACGGATGATCTTCCTCGACGAGGAGGCCTACCCGGTCTTCGTCCCCCAGAACGAGGGGATGCTCGCCCCCGTCAACGTCATCGCGCCGAAGGGCTCGATCTTCAACCCGAACTTCCCGCGCGCCTGCTTCGCCCGCTTCTGCCAGGTCCAGCGCGCCGTCGACCTCGCGCTACGAGCGCTCGCGCCGGTGATCCCGAAGCAGGTCACCGCCGGAAACTCCGCCCACCTCCACTTCCTCGCCTACTCCGGCTACAACGAGGACGAAGGCGAGTACTGGGTCTACCTCGAGGTCGACGAGGGATCCTACGGCGGCCGCTACGGGCGCGACGGGCTCGACTCAGTCGACTGCCTCATCGCAAACACCCGCAACAACCCGATCGAGGAGCTCGAGTGGCGCTTCCCGATGCGCACCGAGCGCTACGAGCTCAGGGACGACCCGAGCGCTCCCGGCCGCTGGCGCGGCGGCATCGGGATGGTTCGGGTGAACCGGTTCCTCGAAGACACGATCGTCTCCTGCGAAGGAGACCGCGTCGAGACCGACCCCCCCTGGGGCATCTTCGGCGGCCACGACGGCATCAACGCCTACGGCAAGGTCACCCAGCCCGACGGAACCGTCGAGTACTGGCCCTCGAAGTTCACCGGGAAGACGCTGAAAGCCGGGTCGACCATCGAGATCGCAGTCCCCAACTCCGGCGGCTACGGCGACCCGCTCGAACGCGACCCGGATCAGGTGCTCGCAGACGTCCTCGACGGCTTCACCACGATCGAGATCGCCGAGCGCGACTACGCCGTCTCGATCGATCCCGACACGATGAGCGTCGACGCCGGCCGAACCGCCGAGTTGCGAGGTCAGGCCGTCACGCAGTAGCGGCGCCGCACCAGGCGAGGATCACGCGGGCATAGAGCTTCGCGCCGAGCACGAGCTCGTCGATCCCGACCCACTCGTCCGGCGCGTGCGCGCGGGAAAGGTCGCCGGGCCCGAAGGCGGGGCTCGGCGTATCGGCAAAGCGCGTCAGGAGCGCGCCGTCGTACGTCGTGTCGATCCCACGGGCAGCGACGACGACCCCGAGCGGTGGCGCGGCATCCTGGACCGCGGGAATGATCGCGGCACCAGGATCGATCTCCGACGGCGGGTAGTCCGTGTACCAGCTCCAGGCCGGCGGATGAACCGCGAGCCAGTCGTCGGCCGCCGCGGCCCCGGCGACGGCTGCCTCGATCTCGCCGCGGGGCACGGATCCGTAGCCTTCGGCGTCGGCGTTTCCGGGCAGGTACGTGGTGTTCAGGGCCAGGTCGCAGCGTTCCGGGACGTTCGAGATGAACGCCCCGCCCTGGATCATCGTCGGATGCACGGCCGGCGTCCCGAGCAGCGGATGCTGCTTGTCGGCGCGGCCTGCCCAGCGTTCGGAGAGCCCGTCGAGGGCGGCAAGGAGGGGCATGGCCTTCTGGATTGCGTTCACGCCACCCCCGTCCTGCCACGACGGCTGGTTCATCTCCGCGTGCGCGGACCTCCCCTCCACCGACAGCGTGCCGTGCAGGAGCCCCCGGGTCGCGACCCAGAGATCGAAGCCGGTGGGCTCCGGGACGAGCCCTGCGTCCCCCCGGTAGCCGCGCTCGATTGCTGCGATCGTCCCCATCGCGCACGTCTCCTCGTCGGTGACCGCCTCGAAGACGACGTCGCCGCGGAGCCGGATCCCGAGCCCTGTCAGCGCCTCGAGCGCGACGAGCGCCGAACCGATCCCGCCCTTCATGTCGCAGGCGCCGCGACCGTAGATCCTTCCGTCGCGGATCTCGGCCGCGAACGGGTCGCTTGCCCAGCGGTCACGCTCGCCCGCACCGACGACGTCGACGTGGCCGTTGATCACGAGCGAACGCCCGTCCCCCGCACCCCGGAGCACCCCCACGGTGAGCGGGCGACCCCTGAAGTGATGCCACGGCGGCATCATCGGGTGTCCAGCGAACTCGGAAGGATCGGGCTCCCACTGGTCGACCTCGGCGCCCATCGACGCGAGCCGCGCTGCGACGAGCGCCTGCAGCTCCCTCTCCTGGTTTTCGGTATGGGTCGAACCGGGCGAGAGATCGACTGACGTCGTGTCGAATCGCACGAGCCCTTGGACGAGCCCGACAAGATCGTCGCGGCGTGCTTCGACGGCGGCGTCCAACCCGGCGAGGAGCTTGTCCATCGCCCGACGCTACTCGGACGGGCGGTACGCCGTCAACGGCGGTAGGCTCATGGCATGGCAACCATCGAGAATCGCCCAACGCTCGGATTCCAGAACGTCATCGCCTCGGCTGACGAGCTCGCCTCGCTCTACGGCCCGCCCGCCGATGCGGTCGTCAGCAAGGTCATCGACAGGGTCGACAAGCACTGCCGCGACTTCATCGGGCTGGCGCCGTTCGTCCTCCTTGCGACGGCCGACGCCGACGGGCGCTGCGACGTCTCGCCCAAGGGCGGCGATCCAGGGTTCGTCGCGGTTCTCGACGAGCGCCGCATCGCGATCCCCGACGCCCCCGGGAACAAGCTCGTCTACTCCTTGAAGAACATCGAGGCAACGGGGCGAGCGGGCCTGTTGTTCCTGATTCCCGGCATGGAGGAGACGCTGCGCATCAACGGTCGCGCCTGCCTGACACGTGATCCCGAGCTGCTGGAGGACCTGGCCCACGACGGCAAGGTGCCCGGCGTCGCAATCGGGGTCGAGGTCGAGGAGGCGTTTCTCCACTGCGCGAAGGCGTTCAAGCGCTCGCACCTCTGGCAGCCCGACGCCTGGCCGACCCGCGACGGGCTCGCCCGACCCGCGCAGATCTGGAAGGACCACATGGCCATCCAGATGTCGACCGATGACGTCGAACGCTGGGTCGACGAGGACTACCGCACGCGGCTGTACTAGCGGCCCGGGGGTACGTTCGCGCGGGGGCAGGCGGTCAGAGCGGCGGGAGCCTCTCGTGCCAGTCCGTTCCCTGCTGAAATGCATGTCCGGCGCGGAGCACGAGCTCGTCGCCCAGCCGCGGGCCGACGAGACAGAGACCGACCGGCATCCCGCCGACGAAACCGCAGGGAATCGTCAGCGCGGGGCAGCCGATCAGGCTCCACGGCGCCGTGTACCGGATGATGGCGAGCCGAACGGCATCGTCGGCAACATGTGTCGAACCGTCCCCGAGCTCGAGACCTTCGATCACGAGCTTCCCGTGCTCGAGCCTCGGAGCGATGATCGGCATGGTCGGCGTGACGAGGAGATCGACGTCGCGGAACACCTGGGCGAACCTCTCCGCGACGACACGGCGGAGGCGTTGCCCGGTGACCGCAGTCGTCGGGTCGAGGAACAGGCCGACGAGAAGCCGTAGACGCACGTCGGGCCCGTAGTCTGCAAGCCTCGATTGCAGCCACGGAAGGTGAAGCGACGTCGCCTCCGGGATCTGGACGGCCTGCTCGGCGAGGCCTGCAGCGTCCAGCAGTGGGGCATCCACCCGCTTGACGCGCGCACCGAGCGCGCGGAGAACCTCGACGCTCTCCTCGGCGACCGCCGCGACGCGCGGGTCGATGCCGCGATCGAACAGCTCGCCGACGACGCCGATCACGACGTCCTTCATGCCTCCCTCGAGCGCAGCTGCGCGCGGCCGTGGAACGTCGATCGTCGCCGGGTCGCCTGGATCATGTCCCGCGATCGCCTCCAGGAGCAGCGCGCAGTCCTCGGCGGTGCGAGCGATCGGCCCGACCGCGTCGAACGACCAGGAGAGCGGCAAGACGCCACGCGTCGGAACGAGGCCGCTCGACGGGCGGATACCGCTGACGCCGCAGAATGCGGCCGGAATCCTGATCGATCCCGCGGTGTCGGTCCCGAGCGTCCCTGCCACGAGCCCGGCGGCAGCGGCCGCCCCGCTCCCCCCGCTCGAGCCACCCGTGACGCGTGCGGTGTCCCACGGGTTCCGGGCCCGGCCGAAGTGCTGACTCGTCGTCATCGGGCCATAGGCGAACTCGTGCGTGTTGAGCTTGCCCACGACGATCGCGCCTGCTCCCTCCAGCCGTCGCACCACCTCGGCATGCTCGCCCGCGACGTTGTCGGCGAGAATCCGCGACGCGGCGGTTGTCGGCACGCCCTTGACGTCGATCAGGTCCTTGACCGCAAGAGGAACGCCGTACAGCGGGCCTCGCGCACCGCGCTGACGCTCGATCGCCCGCGCGCGAGCGAGTGCCTCCTCACCCTGGACGCTGATGAACGCGTTGAGGCTCGGATCGAGGCGCTCGATCCGGTGCAGGTACGCGTCGACGGCCTCTGTCGGCGAGAGCCCGCCGCTTCGAATGACGGCGGCGAGACCAGCGAGCGTGTGCGGTATCTCCATCACGATCGCGAGCCTATGTGAGGTGCTAGGCTCGCGAAGCCGTGACCACCGACCGTCGGACGACCGCGAACTGGAGGCGGCTGGGCACGGCGTACTGGGCCACCGGCACGGACGGACCGACCTGCGAGGAGGCACACCGCTCCGTCTGAGGCGTCCACGCCACTTCGGAACGGGAGGTCACGATGACGCCGTACCCGCATCTGTTCAGCCCGCTCGAGATCGGGAACATCACCGTTCGCAACCGGATTCTCCAGACGGCACACGTCAAGCTCTTCACCGAGAACGGCGTCGACTCGAACCGCAACGTCGCCTACCAGATCGAGCGCGCCAAGGGGGGCGCCGGGCTTCTCATCACGGGCAACCGCCTCGTCCACCCCACGTCGACGACCGGCATGCCGCGGTTCGCGTACCAGTACCTGAAGGGCGCGCTCGAGATCGACAGGAAGATGACCGCGGGCGTCCACGCCCACGGCGCGGCCATCTTCACGCAGCTCAACCATTTCGGGCCGAACGCGACGAGTGACTCGGCCGACGACCTCCGCGTGCTCTGGGGCCCGTCAGCCGTGAAGTCACCTGCGTACGGCGAGACCGCAAAGGCGATGGAGCAGGAGGACATCGACGAGGTCGTCGACTGGTGGGGTCGCTGTGCCGAGCTCTCACGCGAAGGCGGCTTCGACGGAACCGAGGTTCACATCGCCCACAGCTACCTCCTCCACTCGTTCCTCTCTCCCGTCTACAACAAGCGGACCGACGAGTACGGCGGCTCGTTCGAGAACCGGCTGCGCTTCGCACGGGAGGTCATCGACGGGGTCCGTCGCAGGGTCGGGACGGACTGGGTCGTCGGGGTCAGGATCACGCTCTCGGACTTCATCCCGGGAGGGCTCGGACCGGGCGACGCCGTGCAGACCGCGCGCATGCTGGAGGACGACGGGAAGGTCGACTACGTGAACGTCAGCGCCGCCGGCTACCACAACATCCACATGGCGATCCAGCCGTCGGACGCGCCGGACGGCTACCTCGTCGAGCTCTCTGCCGAGGTGAAGAGCGCGGTCAGGCGCCTCCCGGTGTTCACGATCGGCGGGATCAAGGACCCGGCGATGGCCGACGAGATCATCGCCTCCGGCAAGGCCGACATGGTGGCGATGACTCGCACGCAGATCGCCGACCCAGAGTTCGCGAACAAGGCGCGGGAGGGCCGCGAGGACGAGATCTACCACTGCATCCGCGGCAACCAGGGCTGCATCGGGCGGGTGTTCAAGGGCATGGCGATCAACTGCACCGTCAACCCCGCCGCGGGCCGGGAAGCCCGATTCGGCATCGGCACGCTCGCTGCCGCGGAACGGCCCGCGCGCTGGCTCGTGGTCGGAGGTGGCCCCGCGGGCATGAAGGCGGCGGAGACGCTCGCGAAGCGTGGCCACCGCGTCACGCTCCTCGAACGAGCGGACGAGCTCGGCGGTCAGGTCAACCTGATCCTCGAGACGCCCGGACGCGAGACCTTCGGCTGGATCACGAAGGATCTCGAGCGCCACATGCGCAGCGCCGGTGTCGAGATCCGGCTCGGTGTCGAGGCAACGGCAGAGACCGTGGCGGAGATCGCTGCGGACGGCGTCGTGCTCGCGACCGGAGCCGTGCCGTCCCGCACCGGCTTCTCGATCGTCAACCCGCTCGTGGACGAGCTCCCCGGTGTGGGCCAGGAGAACGTCGTGCACGCCTGGGACGTGCTCGACGGGAGCCGCCCGGTCGGAGAGCGTGTCGTCGTCCTCGACGATGACGGGAGCCGCTACGCCGCAGGTGTCTGCGAGGTCCTGCTCGACCGGGGCAAGCAGGTCGAGGTCGTCAGCCGCTTCAACGCGCTCTTCCCGTCGACGATGTACGGCCTCGACCTCCCGATCCTCTACAACCGGCTGATGAGCAAGGGGATGGCCGATCGCCTCAATCACTGGGCCAAATCGGTCGAGGGGTCGACCGTCACGGTCTTCAACCTCTTCACCGGGGCCGAGACCGTGCTCGCCGACGTCGACACCGTCGTCCTCGCGACCGGCCCGAAGGCCGACGATGCCCTCTACCACGAGCTCAAGGGCACCGTCGAGAACCTCCACCGGATCGGGGACTGCGTCGCACCGCGGAAGCTCGACCACGCGATCTACGAGGGCTACCTCGCGGGCCGCGAGCTGTGGGATCCCGAGGAGCGCTACATCTACGAAGGCGAGCTCGAGCGGGCAGAGGCGCTGGGCTAGCAGAGCCGTAAAGCCGCTCAGCCCACGGCCGATAGAGAACCTTGATGTCCGACCGCGTTCGCCTGACGGTTCCGAGTGAGCCCGCCTCGCTCGCGCTCGTGGGAGCGGTTGCCGAACGCTACTGTGACTCGCTCGGAATCGCACGCGACGAGACCGACAAGGTGGTCTCGCTCGTGCTCGACGCCGTGCGCTTCACGCTCGCGCACTCCTACCCGGACGATCCGAGTGGCGAGATCGAGCTGACCCTCGATCACGTCGACGACTCCGTGCGGGTCGACGTCCACGACTGGGGCCGGCCGCTCGCCTCGGCCGGAGGCGCGCTCGGCGACCTCCCGGCGGGCCTCGACGACCTCGCCGAACGCACCGACGACCTACGGCTCGTCAACCTCGGCGCAGAGGGAAAGCGCGTCTCCTTCGGGTGCCGATGCCGGTGCCGGACGCTCGGCGATCCGGGCCTCCACAGCTTCGACGCAACGCACCGTGCTGCGCTCCTGGTCGGCGACGTGCGTTCGAGGATCGAGGTCCGTGACGGGGTCAGCGCGGATAGCGAGGCGATCTCGCAACTCCTCTACGAGAACTACCACCTGACCTACGGCCATCCCGACTTCTACCGACCGCGCTGGGTTGCCGAGCAGCTCGAGACGGGCGCTCTGCTGTCGAGCCTCGCTGTCCTGGACGGCGAGATCATCGGTCATCACGCGGTGATGCGCGACCGCGGAAAGGCCTCGGCGGAGACGGGCGTCGCGGTTGTCCACCCCGCCTACCGAGGGCTCGGCATCTTCAATCGTCTCCTCGACTTCACGCTCGAGCGCTGCGAGGTCGGTGGACTCGACGCGGTCTGGGGACGCGCCGTCACCGTGCATCCGTACAGCCAGCGCTCGGAGCAGTCGCACGGCTACCGGGACGTGGCGCTGATGCTGGGCTCGGTCCCGGCGAAGATGACGATGGCGGGCGTGGACGAAGCCACCCCGGGGAAGCGTACGGCGTCGCTCCTCGCGTTCCGGATCCTGCGACCCTCGTCGCGCGCCGTTGCGTTCCCGGAACGATACGCAGAGCTCTTGCACGCCGCCTACGCCAATGTCGACCTGTCGGTAGTACCTGCCAAGCCGGTCGCAGAGGTGGATCGCGACCCGGTCAGCGTTGCCGAGGACGAGTCGCGCGCAACCGGGTTCGTCACCGTCGGGGGCTGGAACGAGGCCGGGTTCGCACGAGCGATCCGCCACCTGCTCGCCCGCCACCACGACGTCATCTACGTGGATCTCGACCTTCACCGCGGTGTTGCGACCGACGATGCCGTCGACCGCCTCACCGAGTTCGGCTTCTTCTACTCGGGCCTCGTTGTCTACGGATCCGAAGGACACGACTTCCTGCGAATGCAGCGAATGAACGCCGAGAACGTCGAACTCGACGAGATCGTGTGCGACGCGCCGTACGCGCAGGATCTCCTGAGAGCGGTGCTTGCCGATCGCGCACGAGCAGAAGGTGGCTTCTAGAGCTCCGAGAACGCCACCTCCTGCGCGCCGTGCCAGAGCACGAGCTCGCCGAGCGCCTCGAGTTGATCGCCGCCCTCGACGATCGTGAGGAAATGGTTCCCGGCGAGCGGCCCCGCAACGCTCGCGAAGTACGTCGGGCCGTAGGGGAACAGGATCTCGACCTCGCTGACACCGCCCGGGTAGAGGAGGATGTGACCGGGCAGCGGGATGCTGGTGGGGTTCTCGGGCGGCAGGTCGAGCGGCTGCTCGAAGCCCATCGGGATCCACGCGGAGCGGCCGCTCCAGCGGGCCTGGATGATCGTGCCGCGATATGGCAGCAGGCTTCGGAAGTGCGCACAGGTCCTGGGCGCCGCTTCCTCCTCGAGGTGGGCGACGAACGAGAACGGACCGGCGGTGATCGCAATGCGATTGCTCACGGCTTCCTCCCGGGAGTCAGGAACCGCCCGAGCGGCTCGGTAGCAAAGGCGCCGTCCGCGTACACCGTTCGGCCCCGCAGGATCGTTCGAACGATCCTGCCGCGGATCGGCAGGCCTTCGTAGGCGCTGAAGCGATGGCGGTACTGAAGGTCGTCGAGCTCGACTGTTCCTCGTGAAGGAGAGATCGACGAGTGCGAGATCGGCATCGTTCCCGGGGGCGAGCGCGCCCTTCCCCGGAAGTGCAAAGCGCGCGGCCGCGTTCGCCGCGGTCACGGCCGCGATGGCCTCGAGCGGAAGCCCGCGATCGGAGTGGCCAGCGGCGAGTAGGAGCTGGAGCGTCGACTGACATCCCGAGATCCCGCCCCACGCGGTGAAGAAGTCCCCGACCTTCACCTCGGGCGCCCCTGGTGAGTGATCGGACGTGACCATTGGGCAGCCTCCCGTCCGCGAGCTGCGCCCAGAGCCCGTCCCGATCGGCTGCCGTCCTGACGGGAGGTGCGGACTTGAGCGCGATTCCCACGCGCTCGACGTCCTCCTCCGCGAACAGGAGGTAGTGGGGGCACGTCTCGCAGGTCACGTCGACACCGCGGGCCCTGGCTTCGACGACCATTGCCACGCCTCGCGTGGTCGAGACGTGGACGATGTGGATCGGGCAGCCGGTGTCCTCGGCGATGAGGATCGCACGGCTCATCGCCTCGAGCTCGGCGACCACGGGGCGTGACTCGACGAAGTCGCGAGGTGAGACGCGGCCCAGCTCCCGCGCCCGCGCACCGAGGCCGGCAACGATGGCGGCGTTCTCCGCATGAAGCAGCAGGATCGATCCGAGTGCGGCGATCTCCTTCATGCCCTCGTACAGCGAGAGGTCGTCGACGGCGGGGAACTCGTCGATCCCCGAATGGCACATGAAGGCCTTGAAGCCCGCGACACCTCGCTCGTGCTGCTCGGCGAGCCGTTCGACGTTCCCCGCGACCAGGCCGCCCCAGAGAGCGAAGTCGACGAGCGACGACTCCTGGACGGCGGGAAGCTTGGCGTCGAACGACGGCCCGTCGATGGTGACAGGGATGTTGTTGAGGGGCATGTCGACGTACGTCGTGAACCCGCCTGCAGCCAGCGCCCTCGTTCCCGTTGCAACGCCTTCCCAGTCGGTGCGCCCCGGGTCGTCGAAGTGGACGTGCGGATCGACCCCGCCGGGAAAGACGTGGAGCCCGGAGGCGTCAACCTCCTCGACTCCGGCTGCAAGCTCCGGCCCGACGTCGGCAACGAGTCCGTCCGTGACGCCGATATCCAGCCGCTGAACCGCGTCCGGCAGGACGACGTCTGCTCCGCGCACGACGAGGTCGAACTCAGCCATCCCTCACCTCGTCCGCGAGAAGCCGAAGGAACGCCTCGGTCACGTCGATTGCGACGGCCACGTCGTCCTCCCGGACGGATTCGTCGGGATGGTGGCTGATCCCGTCCTTGCAACGCACGAAGATCATCCCGACGTCAGTCAGCTGCGCCAGGGAAACCGCGTCGTGCCCGGCACCGCTCGGCATCTCGAATGGCTTCACTCCCACCGCCTCGACGCTTCGTCTGAGGAGCCCGAGCAGCCGAGGCGACATCGGGACGGCACCGTGATCCTGCAGTGGCCGCCAGTCGTGTCGCAGACCGCGCCGGTCGCAGATTTCCACGGCCCTTCGGCGGAAACGCTCGACGGCCGCATCACGTAGCGGAGTCGTCCTGGTGCCGGATGTCGTAGCTCAGGACCGCGAGCCCGGGGATCACGTTGCCCACGTTCGGTGCGATCTCGGCCTTTCCGACCGTCGCGATCAGTCCGGGTTCCTCGCGCATCGACTGCTCGACCGCGAGCACGAGCTCGGCCGCTCCGCACAGCGCGTCGTGCCGGAGATGCGGAGGCGTGTTTCCCGCGTGCCCTGCCTCGCCGACGATGTCGACGAAGCCGCGACTCTGCCCGGCGATGGCGGTCACGATGCCAACTGGAAGATCCTCCGCCTGAAGCACCGGCCCCTGCTCGATGTGCACCTCGACGTACCCGAGCAGCGGCGCCACGTATGCAGTTGCCGCCTGAAGGCCTCTCCGGATCACCGCCCATCGCCCGGATTGCGTCCGCAAGACGCGTGCCGTCATCCGACACGATCCCGAGCTCCTCATCGTCGAAGATCCCCGCGAACGCTCGACTCGCGAGGTACGACGCTTTGAACCTCAGCCCCTCCTCGTCCGCGAACGCGACGAGCTCGATCGCGTACGGAAGCTCCTCGCCACCGATCCGCTCGAGCGCCGCGAGCGCGACCAGGATGCCGAGTGGCCCGTCGTAGCGGCCGGCGTTCCGGACGGAGTCGACATGGGATCCGATGAGCAGCGTCGGCAGCTCCGACGGCCCGCGCCGCCCGATCGCGGATCCGGCTGCGTCGCGCCGTACCGACAGGCCCGCGTCCCTGGCCCACCCGTCGACCGCGGCGAGCGCTCCGACGAGTGCCCGAGTTCCGTACGGGCGCGTGATCTCACCCGGGATCTCGGTGAACGCCGCAAGCGCGTCAGCCCGCTCGAGCACCGAGACTGCGGATCCCTTCACGAAAGCTCGAGGGCCGCAATCACCGCGTCGCCGAATTCCGCGGTTGTCGCAGCGCCGCCCAGATCGACGGTCGGAGCCTCTGCGAGAGCCCGGTCTACGGCTCTGTCCAGCCGGACCGCCGCATCCGGCCGGTCAAGCCCGAAGGCGAGCATGAGCGCCGTGGAGCGAAGCATCCCGACAGGGTTTGCCGTCCCGGTGCCGGCGATGTCCGGGGCCGAACCGTGGACCGGCTCGAAGATCCCCGGGCCGGAATCGGAGAGACTCGCCGAGCCGGCGAGCCCAAGACCTCCGGTGACCGCGGCGGCCTCGTCGGAGAGAATGTCGCCGAACATGTTCTCGGTCACGATGACGTCGAAGCGCTCGGGGGCCTGAACGAGCTGCATCGCGGCATTGTCGACCAGCATGTGATCGACCGTGACATCGGGGTAGTCGCTCGCCAACTCGTCGACGATCCCGCGCCACATCCGCGAGGTCTCCAGCACGTTGGCCTTGTCGACCGAGGTGAGCTTTCGGCGGCGCGCACCCGCAAGCTCGAATCCGCGCCGAACGATGCGCTCGACCTGGGTCGGGTGGTACTCGCACGTGTCGAAGACCGTCCCGTCCTCGCGAATACCCTTTGCACCGAAGTAGAGGCCGCCGACGAGCTCCCGGACGATCAGCAGGTCGATGTCTGCCTGCCGGGAGGGACGCAGGTTCGCGTAGACGTCGAGAGCGCTGCGAAGACGCAGCAGACCCTGCTCGGGACGGACGTCCGCCGCATCGAACTCGGGATCGCCGATCGGTCCCTTCAGGACGGCGTCAGCCGCACGGCAGGCAACCAGTGTCTCGTCAGGGAGCGGATCGCCGTGGGAGCGAATCGCGTCCCCGCCGAACGGGCGCTCCTCGATCTCTACCCCGGGGAGCAGCAGCCTGAGCACCCTGACGGCCTGCTCGGCGATCTCCGGCCCGATGCAGTCACCGGGGAGCAGAACGACGTTCACGTGACGCTGCCGACGCGTCCGGGAACGCTCTCGACGTAGGCGAGCGCGTCATCGAGGCTCACGACGTCCGCGTACTTCGCCTGGATGTCGAACAGGTTGGCGTCGTGCGGCGCCGCGGCACGATCGCCGACGCATTCCCGGGGAACGATCGCCGGCCAGCCGTACTGGAGAAGGTCGATCGCCGTCGCTCGGACGCACCCGCTCGTGGTCGCCCCGCACAGGATCACCGAGTCGACACCCTGCGACACGAGGATCGAGGCGAGGTTCGTGCCGAAGAATCCCGAGGCGCCTTTCTTCATCACGACAACCTCATCGTCGCGCGGATCGAGACGGGGATCGATCTCGACCCACGGCCCGCCGAGCTCGAGATCGCCGAGCGCAGGCACCTTCTGCAGCCAGAGCCCGCCGTCCCGCCCGTGGCTCTCGAAGCCGATCGTCGTGAAGACGACAGGCAGCCCCTTTGCGCGAGCCGCATCGAGCAGGCGGCGAGTCGCCTCCACCTGCGGCGTCATGTCGGCGCCGAGCCGGCAGGCCGGGTCGGTGAAGCCGCAGCTGAAGTCGATGACGAGGATCGCGGGACTCGTGCCGAGCGAGAACTGCTGACCGAGGCCTGCCTCCGCATACACTTGACGCGCCTGCTCGTCGCTCATGCCAGTGCCTCTCCGAAGCGCGCACGCTTGACGAATCGCCCGGCTCCCGGCGCCGCGACGAGCGTGTCGTTCTCGACGATGACCTGACCGCGGACGAGGACGGCCGCCGGAGCGCCGACGACCTCGGTTCCTTCGAACAGGTTGTAGTCGACGTTCGAATGATGGGTCGCTGCGGAGAGCGTGTGGCGCTTCTCGGGATCCCAGACCACGATGTCCGCGTCAGAGCCCGGCGCGATCGTGCCCTTGCGCGGGTAGAGGCCGAAGAACTTCGCCGGATTCGCGGAGACGAGCTCGACGAACCGGTTCAACGAGAACCGGTTCTCCCGCACGCCGTGGTGGTAGAGCATGTGCAGGCGATTCTCGATGCCGGGGCCGCCGTTCGGGATCTTCGAGAAGTCGTCGCGGCCGAGCGTCTTCTGGCCGTCCCAGTTGAACGGGCAGTGATCCGTCGACACCACCGAGAGCGTGCCGGTCGAGAGTGCATGCCAGAGGTGCTCCTGGTTGTCCTTCGGGCGGGGCGGTGGTGTGTACACGTACTTCGCGCCTTCGAAGTTCGGCTTCTCGAGGGCCGTCTCGTCGATGAAGAGGTACTGCGTGCAGGTCTCGCCCCACGCCTGCCAGTCGCTGTCCCTGGCGCGCGCGATGGGCTCGATCGACTCCTTGCACGACACGTGGACGACGTAGAGGGGCGCACCCGCCACCCTGGCCAGCTGGATTGCACGGTTCGTCGCCTCGCCCTCGGTGATGGGTGGACGCGTACGCGCATGCCAGACCGGCTCTGTCTTGCCCTCGGCGAGCGCCTCCTTGACGAGGACGTCGATCGCGTCCCCGTTCTCCGCATGCACCATGACGAGCGCCCCGGTTCTGGACGCCACCTGCATCGTCCTGAAGAGCGTCTCGTCGTCGACCATCACGGCGCCCTTGTAGGCCATGAAGAGCTTGTACGAGGTGACGCCCTCGTCCGGGAGCTCCGCAAGGTCTTCCAGCGTCCCGGCGTCCTTGAGATCGGTGATCCCGATATGGAAGCCGACGTCGATGACGGGCTTCGCACGCTCGATCTTCTCGTGGTAGTTCGCCAGTGCTTCGGGAAAGGGCGTGCCGGGCGCCTGCATGCAGAAGTCGATCAATGTCGTCGTGCCACCGAACGCTGCAGAAACCGTCCCTGACGTGAAGTCGTCGCACGTGACGGTGCCGCCGAACGCCATCTCGAGGTGCGTGTGGGGGTCGATCGCACCCGGCATGACGATCATTCCGGTGGCGTCGATGACCTTGTCGGCCTGGACGTCGAGTGCGTTGCCCATGAGGGTGACCGTCTCGCTCTCGACGTAGACGTCACCCCGGTAGTCGTCGGAGGCGGTGACGATACGGCCGCCCTTGATCAGCACGGACATGGCTCTGCTCCCTTCGTCTCTGGCACCGCCATCATCTACTACGCCTCCGCAGCGAGCGCATCTGCAGGATCGAGCCCGGCGGCGAGCGCAAGCTGAAGGAGCACCCGAACCTTCGGACCTGCCAGGTCACCCGCGAAGAGAGCGCCCGCCTCGGCCAGGTCCTTGCCTCCGCCCCGGCCGTAGACCGGCTCCACGCGTCCCTCCAGGCAGCGCGAGGCGATTGCAACCGGAATCCCGGCTCTGCGCGCGTCGTGAACCCCTTCGACAACCTGTTCGTTCGCATTTCCGCGGCCGGTTCCCTCGAGCACGATCGCAGCGGCGCCGGCCGCGAGCGCCGCCCGGAGGAACACGGCATCGGATCCCGCGTGGAGACGGATCAAGTCGACGCGCGGCAGCGGCGGCGCCGGCTCGGCGAGAGGCTCTCGGCGGGCCGGCCGGCGACGGACGACGACCTGTTCGCCGTCGACATGCCCGATCGGGCCGTAGCCCGGTGACGCGAACGCTGTGAGGGCAGCCGTGTTCACCTTCCGCGCCTCGCGAGCGGCGTGGATCTCACCGGCGAAACAGATCACGGCCCCGAGGCCGCGGACGCCGTCCGTGCTCGCGACCCGGATCGCGTTTCTCAGGTTCCGCGGGCCGTCCGTGTCCGTTTCCGAGGCGCCGCGCTGAGCTCCGGTCAGGACGACCGGCGGCGAGCCAGCGGGCAGGAGCCTGTCGATCATGAACACCGACTCCTCCATCGTGTCGGTGCCGTGCGTGACGACGATCCCAGTACCGCGGGCCGAATGCTCCAGCACGCGACTCGCGAGAGAGAGGCAGAGATCGCCGAACATGTCGAAGCTCGGGACGCTCGCGAAGTCGTCGAGCTCGATCGGAGGTGCATCCGGCCAGCCCAGCATCTCCACGACCTCCTCGCCGCTCAGAGCCGGAACGAGCTTGCCCGTCGCGGAATCCGGGCGCATCGCGATGGTCCCGCCCGTCGAGACGACGACGACCGGGCCGGTCACCGTGTCTAGCGCGCCCGGGCGCCTGTGGCCGCGCCCGGCTCGAGCGGGTCGGAGGAGACATCGATCCCCGCGACCTCGCCAAGCTCCTCCGCCGCCTGCGCCTCGATCGGAACGGTGGTCTTACGGCGACGAAGCGTGATCGCCGCGAGCGATCAGCACGATCGCCACGACGACGAGGATGAAGATCGTGGTCGCGGTTCCGAGCGCGTAGAGGTCGGGACGGATCACCGCGCCGACCGTCAACGAGAAGATCTGGAGCGGCAACGTCAGCTTGCCGGAGCTGATGAGCGCGGCCGTCCGATCGTATTCGTTCCACGAGAGCGTGAAACCGAAGAGGAACGCGCCGAAGATCCCCGTCCAGATGAGCGGCAGGGTGACCTCCCGGAATGTTCGGAAGCTCGAGGCCCCGAGATCACGCGAGGCCTCTTCGACCCGCCGGTCGTAGCGATTCCAGACGGCGACCATGACGAGGAACCCGAACGGGATCGCCCACACGGTGTTCGTCCCGAGAACCGTCGACCACGTACCCGGCAGCCTGCCCAGCAGCTGCCAGAAGAGCTGCGTCCCGAGGCTCAGCAGGATCCCCGGGGTCATCAGGCCCAGCATGATCAGGTAGAAGAGAACGCCGTCGCCACGGAAGCGCCGCCGGAACGCCATGGAGAGCGTGAGCGCGAAGAACGCCGTCAGGGCACCGCAGGCGAGCGCGATGTACACCGACGTGAGTGCCGCCGAGCGGATCTCGGTCGCATGCGACCCCGGGATGGCGTCGTCGAAGAGGGCTTGCCACCACGTGCCGCTGAAGCCCTGCATCGGGAAGTACGGCAACCCTCTGGACGCCTGGAACGAGAGGATTGCCATCAGGATCATGGGCAGGTAGAGCACCGCCGTGAAGAGCACGAAGTAGGCAGCCAGTACCCGCTTGGACCACTTGCCGCCCACTAGAGCTCCTCCCGCAGGTTCGAAAAGCGCAGGAGGATGAATACGCCCAGCATCATCGCGAGGACGAGGAACACGGCCGACGCTGCGGCCGCCGGGTACTGCACGCCGCCGACGTTGTTCTGGACGATGATCCCGACAGAGCTCACCTGCCCGCCGCCGACGATCCTGGTCGTGCCGTAGTCGCCCATCGTCAGGACGAAGCAGAAGATCGATCCGATGACGATGCCGGGCATCGTCTGCGGGAGGATCACCTCGCGGAAGCTCTGCCACCAGCTCGCGCCGAGGTCACGGGCGGCCTCGAGCGAGCTTCGATCGACCTGGGAGAGCATGAAGAAGAGCGGCGTGATCATGAACAGGATGTACAGCTGGATCAGGGCGGCGGTCACCGAAAAGCGGGAGAAGCCCAGGATGTCGAGCGGCTCGCTTATCACGCCGATCTTCTGGAGAACCTGGTTGATCGCGCCCTGCCGGCCCATGAGCGGGTACTCCCAGGCGACCGCGCGAATCAGATAGCTCGTGAGAAACGGGGCGAGCAGGACGAGGAAGAGCGCGATCTGGTTTCGTAGGCTCTGGATCTTGAACGAGAGGAAGTACGCGATCGGGAAGCCCAGAAGAAGACACGCCCCGACCACGATCAACGCGACGAAGAAGCTGTCCTTGAGCTGGTTCCAGTAGACGCTCGAGCCGAAGAGCGTCCGGTAGTTGTCGAGCGTGAACGACTTCTCGAACCCCGTGATGCTCGGCGTCCAGAAGGACACGAGCACGATCATCACGACCGGCGCGACCAGGAAGAAGATCAGCCACAGCGTGCCAGGAGCTGCCCAGGCGAGCGTGATGAGACCCCGGCGGCGCTCGACCCCTGCCTCTCCGAGCGCTCCCTCCCTCGACGGATCGGCGGCCGATCGCTCGGGATGCTCGAGCTCCTCGACCTCGTCGAGCTCGCCGGGAGCTATGTGCGGCGCCTCCGGCGGCTCAGGCCCCGAGGAGCTGGACATCCTCTTCCTTCCAGGAGATCCCGATCGTATCGCCCTCCCGGCCACGCAGCGACGGATAGTGCTCGCCCGTGACCTTTGCCAGCAGACGCTCCCCGCCGGCTGTGAGGTGGAGCTTGACGAGATCGCCGAGATACTCGACGAAGACGATCTCGCAGTCGAGCCGGTTCAGGTTGTCTGCCGGAGCACCACCGTTGCCTTCGACCGTCACCGCGGCCGCGCGGACAGCCACGGACGCGGCGTCACCCACCTGAAGCGGCGTTCCCGGGACGACGATGCTGACCTTCACGTCGCCTTCCTCGATCAGGAGACGGTCACCGTCCTTCGACGTGACCTTCCCCCGCAGGATGTTGTTGTCTCCCATGAACGCGGCGACCAGCTCGTTCTCGGGCCTGGTGGAGATGGTGAGCGGGTCACCGATTTGCTGGATCCGGCCGTCGTTCATGACGACGATCCGGTCGGCCATCGAGAGCGACTCTTCCTGGTTGTGCGTGACGTGGATGAACATGAGCCCGAGCTGGCGCTGGAGATTGCGGAGCTCGACCCGCATGCGAAGCTGGAGGAGCCGGTCGAGGTCGCCGAGCGGCTCGTCGAGGAGCAGCGCCTTGGGACTCGTGACGAGCACGCGGGCGAGGGCGACACGCTGCTGCTGCCCGCCGGAGAGCGCCCGCGGCTTGCGGTCCGAGAGCTGGGTAAGACCGACCATCTCGAGCGCCTCCATCGACCTCGTTCGGCGCTCGGCCTTCGCCATCCCGTGCATCTTCAGGCCGAACTCCACGTTCTCGACGACGCTCTTGTGCGGGAACAGCGCGAAGTGCTGGAAGACGGTCGTCGTCGGCCGTTTGTCCGGGGTCAGGCCGACGAGGGACTCGCCGTCGAGCAGGATCTCCCCGCTCGTCGGCTCCTCGTGGCCGCCGATCATCCGCAGCGTCGTCGTCTTGCCGCACCCCGACGGTCCGAGGAGGACGACGTACTCGCCGTGCTCGATCGTCAGGTTGACGTCGTCGACCGCCATGACGCCGCCTGCGAAGAGCTTCGTCAGGTGCCGCAGCTCGAGACCGGAGCCCGAGTTCGACTGGCGGTGGAGGGGGCGGCGGGCGCCGCCCCCTCCACACCGGATGTGCTTGCCTCGTCCGCCATCTACGCGATCAGGCGGAGAGGAACTCGTTCCATTTTTGGATCTGGTACTCGTTCTCCTGGAAGTACGAGTTCCAGGTCGCGTAGTTGCAGGCGCGTTCCTTGAACGACCCGCCGTCTCTGACCTGGCCCTTCTTGATGTCGCCGACCTGGCCGGTGATGCCCGGCAGGTCCTTGGCGGCCGGCTTGCCCTCGATCCAGAAATCCCACTCGTCCGGCGAGACGAACTGCACGGCTCGTCTCCTGCACGGAGTTGTAGTACCCCTGGCGCATCATCAGAGCCGCAGGCTCGCCGGTGTACCACCAGTTGATGTAGTCGTAGCAGGCCTGAAGCAGGCTCGGATCGCTCTCGGCGCTCTTCGAGATCGAGAGGTTGCCGCACCAGCCGCGGAAACCCTCGGGGGGTGCCGCGTAGCGGACGTTCTGTCCCTGGGCCACGAGCAGGGCAACCGCCGGCGACCACATCGATTCGATGACGACCTCGCCCGAGGCCATCAGGTTGACGGACTCGTTGAACTCAGTCCAGAACGCTCGGAACTGGCTCTTCTTCTTGATCAGGACCTTCGTGAGCGCGTCGATCTCCTCCTTGGTCATGTTTCCGACGTTCCCGAACTGCAGCAAGCCGAGCGCCCTTGTGCCAAGCGCTGCGTCCTGCATGCCGATGCCGGGATCGTTCAGAAGCGCGACACGCCCCTTGTACTCCGCGTTGAAGAGTTCGGCCCAGGAGACGTCGTTCGGCTCCTTTTTGATCACGTCGGCGTTGTAGCCCATCGAGTCCATGTTGAAGATGGCCCCGGGAGCGCCAATGGTGTACAGCGGCTCGTCGCCGACGGTTTGGCCGCTCGACTCGTCGACCCACTGAACGATGGTCCCGTCGAGCTCACTCGGCGTGTTCTGGTTCGTCTGCCACGTGCCGCTCTTGTCCGGGTCGACGTAGAGACCGCGGAACGGCGCATCGCCGTCCCCGTAGGAGCACCCCTGGCCTGGCCCATTCGTCGGGTCGACGTAACCCTGGGTCATGAGAGGCGTCATCTGCCCCCATGCTGCTGACCTTCGCGATCTCCTCGTTGTGGAAGTTACCCGCCGGCCACGCCTGGTCGTACTGGTAGCTGTAACCCGAGAAGACGTCGAACGACCCCGGCTGCGTGATCGCCTTCTGCACCATCGTCACCGAGTCGGTGACGTCGAACGCGAGCTTGAAGCCGAGCGCCTTCTCGCCCATCTCCTTGATCGGGTCGATCAGGTCGACGCCGAGGCCCGTGACGCGGAGCGTCCCGGTGAAGGCCGGCGCGGCCTCGGCGGTCGTCGCCGCAGCAGTGGTCGCCGCAGCCGTCGTCCCCGCGCTCGCGGCGGTGGTCGCCTCGGCGGTCGTGCCGCTCGAGCTCGAGCCGCCGCACGCCGCGAACAGCGCACCGAGACCGAGCGCCCCGGCCATCGCGGCGCCGCCCTTCAGCAGATCACGCCGGGTCAGGCCGCGCTTCTTCAGCTCATGCTCGAGATGCCGCTCGAGCTGGTCGCGGTCTGGCTCCCGATTCTTCCAATCCTCACTCATCCCCTCTTGCTCCTTTCTCCTCGCCGGCAACGTAGGCCCAGCAGAGAATGCCCAGAGTCGTCATCCACGCTTCCGTGAGCCGTTTCTACAACGTCCTACCGCTCTCGTCAACAGCGAACCGACCGAAGTCTGACATTTGACCTCAGCCTGTCCTGTCCTGCACGCCGATGGCGCCCGATTCGAGCACTCTCAGGTTCAGACGCCCGCCGAGTCAGGTTGTTAGGACACACGCGCCAATCCTCTATGCGGTGGCCCGATCCCCGACTGCGACCTCGCCCGCCGACTGGCCGTGCCGGCGGAAGAAGTCGATCACGACGCGTGCGTGCTCGTCGGTCGAGTCGAAGATCGTCGAATGGCCCGGCACCCTTGATCACGTACTTCTCGGAACCTGCGATCCCCTCGTGGATGGCCTGCTGCCCGGCCCCGTTCGGACCCTGGTCCCAGGGCGTCATGATGTCCTCGTCTCCGCCGAGGACGAGGGCCGGCGACGTGATCCTCCCGAGCCACGGCCGGAGGTCCATGTCGCACATCGCCTGGCACGCGGCGGTGAAGACCTCGACCCGGTTCGAGTCACGGAGGATCGTCTGAACGTGATCGACGAGCGCTCCCGCATCCTGCTCCTCGAGGAAGGTCTTCGAGAGGGCCTGCCAGGTGATCAGCTCGGCAAGGATGCGGCTGCCCGGGCCGTCCGGATCCATCTCAGCGATGTCGATCCAGTTCTTGAAGATCAGGCGCCCAGTCGACGCCGAGCTTCGCAGCTGAGCAGTTGATGACGACAGATGTCGTCCGCTCCGGGTACTTGCCGGCGAAGGCTTGCGCGACCATGCCGCCCATCGACGTTCCGTGGACGTGCGCCCGGTCGATCTCCGAGCACGTCCATCAGCGCGGCGAGGTCGTCTGCCCACACCTCCATGTCGTAGTGCTGCAGCGGCTTGTCGGAGACGCCGTAGCCCCTCTGGTCGTAGTCGACGACCTTGAAACCCGCGTCCGCGATCGCAGGCGTCACCGGATCGAGGTTGAAGTGGCCGAACCCGGCGCCGTGGATCTGGACGACGGGCTCGCCCTCCCCGGTGATCCGGTGCCAGAGACTGACGCCGTTGACGTCGATCATCGTTCCGTCGGGCAAATCGGCCATGGCGACCTCCTCCTTGTCAGACCGGCTGGACGGTGATCTCGACCGTCTCTGTTCGCGTCGCGAAGTAGTCGGCACGAAAATCGTCGTTCCCGGCGTAGGAATGCTTCGGAAGCGTCTTGCGAGCCAGCGTGAACCGGGCCGGACGCTCGACGAACGGATACGGGTCGATCGAGACACGCCAGGGCCCGACAGGCTCGATACGAAGCTCGACGTCACCGGCGTCGTAGCCAGCCGGCACCGGCGCGATCGCGTCCGCCTCCCCACCCTCGAGATCCTTGAGGCAGAAGTAGAGCGAGAGCCGGTCGTAGATCTGCAGGAGCTTGTAGTTCACCCAGCGCTCCTCGTCCGCGACGCCGAGGCCCGTCGGCACGCGCGGTATGACTCTCCTCCTGCTCTGCGACGAACGCCGCGATCTGGTCGCGGTAGCCGTCCGCCTGGCTGAGCACCAGGCTCGGTTGCGTCCCGTAGCGTCCGTTGTAGATGCCCGCACCGTGCATCGAGACGAGCAGACCCGCATAGGGATCCTCCTCGGTCACGACCTCGATGCAGGCGCGGTAGAACGCGAGGTGCGCAGGAATCGGGACGTCGAGGAACGCCGTCGGGCGGTCGCGCTCGACGTCGAAGGTCGGTCGGCGGTCGTAGACGCCCCACCCGTCGTCGTGACGCAGTCGCCGCCAGGCAGACGGACGCGGCCGGCCGCGGCTCGGCGAATGCCGTCCCGCCCCACGCTCGGGCGAACTGCCCTGAGAGATCCGCGTGGTCAGGCTGTCGAACCAGCTGCCAGGCGTCACCGAGGTCGCGGACGAGCACGGGACCTGCTCCTACTTGCGACCGACGAGCAGGTAGATCAACACGGTGATCAGCGGGAAGAAGACTCCGAAGATGATCCAGAGCGCCTTCACTCCGCCCGAGAGGTCGCTCCTGCCGATCACGTCGACGAGCATCCAGATCCACGCGACGAGAGCGATGATGCCGAGGATGATTCCGATCCAGCCGCCGACGACGAGAGCGAGAGGCACGACGCGACATGAGCGAGTCAGCGAACGGGAACACGTGAGACCTCCTCGAGGTGAGCGAGCGACGCTCGTCGAGCGAGACGACGTCAGCATACTTGGTGTCGAGGTCGTAGAGGTTGGCCTCGTGGGCGGCGGCGTTGCGGTCGCCGACCGCCTCGCGGGGGACGACGACCCGGTAGCCGTGCTGCAGCGCGTCGACGGCCGTCGCGCGGACGCAGCCCGAGGTCGACGCGCCCGTGACGATCACGGAGTCGCACCCGGCCGAGGCGAGGATGCTGGCGAGCGTCGTGCCGAAGAACGCCGAGGCGAAGCTCTTCACGATCACCGGCTCGTCCGCCCGCGGCGCGATGCCGCGGGTCGATCTCGATCCAGGGGCTTCCCGCCTCGAGCGCCAGAAGCGCCGGCACCTTCTCGATGAACACCGCCGCGGCCTGCCGCGCCGCCTCGTCGAAGGCGACCGTCGTGAAGACGACCGGCAGGATCCGCCCTCGCGGGCCTCGTCGAGCAGCCGCCGGATCGCCTCGACCACGTCGTCGAGGTCGCAGACGAGCGGAGACGCCGGGTCGGTGAAGCCGAGGTTGACGTCGATCACGAGCAGGGCGGGGCGCCGGCCGAAGCCGGCCGCCCGTGAAACCCCTCGAACTGCGTCGTCATTCGCCCGGCGCCGGGATCCCGTCGCCGTCGCGCACGCGCGCGAGCGCCTCGTCGCCCGGCTCGAGCGGCGACCAGCGGAGCGGCGTCGCCGGGCTCGGGCGGCGCGATCCCGGTCTCCGCCTCGCACGTCGCGAGGATCTCGTCGAGCGGCGGGCCGAAGTCGAACGCGAGCGCGTCGCCGCGCTCCTCGCGCTGCCGCGCCCGCTCCGCCTCGGTCGCCGCCGCGTCGGCTGCGCCGTCGTCGGCGAGGACGACGCCGTACCCCTCCTTCGCGAACTCGCGGCTGACGAGCCCGAACGAGACGTCGCGCGCGACCGCCTCCGACCGGCCGGTCGAGCCGGTCCTTCCAGCCGCCCCCGCCGGCCGTGCGGTAGACGAGCATGTCGCCCGGCGCGACCGTGACGTTGTCGCATTTCGACGGCAGGACTCTCCTCGGTGCCGTCGGCGCGCACGAGGATCTTCGACGGAGCGGCCCCGGGCCAGCCGCCGAGCACGCCCCACGGCCGGGTCAGCCAGCGGTCGTCGTGGATCGAGACCTCGCCCGGCTCGAGATAGACGTAGCGCTTCTCGACGCCGTTGCCGCCCCGGTGGAAGCCGGGGCCGCCGGAGTCGGTGACCGTCGTGTACCCGTCGATCCGCATCGGGTAGTAGGCCTCGAGGTACTCGGTCGGGATGTTCTCGAAGAGCGGCCACCACGAGTGGCCGTCCATGCCGTCGCCGATCGGCCGGCCCGGGATGCCGCCGTAGAGGATCTCCATCGAGTAGAAGAACTCGCCCTGCGCCGTCCCAGCCCGAGTAGAGCATGTACGGGCTCGTGCCGTAGCCGGAGGCCGTGTTCAGCTCGGGCGCGCTCTTGCAGAGCGCGCCGCCGAGCACGTCGAAGAGCCGGGCGAGCGCGTGCGTGCGGCACCCGAGCGCCGACGGGAAGCGCGGACGCAGCAGGCTGCCCTCCGGCATGACGACGTGGAGGAGCGGATAGAAGCCGTCGTTGAAGAGGATCTGGGGATCGTTGACCATGATCAGGTAGATCCCGATGAACATCTTGAACATGCCCTCGGAGAGGTAGAAGTTGATCGGTCCGAGCGCCTGCGGATCGGTTCCCGGACCAGTCGAAGAAGGCGTGGTCGCCCTCCCGCCAGATCGTCAGCTTCATCTTGAACGGCCCGTTGCCGAGGCCGTCGTCGTCGATGTAGTCCTCGAAGGACTGCGGCTCCTCGGGGATCGCGACCTGGATCAGGATCCGCATCGCCTCGTACGTGCGGTCGAGGAGCGCCTGCAGCGCCGCGAGGTACGTGTCCTTGCCGAAGCGGTCGCAGAGCTCCATCACGCGCTTCTCGCCGGCGCGGCAGCCGGCGACGATCGCGAACAGGTCGGCCCGGTTCATCTCCGGGAGCCGCATGTTGTTGAGGATCAGCCTGAGCACGTCCTCCTGCAGCTCGCCCGCGCTCGATGATCTTGAGCGGCGGGATGATGATGCCCCTCCTCGAAGATCGTCTTCGCGCCCGTCGGCAGCGAGCCCGGGCAGCGGCCCGCCGGCAGTCCATCTGGTGGCCGAACTGCGACGACCAGCCGACGAGCTCGTCGTCGTAGAAGATCGGCACGAGCACGAGCCAGTCGTTCGTGTGCGAGATCGAGGCCGAGCACTTGAACGGATCGGAGGTGAGGATCACGTCGCCCGGGTAGATCCCCCGGTCCCACTCCTCCATCATCTCGTTGATGTAGGCGCCGAACTGGCCCACGACCATCCGGCCGCGCGGGTCGGTGATCATCGGGAACTCGTCGTGCTGCTCGCGGATGACGGGGCTCATCGCGGAGCGGAAGAGCACCGCGTCCATCTCGAAGCGGGCGCTCTTCAGCGCGCCCTCGATGATGTCGAGCGTGACCGGGTCGACCTCGATGTCGGGGATCTCGGCGATCCGCAGTTCTTCGGTGGTTGCCATCGCTTCCTCCCCTACGCGTTCGGGGTGATCAGAATGTTGTAGTTCACGTCGACCGTCGGCCTCGTAGCCCGGGCAGGACGACCGTGGTCGAGTCGAACTCGGTCACGATCGCCGGCCCGTCGAACCGCAGGCCCGGCGTCGAGCTTCGCCCGGTCGTAGATCTTCGTCGGAACCCGCTCGCCGTCGAAGACGATCTCGTGCTCGTCCACGACGGCGCCCGACGCGTCGCGCCGGTCGCAGCTCGCCCGCCGGAAGCTCGGGCTTCGGCACGGCGCCGAAGCCGACCGCGCGCAGGTTGACGATCTCGCGACGCGGTGCCCGTGCATCCGGAAGCCGTACAGCTGCTCGTGGAGCCCGTTGAAGCGCTCGTCGAGGTCGGCGAGACCGTCGGCGCGGACCTCGTCCGGGTCGATCGCGACCGGGATCTCGTAGCCCTGCCGGCGGTAGCGCATGTCGGCGACGTAGGAGAGCCGCGCGCGCCTCCGGCGCGATGCCCTCGCCCTCGAGCCACTGCGCCGCGCGCGCCGCCGAGCTCGTCGAGGATCGCGGCCACCTCGGCCGGATCGGCCTCGGAGACGAGCGCGGATGTAGGTCTGCGCGAACTCGTCGCGGAAGTCGGCGACGAGGTCGCCGATCGCGCAGAGAAGGCCCGGGTGCCGGCGGGACGATCACCGGGAACGAGCCCATCATCTTCGCGACCGCGTTCGCGTGCAGCGGGCCGGCGCCGCCGTAGGCGACGAGCGCGAACTCGCGCGGGTCGTGGCCGCGCTGGACGGAGACGAGGCGAAGCGCGCCGGCCATGTTCTCGTTCACGATCGCGAGGATCCCCTCGGCCGCCTGCTCGACCGACGTCGCAGGCCCATCGCGTCGGCGATCGTCTGCACGGCGGCCCGGGCGGCCTCGACGTCGAGCTCCATCTCGCCGCCGAGCAGGCGCGGCGGCAGGTGCCCGAGCGACGACGTTCGCGTCGGTCACGGTCGGCTCGGTCGCCGCCCTTGCCGTAGGCCGCAGGCCCGGGCTCCGCCCCGGCGGACTGCGGGCCGACGCGCAGCGCCTTCGTCAGCTCGGGCACGTGCGCGATCGAGCCGCCGCCGGCGCCGACCGTGTGCACGTTGCACGGACGGCACCTTGATCCGGAAGTGGCCGATCGAGGTCTCGCGGCCGATCGTCGGCTGGCCGTTCTGGCAGAGCGCGACGTCGGTCGACGTGCCGCCCATGTCGAAGGTGAGGATGTCGTCGAAGCCCGCCTTGCGGCGACGAAGAGCGCGCCGGCGACGCCGCCCGACGGGCCCGAGAGGATGCCGTAGATCGGGTTCCGCGCGGCCTCCTGCGTCGTCATCAGCCCGGCGTCGGAGCGCAGGATGTTGACCTCGGCCTGCGCGCCGATCCCGGCGAGCTGGCTCTGAAGCTGCTCGACGTAGGTCGCGACCTTCGGCCGGACGTACGAGTTCATGCAGGCGGTCAGCGTCCGCTCGTACTCGCGGAACTCCGGGCAGCACGTCCGAGGAGAGCGTCACCGGGAAGCCCGGGTAGAGCCGCTCGACGATCGGCCCCGATCTCGCTCCTCGTGCGCGCCGGAGACGTACGAGTTGACGAGCGCCGACCGTGAGCGACTCGACCCCCGACTCGACGAGGTCGCGGACGATCTCCTCCACCTGCGCCTCGTCGACCGGGACGACGGTGTTGCCGCGGGCGTCCATGCCGCTCGACCGCCTCGCGGGTGTCCGAGAGCAGCGCCGGCGGGTCGGGCTTGATCATGATGATCCAGCCCGCGAGCGGCCCGGGCGTCTGCGAGCGCGCGAGATGGAGGATCTGCTTGAAGCCCATGCGTCGTGATCAGGCCGACTCGGGCGCCCTTCGACTCGAGCACCGCATTCGTCGCGACGGTCGTGCCGTGGAGGATGTTGCGGACGTCGGCGACGCCGATCCCCGCCTCGTCGCAGATGCGACTGACGCCGATCGAGCACGCCCTCCGAGGGGTCGGCCGGGCGTCGACGGGGTCTTGACGCGGTACTGCGCCGCCCCCGTTCTCGTCACTGACGAGAAACAGGTCGGTGAACGTGCCCCCGACGTCCACTCCCAGCCTGTACGCCATTCCGTGTCCTTTCTCTTGTCTCTAGCCGGCGACCGGCGCGAACACGCCGGCGCGGTAGACCTGACCTTCGAGCTGCCGCCCGAGGACGCCCTCGAGCCATTCCGCGACCCCGATCAGCGCGTCGAGGTCGATGCCGGTCTCGATGCCCTCGCCGTGCAGGAGATAGACGAGATCCTCCGTGCAGATGTTGCCGGTCGCGCGAGGCGCGAACGGGCAGCCGCCGATCCCGCCAACCGACGCGTCGAGCACGGTCGCGCCGGCCTCGACGGCCGCGATACGCGTTCGCGAAGCCGGTGTTGCGCGTGTTGTGCAGGTGAACGGCGATCGGCTTGCCGAGCGCGACGGCGTCCCCGACGAGCCGACGTACCTGGCTCGGAACGCCGACGCCGATCGTGTCGGCGAAGCACGATCTCGTCCGCGTCCGCCGCCGCCAGCCGTCCTGCGAGCTCGAGGATCGCGGCCGGGATCGACCTTGCCCTCGAACGGGCAGCCGAACGAGGCGCCGATCGTCACGGTGACCCTGATCCCGTCCTGCGTGCGCGCGGGCGACGATCCGCTCGGCTGCGGCGAGCGACTCGCTCGACCGTGGCGTTCGAGTTGCGCTGGTTGAACGTCTCGGTCGAGGCGAAGGCGAAATGCACCTCGTCGAGCCCGGTCGTCACGAGCCGGTCGTAGCCCTTCTCGTTCAGCGCGAGCCCGGCGTAGACGACGTCCGGGCCTCGCGGTCGATCGCCGCGACGACCTCTTCCGCGCCCGCCATCTGCGGGACCCGGGCGGGGTTGACGAAGCTGACCGCCTCGATGCGCGGCGATGCCCGCGGCCGCGAGGCGATTGACGAGCTCGGCGCGGGTCTCCGGCTCGAGGATCTTCGGGTCGTTCTGGAGGCCGTCCCGCGGCGCCGACGTCGCAGACGGTGACCCTGGCGGCACTCACAGGACGCCCTCGTCCTTCAACGCCGCGATCTCCGCGTCGGAGAGCCCGAGCAGCCCGCCGTAGACCTCGCGGTTGTGGCTCCCCTCCTCCCATGTCGCCGACCAGCGGACCTCGCCGGGCGTCTCGGAGAACTTCGGGACGATGCCCGGGCCGATGTACTCGCCGAACTCCGGGATCCTCGTGCTCGAGGAGCATGTCGCGAGCCTTGAACTGCTCGTCTTCGAAGATGTCGGCGATCGTGTAGATCGGCCCGCAGATCACGCCCGCCTCGTTGAGCGTCTCGTCGATCTCGGAGCCGTCGCGCTCGGCAGCCCAGTCGGCGATGATCCCCTCGATCTCGTCCTGGTGATCGCCGCGCGCGAGGTGGTTCGAGAACCGCGGGTCGTCGGCCAGCTCGGCCTGCCGATCGCCTCGCACAGCCGCCGGAAGACCTTGTCGGCGTTCGCCGCGATGACGATCCACTTGCCGTCCCTCGACTTGAAGATGTTCGACGGCGCGATGCCCTTCAGATTCGTGCCCTGCGGCTCCGCGGATCGATCTTCAGCCGGTCGTACTCCGGCACCATGCTCTCGAGCATCGCGAAGCACGCCTCGAGCAGCGAGACGTCGACGACCTGGCCGCGGCCATACGCCGAGCGCGTCGCGCCTGTAGAGCGCAGCGAGGATCCCCTGCGCGGCGAACATCCCGGCGAGCGAGTCGCCGAGCGAGATGTGCATGCGCGGCGGCGGCTGGTCGGGGAAGCCGTTGATGTAGCGGATGCCGCCCATCGCCTCGGCCACCGACGCGAATCCCGCGCGTTCGGCGTACGGGCCCGTCTGGCCGTAGCCGGAGATTCGCGCGAGGACGATCTTCGGGTTCGCCTCGCTGAGCCGATCCCAGCCGAGGTTCCAGCGCTCGAGCGTGCCGGGTCGGAAGTTCTCGGTGAGCACGTCCGCAGCGCTTGACGAGCTCGAGCAGGAGCTCCTGGCCCTCGCTCGGTCCTGAGGTTCAGCGTCACGCACTTCTTGTTGCGCGACTGCACCGGCCACCACAGCGAGCGGCCCTTCGTAGCGCGCCTTGCCCCACTCGCGGATCGGGTCGGGCTGGCCGGGCGCCTCCACCTTGACGATCTCCGCGCCCATGTCGCCGAGCAGCCGACCCGTGAACGGCCCGGCGAGCAGCTGGCCGAGCTCGACGACACGGACGCCGGCGAGCGGCCCCGGTCCGTCCGCGCCTCGGCCGCCGTCCGGAGGCGACGACAGATTCGGTCATTCGCTCTGCTCCTCCGCCTCAGATTCCTGTCGTTCGCGGAGCTTCGCAACGAGGAAGTCGCGCGCCTCGAAGACGTGCTCCTTCATGACGAGCTCTGCGCGCTCGGCGTCGCCGGCCGCGAGTGCGCTCGTCAGCTGACGGTGATAGTGCTCCGAGATGAGCTTCTGCTCCGGCGAGTACCAGACGTACGAGCGATAGACGAGCGGGAGCTGGATGACCTCCGGACCATCTGCGCGAGCCGCGCGCTTCCAGCCGCGTGGAGGATCGATGTCGTGGAAGATGACGTTCTCGTGGACGAGCTCGGTGACGTCGTCCGCCGCGCGCAGCGAGTCGAAGCGCTCGCAGCTCTCGCGCAGGCGCCCGACGTCCTCCGGAGCGATCCGCGCCGCCGCCAGCGCCGCGCCGCGAAGCCTTCGAGCAGCGCGCGGAGCTGGTAGAGATCGTCGAGGTCCGCGGCCTCGTAGGCACGAACGGTCGCGCCCCGGTTCGGAGTCGACTCGATCAGACCCTCGGTCTGGAGCACGAGGAGCGCCTCGCGAACCGGCGTGCGGCTGATGCCGAGCTCGCGGGCAAGCTCCTCCTCCTTCAGGCGCGATCCCGGCTCGAGCACGGCCGTCGACGATCGCCTTGCGGATCAGCTCCGCGGCCGCGGCGCTCGCGCTCTTCGTCAGCGGCGTCTCGGCGGTCGTCGAGGATCCTCGCCACGCTGAGACCATACTGTATGCAATGCGCTCCCGAAGCTCCTCGGGAGCGCGCGCCTCTGGATGACCAGCGTGCGCGGTAGCAGACCCGGCAGGAGAGCAGGGCCAGCGGGATGCAGGCAGCGAGCACCGCATGAGGGTGCGAGCGAGATCGTGCGCCCGCCGACGGTTGTCGCGACGGACCGGGCCGTCTCCGAGATACCGGCGCGCAGCGCTCGCTGCGGCGGCGAGCTCGCTCTCGTCGTAGACGCGGCCGCCCGTCGTCAGCGCCGCGAGGTCGGCCACGGGCGGCAGGGTGAGCGGTGCCGGCCGGTAGAGCGGCTCCGCCTTCCCGTTCGCCTGCCACACCCGCTCGTCGATGTTCCAGAAGCGGACCACGACCAGATCGATCCCCGCCTTCGCCAGCTTCGAGACGAGGATCCTGGGCGCGAAACTGCTCTCGCCGTCCGTCAGCAGGATCGCAAGCCGTCTCACCGAGGCCGGCCGGTACCAGTTGGTCGTTGCGAGGGCGTCAAGGGCCTGGAAGTCAGTGGCCACGTTGAAGAGCCCGTCTCGGACCCCGGTGGGCGATTCACGCCGATCGACTGCCGGATCACCTGGTCGAAGGCCGCCTCGTCGGTCGTGGGAAAGAGGTGAGGGAGCGGTCGGTTCGTGAGACTCCCGACGCCCACGGGGATTCCCGGGAGCGCGCTGCGAATCTCGGTCGCCGCCTCGAGCGCCCGCTGGATCCGCTTCGGAGCATCGGGTGACCGCGACGCCAGCATGGAGCGCGTGGTGTCGACGATCACGAACGCCTCGGCGTCCGTCCGTTGGTTGACCGTGCTGTCGACCCGGATCACCGGCTGGGCGGCCGCGGCCGCGAGCAGGCCGAACGCGATGGTCCACCCGAGAATCGCGGGTGCGTATACCCACCGGCTCGGGGGCTCGAGTCCGAGAACGCGGCGGGTCGCGCCGATCCGGCGTTCGCGAAGCAGCAGGGCGGCAATCGGAACCAGCACCGCGAGGCCCACGACGGCTCCGAGCGGGTTCAGGAAGGAGACGCCCACTCAGTACCCGCTCTCGCCGCTGCCGCCGGATGAGGCGTCCGAGCCCGAGACACCCTCGTCGCGGAACTCCGTCCCCAAGCGGGAGCTGTTGCAGGAGCTCCAGATTCGCCTTGGCGGTCGAGTACGACGGGTCGAGCGTCGCGGCGTCCTGGAACGCTGCCAGGCTCTGCTCGAGCTACCGGCGGGGATTCGCCTTCGCGACCTTCGCATCCTCGAAGAGAAGGACGCCGAGAAGATTCGCCGCCCTCGAGCGCATCAGGCGCTCTCCATCGCCGCCGACGATCTGCGACAGGATCGCCTCCGCCTGGGCGCGCCGCTCGAGCACGACCCCGTCGGCAGTTTCCAGGGCGGACGCCCGCGCGAGCTCGACCGCGTCGAAGTAGGCCCGGTCTCGCCGCTGCCGAGGAACGCCTCGCCGACGCGATCGCCGGACGGGTCCCCAACCGCCGGAGCGGGATCGACGACGCCGGCCGCGAGGCGCGCGTCGTCCTCCTGCGTCGAGCCGGACATGCCGAGCACGGCCACGCCGAGCAGGGCGAGCACGACGGCGCGACCGCTGCCACTGCGTGCTGGCCACGTAGGCGGCCATGTCCCGGACCGCCGCGCTCGCTGGGGCGGAGCGAAGGGGCTCGGTCAGGAGCTCATGCAGGGCGAGCGCCACCGCGAGCCCGAGAACCGCCGCGACGAAGGCGAGGGAGATGCTCCTCCCTGGCTCGCCGAGCCGGGGTTCCCGGTGCTAAGCCGAGCGAGTCGACGACTTGCTCGCCGCCGCCGATCCGTTGGAAGACCTCTTCTCCTTCGCTGTTGCCGGCGGCAGCGCCACGACGCTTGCAGCTCGAGCTCCGGACTCCGCCCGAAGCGGAGAGCTCCCGCGTCAGGCGCGGAAGGTCGTCGCTCGCCTCACCGAGATCGGAGACGAGCAGGACCCTGCCCGACCCATCCCCCCGCGCGAGTGCATCTCTGCCGCCACGAGTCCGGTCGAGATCTGCGTCCCACCGCTGAAGCCTCCGAACCAGGGACTGACCGGATACCGAACGTGAGCCTGTTCGGTCGGGCCGGCCGCTCGGTAGTACAGCCGGTTTCGCCGCCACCCCACGCTCCTGCCGCGGCCGGAAGTAGCGGATGAACGGCTCCAGCTCCGAGCCCTTCGTGCCGGGCGGAAGCGCCTCCTCGGCCGTATCGGAGAAGAGGACGAGCCCGAGCGGCCATCCTCTCCGGACGACGTCATAACACCGTCGAGCGTGCGGGCGATCTCCCGGTAGACGAGATCGGACACGCTCTGCGACATGTCGAGGACGATCACGGTGCTTCCCTTGCCCGAGACCAGCTACGTCGAGCTTCCCGGTCGGCCGAGGCGCCAGGAGATACGCAGCTGCGAGCGCGACCCCTGCCGCAAGGACGAGGCCGGCGCCCGATCAGCACGGTCCGCCTCGACGCCAACCGCAGGGCCCCGGCGTCTGCGAGCGGAACTCCCTCGCCCGCGGGACGACGAGTGAGGGCAACCCCGAGAGCGACGGCTCCGACAACCGCTGCAACGAGCCAGACGGGCGGTTGCGTCACGCGGCCACCTCCTGAAGCCGAGCCACCGCGTCGCGAAGCGTCGCGACCTCGGCCGCGTCCGGACCACCGCGTGACCAGGCGAGACGGCGGGCGTCCCGCGCGAGCCCGTCCTCGCCGACCTCACCCAGGCGCAGGGCGAGCGCGTCGAGCGCGATCCGCCGTCCCTCGTCGTCTCCAGCGTCGTCGAGCGCAGCGAGCGCGGAGGCAAGCGAGGAGCCCCGGGTGTTCCTCGGGCTCGACGCGAGCCCGCGCGCGCAACGACCGCAGCGACAGGGCGATGAGCACCGCAACGGCGAGGAGGATGGCTGCTGCGACTCCCAGCAGCGTCCAGCCGATCGCGGTCGCGCGTCCGACCGGGACGAGCTGGGGCACCTGATCGCCCTGGGCCGCGCTGAGCGCGAGCGGGCGCGAGGCCGATGTCGGCGCGCTGCTCCGCCGACAGCCGTGTCGAGAACGTCACGCCGGGCCACGTGAGCGGAAGCGACACGACGTCGCCGTCACGGGGCGAGTAGCGCACGAGCCCGACCGGAAGGTCGATCGTGCGCTCGGAAGCCTCCCCGAGGGAACACGCCCGGTCGATGCACTGGAGCGGGTAGCGGTAGTGGAGGATCGTCGTCGCGCCCCGGTCGATCTGCTCGACGGCCGTCCGGCCGACCTGCCGGAAGGGCCGGAAGAAGCGCGCCCACGTCGATCGCGCCGGGATCGACCCTGGTCGTGTCGATCCTCAGCGTGAGGTCGGCGACGAGGCGATCGCCTGCCAGCGCGGGAGAGGGTTCGACGGCGGTCGTCGACCTCGACGGGATCGCCGCTCGGCGCCGCCACCGAGGGAGCTGACCCGCCGCGGGTCAGGCCCAGCGCGACGATTGCACCGATGCCCGCGATCGCGGCCACGGCCGACGATGATCGCGACAGACCTGCTCACGGCACGAGCCTCGCGCCCAGACGTCGGCGTTTCGGCCCACCCGAGGAAGCCGGCGAGGATCGAGCCCGGGTCGCTCGACGAGAGAACCACGGGTGACAGGCCGACCCGCTCGAAGCTGTCGAGCTGCGCAGCGAGTCTCCGACTCGTTGTCGCGCCGTCGCTCCCGACCTCCCGCTGCCGAAGCCGTGTCTGCCGCAGCCGCCCGCTGGCCGGGTCCACGAGCGGCAGTACGGCGCCCGGCGACGTCCGGGAAGCTCTGCTCCCAGACCGGATCCTGGATCACGACGGGCACGGGATCGAGACCGGCGCGCGAGCGCTTCGATCCAGGCGTCCTCGGTCGGCGGAGAGAGGTAGTCCGACAGGACGAAGACAAAGGTGCCGGACGACACTCGTCGGGTCGGGTCGGCGAGCCAGCGGAGAAGGCGCTCGACCGTGTCCTCGGGGGCGCCGAAGCCTCGCCCGGGGAGCCGCTCCACCAACCGCCGGACACCCGTCTGCCCGGTCGGCGGCCGCCAGAAGGGCAATTCCCCGCCCTCTCCGGATCCGGAGCGGGAGACGTCGGCGTCGTCGAGATAGCCGACGCTGCAGCCCGCATCGATGGCGCTCTCGACGAGCATGGCGACGGCCTCGTGGATCACAGCCGGCTTCGAGAGCCACGGGAGCCCGTCCGGGCACACGGCCATACGCGGGCTCCTGTCGACGAGGATGACGACGTGGGTCGTCCGCTCCGCAAGGTATTCGCGAACGACGAAGTCGTCGTTTCCGCGCACCGAGGACACGCGCGCCGAGGCGCGCCAGTCGATCCGCCTGACGTCGTCGCCTGGCGCGTACGGGTCGCGAGCCCGCGAGATCGAAGCCGGGACCGAATCGCTGGGAGCGCATCGATCCGAAGCCGACCCCCGCGACGCGCCGGCGCGGCAGAAGCGGAAAGGTGAGCGAGCGCCCCCTCACGGGCTCCCAGGAGCAGGCCGGGGTGCGTATTCGAGGCAGGCGGTCCAGAGCCGACGAAGAGCCTCGTCGCGTCCGGCCTGACGCACCTGCGCGAGGAATGCGGGTGTGAAGAGGACGCGATGCGCGATCACGGGGCCGAAGAGATCCTCGATGTCCTCGGGAACGACGAACTCACGACCGAGGAGGAGCGCCCACGCCCGCGCAGCACGGTCGAGCGCCAGGCTCCCGCGAACCGAGGCGCCCAGCTCGACGAAGTCGAGGTCGCGCGTCGCTCGGACGACGTCGACGATCCAGCGCCGCAGGATGGGGTCGACGTAGACGCTCTCGACGGCGTGTTGCAACTCCTCGACCTCGGCCACTGCAACCACCGCGCCCAGGCGATCCAGCGGATGCTGCCCGCTCCGCTGGTCGAGCACGATCCGTCCCTCGTCGGCCGGATCGGGATACCCGAGCGCCGTCCGCAGGAGGAATCGATCGAGCTGCGCTTCCGGGAGGAGGAAGGTTCCCTCGTACTCGACCGGGTTCTCCGTTGCGAGAAGGAGAAACGGGCGAGGCAGCTTGCGGGTGACCCCGTCAACCGTCACCTGCCGCTCGGCCATCGCTTCGAGCAGCGCAGACTGCGTCTTCTGCGTCGCGCGGTTGACCTCGTCGAGGAGCACGACATTGGCGAAGATCGGCCCCGGCCGGAACTCGAACTCCCTCGCACGCTGGTCATAGACTGCAGAACCGGTGACATCCGCGGGCTGCAGATCGGGCGTGCATTGGATCCGCGACGGCACCGCGCCGGCGATCGACTGCGCGATCGCGCGCGCGAGCACCGTCTTCGCAGTTCCGGGAACGTCCTCGAACAGCACGTGCCCTTCGGACGCGAGGGCGGTCAGAACCAGTCGAATCTCCTGGCTCTTGCCATGGATGACCGTCTCGAGGTTGGCCTGGAGGCGCTCCCCTATCGCGACGGCCCGGCCAAATGCATCGGCCTCCTCGGCCGCAGTGGCGACGGCGAGGAGAGGCCGCGAGACGGAATTCCGCTCGCCCGTCGTGGCCGCCACTACGTCGCCGGTCGCGGGCGGGCCGGGAATCTGATGCTCGGCCATATCTGGAGTCTCGCCATTGTAGGGGCTACCCCTACTCCCGTACGGGAGCGGCTGAGTCGAGCCCAGCCGGGCTCGACGAACCTTCGCGGCCTGTTCGGCCGGCCGCGCGGCCCGCCTCCCGGCGGGCCTTGCGTCCGCGGGAGCGTCACCGCGATCGCCGCCCCGATCCCGCAGAGCGCCGCGCACACCAGCCAGAATGCGTCCCAGCCGATCGCTTCAGCCAGGGCTCCCAGCGGCGGAGTGGATAACGCGGAGACGACGAAGATCAGGGTCGCGGCGACCCCGACGGCCTGCGCTGCCAGCTCCGGCGGCGCCTTCTCACCCGCGCTGACGTACACCAGGGCGTTCCAGCCGAGCGCACCGAATGCGAACAGGATCATCGCAAGGATGAGCAGGGCGGGCCCTGCATGCAGGGCGAGGGTGAAGACGAGGCCTCCGACCGCTGCCACCAGCCCGGCCTCGACGAGCGTCCGCACGCGCCGTGAGCCCGCTCCGCGATCCGCCACACGACCCCAGACGATCCGTGCCACGCCAGCCGTGACGTTCAGAGCGAAGAACGTCGCCCCGGCGATGAGCGCGGAGAAGCCGGCGTCGCGAACCGACGGCACGGTGAAGGCGAGCACGGCCTGGAGCACCACGATGTAGAAGGTCGCGACGAGGAGGAGCCGCAGCATGCCGGGCGCCCGGACGAGCCGGTGGATCTCGATCCTCGGCCTCAGCTCGACCGGCGGGCTCCCTTCGGCGACCAGGGCGAACGCGAAGCCGAAGACGAGGACACCCGCAGCGCTCACGAGCAGAGCGAGGCGAACCCCGCCGGCATGGTCGAGCAGCGGGAGCAGAATGGACGCTGCCATGCCCCCGAGCGGAACCGCCATCTGACGGACGCCGAGAGCGAATCCGCGCCGGGCCGCGCCGTAGGCCCGCATGAGCGCCCCGAATCCTGCGATCGGCACGATGCCCGAGCCGATTCCAGCGAAGAACAGCGCCACGAGCAGCGTGCCCGCCGACGGGGCAAACGCCGCGGCGATGAGGCCTCCACCCCCGATCAGCGTGCCGGCAGCGAGCGGAATCCGCGAGCCGTACCGATCGACGATGACGCCTGCGGGAAGCAACGCGAGCCCGGAGCCCAGAAGGCTCGCCATGAGGACGGCGCCGAGAGCAGCGAGGCTCAGATCGAATTCCTGCTGCAGCTCGGGCCCGATCGCCGGGAGTCCGAACTGCACGAGCGATACCGACGCCTGTGCCGAGACGGCACCGGCGAGAACCGTGCGCGGCGCCGGCACTACGAGTCGGAGCGCCGGACAGCCTTCACGACCGCCGAATAGTCGAGACCGGCGAGCCCCGCGTCGAGGGCGGACTCGTAGGCGCGCAGCGCGGCCCGGCCGACTGGCGCCTCGACCCCGTCCTGCTCGGCGAGCTCGAGCGCGAGCCGGATGTCCTTGACGAGCAGATCGAGCCTGAACATCGCCTCGTAGTCGCGTGAGGCGGGATGCTCAGGACGCACTCCCGGCAGGGGGAAGCGTCGCCGCATGACCGACGAGTCGCTCGTCGAGCGCGTGAAGACCTCGTAGGCCTGGACGGGGTCGACGCCCTCCTCGACGAGGACACGGCACGCCTCGGCCATGCCGGCCATCGTGCACGCGACGATCAGGTTGTTGCAGAGCTTCACGGTCTGCCCCGCACCGTGACCGCCGACGTGCTCGACGCGGCTTCCCATCGCCTCGAGCAACGATCGGCAGCGCTCGACGGTCTCGGGTTGCCCGCCGACCATGATCGCAAGCGTCGCCGCCTCAGCACCGGTCGGGCCGCCGCTGACCGGCGCGTCGAGAACCTCGATGCCCTTCTCGCCCAGCACCGCCGCGAGCCGCCGCGCCAGCGCCGGAGGGCTGGTCGACATGTCGATGACGACTGTCCCGGGCCGAGCGCCCTCGCCGAGCCCTTCCGGACCGAGCGCAGCCTGCCTCGACGATGGCCGGCGAGGGGAGCGACATGATCGCCACGTCAGCGCCCGCGGCGGCGCCCGCCGGGGTTGGAGCGATTCTCGTGCCGAGGGCCGAGGCGGACGACGGGTCTGCGTCGCAGGCGACGAGCTCATGGCCGGCCGCAACGAGGTGTGAGGCCATCGGACGACCCATCGTCCCGAGACCGATGAACGCGACTCGCATCGTGCCGCCGAGGATACCGCGGGCATTTCGCGCGCTCCTCTTGCTCACACCGTGACCCGTGCCAGGCTATCCTCTGCCACTCACTCGATCGGAGGGGTCGCAATGAGGAAGATTCTCCTGCTGTGTGCCATATCCCTTGGCCTGGCCGTGCTCGCCGCGGGCTGTGGCGGTGGCAGCAGCTCGGAGACGACCGCTCCTGCGACGACGGCCGCCGAGACGCAGGCGCCGGCGGACACAGGCGCCGCCGACACGACCGCGTCCGAGTGCGCGCAGGAGAACCTCAACCTCGTCCACGACGGCACGCTGACGATCGGGACGGGGAACCCCGCCTATTCGCCGTGGTTCGGAGGCGGCGAGAGCGGGAACGAGTTCAAGTTCAACGACCCGTACAGCGGAAAGGGCTTCGAGTCGGCGGTCGCCTACGCGATCGCCGAGCAGCTCGGCTTCACGCCCGAGCAGGTCGTGTGGGTCCCGACGAGCTTCAACGCGTCGATCGCCCCGGGCCCGAAGAAGTACGACTTCAACATGCAGCAGATCGCCATCACAAAGAAGCGCGCGAAGGCCGTCGACTTCAGCGAGGGCTACTACGACAACGTGCAGGCGATCGTGTCGGTCAAGGGGTCGAAGATCGACGGCGCCACGTCGATCGCCGACCTGAAGGACGCGAAGTTCGGCGTCCCGATCGGCACGACGAGCTACGACTTCGTCGTCGACACCATCCAGCCCGATCAGGAGCCGGCGGTGTTCGACGATCAGGCCGGTGCGGTACAGGCACTCGAGAACGGCCAGGTCGACGGAATCGTCACCGATCTCTACACGGGGTACTACCTGCGGGATGCCGTGGTGGAGAACGGCATCATCGCGGGCCAGTTCCCCGCAGGTGCGGGGACGGAGCAGTTCGGGGTGAGCTTCGAGAAGGGCAACCCGTTCGTCACATGTGTGAACCAGGCGATCGAGGCGATCAAGGCCGACGGCACGCTCGACGCGATCACGCAGAAGTGGCTCGCGAACAAGGGCGGCGCTCCGGTCATCAGCGGGTAGCGCGGGCGGCGGTACGGCGGTGAGCGTCCCGCCGGATGCCGACGACCTGCTCGAGCCGGACGGCCCACTCGGGGATCGCCGCTCGAAGATCCTCGGCGGCTCCATGCGACAGGAGGGTGCTCGCGGCGTCCTGATCGCCGTGGTCAGCACGATCGTCGTCGTCGGCGTGCTGGTCGTGATCGTCATCAACTCGCCCGGCTGGGATGCCGTCAAGGAGGCGTTCTTCGACTGGCCGCTCTTCAAGGAGAGCCTTCCTGGGATCGCCAGGAAGTTCCTCGTCAACATCGAGGCATTCCTCATCGCAGAGGTGATCGTCCTCGCGCTCGGCCTGTTGCTGGCGGTGATGCGGAGCCTGCCCGGGCCGGTCTTCTTCCCGATCCGGGCGATGGCGATCCTCTACATCGACTTCTTCCGGGGCGTCCCGACGATTCTCGTTATCGCGCTGCTCGGCTTCGGCTTCCCGGCGCTCCAGCTCCAGGGGCTACCGACGAGCCCGTTCTTCTGGGGCGTCATGGCGATCGTCCTCGTGTACTCGGCGTACGTCGCCGAGGTGTACCGCGCAGGGATCGACTCGGTGCATCCGAGCCAGAACGCCGCGGCCCGCTCGCTTGGCTTGACGCGACTCGGCTCGCTGCGCTTCGTGGTGGTGCCGCAGGCAGTCCGCCGAGTGGTTCCGCCGCTCCTGAACGACTTCATCGGGTTGCAGAAAGACACGGCGCTCCTCGGCATCATCGGCGTCACCGAGGCGTTCCGGCAAGCGCAAATCGACGTCGCAGCGACCTTCAACTTCACGCCCTACGTTGCACTCGCGCTCGTCTTCATCCTGTTCACGATTCCCCTTGCCCGGTTCGTCGACTGGCTCACGGCCCGGGAGCGGGCCCGGCGCCAGGCGGGCGCTCTCGCGTGAGCGTCAAGGAAGACATCCGCATCGAGGCGCTGCACAAGAGCTTCGGCGAGCTCGAGGTGCTGAAGGGAATCGACCTCTCGGTCGCCGAGCACGACGTCGTCTGCCTGATCGGCGCGTCCGGCTCCGGCAAGTCGACCCTCCTGCGCTGCGTGAATCTCCTCGAGCCGGTCGATGCCGGGCGGATCGTCGTGCTCGGCACCGAGATCACCGCCCGGGGTGTCGACGTCAACGCGACACGGCGTCGAGTCGGCATCGTCTTCCAGTCGTACAACCTGTTCCCGCACATGACGGTGCTGCGAAACGTGACGCTTGCGCCAACGCGCGTGCTGAGAACGCGGAAGGCGGACGCCGAGGGCGAGGCTCGGGCGCTGCTCGAGCGCTTCGGGCTCGCGGACAAGGCCGGCGAGTACCCGGATAGGCTCTCCGGCGGCCAGCAGCAGCGCGTCGCGATCGTCCGGGCGCTTGCGATGAAGCCGGAGGTGATGCTGCTCGACGAGGTGACGAGCGCCCTCGACCCGGAGCTCGTCGGCGAGGTGCTCGGCGTGATCCGCGACCTCGCCGAGTCCGGGATGACCATGCTCATCGCGACCCACGAGATGGGATTCGCGCGCGAGATCGCGAGCCGCGTCTGCTTCCTCGACGCGGGCCGGATCCTCGAGGAGGGCCCGCCTTCGCAGATCTTCGCCTCACCCCGCGAGGAGCGGACGCAACAGTTCCTGCAGCGGATCGTCGACGCCGGCCGGCTCTGACTCCGGCCGGTTCCGCACTATTCTGTAGGCGCGGAGCGGAATCATGTGACTGAGGTCGATCCCCGCATCGGCAGCGAGATCGCTGGCTATCGAATCGAGTCGTTGCTCGGCCGGTGCGGCCTGGGGGTCGTGTACCTCGCCGGGGACGTGTGCGTCGACCGGCGGGTCGCGCTCAGGCTCCTGAGCCCCGAGCTCACCGCCGACGTGCGCTTCCGGGAGCGCTTCCTGCGTGAGTCGCAGGTCGCCGCCTCGCTCGACCATCCGAACATCGTCCCCGTCTACGAGGCCGGTGAGGCAGAGGGGTGCCTGTACGTCGCCATGGGGTACGTCGACGCCGTCGATCTCATGAGCCTGCTCGCACACGAGGGCCGGCTCGCCCCCGAGCGTGCGCTTTCGATCGTCGCTCAACTGGCCGATGCCCTCGATGCGGCGCGGTGGAGCCGGGGCCTCGTGCACGGCAGTCTCACGCCGAGTGAGGTGCTCGTCGCCGCGGCGGCGGATGCCGCCTCGGGCCAGCATGTCTCGCTCCTCGGCTTCGGCCTGAGACAGGAGCTTCCATCCGGAGCGACGCTGGCCGAGGCTTCCCGGCGCCTCGGCACCGTCGACTGCCTCGCCCCCGAGCAGATCGAGGGGAAACCGGTCAGCCCTCGCACCGACGTCTACGCGCTCGGCTGCGTTCTCTTCCAGTGCCTGACCGGCCGGCCCCCCTTCAAACGGGACTCGGACGACGCCGTCCTGGACGCTCATCGCTACGAGCCACCGCCGTCCGTGACGCGATACTGCCCCGGCCTACCCCGCGGGATCGGCCGCGTGATCGGAAAGGCGATGGCGAAGTGGCCCGAGGAACGCTACTCGGCCTGCGGTGAGTTCGCCGCGGCCGCCCAGGCGGCGCTGTCGCATGGGCGGGAGCAGCCCGTGCCCGCTTCCAGAGACGAGAGGATCTCCGAGGTCGTTCCGCTGCCAGCGCCCGCCGAGGCGACCGACGGGGGAGCGGTCGTCGAGCCCGACCCATCAGCATCGCGGCCCGGAACACGAGGGTGGCGGACGATCGCGGCGATCAGCGTTGTCGTTCTGCTGGCCGCGATCGCCGCCGGGGCAGTCTGGCTCACCGGTCGTGACCCGGGCGATCCAAGCTCGACGAAGGCCGCAGAGGCTGGCGTCGGGACTACCGGCGAGGTCGTGATCGCCGGAGGGCAGACAGGTAACGGGCAACCGGCCAAGACCGAGCCGGCGGCCGAGACCGCGGGCGACGGCTCGCTCGCGCGGATCGTCTCGCTCGGCCCCGGCCGGCTCGTCCGGATCGACGCAGCAACCGGGGCGATCCTCGCCAGGGTCGCGATCCCGCCGCCGGGTCCCGTGGCCACGGACGGCCGTTCGATCTGGGTGCTCAGTGGCCCGGACACCACGAACAGGGCGTTTCTGGTTCACGTCGCCGCGGCGACGAACGACGTCACCGAGATCTTCGATGCCACCCCCATCATCGGACGTTCGGGCCCGTCGACGCTCGCTGCGGCCGGCGGAAGCGCCTGGGTCAGCAGCTACGAGTCCCGGCAGGTCTATCGTTTCGATCCGGGGGCGAGCGTCGCCAGGCAGGTCGAGTTCGATGCCGACAGCCCGGCATTCGCCTCGCCGGTCGCGGCCGCGGGCTCGCTCTGGGGCAGTGCTCCCTCGGGTCTCCTGCAGGTCGACCCGGAGACGGAGCGGGTTCTGGCGCGAATCGACGGCGTCGGGCCGGTCGCGGCGGCAGGCGAAGGATTCCTGTGGGCGTACGTCAACGAGCCGCACCGCATGGTGCGCGTCGACACGCAGACGCACGAAGCCGTGCCCGTTCCCGCGGTGAAGCGTTCGTGGGACGAGTTCACGGTCGCGGATGGTGCCGTGTGGGCCGCGAGCCCGGGAGGCGGTGTGATCGTTCGCCTCGATCCCGTGACCGGCGAGGAGCAGGGCCGGATCCGTGTCTGGCGCGCGCCCGGCCCACTCGCGGCCGTGGTGGTTTCGGCCCAGATCGCGGCCGGGGCCGGCGCCGTCTGGGCCGCGAACCAGCTCGACGGTACGGTCGCGCGCTACGACATCGCGACCGGTCGGATAACCAGGATCGACGTCGGCGGAATGCCGAACGACCTCGTCGTCGCCCGCGGCTCGGTGTGGGTGGCGACGGGGCCGGTTGGGAGGACGAGTGGGTCGCCCGCGCCGGCGCCGTCTGCAAGGCGGCCAACGGCCGGTTCGAGGCAGCCGTGGCGGCGATCGACCAGCCGTATGGGCCGGACGGCTGGGAGCTCGAGGAGCTCGCGGCGTGGAGCAAGGCGGCCGCTCGCTTCTCGGACGAGGCGCTTGCAACGCTGCGCGCGCTGCAGCGGCCGGAGCCTCGGACCGACCGCGCCTGGGTCACGGATGCCCTGGCGCTGTTCGACCAGCAGACCGACGCCGTGCGCAGAGTGGCGGCGGCAGCCGCTGCGGGGGAGGCTTCACGCGCCAGGAACCTCGAGCAGAAGCGCGTGGACGTGACGCACAGGAAAGATGGACGCGTGGGCAGCCAACTGTGGCCTTGCCCGGTGTCCTTGCCGGCGTGAGCTGCGGTGGGCGCGTGCGGCCTACGCCGTGACGTCGACGGTCAGCGTGAACTTGCCGGCGATCTTGTCCGGCTCGAACGGCCTCAGGTAGTCCAGCTCGAGGTTGGCGGTCCCCGCCCCGACCGCCTTGTAGGTCCACGTCTCGACGCCGCCGGCGCCGATCGCGTCCGACTCGCTCTCGTACTTCTTCGAGACGAGCTGCAGGACGTCACTCGCCTGACTCGATTTGGATTCAGCCCAGCTGTAGCCGGTCGTCGGGTTCGACTCGAGTGAGATGACGAGCTCGTCCCCTTGCGTGACCTGCAGCGTGGTGCCGCTGTCCTTCTGACTCAGCTCGATCGCCTTTCCCGACTCACCGCTTCCGCACGCGGCGACGAGCAGGGCCACGACGAAGGCAGCGAGCGAACCCACGCGCATCGAGAGAGCTTAGAGCCCCAGCAGGTCGGCAGCGTTTCCGCCGAGGACGGCGCCACGAGCCGCTTCGTCCACGTGCAGCCAGCGGCCGCGGAGGATCTCGAACCGCATGTCCAGGAGCGGATAACCGCTCGCGAAAAGGAGCCTGTCCGCCCCGAAACGCTCGACCACGTTCTCGAGAAAGTCCTCTCGATACACGCCCGCCGTTTGAACTGCGACATTGGGACATGCTGCCAGCGTCAACTCGACGTCCGTCTGGCCGAGCCCCGAGATGTTGATCTGCCCGCCGTTCGTGGCGACGAACCTGACGTCGGGGAAGCGCCGCGCGAGATCGCCGACCTGGAGGCCTTCCGACAACCAGGGGTACCCCGCCGCGATCATCACCGGTACGTCGTGGCGACGTGCGACCTCGACGACCGGGTCGACGAATGCAGCGCTGACGCGGAAGGTCTCCTCCCACGGATGCAGGAAGAGCCCGCGCAACCCGAGGTCGGTGAGCGCCCGCTCGAGCTCGGCGCACGCGTCCTGCCCGAGGTTCGGATCGACCCTCGCGAGCCCGGTCAGCCGATCCGGCTGCGCGCGCACGGCCTCGGCGACGGCCTCGTTCGCGGGCCCGAGGTGGTAGCCGGGAGGCTTCATCGGCACCGCGACCGCTCGATCCACCCCGACCTCGTCCAACACAGCCAGGAGATCGGCAGCCGACACGGACTGGCCGAAGATCGACTCGCCGAGATAGGTGAGAGAGTCGACGATCATCGGACGGCGTCGAGGATCCGGAGGGCGTTTCCGCCCAGGACGAGGCGCTCGGCATCCGGAGCGAGACCCGCGAGCCGCACCTTCTCGACCTCGAGCCGCGGCGAGCAGACCGGCCCGTCGCTGCCGTAGATGACCCGCTCGGGACCGAGACGCTCGACCGCCTCCCTGATCTTCGCCGGGTAGGGCATCGCCGACGTCTCGAGCACCAGGTTCGGGACACGTTCCGCGACCTCGATCGCCTCGTCCACGTGGAAGTACCCGCCCATGTGCCCGAGGATGATCGTCGCCTCGGGAACGGCGATACCGGCCTCCGCGACGGCCAGCGGCGTCGTCAGCGGCTCGTCGCCGCAGTGGAAGAGCGTCGGGGCCGCATGCGCGACCGCCTGACGGATGAGCCGCAGGGTGTCCTCCCCGCTGGGGTGCGCGATCGTCGACACCGGATGGAGCTTGAGACCTTTGAATCCCAGATCGAAGGCGTGCTCGAGCAGCGCCGACGATGTCTCGCCGTACCAGGGGTGGATACGGGCGAACGCCCAGAGCCTGTCCGGATATTCCGCACAGGCGCGGGCCACGAGCTCGATCGCGTCCGGGTTGACCTCGGGCGCGTCGACGATCGTCATGACGACGCCCCGCTCGATCCCGGCCTCGTCGAGCCGGGCAACGCACAGCTCGGCCTCCATCTTCCACCCGAGCGCCGGGATGTCGTCGACGTGCATGTGGGCGTCGATGATCACGCTGAGATCCTATGCTCCTCGACATGACACATCCTCTCGACCCGTTGAGCGCCGACGAGCTTCGGGCCGCCGTCGAGCTGCTTCGCACCGATTGCGAGCTGGTTGACACGCATCGGATCGTGAGCGTCACGCTCGACGAGCCGCCGAAAGCGGCCGTGCTCGCGTTCCACCCGCAGAGGCCACCGGAGCGCGAGGCGCTCGCCGTCACCTACGACCCGGCCGCCGGTCAGGTGCACGAGGCGGTGCTCTCGTTGACCTCGGGGACGGTGCGCAACCGGCGGGCGGTACCGGGAGCGCAGCCGCCGGTGATCCTCTCCGAGGTGGAGGAGGGCATCGCGGCCGTCAAGGCCGACCCAGCCTTTCGGGCTGCTCTCGCCGCACGCGGGGTCGAGAATCTCGATCTCCTCCACGTCGAGCTCTGGCCGTTCGGGGACCTTGCACCGGAGGAGGAGCGTCACCTCCGGCTCGCCTGGACGCCCGTCTGGATCCGCCATCACCGGGACGACAATCCGTACGCCCATCCCGATCAGGGGGCTGCATGCCGTCCTCGACCTGCAGACGATGAAGGTGATCAGGATCGAGGACGACGGCGAGGCACCCATCCCGCAGGCGCCCGGAAACTACACCGTTGACGCGGTGGGCGCGATGCGCGACGACCTGCGCCCGCTCGAGATCGCCCAGCCCGAAGGCCCGAGCTTCGAGATCGACGGCTGGCAGCTTCGCTGGCAGAAGTGGAGTCTGCGCATCGGCTTCAACCAGAGAGAGGGCCTCGTCCTGCACGAGATCGGCTACGACGACGGTGGCCGGGTCCGCCCGATCTGCTACCGAGCGTCCTGCGCCGAGCTCGTCATCCCGTACGGAGACCCCGGCTCCGCGGGCTACCGCAAGAATGCGTTCGACATCGGCGAGATCGGCCTCGGGCTCCTGACAAACTCGCTGGAGCTCGGGTGCGACTGCCTCGGCGAGATTCGCTACCTCGACGTGGATCTCGTCGACCCGAGGGGCGAGGTCGTCACGCTCCCCAACGCGATCTGCCTGCACGAGGAGGACGACGGCCTGCTCTGGAAGCACGTCGACGCGCTCACCGGCAAGACCGAGGTGAGGCGGTCCCGACGGCTCGTCATCTCCTCGATCGTCACCGTCGACAACTACGAGTACGCGTTCTACTGGTACCTCTACCAGGACGGAACCATCGAGTTCGAGACGAAGCTGACCGGGATCGTCCTCACCGCAGCGCTGCTCCCCGGCGAGGAGCCGAGGTGCGGGACGGTCGTATCCCCGGGCGTGAACGCCATGGTTCACCAGCACTTCTTCTGCATGCGGCTCGACATGGACGTGGACGGAGAGGGCAACACGGTCTACGAGGTGCACACGGAGCCGCTCTCGAAGGGCCCGGAGAACCCGTACGGAAACGCGTTCGAGCAGATCGAGACTCCCTTGACGATCGAGAGCGAGGCGCAGCAGCTCGTCGACCCCCTCTCCGGGCGATACTGGAAGGTCGCCAATCCGTCGGTCACCAACGCCCTCGGGCGGCCGGTCGCCTACAAGCTGATTCCCGGCTCGAACGTCCTGCCCTTCGCGCACCCCGATTCGAGCATCCTGCGCCGCGCCGCCTTCATGACCCGCCACCTGTGGGTGACGCCGTACGAACGATCAGAGCGCTATCCCGCAGGCGACTACCCCTTCCAGCACCCCGGCGGAGCCGGGCTCCCGGAATGGACGGCCGCAGACCGCGCGCTCGAGAACACCGACGTCGTCCTCTGGTACGTGTTCGGTAGCCACCACGTCCCCCGTCCCGAAGACTGGCCAGTCATGCCCGTCGAGCGCTACGGCTTCATGCTGAAACCGCTCGGATTCTTCGATCGAAGCCCCGCGCTCGACGTCCCTCCCCCACCCTCTCACTGCCACACCGAAGGAGAACGATGCTGACGAACGTCCGATCGGTTGGAATCTACGTGTCCGACCAGCAGCGGGCTCTCGACTTCTTCACCGAGACCCTCGGCTGCGAGCTCGTGTCCGACCAACCCATGGACGCCGACTCGCGCTGGATCGAAGTGCGGATCCCGGGCGACGACACACTCCTCGTGCTGTTCACCCCTGAGGGGCAGCAGGATCGGGTCGGGACGTTCTCGAACGTCCTCTTCCACTGCGACGACATGCAGGCGACGTTCGACGAGCTCTCGTCGAAGGGCGTGGTGTTCACGACCGAGCCCGAGCTAGCGCCCTGGGGTCGCTGGTGGGCCGCCTTCCAGGATCCGGACGGGAACACGTACGGGCTCGGCCTCGCCAGCGAGAACTGACACAACACGCGTAAGTCGGCCGTAAGGAGGCCGTTAGCCTACCGTCCGAGTCTCATCGCGTGGGCAACCTGGGGCCGGCGCGAGGGAACGACGATGGACGTGGGGCTCTGCGCCGCGAGCTCGGACGGCTCGACACCGTGCTCATGCTCGTCGCGGCCATCGTCGTGCTCGACACGCTCGGAGCGGTGGCGATCGGTGGAGCGCAGGCGTTCACGTGGCTGGCGATCGCCGCACTTGCCTTTTTCTTGCCGGCGGCGCTCGCGATCTCGGAGCTCGGCGCGGCCTTCCCCGACGAAGGCGGGCCGTACGTCTGGACGCGTGAGGCGTTCGGCCGTCTCACCGGGTCGCTCACCGCGTTCTTCTACTGGGTCGAGGCTCCCGTCTGGCTCGGTGGCTCGCTCGCGATCACCGCCGTCACGGTCGTTGGCGAGTTCTTTGCGCCGCTCCACGGAGTCTGGCGGTACGCATTCGCGCTCGCGTTCGTCTGGCTCGCGATCGCCGTTGCCGGCGCACCCCTCCGGATCGGGAAGCGTGTCCCGGCCAGTGGAGCGATTGCCCAGGTCGTGCTCCTCACCTTCTTCACGGTCTCGGTGGCGATCTACGCGGCCAAGAACGGAATCCACGGCTTCGGTCTCTCGGACTTCTCGCCGACCTGGGGCGTCTTCTTCGTCGTTGCTCCGGTCCTCGTCTACAACCTCGTCGGCTTCGAGATTCCGTCGAATGCGGCCGGGGAGATGCGTGACCCGCAACGTGACGTCCCCGCCGCGATCGCCAGGGCCGGGATCTGGACGGTCGCTCTCTACTGCATCCCGATCCTCTCGATCCTGCTCGTCCTACCCACCGACGAGATCACGAGCCTGCGCGGGTTCATCGACGCGATGAAGGCCGTCTTCACGGTCTATGGAGGCAGCGTTTCCCCCGAGGGTGCCGTCACGCTCACCGGCGCCGGCAGCGCCCTCGGGGGGATCGCGGCGGTCGGGTTCGTCTGGGTGGTGTTGGCCAACGGACTGACGTGGATCATGGGGGCAAGCCGCGGGCTCGCGGTCGCCTGCCTGGACGGTGCCGGCCCTCGGAGCCTTGGACGGGTCTCGCACAGGACCGGCACGCCTGTCCGGATCTGCCTCCTTTCGGGCGCCGTCGCGTCGACCGTGACGATCGTCGCCTTCGTGGTCTCCCGCGGCGACGCACAGAAGTACTTCGCCGCCGTGCTGTCGCTCTCCATCGCGCTCATCGCGATCGGGAACCTCGCGGTCTTCCCGTCGCTCGTGCAACTCCGGCGGCTGCGGCCCGACGTTCACCGCCCGTTCCGGGTTCCCGGCGGCCCGGCAGGCGCCTGGGTTTGCAGCACGCTGGCGACTCTCTGGGTCGCCCTGGCCCTCGTCGCCGTCGTCTGGCCCGGGCTCGGCAGCGGCGGACTGCCCAGCGGGTTCGAGGGACGGCGCCTCGAGTTCGAGCTCACGCAGATCGTGCCCCTCGCGCTTCTCGCCGTCGCAGGGTTCGCGTTCTTCGCTACCGGGCGGCGGCACGGGCACTCGGCCAGCCAACTGGACCGACCGCTTCGCAAGCCCCAGCAAGGTCAGGAGGACATGATGGCGATCGCCCTCACCCACCACACGGACGCCGTCGAGACACCCCTCGCCGACGCGACCGATGCATTCCTCGCAGCCGGATCCGCGCACTTTGCCACCCCGGGCCACAAGCGCAACCCGGCGCTCGTCGGCGACGACCCCCTCCTTCTGCAGGATGCCCCCTACGGCTGGGGTGTCGACTTCCTCACCGGCTCGCAGAACCTTCTCGGGCGAGCCGAGGCGCTCGCCGCCGAGGCCTGGGGCGGTAGCTGGGCGCGATTCTCGGTCAGCGGGTCGACGCATCCCAACCAGGCAGTTGCGATTGCCCTCGGAGCGCCCGGCGACCGCATCGTCGTGGCGCGCACGTCACACAAGTCCGTCTACGCGGGCCTCGTGTTGTCCGGGCTCGAGCCGGTCTGGGTCGTCCCGGACGTCGATCGCGAGACGGGCCTGGCGCTGTCGATCCCGGCGCGGCGGGTAGTGGAGGCCCTGGAGGGCACACCCGACGCTCGCGCGGTCGTTCTCGTCGAGCCGTCGTATCTCGGGCTCGGCTCAGACCTCGAGGAGATCGCAGCGGCAACGCACGAACGGCGCCTCCCGCTCGTCTGTGACCAGGCATGGGGCGCGCACTTCGGTTTCCACCCCAAGCTCCCGGCGTGCGCGCTGGCACGCGGCGCCGACGTGGTCGTCACCAGCGTCCACAAGACGCTCACGGCGTTCTCCCAGGGTGCGCTCCTGCTCGCATCCGATTCGGGGCGGATCGACCTGGAACGCCTGGGTGCCGCATTCGACGCGCTGCTGACCACGAGTCCGTCGGCTGCCATCTATGCAAGCCTGGACCGCGCCAGAGCCCTGATGGAACGTGACGGGCGCCGCCTCCTCTGGCGAACCTGGGCACTCGCCGAGTGGTTTCGCCGCGAGATCGACGGCTTCGAGGGAGCCCGTTGCATCGGCGAGACCGCGCTCGCCCATCCATCGGTGGCGTCGTACGATCCGCTGAAGCTCGTCGTGGAGCTCACGGACGCTGGCGCGGACGGTCTGGACGTCGAGCGCGACCTCCGCGACGAGGGCGTGATCCTGGAGATGGCTGACCGAACGACCCTCGTTCCCATCCTGACGATCGGCGACGGAACACGCTCCGTTCGCCGGTTGATCGGCTCGCTCAAGCGCTCCCTTCGCCGGCGTGCAGGAACGGCCACTCGGCCTCCCACGGCGACTGCGGCCTGGCGTGTGACGCCTGAATCCGCGATGACGCCGCGCCAGGCGTTCTTCGCAGCCCACGAGCGAGTTTCGGCCTCACGTGCGGTCGGCCGGGTCGCCGCCGAGATCGTCGCGCCCTATCCGCCCGGAATCCCGGCTCTCGCTCCCGGGGAAGTCGTCCAGCGCGACCTCCTGGCCGCGCTGCGTTCGGAGGCACGCCGGGGAACCCGGATCGCCGGTGCATCCGACCGGACGCTCGAAACACTCCTCGTCGTGCAAGCATCGCGTTAGTCAGTTGCAAGCCGCGCCCCGGATCCTCGGACCAGCACACAGCTCGAGGTCAAGGGAGGAATCATGCGTGGTGGAGGAGCGAGGAGCACGGTGCCGGTTCCGCGGCGGTATCTGGAGGGCCGCGAGCTCGCCGGAGAGCCGATGGACACGATCCAACGGAGCGAATCCCACCCGTCACTCGAGTGGTCGGTCAGCCTGGAGTCCGCGGCGTGGCTCAGGAACTCGGTCTGGGGGACGAATGGGCACACCAGACGCAGGGTCGCCCATGTCGACCGGGTCAGGCTGCCGTGAAGACACCGCGGGCCGGTCGCAACGCGTCGGCGGAGCGCGTCTGAGAGGATGCAGACGTGCGGATCGCCGTCGACACGGCCCGGCCGCTCGCCGCGGAGCCCGAGACCGGGCACAACCGCTGGCACCCCGATCTCCATCCCCTCGCCACTCTTTCGCCGGGGGACGAGATCACGCTGGAGACGAGAGACGGGCTCGACGGGCAGCTCCACCGCGGGTCGGTCTCGGCCGACATCCGCGGGCTGGATCTCGGTCTCGGACACCCGCTGACCGGACCGCTCGCGATCGAGGGTGCCGTGCCCGGCGACCTGCTCGAAGTCGAGCTCGTGAGCTTCGAGACCGCCGACGTCGGCGTAACGGCGGTCATCCCGGGCTTCGGGTTCCTGGCCGACGAGTTCCCCGATCCGTACCTCGTCGTGTGGGAGATCATGGGTGGCAAGGCGCGCGCCAAGGAGTTGCCGGGCATCGCGATCCCCGGCGGCCCGTTCCCGGGAGTGATCGGAGTCGCGCCGTCCCACGAGCTGATGGACGCAATGCGCCGGCGCGAGGACGAGTTGAAGGCCCGTGGTGGGCCCGTGGCCGACGACTTGCCCGAGCGCGCCGTGCCCCAGAGCGCGGCCACGGGCCTGAGAACGATCCCGCCGCGAGAGACCGGCGGTAACGTGGACGTCCGGCAGCTCGTCGCGGGAAGCCGCGTCCTCTTCCCCGTACACGTCGCGGGTGCCCTCTTCTCGATCGGCGATCTGCACTTCTCGCAGGGCGACGGCGAGGTGTGCGGGACGGCGATCGAGGTCGCGGGCGCCGCAACGGTGCGGTTCGCGCTTCACAAGCAGCCGGCGTGGCTCCCCCGCTTCCCGGCGGCCGAGACGCCCGGCCGCCCGGAGCGACCGTCGTTCGTCACGATGGGCATGCCGATCGCCGCGGACGGAGGGAACGAGCCGATGGATCTGACGCTCGCCGCGCGAAACGCCTTGCTCCAGATGATCGACTACCTCGTCTCGACCCGCAGCCTGACGCGTGAGGCGGCCTACGTCCTCGCGAGCGCAACCGTCGATCTGCGCGTCGCCGAGATCGTCGACGTGCCGAACCCGATCGTCACCGCATCGCTCCCGCTCGACATCTTCGAGGCCAGGGAGCAGCGCTGACCGTCCCCGTGTTCTCGGCGGCAGACGTGATGGCCGCCGTGTCGCCGGCAGACGCTGTCGAGGCCGTTCGCGCTGCCTTCGTCGAGCACGCCCGCGGTGCGTGGCAGATGCCGTCGAAGGTCTACGTCGACGCACCTCCCGACGGCGACTTCCGTGCGATGCCGGCGGCCGGCGCCGGGTATGCCGTCCTGAAATGGGTGACGTCGTTTCCGGGGAACCCGATGCGGGGGCTTCCGACCGTGACCGGCGTGGTCATCCTCTCGGACGCGCGCACGGGCGAGCTTCGCGCATTGCTCGATGCGTCGGCCGTCACCGCGCTCCGAACCGGCGCGGCCGCCGTACTCGCGGCTGAGACGCTCGCGAGGCCGGGTACTGCCATGGCGGCGGTCGTCGGCTGCGGCGTCAACGGGCTCGCCGTCGCGCGAACGCTCGCTGCCCGCGACTTCGGTGTCGTCCTCTTCGACGCGTCGCCCGGCGTGGCGCAGGCAGCCGCGTCTCAGCTGCCCGGAGCGCCAGGGGTCGCGGACGACCTCGCCGGCGCGCTCGCCTGCGACGTCGTCGTCACCGTCACCCCGGGACGGGAGCCCGTCTTCGTCGAGGGGATGCTTCGACCGGGCCAGCACGTGAGCCTGATGGGCGCGGACGGGCCGGGCAAGGCCGAGATCGAGGTCGACGAGCTGCTCCGGGCACGAATCGTATGCGACGAGTGGACTCAGGCGAGCCACAACGGCGACATCGCCCGGCTCGTCGACGCGGGGCGGCTCGAGCGCACCCACGTAGCCGAGCTCGGCCGGGTTCTTCTCGGCTCCGAGGAGGGCCGCACATCCGACGACGACATCACGGTGTTCGACTCGACCGGCCTCGCGGTGCAAGATCTCGCGATCGCGATAGCCGTCCACGAGCGCTACCGGGCCCAGCCCGAGACATTCGCCGACGTCGCGCTGGCACCGCTGTAGGGGCCGGGCGGTCCCGACCCCTCAGCGGGACGAGCTACTTCAGCGGAACCGCGACCGACGGCATCGGCGCACCGGTCGCGCCGCGGATCTTCATGGGGAAGCCGAGGAACGCGAACTCGTACTGCTTCTCGGCCGCGAGCTCTTCCATCCAGACCACTTCGATGATCTGGGAACCTGCAGTCGAGAACATGTAGGCGTGCACGGGGAGGAACGAGTTCGGGACGTCGTGCGGGATCACCTCGAGCCCGATGGTGTCACCGGCGATGCACATTGCACCTGCCTCCTCGCAGAGCCACTTGGCCGAGTCGAGGTTGATGCCCGGCGGTGCCATGAGATAGCCGTCGAAGTCCGGCCACTTCGTCATACGTCCCATGCGCACGCAGACGACGTCGCCCCTTCGCAGCTCGACCCCTTGCTTCTTGACGCAGTCCTGGAGCTCCTGCGGCGTCACGGCGTGACCGTCGTCGAGACAATCCACGCCATGCATCCCGGCAACGTCGAGGAGCACACCGCGAGCCATGATCGGCGGGTACTTGTCGGTTCCGCCGACCGTCCAGTGGCGTGAGCCGAGCTTCTCGTCGGCGGTCCAGCCGTTCCAGAAACAGCCCCAGTGGCCGAGGTGGTTGAGCGTGTCGATGTGCGTGCCGCAGTGGGTGTAGAGCGACATCGAGTCGCCGCAGTAGCTGTACTTCTCGTGGACGGCGGCGCCGACGCCCGACAGATTGTCGTGAATCGAGCCCTGCGGCGTGTGTGTCATCCAGATGTCGAAGCGCGGGTCCCCCGCGGCCGTCCACGACGGCATCCCGATGAAGTAGTCGACGTTCAGGTCGAACACCTTGCGGCCGTCGAGACCGTTCAGGATCGTCTTCACCGAGTCCGTCGTGAGCCAGTTGAGTCGACCGATCTCGTCGTCGGGCCCCCAGGGGCTCTTCGAGACCTTGACCCCGTCCTTGTCGATCAGGGCCTCGGGGCGCAACTCGTCTGCCATGCGTCGCTCCTCTCTAGATGGCGCTTGCGGGGTGTCGTTCCTCGACCAGCGCCGTGTAGAGCTCGGGGCGCCGGTGGTCGAACAGGTGCATCTCGTACTCGCCGGGGGCGGGGACGATCGACTTGTTGCGGGCACGCTCGACGTCGAGCTCGGCGACGAGCAGAACTTCGCTCACCGCATCGGTCTCTGCGATCCGCGCGCCGGCGGTATCCACGATCTGGCTGCGTCCGCAAAACTCTGCGGTCCGCTCGCGTCCAACCCGGTTCGCGACCAGCAGGTGGACACAGTTCTCGTACGCGCGGGCCGTCGTCAGGAGCTCGGCGTTGGCGGCCGCGGCGACGGGCCAGTTCGTCGGCAGAACGACGATCTCGGCGCCCTCCAACGCAAGCGCGCGCGTCACCTCCGGAAATCGCAGGTCATAGCAGATCTCCACGCCGATCCGGCCGAGCGGGGTGTCGAACACGGAGAGCTCGTCTCCCGGCAGGACGAAGCGATCGACGCCAAGGAAGGGCAGGTGCGACTTCCGGTACCGCCCGATGATCCCCTCCGGGCCGACCAGGACGGCCGTGTTACGAAGAATGTCTCCCTCGCGCTCGAGCATCCCCGAGACGCAGTGGATCCCATGACGTGCACACGCCTCCTCGAGGACCGTCGTGAAGGGCCCGGGAAGCTCCTCGGCGTGCGGCAGGGCCTCCTCAGGGCTCTCGAACACGTAGCCGGAGCTCGCGCACTCGGGCAGCACGACCAGGGAGCAGCCAAACCCGGCTGCCTCCTCGAGGCGGCCGAGACACAGCTCACGGTTGCGCGCCCGCTCGCCGAGCTTCGGCTCGATCTGGGCGACCGCGACGAGCATCGTGGGCCGAGTGTATAGCCGCTAGATTGCGCGCGTGCCCCGGACGGTGCGCTTCTACTTCGACCTCGTCTGCCCGTACTCGTACATGGAGTCACACGCCGTCGAAGCGGCCGAGGATCAACGGGCGGCCAACGTCGAGTGGCTTCCGCTCGAGCTGCGCCCCGCCCCGCGGCCGCTGCTCGAACCGCGCGGCGACCACCTGCGCACCGACTGGACGAAGCACGTCTACCGTCGTGCGCTCGCGCTCGGGATCGAGATCCACCTGCCGAGATTCCAACCTCGCTCGACTCTTCCGCTGGCGACCTGCCTCTGGGCGTCCGAGCACGGCCGCCTGCGCGAGCTGCGGCACGCGTTCTACGAGGCCTTCTTCTGCGAGGGGCTGGACATCGCGACCGACGCAGAGATCGCCCGCGCCGCCGAGCGCGCAGGGCTCGATCCGGACGAGGCGCTCCAGGCCTCGTACGCCCCGCCTCGAATCGCCCGGCTCGCGCAGATCCGCCACGCCGCCGACGCGAACGGGGTCAGGGGAGTACCGTCGCTCCTCACCGACGACGGCCGGTCGCACTGGGGGATGGGAGGTATCGAGCGACTCCTTGCGGGCGAGGCGCTCGTGCCTCGACCGCTGCCGAATCGCGCTCGCGGCGCGGGCCGTATCGGGCAGAGCGGCCCGAAGGGCCCGGTACGGGTGAGCCTCTCGGCTTGGGCCGCTCCGGCTGGCGCGCCGTGCATATCGGCCCGGGCGCTCCGCGACCGGGCAACGATTCGGGCTAGAGCATGACGCGGCCCTCGGCCGCTCCCCGCCCGATATCGGCCCGGCCGCTTCGCGACCGGGCACGATTCGGCAGCACTCCGAGGGAGTCGAGGAGCGCGTCCGCGTCCGCGTCGATCTCGACCGGGGTCAGACGCTCGGCGATCGGATCAGGCGTCTTCAACCCGTCGCCCGTGACGAGCATGACGACGCGGTCGTCCTCGCCGACCTGGCCACGGCGAACCGCTTCGCGGAGCGCGCCCAGGGTCACGCCCGCGGCCGTCTCGCCGAAGATCCCCGTCGTCTCTGCCAACAACGCCATGTTGATCCCGACCTCGTCCTCCGGCGTGATATGGATGTCCCCGCCCGAGGCTTTCGCGGTACCGACGGCAAAGTCGCCGTCAGCCGGGTTCCCGATGGCGAGCGACCGGGCGATCGAATTCGGCCTGACCGGTGTCACCCGCCTGTCCTCCGCAAGCGCGGCGGCGACGGGAGCGCATCCCTCTGCTTGCCCGCCGATCATCCGTGGCAGCGTTCCCTCGAGGAGACCCAGCTGCATCAGCTCCGAGAAGCCCTGACACACCTTCGAATACATCGCGCCCGACGCGATTGGAGCGACGACCACATCGGGCAGATCCCAGCCGAGCTGCTCGGCGATCTCGAACCCGAGAGTCTTCGATCCCTCGGCGTAGTACGCACGGAGGCCGACGTTGACGAACCCCCACGGCAGCTCGAACGACAGCTCGACCGTGAGCCGGCTGCAGTCGTCGTACGTGCCGCGCACCGCGTAGATCGTCGCGCCGTACACGGCTGTCGCGACGAGCTTCTCCGGCTCGAGGTCGGCCGGACAGAAGACAGCTGCCTCCATCCCCTCTGCTGCAGCCCTCGCTGCGACCGCGTTCGCGAGGTTCCCGGTCGACGAGCACGAGAGCGTGTCGATACCCAGCTCCTGCGCCTTCGCACATGCGACGGCGACGACGCGATCCTTGAACGAGTGCGTCGGGTTGGCGGTGTCGAGCTTGAGCAGGAGCTCGCCGATTCCGAGGGCCGACGCGAGACGCGGAGCCGTGATGAGCGGTGTGTAGCCAGGTGCCAGCCGTGCATCCGGTGGGGGGGCAACCGGGAGAAGATCGGCATAGCGCCAGATGGACGGCGGCCCCGCCGCGATCGACTCGCGCGTCACCGACCCGCGGAGGCCGTCCCAGTCGTAGACGGGGTCGACGGGGCCGAAACAGCGCGAGCAGACGGCGAACGGGCCGAGGTCGTGCTCGGTCTCGCAGACACGGCAGCGGAGGGAAATCGCGGGCACTTGGTTGCTCCTTTACGTCTCGCTCGACATCCTCCCGGGCTATCGCCCGGCCGGGGTTGGCACCTTGCCCCGAGGAGCAGGTTGCCGAGGCTTCGACGGGCCGGTTCCCTCAGCCTCTCTCGATGTGAGCGGGACGTGGCCCGCTCAGAGAGCCGAGTATAGCGAAGTCAGCTACCCAAGACCCTTGGCGACGCATCGCCAGAACCCGAAGCGGGCCTCGACCTGCTAGAACGGCACCCGTGGACCTTCGCGATACGGTGAGGCGTGAGGCCGTCGAGGCGGGCCGTGCGCTTGCTCACCTCGAGGACGATGCCGTCGCGGACGCGCTCTCGACCGCCTCGGCGCTCGTGCGAGAGCGAGCCCCGGGAATCCTCGCCGCAAACCAGGCCGACTGCGAGACGGCGAGCAGCGCCCTCGACGCAGGGACGCTCGACAGGCTTCGCCTTGACGAGACACGAATCGACGCGCTCGCGGATCAGATCGGCGGAATGGCGACCATCCCTCCACTCGATCGCGAGATCGCAGCGTGGACGCTCCCGAACGGCCTTAGGGTACGGGAGATGCGAATTCCGATCGGAGCCGTCGGCGCGAACTTCGAGGCGAGACCGAACGTCGCGCTCGACGTCGCGGCACAGCTGCTCAAGAGCCTGAACACCGCTGTGCTCCGCACAGGCGGTGCCGCCCTGCGAACCGTCACGGCCCTCGTGGACGACATCCTGCGCCCCGCCCTCGAGCGCGCCGGACTCCCACCTGGAGCTGTCGGCCTCGTGCGTTCCGCTGACCGTGAGGGCGCGCGCGTGCTCGTGACGCTGCCCGCGGAGATCCCGCTCGTGATTCTCCGCGGGAGCGGCGAGACCACGGCCTTGCTCGCCCGCCTCGCTGCCGAGCACGGCGTGCGCACCCTCGCCCACGCGGAGGGCGGGGGCGTGCTGTACGCGCACGGAAGCGCCTCCCGCGAGACTCTCTTGGCGGTCGTCGAGGCGAGCCTCGATCGGCTGGGAGTCTGCAACCGGCTGAACCTCTGTCTCGTCGATCGCGGTGCGGTCGGTCTCCTGCCCGACCTCGTCCAGCTCTTCCGCCGGCTCGGCCTCGACGTGCGCGCAACCGACCGCGCGAGGCACCACGTGGACGCCGGCCCGCTCGACGTGCGGCTCGGACACGAATGGGCGAACGACCCGGATCGCGTCGCGACGGTCACCGTCGACCTCGTCGACGACCTCGACGAGGCAATCAGGATCGCGAACACCGAAACCTCGGGGCTCGCAGCCGCGATTGTCGCCGACGACGCCGCGGCGGCGGAGCGATTCCTCAGCGGGTACCGAGGGACGGCCGCGTTCTGGCAGGCACCCACGCGATTCACCGACGGGTTCGCGCTCACCGGGGCGCCGGAGACGGGCATCAACGTCGATTGGACGCCCGGCCCCCGCGGGCCGGTCACCTACCGGGATCTCTGGCTTCGCCAGTATCGCGCCGTCGGCGACGGAACTCAGCGGCGATGAAGCGACCGCTCGTCGTCAAGTTCGGAACGAGCCTGATCGCCGGCAAGCGCGGCCAGATCCGCCGTCAGGTCCTTCGGGAGCGCGCCCGCGAGATCTCGGAGATCGTCAGCGCGGGCACCCCGGTATGCGTCGTATCGTCCGGCGCGATCGCGCTCGGCCTCACACGCCTCGGCATCGAGAGGCGACCGCGCAGCATGCCGAAGCTCCAGGCCGCGTCGGCACTCGGTCAGGGGCGTCTGCAGGCGGCGTGGGAAGAGGCACTCGGCGCGGAGGGCATCCCGGCCGCTCAGATCCTCCTGACCGCTGTCGACGTCTCCGATCGATCCTCGTACGTCAACGCGCGCAATGCCCTGAACGCTCTCTTCGCCATGGGCGCGGTGCCTGTCGTCAACGAGAACGACGCGACGGCCACCGACGAGATCTCCCTCGGCGACAACGACGCCCTCGCAGCACAGGTCGCGGTGCTCGCCAAAGCGCGCCTGCTCGTGCTCCTCACCGAGGTGGAAGGCGTCCTCTCGCGGGCGCCGGGTACGCCGGGAGCGCAGCTGATCGCAGACGGCTCGGCAACCAGCACCGCCGTGCTCGGCGGCGCGTCGTCCCTCGGGAAAGGCGGAATGCGCAGCAAGGTGATCGCTGCGGAGGTCGCCGCCGCGGCCGGAATCCCCACCGTGATCGCTGCCGGCACCGGTACCGAGGTCCTGAAGCCCATCCTCGACGGAGAGCCGCGCGGCACACGCTTCACGCCCGGTGAGCGCACCACGTCGGCCTTCAAGCTCTGGCTTCGCTTCGGCAAGCCAACGGTGGGCATTCTCCGCGTCGACGACGGTGCCCGGGACGCGCTCAGGAACGACGGCGCGAGTCTCCTCGCGGTCGGGATCGCTCGCTGCGAAGGCCGCTTCGCCGCCGGTGACGGCGTCGAGATCGTCGGATCGGACGGTCCCCCGTTCGCGAAGGGCATCGCGAGCGCCAGCTCCGACGAGCTACGCAAGAAGCCGAGGGGGCTCGAAGCGGTCCACCGCGACCGCCTCGTCTTGTACTAGCAAGCGCTCCGTTAGGAGCGCGCGCAGCGGACGCGGCCGAAGGCCGCCAGGCCGCGAAGCCCAGCCGGCGAAGCCGGCGTAACCCACCCCGGAGCAAGGCGGCGCGCGCAGCGGACGCGGCCGCAGGCCGCCAGGCCGCGAAGCCCAGCCGGCGAAGCCGGCGCTATCCCACCGCCGGAGCAAGGCCGGCGCGCGCAGCGCCGATGTATCGTCCGCTGCCGCGGACGATGAACCCTTCGCAGCCGGCCTCCAGCCGTCTGCTGCGCAGCGCTCCTACGGAGCGCCTTGCGGATGTATCGCCGGCTCCGCCGGCGATGAACCTTCGCGGCCTCCGGCCGCTGCGCGCGGCCAGCCTACGGCTGGCCTTGCGGGGGCGGGCGAGTGACGGCGCCCTCGCTCGCCGACGAGACGAGGTGGGCGTACTTCGCGAACGCGCCCCACTCGTAGCGCGGCTTCGGCTGTGTCCAATCGGCGAGACGCGCCTCGATCTCGTCGTCGGAGAGCTCGACACGGAGCTGCCTGGCGTCGACGTCGACGACGACCACGTCGCCCGTCTGGAGAGCTGCGATCGGGCCGCGCTTGAACGCCTCGGGCGCGACATGCCCGACCATGAATCCGTACGTAGCGCCCGAGAAGCGTCCGTCCGTGACCAGCGCGACCGAGTCCGAGAGCCCTTCACCGACGATCGCTGCCGTGATCTGCAGCATCTCGGGCATCCCCGGTGCGCCAGACGGCCCCTCGTACCGGATGACGACCACGTCGCCAGCCTCGATCTCGCCAGCCTTCACCGCAGCGAAGCAGTCGGGCTCCGAGTCGTAGACCTTGGCCGGGCCGCGGTGAAGCATCCGGCCGTGACCTGCAAGCTTGATGACACACCCTTCCGGCGCGAGGTTGCCGCGCAGGATTGCAAGGCCGCCGCGGGGCTTGATCGGCTTCTCGATCGAGACGACGACCTGCTGGCCCGGGGTCTCCTCGGCCGCGTCGGCGATCTCGCCGAGGGAGCGGCCGTCCACGGTCGGCGAATCGGGATCGACCAGGTTGCGCGAGACGAGCTCGCGGGCGACGAGGCCAATCCCTCCGGCCGCGTAGAGATCGGTTGCGACGAACTGCCCGAACGGCTTGAGGTCGGCGATCAGCGGCGTCCGCGCGACGATTGCGTCGAAGTCGTCGATGGAGAGGGGAATGCCCAGCTCCCGGGAGATCGCGAGCAGATGGAGGACGCCGTTCGTCGAGCCGCCCGTCGCGGCGATAGACGCGATCGCGTTCTCGATCGCCCTCCTCGTCAGGATCTGCGACGGCCGGACATCCCTGCGAACGAGATCCATGACCACCCTGCCCGCCTCTTCGGCTGCGGCATGCTTGTCAGGGTCGAGTGCGGGGATCGCGTTCAGGCCACCCGGGCTGATGCCGAGGAACTCGAGCACCGTTGACATCGTGTTCGCGGTGAACTGTCCGCCGCAGGCGCCAGCGCCTGGGCACGCCACGCTCTCGAGCTCGTGCAGCTCGGCAGCCGAGATCTTTCCGACGGCATGCGCACCGATCTGCTCGTAGACATCCTGGATCGTCACGTCGCGACCCCGGAACGAGCCGGGTGCGATCGAGCCGTTGTAGAGGCAGAGGCCGGGGAGGTCGAGGCGCGCGAGCGCCATGACGGCCCCCGGGAGCGTCTTGTCGCAGCCGACGAGGCAGACGAGTCCGTCCAGCAGGTGGCCTCGTGCGACGAGCTCGATCGAGTCCGCAATCACCTCGCGGGAGATGAGGGAGGCTCGCATCCCCGTCGTTCCCATGGAGACACCGTCGGAGACGGAGATCGTGTTGAACTCCATCGGCGTGCCACCGGCGGCACGGATGCCGCGCTTGACGTCCTGCGCGAGCTCACGCTGGTTGAGGTTGCAGGGCATCGTCTCGATCCACTGGGTGGCGACACCCACGAGCGGCTTGGCGAGGTCCTCGTCGGTGAATCCGGCGGCCTTGAGCATCGAACGAGCCCCTGCGCGCTCGTAGCCGTCTGTCAGCGCGTGGCTGTGCCGCTTCGCAGGGTCGGAAGGTTTCGCGTAAGGGTCAGTCGTCATGCGGCGATCCTATCCGACCCCGTCTGTATCACTCCGTAATGGGATGAGCGTCGACCCTGACAGGCGGCTGCTTGGCTTCGGCGCTCGCCGCCGTGTGCTTGCAGGAGACGCAATCGTTGTTGTTGCGGTCGTTCTGGCCGTGGTCGTCGTGCTGGCCGTCACCTGGTTCGCGCGCCAGGGTCTCATCTGGCTGGTCGCGGGCGGGTTCCTCGCCTTCTCGATCGACCCGCTCGTCCAGTTCCTGCGCAGCAGGCTGCACCTGGGCAGGGGCAAGGCGATCTCCCTCGCGTTCGCCATCATCGCGGCGATCCTCGTGGTGCTCGTCTTCATCGTCGTCCCGCCGGTCGTGGACGGTGCGAAGGAGCTCAGGGCGGAGATCCCGAGCTACGTCGAGCAGCTGCAGAGCTCCGGCGTTGCGCAGAGCCTGAACGCCGACGGCGCGATCGACGCCGCCGGGGGATCGGCCCAGAAGATCGCCGGGTTGTTCACCGACTCGAACCGCATTGCCGACATCATCGGCGCCTTCGCCGGCGGGATGCTCGCGCTGTTCATGCTTCTCACCTTCACGATCTACTTCCTCGTCTACGGCCGCGGCATCCGGAGCGGGATCGCCGCACGGCTGAAGCCCCGGTCGCGGGCGCGATTCCTGAGCGCGACCTCCGAGACCTACGAGATGAACAAGGGCTACTGGTACGGCAAGTTCCTCATCGCCGCGATCGCCGGCCTGACCTGCTGGGTCGGCATGACCGCCCTTGGCCTCCCCTTCGCCGCGCCGCTCTCGGTCTTCGTCGCGATCACCGACCTGATCCCGAACATCGGAGCGACGATCGGCACGATCCCGGTCGCCATCGTCGGGCTGCTCACCGAACCCTGGAAAGGCGTCGTGATCACCATCTGGCTGATCCTCTACCAGCAAGCGGAGAACAACATCATCACACCGAAGATCTTCAAACGGACAGTGGATCTGCACCCGTTCGTCTCGGTGGTCGCCGTGACGCTCTTCGGCATGGTCTTCGGGATCATCGGGACGCTGCTCGCGATCCCGGTTGTGAAGGCCGTGCAGATCGTGGTCGAGGCTGTCCGGGACGGGCGCCGTGGCGCCGAGGAGTCGCGAGTCTGATCAACTGCCCGTCGTGACTTCACCAGACGGTAACCACGAAGCGCCGCGCAGCACCCTCGGCGAAATCAGGGAGAAAGCCGGTCAGGTTGCGCGTGCGATCCCCATCGTCCAGTGGGCTCCGTCGTACCAGAAGCGCTGGCTCCGCCCTGACCTTCTCGCCGCGCTCGCGGTCTGGGCGATCCTTGTCCCGCAGGCGCTCGCCTACGCGTCCCTCGCCGGCGTCCCGGCGCAGGCCGGACTCTATGCCGCCCTCGCAGCGCTGTTCCTCTACGGGATCTTCGGGACATCTCGAGAGCTCAACGTCGGCCCCAGCTCGGCGGTCGCGGCGCTGTCCGCAGTGACCGTGGCTCCGCTCGCCGGCGGCGACGCCGCTGCATTCATCGCTCTCACGGCCGCAGCCGCTCTCCTCGCCGGCGGGATGCTGCTCGCGGCAGGGCTCGGGCGACTCGGGTTCCTGGCCGAGTTCTTCGCGAGACCCGTCCTCACCGGCTTCATCACCGGGCTCGCGTTGACCGTGGCCATGTCGCAGGCACCGAAGCTGTTCGGCGTCGCGACCGAGGACGGCAACTTCTTCGAGGACACCTGGCGCCTCGCGAGCGAGCTCGACGATGCGAGCCTCGCGACCTTCGTGGTCGGTGCCGCGGCGATCGTGATCCTGGTGGTGCTGCGTATCTTCCTGCCGAAGGTCCCGGCGGGTCTCGTCGTGCTCGTCGCCGGTATCGGCGTGTCTGCAGCGTTCGACCTCCAGGCACACGGCGTCTCGATCGTCGGCGATGTGCCGCGTGGCCTGCCATCGTTCGAGCTGCCGGGCGTCGGGCTCGCCCAGATCCTCGATCTTCTGCCCGGCGCGGCGGGACTCGCCATCCTCGCGTTTGCCGAATCGGTTGGCGGCGCACGCTTCTTCGCCCGGAAGGAGGGCTACGACGTCGACGCCAACAAGGAGCTCGTCGCGCTGGGGGCGGCCAACCTCGGTGCCGGAATCTCACAGGGCTTCGTCGTCGACGGCAGCCTCTCGCGCTCGGCCGTTGCCGAATCGGCGGGGGTGAAGACGCAGCTCTCCGGGCTCGTCGGCGCCATCATGATGCTCGCGACGCTCTTCGTCCTCGCCCCCCTGTTCCACGACCTCCCGAACGCCGTCCTCGCCGCGCTCGTGATCGTCGCCATGGTCGGGCTCATCGACATTCGCGAGCTGCGGCGCCTCGCACACCTCGACCTGCGCGACTTCGGGCTCGCGATGCTCTGCCTCGTCGGGGTTCTCCTGTTCGGCATCCTCGCGGGACTGCTCACCGCGGTGATTGCATCGCTGCTCGCGCTCGTCGTTCGCGCATACCGTCCTACCAGCGCCGTCCTCGGGCGGGTGCCTGGCGACAGCGAGACCGACGACGCGCACCTCTTCCGTAACGTCGAAGACAACCCGGAGTACGAGACCTATCCCGGGCTCGTGATCTTCCGTTTCGATACCGATCTCTTCTTCGCCAATGCCGACGGGTTCCGCGAGCGGATCCGCAAGCTGGTCAAGTCAGGGGATCCTCCCGTGAGCGAGGTCATCGTCGACGCGAGCGCGATGAGCTATGCCGACACGACGGCGACCGACATGCTGAACGAGCTCGTCGTGGAAATGCGCGAGAAGGGCGTTCAACTGTCGTTTGCCCGGGTCAAGAAGTCGCTCAGGGTCATTCTGCAGCGCGCCGGCGTCGAGGACGCCGTCGGCGCGCAGCGGATTCATCTCAGCCTGAGGTTGGCGGTCGCCGACTACTTGCGCCGCCACCCCGGCGCGCACCTCTCCTCCGGCTAGAGCACGCACCGTCTGGTGATACGGCGAGCGGGCTGATCCGGGCCTCCGGAAACCGCCGCTGCAGCTCGAGCGCGCATTCTCGGCTCACCGCGGGCCGTGCCCACACGATCACGGTCGGCCCGGAGCCCGAGATGGTGACGCCAACGGCTCCTCGAGGCAGGTCCGTTCGGATCGGCTCGAAGACCGGTGACAGCGGCCCGCGGTAGGGCTGGTGCAACCGGTCGTCGAGCGCTTCCCGGAGAAGATCCTCGGAGGCGGTCGCGAGCGCCGCCCCGAGAAGGGCTGCGCGGGACACCGTGAACGCCGCATCGGTGTGTGAGATCGTGGCGGGAAGAGCCGCCCGCGCCGCCCCCGTGTCCACGCGGGCATCGGGAACGACGGCGATCGCGGTGAGCGGCATCGTTCCGTTCACGCGAACGAATCGGGTACGCCCCCCCGCCGCCCAGGCAAGGCAGACGCCGCCGGCCAGTGCAGGCGCAAGGTTGTCGGCGTGGCCCTCGAGCTCGAGTCCACGTTCGAGAAGAGGAGCCGCCCCGAGATCCTGCCCGAGCGCACGGGTCGCTGCGACGAGCCCGAGGGCGATCGTCGCTCCGCTCGACCCGAGACCACCATTCAGCGGAATCCGGTTCGTGAAGACGAAGCGCTTCCCCTCGACGGGCGCGAGCAGCCCGAACGCGCGGACGCCGAGGTGCGACTCATCGGCAGGTAGCTCGGTAGCTCCCTCTCCGAGGATCTCGACTCCTTCACCCTCGACGACCTCGAGCTCGTTCCACAGGTCGAGCGCGGCCCCGACACAGTCGAAGCCGGGGCCGATGTTGGCGGTCGTAGCTGGTGCGCGAACCCGGACTGGCAGCTTCACCGGGCGGCCGCGGCGATCGCGTCGGGGTCGGGGTCGACGGTCGCGGGAGGGCTCGTGGCGCGCTCGACGGCCGCAGGATCCTTGAGCCCGTGTCCGGTGATCACGCAGACGACACGAAGCCCTGCGTCGGGTGCGAACTGATCGAGCGCTGCGATGCTCGCCGCAGAGGACGGCTCGCAGAAGATGCCCTCCCGCTCGGCGAGCTCTCGCCATGCGGCCAGAATCGCGTCGTCCGAGAGGGATACGATCGCGCCGCCCGACCGCGCGACTGCCGTCTCGGCCTCGTTCTGGTGCACCGGCTCCGCGATGCGGATCGCGCTGGCGAGCGTGGTTTCTCTCACCGCGGCCTCACCGGCCACGATCCGTGGCATCACCCCACCCCACTCCTCGAACCCCTTGGCGTAGGCCCGCGTGTTTCCGCCGCCCCCGTAGGGCAAGCAGAGGAGATCGGGCGGAGAGCCGAGCTCTTCCGCGATCTCGAACGCCGCCGTCTTCTGGCCCTCCACCCGATAGGGATTCACCGAGTTCACGAGGACGTGCGTCCCGCGGTCGCCGAGCTCGCGGGCAGCCGTCAGCGCCTGATCGAAGCTACCCCGCACCTCGAGCACGCGCGCCCCGACCGCACGGGCTTGGGCAAGCTTTCCAAGGGCAACCGCACCGGCAGGTTGCAAGATCACGGCCGCCAGCCCTGCGCGCGCTGCGTAGGCGGCCGCCGAGGCGGCGGTGTTCCCGGTCGAGGCGCAGATCACCGCCCGCGCGCCGTCGGCGACGGCCTTCGAGACTGCAACGGTCATACCCCGGTCCTTGAAGCTGCCGGTGGGGTTCTGGCTTTCGAGCTTCAGCCAGATCTCGACCCCGAGCCGCTCGGAGATCCGCAGCGCCGGGATGAGTGGAGTCGACCCCTCGCCGAGCGAGACGATCGGTGTTCCCGCCTGTAGCGGCAGGCGCTCCTGGTACCGGTCTACAACACCCTTCACGAGACTCCCCGGTCGGAGATCACCGCCAGGCGCGTCGGAGAGCCGTGCGCCTCGGGTAGCGACGCGATGTCGGCGAGCGCCCGCTCGACGGCGCCACTCGGCGCTTCGTGGGTGACGATGTGGAGCGCCGCGCCCTCGCCCGTCTGGTGCTGCACGAGTTGGGCGACAGAGACGTCGTGCGCCGCGAGCCGCTCTGCCACGTGCGCGAGCACACCGGCACGGTCGTCCACCTCGATTCGGACGTAGAACGGCGAACGGAGCTCGCCCGGCTCGAGCTTCGGGAGCGTCCGCCAGGCCGCGTCGTCCTGCAGGAAGCCGGTGCCCGTCGTCCCGACGATCGAGACCATGTCGGCGACGACCGCCGACGCCGTCTCGATGCCACCTGCACCCGGCCCTTCCAGCGTGATCTCGCGAATTGCATCGCCCTCGAGCATCACTGCGTTGAACGCGCCTTCGATCGCAGCAAGCGGATGGTGCCGGTCGACAAGCGTCGGCCAGACGCGAACGTCGACCGCACCGGCCACGAGCGAGGCCGCTCCCACGAGGCGCACGACCATGCCCATCTCGTCGGCTGCACGGATGTGTCCCGGGACGATCCCCTCGATTCCCTCGTACGCGACGTCCTTCAGCGTGACACGCGAGCCGAATGCGATCGTCGCGAGAATCGCCATCTTGGCCGCTGCGTCCGCGCCGGAGACGTCCTCGGTGGGGTCCGCCTCGGCAAACCCGAGTCGTTGTGCCTCCCCGAGCGCGTCCGCGTAGGTGGCACCGGCCTCCATCTTCGTGAGGATGTAGTTCGTCGTCCCGTTCACGATTCCGAGCACCCGATGGACATTCGAGACGACGAGCGCCTCACGGAGCACCTTGATGACCGGTATCGCAGCACAGACGGACGCCTCGAAGCGGAGCTGCACGCCGGCCGCCGAAGCCGCGGGGAACAATTCCGCGCTCCGCTGTGCGATGAGCTGCTTGTTTGCGGTCACGACCGGCTTCCCGGCCGCGAGCAGCTCGAGCACGTACCCTCTCGCCGGCTCGATGCCGCCCATCACCTCCGCGCAGAGGGTGATCTCCGGATCGTCGCGGATCGACGCGAAGTCGGTCGTAAGGACTCCCGGCGGCGCCTCGAAGCCGCGCTGCTTGTCCGTGTCACGAACGAGCGCGCGCACGACACGCAGTCTGTGGCCGGTCGCCCGTTCGATGTCGCCAGCGTTCTCCGCCAGGAGCCGGTTGACCGCCGCGCCGACCGTCCCGTAGCCGAGAAGCGCGACCGGAACGTCGACGGAGGCCATACCGAGCCGCCCCGGCTACTCGGGCTTCGCCATCAGCGCGCGAAGCTCCTTGCCGACCTCTTCGATAGGAAGGTTCTGCTGCTCCTCGCGCACGCGCTTCAGGTTCGCCTCGCCCTCCTCCATCTCGGCAATCCACTCCTTCGCGAACTGGCCGCTCTGGATGTTGACGAGGACCTTCTGCATCTGCTCGCGTACGTGATCGTCGATGACCACCGGGCCACGGGCGTAGTCGCCGTACTCGGCGGTGTCGGAGATCGAGTAGCGCATGTACGAGAGGCCGCCTTCCCAGATCAGGTCGACGATGAGCTTCAGCTCGTGGAGACACTCGTAGTAGGCGATTTCCGGCTGGTAGCCCGCGTCGACGAGCGTCTGGAACCCGGCCTTGATCAGCTCGCTCACGCCGCCGCAGAGAACCGACTGCTCGCCGAAGAGATCCGTCTCGGTCTCCTCCTTGAACGTCGTCTCGAGCATGCCGGCCCGGCCCGAGCCGATCGCGACGCCGTACGCGAGCGCGATCTCGCGCGCCCTCCCGCTCGCATCCTGCTCGACCGCGATCAGCGCCGGCGTCCCGAGGCCCTGGGTGTAGAGCCGTCTGACGATGTGCCCGGGCCCCTTCGGGGCGACCATGATGACATCGTTCGCCTCGCCTGGCTTGACGCGCCCGTAAAGGATGTTGAAGCCGTGCGCGAAGAGCAACGCGGCGTCGGGCTCGAAGTTCGGAGCGACGTCGTCGTCGAAGACCTTCGGCTGCACCTGGTCGGGGAGGAGCATGGCGACCAGCTGTGCCCCCTTCACGGCATCCGCGATCGAGGCGACCTCGAGACCGGCCTCCTCCGCAGCCTCCCGCGAGGAGCTCCCGTCGCGAAGGCCGACGACCACGTGAACGCCGGAGTCTTTGAGGTTGAGGGCATGGGCGTGACCCTGGCTGCCGTAGCCGATCACCGCAACCTTGCCCGAGAGCAGGCCGACGTCGCCGTCGCGGAGGATGGTCGCCATCTGAGTCCTTTCGTTGTCGTGTGGCGGGGGAGTTCTACCGTAGGACGGCGAGTCGGCGGCGGTCTTCCCGCCGCGCCGAGGCGCGCATGAGCCCGATCCTGCCGGTCCGGACGAGCTCCTTGATGCCGTGAGGCCGGACGAGCTCCTCGAACGACTCGAGCTCCTCGGCAGAGCCGACGACCTCGAACACGAGGGCCTCCGGGCCGAGATCGATGACACGCGCATGGAAGACGTCTCCGAGTGCCATCAGCTCGGCACGGCGGTCGGGCGGAGCAGCAACCTTGATCAGGAGCAGCTCGCGCTCGACGGCCTCGTCCGGCTCGAGCTCCTGGACACGGAGGACGTTGACGAGCTTGTGCATCTGCTTCTCGATCTGCTCGATCGTCGTCTGGTCGCAGTTCACGCGCATCGTGATCCGAGACACGTCGTGGCGCTCGGTCGGGCCGACGGCCAGGCTCTCGATGTTGAAGCCCCGCCGCGCGAACATGGAGGTGATGCGCATGAGCGCCGCGGGCTTGTTCTCGACGAGGACCGAGATCGTGTGGATCGCCATCAGATGGTTGATCGGAAAGTGTGGTGCCGTGCCGCGAATCGTTGCCGGGCGAAGCCCGGCCGATATCGCGGCGAAACCGCGTCGGCCTGTCCGGCCGACGCACCAGGGCGGCTGCGACCGAGCATGAGCCGGTGATCGTTCCGAGCCCATAGCAGCGCTATGGGGGAGAACGAGCGGCGACTCATGCGATGTGTCTCAGACGTCATCCGGCGGTGCCACGGTTTCCGAATCAATTTTCGATCAATCATCTAGGCCTCCACCGTCTCTTCCTCCGGATACTCGACCAGATCGAGTGCGGCCGCACCCGCGGGGATCATCGGGAAGCAGTGCTCCTTCGGATCGACCCGCGCGTCGATCACCGCGGTCCGGCCCGCGTTGAGAACCTCGCCGAGGACGGACTCGAGCTCCTCCTCCGAGGACACGGTGTAGCCGGCCGCACCGTATGCCTCCGCGAGACCTGCGTAGTCCGGCACCTGATGGGTCAGGTGCACCTGGGAGAGCCGCTCGCCGAAGAACATGTCCTGCCACTGCTGCACCATGCCGAGGTAGCCGTTGTTGACGATCACGACCACGATCGGCAGGTTCTCGAGCGTCGCCGTGGCGAGCTCCTGGCAGGTCATCTGGAAGCAGCCGTCGCCGTCGATACAGACGACCGTCGCGTCCGGACGCGCGGCCTTCGCGCCCACGGCGGCCGGGAGTCCGTAGCCCATCGTGCCAAGACCGCCGGAGGTGATGAACGTTCGCGGCTCGTCGCAGAGGAGGTACTGCATCGCCCACATCTGATGCTGTCCCACCCCGGTCGTCCAGATGACGTCCTCACGCGACGCGGTCAGCGATTGGAGCATCTCGACCACCGCCTGCGGCTTCAGCATGTCGCCGCCCTTGCCGTACCGGAGCGGGAACTCTTCGCGCCATTCCGCGATCTGGCGAACCCATGCCTCGGGCGGCCGAGCCTTGCCGTCGTCCTGAAGCTTTCGCACCTCGCGAGGTGAGATCGCGCAGGACCTGCTTCAGCGGCCCGACGACGGGGACGTCCGCCCGGCGCAGCTTGCCGATCTCGGCCGCGTCGATGTCCAGATGGATAACCGCGGCGCCCGGCGCGAAGGCCGTCAGCTTGCCCGTCACCCGGTCGTCGAATCTCGCCCCACACGCGATCAGGAGATCGGCCTTGTTCATCGCCCAGTTCGACCACTTGGGGCCGTGCATGCCCGGCCACCCGAAGAAGAGCTCGTGGGTCTCGGGGAACGCGCTCTTCCCCATGAGCGTGGTGATGACGGGAAGCCCGGCGGATTCGGCGAGCTCCTTCAGCTCCGCGCACGCGTCGGCGTTCAGCGTTCCGCCGCCGACGTAGAGCACGGGCTTCTCGGCTGCCGCGATGCGCGCTGCCGCCTCCCGGATCTGGCGGGGATGACCGCGCTTCGGCGGTTTCCAGCCGGGAAGGTCGACGTGGTCCGGGTACTCGAAGTCGATCTCCGTTTCTTGAATATCACGCGGCACGTCGACGAGGACAGGGCCGCAGCGGCCGGTGCGGGCGATGTGGAACGCGGCCTTCATCACTCCCGGAATCTCCTCGACCGACTGGACGAGCCACGAGTGCTTGACGATCGGGATCGTGATTCCCGTGATGTCGCATTCCTGGAAGGCATCCGTGCCGATCAGCGTCGACCTGACCTGTCCGGTCACGCACACGAGTGGAGTCGAGTCCATCCAGGCGTCGGCGATCGGCGTCACGAGGTTGGTCGCGCCCGGGCCCGAAGTCGCCATGGCAACGCCGACGCGACCTGACGCTCTCGCGTAGCCCTCGGCCATGTGCCCCGCCCCCTGCTCGTGGCGTGCGAGCACGTGCCGAACGGTACTGCCGCGCGCGAAGGCGTCGTAGATGGGAAGAATCGCGCCGCCCGGAATCCCGAAGCAGACGTCGACTCCTTCCGCCTCGAGCGAGCGGAGGATCGCGTCGGAACCGAGCATCTTCATCTGAGCACCACCTCGTCGTCGTCTGTCCACGCGCGCAGGCCGACGCGCGTCGCGACAGGCACGAACTGTACCGCCTTCGCTTTCATCGAACGCTCACCTCCTCCTCGTGTGCGCGGAGCCCAGGTCGTCTCACGGCGCACTGATCCCGCTGTCCGGTCGGCGTGTGCGGCATCAGAGGCCGCGTGGGTGTGTTCATCCCCCTAGCGGGGGACGATGAGGATGCCGACGGCGAGGAGGAGGCCGGCGATCCCTGCGAGCAGGACGAGGAACGCCCCGGTCGGGGCTTCCAGCGTGCGTGCTCGGGCGGTGGCGGGCCTTCGCGACATCGACCTTCAGTGTGGCGGACGCCAATGACCCCTGTCAACTGCGCAGGCGGCTTGGGCGTCCGGTCTCGTCCCTAGGATCGCTGCTTCTGTCACTACCTGAAAGGGGGCGGCCATGCTCGTGGCCGACTTCGTCGACAGCGTCGACAATGCGTTCGCGACCTTCTGGGACTGGCTTCCGCGCGTCCTCGGTGCCATCGGAGTCCTCATCGTCGCGTGGATCGTGGCCAAGGTCGTCGCGGGCCTCGTTCGTCGTGTCCTCGTGCGGATCGGGCTCGACCGCCTCGTCGAGAAGCGCGGCCCGGAGTTCCTGAAGCGGGCAACGACAAGCCTCTCAGGGGCGCTCGGAACGCTCGTCTTCTGGCTCATCCTCCTGGCCGGATTCGGCATCGCGGCCGACGTCCTCGGCGTCCCGTCGGTCGAAGCTGCGGTATCCCGCGTCTGGCACTACATCCCGAACGTCATAGCCGCGGTCGCGATCCTGATCGCCGCGGGGTTCCTGGCACCCTGGGTCGCAAGGCTCATCTCGTCCTCGCTCTCCGGGAGGGCGATAGGCGAGATCCTCGGGACCGCGGCGATGGTGCTGATCCTCTCGGTCGGCGTCTTCATGGCGCTCGATCAGCTCGAGATCGCGAACACCATCGTCACGATCACCTACGCGGCGCTGATGGGCTCGGTCGCTCTCGGGCTGGCCCTCGCCTTCGGGCTGGGCGGGCGGGAGGCTGCCGCCGGGGCCATCCGGGGCGCGTATGAGCAGGGATCCAGGCTGTCGCAGCCGCCCGACTCGCGCCCTGCCCCGCCGTCGACGCCACCAACCGTCACGGAATCCGACCCACCGACGAGCTAGAAAGCCACCGCTATCCGGGGGCCCGCTGTTCGCAGCGGGCCCCCGGGTTGGAGCTCACTTGACCAGTAGGCCCGCCTGTCCCTATTCTTACCGGCAGCATGGCCCTCGCGGACAAGAAGAACACGGCCGTTCCGGCCGCCCGCGCGGCCCGTCGCTAGCCGGCGTCTCCAGTCTCGCCTCCGCCGGCTCGTGCGAACTGCCAAGAGGCCGGACGACAACTCTAACCGCTCGCTGAAGCTTGCAGGAAGGATCCCGATCGTCGCCCCACGCCCACTCCATGACGTCTCTGTCGAGCGCGACGCGTGCGGCATCGGCTTCATCGCGAATGTCGACGGGCACGCCTCACGCGACATCGTCGACCTTCTGATCGAGGGCCTGTGTCGCGTCCGCCACCGTGGCGCGACGGCTGCAGACGGGAGGACCGGAGACGGCGCGGGCTTGCTGCTACCGATTCCCGAGGTGCTGAGGCCTCGGCCCGGAGCGGGGCTGGCGATGGTGTTCCTGCGCGAGGATTCGGCACGGGCCGCGATCGAGGCCGCGTGCGCGGCCGAGGGAATCGAGACGCTCGGCTGGCGAGAGGTGCCGGTCGACGTCGATCACCTCGGAGCGGAGGCGCAGGCCAGCATGCCGCGCATCGAGCAGCTCGGGCTGGTGCCGCCCCCGGGGCTGACCGAAGCCGAGACCGAGTGGCGCGCCTACCACGCGCGCAAGCGTGCGGAGCGCAGCGGCGGCGCGTACATCGCGTCGCTCTCCTTCCGCACGGTCACCTACAAGGCCCTCTGCGCAGCCGACCAGCTGGGGGAGTTCTATCTCGACCTCACGAACCCCGACCTCACGGTCCCGTTCGGCATCTTCCACCAGCGCTTCTCGACCAACACGATGCCGTCCTGGGAGCGCGCGCAGCCATTCAGGTTCCTCTGCCACAACGGCGAGATCAACACGATTCAGGGGAACGTCAACTGGATGCGTGCCCGCGAAGGCAATTTCGGGTCGACCGACGACGAGCTCTACCACCCCGTGCTCGACGAGTCCGGCTCCGACTCGACGATGCTCGACAACGCGCTCGAGTTCATCGTCAACGGCGGCCGCGACGTGAGGCACGCCGCGTCGATGCTGATCCCGCCGGCGTGGGAGGGGAACGAGGAGCTGCCACAGGAGATTCGGGACTTCTACCGCTACCACGCTGGGCTGCTCGAGCCCTGGGACGGCCCTGCCGGCATCGTCTTCACGGACGGGCACGTGGTTGCCGCCGCCCTCGACCGCAACGGCCTGCGGCCCCTTCGCTACGCGATCTGCGAGGACGGGCTGATCGTCTGCTCGTCGGAGGCCGGCACCGTCTCATTCGAGGGGCGAGGTCGGGTTCGTAGGGGCAAGCTGCGCCCGGGACAGATGATCTCCGTCGACCCGGCGCGCGGCTTCGAGGACGACTGGCAGATCAAGGAGCGGCTTGCGGCCGAACATCCCTACAGCGCCTGGCTCGGCGAGGGACTCGTCGCCGGGTCGACGGGCTCGCCGCTCGACCCCCCCGAGGAGGAGCTGACCGCCCGCCAGGCGGCATTCGGCTACACGCGCGAGGAGCTCACGATGTTCCTCCGCCCCATCGCGTCCCATGCGCACGACCCCACATACTCGATGGGCGACGACACGGCGCTGCCACCTCTCGCGGGACGGCCGCGTCCGCTCTATCACTACTTCAAGCAGCGCTTCGCCCAGGTCACCAATCCTCCGATCGATCACCTGCGCGAGCGATTCGTCATGTCGCTGCGCACCGTTCTCGGCAGCCGGGCGCCGCTCCTGTCCTCCGGGCCCGAGGTTGCCGCCGGCATCGAGTTCCCGAGCTTCTTCCTCTACCCGGACGCACTCGACCAGATCTCGCCCGTACGACTGGACGCGACCTTCGCACCGGAGGAGGGACTCGAGCGGGCGTGCAGCCGCCTCGGCAACGAGGCGGAAGCCGCGGTTCGCGCCGGCGCGGGGATGCTCCTGATCGCCGACACGGCCGCCGAGAGAGTGCCCGTGCCCGCGCTCCTCGCCACGGGCATCGTCCACCACCGGCTGGTCGCCACGGGGTTGCGAACGAAGGCGACGCTCGTCGTCGAGACGGACGAGGCCCGGGAGGTTCACCACTTCGCGTGCCTCCTCGGATACGGAGCAGAGGCGATCTGTCCGCGCCTCGCGCTCGAGACACTCGCCCAGATGGCCGCTCGGGACAAGATCGGTGGCGATCGCCCTTCGCCCGAAGAGGCACAGGCACGGTTCCGGGAGGCAGTCGAGGACGGTGTCCTCAAGGCGATGTCCAAGATGGGAATCTCGGATATCGCCAGCTATTGCGGAGCACAGATCTTCGAGATCGTCGGCCTGGCCCCCGAGGTCGTCGACCGCGCGTTCGTCGACACGCCCTGCCCGATCGACGGCATCGGCTTCGCCGAGCTCGAGCGGGAGCTCGTCGAGCGCTCGAGCGGGCTCGCAGGCGGCGGCAAGGTGACCCTCGAGAATCCTGGCTACATCAAGTGGCGCAAGGGCGGCGAGCCGCACGAGACGAATGGGGACGTCGTCGACGCAGCACACGAGATGGCTGCCGCACACACGCTGCAGAGGGCCGTCAGGAACGGCAGTTCCGGCATCGATCTCGAGGGATGGGAGCTGTACGAGAAGTTCTCCTCGCTCGTCAACGGTCGCACCCCGATGGAGCCGCGCGACCTGCTCGAGCTGGTTCCGGCCGGAGACCCTGTAGCGCTCGACGAGGTCGAGCCGGTCGAAGCGATCGTGAAGCGGTTCTCGAGCGGAGCGATGTCCCACGGCGCGCTCTCGGCGGAGGCGCACGAGACGATCGCAATCGCGCTGAACCGCCTGGGCGGCAAGGCGAACTCGGGTGAAGGCGGCGAGGATCCCGCCCGTTTCCACGATGAGCGCAACTGCCGTATCAAGCAGATCGCCTCGGGTCGCTTCGGCGTGACGCCGGAGTATGCGGCGTATGCCGACGAGCTCCAGATCAAGGTCGCCCAGGGCTCGAAGCCGGGCGAGGGCGGCCAGCTTCCCGGGCACAAGGTCTCGGCGGAGATCGCGCGCTTGCGGCACACCGTGCCGGGCGTCGCGCTCATCTCACCCCCACCTCACCACGACATCTACTCGATCGAGGACCTCGCGCAGCTCATCTTCGACCTCAAGCAGGTGAACCCCGCCGCAGCCGTGTCCGTGAAGCTCGTGTCGGAAAGCGGCGTCGGGCTCGTGGCCGCGGGGGTCGTCAAGGCGCTGGCCGACGCGGTTCACATCGCCGGCGCGGACGGCGGGACCGGTGCGAGCCCGCTGACCTCGATCAAGAACGCGGGTGTCCCGTGGGAGCTCGGCCTCGCGGAAACGCAGCAGGCGCTCGTGGCGAACGGGCTGCGCGGCCGCGTTCGCATCCGGGTCGACGGCGGCTTCAAGACGGGCCGCGATGTCGTCGTCGCGGCACTACTCGGTGCAGACGAGGTGAGCTTCGGCACTGCACTCTTGCTCGCCGAGGGCTGCCTCATGGTCCGGTCATGCCACGTCGACACGTGCCCTGTCGGAATCGCGACGCAGCGGCCGGAGCTACGCGACAAGTTCGCGGGCACGCCGGAGCAGGTGATGGCCTACCTGGTCTTCGTGGCCGAGGAGATCCGTCGAACACTCGCCGCTCTCGGGCTGCGAACGTTCGAGGAGGCCGTCGGACGTGTCGACCTGTTACGCCAGGAGGAGACCGGCGACGCTCGCACCGACAGCCTCGACCTTCGGCCGCTGCTCGTCTCGATCGCCGAGGGCGCCACCAGATACGTCGGGGACACCCACCGAGAGCCCACCGGCTGGGAGCTCGGCGCTCGGCTTGCCGAGGACGCTGCGCCGGCTCTCGACGGTGCCAGGGTCACCGAGCTGTCCTATCCGATCACGAACGGCGATCGAACCGTCGGTGCGCGCCTCGGGGGCGTGATCGGCAAGCGATTCGGCTCGGCTGGACCACCCGGGCGTATCCGCGCCGCCTTCGACGGCGTCGCCGGGCAGGGCTTCGGTGCGTTCCTCACCGAGGGCGTCGAGTTGCTGCTCACCGGCGAGGCGAACGACTACGTCGGCAAGGGCATGGCGGGTGGTCGCATCGTGATCCGTCCCCCGGCGAACGATGCCGGTGGGCCCGTGTTGATGGGTAACACCGTGCTCTACGGAGCGACCGGCGGCGAGCTCTACTGCGCCGGCGCGGCCGGAGAGCGCTTCTGCGTCCGCAACTCGGGCGCTGTCGCAGTCGTCGAGGGAGCCGGCGACCACCCGTGCGAGTACATGACGAGCGGCACGGTCGTGATCCTCGGCCCGTACGGGCTCAACCTGGGGGCGGGCATGACCGGCGGCCAGGCCTATGTGTTCGACCCCGAGGAGCGGATGGAGCGCCATCTGAACGCGCAGCTCGTCGCTGCGGCGCGCCTTGACGCTGCCGATCTGGACACGCTCCGCGAGCTCCTCGAGCGGCATGTGCGCTTCACCGGTTCCTCCGTTGCATCCCGTCTGCTCGGCGCTTGGGACGAGGCCGGCCCGCAGTTCTGGCGCGTCGCCCCGAAAGCCGAGGTCGCGCGCATCGAGTCCGCCGCAGAAGGCACGGTCGCGGGCAAGGCCGGGTGACCAGCGCACATCCCGGCGTACGGTTGCCCGCACCCGGAAACACCTGGTAGCGCCATGGCCCGACAGCGGGCTCGCTGCGATCCTCGACGTGTTGATCCAGGAGTTGCGCTCGCTGCGCTCGTTCCTGCGACGGCGGCCGCGAAACCTGTGAATTCCGGGCCTCCGGCGCACCACCGCGTCGACGCAGCGGGGTCGGCGGGCCCGGGCTGGCCGGCGGTCGCGTTCGCCATCGGCTTCCCGGTCGTGGTCGTCGGCGGCAGCGCACTTCTCGCCCGTCGCTGGAGCCGTCACGGAGCGGCCCCCGTAGCCCTGCACCCTCGGGCGTCCGTGATGGGCTCCGGCAGCCGCGCGGCGTAGACTCGAGCGATTCGAAGTCTCCATCGGTGTCACGGTCGCGCGAGCCGGCCGTTTCGGCTGGGAGTCTTCGTGATCGCCCTGGTGGCCCTGAGCGCGCCGCTCGCCGGCTGTGGGGTCTCGAGTCTCGACGAGTCGCCGCGCACCGGATCGAGCACGGCCGCGACCGAGACCAGACCGGCTGCCGATCCACCTCCTGTCGACCCAGCGCACGTCAAAGGCCCGCACGACCATCCGATCCCGATCCTCATGTACCACGTCGTTGCAGCCCCACCCGCGGATGCGCCGTATCCCGGCCTCTACGTCCTGCCTGATGACTTCGCGGCCCAGATCGAGTGGCTCGCCGCGAGCGGCTACCACGCAGTGACGCTCGACCAGGTCTACGCCTACTGGCACGACGAGGTCGCGTTGCCCCGCCACCCGATCGTCCTCACCTTCGACGACGGGTACCGGAGCGTCTTCGTGAACGCACTTCCCGTCCTCCGCGCAAAGCACTGGCCGGGGGTGCTCAACCTCCTCGTCAGGAACGAGTCCACCCCGTGGGGGCTGTCCCCGCGCCGGATCAGAGCACTCATCGCCGCAGGTTGGGAGGTCGATGCCCACACCCTCACCCACCCCGACCTGACGACGCTCGACCCTGCCGCGCTCCGGCGCGAGATCCAGGGGTCACGTCGCCGCATCCAACGTCAGTTCGACCAGCCCGTCAACTTCTTCTGCTACCCCGCGGGGCGCTACGACGCGGCCGTCGTCGCGGCTGTCCGGGCGGCAGGCTACCTGGGCGCGACGACCGTTCGAGACGGCCTGGGGCGCCCGTCCGAGCTCTTCACCCTCGCACGAATTCGTATCGACGGGACTCGCCACGGCATTCGTGGCCTCGTCGCGAGCATGCGAGCCTTCGGCAAGGTCACCTGAGCGACGTGGGCTCGACCTCGTACGTCCGAGCCGGGTCGTCGCCGGCTCGGAGGGTACGGGTTCGGTCACGCCTCTGCATCCACCAGACGACCCCGGTGAGGAGTAGCGCCTGGAGCACAGTCAGCCCTGCGAGGATTCCGCCGAAGTCGCTCCAGAACACGTCGGGGTAGAGGCGGATCAACGTGTCCGAGTCGGGAAACAGCCAGGTGTCGCCCGTGAAGAGCGCCTCATGGAACTGGACGAAGAACCAGTTGAAGTTCACCAGCATCAGGAGACCCAGCGTCGCGGCGAGGACGAGCGTCAGGAGCCCTCCGGCAAAGAGCCCCCGCCTGGCGACACCCCGCGCGCGGAGCACCCGCGCTGCGACCGCGCAGGCCAGGATCGCAACGAGCGCGATCGCGTGCGCGAGCAACACCTTCCCGACGAGTCCGCGGACATCGGACATGTGCGTGATCTCTCGCTCGTTGAACGCCGCTGACCCGTCCGGAAGGCGAGCGTCGCGGAGAATCTGGACGCCCTCTCCGTTGAGCGGCTTGATCGAGTCGAGGCCCGCGAGCGCGAGCCGTGTCCGCTCCGCCTTCGTGAAACCGAACTGATCGTCCGGGAAGCCCGGCCGCGCGTACTCGGCGTGCACGTACCAGTCGTTGGTCAGCAACCACAGCCCGTTGCCGAGAAGGACAGCCGGAATCGCCAGGGCGATGACGACGGAGAGCGCGAGGGGAGCCGCCCGACGCATTCCCTCAGGCTAGCTCGATCAGCTCGACGAGATCGAGATTCCACGCGCTCGGAAGAAACGGCGTGAGTCGCCTGCGCGCATGCTCGTTCTGGCGCTCATACCCGCGCTGGTCGCCTCCGGCTCGCTTGTATCCGGCGGCCGCCAGGTGTGCGAGCCCTCGTGCAAGCTCACGCTCCTTGTCGCCGGGCGCCGCCTCCGCTGCGCGAACGAACTGGCGGTACGCGTGACCGTAGTCACCGCGTCTCAGGTGGGTCTCGCCGTAGTAGAGCGCACCCTGGAAGACCGCCCCGGCGGGCGGCCAATCCTCTGCTACCCCCGCTCCCACGAGAAGCCCGTCAGATCCGCCGGCAGTTCGAGCGGGCTCTGGGGAAGACCCGGGCTTGGCTCGGGCGCGTTGTAGCTTCCGGGGGCGACGTCGTTCGCGGAGTCGGCGTAGAAGAGGCTGGCGAGAGCCTGTATCTGACCGCGGCCGATCCCGAGCTCGAACTGCCCCCCGCCGTAGAGCATCATGCCCCGGTCGAGACAGGTCTCGATGCAGTCGAAGAGGCGTTGGACAGACCCGAACCTCGACGGCTTGATGTTGAGAAACCGCGGCGGAATCGGCAGCGCGTCGACGTCCGCAAGCGAGTGGATGGGCGCATCCCACGAGAGCCGGTCGAGCGCGCCGGCGAGTGCGACCCGTGTCCCATCCGTCAAGGCCGCGTCCTCGAGCACGGCGTCCGGGAAGAGCTCCGCGGCCGACCGGTAGAGCACAGGATCCGGCGCGAGGTCGACGGGCGTGCCCGTGTAGAACGACTTGAAGTCGAGCACTCGCACCCGGCCCGTCGACGCGATGTCCGTCATCGTCGCCCTGTCCCACTCACTCGTCGGATCGAGCTTGAACTCGAGCTCGGGGTACAGCGCAAGCCAGCGATGGATATCGAGCCGGGTCGAGACCACGAACCGAACTGGATGGTAGGGGCGGCCGAGGGCCTCGCCGAGCGAGATCCCGGCCTGGCGAAGCGCGAGATCGAGCGCCGCGCTCTCGAAGGCCCAGCGCCGGTAGTCGCGGGAGGGCTCGCGCTCCGGCGCCTTCCCCGGAAACAGATCGAGGGCGCCGAGCCGGGTCGACAGCGCGTCGAAGCTAGACCGCCCCGTCAGGTCCGGCGAGGGGTAGGTGTCATGATCGCCCGCCTCGTAGGTGACGTCCTCGCCGCGCCCCTCGCTCCCGGAGCCCGACAGGACGACCGTTGTCGTGACCCGTGTGAACCCGCTGGACACGTCGACCTGGCGCCGTTCGAGACGCGCCTGCTCGACCTCGACCCGGAGACCTGAGACGACGTCGTAGAAGCTCACCCCCCGTCCACCATCCCGAGCGCGCGCGCGGCTTCCCGGTAGTCCTCCTGGCCGGGGCGCAGGCAGCAGGCGAGCTTGTAGTGACCGGCGGCCTCGTCCCGGCGGCCCTGTCGCTCGAGGCAGCGACCGAGAGCGAAGTGGGCATAGTCGTCCACCGGCGAGATGTCGAGCACCGCCCGGAACTCGCGCTCGGCTTCCCGAAAGCGCCGGATCCGGAAGTACGCGATTCCCAGGGCCTCTCGGATCGACGCCTTCGCGGGTTCGCGCCGCTTCGCCTTCTCGAGCGCGACCGTTGCCTGAGCCGCGTAGCCCGCAGCGAGATGGCGGCGGCCTTGCTGGTAGAGGTCGTAGGTCTCGCTCATCGTCCCGTCGTCAATCATGCCCGTGGCGTCACACCGTGAGGGAGCGAAGGCTCAGCGCGCCGCGCGCACGGCTCGACGTGCTGAGCTGATGGCGCAGCTGCGACTTGAGCATCTTCAGCTCGTGCCGAGCGCGGAGCGCGGCTTCTCCGGCTCGTTCCGGCGATCCGAATCGCGCGCCGTTGACGGCCTTGACGAACGGAGCCGCATTCACGCGGTAGTGGCGCTCGAGGTAGGCGCCGAGCTCCTCGAGCGTGGCGCTCTCCGGAAAGCCGATTCGCTGGTCCGAGAGGTACGCGACGAGATCGCGACGGCAGGCCGAGGCGACCTTCCGCGGATCCTTCGAGACGAATCGCAGCCGGGCCCGCAGGGCCTTGCCGGCCAGGACGAGCGCGAGCAGAGCTGCCAGCGCGATGAAGACGTACCCGGTGACGCTGATCCCACCGCCGCCGTCATCTCCACCGGTCGCTGCGGGTGTCTCGACATTGGCATTGCCACCGCCGCCATCCTTCGCGCCCGCGAGGCGACGACGCAGGACCTCGGACAGGGATGCGTTGGGCACGCCGAGCGCCGTGGGGCCGCCGGTCGGAAACGCAAGCGAGGAGGTCGAATATGCACCTCCGAGCGTTCCCCGGCCAGGGGTCGGATCGAAGGGCAGCCACCCGTAGCCGGGGAAGAACACCTCGACCCATGCGTGCGCGTCGTGATCGGTGATCTCCCATGCCTTCGTCCGCTTGTCGTACGACCCGCTCGTGAAGCCAACCGCGACCCGCGCCGGCACCCCGAGCAGCCGGAGCATGACCGCCATCGCCCCTGCGAAGTGCTGGCAGTAACCCTCCTTCGTCCGCAGCACGAAGTCCACGAGCGGCGGCACCGGCCCGGCCGGCTGCTCAGGCTTCACGGTGTAGGTGAAGCCCCCCTGGCTGCGCAGCCAGGTCTCGAGCGTTGCGGCGGCGATGTACGGGCTCTTCGCCTTCCCGACGACCTCCTTCGCCTGGCGGTACAGCGCCTCGTATTCCCCGAGGAGCGCATCGTCTGACCGGGCGGCGAAGAGCTGCTTCACCTGGGCGTCACGGTCGGGCGTTCCGAATGCGGGAAAGCCGACCTCCGGCAGGACCTCGAGGTAGCGCTGGATCTCGGTCGGGTAGTCCGTGCCGAGCTTCGCGAGCTCCTCCGGCTTCACCTCCGGCGTGTAGCTCCAGACGGAGTACGTCTGACCGAGGGGCAGCCCGCGTGGCGCGACGACGACGCCGTTCGGCGCGTACTGGACCGGGCCCTCGACGGTCGGCTGCCACTTGACCGGAGTCGCCGCGGCGATGAGATGGGTATCGGCGAGGCCGACGACGGTCACGTCTTGCCGGGTCCAGTTGCTCGGCTTCTTCGCAGCCGGCGGGAGGTTCGGGTCGCGGAGCGCGTCCGAGACTTCGTTCGTCTGCCGCGCCGGGCCGGGAATGATGTTCTCGCGCCAGCCGACGCCCGTGTACTCGTCGAGTGTCGTGGCACGCCAGTAGAACGACGTGTTCGGAGCCTTGATCGTCAGGACGACGGTCTCCTTCTTCGGGAACGTGAGACCGCTGTAGTTCGAGCTCCAGACGTAGCGGACACCGACCGGGTCGGTCGGCCGGTCGTACAGATCCCAGCCCTTCCAGGAGAGAAACGCGTCCTTCGAGACAGCACTCGTGGCTGATGCGCCTGCAGCTGCAAGCACGACGACGATCCCGAGTGCGGCGGCCGCGCCGACGCCGCGGAGCGGCCGCCTCGCGCCCGCCGTCAGGTAGAGGAGGACGAGGAGCGCGGCGAGCACGATCGCACCGGTGCGCAACGGGCTGCCGATGCCGTAGCTCGCGGAGATCGTGGCCGGTACTCCAACCCCGATGACGAGTACGAGACCGGCCAGAAGTGCGCGGCCCCGAACGATGAGCAGGGCGATCACGCCGACCAGCACGAAGATCGCGACCAGCACGAGCCCGGCAAGCTCGGGATGACGGCTGATGCTGAACGGGGCATCCGTCTCCCAGAGGTCGCGGAATCCGTCCGCGATCCCGCCGAATGCCGGGCCGAAGAAGTCCCGCTCTCCCGGGCGCATCTCCGTGACCGGCACGTCGAACGCGACCCCGACCGCCGGTGCAGCGCAGACGACCAACGCGATCGCACCGACCCACCAACGGCGCGTGAGCACGGCAAGCGCGGCCGGAATGAGCGCGAGCCCGAGCATCGCTCCGACCTCGACGAAGGATGCGTCGGGGTCCTCGAGCTGGAGCCACGCAAACGACATGAGCGCCGCCGAGATGGCAATCAACAGGATCGCTCTAGCCAACGGCGGTCGCTCCCGCCTGGACGGTGCCGCCGAGCCGCGCGGCAAGATCGTCGCCTCTACGCACGATGCAGACGGCGATGCCGGCGTGGGCCAGGCGCGCCAGCTGCGTTCGCGCGTCAGCCGACGGCCCGGCGGACGGCTTCGGGCCGAAGCTCGTCGGGTCGACGAACACGAGCGACGTGCCCCTGCGCGTGACGGAGCGCTGGAGCAGGCGCTCGGTGAGCCGCGGCGAGAGGCCGGAGGTGACGACGCAGAGCTCGAGTGCCTTGGAGGGCGCTCCCGCACCCTCCACGAGCGTTGCAGCCACGCCGTTTCGGCCGTCAGGCTCCGCCGAGGCGAGAAGCCCGAGCGCGAGCTCCCAGTCCCCCTCGAGCGAGTGCACCGGCTGGTACCTCGGGACGAGCCCGTTGACGAGGAGCGCCGCGCGACGGCTCCGCCCTGCGTGCGCGCGCAGGATCGACCCGGCGGCCGAGATCGCGACCTCGAAGCTCGAGTCGACCCCCTCGCCGACGACCGGGGCGGCGTCGGCGTCGAGGACGACCAGTGCCTCGTCACGAGGCGAGTCCTCGAGATCCTTCACCATCAGCCGGCCTCGCCTCGCGGTCGTGGGCCAGTGCACGCGACGCAACGACTCCCCCTGAACGTACTCGCGGACGGAATGCAGATCGAAGCCGCTCGGACGGCGCATCAGCAGCCGCCTCCCTTCCTGCACGCGCGACCCCGTCTCCGAGAACAGCGCGTCGAGGCTGACGAGCCGGGGGAACACGAGCAAGGCGCCGGGCGCGTCCAGCTCGATCTCCTTCCGCTCGAGACCGAACGGGTCGTCGATCGCAACCGTGAGCGGGACGAACGGGTAGCGGCCGCGCGGAACGCGGCTGATGACGTAGTCCCCACGCAATCGCTGGCCGGTCCGTCGCGTGAGGACGACCTCACGCCGCCCGAGTCGCTCGATTCCCTCGGAGACGGTGAGTGTCCTCGGTATCGCACGGCCCTCCACGTCGAGCTCGAGCGAGACGGGGACGTCATCGCCGGCAACGTGATTTCCGCCCCTCACGGCGCGGCGCAGGCGCACCGGCTTCGCGAGAAACCGAACCCAGAACGCCGCGGCGATCACGACGAGGACGAGCCCGACCGCGATCGGGTAGAGCACGTGCGACCCGAACGCCCAGCCGGCGAGATAGGTGGCGCCGCCGAGCGCGAGGGCGTACCGTCCGCGGTCGGTCAACACCGGAACGGGGCCCTAGACCGGAACCGGAGTTCGCTCGATGATGTCCGTGACGACAGCTGCCGCGTCGAGGCCTGACGAGCGGGCCTCCGGCGCCAGGATGAGTCGATGCGCGAGCACCGGGGGAGCCACTGCCTTGACGTCCTCCGGGGCGATGTAGTCACGTCCCTGCGAGAGCGCCCGCGACTTGGCGACCCGCAGGAGCGCGATCCCCGCACGCGGGCTCGCGCCGAGGTAGAGGCGGCCGTCCGAGCGTGTGTGCCGCAACACCGCGACGATGTAGCGGTTGAGACTCTCCTCGACGAACACTCCTCGCGCCTCCTCGATGGCGGCGAGGACGTCCTCCTCGGTCGCCACCGGGGCGAGCGCGTCGAGCGGCTGCTGCTCCGTCGTCTGCTCGGTGAGCATCCGCGCCTCGTCGGCGAGCGGCGGGTAGCCGATCGTGATGCGCATCGTGAAGCGGTCGAGCTCGGCCTCCGGAAGCGGGTAGGTGCCCTCGTACTCGATCGGGTTCTGCGTCGCCATCACCATGAACGGCCGTTCGAGCTGGTAGGAAACCCCGTCGACCGTGACCTGGTGCTCCTGCATGCACTCGAGGAGAGCCGCCTGCGTCTTCGGCGAGGCCCGGTTGATCTCGTCGATGAGAAGGAGGTTCGTGAACACCGGCCCCGCACGGAACTCGAACTCGTTGGAGCGCTGGTTGAAGACGTTGACGCCCGTGACGTCGGATGGAAGCAGGTCGGGCGTGAACTGACAGCGGGAGAACCCGCAGCTGACAGACCGGGCGATCGCCTTGGCGAGCGTCGTCTTCCCCACGCCGGGAAAGTCCTCGATGATCAGATGCCCCTCCGACAAGAGGCAGAGAACCGCGAGCTCGAGCGGCTCGTCCGGCGCGTGAATGACACGCTTCAGGTTCTCGACCACGCGCCGAGCGACACCGGCAGAGTGCGTCGAGGCACGGGGTGACGCGGAAAGGTCGGGGGCCTGCGCGACCTGCTCGTCCATCATCCTCCTTCCAGGAGCGCCGCCACCTCGTCGAGGATAGCGACGGCGCACTCGTCCTTGCTCCTCTTGCCGATACGGCGCTCGTCGTGTTCCCGGATCAGCACCAGCTCGTTCGAATCGGATTCGAACCCGATGTCGGAACGAGATACGTCGTTGAAGGCCAAGAGGTTCACGGCCTTGCGCGCCCGCTTCTCCCGCGCGGCTTCCAGACCCGCATCTCCCTCGTCCGCCGCGAACCCGACCAGCACCTGCCCGTCGTGGCGCCGCCGGCCGAGCTCGGCCAGGATGTCGTCGGTCTGCTGGAGCTCGACCGTCCAGGAGCCGGCGTCCTTGCGGTGCTTTCGGTCGAGCGGCTGTGAGGGTCGGTAGTCGGCCACCGCGGCCGCCATCACGATGACGTCCGCCTCCGTCCGCGAGAGCGTCTCGCGCGCGAGGTCGTTCGCCGTCGGCGCCTGGACGACCTCGACGCCGTCGGGTGTCGGGACGGCGATGTTCGAGGCGATCAGGGTCACGTCGGCGCCTCGGCGCCGCGCCTCGCGCGCAACCGCGACGCCCATCCTCCCGCTCGAGCGGTTCCCGAGATATCGCACGGTGTCGAGCGGCTCGCGAGTGCCCCCCGCCGTGACGACGACCCGTTTCCCCTCGAGCGCCCGTGCTTCCCCGAGCAGCTCCTGGCAGCGTGCGAAGATCGTCGCCGGCTCGCTCATGCGCCCGATCCCTACCTCGCCTTCGGCAAGCTCGCCGTGCTCCGGCCCGATCAGCTCGACTCCGCGTGCGCGCACAGTGTCGAGATTGGCCTGGGTCGCCGGGTGCTCCCACATCCGCGAATTCATGGCCGGTGCGGCCAGCAGCGGGCCGCGGTAGGCGAGCGCGAGCTGGGTCAGGAGGTTGTCCGCGAGTCCCGTGGCGAGCTTCGCGAGCGTGTTCGCCGACAACGGGGCGACGACGAGCAGGTCGGCGTCCACGAGATGCGGATAGAGGTCACGCGGCGTCTCGGTGCGCGCAAGTGCCTCGAAGGTGAGTGTCGAGACGAACCGCTCCGCGCCCGGCGTCAGGACCGGCGTGACCTCGTGTCCCGCTCTGACGAGCATGCGACACACGTCGCACGCCTTGTAGGCCGATATACCGCCGGTGACGCCGAGGAGTACGCGGGCCATGGTCGTCGGGCCGGATTACCCGGCCGGGGCCGCTAGGCCTTGGGCAGGGTCGAGATCTTTCCCTGAGCGATCTCCTCGAGGGCGATCGTCAGGTAGTTCTTCGAGCGAGACTCGACGAGCGGCGGCGGAAAGTCGTCGAACGTCCCCTCGCCGAGCTGATGGTGGTAGTTGTTGATCTGGCGTGCCCGCTTCGCGCTCGCGATCACGAGCGTGTACCGGGAGTGCGGCTCGACTTTCTCGAGCATGGAGTCGATTCTGGGATTGATCATCGCCGCGAAAGTGTACCTGTCGCCTCGATCTCGGCGCGCACGACGCCTTCGAGCTCGTCGGCCGCACGCTCTGCGTCGTCGTTGACGATGACGTAGTCGAAGTCGTCCGCCTCGGCGAGCTGGCGTCGAGCCAGCGCAAGCCGCTCGCCGATCTCACCGGCGCTCTCGGTCGCCCTCTCCCGAAGACGGCGCTCGAGCTCGTCGAAGCTCGGTGCGACGATGAAGATCGTGACCGCGGCCGGTCGCATCCGCTTCACGTCCTTCGCGCCCTTCGTCTCGAGCTCGAGGACGCAGCTCCGGCCAGCCGTCAGGATTCGATCGACCTCGGCATTCAATGTCCCGTAGCGATTGCCGGCGACGAACGGCACGTGCTCGAGGAACTCGCCTCGGTCGACCTTCTCCTGGAACTCGGCCTCGGCCACGAAGTAGTATTCGCGCCCGTCCCGCTCACCCGGGCGCCTCGGTCGCGTCGTCGCCGAGACCGCAACCTCGAGATCGTCGCGACGCGCGAGAAGCTCGCTGATCAGGGTTCCCTTTCCGGCGCCTGACGGCCCGGTGACGACGAAGAGCTTCGGCCCGGAGGTCAGTGTCGGAAGAGGCTGACCAGCTCGTCGCGCTGGCGCTCCGACAGTCCGGCGACCGTCTTCGACTGGCTGATGCGACACTGGTTCAGGAACCGCGCCGCCTTGACTCGTCCGAACTTCGGCACCGCCATCAACATGTCGAAGACCTTCGCCGTACCGACGTAGTCAGGCGGATCCGAGAGGATCTCCTCGACCTGGACACGGCCGGTCTTCAGGTCCTTCTTCAACTGTGCTCGCTTCACGCGGATGTCGTTCGCGCGCCGTAGCGCATCCATCCGCTGGTCGAGCGACCTCGTCGGTGCCTGGTTCTGAACTTTCGAGGTCGCCGTCATGGCGCGGGATTCTAGCAGCGTGGCGAAACCGTTCAAGGTGCAATTTCCGTGCTAATCACGGCATTTTCGAAGAGCGTCGTTTCGAGGTTGTCCACAACCCGGGCAGGCGCCGATGTCGTGTCACCGTGCGCGATTCCGCGCAACTCGAGCGGGTTGTCCACACCCAGGCGTACCGCCTCCGAGCGAAGCTCCGCCCGGATCCGGGCCGGCGCAGCCGGGTCCGTGAAGAGCACGGTGCCGAGCGCAACCGCCGCCGCACCGGCCGCGATCAGCTCAAGGGCATCCCTGCCGGTCGCCACGCCGCCCATTCCGACGATCGGCAGATCGACGGCTTCCGCACAGGCATAGACGGCCGCGAGTGCGACCGGCTTCAGAGCCGGGCCGGAGAGCCCGCCCGCTCCCATCGAGAGTCGCGGACGGAGCGTCCGCTCATCCAGCGCGAGGCCGCGAATCGTGTTCACGAGCGAGAGGCCGTCGACTCCGGCGGCTGCTGCGGCCGTCGCCACGGCCGGAATGTCCGGAAGCGCTGGGGAGAGCTTGGCGTAGAGCGGCTTCGCCGTTGCCGCACGGGCGGCCGCGATGATCTCGAAGGCGCTCTGGGCAGGTTCCGGAACGTTCGGGCAGGAGAGGTTGAGCTCGATCGTCGCGACCGCCGGCTCGGCATCGAGGCGGCTGCAGACAAGCGCGTACTCGTCGGCGGAAAAGCCGCCGACCGACACCCACAGCGGGATCTCGAGAGTCGCGAGCGACGGCAGCGTGTCACGGCAGAACGCCTCGATCCCGGGATTCGCGAGACCGATCGTATTGAGCATCCCGACATCCGTCTCGGCGATCCGTACCGGTGGGTTTCCATCCCGGGGAAGGGGCGTGACGGTCTTCGTCACGAACGCGTCGAGCAGGCGAGCGGTGTCCGGAGCCACGAGGGCGTCGAGGCAACCCGAGGCGTTCAGGATCATGCCGCCTCCCTGGTAACGACATGGGGCGTTCGAAGCACCGGGCCGTCCACGCAGAGGCGTCTCAGCCGTCCGTCGATCTCGACCACGCACCCGAAGCACGCACCGTAGCCGCATGCCATCGGCGCCTCCCACGCGAGCTGCGCTCGCGGCGAGAGCTGCGCGACTGCGCGGAGCATTGGCTCGGGGCCACACGCGAGAAGATCGGCGTCGCCGCGTCCCGCGAGCGCCTTCGGTGACGAGCACCGGATCGATGACGACATCGGCGTTCGGGACGAGACACGCGGCCTCCGCGTGCCATGCCGTGCGAAATCCGAGCACGGCCGGAGGCCCGCCGAGACGGCGCGAGAGATAGGGCAACGGCGCAATGCCGATTCCGCCGCCGACGAGAACGGGCTTTCTGACGTCCAGGTCGTAGCCGTTGCCGAGCGGCCCGAGCATGCCGATGCGGTCTCCCGGGCCGAGGGATGCGAGAGCTCGCGTCCCGGGGCCGATCGGATCGACGAGGAAGCCGAGCTCGCGCGGGCTCTCGACACACAGGCTCATGGGGCGCGGCAGCAGGCGGCCCGGTGCTTCGAGCATGAAGAACTGGCCGGGCACGCCGGAATCGGACGAACCCCGCTCGAGGCGGACGAGGGCGTAGGGCCCTACGGCCTCGACGGCGGTCACCCGGTGCGGCTCAGATCGCAACACGCTCTTGGAGCGAGACGGCGCCTTCGCTGCGGGCCCGCGCGATCGCCTCCACCGCAGCCTCGGCACCGGCGACGGTCGTGATGCACGGGATCCGGGCGACGAGAGCCGCCTCGCGGATCTGGTAGCCGTCCGAGCGCGCCCCGCCGCCCTGTGGCGTGTTGAGGACGAGATCGCAGCGCCCGCGGCGGATCCTGTCGACCACCGTGGGCCCGGCACCGTCCTCGCCGACCTTGCGGACGCGCTCGACTGCCACTCCGGCGCCCGCGAGCGCATCTGCAGTGCCTGCCGTCGCGCAGAGCGCGAAGCCGAGGTCGGCCAGCCGGTGGCCGAGCGCGACGGCAGCGGGCTTGTCCGCATCGCAGACCGAGACGAATGCCACGCCTCCGTCTGGCAGCGGGCGGCCCGCCGCGCGCTCGGCCTTCGCGAACGCGGTCGGAAAATCGGCGGCGGTTGCCATCACCTCGCCCGTCGAGCGCATCTCCGGCCCGAGAACCGGATCGGCTCCGGGAAAGCGGCTGAACGGGAACACGGCCGCCTTCACACTGACATGACGGGTCGCGCTCTCGGACGGGAGCGGAAGCGTCGAGAGGCGTGCCCCGGCGGCGATCCGGCAGGCCATCGCGACGAGGTTCACCCCGATCGCCTTGCTCGCGAACGGAACGGTTCGGGATGCCCGCGGATTCGCCTCGAGCACGAACAACTCCCCGCGAACGAGCGCGAGCTGAACGTTGAGGAGGCCAACCACCCCGAGCGACGGGGCGAGACGACGGACGGCCCGGCCGATCTCGACGAGCTCGCTGTCGGAGAGCGAGGTCGGTGGCAGCACGCAGGACGAGTCACCCGAGTGGACGCCCGCCTCCTCGACATGCTGCATCACCGCTGCGACGTACGTATCTTCGCCGTCGCAGAGCGCGTCGACGTCGATCTCGACCGCGCTCTCGAGGAACCGGTCGACCAGCACGCGCCCGCCGGTCTCGGCGGCACGGGCGACCGACTCCTCGTCGAAGCAGACGCGCATGTTGCGGCCGCCGAGCACGTAGGAGGGCCTGACGAGCACGGGAAAGCCGATTCGGCGTGCGACCTCGATTGCCTCGGCGGGCGTGTCGGCGATCCCCCATGGCGGTACGGCGAGCCCGATCCTCCCGCAGAGATCGCCGAAGCGCTCACGATCCTCTGCCAGATCGACAGCCTCGAAGGGTGTTCCCAGAATCGGTATCCCGGCGGCCTCGAGCGTCCGCGCGAGCCGGAGCGGCGTCTGGCCGCCGAACTGGATGACGACCCCGGCCGGCTGCTCCCTCGCACAGATCTCGAGCACCTCCTCGGCGCCGAGGGGCTCGAAGTAGAGCCGATCGGAGGTGTCGTAGTCGGTCGAGACGGTCTCGGGGTTGCAGTTGACCATGACCGCCTCGAAGCCGAGTTCGCGGTAGGTCTGCGCCGCGTGGACGCAGCAGTAGTCGAACTCGATTCCCTGGCCGATCCGGTTCGGGCCCGAGCCGAGGATCACGACGCTCCGGCCCGGGACTGGAGGCGCCCCTTCGGCAGCTTCGCCCCACGTCGAGTAGAGGTAGTTCGAGCCGGCTTCGACCTCGGCGGCGCACGAGTCGACGCGCCGGTAGACCGGTCGAACGTCGCTGGCCCAGCGTGCGAGGCGCAGGAACTCCTCGCTGGTGCCGCACTGCTCGGCGATCGCCTCGTCCGACCAGCCGGTCTCCTTCAACTCGACCAGGTCGTCGCGCGAGAGATCCCCGATGCGCGACGGGCGGCTCAGTACGTCCCTGGCCCGCGCGATCTCGGCGAGGAACCAGGGGTGGATTCCCGCGGGCAGGTCGTCGAGCGACCCCCACGGCGTCTCGGCTCCCCGGTCGAGCTCGCGCGAGCGCATCGCCTTGAGGAACGCCTCGGAGAACGTCCGGCCGATCCCCATTGCCTCGCCGACCGACTTCATCTGCGTACCGAGCCCTGCGTCGGCACCCGGGAACTTCTCGAAGGCGAAGCGCGGGAACTTGACGACGACATAGTCGAGCGTCGGCTCGAAGCTGGCGGGAGTCGTTCCGGTCAGGTCGTTCGGGATCTCGTCGAGCGTGTAGCCGACGGCAAGCTTGGCGGCGACCTTGGCGATCGGGTAGCCGGTTGCCTTCGACGCCAGCGCGGACGAGCGCGAGACGCGTGGGTTCATCTCGATGACGCACACCTCGCCGGTCTCGCGGTTGCGCGCAAACTGGATGTTCGACCCGCCGGTCTCGACGCCGACCGCGCGGATGATCGCGGCGGACGCGTCGCGCAGCTCCTGGTAGGCCTCGTCCGGCAGCGTCATCTGCGGCGCGACCGTGACCGAGTCGCCCGTGTGGACGCCCATCGGATCGAGGTTCTCGATCGAGCAGACGATGACGACGTTGTCTGCCCGGTCGCGCATGACCTCGAGCTCGAACTCGTCCCAGCCGCGAACGGACTCCTCGACGAGCACCTGCCCGATCGGGGACTCACGCAGGCCGATCTCGACCTGATGGCGAAGCTCAGCGCGCGTCTCGACGAAACCGCCGCCGTGACCGCCGAGCGTGAAGGCCGGCCGGACGACGGCCGGCACCGCGACCCCGTCGAGGTCGCTCGTGTCGGTGACGATCACGCTCTTCGGGACCCGCAGGCCGACGGACTCGATCGTCTGGCGGAACAGATCACGATCCTCCGCTCGCTGGATCGCGTCGAAGCCGGCGCCGATCAGCTCGATGCCGAGATCGTCGAGGACGCCCTCCTCGGAGAGGCGGCTTGCGAGATTGAGCGCCGTCTGCCCGCCCAGCGTCGGCAGCAGCGCATCCGGCCGCTCCCGCTCGAGAACCGACGCGACGCCGTCGACGTCGAGCGGCTCGAGATACGTCCGGTCGGCGAAGCCCGGGTCGGTCATGATCGTCGCCGGGTTCGAGTTGACGACGATCGTCCGGTAACCCTCCTGGCGCAGCACCTTGAGCGCCTGGCTTCCGGAGTAGTCGAACTCGCACGCCTGACCGATCACGATCGGGCCAGCCCCGACGAGGCAGATCGTCTCGAGGTCAGACCGCCGCGGCAACGCGATCCACCTCCTCGACCCACTCGTCGATGATCGGCCAGGCATCGTGCGGGCCGGGGCCGGCCTCCGGGTGGAACTGGACGGAGCGCGCTCGCTCGCCGGCAAGCTCGAGGCCCTCCACGGTGCCGTCGTAGAGCGACACATGCGTGACGTCAGGCCCGTCCCCGCAGACGGCGAAGCCGTGATTCTGCGAGGTGATCAGCACGCGACCTGCCGACCGTTCGAGCACCGGATGGTTCCCGCCGCGATGGCCGAACGGGAGCTTCCGCGTCTGCAGGCCGGCAGCGAGGCCGAGCAACTGATGGCCGAGGCAGATCCCGAGGATCGGTACGCGGCCGAGCAGCCGCTCGACCTCCGTCACCTGATCCGGGAGCGCAGCTGGGTCACCCGGCCCGTTCGAGAGAAGGACACCGTCAGGTCGCTCGGCGAGCACGTCGTCGGCGAGCGCGTCGTGGGGCCAGACGGTCACGGTCGCACCGGCCTGGACGAGGCGGCGGACGATCGAGCGCTTGCAGCCATAGTCGAGAAGGCTGATCCGGGCGTGTCCGTTCCCGATGCGGTACGGCTCCCGGGTCGAGACCTGCGCGGCGAGCGCGCGGCCTTCCATCCCGGGTCGGACGCGAATCTCGGAGAGCACGGCTGCCGGCTCCAGATCGCCCGCGACGATCGCCGCACGCATCGCACCCGCCGAGCGGAGACGGAGCACGAGGCTGCGGGTGTCGATCCCCTCGAGCGCGACAACGCCCCGCTCTGAAAGCCAGCGGCACCACTCCCCTCCTCCCGCGCGGCGCATGAGAATGCCCGACGCTGCGACGCCACGCGACTCGTCACGGCTCTCGGAAACGCCGTAGTTCCCGATCATCGGAGCCGTGAAGCAGATGATCTGCTCCGCGTAGCTCGGGTCGGTCGCGATCTCCTGGTAGCCGGTCATCGCAGTCGTGAAGACCGCTTCGCCGAATGCCGTGCCCTCCGCTGCGACGCTCCGCCCGGGAAAGATCGTGCCGTCTTCGAGTGCGAGGAATCCGGTCATGCGGCGTACGCGACGGCGCCGTCGGCGACGGTCATCTCCACGGTTCCCGTGAGCTGCTGTCCGAGGAGCCACGAGTTGGTGGATTTCGAGGTGAGGGCGGCCTCGGTGACGCGCCACGTTGCTGCCAGATCGAGCAGGACGAGGTTCGCGGGGGCGCCGACGGCGATCCGGGGAGCCTCCAGTCCGAATGTCCGGGCGGGGCCTGCGCTCATCCGCTCGAGCACCGTCTCGAGGGAGAGGACGCCCGGACGGACAAGCCGGGTGTAGAGGGCTGCGAACGCCGTCTCGAGACCGGTCACCCCATTTGGTGCCTCCTCGAAGGGCGTGTCCTTCTCGTGGCGGGCGTGCGGCGCGTGATCCGTCGCGATGCAGGCGACCGTCCCGTCGCGGAGCGCGTCGACGAGCGCGAGCCGGTCGTCTTCGGCCCGCAGCGGCGGGCTCATCTTCACGTTCGGGTCGAGCGACCGCACGGCCTCGTCCGTGAGGCAGAGGTGATGGGGCGAGACCTCGGCCGACGCGGCGACACCCTCGTGCTGCGCGCGGCGAACCGCTTCGACCGACTCGCGAGCGGAGAGGTGAAGAATGTGAAGTGGGCGGGTTTCGTACCCGGCGATCGCCAGGTCGCGGGCAACCATGGTCGACTCGGCAATCGACGGGTAGCCCCCGATCCCGAGCTCGGCCGAGACCGCGCCCTCGTGCATGTGGGCGCCGCGCGTGAGGGTGGGGTCCTCTTCGTGGAGCGCGATCAGCCCGCCCGAGGCGGCGTTGTACTGCAGGGCGCGGCGCATCACTCCGGCCGAGACGACCGGGCACCCGTCGTCGGAAAACCCGACGGCTCCGCGTTCGGCCAGCTCGACCATCTCCGTCAGCTCCTTGCCGTCCTGTCCCTTCGTGATCGCGGCCAGGAAGCCGACGGGAATCCGGGCTTCCTCGAGAGCCAGCTCGACGAGAGCGCCGAGGACGGCGGCCGAGTCGACCACCGGGTCCGTGTTCGGCATGGCGAGGATGACGCAGAATCCGCCCGCCGCAGCCGCGGCTGTTCCCGAGGCGATGTCCTCCTCGTCCTCGCGGCCGGGGGTGCGGAGGTGGACGTGCGGGTCGACGAACGCCGGTGCGAGTACGAGGCCCTCCCGGCTTGGGGTTCCCGGCTCGAGCGCCGTGATGATTCCCTCCTCGACGGTGACCGTGAGACACGCGTCGATTCCCTCGACCGGGTCGACGACGCGCGCTCCTTCGATCGTGAGCGAGTCTTTCGCAGCGCTTGCGTGAAAGAGCTTCTGCCGCACCGTGGTCGCCATCACGCGACCTCTTCCATCTGGGCGACCTTGACCTCGACAGGCCCGTGCGTGAGGAGGTCGTAGAGCACGGCCATCCGCACGACGAGGCCCGATCGCACCTGTCGTTCGATCAGCGCCTCTGCGGCGTCCGCTACCTCGGCATCGATCTCGACGCCGCGATTCATCGGCCCCGGGTGCATGATCTTCTGGCCCGGCCGGATCCGATCCTTCGTGACGCCCCACTGCGCCGAGTACTCGCGCAGGCTGGGCACGTAGTTGGCACCTTCCAGCATCCGTTCCTTCTGCATGCGCAGGACGTAGATGACGTCGGCCGCACGAATCGCGTCGATGTCATAGGAGACCTCGCAGCCCATCGCCTCGATCCCGCGCGGGATGAGCGGAGGCGGCCCGACCACCGTCACCTTCGCACCCATCAGCGTCAGCGCCTGGATGTCCGAGCGCGCCACGCGTGAGTGGAGCACGTCCCCCACGATGGCGACGTGGAGGCCGGCGACGCCGCCGAACTCCTCGTCGATCGTGTAGAGGTCGAGGAGCGCCTGGGTCGGGTGCTGGTGCTTGCCGTCCCCGGCGTTGACGATGTGCGCTCCGGTGTAGCTCGCGACGAGCTCGGGCGAGCCGATCTGCGGATGGCGGATGACGACGACGTCCGGGTCGTAGGCTCCGATCGTCAGCGCCGTGTCCTTCAGCGACTCGCCTTTGTCGACCGAGGAGCCGCTCGCGCGAATCGTCATCACGTCGGCCGAGAGGCGCTTGGCGGCCAGCTCGAAGCTCGACGACGTCCGAGTCGAGGACTCGTAGAAGAGGTTGACGACGGTGAAGCCGCGCAGCGTGGGAAGCTTCTTGACCTCGCGCTCGAGCGACCGAGCGAAGGTACGGGAGAGCGCGAGCAGGCGCTCGACGTCCATGCGGGTCAGATCCGCGATCGAGATGAGGTGGCGCCGCGGCGGCTTGCCCGGAGGCAGCAGCTCGTCGCGAAGGAGCGGGCGGACGTGGCTCATCGAATCACTCCTCTGGCATGAGCAGGACACGGTCGATCTCGTCGATCTCGACGAGCTGCACCTGGATGCGCTCCCGGCGGGCGGTGGGCAGGTTCTTCCCCACGTAGTCGGGACGGATCGGAAGCTCGCGGTGGCCGCGGTCGACGAGGCAGGCGAGCTGGACGCGCGCGGGGCGGCCGTAGGCGAAGAGCGCCTCGATCGCGGCGCGAACGGTGCGCCCGGTGTAGAGGACGTCGTCGACGAGGACACACGTCATCCCTTCGAGGGGGAAGTCGAGCCGAGTGGCCTTGACGACGGGTTGCGGGGCGAGCGGCGCGGCTCCTCCACGGACGCCGACGTCGTCGCGGTGGAAGGTGATGTCGACCGATCCGAGTGCGACCTGGGAACCGGAGAACTCCTCGATCAGCCGCCGCAGGCGCTGGGCGACCGGTACGCCCCGCGTGTGGATGCCGACGAGGGCGACGCGGTCGAGATCCGAGTTGCGCTCGATGATCTCATGCGCGATACGGACGAGAGTGCGCCGCAGCGCTTCACCGTCGAGCAACAGCTTTCCCGACTCTTCGGGAGCAGCCAAACGAGACTCCTTTCCGGTCTCACGGGACCGGGTTAAAGGTGCGACGGCAGGGTAGCGGACCCGATCGGACGACCCTCGAACGGTGGACTCGTCCGGCCAATTGCGGGCGAGCTCCACGAGCGGCTTCGCGGGCTGGCTCGATCAGACCACTCGGCAGCCGCGCGGGCGAAGCTCGAGGAGTTCCTCGGTTACCACTTCGAGCAGGCCTACCGGTATCGCTCGCAACTCGGCCCGGTCGACGGGAAGACGCCTCGAGCTGGCCGACCGAGCCCTTTCCAGACTGAGCTCCGCCGGGCGGCGCGCCTTCCGCCGTGGCGACACGCGCGCCGCAGTCAACCTCCTTGAGCGTGCACGCTCGCTCCCGTTCACCGACGAGCGTGCCTGGCTCGAGCTCGCCCCCGACCTCGGCTTTGCGCTCTTGCAGGCAGGGGAGGTCGAGCGGGTCGAGCCCGTCCTCGGCGAGACGATCGAGCGGGCAACAGCCATTGGCGAGCGCCTGATCGAGCGCCACACCCGGCTGGTGCGCGATCTCGTACGGCGTGTTCAACCCACCCGATGGGATGGATCTGGCGGAGACGCTTCGTGAGGCCGAGGAGTCACTCGCCATCTTCGACGAGGCAGGCGACTCCCTAGCGCTCACACGGGCATGGACTTCTCGTCTGGTTTCTCTACCAATGCACGGGCAACGCAGCGTCGCAGCGGAACGCCGCCGAACGGGCCTCGAGTACGCGAGGCGAGCCGAGAGCTTCCTCGACGAGGCCCTGAGTCTGACTCTGTCTGGGGCTGGTCGCTCGTCGAGGGGCCGACGCCGGTCGCCGAGGGGATCTGACTTGTGCGAGGGTCTCCTCCGCGAGCTGCGCGACGACCCCTTGGGAAATGCAACTGCGAGTGCCTTCCTCGCCACGCTCGTCACGATGCAGGGCCGGTTCGACGACGCGCGCGAGCTCATCGTCCGCAGCCGAGCGGTGATGCAGGAGTTCGGCATGGCCACCGTCAAGATCAACGTCGAGATGCACAGCAGCCGTGTGGAGACGCTGGCGGATGATCTCGAGTCGGCCGAGCGGGCTGCTCGGGCGGCGACCGAGCACGCCTCCGCGCTCGGCGATCACTGGCTCTACGTGGATGCCGCGGTCGAGCTCGCACGCGCGGTCTGCGATCAAGGACGGTCCCGCGGAGTGCCTCGAGATGTCCGGATTCACGCGCGCCGAGGGCATGGTCATCGCAGCGTGCGCGATCTCGATGCTGATCGTCCAGATGGACTGGTTCGCGCTGAACCTCGCGCTGCCGCCGATAGCCAAGGACTTCGACGTGCCAACCACCGACCTGCAGTGGATCCTGAGCGGCTACATGCTCTCGATCGGCGCGCTGATGGTCACGGCCGGGCGCCTCGCGGATCTCTACGGTCGCCGGAAGATCATCGTCATCGGCCTGGTCATCTTCGGGGTGCTCTCGGTGATCTGCGGCGTGGCGACGGACGAGACGTGGCTGATCGCCGCCCGCGTCGTCCAGGGTGTCGGGGCTGCGCTCATCTTCCCCATCTCGATTGCAGTGGTCTCGAGCGCCTTTGCCGGAGCGCGGCAGAGTCGTGCGATCGGCGTCGTCCTCGGGTTCGCCGCCATCGGCACCGCGATCGGACCGTTCATCGGCGGGCTCTTCGCGGAGCACGTCAGCTGGCGCGCGATCTTCTTCTTCAACGTCCCCTTTTGCATCGCTGCGATCGTGCTGATGCTGCGGTACGTGAAGGAGACCCGCGATGCGAACGCCGAGCGCCACATCGACGTCCCGGGGATGATCGCCGTCACCGGTGGGCTCGTTGCCATCAGCTACGGCATCGACAAAGGCGAGGCCTGGGGCTGGACGTCGGCGGAGACGCTCGGCACGATCCTCGGCGGCGTCGTTCTCCTCGGCCTTTTCGTCTGGATCGAGTCCCGGGTGCGCGCACCGCTCATCGACCTCGGACTCTTCCGCAATCGCGCATTCGACGTCGTGACGCTCGCAGGCTCGCTCTCGAACGTGGTCTTCTGCTTCGTCGCAGTCTTCTCTGGCCTCTATCTCCAGCAATCGCGCGGCCTCTCCCCGCTGGAGGCGGGTGTCGTCTTCCTCGCGCTGTCCGGCGGGACAGGGCTCGCGAGCTACTACTCCGGGCGGCTCGCGGAGCGGTATCCCGCTGACCGGCTGATGGCCCTCGGCATGCTCATCAGCGCCGTCGGAATCGTCGGGCTGACGAGCGTGACCTCGCTCTGGCTCTACACGCCGATCTTCTTCGTCTGCGGTATCGGCCTCGGGCTCGGCTGGGCCTTGACCAGCGTCGCTACGCAGGCCGTCGTACCGCCTGACATGTCAGGAGCAGCGTCGGGTATCGCGTTGACATCCCTGGTGATGCTCGGCGCGGTGGGCGTCGCCGTCGGGGCGACGGCGCTCGAGCTGATCAGCGGCTCGTCGAGCACCGCGTCGTCGGATCCGGCCGCAATCGACTGGGTTCTCCGGGCCGGCGCGCTCCTGGCGCTGGTTGGTGCCGTGACGCTCGTTCTCCTCGGTCGGCGCCAGCAGCCGGAACTGTCGGCCGAAACTGCAATCTGAGCCGATCTTCAGTCGCGATCGGCGCTGATGATCGCCCAGTCGCGCGGATACTCGACGACTCTCGGGCAGCTCGCGCTCGGCGCGCTCGACTCCGTCACGGTATTCGTCCGCTGGAAGCAGCGCGAGAGTCGAGATGTAGCGACCGCGCAGGCGCTCGAGCGCGTCCGCACGGCTCACCACCGCCCGCTGGGAGATGTGGCGCGTGCGGCAGCGTCCGAAGCCCGCGGCCTGGAGCTCGGCGGCAAGGACATCCGGATCGGGAAACCGACCCCGGTCGATCTCGACGAGAGACGGAAAGAGCGGTGCGAGCCACATCCTCTCGAAGTACTCGGGTCGAAACGTCGCGATGACGACCCTCCCGCCGGGCCCGAGAACGCGGTCGAGCTCGGGCACGGCCCGGCTTCGGTCGACCAGGTGCACGACGAGCCAGAGCACCGCCCGGTCGAACCAGCCGTCACGAAACGGGAGCGCCTCGGCCCTGCCACGCTTGAATCCGGCGCTCTGTGGAGCCCTCGCCTGCGCCTGTTCCAGCATCTCCCCGGAAGAGTCGATCCCCCACACCTTGGCCCCTCGCTCGGCGAGGAGCGCCGACAGACGGCCGGTGCCGCAACCGACGTCGAGGACGCGCCTTCCCCGCATGTCGCCCTCGGCCCAGATCGCATCTGCGACCTCGAGCCAGTTCGCGTCTGCAGGGCGGAGCCGGTCGTACCGCTCGGCGAGCAGGCCGAAGTCGGGCGTGGTAGCGGCAGCCTCTCCACCCGCGCCTGTCAGGTCTCCACCTCGACCTCGACGACCGTCTCAGCAGTCTCTCCTCCCAGCGCTCCACCTTTCAGAAGACGCGGGCCCCCGCGTTCTGCGAAGCGCACGTCGATGATGTCGAAGTCCCGTGGAACGACGGTCTCGGGAAAGACCGCACGCGCCTCCCGGAGGATCTCTGCACCGAAGTACCGGTTCGAGAGATGCGTCAGCGCGAGCATCCTCACGTCCGCGACGCGCGCAACCTCGGCAGCGTCTGCCGCCGTCGTATGACAGGTTTCGTCCGCCCGCTCCTGCTCGTCACGCGAGAACGTTCCGTCGTGGACGAGCAGATCCGCCTCGACGGCTATCTCGAGCACCGACCGGGCCGGTCGTGTATCCCCGCTGATCACGAGCTTGCGCCCATCGCGCGCCGGGCCGAGAACCTGTTCCGGCGCGACCGACCCGCCGCCCGGTACCTCCACCGTCTGCCCTCGCTGCAGTGCTCCCCAGGCGGGGCCTTCGGGCACGGCCAGGGCCCGTGCCGCAGCGACGTCGAAGCGGCCGGGTCTGGGCTCCTCGACAACCGCGTACCCGAGGCCCGGAATCCCGTGCCGGACCGAGAATGTGACGACGCGGTAGTCCCCCCTATCCAGACTGTCTCCCGCCCGCAACTCCTGGAGGTCCAGTGGATACGTCAGCTTGCCGAAGATCCGGCGTAACCCGTCGAAGAGATCGCGGAGCCCCGGTGGCCCGTAGACCGTCAGGGGCAGCTCACGCCCGCGGAGGGAGAACGTCTTGAGCATCCCGGGAAGACCGAGGTAATGGTCTGCGTGGTAATGCGTCACGAACACCTCGTGGAGCTCGATCAGGCCGATGCCCGAGCGAAGAAGCTGCCGCTGAGTGCCTTCGCCGCAGTCGATCAGGAAACGATCCCCGCCGCGACGAACGAGGAGGCTTGTCGGGGCACGCTTCGCCGTCGGCACCGAGCCGGACGTCCCGAGGAAGACGACATCGAGATCCACACGGCGATTGTAGGTGGGAGGCTGCGTTGGGCCTGCACGACACGGCTCATTGGCTTGGAAGCATGAGCACCTCCCCTGGCCGGAGCCATGCGTCTTCGAGCCCGTTGCGCTCCTGGATCCGCCAGATCGCCTCACGCGGATCGCCCTCGTACCGCGCCGACGCGATCGCCCAGAGCGTGTCCCCTGCCCGAACGACGTATCGCGTCTCCGGGGCCGCCCCGCTCGTCGGCCGCGCGGCCCCGAGCGCGAATCCGGCGATGAGGAGGAACAGGACGACCCCGGTGAGTACGAGACGCGAACCGAACATGTGTTCGCTAGTGTAGACGAACGTGTGTTCGCTGTCAAGGATGGAGGGCAACGCCGGGCACGGGTCTCGCGTGACCCTCACGTGCCGGATGTATCGCGGGGCCCCGCCCGCGACGGCCCTCCGCACCCTGGCGGCCTGCGGCCGCGGCTGCTGCGCGGCGCCTGACGGCGCCTTGCCGATGTATCGCGGCCTCCGCCCGCGACGGCCCTCCGCACCCTGGCGGCCTACGGCCGCGGGTGCTGCGCGGCGCCTGACGGCGCCTTGCTAGACCGGGCCGCTGAAGGTGTCGCAGTCGGCCGGGTCGCCCGACTGGTAGCCGGTAGTGAACCACTGCTTCCGCTGGGCCGACGATCCGTGCGTCCAGCTCTCCGGGGTAACCCGACCCTGGAACTCCTGCTGGATTCGGTCGTCGCCGACGGCCGCTGCGGCGTCGAGGCCGTCGGCGATGTCCGCCTGTGTGATCTCCTCGACGAGCCCCGTCTTCACGGCGTTTCGCGCCCAGACCCCTGCGTAGCAATCGGCTTGCAGCTCGGTGCGAACGGACTGACTCTGCGCCCCCTGTCCGCCGTTTCCGCGCAGGACGCCGAGCTGGTTCTGGACGTGATGGCCGTACTCGTGGGCGAGCACGTATGCCTCCGCGAACGGGCCGCCCTGGGCCCCGAACTTCGACTGCAGATCGTCGAAGAACCCGAGATCGATGTAGACCTTCTCGTCACCGGGGCAGTAGAAGGGCCCAACCGCCGCGCTCGCAACACCGCACGCGGTGCTCACCTCGCCGGTGAAGAAGACGGTATTCGCAGGTCGGTAGGTGAAGCCGGAGCGCTGGAACTCGCCGTCCCAGTACTCCTGGACGCTGTTGACGACAGCGACGATCCGGCAGTCCTCTTTCGTGTTGGCGTCCGCTCCGGTCTGGCACTCCTGCGCCAGGTTGCCGCTCGGGGCACCCGAACCGTCGACGACCTGGTTGTCGAGGTTCCCCAGGGAGCCGAGCCCGCCTCCCCCGCTGGCCAGGACCACAACGAGCGCGATGATCGCGCCGATGATGCCGAGCCCTCCGCCGCCGAGCGCGACCTGCCCTCCTCGGCTCGACGGCATCCCTCGGCGGCCGCGTACGTCGCTGACCTGGGAGGTGTCGAGACGAGCTTGATTCCGGAAGCGCATCGCCGTTTCGATCTTACGCGGGTCGTCCGGCGCCGTTGAGCTCGACGAGCTCGGGACGGCCATCCTCCACGACGATCATCGTGTGCCCCGGTGCACGGCGACGTTCGGTCGGGCTGCCCGGGTTGAGGAACCAGACGCCCTCGACTCGCTCGACGACGGGATCGTGCGTGTGGCCGTACACGATGGCGTCACAGCCGCCGAACCACGACCGGAGCCGATCGCGTCGACCGGTTGAAGGGCCCGGATCGTGGACGATGCCGACGAGAAGCCCTTCGGCGTCGATCACGGTGCGGACCGGCAGCCGAGCGACGAGGGCGGGCTCGTCGACGTTCCCGTGCACAGCCGACACGGGTGCGATCCGCTCGAGCCCGTCGAGCACCGTCGCGGCGCAGAAATCACCTGCGTGGATGATCAGGCTCGCCCTGCCGAGCGTCTCGACGCACGCACCCGGTAGCCGCCGAGCCCCGCGGGGAAGATGCGTGTCCGAGATGATCGCGATCAGAAGCGGCCGTCCAGAAACTGGCCGTTTCGGTAGACGAGCTCGCCGTCCGCGTAGACCTCGCTGCGCTCGCGCAGGTCGCAGACCATGTCCCAGTGCAGCGCCGAGCGATTGACGCCACCGCTCTCCGGATAGGCCTCCCCGAGCGCGAGATGGACGGTCCCGCCGATCTTCTCGTCGAAGAGGACCTCGCCGGTGAACGCCTGCACGGCCTCGTTCAGCCCGAATGAGAACTCACCGACACGCCGCGCGCCGTCATCCATGGCAATCATCTCCTCGAGGTACTCGCGGCCCCGGCTCGCCTCCGCCTCCACGACCTCGCCGCGCTCGAAGCGAAGCCGCACGTTCTCGACGGCCCGTCCGTGAAAGATCGCCGGATACGTGAAGCGGATCACGCCCTCGGCGCTGTCCTCGACCGGGGAGGTGAAGCATTCTCCGTCCGGGAAGTTGAAGGTCCCGTCGCACGGGATCCAGGTGCGTCCGCCAACGGAGAGGGACAGGTCCGTGTCGGGGCCGACGATCCGCAGCTCCTCGACCGTTCCGAGCCAGGCCGCCAACCGCTCGAGCCGGGCGCCCAGCCCGCGCCATGCCGCGACGGGATCCTCGTGGTCGAGCAATGCCGCCCTGTAGACGAAGTTCGCGTAGTCGGTGAGCGACATACGGGCCTCCTGCGCGGCGGCATTCGTCGGATAGCCGACGATCACCCAGCGGAACTCGCCCGCGGCCGAGCGCTCGAGTACCCGGGTCAGGATCGGCGAGCGCGAACGGCTGAACTTCGCCTGCATCGACGGGTCGACGCCGGAGAGCGAGCGAGTATTCGTCTCGGCGAGGATCTGGATCCTGGCGTCGGCTCGCTCGACGTCGTCGACGGCACGCGGGTTCAGCCACTCGACCTGGGCGCCCGTCCCGCTTCCGAGCAATGTCTCACGCACCCCTTCGACACCGATACGGATCACGGGGTGAGCGCCGGCTGCAAGAACCCGTCGGTAGAGCTCCCCGACGAGGTCGATCGCCGCCGACGAGCCTTCGATCAGGACGAGCTCGCCGGGCTTGGCCCCGATCGAATAGCCGACGATGACGTCGGCAAGCTTCGCGATCCGCGGCTCAACCACCCGCGCCCCCGTCATCGAGGAATCTGCCGGCCTTCCAGACGAGCTCGCCGTCGGCGTAGACCTCTCCCTCCTCGCGGAGATCGCAGACCATGTCCCAGTGAATCCCGGAGGGATTCTTCCCTCCGGCCTGCTCGAACGCCGAGCCGAGGGCGAAGTGCATCGTTCCACCGATCTTCTCATCGAACAGGATGTTTCGGGTGAAGCGGTCGATCTCGTAGTTGAGACCGAACGCGACCTCGCCCAGGATCCGCGCCCCGGTCACGTCGAGGAGCGCCGCCAGATAGTCGTCACCGCGAGCGGCCTCCGAGGAGACGACCTGACCCCCCTCGAAGCGAAGCCGTACGTCCTCGACCTCGCGGCCCTCGTAGATCGCCGGGAACTGGAACCGGATGTCGCCTTCGGTCACGGTCTCGACCGGGCTCGTGAAGACCTCGCCGTCCGGCATGTTGAGCCTGCCGTCAGCCGCGATCCAGGTTCGGCCAGCGACTCCGAGCCGCAGCTCGGTGTCAGGCCCGACGACCCGGAGCTCGCGAACAGCGCCGAGCCGCTCGGCATGTGACGCCAAACGTTCCGACGTCGACGTCCACCATCCCGCTGCGTCTTCGTCGCCGTCCTCGACGTGACACGCCCTGAACACGAAGCGCTCGTAGTCCTCGAGCGACATGTCCGCGTCCTGAGCGTGAGCGGTGGAGGGGAACAGCGTCCCGCACCAGCGCATCTCTCCGGCCGCGATGCGCTCCCAACGCCGGGTCGAGAGCTGCCTGCGCGTTGCCAGGAGCGCGCCGAGCCTCACCGGATCGACGCGCGAGAGTGCCATCGTGTTCTCGTCCGACCAGATCGTCGCCATCGCGTCGACGTGCTCGACCTCGGCCCAGCTCATGGGCGGGAGAAACGCGATCTGCTCGTCGGTCCCTTCGGTGAGGAGAATCTCGTCCAGCTCGGGTGCGGTCGTGTTCACGTACGGGTTGGCTCCACGCTCGAGCGCCGCCTGATAGAGGGCAAGCGCAAGCTGTGCCGCGCACGTGGCGCCGTCGATGCGGAATACCTCACCCTGACCGAGCGCGAGCGAATACGACGTCAGGAGCCGGGCAAGGCGATGGACCCTCGGATCTTTCACGAGGGTCTTATACCCGTCCCGAACCTACCTTCGTTGCTGAACCAGGAAGACCGGGCTTCTCAGCGTCGTCTCCCTCGACGCGCTCTCTCGGCTCCGCAGCGTGACCCGCATGGCGTAGCGTCCCGCGGGCAGGCGTCGCACCGGGAACTTGACGAAGACGAAGTAGCGCCTTCGGAGCTCACCGGTGGCCACGAGCGCGGGGCGCCCGGCACCGATGCGTACGAGCGAGGCATCGTAGGTTGCCTGCTCGTCGGTCTGAATCCGGAAGCGCCAGACGTCGTTCTTCCAGTTGAAGCTCTTCGCTTTCGGCCACTCGACGCCGAGCACCTCGACACCGGTCTTGGGCGTGAACGGCTTCACCGGGCCGCCTTTCAGCGTCGAGCAGTCGACCCGGTCATCCCTCACCTCCCTGATGACTTGCTGGAGTGCACCAAACGAGCCCTTGGGCGTCCAGTCGGTCCAGAGCACTCCCGATTGCCAGCGCTCGAGCGCCGACTCGTCGACGAGGAGGAAGCTGAAGATCGCGTCGACGTACGGCTGGCAGTATGCGAGCCGGATGGCGTCGGTGAACTGGGCAGCCTGGTCGGGCGCATCCCCCTCGCCGGAGTCGAGAGCCCCGACGGCGAGATCGGGCAAGGGACGCGCCTCGGTCTCCGAGCCCGAGTAGAGGGACCGCTTCGCCAGGCTCGGTACCGTCTGCCAGCCAATCTCGAGATACCAGATCGGAGTCCCTTCCCCGGGGATCGGCTGCTGTGTCCCCTGGAAGCCGTCCCACAGCGCCTGCATCAGCGTCTGCCAGTCGCCGAGGCCGATCGTCGACGAGGCATCGTGACGTTTCCACGGTCGCTCGGACGACGTCTCGCCGTAGGGGTGCATCCCGAACGTGTCGAAAAGGCGCGCCGTCCTGCCCATCGCGCGGTACGCAAGCCCTTCCTGGCGGATGAAGTTTCCGGGGGAGTGCGACACGTTCGAGGCCGCACCCGGACGGTCGTTCCCGGTCGACGAGAGGCCGGCGTGAATGACATTGATCGCGGGGTCGAAGGCGTGAAGCACGTCGTAGCACCGCGCGAGAAGCTCCGCATATGCCCGGGGAGCTGCGCTCTCCGTCCCGCTGAACTGCGGCCGCCAAAACGTACTCTTGTTGGGTTCGTTCCAGATGACGGCGTCGTCTATCTCGGCGAAGCGCTCGACGATGCTGCGGACGAACGAGCAGTACGCATCGCGCTGGATGTCAGTGAGCGGCATGATCGTGCGGGAGTACACGCTGACCACAATGCGTGCACCCGCGTCCGCGCCAAGCGCCGTTGCGATGGCGGCGGCCTCTGAGCCGGAGATTGCCTGGGTTCCATCCCATGCCACCGTGAGCCTGACCCCAGACACCCCAAGTGAGTCGAGAGACTGGGCCGCCCGCTCAGGTTCTGACTTCAGGTAGTCGTCCGCGAGGCCGACGAAAAGGCTCGAACCCGCAGCCGCCCCTGCGGGAATCGTGGCGGAGCAGGCTAGGGCGGCGAGCAGCAGAAGGAGAACGGCCCGCAGGCGCATCGCGGAGAACATCGGCCCGGCGGGCGCCTTCCTCAATCCCCCGTTCTATCGGCGTTCAGGCAGTTGGCGTATCACCGCGTCGACCAGCCTGCGCGACCCGAACCGCACGGGGTCGTCGGCGACGAGCCCCGTCTCTGCCTCGGCAGAGGACACGACCCTCGATGCCTCGGCGTCATCGAGCACCATGGTGTTGAGTGCGATCGCCGCTACCCGCGCCGGGCGGGCCGGTAGGGCGACGCGCTCGTAGAGATCGACGAGCTCGGCGAGCGGCGGGATCGGGTGTCCGGGCAGGTCCTCGATGTGCGTTTCGCCGGCCTTGTGGCAGAGGACGAGCAGGTGTGGCATGGCGCCGTGGTAGAGACCGAGCGTGACGGCGGAGTAGTACGGGTGGATCAGCGACCCCTGGCCCTCCACCCACAGGAGATCGCCGCGCGACGCTCCCTCGACGACGAGCCGTTCGGCCGCCCCTGCGACGAAGTCGGAGACGACGGAGTCGACGGCGATCCCCCAACCTGCGATCGCGATCCCGGTCTGTCCCGTCGGCACGAACACCGAATCGAGGCCGCGCCGGCGCGCTTCGAGGTCGAGCTCGAGCGCCATCGTCTTCTTCCCGATCGCGCAGTCCGAGCCAACCGTGTGCACGACCGTCGCAGCCAGGCGAAGGTTCGCTCCGGTCGGAACGCCCAGGCCCTCGGGCGGCCGCCGCAGATCGCGCAACTCGACGCCGCGGCGCCTCGCGTGCTCGGCGAGCTCCGGATCGTCCGCCAGGAACACGTGCATTCCCGACTCGACGTCGAGACCGCTCGAGATCGATGCCTTCAGCAGGTCACGCCAGATGGGAGGCAAGACACCGCCCGTTGGCGCGACGCCGACGATTGCCGTGGTAGGGGCGAAGGGCAGCGCGTCCGAGACGCGCGCGACGATCGGAATTCCCTCGTACGTCTCCCCCGCCCTCTCCGAGTCGAGGATCGCCACGACCGGATCCGGCGCGTACCTGACCACTCCGGCCATGGTCTTCCCGTGGTGCGGGTCGGCCGAGTGCCCCTCGGCCAGCACGAGGTATCGCTTCACCGCCGCTCGACCCCGAGGCCAGGTCGCGGGGACGGCAACTGGACGCCGTCGACGAGCTCGACACCCTGCCATGGATCCACCGCGAGCAGGACGTTCCCGTCGAGATCGACATGGTCACACAGGCTTGCGACCGGGCAGGATGCGGCGATCCCGAGCGACGACTCGATCATGCAGCCGATCATCACGCCGAGCTGGAGCGCGCGCGCCGCGTGCACCATCCGAATCGCCTCGCGGATCCCACCGCTCTTCGCCAGCTTGATCGTGATCCCGTGCCCGCGTTCGGCGCACGTTGCGACGTCGGCGAGACCGTGACAGTCCTCGTCGAGATAGATCGGAAGCGCCGACCGGCGCTTCAGGACCTCACCGCCCGGGTCGCCGGCCGGAAGCGGCTGCTCGACGTACTCGACGCCGAGGGCCTCGAGCTCGGGAATCGCGTCGAGCGCCTCGTCGAGGGACCAGTACTCGTTCACGTCGACCTGGAGCGGAAGCTGGGTGTGCGCGCGCACGGCCCGAACCCGCTCGACGTCGAGACCGTCCCGACCGCCGAGCTTCAACTTCAACCGCTTGAACCGCCCGTCCGAAGACACATCCGCTCGTCCTGCCATGTCGTCCGGATCGCCGAGCCAGATCGTGTACGACGTGGGGGGAGAGCGACGCGGCACGCCGAGGAGACGCCAGACGGGCTGCCCGCAGAGCTTCCCGCAGAGGTCGTGCAATGCGGCATCGAGCGCAGCCTTCGCAGCCGCTTCGCCGGGAATACCGGCAAGACGACCGCCGATCTCGTCGAGCGCGAACGGGTCGTCACTGAGGAGCCCCCGGCAGGCATCGAGACACGCGACGGCAGACGCGACGCTCTCGCCATAGTGATCCTGCGGGGCGGCCTCGCCATACCCGCTCACGCCGGCGTGACTGAGCTCCACCTCGACGAGCTCGACGTCGACGTCCGTTGAACGCGAGATCCGAAACGGCGCGCCGAGCGGAAGCCTGACGGCGCGATGACTGAGCTCCACGGCGGGTAGACTAGTCGCCCTCGCGCCTGTAGCTCAGGGGATAGAGCGTGCGCCTCCGGAGCGCAAGGTCGCAGGTTCGAATCCTGCCAGGCGCACTGCAAGGCTCGCCGGCAGGCGAGCCGCGCAGCACCGCGGGCGAAGCCCGCCAGGGTGCGAAGTCCAGCCGAGCGAAGCCGCCGTATTCCGCAAGGCCCGCCGGCAGGCAGAGCCGCGCGCACCGCGAGCGAAGCACGCGCAGGGGGCGAAGTCCAGGGCCGAAGGCCCGTATCCCGCAAGGAGCGAAGCGACGCGCAGCGGCCGCGCCACGGCGCCAGGCCGCGAAGCCCAGGGCCGAAGGCCCGTATCCAAGGCGGACATCCCCTACCCCGACCCTCGTCATGCATATGAGCGTGGCAGAACGGTGCATCCTTCAAGCGTGGCTGATCTGCCGTCCGGCACCGTTACGTTGTTCTTCACGGACGTCGAGGGCTCGACACGTCTGCTGGCCGAGCTCGGGGACGACTATGCCGGGGTGCTCGCGGAACACCGCCGTGTGCTGAGAGCTGCGTTCGCGGCTCACGGGGGCGTCGAGATCGATGCGCAGGGCGACGCGTTCTTCGGCGCGTTCCGGATCGCTTCGAACGCAATCGCGGCGGCTGGCCAGGCGTCTCAGGCGCTTGTGGCTGGGCCGCTCCGGGTGCGTGTCGGGATTCACACGGGCACGCCGATGCGCACCGACGAGGGCTACGTGGGTATCGACGTCCACCGGGCGGCCCGCATCTGCGCCGCAGGCCACGGGGGACAGGTCGTGCTGTCGGACCAGACCCGCCGCCTGCTCGAGCCGACGGTCGAGCTCACCGACCTCGGACTGCACCGGCTCAAGGATCTGCCGGAGCCTGAGCGCCTCTATCAGGTCGGAACCGGTGTGTTTCCGCCGCTCCGGACGCTGAACGCGACGAATCTCCCAGCCCAGACGAGCTCGCTCGTCGGAAGGATCCACGAGGTCGCAGAGCTCCGCGCGCTCGTCCCCACACACCGCGTCACGACGCTCTCGGGTGCAGGCGGCAGCGGGAAGACACGCCTGGCGCTCGAGGTCGCGGCGGAGCTCGTCGGTGAGTTTCCGGACGGCGTGTTCTGGGTCCCGCTGGCGGCGATCTCGAGCGGCGAGCTCGTCGAGGCGGAGATCGCCAAGACGCTCGGTGCGAGAACCGGCCTGGCGGAGCACATCGCCGAGAGGCACATGCTGCTCCTGCTCGACAACTTCGAGCAGCTCCTCGAGAGCGCTGCCACCCTCGCAGCCCTCACGGCGGCCTGCCCGCGCCTCCACCTGCTGGTGACAAGCCGGGCGCCGCTGCGGATCGCAGGTGAGTACGAGTTCGTCGTCGATCCACTCCTCTCATCGGACGCGGTCACGCTCTTTCGAGAGCGAGCGCCGGCCGCCGAGCCGATCGAGGCGGTAGCCGCGATCTGCCGACGGCTCGACGACCTGCCGCTCGCGATCGAGCTCGCCGCCGCACGAACACGCCTGCTCCCACCCGAGCAGCTTCTCGAGCGCCTCGACGAGCGTCTCCCGCTCCTGACGTCGGGACGGCGTGATGCACCGGAACGCCAGCGGACGCTGGAAGCGACGATCGCCTGGAGCCACGACTTGCTCTCGCCCGAAGAACAGCGAGTGTTCCGGCAGCTCGCGGTCTTCAGTGGCGGGTTCACGGTCGAAAGCGCCGCAGAGGTCTGCGCCGCCGAAATCGACACCCTCGGCTCGCTCGTCGAGCAGAGCCTTGTCCGCCGGTTCGCAGACGGTCGCCTCGGGATGCTCGAGACCATCCGCGAGTTCGCGCTCGCGCGGCTGGCGGCGTCCGGAGAGTTCGACGCGATGCGCCGCAGGCACGCGGAGTGGTGCCTCGCTACCACCCGGTTCGCAAACGTGACGGCCGAGGCCAGCGGGGAGCACCGCCCGGATCTCGTGCTTGCCGAGCGGGACAACATCAGGGAGGCGCTGACCTGGGCGCTCGAATCGGGCGAGACGGGCCTCGGACTCGAGCTCGCCCTGGGGCTCGAGCTCGTCTGGCAGGTCAACAGCCCGTTCGAGCTCACCCGCTGGCTCGAGGCGTTCGAGGCGCAGGCAGGCGAGCTGCCGTTGGCGGATCAGGCCCGGATTCTCCGGGTCCGTGGGGCGGCTGCGCTCATGAGCGGTGACCTCGCCGCGGAGCAGCGCCTCTTCCAGGAGAGCCTCGAGACCTTCCGGATGCTCGACGATCAGCGCGGTATCGGCGACCTGCTCTCACGCTTGGCGGAATCGGCGCGTCGGCGCGGCGACCTCCCGCGAGCTCGGATACGAGCCGAGGAGAGCCTCCAGATCGCCCGTCGCCTGGGCGACCCGATCCGCGAGGCACCTGCGCTCGGGACTCTCGGCCAGATCGAGTTCGACGAGGGACGTCACGCGTTGGGCCTCGAGCTCCTCGAGAAGAGCGCGGCACTCGCCGGCGAGACCGGGTTCGGCTGGTGGCAGGGCGTGACCCTCGGCAACCTCGCGGAGCGCACGGCCGAGCTGGGACGACATACGGAAGCCGCCTGCTGGAGCCGTGCGTCACTGGAGCTCCTGCATCGGTTCGGCGATCGCCAGAACACGCTGGCGCTCTTAGCCGAGCTCGCTCGGGTCAATGCGGTGCTCGCGCACGACGAGGAGGCCGGAATCCTCTGGGGCGCTGTCGAGGCCGAGGAAGCGCGGTCGCCGCTCGGGTGGTGGGCCGGCGAACGCCAGGTATTCGTCGATGCGCTGCTGACCGATCCGAGCGCGGCATTCGTGTCTGGTCTAGCGACGGGACGGGGTCTGACCCTCGACGAGGCCGTCTCCTTCGCCCTGAAGGGCTCAGCTGAATCCCCTGGCGTTCCGATAACGGAGGAAGCGGAGTAGAATACGAACCGGAATGCGACTCGATGACCCCCTCAGTACCCATGGCACGGCCTACCCTCTCCCGCATCAGGCGACGGCCCCGCTACGGCAGCGAGGTCGTCGAATCGCGCACGCTGCGCATTCGCGAGCTCTCCGCTAGCGGCCTCACCTGGGTTCACGTCGAGCAGCCGAGCCAGCTCGAGGCTGCAGAGCTCGCTGACCGCTTCGGATTCCACGAGCTCGACGTCGAGGACATTCTTTCGAAGCGGCAACGGCCGAAGATCGACGAGTACCCGGCCTACCTCTTCGTCGTCCTCCACTTCCCGGTCTACGACAAGGCTATCCAGCGGCTGAACGCGGCCGAGCTCGACGTCTTCCTCGGCCACGATTTCCTCATCACCCTTCCCAACGTCGAGCTGCTGCCGGTCTCCCGGCTCTTCAACCGGGCGGAGGCAGATCCGGTGCTCGCGGCCGAGCTCTGCGCGAAGGGGTCGGGATACCTCCTCTACCACGTCCTCGACGACCTCTTCGACTACTGCTTCCCGATCCTCGACAAGATCGCACACAAGCTCGACGCGATCGAGGACGACATGTTCGAAGGGGCGAGCGAAGAGGTCGTCCGCGACATCTCGAACGCAAAGCAGGAGATCATCTCCTACCGCAAGATCATCAAGCCCGAGCGGGCAACGCTCCGGCTGCTCGAGCGCCACACGCAGCGCTTCCTGCCCGAGGATCTCGAGCTCTACTTCGACGACATCGTCGACGCAGCCGAGCGGATCTGGGATCTGCTCGACAACTACAAGGAGGTCGTCGAGGGCCTCGAGTCGACGAACGAGTCGGTCATCTCGCACCGACAGAACGACATCCTGCGCCTGCTCACCCTGATCAGCGTCACGGTGCTGCCGCTCACCCTGATCGCCGGCGTCTTCGGCATGAACGTCGCGTTCCCGGGTGAGGGTGGCCACGAGGCGTTCTGGGTGATCATCGGCCTGATGGCGGCCTCCCTGATCGGGATGATCGCGTTCTTCCGCTTCAAGAAGTGGCTCTGACCGATCGGGTCGTGGAAGGCCCGACCTGGGACTTCTCGCAGGTCTACCCCGACGACGCAGCGCCATCGCTGCCGCATCGTTCCTGGAGGAGAGTGCGCGGCGTTCGAGGAGCGAGCACCGGCCGCACTGACCGGAGTCGAGATCCCTGCCGCACGTGTTGAGCAGCTGGTCGCCGAGCCCGAGGCTGCGCGCGTCGCGCACCGCCTCAGGCACTCGTGCGCGCTCGCGCGCCACAGACTTCACACGGAGGCCGAGCAGGCGTTCGTCGCGAGAACACAGTCGGCGCGCAGCAGCTGGATCGCGCTCCGCGACCGGGTCGAAGGATCCGCTCGGGTCAAGCTCGATCTCGCCGCTGTGACCGAAGAGCGGACTCCGCGGTGTGTACGGCCCGGTACGACCCGGCCCGTGAGGAGCGACGGTTCGCGTTCCGCGCGGCCGTCGACGGCTACCCGCAGATCGAGGAGGTGATCACTGCTTGCTGGGATGCAGCGGTCGCAGATCGTCTCGCCGAAGACGAGCGGCAACTCATACCCATGTCGAGCTGGACCTCGACGCGGACCGCGCAGCCGGCCATCAGCTCACGCCGGACCGGATCCGCGCCGCCTTCGAGCGCCGCTACGGAGAGGTGCTCGGAAGCGCTGTGCCGTTCGGCGCGGACAAGGCCACGTTCATGCTCTGGTACTCGCTCTACCCCGTGCACGACCGGTTCTACAACTACGAGTACGCGCTCTCGACGCTCGTCTCACTGGCGCTCCTCGGTCGACGCCGCACGGATCCGGAGGCGTTCGCAGCCCGGTAGCTCGACTTCCAGGCGGACACGCTCGCCGGCCGAGCAGCTCGCTGCCTTCGGCCTCGACCCGTCGTCGCCGGCGCTCTACGACGAGGGTCTTGACGAGGCGGAACGGCTGTTGCGTGGTATCGGTGCGGCACGGACATAGACTCACGGCGTGATCGAACCGATGCTGCTCGGCGAGCTGCTAGCCGCCCGGGGCCCGCGGGCGCCGAGGGGCCGGCTTCGGCGGTCTGGCGCGACGCCGCGGCCTCGTTCGCTGAGGCCGCAACCGATCGCCTCGGGAACTGCGTCGCAACCGTGGGCGCGGAAGGCCCCCTCCTCCTGCTCGCGAGCCACATCGACGAGATCGGCCTGTCGGTGACTCACATCGACGAGCATGGGTTCCTGCGCGTCCGGACGATCGGCGGTTGGGAGGCCGAGGTCGGAGTTGGCCAGCGGATCGTGATCGCCGGCTCGGGCGGCCCGGTCCACGGCGTTGTCGTGCGCGAACCCGACCCGGGCCGCCGGGACGCCAAGCCCGACCAGCCCACTCGAGCCCGCTGGCGAGACGTCTTCGTCGACATCGGCGCCTCGACGGAGGCGGACGCCCGGGCGCGGATCAGACCCGGCGACCCGGCCACGATCGCCGGAGAAGCGGTCGAGCTGTCGCCGGGACGGATCGCGTCGCGGGCGCTGGACAACCGCATCGGAGCCTACGTCGTGCTCGAGGCCGCAAGGCGGCTTGCCGAGGGCGCAACGCCCCCCTGCCGGATCGCTGCGCTCGCCGCGGTCGAGGAGGAGACCGGTGGCTACGGAGCCCGTGCCGCAGCGTTCGGCCTGAACCCGGATGTCGCAGTCGTCGTCGACATCACGGACGCCACGGACGTTCCGGGGGCCGATCCGAAGGAGAACGGGCATCGCCCACTCGGATCCGGGCCCTCGATCACGCGCGGTCCCGTCGTCACGAAGGCGATCGTCGACGCGCTCCTCGAAACGGCGCAGCGCGAGGGGATCGACGTCACCTACGACGTCCCGAACTGGCGAACCTCGACCGATGCCGACGAGATCGTCGGGAGCCGCGCGGGAATCCCGACCTGCCTCGTCAGCGTGCCGATCCGCCACGTCCACACTCCTGTCGAGGTCGTCGACCTCTCGGACGTCGAGGGGGCGATCCGCCTCATCGTCGCGTTCGCGGCTCGGTTCCCCGACGCGGGCGAGGGGCGCGCGTGACCGAGCGCCTGTGGGCGCCCTGGCGCCTCGAGTACATCCAATCGGCCGATGACCAGCCAGGGTGCGTCTTCTGCCGCGCGGCTGAGGGCAGCGACGAGGAGGGCCTGATCCTCCATCGCGGGACGGCGGCCTTCGCGCTCCTCAACAAGTACCCGTACTCGTCCGGGCACCTGATGGTCGCCCCGTACCGGCACGTCGGCGAATTCGGTGAGCTCTCCGGGGAGGAGGCGCTCGAGATCCACCGGCTCGCGTCGGCGGGCCTCGGCGCGCTCGCCGAGACGATGCAGCCGCAGGGCTACAACGTCGGCTGGAACCTCGGCCGGATCGCCGGCGCCGGCGTCGTCGACCACGTCCACCTGCACGCGGTTCCGCGCTGGGCGGGCGACACGAACTTCATGCCCGTGCTCGCCGACGTCAAGGTGATGCCCGAGCACCTCGACGAGACGAGACGCAAGCTTGCGGCTGCCTGGCCCCGCATCGAACGGTCGTCCTAGGATTACTCGATGACGCTGGATCCGAGCACCTTCAAGGCCTACGACGTGCGCGGCCTCTACGGCTCGGAGCTCGACGAGGAGGGTGCTTACTCGATCGGCCGGGCGTACGTCGAGCAGTTCGAGCCGAAGAGGATCGCCGTCGGCTACGACATGCGCCTGTCCTCTCCCACGATGGCGGCTGCGGTCATGCACGGCGCGACGGACGGCGGCGCGAACGTCGTCGACATCGGCCAGATCGGGACGGAGATGCTGTACTACGCCGTCGGTGCGCTCGACCTCGACGGCGGAATCGCCGTCACCGCCTCGCACAACCCGAAGGAGTACACCGGGATGAAGATCGTCCGGCGCGGCGCGCTTCCCGTCGGCGGGGACTCCGGGCTCCTCGACGTCAAGCGCCGTGCCGAGGCGGGCTTCCCCGACGCGAGCCCGGGCGGCGACATCCACGAGGAGGACGTCTACCTCGGCTGGGTCGAGCGGGTGCTGTCATTCGTCGACCCGACCTCGATGAGCCCCCTCCATGTCGTCGTCGATGCGGGGAACGGCATGGCCGGCGCGATGCTCCCGCCCGTCCTCGACCGGCTCCCTGTGAACGCCGACCGCTGTTACTTCGAGCCAGACGGCACCTTCCCGAACCACGAGCCGAACCCGCTGCTGCCCGAGAACCGCGAGTTCATCGTCGCAAAGGTCCTCGAGGAGAACGCCGACCTCGGGATCGCATTCGACGGGGACGCCGACCGGTGCTTCTTCGTCGACGACACCGGGGAGTTCGTGCCCGGCGACTTCGTGACGGCCCTCCTTGCCGAGGCGATCCTCGAGAAGAATCCGGGCGAGACGATCCTCTACGACGTCAGGGCGAGCTGGGCGGTCCCCGATACGGTGAACGCCTCCGGCGGGACGGCGCTCGTGAACCGCGTCGGCCATGCGTTCATCAAGCACCGGATGCGGAAGGAGAACGCGGTGTTCGCGGGTGAGGTGTCCGGGCACTACTACTTCCGGGATTACTTCCAGGCCGACTCCGGTGTCGTGCCGATGCTGCTGCTCCTCGAGCTCGTGTCCAAGCGGGCTAAGCGCCTGTCGGAGATCCTCGAGCCCTACCGCTCGCGCTACTTCCTGACCGGCGAGATCAACACGCATGTCGACGATGTCGCGCTCAAGCTCCAGCAGTTGAAGGAGCGGTTCGGACCGGAGGGCGAAGTGTCGCACCTCGACGGTGTCTCCGTGACCGCTTCCGACTGGCACATGAACGTCAGGCCTTCGAACACGGAGCCGCTCCTGCGGCTGAACCTCGAGGCCCGGTCGGCGGCGTTGATGGAGGCGAAGCGAGACGAGGTGCTGTCGGTGATCCGCGGATGACCGGCCTCGAGCTGGGACGGGTGACGGATCGGAAGCTCCCCCACAAGTACTCGGCGCTCGCCCGCGTCGGGTTCTCCGACACCGACGCCCAGGGAATCGTCTACTACGGGCGGTACATGCCCTTCTTCGACGTCGCCCGCTTCGAGTACCTGCGCCACCTCGATCTTCTCGAGCGGACACTCGGCCAGCTCCAGTTCGTGATGCGCGCCTCGACCGTCGAGTACCACGCCCCCGCCCGCTTCGACGACCTGCTCGAGGTCTTCGTCCGGACGAAGCGCCTCGGTCGCTCGAGCGCAACCACCGCGTTCGCCGCCTACCGTGCAGCGGACGACGTGCTCATGTGCGTTGCCGAGCAGACGCTCGTTCTCGTCGATGCCGTCGAGCGGCGGGCAGTGCCGATCCCCGAGAGCTTTCGCGCACCGGTGCGCGCGTTCGAGGGAGCCGATCTCGAGGAGGTGCTCCCGTGATCGCGGTCGACGACGCTCGCCGCGGGGTGCTCGACGCCGTCGGTCGCTACGCGAACACCGAGCCAACCGGGCACCACGTGCTGCAGCGGACGGTCGACCTGCTTCACGACACGTTCGATCGCTACTCGTGGGTCGGCGTCTACCTCGTCGAGCAGGACGATCTCATTCTCGCCGCCTGGCAGGGCCCGCAGCCGACGGAGCACGAACGGATTCCGATCGGGGAGGGCATCTGCGGAGCGGCCGCGGCAAGCGGAAAGACCGAGCTCGTCGACGACGTTCGAGCAGATCGACGCTACCTCACGTGCTTCGCGTCGACGCGAAGCGAGATCGTGGTGCCCATCCTCCACGGCAACGACGTGATCGGCGAGATCGACATCGACTCCGACGAGCCGGCCGCGTTCGACGCCGGTGACCAGGCGTTCCTGGAGCACGTCGCCCACATGGTCTCCGCGCGCGCCCGGGACTGACGGATGCCGCAGGACGCGTACAGCGGCGCGCTCGAGGCACTCGATCAGATTCTCGACCGCGAACCCGAAGCGGACGAGGCCCTCCGCCATACCGTCGCCGAACTGCACGACCGGATCCCGGACGCCACCTGGGTCGGCCTCTCCTTCGTCGAGGAGGGGACCCTGATGCTCGGGCCGGTCGCGGGCACGCGCAAGGAGGCCGACGCGTCCCTCGACGCTCCAGTCGCCTACGACGGGACGCACATCGCCACCCTGACCGTCACCGGGAGCCGGCCCTTCACCGAGGCCGATCGGACCTTCCTCGAGCGCGTGGCGCTCATGATCTCACTCCAGTGCCTCGTCGGCTGGGACACTGGCGGCGTCCCGTGGTCGGACGTCGGCTAGCCGCGACACTGTCACTTCTCGCGCTGACCGCGCTCGCGGCCGGCTGCGGCGCTTCGGTGCTCGATACCGCGCAGGTCAACGAGCGGATAGCCGCCCAGATCGAGCAGCAGACGGGTGCCGAGGTCGCGTCGGTCACCTGTCCCTCCGACGTCGAAGCGAAGGATGGGGGCACCTTCACCTGCGCCGTGACCGGTACCGACGGCTCGAAGGCGTCGATCGCAGTCGTCCAGACGAGCGGCGATGGCGATCTCTCGTTCGACGCGCCGCTGCTCCACACGACTGAGGCAGAGCAGGCGATCGCACGAGACATCGGCGGGGGAGCAAAGCTCGACTGCCCTGAAGTGGTACTCGTCGAGGCCGGCAAGACATTCCAATGCACGCTCACCGGCTCGGGAAGCGGGATCGTCACGGTCACGTTGAAAGACCGGAAGGGTAACTTCGAATACGAGGTGAAGAAGTGAAGGTCACATCGCTCGAGAACGGTCCGAACATCGTCGCTGGCGCCACCAGCTTCCGCGTCGAGCGCGCGGGAGCCGAGGAGGTCATCGATCGCGCGAGTATCGCGCTATGCCGCTGTGGCCACTCGAACAACAAGCCGTTCTGCGACAGCACGCACAAGAAGATCGGCTTCGAGGCGCCCGCCGCGGAGATCGAGATCGAGCTCGGTTAACGACCGGCGGCCGAGCGCGGAGCCGACTCGACGGTCGCGGCGACGACGATCGGGCTCGCTGCGTACAGCGGTTCGCCGAGGATCACCGAGCCGAGCTCGTTCGCCTGACGAATGAGCGCCTCGCGCTCGGTCGCAACCGCCGTCCGGGCGACGAAGAGGGCCGCCCGCGCTCCGCTCGCCCACTCGATCACTCCGACGAGACCGGGCCCGGGGCCGTGGCCCGCAGCCTCGGCGACGCGCGGCCGGCCTCGCAGGGATTCGGCGACCACGGCGGCCCGTACCTCGATCTCGGGAACCTCGTGCTGGGCCGCTCGGACGCGGTCGGCGAAGGCGTGCGCTTCGGCGCGGGCCGCCTCGACCCGTCGGTTGGCCACCCGCTGGGAGTCACGGGCACGCACGACGAAGCGCCGCGCCGCGGCGAGACGTTCGTCGTCGCCCTTCGACTCGGCGATCGCCAGCTCGGACTCGGCATCCTTCAATGTCTCGGCGCGTTCGGCCAGGTCGTGCTCGGCCTGTTCCACTTCGGTCGCCAGCCGCCCGCGCTCTGCGTCGGCGCCTGCGAGGAGGGCCCCGAGAGCGTCGGCCCGCTCGCGGACGGCCGCCGTCTCGTCAGCAAGCGACTCGAGCTCCGCAAGATCGGCGGCGAGCGCCTCATCGGCGGTCACGAGCTCACGCAGGAGCGCGAGCTGCAGGTCGCTCACGACGGTGTGACGCGATACGCGCCCTGCGTGGGAGAACCCATGGTTCCCCCACGAGCCCCCTCCTTCGAACGGCGGCTCACGACGGTGTGACGCGATACGCGTCGAAGACGCTTTCGATGTTCCGGAGAGCGTTCAACAGAGCCCGCAGCGACCGTACGTCGCCGATCTCGGCCACGTACCAGTTCTTGGCCATCTGATCGTCGACATGGCCCGAGTACTCGACGATGTTGGCGCCGTGCTCGGCGAACGTGCGGGCAACGTCCTCGAGCAGCCGTGAGCGATCCCAGGAGTCGACGGCGATCTGCACCCGGAAGCTCTGCGTCGCGCCGCCGTCCCATTCCACGTCGGTGAAGCGCTCGGGGTTCCGTCGCAGCGCCTTCACGTTGGGGCAGTCCGCGCGATGGATGGTGATGCCCTTGCCGAGCGAGATGTACCCGCAGACCTCGTCGCCCGGAACCGGGTTGCAGCACTTCGCGAGCCGGACGAGGACGTCCTCGACGCCCGGGACATGGATGCCGTAGGTCTGCGAGGCAACAGCGTTCCTGGCCTTCGGCTTGAGCGGGATCTGCTCTTCCTCGGCGACCTCGGTCGTCTTCAGCTTGTGCAGGACCTTGGTGACGACCTGCGCCACCTGGAGCTTCCCGGACCCGAGCGCGAGATAGAAGTCCTCGGCCTTCTTGAAGTTCATCTCGCGGATGATCCCGGCGAGCAGCGGGGATCCCGCGACCTTCTTGTAGGGCAGCTTGTGCTGCTTCAACGCCTGCTCGAGCGAGTCGCGTCCGCGCTGCTCCGTGTCCTCCCGCGTCTCACGACTCCACCACTGGCGAATCTTGTTGCGCGCGCGGGACGACTTCGCGATCGAGAGCCAGTCGCGCGACGGCCCCTTGCCGAGCTGCTTCGACGTGAGCACCTCGACGAAGTCGCCGCTCTTCAGCCGGTAGTGGAGCGGCACGATTCGCCCGTTGACCTTCGCACCGACCGTTCGATGGCCGACGTCGGTGTGCACGGCATAGGCGAAGTCGATCGGCGTCGAGCCGACGGGCAGGCCCTTCACCTCGCCCTTGGGCGTGAAGACGAACACCTCGTCGGCGTAGAGGTCGGTCCGGAACGTGCGCATGAACTCGCCCGGGTCGCTCTCCTCCTGCTGCCAGTCCATCAGCTGCTTCAGCCACGCGAGCCGCTCGGCCTCGGCCTTTCCGTCCTTGCGACCCGTCTTGTAGAGCCAGTGTGCGGCGATTCCGAGCTCCGCCGTCTCGTGCATCTCACGCGTGCGGACCTGGATCTCGAGCGGCTTGCCCTCCGGCCCGATCACCGTCGTGTGAAGCGAGCGGTACATGTTGAACTTGGGCATGGCGACGTAGTCCTTGAACCGCCCGGGCATCGGCTTCCACAGCGAGTGGATGATCCCGAGGACGGCATAGCAGTCACCCTGGCCCTCGCGATCGGCGCGTTCGACGATGACGCGCATCGCGGTCAGGTCGTAGATCTCGTTGAACTCCTTGCCCTTCTTCACCATCTTCTCGTAGATGGAGTAGAAGTGCTTCGCACGACCGAGGATCTCCACCCGGATGTCCGCCTTGACCAGCTCCCGCTCGAGGATGCCGCCCGCCTCGGTGACGTACGCCTCGCGGTCGGCGCGCTGCTGCGCGACCATGGCCTGGATCTCCGCGTACTTGCGCGGGTGAAGCGTCTGGAACGCGAGATCCTCGAGCTCCCACTTGATCTGGTGGATGCCGAGGCGGTGGGCGAGCGGCGCGTACACCTCGAGCGTTTCCCGTGCTTTCTGGATCTGCTTCTGCTTGCCCAGATACTCGATCGTCCTCATGTTGTGGAGCCGGTCGGCCAGCTTGATCAGGATGACGCGGATGTCCTGCGCCATCGCGACGATCATCTTGCGGTAGTTCTCCGCTTGCGCCTGTTCCCGGCTCTGGAACTTGATCCTGGTGAGCTTCGTGACGCCCTCGACGAGCAGGGCGATCTCCTCGCCGAACTCGGCGCGAAGATCGTCGATCGACGCGTCCGTGTCCTCGACGACGTCGTGGAGTAACGCAGCCGCGACTGTCGCCGTGTCGAGTCGGAGCTCGGCGAGGATGCGGGCTACGCCGGCCGGATGGACGATGAAGTCCTCGCCGCTCTGGCGCTTGTGCCCCTCGTGCGCGGCGCATGCGTAGCCGAATGCCCGCTCGAGGAGATCACGGTCGACCTCCGGGTTGTGCTCCCCGACCGTCGCGGCGAGCTCGTCGAAGAGCCGGCGGTGGCGCTCTGCAGGACCTGTGACGACCTGCTCCATGACCGTATTGTAGTGGCCGGGGTCGGAAATCCCTGCCGACGAGCCGACGTCGCGGGAAATCAGGACCAGAAGGCGTCGACGGCGTACAGATCGTCGACGTAGATCCAGATCTCGACGATCTGGCCCTGCTCGACCCGGAACTGGAGCGCCTGACGGGAATCGAGCATCCGCTCACCGCGCCGCCCGGTGTTGTGCACGATCGCAACGACCGTGTCGGGGCTGACCACGAGGTCGAGCAGCTCCGTGTGGAACGTCCCGCCCGTTCGCTCGCGCAGCGTCTGGAAGGTCGAGGTCACCGCATCGCGCCCGCGATGGTCACCAGCAATCGGGCTCCGGCCCGGGATGTGCCAGACCACACCGCTCGCGAGCAGATCGACGGCCTCGTCGAAGTCCCCGCGGGCGCGTGCCTCGTACCAGCTCCTGACGACCTCCTCGCTCGTCATCCCGTCGTCAGGCCGCCCGCTCGAGCTCCGCGGGAGCGCCTGCGAGCAAGGCACGAAACGCCTCGGACTCGACGAGTTGGCGCTTCGATCCAGGGCCGTCGAGCAAGCCGAGCTCGACGAAGATGGTGCGGGCCTCCGCGCTCCACGACTCCTCGCCCGCCCGCCACTCGGCAGCGAGCCTCGTCCGCAGCGCCTCGTAGTCCCCGGGGGTCTCGAAGATCCGCCTGACGACGAGCTGCGGTGACACGGTGCCGTTCCACCGGTTCGCACCGAGGCGGAACGCGACGTCGCGCCTCCCAGGAGTACGGAACCGGTCGAGAAGCGCTCCCTGGCCGAAGGCGATCGCGCCGGACCGCACCCCGTCGGCGATCACCGCGAGGCGGAGGTGCTTCCCGTCGCCGACGGCCCCGAGCTCGGCGAGCTCGCATGCGGGGGCAAGCAGCGTGACCCCGGGGTTGCCGAGCCCGAACGGCGCGAGCCGCTCGAGCTCCTCGCAGAGATCGAGCGTCAGCTCGTTCCCGCGAACGACGGCGTCGACCCGAACGACCGGCCGCAGTTCCTCGTCTGCCAGGACCGTCCCGGCGTGTTCGGCGAACGCCTCGGCGAAGGCCTCGACGTTCTCGGGCCGGATCGAGAGCCCGGCCGCGGCGCGATGGCCCCCGAAGCGCTCCAGCAGGGTGCTGCACGCGGCCAGCGCGGCATGCAGGTCGAAGGCCGGAACCGATCGGCCCGAGCCCTTCCACTCGCCATCGGCGCCGGCGATCATGACGACGGGGCGGCTGAACCGCTCGACGAGCCGCGAGGCGACGATCCCGATGACACCCTGGTGCCAGTCCTCGCCCCAGACGACATAGCCCCGCCGGCGACGTCTCGCCTCGGGCCAGGCCTCGATCTGGCGGAGCGCATCTCGGAGAATCCGATCCTCGACAGCCTGGCGATCGCGGTTCAGCGTCTCGAGCTCTCCGGCGAGCTGTGCGGCCTCGTCGGGGTCGTCAGTCAGGAGCAGCCGAAGTGCCGATCCCGGATGCCCGAGCCGCCCGGCCGCGTTGATCCTCGGAGCGAGGCGAAACCCGATGTTGCCGGAGTCGACCGTGGCCGGATCGACTCCGGCCGAGCGCATCAGGGCCACGAGCCCCGGCTTGGTCGTGCGGGCGAGACGTCGCAGGCCCGTGGCGACGAGCCCGCGGTTCTCGTCGACGAGCGGCACGACGTCCGCAACGGTCGCGAGGGCGACGAGATCGAGATGCTCCCGAAGCGCCTCGTCCCCGACGAGAGCCTGCGCGAGCTTGTAGACGACACCGGTGCCGCAGAGCTCCGGGAAGGGGTACGTCGACGGACGGGTGACGACGAGCGGGCAATCTGGCAGCTGTTCACCGGGACGATGGTGGTCCGTGACGACGATGTCGAGCCCTAGCTCTCTCGCGCGCGCAACCTCGTCGACGGCAGTGATTCCACAGTCGACCGTCACCACGAGCCCGAAGCCCTCCTCGGCAACCCGTGCGAGCGTCTCCTCGGCGATGCCGTACCCCTCCTCGAAGCGGCTCGGGAGATGCCACTCGACATCGGCTCCGAGCTGACGCAGGACGATGACCGCAAGCGCGGTCGCGCAGATGCCGTCGACGTCGTAGTCGCCGTGGACGCAGATCCGTGTCCCGGCCGCAACGGCGTTGCGGATCACGTCGCACGCCGCCCGCATGTCACCGAGCGCGTACGGGTCGTGAGAGACGGGCTCGGCGGCGAGGAAGGCTCTCGCCTCCCCGGGGTCGCCGTACCCTCGCCGGACGAGAACGCTCGCGGTCGTCTCGCTGATCGAGAGCGCTTCCGCGAGCGCCTCGACCTCCTGGCGGGGGCACGGACTGAGCGTCCAGGTGCCCTCGAACATACGTCCAACCCTAGGAGCGGGGTCGGACGGAAGAGCCCTCGAAACGGGGAGAGGAATCCACGGATGTGGAACGAAAGCGAGTCGGATGCGGATCGTCGAGGCGCTGGGGTACATCCTGTTCGGACGGCCGATCCGGCGGCCGAGGCGCGGGACTCCCCGTCTCGGCGCCGACCTGCTCGCATTCGACCGGATGACGGATCCGGTACGGAAGCCCGCGTCCGAACGGCTGGAAGACGCCGTCGGCGCCGAGCTCCTGCGCGAGCTCGAGCGGCGCCTGGATCTCGAGGGACAACTGATCCCCGGACGCAGGCGCAGCAGGCGCTCTCGCCGAGCCGCGTGACGACCTGATCGCGGCGAAGTGGAATCGGGGCATGCGGCCCGCAGGCAGCTCTATCCTTGTCTTGTGCACTGCGGCAACTACGCATCGGGGGACGATTATGTCATCGAGTTCCTCGGGTATCGATTCGGATTCAACTCGCTCGACTTCGAGCAGCGGGTCAACGCAGCTGCGGTGAAGCTCGGCCTCGTCGGTGAGGAGGAGCTCGATCCGGGCGAGACCTCCGATCTCGTCGAGCTCGCGGCCGAGGGTCGTATCGACGACCCTCGAAGCGGCCTCGGCGAGTATCTCGTACGCCACTGGGAGCGGCTCTCGCTCGTCGAGAACGAGTCGCTCGTCTACTGGCTGCGCAAGCTCGTCTTCCGGGGTGCCTGGCTCGACCACCGCGTGAAGGAGAACTTGCTCGAGGTCGAGTGGGACGAGCAGAGCTCCGACTTCACCTATCTCGATCCGCGTGGCGACCGCGCGCTTCTCGAGCTCGCGCCCGTGCCCTCCTGGCACGAGCTCCAGTTCCGCCGCTAGCACGCGTGCCTCCGGCTCCGACTGCGAGCAAGGGAGCCGGCTTCGTCCTGCTCGTGCTCGCCGCGGGTCAGTTCCTCATGACCCTGGACAGCTCGGTGATGAACGTCTCGATGGCGCAGGTTGCCGCCGACCTCGACACGACCGTCACCGGGATCCAGACCGCGATCACCCTCTACACGCTCGTCATGGCCTCACTCATGCTCACCGGCGGGAAGGTCGGCGTGGTGCTCGGGCGGCGCCGTGCCTTCGCGATCGGTCTCGTCATCTATGCCACCGGCTCCTTGACGACGGCGCTTGCGCCGAATCTCACCGTCCTGATCATCGGCTGGTCGTTTCTCGAGGGAATCGGCGCGGCGCTGATCATGCCCGCGATCGTGGCGCTCGTGGCGGCAAACTTCCCACCGTCCGGGCGGGCGCGTGCGTATGGGCTGATCGCGGCTGCGGGTGCCATGGCCGTGGCGGCTGGCCCGATCATCGGCGGCGCCGTCACCACCTTCGCCTCATGGCGCTACGTCTTCCTCGGGGAGGTCGTGATCGTGATCGGCATCCTCGCGGTGATCCGCCGGATCAAGGACACGGAGCCTGCAAAGGCCCGTCTCGACCTCGTAGGCTCCGGGCTCTCGATCGTCGGCCTCGGGGCCCTGGTCTTCGGGGTGCTTCGCTCGAGCGAGTGGGGATGGGTGCAGCCGAAGCAGGGAGCCCCGTCGCTCTTCGGCATCTCGCCCACGCTCTGGCTCATCGTCGGTGGACTGCTCGTCGTCTACGTGTTCTTCCGCTGGGAGACGAGACTCGAGCGCGTAGGACGCGAGCCTCTCCTGCGCCCCACGATGCTGAGGAACAACCAGCTCGTCGGCGGGCTCACGATGTTCTTCTTCCAGTTCCTCGTCCAGGCAGGGGTCTTCTTCGCAGTCCCGCTGTTCCTGTCCGTCGCGCTCGAGCTGACCGCGCTCCAGACCGGCGCGCGCCTGCTCCCGCTCTCGGCTGCGCTTCTGATCGCGGCTGCCGGAATCCCGAAGGCGTTCCCGAACGCCTCTCCGCGACGGGTGGTCCGGATCGGCATGGTTGGCGTGCTGGCCGGTACGTTGCTGCTCCTCGCAGGCGTCGACGTGGGGGCTGACGCGGCGGTCGTCCTGGTTCCGATGCTCTTCCTCGGCTTCGGCCTCGGAGCGCTCGCGTCGCAACTGGGTGGCGTGACCGTCTCCGCCGTTCCCGACAAGGAGAGCGGCGAGGTCGGCGGGCTGCAGAACACGGTCACGAACCTCGGCGCCTCGTTCGGGACGGCTCTCATCGGGTCGGTGCTGATCGCAAGCCTCTCGACTGCGTTCATCCAGGGTGTCCAGCAGAATCCGGCGATTCCCGATCAGGTCAAGACGCAGGCCACGACGCAGCTGACGGGCAGCGTGCCGTTCATCTCGGACACCGACCTGACGGCCGCGCTCGACGACGCGGGCGTCCCGCCCGACGTGCAGGAGGAGATCGTCGAGGTGAACGAGGCTGCACGGATCAGGGGCCTCGACGCTGCCTTCGCGCTCGCGGCGCTGTTTGCGGCCGTGGCGCTGTTCTTCACGGGACGGATTCCGACGAGGCCGCCCGGCTCGGCCGCGGTTGGCGATCAGCCGTCCGCGGTCGCGGCCACCGGAGGCGCTTGACGCCTGCAGTCATGCGTGCTTGACTGCACGTGTCAGGTCTCCCTTACACGCCTCTCCCGGAGTCGTGGACACATGTCGCAAGGTCAGATACTCGCCCTTGGTGCGATCGCCGGTCTGACGATCTTCCTCGGTCTGCCAGTCGGTCGGCTGAGGCACCTGGGCGCGAGGGCACGAGCCTTCCTGAACGCGATCGCCACCGGGATCCTGCTGTTCCTGTTCTGGGACATCCTGGCGCAGGCCATCGAGCCCGTCGAGAGCGCGCTGACGGCGGCCGCGGTCGACCACACTGGCTCATGGGGACGCTTCGTCGCGCTCGCTGCGACCGGCGCAGCAGGAATCGTCGTCGGCCTCGGCGGCCTCGTGCTCTACGAGCGCCGCATGGTCGGGCGCGCCCGGCGAATCGCGATGATCGGGCCTGGCGCCGCCTCGGTTGCCGAGTTCGAGCGACCGGCACGGATGATCGCAACCCCCGGCGGGATGCTGGCTCTCCTCATCGCGACGGGAATCGGCCTCCACAACTTCGCCGAAGGCCTCGCGATCGGCCAGGCGGCGGCGTCCGACGAGATCGCCCTCGCGCTGCTCCTCGTGATCGGCTTCGGGCTCCACAACGCAACCGAGGGCTTCGGGATCGTTGCGCCGCTCTCGTCCGAAAAGAGCCGCCCGAGCTGGGGCTTCCTCGCGCTCCTCGGTCTGATCGGCGGCGGGCCCACGTTTGTCGGGACGCTCATCGGGCAGGCGTTCGTCAGCGAGTTGCTCTCCGTCCTCTTCCTCGGCCTCGCGGCGGGCTCGATCCTCTACGTCGTGATCGAGCTCCTGAACGCCGGCCGGAAGCTCGGGTCGAAGGAGATCCTGGTCACCGGGCTCCTGATCGGCCTGTTCGCCGGCTTCGCGACCGACTTCGTCCTGGTCGCGGCGGGCGCGTAGCCCCCGAGCGGGAGCAGCCGGTGGATCAGCGAGTCAGCGTCATCACGCTCGGCGTCGCCGACATCGGTCGGGCCCGGCAGTTCTACGAGCGCCTCGGTTGGGCCAGTACCTGCGAGCCCGGGTCGGATGTGGTGTTCTTCCAGGCCGGCCCGCTCGTCGTCGCGCTCTGGAGCCGCACGATGCTCGCGGCCGACAGCGGTGTCGAGGACGGCGGCGGCTGGGGAGGCGTGACCCTCGCGTACAACGTCTCTTCTCCGCCCGAGGTCGACGCGGTTCTCGAACTCGCTCGCGGGGCTGGCGCACGTATTGCCCGCGAGGGCGGTGCGACGTTCTGGGGCGGTTACTCCGGCGCCTTCGTTGATCCAGACGGCCACCCCTGGGAGGTCGCCCACAACCCGCACTGGCGACTCGCAGACGACGGCGCGGTCAGCCTCACCTGACAGGCGTGTCCGGGCTCGGCGAGGGATTCGCCGACCGCCGCCTGGCAGCGCAGATGAGGACGACGGCAATCCCCAGGAGGATGGCCACGTCGGCCAGGTTGAAGGCCTTCCCGTTGCCGCGATCGATGAAGTCGGTGACGTAGCCGAGGCGCAGCCGATCGATCAGGTTGCCGAGGCTTCCACCGAGAAGGAGACCGAAGCCGACGACGGCCCAGAGCGTGAGCGTCCTCGACCTGAACACGTAGACGATCAGGGCCGCGATCACAGCAATCGTCGCGACTCCCACGGCCAGGCCGACTCCCTGAAAGTGGCCGCCGATGATTCCGCTGTTACGGACGTGATGGATCCAGAACGGTCCGGCGAGATGCGTTGCCGACCCGAGCTCGGTTGCGGCTCGAACGGCGAGCTTCGTCAGCTGGTCAGCGGCGAGAACGGCAGCGGCTGCCAGGCCCAACACGACCAGCCTCGCGCGGCGAGCCATCTCCTCCGCTTCGATGGTCTGGCTGCCCTCGATGCGAACACGATAGCCGCCCCGGATCCGGCGGAGTCCACCCACGGGGTCAGACCCCTCGAAAAGCGCCCGGAAGTCGGCACACCTTCGTGCGTCTCCCGGGGCGTTCCGAACACATCTGCGCGGATTCAGGGACTCGGGTCGAGCCATCCGGCCGGAAACGGGTGCGCTCGACGTTCGAAACGCCCCGGGCGCTCCAGATGACCACAGGATGCCGTGGAGCGTCTGTGCGCGAACCGTGACGTTTGGAGGCCTGTGCGGGACCGGTACGGCGAGGCTGCTCGAGCGCAACAGCCTGAGGCTCGAGCCCGGTCAGGCGGCGGCGTCAAGCGTCGGCCGCGCCGAAGCCGAAGCCGGCCTCGTGATCGGGCGCCTCGCTCAGCGTGATCCTGACGATCGAGCCGACGGGGACGATCCACTCCTCGGGCGGAGGCTTCTCGTCGCCCTCCGAAAACTCGGCGCCGTCCGGATACGGACAGAGCGTCAGGAACCCGTATCCCGGATCGGCGCGGATCGAGTGCACGCCGAAGTTCGTGCCGTCGTGGAGCCTGACCTCCAGGTACGCGCGCTCCAGCCCGCGGCCCTTCGCGTACTCCTCGACCGTCTTGCGGATCCGCTCGACGAAGTCCTCGAGCGACGGGCCCGCGGCCCCCGGAACCCAGAGCTCGGGCGCCACTAGAACAGCTTCTCGTCCGCCGGAACCGCCGCCGCGGCCCCGACCCGCGCTCGCCCGAGCTCCGTCACGATCCGCCCGCGCGGCGTCCGCTGGATCAACCCGAGCTGCAGCAGGTAGGGCTCGTACACGTCCTCGATGGTATCCGGCTCCTCGCCGAGCGACACCGCGAGCGTCGACAGCCCGACCGGGCCGCCGCCGAACTTCTCGACGATCGCGCGCAGGAGATCCCGGTCGATTCGCTCCAGCCCGCCGTCGTCAACCTCGAGCAGGACGAGGGCCTCGTGCGTCACCTCGACCGACACCACACCGTCGTGGCGCACCTCTGCCACGTCGCGGACGCGCCGCAGGATCCGGTTTGCCACCCGCGGTGTCCCGCGCGAGCGCCGCGCGATCTCCTCGGCAGCCTCGGGGTCGATCTCGACGCCGAGGATCCTGGCCGATCGCTTCACGATCAGCGCCAGCTCCTCCGGCTGGTAGTAGTCGAGCCGGAACGTCATCCCGAAGCGGTCGCGGAGCGGCGTCGTCAGGAGGCCTGTCCGGGTCGTCGCGCCGACGAGCGTGAACGGCGGCAGATCGAGGGTGAGGGTCCGCGCGGCCGGGCCCTGGCCGACGATGATGTCCAGCCGGAAGTCCTCGAGCGCCGGGTACAGGATCTCCTCGATCGCGTGGTTCAGCCGGTGGATTTCGTCGATGAAGAGCACGTCGTGGCGCTCCATCGCGGTCAGGATCGCCGCCATGTCGCCCTTCCGCTCGAGCGCCGGCCCCGCCACGATGCGGATGTCGACACCCATCTCCTCGCGGATGATGTGCGCGAGGCTCGTCTTCCCTAGCCCCGGGGGGCCGGCGAGCAGCACGTGATCGAGCGCCTCGCCCCTCCCCTTCGCCGCCTCGAGCACGATGGAGAGCTGTTCCTTGATCCGCTCCTGCCCGACGAACTCGTCGAGGCGCCGCGGCCGGAGCGAGCCGTCGAGCTCGTCCTCCTCGGGCGCCAGGACCGCCGCGGTCACCCGCTCCTCCATCAGGCGGCCTTCAGCGCTGCCCGCACCCGCTCGGACGGCGGCAGGTCGGGATCGACCGACGCGAGCCGCTGCTCCGCCTCGGCGACCGAGTAGCCGAGCTCGACAAGGGCGTCGCGCGCCACCAGGTGCCCGTCACCGGCACCCGCGACAGGAGGCCCGGACACGGCCACGACCGGCCCCATTTTCTCCTTCAGCTCGAGGACGATGCGCTGGGCCAGCTTTCGGCCGATCCCCGGAATCGTCTGGAAGAGGTCTGCGTCCTCCATCACGATCGCGCGCCGCAGCTCGCCTGGCGCGTACGCCGACACGATCCCGAGCGCAACCTTCGGCCCGACCCCGGTCACCCCGAGCAGCTGCTCGAAGAGGAGCCGCTCGTCGGCCGTGGCGAAGCCGAAGAGCTGGAGCGCGTCCTCCCGCACGTGCAGATGGGTCTCGACGACCACCTCGTCCTGGCCGTCCGCCATGCGGATCGCGCTCTGCGTCGCGTGGAGCCGGTAGCCGACGCCGCCGACTTCGAGGACGAGCCCCTCCGCGTCGTGTGCGACGGGACGGCCGCGCAGGCGGGCGATCACCGGCGGGCTCCGGCCAGCGCGAGGAGCGGTGACGCCAGCGCGTGGCAGATTGCGACGGCGAGCGCGTCCGCGGCGTGATGCGGGGTCGGATCGGCCTCGAGCCCCAGGATGGCGCGAACCATCCGCTGCACCTGCGCTTTGTCGGCCCGTCCGTACCCGCACACGGCCTGCTTGACGGTCGCAGGCGGATATTCGACGCACGGGACGGCGAGATTCGCGCAGGCGACGAGCGCGACGCCGCGCGCCTGGCCGACCGACAGGGCGGTACGCGCGTCGACGCCCACGTACGACTCCTCGATCGCCACCGTATCGGGGGAGTACCGCTCGACGAGCGCGGTCACCTCGTCGAAGATGCGCTTCAGCCGGAGCTGAGGCTGCTCGCGGGCCGGCGTCCCGAACCAGTCGTACTCGAGCGCGACCAAGCGGTTCCCCTCCCGCCGGATCACGCCGAAACCGCAGGCAGCCGTACCCGGATCGATTCCGAGAACCGTCACAGAGAGACCTTACGCACCGTTACGGACGTTCCTGCCGCCTCCCCCGGTCGAGGGAGGGCTGTAAGGAATGCGTAAAGGGCGCTATCGGATTCGCATTGGCGGGCGATACAATCCGCCTCCCGGCGCGTCTAGTACCACTCTGGAGGGAGGGGTTAATGCATCACTCTGTAACCAAGCGGCCCTCGCGGGTCCGCAGGGCGGTGGTCCTGCTCGCACTCGCGGGCCTGGCCATCGCCGCCTTTGCGATGTTCCCGGGCGGGGCGAGCGCAGGTGCCCAGCCGATCAGCCTGACGGTCGACGTCACCGGCTCGGGCGATGGCTCGATGTCGGGTACCGCAGATACCTCTGCCGGCCTGATCAGCATCAACTGCCAGAAGAACGGCGGAATCATCACGGGATGCGGCCAGAACAGCCTCGCCGACAACAACGGCCAGGTCGTGGTCAGCCTGGTGGCAACGCCCGGTCCGACCTCGGAGTTCACCGGCTGGAACGTCAGCGGTGGCGGCTACTACACGGACGAATGCGGTCAGCAGATCGAGTGCGAGATCACGATCTACCAGGCAGGCGCCCAGGTATCCGTCTCGGCGAACTTCACGTCCTCGCCGACGGGCTTCCCGTTGACGGTCAACCGAATCGGCAACGCGCAGGCCAGCGGCTCGGTGTTCTCGAACCCGCCGGGCATCTCCTGCAGCCCGAGCGTGCAGTCCCCGGACTGCTCGGCCCTGTTCGCCAGCGGGACGCCCGTGACCCTCACGGCGACGCCCGCAACCGGGACGACGTTCGACAGCTGGGGAGGCGCCTGCGCGATCTTCGGATCGAACTCGACCTGCATCGTCAGCATGACGCAGGCTCGCGCAGTGACCGCGACGTTCTCTGACCAGGAGTTCGCGCTGTCCGTGAGCGTCACGGGCGTGGGCGGCGTGGTCAGTAACGTCCAGCCCGGCATCAACTGCTACAGCGGCACGAACACCGGCTGCACGGCGAACTTCGCCGAGGGGACGGTCGTTCAGATGACGGCGACGGCCGGGCCCGGCATGTCGTTCACCGGCTGGAGCGGCGGAGGCTGCACCGGCACGGGAACGTGCACGGTGACGGTCAACGGTGCGACGAGCGTGCAGGCGGCCTTCGCGGCCACCGAGGTGCAGGCGAGCGTCACAGGCAACAAGGTCACCTGCACCGGCCCGAAGCAGGCCAAGCGCCAGCTGAAGATCACGATCGACGCCCAGCAGGCGATCATCGTGGTCATCCGGCTGCGGAACTCAGCCGGCGTCACCGTCCAGAAAAAGAGGGTCGTCGAGGAAGAGGCTGACGTCTACCAGATCACGATGAACATCGGAAACGGCAAGGCGAACGGCAAGTACACCGCCCAGGTCACGATGACGAACGACTTTGGCGCTCAGAAGGTGGAAACACGCAACGTCAAGCTGAAGACCTGTAAGTAACCCACAGGCTTCACGCGTCGGAACACCGGCTGATCGTGGCGCCCGGCTCAGACCGGGCGCCACGTCCCAGCCGGGGAGGTAAGGAGGGGAAATGAAACTCTCTCGAATTGGACTCTTAGCCCTTGTGGCCGTGTGTATGGCCTGGTTCGTGCCCCAGGCCATGGCAGGTGCCCCCAACGATGTGTTCCTGGATCCGCAAGGTGGCGGCGCCGGGTTCGTCTCGGGAACCGTAAACGGCACTTCTGCGTTCAACTGCTTCTGGACCGGCTCAACAGAGGTCGGCGATTGTGTACAGCTCGGGCTTCTCGTGGGGGACGCAGTAGTGCTCACCGCCACCCCGTCGCCCGGCTCCACCTTCGACGGCTGGGATGGAAGCTCGTATCGGCACCGTAGCTGCCAACACTTGCTCCTTCTCAATTCTGTTGGGTACGCCGATCGCGCTCAGTATCACGCCCACGTTCCTAAACGTTCGAACGCTTACTGTGCAAAAAACCGGATCCGGCCAGGGAACGGTGAACAGCGCGTTGAATGTCATCAACTGCGGTCCGACGTGCTCCGCGACGGCACCGAGCGGTACGACGTTCCTGCTGACCGCCACGGCGGCACCGGGCTCCGTGTTCACCGGCTGGACGGGCTGCACATCCGTGAACGCGCAGAACCAGTGCACGGTCCTCCTCAACTCGAACACGACGGTTACCGCGAACTTCGTAGCCACCTTGCCGCTGACGATCACGCTGGCGGGGAGCGGCCAGGGAACCGTCACGAGCAACACGCAACCACCGTTGAACTGCGGCGTGCCCGGCGGCGCGTGTAACGCGTCCGTGGCATCCGGAGCGACGATCCAGCTGACGGCGACCGCCGCGGCAGGCTCGGTGTTCGCGGGCTTCACGGGCTGCACGTCCGTCAACGGCAACGTCTGCACGGTCACCGTGACCGGCGCGACGAACGTGACGGCCACCTTCCAGCCCGCCGAGGTCCAGGCTGACGTCACCGGCAACAAGACGACCTGCACCGGCCCGAAGCAGGCCAGGCGCCAGCTCAAGATCACGATCGACACGGCGCAGGCGATCACGGTGGTCGTCCGCCTCAGGAACTCGAGCGGCACGACGGTGCAGAACAAGAGAGTCGTCGAAGGGCAGCCCGACGTGTTCCAGATCACGATGAACATCGGAAACGGCAAGCCCAACGGGAAGTACACCGCCCAGGTCACGATGACGAACCAGTTCGGCGCATCGAAGGTCCAGACGAGAAACGTCAAGCTGAAGACCTGCTAGCGAGCGAAGACGCGTCTCGCGTCGAAGTGCAACGCGTCGGGGGCCGGATCCGTCCGGCCCCCGAACGTGTCCGAGGGGAGGAACGGGAAGATGAGGCACCGAATCGCGATCGCCGCCGTTCTGGCCGTCATCGCCTCGGTGGCCGCGCCGAGCGCCCTTAGCGCGCCACCGGACATCACCGTCATCCCTGAGGGCAACGCCCCCGCGTCGATCGTGATCAAGTGTGGACGGGTTCGAACGGGGCCGGTGCATCTGGAACGGCTCGATGATCACGTTCTCGACGCCCGACCCGGACTGCACCTACAACGGCGTCAGCCCCGGCCAGTCCGTACGGGTCGAGTCCTTCCCACCCTCCGATGCCACGTTCGAGTACCTCTCGTGCCCGACCACACCGTTCGGCCCCGGCGGAATCTTCTGCGAGTTCGTCGCCGTGACCGGGCCGCCTCAGGCGTTCGAGGGACGGATCCCCAGCGTCGTCAAGGCGAAGTTCACGTATGCGTCGACGCTCACCGTCCAGAAGACCGGAAACGGGCAGGGCACCGTGCAGAGCGCCGCGCCCCCCATCGACTGCGGAACCGCGTGTAGCGCGACGGTCGGGACCGGGACGAGCGTCGTGCTGACCGCGACGGCCGCGGCGGGATCGGCCTTCACCGGCTTCACGGGCTGCACGGCGAGCACGACGAACCCGAACCAGTGCACCGTCGCTGTCTCGGGAGCCACCGTGGTGAAGGCGAACTTCGCCTTGCTCGTCCCGCTGAGCGTGACGCTCGCCGGACCGGGCTCCGGAACCGTGGTGAGCTCACCGCCTGGAATCAACTGCGGCGTCCCGGGAGGCGTCGTGCTCCACAAGCGTCGCCTCGGGCCTCAGCGTCCTGCTCACGGCCACCGCGGCCGCCGGGTCGGCGCTCGACAGCTTCACGGGCTGCGCGTCGGTCAGCGGCAACGTCTGCACCGTGACGCCCGCCGCAGCAACCGGCGTCACGGTGACCTTTCGGTCTGCCGAGGTGCTCGCAGCGGTCACCGGGTGGAAGACGACCGCGTCGAGGCAAACCCGAACGACTCGGGTGACCATCGACGCAGACGAGGCTATCGACGTCCTGAGTCACGATCAGCCGCAACGGGCGCGTGCTCGCCCGCAGGATCGCCAACGGCTTTCAACCGGGAACGGGGACGATCGCCGTCCCGATCCCGCGAGCCGTCGCAGGCGGCAAGGCGAAGCTCCGCGTCGTCCTGACGAACGATGCCGGCACGTCGAAGACACAGACCGGCACGGTCAAGATCCCGCCGAAGGCGTAACTGACCCGGACGGATCGCGCGAGCGCGTGACGAATCACGCGCAGACGATCCCCAGGAAATCGCCCATTTCCGGCACGGATCGCAGCGACCTCGAGGAGCGGACCGTCAACGAGCGGCGCGCCCGCAGTTCGTCTGTGTGAAATCCGTCACATCCGTGCCAGGTGTGTCACGAGCTTGCGCCAACACTCAGGCACTTTCTTCGGGGTCTGACCCCTACGTCGCGGTGCGGCTTCAGCGACCCCGCCAGCCGAGCTCAGGAGGCGACAGCCTCCAGCACCTGCTCGGGGATGTCGAAGTTCGCGAAGACGTCCTGGACGTCGTCGTTGTCCTCGAGCGCATCGAGGAGGCGCAGCAGCGCCTTCGCATCGGACTCGCCCTCGACCTGTACCGTCGTCTTCGGCACCATCGTCAGCTCCGCTGACTCGAACGCGATTCCGGCCGCCGACAGCGCCGCACGGACGGTGGCCAGGTCCTCGGGCGCGGAGGTCACCTGGAAGCTGGAGCCGTCCTGGGAGACGTCGTCGGCGCCGGCGTCGGCCGCGGCGAGCATCAATTCGTCCTCGTCCACGGAATCGGCGTCGACGAGGATCATCCCCTTGCGCTCGAACAGCCAGGCGACCGCACCGGACGTCCCGAGATTTCCACCGGACTTGGAGAACACGTGGCGGACGTCTGCCGCGGTGCGGTTGCGGTTGTCGGTCAGCGCCTCGACGAGCACGGCGACACCGGCCGGGCCGTAGCCCTCGTAGGTCACCGTCTCGTACGCCTCGGCCTCCGTGTCGGTCCCGGCGCCCCTGGCAATCGCGCGCTCGATGTTGTCCTTCGGCATCGACGCCGCGCGCGCCTTCTCGATCGCGTTCTGGAGGGACAGGTTCGCATCGGGATCCGGGCCGCCCTCACGGGCAGCGACGATGATCGCGCGGGAGAGCTTCGAGAAGAGCTGCCCGCGCTTCGCGTCGGCGGCGCCCTTCTTGTGCTTGATGCTCGACCATTTGCTATGCCCGGACATTGGCCTCCTCCCTCACCAGCTCCAGAAAGCGCTCGTGCACGCGCGTGTCGTCGGTCAGCTCCGGATGGAAGGAGGCAGCGAGGAAGCGTCCCTGCCTCACGAGGACCGGGTCGGCATCGAGGCGGGCGAGGATCTCGACCTCGGCACCGATCTCCTCGACCCGAGGTGCCCGGATGAAGACGCCGCGCAGAGGACGCTCGTCGCCTGCGAGATCGAGGTCTGCCTCGAAGCTGCGCACCTGGCGCCCATAGCCGTTCCGGCGCACGGTGATGTCGAGCGCACCCAGGAACGGCTGGTCCGGACACGCCGTCCACGGCGTCTCGCGCAAGCAGAATCATCCCTGCGCACGTGCCGAAGACCGGCTCAGGGAAGCTGGCGATGGCGTCGTCGAGCCCGTAGAGGCGGATCAGGCGCCCGATCGCCGTCGACTCGCCGCCGGGGACGATGAGGCCGTCGAGCCCTTCGAGCTGCTCCGGCTTGCGCACCTCGACCCCGTTCACGCCGAGCCGCGAGAGCATCAGGAGATGCTCCCGGAAGTTGCCCTGCACCGCGAGGACGCCGACCTTCACGGTCGTCAATTGTAGGGATCGCTGTTACCGACCCACGAATGCGAGCACCGCGCGGTTCACCTCGTCCGGTCGCTCGAGGTGCAGAAAATGACCGGCTCCGGCGATGACCTCGATCCGCGCAGAGGGAGGGAAGTCCAGCCGCGCAGCGCGAACGACGTCGATCCCGATGCAACCGTCGCCCTCGCCGTGAAGGTAGAGGAGCTGCGTCTCGAACGGTGGCGGCGCCTCGGAGCGAAGCGCGCTCGGCGTCTGGCGGTAGTACTCGATGGCGGCTGCGAGCCGGCCCGGTGGCCGCAGGCTGTCCTTCGCGCGCCGGATATCCTCTCCGCCGTCGAACCCGGGTGACCAGTCCGCCCAGAGTCGGTCGACGAGCTCGAAGTCGTCCGCGGAGGCGATCGCCTCCGCGACGGGGAGCTGGAAGAGGAACGAATACCAGCTGCGGCGCATCTGCTCGTGGGAGAAGAGATCGAGGGGCCGGGCGCCGGTGAACGGAACGGACATGGCGACCGCCTTGCGCCACCGATCCGGCTCCTGCCAGAGCGCCGTGTACACGGCGGCCGCACCCCAGTCGTGACCGACGAGAACGCCCGGGCGATCGTTGCCAAGCAGCTCGTGGAGCGCGTTCGCGTCGCGACCGAGAGCGTCGAGACCGTAGTCGCCATCAGGTGCGAGCGAGGTCGGCGCATAGCCTCGCAGGAAGGGGGCAACTGCGTTGAAGCCGGCGGCGGCGAGCAAGGGCAGGAGATGGCGCCACGTCCAAGCCGAATCGGGGAACCCATGGATGCAGAGCGCGAGCTCACCGTCCTCGGGGCCGTCGGTCAGAAGCCCGAACTCGATGTCGCCCGCGACCAGCCGCTGCTCGCGCATGACGGTCTACTCGCCGTCGAAGTAGTCGACCTCGGCGTCGAGCGGAAGATACATGCGTAAGGTGCGCTCACCATCTCTGCCGGGCCCCGGCGCCTCGCCGAGCACGCCGACCTTGTTCGAGTCGGGATAGACGGCGACCTCGGGACTGTTCATGGTCGAGATCATGAGGAACCGGCACGGCTGGTCGGACCGGTTGGCAACCTGGTGCGCACCTTCCGAGCCTCGCTGGAAGACGACGACGTCGCCAGGCACGAGCTCGCGCTCGCCGTCCGCGTGGCGAATGGTCGGCCTACCCGCCACGACGAGCAGCAGTTCCTCGTTCCCGTAGTGGAAGTGGTGCGGGAACGACCGCTCGCCCGGTTCGAGCTCGAACAGGCTCGCACCGAGAAGCTCCCCGCCAGCGCGCCGGCCCACCTGCAGGCGCCGCCAGGAATACCCCGGTTGCGAGCGCTCGTCGTCCCAGTCCTCGCCGTGGACGTTGACGACGCGGAGGCTCACCAGCCGCGGGTTTGCAGCAGCTCCTCGGGGGCCATCGCCGAGGAGTCGAGCCCGCGCATCGCCTCGCCGAGCCCGGCGGACACGCGCGCAAGGACCTCGGGATCGCGGAAGTGCGTCGTCGCCTCGACGATCGCCTTCGCCATCACCGACGGCTCGGAGCTCTTGAAGATGCCGGAGCCGACGAAGACGCCGTCCGCCCCGAGCTGCATGCACAGCGCCGCGTCGGCGGGCGTCGCAATTCCTCCGGCCGTGAACATGACCACGGGAAGGCGCTGGTGCTCAGCCACCCACTTGACGAGCTCGAACGGCGCCTGCAGATCCTTGGCGGCGGTGAACAGCTCCTCTTCGGGGAGGGAGTTCAGGCGGCGGATCTCGCCCATCACCGAGCGCATGTGGCGAACCGCGTTGACGATGTCGCCGGTGCCGGCCTCGCCCTTCGTGCGGATCATCGCTGCACCCTCGTTGACGCGCCGCAGCGCCTCCCCGAGATTCCGGCAGCCGCACACGAACGGAACGCGGAACTTCCACTTGTCGATGTGGTGCTCCTCGTCGGCCGGTGTCAGCACCTCGCTCTCGTCGATGTAGTCGACCTCGAGCGCCTCCAGGATCTGCGCCTCGACGAAGTGGCCGATGCGTGCCTTCGCCATCACCGGAATCGTCACGGCCTCCTGGATCTCCTGAATCTTCGTCGGGTCGGCCATGCGGGCCACGCCGCCCTGCGCCCGAATGTCGGCCGGCACCCGCTCGAGCGCCATCACCGAGACCGCGCCCGCGTCCTCGGCGATTCGCGCCTGCTCGGCCGTGGTCACGTCCATGATCACCCCGCCCTTGAGCATCTCGGCGAGGCCGCCCTTCACACGCATCGTTCCGAACTCGGGCATCGGCCGGATTCTACCGGGTCGGCTCTCGCCGCTGATCTTGGCTAGTCTTGGCGCGATGACCTTCGCGACGCGCCTTGACGTTCTCGCCGTCGTCATCGTTCCCCGCTAGGGGAACCGGGTCTACACGCGCTTCGGCGCCTCAGCCGCTTCAGACGCCACAGGTGCGCCCTCCGGCGTGCCACGACGCGAAAGGACCCACCTCATGCAAGCGACCGAGAAGATCTGGATGAACGGCGAGCTCGTCGACTGGGCGGACGCGACAGTCCACGTCGGCACGCACGGCCTGCATTACGGCTCGGGTGTCTTCGAAGGGATCCGCTGCTACGAGACTCCGTCGGGGCCGGCTGTCTTCCGGCTCACCGACCACATTCGCCGGCTCGAGACGTCGGCGCGCCTCCTCTCCATGAAGCTGCCCTACACGGTCGAGGAGCTGGTCGCCGCGACGCACGACGTGATCGCGGCAAACGGGTTGCCGGCCTGCTACGTGAGGCCGATCGCCTTCTATGGATACGGGACGCTCGGGGTGCGGCCGCGCGAGAATCCGGTCGACGTCGTCATCATGAGCTGGCCCTGGGGCTCGTACCTGGGGAACGGCGCACTCGAGCGTGGGATTCGCGTCACGATCTCGAGCTGGCGCCGGGTCGGGCCGAACACGATTCCCCATGCGGCCAAGGCGACGGGCGTGTACCTGAACTCGATGCTCGCCGTGCTCGAGGCAACCCGTGCCGGCTACGACGAGGCGATTCTCCTGACGGAGGACGGCTTCGTCGGCGACGGCTCGGGCGAGAACATCTTCGCCGTGAAGGACGGCGTCCTCTACACGCCTGACCTGTCGGCGTCGATCCTCGCCGGCGTGACTCGCGACGCGGTCATGACGATCGCCCGGAGGCTCGGCTACGAGGTGCGAGAGAAAGCGCTGATCCGCACGGATCTCGCCATCGCCGACGAGCTGTTCATGTGCGGGACGGCAGCCGAGGTCACACCCATCCGCTCGGTGGACGACCACGAGCTCGGCGACCCCGGCCCGGTGACGCGGATGATCCAGGAGACATACCTGGCCGCTGCAACCGGCCGCGACGCGCGATTCTCCCACTGGCTCGAGCCGGTTCCGGTGCCGGCAAGGGTTGACCTTTCGCATCGCTTCACGATGTAGGGGTCAGACCCCGAAGAAACCGCCCGGATCACAGGCACGACGATGTGACGCTATCGGCACGAATGTGACGGATCCGGCACAAACGGCGTCCGGTTGGGTCCGGTGCGCGCGCCGGTTCCCTCGATCTGGGGCGGTGAAGGACGGTCGCTCTGCGGAGTGTTCGTGCGCGATTCGTCACGGGTTCCGCGCCCAGCGGCCGGCCGGTGGAGCCCGCGTGGGGACGCAGGATCCGTTAGAACCGGTCGGGTGAGAGCGGCTCGAGCGGGACGCTCGGCGGCGTTCCCGACACGATCTCGCCGACGAGGCGCGCAGTGATCGGCGCGAGGGTCAGCCCCATCATGCCGTGGCCCGTCGCGAGAACGAGATTCTCGAGACGCTCTGAGCGCCCGACGATCGGTAGCCCGTCGGGCGAGCAGGGCCGAAGCCCGCGCCACACCTCGACGACAGCGCGATCAGCGAGACCCGCCACGCCGGCACGCCCGGCGCGGAGCACAGCGTTCACCCGGCGCGGATCGACGCCGAGATCGAGCCCCGCGAGCTCCAGCGTCCCCGCCAACCGCAGCCTGCCGCGCAGCGGAGTCGCGATCACCCGGGTCTCCTGGAACCAGAGCGGGATCCGCGGGTCGCCCGGCCCCGGCTCGAGATCGACGTGGTAGCCCTTCCCTCCCTCGACGGGCAGCGGAAGGCCAACGCCCCGGGCAAGACCCGGGCTCCACGCCCCGGCGGCGAGAACGACAAGGCCTGCCCTGACATCCCCGGAGGTTGTCACGACCGCGTCGATCCGCCCGTTCCGGCGCCTGAGCCCGAGCGCTTCGACCCTCGTCCGGATCCGGACGCCCGCGTCTGCGGCCGCCGCGCCCACGGCCTTCACGAAGCCGAGCGGCTCGCAGTGGGCGTCATCCGGGTAGTAGACGACCCCCGCGGGCGTCCCGCCCAGGGCCGGTTCGAGCTCGCGCGCCAGACCGCCCTCGAAGACCTCGGGTCGCAGGCCGAATCGCGTTGCCTCCTCGGCCTCCCGCCGCGCCGCGGCGAACGCTGGCTCGGTTCCGTACACGTTCAGGACACCACGGCGCTCGAGACCGGTGTCGAGCCCGCGCCCGGCCAGGTCGGCGTGCAGCCCCAGGCTCATCGTCGACAGCTCGCGGATGACCAGTGCCGAGGCGGCTGCGCGGGAGGGCGTCGCGGCGGAGACGAAGCGCGCCAGCCACGGAAGCACCGAAGCGCGCGGTCGCAGGTAGAAGGGGCTGTCCGCCTTCCCCATCCAGCGCAGTCCGTCCCGCAACGCCGCAGGCGAGGCGAGCGGCGCGGCGTGGCTCGGACAGATCAGGCCGGCGTTCCCCGCCGAGCACCCCCACCCGAGATCGCCGCCACGCTCGAGGAGCGTGACCGACGCGCCGCGCTCTGCGAGCTCGAGTGCCGCGGCCGTACCGATGGCGCCTCCCCCGATGACGACAGCGTCGGGCCCGCCGCTCACGCAGGAACGCCCGCCGGCCCGTAGTTCACGATTTCCTTCGGCTCGGGCGCCTTGAACGCTGCAACCCGGCTGGTCGAGAGGCCATACCCGTGAATCGCCTCGATGAGCTTCACGGCGCAGGCGACGCCGTCGAGAACCGGTACGCCGATTTCGGCCTCGACGACCTTGTCGAGCGGCCCCATCCCGGCGCAGCCGAGGCAGATCGCCTCCGCCCCGTCCTCTTCGATCGCCGCTCGCGCCGCGATGACGATCTCGCGCTTCGCGGCCTGGGGATCGCGCTCGCAGTCGAGCACGGTGAGCGGTGTCGCGCGGATCGAGGCACAGCGGGCCTCGAGACCGTGCAGGCGGACCATGTCCTCGAGCATCGGCTTCACTCGCGGAAGCACGCTGACGATCGTGAAGCGGTGCGCGACCGTGCAGGCCATCAGCATCGAGGCCTCGGCGATGCCGACGACGGGAACCGGGCAGATCTCGCGGGCGGCGAACAGGCCGGGGTCGCCGTAACAGGCGATCACGACGCCGTCGAACTCGGCGGCCCGCTCGCGTATCGTCTCGAGCGTCGCCACGGCGGCGAGCTCCTCCTCGTAGTGGCCCTCGATCGACCGCGGCCCCCAGGCCGGCGATGTCACCTCGATCTCGGTGTCCGCCTGTGCGTAGCGCCGCGCCTCCTCACCGATGTCTCGCGTCATCTCCTCGCTGGTGTTCGGGTTGATCACGAGAACGCGCATGTCACTCCTTCGCGTAGCCGTCGAGAACGTCGTCGTGAATCGCTGCCGGATCGCGGTCGGCCGGATCGCCGTAGCCGCCGCCTGAAGGCCCGACGAGGCGCAGCCGATCACCCGCGGCAGCCTTGCGGTACGGAAGCTTCGACGGGAGCACCTGCTCGCGATCCGTGTCGGGGTTGAGCACGATCGAACCGGGCGTCCCCTCGAGGCCGCCGAAGAGCCCAGGCGGCGCGTGCTTCGACCCGTCGCCCTCGATCGAGAACCCGCCGGGCTCGGTGAACTCGAACTCCCGGATCGAGCCGAGGCCTCCACGCCAGCGCCCGCGGCCCCCGGTCTCCTCGGTCAGCTCGTAGCGGGTCAGGCGGAGAGGGTAGTGCGACTCGATGTCCTCGATCGGGTTGTTGCGGGTGTTGGCGTAGAGCGTGTCGACCGCGTCGAGGCCGTCCTTGCCGCTCCGGCCGCCGTAGCTCCCCTCCATGATGTCCATGTAGACCCAGTGCGTGCCGCCGCGAAGGCCGGAGAACGCGGTGACCTTGAGGTGTCCGATCCCCGCCGAGACCCGGTCCGGGACGACCTGCGCGAGCGCCCGCATCACCGTATCGGCGACGGCGTTTCCCGAGCAGAAGCGTGCGATCACCGGGGCCGGGAAGCGGGGGTTCGCGAGTGTTCCTTCGGGGGCTGTGATCCGGATCGGCCGGAAGAGCCCGGAGTTCGTCGGCACCGGCTCGTGAAGCTCCGTGTCGAGCAGGATCGAGCGAACGGTCAGGAGCACCGCGATGTCCACGGTTCCCTCGAACGGCATGTTGATCGGCAGATCGACCTGCGGCGACGTCCCGGTGAGATCGACGATCAGATCCGAGCCGTCGACCGTGATCGCGGCCCGAACCACGAGGTCGCGGTACGACGGATCGGGATGGTCGAGGAATCCGTCGAGGATGCCCTCGGCCGTGTACGTGCCGTCCGGGAGCTTCTCGATCTCGCGTCGGAGCATCCGCTCCGAGTAGTCCATCAGGTCCTCGCTTGCCGCCCGGACCGTGTCGAGGCCGTAGCGCTCGAGCAGGTCGACGAAACGCTGAGCGCCGATGCGGCAAGCGGCAAGCTGCGCCTCCATGTCGCCGACGACGAGCTGAGCGGCACGGATGTTGTCGCGCAGGATCCGCCAGATCCACTCGTTCCGCCGGCCCTCCTCCTCGATCTTGATCGCGTTGAACTGCAGCCCCTCGGCGTATGCATCCGTCGCGTCGACGATCCCACACGTGCCCGGAGTCAGCGCGCCGAGGTCGAGGTGGTGCGCCGTCGTCGCCGAGAACGCGACGAGCTCGCCGTCGTGGAAGACCGGCACGACGAAGGCGACGTCCGGCCCGTGCGACGCACCGTAGTAGGCGTGGTTGTGGATCACGACGTCGCCCGGCCGCCACTCCTCGCCGAGCTCGGCGAAGCGCCGGTTGATTCCGCGCACGTAGCCGGGGATGGGGCCCGACTGAAGCGGCGTCGACTGGGACGACTCGCAGAGCTGGCGCGCCTCGTGGTCGCAGATCGCGCAGCCGAAGTCCTCCGACTCCCGGATGATCGACGAGTACGACATGCGGGCGAGCTTGTGGCCCATCTCGATCGCGATCGAGTCGAGCGCGCCGCCGATCACCGCGGTCGTCACCGGATCGATGCGGGTTCGCGCGACGCTCATCTCGTCCGAGACAGGATAAGGACGCCTGCCTCGTCCGCGGTGGCGCTCCAGTCCGGTGGGACGAGGACGGTCGTGTCACGCTGGAAGACGATCGCCGGCCCGGCGACGGGTTCGCCGATCGGTAGCCGGGAGCGCTCGAAGTACCGGGTCGGGAGCGTGGCGAGGCCGCCGTTGCGCCGGTAGACGCTCTCCCCCTCGCCGAGCGCGGCCGCGTCGAGCGAGCCGGACGGCACGGGCGCGGCCTGGATCCTCGGCCGTCTCCCGATCGCGGTTGCCCGCGCGTTCACGATCTCGATCGGATCCCGGAAGGCATGGCCGTACTCCTGCTCGTGGAGCCGGTGGAAGTCCTCCAGGGCATCGTCGCCGAACGATCCGGCGGCGAGCGGGACCCGGAGCTCGTACCCCTGCCCGAGGTAGCGGCAGTCGAGGCCCACCTCGACCGCGATCGCGTCGTCCGGAACGCCGTCCCTGCGCAGGCTCGGCGCGTACGTCTGCGGCGAGATCCTCCAGGTCGCGGTTGAGGCGAGCCGCGTCGATCGCGCCCTCGACCATGAACACCGTGCGCATCTGATCGACCTTCAGGTCGCCGGTCAGGAGGCCGGTCGCCGAGGTGATTCCCGGGTGCGGGGGGACGAGGACCTCCGGAATCCCGAGCGAGTCCGCGACCTCGCATGCGTGGAGCGGCCCGGCGCCGCCGAAGGCGACGAGCGCGAACGTGCGCGGATCGTGGCCCTTCTGGACGGTGCGGGACCGGATCGCCCGCGCCATGCCGGCATTCGCGATCGTGACGATGCCTTCCGCCGCGGCGAGCACGTCGAGGCCGAGCTGCTGCGCCAGCTCGGAAACGGCCGACAGCGACCGTTCGCGCTCGAGTGCCATCTCGCCTCCGAGGAACCGGTCAGGGTCGATCCGTCCCAGTACGACGTTGGCGTCCGTGATGGTCGCCTCCTTGCCCCCGAGGCCGTAGCACGCCGGCCCGGGCCGAGCGCCGGCGCTCCGCGGGCCGACGCGAAAGGCCCCGCCCGCGTCGACATGGGCGATCGAGCCGCCCCCGGCCCCGATGGTGTGGATGTCGATCATCGGGACGAGCAGTGGATACCCGGCGACCTCCGTGTCCCGGGCAGAGGCCTCCGTGATGCCTTGCTCGGTGACGATCCCGATGTCCGCAGAGGTCCCACCCATGTCGAACGTGATCAGCCGCTGCCGTCCCGAGAGCTCGCCAGTCCAGACTCCGCCCAGCACTCCACCGGCCGGCCCCGAGAGCAGCAGCGTGACCGGCTTCTCGGCGGCCATCCTCGCGCTCGCGACTCCGCCGTTCGACATCATCACGTGCAGGCCGCTCGTCACCCCTTCGGCGCGCAGCGCTCCGGCCAGCCGCTCGAGGTACCTTCCCGTGCCCGGCCCGACGAAGGCGTTCATGCAGGCCGTCGTGAAGCGCTCGAACTCTCGAAACTGCGGGGAGATGTCGGCGCTCGCCGTCACGAACGCCCCGGGGAGCTCCTCGGCGACGATCTCGGCGGCCCGACGCTCGTTCGTCGGATTGAGGTACGAGAAGAGGAAGCACACGGCGACGGCCTCGACGCCCTCCTCGCGAAGCTCGCGCGCTGCGGCCCGAACCGCATCCTCGTCGAGCGGGACGAGCACCTCACCCGTGGGCGGGACGACGCGTTCCGGTACGACCTTGCGGTGGCGGCGTTTCACGAAGGGGCGCGCCTGCCACGGAATGTCTTGCATCACCGAGTAGTGCTGCGGCCGCTGGTGCCTGCCGATGTGGACGACGTCGCGGAACCCCTCGGTGGTGACGAGGCCGCACACCGCCCCTCGATGCTCGAGCACGGCGTTCGTGGCAACCGTGGTGCCGTGGAAGACGCCGTCTACGGATGCCGGCTCGACACCGGCCTGGGCACACAGCTCCCGCAGCCCCTCGACGAGCGCGCGCCCGGGATCCTCCGGCGTCGAGCGGACCTTGTGGACGTGCGCAGACCCTGACTCCGTGTCGTAGAGCATGAAGTCCGTGAACGTCCCGCCGATGTCGACCCCGACGACGCGCATGGGCGAAACCTACATGCCGTGCGGCTCGACGCTTGCCGGGAAGACCTGACCCCGTTCTGGCACGCTTTGCGGGTGTCGTGCTTCGTGATCGTCCACGGCGGTTGGGGTGGCGGTTGGGAGTGGCACGCGGTCGCGCAGGCGCTTCGCGGCGGAGGTCACGAGGTCTTCACTCCCACGCTCACCGGCATGGGTGAGCGCGCCCACCTCGGCGGCCCCGACGTGGGCCTGTCAACTCATGTCGAGGACGTGGTCGCGGTGCTCGAGCTCGAGGACCTCGATGCGGCCGTGCTGTGCACCCACAGCTACGGGGGCATGCCCGTGACCGGCGCCGCGGATCGAGCCGCCGACAGGATCGCGCGTCTCGTCTACGTCGACGCTCTCGTGCCCACTGACGGCCAGTCCGCCTTCGACCTACTCCCGGAGGAGTTCGCCTCCCTCGCGCGCCAGACGTCCGACGAGCGCGGCGACGGGTGGCGGGTTCCGATCCCGGACATCCTCCTCCCACCAACGGGCTGGATCACCGAGGACGAGCGGCTCCGCTACGTCGCGAGGCTTCGCGATCAGCCGCTCGCGACGTTCGCCGAGCCGGTACGCCTGACCGGCGCCATCGACCGCCTCTCGCGCGCCTTCCTCCGCTGCACCGCCGGCGACCTCGGCGAAGTGATCGGGGAGGACCCAATCGCTCCCCTCGCCGCGCGCGCGAAGGCCGCCGGCTGGCTCTACCGCGAACTCGCCGCGCCGCACGACGCTCAGCTCGTCGACCCAACGGGCCTCGCCGCGATCCTCGACGAGCTGGCGAGCGCACGATGAGCGGGGTCAGGTCTTACGATTGACCATCGTGAAGGAGACCGCGCGCCGTGCCTCGATCTCGTACGGATTGTTCCGGTAGCCGCGGTAGAGGTACGACAGCGGCATCGTGATCGGCCGGTGCTGCATCTGCCAGACGTGGCAGAGCTCATGGACGATCAGGTCGTCGGAGGTCTCCGACACCGGCGTCCGCAGGATGATCGTGGCGTAGAACGCGTGCCCGTCGAACCGCTTGAAATACGGCAGTCGGAAGAACCAGGGTGTCGTGAGGATGCGGACGTGCCTCGTCCGGACGGGGCGTGGATAGAAGTCGAGCCTGTCGAGACGCTCGCGAGCACGCTCGAGCGCAGCGCGCGCCTCCGGGCTCACTGCGACTGCACGTCCGCCTCGGTCTGGGAGCCGGTGGTCGCGCCGCTGTCCGCGCCTCCGGTCGTCGCGCCACCGTCATCCTGCGTCGTTCCACCCTGCGTATCGCCGTTCGTCTCCGGCGGCAGCCTCGGGTCGTCGAGGACGAGTACGGCTGTCCCGTCCTGCAGCTGCTGGAACGTGAAGCGATAGAAGTTCGGTGCCGTCAGCCGGTCGATCGTGGCCACCTCCGACGGTGCGATGTCGCCCGGCAACGGCGGGATGATGGCGGAGAGCGTCGTCCTCAGAGGCTTGTCGAGCTCGGGCTCGAAGGGTCCGCGCTGGAAGAAGAGCGCGTAGCTCGGGTCGCTTCCCGGCGCCGGCGGCAGGAACGCGACGACGGAGTCCTTTCCGTCCACGTAGCGGAACGTGTAGAGAGCGAGCTCGAGCGCCTCGCGCCGGAGGAGCCGCAGGCGCTCCGCCGACGGCTCGCCTTCCGAGATCGAGCAGTTGTCGCCGAGCCCACACATGATGTAGACGACGGTCCCGTCCGGAGCCATGACGTTCACCGGGGTTTCCTCGGTCGGAAGGTGCCTGACCGCGATCGCTCCGATCGGCACGTCCTGGACTCGGGGAGGCGTCGCCTGGATTCCCACGAGCTGCTGTCCGCTCGGCAGGCGGTAGCCCCCGCCGACGTGGTCGGCGATCTGCTGCGTCTTCTGGGCATCGTCACCCGCCGGCTCCCATACGGACCATGCGGGCGCGTCCTTGTGCCCGGGCCGACCCAGCACGACGACGAGGCCGGCGATCGCGATGCCGAGGACGAGACCGAGCAGGAGGTAGACGATGAGGAAGCGCCGCCCGAACGCCTTGCCGGACGACGACGCCCGCGGGGGGCTGACGAGCAGCGCGGGCGGGGTCTCGCGGGCCGGAACGGCGTCTGCCGGCGACTCGTCCTGCTCGGGAGCTACAGGATCGGCCACGTCTCGTCCTTCGTGAGATCGGCCTCCGGCACGGTGAGGCTCGACTGCTCGAGGAGCTCGACGACCTCGTCGCCGTGCAGCTCCCTGCGCTCGACGAGGACGTTTGCGATGTGATCGACGGCCGCGCGGTTCGCCGCGATGAAGAGATGCGCACGCATGTAGGCCTGTCCGAGGAGCTGCGCCGCCATCGAGCGCTTTTCCGGGTCGGAGAGGACCCCGGCGATCGGATCCTGCTGGAAGGGCCCGCCGCTCCCGGAACGGTTCATGATCTGCGAGCCGATCCGCTGGAAGCGCTTCTCGATCTTCTTGCGTTCCTCGTCTTCCTCGTCGTCGGTCCCCGAGAAGCCGTTGAGGTCGACTGACTCGGGTGCCATCGCGCACGAGCCGACCATCCACGCAGCCCGGGCGGTCGCGCTCTGGACGTCACCTCCGACACCGGTCGAGTTCTCGCCGTAGAAGACGCGCTCGGCGGCCATCGCCCCGAGCGTCCACGTCAGGCGGCCCATCTCCTCGTGGCGCCACGAGCTGAAGCGCTCTTCCTTCTCGAGCGCCTGATGATGGCCGAGGGACCGGCCGCGCTTGCGGATCGACAGCCTCGTCGACTCGGTTCCCTGCATGAAGACATGCGCGCACACGGCATGTCCGGCCTCGTGGATCGCGACTGCGCGGGTCTCTTCGGGCACGTACTCCTGGTTGACCGCGGTGCCCGACTCGATCGTCGTCATCGCGTCGACGATGTCCTCCCAGCCGAACCGCTCCCGTCCCTCGAAATGAGCGACGGTGAGTGCCATCGAGCAGACCTGCTCGATCATCGCCGGCGAGTAGCCGTTGGTGATCCGCGCGAGCTCCTGGCGGCGCTTGTCGGTGTCGAGGTCAGGCTCGTGATCCACCTTGCCGAGGTAGAGGTTGAAAACGTCGAGCCGGTCCTGCTTCGTCGGCGTCCGGAACCAGACGTGGCGACCCATGCGCCCGGGGCGGGTGAGCGCCGGGTCGAGCACCTCGAGCGGGACGTTGCAGGCTCCGACGAAGAAGATCTGCTCGGTGCGCGGTTTCGGCTTCGGGAGCCTCATCGAGCTCTTCCGGATCCGGCGCGGGATGATGTACGTCGCGTCGAGGAACGTGTTCAGCCGGTTCGTCCAGAAGCGGCGCCAGAACGGCGGGTCGCCGATCCCGTCCATGACGATCAGGAGCTGGTTCAGTGCCAAGCCGCCGCCAGCGCCGCCCATCCCTCCCATGCCGCCGGGAAAGACGAAGTTCGACAGCCTCCCGACGAACGCCGGGTAGGGCGAGCCGGACTGAGGGGCGGCGCGCTCCTGGAACAGGCGCTCGCGCCACGCCCGGGTCTCGAGGACGAGGTCGCCGGTCGGCGTCAGGGCTCCGTTCGGGCCGTAGAAGCAGAAATCGTGGAAGCTCGCGGGATCGGCGGTGGTGAAGCCGCTTCCGCCCTGGCCGAGGCTCTGGCGGCGCATGCCGACCGCGTCGATCTCGTCGATGAACACGATGCACTGCCCGCCCCACTTCCGGGCGAGGCGCTTCGCCTTTGCCGAGAGAAAGCGCACGATCACGACGTCCATGCCGATGAACGTCTGCGCGAAGCCCGAGCCCGGGATCGAGACGAACGGCGCGTTGAAGTTCGTGGCGATCGCCTTCGAGAGCATCGTCTTCCCCGTACCGGGAGCGCCGAGGAGGAGCAAGCCGCGCTCCCGCTTCCCGCCCGCGCCTTCGAACGCCTCGCCCGACTGCCACAGGTTGACCACCCGCCGAACCTCTTCCTTCGCCTCGGCCTGCCCGCGGACGTCGTCGAGCTTCACGCCCCAGTCCGCGTCGCCCGGCTCGTAGGACCGGATCTGCGAGATGCCCATGAAGGCCAGCGGACCGAAGAGGATGAGGAAGTTGAAGATGAAGAAGAAGGGCAGGATGATCATCTGCACCCAGATCCCGGACGAGATGAGATACCCGATGCCCTGGGGGATCGACAGGGCCGCATCGACCCACGACTGGTCGCCCGGATCCTGGGTGAAGAGCCGGACGACCCAGATGATCGTGATGATCAGGACGATCCAGAAGACGAGACGGAGCTTCTTCTTCCAGTACCAGACCCTGCGGCGGTTGACGACGTCTTCCTCGCGAACGGCCTCGCCCTCCTGCCCGAACAGCGTCGGCCACGGGATGAAGCGGCGGGATGCGACGTCGACAGCCCCGCGGAAGAAGATCACTGTGATGAACGCCGCCAGCAGCGACCAGCCGACTCCCCAACCGATCTGGTTGTGGAACCAGACGAAGAGCACCGGGAGCGTCAGGGCCGCGACGATCGTCGCAACGCGGCCGAACCTTCGCCACTGACCGGCGAGCTCGTTCTTGGAGGCAGGCGCTGCAACGGCCACGTCGCCCGCTGCGAGACTCATCGGCAGCCGCTCCTCGCTCGTGGCGTCTACGCCGCGATGGTCACGTGCCATTGGCGAGGAGTGTAGCTCGGCGTCACCGCGTCGGTGTATTCGACCGCAGTGGTGGAACCGGATTGCTGGAGACCGTCAGGCTCGCGCGATCAGATGCGGCGTGCGCCTTCGTACGTATCGCGGTAGTAGCCCGAGCTGATGTCGGAGATCTTCACCACGTCGCCCGTGTGCGGCGCGTGCACCATCTGGCCGCCGCCGATGTAGATGCCGACGTGGCCGAGCCCGTGGAAGAAGACGAGATCGCCCGGCTGAAGCTGGTCGTAGGACACCGCGACGCCCGAATTCCAGAGCGCACCCGTGTAGTGAGGCAGGGACACGCCGACCTGTCCGTACGCCCAGACGACCAGGCCCGAGCAGTCGAACCCACCGGGCGAGGCGCCGCCCCAGACGTACGGCACGCCGAGCATGCTGAGCGCGTAGTCGACCGCGGAACCACCGCTGATGCTGGGCGGCGCCGTTCCGATGCCGCTCGGCTCCGACACGACCGTCACCTCGTCGACGTTCACGCCTGCGTCGGACGCCGCCTGCGCGACCCGCTCCGCGTCAGCCTGGCGCTGTTCCGCCTCGGCGGCGAGCTGGGCCTGGCGGGCGCGCTCCTCGGCCTCGAGGCTGGAGATCTGATCCTTGATGGAGTTGTAGAGCGACTGCCGTTCCGCGAGCTGGCTCTCGATCGAGGCCTTCTGGGCGGCACGGTCAGACACGACCTGCGCCTGCTCGGCGCGATCGGCCTCGAGCTGCTTCTCCTGCTTCTGGACGTCGTTGCGGGCGCTGCGAACGGCCTTGATGATCTGCACGTCCTGGGACGAGATGCGCTTCACGCTGTCGATGCGGTTGAGTAGGTCGTCGAGGTTTGCAGCTCCGAGGATCACGGAGATGACGTCTTCCTGGTCGGTGGTGTAGAGAGCCACGATCCGGTCGGAGAGGTTCTGCTGCGCAACCTTGAGCGCCTTCTTGGCGATCACGAGGTGCCGCTGGTTCGTCTCGATCGCAGCGTCGAGCTCGCCGAGCCGGTAGTTGGCCTCGTCGTAGGCGTTGATGGCCTGGTCGAGCGATTCGTCGATCCCCTGGATCTGCGCCAGAACCGACTCGGCTTCGGCCCGCGCAGCCTGGATCTCGCTCGGGCTCGCCTGGCTTGCAGCGACTGCTGCAAGGGCCGTCATCGCCGTCGCGAGAAGGACTACGGCGGTGCGCCGCGTACGACGGATCATCGGCCCGATCCCCCCGGGACCGCGCTTGAGCGTTCGTGGTGCCCGCACAAGAGGGTGGAACGTACCAGTCGTTTCGGACGGGGTCAAATCACTGCGCGCATTTCAGCGCACAATCGCCACGCAGTTGTGCATTGCAAATTCGCCGGCGATCAACGCTCCCGCGATGGTCAGCGCGTTGGCGGGACGAGCACACCTCGCGGCGTGACACGAATGCCGCGGGATCTGAAATCTTCCTTGGACAGAACGCGGACAATCCCGTGTGCCTGTTCGGCCGGGTCGAGCACCGGGACGCCCTCGCCCACGAGCGCCGTCGGCACGAGCTCGCCTTTCACCCATGAGCCATCGGCCTCGAGCGTCACGTGCAGGACGCCGCTGATCGCCGTCGACCCGGAGAGCGAGAAGACCCCGTACCCACCGAAGTTCCCCATGCTGTAGGCGATCAGGCGTTTCTTGTACCACTCCATCCCACGTAAGACGTGCGGGCCGTGTCCGACGACGAGGTCTGCGCCGGCTCCGACGACGGCATGGGCGAACGCGCGGAGATCGCCGCGGTTCTCGCCGAGGAACTCCTCCGAGCCGTTCGGAACGTGCTGGTGATCGGATCCTTCGGCGCCGCCGTGAAAGGTGACGAAGACGAGGTCGGCACGCCCGGCCGCCTTTCGGACGATCTTCTCCGCGGCCGGGATGTCGTTGAGGTCGTTCGCCCAGGGATACGGGGCGAAGCCGATGACGGCGACGCGCACCCTCCCGACCCGCTGAATCGTGATCTGGCCGGGGAGACCGGTGGTCAGGATCCCATTCCTGCGAAGTGCCCTGATCGTCTCTCTCTGGCCCTGCGTGTCGAAGTCGTAGGCATGGTTGTTGGCGAGGTTCATCACCGTGAACCCGGCCTGCTTCAACCACCTGGCGTAGGAGGGCGGCGTCTGGAACGCGAAGCAGTTCTCGCTGTCCGTGCCGCACTTCGACCCGGCGTTCGTCGAGAGCGTGCCCTCGAGATTGCCGAGGACGATGTCTCCGGCGATCGCGGCGTCGACGTCCGAGAAGAAGCTCGCGCCACCGTCCGCGGGGAGTCCGTACGTCGGTGTCCCCATGACCGTGTCGCCTACGACGGCGAACCGGACCTTCGCGTCCGGGGGCGGCGCAGAGGTCTCCGTCTTGTCCGTCTCGGTCTGTGACTGCGTCGCTCCCGTTCCGGAGCTCGAGGCCGCCTGAGTGGCCGAGGGCGCCGGCGAGGCTTCGTCGTCCGAGGAGCCGCGCGTCGCCATGACACCCGCAACCGCACCGCCGGCGATCAGAAGCGACAGCGCAGCAACGGCGATGAGGCGGCGCCGGCGGACGACGCGGCGCCTCGCTGCGCGACGGTGAGCGTCTCTCGGCGGGGGATTCTCGTCCATTGGCAGGCGAATCGGTGCGCTTACCGAATCACGATGAGTATGCCGCCCGCCGCATCACCCTTCCGCCTCTAGACAGAAGTGTCTCGGGAGACAACAATTCTTAACACAGCCTTCGCGCACGCTTCATCTACCCAAACGACTCGTTAAGAAGGCAGCGGTATAACCACCGATCATGGTCGACACACCCGCCATCTCGCTCAAAGAGTCCCTCGGCTCGCGGTACTACTGGCTCGGCCATTGCGAGGGTTTCCGCGTCGACTCGCCCGAAGGGCGCTTTGGTCTCGTCGAGGCCGTCATGTTCCGGACGCGCCCGGACGAGCCAGACGCGCTCATCGTGCGCGTGGGCGTGTTGGGACGCAAGCTGATCATCGTCCCGATCGAGGACGTCGCGGACGTCACACCCCGCCGCGAGCGAATCGTGCTCCGCCGTGTCCCGGACATGAGCAGCGGTGACTTCCTGACCGAGCTTCGATCCCGCCTGCGCCGCCTCGCGGCCGAGAGCGCTGGCGCTCCGGGTCTGCGACCCGTTCCACAACCCGACGCCGGGTAAGCAGCGCAGCCGCGCGCAGCGGCCGAACAGGCCGCGAAGAGTCACGACCCCGGCAGGGGTCGTACCGGCGAAGCCGCGCGCAGCGACCGACCGCAAGCCGCGCCAGCGGCGCGCAGCGGCCGAACAGGCCGCGAAGGGTCCATCGCGGGCGGAGCCCGCGATAACCGCGCGACGACCTCACGCGCCGCTACCGCGGCAATGTACGGCCGCTGACGTGGCCGTGACTCTTCGCGGCCTTCTCGGCCGCTGCGCACACCGCTACCGCGGCTTGCTACGCGTGCACGAGCGCGTGTCCGCGGTCACGGGCGATGAGCCACCGGTTCACCGGCAAGGCCACCGCGAACGCGATCGCGAGCCCGAGCGCGAGTGTCCACCAGAACCGCGGCTCGGCGAGCCCAGCACTCATCGCTCCGGGGATCGCGGCGATCACCGTGTTGTCGACGACTTCCATGACGCCCACCGAAACGGTGTCCGCAAGGAACGCGAGCCGGAAGGCCCTGGCACTCGGCGTCCCTGCCCGTAGCAACGGAATGATCGTCAGCGCGTAGCCGAACGCAAACGCGAAGCCAATCGCGAGCAGGATGGATGGGACCGTCCCGAGCCCCAGAGCATTCGCGACGACGAGGCCGAGCACCTCGCCGATGGCGCATCCCGTGAAGCAATGGACCGTCGCCATCAAGGCCATGCGGTTAATACTGGTCGTGTGTTTCATATACCCCTATAGGGTATATTGAACGTCAAGAGGATGGCCGAGGTTGACCCGTCACGATCGTGATCAAAAAGGGGGAGGGGGGGGGGAGGGGGGGGGGGGGGAGGATGTCAAGAGGAGGGCGTGGGTTGAGGCGAGAGAGGATGAGCCCCGGTCGCGAAGTCGGGCCACGTGTTGTCCGTGATCAGACGAGCAGCCCGGTTTCGGGCTTCGTCACCCGGCTTTACCGACCGCGTCGGTTACGGCGGCGATCGCCTGCTCCTCGGCGTCGCTCACCCTCTCACCGGAGAGCCCGAGGAATCCGGACTTCCGCGCCTCGGCGACCTTGTGCGCGAGGTTCAGCGTGAACTGCCGGTACGCCTCGACTTCCTCAGGGGTCGCCTTCTGCTCGAGGAGCGCAATCGCGTTGCGGATGTTCTCGAGCAGGTCGTCCGTGAGCTCCTCCGTCGAGTGGGCGTGCGGCTTGTCCATCTCCGGCTTCGTCGACACGATCTCGTCGAGCAACTCGCTCTCGCCGTGATGGCCGCGCGCGTCCGTGTAGGCCTTCGCCATCGAGAAGGACTCGCGAACCGATCCACCCCGCTCGGCCGCGATGACGATCATCCCCGCGCTCGTCGGGCCCTCGAGAACGATCTTCCACTCGTCCTCCGTGAAATCGGCTTTCCCAGTCATCTGATCTCCTTCAGTCAGGTTCCGGCACGCCGACAGACTAGATCGATCGTCGGCACGATTGGGCGTGCCTGGTTTCCGACCCCTCTTCATCACCGGTACCGTCGGCTCCGGGAAGACCACCATCGCAATCGAGATCGGCGAAATCCTCGAGGAGAACAGTCAATCGGTCCGATCATCGACCTCGACTCGCTCGCATAGGTTCATCCCACTCCGCCGCCCGGCCGTCTCGATGCACCGATCGCCCGGAACCTGCTCTCCATCTGGCCCCACCTGCTCGCGGCCTGTGCGACATCGCTGGTGCTCGTGCGAGCAACACCCGATCGGACAATGCCGCACGCGGTACGCGCTGCTCTACCGGACGCCGACGTCACCGTTGTCCGTCTCACTGCGCCCGCAGCCTTGATCGAGCAGCGGCTCCGCACACGCGACAGCGACTCGGAGCTCTACCGGCATCTCGCCGAGCACAGCGCGATGACCGCTGCCATGGACCGGTTTGGCGTCGGAGACTTCCTCGTCGTCAACGATCGGCCGGTGAGGCAGATCGCGCTCGACGTTCTCCGCTGCTGCGGCTGGCTCATCTAGGCGGGGGCGCCGGCCGGCGCGGGCCTCTGCCCTGCATCCTGGCTGCCGGCCTCGCGCGCGAGTGAGATCACCACGGCTCCGGCAAGGGCGAGGCCGAGCCCGATCAGCGCGACGACGACGTGCCACGTCGGCCTGCTGAACCTCTCCTGGAGCAGGATGACACCCAGCAGGATGCTCACGATCGGGTTCGCGACGGAGACCGTTGCCACCGAGGGCGCCAGGCGTCCGGTACCGAGCGACACTTGCTGCAGGACGAAGCCGAGGGCACCCGCCACGATGAGCACGTAGAGCTGCCAGTCGGAGAGAACCTCGCTGATTCCCTGGTGAAGCGTCTCGACGACCGGCTTCGTGATCGTCGCAGAAAGCCCGAAGAGGATTCCTGCGATCGTGCCGTAGACCGCAGCCTTCATGGCCGGCCCGCCGCGCCCGCCGAACAGAAGCAGCACGGCGCAGAGGGCGGCGATGACCGCGATCGCGATCGCCCATTCGTCGTTCGGCGCGTCGTCGCGTCCACCGGATGGATCTCCGAACGAGGCGAAGAGTGCGAGCCCGACGATGATGACGCCCGCTCCGAGGATCTCACGACGCCCGACGTGCTGTCCGGTCAGGAAGTAGCCGAGGGGGAGCGCGAACACGACGGTCGTGACGAGGAGCGGTTGGACGATCGCCAGCCGTCCCCGGTCGAGCGCGGCAGCCTGCGCCAGGTACCCGACGAAGAGCGCGACGGTGCCGAATAGCCACCACTTCTGCTTGACGAGCCGGACCAGCGACATCGGGTGTCGCAGCGAGACCTCGTCGAGGTTGAGGGCGCCTCGCTGCTGGAGCGTCGCCGCGAGCGCAAACAGAAACGCCGCCACGAGGGCCAGGACCGTCGACATCCGGCGGGATCCTAACGGGCAGCGTGGCTGCAGTCAGCCGTCGAGCCGGCTAGGTTCGTTTGAAGACGAACTGGTCGTCGAGGAACTCGTCAACGGCCCGCCGAACACCGTCTCCCCACCAACCCTCGGTCGCGTAATCATCACCCGCGATGAGGCCGCCTCTCTTGACCTTGGGCGCAACATCTCGAGATCGCGCTGCACGTACTCGTAGAGGTGGTTCCCGTCGATGTAGACCCAGTCGAAGTAGTCGTCTTCGAAGCGTTGCGCGACAGCGGCCGACTCGCATCGGTGAATGACGACGACACCGGAGTGAACTTGCGCCGCGAACCGGTGGAGAACCGCCACGTGGATCGTGTCCATGGCCTCCTGGGAGGCGACGTTCGATCTGCCGTACCAGGCTTGCGCGTATCGGTCCTCGTCACGAAACGCCAGGGATCGATGAGATGGAGCCGGGCAGGCCGGGCGACCCGAAGAATCCTTTCCGAGAAGTCGCCCCTCCAGACGCCGATCTCTGCGCCTACGGAACCTCGAGGGAGCGTCCGGAGGAGAGCACGCCGGCGATCGAGTAACGGAAGCCGCCGGTACGCGCCCAGGTACCTGCGACGACCTCCCTTCTGCACGCTCTCGTGCACTCTGTAACGAGCCTACCGACCACCGGATATAGGAGCATCCGCGAGTCACGCGTCATCGGTTGCCCTCTGTCCTGTGCGTAAGGTTTGGGCGTGGCGGATCGGCCGATCATTCTCGCGGTTGACGACGAGCCGGGGGTCGTGCGGGCGGTCGAGCGTGATCTGCGTCGCAGGTATTCGGGCCGCTATCGGATCGTGCGGGCGGAGTCGGGTGAGGAGGCGCTCGCGACGTTGGAGAAGGCGGCTCTGCGAGGAGATCGAGTTGCGCTGATCGTGGCTGATCAGCGGATGCCCCGGCTGAGCGGCGTCGAGACGCTCGAGCGAGCGATAGGGGTGGTGCCGGATGCAAAGCGCGTGCTGTTGACGGCGTACGCGGACACGCAGGCGGCGATCGACGCGATCAACAGGGTGCGGCTCGATCACTATCTCCTGAAGCCCTGGGACCCACCGGAGGAGAGTCTGTACCCGGTGCTCGACGATCTGCTGGGTGACTGGGAGGCGTCGGCGCCTCGGCTCGAAGAGGCGATCCGCGTGGTCGGTCATCGCTTCTCCCGCGCGTCGCACGAGGCGCGCGATTTCCTTGCCCGCAACGGCGTTCCGTATCGCTGGCTCGATATCGAGCGTGACGCGGAGGCCGGCCGTCTGGTCGCAGCAGCGGGGTCGCAGGCGCGGTTGCCGCTGGTGTTGCTGCCCGGGGGTGAGCCTCTCGAGGCCCCGACGACGGCGGAGCTCGCGACCGCGGCTGGCATCGGGCATCGGGCCGAGTTGCCGTTCTACGACCTGGTGATCGTCGGCGGAGGCCCGGCCGGGCTGGCCGCCGCGGTGTACGGGGCTTCCGAGGGCCTGGTGACGGCGCTGGTCGAGCAGGAGGCCCCGGGCGGTCAGGCGGGCCAGAGCTCGCGGATCGAGAACTACCTTGGTTTCCCGGTCGGACTCTCGGGTGCCGACCTTGCCCGGCGGGCGACCGCGCAGGCGCAGCGTTTCGGCGCGGAGCTGCTCACGGCGCAGTCGGTCGCCGCGATCGAGGCGCGTGGTTCGTCGCGGGTCGCTCGGCTTACCGACGGAAGCGAGTTGGGTGCGCACGCCGTCATCCTCGCGACGGGGGTCCAGTACAGGCGACTCGACGCGCCGGGGGTCGAGGAGCTGACGGGTCGTGGAATCTACTACGGCGCATCGCGCAGCGAGGCAGTCTCGTGCGCGGGCGACCACGTCATCGTCGTCGGGGGAGCGAACTCGGCCGGCCAGGCGGCTCTCTTCTTCGCGGAGCGCGGTGCCGACGTGACGATCCTCTGCCGAGGCGACGACCTCGGCAAGAGCATGTCCAGCTACCTGGTCGAGCGGGTCGAGGTGGCGCCGAACATCACGGTACGCGTGAACACGGCGATCGTGGCCGCGCAGGGTGACAGGGGGCTCGACGCGGTGATCGTACGAGACTCGGTACGCGAAGATGGAGGAGACGCTGCCCGCAGCGGCGATGTTCGTGTTCATCGGTGCCCGGCCGCAAACGGGCTGGCTCGGGGATGCCGTCGCGCGGGATGCGAGCGGCTTCGTACTCACCGGGCCGGACGTGAAGGCGATCGACCGCCCGCGCTGGTCGCTCGAGCGGGATCCGTTGCCGCTCGAGACCAGCCTCCCGGGCGTGTTCGCAGCGGGCGACGTACGCAACCAGTCGATGAAGCGGGTCGCGTCCGCGGTCGGAGAGGGAGCGATGGCAGTCGCGCTCGTCCATCAGTACGTGAGCACGCTGTGATCGAGCTCTTACGTTCACTCGACCTGTTCGACGAGCTCGACTCCGAGTCGCTCGCGCCGCTCGCTGCGACCGGTCGGGAGCGCTCCCTCGCGGCCGGCGAGGTACTGGTCAATGAAGGCGATGCAGCTGAGCAATTCATCGTCCTCACCGCCGGGCGAATCGAGTGGACTCGGTCCGTCAACGGCCAGGAGGTGGTGCTGGGAACGCGCGCCGCGCCGAGCTACGCCGGCGCTGTCAACCTCCTGACCGGCGAGCCGGCTCTGGCGACCGGGCGGGTGGAGGAGGCAGCGACGGTAATCGAGTTCGACGGTGATCCTTTCCGGCGCCTCGTCGGGAGCCGCCCGGAGGTCGCCCGGCGAATCGTAGGGTTGATCGCACCGATCCAGGCGAACGCCGAGGCGGCGATTCGCCAGCGTGAGAAGCTCGCGGCGCTGGGCACGCTCGCCGCCGGGCTCGCGCACGAGCTGAACAACCCGGCCGCGGCGGCGAGGCGGACATCCGCCGAACTCGGAGAGGCGATGAACGTGTTCCAGGAGACGATCCACGCGTTCGTGTCGAGCGGCGTCGAGCGCGGGGAGGCGGCGAGGCTCGTCGAGCTTCAGCGGCAGGCCCTCGACCAGGCCCTCGACCCAGCCGAGCTGGACGCCCTCGGACGCGCGGACCGCGAGGAAGCGCTGGCGGCCATCCTCGAGCAGCGCGGCCTCGACGGCTGGCGGATCGCGGAGGCGCTCGCCGAGGCAAACGTGGACGAGGCGTGGCTCGAGGACGTCGCCGCGAATGCCGGCCCAGCGCTCGGCGCCGCTCTCGACTGGGTCGCTGCGTCGTTGACCGCCCGCAGCCTGATCGCCGAGCTCCACGAGAGCGTCTCCCGCATCTCCGAGATCGTCGGAGCCGTCAAGGACTACACCTACATGGATCGCGACAGCGTGCAGGAGATCGACATCCACGACGGGATCGAAAACACGCTGACGATGCTCGCCCACAAGCTGAAGCAGGGGGACGTGCACATCGAGCGTGCGTTCGACCCCGGACTGCCGGCTTGTCCGCGTCCATGGCTCCGAGCTCAACCAGGTCTGGACGAACCTCATCGACAACGCGATCGACGCCATCGACGGGCACGGCACGATCAGCATCCGCACCTGCCGCTCCGGCGACGACATCCTCATCGAAGTGATCGACGACGGCCCCGGAATCCCTGCCGATCTGCAGTCCCGGGTAATGGAGCCATTCTTCACCACGAAGGCCCCAGGCAAGGGCACCGGCCTCGGGCTCGATATCACGCGTCGCATCGTCGAGAGCCACGGCGGAAGGCTCACAGTCACATCGCGACCGGGCGAGACCCGCTTCGCAGTCCGGCTCCCGCTCGCGGATCGCTGACGATCACGACCAGCACGGGAGGACACATGAACGAGACCTGCACACACCTCGACGAGATCCACGCCGACATCGCGCCTTCGAGCACGGAGGGCTGCTCCGAATGCCTGCGAATCGGGGGCCGCTGGGTACACCTGCGCATGTGCATGACCTGTGGCGAGGTTGGCTGCTGCGACAGCTCCCCGAACCAGCACGCGAGCAAGCACGCCGCGGCAACGACGCATCCGATCATCAGGTCACGCGAGCCCGGCGAAGACTGGCTCTACTGCTACCCGGACGAGCTCGTCTTCCGGCTCGGCTGACCGAATGCGCACCTCCGGCGAAGCCTCCGAGGGCTCGCCACGCTGCCGAAACGGGTTGCGTCCTGGCAAGATCCTCGGGCTGGAATCGAGCGGATGGAGGCTGGCATGGCGACCATGACCGAGCACGAAGAAGAGCAGATCGAGCAGGCGAACGCGTCAGGATCGATGCCTGTCGTCTTCGTTCATGGCCTCTGGCTGTTGCCGAGTAGCTGGGATCGCTGGACCGTGGTCTTCGAGGAGTCCGGCTACACGGCGCTCACGCCCGGGTGGCCAGACGATCCCGAAACCGTCGAGGAAGCCAAGGCTCACCCGGAGGTCTTCGCCCACAAGACCGTGAAGCAGGTCGCCGACCACTTCGACGACGTGATCCAGAAGCTGGCCAGGAAACCGGCGGTGATAGGGCACTCCTTCGGCGGGCTGCTGGCCCAGATCCTCGCGGGGCGTGGCCTTTCAGCAGCGACGGTGGCCATCGATCCCGCACCGTTCCGGGGTGTGCTGCCGCTTCCGATATCAGCGCTCAAGTCGTCGTCACCGGTCCTCGGTAACCCGGCCAATCGCAACCGCGCCGTCCCTCTCACCTATGACCAGTTCCGGTTTGCGTTCGCAAACGCGGTGAGCGAGGACGAGGCGAAGGAGTTGTACGAGACGTTCGCCGTGCCGGCGTCCGGCGCGCCTCTCTTCCAGGCTGCGTCCGCGAACCTCAATCCATGGACCGAGGCGAAGGTCGACACCAAGAACCCCGATCGTGGCCCGGTGCTGATCATCTCGGGCGAGAAGGATCACACGGTCCCGTGGGCGATCGCGAACGCCTCCTACAAGAGGCAGCAGCGCAACGAGGGCGTGACGGAGATCGTCGAGATCCCGAATCGCGGGCACGCCCTCACGATCGACAGCGGCTGGCGGGAGGTCGCCGACACAGCTCTCGCGTTCGTCAAGCGATACGTCTGAGTCTCGGGCGGCTCTCTACTGTGTCTCTGCCGGCGGGAGATCAGATTCTGGGCTTCCACCGCTTCCTGGTCAGCGGGGCCGTCTGGAGGGCTGGCAACGGAAGGTCCCTCGATCGTCGGCGTGACGTCCAGGGGTTCGGCGTCAGCCGGTGGCGCTTGCACCTGTCCGACATCACCAGCCGCGGGTGGAGGCGCCCACGAGTCAGACGCCAGTCCGCCATCCGTCGGCCCGACGTCAGTATTCGATGTCGCGGGCAGGTCGCCGGTAGCCGGTTGGTCGCCGCCCACGTCGCCGGTCGCGGGCTGCTCGCCGGTCGCGGGCACGTCACCGGTCGCGGGCACGTCACCAGGCGCCGGCTGGTCGCCAGTCGCGGGCACGTCGCCGGTCGCCGGCACGTCACCGGTCGCCGGCACGTCGCCGGTCGCGGGTTCCTCGCTCGTACTCGCGGGTGCGGTGTCAGACGAATCGGGAGCCGTGGTCGAGTCCGGCGTCTCCACGGGCTGGTCAGCCCCGCCCGGAGGCCGCGCTTGATCCGCATCCGCCGGAGGCCGCTGAGCGCTCGAAGGCCGCTCCGTCGTGGCACCGTCGCCGAGACCCTGGTTCGACGGCTCCGACCCGACCGTGTCGTCGCTCTGTGTCACGGGTGGTTCGGCCGTCGCTCGCGCCATCACCTGAACCCGGCGGCTGAGAGGTCTCCGGCGACACCACGTCGGGAACTTCCCGAACGGCCTGTCCTGATGCAGTCTGGTGCGTTGCTCGGGGTCCTGAAGCCCATTCGCCCGCTGGAAGCCCCGAGATCTCGGCCATTGCGCGACCCTGTGCGACGATCAACGCTGCGGTGGTTCTGCGCGCGCCAGCGCGCGAACCCGGGGGCGCAACAGGACTCTCTGCCACGACCCGAACCGGGGCTGGCGTAGACCAGGGGAGGTTCCCGACGAACGCAACCGGTGCGACCATCCCTGCCGTCGCCACCGCAGCGACCCCCGCCGCCGCAACGGATGGTGTGGCACCAAAGGGAAGGAGTGACTTGAGCGGGCCAAGCAAACCAAGTGGCAGCAGCACGCCGACCCGCTCGGCGAGCCGCCTCCGGACTCGCCGATCCGTGCCCGACACCGCGAGGGCGGTCGCCTCGATCCGTTCGAAGGCCTGCCGTTCGAGCTGGCAGACGCGTTGCCGCGAAACGCCGAGAAGACTCGCAACCTCACCGAGCGACTTGGGCTCGTCTCCGAGCAGTCCATACCGCATGACGAGAAGGTCCCGGAGGCGAGGAGGGAGCTTGGCGACGGCCCGCCGCACCGCCGACCGTCCCGCGACGGCCTCGACGTCCTCGAAGACGTCGTGATCGCCCGCGATCAGCTCGCCGAGCTCCGAGCCACAGGGCGTGGCCCTGTTCAAGCTCGCAGTTCCCGAGCGATGACCAGCGAGCACGCGCACCTCATCGACGGCGACTCCGGCGAATGACGCGATCTCAGCCTCGGACGGATCACGACCGAGCCCGGCGGCGAGCTCGCGCTCAGCCCGCACCAGCGCTCTCATCCGGCTGTGAACCTCTCTGGGGAGCCGGATGGTTCCCGCCTGATGGTCGATGCCCCGGCTGATCATGTGGCGAATCCAGAAGACTGCATAGGTCGAGAATCGGTTCCCGGCGCGCCAGTCGAACAACTCGACGGCGCGCATCAATCCCAGGATCCCCTCCTGAATCAGGTCGAGCAACGAGAGCCCCGAGCCGTCCGGAATCGGGTAACGCTTCGCGATCGACACGACGAGGCGGAGGTTCGACGTGATCATCCGATCCCGCGCCCACATATCGCCCACCTCGACGCGCTTCGCGAGCTGGATCTCCTCCGCGGCCGTCAGGAGCGGATACCGACCTATGCCGTCGAGGAAGACCTGGAGATCGCTGACCGGGTGCGACCCACCCGGATGGTCAGGGCGCCCGACTTCGACCAGACGAACGGACCGATCGTTCGGCGCCTGATCGAAGGCCTCGTCTTCATCGATGAGAGTGAGTGGCTGCGACATGAATCCCCCGTCTGAGGGACAGAGTAGCCACACGCTGCGTTCCTGCTAGTCCCAAAGCAGAAGGAATCGCGCAAGCCGCAAGGCAGGGCTTTCGGCCAGGTTTCGGAGACGAGAGGGTGGTGTGAAGAGGCGCCCTCGGAGAGAGACGACTCAGCTACGGCTCCCGGCTGGCTGGGCGATACCCTGGAGGTACGCGATGGCCTCGTCGGCACTTGTGACCTCGGCGTAGCGCCGGTGCACGTCGCGCAGGTTCGACTCGTGCGCGTCCCGGCCCTGGTCGCCTACGCAGTCCTCAGGCACCAGCGTGCGGAAGCCGTTCGAGAACGCATCAACCGTCGTGGCGCGCACGCATCCCGATGTCGTGCATCCGGTCACGATCACGGTGTCCCGCTGCATCGCCGTCAGCAGCGAATGTAGCGGTGTGCCATTGAAGAACGACGGCCACTTCTTCACGAGCAACGTGTCTGAGTCGTCCCAGACGCGCTCGTCGACCTTCGCCCAGCGAGAGTCGGGCGTGATCTTGGCGCAGGGCGGCAGCTTGATCGTCCAGAGACCGATGTCCTTCTCGTCCCGCCAGGCGACGACGGTCTGGAACACCGGGACGCCCACCTCGCGCGCTGAGGCCAGCAGGCGGGCGGTGTTCTCCGTCGCCCGCTCGATCAGCTCTGCCCCGCCGAACTCGAACGCCGGATCCGTGAACGCATACTGGAGATCCACCACGAGCACTGCGGGGCGCTCGCCTGGCTCGATCGACACTTGACCGTACCCCCGACTCACCCACGGATCGTCGGGGTCGAGTTGTAACGCCATCACGTCTCCCCTTCTCTCGAGCGCCTTCCCCAGAGGCTCACAACCATCAACGTAAGCCTTCCCCTCCGCGAAGGCAAACGGGCCTGCTCGGGCAACTAGTCGTCCTCGTGGTGCATGTCCGAGGGCGCCCGGCAGTACCCAAGGCAGGTGGTGACTGGTTGCCGTGGATACTTCGCCTCGACCGTTTCGTTCCGGCAGAGCAGATACATCTGTTCGTGGCGACCCTTCACGACACGCAGGTGGATGCAGGAGAGGCAGAGGCTGGGCTTGGTCATGCAGGGACACGGCAGGGGATCCGCCGCTGTCAGGACAGAGTCTCGGCGATTAGGTCGGCAATCGCGACTGTCGTGAGATTCGTATTCGATCGCGGGATCGTGGGCATGAGGGACGCATCTGCGACGACGAGCCCGTTCGTCCCGAGGACGCGCCCGCGGACGTCGGTGACCTCCCCCACGGCGCACGTTCCGGCGGGGTGGAAGTAGTTGCGAACCGTTGCGGCGACGTACTCCTCGAGCTCGCGGCCGGCTGGCTGGAGCTCACCCGCAAGGAGCCCTGACAGCGGCTCGGCGCCAGCCACGGTGCGGGCGAGCTCGAGCGCCTCGATGATGACGGTCGCGTCTCCTGCACAGCTGAGGAAGCCCCGCTCGACGTCGGGCAGGTCGGTGGGGTCGGTAGAGCGAAGACGAACCCGGCCGGCCGACCGTGGCTTCATGTGGAAGCAGCCGCAGCTCGTCGCGAAGCGGTCGGGTGTTCCCTCGACGGCGTTCGTCCAGGGCAGCAGGTGGATGTCCCAGCTGCCGTCGGGGCAGACGCTGCTTGCCGCCTTCAGCACCACGTGGGGCTCGAACAGGCCGCCGGTCTCTCGCACGTGTGTTGCGGTCAGCGTCTGCAGCTTCTCTGTTGGCTCCCAGGCAATCCCGGACCCGCAGTGATCGAGCAGCCGCTCTCCGACTGGCAGGGCCAGCTTGACGCGGATCCCGTGCCGGCGCAGCTCCGCTTCGGGGCCGATCCCGCTCCTGAGCAGGATCGCCGGCGTGAAGTAGGCGCCCGCAGTCAAGACCACCGTGTCCGCCTCGAGCCTGCGGCCGTCGGCAAGAAGCACGCCCCTGACTTCCGTATCGCTCAGGAGGAGACGGTCGACGAGCGCGCCGCCGAGGATCGTCAGGTTGGGCCTGCCGCGGGCAGGATCGAGGTACGCAAAGGCAGCGTTCCATCGCACGCCGCCAACCACGTTCGCAGGTGAGGGGGCGACCCCGACCGGCTCCGCCGGGTCGTTCAGGTCGTCGAGGAGCCGAAAGCCGACCTCCTGGGCTGCCGCAACGAACGCGCTGTGAAACGGTGCCGGCCGCTCGGTGTTCGCGCTCGCCGTGCGCAGCGCCACTCTGGCCCGCTCCAAGTAGGGCGCCATGGTCGCATACGACCAGTCCGCCCCCCACTCGTCGTAATCCGCCGGAGCGCCCTCCAGCACCAGGCAGGCGTTGTGGGTCGAGCAGCCGCCGATGACTCGCGCTCCGAGCGAGCGATCATCCTCGCCGCCTGTCCCCCAGTCGTGCGTAAACACCAGCGCTCGCGCGTCGAGCAGCTCATCCGGCCAGTCCCCGGCCTCACACGATCCATAGTCGGGCCCCGCCTCGACGAGACACACCCGGCGCGAGGCATTCTCCGACAGCCGACCGGCCACCACACACCCCGCGGTCCCGCCGCCGACAACCAGGACGTCGTACCGCTCGTCCACACGGCGCACTCTACGGCACGCGGCATCGCAGAGATCCGGTCAGGAGGAGGGACTCCTCGGATCCGATGGGCCCGCCTGGACTCGAACGGATCGCCGCAGATGCCCTAGCCAAGCCAATTCCCGGCCGTCGTGTCTCGCGTATGTGTGCACCGTGCGAGCACGTTCAGAGGTCACGCTCGACCTCGCGGTAGCCGTCGATCATCGCGTGTGCGTAGGTGTCGCCCGTGATGACCTTCGACCGCTGGCGACGAGGCTTCCTATCTCGGCCCAACTGAGGCCCCGTCTCTGGCGATCTTCGTCGAGGTCGCCGACAGTCGCTCGGGCGTCTTCGTTCTCGACGCGACCGGCGCGCGCCTCGACGAAGGACCAACACCACCTCTCGCCCGGTCCGGCTCGCGCGATCGGGCGAACGTCGCGTTCAGTCGCGCTCGAGATGCGGTCGGACGGTGCCGCCCCCAGCGGCGGACCCCGAGCGATGCGCACCGAGGCACTTGTTCGCTGGGCCCGAGAGGGTAGAACTGCGCTGTGAGCAGAGCCCGGTGATCCGGGGTAGCGATCGCGAGGAAAGGAGAAGCCATGATCGGAGTCATCGTCACCATCGGTCCAGGAAAGAACCTCAACCGCCAACGCGCATCAGCGGTCGCCGATCAGGCGGCACCCATGTTCGAGGGTATGGACGGCCTGCGAAGCAAGGTGTTCATGTGGGACGACGAGACCGGGACGGTCACCAATACCTACGTGTGGGATTCGGAGCCAGCCGCCCGCGCATTCTTCACGCCGGAGCTGAAGGCGCAGATCATCGAGCTCTACGGCGTCGAGCCGAAGGTGCAGTTTGCCGAGGTGTCGGCGCTGATCGACAACACGGTCGGCGTCGCATAGGCGCAGATCAGCTGCTAACCCGAGGGCCTCGGGTCGTCTAGTTCGCGGCGAGGACAGCGGCTGCTATTGCGAAGCCTCTGATCCGTGTGTGTGCACCGCACGAGCATCACGGGCACGTCTGACACGACCGGCTGATGGAGCCATGCACCTGGCGAGTAACCAAGCCGGTCGTTATGGGCCCGCCTGGATTCGAACCAGGGACCGACGGATTATGAGGACACTGGGAAGCGGGGATCAGCGTAGATCGCTGACCGCCATCCGTCCTTTCTGACGCTCTGCCGGTCGAATCGGCCCTGGTTGATCTACGTAGATCTCGGCTGATCCGGGTCCCCGCGCGGTACCCCCACCAGACGATCGATGCCTTCCGAAACAGGCTGCGCGACCATGCCCTCCCCGAAGCGAATCCTGACCGGGAGGTGGTTCCCGAAGGGCGCAATCCGCTCAACCACGCTCGAACATCCGCTCTCGCTCGTAGTCGGTGACGACCGCGTCGAACAGGCGCTGCTCGGCGCTGGCGAAGTTCAGGTAGTGGTCGACGACCCCGTCCCCGAAGACGGCGCGGGCGAGGGTGCTACGCTCGAGCGCTCTGACTGCCTCCCGCAGGGTCGGCGGGAAGCGCTCGACCTCCGCGGCGTACGCGTTGCCCTCGTGAGGCTCCGGCAGCGGCAGCTCCTGCTCGATCCCGTGAAGGCCGCCCGCGAGAAGAGCCGCGAAGGCGAGGTACGGGTTGCAGTCGGCACCGGGGATCCGGCACTCGACGTGGAGCTTGGAGCCGCGCCCCATCACGCGGAACCCCGTCGTGCGGTTGTCGTGTGCCCAGGTCAGCGAGTTTCCGGCCCAGCTCGGCTGCTGGGACATGAAACGCTTGTACGAGTTGACGGTCGGGGCGACGAAGACCGCAAGCTCCCGCAGGCAGGCGATCTGGCCCGCGAGGTAATGGCGGAACAGGGCGGACTCGCCCTCGAACGTGTTGATGCCGTCGCGCCAGAGACTCGAGTGCACGTGGCACGAGCTCCCGAGCCACCCGGGGAAGGGCTTCGCCATGAACGTGATCGAGCACCGGCTCTGCTCGGCGATCTCCTTCGTGCCGTGCTTGAACACAACGTGGTGATCGGCCATCTCGACCGGGTCGCCGTGGTGGAACGTGATCTCGTGCTGGCCCGCCCAGGCCTCGGCCTTCGAGGTCTCGACCGGTACCCCGGCGCCGAGCAGCTGCCGCCGTAGACGGCCGATCAGTTGCTCGTCGAAGCCGGGAGCGAGGAGGTGGGCGTCGGTGACGTACCGGGCCGTCCCGGTCAGCGTCGCGTAGCCGTTGCGAAACGCCTCGTCGTAGGTCTCCCGACACACGTAGAACTCGAGCTCGGAGGCGAAGACCGGCTCGAAGCCGAGCACGCGGGCCCGTTCGACCTGGCGCGCGAGCACCGTCCGCGGCGACGGATCGATCGCAGAGCCATCGTGCCACGTCGGATCACCGAGGACGAGCGCCGTTCCCTCGTGCCACGGGATCCGTCGCAGCGTGGACAGGTCCGGGTGGAGGACGCAGTCGCCGTAGCCGGCCTCGAGGTTCGCGATCGCGTAGCCCGGGGTCGTGTCGGACTCCATGTCGAGGGTCAGCAGCGAGTTGCAGACGTCGATGCCCCCGTCCAAGTGCGACAGGAAGTACTCCCCGGAGGTGCGCTTCCCGACGAGGCGGCCGTGCATGTCGACAAGTCCGACGACGATCGTGTCGATCGAACCGTCCGCGACAGCGGTACGCAGGTCGTCGAGGGTCAGCATCCCGTCAGCCGCGCTCATACATCCTCGCCCGTTCGTAGTCGGCCACGGCGTCGTCGAAGAGTCGTTGCTCGGCAGACGGTCCGGCCCGAGATGGCCAAAGGACAAACCGCATAGCCCGTCCCCGGGTTCCGAGGCGCGACAGTGCCGGCGATCGAGGTGGGTCCGGCTCCGCGGCCTCGATGTTGTTGCCGTCGGGATCCCGCGCCTTCGTCCAAGGCGACAGACAGCTCGATCATTCGATCGATGCCAGCTGAACACGCACTTCACACCCCGCATTGCCGCAGCTACACCCCGGCACGAATCGTCATCCGGTGCCGTCCTTCACGACTGTGCGAGTGCGCGATCAGCGTGCCGATCTGCCGCGACACGCCGTAGCGATCCGTGGCCCAGCCAAGCAGAGCTGAATCCGTAGTCGTCCACAGCCATCTTCACATCGCCATCGGAGGCGATCTGGGCGAAGAGGAGGCGAACCTGCTCCTCGTCTTCGCAACGCACAAAGATGGACATCGACGGGGTGAAGTCGAACTCATGCCGTATCGGGCTATCGAATGCGACGAAGCCCCGGTCCGCCAGTGCGAAGTACACGGTCGCGCCCCCCGCACCATTGCTCGATCACCCGCTCCATATTTGATCCGGGCACGAGCGAGACGTGCCACTCGACTGCCTCTCGCGCCCGACCGTCTTCGAAACATGAGACGCGTGAGTACGTTCATACGGGCAATCCTAGCCCGTCAGGTGTTCGAGCTCGGCGGATACGGCTCGCTTCCAGGTACGCCTCGACCCGCTAGCCGAGGCCTGCTTCGAGTGAGCCATCCGCTCCGTCGATCGCGACCATCGCCCGCCGAGTCGGCTACGGGAGCTGGTCGGCGGAGGTGCTCGTCGCCGGCGACGTCAGACGGTCGATCCGAGTACGTCACGAAGATCGCGCACCCGCTCCAGGTCGTCGACCTCGAGCTTCTCGAGCAACGCGCCACTACGACATCGCGAACGACGGGAACGCCGGCGACACGCCCTCGAACGACCGGCGGCCAGGGCCGAGCGGCTGCTCTCCCAGCTCGAACTCGTCGCCTACTTCGCCGTCGTCGACGAGCGCGACAACGAGATCGCGGAGCTCGACCGCCAGGCGCTAGAGCAAGAGGTCGCGGACGACGACGAACCGGCCTAGACTCGTCCTGCGCAGGTCCATCGATTCCCATCGCCTCCCGGGGCCCTGCGACCTGCGGGGCCACCATCCGGTCGTCAGCCGCGACGCGGGGAGGCAACCGTCATGGGCAACTCCGACACGGAAGCTATCGAGGCCGTCCGGGCGAGGTTCTCGGTGCTGTTCAACGCCGGCGAGATGGACGAGCTGGGCGAGCACTTCTACGCCGAGCACGCATGAGCCCTTCCGCCCGATGCGGAGCCCGTCAAGGGACGCAGCAACATCGTTCAGTTCTTCCGCCAGGACTACGAGTCGGGTGAGCGAATCGAGCTCGGCGTCATCGACACGGTCGCGGAAGGCGATCTCTGCTACCTCGTCGGGACCTACGTCTCTAAGGCCGACGGCAAGAGTGTCAACTGCGTGACGCTCGAGACCTACCGCCGTCAGGACAGACGACACGCTGGAAATGCGAGGTCGACATGTGGCACAACTCGGAACCCGCCTGATGACGAGCCCGGGCCTTACCCGAGCTGCGGCCTCACGTGCTCGTGGATCGAGCCGCAGCTCGACCTCTAGCCTCGCCTCCGCGCCCTCGACGCCCGGTTAGCTCCTCGTCGGTCGGCTCGAGGTGGTTGCCAGCTCGTCGGCGACGCGCAGGTCCCAGCCGGTCGCCTCGCGCACATCGGACATGGCCTACACGATCGCTGGCGTGCGTGCGGGGGCCAGCGCGAAGTCGTAGGAGATCGCGTAGCCGCCCTCGCCCGTCGGCTCGGGGTGCACGATCAGCTCGGGCTTGACCGCGCTGGCGACGTCGCTGTCCAGGTAGTCGCTGGAGTCGATGAACAGCTGCGTAACGACCGGCTCATGGCCCTCGGCGCTGACGATGAGATGGAGGTGCGCTGGGCGCCACGGGCTCCAGCCGGCGGCCGCGGTCATCGTGCCCGTCGGCCCGTCCAGCGGGATCGTGTAGGGCCCGGGGATCACGGTGGTGAACTCGTAGCGGCCGTCGGCGTCCGTGCGGACCTGGCCGCGCAGGTTGCCCTCCGGCGGCCCGGGCATGAAGCCCGCGTAGCGCCCTTCGGCGTCCGCCTGCCAGACGTCGAGGTTGGCGTCGGCCAGCGGCCTGCCGTCGACGTCGGTCACGCGGCCCGAGACGCGGGTTCGATCGCCGACCTCGTCGGGGCGGTGCGGCAGCTCGAACGGGGCCTGCAGCACCGGAGCGTCAGGGACGTGGAACGGGCCGAGGATCGTGCCCTGGGAGCCCTCGCGCTTGCCGAAGGCGTGTTCCTCGACGGTATGCTCGATATAGACGTCGCCGAACAGCGGCCACTCGCCCGCCTCGCCGACGTCGATGAACCACTGCTTGGTGGCCTGGTACTCCTCGTAGGTGACGTCGTTCTCGACGATCGCCTCGTGGATCCGCCGCAGGAGGTCGGTGATCAGGTGGTTGGCGCGATCAGACATCGCTCTCTCCTCGGTTGATGGTGTTGGGGTGGTGCGCCAGTGGCGTGACGCGAATGTCCAAGTACGGGAACAGGGGGAGGCCGGACAGGAGCTCGTGCAGCTCGTCGACCGAGCTGACGTCGAGGACGCTCACGTTCGCGTAGCGGCCGGCCACCCGCCACAGATGCGGCCAGCGCCCGTCGCGCTGGAGGGCCTGCGAGTACTTCCGCTCGTGTGCCCTGAGCTCGTCCGCTCGCTCCGCCGGCATGTCGGGCGGCAGACGGACCTCCATCTCGGCCATGAACAGCATCAGCGGTCCAGCCGGTAGCGCTGCAAGACGATCCTCGTCGACCTCTAAGCCGAGGCCCGGAGCCGCCGGGACCGCCGCGCGGCCGTCGCGGATCTGCGGCGCGGCGACGACGAGATCGTCGGCCAGGTCGAAAAAGTTCGTGATCTCGGCCGGCTGGCCGGCGGTGGCGGCAAACGCAGCGGCAAACGCGATCGTCGCCATCGCCCCGATCGCTCCCTCGTACTGACTCCCCACTACGACCGGGACGTCGCGAGCAAGGCAGAGATCAAGGATCCGGCGTGACTCCGTGAACCCCGTCCGCGCCGTCTTGATGCTCACGACGCGGACCGCGCCTTCCTCGAGCTCGCGCTCGACGTGCGCGAGGCTGATGCAGCTCTCATCGCCGGCCAGGGGAACGACCCAGCGGTCGGCAAGGCGCAGCCGGCCGGCCCGATCGTCGACCGAGATCGGCTCTTCGATCGCGCGCACACCGAGCGCGACGAGCTCATCGCCGGCCCGCAACGCGTCGTCGTAGCTCCAGCCGCGGTTCGCGTCGACGTACAGATCGGCGTTGGGCAGCGCCTCGCGGATCGCGCGAACCGCCGCGACGTCCAGCGCCGGAGCGCGCCCGACCTTGACCTTGAAGGTCCTGACTCCGAGCTGTTCGTTCACCGCCAAGGCCTCGTCGGCCATCGCGGCCGGCTCGTCGAACGAGACCATGTGGGCGGCCGCGACATCGTCCGCGAACCCACCAAGCAACGTGTGGCACGGGCAGCCCAGGATCTCCCCGACGAGGTCCCAGACCGCGAGGTCGACAGCGCCCCGCGCGACGTAGTTTCCGGCGATACGGGCGCAGCGCTCGGCGACGAGTTCGACGCGCAGAGGGTCGACGCCCGTGAGCGCCTCGTTGAGCTGCCCGCTGACGGTGTCGACGATCGAGACCTGGGTCTCGCCATAGGTGTACGGGCGCGGCTGCGCCTCAGCCTGACCGACGAGACCAGCGTCCGTGTGCACACGCACCAGCACGTTGTCGGCCTCCGTCACCGTGGCCGACGCAAAGCCCGCCGGGCGGCGGTACGACACAGCGAACGGAATCGCCTCGACCCCGGTGATCCGGACCCTGCCCGCGAACGTCTGAAGCGCCGCACGTGTCGCCGGATCACTGGTCAATCGCATCGTCTCAGGTCTCCTCTCTCGGCCAGCCGCGTCCGGGCGGGCCCGCCGTTATCAACCTAGGCAAGGCCGATGTACGTGGCAATACCAATCGAGTGTTGATTGACTATGCGTCGGATACGAATCAATAGGGGACCATGGAGCTCCGACATCTGCGCTACTTCGTTGCCGTGGCCGAGGAGCGGCACTTCGGCCGCGCTGCCGCGCGGCTTCACATCGCGCAGCCACCGCTCTCGCAACAGATCCGCCGCTTCGAGGCCGAGCTCGGAGAACCCGTTCTCTATCGAACCACCCGCAGCGTCGAGCTCGCTCCCGCGGGCGAGGTACTGCTCGACCGAGCCCGTGAGATCCTGGCCGCGGTCGACTCGGCGATCGATGACGCTCGCCGCGCGGCGCGCGGCGAGTTCGGACGCCTCGCCATCGGGTTCACCGGCTCCGTCACCTACGCCATACTTCCCTCACTCGCCGCCGCCCTGCGCCACGAGCTGCCCGGCGTCACGCTCGACCTCCGCGGCGAGCTGCTGACCCCCGCCCAGGTCACGCAACTCCGCAACGGCACGCTCGACCTCGGACTCCTACGACCCCCGGTCCACGAGCGCGATCTCAGCACCGAGGTGCTCCGATCCGAACCGCTCGTCGCCGTCCTCCCGGAAACCCATCCGCTCGCGAACTCAGACTCGGTCCCACTCGAACTGCTCAACGGCGAACCGTTCATCACCTATCCGTCCCACTTCCGATCCGTCCTACACGACGCCGTCGAGGACGCCTGCGCGGCGCACGGCTTCAAACCCCTCGCCTCTCACGAAGTCGCCGAGACCGCGACGCTCGTGAGCTTCGTCGCCGCCGGACTCGGCGTCTCGCTCGTTCCGGCGTCAGTACGCAACATGACCGTACAGGGCGCGATCTACCGCCCGCTCGCCCACGACACCACTCAGGTCGAACTCGCCGCGGCGTGGAGACGCAACGACGACCGACCCGTGCTCGCCCGTGCGCTCGACGTGATCCGCCGCGACCTAGGTGCCGCGTGACAAAGGCGTCATCTGCGCGCCCGCCCACGTCAACCCAATCAGCCCAACGACATCACGGCCGACACCATTCGCGCGACAGTTTCGATCAAGCCGTGCATCGTCTGGCTGCTCGCTTTCCCGACGCATTCGTCCGGAGCGCCGTCGGGACAACGACCGCGCTCCGAAAGGGCTGCGCATGGGAATCTCGAACGGAAGCGACGGGACTCGAAACCGCGACCTCCGGCGTGACGCCGTACGACGCGACCTCGGCGCGCCTCGCTGAACTCATCGCGAACGTCACGCTGATTCCCGTCGAGGAAGGCCCGGACAACATCGGCTGGACACATCCCGACGAGGTCAACACGGCACTCCTCGACTTCCTCGCAGACTAGGCACGAAGAGACATGACGACAAGAACCCCAGCGGCTGCGGCTCCGGCCGCCCGTGTGCGGAAGCCGCGTCAATTCCCACGCAGGAGGGGTCGAATGCGGTAATTGCGGCGCGGTTCTCGAGACGGTGACGCGGGGAGTGGGTATCCGAGCCCGTCTAACCGTAGGAAAGCGGGATCTGACGCAGAGCACGGTTCCGGCGATCGCGAGCGACATACCGCCGCGTACGCCGAGCTGCCCGCGAGCCGGCTGATCGCCACTCCAGAGATGACGGCGCCGAGGCCGCCGACAACCAGGGCGAGCCAAACCAGAGCCCTCCAACCCAAGCATTCCGGCATCGACCAGAGCCACGACAATCATCCCGCTACCCGTGACTGGAACCACTGGAGGGTCGCTGAGAGCCCGTCGCATACGGGGTCGGTTCCTGGCCGAAGGTGAGGGTGAACGTGCTGGAGTCGAAACGTCGTCGTTGTCGTTCTGATACAGCATTTCGCGGATCTCGCGCAGATGGGCATTGAAAAAACTGATCAGTCGGATCCTTCTGTCGCTCATCATCCCGCGACTCAAGACAGTTTGCCGAGGAGCTCGCTGAAGAGGGCGAACAACTTGTCGAAACACCGCACCGCCTCATTATCAGGTAGAGTGTCAGACCTTGACGGTGGCGGCCTGCTCCTCGCCCAAAGTGACGAGAGCACTGGCGTTGTCCAGCATGTAGTTAAAGGAGTGAAGAGCCCTGCTGGTGCACAGCCATTCAGCCTTGCCCTTGCCGAGCGCACCTTGAAGAACCGCTCACCGAGGATCGAAAGGACGGCTTCGGGCCCGTAGAAGTCCGCCGACCGGCCAATAGTTGCGACGATCCTGCCGGACATGGCGTCCGTTAGCTCGGTCGCGATTCGGGCGCGCACCTCCCCCTTGTGGCTGCACGGGTTATAGGGAGTAGCCTCCGTCATCGCCACTGCGACGAGCCCGTATGCGTAGACGTTGTCGAGGAAGACGAGCTTGCAACCGTTCGCCTCGGCGGTCGAGATCAGGTTTCGCATGGCTGGTGGCCAGTCGCGTTGCCACACTTTCGTCGCGTAGGGCAAGCCGACGACCGCGTAAAGGACATCCGAACCTTCGGTCGCCGCTGACAGAGAGGCGGAATCCAGCATGTCAGCAGCCCGGTACTCGACCTCGCCGCCTCGCGGCACTCCCTGCGGACGTCTGCTCAGGGCCGGACGGTGTGACCACGTCGCTTCAGCTCCAGGACGAGAAGTTTCCCGAGCTGCCCTGTGGCGCCGAGCACTGCGTGGACAGCCACTAGATCCCCCGCCTAGTCGTGGGTCATCGAGTCGCCCGTAGGCCAGGCGCGCCCCACCAGGTGAGGGTCGCGAACGGAAGCACCAGGTCGAGGACGTGCTCCGTCATCGAGGACGAGACAGGCGCGCCACGTTAACCGCATCGAAGGCAGAAGCCTAGTTGCGCGGTCCCAATTTGGTCCCCCCTCCCCTCAGCTCACGAACCTGCCCCAAGCCCGATTCTCTTCACATGCAGCGTCTTCTCGGATGGGCCCGCCTGGATTCGAACCAGGGATCGACGGATTATGAGGACACTGGGAAGCGGGGATCAGCGTAGATCGCTGACCGCCATCCGTCCTTTCTGACGCTCTGTCGGTCAATCGGGCCCAGGTTCATCTACGTAGATCTCGGCTGATCCGGGTCCCCCGCGATACCCCCCACCAGACGATCAATACCTCCCGATACGGGCCTTCGACGGCGGGGCACCATGCTTCAGCAACGAAGACAGGTGCCCGTCAGCTGCAAACCAGAGGATCCGCGAGCGAGCGGCCATCGACCGCCGTGACCCCACCACCTGGAAGAGCGCGGAAGCAGAGGCTAATGACCGAGTACGAGCTCACCCGTTAGACGTACACGCAGGAGGGCTCGGACTCTTCCAGGCTCCAGCCTGACTACGTTTGGCGGCGGTTGAGGTGGTGTTGGATTCGGCTGAGGTCGAGTTCGCCGCGGATGTAGGCGGCGATGGCCCAGAAGACGATGGCGCCGAGGAGGCAGAGGATGGCGGCGCCGAAGTCGACGGCGATCCACATGGCGACGAAGGCGAAGCCGAGGAACGCGGCGAGGTATTTGGGGTCGATCATGCGAGCTCCCTTCGGGTGCGTTTGAGGCCGCTCAGGGTGACGTTTACATTGGCGGCTGGTAGGCCGTGCTGCTCGAGCGAGCTGACGGCTCGACGCTGAACGTCTCTGAGTGTTGCTGAGAGGTCATTGGCGCGACGGACTTCGATAGCGAGTGTGAGGTCGTCACCCCCGAACCGACCTGTGGCTGCAGTGACTGTCGGGTTGCCGAGCGCGGCGGTTTCGGCGGCTCTCTCTATCGCCCGCGGGCCGACGTCGGTCAGGCCGTGCTCGTCGTCGGTGAGGGTTATCGCGGTACGGGCGCGGTAGGGACGCGGGATCTCTTTCCAGGCGAGCCAGCCAAACAACAGAAATCCCGCGAGACCACCGAGACCGGCGACCAGTCGGACTGTGCCGGTGATGTCGCCTCCGTCGAGGCCGGCAAGGTTGTCGTAGATCGTCCGGTAGCCGCTGATCGCTTCGACCGTCGCGGGGGAGGCGCCGAATGCGAGCAGAACGACCATCAGCCCGTACCAGACGAGGGCCAGGCAGAAGAGAAACAGGATGACCCTTGCGGCTGGCTCGACCCAGGAGGTTCGGTCACGTAGCCGTTGGCGGAGCATCACTCGACCCGCGCTCCGACCTTCGAGCGGACTCGGGTGCGTAGCCTGAATTCCTCGGCTATCGGGGCGATCGCGGTCACGGTCCGCTGCTCGACGTCGGCGGCTGAGGAGCTTGCCGCGCGCGTCGCTTGCACGGACAATCGGTCTGTCCCGAAGCGGCGGGTCCGAACACGGGATTTGACAGCCAGAACGCCGCGCTGCCTCTCGGTCAGGGTTGCCGCCGCCTGAGCAAGCGGCCGGCGCCGGGCCGCAAGCGTCCCGACCGGGCTTTGCTCGAGTATGACGAGCCGTTCCCGGCGCGGGAGCAGATATGAGACCAGCAGAAGCAGGCCGATCAGAAGGGCGATCGCCCCGCCAAGGACTGACCACCAGGCGACGTCCCCGCCGGTCTCGAGCTGGTCAAGCCAGCCGCCGACCGTGTCGCTTAACGCCGGGAGCCGGAGATAGCCGGCGAGCGCGGTCAGGCTCACTGTGCTGTCGTCGCTTCCGATGGAGAAGATCGCGACCATGAGCCCGGCCAGCGCGAGCGCGACCAGAAGAAGCAGGGTCAAGAGCCGGCCGAGCGCACGGATAGCGAGCATCAGACCGGCCCGCTAGGGACGCTGCATCGGCTCGGCAATGTCCTCGAACGCGACATCGATCCGCAGCACCTGGTCAGCGAAACCGGCCCGGGCGGCGTCCCGCTCGAGCCGATCCCGCACCTTGTCTGCAAGCTGGACAAGGGGCGTCATACGAGCCACAAGATGCAGCTCAACCCGAAACCCACCCCCTGCAAGGGGAAGACAAACGACGCCGGGCACCCGCCCGACACGATCCTCTGTCGCCCAGCGATCGCCCGCACCTGAAGAGAGAGCAACGACGCCCGTGACCGAAGACGCCGCATCACGCGCGACACGAGCCAGCTCACCACGAACCGACCCGGCGGCTACAACCATCGGAGACTTCTCAGCTCACTCGTCTAGAAGAAGACTCGTCCTCACCCTCGAAATGAAGGTCGTTGACCGCGACGTTGACCTCGGTAACCGACAAGCCGGTGATCCCCTCGATCCGTGTGATCACGTTCTCCCGGATCTGTTCGGCCACCTGCGGGATCGACTCCCCATACTCGATGATGACAGTCAGATCGACCGCCGTCTCACGCTCACCAACCTCGACAGACACGCCCTGGCTGCGCTCATCGGCAAGACCGACCCGCTGGGTGACGGCACCGATCGCACGGGCCGTGCCACCACCCATGCCATACACACCACGCACCTCACGAGTCGCGATCCCCGCCACCTTCTCCACCACCGTGTCAGCGATCGAGGTGGTCCCACGGTCCGTCTTCAACGACGCCGATCTACCTAGCCGCGGTGGCCCACCACTCCTACTCGACACAGCCGCTGCCTCGCCCTTCTCCTCAGCCGGATCTGCACCCGACTCGGGCTCGTTCGTCGGAACTGCCATCTCACGCTCCAATCAGTTGGTATGTCATTTTACCCAGGAACTCGACCAGCAAACACCTTCCGCACGGCAGCGCGATTGCCCAGAGTTTCTCCCTCGAAATCATCTTCGCCGTAATCGGCTCGCGCGCAGACGTTCGCAAGAGGAGCCGACGCCTCTGCGCGCTGACGGCTCTCGCCGAGGAAGAGACGCGGCCTCCGACGCAGTTTCCTGGTCTAGGCGCGAATCCGCTATCGGCTCGGTTTGTGAATGCTCGGCAGCCACAGAAGCATGTCCCGTATCCGCAGCCGAGGTCCGCTCGCCAGCCGGTCGACCGCTTCGCCATGACGCCCCCGAACGTCAGATGCGAGAAGCGCGCCTGTGACGTACACACGCTTCCCAGCGGGCAGTAAAAGGACTTTCGGCAGTCGTTTCATCGTCGACGAGCGACTGATGTCAAGCCCGCGCCGGAACCGGAGGCGACGTCTCCGGAACTGTCTGTGTCCCCAGATCCCGCGCGCGGCCCGGAGCCATTACATCGCATCGAAGGCAGAAGCCTTGTCCCGAGGTCCCCTTCTGGTCCCCCTCCCCTCAGCTCACGAACCGGCCCCAAACACAGTTCCGTTCACATGCAGCCTCTTCTCGAATGGGCCCGCCTGGATTCGAACCAGGGACCGACGGATTATGAGGACACTGGGAACCGGGGATCAGCGTAGATCGCTGCCCGCCATCCGCCCTTTCTGACGCACTTTGCGGTCGATTCGGCCCTGGTTGATCTACCTGGATCTCGGCTGATCCGGGTCCCCCCTTGGTACCCCCAGCCAGGCGATCGATGTCTCCCGGAATGGGCCTTCGACGCGGGATCGTGGGCCGCCGTCGCTCGAGGTTGTGCTCGCGAACCTCGACGGGCGAAAATCCTTGCCGTCAGGATCGACGGGAGTAGAGCCCATCAGTCCGATAGTGACGATCGCGGCGCACACGCAGAAGGAATAGTGAGTCCGCCAGTTGCCCTAGCGACGGCACCCCCGAGACCCCTCCCTGGCGCGGTCGCGCCTCTTTGAATACGCGACGATCAGTTAGGGTGAAGGGGTAGCCGATCTTGTGCGACACGTCTCGAAGTGAGAAGATCCACGCACCTAACCTTGCGGCAGGAAAGGAGCGGGAGGATGTCTACGAGACGGCGTGCGTTCGTTGGGTTGTTGGTCGCGGCCGCGCTTGTTGGCGTTGGAGCAGGCGAGGCGCAAGCAGGGACGCTGCACTTTAACGCGGCGTTCTCTTACGAATTCTGTGATCCTTCGTTGTGTGGAACGGGTAATGTCGCGCAGTTCGGCAGCGCATCGGTCGTCGTTACGACCAACTCGTTCATACCCATACCCGACAGCCTTTGCGCTGCCATCGACAGCGACGCGATAATCACGGTCGCCGACGGCACGCTCACGGAACACCATTCCGGGTTGGCGTGTGCGTCCTCTCCGTCTTCACGTGTTCTTCAGACGAACGAGGCGTTCACCGTGACGGGCGGCGATGGCGTGTTCGCGGATGCGACCGGCAGCGGCTCCGTCCACTGCCGGATAACTCCGCGCCCAATTACCTGCAACTACTCCGGAACCATCACCCTGCCGTAACCCAGGCGCGTCGGGGGACGGGGCGAGTCGATGAGATCAGCGATGACATCCGTCCCCCGAGCGCCGTAGCCTTCGTTTTATGGGGTGTTCCCTACGCTTCCTACCTAAGCTCCGAAAGCCCAGCGGCCCCTTCTACTTGCGCTTGAACCTCGTTCCGTCGAGAAACACTGCTCGTTGCGAGCATCGGTAGGTCGGTATCAACTAGCCGAAACACCAGGTTTCCGCGCGCTAAGCGTGTACTTGTATGTGCCCGTCCCCGGGCAGTTCTTAGTATCCGACAGCGAAAGAGGGAAGCGGTTCACCCGAAAGAGGGGTCGGCGGTAGACAGTCCTAGTCTTTGCGACCGCAGTGACCCAAGACCTCGAGGCAGTGCTCGACGAGTCGCTTGAGCTCCTTCTGGTTCCAGGAGTTCACAAAGTCAGCGTGGCCCGAGTGCTGACCGCCCGAAGCCAGGGTGAGACCTCTGCCGCCGACCCGAAACGGCGAGCTCCCCGCAAACGCCCTACAGGAAGCTCGCTCCGAGGTCGTCCGTCATGTGGCAGTCGTCGATCCAGCCACGGTTCATCGTGACGCCGACGTAGCCGGACCAGGTCTTCGTCGCCTTGGCGGTTCCGTAGCAGTACAGCCACGGGTTCTCCGTACCAGGCTCGGTGATCTCCCGGGTCTGGAACATGCACTTCACCCGGTTCGTCGCCGGCTTTAACAGAGCGACACCTTCTGCGCGAACCGGGTGCCGACCTGGTAGAAGGCGACCTCGTTGCGGATCGCCGACTTGCCCTTGCCGAGGCCGAGCCACGGCCCGCCCTGGGCGCTCGCACCGGCGACCGGCACGATCATGACGGCCGCGGCGACAACGCCGGCGGCCAGTGCAAAGATGCGTTTCATCGCATCCTCCTTCTCCGCACGCATCCGTGCGGCTTGTCGGCCTGGCAGACCCAATCTGCCGGGCGGGGAACCCTTTCCGAGAGTGGTGTGAAGCTGGAGAAAAACAACCCAACTCGATGCGAACATTGGGTCGGTCTCTACTTCATCTCTTACTGCCGCTCAGACGCCCTGTCGTTGACCCGAACGGGTCAATTCAGGGTCAACGAGGAGCAGCGGCGCAGCCGTATTCGTCTGAGCGAGAGGCGGTTTACGCGTCCCAGCCTCGGCCACCTTGCGGCGCGACGTCCAACGAGGAATTGACCCAGTCGTGTCCTAGCGGGCGAGGTGAGGGAAGCACACGCTGGGTCGAAGACCCAGGCCGAGGGGAAGCATGAACTTCAGAGCCGACCCGGCCAAGCGGCGCGGTGCCGTTCCAGTTCCCATCCAGGGAACCGACTGAAAGGAAGAGCAATGAAGAAGAAGGTGTTGCTGGTGTTCGTGCTCGGCGTGGTTGCGATCGGCTCGATCGCCGCCTGCGCCGGTGGCGGCTCGAAGGAGTCGGCCAGCGAGCCGACGAAGACGGTCACGGTCGAGGCGGCCCCAGTCGCCCCGGTCGAGACGACCCCGGCCGAGGAGGCCCCGGTCACGACGGACGACATCGTCAAGATCACCGACGATGCCCGCGAGGCGACCGCGCCGTCGAGACGGTCAGTCAGGAGAACGCACGCGAGTCGGCAGAGAGCTATCTCGACTTCAGCGCGTTCTCCCGTTCCGGCCTGATCGACCAGTTGAAGTACGAGGGCTTCTCGAAGAAGGACGCCGCGTACGCCGTGGACGCGATCAGCCCTGACTGGAACAAGCAGGCTGTGAAGAGCGCCAAGGAGTACCTCGACTACTCGAGCTTCTCCCGTTCCGGCCTGATCGACCAGCTCGAGTACGAAGGGTTCACGCACGAGCAGGCCGCGTACGGCGTGAGCAAGACGGGTCTGTGATGGCGCTCCGAATCGTCGTTCCCGTTACCGTCTCCTTCGTTGGGGCCGGCGTCATCACGGTTTTCGTGCACGAGTTGGCTTTGCATCTGTCGTGATTGCCGCGGGGAGCCCGTCGCCTCGGGGAGGCGGGTTGACCGGAGCAATCGCTGCTTACGGACAACCGGAGGGCGTCCTCGTTCTCCGGCACGATGTGGGTTACGAGGTATGCGGCCGGTCAATCGAACGTCTGCTGCCGCCCTCGGAGCGCCTTCGCCGGCGACGTTCATCGGCCCGTTCATCGACCTCGACCGCCCGCTCCCGGTACGGGTCGGGCACATGGGCGGCGGGCTCGACGACCGCCCCTTCGGCGTAGAAATGCTCGGCGTCCCGGCCCATCTCGCGGCCGCGCGCCCGTGTGCGTGTCGAGCGCGAAGTCGGGCACCTCGAGCGGGTGGCGGTCGCCCATCACGACGACGTAGGCGTGATCCACCAGGCGGCTCTTAGCTCCGTCAGCGAGGCCACGGCCCGAGTTGGTCGCAGATTGGTCGCACAGCTTTCGGGACGCCGGCGACCTCTCGGCGGGAAGTGCGCCGTTTGGAGGGAGTTCCGTGATGGGCCCGCCTGGATTCGAACCAGGGACCGACGGATTATGAGTCCGGTGCTCTAACCGCTGAGCTACGGGCCCGCGGGTGAGACTACCGGCGCGAGTCCCACCTGTCCCTTCCGACAGGCCGCTTCGGTACGCTCCCCTTCGACAAACACCGCTCGAACGAGCAGAATCAGGCTGAACCACGACGCAGCTCTGTCGCATCCAGGGGAGGAGGCGCACGAAGTGAAGGTCTTCCAGACCGAGCACCACGTCCAGACCGAGGCAGGACTCGAGGTGCGCGACATCACGGACGACGTTCGGAGGGCCGTCGAGGAGAGCGGCATCAGAGACGGGATCGTCTGCGTCTACTCACCGCACACCACCTGCTGCGTTCGCGTCAACGAGTTCGAGACGGGTCTGCTCGAGGACTTCACACGGCTCCTGCGTCGCCTCGTTCCGACCGAGAAGTACTACGCGCACGATGACTGGGACCTTCGCACCGAGAACGTCTGCCCCGAGGACATGGAGTTCGGGAACGGCCACTCCCACTGCATGTCGCTGCTGATGGGGCCCGCCGGCGAGTCCATCCCGCTGCGTGAGAGCGAGCTCTGCCTCGGCACCTGGCAGCGCGTGCTGTTCATCGAGCTCGACCGGTCGCGCGAACGACGGTGGCTCGTCCAGGTCGTCGGCGACTGAGCCTCCGCGAGGACGTGTGATGCGAGCGAGCGACTACGAGTCGATCATTCGCGCGTACTTCGCGGCGTGTACCGCGGGCGACGCCGAAGCGATCAGCGCCTTCTTCACACCTGACGCTGTGCACTACTTCCCGGACGGCGACACCTTCCCGGACGGCACCCCACAGGAGCCGTTTCGCGGCGCCGAGGCGATCGGGCATGGCTTCGGCACTCGGTTCGGCGGCGAGTTCCACACCCGCTGGACGGTCGATCACGTGCTCGCAGACCCGGACAGGCACGAGGCCGTCATCGAATGGTCGAACTTCAAGCCCAACATCGGCGAGAACACGCGACTCCGGGGCACGGAGTGGTACCGCTTCGACGATCAGGGGCGGATCCGGGAGGTCCGGGCCTACTACGCGTGTCCGCCCGGCGATCCAGCGTCCACGTATGAGCTCGGCGGCTTCGACTATCCGCACCGCGGGTACCCGACCGCGTAGCCCTTGGAAGTCGATCGCGTGGACGACGAGGCTCGGGCGCTCGGCGTGACGGGCGCGAACTGGCTCGACGGTCCGTACAACCGTCTCGGGTTTCGCCGCGTGAGCAAGCTCGTTCGCACAGCGACGATCTCCCGTGGAGACGGTCCGGTCTTCGAGCTCAGCCATGGCGAGCAGGACCTCGCCGGGATCAGGTTCGAGCACGCGGGACGATCCCTCGACATCGCGACGATGCTCGCCGAGACCTATACCGACGGGTTCCTGGTCATCCACGACGGCACCGTTCTGTGTGAGCGCTACTACAACGGCATGTCACCGGCGGAAACGCACTTGCTCATGTCCGTCTCGAAGTCCTTCAACGCCACGCTGTGCGGGGTGCTCGTCGGGCCAGGGCGCGCTGACGCCCGGCGATCTCGTGACGGATCACCTCGAGGAGCTACGCGGCACCGCATGGGACGGCTGCACCGTCCAGCATCTGCTCGACATGCGTGTCGGAGCGCGTTGGGACTTCGAGGTCGACGAGTACACGATCCTCGACGTCTCCGATTACCGGACACACGACCGCACGGATATTCCGGCCGACACGGCCACGTGGATTCGGACGGTTGCAACCGAGCGTGCGCACGGTGGCTCGTTCGCCTACAACTCGCTCGCCTCAGACGTCCTCGGCTGGGTGCTCGAACGTGCCGGCGGAATGCCCTACCCGGATCTCCTCTCCACCAGCATCTGGTCGGTGATTGGCGCCGAGCACGATGCGCAGATCATGCTCGACCACGCGGGGTTCTCGATCGTCGAGGGCGGGATCTGCGCGACGCTCACCGACCTGGCGCGATTCGGGCTCATGTGGCTCCAGGACGGCTCGCTCGGCGACCGCCAGATCGTCCCCGCAGCCTGGGTCGCCCGCCAGCTCGTTCGAGATCAGGAGCTGATCGACGCGTACGGCGGCCCTGGAGAGCTCGGCGGACCGACGGCAGATGCCTTCTACCACGACAACTGGTGGATCTGGGACGCGGAGCGGGGCATCCATGCCGCCGTCGGAATGAACGGCCAGAGCATCTTCATCCACCGCCCCTCCCGCACGGTCATCGCCAAGCTCTCGACGTTCCCCGATGCCCTGGACGTCGATCTGTTCGCACTGCATGACGCCGGCATGGCGGCGCTCTGCGAGTCGCTGCTCTGACGGGCGCGCCACGAGCAACTCGTTCACTTCCGGGACTGGACTCGAACCAGTAACCCTCCGGTTAACAGCCGTATCGGATGGGGTTATGTGGGGTGAACTCATGGAGGAATACGGGTTTGCGGCACGTGAGGTGCGCTGAGTTCATCCCAGGTCGGTAGCAAATCCGGTAGCAAATCGGACGAGAAGCGGGCCGTGGCGTGCCATCTCTCGCAGGAGGGTTCTCACCGCACGACCTACACCACCGGCGCGTCAGCCTGCTCCACCTCGGCGGCATGCCCTGGGCGCGGATCGGGGAGTTCGTCGGCCGACCTCGTGACGACAGCCCGCACCTACACGCACGGCGTCGCGGACGAGCGCGAGATCGACTGCGCAGCGCTGCTCCGAACCTGACGGGAGTGGGTCAGTTTGAATCCGCGACGATCCCTCCAAGCGTCACAGGCGGCACTCGCCTCGTCAGGACGTAGGTGTTGCTTCGCCCTCGATGATCGTTCGCTCGCCGCTCTTTGTGATCTCCACGCGTCGCGGCTTCGCCGCCTCGGCAACCGGAATTCTCAGCGTGAGCACGCCCTGGTCGTAGTCGGCTTCGAGACGGTCGGTATCGAGGCTCTCGCCGAGCAGGAGCTGGCGCGTGAAAATGCCCTGCGGTCGTTCGCTGATGAGTGGCTCGTCACCCTCCTCGGGTTCGAAGCGCCGCTCGGCCTTGATCGTGAGCACATTCCGCTCCACCGTCAGTTCGATCGCACCGGGGTCGACTCCCGGCAGATCGAGATGGATGAGGAACTGATCCCCACGCTGGTAGGCATCCATCGGGACGCTTCGCGGCGTACCCCGTAACCCGGCCATCTGCTCTGCAACCAGCCGGTCGTAGTCACGGAAGGGGTCAAACCGTAGTACGGACATCGAGTGCCTCCTTCGATGTGTCTTGCCTTGATCGTTACGAAGGCTAGCCCTCTTCGGGCCTGCGCGCCGTGCAGATCTTCGAATTGACCCACCATAGAAGCGGTGACCATACGCGCCGGTGGGCCACGTCCCGTCAAGTGGTGTAGGAGGCTGGGTGCGTCATCCTCGCGTGGCGTTCAGGCTGCCTGGGTGATGGCGGTCACTTCCTCGGGCTCGGTGGCGGGCGGCGCGAGGGCTTTCGCGATCGATTCGCTGCTCATGTAGCGGCGGGCGACTGCCCATTCATCTCTTTGAAGAGCGGGAGGATGTCTGGAATTGCTCCTCGCGGAGCTCGACTTCCGCAACAAACGCGAGATGCTCAATTCCGGAAGCAAGTCGCGACCCGCCGCCGCCCTGAACAATGAAAGCCCCTGTACTGCAGGGGCTTTCTCTACTCCCCGGACTGGACTCGAACCAGTAACCCTCCGGTTAACAGCCGGATGCTCTGCCAATTGAGCTACCGGGGAAGGTAGCGCCGGGCATTCTAGCGCGCGAGGTGGCTCAGGCGAGCTCGGAGACGGCCGCCCGGATGCGGGCGAGCTGGCCCTGAAGCTCCGGGGTACGCTCGAGATCGGCGGACGCCAGCTCGCGCTGGAGGCGCCGTTCGCGCAGCCTCAGCAGGAGCTCTTTCGTCGTCTCTCCGTCGATGCCCTCGGAGGCTGCCAGAGCGTCGAGCTCGGCCTCGAGCAGGACGAGATCCCCCTCGGGTCTCGTCCCGGCGACGAGAACCGCACGCATGCGCCGATGCTCCTCGGAGTCGAAGTGCTCCTCGTCGATCTCGGCCAGTGCCGGCCCCAGATCCGGGTGCACGAGGCATCCGGCGAGAACGCGCCGTTCGAGCCTGTCACCCGCGACGAGCACCTTCCGCGAGACCTCGCCCGTCGCGCGCGAGGCACGCGGCGCGAGAGCGCCTTGCAGGTCACGCGGGAGGTCGAGCTTGTCCGAGGCGTACTCGACGGCGTCCATCCACTCCGTGTTGCGGTCGAACGCGCCGACGACCGCCTGGACGCGCTGGAACGCTGCTTCGCGGCTCGGTGCCCGCTCGATCTCGAGCTTGACCCGGTACCGGGGATACGCTTCAGCGGTCTCGAGGCGCGCTGCGAAGCCGTCCGCGGCCTCGGCGGGATCCGTTCCCCGCTCCAGCCCGATGACGCGCACCTCGTCGAACTCGCGGTAGGCGAGATCCATGCCGCGCAGGGTCGCTTCGGCACCGGCCTTGTCCGCATCGAAGCAGAGGTAGAGACGTGACGAGATCCGGCGGATCTCCCTGAGCTGGCGTTCCGTGAGCGCCGTTCCCATCGCCGCGACGGCGATCGTCACACCTGCCTGGTGAAGCGCAAGCACGTCCGTGTAACCCTCCACGACGATCGCGCGATCCTCCTTGGCAATGGCGGCCCGTGCCCGATCGAACCCGTAGACCAGCGACGCCTTGTGGAAGAGCTCGCTCTCGGGCGAGTTGACGTACTTGGCCTTGATCGGATCCTGGTCGGAGAGGCGGCGCGCGCCGAAACCGAGAACACGACCACGAGCATCCGCGAGCGGGAAGACCAGGCGGCCCGAGAAGTAGTCGTTCCCGCGACGGTTGACCACTCCCGCGCCCGCGAGCTCCTCCGCTGTGAAGCCCTTCTCGCGCGCCTTCCGCGGCATTTCGACCCCGCCCGGCGAGAGGCCAAGCCGGAAGGCCTTGCAGGTCTCCTCGGCGAGGCCGCGACCGGCGAGATACTCGCGCACCGGGGCACCCGCAGTCGTCTCCCAGAGGTAGCGCTCGTAGAACTTCGCGGTCGCCTCGAGGAGCGAGATAAGGCGATCGCGGCGCCGCCGTCCCTGCTCCAGCTCCGGAGACGTCTCGTCGTACTCGAGCGGAACGCGGTACCGCTCGGCGAGGAGCTCGACGGCCTGGACGAAATCGAGGCCCTCCGTCTCCCGGACGAAGGTGATGATGTCGCCGCCGGCGCCGCACCCGAAGCAGTGGTAGAGCTTGCTTTGCGGGTTGACGGAGAAGCTCGGGGTTCGCTCGTCGTGGAACGGGCACCGCCCGGTCCAGCGGCCACCAACACGCCGGAGCTGCGTCTTCGCCGAGACGATCTCGACGATGTCCGCGGCCTCGACGACCTCCCGCACGGAGGACGGCTTGATCAGGGCCATGCGAGCGCGAAACGGTCGGTCATTCCGGCGACATGATCCGTGATCCGGTCGACGAGGTCGCCCGGTCGATCGTCAGGCAACTCGTCGGGGTGCTCGACGAGATCTTCGAAGATGCGCCGGACGGTTGCCGTCGCGCGGCGACGCTCGCTCTCGGCGGCCGGGCCCAGGTAGACGCGCTCGAACATGAACGAGCGCAAGCCGAGCATGGCGTGCCCGATCTCCGGGCTCTGGAGGATGTCCTCTCGCCCGGCCGAGGTCTCGACGAGATCGTGAACCAGCGTGTCGATCCGCTTCGAACCGGTGGACCCGAGGAGTTCGATCTCCTCGCGAGGAAGATCCCCCGGGGACAGGATCCCGGCGCGAAGCGCATCGTCGATGTCGTGGTTGATGTAGGCAACGCGGTCGACGATGCGGACGATCTTGCCCTCGAGCGTCGACGGGTCATCGCGGCCGGTGTGGTTCAGGATGCCGTCCCTGACCTCGACCGTCAGATTGAGGCCCCGTCCGTCGCGCTCGAGTATCTCGACGATCCTGAGCGAATGCTCGTTGTGGCGGAAGTGACGGCCGGAGTGCTCGTACAAAACCGCGTCGAGCGCCTCCTCGCCGGTGTGGCCGAAGGGTGGATGACCGAGGTCGTGGCCGATCGCGATCGCCTCCGTCAGGTCCTCGTTCAGCCGCAGCGCGCGGGCGACGACCCGGCTGATTCCGGCCGCCTCGAGCGTATGCGTCAGGCGCGTGCGGAAGTGATCGCCGCGGGGCGCCATGAAGACCTGCGTCTTGTCCTTCAGGCGCCGGAACGACTTCGAGTGGACGATGCGGTCGCGATCCCGCTGGAAGGGCGTGCGCAGACGGCACTCTTCCTCGGCCACTGCCCGACCGCGCGTCTCGTAGGAGCGCACGGCGTACGGCGAAAGAGACTCCTCCTCGAGGGCCCGGATGCGCACGGAGAACCCATCGGCGACACGACCTGTGAGCTCGGGGGCCATTCCTGTGAGCGTAGCGGCTGCGCCTCTCGGCCTCGGAGGCGGGCAGCGAGGGCAGCTCAAGAATCGGGAGCGCTCAGATGATGATCGGCACGGTGCCGCCGTCGGCGCTCCAGGCAGCGCCGGTCACATAGCTCGCACGGTCGGAGCAGAGGAAGGCGACGACGGCGCCGATCTCCTCCGGCTCCGCCATCCGGCCGATCGGCCGTCCCTTGCCGACGTCCTCGAGCACCTGTTCGCGCGTCTTCCCGGTGCGGGCGACCACCTGATCCGCCAGGCCTCCGCCTTCGAGCCACGCCGGCGACCTGGTCGGCCCCGGGCACACGGCGTTGCACAGGATTCCGTCCTTCGCGTAGAGATCGGCGACGAGGCGAGAAACGGAAAGGACTGCGGCCTTGGTCACCGTGTAGTTCGGCATCCCAGTCGACGGCCGCTTGCCCGCGGTCGAGCTCACGTTCACGATCCGCCCGAAGTGCCGCTCGCGCATGCCTGGAACGGCTGCCCGGATGGCGCGAACGTAGCTCATGACATTGAGCTGCCACATCGAGTCCCAGTCGTCGTCCGTCACGTCCTCGAAGTCGACCTGAACCGCGAGGCCGACGTTGTTCACGAGACAGTCGATGCGGCCGAACTCCTCCTCGGCCTTGGCGACGAGCCGCCCCGGCTCACCCGGCTTCGCAAGATCGCACGCAATGCCGAGAGCCGCGCCGACATCGATTCGGGCCGCCTCGACCCGGGCCGGATCGCGACCTGCGACGACGACCTTGGCCCCATCCGCGGCGAGGTGGCGTGCGGTCTCGAGGCCGATCCCGGCCGTCGAGCCCGTGACGACGCAGATGCGGTCGGAGAGGCCGAGATCCATGGGCGGCGTACGATAGCCGTCGTGACGACGATCCTGCTCGCCCGCCACGGCGAGAGCGACTGGAACCGCGAGCGGCGCTGGCAGGGGCATACCGACCGGCCGCTGACCGACCGCGGGCGGCTGCAGGCAGCAGCACTCGCCGACCGCCTCGAGGGCATCGAGATCGAGGCGGTCTACGCGAGCGACCTCATCCGAGCGTCGGAGACCGCGGAGGCCGTGGCCGAACGGCGTGGATTGAGCGTCGAGCGGCGCCGCGACCTTCGAGAGGTGGACGTCGGATCGTGGTCCGGCCTGACCCGCGAGGAGGTCGAAGAGCGGTTCCCGGACGATGCCCGTCGCTGGATGGACGGAGCCAAGGGTTGGGACGGCGGCGAGTCCTACGAGGAGATGTCGACGAGAGTCGTGGCGGCCGTTACGGAGATCGCCCGCTCTCACCTGGATGCGACCGTTCTCGTCGTCTGCCATGGCGGATGCGTCCGGGCGATTCACGCACATGCGCTCGGCCTCGAGTTCCACGCGCACCGGAAGAGCGCGCCGGTCGAGCCGAACGCCCGTCTCTCGGCCGTCGCGATCGCGGACGACCGCATCGAGCTGCTCCATCTCGACGCCCATGTCGGCGCGCAACCGTGACGATTCAGGAACGGATCGGACGGCGGGCGGTGGTTACACTCCGCTCGTGGAGGACTACACGAACAAGTACAAAGGCGAGCAGGTCGAGGTGGCCCTGTTCGGCGGTGACTATCAGGAGGGAGTGCTGACGGCCTACTGCTACTTCGAGGAGGTCGTCCACATCGAGCTGAACGGTCACATCCTGATTCCCCTCCAGAATGTCGCTTCGCTCCATTGTTCGAGCCGGTGTGACGCGCCCGAACCCGACTGGCCACCACGGGGGCTCGCCGAAGGCGAGACGTAATGCCGAGGCTCTACGCGGCTCGTAACGTCGCGAAGGCATTCCTGCTCCTCGGAGGCCTCGCTGCGTTGCTTGCCGCTTTCGGCTGGTGGCTTGGAGGATTTCGCCTTGCGAGCGTGTTCCTCGCAGTCGCACTCCTCATGGCCTCGATCATCTACTGGTACGGGCCGCGGATCATCCTGACGTCGCTGGGCGCGCGCGAGCTGACGGTGGGTGAGTCGCCGCTCCTGGCCACGAGCATCGAGCGGCTCGCCGCCGCAGCCGGACTCCGTCGCCCGAAGCTCTACCTCTTGCCCGACGGATATCCGCGCGCGCTCGTCGTGGGACGAGGAGCAGGCGATTTCGGGGTCGCGGTGAGCCAAGGCTTCCTGAGTCTCGCGGCTCCGGCAGAGATCGAGGGAGTTCTCGCTCAGGGGCTAGCCCAGGCAAAGCACCGCGACGTCGTGATCCAGACACCGGTCGTCCTGCTTGCGCTCTGGCTCGTCGAGGCGAGCCGCATCGGCGGGTTCCTCGAGCGCGCGCTGTTGTTCGTCCTGGCGCCGCTGGCCGCTGGAATCGTGCACGTGACCCTGTCGCCGAAACGCGTAGCCGCGGCCGACACACGAGCCGCCGCGCTCTGTGGCACACCTCACGGGCTGGCCGACGCTCTGCTCAGGCTCGAGCAGACGATGGAGCTCGTCTCGTTTCGGGGAAGCCCGGTCATCGAGCCCCTGTACCTCGTCAATCCGTTCGGAGACGACCGACTGTCCGTCATGTTCAGGACTCATCCGCCGATCGGCGATCGTGTGCGGCGTCTGCGGGACCTCGACACGGACTGGCGCGAGACGCTCCGTGCCGCCTGAGGCGCCCCTGGGACCGATCCGGAGGGCTCTCAACGGCGCGTTCGAGGAACTCTTCGTCCTATCCGGATGTGCCTCGAACGAAGAGCGACCGGACTCAGCGCTCCCGCCTCCTCCGGCATCGCGCCGCGGACGATCGGTTCTGTCATGAGAACGAGCGAGGGGGCCGGATTCCTCCGGCCCCCTCCATAGTAATCCGGCGGCGTCCTACTCTCCCGGGAGGTTGCCCTCCGAGTACCATCGGCGCTGGCGGGCTTAACTTCTCTGTTCGGAATGGGAAGAGGTGTTTCCCCACCGCTGAGACCGCCGGAAGCTTGTGAGCCTTTTCAGCTGGATGCGTCCCGCGCACCCTCAAAACTCCATAGCGACTTCGTGGTGTTCTAAATCAAGACCTCGGACTATTAGTACGGGTCCGCTGAACACGTTGCCGTGCTTGCACGTCCCGCCTATCAACGTGGTGGTCTCCCACGGTCCTTACTCCCTCTAGGGGATGGGAGGCCTCATCTCGAGGTGGGCTTCCCGCTTAGATGCTTTCAGCGGTTATCCCATCCAGACGTAGCTAATCAGCAGCGCCGTTGGCACGACGACTGATACACCAGAGGTCTGTTCGTCCCGGTCCTCTCGTACTAGGGACGACTCCTCTCAAGCCTCCAGCGCCCATGGCGGATAGGGACCGAACTGTCTCACGACGTTCTGAACCCAGCTCGCGTACCGCTTTAATGGGCGAACAGCCCAACCCTTGGGACCTACTCCAGCCCCAGGATGCGACGAGCCGACATCGAGGTGCCAAACCCTCTCGTCGATGTGGACTCTTGGAGAGGATAAGCCTGTTATCCCCGGAGTACCTTTTATCCGTTGAGCGACGGCAATTCCACTCTTAACCGCCGGATCACTAAAGCCTGCTTTCGCACCTGTTCGACTTGTCAGTCTCGCAGTCAAGCTCCCTTCTGCTTTTGCGCTCTTCGCACGATTTCCAACCGTGCTGAGGGAACCTTTGCGCGCCTCCGTTACATTTTAGGAGGCGACCGCCCCAGTCAAACTGCCCACCTGACGCTGTTCCCGACCCGGATCACGGCATCGGGTTAGAAGCCCAGAACACGAAGGGTGGTATCCCAAGATTGGCTCCACGAGGGCTAGCGCCCCCGCTTCAAAGCCTCCCACCTATCCTGGACAACGTATCCCAGACTCCAACATCAAGCTGCAGTAAAGGTTCACGGGGTCTTTCCGTCCAGCCACGGGTACTCGGCATCTTCACCGAGACTACAGTTTCACCGGATCCCTCGTTGAGACAGCGCCCAAGTCGTTACGCCATTCGTGCAGGTCGGAACTTCGCGTTTTCTCCTCTGTTTCCAGAGGCGCAGACTATCCCTTCACCTTGGCGCAGACTCGCGAGAATCTTCTCCGCGTCATAGCGTCTCTTTCCGCTGGGGTTCATTCCCCATGCAAGCTCGACGATCTCGATGAGGCCGGATCGGGAACGATGAGCTCCCGCTGACATCAACGTGCAGATCGTGGCGAACCGCGCATAGTCCAGCCGTTTCGCCGACAGCAGTGGGAATCGCTCGAAGTGCGGTAGTACGCGGCCGAGGAGATCCTCGAGCCGTCGTGTCTCCCACTTCAACGTTCGGTCACTGCGGTCAGGACGGATGCTTCCGCACCCGAAGTGCCGCTCCAACGCGTGAAGCACCTCGGCCCGATCTCCATTCTGACTCACGGAGAGGCTTGGTCTCACCTCCCACCCCACGCGCAACGTTGCTCGCGGAGCGATTGAGACCGTGAAGCACCCCTCTCCGTCGACGTAGCCGGAGATGTAGGCCGAGAGGAACTCGCGACTGCTCCAAGGGCCGGCGTGTGATCGCATACGTAGATTGTCGCAAGGACGGGATGCGATCTCATCGTCCAAAACGGACGAATCAGTCGTTACGGGGTCAAGCTCCGAAGAGCGGACTTCCCACGGGATTACCCTCTCGCTTCGACGACGTCCTTGAGCGTCGCATACGAGGAGGGCTTCCCCGTTATTAGCCGGTTATTGGTCAGAATCACTTCTGACCCGGGCAATTCATTGGTGATTACCCGACAAGGAATTTCGCTACCTTAGGACCGTTATAGTTACGGCCGCCGTTTACCGGGGCTTGGATTCAAAGCTTCGCCGAAGCTAACCTCTCCTCGTGACCTTCCGGCACCGGGCAGGCGTCAGCCCCTATACGTCGTCTTTCGACTTCGCAGAGACCTGTGTTTTTGGTAAACAGTCGCTTGGGCCGTTTCACTGCGGCCTCCTCAAGCTCCGGGTCGCGAAGACCCTTCACTTTACCGAGGCGCCCCTTCTCCCGAAGTTACGGGGCCATTTTGCCGAGTTCCTTAACGAGGGTTCTTCCGATCGCCTTAGTATTCTCTACTCGCCCACCTGTGTCGGTTTTGGTACGGGCACGCCCAACCTCCCTAGAGGCTTTTCTCGGAGGCATGGTTTCAGGAACTTCGCTCAGAGAGCTCGGCATCCCGTCTCAGGCTTGATGCTCCGCGGATTTCCCTACGGAGCGCCCTACGCGGTTACCCCAGGACGACCAGCGCCTGGGTTTCCTTAACCTACCCCGTCCCCCCTTCGGTGATAACGGGTGGTACGTGGTACCGGAATATCAACCGGTTATCCATCGCCTACGCCTTTCGGCCTCGGCTTAGGTCCCGACTAACCCTGAGAAGATTAGCTTTACTCAGGAACCCTTGGGCATTCGGCGGAGGAGTTTTTCACTCCTCTTTCGTTACTCGTGCCAGCATTCTCACTTCCCAGGCCTCCACGGCTGGCTTACGCCGCCGCTTCAGTCGGCCTGGGAACGCTCCCCTACCACTCCGAGCAAGCTCGAAGTCCGTGGCTTCGGTTTCTAGCTTGAGCCCCGTTACATTGTCCGCGCCCGAACACTTGACCAGTGAGCTGTTACGCACTCTTTAAATGATGGCTGCTTCTAAGCCAACATCCTGGTTGTCTCGGCACTCAGACATCGTTTCCCACTTAGCTAGAAATTAGGGACCTTAGCCGACGGTCTGGGCTGTTTCCCTTTTGAGCACGAAGCTTATCCCTCGCACTCTGACTGCCACGCTCTGGAATACCGGTATTCGGAGTTTGCCTGAGGTCGGTAAGCTGGTAGGCCCCCTAGCCCAAACAGTGCTCTACAGCCGGTATTGAACGCGTGACGCTATACCTAAATATATTTCGGGGAGAACCAGATATCTCTGAGTTTGATTAGCCTTTCACTCCGACCCACAGGTCATCCGCGCCGTTTTCAACCGACGTCGGTTCGGTCCTCCACGGGGTCTTACCCCCGCTTCAACCTGCCCATGGGTAGATCACTCAGTTTCGGGTCTGCATCCGACGACTAAATCGCCCTATTCGGACTCGCTTTCGCTACGGCTCCGTTTCCTTAACCTTGCCGTCGAACAGCAACTCGCTGGCTCATTATGCAAAAGGCACGCCGTCACAGAACAAGTCTGCTCCGACCGCTTGTAAGCGCACGGTTTCAGGTACTATTTCACTCCCCTTTCGGGGTACTTTTCACCTTTCCCTCACGGTACTAGTTCACTATCGGTCGCCAGGGAGTACTTAGCCTTACGGGGTGGTCCCCGTAGCTTCCGACCGGGTTTCCCGTGCCCGGCCGTACTCAGGTACCTGTCAAGGAAGGCCATACGCTTTCGCCTACAGGGCTTTTACCTTCTGTGGCGCGAGTTTCCACTCGCTTCGACTAACGCATGACTTTGTAACTTCCCGACCCGCCGGCAGGCGGATCAAGACAGGCCCTACAACCCCTCTGTGACAACGGCTGCCGCCTATCACGTCACTGAGGTTTAGGCTCTTCCCCTTTCGCTCGCCACTACTCAGGGAGTCGAGGTTTCTTTCCTTTCCTCGGGCTACTAAGATGTTTCAGTTCGCCCGCTTGCCTCACTTGCCCTATTTGATTCAGGCAAGCGTACGCGCGCATTACCACGCGTGGGTTTCCCCATTCGGAAATCCCGGGATCAACGGTCGGTCAGCACCTCCCCCGGGCTTATCGCAGCCGCCCACGTCCTTCTTCGGCTCCTGGCGCCAAGGCATCCACCGTGCGCTCTTAGTCTCTTGATCATGAAGAACACCGTGTCTGTCGCTATGGAGTTTTCAAGGTACGCGCGAACGAATCCGCAACGAGACACCACCTCAAAGGGCGGTCTCTCAAAACTCAACAGCGCGCGACGCTCGAGGTCGACGTTCGTTCCAGGCGAGCCCGTACTCGGACGACTGACGTCGATCGATCAGCAGAACTGAACGAACCGACTGCATCCACGAGTCGGACGGCCTGCCGGAGTAAGAGCTCCGGCATCCCTAGAAAGGAGGTGATCCAGCCGCAGCTTCCGCTACGGCTACCTTGTTACGACTTCACCCCAATCACCAACCCCACCTTCGACGGCTCCCTCCCTTGCGGGTTAGGCCACCGGCTTCGGGTGTTGCCGGCTTTCGTGGTGTGACGGGCGGTGTGTACAAGGCCCGGGAACGTATTCACCGCGGCATTGCTGATCCGCGATTACTAGCAACTCCGCCTTCATGGAGGCGAGTTTCAGCCTCCAATCCGAACCGGGACCGGCTTTTTGGGATTCGCTCCCCCTCACGGGTTTGCAGCCCTCTGTACCGGCCAATGTAGCACGTGTGTAGCCCAAGACATAAGGGGCATGATGACTTGACGTCATCCCCACCTTCCTCCGGTTTGTCACCGGCAGTCTCCCATGAGTCCCCGACATAACTCGCTGGCAACATGGGACAGGGGTTGCGCTCGTTGCGGGACTTAACCCAACATCTCACGACACGAGCTGACGACAGCCATGCACCACCTGTGCACGAGCCCCGAAAGGCTGCCGTATTTCTACGACATTCCCGTGCATGTCAAGCCTTGGTAAGGTTCTTCGCGTTGCGTCGAATTAAACCACATGCTCCGCTGCTTGTGCGGGCCCCCGTCAATTCCTTTGAGTTTTAGCCTTGCGGCCGTACTCCCCAGGCGGGGCGCTTAATGCGTTAGCTTCGGCACGGACGGAGTCGACACCGCCCACACCTAGCGCCCATCGTTTACGGCGTGGACTACCAGGGTATCTAATCCTGTTCGCTCCCCACGCTTTCGCGTCTCAGCGTCAGTACCGTCCCAGAGAGCTGCCTTCGCCATAGGTGTTCTTCCTGATATCTGCGCATTTCACCGCTACACCAGGAATTCCACTCTCCTCTTCCGGACTCTAGCCAGAGGGTTTCCAATGACAGCTGGAGGTTGAGCCTCCAGTTTTCACATCGGACCTACCTGGCCGCCTACACGCTCTTTACGCCCAATGAATCCGGACAACGCTTGCCCCCTACGTATTACCGCGGCTGCTGGCACGTAGTTAGCCGGGGCTTCTTCTGGAGGTACCGTCACCCTCTGGGCTGTTAACCCGAGTGGCTTCGTCCCCCCTGAAAGCGGTTTACAACCCTAAGGCCTTCTTCCCGCACGCGGCGTCGCTGCGTCAGGCTTTCGCCCATTGCGCAAGATTCCCCACTGCTGCCTCCCGTAGGAGTCTGGGCCGTGTCTCAGTCCCAGTGTGGCTGATCGTCCTCTCAGACCAGCTACCGATCGTCGCCTTGGTGGGCCTTTACCCCACCAACAAGCTAATCGGCCGCGGGCCCGTCCTCGGTCGGAGGCCGAAGCTACCTTTTCTCACCAGCCCGAAGACCGGAGAGGCTATTCGGTATTAATCCGGGTTTCCCCGGGCTATCCCGAAACCGAGGGTGGGTTACCCACGTGTTACTCACCCGTTCGCCGCTTTCAGGGTCCCGAAGGACCTTTCGTCGCTCGACTTGCATGTGTTAAGCGCGCCGCCAGCGTTCGTCCTGAGCCAGGATCAAACTCTCCATGAAAACCTTTCGCTCTCCGTCCAGAGGACGGGTTGCTACCGGTTCAAGGAGACGCGTCCGGGAGCGGACTCCCGAACGGTCATGTATATGACCTCGCGTGCACAAGGCCCGCGAGGCACTCGAACGCGTTGCGCTGTTGAGTTTTCAAAGACCGCGCCGCTTCGGCCGTCCCATGAAAAAGGCCCCCGACTCACGTCGCAGGGCCCCTCGCTCGAAGTTCGATCTTCTTCGGGCTTTGAACGAAGGGCTCTCCGTCGTCGAAGGTTGGCGTCTTCAAGGTGCGGCCGTGGAGGCAGCCGAGGAATGATAGCAGCAGGCAGATGCCTGTCAAGCAGGCGCCGTGCTGACAAAAATCCGCGCGTACCGACGCTTTCCGGCCTGTACCAGCACGCCGTCGAGGCGAGCGAGCGGCAACTCGAGCTCGGAGATGACCTCGCCGTCCACCTTGACGGCCCCTTGCTGGATCAGCCTCCGAGCCTCGCTCGTCGATCCCAGGCTGAACACGTCCTTCAGCAGCGGTGGCAAGAAGACAGGATCTGTGGCCGGTGACACGAAGGCCTCGGGAACCTGCTCGGGCGCCTCCTGTCGGCGCACGACGCGTGTGAAGTGCTCTTCTGCTCCTCGGGCGGCGTCCTCTCCGTGCGATCGGGCGACGATCCCGCGTGCCAGTGCGAGCTTCGACTCGAGAGGGTCACCGGCGGGAACGGGGGTCTCGGCGATGAGGCGATACCAGTCGTCGAGGAGGGCGTCCGGGATCCGCATCGTCCGGCCGAACTGCTCCTCCGGGGCTGCCGTCAGCGGAATGTTGTTGCCGAGCGACGAGCTCATCTTCGCCCCGTCCCACGAGACGAGGATCGGCGTGGTGAGAACGACCTGGGGCTCGAGCCCGTAAGCCTGCATGACCTCCCTGCCTGCGAGCAGGTTGTAGAGCTGATCGGTCCCGCCGAGCTCGACATCCGCCTGTACGGCGACGGAGTCGTAGGCCTGCATCAGGGGGTAGAGGAGCTCCGATACCGAGATCGGCTCGTTGCCGGCGTAGCGCTTGGCGAAGTCGTCTCGTTCGAGGAGACGGGCAACCGTCATCGTCCGGGTGAGCCTCACCACATCGGCGAAGGACAGCTTCGAGAGCCACTCGCCGTTGAAGCGAACTTCGGTGCGCTCCCGGTCGATGATCTGACACGCCTGCTCGATGTACGTGAGGGCATTCGCGTCGATCTCGTCGTCGGAGAGGATCGGTCGCTCTGCCGAGCGCCCGGAAGGATCGCCGATGCGTGTCGTGTAGTCGCCGATGATCAGCACTCCGACGTGCCCCTCGTCCTGAAAGGCTCGCATTCGCTGGAGCGGGATCCCCCTGCCGACGTGAATGTCCGGAGACGTGACGTCGATCCCGAGCTTGACCCGCAGCGGTCGACCGAGCCGGAGCTTCTGCTCGAGAGCGCCCGCGGGCAGGACGTCCACGGCATTGCGCGTCAGCCTGTCGATGACCGAATCGGCCATCGGGCGATCATAGAGGCGTCACGCCTACGCGCCCGGTCCGTACCCTGTTCAGGGTCCCGAAGCAACCGATGGAGGTGGATACCGTGCCCCGTGCATTGCTGTTGCTCGCTTGCGCGCTCGTGCTCGCCCTCGCCGGTTGTAGCAGCTCGAGCGAGAGCTCTGGCGGTGGGACGGCCACCACCGGTGGATCGACAGCAGCCTCGGGAACCACCTCGAGCTCGGACGGAAGCACTACCGGAGGGTCCGGGTCGACCAACGGCGCTGGCGCTACCACGGACGGGACGCAGCCCGCGACGGCGTTCACGCTAACCGTCGCCGAGACCTCCCTGGGAACGATCCTCACCGACGGGAGAGGACACACCGTGTATCTCTTCACGCCCGACAAGAAGAACAAGAGCGTGTGCACCGGGCCGTGCACTGCCGATTGGCCGCCGCTCTCCGCGAGCGGCGAGCCGACGTTCGGCGACGGCATCGACGCGGGTCTCGTCAAGGTCGTCAAGCGGCCGGACGGGTCGAAGCAGCTCTCCTATGCCGGGCACCCGCTCTACACGTTCTCGGGCGACGCGAACTCCGGGGACGTCAACGGTCAGAGCATCGGCGGGGTTTGGTTCGCCGTCGCGCCGGACGGGCAAAGAGTCGGGTAGCGGAATCCATCACGGACTGCGTCCCGAACCTGAGGCATGCGGTACGCGGTCCTGATCGTCGGATTCCTCGCAGTCGGGCTGGCCACAGTCATTGCGACCGGCGTGTACCTGCCGGGCGAGCACATCGAGCGGTCTTCCCGAGTCGCGGTCAGTCGAAGCGATCCCCCGAGAAGAGGCGCGCTCAGACGCTGGCCGACTCGTGCTGGGCGGCCGCGCCGGTGACCTGGCGGTCGGTCTTGCCGTGGCCCGGAGACCGCCCGACAAGGTCTGGCTCTCGGCGACCATCCTCGACCCCGACGGACGGCTGGCGACAGGACTGCGCGTTCAATTCTCCTCACCCGTCCGGCCCGACCGTTGCGGGGCGACCCTGTGGGCCCGGCTGCTATCGGGCTCCGGCGCCGATGGCAAGCCCAGCCGCCGTGTCCGTGACGATCAAGCGACCGCGCGGGCCGGCGACGGCATCGTTCGACATCCCGCCCGAGTGGGAGCCGGCGAGGAGCACAGTTCGTCGACTCTCCGAGACATTTCGGTCGCTTCGGAGCGTCGCGTACGACGAGCACCTCGATTCCGGCGATGGCGAGGTGCTCGACACCCGCTGGACGATGGCAGCTCCGAGCCGTCTCTCGTTCGCGATCAGGAACGGCGCGGAGGGAATCGCGATCGGGAGCAGACGGTGGGATCGCGAGCCGGGCGGCGAATGGGTCGAGTCGCGTCAGACACCGATCATGGTTCCCGAGCCTCCCTGGGGAACGCGGGCAACCAGCGCCTCGCTGATCGGCAGGGAAACGATCCGCGGCCGACCGGTTTCGATCGTGTCGTTCCGGTCAGGCGAAGGACATCCCGATCTGGTTCACGGTCTGGGTGGACGACGAGACATTTCGACCCCTGAAGCTCAAGATGGTCTCCGCAGCGCATTTCATGACACAGCGGTACATCTCCTTCGACAGGCCCGATCAGATCGTCCCTCCCCCGTGAGACGATTCGTGGCACGATGACAGTCGTGGGGAGGCCGATATTCCCGTGGCTGCTTGCCGCGCCGCTGATGATGAGCGGATCGCTGATCGCTCACGAGCTGAGCTATCGGATCATCGCTCCCGGGGCAGACGAACGGGCGACACTCCTCGCCTCGACGGGACACGGCTATCTCGAGCATCTCTCGCTCGTGGTGGCCGTCCTTGCGACCGTGCTCGTCTCGGCTCTTGCCCTGCGCGTCGTCCAGGCAGCCCGCGGAATCGCGTGCGTCGGGCTTCAACGCGCAGTGTTCTTCGCGCTCCCGCTGGTCGGCTTCGGGATCCAGGAGCACCTCGAGCGGTTGCTTTCGACGGGGGCGTTTCCGCTCGGTGCCGTGCTCGAGCCGACCTTCGCAGTCGGCCTCGTCCTCCAGATCCCGTTCGCGCTGGTCGCCTACCTCATCGCGTGCGTGCTCCTCTCCCTGTCTGAGCGGATCGGGGCCGTGCTGCTGCGTCAGGACCGGCCGCCGCGGGTCCCGGGAGGAGAGACTTCGTTCATTGTCCCGATATCTGTCACCCTCGGCCCCACGCGCCCGCTCGCCCGCGGCTTCCTGGGTCGCGCGCCTCCTCTGCCCGTCTGATCGACGCAGCCGCGTCGTGGCGGCCTTTTCGAGAAGCACAACGGAGGAGTACGCGATCTACACCGCTCGTAGCAGGAGGCGGGTGTGGGTTGCGGGGATCGTGGCGGTTCTCGCTTCGCTCGCCATTGCCCCCGCTGCCTGGGCCCATGCCGTCCTCGAGGAGTCGAGACCTTCGAACGACTCGGTCGTTCAGGTCTCACCTGCGCAGGTAACCCTGCGCTTCAGCGAGTCGATCGACACGTCGCCCAGCGCAATCCGCGTCTACGCGGCCGACGGAGCACGGGTCGACGACGGGTCGATCGAGCGTCCCGATGCGAATGTCGCTTCTGTAGGGCTCGAGCCCAGGCTCGCCGACGGGACGTACACGGTCACATGGCGGGTTGTATCCGCAGACACGCATCCGGTGGCCGGTGCGTTCGTCTTCCACGTAGGTGCGCCGGGCGCGCAACCCGGTGGCATCGCGGAGCAGTTGCTTCAGAGCAGTGCGACCTCGCGCACCGTCTCGATCGCCTTCACGACGATTCGGTTTCTCTCGTACGCATTGATCTTCCTCTGCGTCGGCGGCATGACCGGCATCGCGCTCGTGCTCGGACGCGCCAGCGAGGCCACCCGGCGCAGGCTCCTGGGCCTCGTTGCCGGCTTTGCCGGTGGGTTGGTTGTCGTCTCGCTGGTGGGAATCGTGCTCCAGGCAGCCGAAGCGGCGGGGGTCGGGATCCTCGACGCCTTCCGCTGGCGGCCGATCGACGAGGTGCTCGGAACGCGATTCGGTCAGGTCTGGCTTGCACGAGCCGTGCTCGGCCTCCTGCTTGCGATCGGGGCGATCGCGCTCAGGCGCGCACGAGGCCGAGCCGCCGAGTTGACTCTCGACGCCGCCCTCGTCGTGTGTGCAGGCCTCGTGCTGACCCCGGCCGCCGCCGGACACTCGAACGGCGGAGCCGCGTCCTTCATCAGCGACGTCGTCCATGTGCAGGCCGGGGCTGTCTGGATCGGAGGCCTGGCGTTTGTGCTCCTCGCACTGCTCTTCGAGCGAACCCGGCGCTGGGAGCTCGCGTCGGATGCGGTGCCCCGGTTCTCGACGATCGCCGTGATCTCGGTCGCGGCACTCCTCGTCGCGGGGCTCGTCAACGCGTATCTGCAGGTGCGCTCCTGGAGCGGGCTCTGGGAGACGACCTACGGCAGGCTCATCCTGGTCAAGGCCGGGCTCCTGCTTCCGATCCTGGCACTCGGCGCGTACAACAACCGAAAGGAAGTCCCCCTGCTCCGGCGCGACGTCGCTACTCCGGTCGAGAAGCGGCGATTCGCTCTCACCACGGCAGTGGAGCTCGTCCTCGTCGTCGCCGTGCTCTCTGTCACGGCGGTGCTCGTCGCCGAGCCGCCGGCCCGCACCGTCACCTCACCGGTCGGCCCGTACGCGACGACCGCTGCCATCGGGGCATTCGAGGCGAACGTCGTCGTCGACCCGGCGAAGACCGGGCCGAACCAGATCCATCTCTACCTCACGAGGAAGAATGGGCAGCCGGCCGACGTCGCCGAAATGACTGTGGTCGCCACGCTTCCGAGTCAGGGCATCGGCCCCCTTCGATTCGAGACGCGCAGACTCGCACCCGGCCATTTCGTGGCCACTGGGGCAAGTCTCGGTTTCGCGGGCGACTGGACGCTGCGGCTCGAAGGGCGGCAGGGAGAGTTCACAGCCCTGGTGACGACCGTGACAGTCCCGATCGGGGCGAGAGATCGATGAGAACGCTGTTAGGGATCTTCATGGTCACCGCGCTCGTCGCCTGCCCGGCGGCGCTCGCACACGGCGGCGGGCTTCCCGGCTACACGTCGACCGTGACGAGCGTCGAGCCGACACTCGAGGGTGTAACGATCGAGGTCGTCGACCGGGAGGACCGGGTTCGTGTGGCGAACGCGAGCGGGCGCACGTTCATCGTCGAGGGCTACGACGGCGAGCCTTATCTCAAGTTCACGCCGCGCGGAGTCTTCGAGAACGTTCACTCCCCCGCCGTCTACCTGAACGAGGATCGCTATGGCAACGTCACGGTGCCGCCAACCGCCGATGCGAAGGCGGCTCCCGAGTGGAAGCTGGTGACCGCTCGTGACACGTACGAGTGGCACGACCACCGCATCCACTGGATGAGCCCGATCGGCCCGCCGATGGTGCGCGAAGACCCTGATACGGCACACCACGTCTTCGACTGGTCGGTGCCCGGCGAGGTCGACGGGAAGGCGTTCACGATCGCCGGGTCGCTCGACTACGCGCCACCACCCGGTGGCCCACCCTGGGTCTATCTGGCGGCAGCAATCGGAATCGTTGCAGCCCTGGCACTCCTGGCGAAGGTGATCGTGACCCGCCGCAGGCACCGTAGCTCCGAGCACGAGGCGGAAGCCCTGTGACCGCCACCGTGTTGCGCCCTTCCGGCGGCGTCCTCTGGACACGGTCGCTCTGCTTCGGCGTCGTCGCGGCATCGCTGGCAGCGCTCGGCCACTGGTCGATCTCGGGCGTCCACCCGAGCCCGGCGCTGTGGGCAGGCGTGGTGGCCCTCGCGGCGCTTGGATCGCGCTGGTTCCTCGACCGCGAGCGCGGCTTCGTCTCGATCCTGTTCGGGCTCGTCGCCGTTCAGGTCGTTCTCCATCTGTCACTCACGGTTCCGGCGGGACACGACCACGCGGCACAGAAGGGAGCCAGTCTCGCCATGCTCCTCGTCCATACGGGCGCCACTGCAGCCGCCGCCTTCTGGTTGCGGCGCGGCGAGGCTGCCGCGTGGAGGCGGCTTCGGCGCGCCGCGGACGGAGCCCTGGGATTTCTCAGCGAGCGCGGTGCGCGATGGCGAGCCCTCCATCATCTCGTCTCGTCGACACCGATTCCGGGCGCCCAGTCCCATCACCCGCGTAGGCGCCCTCTTGTCGACAAGCTCTCGAGCAGAGGCCCTCCCTCGACTGACCGCCCTTGCATGGAGTGATCAATCAGAAGGAGAGTCATATGCACCGCAAGTTTGTCGCTATCGGTGCGGCCGTGGCCGCACTCGCGATCCCGGCAACCGCGTTCGCCCACGTTGCCGTCAGGCCCGGAGAAGTGCAACCGAGCGGCTTCTACGAGTTCACAATGTCCGTTCCGAACGAAAAGAACATCCCGACGACAAAGGTCAAGCTGCTGATTCCGAACGGCTTCACGGTCTTCAACGTCGAGCAAACCCCTGGCTGGAAGTGGACGATCACGCGCGTCAACGGCCGGATCACGGCCCTCACCGTCCGCGGATCCCTTCCGGTGGGTCACTACCGGAGGTTCTCGTTCATCGCCTCGACGCCGGAGACCGAGGGGACAGTCGCCTGGAAGGCGTTCCAGACCTACAGGAACGGGACCGTCGTCCGCTGGACCGGCGAGCCCGGGGACGAAGAGGCCTCGGAGACCGTCATAACTGCGACGGCGCCTCCCGGCCTCGGGGACTGAGGGATCGAGAAGATGAGCATCCGCCACCTGCTCGCGGTGGCCGGCGTAGCGGCACTGGGCTCCATCCTCGTGATGGGGCCCGCCGCCGCCCCCGCCGCCGCCCATGCACCACTCCTCGGGACGACACCGAAGGCCGGCGCCAAGCTGACGAAGCAGCCCCGGCGTGTCCTCGTCAGGTTCGGCGAGGAGATCAAGAGCGGCTCGATCGTCGTCCGAAACGCCGGCGGCACGATCGTGTCGACTGGCCCGAACGGCAGGGATCCGACCGATGTCCGCAGGCTCAGAGTCGCCCTGAAACCGAACCTGAGAAACGGCCGTTACAAGGTCTTCTGGAAGGTGGTCTCGGCCGATGGACACCGCGAGGCCGGAACCTTCTCGTTCAGACTGATCTGATGAAACGCCTTCTCGCAGTCTCGCTCGTGACCGCCGTCGCCGCCGCCGTTCTCGCGGCGGCGGCGGCGGCGCACGTCCAGGTTCTGCCGGCGAAGGTTGCACCCGGCGATCCCACCCTCTTCACCGTGCTGGTTCCGAACGAGCGAGACCACCGGACGATCCAGGTGTCGTTGAAGGTGCCTCCGGGCGTCATCCCGTTCTCGTTCGGGGAGACACCGGGCTGGAGGCGCACCGAGAAGCTGAAGGCGAACAAATCCCTCGACGTCGTGACGTGGAGAGGAGCGCTGCCCCCCGGCGAGTTCGTCGAGTTCACCTTTCTCGCGACCACACCCGACAAGGAGGGAACGATCACCTGGCCGGCCGTTCAGACCTACCACGACGGCACGAAGGTGCATTGGATCGGACCCCCCGACTCGGAGGAGCCGGCTCCCGTCACGGTGATCTCGAAGAGCGTGGCTCCGCAGAATGCAGGCGGCGAGGGTGGCACCGCCGGCGGCGGTACGACCGTGGCCGGGGAGGCGGAGGCTGCTGCCGCGCCGGCCGCCGCTTCCGCCGACAGCGGTTCGTCCGACACGCTTGCGGCCGTCGCCGTCGCCGTCGGCGGGCTGGCGCTGCTCACCGCTCTCGCGGCGCTCGTGCTCAGCCGCCGTAGGCGCGGTGACCCGGGCGAATCAGGAGACGCCGATCTGAAGGGCTAGCTCGCGTGAGATCGCGTGCTCCGACCCGGCGACGCTCACCGTCACCGGCCCGCCGAACGGCGCGGTCTCGCGCAGCTCGACCGTTCCGCCGGGCACGAGGTCGAGAGTCGAGAGATAGCGCAGGAGATCGGAGTCCTCTGACGGCACGCGACGGATCGTGGCGGACTCGCCCGGGTCGAGCTCCGTCAAGGGCCGTAGCTTCGGATCGCTGAGATGGAGCTCGGCGTCCGGGATCGGGTCGCCGTGGGGATCGTGGGTGGGGTAGCCGAGCTTCGCGTCGATGAGCGCCTCGAGCTCCTCCGACAGCGCGTGCTCGAGGCGGTCTGCCTCGTCGTGCACGAGGTCGATCGGGAGCCCGAGCGTCTCGGCGAGGTACTGCTCGAGCAGGCGGTGATGGCGGATCACCTCGAGGGCAACCTGCTCGCCCGCCTCGGTCAGGACGGCGCCCCGGTACGGCGAGTGCTCGACGAGACCCAGCGCGGCGAGCTTCTTCAGCATCGTCGTGACGGACGACGGAGCAACCCCCATCGCCTTGGCGATTGCCGTGGTCGTCGCGCGCCCGCCCGCCTCCTCGAGCTTGTAGATCTCCTTGAGGTAGTCCTGGATCGCGTTGCTGAGATCGCCGCTCGCCATGCTTCCGTTCCCGTTTCCGTTCATTACGCTCATCAGACCACGAGCCCCGTCGCGTACATGATGGCGAGCCCGGCAAGGAAGCCGCCGACGACGTAGCCGGACGTCAGCCCGCCTGGAGCCCGCCGCTGCAGATAGCGGCCGACCTCGACGACGACCTGAACGGCCGCACCGACGGCGATTGCGAAGAACAGCACGGCGACGATCTCATTCGTGAGGAAACCACCGATCCAGGCACCGACGATAGCCGGCGTTCCGGCGATCAAGCCGAGCGTGATGAGTCGCAGGAGACTGATGCGCGCCCGTGCGACCGGGGCCGCGATACCGAGGCCCTCGGTGATGTTGTGGACCATGAAGCCGATGATCAGGAACGACCCAAGCGCAAGCTCGCCGATCGCGAACGACGAGCCGATCGCCAGCCCTTCGCCGAGGTTGTGAAGGCCGATCCCGATGGCCACGAGCGTCGCGAGCGCGACACCGGCGACGAGGTCGTCACCGCCGGGTTGACCTTCACGTGCGCCTTCCGTGGCTTTGCCCCTCGCCGAGAGCCAGCGGCCGATCGACGTGAGCGCGAGGTAGCTCGTCGCCACTCCGAGAAGCACCAGCCCGGGGCCCTGCAAGGAGCCGGGCAGCGCCGCCTGGAGCTCGAGCGCCTCGGCCAACGCGTCGAGCGCGAGAAAGGTGAGAAGCCCGGCCGTCAGCGCCATGAAGGCTGCGAGCCACTTGGGGTTGGCGCGGCGAAGCGACGGAAGCCAGGCAAGGCCGAGCATGACAGGCACCACCCCCACGAGCAGCCCGACGAGTGCGAAGCCGAGGAACCCGCCCGTCGTCACGCCCTTCGTCTCGACCGCAGCGGGCACCTCCTTCACCGTCTGGATTCCTGTCGAGCTCGTCACCCCGATCAGGTACGGGTCGTCTTCGACCCAGTCGAACGGCACCACGATCGTGGTCCCGCGGAGACGACCGATCGTCTCCGGCCCGTCGAGCGAGTACGGAACGACAAAGTCGTCGACGGTGACAGCTGCGATCGTCAGATCGTCCTGTTGCGGATTGCGGACATGAACTCGGATCTCGCCCGGCTTGAACTCGACCCGCGTGACGTCGAACTCGTCGGCGGCCGGCGGATTCCGTCCCAGAAGGTCGACGATCGACCCGCCCGTAGAGGCGAAGACCGACACGACGGCGACGAGGAGCAGGATCGGAACGAGCGCCCAGAGGCGCCAGCGGATCGAGTTTCGCTTCTCGTCGGCGACCGATCCGGCTTCCATGGTCAGCGCTCCACTATTCCGTGACCTCGAAGAAGCCCATCCAGCCGAGCTCGGTGAACTCCGACTGGTGGGCATGGAACATGAATTTTCCCGTGTGCGAGAAGTCGATCTCGACGATCCCGCGCTGACCCTGGCAGAGCATGACCGTGTCCGTGTACTCGAACGTGTCCGACGTTCCGGTGGGGTAGTACCGAAAGAACTCGCCGTGAAGGTGGAACGAGTTGATGAGGTCGAACTCGGTCAGGTTCGCGAGGTAGATGCGAACGGTCTGTGAGCGACTGACGGTGATCGGGTACTTCGCGTAGTAGAACGCGCGGCCGTTGACCGAGTAGAAGTTGTTCTCGCCGTCGCCGTCGGTGTCGAAGCCGTTCATGAGCATGACGAGCTCCTGCGCAGGCGGGCGCGGCTCGGGCGGGTCGATGATGAAGACGCCGTAGAGACCCTTGTGGATGTGCTTCTTGAGGGGGTTCGAATGGCAGTGGTAGACGTGGAGTCCGTAGGGCTTCGCCGGGAACTCGTAGGTGAACTCCTCGCCCGTTCCCACGATCTCGAAGACACCGTCCATGTTCGACGGATGGATCCCGTGGAAGTGGATCGTGTGCGGGTGCTCGCTGCCGTTGGTCAGCCGGACCCGCAGCAGGTCGTCCTCGGTCGCCCGGATGACCGGTCCGGGCACCGTGCCGTTGTACGTCCACGCAGGGAAGCTGATCCCCGGAAAGATCTCGACGTCGGTGTCGAAGGCGGTGATCTCGTAGTCGCGCACACGCCCCGGCTGATGCGGAAGCGGCGGCGGCGGATAGAGAAGCGCGTTCAGGTCGTCGGGCCCACCGACAGCCGGCACCTCCTCGCCGATCATCGACGCATGTCCGAAGCCGCCTGCCTCGGTGCCCTCGTGGGCGCCGTGATCGTGGCTCTCGTCCCCCTGCGCGGCTGATGCGCTCGCCAGCCCGATGAGCGGGACAGCCGCGACGGCCGGCCCCGCGGCTACGAGCAACTGGCGGCGAGTCAAGCGAGATCGTGCCATTCAGATCATCCGACGAAGGTCTCGTAGAGGAGGAACACGTTCAAGACGATGATCACGGCGGCAACGATCACAGCAGCGACCGTGGTTCGGCGATGGTTGACGAGTCCACCCATCAGCGACCTGTCGCGCGTGAAGATCACGAGCGGGATGAGCGCGAAGGGGATCCCGAACGAGAGCACGACCTGGCTGATGATCAGGGCGGAGAGCGGGTTGACTCCGAGGGCAATGACCACGAACGCGGGAGCCATCGTGATCGCGCGGCGCAGGAACACCGGGATCTGACGGTTGATGAACCCCTGCATCACGACCTGCCCGGCCAGCGTCCCGATCGACGACGAGGAGAGTCCAGAGGCGAGGAGGGCGACCCCGAAGATGATCGCGGCGTGCGAGCTCACAATCGAGCCGAGGCCGTCGTACACCTTGTCCAGGTCGGCGATGTCGGTGAGACCTCGGGAGTGGAAGATCCCCGCCGCCATGATCATCATGCTCATGTTGACCACGCCCGCGATCGTCATCGCGATGATCACGTCGGTGCGCTCGAATCGGAAGATCCTGCGACGATCCTCCTCGCTCTTTCCCACCACGCGCCTCTGCGTGAGGGCCGAATGGAGGTAGATCACGTGCGGCATCACTGTCGCGCCGAGGATGCCGACCGAGATGAGGACGCTCTCCGTTCCCGCGAACTGCGGATGGAACATGCCCTCGAGGATCCCCGTACCCGAAGGCTTCGAGACGATGACCTCGTAGACGAACCCGAGGAGGATGACGCCGACAAGACCCACGATCACACCCTCGAGGTGGCGGAAGCCGCGGAACGTCTGCAAGCCGAGGATCCCGAACGCAATGATCGCGACGATCACCGCAGCCGGGAGCAGCGGGATGCCGAAGAGCAGGTTGAGGCCGACAGTTGCCCCGATGAACTCCGCGAGGTCGGTCGCCATCGCAATCCCTTCGGCCTGCACCCAGAGGGCTCCGGACGTCCGTCGGGAGAACCGCTCGCGGCAAACCTCGGGAAGATTCATCCCAGTGGCGATACCCAGCTTCGCCGAGAGCGTCTGGATCAGCATCGCCATGAGGTTCGAGCAGAGGATGACCCACAGCAGCAGGTAGCCGTACTTCGAGCCGCCGGCGATATTGGTGGCGAAGTTGCCCGGGTCGACATATGCAACAGCAGCGATGAACGCCGGACCGAGGAACGGCCAGAGCTTGCGAAAACCGCGGTGTTTGCCTTGCAGCGCGGCCTCGGCCGCTGAACGGACACGGGCCTCTCCCGGGAGGGCCACGCCTGCAGGATCGGTCGCAGGGCCCGGCAGGGTCTCGGGGACAGCTGTCATTGATCAGGAGAAGGACGCAAGCACACACAGTTTAGCCTGCGCTAAACCGTATACGAAGTCATATGAAAGTGTGAGCTACTCCTGAGCGAATCGCTCGAGCTGGAGCACCGCTGAGTCCCTGGCAGCGTGATCGACCTGGAGGGTCGTGTGGCTGATCGCATAGTCGTGCTCGAGGAGTACCTCGATCTCTCGCCGGCGCGCGTGGCAGTCGTCGCCGGGCGCGACGAGAACGTGGGCGGACAGTGCGGGGAACCCGGAGGTGATCGTCCAGATATGGAGGTCGTGGACGTCCACCACCCCGGGGACGGCAGCCATCTTCGCTCCCACCTCGGCGGCATCGATGCCGCGCGGCGTCTCTTCGAGGAGAACGCCGACCGAGTCCCTGAGCAGCGTGTACGAGCTCGCGAGTACGAGCCCGGCAATGAGGATGCTGACGACCGGATCGATCTCGAGCCATCCGGTCGTCAGGATCACGACCCCCGCGATCACAGTCCCTACCGACGCGAGACCGTCGCCGAGCAGGTGAAGTGCCGCTGCCTTGAGATTGAGGCTCGAGGCCTCGAAGCGCCAGAGTAGGCCACCGGTCAGGAGGTTGACGACGATGCCGATCGAGGCGACCACGATCACCCAGCCGGCATCGACCTCGGGCGGATTCGAGAGCCGCCCGACCGCCTCCACGACGATCCAGATCGAGATGGCGACCAGGAGGACGCCGTTCACGAGCGCCGAGAGGATCTCTGCCCGCTGATACCCGAAGCTGCGCTGCGCAGTTGCCGGGCGTGACGCTAGCCATGATGCCCCGAGCGCGATCCCGAGCGCTGCAACGTCCGAGAGGTTGTGGCCGGCATCGGCGAGGAGCGCGAGGCTATTGGTCAGGACGCCGGCGATCGCCTCGCCGGCCGTGTAGAGAGCGTTGAGGACGAGCGCGATCAGAAGAACGCGCCGCTGGGCCGGACGATCGACCGCCGGCACACCGTGTGCGTGCCCGTGAGCGTGGGAGTGAGCCATCCTCTCCCAGTATCGCGCCAGCGGCGGCCTCTACTGGGGATGGAGGCTCGACCGCTTGCCGTACGTCGCCTTCCAGCGCTCGAGCGCGGCGAGCCAGTTCACCCAGTCCCAGTACCAGCGCGGGATCGGCACCGGCGTCGCAGGCTTCGGGCCACGTTCCGCCGACGGGGTGTGCTGCCAGCGCCGCAGTTGCCACGCCCAGCGCGGAATCCGCCGGGGAACACTGCCGGGGCGAGCTGGAGGAGGCGGCGGCTCCGCGGGCGGGTTCGCCGCTGCGACACTGAGCTTGAAGGAGCCGTTGGCAGGCCTGACGTTCGGCCCTGCTTCCATCGTCCACGAGTACCGGCCGGCAGGAGCGCCACCGCCGTCCCAGGTCCAATCGACGACGGTGCCGTTCCCGCGGGCGAGTGCACCGTCGAACCCCGCAGGCCCGGTCAATGACACCGTCCAGTCGAGTGGCTCCGAGAGGCGCCCGGTGAAGCGGACGATACGGTTTCCCGGCCGCTCCGCCCGCGGCTCGTACAGCTTCGGTAGCCCGATCGCGGCCGCACTCGCCGCTATCCCGTCGAGCGTGTCGTATAGGTGGTCTCCGGGACATGCCGTGTCGTTGACGTCGCGGTGACCGGAAACGGCGCGCAGTCTGCGTCTCGTGCCGTTCGAGCTGTAGGTGACAACCGACATCGGATCGACGTGACCGACGTCGAGACGCCACGCGAGCAGGCTCGCGATGGTGTTGAGTGACGCGTCGCTGACGTCCTCCGCCTGGAAGTTCCCGAGCAGCGCGACGCCCGTGGAGCCAGTGTTGAAGCCGAGCGCATGAGCCCCGATGACGTTGCGATCGATCCCACCGCCGCGACCCTCGAAGATCTGGCCGAAGCCGTCGACGAGGAAGTTGTAGCCGATGTCGTTCCAGCCGTTTCCCTTGACGTGGTAGATCTGAATCCCGCGCACGATCGCCGCCGACTTCTCGGGGGAAGTGGGGTTCTTGCCGGCCGTGTGATGGACGACGGAGACCATGAGACGGCTCGCGTAGCCGGGTGCCGCGCGGACGATGCTCTCGTCCGCACCCCAGTCCTGGCGGACGATGATCGCCGGCTGGGCGGGACCGGCGGTACGGCGTGCTGTAGCCGCGGGCCTGGATCGTTCGGTGGGGCTCGTGATGTAATGCGCCCGCAGGGCGTCGACCCTGCCGGCGAGGCGGAACTGGATCGCATCCGACCCGCCCGTCCACACCGGCGTCCCGATTCGCCAGTCTCCGGTACCGGACTCGACCGTACCGGCGTCAGGCAGCTCGTGCACGACAGCCTGCTGCCAGCCGCTCCATGCCTCGGCATCCCGGGTACGGAAGGAGACGGTTCCGGTTCCTCGCCAGTGAAGTCCGAGAAGATCGAACGGCGGCGTCTCACGTACCGGCAGGACGCCGCTCGCCGCCCTGGCCGCGCGCGAGCCGACGAGCTGCTCGTCCCGCACGACCATCGTCGGGCGCGCCCGCGTTGCTGCGGCAGCCTCGATGACGGCGCCGAGCACGTCGTCCCCCGCTCGGACACGGCCGGCCCCGACGAGCCCGAGGAGCCCACCGGCAGCCATGACGAGAAGGCGGCGGCGGCCGAGGACGGCCTCGTGCTGCGGGTTCTGCGGTTCCTGTCGGCCAGACATTCAGGGCCCTCTGCGAAGTGATGCTTCGGGCGTCGTCAGTCTTTCGACGGGCCCCGTTGGCACCCTTCCCGACGTGAGCCCGCCAGGCTAGCGGACGCCTGTGAAGAAAAGGTTTGGAGGCCCTAGAGGGCCTCCGGACCACTCGCCCGTATCGCCTGCCAGGAATCCCATGCGATCCTGAGGATCACGAACGTGATCACGAGGCCGATTACAGGGTCGAGGACGGGAGCCCCAACGCGACCGCGATTGCAATCGCGATTGTGCCCTGCGAGACGTATGCATCGACCCTCGCGTGATTTCCGTCTCGACTCGGGTTGGTCACCCGGTCCGACTGTACCGACGCTAGAAGTAGTAAGGCGCGACTCCGACTGCGGCTAGGCCGTACCAGATACCGAAGCCGATGCTCGCCAGCCCCAAGACGGGCGCGATCGCGTTGAACGACGACCGGACGGGCCTGCTCATCAACGTGAAGCCGAGGCCGGTGGTCAGAATCGCCATTGAAACAGCAGTGAAGACGGCGAGGAGCACCAACGCGACAACCGCGAGCGTTTGCGACTCGATCGACGCGAGGATCAGCACGCTGACACCGGCACTTCCGCCCATCCCATGAACGAGACCGATGCCGTAGGCGCCAAGCGGCGTTCGGATCCGTCGCGGATGCGCGTGCTCATGACCGGGGCCACTCGAATGGGCGTGAAGGTGGGCATGCGACACACCGTCGTGCTCGTGGCCGTGGACGTGGAAGTAGCCGCGCCGCCAACGTAGGAGTAGGCGAACCGCGAGAACGACGATCACGACTGCGACGGCCGTCTCGGCCGCCTCCTGAACGCGATCCGGCAGGAACCTGTTGAACAGGACGATGGGCAGCCCGAAGAGGAAGAGCGTCGTCGCATGGCCGAGTCCCCACGAGAGCCCGAGCATCCGGGCGCTCCGCGTCGCCCTGTCCTTGCCGCTCGCGACGAGGGTCGCGACCGCCGCGAGATGATCGGGGTCAGTGGCATGGCGCAGGCCGAGCAGGATAGCGACCACGATCACGAGAGCCAGGGAACCTCCAGCTGAGAGTGAAGCGATCTTGTCATCCAGTCCGAACATGCCGTTCCCTCCTGGTCATGGGGTTCCCTCACGCCGCATGTCCTTTGCACAGGCGGCGCAAAGCCCGACGATGGGGAAATGACCGAAGCGAGCCTCGAAGCCAAGCAACCGTCGAATCTCCGAGCGGACACCGTCGAGTTCTGCGGGGTCGACGGCGCTCACACGGTCACAGGCGTCGCAGACCAGATACTCGCGCTCTCCTGTGACAGCAAGGGTGTAAAGGCCAGGCCCGTGTCCCAGGTGGACGTGGCGCACCAGGCCGATCTCCTCGAACGTCTCCAGATTTCGGTAGACCGACGTCAGGTCACAACGTGGCGTTCGCCCGTCGATCCCAGATGCGATCCGTTCCGCCGAGACTGGACCCTCTGCCGCGAAGAGCGCCTCGACGACGAGCCTTCGCGCCGACGAGACGCGGAGGTCATGGCGACGGAGCGCAGCGAACGCCTCGTCAACAGTCGCTACAACCAGAGGCGGCTGAGAACGAGAGACAGTCATCGTGTCTTGTTCGTCCTCGACTGCATTACGGTTCGATCGTATATGCGATTGGTTCGCAGATGCGCGTCAAGCCCGGCCCGCATCGGGGCGGACCGGGCGAGGGAGTGACGCGCCTACGAGACGCCCGGAAGGGCGCGGATCGTCATGGCGATTCCGAACGCGAGGATCACGACGGCGCTGGCCGCGGGAAGGAGCCTGACAACCGGCCCCTGGAACGTCGTGCGCTTGAAGATGCTCTTCGCCCCGATGGCCATCAGGCCTATGGCGCTGATCGTCGCGGCAAGCCCGATCGAGAAAGCGATGATGAGCACGAGTCCGTAGCCGACTCGGTGGAGCGAGATTGCCGCGAGGAGCACGACGAGGGCGGTGGGACAGGGCAGCAGCCCACCCGAGATGCCGACGCCCAGGAGGCCCTTCCAGCCCATTCCAGGCTCGGGCGCGTGCGTGGTGATGGTGCTTCCCGCCATGGCTGTGGCCATGATCGTGATCGTGGCCATGTGAGTGGCCGTGGTCGTGGCGGGCGTGGTCGTGGCCGTGCCGAATGGTCGTGGCTGTGCTCGTGCGAGTGGTCGTGATCAGAGCGAATCGTCGTGGTCGATCGACCCACGGCGCTTTCCGCGGAACCAGTCGAGAACGCGGAGCCGGAGAACGCTGACTCCCACGCCGACGACGAGGAGTGCCGCGATCAGGTTCATCCACGGGTAGAGCGTTTCCGGGACGATGAACTCGGACAGCGCGAGCGTGATCAGACCGAGGGCGAAGACGCCGATCGTGTGCGTGACCGTGACGATGCCGCCGAGGTAGAACGCGTGACGAGCGTTTCCGCGCGTCCCGACGAGGTACGCGGCGACGATCGCCTTACCGTGGCCCGGGCTGAGGGCATGCGCAGCTCCCCAGAACATCGCGAGGAGGAGCGAGAGGAGAATCACCCCGACGCTCAAGTTCTCCTTCGTGATGAGGCTCGCGAAGCCGCTCTCAGTGGCCGTCGAGACGCGCGCCGGTGCGTCGAGATCCTTGCCGTCGATCGACGGCGGCGGACCCGCTGTCTCGCCCGGCGTGAGATCGGCGCTCGCCGTCGTCACGTCGAGCGGGCTCTTCAGCAGATCCTTCGGGTATGCACGGAGCTCGTCGCTTTCGGACATGGACGGGCGCGGTCGCCGACGCCGTCGCTGCGCCTGCGGTCGGGGCGATGACGATCTCCTTCCATCCCAGCCGATCCGGGAAGTTGCCGTCCGTGTACGACAGCTCACCGCCTCCTGCGGGAACAGGTCCGGCGTCGAAGACGATGTCGAGCCTCGTCGTGTCGAGGCCGCCGACACCGTGCGGGAAGGCGAGGGCATGGCGCAGCTCCTTCAGCGGGAGCGTCTGTCCAGAGACCGTGAGGGTCAGGTTCTCCCTGATCCTCGCGGCAAGCGAAGCGCCGTACGCGGCCTCGCCCTGGCTCTCCACATCCGCCTTGGCCTGGAACGTCGGGATCTCCGCCATGTCGAGCACGTACAGCAGATAGATCCGATCGCCGGAGGGCTGGATGCGGGTGTAGTGGTTGATCGTGAAGTTCCCGAGCGGGTGCGCGGACGCAACGGCGGGGACGAGCAGAGCGGCGAGGAGACCGGCGAGGACGATCAGGCGCTTCACGAGCGAGCCTCCTTTGCGACGGCCTCCTGGGCCACCGGTGCCCAGAGGAGGGAGAAATGCGGGTTCAGGTCGAGCGCCTTCTGGAACCAGCCGCGCGCCACCCTGTCGTTCCCGAGGCAGCGCTCGAGCATGCCGCGATGGAAGTAGAGGTTCGCATCGCGGGTTCCGAGGCGTAGCGAGCTTTCGGAGAATGGAAGCGCCTCCTGGCAGCGGTCGTTCTGCACGAGCGCCCAGGCCATCGCGTCGTCGGCGTAGATCCCGGGCCTGTCGCGCAAGGCCAGCTTCGCGAGCTCGAGCGCTTCGGGAAGCCGGATCCGGTGATCCGAGTAGTAGACGGACGTCTCGAGATCGACCTTTGCGCCGTTCGCGACGAAGAGCTGATGGATGGCATCCATGAGGTCGTACTGCCGCTGCGCGAGCGTGTCGTTCCCGGCGACGTGATACAGGTCGCCGAGGTCGGTCACGAACTGCGGAAGCGGAATCGTCTCGACGGCGCGGCTAGCCAGGCCGATCGCGCGGTCGGTGTTCCCGCGCGCGGCCTCGACCTGGGCGAGCGCGTCGAGCGCGTAGACGTACCCCGGAAACACGTCGAGGGACTGCTGGTAGTAGGACCCGGCCCGGTCGACGTCTCCGATGGCCCAGGAGAGCTTGCCGAGCTGCCAGAGCGTCCACGCGTACGGTTCCTTCGCGCCGCGGGCTGCATCGAGGGCGAGCTTCATCGCCTCGGTCGCGCCCTCGTGGTCTCCGAGCAGCTCGCGCGCATAGGAGACACGCGAGTAGGCGGCGAGGCCGGGCTTGAGGGCGGCCATCCTGTCGAACATCTCGAAGCCCTGGCGGTAGCGGCCGAGCTCGACGAGCGCGTCACCGATGACGCCGTAGTTGCGCGCTGTCGTCGGCGAGATCTCCTTTGCCTTCTCGCCGAGGGCGAGAGCATCCTGAAACTGATGGCGGGCGAGCGCGAGCGAGCCGAGCCCGCTGGTCGCCAGCAGGTCGTTCGGAACGATCACGAGGGCCTGGTCGAGCACGCCCTGCGACTTCGTGTAGTAGGAGGGGTCTCCGGTCTCTCGCGCGAGCTGCTGGTAGGCAAGCCCGAGAAGTGCCAGGTTCTTCGCGTCCTTCGGGTTCTGCTGGAGCTCTCCCTGGAGCTGTGCCACGAGCCCCTCCGTGTCGCCGAGCGAGAAGCCGGCGAGCGCCTGGTCGGCTGCCGCAGCGGCGGGAGGCGCCGGCTGGGGCCTGTCCGACGGCGAGTCGCTGAAGATCCCGCCGAGCAGCCCACCGACTGCGAGCACGAGGATCACCAGTGCTGCGATTCCGATTCTCTTGCGCGTCATTCTGTCTCTGTCTCTCCCTCGCAGTGAGGGGGCCCGCGCCGCACACGGGCCCCCTCATTCGTTGTTCGTCCTACGGGGTCGGGGGGTTCACCTCGACGCCATGGCTGTTCGCGTACCCCTCCGCGGGGAGCGCGGCGTACGGGAACGAGCTCTGGTAGGCGACGTCGTTGTTGTTGACGCCGTCACCGAGAACGACCGGCCAGTACTGGGGATCGAAGAAGGCGCCTTCGAGCCCGTTCTCGGCGAGATCGATCACGTCGTCGATGAACCGTCGACCGTTCGGCCAGCCCTGGTTGTCCATGGCTGCAACCGTCAGCCGGTTCGGGTTCGCTGCCGGCGGAATCGAGAGATTCAGCCGCAGCATGTCAGCCGACACCGTGCCGAACTGATTCAGACCCGGGAGGCCTTGATGGAAGATGGCCTTCAGATCCGTCCGGTTGTCGAGAGGAATCTCGAGGCCGTAGAGCGAGTTCACCACCGGCGCCAGAATCGGCGTCAGGAGGTCGTTGTCGTACTCGGCATCGCCCGAAGGCGCATCGGCGTTCCACTCGTCCTTGTCGGCCGTCGGGATGAGCAGCTCGTTCACGAGCGGGTTCCCGAGGCGGGCCACCTGCACCCACGACCGGCGGACATGGCCGTTCTTGACGGTGACCTTGGGCCGGGACGACGCCGCCCAGATGCCAACGATGTCGCCGGAGCCCTTGATCGTCGTGATCGGCACCTGGAGCGCCGTCGTGTGGACGTTGAATCCGGCGAACGCGTCCAGGCCGCCGCCCTGCTGTCCTGTGCCGTTGCGGATCGTGACGAGGTCGAACGCCGCGCCGATGTCCCCGAAGAACGGGTCGTCGATCGGGCCGGCGAAGACCTGTCCGCCCGCGACCTGCTGGATCGAGCTGCGCCAGATTCCCGGGTAGCTGTTGTTCGGGAACGTGTGCGGGCCGATGTTGTTCGGTGCGACCGGCAGGTTCCGGCCGAGGATCTTGACCTTGCCCTTCGTGATCATCGTCAGGGTGTAGGTCTGGCACGGGCCCGAGATGCATCCGAGCGGGAGCCCCTCGGAGAACGAGTTTGCCGTGTCGGCGAACTTGAACCGGTACGTGATGTCCGGCTTTGCGTCGCCCGTGTTGTCGATGTTGATGTCGTACCGAGCGCTGGTCGAGAAGCTGTACCAGTTGGGACCGGCAGACGGCTCCTCGAACGGGATCCAGTCAGCCATGAGCGTGACCGTGTTCGGCTTGTCAGGACTGACGAAGGCGTACAGGTCGGTCACGTCCGCGGTTGGATCCTGCGAAATGAGGGGCGCTTCGCGATGGCTCGCCGCTGTGGACGAGTCGGGCCCGCTCGTGAGAGCAAGCCCCGCCGCGATGGCCCCCGCGACTGCCACGCAGGCAGCAGCCACGATCACCTTCCGTTTCATCGATACCTCTCCTTTCTCACTTCGATGCCTCCCATCTCCCGATGGCATGCGAGTCGCACCTTGTTCGCGATGTCCCTGCGTCCGGTTCGGCCTGGAAGTAATTGAGAATTGCTTGCATTTGCAGGCAGTTATCGTAGATGGTTGAACCGATGAGGTCCGCCCGGCGAACCTCGACCGATGAGCGACAGAACGCGCGTGGTAGCGTTCTGCCTCCCCACGGGAGACGTCGCGCGCATGCCCATCGATCTTGCTCATCTGTCGGACGAAGCGCTCGTCGCGCTCGTCGCGCGGGAAGACGAGATCGCGCTCGCCGAGCTCTACGACCGCTACGGACGTGTCTCGTACGGGCTCGCGCTGCGCATCCTTCGGGACGAGGGGCTCGCCGAGGACGCCGTGCAGGAGGGCTTCGTCGCCGTCTGGCGCTCGGCTGCGCCGCTTTGTACCGGAGCGCGCGAAGGCGTCCACCTGGATCCTCACGCTCGTCCACCGGCGCGCGGTCGACCAGGTGCGACGGAGCGAGCGCCGGCGCGCCGAGCCGCTCGACGACGTCCCGCAGGTGATCGACCCAGGCAGCGACACGGAGGAGCTCGCCTGGCTTCATTTCGAGCGCGAACGCATTCAGCTCGGCGCTGAAGAAGCTCCCCGACCAGCAGCGCGAGGCGCTCGAGCTCGCCTACTACGGTGGATTCACCCAGTCAGAGCTCGCCGAGAGGCTCGGCCAGCCTCTCGGTACCATCAAGAGCAGGATGTTCGCCGGCCTCAGCCGACTGCGCGACCTGCTGCAGGAGACCGGTACAGAGGATCGTCAATGGAACCCGACAGAGTCGACGAGCTGATCGCCGGGCACGCCCTCGGCTCGCTCTCGCCCGAGGACGAGCGGGAGCTGGAGGAGCACCTGCGCCGATCTCCCGATGCCCGGGAGCAGTTGACTGCGCTCCAGGAAGCGGCTGCGTCACTCGCGTACGCGGTCGACACTCCCGCACCACCACCCGCGCTCCGCGATCGGATCCTGGCCGAGACGAAGAGCCGGGAGCCGACGAACGTCGTGCCGCTGAGGCGACGCGTAGTCGTCCCGGCTCTCGCAGCAGTTGCGGCTGCAGCCGCGGGCGTTGCGATCGGCCTCGGTGTCTGGGGCTCGTCGCTCTCCGGCTCGCTCGACGACGAGCGCAGCGCGGCGGCACGTCAGGACGAGGTTCTCGCGCTGTTCGCCCAGCAGGACTCGAGCCGCTTCCCGCTCACCGGGGCGAACGGCACCCTCGTCGTCGCGAACGACGGACAGGCTGGACTCGTTCTGTCAGGGTTCGAGGCAGCGCCTGCCGGCAAGACCTATCAGGCCTGGGTGATCGAGGGCGACAAGCCCGTGCCGGCCGGCCTCTTCCACGGCGGGAGCAGCGAATCCGTCGTGGCTCTGACGAAGCCGGTGCCGGACGGCGCCACCGTGGCCGTCACCGTCGAGCCCGCGGGCGGTGTCGATCAGCCGACGACCACCCCGGTCGTGGTCGCTCCTACGGCGTAAGGAGCGAAGCGACGCGCAGCGGCCGCGGCGAAGCCGCCAGGCCGCGAAGTCGAGGCGCCAAAGGCGCCGTTCACGAGTCAACGAGCGAAGCGACGCGCACGCGGCCGCGGCGAAGCCGCCAGGCCGCGAAGTGGAGCGCGCCGTAGGCGCCCTTCACGAGCGAGCAACAGCCGAAGCGCGATGCGAAGGTTCGTCGAGACCTGGAGCGGGCCTCGCCAAGACTGCGGTAGCGCGTTCGAGCCAGGGCACGGCTTCCAGAGCCTCGAAGATCGCGATCGCCTCGTCGAGGAGCGGGCCGACCTCCTCCTGCCTGCCGTGACCGGCCAGCCACTCCGCCCTCTCCACGTGCGAGACGGCGACGAAGAAGACGATCCCGAGCTCGCGGAAGCGCGCTGCCGCAGCCGCATACTCGTCGTGCGCAGAGGCGTCCGCCCCGGCGAGACGGGCCTTGAATCGATGTGATTGCGCATCGAGATAGGGCGGCCGGCGCCCCGCCGGGATTCCCTCGATCGTCGCGACGATCTCCTCGACCCGCGTTGGCTCCCCGAGCGCCAGCGCAGCCTCGGCCGCCTCTACGAGACCTTGCTTGACGGCCTGGTTGCCCGCTCCGAACGCTCCCTCGGCGAGCTCTGCCCCCTCGATTCCCAGTGCAATGGCCTCGGTGAGACGTCCCTCCGCGCGCGCCACCGCGGCCTTCGCCGTCAGGTAGATCGATCGGTCCTGGATGTCGGGGACGCTCTCGAGCGCGGAGTAGACATCCAGGAGAGAGCGCGCCTCGTCGAGCCGGCCACGATGAAGGTGGATCTCGAGCACCGCGGAGAGCAGGCTCAACGTCGTCGCGTCGCGGATCCGGTCGGCGGGAATCTCCGCAGCCACAGCAAGGGCTTCCTGCCATCGGCCGAGCCGATAGAGGGGATAGGTGGTCTCGGCGAGGATCATCCACTCGTGCGGGCGAGAGCCGCGCCGGCGCGCTAGCTCGAGACCCTCGTCGAGGTAGCCGAGCGCATCGTCGTAGCGATCGTCCCGGAACGAGCTGTCGGAGAGGTTGATCAGGCCTCCGAGGGCCTGGTCGGTCAGATCGTGCTCACGCGCGATCGACAGCGCGTGCTTCCAGAGAGCGAGCGCCTCCTCGCGTCGTCCGCGGCTGTTCAGCAGAATTCCCTTGTTATTGAGCCCCCGGGCGATGACCTCGGTGGCACCGAGGGATTCTCCGATCTCGAGCGAGAGCTCCGCCCGCTCGCGCGCCCGCTCCAGGTCGCCGGTGAAGATGTAGCCGCCCGCAAGCACCGAGACGAGCAGGCCGATGTCCTCGTCGGGCTCGTCCGCTCCCCACGGCCTCGAACGCGTGCTCCGCCCGCGCGAGCGCCTCGTCGTAGCGACCGGTTGACCATTCGACCCATGAGATCCGGGCTGATACCCGCGCGGCGGCATGGGTGTCACCCTCGCCCTCGTAGAGCGCGGCCGACTCTGACAGGAGCCGCTCTGCCGCATCGTAGTCCGACGCATAGACCGCGAGCCATCCGGCCCGATCGAGCAGTGCGGCTCGCTCGGGAAGGTCATCGGTGAGCGAAGCAGCGCGCTCGACGTACTTGCATGCCTCGCCCGTCGCCGCAAGCGACTCGGCCCGATCGCAGGCGCGCATGAGTGCCGCGAACGCCTTGGCCCTCACCTCGGCGGCATCGGGAGCATCCCCGACCGCCTCGGCGGCCGAGACGTAGTGCGACGCGAGCACCTCGGCGATCTCGTCGTCACCCGGGAAGGCGTCCTCGAGGTACGACGCCGCCGCGAGGTGTCGCGCCCTGCGCTCCCGCTTCGACAGCGTCTCGTATGCGACGTGGCGAACGAGATCCTGGAGAAACCCGTACTGCCCCTGCTCGGGGGAGCGCGGGTCGGTCTGAAGCGAGAGGACTTCCTTCCGGACGAGAGCTCCGAGCAGGGGAGCCAGCTCTGCCTCGTCCGTCGACGAGACCGAGGCCAGAGCCTGAGAGGTGAATGTCTTGCCGAGGACGGCACCGTCCTGGAGGAGACGCCGTTCCTCGGCTGGGAGACCGTCGAGCCGGGCCGCGATCAGGCCGTGGAGCGTCTCGGGCACCTCGAGGGCGACGACCTCGCCGGTCAACCGATAGGCACTGCCTTCCTGCGCGAGCAGGCCGCGGTCGAGAAGCATCCGCACGGTTTCGACCGCGTACAGGGGGACACCCTCCGCGCGATCGAGGATCTGCTGCTGAAGCTCCGAGGGCAGTCCCGGAACGAGGCCCTCGAGGAGACTGGTCATTGCCTCCCCGGAGAGCGGCTCCAGGTAGAGCGACGTGAAGTTCCGATGTCCTGCGCCCCAGGTCGGCCGGCGCTCGGCCAGCTCGGGGCGTGCAAGCGTGACGACGTAGAGCGGGCTCGAGCGGGACCACTCGAGCAGGTACTCCACGAAGTCGAGCAGGCTCCCATCGGCCCATTGCACGTCCTCGAACAGAAGCACGGTGGGGTACGCGTCGGCGAGGCGCTCGAAGAACAGTCGCCAGGCGGCGAACAGATCCTGCTTGTCCGCAGTCCTGTGCTCCTCGAGGCCGAGCAGGTGGGCGAGGCGGGGCTCGACATAGGCGCGCTCGCCATCGTCGAGGAGGTGCTCGCGAAGCGTCGACCGCAGCTTCGAGAGCGCCGACGCAGGCTCCTCGTCCTCTGCGATCCGCGCACGCATCCGGATCATGTCCGCGAGCGCCCAGTACGTGACACCGTCCCCGTAGGCCAGGCAGCGCCCGCGGTGCCAGTAGACGTCGTCGGCGAGGCCGTCGATGTACTTCGAGAACTCCCAGGCGAGCCTCGACTTCCCGATTCCCGCGATCCCCGTGACGGACACGAGGTGCGCCTTGCGCTCGTCCGCCGACGCATGGAACAGATCCTTGATCTGACGCAGCTCGCGGTCGCGCCCGACGAACGGCGCCTCGAGGCCGACGGATCGCTGGGCGCCCTTCCGACCGGAGAGAACGCGGAGCGCCCGCCAGAGCTCCACCGGCTCCGCCTTGCCCTTCAACTCGTGGGCTCCCGCCCTCTCGTAGGCGACCGCGGCCTCGCTCGCACGGCGTGTTGCATCCCCGACGAGGACGGTGCCGGGCTCGGCGACGGACTGTACCCGCGAGGCGGTGTTGACGATGTCGCCGGCCACCATCCCCTGCCCCTCGGCGCCGAGCGTGACCGCCGCTTCGCCGGTGAGAACTCCGGCACGCGCTGCGAGATCCTTCGCACCGAGCTCGCGCCCGAGCGCCTCGACCGCGGCGACGAGGTCGAGTGCTGCCCGAACAGCGCGCTCGGCGTCGTCCTCGGTTGCCACGGGGACACCCCAGGCAGCCATCACGGCGTCGCCGATGAACTTCTCCACCGTCCCGCCGTAGCGCTCGATCAGCGTCCTCGCGGTCTCGAAGTACTGCGAGAGGAGCTCGCGGACCTCCTCTGCGTCGCGCGACTCGGACAGGCTCGTGAATCCGACGAGATCGGCAAACAGCACCGAGACGAGGCGGCGCTCCGCTGAGGGCTCGGCCCGCGAAGCGGACACTCCTGCATTGCTGACTGCCCCTTCGAGGGCGGCGCCGCACTGGTAACAGAACTTCCGACCTGGCTCGTTCGCGGCGCCGCAGGCCGCGCACGCCGAGGCAAATGGAGCGCCGCACTCACCGCAAAACCGCGCATCCGGCCGGTTCTCGCTTCCGCAGTTCGCGCAGGGAACCATGCCCTGGAAGCCTACTCCAGTCGGAGCAAGCGGCTGAAGGCCGCGCGCAGCGGCCGCGCCGAAGGCGCCAGGCCGCGAAGCCCAGCCGGCGAAGCCGGCGTATCCCAACCTCTGCGCCTTCGGATCGGGCCCGCGCCTGTGCCGAGACCCTCCCGGGTCTCGGCGAGCCTTCGCAGCAGGCTCCGCCCGCTGCTGCGCGTCGCTCCCGGCGCCGTGTCGCGCGCCTGACGGCCGGCGACGAGCCTCCGCGGCCGGCTCCGCCCGCTGCTGCGCCTTCGGCGCTTTGCCTTGCGCCTACACTTTCCTGTTCGTGCGGTTCAGACGACGCAAAGAGGCGCCGGCGAAGCCGCGGCGCCGCATACGCAAGCTCCGCTTCACGCTCCTTCTCCTGATCCTCGGGCTGGTCGGCCTTGCTTCGTTCGGATTCGGGTTCATCACCGCCATCGCGAACGACGTTCCCTCACTCGACCCGGCGAAGGCCCGGAAGGCGGAACGGAACGGATACATCTACGCCGCCGACGGGACCGTCCTCGCGGTTCTCCGAAGCGACCAGAGTCGAGTGCTCGTCGGCTCGAACCAGATTGCGCCGATCATGAAGCAGGCGATCGTCGCCGTCGAGGATCGCCGCTTCTGGGAGCACCAGGGTGTCGATCTCCGCGGCATCCTGCGGGCCGTGTGGAGCGACATCTCGAACAAGGGTGTCATCCAGGGTGGCTCGACGATCACGCAGCAGCTCGTCAAGAACACGTACATCAAGCCCGAGCGCACCGTGAGCCGGAAGCTGAAGGAGGCTGCGCTGGCCTGGCAGCTCGAGCGGCGCTGGTCGAAGGACCGGATCCTCACGACCTACCTCAACACGATCTACTTCGGCCACGGCGCCTACGGCATCGAGGTGGCGTCGCGCGTGTACTTCAAGCACAACGCGAGCGAGCTGACGCTCCCTGAAGCGGCTCTCCTCGCCGGCCTCCCGGCGAACCCGACGGCGTACGACCCGGTCTCCAACCCGACGCGTGCGCTCGACCGGCGAAACACCGTGCTCGCGCTGATGTTCGGACAGCAGCTGATCACGAAGTCGCAGTACGACGCCGCCCGGCGAACGCCCCTGCCCAGCGCCGAGGGTGTCGGGCTGCCCGGGACGAGTGGGCCGGCCAAGTACTTCACGGAGTACGTCAAGCAGCAGCTCATCGACTACTACGGCTCGGGCAAGGTCTTCGGGGGAGGGCTCAAGGTCTACACGTCGATCAACCTCGACCTCCAGAACCGGGCGCGGGAGGCGATCGACAAGTGGCTGACGCGGAAGGACGGGCCCGCCGCAGCGCTCGTCGCAGTCGATCCGAGGGACGGTCAGGTGCTCGCGATGATCGGCGGTGAGGGCTTCTCGAAGAGCCAGTTCAACCTGGCGACCCAGGGCGAGCGCCAACCTGGCTCGTCCTTCAAGCCGTTCGTCCTGGCAGCCGCGCTCGCCCAGGGCGTCTCGCCAGAGACGACCTACGAGTCGAAGCCCCAGGTGATCAACATCGGCGACAAGCTCTGGGCCGTCCGCAACTACGAGAACGCCTACCTCGGCAGCGCCAACCTGACGACGGCGACGATCTACTCGGACAACACGGTCTACGCCCAGCTCACCGCTCAGGTCGGTCCGAAGCGCGTCGCTCGGATGGCGCACAGGCTGGGAATCCAAAGCCCCCTCGACAACTTCTTCGCGATCGGCCTCGGCGCCGAGGCCGTGAACCCGCTCGAGATGGCGAGGGCCTTCGCGACCTTCGGAAACTCCGGCAAGCGAATCGACGGCAGCATCCTCGGCAACCTGCCCCGTGCGGTCAGGGCCGTCCAGGACGGAAAGAACCTCCTCGACAACAAGCCGGTCGCACGCCAGGTGCTCGACCCGAACCAGAACGCCATGCTGACGTCGATCCTCCAGCAGGTCGTCCAGGTCGGAACCGGGAAGCGCGCCGCGCTCGCCGACCGGTCGGTCGCGGGCAAGACGGGAACGACGGAGAACTACGGTGACGCCTGGTTCGTCGGCTACACGCCGCAGCTCGCCGTCGCGGTCTGGGTCGGGTATCCGGATCGCCTTCAGCCGATGCTCAAGGAGTTCGGCGGCGACCCGGTCGCCGGCGGCACATACCCCGCGTTGATCTTCCACACGTTCATGAAGAACGCACTGAATGACCTCGAGGAGCCTCCCGTCGCCTTCCCGACGCCGTCCTACGGGTATTCCGTTCCGGTCGACGTCACCTACCGGAACGGCCAGTGGGAGCGCGACAACGGGCAGTGCGAGGACACGTTCACGATCGTGTTCTTCGCAGGCTCCGAGCCCGCCAGGAGCGCCAACTGCAAGCCGAACGAGGTCGAGGTTCCGAAGGTCGTCGGGGCGAAGGTCCTCGACGCGGAAGCCCGCCTGGCCGCCCAGCCGCTGCAGTACGAGGTGATCTACCGGCCCGCCAAGCCCGGCGAGGAGCGCCCCGGCATCGTCCTCGAGCAGCAACCGGCCGGGGGAACCCTCAAAGCGTTCGGAACCGTGCGGCTGATCGTCGCGAAGGCTCTCGACGGCCTCGTGCCGAAGGTGGTCGGGCTGACGGTCGAGCAGGCTCGTCTGCGTCTCGCGAACTCGAAGCTCGAGACGGAGATTCAGGAGGTCACGGGAGGCGATGCCGGCGTCGTCCTCGAGCAGCTGCCGAAACCGGGGTTCGCGGCCAGCCCGAACATGATCGTCAAGCTCCTCGTCGGCCAGGCCTGACCCCGGGAGCCGGCCTGGAGAGGAAGCGGCTGCCCCGCTCGCAGTATCGCCAGGGGCGGTCGATCGCTGTCGAGATCCCGATCCGTGTCGTCGCGACGACCTCGGCGGCCTCGACGGGCGCCGAGATCGAGAATGGCGGACGGTCGAGCGGCAGGCCGTCGTGAGCCCGCGTAATGCTGAGCGCCTGACACAAGCGGCCGGGCCCGGCGCAGAGGAGAAGCGGATCCGCCACGCCCCTTCGCTCGGTCATCGCGTCGATCCCCTGCATCGGCTCGAGCGCGCGGAGGAGGACCGCTGCCGCACGCCCTTCGGGCTCGCAGACGAGATTGACGCACCAGTGGATCCCGTACGACCGGTACACGTACGCCCGGCCCGGTGGTCCGAACATGACGCCGTTTCGCGGAGTCCGGCCACGGAAGCTGTGACTCGCCGGATCGTCCTCGTCGTAGGCCTCCACCTCGACGATACGACCGCCGACCCCGTCGACGAGGAGTGTCGAGCCGATCAGCTCGGGCGCCACCTCGTGAACGCTTCTGGCAAAGAAATCCTCGGCCAGGCTCACTCGTCGAACAGGCGCTCCGCATCGTCGGGGGACGCCGTCGCCTCGAGAAGCCTTCGAGCCCTGCGTGCAAGCTCGTCGAGATCGACTGCGGCCTCCGCCTTGATCGACCGCTTGAGCAGCGGGCCGACGCGATCAGCGTCGCCGACCACGCGCTCCGCAAGCGCGACGGCCTGGTCCACGAGCTGTGTTCCCGCGGCCTCTTGCTGGCCCATGTCGACGAGGATCGTGCGCTCCGTCCGCGAGGCCACGAGCGGCTCGACGATGCCCTCGACCCAGACGAGCGTACGGCGCCCGCTTCCGCGCCGGTCGTCGGTTATCGGCTCGAGGGCGTAGATCCGATCGGCCCGTGCGTACTTGCCAAAGCCGAGGAAGACCATCCGCGGAGAGCCGTCGGTCACCGAGGGGATTATCGCGGCCAAACCGTCGCAGGTCGAGAGCCGTATGCGTGGATGACGCATCTCGGCAGGCGGAAGGAGACGGCAATGACCAGACACGGACGGAGTGCGGGACTCGTGGGAGCCGTCGCTCTGGCCCTCGCGGCCGCAGCATGCGGTGGAGGATCCGGCGGGTCGACCTCTGTCTCGGCGCCGGCCGCGGGGAGCGGGACGATCCACGTTGCCGGGACCGATCTCGGAGACATCCTGGTCGACGACAGAGGCATGACCCTCTACCTCTTCGAGAAAGACACGAGCGGGATGAGCGCGTGCAATGCGGCCTGCGCCTCGGCGTGGCCTCCGCTCACGGTGACCGGCTCGCCAACGCCCGGAGGCGGCGTCGACGAGACGAAGCTCGCGACGGTGAGCCGCCCAGACGGATCGCTCCAGGTGACCTACAACGGGCACCCGCTGTATCTGTTCAGTGGGGACGCGAAGCCCGGCGACACGTCAGGCGAGGCCTCCACGGCGTTCGGCGCCGAGTGGTACGCCGTTTCAGACTCGGGCGACGCGGTCGAGAAGAAGAGCGCGGGCGGGTACGGCGGCTATTGACGCTCGACCGCCGCGCGAAGCTCGTCGACCACATACTCCTGATCGTCCCGCGCGAGCTCGGGGAAGAACGGCAACGCCAGCATCCGGCGGCTTGCCTCCTCGGAGGCCGGGAGCACGCCCTCGCGGTAACCGAACCGCTCGCGCATGTAGGGCTGGAGATGGATCGACGGGAGGTAGCGACTCGTGGCGATGCCTCGCTCGGTCAGCTCGGCGATGACGCGCTCCCGGTCGATCGCAGGAGCCAGCCTGACCGGATAGACGAACCAGGACCGACGGTGATCCGCATCGTCTGGAAGCGGCGGCTCGACTCCGTCGACGCCGTCGAGAAGACCTGCGTAGCATGCGGCCACGGCGACCCGACGGGCGAGAATGTCGTCGAGCTTCTCCATCTGGGCGACCCCGACGGCGGCCGACAGATCGTCGAGGCGGTAGTTGTAGCCGAACCGGGCGTGCTCGAGCCATCCGCCGGAGTCGGCGCGTCCCTGATTCGCGAGACTCTTGAGGAGGCGCCATTGCTCCTCCGTGTGCACTGAGATCGCTCCCCCCTCCCCCGTCGTCACCTGCTTGTTCGGGTAGAAGGCGAACACCGCCGGATGGTCGAACGAGCCGAGCGGACGGCCGCGGTACTCGGCGCCGAGCGCCTCACAGGCGTCCTCGATGACAGCCAGGCCATGAGCAGCGGCGATCTCCAGGAGCGGATCGAGCTCGCACGGGTAGCCGAAGATGTCGACGAGGACGAGCGCCCTGGTCCGGGGTGTGATTGCCGCGGAGACAGCCGCCGGGTCGAGGTTCAGCGTGCGCGGATCGACGTCGGCGAAGACCGGTGTCGCACCCTCGTACATCACGCAGTTGGCCGACGCGACGAAGGAGAACGGCGAGGTGATCACCTCGTCGCCGGGCCCGAGGCCTGCGAGGCGAACGCAGAGATGAAGACCTGCCGTGCCACTCGACACCGCAGCGACGAACGGGGCTCCGGTGCGATCAGCCACCGCTCGTTCGAAGCGGTCGATCATCGGCCCGAGCGCGAGCCGCCCGGAGCGGAGCGCCTCGAGGACGAGCTCCTCCTCCCGCGCGCCCAGATAGGGCTTCGAGAGCGGAACCGTTCGGGTCAGGGTCCCGGAACCGACGTCGGAACCTGTTCGAGCCAGTGGGAATACTGCGGGTCTCGTCCGGTCACGGTCGCCAGGTAGGTGTCCTGGATCGCTTTCGTGATCGGCCCGGGATCGCCGATCTCGTGATCGTCGACCGAGCGGATCGGCGTCACTTCGGCGGCTGTGCCGGTCATGAAGAGCTCGTCGGCGACGTAGAGGTCGGTCCGGATCAGCGGCTTCGAGACGACCTCGTAGCCGAGGTCTCGCGCGATGTGCATGACGGAGTCGCGCGTGATGCCGGGGAGGATCGACGCGGAGAGATCGGGCGTGTAGATGACGCCGTTCTTGACCATGAACAGGTTCTCGCCCGAGCCGTCGCCGACGTAGCCGTCCTCGGTGAGGAGGATTGCCTCCTCGTACCCCGCCCGCGAGGCCTCGAGCACGGCGAGCATCGAGTTGAGATAGACGCCCGTCGCCTTGGCCGCGTGCGGGATCGTGTTCGGCCCCACCCGCCGCCAGGTCGAGACCTTCGCTCGTATCCCCTTCTCGAGCGCTTCCGCGCCGAGATAGGTTCCCCAGGGCCAGCTCATGATGACCACCTCGACGGGGTTCTCCCGGGGAGGCACGCCAAGGGTTCCGTACCCGTAGAAGGCGATCGGTCGGATGTAGCACGCGGGGAGCCCGTTCGACGAGAGCAGGTCGAGCGTGCCCTTGACGAGCTCGTCGACCGAGTATGGGAGCGTCATGTAGATCAGCGACGCGGACGTCTCGAGCCGGCGTATGTGATCGGTGAGCCGGAACACGGCAGGGCCGGTGGGCGTCTCGTAGCAGCGCACGCCCTCGAAGACACCCGAGCCGTAGTGGAGACCGTGCGAGCCGACGTGGACCGTCGCGTCGTCCCAGTCGACGAGCTGACCGTTCATCCAGATGGAGGCGGTTGGCTCCACGCCGAGTAGCTTATCCCGCCGCTCCGGGCGATGGTCAGAGGTCGAGCGTCGCGGCGTGATCGGGCACGTAGGTCTGCGTCGATCTGTCCGGACGGCGGTACCCCTCGTCGTCCTGGCGCTCGGGAAGCTCGATCGGGTCCGGGTCGCGGTACTTCCAGGGAACCGTGCCGAGGAGATGCGCGATGCAGTTGATGCGAGCGCGGCGCTTGTCGTCGGCTTCGACCACCCACCAGGGCGCTTCGGGCATGTCCGTGTGCACGAACATCTCGTCCTTCGCCCGCGAGTAGTCCACGTAGCGACGGCGTGACTCGAGGTCCATGCCGGACAGCTTCCAGCGTCTCGTCGGGTCGTCAACCCTCGTCCTTGAAACGCCGCTCCTGCTCCTCGTCGCTGACCGAGAACCAGTACTTGACGAGATGAAGCCCGTCTTCGACGAGCAGCCGCTCGAACTGCGGGCACTGGGCGAGGAAGCGCTTGTACTCCTGTGGCGTGCAGAAGCCCATGACACGCTCGACGCCCGCACGGTTGTACCAGCTCCGGTCGAAGAGGACGATCTCGCCGCCCGCAGGCATGTGCTCGACGTAGCGCTGGAAGTACCACTGGGTGCGCTCTCGCTCGGTTGGCGCCGGCAGGGCGACGATTCGGCAGTAGCGCGGGTTGAGCCGTTCGGCGATCCGCTTGATCACTCCGCCCTTCCCTGCCGCGTCGCGACCCTCGAACACGACTGCCACCCTGACGCCCTCCGCCCGAACCCAGTCGAGCATGCGCGCCAGCTCGACCTGAAGCCTCGCCAGCTCGCCCTCGTAGATCCGCCGATTCAGACGGTCGCCCGTGCTGCGCTCTTTCGCCACCGGCGACAGCCTATCCACGCACGTGGCTAGCTCTCGCGGCAGACGTCGACTGAGCGGCCGCGCGAGAGCCGGATCAGCTCCGCCGGGGCGAGGCCGGCCATGTGGCGGTCGGAGCCTGCGCCGGTCCACACCTCCGGCCACGTGACGAAGGACTGGTCGATGAGCACATCCTTGACTCCTGGCTGCGGAAACGGCGCAACCCCGCCGACGTCGAAGCCCGTCGTCCGGAGAACGACGGGCGGCGGTGCGATCTTTGCGTTCGTCGCACCGACTGCCGCCGCGATCTTCGTCGGGTCGGCTCGGCGCGAGCCGGGAACGAGCACGAGAACCGGCTGGTCGTCACAGAGGAAGAGCAGCGACTTCACGATCTGGTCGAGCTCGCAGCCAATGGCGTCCGCGGCCTCGGATGCCGTTGGAGTGCCCGACCGGAATTCCTGCAGCCGTGCCTCCGCGCGAGCGTCGGCCAGGAATCGTGCGACGCGCTCGACCGGATCGGGCAGCTTCTCGCCCGGCGGCAAGAGCTAATCCTCGAGGGTGATCAACGTGACCTCGACGAAGCCCGGCTCCGCACGGAGCCGAGCCACGAGATCCGGCGGAAGCGGCGTATCGACCGTCAACGTCATCAGGGCATTGGCGCCGGCGCGGTTTCGCGAGACCGCCATCGTCGCGATGTTGACACCACGTTCACCGAGCATCGTGCCGACACGACCGATCCGTCCGGGCTGATCCTCGTTCACGATGAAGACCATGTTCGGCTCGAGATCGATCTCGATCTCGTACCCCAGCGCGCTGACGAGCCTGGGCCGGTTCTCGCTCCCGATCGTCGTTCCCGCAACCCGGAGCTCCCGCTCCCCTGCAACCGCGGTGACCTCCATCAAGCTCGTGAAGTCACGCGACGCTCGCGCCGACTCCTCGCGCACCTCGATCCCGCGCTCACGTGCAACCACCGGCGCGTTGACATGGTTCACCGCCTCCTCGACCCGTCCGCGGAATGCGCCGTTCAGGGCTGCGACCGTGAGCAGACGGGTGTCGCGATCGGCGAGCTCACCGAGATACGCGAAGTCGAGTCTCGTGGGCACTCCACCCGCGAGCTCGAACGCGAGCTCGCCGAGCTTCGACGCGAGCGGCATGAAGGGCCCCAGGAACTCGAGCTCCTCGGGCGGGACGGTCGGGACGTTGACGGCGTTGGATGCGAGACGCCCTTCGAGTGCGGCGGCAACCTGCTCGGCGACGATCACGCCCGCCCGGTCCTGCGCCTCCCGCGTCGACGCGCCGAGATGCGGTGTCACGACGACGTTGTCGAGCCCGATCAGCGGACCGGCGTAAGGCTCCTGGCTGAAGACGTCGATCGCGGCTCCCGCCACCTTTCCCGATCGGAGTGCGTCGACGAGCGCGTCTTCGTCGATCAGCTCGCCGCGCGCCACGTTGACGATCCGGACCCCGTCCTTCATCCGAGCGATCTCGTCCCGACCGATCAGAGCCCGCGTCTCGGGCGTCAGGGTCGAGTGCAGCGAGACCACGTCGGCGACACGGAGCAACTCGTCGAGGCTACGCACCGGCTCCACTCCGAGCTCCCGCATCCGTTCCGGGGCGAGGAACGGGTCGTACGCGACGACGTGCATCGAAAGCCCTCGCGCCCGGCGCCCGACCTGCTGCCCGATACGACCGAAGCCCACGAGGCCGAGCGTCTTGTCGGCGAGCTCGACCCCGCCGAAGCGGGAGCGCTCCCAGCGGCCCTCCGTCAGCGCGGCGTACGCCTGCGGGATCGAGCGGACGAGCGCGAGCAGCAGCCCGATCGTGTGCTCGGCGGCGGAGACGACTGTCGACTGGGGAGCGTTGACGACGACGATCCCGCGCTTCGTCGCCGCCGAGACGTCGACGTTGTCCACCCCGACGCCGGCACGCCCGATCACCTTCAGGCGAGGCGCACGCTCGATCAGCTCTGCCGTGACGCGGGTCGCGCTGCGAACGATGATCGCGTCGTAGTCCTCGATCTGCGCGGCGAGGTCGCCGTCGAAATCGACCTCGACGTCGAAGCGCGCCCGCAGGAAGTCGACCCCGGCCTCTGCGATGCGCTCGCGCACGAGCACGTGAGGCCGCCCGTTCGAGTCCATCAGACGCGGACGCCCGCGTCGAACGCCTCGCGGGCCCGCGGGACGGCAACGCCCGGCTCGACCGCGATTCCGGCCTCGGCGGCCGCAAGCTCGAGCGCAGCGAGCGCGGCCGCGACGTCATCCAGATCGATTGCCCCGATGTGGCCGACCCGCAAAATCGTGCCCTTCAGTGCTCCCTGGCCGCCGGCGACCGTGACTCCCGAGCGGTCACGGAGCGAGCGAGCGATCGCGCCGCCGTCGACCCCGTCGGGGATGCGGATCGCCGTGACGACTGCCGACCGATCCTCGTCCGGCGAGAACAGCTCGAGCCCCATCGCCTTCACGCCTTCACGACACGCGAACCCGAGCCGGCGGGCGCGGTCCCAGGCGACCTCGATCCCGTCCTCGAGCACCAGGTCGAGGGCGACATCGAGCCCCCGGATCAGCGAGACGGCGGGGGTGAACGGCGTTCTCCCGTCGGATTGGGCCTTCAGGGCACGATCCCAGTCGAGGTAGAAGCGTGGCGACGTTGCGTTCTTCGAGACCGCCAGCGCTGCATCCGATACCGAGGCGAACGCGAGACCGGGCGGCGTCATCAGAGCCTTCTGGGAGCCGGACACGACGACATCGATCCCCCAGAGATCCTGCTCGAGCGGGACAGCCCCCAGGCACGAGATCGCGTCGACCACGCTGAGCGCCCCTCCCGCCGCCGCGTGCTCCGCGATCGCACGGACGTCCGACACGACGCCTGTCGACGTTTCACATTGCGTGCAGTAGACGACCCTCGCGCCGCCAACCTCCGCGAGCTTCGCCCCGACCTCGGCCGGGTCTGGCGTCTCGCCCCATTCGTACCGCAGGTGGACGACGTCACACCCGTACCGTTCGGCGATCTGGGCCCAGCGCTCGCCGAAGTATCCAGCGGACACGACGAGCACGCGGTCGCCCGGCGAGCAGAGGTTGGCGACGGCGGAATCCATCGCACCGCTCCCGGACGTCGTGAAGAGGATGACGTCGTTCGTCGTGCGGAAGACGTCCTTCAGCCTGTCGAAGACCCGCGCGAGCACTGCCGCGAACTCGGGCCCCCGGTGGTAGACGATCGGCTCGGCCATCGCCGCCTCGACCTCGGGCGGGATGGGCGTCGGCCCTGGGGTCATGAGGTAGCCCTTGGGAGGCGTCACGAACGGAGGGTAACGAAGGTCCGCGACCTCACGCCGCACGCGCTCGGTTCAGTGAAGGAGCAGCGTGACGACGACGAGGCCGACACCGCAGAGCGCCCCGGCCGCTGCCAGGTGACGCAGCAGCGGCGAGTCCGGAGCCGGCCGCACGCACAGCCTGACGATGACGTCACCCGGCGGCCCTCCACGCCCGCCTGCGTGCCCCTCCCCCTCGAGCCTGATCTCGTCGCCGTCCTCGACCCCGGCCGGAACGGTGACGTGGGTGGAAAGGTCCTCCTCCATCCGACCGTTCCCGACGCAGGCGGGGCATGGGCGATCGACAACGGTTCCCTTGCCGCGGCACCGGGCACACTCCTGGAATCGGATGAACCGGCCGCGCGCGGCGCTTCCCACCTCGCGGACCCGGCCGGCGCCTGCACAGCCCGAGCACGTCGTCCGCCTGCTGCCGGGGCCGGCGCCGCTCCCGGCGCACGCGTCACATTCGACCACCGCGCGATAGCGAAGGCTGCGGGCCGTTCCCCGGGTGGCTTCGACGAAGTCGAGGCTCGCCTCGACGAGAACGTCGGCTCCGCGCTCCCCTGGACGTGGTGGAGCCGCCCCGTGCGCGCTGAGAAGGTCGTCGAAGAGCCCGTTCCCCCGGTAGCCGAGGCGGTCGTACCGTTCGCGCGCCGACGGGTGCGAGAGCACCTCGTAGGCTTCGGCGAGCTCCCGGAACTTCTCCCCGGCATCCGGATCGCTCGAGACGTCTGGGTGCACCTCCGCCGCGAGCGCGCGGAATGCCCGCTTGACGAGCTCGCGGTCGGCGTCACGCGGCACACCGAGCACCTCGTAGTAGTCGCGCTTCGCTCGCGTCACCACGCCCGAGGAGCCTACAGACCCGACCTGTCGACATCGACCGACGGTCTACCCTTCGCTCGGATGGAGGCGCTGCTGGCATTCCTCGCTGCTCTGCTCGCGCTTCGCCTGGCCGGCGACCTCCTCGGACGATACCGCGCGAGCCGTCGCCCGCAGCTTGCAGCCTGGTCCGCCTCGCTCGCCGCCTACGCGCTTGCGGCGGCCGCCCTCGCGTGGGGTGCGGCCGCCGGGTGGGACGATCGTGCCTTCCGCGTCTACTACCTCTTCGGCGGTCTCCTGACCGCAGCGCTTCTCGGCGTCGGTTCGCTCCTGCTCGCGGGGCGCCGGTGGGCCGCGCCCCTCGGCCTCGTCTACGCCGGGCTGGCGATCGGCGTCGCGATCGCCGTTCCGCTGACGTCACCGGTCACGGGATCCTCGATCCCCGAGGCGCAGGCACACCTCGACTTCGTTCCGGCTCGCCTGGTCGCCGTGCTCGGGAACACCCTCGGCACGGTTGCGGTCGTCGCCGTGGCGCTCCTCACGATCCGGCGGCGCCCGCTCGCCAATGCGCTGATCCTCGCCGGCGTGGCGGTCGCAGCGGCGGGCAGCGCCCTGGCGGGGCTCGGCGAGGCCGAGACCGCGGGCTTCATCGCGGCCGCCGCGGTCCTGCTGTACGCAGGTTTTGTCGTCTCGACCGGAGAGAGACTCGCGTGGCGCGGGGCGGTCTTCAGGCGCGGAGCTTCTCGCGCACCCGTTCGTTGACGACCTTCGGGTTTGCCTTCCCCCCGGTTGCCTTCATCACCTGGCCGACGAAGAATCCCAGCAATCCGTCCTTGCCCCCCCGGTACGCATCCACCTGACCCGGGTTCGCCGCGAGGATCTCGTCGATCACGGGATCGAGCGACGCAACGTCCGACACCGCCTCGTCGGCGAGATACGGCTCGGCCGAGAATCCCGGCTCCGAAACCCTCGCGATCGCCTCGTCGAACGCGGCACGCGGGATCCGGTCGCGCGCTTCGACGAGCCGCGCAAGCTCACCGGCGTTCACGTCCGAGGGGTCGACCCCGGTGGCGGCGAGCTGGTTCATGACGACGTTCGCGACTGCGCGCCGGTCGCCGGCCACCCGCTCGTAGAGTCCGTCGCGGCCGCTCGTGACGAGGCCCTCGGCCAGATCGAAGCCGATCTCCTCCTCGAGCCGGCGAATGCGCGCGGCGGGCAACTCGGGAATCTCGGCGCGCAGGCGCTCGATCAGCTCGGCGGGCGGCTCGACGGGAACGAGGTCAGGCTCGGGGAAGTACCGGTAGTCGTCGGCCTCCTCCTTCGAGCGGAGCGGCGTTATCGCGCCCGACTGGGGATCGAAGTGGAGGGTCTGCTGGGTGACGGCCTCGCCGGCGCCGTAGAGAGCGATCTGGCGCTCGATCTCGGCGTCGATACCCCGGGCGACGAAGCTGAACGAGTTCATGTTCTTGAGCTCGGTTTTCGTGCGAAAGCCGCTCTCGCCGGCCTCGCGCACCGAGACGTTCGCGTCGCACCGAAGGGAGCCCTTCTCCATCTCGGCGTCGGATATGCCGAGCTCTACGACCGTCTGGCGCAGGAGCTGCAGGAAGCGCTTCGCCTCCTCGGCGGAGTGGATGTCGGGTTGCGACACGATCTCGACGAGCGGTGTGCCGCCACGATTGAAGTCGACGAGCGACGTCTCGGCGCCGTGGATCCGGCCTGCCGTGCCGCCGACATGGATCGTCTTCGCTGCGTCCTCCTCCAGGTGTGCGCGCACGATGCCGACCTCGAGATCGTCAGTTGCTCCGGGCACGACGAAGTGCCCGTCGACGCAGAGCGGCTCCTCGTACTGGGAGATCTGATACCCCTTCGGCAGATCGGGGTAGAAGTAGTTCTTGCGGGCGAAGATCGCCCTCTCGGCGATCCTGCAGCCGAGCGCCAGCCCGAGCTTGACCGTCCACTCGACCGCCGTCCGATTCGGGACGGGCAGGACGCCCGGGAAAGCGAGGCACACCGGGCACGTTCGTGTGTTCGGCTCCTCGCCGGGGCCGTTCTCGCAGCGGCAGAACATCTTCGTCCGCGTCTTGAGCTGCACGTGGATCTCCAGCCCGATAACCGGTTCCCACCTCACGCCCCTGGCCCCCTGGGCGCGAGTCTCATCGGAGGCGCTCGGGCACGTAATCGAACCCGATCGCGAGCTCGAGAGCGTGTCCCGCACGAAAGAGGAGGTTCTCGGAGAACTGCGGGCCGAGGAGCTGGAGCCCGACCGGCAGGCCTTCGGAGAGGCCGCAAGGAATCGACAACCCGGGGAGTCCGGCCATGTTCGGCGGGATCGTCAGGACGTCGCAGAGATAGAGGGCGAGGGGGTTGTCGGCCTTTTCCCCGAGCTTGAAGGCGACGGTCGGCGAGGTCGGGCTGACGAGGAGATCGAATTCCTCGAACGCGGCGGTGAACTCCTCCCCGATCATCGTCCGGACCTTCTGCGCCTGGCCGTAGTACGCGTCGTAGTAGCCGGCCGAGAGTGCGTACGTCCCGAGCATGATCCGGCGCTTCGGCTCGTCGCCGAAGCCTTCCCAGCGTGTCCGCATGTACATGTCGAGGAGATCGGTGGCATCGTCCGCCCGATGGCCGTACCGGACGCCGTCGTACCGCGCGAGGTTCGAGCTCGCCTCTGCCGGCGCGATGAGGTAGTAGCACGCGAGGCCGTACTCGACCGAACGCGGCAGCGAGCACTCCCCCACCTCGGCGCCGAGCTCCTCGGCCAGGGCGATCGCCCGCGTCACGGCCTCGCTCACGCCGGGCTCGATCCCCTCGGCCTCGTTCAACTCCCTCGGAACGCCGATCCTCAGCCCCCGTAGATCTGCCCGATCCGGGATCTCGACCGGCGCCGGCAACTCGACCGTGGTCGAGTCGAGCGGGTCACGGCCCGCAATCAGCGAGTAGAGAATGGCGTTGTCGCGAACGGTCTTCGTGATCGGGCCGACCTGGTCGAGGCTCGATGCGAACGCGACGATGCCGTAGCGGGACACCGTTCCGTAGGTCGGCCGCAACCCGACGAGCCCGCACAGCGCTGCCGGCTGCTTGATCGAGCCGCCGGTGTCCGACCCGAGTGCCCACGGCGCGAGGCCCCCTGCCACCGCTGTCGCAGAGCCACCGGAGGAGCCGCCGGGCACACGCCCGGGGTCCCACGGATTGTGCGAGGGGCCATAGGCGGAGTTCTCCGTCGACGAGCCCATCGCGAACTCGTCCATGTTCGTCTTGCCGATCAGCGGCAGGCCGGCGTTCTTGCATCGCGCGGCGACCGTCGAGTCGAACACGGGCACATACCCGTCGAGGATCTTCGAGCCAGCCGTCGTCGGCACGCCTTTCGTCGTGATGCAGTCCTTGAGGGCGACCGGAACCCCGCTGCCGACCTCACCGACGACGTGGAGGTAGGCATGTAGCTCGGCGTCGCGTGCGTCGATCGCATCCGTGTAGGCACTCGAGAGCTCGTCCGGAGATACCTCGCCGCGCGCGAGCAGACCCGCCGCCGCCTCTGCGGTCAACCGCAGCGTGTCGAGGGTCACTGTGCGGGGACCCGGAAGGCGTTGCCGGACGGATCAGGAGCATTGCGAAGGGCGTCTTCGTGGGAGAGCGACGGCCGCGGCTCGTCCTCGTCGAGGACGTTCACGAGATCGAGCGGGTGCGAGGTCGGCTCGACCCCTGCGAGATCGAGCTCGGCGACCTTAGAGACCGCCTCGAGGATCGCCCCCAGCTGTGCCTGCACGGACTCCATCTCCCCTTCTGGAATCTCGAGGCGCGCGAGCCGCGCGACATGGATGACCTGGTCTCGACTGATCGCCATGGATTGAGGAGTCTAGACAGGTGGCGATTCCTGCTGGAGCACCTACGGTGTGACTCATGCAACCATTCGTCGTTCGACTTCTGCGGCGCGTACGAGGTGAGAGGTGGAAGAGGCCCAACCAGCGGTGTCCGTGGCTGTGACCACGGAGACCGACGTTCGCGTTGCTGCGACGCGATCAGCATATGCCGATGCGTCGAACCGGCTCGTCGCCTACCTGCTCGACGCGGTCATTCTCACCGTGCTCGTCTTTGCCGTCTCCGTCGTCGTCTCGGTCGTGTTCGGTCCCGTGATCGAGTTCGACTCCGACGGCTCGACGCCGATCGACGTCAACCGTGGGCTCGCGCTCGTGGACGCGATCGCGGCGACGCTCATCAGCCTCGCCTACTTCGTCGGCGCCTGGCGCTGGCTTGCCGGGACACCGGGACAGCGTGCCCTCGGGCTGCGTCTCTCGGACGATCGCGGCGGCGCCCTGAGCGTTCGGCAAGGGATCATCCGGTGGCTCTTCGTCGGTCTCCCGGCCGGCGTGGCGGCAGTTCTCATCGCGGTTCTCCCCGGGTTCGGCGACCTGATCGTCGATCTCGCCGTCCTCGCCTGGTACGCCGTCCTGCTCGCGTCGATCGCGCGGAGCCCGACAAAGCAGGGCTGGCACGACCGGCGCGCCTCGAGCGTCGTCGTCAAGCCTGTTCGCCTGGTCACAGATGCTGGCTGACGCACGTACGGTTCCCGCCGGCTCCGCCCTCGAGGCTGACGTCTGCATCATCGGCGGGGGCGCGGCAGGGATTACCCTGGCCCTGGCGCTTTCGGGTAAGCCCGTCCAGGTCGTTCTGCTCGAGAGCGGCGGCGAGACGTTCGACGCTGAGACGCAAGAGCTCTACGAGGGACAGGTCACCGGGCTGCCGTACTTCCCACTCGACGCCGCCCGACTTCGCTTCCTGGGTGGGTCGACGAACCACTGGGGCGGCGTGTGCCGTCCGTTCGACGAGGTCGACTTCGAGAAGCAGGACTGGATTCCCGGTAGTGGATGGCCGATCGGCCTGAACGACATCGAGCCGTACTACGAGCGAGCGCGAACGCTGTGTCGGGTCAAGACCGGAGACTGGGATCTCGACACCTGGGTCGATCGCGATCGCTACGCCCCGTTCCCGTTCGACGAGAGCCGCGTCGTAACTCGGGTTGCACAGATCGTGCCGAAGGACCGCCGCAGCTTCGGAGAGGCGTACCGCGAGGACCTCGAGCGAGCGCCGAACGTCACGGCGTACCTCGATGCGAACGTGACCGAGATCGAGGTCGACGACGACGGGACGTCGGCGACGCGGGTCAACGTTGCGAGGCTCGGAGGGCCGACGTTCACGGTCGCCGCCCGGATGTTCGTGGTGGCGGTCGGTGGCATCGAGAACCCGAGGCTCCTCCTGGCGTCGAACAGCCGCATGCAGGAAGGGCTCGGCAACGAGCACGACCTCGTCGGACGTTACTTCCTCGAGCATCCACGGTTTACGGCGGGGCTCCTGATGCCGTTCGACTCACACCTCTCGAACCCGTTCTTCTACAACGACCACGAGGTTTCGGGAGTCGGCAGGATCGAGTCCTACCTGGCACTCTCGCGCCAGCTCCAACGAGCGGAGGAGTTGAACGAGGTGCAGATCCGGCTCGAGCCCGTGTACAGCGGCTCATTCGAGCCCGCGCTCGAGTCCGACGATGCCGATGCCCTTCGGGAGCTCGCGTCCGGCATCAGCGACCGTGACATCGGCGACGTCGGCCGCAACCTCAGGGCGGTCGCGAGCGACATGATGACGTGGCAGAACTTCGTGGTGGCGGGTTCGCCGATCCCGGTGCCGTATCCGGAGGTCATCGGCAAGGTCATCGACTCGACTGCCGGCGAGCTCGAGCAGATGATTCCCGACTTCCTGGGCGACGCCGCAGCGGTCGCCTACCGCAACGTGATCGGGACGGTTCCTCTCGAGAGCGTCCGTCTCATCGCCCGCTTCAACCCGGTGCCGAACGCGGACAGCCGGGTCACGCTCTCGAAGGAGCGAGACGAGCTCGGGATGCCGCGTGCCGAACTCGACTGGCAGCTCGATCGATCCGACATGCGAAGCGTCCGGCGCACCTTCGAGATTCTTGCCGGAGAGGTTGGCATGACGGGGATCGGCCGGCTGAAGATCCTCGTCGAGAGCGAGAACGCCCCGTGGCCGGACGACCTGGCGGGCGGCTGGCACCACATGGGGACCACACGGATGAGCGACGACCCGACACAGGGTGTCGTCGACAGCAATCTCCAGATTCACGGGATGTCGAACCTCTATGTCGCCGGAAGCTCGGTGTTTCCCACCGCCGGTGCGGGCACTCCGACCATGACGCTCGTGGCGCTGACACTACGCCTCGCCGACCATCTGGAACGCAGGCTGGGATGAGGTCGTACACCACACGCCGCCAGTTCATCCTTGCTGCCGCGGGCGCGGGCGTGGCTGCTCTGGCCGTCGCCACCCGCCCCTGGCAGGCGCTCGTCGCGTCGGCCCCACCCCGCCCGGTAGCAGACAGGCTCGCCGGACTCTTGGAGAGCCGAGACAGCGCCCGCGCGATCGGCCGGGAGTATCTGAAGCTCATGCCCCGGGAAGCCGACTCCGCAACGCTCGTCAGCCTGATCGCCGGCGGTGTCCCGGGGGGTACCAGCGCCCTGACGCGAGCGTCTGAGAACGAGCTTCGTCAGATGATTGCTGCCCGGATGGTCGGCGACTTCGCAGGCGAGAGGACTGCCGAGCTCGACGGCTGGGTGCTCTCCGCGACCGAGGCTCGCCTCTGCGCGCTCGTCGCACTCGTCTAGGGGCGTGCCCGGAAACCGGACGGCCCCCGGCCCACATCGTGCCATCCGCCACAACCCTCATCATCTGAGGGAATTCGGCCGATAACGACTGGGGACGCCGGCTCCCCCATTTCGGGGATCCGCGAACGGAAGCGACGATGAGCAACCGGGCCATTCACCCAGCGCAGGTATCCGAGAGCGTGATCGACAGCTCGATCGACGGCATCGCTGCGTTCGACCGAGACATCCGTTACACGATGTGGAATCCAGCCATGGAGCGGCTCTTCCATCGCTCGAGCGCGGAGGTCATCGGCCGAACAGCCACCGAGCTCTTTCCCCACCTCCGTGGCACCCCGGTCGAGGAGATGATGCTCGCCACGATCACGGGCGAGCCCCAGGTGCTTCTCGACCAGCCGTCGCTCGAGGCCGGAGTCGAGAGCCACCACGAGATCCGCTCCTCGCCCCTGGGGTGCGCTCAGTGATGTCCCTGACGATGACGATGCCCCCGATGACCTGACCGCGCTTATCAAGCGGCGACGCTCGTCCACCAGCTGCTCTCCTTCGGCCGTCGCCAGATGCTCCAACCTCAGATTCTCGACGTGAACGCGGTTCTTGCCAGCATGGGCGAGATGCTGCAGCGCCTGCTCGGCGAGCGTGTCGTCCTCGAGATCGACGGTGCAGCGAACCCCGGAACGGTCGAAGCGGATCCCGGCGATATCGAGCAGATCCTCCTCAACCTCGTCGTCAACGCCAGGGATGCGATGGCCGACGGCGGAGTCGTCACGATCCGGACCGCGAACCGGACGGTTGCGAACGGTGGCGGCGACGGCGAGCTCGAGCCCGGGAGCTACGTGGTGCTCGAGGTCGGCGACAGCGGTTCGGGCATGGACGCAACCACCGCATCTCAGGCATTCGAGCCGTTCTTCACGACGAAGGACGTCGGCAAGGGAACGGGGCTCGGCCTCTCGACCGTCTTCGGAATTGCGCAGCGCAGCGGCGGGAGAGTCGACCTCGAGACGACCCCCGGACGTGGGACGAACCTGACCGTCCACCTCCCCCAGGCGTCGGCCGAGAGCCTCGCGCAGGGCGCGTCTCGGGAGACCACAACGGCTGTCGACCCGGCCGGACAGACGATCCTGCTCGTCGAGGATGCGGACGGCGTGCGCGGTGTCGTTCGAGAGACGCTACGGGGAGCCGGATACGCCGTCCTCGAGGCGCGGGACGCAGGGGAGGCACTCGAGATCTGCAACATCGAGCCTGGCCCCCTCGACCTGATGTTGACCGACGTGGTCATGCCGGGGATTGCCGGCCCGGACCTCGCTGACCGGGTACGCGGTCGCCGGCCCGAGATGCAGGTGCTCTACATGTCCGGGTACGCGGACGACGTCCTCGGAGAGGAGGTCAGGCGTCAGGCAGGGCTTCTTCACAAGCCGTTCTCGACCCGTGAGCTGCTCGATGCTGTGGCCGGCGTCCTCCACCCCCTCGACAGGCCGACGGACAATGTCGTTCCGCTGTCGTCGGCCAGTTCCCAGCGTCGTTTGCGGCTGCTCATCGCAGACGACCACCCGGCGGTCCTGTCCGCCATGCGCAACGCGTTCGCTCGGGAGAACGTCGAGATCGTCGGTGAAGCCCGAGACGGAGCCGACGCGATCGAGCGGATCGGAGCGACCCTCCCGGATATCGCCGTGATCGATGTCCGGATGCCCGGGGCGGGAGGCATCGAGGTGACGCGCCGCGCCGCCGAGACCTCCCCTGGGACGGCAGTCGTCGTCTACTCCGGGTACGCCGAGCGTGACCTCCTGACTCAGGCCCTGAACGCAGGTGCGCGAGGGTTCGTTCTCAAGGATGCGCCCCTCGCCGATCTCGTGCGCGCAGTGAAGGTCGTCGCCAGCGGCGAGACCTACGCCGACCCCCGGCTCGCAGGGCTCGAGCTGTCGAGCAACGAACCCTCGCCCCCGCAGCTGACAGCGCGGGAGCAGGATGTCCTTCGGCTCGCCGCCGAGGGCAGGACGAACAACGACATCTCGGCGCGGCTCGGGATCTCCCCGGAGACGGTGCAGACACACGTGCGCAAGGCAATGGCGAAGCTCGAGGCCGAATCTCGCACGCAGGCGGTCGCCAAGGCGCTACGCAGATCACTCATCGCGTAGAGGTTCGCGGGAAAACGGAACGGGCCCCGAAGGGCCCGTCCGGATACGAAGAATGCGCGGCCGATCAGCCCGTCGCCTCGACGTTGGCCGCCGAGACGTTCGCCGCCTGCAGGCCCTTGTCACCCTGGACGACCTCGAACTCGACGCGCTGGCCCTCGCGAAGGGACTTGTAGCCGTCCATCGTGATCGCCGAGAAATGGACGAAGACATCGTCTCCTTCGTCCCGCTCGATGAACCCGTAGCCCTTCTCGTTTGAGAACCACTTCACCGTGCCCTCTGCCACTACTCCTCCTTCAAACCCGGGCGACGGCTCTGCACCGAGCCGCCCGCCAAGACACGCCGCAGGCAGCGGCGGAGGGGAATCTATCGCTCAGGCACCGGGAAAGGCAAGCTCGCCCGACTGATACCGCGCGGCGCGAACAGTGTTGCGGAGAAGCGCCGCGATCGTCATGGGACCGACACCACCCGGAACTGGGGTCATTTTCCCCGCGACTTCAGCAGCGTCCGCAGCGACGTCGCCCACGAGCGCGCCGTCGACGCGGTTGATGCCGACGTCGACGACGGTCGCCCCGGGCTTCACCATGTCGGCAGTCACCGCCGCCGCCTTGCCGACTGCCGCGACGAGCACGTCCGCCTCCCGGCACACCCCCGAGAGGTCGCGTGTGCGGCTGTGGCAGATTGTCACGGTCGCGTGGCGCGCGAGCAGGAGAAGCGCGATCGGTTTCCCCACGATGTTGGAGCGGCCGACGATGACCGCCCGTGCACCCTGAAGCTCCACGTCGTAGGCATCGAGGATCTCCATGATCCCGGCAGGCGTCGCCGGCGGCAGCGTCGGGGTACCCTGAAGAAGGAAGCCCGCGTTGACCGGATGGAAGCCGTCGACGTCCTTGATCGGCCGGATCGCCTGGATGACTCGTGCCTCGTCGATCTGATCCGGGAGGGGGAGCTGGACGAGAATTCCGGTGACGCGCTCGTCTGCGTTGAGCTCGTCGACCAGCGCAAGGAGCACGTCCTCTCTCGTGTCGGCAGGGAGCTCGTGATGGAACGACTCGATGCCCGCCTCGGCACACGCCTGCCGCTTCGAGCGGACGTAGACGGCTGAGGCGGCGTTGTCTCCCACGAGCACCGTGGCGAGGCCCACCGGAATCCCGAGCCCGGCGACCTCCCGCCCGACCTCCGCGCGGACGCGCGCGGCGAGCGCCTTCCCGTCCATGATCGTGGCCGTCACGGCCGCGGAGCCTAACGGATCACGCTAGGCGGTCGCGAGCTCGACGCGGTCGACCGTCACCGCCTCGCGCGGGCGGTCGCGCGAGTCTCGGGGACGCTCGAAATCTCGTCGACGACGTCCATGCCACCGATGACCTGGCCGAAGACCGTGTGCTTTCCGTCGAGCCAGGAGCACTCCTCAGCGGTGACGATGAAGAACTGGCTGCCGTTCGTGTTCGGCCCCCGGTTTGCCATCGCGAGCGCGCCGCGCACGACCGGCCTGCCGTTCTGCTCGTCCTCGAACTCGTAACCTGGCCCACCGGTCCCGTCGCCTTTTGGACATCCGCCCTGAACCATGAAGTCCGGAATGACGCGGTGGAACGAGAGCCCGTCGTAGTACCCCTTCGACGCGAGGTCGACGAAGTTGCCGACGGTCTTCGGCGTGTCCTCGTCGAAGAGCTCGACGTCGATCGCGCCATGGTTGGTGTGGAGCGTGGCATTGGTCATGTCGCCACGCTACCTGTTGACCGAGTAGAGGCGATGCGTCCGACCGTGGAACTCGACGTCGCGCTCGTGCGTCATGCCGAGGCGGCCGGCAACCCGTGCCGAGCGCTCGTTCCCGTACGCCACGAGCGCGATGAGTCGCCTCTGCCCGAGCTCGACGACCGCGTGGTCTCGAACGGCCCTCGCCGCCTCGGTGGCGAACCCCTCGCCCCCACGCCGATCGCACGAGCGCGTACCCGATCTCGAGCTCGTCGTTCCCCTCGATCTCCCAGTGGGCGAGGCCGCACCGCCCGAGGAACGATCGCGTCTCCCGATCGAGCACGGCCAGATGGCCGTACCCCTGGAGCGCGAAGGACTCCATGCGCCACGCAAGCCACGCGGCGGTCTCATCCGGCGTCTTGACCCCGCCGACCCATTCCGCCACCTCCGGGTCGGCGTACAGGCGCGCAAAGCCATCCAGATCCTCCGCGCGCATCGGGCGAAGAGTGAGCCGTTCGGTCTCGATCACGCCCTGCACACGAGCACGCTCTCGAAGAACTCACCCCCGCGCAGACCCGTACGTCGGTTCACGTGGCGCGTCAGGCGCTCTTCGAGGCTCAGGCCCGCGCGCTCGAGGATCTGCGGATAGAGCTGGCTGCGAGTCGTTGACGACGATCACGACCGGAGCGCCAGCCGGGAGCAGACTCCTCGCGCAGCTCAGGGCATCGGCCATGGACTCCACGTACTTCGGCGAGCGCGCCCCGAGTCCGGCCTCCCGCGGCCGCCCCGATCTCGAGCTCTCGACGGTCGTCGAGCTCGAGAAGCTCGTACGCGTACCTGTGCTGCTCGTGGTAGTCGATCAGGCCCGGGTAGGGCGGCGAGGTGATGACGCCGTCGGGCGCCTGCGGCAATGCGATCGACCGGGCATCGCCGTGAATGACCTTCACCGAACACGCCGTGCGAATTTCGGAGAAGGCTCGCAGCCTCGAGATCGTGTCGTCCGTGTATCGACGGAGGAACTTCGCCGCCTCCTGCACCGGCCGGCATGTGCGCCGGTGCTTGTGGCAGAAGTACGGCTCGTGACATGGCTGCTTCGGAAAGTCGAGGTCGAAGTGGGTCGTCAGCCTCGCCGATCGGGCCGCGCGCGAGAGGATGACCTGCGCGACCTCCCGGGAGTCCTCGTCGAGCGAATCCGTCGCAGCGCGGTACGCGAGCAGCTCGCCAAGGGCGAGCGGTGCGTACCAGCGGCGTGTCCACTCGCTTGCGCCGGTCGGATCAGCAGGGCCAGCTCGCCGCGCCCGCTCGAGCGCTCCACGGAGGGCGAGCTCGAGAGGCGCGAGCCGGTGCTCCGCAGTCTTCACGCGCGCAAGGAGGCAGTTGAACGCCGAGATGTCACAGCCGATCGAAGCCAGCCGATTGACGTTCGCCTCCACGAGCGTCGTCCCGGAGCCCGCGAACGGGTCGTAGACGCACGCTCCCGCCGCAAAGTAGCGCGCGATGAACACCTCGACCAGCTGCGGAACGAACTTGCCGAGGTACGGGTGGAGCGCGTGAACGTGCTTCGTCCGCTCGGCCTGCGGCAGCGCCGCCTCCGACCAGGAGAGCTCCGAGTCGATAGACGCGTAGAGGGCCTCCTGGGTTCGTGACGGCACGCGGGCAGTCTAGGGGCCCACCCGGAAGCCCCTGTGTGGGCGGGCTGCAATGTCAGACACGGTTCCGTAGAAACCCTGGCCTGGTTCGGTAGTTCCCACCGAAGCCGAGCAACGCGTACGCAGGCACAGTGCCCTCGAACGTCAACACCGAAGGGAGGACGCTCATGCCAGCCGTGCCCCGAGTGGTCGTCGTCGGAGGTGGGTTTGCCGGCCTCGAGGCGGCATTCCTCATCCGGATGCGTCTCCACGATGCCGTCGACATCACGCTCGTGTCCGACCGTGACACATGGGTGTTCAAGCCGAACTCGATCTACATCCCGTTCGGCGCCGAGCCCGAGTCCCTGCTCGTCCCACTCGAGCATCCGCTCAAGAAGCGACACATCTCGTTCCTCGAGGCGGGCGTGCGCGAGGTCGATCCGGATCGAAAGCACGTGTCATTCGACGACGGAACATCGCTGCCGTACGACCAACTCGTCCTCGCGACCGGCTCCAACATGCGCCCGGAGGAGATTCCGGGGCTCGCCGAACACACTGAGTCCATCTGGACGAACGACGAGATGCTGCGCCTACGTGCCGCCCTGACCTCGTTGAAGGAGCGTGCCGCGAGGGGCGAGGATCTCGACGTGCTCTTCACGGTCCCGCCGAACAACAAGTGCGCCGGGCCGCTCTACGAGATGGTCTTCATGCTCGAGACGTGGCTGCGTCGCCAGGGTGTCCGCGACCATGTCTCGCTCACCTTTACATCCTTTGAGAAGAGCTATATCCAGGCCTTCGGGCCGCGTCTCCACGAGGTCGTCGTCAAGGAGTTCGCCGAGCGCGGGATCGAGGGCCACACCGAGCAGGTGCTTCAACGCGTGGAGGAGGGCGAGGCGCACTACGAAGGCGGCGTTGCCCACGACTACGACGTGCTGATCTCCTTCCCGCCGTACATCGCCGGCGTGACGTACGACGGGTTACCCCAGGATGATCGCGGCTTCCTGCCCACGCAGCTCGAATCACGGCGGGTGCAGGGCCTCTCGAACGTCTACGCGCCCGGTGACGCTGGCGATTTCCCCGTCAAGCAGGCATTCCTCGCGTTCCTGCAGGCCGACGCGACGGCAGAGTACATCGCCGGAGAAGTCGAAGGACGCGAACCGCGCACGGACTTCGACCCGGTCAGCATGTGCATCATGGAAATGTTCGACACAGGCGACGTTCGCACAGGTGCCGTTGCGGCTCACGGGCGATCCGGCACGCCCGGTCGAGGTCCGACCTGACTCAGACGGCCAGTACAAGGTCGGCGTCTCGCCGGTCTGGCGCCTCGGCAAGAAGATGCTCGGCGCGGTCATCCCGATGCGCTTCCATGCGGGCGAGCCGTTCCATGCAGGCACGGCCTGGCAGCTCATGGACGTCGGCCTCAAGGGGATGAAGGGAGTGCTGGCGGACTAGATTCCCATCGTGCAGAGCGGATACTCAGGCACTCCGCTCCCCCGCAAGCTCGGAATCCGTGAGGGCGACCACGTCGTGATCCTCGGCGATCCGGGCCACGCAGCCGAGCTCATCGCCCCGCTTCCGGACGGTGTGATGACGGCAACGCGGCTGCGTGCGGCTGATGTCGTCGTCCTCTTCGTGACGCGCCGCGCGGAGCTCGAGCGTCGGATCGACTCGCTCGGCCGGGCGGTGTTCCCAGATGGCGGCTGCTGGATCGCCTGGCCGAAGAAGTCGGCGAAGGTTCCGACCGACATGACCGAGGACGTGGTGCGCGAGCTCGCCCTTCCGCTCGGGCTCGTCGACAACAAGGTGTGTGCGATCGACGCGACCTGGTCAGCGCTTCGCCTCGTCTGGCGAAAGAGCAAGCGGCGGCACGCAACGGCGCCGTAGGCGCCAGCCGTGCCGGGAGGGCCGAAGGCCCGATTAGCGCGCAGTGACCGGAGGCCGGAGGCCTCCCAGGTCACGAAGGGCCATCGCGGTCGGAGACCGCGATACAAGCAAGCGGCGGCACGCAACGGCGCCCTGAGGCGCCAGGCGTGCCGGGAGGGCCGAAGGCCCGGTCACCGCGGAGAGAAGAGCGGCGTCCCGTCGTGTCGAGGCCAGCGGCCTCGATGGCCCTTCGCGTCCTGGCGCCCTTCGGGCGCGGACGCTGCGCGCGCCTCTGGCGCTGCTACGCGAACGGCTTGATGGTCATGTCGATGACCACGAGGATGAGCAGCACCGTTTCGATCCGCGAGTAGACGAGAAGCCGCTTGATCCGGCGCTGAACCTCGGAGCTGTCGGCGCCTTCCGCGTCGACGAGCTTCCCGATCCGGCCCGCTTCGGGCCCGAAGAAGAGCGCTCCGGCCAGGGCAGAGTACGCGAACACCGCAAGCGGGAAGATGATCCAAAACGGGTACCCCCAGTGGCCCTCGTGAATCATGAGGAAACCGAAGATCAGAAGCAGGAGGGACGCAGGCATGAATACCCGAGTGCCGATCCACTCGCCGTCCTTGGCGAAGCCGGCGACCCGCGTCGAGTCGCTCTCCCGGAGGATCCGGAACGCCTGGAGTTGCAGGGCGACGCCACCACCGACCCAGACCACAGCCATGAGAATGTGCACCATCAGGTACCACTGGTAGGTCGAGACCGCGAGCGTCACGGCCGCTATTGGATCAGGGCCGGCGGACGCCGGTCAACCCGGTCGGTTCGCCGAGTGACCCGACGTGGCCGGCGCATGAAAGCGCCGTTGCGTGCCGTACGCGGCTACCCACCAGACGCTTGCGCAAGGACCGACAGGTAGGGGTTCTTGTAGATCGTGCCGGTCGGCGGGACGAGGAAGAACTGGGCCTCGAAGTACGGCACGTCGTCTGTCGAGAGGACGTCGGGCTTGAACCCGTCCACGGTCAGGATCCAGCGGGAGATGAAGCGAGTGTCCTTGTAGAAGAGACCGTGAGGCTGGTCGGGGCCGGCATCGATATCGCCACGCCGGTCGCTGACGACGAAGGTCGAACCGTCGAGGATGCTGATGGTCTCGGTCATGACGACACCCCCGCCAGGGGCTGCGCCATCATCGGGTGGGCACAGTGGTCGCTCGTCTCCTGGGTCAGGCCGCCGTCCGGGAGCGCCCGGAGCGCCGTGCCGAACGCCTCGGAGAACGTCGGGAACTGGGCGATCGTGTCCTTCAACACCGCGACCGGGATCTCGGCGCGAATCGCGAGGACAGCGCTGTGGATCCACTCCCCCGCGAGCGGGGCGACGGCCCAGGCGCCGACGAGAACCTGCCGTTCGCGGTCGACGACGACCCCGAACGTCCCCGTCGGATTCTCCTCGTAGGTGTACGCGCGGGCGACCGTGCTCGGAATGTCGATCGTCGCCGTGACGACGTCGATTCCCTGCTCTCGCGCCTGCGCCTCGGTGAGCCCGACGGCTGCGATCTCCGGCTGTGTGAAGATGACGCGCGGGACGGCGCGGTAGTCGGCCTTCGCAGGCTGCCCCATGATGTCGGCGCATGCGATCCGGGCCTGATACTTCGCAACGTGCGTGAAGGGTGCGAGGCCGGTCACGTCACCGATTGCCCAGACACCGTCGCCGGCCCGGCAATGCTCGTCGATCTCGATTCCGCGGCGCGTTGGCTCGATCCCGACCGTGTCGAGGCCGATGTCCTGCGTCCGTGGACGTCGGCCGGTCGCGACGAGAAGCTCCGCGCCGCGCGCCTCGGTGCCGTTGTCGAGCTCGACGATCCGCTCACCCCCCTCCACTCGAATGCCCTTTGCGTGAACGCCGAGCCGCAGGTCGATGCCGTCAGCCTCGAGGATCTCCGCGAGCGCGTCGCCGATCTCGGCAGGCTCGCGGTCGGCCAGCCGCTCCGCGCCCTGCACGACCGTCACCCGGCAGCCGAAACGCGCCAGGAACTGACCGAGCTCGATTCCGACGACGCCTCCGCCGATGATCACGATGCTCTCCGGGATCTCGGTGAGGTCGGTCACCTCACGGTTCGTCCAGAAACCGGCCTCGGCCAGCCCCGGGATCGGCGGGACGACAGCCTCGGCGCCGGTTGCGACGATGATCGCATCGGCCTCGAGCACCTCGCCGCCCGCCTCGACCTTCCCCGGCCCGACGATGCGAGCCGTGTCCTTGACCACGTGAACGCCCCGCTGCTCGTAGCGGACGATCCGATTGGCATCGTCGTGACTCGAGACCATGTAGTCGCGATAGGCAGCGAGCGGCGGGAAGTCGAGCGGAGGGGTGCGGATCCCGGCCGTCTTCTCGCTCTCGCCCTCGAGCTCGGTCGGGCGCAGGAGGGTCTTCGAGGGGATGCAGCCCCAGTTCGAGCACTCGCCGCCAAGTACGTTGTTCTCGATGAGCGCAACGCGCTTGCCGGCCTTGAGCAGCGTGTTGACCGCGACCTCTCCGCCCGGGCCGCCGCCGATGATCACCACGTCGAATCGATCAGCCATCTGAGCCTCTCCTTCAAGTCGATGCGGTAGAGACTCGCCGTGCGGAGCGGCGTTACAGCGACGCCTCGACTACGCTCGCACCCGATGGACGGTGACCTCCAGCTCGTCGCCGATCTGCGCGCCGGCAGCGAGGGGGCCTTCGCGACACTCGTCGATCGCTACTCGCCCCAGATGCTCCGGCTGGCGATGATCTACACGCCGACCCGCGCCGTGGCCGAGGACGTCGTCCAGGAGGCGTGGATCGGCGTCCTCAGGGGGATCGACCGCTTCGAAGGCCGCTCCTCGCTGAAGACGTGGGTGTTCCGGATCCTGACGAATTGCGCCAAGACACGGAGCGCACGCGAGGGCCGAAGCATCCCCTTCTCGTCGTTCTGGGAGCCGGGGCCCGACGGCGAGCCCTCTGTCGAGCCCGCCCGCTTTTCGCCATCAGACGATGCTCGCTGGCCACACATGTGGACGTCGTATCCGTCGAGCTGGGGCGAGCTTCCCGAGCAGCGGCTGATGGGTACCGAGGCGCGGTGGCGAATCGAGGACGCGATCGCGTCCCTCCCGCCCGCCCAGCGCGAGGTGATCACGCTGCGCGATGTCGAAGGCTTCGATTCCGGCGAGGTATGCGACCTGCTCGAGATCTCCGAGGGGAACCAGCGGGTGCTCCTGCACCGCGCCCGGTCGAAGGTTCGCAGAGCGCTCGAGCACTACTTCGACGAGGGATCATGACCCGCGCATTCAAGTTCCTCAGCGCAGGCGGCATCGGCCTCTTCTCCGGGTTTTGCTGGCCGCAGGGCAACGACGGTGGGCCCGGTTCCTGGGTGGAGGCCCGCGGTGAGCTGTCCTCGTGCGGGAACGGCATCCACGCCTGCAGGACGGACGATCTCCCGTACTGGATCGACGACGAGCTCTGGGTCGTCGAGCTCGACGGAGAGATCGTCCCAGCGGAACGCGGGCTGATCGCTCGCCGGGGACGCCTGATCCGACGTGTCGACGCCTGGAACGGCGGCACCGCCGTCGAGCTCGCACGTGTGTGTACAGCCCGATCGACCTTGCAGGCCGCGGACGTGCTGACCGCGTCCGGACTCTCCGGCGATGCCGAAGGCCTCCGCGGGATCGCCGACCTCGCGGGGCTCCACGCAGCCCTGGTCGCCCTCTTCGAGTCCACCGAGGGATTCCCGGGACTGGTGGCCGGCTATGCCGCCGACGTCGCGCAGTACGCGCTCGATGCAGAGTCCGACGGGGCGGACTGGGCAGCATGCGCGGCATACGTGGACGCGTTCCTTGCCGGCTTCGTGGCATCGGGCGGCCGTGCGAAGCATCCCGATCACGAGCGTGCGTTCTTCGACATCCGGCGCGATCAGGCCAGGTGGTTCGTCGAGCGATTCGATCTGTAACGTCTCGGCTCGACCCATGGACTGTGCGTCATCCAGGACATGGACCCGCATCCGAACGCGTCCGAGACCGCCTCGCCGCACGAGCTGAACTGCCAGGAGCTGGTCGAGCTCGTCACCGAGTACTTCGAAGGCACGCTGGCGTCCGCCGAGCGGCTCCGCTTCGAGGAGCACGTGTCTGTCTGCCCTCCGTGCCGCCGGCACCTGAAGCAGATGCGTGACACGATCCGCCTCCTCGGCCAGGTCGATGAGGCGACGATCTCGCCGCAGGCCCGGAACGATCTCCTGCACGCGTTCCGCGACTGGAAGGAAGCCGATAGACCGTGATGGTGGAGGCAGGTATCGAGGCGCCTCCCGCCACGCCGGATCCGCCTGCCGGGGCCTCGCCCGATGACCTGCGCCTCGTCGAGGCGCTGAAGGCCGGTGACGAGCGAGCGTTCTCGGATCTCCTCACGCAGTACCACTCGTCGCTGATCCGGGTCGCCATGATGTACGTCTCGAGCCGGGCTGTGGCCGAAGAGGTTGTCCAGGAGACCTGGGTCGGCGTCATCAAGGGACTCGCCCGCTTCGAGGGCCGGTCGTCGCTGAAGACCTGGATCTACCGGATCCTCACGAACACGGCCAAGACACGCGCCGAGCGCGAAGGGCGGACGATTCCCTTCTCCTCGCTTGCAGGCACCGGCGAGGGCGACGATCCGGCCGTCGACCCCGACCGCTTCCTCGACGGGTCGCATCCCACCTGGAGCGGCCACTGGGACGTCTACCCACGGAGCTGGAGCGAGATGCCCGAGCAGCGCCTTCTCGGGCGCGAGATTCGCAGCCTGATCGAGCACGCGGTCGAAGCCCTTCCGGCGACGCAACAGACGGTCATCCGCCTTCGCGACATCGAGGGCTTCTCGTCCGACGAGGTCTGCTCGCTTCTCGGCATCTCCGAGGGCAATCAGCGCGTCCTGCTTCACCGCGCCCGCTCGAAGGTGCGCGCGGACATCGAGGACTACCTCGATCAGGAGGATTCGTGAGCTTCATGGACGAGCTGACCTGCCGCCAGATCGTCGAGCTGGTGACCGACTACGTGGAAGGGGCTCTCCCGCCGGCTGACCGCGTCCGCTTCGAGAAGCACCTCGTGTACTGCCCCGGCTGCGTGTGCTACCTCGACCAGATGCAGAAGACCCTCGAGCTCGTCGGAGAGCTCAAGGAGGATGACTGCTCACCGGAGGCTCACGAGACCTTCCTGCTGGCGTTCCGCGAGTGGCACGCGGCCGAGGAGGGAGCGTCGTGATTGCGTACAAATTCCTCGCGCCCGGTGCTGTCGGTCGCTTCAGCGGATTCTCGTGGCCCCGTCCGGGCACCGGGAGCGGCCGGTGGGTCACGACCGACCGGGTCGAGCTCTGCACCAGCGGAATCCACGCCTGCCGCTTGCAGGACCTGCCGTTCTGGCTCGACGACGAGCTCTGGCTGATCGAGCTGGACGGCGACCTGGTCGAGGGTGACGATGTCGTCGTTGCAAACCGGGCGCGCCTGCTCGAGCCCGTATCGTCCTGGGCACATGACGCAGCCCGCGATTTTGCGCGGACCTGCTCGCTGAGAGCACGAGAGCTGGCCACTCAGGCGGAGCGCGAGGCATCCGCGCATGCTCACGCCATCGACACAGTCGCCGGCACCTGCGAGATCCACGCGAACGCGTCTCCGGAGGAACCCGCATACGTGAGCTGGGCCGCGTTCACCGGGTACGGCCTCCGCATGATCGGCGACCTGCTCGAGGGCGACGACGGAGCCGGCGAGGCTCGCGTCCAGGCGGACTGGCTCGCGCAGCGGCTCGATCTCTCCCGCGCCTGAGCTCTATCGAACGGTGACCCTGGGGCGCCGGCTGTGGCCCCTGGCGCCCGCGAACTCGAGCTCGCCGCGGGCCCACGCCCGCAACATCGCCCGGCGGCGGAAGTACGCGCGAATAGCATGCATCGTCCAGAGGTACGGCAGCGAGACCGGTCCTCCTGCATGAGGGACGGCAGATCCCTTGCCGGTCTCTCGCCGCTGCCTCCTACCGTCCGTCGGGAAGGTGCCAGCGCCGCGGGGCCACCAGCTCGTGGACGGAGTCGGGGCCCCACGATCCGGGGGCGTACGGCTCGACGGGGGGCGGGTCTTCGAGCAGCGGCGTCGCGATCTCCCACAGGCGCTCGATCCCGTCCGCGCGATTGAAGAGGGTCGCGTCGCCGATCATCGCGTCGTGGATCAGCCGCTCGTAGGCCTCGAGCTGGTTCCTCGTGCAGAAGGACTCCTCGTAGTGGAAGTCGAGGCTTGCAGGGCCGAGCTCCATCGTCGCGCCGGGAACCTTGGCCAGGAAGTTCGCCGAGATCCCGCCGGGCTCTGCGATCTCGAAGACGAGCTCGTTCGGGCCGAAGCCGTTTGCGACCGGGAACATCCTCAGAGCAGGCTCCTTGAAGGCGATCGTGACGACCCGGCGGCCCTGCGGAAGCTGCTTGCCGGTCCGCAGGAAGAACGGGACGCCCGCCCACCGCCAGTTCTCGATCTCGACCGCGAGCGCGACGAACGTCTCCGTGTCCGAATCGGGCGCGACGCCGTCCTCCGAGAGATAGCCCTCGTACTGGCCGCGCACCACACAGGACGGATCGAGCGACTTCATGGACTCGAAGACCTTCAGCTTCTCGGTGGCGAGCGCCTTCGCGTCGAGCGACGTCGGCGGCTCCATCGCGACGAAGCCGAGTGCCTGGAAGAGATGGGTCACGACCATGTCGCGGAACGCGCCGGTGCCCTCGTAGAACCCCGCACGGCTTCCGATCGAGAGTGTCTCCGGGACGTCGATCTGGACGTGGTCGACGTGGTCGCGGTTCCAGACCGGCTCGAACAGGCCGTTCGCGAAGCGCAGCGCGAGGATGTTCTGCACCGACTCCTTTCCGAGGAAGTGATCGATGCGGTAGACGTTCGACTCGTCGAACACACTGTGAACCGTCTCGTTCAGCGCCTTCGCGGATTCGAGGTCGGTGCCGAACGGCTTCTCGAGGATGACCCGGGCGCCCTCGGTCAGGCCGTTCGCCCCGAGAGCCTCGGTAATCCCACCGAACGCCTTCGGAGGGACGGACAGGTAATGAAGCAGCCGCGGTTCGCCGCCGATCTCGTCCTTCGCCTGCCGGACCGAAGCGGCGAGCTCGCTCGCGTCGGAGGCGTCGGAGGACGCGTAGTGGAGGTTCTCGGCGAAGGACGACCAGATGTCCTCGGTGAGCGTACGGCGGCCGAACTCATCGACTGCGGCGCGGGCGTGTGCCCGGAACTCATCGTCGGTCAACGTCTTCCTGGAGGTGCCGATGATGCGGTAGCGATCGGGAAGAAGACCCGCTTCGGCCAGGTGGAAGAGCCCCGGCAGGAGCTTCCGCTTCGCGAGGTCGCCGGTCGAGCCGAAGAGGACGATGACATGGTCGTCCGGGGTTGGAACGCCGGCGCGGCGCGTCTCGGGCGCGGATTGTGTCGTGGAGCTCATGTTGACCTCACATTCGGTCGGGTGCGGCCTCTCGGACCGCCGTTGAGACATGGGACTCAGTCACGCTGCCCAGTGGTTCGTTACGGTTTCCGCCGCAACATCCCGGCGCTTTGGGAGACTATGCCCCGGTGACCATCGAGCACGAGAAGCAGCTCGCTGCCGAGGCTGCGGCGGAGCTCGTCGAAGACGGCATGACCGTCGGGCTCGGCACCGGCTCCACGGTGGCCTACCTCCTGCCCGCGATCGCCCGACGCGGCCTCTCGCTCCGCTGCGTCGCGACCTCGCCTCGAACGGAGGACGCCGCCCGGGAGCTCGGCATCCACGTCGAGCCGTTCGACACCATCGATCGGTTCGACCTGACGATCGACGGCGCCGACCAGATCGCGCCGGATGGATGGCTGGTCAAGGGGGGCGGTGCCGCGCACACGCGCGAGAAGGTCGTCGCGGCCGCCGCCGACCGCTTCCTCGTGATCGCCGATTCGTCGAAGACCGTCTCCGAGCTGCACCCGCCGATTCCGGTCGAGCTGCTCGAGTACGGCCTCTCGGCGACGATGCGACGCATCGCACCGGTTGCGCTCAGGGACGTGCCGCGCAGCCCCGACGGCGGCGTGATCGCAGACTACGGCGGCGCCGTCGACGATCCCGTTGCCCTCGCTGCGCAGCTCTCGGCGACCCCGGGAGTCGTCGAGCACGGGCTCTTCCCGCCCGAGCTCGTCGCCGAGATCTTCGTCGCCCGCGGCCACGCGGTCGAGCGCATCACGCTCAGACCGTGAGTGCGCTGATCGCGGCGACTCCCACTGCGATCGCCGCGACGCCGCCGATCTGAATCGGTGTCAGACGTTCCCGGAAGAGAACGTATGCGGCGATGGTCGCGATCGCCGCGTACTGCGACGCCATCACGACTGCAATGGCGATTCCGTGCCGAGCGCCGATCGCGTAGGACGCGACACCGACGACCTCCGCGATCCCCGCTACGACCAGGAATGGAAGCGCGCTCCGGTTCACGTGAAGACGCGATCGCGCCACGAGCGGGAGAGCGACGAACAGCACACCCATCGCCCGGGTGGGCAGGAGGATCCAGCCGACCGGGACCTCGGTGCTCACCCGCCCAGCGGCGTAGAGACCTGCGCCGAACCAGAGCGCCGCACCGATCGCGAACAGTACGGCGCGGCGGCTCCGCGCCGGATCGACCCGAACCCCTCCCCGCGTCGTCGCAGCGAGCACGACCCCGACGACGATCACGATGAGCGCAACGCCGGCCGCCGTACCGATGTGCTCTCCCGCGGCCACTGCGATCACAGCGGTCACCGCTCCCTCCGTCGACGCGATCGGCGCAACGACACCGACCTTGCCGATCCGCAGACCGGCGTAGAGAAACACGAGCCCGACGACGTTGCCCGCGCCGACGAGGACGAGCCAGGCCCCGACTCCCGCGTCGAGTCCAGAAGGCACACCCTCGACAGCAACGACCGGCAGAGTCAGCACGAGGCCCGTCAGCATCACCACCGACAGCGTCGAGGCGGGGCCAACCAGCCGGCTCGCGCGCGACGAGCACAGCGTCGCGACCGTCCAGGCCAGTGCGGCGCCGAGCCCACCGAGGATGGCAATCACCGCGCGAGCCTATGCTGCGCCCAGGGCGGCCCGCGCGGGGTGCCGCCGCCAGGGACTACGCGGTTGCGCGGAGAGCTGCGCCGAGAAGAGCCGTTTGGTCGTTCAGGATGACGCGGACGGGGATGCCCGACAGCATCTCCACGAACCGGCCCTTGTCCGCGAAGGCCTGCATGAAGCCCCCGTCCTCGAGCTTCGGGAGGATCTTGGGCGCGATGCCGCCCCCGAGGTAGACCCCACCGAGCGCCATGAGCTTGAGCGCGAGGTTTCCCGCCTCGGCGCCGTAGATCGAGACCATCAGGTCGAGTGCCTCGACGCAGACGGAATCGCGGCCCTCGAGCGCTGTCCTCGAGATCGCCGCAGCGCTGTCGTATTCGACCATCTCCTCACGCAGCCAGACGGGCTCGGTCTCGCCCGAGCGTGCGCGGAGGAAGTCGTAGATGTTCACGAGCCCCATCCCGGAGCACACCCGCTCGTAGCTCGCGTGGCCGGACCGCGCCGTGACCCAGCGCCAGAGGTCGACCTCCAGCTCGGTGCGGGGAGCAAAGTCCGTGTGCCCGCCCTCGCTCGCGACGATGTGGCGCTGGCCTCCGGCACGGATGATCCCGGCCTCGCCGAGCCCGGTCCCGGCCGAGATCACCGCCTGATTCCCTGCCGCTTCCGGGCTTCCCGGGTTGAGGATCGCGCAGTCCTCGGGTCCGAGCACCTCGATCCCGTACGCGTTCGCCTCGAGGTCGTTCAGGAGGCCCACGGCCGGGAGCCCGAGGCTTCCGGCGATCGCCCTGGCGTCGACGGGCCAGGCCAGGTTGACCGTCTCGGTCCGCCCGTCCCTCACGGGTCCGGCGACGCCGAAGCACGCAGCCTCGATGTCGGCGGGATGGGCCTCCAGGAAGGCATGCAGCATCTCCTCGAGCCCGCTGTGGCTCCGGCTTGGATAGGTCTCCGTGGCCGCCGGCTCGGCGCCGGCGTTCTCGAAGAGCGCGAGGCGAGTGTTCGTGCCTCCGATGTCACCCGCAAGGATCACGAGGCTGCCTTGGCCTTCTTCGCGGCCTTCTTCTCCTGCCGCGCCTTCTTCTCCTCGGCCGCCTTGGCTTTGGCCTGAACGTACGACGCCTTCACGAGCTGCTTCCCGCCGGTCCAGCCGAATGCCCAGCTGATCAGGATCACGGCCAGGATGATGTTCCAGGCGGTGACGATCACCTGCTGCCCGATGGAGTACGCCGTGGCCGTGGCCGTGTCGGTCACGCTCTGCAGCGCGACGACGTTCGCAGCCTGGTTGACGCCCACTCCGCCCGGGGTGACCGAGACCGTGTTCGCGATCGAGCTCGAGCCGACCACCGAGAAGACCGTGTGCACGGTCACCGGGATCCCGTAGGCTGCGAGGAAGATCGCGATCACGCCGAGCTTCGCCAGGTAGCCGACGAGCTGCGGGGCGAAGACGCGCGTTGCGTAGCGCGACGGCGTGCTGAGGATGACGGCGCCCTGCTTCGCCTGGTTCCAGAGATGCTTGACCTTGCGCCAGAAGATCACGGCGAGGATCACGATCCCGACGATCACCCCGGCCGCGATCCCGAGCGCGAGCCACTTGTGATCCGCGAGGCCGCCCAGGCTGACGTCGAAGGACCCGGGAACGCTGATGAACAGGTAGAGGTACACCGCCGTTCCGGCAACCGTGTAGAAGATCTTCTGTACCAGGTAGCCGGAGACGACGCCCGGGAACGTCGAGCCGGGGATGATCATCAAGAACATGAAGAGCAGCGCGAGCGTCCCGATGTTCGCCGGCAGCACGCTGTTCATCGCCACGGACGCCGCGTAGCAGGCGATGATCGGCGGCCACCTGATCATCGCCAGCGGGTACGCGGCACGCAGGATCCCCAGGTACGCGATCCCGACCATCGTGGTCTGGACCGTTTGCAGGATCACGCCGCCGACGAGCGCCCACGGCGAGACCGTGGTCAGCGTGTCCCAGAGGTTCTCGAACCAGGCCTCGATTCGCGGAGCCTAGAGGCTTGATGTGAAATGGGCGTGCGTCTGGGGGGCCGCCTGCACCAAGGAGCGTGGATGACTCGATCGGTGGCAAGGCTGGTGGCCTTGGTGCCGATCGAGGCGGCCGCGATCCGCCGCGTGCAGGCCCCCATCCAGACGTGCGGTCATTTCGCATCAAGCCTCTAGAAGCTCAGTCACCCGTCACGCAGCGGTCTTCTCCGCATGGCCACCGAACTCGGACCGCATCGCAGACAGGATCTGATCCTCGAAGAGCGACTCGCCACGTGAGGCGAACCGGTCGTAGAGCGCCGCCGAGAGGACGGGAGCCGGAGTCCCGACGTCGACGGCCGCGTTGATCGTCCAGCGGCCCTCACCCGAGTCGGAGACCCGTCCGCTGAACCCCTCGAGCGTCGGTGACTGGGCGAGTGCGTCCGCCGTGAGGTCGAGCAGCCACGAGGCGACGACCGAGCCGCGCCGCCAGACCTCGGCGATGTCGCCGATGTCGAGGTCGTACTGGTAGTACTCCGGCTCGCGAAGCGGCGCCGTCTCGGCGTCGACCTCGTGCCCTGCCTTCCCGGCGTTCGCGTGCTTGAGGATGTTCAGGCCCTCGGCGTACGCCGCCATCAGGCCGTACTCGATGCCGTTGTGCACCATCTTCACGAAGTGCCCGGCGCCGTTCGGGCCGCAGTGCAGGTAGCCCTGCTCGGCCGTCGAGACCTTGCCGTTCCGGCTCGGCGTGCGCGGCGCGCCGTCGATCCCCGGGCCGATCGTGGCGAAGATCGGGTCGAGGTGCTTCACGACCTTCTTCTCGCCGCCGATCATCAGGCAGAAGCCGCGCTCGAGCCCGAACACTCCACCGCTCGTCCCGACGTCGAGGTAGTGGATGCCACGCGGCTCGAGCTGCGTGGCGCGATCGATGTCGTCGCGGTAGAAGCTGTTGCCGCCGTCGATGACGATGTCACCAGCCTCCATCAGCTCCGCGAGCTCGTCGACGGTGCCCTGCACGTAGCCGGCCGGCACCATGATCCAGGCGGCGCGGGGAGTCTCGAGCTTCGCGACGAAGTCCTCGAGCGACGTCGCCCCGGTCGCGCCCTCGCTCTCGAGCTGAGCGACCGAGTGCGCGTTGACGTCGAAGACGACGCAGTCGTGGCCGTCTCGCATGAGCCGGCGGACGAGGTTCGCCCCCATCCGTCCGAGTCCGATCATTCCGAGTTGCATTGCCGTTCCTCCATTTCCTCTGTCAGGCCGTCAGGCAGCGGCGGGCTGCAGGTGATGTCCGAGGTGGCCGGCGAACGTTACGAGTGGCTCCGTTCCGTAACGACCGGGGCAGTGCCGAGACCGACAAGCATGCCCGCCGTCACGTTCACGAACCTGGCCATCGTCGCGGCCGTCGCATTCGGAACGCCGCTCGTGCTCGGGCTCGTCCCGCGACTCCGCATCCCATCCCTCGTCGTCGAGTTGATCGTCGGGATCGTCATCGGGCCTCAGGTGCTCGGTTGGGCCGAGGTCGATACGGCCGTGCAGGTGATGGCCCTCCTCGGTGTCGCCTTCCTGCTCCTGATCGCCGGCCTCGAGATCGACTTCGACAACCTCCGTGGGCGCGTGCTGAAGCTGACCGTGATCGGCTGGCTCGCGTCGTTCGGAATCGCGCTCGCGATCGGCTACGGACTGAACGGCGCGGGCCTGATCGACGCACCGTTCCTGATCGCCATCGTCCTCTCCGCGACGGGGCTCGGCGTCATCATCCCGATCCTGCTCGACGCAGGCGTCTCGGGCACGTCGTTCGGCAAGGTCGTCATCGCCAGCGCCTCGATCGCAGAGGTCGCAACCGTCGTCCTGCTCTCGCTCTTCTTCGGCGAGTCCGAGGGCGGATTCGGCAGCCGCTTCCTCCTCTTCGGCGGGTTCCTGCTGCTCGTCCTCGTCGTCGGCCTCGTGATCATCGGGTTCGAGCACGTGCATCGTGTGTCGGCGGCGCTCTTCCAGCTGATGGACACGAGCGCCCAGATCCGCGTTCGCGGCGCGTTCCTGCTCATGGCCATCTTCGTCGTCGCGGCGAGCACCCTCGGGCTCGAGGCGATCCTCGGCGCGTTTCTCGCCGGCGCGATCCTCAAGCTGACCGACGAGGACAAGGCGATGACCCACGGCGGCTTCCACCACAAGCTCGAGGCCGTCGGCTTCGGCGTCTTCATCCCGTTCTTCTGGGTCGCGAGCGGGCTGCGCTTCGACGGCGAAGCGCTGTTCGCGAGCGGGTCGACGCTTGCCATGGTGCCGATCTTCCTTACCGCGCTCCTGCTCGCCCGCGGCCTCCCCACGCTCCTCTACCGGAAGCTGATCGGGCGTGACCGCGTGCTGCCGGGCGCGCTCCTGCAGGCGACGTCGATCTCGTTCATCGTCGTCGCGACGACCATCGGCGTCGACGTGGGGATCGTCTCCGAGGGGACGGCCGCAGCCCTCGTCGCGGCCGGCCTCCTCTCCGTGATCGTCCTCCCGGCGACGTCCCTCGCGCTGCTCAAGCGAAAGACGAAGCAGCCCGTGAGGTCGACGCACGCAGTGCCGGCCGCGTAGCGACAGCGTCGGATCCGTAATTCGCCGAAAGCGAGGATCGTCGTCTACGCGGTCGCAATGGCGGCGACGCTCGCGCCAGCCCTCCGCGCGTCCCGGATCCAGCCGGCCGAGGCGCTGCGCTACCAGTAGCGCGGCTGGGCCATCTCGACGACTACCCTGAGGCACAGTCGTGAGCGACCTGCTGATCAGCATCCTCGACCAGTCGCCCATCTCCGAGGGCTCGACGGGCCCCGAGGCGCTCGCGAACACGATCGACCTCGCACGACTGGCCGACGAGCTCGGCTATCACCGCTACTGGGTAGCCGAGCACCACGCGACGCCGATGCTCGCCGGGCCCAGTCCCGAGGTCCTGATCGCCGCGATAGGTTCGGCCACGACGCGGCTGCGGGTCGGAAGCGGCGGCGTGATGCTGCCCCACTACAGCCCCCTGAAGGTGGCCGAGACGTTCAGCGTGCTCAGCGGCCTCTACCCCGGCCGGATCGATCTCGGCATCGGCAGGGCACCCGGCACCGACCCACAGACGATGTTCGCCCTCCAGCGAGACCGCCGTGAGCCCTCACCTGACGACTTCCCCGAGCAGCTCGCCGAGCTGCTCGCGTACCTCGGCAACGACTTCCCGGCGCGGCATCCATTCGCCCGGCTGGCGGCGGCGCTCCCAGGGCTTCCGGAGACACCTGAGGTGTGGCTCCTCGGGTCGTCGCTCCAGAGCGCGATCTGGGCCGCCGATCTCGGCCTGCCGTACACCTTCGCCGATTTCATCAACCCGGCCGGGGCCGAGAAGACCGCGCTCTACCGTGAGCGCTTCACCCCGTCCGAGGATCTACGGGAAGCGCAGGTTGCGGTAGCCGTCACGGTCGTGTGCGCTGCATCGGACGAGGAGGCCGAGACGCTGGCAGCCAGCGTCCGGATGGCGATCACGCTGCTCCGCCGCGGGCAGCTGATCCCCGTCCCGCCCGTCGAGCGGGCGCTGCACTTCCTCGCCGCACACGGAGCGCCAACGCTGGCACCCGAAGAACGCCGCGCCGTCGTCGGCTCTCCCGCGACCGTCAGGCGCGAGCTCGAGCAGATCGCCGAGGAGTACGGTGCCGGCGAGGTGATGCTCGTGACCATCACGTACGACCACGGCGCGCGGCGGCGCTCGTACGAGCTGGTCGCAGAGGCGTTCGGCCTCTCGGGCGAGGCTCAGCCGGAACGGCGACGCTCGGCCGGTAAGACCCCGGCCGCCTGGAGCGCCTCGACCTCCTCGTCGGAGTAACCCGCTTCGAGCAGCACGCTCGGGCCGTCGGCGTTGAATGGTCGGGGCCCCCACCGCAACTGGGCCGCCGAGTCGGAGAGCTTCACCGGGAATCCGGTCCCGCGGTAGGGACCGTCTTCGACCACGAGCTCGCGATGGCGCGTGTGCTCGCTCTCCAGCACCTCGGCGACGTCGAGCACCGCACCGGCCGGCACGCCACTTCGGATCAGCTCGTCCGCAAGCTGCTCTCCGTCCCGACCCTGAAACAGAACCTCGAGCTCGGCGCGAAGCGCATCCCGGTTGACGACCCTCGATGCATTGACGACGAAGCGAGGATCGTCCGCGAGGCCGGGGACCCCCATGACGTCGCACATCGTGCGGAACTGGCGGTCGTTGCCGACAGCGAGGAAGATCGGCTTCGTTCCCGTGTCGAATCGATCGTAGGGGCTGATGTTCGGATGGGCGTTCCCGGTGGCCTCGGGAACATCGCCGGACATCAGGTAGTTCGCCGCCTGCGGGTGCAGCAGGCTCACCGCGGCGTCGTAGAGCGAGACGTCGACAGCCTGGCCGGTCCCGGTCCGGTCGCGGTGGAGCAGCGCGAGCAGGATTCCGATCACTGCGTTCAGGCCCATTCCGAGATCGACGATCGGCACGGCGATGCGGAGCGGGCCGGTTTCCGGCGGGCCGTTGATGCTCATCATCCCGGCGGTCGCCTGGACCGCCGAGTCATACCCGGGAAGGCCGCCGAGCGGCCCGTCGGACCCGTAGCCGGTCACGTGGCAGTAGACGAGCCGGGGAAAGCGGTCTCGAAGGACGTCCTCGAAGCCGATGCCCCACTTCTCGAGGGCGCCGCTCTTGTAGTTGTGGATCATCACGTCGGCCGTCTCGAGCAGCCGCAGCAGAACCTCCCGTCCGGCGACCTGCCCGAGGTCGAGGGCGATCATCCGCTTGTTGCGGTTGATTCCGACGAAGTACGAGGCTGTCCCGTCGCGGAACGGCGGGCCCCAATCCCTCACTTCGTCGCCCTGTGGCGGCTCGATCTTGACGACGTCGGCGCCGTGGTCGGCCAGGATCTGGGTGCCGTACGGCCCGCCGAGCACGCGCGTCAGGTCGATCACGCGGATACCGGCGAGCGCGCCCGTGTTCGGGGTCGAGGACTCGTCCATGGCCAGTTGCCAGCCTATGCGGCTGCGAGCATCGCGGCGAATCGAGGGTACGTCTGCCCCAGCTCGTCCGCGACCGACCCGTGCAGCTTCAGGCGATCGTCGGCTGACAAGGGCGGTGTCATCGGCACGGTTGGCGACTCGTCGTAGGCGAAGCCCGTCGCCTCGCGCACGGTCTCGGGGGTTTCCCCGCCGTGCACGGATTCGATGGCGAACCGCCCGCGCGTGCGGTCGAAGCCGAACACCGCCCGGCCGGTCACCAGCGCAGCCGGGCCGCCGGGACGGTAGACGCCGGGTGGGCTCGTCCCCGGAGCGCTGATCACGTCGACCCGCTCCGGTGTCGTGCGCGGGGAATGCTCCTCACGGAACAGGATCACGCGCGGCACGAGGAAGTACAGGTAGGTGGAGCCGAAGGAGCCGGGGAACCGCTGGACGAGGTCGGGATAGTGGCCGGTGCCGAGCAGGTTGACGTTCGCCTTCCCGTCGATCTGTCCGCCCGAGAGGAAGAACGCGTCGATCCGGCCCTGCGCGGCGAAGTCGAAGAGCTCCCGACCCCCGTCGGTGAAGCAGTCGAGCTCGCGGTTTCCCAGCATCAGGACGCGCGCGTCCCAGTTCGCGCGGGCGAGCAGCGCCGCAGCGGCCGGGATCGGCGAGGAGGCGCCGACGGCGATCGTGCGGCAACCCTCGAGCCGACGCAGGATGGCCGCGATCATCGACTCCCGCCTGAGGGCGTCGGCAGTCGCGCTCACGTGTGGTCGACTGCTCCGACGGGACTCGCGAGGAAGGCTGCCAGCCACTCGGCGAAGCCCTCCTCCGTTCGAGCCGCCTCGGCGTAGCGGCCGAGCTCCTCGTCGTCGGGCTCGTACAGATCCTGGCAGCCGAGCGGCCAGGCGCCGCGCTCCGCCACGGCGATGCCGGTGACGTACATCGCCGGAAGCGCGCCGGCAGCGGTCGCCTCGTCGGCGAGCAGGTCGTCGTCCACGATCTCCTCGACGGTCACGAGCGTCCGTGCCGCCGCATGCGCCATGGTCGCAAGCTCGCGGCAACGCCCGATCCACACGTTGCCGCTGCGATCGGCCCTCGGAGCGTGGAAGAGCGCGACATCGGGCCGGATCGCCGGGAGGAGCACGATCGGATCCTCGCTCTCGGCGAACGGGTTCTGCTCCAGCTTCCAGTCGTCACGGTGCGCGAGGACGTCGCTGCCGATGAGCCCGCGCAACGGTATGAACGGGATCCCCTTCTCTGCGGCCTGCAGCGCAGCGTGCACTGCGGGACACGTCGTGTCATGCATGCGGATCGTCCGTCCTGTGATCGCGTCGACGAACCTCGGGCCCGCCCCAAGCTCCCCGAGACTCACCGCCGCCGCCTCGAGCTCGGCGACGCAACCCGCGCCGATCAGCACGTCGGTCTGGATCCCGGAGGTCGGAACCGCCAGCAGTCGAAGCCCTCGGGTCCGGCGGGCGACGATGGCACGTGTCGCCGCCATCGAAACCCCTGAGTAGTCGCGCGGGATCGCGACGAGCATTCCCGGCGCGATGTCTTCGACGAGCTCGTCAGCGCTCCGCCGGACCATGGCTGCGATCGATCAGGAATCGACCCACGCGACTGCCCGGACGGGGCAGCCGGTCAGGCCCGGCACGTTGAGGGGGAGCGCCGCAAACCTGACGCGCTGACCCTTGAGCCGATCGAGGTTCGTGAGCCCCTCGATGATGTACACGTCGTTGCCGAGCAAGACGCGATGCGCTGGCCAGGAGGGCGGGTTGGGCGTGTCTTTCGCGTACCAGCGATGCACGAAGTAGGCGTCGGGAAGATGCTCGATGCCGGCCGGCTCGCAGCCCACCGCACGGACTCCGCGGTCGACAAGCCACTCGGCCGCCTCGACGGTCAGGTATGTCTGCTTCGTGCGATCTTCTCTTCGCGCGACCGGTTTGAAGCCCGAGTGGATGAGAACGATGTCGCCCGATTCGATCGTTGGTACGGCCCCGGCGAGGTCATCCACCGTGTACCCGTAATCGACATCACCTCGGTAGAGATCCAGGACGACCGCCTCGCCGACCAGGCGGGAGATGTCGACCTCCTCCAGGGCGTAGCCGTCCTCGTTCGTGTGGTTCGGCGCGTCGACGTGCGTGCCGAGGTGGTCGAACATCGAGAAGCGGGCAATCATCCCGTTGGCCGTCTCCCAGGTGGCGAGGTAGGTGATGTCGACGCGGTTGTAGTCGTCGCTCGCGAGGTCGCCGAACATCCTCACCCCCGTCTCCTCCGTCAACGGGTGCGAGAGGTCGACGAGCTCCGGCCGCCAGCGCGCGCTCATGCCGGAAGAGCGGCCAGGGCAGCAGCCTCGACAGGGTTGATGTACTCGCCCGAGCACGGCGGGCCGTTGGTCACCTCGAGCTTCTGCTCCTCGAGGTCCATCACGAGCGAGAACACGGAGTGGATTCGCTTCCCCTCCGGATCGACGATCTCGTCGACATGGCGGCAGATGGCGTCCGGCGCGTTCGCGTGATCGCGCAGGATCGACCGGGCCGCTTCGCCGTCCAGCCGCCCATGGCACTCGTCGAGCAGCCGCCTGACGCGGGCCAGGCGCACGTACGTGTCCGGGAATGCCAACGCGCCCAGATCCCGGACGCCTACGAGACGCAGGCTCTGCAGGTGGTTCGTGTGCGCGATGACGTCGCGCTCGGGCAGCAGCACGTCGAGCTCTCCGGGTACTACCTCGATGTCGATACTCCCGTTGCCGTGCTGGGCCACCAGGAAGTTCGCCGCGCAGGCGATCCCGGCGCGGGCCACCGCACCGACCGCGTCACCCAGCGTTCGCGAGTCGAGAATCGCCCGCAACACCACGTGAAGGGGCGTGCCTCCCTGCTCCAGGCGGTCGGTGACGATCGCGTTCAAGCAGACCCCGAGCCCGGCCGAGTTGAAGCCAAGTTTGCCCACGATGCCCGCCTCGGTCAGCATCGTCAGCGACGGCTTCCCCGGCTGCTCGATCCGCAGCACCACCATCGACTCCGAGAGAGAGGGCCGCCAATCCCAGTTCTGTGCGAGCACCGTCGTCTCACCCCTCGTGGCACGACCAAAGGCCGAGAACGCCGTGCAGCCATCGACCATCCGTGCGCTCAACGCGATCTCCGAACGTGAGTTGAGCGCGAGAATCTCCGCGTGATCGAAGCCGCTCCCCTCTGCGACACCCCGGATCTCCTCCGCGATCTCGGCGTCGTAGCGCTCGATCGGGGCCGCGTACGACTCACCGATACGCTGCGCCTCCTCCCAATCGATCCGGACGAAGTCGCGGAAGATCTGACGGTACGTCTCGACGGTCGCCGCAATCTGCTCACGGGCCTTCAGCCCATGCTGAACACCGCGCTCGAACGAAGATCCAGCGCCGATGTCAAAGACGGGAAACGGAAGCGACATCAATCCTCCTCAAAACCGTCGTTGCCGATCAACGTCGCGACAGCCTAGCCGGTGAGATATCCGACGGCCTGGACGATGCGGGGCAAGGCGAGAAGCGTGCTCGCGTCTCGAGCGATCCTGTGGAGCTCGGCAACGACATCCTGCACCTCTTCGCGCGTGGTGAGATCTTCGAGAATGGCCGACGCGGCGATGTTCTCCATCGTCACGGCGGCAATCAGCTTGACGTCGCGCTCGTAGCCGTCGGGGTTCAGCGCGGCTGGCTGGACGACCGTGGTCACCACGCGCGCACAACCGGCCCCGAGCAAGAGGGCGGGCAGCTGGCGGCCGACGTTCGCATCGCCCCCTCGCGCCTCGGCAGTTCTCGTGTAGAGCTCGCAGTACCGCTCGTAGGCCCAATTGGGCGGATAGCAGAAGCTTCCGGCGAAGTCGATGTCCTCGAGGACGGCGACGCCCTCGGGTCGGAGAGCACCGACCAGGTGTGCGACGGCAGCCTGGCGCTCCGGGAGGTGTGTGATGAGAAACCGGGCATAGACGAGGTCGTACTCGGCCGGAAAGGGCTCGCTCACGACATCGCGGCACATGTATTCAACCTGGGCCGCACCGGCCTCGATCGCTTCTTCCTGCGCAATCCGGATCTTGTCTTCGTCCATGTCCACACCGACGACCCGGCCTTGAGCGCCGACACGACGAGCCAGCTCGAGCGCGACGTCTCCTCCCCCGCAGCCAACGTCCAGACAGACAGCCCCGGGCGTCACCACCCGGTCGAGCAGCGCCGCCGTCGTCGGATGCATCGCGCGCGCGAGTACACGCAGGCGCTCACGCCCCTCAATCCCGCCATGGATGATGTACCGGTCACGAGACGACATGAGGCCCCCGGGCAGACCCAAAGCGTAGTACGGGGCGGGACAAGAACGCGCGGCGCCGGGCAGCCGATCGGCATCGCGCGCGGCCACCACACAGGCCGGAGCCTGATCGAGATCAGTCAGGTCAGGCGAGTCGCACAACCGACGCTACTTTCTCCACGTCCATACCGAGACGCGAACGCCGCGCGAGCGTCAGCAGCGGACTCGAACCGCTGAAAGAGGCAGACCAAAGACATTGGAGCGACGCAAGTCCGTCCCTGCGCTTGGGTACGTTCCCCGGGCGCGCGATGCTACGCGGTCACGACCTCGTTCAGCTCGTCGACTGTGATCGATGGCATCATCGGGCCGTCCGCGGGGAACAACGGCTTGATGGAGGACTCGAACCACGCCTCGAAGTCGGCCTGCGTTTCCCACACCTCGGTCATGCGCCAGCCGCCGGGAGCAGGGCCGTTCGCGTGCAAGATGAAACCCTTCGCGTTCCGTATCGGCTCGCGCAGCGGCCGCATGGCGTCGATCATCTCCTTCGTTGCGCCGGGAACGTGAGCGGTCATCAACACAGCCATATGCCCTCCAGACGTTCGACTCGGGACTCTCGACCCGATCATGCCATGAGGGGAGGAACAAACCGCCTTCGACCCGACCGCCGAATCGCTAGCGTCGGGTGTAGTCGAGTTCGAGGAAGTCGCTCACCTCGACCGCACCGCTGCTCCACGAAACGGACGTGGTCTGGGTGGTCGTTATAGCCGTCGTATGCGGACCGGTCGGCGAACTCCATCGAGATCCCGAACCGATAGCCGTTCTTCGGACTGACCTCGTCGAGGAGCTCGAACTCCTCGACGCCCGGGATAGCCGCGAGTTGCTGGGCCGCCTCCATGAACTCCCGCTCCTGCACCGAACCCTCGGGATGCTTCAGCGCGAACACGACGGTGTGCCGGATGCGCCCCTCGATCATCGACGATGAAGACTACTGCAGTCGATGCGAGCTGAACCCCCGTTGCCCCCGGTCGGCAGCATGTACGGCGACCGTTGACACATCTCGATCGGCATACGAAGCTGCGTAGTAAGTCAACTCGACGGAGGTACCAACGATGCGGCGAACACTCCTGGCGGGCCTCGTCTTCGCGATCGCTCTTGTTGCGCCCACCATGGCCTCAGCCCAGCCCGCATGGACAAGCAACTACTTCCACAGCCCGAGCGGAAACATCCGCTGCCGTGAGTTCATCAACGCAAACCTCATGGCGTGCCTAACACTGAACGACCACTACGCCGTCTTCGTTCCCCTCAACGGCAAGGCCGGCAAGGAGCGAAACGTCTCCGCCAACAAGTTCCCGCGCGGGCCGACTCTCGCCTACGGCGAAAAGTGGTCGGATCCAGGCCGCTTCAGGTGCATCTCAAGACAGAGCGGGATGACCTGCAAGAGCATCCCGACCGGCCACGGATTCTTCATCGAACGCTTCACCTACAGTCTTTTCTAGCGCGCGATTGAGCATCGCCGGCGGCCCGGCCCCGGCCCGATTGATCCTTGCGAGGCGGGCGCCGATGGCGTTCAGCTCGGATACGGCGGCCTCGTGGAAGACTGCCCGCGAACCCGCATGGTTACTGGTCTAGAGGCGCGGAGCGGACTCGAACCGCTGTAGGAGTGCGTTCGGCGCCTGCGGGACGTCGGGTCTCATAGATTGAGGCCTATAGCGCGGCTCGACAGCGACGGGCCCCGGCCTGCTCGCAGCGGTCACGCGACCGGTGGTGGGGTTCCCTCGACGCTGACGCTTAGCTTGGGGTCCCAGGCGCACACCGTGCATGCATGCCGAACAGCTGAGCGGGCGAACTCGAGCGCCTCCTGGTGGGGGTCGGGGCGGCGCAGACGCTGTCCCAGTCAAGAATGTATTCGCCGAGCGTGGCGTCCCATCGTGCGGCGGCGGGTGAGAGCGTCGCATTCGCGAACCCGTCCGGCGCGGGATGTGCGTAGGCGTAGAAGGCCGCGCGCGGGTAACGTGGATCGCCTGGCCACCACCCGATAGCGATTTCCTCCGCATCCATGGTGTTGCGCATGATGAAGTCGCGCGACGGAGGTTCGGCCGGCCGCCCGGAGAAGAGGTTCACGGCGAGGTCGAACGATCCCCACCAGGCGTTGACCGGCGTCGACCGACCGCGATAGGGCGCACGGACCGCCGCGAGGACCAGGGCAGCACGGGTCGCTGCCGCGAGTACGTCGCCACCTGGCGCTGTTCTAACTCGCGTGCTCCTCGTCCTCGTCAAGGGGCGTGTCCACGGCGTCCTCCTGCGGCGTCGGGTCGATCTCGACCGGGCCTACGAGCCCGCGAACCGCCGCCAGCACCTCGCGCGTGACCTCGCCGACCGGCCGGTTGGGGGTGAGCTTGACGCGCTGCACCCGCCCGTCGCTATGCTCGGCGACCGCCTCGTGGGTAGACAGATCCAGCGCAACGACGATCGCACCGGAGCCGTCAGGAGCCGGCAACGGAAGCGTCTCCCAGCCGCGGGCGCTGAGGCGCAGCGCGGCGTGCTGTAGCTGGGGCTCGGGCGGAGCGAGCACAACGGCCAGCTTGCCCAACACCTGCGTGTGCGCATGGAGCGTGTCGCAGGTGGCGCTCCAGGCCTCAAGGGGAAGCGCCGGCCACGTTGATCGCATCGCCGAATGCTACAGATCGGCCGGTAACCCGACAGTCGCGCTCCTCGAGCCTCGTACACCTGGCGTCGCGTGAATCCGAGCGCCGCCGGTCTTCTGACCACGTCGGCCGCGAAACGGCGGCGGTCATGGCTCGTAGTGCGCGACCGGGCTTGCCGACGCTGTACTCGTGCATGAACGCCAGAGTGGCGATCGAACCCTGGCTGTTCGAGGCGCTCCGAGCTCAGCTCTACGCCAAGCTCGGTACGGTGTCCGATGAGACGAAGGAGGTGGTCCGGCGGGCGCGGGCCGGCGACCGGACCTCGATCGACGCTTGTTTCGACCTGCTGGATCCGTGAGGTCGAGGGCGTCTGGCGCGATCAGAAGCTGATACGACGGTGAACTCGCTGACGGTTTACGCGGTGTCGTACTCCCTGCCGTGGCTGTCGCCAGTGTCGCAAGTCGAATAGACAGGGCATGGCCGAGACCACGGCCCCGGCTATGAGCATCCATTGCCACCAGGTCATGTCATGGTTATCCCCGAATCTTCTGGAACCGAATCGGACGCCTGGCCATATTCGTCGGCGGTGCGGGTCCGTCCTACAGGCAGGCCTTGCCTATCGGTCAGTAGGCGCGGACGGGATTACCGCATACGTTGGGCGTAGCAGGACGGGCGGGCTCGCCGGCAAGACTGGCGTTCGGTCATAGGTTCTCCGGGGTCGCTGGAGCTGCGAACGTCCTGCCCCGTGGCTCCGGCAAGGCGCTAAACGCATGGCGGGTCATGTTTCGCCTTGGTGGCAGCCCGGTAATTGTTGTGGCGTAAGGGCACGACCGGCGGAGTGCTCAGCGACGCTGGATGCGAGTCCTCTGAGGCGTCTCAGGGCCAGTACGGTGGCAAGGCACTCCTTTGCGCGGTGGGTGTCGGGAGCGCTGGTAGAGGGTGCCGCTCTCGGTGGGCCCGTGGCGCGGTTTCGTGCGGTTTGCACCGGCCCTCGCCCCTAGCTGGAGCAGTCAACGACGAATCGGCCTCTCGAAGCCCAACGTCGACGACGATCGTCACTCGGGCGTCGGCGACGACTACATCCGTCCGCTGGAACTCCCCTGCACCGACATCGACGAGACCGTTCTTCAAGATGACCTCAGTCACCAACCGTCGCCTCCAAACCAGTCCTGAGCGGCCGTCCGTCTTGCCCTGTGCTTTCGAGCACGCTCCTTAACGCCTCGACGATCCGGTCGGCCTCCTCTTCGGTGAGGATCAGGCAGGGTGCGATGATGACGTTCTGGTAGATGCTGCGCACGATCACCCCTTGCTCGTCTCGGATCCGGTTTGCGATCTCCTGGCGGCGAACAGGGAGCGGCTCTCGTGTCTGTGTGTCTGCGACGAGCTCGACGCCGGCAAGCAATCCCATTGCTCTCACATCTCCGACGACCGGAATATCGAGCAGTGTCTCGAGTCGGTCGCGAAGGTGAGCGCCGACCGTCAGAGCGTTGTCGAGCAGATTCTCCCGTTCGATGATCTCGAGATTTGCCAGCCCGACTGCGCAGGCGACCGGATGACCGCAGTACGTGAACCCGTGCATGAAGCCGCTCTCGGCTCCCTTCAGCGTCTCGGCGATGTGGTTCGACGCGAGCACAGCACCGAGAGGCAGATAGCCGCTTGTCAGCCCCTTTGCAGTCGCGATGAGATCGGCGCCAAGCCCTCGTGGTTCTGACGCGAACCAGTGTCCAAGACGACCGAACGCGGTCACGACTTCGTCAGCGATCATGAGGATGCCGTGGCGATGGCAGATATCTGTGACCGCCGGCCAGTAGTCGTCTGGGGGGAAGATCGCGCCGCCGACTGTTAGCGCAGGCTCGCCAATAAATGCCGCGATAGATTCGGGGCCGAGCCGCATGATTGTCTCCTCCAACTCCCGGATGCAGTAGTCGACCGGGGCGGCGCCGTGCAGGAACTCAGCCCGGTACGGGTACGGCGTCGAGAGTTGGGCGAAGCCGGCCGGCATCTCACCGAACCCGACCTGGAGGCCTGGGAGCCCGCTCGCGGCGAGAGCACCGTAGGACATCCCGTGGTACCCATGTCGAAGGGAGAGGATCACTTTCCGATCGGGCTCCCCGCGGACATGGTGATATAGCCGCGCCATCTTGATCGCGCTTTCGCAACTCTCCGAGCCGCCATTAGTGAAGAAGACGTTGTCGATCTCGTCGGGAGCGAGTTCTGCGAGCCTCCGGGCGAGTAGCGTCGCTGGCTCGTTGCCGAAGTTCCAGAACATCGGTGCATACTCGAGCTTGGACATCTGCCCGGCGGCGATATCGCCCAGCTCGGCGCGGCCATGCCCGATCTCGCAGAGCTGGATGCCACCGAGAGCGTCCAGATACTCGCGGCCCTCAGCGTCCCAGTATCTCGAACCTGCGCCTCGCTCGATGATCAGCGATGGGCCGGCGAAGCTCCAGGGATGAATGACGTGGGCCTGATCCCACGTCGCAAGCTCATCGTGCGTGGCCATGATTCCTCCTCGATCTTGCTGATGGCATCGGGATGCCAGTGATTCGTGCCTTCTGGGGCGCCGCAACGCTGCCGTGACGGCAGGCGAGGGGTGCTTCTCGGGCCTTCTTCACGTCCCGCCGATCCCTTGGGGGAGCAGAACAAGCTCGGTCGCCCGCCGCCGCCCCCCAAGAGATGCCTGCTGTCACTTTGCTCGTGCTGAAGTCGGAGCGCCAATTGAAGGCACCTTCCCTCCGCGATGCTGGCGATATCGATGACTGCGGTCGCAATATCGGCTTGCCCAAGGCTACCGCGTTGGCCCACATGCTGTATGTCTCCGGTCAGGCGCGATCAGCCCGAAGGGCGACCTGGTCGGCGCCAACGATGGTCTCGGTGACGACGCAAGCTGCCGTCGTGGGATGAAGAATCCCCTGTCATCTCTCAGAGCCGCTTCTAGACAGGCTTTGCGGGGGCGGTCCCCGCGACCCCGCTCGAGGGCGGCGGCGGATGCACATCTCCGAGAACTTCCTGCGCGTTCTCACCAACGACGGCCCCACACTCGACCAACTCGCAGCCGATGTCAACGCCGTGCTAAGAGGGAAAGGAAGGAGCGCATGAGCGACCCCACCACGAGCCGATCTTCGATGTCGCCCAGCTCGCACGGGCTCGAGTCCAGCTCGCGACCGCTTGACCCTTGGAAGTTTGTGAAGCCGCTGCCTGGGTTCTGTCGGCCCCCGATCCGCACTGGCTTGCTCGCTGCGAGGGTTGGCGCGTTGTGACGCGCTGACGTCGAAGGTGAGGCCTGATGAACGTGCTCGCTGAAAAGACCGCGCTGATCACTGGCGCCGGAAGTGGGATTGGGCGCGCGACTTGTCTCGCGATGGCGGCTGAAGGCGCCTCCGTGGTGGCTGCTGACGTCGACTTGACCCGCGCCGAGGCGACGGCGACGGAACTCACGAATCTCGGTAGTTCAGCGCTGGGTGTCGCCTGCGACGTAGCCGATCCGG